>CAVZFQ010000001.1:0-138128 GCA_963774625.1 uncultured Actinomycetes bacterium
CCTGTTCCTGGGTGATGCCGGCGTGCCTTATAAGGCCGAGATCGGTGCTTCTCTCGGCGTCGCTCTCGAGCCTCGCCGAGCTCGGGGTCTTCGTTGCTCTCGGCCTGACGATCGACATCAGTGGGCTTTCGGGACGCGTCTGGCTCGAAGGCATCGTGCTTGCGCTCGGGCTTGCTCTGCTCGCACGGCCGCTGGTGGTTCTCGTGACACTTGGCGCCGCGCGTCTGAGCTGGGCGGAGCGGGTGTTCATCACCTGGAGCGGCCTGAAAGGGGCGGTGCCGATCCTGCTGGCCGCTTTCGCAGTTCTCGGCGGTGTCGCGGGGGCCGAGCGCGTGTACGGCGTCGTGTTCGTCGTCGTGCTCGTCTCGGTCGTCGGCCAGGGGACACTGGTGCCATTTGTGGCTCGTGCTCTCGGCATTCCGATGCGCAAACGGCCATCGCTTCCGTGGGAGCTGTCGGTCCGGCTCGGCGAAGAACCGCAGCCCGAGCATGAGTTCGAGGTCGGCGCTGGCTCACGAGCAGCCGGACGGACGATCCGCGATCTCCCGCTCGGCGAGCACGCGTGGGTCACGCTCGTGGTGAGGGATGGGGCGGCAACGCGCCCCGCCGGATCGCTTGAGCTGGAAGCGGGTGACCGCGTCATGCTCTTGGCCGAGGCGGACGATCTCGAACCGCTAACGCGGCTATTCCCGGCAAGTAAAGAACCGCCGGCGATGAACACCGGCGGCATACCTCGGCGCATCCTCGTCAGCGAGAGGCTTGATGTGAAACTCGTTCCATTGTTTAGAAACGGCCCATGAACTCGAAAGAGCAGGCGATTCGCGGGTCCTTCTTTGAGAGGCGATTCGCACACCCGCGCGTAGGCATTTGGGAGAAAAACGGCGCAGTCGAAGGAACCAAGCGGAAAAACGAGCAATTCGCGTTAGAGGTTCCCCGGATTGCGCAATACGCGACCAACGCCCGCTCGGTCACTGATCGAGCGCTCAGCGAAGTAGGCCGGCCGGCGCCTCGGCATCACGCTCGCCTGGCTAGTCCGCAAGACGGCCGACGGCCTCACGCAGCGATCGGCGCTCGGCGGCCAGGCTTCTGAATGCCTCGGTCAACCGGCGCTCACCTTCCTTTGTGAGCGAGAGCTTGGCCACGCGCCCGTCATCGGGCGAGCTCTCGCGCTTAACGAGCCCCGCCTTCTCGGCGCGCGCGACGAGTTCGGTGACCGTGCTCTGCGCAAGGCTCATGCGCTCGGCGAGCTCGCTCACGGTCGAGCGTTCGCTGTGGTCCGCGGCGCCCTTGATCAGGAGGAGGACGAGGTAACGGCGTGGAGTCAGGCCCGACCCGCGCGCGATGCGCTCTGTTTGACGCTCGAACTGGCGGAGCGCGGTGCGGAACTCAGCTGCGCGAAGCACATCCTCCGTTCTGGGTGCTGGCGGTTCGGACATCGCCGAATCGTAAAGCGATGGACGTTTGCGGAGGCCCCTGTAAGAAACCTGTAAAGGACTCCAACTTTGCGATTACCCCCGCGTCGGATTGGTAAAGAAGATCGTATTCCGATCTAAATAAGGAGGTAGCACGATGAAGAAGTTGCTCCTTCTACTCGCAGGCACGTTGGCGATCGCCGGCGCCACCCCTGCGGTCTCCGAGTCCGAGCCGACAGCGACCGTGAACGTGGCGATCCTCGCGACGGGCTTCCAACCGAATAGTGTCGTCGTCCGATCCGGCGACACGGTCACATGGAGAAACGCGGACAGCAAGCCGCACCGCGTCGTCTCCGACACCGGCGCATTTCCTCGTCGCCCGTGCTCCGGAGCGGCGAGACGTACTCGTATCGCTTTGGTACCGCGTCCGCGTATTCCTACAGTGACGCGGTGGCGGGGGGCTCGAGGCACACCGGTGTGGTGCACGTCCGCGGCGGCGGGGTGACCGTCGCTCTCAGCCGGCTCTTCGTCGTCTACCGCAACCCGGTGCAGGTGATCGGCAGCATCGGCGATGCCCGCCCGGGACAAGAGGTGACGATCAACATGACGCGGTACGGCGGCCAGCAGGTGACCCGCGTTGTGACAGTCGATGCCGAGGGCACCTATTCGCTGGTCGACCGACCGCCGATCCGCACCGAGTACAAGGCGTCTTGGGCAAACGGCGAGAGCACACGCGCGCCGTTCGTCAACGTCCGGCCGCTCGTCATCTTCCGCGTCCTCAGCCACCAGGCGAACCGGTTCTATGTCAAGGTCGCTGCGCAGCGGTCGTACCGAGGACGGTCGTGCTGCTTCAGCGCCGTACGAACTCCGGCTCCTGGTTCACGACCAAGCGCGTCCGGCTGAACCAGCGCGGCGAGGCCCGCTTCCGCGGCAACTTCCCACGCGGCACGACCCAGGCCCGCATGTGGGTCAACAGGGCGCCCGGTTACATCCCGGGCTTCAGCGTCACCAAGACGGTCAGTCGCTAACGATGACTTCGAGGCGCCGGGGCACATCGGTCCCCGGCGCCTCCCTGCTCCGCCCCGCCGTCTTGAGTGATGGCCGACGTCCTTAGCGTCACGCTCGCATCCCTCGAGGCCGTGCTGGCGCTCGTCGTCCTGCGTCATCTCGCCCGTTTCGGACGGGCATTCCCGTGGCTCGCCGCGCTGATGGCTTTCTTCCTGGTGCGGGCGGCCGACCGCTACTACGTCGCGTTCATGGGCGATGAGCCGCTTGCGTTCTCACTGCTGGTGGACGGACTGGCCGTGTTGCTGCTCACCCTGCTCATCTTCGGCATTCGAAGAATGGTGTGCGGACTCCTGGCCGTCGAGAACGAGGCCGCGATCAAGGAAGCCGAATACGAGCGCGCACTCGTGGACTACCGCCGGCTCATGCGGCATCGCATCGCAAATCCCCTCACCGTCCTTCGCGGCAACATCCAGTTGCTCAAGGACCTGCCTGACCTCAGTCGCGAGGAACGTGCGATCCTGGTCGACTCCGTGCACGAAGCAGTCGGGCGACTCGAGCACGTCGCGCTGAATCCGAGCCCGCTCGGCAAGGAAGAAGCCTCCCTCGACGGGCGCCCTCGGCTAGGAAGCCGCCGTCGCGGCGTCAAGGCTGTCTGACGAGGTAGGCCACTCAGCCTGCTACCCGAGGCCCAGCAGACCCAGCCGCCCGCGCAGTCAACGGTGTCGAAACTAGCGCTGTCGAAGCGGCCCCAGGACTGTCGGCATCAGCGCTCGCGTCGCTGCCGGTGGGCCCGGGACACCAGACTGAAGAGATCGAGCGGATCGTCGACGACGAGAGGCCTACCTCGTCGTCGACAAGTTCGGCGAGGCCGAGGAGATCGCGGAGGACGACACCGCAGGCACGAAGTAGGCGTTCCGGGGATGCCCCTGTGGGTGTTGAATCCGACCGCCGGCCCCGACACGTGGAGCTAAATGCCCTTTCGGACTAGTCCGTCATCCGGATCGCGACCTGGTATTTCGCGACCGATGTGCGCTGGCCGGGAGTGTCGCCGGCTGGCATTGCGCTGAGCGCTTCGTCGCCCTGCTTGTAGTCGTCCTCGGTGTCAAAGAAGAGGATCACGAGTGACTTCTCGGCTTCCGGATCGTGAAGAACCACGATCTCCTTGGCCGGCACGTCGTCCGGACGCTCGCTGCTTTCCATTTCGCGCTGCATCTCAGCTATCCGTTCACTGCGTACGCCATCGAAGGACACGACTCGTGCGAGTGCCATGACTGCCTCCTTGTCGAGATTTTCGCCCGACCCTAAACCTTGAGCCGAAAGCTTGAGCGCACAGTACTCGGACGCTCACCTTTCGAGTCGTTCGGCCCCAGCCGACCACGAAGGGGAGACCGATGGCATTCAATTTCAAGCTCGAGCACGAGGAAGGCACGCCTGCCGACCTGCCTTCCTTTCAGACGTCTGTTCCGACCTGGCGACAGGGAGATGAGATACCGCTCGGCAATGACCGGATGCTGAGCGTGATCGACACGAGGGACGACGGCGACGGCGCGCTGCTGATCGTCGAGGACAAAGAAGAAGGGGCCCCAAACGCGGAGAGCCCCACCAAAGCAGGGCTCTCTAGATCCTCTATCTCTTAGGGAGGGATTTCGGACCGTACAAATACGTACTCCCAGGAACCCTCTTCGGTTTTGCAAACGGTAAATCTAGGCCTTCGTCCCGTTCGGTTCCAGCTTCACCGTCGTGCCCGCGAGCGCGCCGCAGGATCAAGCAACGAGCGAGCTCGTGCACCGACTGCGCGACGACGTCCTTCCGCCGATCGAGACCGACGGCCTCCAGGTGCACGTCGGCGGCCTCACCACCTCGGTCATCGAGCCGGCGTCATGAACCTCGGCGAGATGCTCGGCGCGGGAGCGCCGTACAGCCGCCTCACGCGTTGCCGGCCCTCATCGCGTACGGATCGCTCCTGCCAAAGCCCATCGTGGGTACTGACTCGTTAAGGCCGGCGAAAGAATTGCCCCACTACGCTCGCGCCGATCGGTCGCTTCGTTACTGAAGGGAGAGGGGAGATGAAGATGCGCGGCTTGTCGTTCAGGTCGGCGCTCGTTCTCGCGACGGCTGCGGCGATTCTCATGGCGCCGGTTGCCGCTGCAAAGAGGCGTCCCCCTCCGCCACCTCCACCGCCACCACCGACTTGGAGCACCTACGTCAAGAACTACGCGTACGTCCACAACGGCGTCAGGTACGGCGTAACCCCTGAGCAGGTGCAGGCCACTTCCGACGGAGGCTCGGTCGCCCTCGCCCTGGTCGACCGCCTGAGCGGCGGAAGCTGGGTGGTCAAGCTCGACTCGTTCGGCACTCCGCAGTGGCAACGGGAGGTCGGCTGCTTCGACCTTCCTCCCGGCAGCTACGCCCTCGGCGTCTCCTTCGACCAAACGGCGGACGGCGGCTACGTCCTCGGCGGCGGGACGAGGGGCTGCGGGTCCGAGACGATCTGCCCCTACCTCGGCGGGCTCCAGTGCGGGCTCGTCGAGAAGCTCGACGCGACCGGCGGGCTCGCCTGGGCGCGGGTCTTCTCCTCGCCTGCGACGAACATCACCGCCCTCAATCGGATCATGCAGACGAACGACGGCGGTTACATCGCGGTGGGCAGCGTCGAGAACGCTGGTCAGAACACCGGCGTCTTGAGCGCGCTCGTCCTCAAGCTCGACGGACAAGGCAACGTGCAGTGGCGGAGAACGCTCGGCCAGCCCGGAGGGCCGACGGACGCTCTTCTGAACGATGTGAAGCAAACGGCAGACGGGGGTTACATCACAACCGGCCAGTTCTCGGCCACCTCCGCGTGTCAGTACGGACACGGCTGCGGGGAGGGCGTGCTCGTCGTCAAGCTCAACGCGAACGGCGGCCTCGCCTGGCTACGCGGCTTCAACAGCTTCGATGGCAACGGAGACCCGACCGCTTCCGAGCACGCGCTCTCAATCGTCCAGACGTCGGAGGGCGGTTTCCTCGTCGCGGGCAACTGGCGCAACACCATCGGGCCAGGAACGTGCTGTCGCGGAGCGCTCTTGCTCAAGCTCGATGCGAACGGCAACAGCCAGTGGCAGCGGGCCTATAGCGGCGGGGTCTACTGCTTCTTCAACGGCTACTCGTACCAGTGCTATGCGATCGGGGCAGACGTTTATGCCGTGCATCAGACGTCCGACGGCGGCTACGTCCTGTCCGGGTCAGGCGACCTGAAGCTACTCGACAGCGTTCCGCTCGTGCCGTGGCTGGCGAAGGTCGACGCTGCGGGCAACCTTCTCTGGCAGCACTTCTACTACCGAGCCCACCCGACGACGGGCAGACCGCTGAGCCAGTACTTCCCTTCGTCCGACCTTGCGAACGGCGGCGGCTACTTCGGGCTCGGCTGGACGGAGAACCTGTCCGACGGCCTCGGAGAGCTCTTCGCCGTCAAGACGGACGGCGCCGGGCTGGTGGGAACGTGTAACGAAGTCCGACCCGCGACTCCGCTCACCGCGATCGATCCCATGCTCGCCACCATCAAACCCGGGCTACCCGTCCAGACATCGATCGGCGAGCAGGACGACTCACCGAGCACGACGCGCTCGACGTCGATCACCAGCACCCCGGGACAGTGCTAGCCGCCCCAGCGCTCGGACGTGGCCGCTGTCCGGCCTAGGGTGTCCGGCGGGTTCCGTGAACCGGCGGCGCGTCTGGCTGAAGGGTCACCTCGCCGAACGCGAGGACCTCTTGGGCGCCACGCGAAGGGAGGGCTTGCCCGCGAAAATCGGGGTGCTGAAAAGCGCCCTCGCCGAGCTGGAAGCGCCACCGTCCGTACCGATTGATCGATCGCTCTCGACGACGACGTCGAGCCCGCTTTGCCAGTCGTTGCAGCCCGTCGTCAGGATCACGCGCGGGTTGTGATGACGAGGAGCGATCGGCCGACCCCGCCCGCGCATTCACTTACGAGGCTGGCTCTCCGTCACGAGGCTGGCTCTCCGCGCGGAGTGACGACCCACCAGAGCCCTCCGTGCAGATCGACGTTGTGGCACTTGATCTCGTCCGGCGACTCGTGTTCGTAGAAGTACAGCGGACGGCCGTTGTAGGTGACTTGCAACCTCCCGTCGCTTCGGCGGATCGTGGCGAGGAGGTTCTTGTCCGCGCCGGCGCCGGCCGACGGTGGCTCGCGCGTCAGGACCGGCGGCCACGCCTTCACACATTCGGCGCTCGTACAGGCCGACCGGTTGCGGCCGTCGATTTCGAACACGTACACGACCTGTCCGTTCGCGTCGAAGAGGACCCGGCCGAACTCCGAGTCCTTCACGACGATCTGGGCTCGTTTGGCGGGCACGCGCAGCCCCGCCTCTCCCGCAGGGCGGCGCGATGAGGCCGCGCCGTTCTTCATCGCGTCCGCGTCCTTCTTCATCGCATCCGACTTATTGGTCTCGGTGGTCCGAGCGCGCGTGGTGCCTTCCTGCGGCTGCGCGGTGTCGTCGTCACCGCCGCAACCTGCGACGGTCAGGGCTAACACAAGGACGATGACGATCGGACGGAAACCGCTCACGCTCTCACCTTTCGCCTCGAGGGCTCGGCACCTACCCAAGCACGCCGCGCCTTACGAGTTGGTTAAGTTCACCCATCGAAGGCAGCGCGATCGGGCCGCCGAGCGGCTCGACGTCTACCTGGAAAAGGCAGCGACTGGCGCCCCGTTCTCTCCGGATTGACCATCTCCTGAGCCGGGCGTAGGGTAAAACGCCTCGAAGCAAAGGAGGCGCACACAGTGCCTGCGTCAAAAGGTTCCTCATGAGCACAGCGACGTTTGCCGGTGTCGCTGGCGGTCTGACTGTGCCGAGCTCGTTCGTAGAGGTAGTGAGGAAGAACCTGCCCGGAAACACCAGTTGGGCAGTTACAGCGATTGTCACGACGAGGGCAATCGGTCAGACCGATGCCGAAACAAGAGACCTCGACTGTGAGTTGCGTAGCAGCGGAGGGTTCATCGGAAGCGCATCCGATCGCCGGTTTATCCCCTCAAGGGCTGATATCAGACGATCGGTGACCTTGAACGGTGGCGCGTTCATTCCTGCCGAGGGCGGAAACGTCAGCCTCTTCTGCAGGTCGTCGGCGACGTCTGAGACCCTGGAAGCGGCCCAGATCATGCTGATTCAGGTCGATGGCTTCTCGTAAATCGGCCGGGAGACTACGACAGACAACAAAACTCGTATACGCCATTATTCCGCCCGCCAGCGGTGTGGTCTGGGCAACGACTGGCGCGCGGACTGGCGCACAGGCGGGGCAAAGCCGCATAGTTGACGCCTAGAGCACGCGCCTCCAAAACCGGGGGTTGCAGGTTCGAGTCCTGCCGCCCCTGTGGCGCTGATTGAGCCGAAACCCGCTTCGCTAGAGCGGTCTTCAGTTCACGACAGACTTCGGACTGCGGGCCCGCACCCCTTGCCGGTTGCCGTCACATCAATCACGGAAGGGCGCGAGCCGAATGCTTAGGTCGCTCACGGCGAAGCGGTGCAGGTACCAGGCGCGGCCCCGAGGGACTTGCTTGGCCTCGGCTCGGAGAAGCCCGGCGAACTCCCGCTTGAAGCCCAACCGCGGGTACTCCTGGATGACGCTCTGGCGGACTGCATCCGGTATCTCGTTGCTGCGTAGGCCGAACACATCGACGGATGCGCCGGCAGATAGGAGGTAAGCCTCGGCACCGGATTCGAGGCCAACGCCGGGGGTGTGGTGCATGGCGATTGCGTTTGCAACGAGCTCGCGGACATCGGCAGGCACGTGGTGGCTGTCGGTGAACTCGCGTGCCACCGCGGCGCTGCGAACCGTGAAGTCGACGTCAGGCACCGGGCTCGGGATCCCGGTGTCGTGGAACATCGCAGCCAGGTACAGGAACTCACGGTCGAACGTGATCCCGTCAAGTGCGGCGATGGCCGCGCCCCACGTGTAGGCACGACTGGAATGGTTGAGGAGTGCCGGTGTCAAGAGATCCTGCGCGGCGACCTCGGCATCTCTGGCGAGAGAGGAGTCGGGAGGCACCAGGCTCGCCGGATCGATGGAACTCCGGCGTCCCGAGTGCATTCGGAGCACCATCGCGAGACGGCCGGCAAGAATGCTGAGCTCCCCCCGCAGCAGGGGCCTGGCAAGTGTTAGGCATTCCCGAGCGGTCAGCACTCCCCCGGTGCGTTCGGTCCATCCAATGGATCCAATGGGATCGGTGGGTCGTGGCTGGCTCATGGGGGCCTCTCAGTTCGGTGGTGTCGCGTCAGGTGGCGGGCACAAGCATGCCGATAGGTCACCAAGCCGGCGCCGGGCCCGAGAGCCCTGGCAGCATCTCAGTGTCGCCGATCGCTGCGACCGCGAACAAATAAGCCGTCGCGGAAGCCAAAGAGAGAGCTCGAGGCTAATGCGCCGGCACCGGGGTCTCGCCGTCAGCTCGGAGGAGCACGACGAGTGCGGTAAGCGCCGCGGGGACGACCATGCTGAAGCCGATCAGAATCCCGTTGGTTAGCCCGACCGTCTCCTGTACGCGCCCAAGCACGACGTACCCGATCCCAGCCAAGGCCGACCCGAGGCCGAGAACCATTCCTGATGCCGTGGCCGGCGCCCCGGGTACGAACTCCTGCGCGATGATGATCAGTGCTGGAACGGGGACGAAGATGAGGATGCCCGCGAGCGCAATCGCCCCGAAGTAGAGGGCTGTCCCTGGCTCGGTCGCGATCACCGCGAGCAGTGGGCAGAGGGTGAGGAGGAATGCCCCGACGATCGTGAGGGTGGCGCCGAGCCTGGGTGCCAGGAAGCCGCCCAGAATGGAGCCGAGGCCGCCCGCGAACGCGAACGCGGAGAGCGTCCAGCCGATCACCGCCGCGTCCGGTGAGTATCCGTTTTCGTGCACGAGCCAGAGCGGGACGGAGCCCGTGAACGTGATGAACGCCAGCGCGCTGAACATACTCGCGACGGCGAGCAATCCGACCGGGCCGCGCGCCAGCCGCAAATCGAACAATCGACGCAGGGGTCTGCGCGGATGAGGCTCCCATTGAGGCAAGAGAAGGCCTACAGCGGCGCCGAGGACGAGCCCGGGCACTGCGAGCCAAACGGTCGCCTCAATTCCGTATGTGGACACGACGTGCAGGATGACGACAGGCCCGAGCGCGAAGCCCACCATGCCACCGGCGGTGAAGAGGCCGATCCCGAGGGTTGCGTTCGTAGCCTGTGAGCCAGCGATCGTCGTCCCGATTGGGTGGAGAGCCGCGGACCCGAGCCCGCCGATCACGAGCAGGACGAAGACGAGCCAGAGCTCGGAAGCGACGCCGATCAGGCTCAAGAACGTTGACGCCATCAAGACGCCGACGCATCCGATGAGTCGCAACCCGACGTCTTCGCCGAGCGCACCGAAGACGGGCTGCGTCACGGAGGAAGCGATCCAGAACACCGCGATCATCAGCGCCAGGGCCGTGGGACCCGCATCGAACCGCACCTGAAGAGTCGGCAGCAGCGCTCCCAAGAGCGCGGTCATCGCATCGTTGACCGTGTGGACGAGCGTCATGAAGACTGCGAGAGTCGTCCCGCCGAGGATGCCCGGCTTGCGGATTATGTGGGGCATTCGCGGATCATGAACGGCGAGCAGCGAACGTTGAAGGGGCTGGTCTACGTCTTGAACTGCAGTTGCTACATTCGCCCTTCACGACCTGAGGTAAATGGTTTGAGGATGCGAGGGGTCGCAGCTCGTGATCACGCCCGTCTACGCGAGACTTTTCTGCCTAGGTGCTCCTCGGCTGCAAACAATTGAACTAAGGAGTGTGAAACGGAAGGTATGTCTGCGCGAGAACTGAGCGAGGACAGAGCAAAGACGGCCGTAGAGGGGTCGGACAATCACGTCGATGTTGCAGTGGTTGGCGGGAGCCAGGCGGGCCTCGCGATGGGCTACTACCTGCGCGAGCTCGGGCGTCGGTTCGTCATCCTCGAGCGAGCGGATTCGATCGCTCCCGCCTGGCGGGAGCGCTGGGACTCGCTGACGCTTTTCACGCCGCGCCGCTACAGCGCGCTGCCGGGCCTGCCCTTCCCGGGTGATCCGGACGGGTATCCGACACGCGATGAGGTGATCGCATACCTGGAGCGCTACGAGGAGACCTATGAGCTTCCGATCGAGCTAAACAGCGAGGTGCGGAGGCTTTCCGAGTCGGATGGCCGCTTCGTCCTTGAATTGCAGGCACGAACGATCACGTCCAATCAGGTCGTCGTCGCGACGGGTCCCTTCCAGACCCCGTACGTTCCGAAGATCGCGGAGAGCCTGGAACCCGGCGTCTGGCAGGCCCACAGCACTGGCTACCGACGGCCGAGCGACGTTCCCGAAGGCACCGTCCTCGTCGTCGGTGGGGGAAACACCGGCTTCCAGATCGCCAAGGAGCTCTCGGCCACCCACAAGGTCGTCCTCTCGGTCGGTTCGAAGCAGAAGCCGCTGCCGCAGCGGATCGCCGGCCGCGACCTGTTTTGGTGGCTGACGAAGACCCGCCTTCTTTCGAAGACCGTTGAGTCCCCGCTCGCAAGGAAGTTGGCCTCCCGGGACACCCTGATCGGCTCGAGCCCGCGGGAGCTGACGCGCAAGTTCGGCGTGGAGCTGAAGGCGCGTGCGACGGATGTCGCTGGGCGCATCGTGCGCTTCGAAGACGGCAGCACGCTGGAGGTTGACGCGGTGGTCTGGGCGACGGGCTATCGGCCCGACTACTCCTGGATCGAACTTCCGATCCTCGACTCCAACGGGCGGCCGCGACACCGTCGCGGAGTGACGGAGCTTCCCGGTCTCAACTTCCTAGGCCTCACCTGGCAGTGGACGCGTGGCTCGGCGCTGATCGGTTGGGTGAAGGACGACGCCGCGTTCCTCGCCGAGCGAATCGCGGCTTCTGATGGCGGAAAGACACGATCTGTCCCTGAGCGCGAGCCCGACGCAGTCGGCGCCGCTGTTGGGGTCGGCAAGGAGGATCAGGCAACCGATGCATGACCATCATTCCCACGGACACGGACACGGACACACGCGCACGGCCGACTTCCCGACCTCTACGGAGGGTCTGGCGGAGGCTCAACGGCCCGAGGTGGTCGAACTCTCGGACGGAGACGAGTTCGAGCTCCGCATCGCTCCTGTTACCAAGGAGATCGGGGGCAACAGCGTCCGCATGCTCGCCTACAACGGATCGATCCCAGGACCGACCCTCAAGGTTCCACAGGGATCGGAAATCCTCGTGCACGCGGTCAACGAGGGCGATCTCGAAGCGACCGTGCATTGGCACGGGTTGCGACTCGAAAACGAGTATGACGGGACGCACCAGACGCAAGCGCCGATGGCCGTGGGCGAGAGCTTCACGTACAAACTCCGCTTCCCCGACGAGGGCCTCTACTGGTATCACCCGCACATCCGCCAGGACTACGGCCAGGAGATGGGCCTCTACGGAAACATCCTCGTCGAGCCGAATGAGCCCGACTACTGGCCGCCCGCGCATCGCGAGGTCCTGCTCACGCTGGACGACATCCTCCTAGACGAGGAGGGACGCATCGCCCCCTTCAGCCCCCATGAGACCGATTACGTCGCCATGGGTCGCTTCGGGACCACGTTCCTCATCGCCGGTGAGCCGGAGCTGTCCATGAGCGTGAAGCGGGGTGAGGTCGTCCGCTTCTATCTGACCGACACGGCTAACACGCGCGTCTTCAAGGTCGGTGTCGCCGGTGCGAGGATGAAGCTTGTCGGCGGCGACAGCGGCCGTCACGAGCGCGAGGAGATGGTGGAGGCCGTCCTCCTGGCGCCCTCCGAGCGGGTCGTCGTCGATGTGCTTTTCGACCAACCCGGAGAAGTGACGCTCGAGCACCGCACGCCGGAGCGCATCTATCCACTCGCAGCCATCACCGTCGAGGACGAACGCGCCGAGCCTCAGCTTGACGATGAATACGGAGCGCTGCGCGTCAGCGCGGACATGTCTGCCGAGCGGGAGCGGATCGCCCCCTACCTCGAGGCCGCACCAGACAAGACGCTCGCTTTCGTCGCCGAGATGGACGAGATCGGCGGGGAGGGAGTCGAGACGGGCGACTACGCCTGCCCGATGGACGCGGAGATCGTTGCCACGTGGGCAGGGAAGTGCCCGAAGTGCGGCATGAAGCTCATGCCGGCGCCGGCCGGGACCGAGGCTCCGACCGCGTTCGTTTGCCCCATGCACGCAGAGATCACGGCTACTTGGGCGGGGACGTGCCCGACGTGCGGCATGACGCTTCGCGCGACCAGCACGGGGACTGCGGCGGACCTCGGTGATGCCACTGCCTCAGCCGAGACTGCCCACGGGGAGCACGAGCCCCACGGACACCACGAGCACCACGGCGAGCACGAACACGGAGGCCACGCACACGGCCCTGCTGAAGGCATCGAATGGGAAGACGACATGGTCGAGATGAACCGGATGACGACGCCGGACAACATGCGCTGGCTGATCGTCGACCGGGAGACCGGGGCCGAGAACACCGGCATCGACTGGCGGTTTCAGCTCGGCGACCAGATCAAGATCAGGCTCATCAACGAGATGGAGTCCGACCATCCGATGCATCATCCGTTCCATATCCACGGCGCGGGCCGCTTCCTCGTCCTGAGCCGAGACGGCACCGTCGAGCCGAACCTCGTCTGGAAGGACACCGTCCTCGTCCGTACCGGAGAGACCGTGGACATCCTCTTGGACGTGAGCGAGCCAGGTCTTTGGATGGCGCATTGCCACATTGCGGAGCACCACGAGAGCGGGATGATGTTCAGCTTCAACGTGGATGCCTGAATTCGCAGCAAGCGATACGGACGCGGCGGCCACATCAGTCGGCCGCCCGGCTCCAAAACCGGGGGTTGCAGGTTCGAGTCCTGCCGCCCCTGTTAGGCGCAACCGGCTGGCCTAGGCGTCAGGCCCGGTCGATCGGCATCGGGTCGCCGCGATCCGGGACGCCGAAGATCTCGATTCCGAACGTGGCATCGAATGCGGGATCCTGGACGCCGAACTTCCAACCGCTCTCCGTCTCCTCCATCTCGGAGCCTTCGAAGCGCTCGTCAGGGTGCAGCTCCAACCGGGCCGGATCGCCGAGCAACGCGCGCACGTACAGCTGCCGGTGGAAGATCACGTTGTCCGAGAAGCCGACTCCGAAGGAATCGCGCTCGCCGACGTAGACGTCGAGTCGCAGGACGAGGTCGTCTGAAGGCGCCGCTTTGCCCGCCCTCGTGTCGAACCAGCCCTCCCAGATGAGGCGATCCTCGCCGGCCCACCCGAAGGCGGGATCGTCATCGCTCAGATCTGCCTCGTGGAAGGGGCCGTATGTGTTCTCAGCCTCTGCGCTCTGGTGAAAGAGGTCGAAGTCGACCGCGCGCGGTTTGATCGAAACGCCGAAGAAGATCTCGCTCCCGAGGAATCGATCGAAGCCGCGCTTGACCTTGGCGTCGATCAGACTGAGCCGCGCATACACGTTCCCGAAGAAGAAGCGCCGCGCGACCTCGAACGACTCCCGGGCCGTAACGAGCGAATCCGGTCCGCCGTGGCACTTGTGGACGAACGTACGCGGGCAGCCGGGGATTTGCGCGAACGCCTGCTTCACCAGTCCGTCGCTTCGGTTGTAGCTCGGCCCTCCCTCACCAGAAACCGAGAAGAGGCGATTGAGCGCCGACGACGGAGCGTTGCCATACGTGCGGTAATTCGTTCCGACCACCGTTAGCAGCCGTTTTGGCGGGAAGAAGTCGCCGAACCGGACGTATGCGGTTTTTTCGTTCTCGTCGCGTTGGAACTCGGGATCGAAGTGCTTGAGCTCGTCTGCCGCGTCGATCTTGATCCACTCCTTGAGCAGGGTGAACGAGATCCCCTGATGCGGAGTGCCGAGCGTCACGACCTTGTTGATGTGGTCGGCAGCCTCTTCTCCCCGGTCGGGATACGCGCGCTGTATCGCCTCGCGGACGATCAGGCCGCCCATCGAGTGCGCGATGATGTTCACCGTCGGCTGCTCGCCTTCGCCCTTCTTCGCCGCGAGCGCTCGGATGAAGTCGATCAGGCGGGCGAGGGCCTGCCCGTAAAACGGAAAGCTGCGCTCGTCGAGATCGTAGTAGCGGAAGACCCACAGCGTCCGCAGCGGATCCTCGATCGTGCGCAGCAGGTGCAGCGCCATCGCCGGGTCGACGACGATCTTGTACTTCGAATCGACGTCCTCGCCCGCCTGTGCTGCCCCGGAGAAGAAGGTCTCGTCGAAATGCGCGAGCTCGGGCGGAATCTCACTGGCCTCGACGACCGGTTTTCCGTAGTAGCCGATCACGTTCGTCGCGTCCTGGAACTGCCAGTGCGACTTCATGAAGCGCAGGATCATGCCCTCGTAGATGTAGTTCGCCCCTCGCTTGCGCGGGTAGACGGTCCCATCGTTGAAGCCCTGGTAAGGAACCTTCTTCTCGTCCTCGACGCCAAGGCCGCCGAATCCACGGATCAGGATCAACGGCAGCGGCGTTGTGACGGCAACAGCGGACATGGAACACGCCCTTCTCGATCTGCGGGAGCGCCGAGGCTACAGAAGACGTGTCGTCGTTTCCAGCGGCTCCGCGGCTATCCCCCAAAAGAGTGATGGCCTGCCCGGAGCGGCAGCGCACAATGGAGCCCCGTGACGGTTCTCGACGCATCGGACACGCTGCTCGACGCGATCAGCCCCGAGCTGATCCTCGTCTCGCCGCCCGAGATTGCTCAGCTCGCCCGCGCCACGCTTCCCGTCTTTCCAAAGCCCGTGCCGATTGAGCGCACCTCTCCGGGAACGATCGAGCTCATGGCGGCGTACGTCTTCTGCCTGCTCGTGACGCTCGGTCCACTCGGCTTCATCATCGCCGCCGATCCGATCCGCTCGGCCTAGCCGAGCGAAAAAGAAAGGAGCCCCGGCTGAGGGTTTGCGGCCGACCCTGCCGGGGCTCTTGCGGATCTCAATCGGCGTCGGCGGTCGCGGGCTTGAGGCCTCCACCGAGGGATTGACAACGGAGCCTCAGTCCGGGCCGATCTCGAACTCGGTTGTCGCCTCGGAGGCTTCATTCCCAGCCTCGTCCCTGGCCCGGACACCGACGTCATGGGTTCCGCCGCCCAGGTTCGTGCGCATGTACGGGCTCACGCACCTGAATGGCTCTTCGTCGTCTAACCGGCACGTGAAGGTCGCCGTCTCGTCGGCCGAGAACCTCACGGTGACATCGCTGCTATCGACCACCGGAGGGGCGATCGTCGTGGTTGGCGCGGTCGTGTCGACGCTCCACCTGTGTTCGGCCGAATGCCCCGACCGGCCGTCCGCCGCCTTGGGCACGACTTCGAATACGTGCTCACCTTCATCCAACTGGGCATAAGTCCGCGGGCTCGCGCACGCCTCCAGGTCTCCGTCGTCGAGGCGGCACTCGAACCCTGCTTCGCCCTCCGCGGTGAACGAGAAGACAGCGGTCGGATCGTTCGTGCGGGTCGGCGGCCCCTCGACGATCCTGGCCGTCGGCAGTGGCGGCGGCGGTGGTGGTGGGGAGCCGTACCGTGGTCGTGCCGTTGGTGGTAGTCGTCGTGCCGTTGTCGTCCCCGTCGCGGGCATAGAGGATCCCGGCGATCGTTCCGGCGATCAGGAGCGCAACGATGCCGGCGATCGCGAGCATCGAGAGCCACGTGACGGGCGGCTTAATTCGAGCGACAGTGAGGTTGCTCGCCGTCACCTGCGCACCCGTGTCGTCTCCCAGGTCCTGCCGTATCCGCTGGGCGGCCTCGAGGTGCGACTCGGCGCCCTGCTTGTCGCCGCCGGCGAGTGAGAACGTGCCGATCTCGTGGTGCGCCCACGCTTCCTGAGCGCGGTCTCCGATCGTTCGCGCGGCCCGGAGCGCGAGCCGCAGCGACTGCACGAGGGCCAGCCAGCGTCCGAGCAGCGCCAGTAGCGCAATCAGGGCCCGCGCGAGCCTGAGCGCGTCGCCGTGGCGGCCTTCGCGGTCCAGACGCGCGAGCAGGCCGACCAGGGCATCGGCCTCGCGGAGAACGACCTGGCGGTCGAGACGTCCCTCCGCGAGGGCGGTCGTCAACTCGAGCGCGCGCTCGACGCGGCCCGCCACGTCGCCGCCTTCCTCCACCCCCGCCTCGATCAGCTCGGCTGCGCCGGCCGCGGAGAGCGCTGCAGAGAGCTCATTGCGCCCGCGGCGCTCGGCCCGGCGCGTCGGAACGATGAGGGTGCCCGCAGGTGCGCCGACGGTCAGCACGTAGCGGCCGACCGTGATCTGCTTCGTCGCCGTGCCCGGCAACGGCCCACTCGGTGTCTGCGGCACTACGCCCTCCTTGCTCGCCCGCCGCAGACGGCGCGGGTCAGGCTACACCGTGCCGCCTAGACAACCAGGCGGAAGAGCAGGATGTTCCGCTCCGGGTCACGCCTCAAGAGAGTGACCGTGAGCGTGCCTCGCACGTTGTCGTAGAGGCCCGTGCCACCGATCACCGCGACCTCGTGGTACTGCGGGTACTCGAAAGCACCTGAAGCGACGATCTTTCCCTTGGGGAGCGAGTACGTGCCGCTGCATTGCTGGGCGTAGCGGGTCGTGTAGGTGCAGACGAGATCCGCATGCCCGATTGCGCGCACCCGAATCCCCTTGTTGTAGAGGAGAAAGCGCTTCACGGTGAGATCGCCTGCGCCCCGTCCCGGAGGACCACGGTCGATGAACTGCAGCTTGACTGCCCGCGAGGTGAGGGTGATCGTTCCCGGTGTGGTGAGCGCCGGGGAGCCGCGAGTCAGCAACCCCGTCAGCAGGACGATTCCAACGAGCACGGTGGCGAAGAAGAGTGTCTTTTTCATGTCTCCCCCTCTTTACGCTCTTTCGGGTCATTTTCCTTACTGCCGTTGCCGCCTCCGTTGGCACCCGGGAGCTCGAGCCAGAAGGTCGATCCCTCGCCTTCGGCGCTCGTGAACCCGATTCGACCGCCGTGGGACTCGACGATGTCTCGAGTCACGGCCAGGCCGAGACCAGTTCCTGAGATGCCACTCGTAGCGACGTCTCCGCGGAAGAACTTGGTGAAAATCCGAGGCTGCTGGGGAGCAGGGATGCCCATCCCCTGGTCGCGGACGACGACGCGAACCGAGTCCCCGTCGAGCCCGGCCTCCAGCTCGACGACCCCGCCGTCGGGCGAGTACTTGATCGCGTTCGAGAGCAGGTTCCCGATCACCTGCCGGAGCGCATTGGGGTCGCCCCGCACGGGTAGTGGCTGCTCCGGCACGTCGAGCTCGAGGCGGTGGTCGCCGCTTTGCTCCTCGTAGAGCTGTGCCTCCTCCCGGAGCAAGGGTGCAATGTCGACGACCTCCTCCACCTGGGCGAATCCGCCCTCCTCGATGCGGCGAACGTCCAGGAACTTGTCGATCAGCTCCGAAAGCCTCCTCGCCTGTGCGTCGACGACGCCGAGGTAGTGCCGGCGCGTCTCGGCGTCATAGTCCCTCGAAAGCAGCAACGAGGTGAACCCCAGGACCCCAGCGAGAGGAGTCCTCAGCTCGTGCGACACCGTGTTCACGAGCTCCGACTTCATGCGGTCGCTGTCGCGCAGCTGCGCGTTCTGCTCCTCGAGATCGCCTAGCGCGACCTGGAGGCGCTCGGCCATCTCGTTGAATGCCCGCGTCAGGTCGCCGACCTCTCCCGGTCCGCCCTCGTGGAGACGCATGGAAAGGTCTCCACCGGAAAGCTGGGCCGCGCCCGAGGCGGCTTCCCGGATCGGCCGTGCGATCGAGCGGGCAAGGTAGAGCGCAAAGAGGAGGATGAACCCAGCCGAAGCCGCGAGTCCGCTGACCCCGAGCGCGATCGCGAGCGTCGAGCTCTCGTCGGCGGAACGCGCTCGGGACGCCACAAGGACGTCTTCCGCTCCAAGAAATTCGTCGAACCGCACGCGGATGTCGCCGATACGGCGCCTTCCTTCACGCGCCGTCGCCAATCTCGCGGCGGCCCGACCAACCCCACCTCGCCGGAAAAGCGCAAGACGGGCTCGGCGTTGTACGCGAGGTAGTCGCGAATGGCCGCGACCAGATCTTGCGCACGTCGACGCTGGGAGGGCTCATCGGCCGCGAGTTCCTCCAGACGGCGGAGATGGCTGGGAAGCTCTTTCCGTGCAGCCTCGTACGGGGCCAGGAAACTCCTTCTGCCCGTGATCACGTATCCGCGCACACCCGTCTCGAGGTCGAGAACGAGCTTCTGGACCATCAGCGCCTCGGCAGTTACGTCGCGCGACTCCGCTTCCTCGCGTGTTGCCTCGCGAAGTGTCGAGAGGGCCAGGATGAGGATCACGAAGGCAGCCGCGATGAGGATCGCGAGCAAGACGCTCCCGGCGACCAGCCGGGTCTGGAGGGAAACGCCTCCTGATCGCCGCCGGCTCACGGCCCGTCCAGCAGGTGCTCGAGCTTCGCCTTCAGCACGTCGGGATCGAACGGCTTGGGGAGAAAGTCGTCTGCTCCCGCCGCGACGATGTCCTCGTGCGACTCGCTCCACGCGGTGACGACAAGGACCCGAGTATGGCGAAGTCGCTCATCTCGGCGCAGCCCGGCGAGCACGTCGAGGCCGCTGAGCCCGGGCAGCATCAGATCGAGGACCACTGCGTCGGGTATGAGCTCTTTCGCGAGCTTCAGGGCGACGTAGCCGTCGCTCGCTTCCGCAAAGCGGTAACCGCCGTCGAGCGACGCCCGCACGAGCTCGCGCAGCGCCGGCTCGTCTTCGCAGATCAGGATGGTCTTGGTGTTTTCCAACGGCTCTCGGTCCGGGGCTGTCTCATCGAGTTTTCGAGGCCGCATGGTCGCCGCAGCCGTGTTCCGGCCGAACGATTTCTCGCGAGGCTCGCCCTTGAGCCCCGTCACCACACGATAGCGCGATGCCCGGAAAACTTCGCCTACCTCCGCCAATAAGCCGGTAGTGCTCATGAGCTTGCGTTTCCAGCGGCGGAGGAAAGTCCTTCCCGGCGTCACTCTCAACCTCGGAAAGCGAGGCGGTAGCGTCGGTGTCGGCCCGCCGTAGACGCCGCTCTCGCTGAAGAGAGATACTCCCGAGGCAGATGGCTACGGCGGCATCTGCTTCGAGCTCCGGTGACCTTCGCGGCCTGCGGCTCCTCCTCGGCTACGTAGCTGTCACCACATTTCTGATCATCGCGTTTGCGATCTCGATCTCTGTCGGGAACCGCGAGGACCCGCCGACCCCGGTAGCCGGTTTCTACACCTCCGGATCGACCTGCCTCGGCGAGAGGGCCAGGCTCGACCAGTCCGGTGTCTTCGTCGACCTCGACGGGCCCGGGCAGTCCGAAGGAAAGCTGCGCCTGGACGAGGATCGTCTGACGGGCGACGTCACGTGCGTGGACGGGTCCTCCGCGGAGGTCGACCTGACCGTTGCGGGCGAGGACACCGAACAGACGCTCCGTGGAACGGTTGGCGGAGAGAGCGTCGCAGCCACCTTCTCGGGCGAGTTGCCGGAGCCCGGGGTGGGCAAGGCGCCGGCGAAGAAACGCTCCGGTGAGGAGACGTTCGGCCGGCTGATGCTCGCAATCGCGGCCATCATCCTCGCGGCCCGACTTTCCGGTGCCGCACTCCGCCGCCTGGGCCAGCCGCAGGTAATGGGCGAAGTCCTGGCGGGCATCCTGCTCGGCCCGACTCTGCTCGGAGCGATCGCACCCGAAGTCCAGGCCTATCTGTTCCCGGCCGACATCGTCCCGCTCCTGTCCGGCGCCGCGCAGATCGGGCTCGCCTTCTACCTCTTTCTCGTCGGGATGGAGCTCGACCCGCGCATCCTGCGGGAGCGCGTCGGTCAAGCGCTCTTCATCTCGAACGTGAGCGTGGCCTTCCCGCTCGCCCTCGGGTTCCTGGCGGCACTTGTCGTCTATCCACTGCTCGCTCCCGACGTCGACTACCTGCCGTTTGCACTGTTCATAGGCGTCGCGATGTCGATCACGGCCTTTCCCGTGCTCGCGCGAATCCTCATCGAACGCCGGATGCTGAAGCGACCCGTCGGGGCACTGGCCATGGCCGGGGCGGCCATCGACGATGTCACCGCCTGGGCGCTGCTCGCCCTTGCGACCGCTGTCGCCGGCACTGGGTCGGGCTCTCACGTGTTCGTCGTCATCGGGCTCGCCACCGCCTTCACGGCCGGGATGTTCATCATCGTCCGCCCGCTGCTGAAACGCGTCTCGACCGCTTATGACGAGGTGGGTCGCGTGCCTCCACTCTGGCTCGGTGCGATCTTCGTCGCCGTCCTCCTCTCCGCATACCTCGCTCAGCAGATCGGAATTGCGGCGATCTTCGGCGCCTTCGTGATGGGCCTGATCATGCCCCGCCACGCGGGCCTGACGGACGACGTTTCAAGCCGGCTCGAGGACTTCGTCGTCATGGTCCTGCTGCCGCTCTTCTTCATCATCACGGGCCTGCGAACCGAGGTCGGGTCGCTGAACCGCCCGGTGCTCTGGCTGATCACGCTCGGGCTGATCGCTGTGGCGATCGTCGGCAAGTGGATCGGGGCCATGGTCGCAGCGCGCTACGGCGGGTTCGGGCTCCGCGAGTCGGCCGCCATCGGGGCTCTGATGAACACGCGAGGACTGACCGAGCTGATCGTCCTCAACATCGGCCTCGAGCTCGGCCTCGTCTCGCCGACCCTCTTCACGATGCTCGTGATCATGGCGCTCGTGACGACGTTCATGGCCGGGCCGGCACTACGCCTGATCGATCCCAAGAAGCTCTTCTCTTCGCCGCCCGAGGAAGAGGTTCGCGAGGCAATGGCCGAGGAGGGGGTCGAGCCAAGACACTCCGTCGTCGTGTCCGCCCAGGACAGCAGGAACCTGGACGCGCTGCTCGCGATCGCGGAGCCGCTCGCGACGACGGAGCCGCCGCGGGAGCTGATCATCGCGCGCCTCGTCGCCACGCAGGCGATTGCGACCGGCCCAGCATCCGACGAGCGCGAGCTACGGCGCGCAACGGAGGAGGTCAACACACGGCGCGACCTGCTTCGTGAGCGAGGAATCGACGTTCGCGCCGTCGCGTTCACGACACCCGACGTCGGCGAGGACCTCGTCCAGCTCGGCTCCGACGAGTACGTCGATCTCCTGCTCGTCGACGGGCGCAGGCCGCTGCTCGGGCCCGGCGTGCCCGCGGGCGAGATCGGCGCTGCACTGGAACGTGCACCGTGCGACGTGGGCGTGCTCGTCGAGGGCGCAGGGCTGCCGAAGATCGATGCCCAGGACCCGGTCGTCGTGCCGTTCGGCGGCGCCGAGCACGACTGGGCCGCCCTCGAGCTCGGCTCGTGGATCGCGGCGGCTCGTGGTGCGCCGCTGAGGCTGCTCGGCGCCTCGGCCGAGAACGGAGCGGGACGCGACGCCAGCCGCTTGCTCGCGAACGCATCGCTAGTCGTCCAGCAGCTCGCAGGCATCGCCGCCGAGCCCGTGCTCACGAGGCCGGGCGAAGAAGTGATCAGGGCGTCAGAGGGCGCCGGCCTGCTCGTCGTCGGACTTTCCGAGCGCTGGCGCGAGGAAGGCCTCGGGCCGGTCCGCGCCGAGATCGTCAAGGCCGCTCCCGCGCCGATCCTGCTCGTCCGCCGCGGAACGCGGGCCGGCGCGCTGGCCCCGCGTGACGACATGACGCGCTTCAAGTGGTCACGAGCGGGTTAGTGTCGCCCGGATGAAAGGGGTCCTACTGCGGTTCCCCAGCCGCCGTTCGAGCTGGGCCGTGATCGCAGGCTGGATCGTCCTCGTCGTCCTCTTCGCCCCGTTCGGCGCCAGGATCGCCGACGTCACCAACGACGACTACGTTCTGCCCGGAGGATCCGCGACGGCCAAGCTCCAGGAGACGCTCAGGGAGCGCTTCCCCGGAGGCGCCCAGCGACCGGCGATCTTCGTCTACAAGCGCGAAGGAGGCCTGACCGCGGCGGACCGACGGAAGATCGTTGCCGACGCGCTGGCCGTCCGCGACCTGAAGGACGTCGAGCAGCCGATCGTCCCCTTCACGCCGCGCTCGCCCCCGGACCTCGTCTCCCGCGACGGCGAGGTCGCGTTCACGATCATCCCGATCCGGGTCGACGACATCTACCACGTCACGCCGACGATCGAGGAGATGCGCGAGCGGATCGAAGCGGAGCCGCCGCTCGAGGTCTACATCACGGGCTGGTCGGGCATCGCGACCGACTACAACTCGGCGATCAAGGAGGCGGACCTCAAGCTCTTCGGCGCGACGGTTGCGCTCGTCCTCATCCTCCTGATCGCGGTCTACCGCTCGCCGATTCTCGCGCTGGTGCCACTACTCGTCGTCGGGATTGCGTTTTCGGTGGCGAACGGGATCATCTACCTGTTGAACCAGGGCATCGGCTTGCCCGTGGACACGGCATCGAACTCGCTCCTGCTCGTACTGATGTTCGGCGCCGGGACCGACTACTGCCTCCTGCTGATCTCGCGCTACGGCGACAGGCTGAGACGGCGAGAGTCCGCCCAGGATGCGCTGCGGGAGGCGATTCCCGAGGCGACCCCGCCGATGGTGGCGAGCGGCGTCACGGTGATCGCGGCCCTCCTCGTCACCCTCGCGGGCATCTTCGGCGCCTTCCGCACCTTCGGGCCCGTGACGGCGATCGGCATCGCAATCGTCCTCCTCGCCGGCCTCACGCTGCTGCCGGCGATCCTCAGCCTCCTCGGGCGGAAGGCGTACTGGCCGAACGCACGGTCGGTCGCGCCGACGGGAGGCGCCGCCGAGGGCACCGAAGGCCGGTGGCGCGCTGTCGGCCTGCGCGTTCGCTCCCGGGCGGGGCTCTACCTGGGCGTGGCGCTGGCCTTCCTCCTCCTCGCCTGCACCGGGCTCACGCTCTGGCAGACCGACCTCAACCCGATCGCGCAGTTCCGCACCGAGACGGAGTCCAAGAAGGGCTTCCAGATCCTGGAGTCGACGTTCCCACCCGGCACGGTGGCGCCGACCGCGATCCTCGTCGAGCGCGAGACGGGACGAGTGCAAGCGTCCGATCTCGAGCAGGTGGCGAACCGCGTGCGGCCGATCCCGGGCGTGGCCAGAGTCGTCGACACCGGGCGGCGCTCGACAGACGGCCGAGCCGCGCTGCTGAACCTGATCTACGTGGACGATCCGTTCGGCCGCGCAGCGGTCGAACGCACCAGGACCGTGCGCGACACGCTGGCGGAGACAGGGCCGGGTCTGCAGATCATCGTCGGCGACGGCTCAGCGGATCGTGTTGACCTTCAGGATGCCGTCGCGCGGGACACGAAGGTGATCGTGCCGCTCGTCCTGCTGGTGGTGCTGATCACGTTGATCATCCTGCTGCGTGCGCTCGTAGCGCCGCTCTTCCTGCTCGCGACCGTCGTGCTCTCGTACGCGGCGACGCTCGGGCTCACGATCTTGATTCTCAAGTACGTGTTCGGCCAGGACGCCTTCAACTCGGCGATGCCGGTGATCATCTTCATCTTCCTCGTCGCCCTCGGGTCGGACTACAACATCTTCCTGATGAGCCGCGTGCGCGAGGAGTCCGCCCGCCTCGGGACGCGTGAGGGCACGCTCAACGCCTTGGCGGCGACCGGGCCCGTGATCACGAGCGCGGGCCTCATCCTGGCCGGCACTTTCGTCGCCCTGACGATCATCCCGAGCTGGGACCTGACCCTGATCGGCCTGGCGGTGGCCCTCGGCGTCATCCTCGACACGTTCCTCGTGCGCACGGTCTGTGTGCCGGCGCTCACGTGGCTGTTCGACGAGCGCAGCTGGTGGCCGTCGAGCGCCGAGGAGGGTGACAAGGCGACGGTCGTCAGCGGCGTTTTCTCGACGCAGGAGCTCCTCGGCGTCGAGCGCGACAGCTAGCCGCGGCGAACGGCGGACTTGAGCCGCGTCTTCGTGTTGAAGAGGCCGTACAGCGCGCGCTCCGGCACGCTCTTCTTGGCCGGCAGCAAGCCGATCTGGCGTGCGGTCGCGGACTCGTCCCAGTACGAGTCCAGGCGCTTGATGAGGCCGTCCTCGACCTTGATCAAGTCAGCGCCTTCGGCGGCGATCGCCGCTCCGGTCGCGCGGAGCCCCTGGAACGGCTTCCCCGAGAAATGGCCCGTGGCGCGCCAGTGGCAGGCGACCTGGTCGCCCTGCTCGAAGAGGTTCAGGACCTCGTACTCCCAGTCCGGTATCGCCGCGAAGAGCCCGCTGAAGTAGGCGAGCCACTCGTCGGGCACACGGAGCTCCCCGACCGGCGCGAGGTGGTCGATCCCGCCCGGTGCCCAGCACTCCAAGGCCGCATCGAGGTCGCGGCGGCGAACGGCGGCGAAATAGCGCTTGCAGACGGCGATCGCGGGAGAGTCGGCCACCCTAGGTGCCCTGGAAGAGCTCGCGGAAGTACGCGTTGAGCAGCCGCTCGTTCGGATCGAAGCGGTTCCGGTACTCCTCGAACGTCTCGATCCGGTCGCCGAACGCCTTGCGCGCATGGTGCGGCTTCAGCCCCCACGACTGGTTGAAGAGTGGCTTGCCGTCGTGATCGCTGCAGAAGTCGTTGTAGGCGTCGAGGAAGTCCCTCCACCCGGGCTCGCCAGTCGAGACCGGATCGATCGTGAGCACCGGCCCATCGTAGGTGTAGGAGAAGAGGGAGCTGTCGTCCTGCGCGATCCGGTAGCCGACGTGGAGCATGTTGGGCCGAAAGCCGATTCGCCTGTAGTAGTCCTTGGCAAACTGGAAGTACTCGAGCAACGTCTCGGCGTATTGCTCCTCCTTGAACGCCCAGATGCTGAAGGTGTAGCGCGAGCCGCCCGACTTGTCGGGATAGCGGATCATCTGGTCAGTTGGAACTGTGTGCCGAGCCGCGAGCCGGGCCATCAGGATCTGGGCCGCCCGGTTGCTCAGATTGACCAGGCGGTAGCGAGGCCCGCTGAGCGGCACGAAGCGCTCCAGCTTGGCGTTCAGCCCCGGGATGAACGTCTTCCACCCGAAGTTTCGAAGCTTCCACAGGGTATGGGTGGCGGGTCTCTGCGCCTCCTCCGCCGGGCCCGAGTAGCGGCGGAACTCGACCGCGATGCGGTCGAGGTACGGGAAGATGTACATCATGATCGACTGCCCGCGGTTACCGAGCTCGGGCAGTTTCCTCGCGAAATCTTGGACCTTGAGCACGCTGTGCTCGACCTCCATCGCCTGGAGCGGCCGGACCTTGAACGTCGCCTCGTAGACGATCCCGAAGAGCCCATAGCTGGAACGGGCGGCCTGCAGCAGCTCGGGGTCTTTCTCGTCGACCTCGAGGAGCTCGCCCGAGGGCGTGACCATCTTCATGGCCACGCAGTAGGAGTTCGCCTGCCCGTACTCGCCCGGCATGGACGCGTCCTTCGTCGCGCAGCACGCGAGGCTGCCGATCGTGGCGTTCCCCAGCTCGATGTTCACGTAGAACTGGAGGCCGCGCTGCTCGAGCTCCTTGGCGACGTCGATCAGCATCGCGCCAGCCTCTGCAGTGACGGTGTCCGTGCCGATGTCGAGGATCCGGCTCATCGGCTTCATGTTGATGACCGTCCCGCCGTCGGCCACTCCGCACACGGTTGTCGAGTGCCCTGAGCCACGCGCGCGGACGGGTGAGGGGTACTTGTCGGTGTCGCGCATGACCGCGACGATGTCCTCGACGGTCCGGGCTTCGGCGACGGCGCCCGCCTCCCAGTCGAGATCGCCGAACCAGTTGCGAACGTCGGGCGGCGAGCCTGTGCTCGTCTGTTGCGGGGTCTCCTGCTTCATCGGCCCATGAAATCAGGTCGATCCGGTCCGTGCTGCAGTCTCCCGGAGCCCGGTCTCGAGGTCGCGCGGCGCGTAGCCCAGCTCCCGCTCCGCCTTCACGTGGGTCGCCCAGTACGTGACCCCGTCGGACGCTCGCACGAGCTCGCGGAGGTTCGGCGGCTGGCCGATGAGCGGTCCGATCACCCGCCCGAACGGCGCCAGCATCCGGAACACGGCCGTCGGCATCGCAAGCTTGGGCGGCGTCTTTCCCGACTGTGCGCGCGGCGATCGCCACGGCTTGCTTCATGGTCGTCGGCTCCCCTCCGAGCACGTACGCCTCGCCAACCCGGCCGTGATCGAGGGCGAGCATGAGCCCGGCGGCGACGTCGTCGACGTGCACCGCGGTGAACCCGACCCCACCGAACGTCAGGTAGCGCAGCTTTCCGCGCTGGGCGAGCCGCAATTGCTCGCCGAGCTGCGACTCGTCGCCGGGCCCGTACACCGCCCCCGGCTGGGCCACGATCACCGGCGCGCCGCGGCCGGCCCGTTCGACCGCCAGCTGGTGAGCGGCGTACTTCGTCTCGTCGTACGCCGATAGGAAGCCGTCCTCGCGTGGCCGCTGGTAGGTCTCGTCGACGACGCGGCCCTTCGTGTTCCCGAAGACGTTGACGGTCGAGACGTAGACGATTCGCCCCACGCCGGCCTCGGTCGCAGCGTCGAGCACGCGCTCCGTCCCGCCCACGTTCACGTCCCTCATCCGCACCGCTTCCGCCGCTGTGATCCCGATCCTGTAGTCCCCCGCCGCGTGGACTGCGGCGTCGCAGCCCTCGAGGCCTCGTCGCGATCGCCGTCTTCATCCGCCAGGTCGCCTTCGACAGAGCTCGCAGCCGAGCTCAGCGAGCGCAGCGGCCTTGGCCGGCGACCGCACAAGGGCCACGACCTCGTCCCCTCGCTGCCGTAGCGCGGCTGCGAGCGCGTTGCCGACGAAGCCGGTACCCCCGGTTAGAAAGACGCGCAACGAGCTATCTGAGCCAGGGCAGAGCCGTGGCGATCCGCGGCAGGGCATCCTCCGCAGCTACGACCCCGTCCTCGATATAGCGCCGGCCAGCTTCCATGTTTCGCAACCCCACGCCCGCCGGGTCGAGCTTCGGCAGGATCGTGATCACCGTCGCCTCCGTGGGCTCGGGGGCGATCCCGCGCTGCATCATCTCGATCGAGCGCATCAACACTCCCAGCATCGCCGGCGGCCGTTCCTCGGCGGGGACGACGTCGACGTCGTACTCAGGATACGGATGGCCGCTGCCGAGCTTGACGCCGACGACGATGCCGGCTCCCATCTCGGCGGCGACATTTACTGGGTAGGGATTCAGCACGCCTCCGTCGACGCAAACGTGCGGCCCGATTCGCTGGGCCGGATAGATGCCCGGAATCGCGATGCTCGCGAGCACTGCCTGCCACACCAGACCACGGCGGAGCACGAGCTCTCGCTGGCTCACAATGTCGGCCGCGACAACTGCGAGGGGAATGTCAGTGTCCTCGAATCGAACGTCGGGGCCCCCGCTTCGCAGGTAGTTGCGCATTCCCCGATCCGACAACATGCTCGTGAACGGCATCTTGAGCCGGAAGAGATTCGGGGCGAACGAGTCGAGCTCGTCGGCGATTTCCGTCGGGCTGTCACCGCGCACCAGAAGTGCGGCCACAGCCGCGCCCACGCTCGTGCCGACGACGTAATCGAAGTCTAGGCCCGCGTTGCGCAGTACATCGATCACACCCACGTGTGCGTAGCCGCGAATGCTCCCCGCTCCTAGCGCGAGCCCAACCTTGAGCCCGGTCAGATCGCGTGCTGCCCAGCCGATCTCTCGTCCTGCGGCGGAACGCCGCGAGAGAACACCGGCTCGCAGCTCGTCCTGCTCGTCCGCTGACAGCTCGGACACCTCGACGACGCCGACGAGGTCAGGGCGAGGTCGCGTCGCCGCTTTCGTCCAACCGCGCACCCGCAGTGGGCCGCCCGGCGTGCCCGGAATCGGACCGCCCGACGCCTCCAGCCGGAGCTTCCGCGCGGTCGCGAGCGCGGGTGCCGACGACTCGTCCGTCAGCACGAGAATCTGGTCGAAGACATGGAAGAGCGCTTCGAAGGTCGCTGGCAACGCGCGGTGCTCGAACGCCTCGCTCTTGGGCGCAATCATCAGGTCGGCACCGACCTCGTTCGGGCCCCGCGAGGAACGCCATGGCCGTTCGCCCGAGGCGGTCGCCAGAGCGACGAGATCCTCGTTCGGGTCCTCGGCGAGAACGAGCAGCAGCGTGCGCTCTCGCGTGTGCCACGCCACGCTGCAGGCGAGGGCGTACGCGAGCAGTGGCGGCGCGCCCGCGTCTTCGAGCAGGGTCAGATGGCCCTCCCGCTCCCCGACGGCCAGGCGGTCCGTGCGGGCGAGCCGTTCGGCCAGGATCGTCCCCAGGTTGCGATAGATCTCCGGAAAGCTCTCCGCCAGGGACGCGAAGTCCGCCTCCGAGAGGACGATCGCCTCGAAGTCAACTCCCGCGCGAACCGTCGCCACGGCGGGTTGCCCCGTGAGGAGCGAGATCTCGCCCACGGTCCCGCCCGGGACTATGTGCCCGACGAGGCGGTCGACTCCGTCCTGGCCTGCGATGACGACATCGGCGCTTCCGGACTGCGCGATGAAGATCTCCTTCGTGCGGTCGCCCTCGGCGACGACCGTCGCGCCTGCCGGGTACGCCCTGGTCTCCAGGCTCTCGAGGACGCGGGCCAGCTTCTCCGGAGGTAAGCCCTCGAAGATGGACAGATGGCCGGCGTGTGTTCTTCGAGGCAAATTCGAGAGTCTCGGGTTACAGCGTCTTCAGATACTCGATGATCGCGAGCTTTTGCGCGCTCGGAAGCTGCGTGCCATAGAGGTGCCCTTCGTTGCCGTTTCCGCGCACCCGTGTGTCGTAGCGCCATCCCTCACGCCGCGCGGCGGGCCCGCTCGAGACGAAGCCGACGTTCTTCCAGTCGTAGACGTCGTAGCCGATGAAGAAGACCTCCGGCCGCTCGGCAGGGAACAGCAGCGCACGAAGAGTCGGGACGCTGCCGTTGTGCAGGTATGGAGCACGCAGCCAGATCCCCTCGAGCAGGAGGTTTGCGTATCCGTCCGTCTTGCGGAAGTGGCGAAAGCGCCAGGGCTTCCCTTTGCCGACATTGGTGTTCAGCTCGGTGACGAGGGCGGGCGTGAACGAGTCCAGGCGCTCGCGGTCGGTACCGATCTGGCCGATCGGCGTCACCTCGCCGCTGCGCGCGCCGCCGATGTCGTGACACGAGGCGCACTGCTGCTCGTAGAGCGTCTGCCCGCGGCGCGCGAGCTGCGGGTTGATGCGAGACCGCGGAAAGGCATGCGGAGGCAGGTCGAGCAGCCAGTCGGCGATCCGATTGAGCTGGTGGATGTCCATCGAGTCGTCCGTCCCGCCGACCGCTCGCGCGGCGGAGAGGTTCCGCTCGCGAAGGCTGTTGTTGTTGCCGTCCCAGTGGAGGTACGTCCCGATCCGCGTGCGCTGTTCCCAGATCGAGGGGAAGTCGACCGTGCCCACCGTGTGGTCGGCCTCCATGTCGAAGTCCGCACGCTGCTTGAGCGGATTGAACGTGTCGACGCGGCCGGGCCCGTACGGGGGGCGACTGTCGAGCCACTCGAAGTCTTCGTCCGCCTCTCGCAGCCCTTTCTGGACTTCCGGAATGACGGCGTACCGCCAGAACTGCCGGTCGAAGAACGAGAGCCTGCCGGGAAAGCGCCGCTCGATCGCCTCGAGGAGCGTGTCGGCGTTGAAGCGCTCGTCGCGCCTGACCTTGCGCAGGAACTGGATGTAGTCCCAGAGCCGCATCCGGTTGGAAGGCATCCCCAGGACGATCTGCCGCGCTGAGCTCGGAGTGTCCCGGTATGTGCCGACATGGCAGAGCGCGCAGTTGAGGCCGAGAAGATCGATGGGCTTCTCGCGGGATGTCGTTCCGATCGGCCTGTCGCGCCCGCGCTCGTAGAGGAAGCCGAAGCGCTCGTAGCCCTTGCCGGGCCCAGGCGGAAGCAGGTCGGCGAAGACTTCCGCCATGACGACCCACAGCTCGTACGGAATCCCCTGGAGCTCCTCGGTCCCGATCGACCCGTACTTGTACTGCTCGACGATGTTGTCGTAGACGACCGGGTCGTCGCGGGTCAGGAACGTGTAGGCCGAGACGCCGCCGGCCGCGATCAGCGCGACCAGGACGACGAGGACGATGACGAGCGCCCTCCGTCTTCTAGCCCGGCGCCCCATCGGCCCACTCTAGTCCGGCATCGCGACAGAGGCCATACTCTCTCGCGCTTCATTGCGACTCCCGAGCAACATCACCGCGAGGCCCGACTTGTTCTGGCCGTTCGTCATCGCCGACTTCGGATTCGGGGGGGTATCCGGAGTGCTGCTGGCGCTCGGGCAGTACAACTGGGCCGAGCTCGTCATCTGGCTCGGGATACCGCCGAACCTCTACTTTGCCGTTCCGGCCCTCTTCAACCCGGCCTTCGCAATCAGAAAGGGATACCAGCGTCCCGGCGTCGAAACGGTCTGGGCGCGCAACGCGGGGCTCCTGATCTTCATCATCACCGGCTACCACGTCGTTGCCGCCATCGACGCTGAGCGCTTTTTGGCCGTCGCTTGGGGCACCGTCGCCGGCCGGCTCGCCGCCGGCATCTACTGGGTCATCGTCGCCAAGACCGAGCCGATGAAGTTCGAGTCCAAGGCGGCCGATGAACAGGCGGCCGGACTAAGCTCGCCGGCGATGAGGGACGGACTACACCACGCGAACGTTCAGGGCAGCGACCTCCGTTACTACCGCGTCGGGGCCGGCACGCCGGTCGTGCTTTTGCACACGCTCCGCACGCAGCTCGAGTACTTCGAGCCCCTGATCCGCGAGCTCGACCTCTCGCGGATGGAGGTATTTGCGCTCGACCTGCCCGGACACGGTGAGTCGGACGCGCCGAAGGCGGACTACACGGCCGCCTACTTCACCGACGCGGTCGAGGGGTTCCTCGAGGCATGCGACATCAACGGCGCGATCGTGGCCGGCGATTCGATCGGCGCCTCGATCGGACTGCTCATGGCGGCCCGCCAGAACCCTCGCGTCCGCGGCGTGGTCGCCGTGAACACCTACGACTACGGCCACTGGGGCGGAGTGAGACGCAACTCGCTGCTTGCGAACGTCCTCTTCACGACTCTGCTCTTGCCGGGCATCGGCGCAGTCGCAGTTCAAACCGAGATGGCCTGGCAGATCCGGCGCGTGGTGCGGAGCGGGCTCCACGATCCGGACAAGCTGCCGCCCGATCTCGTCTTCCAAATGCACCGGTGCGGCTCGCTTCTCGGGCACCCGCGCGCCTTCCGCTCCCTGTTGCTCGAATGGAAGACCTGGATCGATGCCCGCGAGCAGTACTCCGCGATCGAGGTGCCGGTGACGCTCGCCTACGGCGACGGCGATTGGGCCAAGCCCGGCGAGCGCGAGGCGAACGCTCGTGCCATCCCCGGGGCGCGCGCCATCACGATCAAGGACGCGGGCCACTTCGCGTCGCTGGACAAGCCGGAAGAAGTCGCTCAACTGATCCGCGACGCGCTCTAGCTAGCCGGCCCCATGCCAGCGGGCGAAGTGCTCGCGGTGACGATCGGTGTACGCGCCCGGCTCGTAGAAACGGTCGTAGAACTCGAGGTCGAGGTGGTGGACGGAGAACGCCATCAACGAGCGCAGCGGCCCGAAGTGGGCCATGAAGCGGCCGTACCGGCGATAGACGTACTCGACGTACGCCACGACTGCGTCCACGTTTTTCTGCGAGTACCGATCGATGCCCGCCTGGACTCCGGGGGTGTCCAGCCACGAGCCTGAGGAGCCGTCGTTGAAGCTTCCGTCCTCGCCGTACTTCTGCTCGATGAACGCGTGCGTGGCCTCCTCCATCGACCCGTACCAGGGCGGGCAGTACGGCTTCACCGTCACCTCGCCGTCGACCTCCAGGCCGAGCGGCTGCCGGTGGATCGGGTTCTTTCCCAGCGCGTTCATGGCCGCAGTCATCACACGTCCCCGGCGCATGAGCTTGGCTAGCGGGATGTCCTCCATCCGGAACCCCAGCACCTCCAGCCACTGGTACCGCTGCGCACCGTAATGAGGAAACCCACCGAGCCCGAGGGCCTCCGCGGCCAGATGCATGTTCTGCAGCATCAGCCCTTGCTCGACGCCGGCGAGCTCCATGATGTAGCTCTCGAAGTCCAGGATCGATCCGACGCGATAGTCGTTCGGATCGTCGTGCAGGTGGCCGCCTTTGGAGCGCATGAAGCGCTTGAGGCCGGCGGGGCGGTACCCGTTGCGCTCGTCGAAGATGCAGAAGGCCATGCCTTCGCCGAGCAGCATGAAGAGCAGGGAGAAGACGAAGGGAGTCGGATCGCTGACGAGGATGAAGTACGTCGATCCCGGTTGATTCGCCGAGAAGCGGTTGAACGGCGGTGTGTACGGCGGGTGATCGACGATCTCCGGCCTGCGGTCGGCGACTCGAATCTTCGCCCGTTCGTAGAGCTCTACGAACTCGTGCCGCCGCGCCAGCTCTACGAGCTCGGGCAGTGACTTCTTGGGATAGTCGCGCGGGCGCCTGATCTGGAACGCGCCGTCGTCGTTGAGGACGAACAGGATCGCCGAGCCGACGGCGTCCGGGCTCGCGATCGTGCGCGCGAACGGGCTCTCCATGATGTTCCCGCCGCCCCTCTCCGGCTCCTCGTGCCCGAACGGCTGCTCGGCGAGCGCATACCCGGTGAACCCGGAGGCGGCGAAGACGATGTACGCCTCCTCCTCCGCCGTCAGGGGAACCGGCTCGTGCGCGCTCCGATAGGAGAGCGGACCGGCCTCGATCTCCATGCCCCGGGCGAAGCGCCGGGAACGGCGCTCGACGATGGCGTCGGTCAGCGGGAACGCGTCCCGAGACTGGAAGCGCGATTTGAAGAGAGCCTCGAGAGAGTCGGTGACCGCCACGAGCGCCCATCCTATTTCTTGGGCCGCCTAACGCCGCCCAGCTCTCCTAGACGGTCTCTCCCCTCCGTCCTATGATCGAGGCCTGGACGCGGTCGCCTCCCTCAGCACCGTCCGGCCTTGGGCCGTGCTCTCGACCGACGCCCTCGAGGTATTTGCCGCGCGCATCGACGTCTCCCTCGAGGCGGTCGACCCGCTCGCGGGCGTCCTCGATTCCGCGGAGCTGCAGCGAGCGGGAAGCCTTCCGGAGACGACAAGGCCCGAGTTCGTTGCCACCCGTTCGATCCTGCGGGCTCTGCTCGGCGAACGCTTGGAGATTCCAGCCGCGAAGGTCATGCTTCGAAAGAGCGAAAACGGGAAGCTTTCCGTCCCCGGCGACGTCCTGTTCAATGTAGCCCACTCGAAAGGTCTGGCTGTCTTTGCCTTCACCCATAACCTCGAAGTCGGCGTCGACGTCGAGCTGCTCCGGCCGCTGGCCGACCTAGAGGGGGTGGCCGGACTGGCACTTGCGCCGTCCGAGGCGGCCGAGCTGGAGTTGGTTCCGGCCGGCGATCGCGCGGCGGCGTTCTTCGCCTGCTGGACGCGCAAGGAGGCTTACCTGAAGGCGAGCGGAAACGGTCTCGGCTCGCCCCGGGACGTGGCCGTCACGCTCCGGCCCGGTGCTCCAGAGCGGCTCGTCTCCGTCCAGGGCGCGCCGACCGAGCCAGATCGCTGGGAGCTCAGGTCCTTCGAGCCCGCGTCCGGCTATGTCGGGGCCGTTGCCCTCGAGCGCGCCGCATGACGCAGTCGGCTGCAATCGTCGGCATCGGCTGCCGCTTCCCCGGCGGAGCCAACTCGCCGGAGGAGTTCTGGCGGCTGCTACGCGACGGCGTGGAGGCGATCAGCGACGTGCCGCCCGACCGGTTCGACGTCGACAGCGTGTTCGATCCCGACCCGGCGCGAAAGGGCACGATGTACACGCGACGGGGCGGCTTCGTCGAGGAGATCGACAAGTTCGACGCCGGGTTCTTCGGCTTCTCGCCTCGTGAGGCAAGCCGTGTCGATCCCCAGCACCGACTGCTGCTCGAGATCGCCTACGAGGCGCTCGAGGACGCGGGGCTCTCGGCCGATCAGGCGGCGGGCTCGCGCACCGGAGTCTTCGTCGGGTTCTCGGCGCACGACTACAGCTCGATGCAGATGTACCCGTTCAACCGGCACCTGATCGATTCCCATTCGATGACCGGTGGCGCATCCAGCATCGCCGCGAACCGCATCTCGTACATGCTCGACCTGCGCGGTCCAAGCATGATCGTGGACACGGCCTGCTCCTCCGCGCTGACCGCCGTTCACCTTGCGATGCGCTCGCTCCGCAACGGCGAGTGCGACCTGGCGCTCACCGGCGGAGCGCAGCTGAATCTCACCCCCGAGATCTCGATCGGCTTCTGCAAGGCCTCGATGATCTCGCCCGACGGCCGCTGCCATGCGTTCGACGCGCGCGCGAACGGCTATGTCCGAGGCGAAGGCGGCGGCCTCGTCCTGCTCAAGCCGCTCGACAAGGCGCTTGCGGACGGCGATCGGATCTACGCCGTGCTGGTCGGGACGGGCGTGAACCAGGACGGGGGCATCGGTGGAATGACCGTTCCCTCACTCGCGGCCCAGGAGGACATGCTTCGCGCGGGGCTCGCCGACGCCGGGCTCGAGCCGTCTGCGGTTCAGTACGCCGAGGCGCACGGAACGGGGACCCCGGTCGGGGACCCGATCGAGGCTGCGGCGCTCGGGGCGGTCTTCGGCTCCAACGGCGAGCGGTTCCCGATCGGCTCGGTCAAGACGAACATCGGGCACCTCGAGGCGGGTGCAGGCGCCGCCGGGCTGATCAAGTCCGCGCTGGCCCTGCATCACGGAGAGATCCCGCCCAGCCTGAACTTCGAGGAGCCGAGCCCGGACATCGATTTCGACACGCTCTCGCTCCGAGTCGTCACGGAGCTGGAGCCCTGGCCGTCCAACGGCGCGACCCGCACGGCAACGGTCAACTCCTTCGGCTTCGGCGGCGCCAACGCGAATGCCGTGCTCCAGGAAGCGCCTCGCGGGGAGGAAGTCGGCGGCACGACCCCGGCGCAGGTCGGCCCGTACCTCCTGCCGATCTCGGCCCGCAGCCCCGAGGCGCGGGACGAGCTGGCCAGGCTCTACAGCGAGCGCCTCGAGGGGGCAGACAAGGACGCCTACCTCTCGATCTGTCGAGCAGCGGCACGCCGTCGCGCCCATCACGACTTCCGGCTCGCGGTTGTCGCACAGACCGCCGAGGAGGCCTCCGAGGCCCTCGGCGCTGTCGTCGCCGGCCAGCGGTCGCCGTCGGCGGCCACCGGTCGGCGGAAGGCGGCCGGGCCTCCCTCACTCGCGTTTGTTTTCTCGGGCATGGGCCCGCAGTGGTGGGCGATGGGCCGGCAGCTTGCCGGCGAGGAGCCCGTCTTCGCCAAGACGCTCGAGCGCTGCGACGAGATCTTCGAGCCCCTCTCGGGATGGTCGCTGCGAGAGGAGCTCCAGAAAGACGAGGCCGATTCGCGGATGGAGAAGGCCGACGTGGCCCAGGTCACGAACGTGGCGATTCAGATCGCGCTCGCCGACCTCTGGGCGAGCTGGGGAATCACGCCTGACGCCGTCGTCGGGCACAGCGTCGGCGAGATTGCGGCCGCACATGTGGCCGGCGCTCTCACGCTCGAGGACACCATGCTCCTCGCCTACCACCGCAGCCGGCTCCAGGCGCAGACCGCCGGCCAGGGCAAGATGCTGGCCGCCGGGATCCCGGAGGAGGAAGCGGAGACCCTGCTCGCAGATCTCGACGGAACCGTCTCGTTAGCGGCCGTCAACGCCCCGTCGTCCGTGACGCTCTCGGGCGATCCCGATGCACTCGAGCAGCTGCGCGCCTCCCTCGAGGCGGAGGGACGCTTCGCGCGCTTGCTCCCGGTCGACGTGCCGTACCACAGCCCGAAGATGGACCCGCTCGAGGAAGAGCTGCTCTCGTCGCTCGAGCCCATGCGCCCGCGCGACGCCGAGGTGCCCTTCGTCTCGATCGTGACCGGGACGTGGCACGCAGGCACCGACCTCGGGCCCGCGTACTGGTGGCAGAACGTCCGCCGGCCGGTCCGCTTCGGTGCGGCAATCGAGTGCCTGGTGGACGAAGGGATCACGACGTACCTCGAAGTCGGCCCCCACCCCGTGCTCTCGATCTCCGTCAATGAGTGCCTGCGCGCGCGAGAGGCCGATGGGACGGTGCTGCCGTCGCTCCGCCGGGGTGAGAACGAGCGCGAGTTCATGCTCCGGTCCCTGGGAGCGCTGTTCGCCGAGGGCCGCGAGCCCGACTGGGAGAGCCTCTATCCCGGAACCGTCGCTCACATCCCGCTCCCGGCCTACCCCTGGCAGCGAGAACGTCATTGGTTCGAGTCGTCGAGCGGTGACGGCGCGCTGACGGTCGCCGACCCCGACGAGCATCCGTTGCTCGGGCGGCGACTCCGCACCCCGGAGGCGCGCTGGGAAGTGTCGTTCGAGGACCACCGGTTGGCGTACCTCCACGACCACGTCATCCAGGGGACTCGCCCCGTGCCCGCCGCGGCCTTCGTGGAGATGGGCCTCGCGACTTCGCGGCGCCTGCTCGGGCATGCCGCGCCCGCCGTGCAGAACGTGGAGTTCAAACGGGCGTTCTTCCTCGGCTCTGAACCGGTGGCGATTCAGATCGGTGCCGATCAGAGCTCGCGGCGATTCGACGTCCAGAGCCCTCCGCCGGACCCCGACTCGCCGTGGACGTTGCTCGCGGGCGGCTCACTTGCCGGAGGCGCTGCGCGCGAGGAAGTCCGTCGATCTGGCCGAGCTCCAGGCCCGTTGTCCGCGCTCGCTCGAGCGAGCCGATCTCTACGAGCAACTCGCCGAGCGCGGCTACGACTACGGGCCCGCCTTCCAGGGGCTCGAGTGGGCTGGTCAGGGTCAAGGCGAAGCGCTGGGGGCGCTGGGCTTCCAAGAGGCGATCGACGTCGACGCGTACGAGCTTCATCCGTCCCTCCTCGACGCCGCGTTCCAGCTCGTCATTCTCGCCGCCTCCTCGGCGCTGAAAGACGCAGGCCCGACAGACGGCTTCCTGCCCGTGAGCGTGCGTGAAGTGCAGGTGCACGGGAAGGCCCAGGCCGGCTCCTTCGCCCACGCCCGCGTGCTGGAAACGAGCAGCGGCGCGGTCGAGGGCGACGTGGACATCGTCGCGGACGACGGCACTCTGCTCGTCGAGATCCGCGGACTGCATGCCAAGCATCTCGAAAGCGCCGGCGAGGAGTCCGTCGCCAACTGGCTCTACGAGCTGCGCTGGGAGGAGCACTCCCCAGAGGACACCGAGAGCGTCGAGGTGCCGACAGTCGACGAATGGCTGGTCGTCGGAGGCGATCCGAGTACCGCCCAGGAGCTGGCTTCAGCGCTCGAGCAGGCGGGAGCGAGCTGCACCGTGGTGCCGGTCGACCCGGAGCGGCTCGACGAGGCGATCGGACGACTCACACCCTCCGTGCCCGCCGGGGTCGCCTACCTCGGCGCGCTGGAGGCTCCCGCCACCGACGGGCTCTCCGCCGATCTGCTCGTGGAATCGCAGGTGCGCCTGTGCGGCGAGGTTCGGGAGCTGGCGACCGCGCTGGGGGCGGACAGCTCCGGGGCGCGCAGCCTCGTCCTAGTCACGGCCGGAGCGGAACAGGCGACAGCGACTGACAAGTCCGAGGGGCTCGCCCAGTCGGCGCTCTGGGGGCTCGGCAGGGTGATCGGCCATGAGCTGCCGCTCGAGCGTTGCCGCCTGATCGATCTTCCCGCCGGCTTCTCGAACGGCGACCTCTCGGCGCTGGCCGCCGAGCTGCTCACGACGGTTCCGGAAGAAGAGATCGCCTTGCGGGACGACCAGCGGTATGTCCGTCGCCTACGCCGGCTGGCGCAGGCCGATCTCGTGCCGACAATGCGCGACTCCGCTCCAGGGGATCGGTTCCGCGCGGAGATCGGCACCCCGGGGATGCTGGACAGCGTGCGCATGGCTTCGGTCGGCCGCGCGGAGCCCGGGCCCGGCCAGGTGGAGATCGAGGTCGTCGTGGCGAGCCTCAACTTCCGCGACGTCATGCTCGCCATGGGCCTTCTCCCCCAGCTCGCGCTGGCAGAGCTTCCCGGAACGGACCGCATCGGCCTCGACTACGCCGGGCACCGTCTCGGCTGTGGGAGAAGGAGTCGAGGGCCTCGCGCCAGGCGACGAGGTGATCGGGGTCGCCTACGGCACCGTCGCCTCCCACGTCACGACCGCTGCCGAGTTCGTCCTGCCCAAGCCTGCGTCGCTCGATTTCGAGGCGGCGGCCGCCGTGCCGGTCGCGTTCGTCACGGCGTACATCTCGCTCGTGAAGCTGGCCCGGCTACAACCGGGAGAGCGCGTGCTCATCCACGCGGCCACCGGAGGCGTCGGCCTGGCGGCGATCCAGGTCGCCCGCGACCTCGGCGCCGAGATCTTCGCCACCGCCGGCACTCCGGAGAAGCGCGAGTACCTGCGCTCCCTGGGGGTCGAGGAGATCTTCGACTCGCGGACGCTCGCCTTCGCCGACGAGATCCGCGAGCGGACGAACGGCGAGGGCGTGGACGTCGTCCTCAACTCACTGTCCGGCGAGGCGATCGGCAAAAGCCTCGCCACGCTGGGTCCGTCCGGCCGGTTCGTGGAGATCGGCAAGCGGGACATCTACGAGGACGCGAGCCTGCATCTGCTCGAGTTCCGGAAGAACCTCTCGTACTTCGCGGTCGACCTCGACCGTCTGCTCGCCGAGCAGCCGGAGCACGTCGGCTCGCTCTTCCAGGAGGTCCTCGCAAAGTTCGAGGACGGCACCTACACAGCGGTGCCACGAGAGCGATTCTCGAGCGCCGAGCTCTCGGATGCGTTGCGGCACATGGCGCAGGCCAAGCACATCGGGAAGGTCGTCGTCGCCATCGGAGACGAGCCGGTCCAGATCGCCACCCGCTCCGCCGACGGCCCGCAGTTCCGGCAGGACGGCGCGTACCTCGTCACCGGCGGCCTCGGAGGCTTCGGCCTCGCGGTGGCCGGCTGGCTGGCGGACCGCGGCGCCGGGACCCTCGTACTCGCGGGGCGCAGCGAGCCCGGTCCGGAGACACAGGAGGCGATCGAAGCGCTGCGACGCCTGGGGGCTCGCGTCGAGGTCATGCAGGCCGATGTCAGCGACCAGGAGCAGGTCGCCCAGTTGGTCGGCTCGATTCAGGCGCAGGTCGGGCCGCTGCGCGGGATCGTGCACGCCGCGATGGTGCTCGACGACGGTTTGCTGCCGCAGCTCGACGACGGGCGCTTCGAGCGGGTGCTGGCGCCGAAGGTTGCCGGGGCCTGGAACCTCCACGAGCTGACCGGCGACCGAGCCGCTGGACTTCTTCGTCTCCTTCTCGTCGATCTCGAGCCTGTTCGGCAACGTCGGGCAGGGGAACTACGCAGCGGCGAACAGCTTGCTCGATGCCTTCGCCCACTACCGGCAGAGCCGGGGGCTCCCCGCGCTGACCGTGAACTGGGGCGCGCTCTCGGGGGTCGGCTACCTGTCACGCCAGGAAGCCGTCGGCGAGCAACTCGCGCGACAGGGCTTCGCCGGCTTCAGTCCGGCCGAGGCGTTCAAGGTTCTGGGCGAGCTGATCGACACCGATCGGCCACAGGTGATGGCGGCCAGAGTCGCCTGGGAGCGGCTGGCGGCGATGTCCAGCGCCGATGCGGCCTCCCCACGGCTGCGTCACCTCGTTCCGGCGGGGGACGGCCCGGCGAGTGGCGACGTGGGCGGCGCGCCGGAGCTCGCCGGATTGCTGGCGGCTCCGTCCTCGGAGGCGCCACGGCTCGCGCAGGAGTACCTGCAGAGCCGCATCGGGCTCGTCCTCGGCTCCGGCTCCGCCACGATCGACCCGGACCGGCCGCTGACCGATCTCGGCCTCGACTCGCTCATGGCCGTCGAGCTGCTCGCGACGCTGAAGAGCGAGCTCGCCGTCGAGGTGGCCGTCGTCCAGCTGCTGCAGGGCGTGACCCTGGCCGACCTCGCGGGACTCGTGCTCGCCGAGCTCGAGCCCAGAAGGACTGCAACGCCGACCGCGGAGCCGCCTGCGGCGCCTCCATGCCAGCTCCGAAGAGCCGGTGTCAGACACCGCGCCCGCCGAGCAGGTCGCCGTCGACGGGAACGGGCGCCGACCGATGCTCGAGCCTGCGCCCGAGGAGCCCACGAGCGAGCCGGCTGAGCCCCACACCCAGATCCGCGAGCACTGGACACCCGGGCAGCGGCTCGCGAGAGGCATCGTCGGTCTGGGCGTCCGCATGGCCGCACGCGTCGAGGTCGAAGGACTGGAGCACGTCCCCTCCTCGGGCGCGTTCATCCTCGCGGGGAACCACCTCAGCATGTCCGACGTCCCGGTGGGCTGGCCCCACATGGAGCGGTCGATCATCCCGCTCGTGAGCCACGACCTCCGGCAGACGCGGTGGTTGCGGTGGGTCCTTTCCGGGATCGGCCACGCCGTCTACATCCGGCGCGGTGAGGGCGACGAGGACGCGCTGACCCGGGGCCTGGCCGTCCTGCGCGCCGGCGGCGCGATCCTGATCGCGCCCGAAGGGAAGCGCAGCCCGGGCGGGCTGCGGCGCGGCAACACAGGCGCCGCCTATCTCGCCACGCGTGCGGGTGTGCCCGTCGTGCCCGTTGCCGCCTGGGGACAGGAAGACTTCACGAGCAGCTGGCGCCGACTGCGACGTGCACCGGTTCGGCTCCATTTCGGGCCACCGCTCGAGTTCCCGGTCGGCCCGTTGACCAGCCAGGAACTGCAGGAGCACAGCGAGCGGATCATGCTCGAGATCGCCAGGATGCTCCCGCCCGAGTACCGCGGGGTCTATGCGGACGCGGTTGCCGCGGAAGGCGTCGAGGCAGTCCCCGGTGGAGTCACGCAGGAGCGGGACACGGTCGGCGTCACCGAGCCGCATTAACTCGCGAAGTAACCTCCGAGCGATGGCGAAGCCTCCGCACGTGCTCGTCCTCGGCGGAGGATTCGTCGCGCATGGGGTAACCCGAGCGCTCCGCCGTCAGATCCGTCGCGGGGAGGTCACTGTGACCGTCGTCGACCGCGACAACTTCTTCACCTTCCACGGCCTGATCGGCGAGATGGTGTCCGGGCGGGTCCTGCCGAGCAACATCCTCAACCCGGCCCGGCGGGTGTTCGCGCCGGCCCAGGTGCACGTGGCCGAGATCGAGACGGTCGACCTCGGCGAGCGGCGGGTCGTCACGCTCCGCCGCAACGGAGTCCGGTCCGATTTGGGATACGACCTCGCGGTCGTCTCCCTCGGTAGCGGAGAGAACCTCGAGGCCTACCCGGGCCTCGCCGAGCACGCGTACAGGCTGAAGAGCTTCGACGACTGCTTTCGGCTCAAGAATCACATCATCGAGATGTTCGAGCTGGCCGACCTCGAGGCCGATGCCGAGGAGCGGCGCCGGCTCCTGACGTTCTTCATCGCCGGCGGCGGGTTCTCGGGCTCCGAGCTCGCGGGCGAGCTGGCCGACTTCACCCGCCGGCTGGCCGCGCGCGAGTACCCGGGAATCAAGCGCGACGAGTGTCGCGTCGTCATCGTCCATCCCGGCGCGACGCTCCTACCGGAGTTCTACGGGTCGAAGAATGCCGAGCGCTCCACGAGGAGCTATCCACGCCTCATCGAGTACGGAATGAAGCATGCCCGCAAGCTCGGCGTGGAGCTCATGCTCGAGACGAGAGTCGTGGGAGCGACGCCGAATGAGGTCTACCTCTCGAACGGCGAGCACATTGCCACGCGGACGATCGTGAGCGCGGTCGGGGCGAAGCCCTGGCCGCTCCTCGACGACCTGGACGTCCCACGCGACGATCGGGGACGTCTCGTCACCGACGCGTTCTTGCGGGTGGACGGCCGTGACGATCTCTGGGCCGGCGGGGACTGCGCAGCGGTGCCTCATCCCAAGGGCGGCACCTGTCCTCCGGTGGCGCTGTTCGCGAAGAAGCACGGCCAGCAAATCGGCCGCAACCTCGCTCGGTCGCTTGCCGGCCGACCGTTGCGCCCGTTCCGCTCGACTGTGATCGGACAGGGGATCTCGATCGGGCGCAGGACGGCCGTCGGGGAGCTGAAGGGAGTTCCGCTCAAAGGCCACTTCGCCTGGGTCATGTGGCGCGTGATCCTCTGGTCGGTCGCGCTCCCCACGTGGGACCGGCGGCTTCGCATCCTGGCGGACTGGCTCATCTGGCCGATCGTCGGCCGGGACGTCGTCCAGATGGGTCCCTCCGAACAGGTCGCCTACGACGTGCGCCACCACGTCTACCAGCCCGGCGAGACGATTACCGAGAGCGCCCGTCCCGGCCAGCTCGTGCACGTGATCGTCGAAGGCGAGGTCGAGATCATGGGCGCTGCGGGTGTGCTCGAGACGCTTGCTCCCGGCGATCACTTTGGCCGCAAGTGGCTCGAGCGTCGGCGCGCCGACGCAGCCCGGGCGCTGTCGCGTCGTGCGCACGGTCGCTCTCCACGAGGACCAGGCCAACCAGCTCCAGGACGTCCTGCTCTCCACGGAGCGGATCGTTGCCCGCACCGGGCTCTTCGACGCCGAGTCGCTCAGGCGCGGGGAGCCGGAGACCTAGGTCAGCCGGGCAGCAACGTGATCGTGATCTGCAACACGCGCCCGCGGCCGATCGTGAAGTCGGTCGCCCGCGTGCCCGGACGCCCCAACCCGAACCGGCAGCGGCGATAGACCGACCAGGGTGCGCAGACCGCGCGCGGGAAGGCCCGGCGGACCGCCGCCTCGGTCGAGTCGACGCCGAGGCCCGACGCCGTCCGCTCGGTGGAACGCGTCGTCGAGATCTCCGTCGCCCGGCCGGCGCGGAAGCCGACCCAGACGCGCGCGAAGTACAGACGCCCGCCACCCTGTCCGATCGGCCGGCCGAGGCGTGACTGCACCTGGGCCTTCGTCATGCCGAGGACGACACCCGACATCCCATGCTGTGGGCGGATGGTCGCGGCGGCGGCGGTTGGAAGTGCGAGAGCCGCCCCCGCCAGAACGAGGGCGAGCGTGCGGCGCATCTTCCTGCTTAGTCGGCTGCGGGGCCTTCGTCCGCGACCCTCGACCGAGGCAAGTCGAGGAGGTGCGCTTCCACGTCGACGTCCACGTCGGGGTGGCTGGCCTGCCACGCCTTGAGATAGAGGTCGACCTCCATGCGCGCCTGCTCCTCGCCGAGGGCGGCCGGAACGCTCACGACCACGGTCGAGTCGTCCTCCGCCTCCGCCTCACAATCGGCTCGGCGAAGGAACTGGAGGAGCTCCTCCAGGGCTTCTGGTCGCACTTTGATCCTCATCCGCAGTAGCTCTCAGAGTGGTCGATTTCATAGGGTTTGTCCAATTTCAACCAATTACAGGAGAAACGGCCTACCCGGCCGGTACCCTCACCCCCATGAGCGTCCTGAACACGCATGTAGAGCGGGATTCCGACGTCTTCACAACCCGCCGCAAGCGGATGCAGGCGCTCGTCGACGAGGTTCGTGAACGGACGGCGCAGATTGCCCGCGGCGGCGGCGAAAAAGCAGTCGAGCGTCACCGTTCGCGCGGCAAGCTGACCGCACGCGAGCGCGTCGATCGGCTGCTCGATCCGGGCAGCGCCTTTCTCGAGTTGAACGCGCTCGCCGCATGGGACATGTACGACGGGCAGGCGCCGGGCGCCGGCATCGTCACGGGCGTCGGAGTCATCGAGGGCCAGGAGTGCGTCATCGTCGCCAACGACGCGACTGTCAAAGGGGGCTCGTACTTCCCGCTTACGGTCAAGAAGCATTTACGTGCCCAGGAAATCGCCGAGCAAAACCAGCTGCCGTGCATCTACCTCGTCGACTCGGGCGGCGCCTTCCTGCCTTTGCAGGCCGAGGTCTTCCCCGACCGCGACCACTTCGGCCGCATCTTCTACAACCAGGCGCGACTGTCCGCGAAGGGGATCACGCAGATCGCGTCGGTGATGGGCTCGTGCACCGCGGGCGGCGCTTACGTGCCGGCGATGAGCGACGAGACGATCATCGTCAAGGGGACGGGGACGATCTTCATCGGCGGGCCGCCGCTCGTTAAGGCTGCAACCGGGCAGGACGTGACCGCGGAGGAGCTCGGCGGCGCCGACGTGCACGCACGACAGTCGGGAGTCGCCGACCACTACGCGACGAGCGACGAGCACGCCCTGGCGATCGTCCGCTCGATCGTCCGGAATCTGCACCGGCGCAAGGAGGCGCCGTGGGCGATCTCCGAGCCGGAAGAGCCTGCGGTCGACCCGGGTGACCTCTACGGCCTGATCCCGGAGGATCACCGGCAGCAGTTCGACGTGCGCGAGGTGATCGCGCGGCTCGTCGACGGCAGCCGCTTCCACGAGTTCAAGGAGCTGTACGGCGAGACGCTCGTCTGCGGCTTCGCCCGCCTCGAGGGCTATCCGGTCGCGATCCTCGCCAACAACGGCGTGCTCTTCGCCGAGTCGGCCCAGAAGGGCGCGCACTTCATCGAGCTCGCCTGCGCGCGGAAGGTGCCACTTATCTTCCTGCAGAACATCACCGGCTTCATGGTCGGCAAGGAATACGAGGCTGGCGGGATCGCGCGGGACGGCGCGAAGCTCGTGATGGCCGTCGCGTGCGCCGACGTCCCGAAGTTCACCGTCGTCACCGGCGGCTCGTTCGGCGCCGGCAACTACGGGATGGCCGGACGCGCGTACTCACCGCGTCAGCTCTGGATGTGGCCGAACGCCCGCATCTCCGTGATGGGCGGCGAGCAGGCGGCGACCGTCTTGTCGATGGTCGGCGACAGCGATCCCGACGAGATCCGCGCCAAGTACGAAGCGGAGGGCAATCCCTACTACTCGACGGCCCGGCTATGGGACGACGGGATCATCGACCCGCTGGATACGAGGCGCGTCCTCGCCCTCGGGATCTCGGCTGCGCTGAACGCGCCGATCGCAGAGTCCAAGTTCGGCATCTTCCGCATGTAGCTTTTTCGCGGTGGCCAGATACGACGTTGTCGACTTCCAGAGCCTCGAAGGGCCGGTCAAGAAGGTCCGTAAGGCGCTCGGCGCCAGAGCCTTCGGCGTCAACTTCTTCGACCTGCCTCCGGGGTCCGAAGGGCATGAGCACGACGAGACCGCGCGCGACCACGAGGAGGTCTACGTCTACGTTCGCGGATCCGGGACGCTCCGGCTCGACGGCGAGGAGCTCGAGGTCCGTGAAGGGCTTGCCGTGCGCGTCGACCCCGCGGTTCGGCGACAACCGGTTGCGGGCGAGGACGGCCTGGCGTGGGTGGCGATCGGCGCGCCCCGCGACGCTCGTTACGAGCCGCCGCACTGGGGATAGCCCGCCGCCATGGCTACTGCCACCGGCACGATCGAAATCACGTCGGTAGGCGATGTCGAAGTGGACTACGCCTACAACAGGTGGGTGCATGCGCAGTGTCGCGGGCGGTCTGCGCAGCGTCAGTGCAGGACGAGCGCCGATCTGGGCGACCTTCTGATCGAGATCGGCATTCCGATGCGCGAGGCGCGGGAGCTCGGCGCCCGGATCTGGTCGACACGGCCGGCCGACGCCGAGCTGCGAGCAGCACGACCCTGGGAGGCGATGTGGCGCGGCACTGGGCTGAAGCCCGGAACGGCGATCCTCATCGCCTTTCTCGGCCCGGTCTTCGTCGCCATCCTCTTCGTCGGCCTCTTCTGGCTGCTCTACTGATCTCGTGCTGGTCCGGCTCGTCCTGTGGAACCTGGCCGACTCGAAGACGACGATCGGCGAGTTGCGGCGCTACCTTCGCGACGAGTCCGTCGACGCGTTCTCGGAGGTCCCGGATTGCGCTTCAAGGCGTGGATCTCGGACGAGCTGACCGAGCGCTGGGGCGCCGTTTATGTCTGGGAGACGGCCGAGGCCGCCCAGGGTGAGCTGCCGAGCCGAGCCCGCGAGCTGATCGGACGGGCTCCCGACATCGTCGAGGAGTTCGACGTCGAGGCGACCGTCGAGGGATTGTTCGAGGTCGAGGAGCTGGCCCGCCGGGGGCTCGCCTTCGACGACTGAGCGCTTCGCCCTTTCGGCGCCAAGTCGTCACCCCCGGTCGCGGATTTCGTTCTTACGATTGCACCGGGGAGGAGGTGGGCTGTGCCTCTAAAGGGGCGCGGCTCAGAGAACGAGCTTCTCGGGAAAGACAGCCCCGGCAGCGAAACGCTCGAGCCGGAACGGCGTCAGATCGAACTCGGACGCACCCTCGAGGATCTCCTGCGCGGCCGCGCGGCCGACTGCTGGTGACTGCATGAACCCGTGCCCGGAGAAACCGCACGCGGCATACACGCCCTCGCGCACCCACCCGATGATCGGATGCGCGTCCGGAGTCATGTCGTACAGCCCGGCCCAGGAACGTGCGACGGCCGCGCCGGCGGCAGGCGGATAGCGCCGCGCCAGCCGGCGTAGCCAGTCCGAGACCAGCTCGTCGTCGACCAGCTCGTCGAACCCCCACCGCAGCGTGGGCTCCGCCATCGCGAGTCGCAACGCGCCGTCGACCGGTCGAAAATGAAAGCCGGACTCCGCCTCGACGACCATTGGGAGGTCGACCGGAAGGCCGGCGACGGGAGTGGTGTCGACGAGCTGCCGACAGAGGGGCCGGATCGGCAACTCGACTCCGACCCGCTGGCCGAGATCTGCAGACCACGGCCCGCACGCGACAACGAGGACGTCGCCGTCGACTTCGACGGCGCTCACGCCCTCGACGAGCTCCACCCCACGCTCCGTCGCCTGGCGCACCAGCTCCTGCGTGACCCGTGCCGGGTCGGCGATTCCGTCCTCCCAGCACGCGACCGCGCCCATCACATCCCCCACCTCGAGCCCCTCGATGGCGCCTGCGTCCACCCAGGTCGCAGGAACTCCGAGACCCTCCTGCAGCGCGCGACGCTGCTCGAGCTCCGCAAGACCCTCCTCGCTCGTCGCGAGAAAGACGTACCCCACCTGCTCGAAGAACGGCCGCCCCAGGTGCTCGAAGAAGCGAATGCTCGCCTGGGCAAGCCCTACCTCGGGAGCGGTGGAGAACTGCTGCCGCACACCCCCCATCGCCTTGCCGGTCGAGCCGGCCCCGACGTGCGCGCGGTCACAGAGGACTACGTCGTCGGCGCCCGCGAGGGCGAGGTGGTATGCGATCGAGGCACCGATCGCCCCGGCGCCGGCTACAACGATTCGAGCCATGTGTCGAGCTCCGCGCGCTCTTCGGCTGACAAGGGCCGCAACGGGGCGCGAACGTCATCGCGTACTGGCACGCCCCTCTGGCCGACAGCATGCTTCGCCGCAGCCTGGAACGGGAAGCGCTCGAGCCCGGCTCGCAACTCCCCCACGTCGCCGCTTCGCTCCCGCACCAACCGGACGACCGCCTCCGGAAAGACCGCCGCGAGACCGGAGACCGCCCCGGCTGCACCGCCCTCGAGACCCTGCAGGATGAGCGGCTCCGAGCCGACGAATACGTCGAGGCCCTCGATCAGGAACGGCTCGACGTCCTCGAACGGACTGTTCGAGACCTTCAGCCCGGCGAGGTTCGGAGCCTCGTCACGGATGCGCTCGATCGCAGAGACCGACAGGGAATAGCCGGTGCGGGCGCGGAACTCGTAGAGGTAGAAGGGCAACGGCGCGCACGCCGTGGCCGCAGCGACGAAGTGGCGTACGAGCGACTCATCGTCGAACGGGTAGTACGGCGGGCCGATCACGGCCACGGCATCCGCCCCGGCTTCTGCGGAGTCTTCCGCTAGGCGAACTGTCTCCGCCGTGGTCTGGGCTCCACAGTGGACGGCCACCTGAATACGACCCGCGACGGCGTCAAGGAAGAGTCGCGCCACTCGCCTTCGCTCCTCGAGGGACAGCAGGATCCCCTCCCCAGTGGTGCCGAGCGCGAGAATCCCGTCCAGCCCGCCCGCGACGAGGAAGTCCGCATAGGCGCCGAACGCGCCCTCGTCGAGCGCCGCTCCCTCCTCCCGGAGCGGTGTGACAGCCGCTGCGAGCACACCTCTGAGCATGGGCCGACTCTATGCTGCGCCCGCATGAGCGGGCTGCGCGTAGAGCGAGATGGGCCTGTGCTGCGCATCACATTGGCGCGGCCCGAGCGCCGCAATGCCTTCGACGCGGAGCTCATCGCCGAGCTGACGGAGGCGTTCGGCGACGTCGGGGACGCGAGGGCAGTCCTCCTCGGCGGCGACGGCAAGGCCTTCTGCGCAGGAGCTGACGTGGAGTGGCAACGCGCTTCGATCGACCTCACCTACGAGCAGAACGTCGAGGACGCGCTCCGGCTCTACCGCATGCTCGTCGCCGTCGACGCCTGCCCGGCACCCGTCGTCGCCCGCATCCAGGGCTACTGCCTCGGCGGCGGCTGCGGCCTGGCTGCGTGCTGCGACATTGCCGTCTGCGGCGACGACGCCGTCTTCGGGTTCTCGGAAGTGAAGCTGGGGATCATCCCGGCAGTCATCTCGCCCTTCGCGCTCGCCAAGATCGGCAGTGGTGCGACGCGACGCTACTTCCTCACCGGAGAACGCTTCGGCCCCGAGGTTGCCCTGCGCATCGGGCTCGTCAGCCAGGTGGCGCCGGGCCTCGACGGCGTGGTCGAAGGGATTGTGGACGAGCTGCTGACCTCCGGGCCTGCCGCTGTTCGGGAAGCAAAGCGCCTCGTGCGCCCGGAGCACCCGGACGGCGAGGAGCTGGCCGAGCTCGCCGCGCGCATGCGTACGAGCGACGAAGGCCAGGAAGGGTTGCGGGCCTTCCTCGACAAGCGCCCGCCGGCATGGAAATCCGGAAGCTCCTCGTAGCGAATCGCGGCGAGATCGCGGTCCGCGTCTTCCGGACGGCCCGCGAGCTCGGGATCGCCACGGTCGCCGTCGCTGCCCCGGACGACCAGAACGCGCTGCACGCGCGCAACGCCGATGAGACCGTCGAGATCCGCAGCTACCTCGATTCCGAGGAGCACATCCGCGCGGCAAAGGAGACCGGCGCCGGTGCGATCCACCCGGGCTACGGCTTCCTGTCCGAGAACCCGGACTTCGCCGAAGCCGTGGAGGCGGCAGGGCTCGTCTTCGTCGGGCCGTCGCCAGAGGCTCTCCGGGTCGGAGGTAACAAACTGGAAGCAAAGCAAGTAGCCCGGAACGCCGGAGTTCCCGTCGTCCCGGAGGGCTCCCCGGAAGAGCTCGGCTATCCGCTGGTGATCAAGGCTGCGGCCGGCGGCGGCGGCCGCGGGATGCGAGTCGTCCGAGAGGCTGTGGAGCTGGAGGCGGCGCTCGAAGCGGCGCGGCGGGAGGCGACGGCGGCGTTTGGCGACGACACGGTGTTCTGCGAGCGCTACGTCGAGCGCCCGCGGCACGTCGAGATTCAGCTCCTGGCAGACGGACAGGGCAATGTCGTCGCGCTGGGTGAGCGCGAATGCTCGATCCAGCGGCGCCATCAGAAGGTGCTCGAGGAATCACCGTCCACGGCGCTCGACCCCGCCTTGCGTGCTCGGATGAGCGACGCCGCCGTCTCCTTCGCCCGCGCGATCGGCTATCGCAGCGCGGGGACGGCCGAATTCATGCTGGACGGCCGCGACTTCTGGTTCCTGGAGCTCAACGGCCGCATCCAGGTCGAGCATCCGGTGACCGAGCTCGTGACGGGGGTCGATCTCGTCGCCGAACAGCTCCGCATCGCAGCGGGCGAGCCGCTCGCCGTCGACGAGCCGAGACTCGACGGCCACGCGGTCGAGGTCAGGCTCTACGCCGAGGACCCGCGCTCGTTCCTGCCGCAGGCCGGACGGATCGACCGGCTTTCTCTGCCGCGAACGATTCGGGTGGATGCGGGAGTCGAAGAAGGCGACGAGATCGGCGTGGCCTACGACCCGATGATCGCGAAGCTGATCGCTCACGGCCCGACCCGCGACGAGGCGTTCCTCCGGATGCAGGACGCCCTCGCCGAGACGGACGTGGGCGGCCTGACGACGAACCTGCCGTTTCTCCGCTGGCTCGTTCGCCATCCGGCCGTGCGCGCAGGCCGGACGACGACCGCATTCCTCGAGGAGTACCCGCCGCTCTCCGCGCCGCCCGAACGCCTACCGAGCGGGCCCTGGGACGGCGCCTGGCGGCTCAATCTTTCGCCGCCTCCACCCCACTCGCCGCCCGACGTGGACGAAGCCGCGCACGCCGTGCGGCCCGGAGCTCCCGGCGAGCAGAGCACGCTCACTGCCCCGATGCCCGGAACGGTGATCAAGGTGCTCGCCGCGGCCGGAGACCGCGTCGAGCCACGCCAGACGCTGCTCGTGCTCGAGGCGATGAAGATGGAGACGCCTGTGGTCTCGCCCTACGAGGCCGTCGTGCGCAAGGTCCACGTCGCCGAAGGCGACCGGGTCGCAGGTGGCGCCGTGCTCGTCGAGCTCGAGGAGTAGCTCAGCCGGTAGCCGGCCGCGCGCGAAGCGCGGGGACGGTAAGAACCGCCGCCAGGGCCGCGGCCACCGCGATTGCGCCGAGCAACGTCCCGCCGTCGTCGAACGACGGCTTCACGGACATGTCGAAGATGATTAGGAAGAGGATCATCAGGTCGATCCGCGTCAGCACGAGCAGGCGCTTGATGCGCCCCTGAGCTGCGACCGCCCCCTCGGACTCGATCAGCTTCTTGATCCGACCGGACTCGGGCCCGAAGAACCCGGCTCCGGCGAGGAACGTGATCCCGAAAAGGACGAGCGCGATGACGATCCAGTCGTCGCCGATGCCATAGAAATCCGACTCCCAGACCAGGCCGAGCCCGGCGAGGAAGGCGCCAAGCGCGGTCGACGTGAGGACGCGACTGCCGATCCACTCCACGTTGCCCGCGAACTCGGCCAACTGGTTCGCGTCGCCCGAAGCCAGTGCCCGAAGGCCGAAGAACTGCAACATCGCAGCACCGCCGACCCAAAGCACGGCGCAGGCGACGTGCACGAACAGCAGGAACTCGTAAAAAGTCAACTCAGAACAGTTTTTGCAGCTTGAGCGCGGCGCCCATGTCGCCGTCTACTTTCAGCTTTCCCGACATGTAGGCAGTCGTCGGGTTCTGCTCGCCACTCGCGATCGCCTCGAAGGTCTCCTCCGAGGTGCGGATCGTGACGTCCGCGTCGGCCTCACCCTCGGTGACGGTCACTTTGCCGTCGGAGACGTCCACCTTCCACTTGCCGGCGCCCTCGACGTCGAAGAGGTACGAGTTGTTCATCCCCGCGGTCTTGCCGGAATCGACGCGGGCCTCGAGGCCCTCGAAAAACTCGCGAGTTGTCTGTGCCACGGGCGGCAGGCTACAGCACATCCGACACAGGTTTTGGCGGTACGAGGACCGGCGTACGCGACGAGGGCAGGAATGACGCGAGCGCGACCGCCGCGATCGGTACCGCGGCACAGACGTAGAGGGACGTTTGCAGATCAACGGCGTCCGCGAGCGCGCCCAGGGCCACCGCGGCGATGCCACCGAGCCCGATCGACATGCCGATCGACAGACCCGAGGCCAGGCCGATGCGCCGCGGCAGGTATTCCTGGCTCATGACCATCGTCACGCCGAACGTGCCGATCACGCAGGCGCCGACGAGTGCGAGCGCAATAGCCCCCACCACGCCGCCGACGGCGACGAAGACGAGCGTGAGCGGCGCGGTCGCGGCGATGCTCCCGATGAGCACCGGGCGTCGGCCGACCCGATCGGCGAGCGGCCCCGCGGCGAGCGTCCCGGCAACCCCTGTCAGCAGCATGAAGGTCAGCAACTGGTTGCCATACGCCTTGGAATGCCCCAGCGAGACGGCCCACAGCGGCACGAACGTGACCAGGCCGAACCAGGAGACGCTCCGCAGAGCGATCACGCCGAGCAGGAGGGCGAGCGCGCCCGGCCGGTCTTCACCGGCAAGGCTTCGGTCCCCGGTCCGTTCGGGAGCAAAGCTCGCGAGGTAGCGGCCGACGGCGACCAGCAAGACCGCGATCACGAGGCACGGGACAGCCAGCAAGAGCCCACCCCGCAATCCGAGCCACAGGACGAGCGGCGTCGCGATCGCCGGGCCGAGCGCGTAGCCGAGGTTCCCGCCGATCGAGAAGAGCGACATGCCGCTCGCTCGGCGCCGCCCGCTGGTGTACGCCGCGAACTTCGAACCTTCCGGGTGGTAGGCGGCGACCCCGACGCCGGAGACGAGGACGAACAGGAGCACGAGCCAGTAGCTGGGCGCGTTGGCCGCCAGAGCGATTCCCACCCCGGCCACGGCGACGCCGGTTGGCAAGAGCCAGAGCGCCCCGCGCCGGTCGGACCAGAGCCCGAAGAAGGGCTGGATCACCGACGACGAGAACGCCGAAGCGAGGATGAGGACGGCCGCGAGGGTGTACGAGAGGTCGAATCGCTCCACGAAGAACGGGAGCAGCGCGGGCAGCGCGCCGTTGGCGAAATCAGTGGCGGCGTGGCCGCCGGCGAGGGCCGCCATCGCACGCTTGTCGATCTCGGCGCGCACGCGGCCACACTAGCCGCGGCGGCAGGAGGGTCTACGCGGCCTGTTCGGCGGTGCCCGGGAGGTACCGCTCGATGAGCGCGTAGGAGAGCTCCCACTGCGCGCGCGCGATCTGCAGGCGATTGCGCTCTAGCTCAGTCTCGGTCGCGCTGTTCGTCCGCAGCGCCTGACGCTCGGTGGTGAGCGTCGAGATCCGCCGGGTGAGCGATTCGACGGACTCGCGGGTAGGGATGCGCCGGGTGGCGATGGGCCGCAGGGAGGTCATGGTCACAGTCTCTATCGGCGCCATTTCGAAATGGTTAAGGCCTAATCAAGAGTTTGAAAAAGTTCGGAGGCACCGTTGAAATAGGTTCGGATAGCATCGGCGCCCGCATGCAGGTCGATGTTCGAGCACTGACAGCTGAATCCTTCGAGGCCGATGTGCTCGCCGTCGCCCTTCCGGACAACGGCTCGGCATTGCCGGCCGTCGCCGAATCGCTGGAAGAGGCCCTCGAAGGTCGCCTCGGCCGGCTTGCCGCCGAGGAGGAGGTCGCCCAGGCGGTCGGGCGCACGGCCGTGCTGCACCCGAACGGAGAGCTCGGTGCCCGCCGAGTCGTGGTCGTCGGCCTGGGGCCTGCTGCCGAGATCGACGCCGACGCCGTGCGCACCGCGGCCGCCGGTGTATCCGCGGCTGCAGACCGAGTCGGCGGAACCCTGGCCTGGCTCCTCGACGACTCGCTCGACCTCGCGCCTTCCGAGCAGGCGCGGGCGATCGTGGACGGGCTCGTCCTCGGCGCCTACGACCCAGGCCGTTGGAAGCAAGAGGTGAAGGAGCTGCCGTTCGACCAGCTGGTCCTGATCGGGCCTGACGATGCGGCCGAGTCGGCGCAGCGCGCCGTGAGCGTCGCAGAAGCGACAAACCGGGCGCGCGACCTCGCAAACACGGGTGCGAACGAGCTCACGCCCGAGAAACTCGCCGCCCGCGCGCAGGAGATCGCCTCAGAACGCGACCACGTGACCGTCGAGGCGCTCGGGCCCGAGCAGATCGAAGAGCTCGGCATGGGCGCGTTCGCCGGGGTCGCACAGGGGAGCCACAACCCTCCGCGTCTGATCGTCATGCGTTATGACCCTCCGCAGCCGAAGGGCGACACCATTCTCGGGCTCGTCGGGAAGGCCGTTACATTCGACACGGGCGGAATCTCGATCAAGCCGGCGCTCTACATGGAGGACATGAAGGGCGACATGGCCGGTGGCGCCGCCGTCATCGAGGGCCTGGGCGCAATCGCCCAGCTCGGCCTCCCACTTCGAGTGCTCGCCGTCGTCGCCGCCACCGAGAACATGGTCGGCGGCGGCTCCTACCGGCCCGGCGACGTCTTGCGCGCCATGAACGGCAAGACGATCGAGATCACGAACACCGATGCCGAAGGCCGCCTCATCCTGGCCGACGCTCTCCACTACGCGCGCCAACAAGGAGCGACGCACCTCGTCGACTTCGCAACCCTGACCGGCGCGATGGAGAAGGCACTCGGAGATCTCTACGCGGGCGTCTTCGGGAACGAGGACGCCTGGCGTGACGAGGTCGTCGCCGCGGGCGAGGCGAGCGGAGACCACGCGTGGCCCTGGCCGATGCACCGTCGCTATCGCGGGTACATCGAGTCGGCGTTCGCAGACATGAAGAACTCGTCGGTCCGCGGCCAGGCGATTCCCGCCTACGCCGCGTCGTTCCTCGAGGAGTTCGTCGGCGAGGGCCCCTGGGCCCACGTGGACATGGCCGGGACCGGCTTCTACACGTGGCCTCGCAACGACTACCTGGGCCAGAAGGGCGGTACGGGCTACGGAGTCCGGCTCATCGTCGAGCTCGCCTCGCGCATGACGCGATGAACTTCGACCTTTCGCCCGAGCACGAGCTCATTCGGAACACCGTGCGCGACTTCGCGGAGGCAAAGGTCGCGCCGGTTGCCGCGGAGCTCGATCGCGAGCACCGCTTCCCGTACGAGCTGGTGACCGAGATGGCCGAGCTCGGTCTGATGGGCATGCCGATCTCGGAGGAATACGGAGGGGGCGGCACCGACACGGTCTCGTACGCAATCGCCGTCGAGGAACTGACCCGAATCGACTCCTCGGTAGCGATCACGATGGCCGCGCACACATCGCTCGGCACGATGCCGATCTTCCTCTACGGGAGCGAGGAGCAGAAGCAGCAGTGGCTACCGGAGCTCGCCTCGGGGCAGAAGCTGGCCGCGTTCGGGCTCACCGAAGCCGGCGCCGGCTCCGACGCGGGAGCCGCCCGTACCCGCGCCGAGCCGGCCGACGGCGAGTGGGTGATCAACGGCTCGAAGATCTTCATCACCAACGCCGGGACCGACATCAGCGCCTGCGTCACGATCACCGCGCTCACCGGCGAGGACGAGATCTCGAACCTGATCGTCCCGAACGGCACACCCGGCTACGACATCTCGCCGCCGATGGAGAAGCTGGGCTGGCGCGCATCGGACACGCGCGAGCTCTCGTTCAAGGACGCACGCGTTCCGGAAGGCAACCTCCTCGGCCCGCGCGGGAAGGGGTTCCAGCAGTTTCTCGAGATCCTCGACGGCGGGCGCATCTCCGTGGCCGCGATGGGCGTCGGCCTGGCCCAGGGCGCGTACGACCTGGCGTTGAAGTACGCGCAGGAGCGGGAGCAGTTCGGCAAGGCGATCGCGAAGTTCCAGGCCGTCCAGTTCAAGCTCGTCGACATGGCCACCGAGATCGAGGCCGGCCGGAACCTCGTCTACAAGGCTGCGTGGCTCAAGGATCAAGGTCGTCCGTTCGCCAAGGAGGCGGCGATGGCGAAGCTCTACACGGGCGAGCTAGCGCACCGGGCCGCGAACGAATCGCTCCAAATCCACGGCGGCTACGGCTTCATGGAGGAGTCGGCGATCTCTCGGCTCTACCGGGATCAGAAGATTCTGGAGATCGGTGAGGGGACGAACGAGGTGCAGCGGATGGTGATCGCGAAGCACCTCGGCCTGTAGACGTTGTAGCCTCTACGTTCGTGCTGTTCCGCCAGTTCGTCGATGACGATCTCGGCTGCGCGTCCTACCTGATCGGCGACGAGTCCTCGGGGACGGCGGTCGTCATCGACCCTGCCTACGCAATCGAGCAGTACCTCGCCGAGGCGAAGAAGCAGAAGGCGCGCCTCGTGCGCGTTCTCGAGACGCATACCCACGCGGATCACGTCTCCGGCCACGGCCGACTGGCCCTGGAGCACGGCCTGCCGGTGTCCGTCCACCCCGAGGCAGGAGCCCAGTTCGACCACGACCCACTCGCGGACGGACAGGAGCTCGAGATCGGCGAGGTGACGATCCGCGTGCTGCACACGCCGGGCCACCGGCCGGAGCACTGTTGCTTCGCCGTGATCGACCGCTCGCGCGGCGACGAGGCCTGGCTCCTGATCACAGGCGATTCGCTGCTCGTCGGCGACGCAGCTCGCCCCGATCTGGCCACGGCGGCAGACGAAGGCGCACGCGCGATGTTCCTGAGCCTGCAGCGGTTGCTCGAGCTCCCGGACGGCGTGCAGGTGTATCCAGGCCACGTCGCCGGCTCCCTCTGCGGTGCCGGCATGAGCTCGATGCACTCCTCGACGATCGGCTTCGAGCGGCGGTTCAATCACAAGCTCGAGCTCGTCGAGAGGAGCGAGGACGAGTTCGTCGGCGCGACGACCGCCTCGTCGGCGCCGCGACCTCCCAACATGGACGGGATCGTGGATCTCAACCGCGGACCTTTCCTGGCCACGCAGCCTCCGCTCGAGCCCGTCGACTCTCCAGGTGACGCGACGGTGCTCGACGTCCGCCCGACGAGCGAGTTCCTCGCCGGCCACATCGAGGGAGCTTTCAACGTTCCCGTCTCGGGATCGAAGTTCGCGACGAAGGCGGCGTTCGTCCTGACCGCGGACGAACCGGTCGTCATCCGCGCGTCCTCCCAGGACGAAGCCCTGCAAGCTGCTCGAGGACTGCACGCGGTCGGGCTCTTCGAGGTGCGCGGCTTCGTCACCGAGGCGAAGCCAACCGAGACGATGCAGCCCGTTGCACTCGACGAGCTCGAGCAGCTGGTCGAGAACGGCGCCGAGATCCTCGACGTGCGGGAGAAGGACGAGCGCGACGAGGGCTACATCGCCGGCAGCCGGCACATGCCGTATCGCATCGTCCGCGAGTTCACGGAGGACTTCAACGGCGAGCGGACCGTGATCACGATCTGCTCGTCGGGCGCGCGCGCCGTCATCGCCGCCAGCGTCCTGCAGGCGGCCGGCGTCGAAGCCCGCCCTGTGCTCGGCGGGGGAGTCGACGACTGGGCCGAGCGCGGCGGCGACACGGTGCAGTTCCGCCGCTGCGGTAACTAGCTAACTAGGCCGAAGCCGCGAGCAGCGCCTCGCCCTCGCTGACGTAGGCGGTGGCGCCGACCGAGCGCCAGAATGCAAGCGCTGATTCCAACTCGACGTTCGCTTCGACCCGTCGACCCTCGAGCACGAGCGCCTCTGCTGCGTGCAGGCGGGCAAAGGCTTCATCGGGCCGCGATCCGATCTCCGCGTAGGTGTTGGCGGCATCCTGGAAGTCGCCGGTTACGTACGAGCATGCGGCTGCGAGCCAGGGAGTGGGCAGCGGCACCAGGGGCGCAGCCTCGATGAGCTCGGCCTCCATTCCGAGCACGCGCACAGCCACCGCAATGTCCCTCAACCACTCGCTGACTCCCGAACTGGAGAAGCTCTTCGCTCGCCACGCCGCTAGGACCTCCTGCGAGAGCAGCCGAGCTTCCTCGGGATCGGACTGCGACGAGCGCGCGTGCACCGAAGGCGAGGGCAGGCCACAGGACCTGGGGATCCTTCGCAATGCGCCCTCGCTCGATGGCACGCTCGGCGTCGGCTCGAGCACCCGCGTCGTCTCCTCGAGCGAGTCGAATCCGCCCACGCTGCACGCGGCACGGAAGTTCCATCCAGAACAGCGTCTCCTCGAACCCCGCGATCAGCTCGTCGAGGCGAACCTGGGCCTCGTCCCAGTTCCCCTTCCAGTAGAGGTCCAGGACACTCTCGGCAGCAAGCCAGCCGATGCGCTCGGCAACCCCGAAGCGCTCGGCCGCCGCCTTGCCCATGGCGATCATCTCGTAGCGACGCTCCAACGCTCCGAGATCGGCCAGCATCGAGGCAAGGTTCCCGTAGGCCCGGATGGCTGCGACCGAGTTCATCGCCACTGCGATCTCGAGGCCTCGCTCGATGTCGGCGAGACCGGAGGCGTCTCCCCCATACATGCGGGCAGTACCGATGTTGTTCAGCACATTCGCGCGAAGCTCCTCGTTCCCTCCGAGCTCTTGAGCCATCACGAGGACCGCTCGCCCCAAGCTGATCGCCGCCTCCGGCTCCCCGGCGAGCATCTGGTAGCGCGAGATCTTCTCGACCACGCTCGCCTTGGAGAACGTCGTCGGGCGTCCTTCGAGGAGAGCCTCGGCACGGAGCAGGCATTCGAAGCATTCGTCGCGTTCCCCGTGATTCCAGAACACTTCACCGAGCAGAACCTCTGCTTCGGCAGCGGTATCGGGATCGTCGGCGAGGAGGAGCGCGTCACGCGCTTTTTCGACGAGCTCGGGCGCGCCGTCGTGCTCGGTGCGATTGACGACGCTCGCGTAGTTGAAGAACAGTTTCGGCTGGCCTTCGTCCTCGGCGGGCCAAAGCTCGAGGGCAGCCTCGTAGTAACGCTTCGCCGAGCCGTACCCACCGAGCGAATGCGCGCGGTCGGCCGCCTCGCGGAGCGCGAACCGCGCCGGGTCCACCAGGGAGTCGGTCTCGGCACCCGAGGCCCGAGCCAGCTCCAACGCCGTGAGGTAGTGGTGCGCAAGCATCTCGGCGTGGTCTTCTGAACGGCCGAGCGACTCGATCCACTCGGCTGTTAGCCGGTGCTTCTCGGCACGCCGGGCCCGCGGGATCTGACCGTACGCAACGTCGCGGACGAGCAAGTGCCGGAAGGAATACTCGGTCTCCGCTGCGACCGAGGAACGCTGTTGTCGCCGCACGAACTCCTTTCGCTCCAGCCTGTGCAGCCGTTCCTGTGCGGCCCGAGGCTCGAGGTCGCCGACTCCGGCGACAGTGCCGAGCCAGAAGACCTTGCCGACAACCGAGGCGTCTTGCAGCAGCGTCTTCTCCTCTTCACTGAGAGCGTCGAGCCGCGCCGCGACGATTCCCTGCACCGACTCCGGGAGCGGGAGTTCATCGTCGCCCTCCTCGAGGTTTCGATCAGCCATCATCCGAACGAACTCCTCCGCGTAGAGCGGGTTGCCGCCGGCGCGCTGCAGCAACGTGACCTGGGTCTCGGCCGACAGGACCGACCGCTCAAGAAGGGCAGACAGCAACCGGGCCGTCTGTTCGTCGTCGAGCGGGGAGAGCGAGAGGGTCAGCGCGTTCGGTTTCCCACCGCCCCACCCCGGCCTGCGCGCCAGCAGCTCCGGCCGTGCCGTACAGATGACGAGGATCGGGACGCCGACCGCCCACTCGACGAGGTGGTCGATGAAGTCGAGGAGCCCGTCATCCGCCCAGTGCAGATCCTCGAAGACGAGCACGAGTGGGCGCACGTCGGCGGTCGCCTCGATGAACCTGCGCCAGGCGGCGAACGCCTCGGCCCTGTGGTCGCCGTGCAGCTCCTGCTCACCGCCAAGGCCCACGAGCGGCTCGAGGTGCCGCTCGACCCACTCGGCGTCGTCCCGGAGGTCGCCGGGAAGGCTCTCATGCAGCTTTACGCTCGCTGCAGCAGGCGCGTCCGTCTCCAGGATTCCGGTGTGCGCCTTGACGATCTCGCCCAGCGCCCAGTAGGAGACGCCCTCGCCGTACGGCAGCGAGCGACCCTGCCGCCAGAAGATGAGATCGGGCTCGTCCTCGACTGCGCGAAACAGTTCATACACGAGTCGGCTCTTCCCGATGCCGGGTACGCCGACGACAGTCACCAGTTGCGGCGACCGCTCTTCGCGCGCCCGGGCGAGCGCGGCGACCACGGTGTCCAGCTCACGGTCGCGCCCGATGAGGGGCGCACCGGCACGCTGGACCGTGTCCACGCCGAACCGAGATCGCACTTCGATCGCTTCCCACGCCGGGACGGGTTGCGCCTTACCTTTCGCCTCCACGGGGTCGGCTTCCCGGTACTCGATCGCCTGATTGGTCGCGCGATATGTCGTCTCGTCCACGAGCACGCCGTCGATCGGCGCCGCGGACTCCAGCCTGGCGGCCGTATTGATGACGTCGCCCGACGCCATTCCCTCTCCCTCGCTGGGGCGGGCGTCCAACGTCACTAGCGCTTCTCCGGTGCCGACTGCGATCCGGAGGTGCAGCGTTCCGCCTTGGTCGCGGACCCAGTCGCGGATCGTCAGAGCCGCCCGCACAGCGCGCTCGGGGTCGTCTTCATGCGCCACCGGTGCGCCGAAGAGCGCCATGACGGCGTCGCCGATGAACTTTTCCACGGTACCGCCGTGGCGCTCGAGCTCTCCGCGCACGTGCGCGTAGTAGGGCGCGACGAGGGCCCGTACGTCTTCCGGGTCCATCTGCTCCGCCTGGCTCGTGAAACCCACGAGGTCGGCGAAGAGCACGGAGACGACCTTCCGCTCCTCGCGCGCCGCCTCCGCGGACGTGAGCGCCGTCCCGCAGCTGGAGCAGAATCTCGCGTCGCCGGCGTTCTCGCTGCCGCATTTGGGGCACGGTCGCATCCGCCGAGTGTACGACCCTAGTTCAGGCTTTCGACCTCGTAGCCCCGCGAGCGCATCGCTTCGAGGATCGCAGCGCAGTGCTCCTGGTCGCGCGTCAGGAGCGTGGCCTCGACCTCGGTCTCGGTGACCGGCACGTTCATCCCCTCGCGGTGGTGCTCGACGGACACGACGTTGGCGTGCTCCTCCGCGAACAACGAGAGGAGCTTGATCAGCTCGCCCGGCCGGTCCCCGATCCGCGTGCGGACGACCAGGTAGCGCCCGGCGAGCGTGAGGCCGTGGCGCATGACCTGGATCAGAAGCGTCGGGTCGATGTTGCCGCCCGAGAGGATCGCGACGGCGGATCCCTTGCCCTCGACGCGTCCGGCCAGCAGCGCAGCGACCGATGCGGCGCCGGCCCCTTCGACAACGAGCTTGGTCCGCTCGAGCAGCAGCACGATCGCCTGGGAGATCTCCTCGTCCGTGACCGTGACGACCCCGTCGAGCAAATCGCCGAGCAGGGCCGAGGTCAGCTCACCAGGCTCCTTGACGGCGATTCCTTCGGCGATCGTGAAGCCGTGCTCGGTCTTGCCCGCGAACGGCGCGCAGGCGTCCGCTTGGACGCCGACCAGCTTGACCTCCGGGCGGGTCGCCTTCAGCGCCAGCGCGATACCCGACGCGAGGCCGCCGCCGCCGATCGGGATCACCACGGTCTCCACCTTCGGCAGCTGCTCTGCGAGCTCGAGGCCGATCGTTCCCTGACCGGCGATCACGTCCGGATCCTCGAAGGCGTGGACGAAGGTGGCTCCGGCTTCCTCTGCGTGCTCACGCGCCGCGGCCAGCGCCTCTTCGAAGCTGGCGCCTGTCAGCTCGACATGCCCGCCGTAGTTCCGCGTCGCGTCGATCTTGGCCATCGGCGTCTCCTCCGGCATGAAGATCGTTGCGTCGACGCCGGCAGCCCGAGCCGCCCAGGCCACGGCCTGTCCGTGGTTACCTGCGCTCGCCGCGACGACCCCGGCGGCGTGCTCGGCCTCACTGAGCGTGGCGATCCGGTTGACCGCCCCGCGGATCTTGAACGCGCCCGTGCGCTGGAGGTTCTCGGCCTTGAGGAGCACTTCGCGCCCGGTCCGGCGCGTGAAGGTCTCCGATTCGTAGACCGGAGTCGAGCGAACGCCGGCCGCTACGAGCCGACTCCGCGCGGCCTCGACGTCAGCGAGTGTCGGTGCGGTTTCCGTCGCCAAGGTGAAACACCTTCTCCATGATCTCGCGTACGGCGCTCAGCGGGTCGAGCTCGCGGCGCTGCACCTCGTCGAGCACGCGCTGGAGCTCCGGGTCGCCCTCGACCGCCTGCTCGAGGTGCGTCTTCGCCCGCGCCGAGGCGACCGCGAAGACCTCGCCTGCCAGGTTCTTGCGCCTGCGCTCGGCGAGCTGGCCGCCCTCGTCGAGGTGCGCGCGGTGCTCCTCGACCTTCTCCCACAACTCCGGAACGCCTTCGCCGCGCACGGCCTCGGTCAACAGGATCGGCGGCTTCCAGTCGCGATCGTGGTCGAGAGCCAGGATCGAGCGCACCTCGTTCAGCATCGTCTTCGCCGCCGGATGGTCGGACTTGTTGATCGCGATCACGTCGGGGATCTCCATGATCCCGGCTTTCAGCGCCTGGATCGAGTCTCCGGAGCCGGGCATCAGCACGAGCAGCACGGTATCGGCAACGCCGATCACCTCGACCTCGCTCTGCCCGGTCCCGACCGTCTCGACGAACACGTAGTCCTTGCCCGCCGCGTCCAGGACGAGCATCGCCTGGAGCGTCGACTCGGCCAGACCGCCCAGATGCCCGCGCGTGCCCATCGACCGGATGAACACGCCGGGGTCGAGAAAATGGTCGGAGAGCCTGATGCGGTCGCCGAGCAGCGCGCCTTTCGAGAACGGGCTCGAGGGGTCGACCGTGATGATGCCCAGCGTCTTCCCCTGCTCGCGGATGTGTCGCACGAGAGCTGCGATCAGGCTCGACTTGCCGACCCCGGGCGGCCCGGTGATGCCGACCACGTACGCCGAGCCCGTCTCCGGGTAGAGATCCGCGACGACCTCGTACGCGAGCGGATCGGCGTTCTCGACCAGCGTGATGGCCCTCGCCAACGCACGCGTGTCGCCGGCGCGCACGCCGGCCGCGAGCGACTCGCGCGTCCACTCACGGCGCTTCGCCACCTAGTGCTCCGTCGCGGCCAGTGGCTCCGCGCCCGGGGTTATCTGTTCGTCGATACCGCGGGCGAGGGCAAACCCGACCAGAGCGGCCATAGCGGCGAACACCGCGGCGCCTGCCCACACCCACCGAGCCCCGTACGCGTCCGTCAAGGGGCCTGCGAACAGCATGCCGAGCAGGAAGACCGCGTAGTTGGAGCTCATCAGGACGGTGAAGACCCGGCCACGGAGACGGTCGGGCGCGCCACGCTGCACGAAGACGGCGTTGCAGACGAGCGCGATGCCATTCCCCGCGCCTGAGATGGCCACGGCGGGTGCCGCCACCCAGACGTTCGGCGACACCGCGGCCGCGGCGATGCCGATCGCCATCAGCGAGAGCCCGAACCCGTACACGCTGGCGGCGCCGCGGCGCTCGACCCAGGTGCCCGCCGAGAGGCTCCCGAGCACGACCCCCAGACCGGCGCTGCCGATCAGCAGGCCGAATCCGAAGTCGCCTGCATCGAACGACACCTTGGCGAGCTTGACCTCGGCCACGTTGACCCCGGCATTGGCGAGCATGCCTACGTTCCAGGCCAGGAGGACGGTCAGCAGCGCGCGCGAGCCGCCGATCAAGGCGAAGCCCTCACGGAGATCGCGCCAGTGGCCCGCAGTGGTCGAACGCGCCGCCTGGAGGAGTGCGCTCGGGATCCGCACGAGCAGGGCTGCCGAGAAGAGGAACGTGATCGCATTGATCCAGTACGCGGCGTCGGGGCCCGAGGCGGCAACGAGGATGCCGCCGATCAAGGGGCCGATGATCGTCGTCATCGCCTCGATCGATTGCACGAGGGCGTTGGCGCTCGGCAACTCGCTGTCCGTGACGAGGTTCGGCAGCCCTGCGTACACCGCGGGCCGGAAGAAGCCGGTGGCAAAGCCCGCAACTCCCGCCAGGGCGACGATCATCGTCGGGCTGTTCGCGAATGGCAGCGCCAGGAAGACAACGCACCGCACGAGATCCGACGCCACCATCAAGCGGCGGCGCGAGAACCGATCGACGAGCGGGCCGGCGAGCACCCCGATGGCGATGACGGGCAGGAAGTCCGCGATCAGGAGGGCGGCCACCCACTTGCCGGACTCGGTGCGATCCCAGACGTCGACGGTGAGCGCGACGAACGCGAGCCAGGTCCCGACACCGGAGCCGAAGTTGGCCAGCGCGAGGAAACGGAAGCTCGGCACGCGCGCCAGGAGCGCCAGTTGCCGTCCAACCAGTCGGTGGGCGATTCCCGAGACCACTCGGAGCACTGGCGGCGGAGGTTAATCCACGTCGAAAGCGAAGGCGATTTCGGTAGGAAATTGACTTCGCCGCGTTACACTCGACAGGACATGTCCGTTCCCGCCCGGCCGGCCGCAGCCGGGTCGCGCTTTCGGGCCCTGCTCGTCCACGCCAATCCCTTTCAGAGGGTGACGCCGGTCCCGGCCTACGGACTGGAGCGTTTGCAAACCGCTGCGCAGAGCACGGGCGCGGAGGTCGAGATCCTCGACCCCTATCTCTTCGCCGAGGACGCGATTGGCGCCGCCCGAGCAGCGGCCGAGCGCCTGCAGCCGCAGGTGATCGGTCTGGGCATCCGCATCATCGACGACTGCATCGTCGTCGACCATCCAGCGGCGAACGGGCACGGCCCGATCGACGTCAGCTTCCTGATGCCGGAGATCCGCGAGCTCAGACGTGCCCTCGGCGAGGTCGTTCCGGAGGCGACCTTCGTCGCCGGTGGCGCGGGGTTCTCGGCGTGTCCCCAGGAGTGCCTCGAGTACCTCGACGTCGAGTGGGGCGTGGTCGGTGCCGGCGAAGACGCATTCGCGGCGATCTGTGCGGGCCGGCCGCTACAGGAGATTCCGGGGCTCCTACGACGCGGCGAGGAGCGAGGCATCGACGCCTACCAGCTCGTCTTCGCAGGCCCGACGCAGCGAGATCCGCTCTATGCGCCTGCGAACTCGTTTCCGGTGCGAACGCGGATCGGCTGCGCGATGCAGTGCGCGTACTGCACGGCGGCGAATCTGATGCGCCAGCACGCGAACGGCGATCTCGGCACGGTCCTCGCCGAGATCGAGCAGACGGTGGAGTCCGCGAAGGGGCGAGGCATCGGGCGTGTGCCGCTCTTCTTCGCCGACGACGAGTTCAACCTCCCGGACGAGAAGCATTCGATCGCCGTCCTGCGCGGGCTCGTGGAGCGAGGCCTGGCCGACTCCGTCATGTGGCGCGCGTACTTCAACCCGACGCCGTTCTCCGCCGAGCTCGCAGAGCTCGTCCGCGAGACGAACGGGCTCGTCTCGATCACGGTCGACAGCGCTGCCGAGAAAGTGCTCGCCGCAGCACAGAAGCCTTTTCGACGACGGCACCTCGACGATCTCATCGCCCTCCTCTCCGAGCACGGCGTAGCCGCCGAGCTCGGGCTCATCTTCGGGCTTCCCGGAGAGACCGACGAGACGGTCACCGAGACGATCGACTTCGTGCGCGCGCTGCCGCCCGCGATCGAGGTCGCGTACTCGACCGGCGCGCGCGTCTACCCGCACACGCCGCTCTCGCGGATCGCCCAGAAGGAGCCCGAACGGCTCGTGGGCGCGGACGATCCGACGTTTCTCGAGCCGGTCGTCTACTCCAGCCCGCGCGCGCCGCGCGAGCTGGCGCTCCGGCTCGACGAGGCGTTCGCAGACCTTCCGAACGTGGCGCGCGTCGGAGTCTCCTACCGCAGCGGATCGACCGCCCTGTCCGACGCTTACCGCACCGTCCTCAGCCCGAACGGGACCGGGTGGGCTCGCGTGCTCGAAGACGCTGCGCGAGCGGGCGACGCCAAGCGCGCAGCTGCAGAAGCGCTCGCGGCCTGCGTCCAGGTCGCGGTCTGGCACGGCCGCTTCGACCTGGCCAGCGTCGCCGTCAAGCGTCTCCTCGCCGAAGACGAAGTGCCGGCTCCGATGTCACGCCGACAGCTCCGCCTGGCGCACATCGCCTACGGCGGATTGGCTTTGGCCGATCGGGCTAAGAGCGCGTTGCGCCGCTGAGCACGCGGCCGAGCGCCTCGCCGAAATATTCGTTCTCCTCGGGAGTCCCCACCGTGACCCGGATCGCGCCGGGCGCGCCGAACCCACCCGCCGGGCGAACGATCACGCCTTCCAGGAGCAGCTGCTCGAACAACGGCCGGGCATCGTCACCCACCTCGGCGAACAGGAAGTTCCCCACCGCAGGCCCGGCGGGCTCGAGCCCGTGCTCCCGCATGATCCGCTCTAGCTGGGCTAGACCCTTCGCGTTCTCGCGCCGGCGGCGCCCGAGCTCCTCGTCGGCGTCCATGCTCGCCAGCGCAGCTTCCTGCGCGGCCGCGTTGACGTCGAAGGCCCTGCGCACCTTGCCGATCGCCGTCACGACCTCCTCGGGGGCCACCGCGTAGCCGACGCGCAGGCCCGCCAGCCCGTAGATCTTCGAGAACGTCCGCAGCACGACGACCCGCCGGCCCGCCTTCAGATAGGTCTCGACACCGTCCACGTAGTCGGGACGATCGATGTACTCCGCGTAGGCCTGGTCGAGCACGGTCAGCACGTGATCCGGGACGCGGTCGAAGTAGTCGTCGAGCTCGGCCCGCGTGTTCATCGTCCCGGTCGGATTGTTCGGATGACAGACATAGACGAGCTTCGTCTTCGGGCCGACTGCCTCGAGCATCGCGTCCAGGTCGTAGCGGTGCTCGCGAAGAGGGACTTGGCGGGCAACGGCGCCGAGCTTCACCGCGTCGATGACATAGCTCGGGAACGACGGCCAGCCGCAGACGATCTCGTCTCCGGGATCGAGCGCGAGCTGCGAGAGGTAGTCGACGACGCCGTCCGATCCCGCGCCCGGCGCGATTTCCTCGAACCGAACGTCGTGCCGCTCGGCGAGAGCAGCGCGCAGTCGGTACGAGCCTCCGTCCGGGTACCGGTTGAGCTCGGGCGCGAGCCGCGCCAGAGCCTCGAGAGCTTCCGGAAACGGGCCGTAGGGGCCCTCGTTCGAAGCGAGCTTGACCACCCGGTCGAGGCCGAGCTCGCGCTGGACTTCCTCGACCGGCTTGCCCGGCTCATAAGGGACGAGGTCTCGAACCGCGGGCTTGAAGAAACTGTCGGCGATCTCGGCCAGCGGGGTCACTGCGGAGACTCTATTCAGTGCGTGACGGTTCCACCTTGCCAGACATGGATCTTGCGAGCTAATCTGCTTCGAGTCAGGCGCGTCGCGGGGGTCCGTCCAGGCATCCTCCCTTCCCTACCCAGGGCTTGGGCGGCGGAGTCGTTACAACGGACGTGACGCGCCTGGCTCTTACTCCTTCTCGAGGTCGAGAGCCATGAGGATCGCGTCCACGTAGCCGTCGCCGCGGCGGTAGTGCTGCTTCCGATAACCCTCGCGGCGGTAGCCGAGCTTCTCGTAGAGAGCGATGGCCGCGTCGTTGTGCGGGAAGACGTGCAGCTCGAGCTTCCGAACGCCGGCTTCTCGCGCCCACGTCGTGGCCTCGGCCATGAGTGCGGTTCCGACGCCTTGCCGGCGGCGGCCCGCCGCGACCATCAGTCCGAGGTCGGCCACGTGGTGGCTCGCAGGATGCGGGTCGCGCGCGATCGACAGCCGGCCCACGATGCCCTCGGCCGTTTCGGCAACGAAGACGGCCGCGTGCGGGTAGCGGCGGAGGCTCTTCAAGTAGCGGCGCTCGTCGGACGGGCTCCGCCAGTTGCGATCGGTGATCAGCCAGCCCTCGGCTTCGGAGCCCACAGCGCGGCCGAGCACGGCGAGCGCCTCGGCGTCGGCCGGGGTCGCCTGCCGGACGAGCAGCCAGTCAGGCAACGACGATGCCGTGCCCGCCACGGCGAGGATCGCCGGCCGCGTGGAGGCTGCCGTCTTCGCGCACCTGGACCGCCGCAGCGCCGCCGAAGTAGAGGTTCCGGCGTCGCCAGCGGATGAGCTCGTACCCGAGCCGCTCGAGACGGTCGAGCTCCGGCTGGTCCGCCCCGCCCTCGCAATGAACGTGACCGTCGTCGACATGGACGCGCGGCGCAGAGATCGCGTCCTCGACCGTCATGCCGTGCCGAACCACGTTGACGACGAGCTGCAGGATCGCCCCCCGCAGCCGGATCGAGCCTGCACTCCCCACCACCAGGCGCGGGCTCGTGTCGCGCAGGACGATCGACGGGGCCATCATGCTCGTCAGGCGCTTGCCCGGGCTCGCGTCGACTCCGGACGGATTGAGGTCGTACTCGCCGAGCATGTTGTTCAGGTGGATCCCGGTGCCCGGCACGATGACGCCGGAGCCGGCGCCCGTCGACGCGGTGAGCGAAGCCGCGTTCCCCCGCTCGTCGACCACGGAGATGTGCGTCGTTCCGGGCGCGCCTGCCTGCTCATGTGGGCCGGGAGCGCCGCTCCCGATCCGCTCCAGCGCCGTCCGGATCGTCTCGTCCGAGTAGAGCCGACGGGTGAGCCCGCCGCGGTGGAGATCGCCGGCGAAGCTGCCCTCACGTGCGCGGGCCGCCTCGCGCATGACCTCGACGAGAGACTGGATCGACTCTGCGCTCCCGGCCGGCCCGTTTGCCCCAAGCCGGTCGAGCAGGGTCAGTGCGTAGCCGATGAGCACTCCTCCCGACGACGGGGGCGGGTTCGAGACGAACAGCTCACGCTCGAAGGTGGTGCGAATCGGCCGGCGCCAGATGACGCGGTATTCGGCGAGGTCGCGCCGGGTCAGCGAACCGCCGTTCTCCAGGACGTGATCCACGACCCGGGCCCCGAGGTCGCCGCGGTACAGCTCGCGGGCTCCACCCTTGGCGAGCGTCACGAGCGTGCGCGCCAGGCCCGGCATCACCACCTTCTCGCCCCGCGCCAGCCGCCCCTCCTGGCCGTAGATCTCCCGGCCCTCAGGCGTGTGCCGGAGGATCAGGTCGAGGATCGCGTGCAGGTACGCCTGCGGAGGCGTGAGCTCGACGCCGTTGCGGGCGAGCTCGATCGCCGGCTCGAGCAGCCGGGGCCAGGGAACGGTCGCGTACGCGCGGTGAGCAGTCTCCAGTCCCGCCACCACGCCCGGGACGGCGCACGAGGCCGGGCCGACGAGGAAAACCTGAGACGACGAGCCGTCGAAGTCGACGTCGATCGTCTCCATCTCTACAGGCTTGCGGCCTCGCAACCCTTTCCCGGGTGTCGCGACGAAGAAGTCGAGCAGGCGGTCTTTGCGGTCGCGTGCGCGATGGACAAGGAGGAAGCCTCCGCCACCCGGGCCGGTCAGTGGGCTCTCGGTGACCCACGACGCGAACGCCGCGGCCAGGCACGCGTCGACCGCGTTCCCGCCCTCGGCGAGGATCGCTGCGCCTGCTTCGGCGGTAAGGCGATGTCCGGCAGCGATCGCGCCCTTCATGGTTACAAGCCTAATTCGGCCTCAGCCGACTGCCTCACCGAGTAGCCTTCCATCTCGTGAATCGCGCGAGCCCCCTCGTGCGGGAGGCTTTGCTCGCAGCCGCAGCCGCCGCCAGCCTCGCCGCCCTACTCGCCTGGCTCGGCCCTCCCGGGAACGACCTGGCCGCCCACGTCTACCAGCGCACCGTCTTCCTGGACAACGGCTACGAGCTCTGGAACAACTTCTGGTACGGCGGGCGGTACAGCTTCATCACGTACAGCGTCATCTACTACCCGCTCGCTGCGCTGTTCGGGATCCAACCGCTGGCCGTTGCCTCGATTGCGACCGCGGCGCTCGCGTTCGCCGTCGTCGTCGGCCGGCAATGGGGGCCGCTCGCCCGCTGGTCGAGCCGCTCGTTCGCGGTCGTCTGGGCGGGACTGATCATCTCGGCCGCGTTCCCGTTCGCGCTTGGATTCGCGTTCGGCCTCCTCGCCCTCTGGGCACTGCAGGCGGGGAAGCGCTGGCAGTTCGGCCTGCTTGCCGTGCTGACCCTGCTCGCGAGCCCGCTGGCCTTCCTGCTCCTTTCGATCGTCCTCGCGGGAGTGGCGCTCGACCTGCTCGAACGGGGCCGCAGGCTGCTGGCGCCCGCGCTCATCATCGTCGGCATCGGCGCGGCCCAGGTACTGCTCACGCGCGCCTTCGCCGATGGGGGCCGTTACCCGTTCCCGAACTGGCAACTGGCCGCGGTCGTCACCTTCTGCACGCTCGGCTTGGCGCTGACCTGGCGGGTCGAGCGAGCGCAGTTGCTGCGCTGGTTCTTCCCGGCATTGCTGGCCGTTTGCCTCTTCTCGTACTTCGTGCCTTCGCCCCTGGGCGAGAACGTCGCGCGCATCCGCCTCGTGGCGCTCCCGATTGCGGTGCTGATCTTCTCGATCCGCGGCTGGCGCCCGATGCCCGTTGCCGCCTTGGCCCTGCTGCTTGCGGCGGCCTGGAACCTCAGCCCGCATGCGTGGAGCTTCGAGCGGGGCCGGGGCGAACAGCCCGCGGCCCAGGCCTCCTACTGGCAGCCCGCGATCGAGTTCCTGAACGAGAACCTGACTCCGTCGTACCGCGTCGAGGTCGTGGACACCGCCGGCCATTGGGCCGCCGTCCATCTCCCCGAGGCGGGAATCCCGCTCGTGCGCGGCTGGTTCCGCCAGGACGACTTTCCCCAGAACGAGGTCCTCTACGAGAACTTCACCCGGGGGACCTATCTGAACTGGCTCCGCAACCTCGGCGTGAAATACGTCGTCCTCAGCGATACGCCCACCGACTACAGCGCCAAGCATGAGGCGAACCTCGTGGCCGGCGGTCGCTCGGGCCTGCGCCCGGTTGCCGGGTCGGATCGGCTCACCGTCTTCGCCGTGCCCAATGCGAGGCCGATCGTCACGGGCCCGGCCCCCGCGGAGATCGTCGACGTCGGCCAGGGCCACATCCTCGTCCGCCTCGAGCGGCCGGGCCGCTACCGGGTCGCCGTCCGGCACTCACCGTACTGGCGCTCCGACGCAGGCTGCGTCGCCAAAGGCAGCGACGGCATGCTCATGCTCGCCGCCCAGCGCGCGGGCCTCGTCCGCCTCGAGTTCCGGGTCGGGGCAAGGCGCGCGCTGGCGGCGGTCGTCGGGACGACGAGAACGGTCTGCTAGTTCTGTAGGAAGCTCGGCGGCTCGAGCACGTCCGAGTCGGCCGTGGTCACGCTTGGCTTCGGGCGCACCGTCTTGCCGCCGTCCAGCCCCGTCGCCACGACGGTCACCCAGACCTGGCCGGTCAGCCGCTCGTCGATCGTCGCGCCGAAGATGATGTTCGTGTCCTCGCGCGAGCCCCGGCGCACGACCTCGGCCGCCTCGTTCACCTCGTAGAGCGACAGGTCGTCGCCGCCGGCGATCGAGAGCAGAATGCCGCTGGCGCCGACGAGCTCGGTGTCGATGAGCGGCGACTGCAACGCCTTCTCGGCCGCCTCGACGGCACGGTTCTCGCCGGTTGCGAACCCGATGCCCATCAGAGCCGTGCCCGCGTCCTTCATGATCGTCTTGACGTCGGCGAAGTCCAGGTTGATCAGCCCCGGCATCGTGATCAGGTCGGTGATGCCCTGAACGCCCTGGCGCAGGACGTCGTCGGCGATGCGGAACGCATCGAGCATCGACGTCGAGCGGTCGAGCACCTCGAGCAGGCGGTCGTTCGGGATCACGATCACCGTGTCGCAGTTCTCGCGAAGCTCCTGGACGCCCTGATCGGCCTGGCCCTTGCGCTTCGTGCCTTCGAAATGGAACGGCAGCGTGACGATTCCGACCGTGAGCGCGCCGACCTCACGCGAGATGCGTCCGACGATCGGGGCTGCCCCCGAGCCGGTGCCGCCGCCCTCGCCCGCCGTGACGAAGACCATGTCCGAGCCGCGCAGCGCGCGCTTGATCTGGTCGTAGGCTTCCTCAGCAGCGCGACGGCCGACGTCGATCGAGGCGCCGGAGCCGAGGCCCTGGGTCAGCTCGCGACCAATATGGATCTTCATGGGCGCGTCCGAGAGGGCGAGCTGCTGGATGTCCGTGTTGACGGCGACGAACTCGACGTCCGAGATGCCGGCATCGATCATGCGGTTGACCGCGTTCAGGCCGGCCCCGCCAACGCCGACGACGCGGATGACCGCGAGGTACTGGCCGGGCTCGGCGCTCGGCGCCCTGTGCAGGCGCGGCGCGGGCTCGGGCATCGTCTCGTAGCGAGGCGTCTCGACCGGACGCAGCTCGGGGCGGCGCGGTTCTGGCTCTGGAGCTGCCTCGGCCTCGGGCTTCGGCGCCGGTTCCTCTACCTCTTCGAGCGGCGGAGCGTGCTCGACCGTCTCTTCGAGCGGCTCGGCGGCGCGCGCCTGCTCTTCGTGCTCGCGCTCTACCTGATGCCGCTGAGATGCTTCCGTCGCGCGGAAGAGCTCCGCAAGCGGGCCCTCACGCATGCTGGCGCGCTTTCGAGCCATTGAGCACCTCCTTGGCGAGCTGGCGGTAGGCGTCGGCCGCACTCCCGCTCGGGTCGTATTTGAGGACTGAGGAGCCCTTCACGGGCGCCTCCGCGTACCGGATGGTCTTCTTGATGCGGGTGTTGAAGACGAGGTCTCCGAAGTTCTCCTCCAGGATCTCGACCGCTTCGCGCGTGTGCAAGGTCCGCCGGTCGTACATCGTCGGCAGGATCCCGACGATCCCGACCTTCGGGTTCAGGTTCTCGCGGATCATCGCGAGCGTGTTCTCGAGCTGGACGAGACCGCGCAGCGACAGGTACTCGCACTGCACCGGCACGATCACTCCGTCGGAGGCGACCAGCGCGTTGATGGTCAGCAGCCCGAGCGACGGCGGCGTGTCGATGAGGATGTAGTCGTACTCGCCGAGCAGCGGCGCCAGCGCCTTCTCGAGCGCGCGCTCGCGTCCGATCATGCTCGACAGCGCGAGCTCCGCGCCGGCGAGGTCGATCGAGGAGACGGCGATGTCGATCTCGGTCTTGTGGATCACGTTCTCGATCGGCATCCGGTGGACGAGCACGTCGAACATCGAGCGCTCGATGGAGTCCGGGTTCAGCCCCTGGCTCATGGTCAGGTTGCCCTGCGGATCCATGTCGACGCAGAGCACGCGCAGCTCTTTTTCCGCGAGCGCGGCGGCCAGGTTCAGCGTGGACGTCGTCTTGGCGACGCCGCCTTTCTGGTTTGCGAATGCGAGAACGCGAGCCGTTTGCGGCTCGTCGGGATCTTCCACCCGTGTTTGCGGGCGTGAAAGCAGGCGCGAAAGGCCCATTAGTGCTGCCGATTTCGACCGGTCGAAGGACAGTCCTGCATGTACTCCATTGTGCAGCAAAAAGACAGAGTGGAACAGGAATCCCGCGAATTACGAGCGGTTTTTCGTTCCTAGCGTGCCGCGAGGGCGTGATCCGCGTCCCGCGCGCCTTCCACGAACGCCTTCCGGGAGCGTGCCAGCGCCTGCTCGGCGGTCTCACCGGGCCGGTCGGCCGCGACCCACGCCTCGGCCTCCGCGAGGAGCTCGCGCACCTCGTCGAGCAGCACTCCAGCGGGTGCAGCGGCCTGCTTGAGCGCGTCGATTCGCTCCAAGCGGGTCAGTACTGCGCGGGCCTGGTCCACCGCTTTCACGCTAGCCGCCGGACCGCTGGGAGAATGCGCCGAATTCGTGTCGACTCAGCTCGCCAGGGCCTGCGCGGCGAACGACCCGGGCCGCGCGCGCACGCCGAGGAGCGATTCGTCCAGTGCTTCGATGAGCTCCGCGCGGTTGCCGTGCGTGAGCGTCTCGACGATCGCGCGCCGCACCGCGTCGTCCGCAAGCGGAGGAGTCCGCGCCGATCCGAGGGAGCGGAGCGCCGTCAGGAGCTCGGTTCGCTCGCGGCCGTTCTCGCCGAGCAACACTCCCGCCCGGAGCGCCGAGGCCCAGAGCCCGTCGCCGCGGCCGAGCAGCGACTCGAGCGCCGAGCGCAGCTGCTCCGACCGGAAGGGGTCACCCTGGAAGAGCGACAGCTCCCAGCGGTCAAGGGCGTCTGCGAGCTCGGAATCGGCGTCGGCTGCAGGAAGGCGCGCCCGCAACGCTCGCGCGAGGCTGCCGCGGAAGGAGTCCAGGCGCGTCGCCTCGCCCGGGGGCTGTGTGGCCGAGATCGGCAGCACGGGACGGATGCCGTACGGCCGCCAGTCGAGGCGCTCGAAGATCACGGGCCCGGCGGCGATCGCCCCGGCGGTGGCCAGCCGGAGCGCGGTCACGGCGTCGGCGAGCTCGCCCGGCGCGTCCGGTGGCGAGGAGCCGCCCGCCGGCAGAGCGTGCTCCAGCTCCAGCACGCACATGCGGTCCATCTCGCGACCGAAATCGGGTGGTGCGAGCCGGGCTCCGTCCGGCCAGCTCGTACGCAGCTCGTTGTCGGCGGCGGGTCGAACGCGAACGCCACCGCCGAGATCGACCGTGCTGCCGGCTTCGAGACCGATGAGCGGCGCGACGGCCGCGTAACGCCGCTCGTCACCGAAGAGCGTCTCCTCGAGCGCGCCGTAGGCACGGTCGAACGCGGTGTCGTCCCAGTCGAATCCTCCGCAGGCCTCGGCGGTGTCCGCGACGAGCGGCAGCAGGACGGCTCGGAACAGCGCCTGGTCGGCGCCCATCTTCGATCCCGCGTGTGCGCGCGCGAAGATGGCGGCCGCGGGCTCGCGGCGCAGCTCATCGAGGGCGAGGCCGGTATCGCTAAGCGCGAACAGCCGTCCCGCCCGGCTTTCGACGTAGTCGCGGGTCAGCGGCCGGTACTCGTAGAACGCCGGCCCGCCGCGAGTCGCGTGCGTGTCGAACGCGAACGGCAGGTCGTCGCCGGTCGCAAGCTCGCGCGTGAGGTAGGCGAACGCGCCCAGGCAGAACCCGTGCAGGGATGAGTGGAGCTGCGGCGCGCGCACGCCCATGCTCCTTAGTTACGACCCTGGCGGCGCTGCTCCTTTCTGGCATTCGGGACACCAGTACGCGATCCGGTTGTCGTCCCCCTGGCCCCGGGAGCGGATCGTCGCCCCGCAGCGGGAGCACGGGCGGCCGACGCGTCGGTATGCGCCGCGCCCACGGCCCTTGCCGTGCTCGAGCGAACTGCGCATCTGTCGCTCCGCTTCGTGCAGGACCTCGAGGAGCTCGGGATCGGAGACTTCGGTGAGCTTCCGCCACGGCGAGACGCGAGCAGCCCAGAGCGCTTCCGCCTTCCAGAGGTTGCCGATCCCGGCCACGAGCCTCTGGTCGAGGAGCGCCTCGCCGACGGCGCGACCCTGGTCGGCCAGGCGAAAGCGGGCCAGCATGGCGTCGAAATCCGGAGGGACGGCGAGGATGTCAGGCCCGAGGCGGCGGGTTCCGCGGCCGTGCAGCTCGAGGACCGGGCCGTTCCAGAGGACGGCTTCACGCTCCGCGCCGCGGAGGACGAGCCAGGGCCGGCCCCGCGATTGCCCGTTGCGCGGCCGGACCTGCCAGCGCCCGCGCATCCGCAGATGGCTGCGGAGCACGAGGCCGCCCTCGAAGTGGAGCAGCAGGTTCTTGCCGACCGCCTCGACACCCTCCAGCAGGCGACCGTCGAGCCGCTCCGGGAGTCGCTTGACCTGAGCCTGTGGGTGCGGGGTCTCGACCTCGACGCGCTCTCCGACGAGCACCTGCAGACGGCGTGCCGCGCGGTGGATCGCATCGCCCTCGGGCATGCTTCAAGTATGTCCTCGCGCGCCAGAGCAGCAGTGGCCGGAGCGGTTGCGGCGACGGTCTGGAGCGCGTTGGAACCGATCGACAAGCGGCTCTTTCGCAGTGACTACTCGGACATCGCCCTATTGGGCAAGGCCGTCACCCGTGGGCCGGCATGGCTGCCTCTCGGCCTGGCGATCCACGCCGTGAACGGGGCGATCTTCGGGCTCGCGTACCACGAGGCCCGCCGCCGCGTCCCGATCGAGCCACGCCGCCTGGCGCTGGGGATGGCGCTCGCCGAACACGTGGCGCTTTACCCGCTCGCGTACTTCGTCGACCGCTACCACCCGGCGCGCAGCGAGCCGGGAGTGCCGCCGCTGCTCACCAACCCGAGAGCCTTCGGGCAGGCCGCGGCGCGGCACGCGCTGTTCGGGCTCCTGCTGGGCCGTTTGGCGGCTTAGGGGCGCAAGACTGCGCGCCGAGGACCGGCGAGGAAGCCGGCTTCCAGGAGGAGCGGCATCAGGTTCGTCTCCCCCACCGGCTCACCGTTGAAGCGCTCGACGGCCAGGCGCTTGCCGCGGCCGGTCTTCACCCGCTCGACCAGCGCGGCCAGCGCCGGTCGCAACCAGCTCTCGTCGGGCTCACGCAACGAGACGATCGAGCGGCCGCCACGCTCGACGAAGAGCGCTGCCTCGCCACCCAGCAGCACGACCTGGGCTCCCGCGACCCGAGCGGCACGCCCACCCGCCTCCTTGGGCCACGGCAAGGCAGCGCCGTAGGGCTGCGCCGGGTCGGCAGCCGCGATCACCAGCGCCTCGGCCTCCTCGTCTTCGGCCGGCCGCAGCTCGCGCAGTCGCTCGACAGCTCCGCCGAGCGCGAACTGCGCGCCTCCGAGCCCCTCGACGAAGTAGCCGCGACGGCAGAGCCCCAGGGTCTCGAGCGCCCGCAGCTCGCCGTAGACGGCCCCGTACCCGCCGGGGATTCCCTCTGCGCGCACGCCGTCGCGGGTCACGATGCCCTGACGCTCGAGCAACAACTCAGCAAGCGCACGGCGGTCGGGACCGGTCCTGGGGACTGTCCCCTCGACATGCCCGAAAAGGCGCTGCGTCTGCGACCAGCGGCCCTGGGTCGCGGTCACGGCCTGGGCACGCCTGCGCGAGAAGCGGCGCGGGCGGCGCTGGGCTTGCGGGACGCCGTAGCGGCGGCCCGCTCGCAGCGGCGTCCAGGCGTCGTTCGTGACCTCCCCCGCCCAGACGAGGTCCCAGAGCGCCGGCAGCGCCTGCTCGGCCTCGAGGTCGGTCGCGGTCAACAGGTCGAACCAAAACTCGGCGCCACGCGCGAGCACGTCGCGGATCCGGTCGTGAGCGTCGCCTTCCGGCTTCTCGGTGCCGGCCGGCTGCCCGAGCACCGGCGCGTCCTCGCGGAAGAAGACGGCGACTCGATCGAGTCCGGCTCCGACCCAGACCAGTTCGCCCGAAGCGCACAGCTGGTCGAGTTGGCCCGCCGAGTAGCCGGGCACCCGGCGCGGAAGCACGTCGCTCTCCCAGAGCTTGACCGGGAGCGGCAGGCCCTGGAGCGGGACGAGCGCCTCGCGGAGAGTCGCGCGCCGGTCGACGCCGTGCCAGCTAGGCAGGAAACGGCCGAGAGTCGCCTGCTCGGCGGGCTCGACCTCGCGGCGCAGCGCAGCCAACGACGCGCGACGCAGCCGGCGCAGCACCTCGGGATCGCACCACTCACGCTCGGTGCCTCCCGGGCGCAACTCGCCGCGGACGAGCTTGTCCTCGCGCTCGAGGGCCCTGAGCCCTTCTTCCGCCCGGGCCTCGTCGATCGCGAAGCGCTCGGCGACCTGGCCGGTGGTGAACGGTCCGCGGGAGCGCGCGAATCGTGCGAGGAGCGAGCGGAGGGCGTCCTCGACCGGCTCCAGAAACGCGTCCGGCAGCCCGCTCGGCGGCATCACGCCCAGCGCATCGCGGTAACGGCCAGCGTCCTCGACCGCTGCGAGCCGCTCCTCGCCCCCGATGCGGACCGTGATCGCGCGTCGCTCTCGCAACAGCTCGTCTCCCCACTCCGCGTTGTACTCGTCGGAGCGCAGGTCACCGGTACGGCGCAGGACGTCGTGCAGCTCGTCCGGGTTGCGCGGATTGCCCCGAAGCTGCGCCTCGACCTCCTCGAGCGCGCCCGGGTCGATCAGGTCGCGGAGCTCCTCCTGCCCGAGCAGCTCCTTCAGCAGGTCGCGGTCGAGCGAGAGAGCCTGGGCGCGCCGCTCGGCCGGCGGCGTGTCGTCTTCGTACATGTAGTTGGCGACGTAGTCGAAGAGGAGCGAGGTCGAGTACGGAGAGGCCGTGGCCGTTTCGACGTCGACCAGGTCGAGCTGCCGTGTCTTCAGCCCGGTGAGGAGCCGCTTCAGCGCCGGCAGGTCGAACACGTCCTGCAGGCACTCGCGGTAGGTCTCGAGGATGATCGGGAACGAGCCGTACTTCCGCGCCACTTGCAGCAGGCCCTGCGCCTTCAGCCGCTGTTGCCAGAGCGGGGTCCGCTCGCCGGGCGACGGCGCGGGATCAAGAGCGCCCGCGCTGCGTTCTCCCTGAACCTCGAGCCGAAGAGCGCGCTCGCGCCGAGCTCGGTGGTGACGATCTCCTCGATCTCCAGCGGGTCGATGACGAGCTCCTCGATCGGCGGAGTCGAATCCGAGTCCGGAAGATGGATGGCGATCCCGTCGTCCGACCACAGAGACTGCACCTCGAGGCCGAGCGAGTCGCGCAGCCGGGCGCCAAGCGCGAGCGCCCAGGGCGCATGCACACGCGCGCCGAACGGCGTGAGGATGCAGACGCGCCAGTCGCCGATCTCGTCCTTGAAGCGCTCGATGACGATCGTGCGGTCCGACGGCACGGCGCCGGTCGCAGCCTGCTGATCACTCAGGAAGGTCAGCAGGTTCCGAGCGGCCTGCTCGTCGAGCGAATGCTCCTTCGTCAGCCGCTCGAGAGCCTTCTTCTCGGGCAAGGCGGCCAGCTCGCGCGAGGCCTTGCCGATCTGCTCCCCGAGCTCGTATGGGCGCCCGGGCCCCTCCCCCTTCCAGAACGGGATCATGCCCGGCACCCCCGGGGCGGGTGAGACCAGCACGCGGTCGCGGGTGATCTCTTCGATGCGCCAGGTGGAGGCGCCGAGCAGAAAGGTCTGGCCCGCGCGTGCCTCGTAGACCATCTCCTCGTCGAGCTCGCCTACGCGACCGCCTCCGTCGACGAGGTGAACGCCGTAGAGGCCGCGGTCGGGAATCGTGCCCGCATTCGTGACCGCGAGCTTGCGCGCGCCGCCGCGCCCGCGGATGACACCCGCGGTGCGGTCCCACACGATGCGCGGCCGCAGCTCGGCGAACTCGTCGGAGGGGTAGCGGCCGGCGAGCATGTCGAGGACGTTCTCGAGCTGGATGCGAGAGAGGTCGGAGAAGTTGTAAGCGCCTCGAACGAGCTGATGCAGCTCGTCGACCGAGATCTCCTCGTCGGCGCAGACGGCGACGATCTGCTGGGCGAGCACGTCCAGCGGGTTGCGCGGGATGACGGTCTCCTCGATCGCGCCGGCTTTCATCCGCTCGACGACGACGGCCGACTCGAGCAGGTCCGCGCGGTACTTCGGGAAGATGCGCCCCCGCGAGACGGCGCCCAGCTCGTGTCCCGCCCGGCCCACGCGCTGCAGGCCACGGGCGACCGACTTCGGCGACTCGACCTGGATCACGAGGTCGACCGCGCCCATGTCGATGCCGAGCTCGAGCGACGAGGTGGCGACGAGGCAAGGGATCTCGCCCTTCTTGAGCAGCTCCTCGATTTCGACCCTCTGCTCTCGAGCCAGCGAGCCGTGGTGGGCCCTGGCGATTTCGCTTCTCGGCCAGTTCGTTCAATCTCAGCGCGAGGCGCTCGGCCAGCCGGCGGTTGTTGACGAAGACGATCGTCGAGCGGTGCTCCTGGACGAGCTTCAGGACCTCCGGGTAGATCGACGGCCAGATCGAACCCTGCTCGCCCGGCTCGCGCATGTCCTCGAGCGGCACGACGACCTCCAGGTCGAGCTCCTTCGCCCGGCCGGCGTCGACGAGCTGGATCGGCCGCCCGCCCGAGACGAACCGCCCGATCTCCTCCATCGGCCGCTGCGTGGCCGACAGGCCGACCCTCTGGACAGGTCCAGGGGACTGTCCCCTGGACATGGTCAGATGGTCGAGGCGCTCTACGGACACGGCCATGTGCGCGCCCCGCTTCGTGCCGGCCACCGCGTGCACCTCGTCGAGGATCAGGGTCTGGACTGTCGCGAGCATCTCGCGGGCGCGGGACGTGAGCATCAGATAGAGCGATTCCGGGGTCGTGATCAGGATGTCGGGGTGCTCCCGGAGCATCGCGGCGCGCTCCTTCTGCGACGTGTCTCCGGTGCGGACGGCCACACGCAGTTCGCTCTGGAGCCCTGCCAGAGGGCCGCGCAGGTTCCGCTCGATGTCGTAGTTCAGCGCCTTCAGCGGCGACACGTAGAGCAGCCGTAGCCCCTCGCCCGGCTCGGCGGTCAACCGGTCGATCCCGTAGAGGAACGCGGCGAGCGTCTTCCCCGAGCCGGTCGGCGCCTGGATCAGCGTGTGCCGGCCGCTGGCGATCGCGGGCCAGCCCTGCTCCTGCGCGGGCGTGGGGCCGTCGAACGTCCTCTCGAACCACTCGCGAGTCGCCGGCGTGAAGACGGACAGCGCAGCCACGCTGTCCAATCTAGCGATGCCGCGCTAGCCGGCGGAGACGAGGTCGTTAGCATCGCCTTCGCAGTGCCCGAGACCCCCGAGCAGATCTATGCACGCGCCGCGAATGCCCTGAGGATGCCGCCCCTCGAGGAGTGGGAGACCTTTCCGTTCGAGGGTGATCTACGGCCGCGCGCACTCCAGCCGCCGGTTGAGCACGAGCAGCCACGGCACGGCGCAGGCGGTGTCGACTGCGAGCGCTGCTCTGCACGGGACGATGAGTTCCTCTGGACGAACGAACGCTGGCGCCTGCACGCTCTCGACGGTCCCACCGGGTTGCCGGTGAACGTCATCCTCGTTCCGCGCGAGCACTTCGCCGAGCTCGGTGACCTTCCCGACGATCTCGCCGCGGAGCTCGGCGTCCTGCTCGCGAGGATCGAGCGAGCCGTGCGGTCGGTGGGCGAGATCGGCCGTGTCCACGTCTGCAAGTGGGGCGACGGAGGCGAGCACCTGCATTGGTGGTTCATGGCGCGCCCAGCGCGGATCCCGCAACTGATCGGGAGCTTCGCCGCGATCTGGGACGACATACTCCCTCCGGTGCCGGAAGAGATCTGGCGGGAGAATCTCGCAGCCGTCAAGGCTGCCCTCGAGGAGTAGGCTGCAACCGTGGCGATCGCCGCTCCCGACCGGTTGTACTTCACGGACAGCGATGAGGCGAACCAGCTCCTGGCTTCGGAGCCGATGGCGCTCCTCATCGGCTTCGCGCTCGACCAGCAGGTGACGGTGCCGACCGCCTTCGCCGGCCCACTCAAGATCAAGCAGCGGCTCGGCACGCTCGATGCCGGCGCGATCGCCAAGCTCGATCCGGCCACGCTCGAAGCCGCCTTCCGCGAGCGACCGGCAGTGCACCGGTTTCCCGGCTCGATGGCGAAGCGCGTGGCGGATCTCTCCGCCCACGTGGAGGCCGAGTACGAAGGAGACGCGTCCCGCCTCTGGCGCGAGGCGGCCGACGCCGACGATCTCCGCAAGCGGATCAAGGCGCTGCCGGGCTTCGGGGAGATGAAGATCAAGGCTCTGGCGTCGGTCCTGGCGATGCGCTTCGGGGTGCAGGTGGCCGAGGGCCTGGTTCCTCCGCACCCGATGCTCGGCGACGTCGACTCGCCCGAGGCGCTCGAGAGCTACCAGGAGGCCAAGCGGGCCTACAAGGCGAAGCTCAGGGCACAGCAGAGCTGAGACCCCGGCCGCCGGTCACCGTCTACGTCACGCGCGAGCACCCGCGGACGGGCGCCGACGAATTCCTCGTCTTCGACTTTCCCGGCTATCCAGAGTTCTCGGCCGTCGTCCCGGGCGGCGGAATCGAGGAGGGCGAGAGCGTCGAAGAGACCGCCGTTCGCGAGGTCGAGGAGGAGACCGGACTCGAGGTCGTGTTCGTGCGCCGGCTCGGCGAGATCGAGGGCTCGCACTACGTGCAGGCCACGCCGGTAGGGCCCACGCCCGAGTCGTGGGAACACCATCGGCCCGAAGACGACGTCGTCATCTGCCGTTGGCTGCCCGTCAGTGCCGACGCCGAGGTCTGGGGCCTGCGGGGTGACTTCGTCCACGCGCTCGTTCGCGAACGCGTCGTCGCCTACGTGACACGCCAGGGCCCGCGAGGACTCGATCTACTCACCATCGAGCAGGGCGACATCCAAGGTGGCGTCCAGGTCCCGGCGGGCCGGCTCGATCCCGGCGAAAGCCCGGAGCACGGCCTCGCCCGCGAGGTCGCGGAGGAGACGGGGATCACCGGGGTCAGCGTCGTGCGACGCCTGGCCGACGCCGACGAGTTCGAGCGGCTCTACGGGCCCGGCGCCCACCGCAGCCATGCATTTCACGCCGAGGTCGCCGCGGAAGGGCCTGACGAGTGGGAGCACCGGGTCGGCGGCTCGGGCGCCGACGCAGGCCTCGTCTACCTCTGCCGCTGGGTGCGCCTCGACGAGTGCCCGCCCCTTTGGGGGGATGCCGATCCCTTGGTCGAGAAGCTCAGGCGGTCGATAACGGAGTCATGAAGCGCCTGCTGCCGCTTGTCTGCCTCGCCGTGCTGCTGGGCGGCTCGTCGGCCGAGGCTCTCCGCCTGCCGGCCGCACCACGCTGCACGGTCTTTCCCAAGTCCAATCCCTGGAACCGCCGCGTCGACCGACTCCCGGTCGCGGCAAACTCGGCCGAGATCATCAGCTCGATCGGCACCGAGCGCGGCCTGCACCCCGACTTCGGCTCGGGCCTCTGGGAAGGTGCTCCGATCGGTATCCCGATCACCGTCGTCGGCCGGCGCACACCGAAGTCCCGGGTCTCGTTCGAGTACGCGGACGAGTCCGACCGCGGCCCGTACCCGATTCCGCGCGGCGTGCCGATCGAAGGCGGGCTATCGCTCGGACGGCGACCGGCACGCACTGATCGTCGACCGCGACTCGTGCAAGCTCTACGAGCTCTTCGCGCTCTACCCCGAGGTCGCGGATGGCGAGCGGGCTCCGGCGCGATCTGGAACCTCCGCTCGAACCGGCTGCGCCCCGCAGGCTGGACCTCCGCCGATGCTGCAGGGCTCCCGATCCTCCCCGGCCTGGCGCGCTACGACGAGGTACGCCGAGGCGTGATCGACCACGCGTTGCGGTTCACGGTTCGCCGCACGCGACGGGCTTATGTCTACCCGGCGCGGCACTTCGCGAGCAGCTCCGACGACCCGAGCCTGCCGCCGATGGGCCTGCGCGTGCGCCTGAAGGCGAGCTTCGACGTCAGCGGCTACCCGCGACAGGCACGAATCGTCCTGACCGCGCTCAAGCGCTACGGCATGCTCGTTGCCGACAACGGCTCGGACTGGTACATCACGGGCTCTCCCAACCCGGGCTGGCGGAACGACGACCTGCGAACCCTGGGTAGGGTCAAGGGCTCTGAGTTCGAGGTCGTCGATACCCGCACTCTTCGCCCTTAGCGTCCTGCTCGCAGCCGGCTGCGGCGGAGACGAGCAAGGCGGCAGCCGCGAGAATCCGGACGGGTCGGTCACTGTCGACCTCGTCGAGCAGAGCGGCTCGGGCCAGTCGGGCAAAGCGACGTTCAAGGCGGAGGACGGCGAACGGACCCGGGTCACGATCGAGCTGTCCGGCGGTCCCGACACTCCGCAGCCTGCGCACATCCACGAGCGCTCGTGCGACGACATCGACCCGAACCCCACGGACACCCTCCAGCCCGTCGTCAACGGGCGCTCGGAGACCGTGATCGCCGTCTCGCTCGACCATCTGCGCGCCTCGCCGCACGCCGTCAACGTCGAGGGAGCGGCCTGCGGGACGATCGGAGAGGGCGGCTCGCTACTGCCGTAGATCCCGCAGCGCGGTCTTGGCGGCGGCGTACCCACACATCCCGTGCACGCCTCCGCCAGGCGGCGTCGCCGAGGAGCAGAGGTAGACCCCCTTCAAGGGCGTGCGGTACGGGACCGGCTTGCGCACCGGCCGGAAGAAGAGCTGCGCGAGGTCCGGGGCGCCGCCGTTGATGTCGCCGCCGACGAGGTTGCGGTTCCCGGCCTCGAAGTCGGCCGGGCTCTTGACGGAGCGGGCGAGCACGAGCTCGCCGAACCCGGGCGCGAAACGCTCGACCTGGGCCTCGATGCGACGCCGTCATGTCCTGCGTCGAACCGTTCGGCACGTGGCAGTACGCCCAGGCCGTGTGCTTACCGGCAGGCGCGCGCGTGTCGTCGAAGAGCGACTGCTGCACGAGCAGGACGAACGGCCGCTCCGCGTGCCGCCCGTTCCACGGCCCCGACTCGGACGCGGCGATCTCCTCGAGTGTGCCGCCGAGGTGGACCGTGGCCGCGCGCCCGCACTCCTCGGCGCGCCAGGGAATCGGCCCGTCGAGGGCCCAATCGAGCTTGAACGCGCCCGGGCCGTGCCGGTAGCGCTCGAGCGCTCGGGCGTAACGGGCAGGGACCCGTCCGGCCGCCATGTGCAGAAGATCGCGCGGCATGACATCGGCGAGGACGACGTCGGCCTCGGGCAGCTCGTCGACGGGGCTCGAAGTGCGTACCTCGCCGCCGAGCTCCCTGATGCGCGCCACGAGACCGTCGGCAATTCGCTGCGAGCCACCACGCGGGAAGCCCCACCCGTAGACGTGGGCGAGCACCATCAGCGCGTACCCGAACCCGCCGCCCGGTCTCTTCTCGAGCGGGAGCATCGAATGGGCGGCGGTCCCGGCGAAGAGCGCCTGCCCCTGCGGTGTCGAGAACGTCCTCTCCGCGGCTGACCGTGCCGGAGCGAGCGCCAGGCGCGCGCTGTACGCGGCGTTGCGTGGCCCGAGCGCCCGCAGCATCGCCAACACGCAACGAGGCGGCGGCGGATAGGGCCCGACGAGAACCGGCTCGACCGCGTCCCAGTGCTCGACGACCGGCTCGAAGAGTCGACGGTAGGCCCGCTCGTCCGCGCCGAGGCCGCGAGCGGTCTCCCCCACGTCGCGGTGGAGCACGACCGCAGTGCCGTCGTCCAACGGGTGCGCGGCCTGCAGAGGGGGCTCGACCCAATCGAGCTGAAGGTCGACCTCGCGGAAGAACGGCGATCGGGCAAGTGGATGGATCGCCGAGCAGAGGTCGTGCACGAACCCGGGCAACGTCAGCTCCGCGGACCGTGTGCCGCCGCCGAGCGTCGCCTGCTCTTCGTGCACCACGACGTCGAAACCCGCCTGGGCGAGCGTGACGGCTCCGGCCAGCCCGTTCGGCCCCGATCCGATGACGACTGCGGTCGGCATATCCGAAACTATGTGCCATCCTGGCGGTCGTGCAGGCACGCCTCGGTCTGGCCGCCCTCGTGATCACGCTGTTCGCGGCAGGGTGCGGCGGCGACAGCGGCGGTTCCCCCGAGAGCGAGGACTTCATCGTCGAGCTCGAGCTTCCGCTCTCGTCGTACCTGGACGAGCCCGAGGTCTACGGGCAGGCCGGCCTCAGTCCGAACGGGCGCAACGGGACGCGGGTCGTGATCCGGCTGGACGAGCCGCACAAGTCGACGATGGAGGCCGAGATCCGCCGCGGCGGGTGCACCAGCTTTCGGACCGTCGCGCCCGACTACGAGCTGGGCACCGTGAAGGACGGCGCGCTCACCACCGACGTGGACGTGCCGACACGCGACATCCGCATGGGCTACGCGCTGGTCGTTCGCGAGCCGCGGAAGAACGATGAAGCGAGAAGCCGTCGCGAACGCCGTGAGGGCACGTTCGACAAGGGCACGTGCGGCGACCTCTCGAGCGCGGAGCCGGTCGACTGATCAGCTCGACGCCGGCGAGCAGGAAGGCGCGGTTCTCCTTCAGCATCTCGCGGGCGATGACGAGCCGCTGGATCTGGTTCGTGCCTTCGTAGATCTGCGTGATCTTGGCGTCGCGCATCATGCGCTCGACGGGGTACTCCTGCATGTAGCCGTAGCCGCCGAGGATCTGGACGGCATCGGTCGTGACCTCCATCGCCACGTCGGTGCAGTAGAGCTTGGCCATCGCCGAGATCTTCGTCAGCTCGTCCTCGGGGGCTCCTTCGTCGATCATCATCCCGACCTTGTAGAGCAACCCGCGCGCCGCCTCGCACTTCGTCTCCATGTCGGCGAGCGTGGCCGAGATCAACTGGTGCTGGGCGATCGGCTTGCCCATCGTCTCGCGGCTCTTCGCGTACTCGAGCGCGTAGTCGGTCGCGCCCTGGGCGAGACCGAGCCCTTGCGCGCCGATGCCCGGGCGCGACCGGTCGAGAATGCGCATCGCGACCTTGAAGCCTTCGCCTTCCTCGCCGAGCAGATTGCCTGCCGGAATGCGCAGGTCGTTGAAGAAGAGCTCACCCGTCGTCGAGCCCTTGATGCCCATCTTGGGCTCGATGCGGCCGACCTCGAACCCCGGCGAGTCGGCCTCGACGATGAAAGCCGAGATCCCGGAGTGGTCGGCTTCCGGGTCGGTCTTCGCGAACACGGTGTAGACGTGCGCGACGCCCGCGTTCGTGATGAAGCGCTTGCCGCCGTTCAGGACGTACTCGTCGCCGTCGAGCCGCGCCTCGCTGCGCATGGCGGCCGAGTCCGAGCCGGATCCGGGCTCGCTCAGCGCGTAGGCCGCGAGCCATTCGCCGCTCGCCAGGCGCGGGAGAAAGCGCTGCTTCTGCTCGTCCGTGCCCGCGAGCTTGATGCCGAGGGAGCCGAGCTCCTGCACGGCCAGGATCAGGCCCGTCGTCGCGCAGACCTTGGAGAGCTCCTCGATCGCGACCAGCACCATGAGCGCTCCCGTCCCAGTGCCGCCGTACGCCTCGTCGTAGGGCAGGCCGAAGAGCTCGTGCTCGCGGAAGAGCTCGACCATGTCCCAGGGGAACTCGCCCTTCTTGTCGATCTCCGCCGCGCGCGGGGCGACCCGCTCGCGGGCGAGGTCGCGCACGAGGTCGCGGATCTCGCGCTGCTCGTCGGTCAGTGGGTCGTACGGCACGGCGGAAAGTCTATGGCCGAGACAGCAGTTCGAGCATCCGGTCGATCGAGGCGAGCATCTCGCGGGCTCCCTGCGCAGCACGAGGCTCGTCGAAGATATCGGCGAGCTCTTCGGCGACCTTGCGCAGCGCCGTCAGACGGCCGAGCAGCTCCGCATGGTCGGCCGGCAACAGTTGGATCATTCCGGCTTGTGGCATACCGCCTCGAAATTGTTGCCGTCGGGGTCGAGCACATAGGCCCCGTAGTAGTGCTGGTGGTAGATGGGGCGAGGTCCCGGAGGCCCGTTGTCCTGCCCGCCGGCGGCGATCGCAGCCTCGTAGAAGGCGTCGACAGTCGCGCGGTCCGCTGCGGCAATGGCCACGTGGATGGGCGCACCAGGCTCTCCACGCTCGTCGAGCCAGAAATCGGGCTTCTGCTCGGCGCCGAAGCCGCACACGCCCGGATACTCGGCGAGCAAGGAGTACCCGAGGGGTTCGAGGGCCCGCTCGTAGAACGTCTTGCTCGCCGCCAGATCGCGGACGGGGATCCCAAGGTGGTCGATCACTGCAGCTCCAATCGTTTGAGGGGCTTCACCGTCGGGCCCTGGATCACTTCGCCCTCACCGGAGTAGCGCGACCCGTGACACGGACAGTCCCAGCTCTGCTCGGCCGGATTCCAGATGACATGGCAGTAGCGATGCTGGCAAACGGGCGACAGGACGTGCAGCGCGCCCGATTCGTCGCGGTAGACAGCGCGCTTGCGAACGCCCTTGCGGACGATGGCGCCGTCGCCCGGCCCGAGCGACTCGACGTCGGCGTCGTCGGAGCGCAGCCGGTCGGCGACGAAGTGGTACGCCACGGCCTTGTTCCCGGCCACGAAGCGCTTGAGTGAGGCCTTCGGCTTGATCCGCTTGGAGTCGTACAGGTCAGCCCATGGATTCTCCCGGCCCAGGATGCGGTCGCTGAGCAGCATCGCGGCCAGCGTGCCGCCGGTCATGCCCCACTTGCTGAAGCCGGTCGCTGTGAAGACGTGCGGCGAGGTGCGCCGCAACTGCCCGATGTACGGGACGCGATCGACCGACATGTAGTCCTGGGTCGACCACCGGTACTCGACCGGCCCGGCCTGCGGCCAGTGCTGGCCGAGATACTCCTCGAGCGTTCGGTAGCGGCGAGTCGTGTCGTCCTCGTCGCCGAGCTTGTGGCCCTCGCCGCCGACCTGGACGAGGATGCGCTCACCGTCGCGGATCGTGCGCACGGAACGAGTCGGGACTCCCGAGTTGATGAACATGCCGTCGGGCGCCGCCGACGCGTCGATCGGAGCCGCTACGGCATAGCTCCGGTGCGGATGGGCCCTCGTGAAGAAGAGGCCGCTGTCCTCGAACGGCAGGTGGGTGGCCAAGATCACGTCCTTCGCGCGCACGGAGCCGCCCTTCGTCCTGACAGTCGTGCCTTTGACGTCCTCGGCGGTCGTCTGCTCGAACACGTGACTGCCATCGCCGGGGATCGTCTCGGCCATGGCGAGCAGGTATTTCCGCGGGTGGAACTGCGCCTGGTTCTCGAGCCGCACCGCGCCGGCGACGTCGAACGGCAACGAGGTCTCGGACGTGAAGGAGACGTCGAGACCTGCACGCTTGGCGGCATCGACCTCCTTCTTCAGCTGCGCGAGCTCGTCCTGCGACTCGGCGAAGACGTAATTGGCCTTGCGTTCGAAGTCGCAGTCGATGCCGTCCTCCTCCACGAACTGCGCCACCCGCGCGAGTGCTGCCTCGTTCGACTCCGCGTAGATGCGGGCACCGGCGGCGCCGAAGGTGTCTTCGAGGTCGCCGTAGATCGCGCCGTGGCCCGAGGTGACCTTTGCGGTCGTGTAGCCGGTCGCTCCGTGGACGATGCGCTTCGACTCGACGACGGCAACCGTTTTGCCTTCGCGCTTCAGCAGCGTGGCTGCCGTGAGACCCGCGATTCCGGCGCCGATCACGCACACGTCGACGTCGATGTCACCTTCGAGCGCCGGGTAGGCCGTCTCCGGTGTCGTTAGCACCCAAAAGGACGGGTTCGGCAGCGCGCCCACGGAGCCGGAAACCTACAGTCCCGGCTGTGATCCTGGACAACGGCGTCATCCACACTCTCGACCCGTCCATGCCGACCGCGCGGGCCCTGGCGATCGCGGGCGAGCGCGTGGCTGGAGGCGTCGGCACGCACGAGACGGCACTGGCCAGCCCGGAGCGCGTCGACCTCGGCGGACGCTGCGTGGTGCCGGGCTTCAACGACGCGCACGTGCACTTCCCGACTTGGGCGGCCGCTCAGCGCGAGGTGCGGCTCGAAGGCACGGCGTCGCTGGAGGAAGCCGTGGCCCGGGTCGGCGAAGCGGTCGGGGCCGTCGAGCGTGGCCGCTGGCTGCGGGGCCGCGGCTGGCGCAGCGGTGACTGGGCGCCACCTGTGGAGCCGACTCGTGAGGCGCTCGACGCGGTCACGGGAGACACGCCGACTGCGCTCATGGCGCGCGACTACCACTCGTTGTGGCTCAACTCGGCCGCCCTGGCGCTGGCGGACGGCGACTTGCAGTCCGACGGCGGCGTCGTCGAGGTGGACGAGCGCGGCGAGCCCACGGGCGTTCTCCGCGAGGAATCGGCCTGGACCTTCCGCGACCGGTACCTCCGGCCTACGGACGACGAGTTCCTCGAGGCCATGCGCGACGGGCTGAAGCTCGCAGCGGCGCGAGGGGTCACGGCCGTCCACGACAAGGACGGCTGGCTCGGGGCGCCACGGCTCTGGCAGCGTCTTTTGGACGACGGGTTGCTCACGTTGCGGGTCTGGCAGTCGCTTCCGGCCGAGCACCTCGAGCGGATCGATGAGCTCGCCCTGCCCGCAGGCATCGGCGGCGATCTACTGCGCATCGGCTACCTGAAGGTCTTCATGGACGGCACGCTCGGATCGCAGACGGCGCGTCTGCTGGACGGGTCAGGGGTCGAGATCACGAGCCACGACGAGCTGGCGGAGATCGTGCGCCGCGGGGCCCGATTGGGGTGGCCGGTCGCCGTGCACGCGATCGGTGACGCCGCGAACCGAGACGCCCTCGATGCCTTCGAGGAGACGCGTGAGGAGTGGCGAGGGCTGAGGCCGCGGATCGAGCACGCACAGCTGTTGGCCGCAGAGGACGTGCCTCGCTTCGCCGAGCTCGGCGTCGCCGCCTCTGTCCAGTTCAGCCACGCGCCCTCGGACCGCGACATCGCCGACCGGCTCTGGGCCGGCATGACCCATCGCGCCTACGTCTACCGCTCGCTGCTCGACTCGGGTGCGCTGCTCGCCAACGGGTCAGACGCGCCGATCGAGGAGCTCGACCCGCTGGCCGGAATGCGCGCAGGAGTACTGCGGACGCTCGACGAGCGCGAAGCTTGGCACCCCGAGCAGGCCGTCACGATTCAGCAGGCGATCGAAGCCACCACGATCAACCCGGCGTGGCTGGCTGGAGACGAGCGCCGCCGCGGCAAGCTCGTGCCCGGCTACCTGGCCGACCTGGTCGTCCTCGACCGCGACCTCCTCAGCTGCCCACCTGAGGAGCTCCCGGAAGTCCAGGTCGTAGCGACGATGCTGGGCGGCCGCTGGGTCCACAACCCGCCCCCTTGGGACTAGTCCGGTGCCAGGCACCGGCCATGGCGTTTCCGCCGCGTATTCGTCCCGAACGCGACGTCGATCGCCTTGTTCAAGCCACTGGACGTGACTAGTCGCGACCCGTCCGGTGCCAGGCACCGGACATGTGCCAAAGCGCTTCGCTCGGTGGAAATCTGATGGAGCGGTGGTCTAGCGCAGCTTCAGGAAGGGCACGAAGCTGCTGAGCTCGACGACCCCGATTTTCGGCAGCTCGTCGCGGCGACAGACAGCGGTGGCGAGCGCCTCGGCCTCATAGCGCAGCGTCCTGGCGCGCGACATTCTCCTCGCGCGAAGCTGGTCGCTGACGATGACGCGCGCAGCCGCCAGCGACAGGCCACGCCGCGAAAGCGCACGGCGGTAGGCCCGCTTCGACCCTCTGAAGCGCCCCGCGACGATTCTTCGCTCCGCACGAAGGATCTCGCGCCCTCGAACTCGCGCCCGCCGCCGCGCCAGCCGGGTGAGCAGCGCCGTGGCAGCCGTTCCGCGAGACCATGTGATCCGTGCGGTTCGAGCGAGCGCCGCGCTCGTGATCGCGGTCCCGGAGAACCCGCAGTGCACTCCCGGCGCAAGCAGCAGTTGCCCTTCGTCGCGGGACGAGTTGAACACTCCGCCCGAGACGCTCGGCGCATCGCACAGCGCCGGATCGCGTGTCCACAGGTATGCGCAGGCGGCCAGCGGCTTGTCGGGATCGGCTCCGCCGGGTGTGAACGCCGCCCAGCCCCAGGACCAGATCGAGCCAATTCGTTCCTCCTCCGCAACTTGCTCGGCCGCGAGGGCGTTCCACTTCACGTAGTCGAGCCAGGCCGGAAGAGGCTGGAGCCCCTCACGGCCGAGCATCCCCGGCGCTGAATGGAAGCCGAGCGCGAGCCCGAGCCGCTCACGGGGGACGCCGATGTCTGCAAACCGCCGGATCACGCCGCGCATGTTCAGCCGCACCCGCCGGTTTCCGATCAATACGCCGAGGGCGTGCACCTGAGCCGCGTGGTAGTACGCCTCGTAGACGATGTCCGCGGACGCGGTGAGTGTCCGCCACCATTCCCCGGCCTCGCCGGCGACCGCGGGCCGACCGTGAACGAAGAGGAAGGGACGAGCTCCGCGTGCGGCGAGCGCCTCCACGAGTGCAAGCACGTTGGCCCGGTACTGCGCATTGGTCGACGACCACGGCGTCCGCAGATTGGCGCCCCACAGCTCTTCGAGCCCGATCAAAGGCGTCGCGCACGCCGACGAGGCGGCCGCGCGATCGAAGAGCGCGTTCGCCTGGCCTTCGATCGAGAACGGGTCTGCCGGCGCCAGCGGCCGACCGACGATGTTGCGAATGTTCATCTGCCAGTACACGGTCCGCGCGCCCCGCTCCCGCAGCGCCTGCGGCGTAGCGGTGCCGCTCGTCGCCGCGATTACGCCCGGCTTGCCGAAGAGCTCGTTGCGGAAGGGGACCGACCCCTCCGCGTAGTCGATCCAGAGCGGCTTGGAGTCGGGCAGCCCGCAAGGCGCAGCCGCTGCCGGTGCGGCAGACCAGGCGATCGCCAAGACGGCGCCGAGCGCGACGAGTACTGCTTTGGGCCGCATCCCCTGGCTTTTAACAACGGCTCAGCGGAGCCGAGCAAATTCTCTGTAAAGCTCTTTCGCAGCCTCGACGCCGAGCGGGATGTGCTCGACGCGCAGGCGCTCGTTCGGCGAGTGGATGTTCCCCTCGGGGAGGTCGAAACCGGTGAGGATCGTCGGGATGCCCTTCGTCTCGAGAGCGGCCATCACCGGCAGCGAGCCCCCGACCCGGAGTAGCAGCGGACGCGCGCCCAGCGCGCGCTCGAACGCGTCCAGCCCGAGCTGGATCGCCTTCTCCTCCGGACGGACGAGCGCCGCCGGCGCCATCGCGAGGCGCTCGACCTCGACCTCCGCTCCCTCCGGGGCCGCCTCCAGCAGGAGCTTCTCCATCGCCGCCGAGATCTCGTCGCCGTCCTGCCCCGGCGCCAGCCGGATCGACACGTTCGCCGCGGCCACAACAGGCAGCACCGTCTTCTGCAGCTCCGCCGAGCCGCCGCTCAGGCCGTGGACGTCGACCGCAGGCTCCTCCCAGGTGCGCCGGTAGAACTCTGCGACGGCCTCGCCGTCGGCGGGACGGGCACCCTGCGCGCCCAGAACGTCGGCGCCGCTCTCGAGCTCACCCCAGCCGGCGCGCTCCTCGTCGGAGGGCGGCACGATGCCGGCCCGCAAAGACTCGTCCAGCCGGCCGTCCCGCGGCACGACTGCGGAGAGCACCTGCATGAGCGCGTGGGTCGCGTTCAGCGCCGCGCCACCGAAGACGCCGGAGTGAAGGTCGCGCTCACCGGTTCTGACCCGCACGTGGAAGAACGCGATGCCGCGAGTCGCCAGCTCGAACACCGGAACCCCCACCTTCACCATGTGCCCGTCGAAGATCACGCAGACGTCGCCGCCACGCTCATCCGCCTCGAGGAAGTCGACGATCGAGTGGCCGCCCGACTCCTCCTCGCCGTCGCAGGTGAAACGCACGTTCACGGGCAACGCACCCTCGGCGGCCAGGAGAGCGGCTGCCTTGAGCAGCATGTAGAGCTGGCCCTTGTCGTCGGCGACTCCCCGGGCGTAGAGCCACCCTTCCCGCACCTCCGGCTCGAAGGGCTCGCTCTCCCACTGATCGAGCGGGTCGGGCGGCTGGACGTCGAAATGCCCGTAGGCGATCACGGTCGGCGCCGAATCGGCGTCTGTGGACGCCCGGAGCTCGCCGATCACGAGCGGATGCCTGACCCCCTCCTGCACGTCGGCCTCGCCGCCAGCAGCCCGGATGAAGTCCTGCACCCACTCAGCGGCGCGGCGAACGTCCCCGGTGTGAGCCGGGTCGGCGCTGACGCTCGGGATGCGCAGCAAGTCGTAGAGCTCGTCGAGCCACTCAGTAGGCGGTTCAGCCACGGCCGCGCAGGCTAACGACTACGGGCTTCGTCTGAGGCAGCGCACGAGTGCGGCCGCATCGAGGTTGCCCCGGCAGCGGTCGGCGGCGACGTAGATCACGTTCGGAACGTCTCGCCTGGCAATCGCCCTCCGCGGCCGCACGCCCGCGATCCGGCGAACCGCGACCCTGCGGAAGATCGGCTTCGGCGGGCTGCAGTTGTCCCCGGGCGGCACGGAGGCGGCGTGTCGTTGCACTCCGGCTCGAGCGCAGTGCCGACGGCCCGCCCTCGGCGGAGACTGAGATGGGAGGACTCGAGGCCGTAGTAGGTGACGCCGCGGAATACAAGCGTCGCGCGACACTTCGCCTCGGACGACGTCGCCGGAGCCGCTGAAAGCGCAGCTCAGGACCAAAAGCCCTGCTCCGAGTGCGATTACGGCGCGCACTGCGCCGGAACTCTATGCCACTTCGCGAAGCTTCTGGCAATCAGCCAGGGCGCGAAGCTTCTTCAGGCACTGATTCTCGATCTGCCTGATCCGCTCGCGCGTGACGCTGAACGCGCGTCCGACCTCGTCGAGCGTGCGCGGCGGGTTTCCGTCGAGCCCGTACCGCATCTCGAGGATTCGCTGCTCCCGCGGAGCCAGCGAGCAGAGGATCTTCTTGAGCGCGTCCTTGCGCAGCGCCTGCTCGGCGGCCTCGTCGGGCAGCGGCGCGTTCTCGTCGGTCAGGAAGTGCCCGAACTCGGACTCCTCGTCGTCACCGACGGGCTTCTCGAGTGAGACCGGCAGCTGCGACGACCTGCGGATCTGCTCCACCTCTTCGAGGCTCAAATCCAGGTCGCGGGCGATCTCCTCGGTCGAAGGCTCGCGCCCGAGCTCGCCCCGCAGCTTGCGCTCGGAGCGGACGATCTTGTTCAGCTTCTCGACCACGTGCACCGGCATGCGGATCGTGCGCGACTTGTCGGCGAGCGCGCGCGCGACGGCCTGGCGGATCCACCAGGTCGCATACGTCGAGAACTTGAAGCCTTTGCGGTAGTCGAACTTCTCCGCGGCGCGCACGAGGCCGATCGTCCCCTCCTGGATGAGATCGAGGAAGGGCAGGCCCTGGTTGCGGTAGCGCTTGGCGATCGAGACTACGAGGCGAAGGTTCGCCTCGACCATCGCCTGCTTGGCGACGTGGTCGCCGCGCTCGATCTTCTTCGCGAGCTCGATCTCCTGCGGCGCGGTCAGCAGGTCGACCTTGCCGATGTCCTTCAGGAAAAGCTGGAGCGCGTCCGTCGAGACGTCCGGCCCCTCGAGCTCGAACGAGTCGACTGCCTCGTCCTCCTCCTCGGTAATGAGCTCGATGTGGAGCTCCTCGACCAGGCTGTAGAACTCGTCGATCTGGCCGGCGTCGAGGTTGAGCTCGTCGAGGGCGAGCGCGACTTCGTCCGCGTTCAGGCGCCCGGCCTGTTTCCCGGCGTGCAGAAGTTCCCAGGCTTCTTCCGACGCGAGGATGCTCGTGGAGCCCTCGACCTTCAGTGCCGCCGCGCTTTGTCCTTGCTTCACCTTATGACCCCCTCTCCCAGTCTCACCATACGTACGGCTTACGACGTGTCAATGAGGCTGTCCGAACGGGGGAGAGTCTCTCAACGACCACGTATTGACGTCTATAGGTCTCAAGACTCATCTTCACCCTTTACAGGTCCTATTGGACGACTAGCGATTCTCTGGACCTTCAAGACTGTCCAGAAGCCGTTTTGCTTCCCTGCCGAGAACAGTCGTCGGCCCGAGCGCGCGAGCGCGCCGGAGCTGCGTCTTTCCCTGTTCCACCGAACCGGGTTGGGCCCGGGCCAGCCAGAGGAGCATGAGGCCGAGGTGAAACCGCACGCTCTGAGCTCGCGGGAAGCGCCGCGTGAGCGGGCCGAGCCGCGAGAACGCGATGCTCGGCCGTGCCTTGTCGAAGCGAACGACGGCAGCAGCGACGCGGGCCTCGGGGTTTTGAGGCTCGAGGCGAACGGCCGCGTCGTACTGCCGCTGGGCCGAGACCCGGTGTCCGAGGCGCTGCAGCGCGAGGCCGTAGAGCAGCTTCGCCTGCACGTCGCGCGAGCGCGCGCGGCGGGCGAGGACGGCGAACTGCCGCGGGGCGGAGAGCCCGGTGAGGCTCGGCGGCGCGCCGAAGCTTGGAACGAAGTGCGGTCGCCCCCGCGGGAAGTTGGGGAGATGCAGGACGTCGTCCGCCCGTCCTGCCGACGGGGAGTCGGGGTCTACGCGCGCAGCGTCACGCCAGGCCTGGAGCGCCTCGTTGTCACGACCGACCCAGAAGCGGGCGAACCCGAGGTGCAAGAGCACGCGGGCGTCGCGCGGATGCTCGGCGGCTAGCCGCTCGAGCTTGGTAACGGCGCCCTCCGGCCAGTTGGAGAACGCCGCGCCGATCTCGGCCGGAGGAGAGTCGTAGCGGGCGAAGATGCGCTCCGCCTCGGCTCGTTTTTCATCGGTATAGAGCCGCTCGGCGCGGCGCAGAGCCGTCGCCTCGGCATCGGTGCGCACGCCCAGGTCGAGGACGAGCGGCGGCGCCCCTTCGCGCCCTCCGCCCTTCTGATCGTCGCTTCCGAGGACAAGCGCAGCCGCAATCGCGGCCCCGGCGGCGACCAGGGCGGCGATGACGACGACGAGAAAGACGCGTGTGCGCCGATTCACGACTCCAACCTAGCGGCGAGCCCTACTCCACTAGATGCTCGACCTCGTCGCGCTTGTCGACGATCACGAACCGATCGTTCTCCTCCACCACATGCTCGATTTCCGCGGTCTGGTGACCGGGCAGGACGGCGAAGCGATCTCGCTGGCTGCGAACGACCTCATACTCCGTCAGGGTCATCTGCAAACGGCTGTCGCACCCGCTCGTCTTCCCACACTCGCACTGGAACTCGAACTGATGTCCTGGGCTCGCCCAGTCGGCCGAAAGCTCGTCCAGAGCGGCGATCTGGTCGTTGACCGTGCGCATCAGGCTTTCGTTCCGAACCTGCCGATCCAACCGTTCCTCCATGCGCCTGATCCTACGACCTATCCTTGGCGCGTGGCCACCAGCGAGACCGTCGAGATCGACGTCAAGGGCGCGCAAGCGCTGCTCGAGGATGACGCTGTCCTCGTCGATGTGCGGCGGCAAGACGAGTGGGACTTCAGCCGCATCGCCGGGGCGCACCATCTGCCGCAGAAAGAGCTCATGGCGCGGATCGCCGATGTCGCGCCGCCGGAGTCGAAAGTCGTCGTCTACTGCGCGCACGGCAACCGCTCGCTCTTCGCGGCCAACGCCCTGCGACAGGCCGGCTACGAAGCCGTCTCCCTCGCCGGTGGGCTCGCAGCCTGGATGCAGGCAGGCCAGCCTGTAGAGGCGCCTGACGATCTCGACGAGGCGCAGCGTGAGCGCTACAGCCGCCATGTCCTCATCCCCGAGGTCGGCCTCGCCGGCCAGCGCCGGCTGCTCGAGGCCAGCGTCCTCGTCGTCGGCGCGGGCGGGCTCGGCTCCCCCGCTCTCCTCTACCTGGCCGCGGCGGGAGTCGGCCGGCTCGGCTTCGTGGACGACGACGTCGTCGACGCCTCGAATCTCCAGCGCCAGGTCCTGCATTCGACCGGCGCGCTCGGAGAGCCGAAGGTCGAATCGGCCGAGGAGCGGATCCGCGGGCTCAACCCGGATGTCGAGCCGGTCGGCTACCAGGAGCGATTGAGCCCCGAGACGATCGACCGCATCCTCGGCGACGGCTGGGACGTGGTCGTCGACGGCGCCGACAACTTCCCGACGCGCTACCTGCTGAACGACGCGTCCGTCTGGCACGGGATCCCCGTCGTCCACGGCTCGATCTTCCGCTTCGAAGGCCAGGTGACCGTGTTCGCCCCCGGCTCCGGGCCCTGCTACCGCTGTCTGTTCCCGCAGCCGCCCCCGCCCGAGCTCGCTCCGAGCTGCGCCGAAGGCGGCGTGCTCGGCGTCCTCCCCGGCGTGATCGGCTCGCTGCAGGGCACGGAGGCCCTGAAGCTCGTGCTCGGGATCGGTGAGCCGCTCATCGGCCGGCTGCTCCTGTTCGATGCGCTCGCGGCCTCGTTCACCGAGGTCGCTGTCCGCCGCGACCCCGCGTGCCCCGTCTGCGGCGACGAGCCGACGATCACGGAGTACGTCGACTACGTCGAGTTTTGCGGAGGCGCTCGCTGAGGGTTCCGCCCGAGATCCACGCCGAGCTGCTGGAGCACGCGCGAACGGAGGCGCCGAACGAGGCCTGTGGGCTCGTCGTCCTGCGCGACGGTGAGGCCGTCCGGTACGAGCGCGGCCGGAACGCGGAGCCGTCCCCGTACCGGTTTCGCCTGGAGATCGCGCCGGAGGTCTGGTTCCTGGAGGACGACGGGTACGAGCTCGCCGTCTTTCACTCGCACGGGGAGTCAGCGCCACGGCCATCGCGTGCAGACGTCGAGCACGCGGGGCTCTGGCAGGACCGGCCGTACCTGATCCTGCGGGCCGACACCGGGGAATTGGCCGCGTGGCGGATCACAGGCGATTCGGTGGTCGAGACTGACGTCGAGTAGCGCCGTCATCGTCGGAGCCGGTGTCTTCGGCGCCTCGCTCGCCCACCGGCTGGCAGGCAGCGGCTGGGAGGTAACGCTCGTCGAGCAGTACTCGCCCGGCCACGTTCGGGCCGCCTCCGGTGGCGAGAACCGCCTGCTCCGGTTCTCACACGGACCGGACGCCTGGTACACGCAGTCGGCAAAGCGCGCACTGGGGCTCTGGCGCGAGCTCGAGGCCGAGTCCGGCGCCGACCTCTTCGTCCCCTGCGGCGTCGCGTGGTTCTTCGACGAGTCGGAGGACTGGGCCCTGGCGAGCGAACGCGCGCTGGCCGAGCACGGGCTCGCAATCGAGCGCCTCTCCCCTGAGGAGGGCCGCCGCCTCTTCCCCAGCTTCGACCCGTCCGGCCTGACGAGCGTTTCCTACGAGCCCGAGGCGGGCGTCCTGCGCGCCCGTGACGCCACTCGCGCCCTCGCAGAGCAGGCCGTCGTGCGTGGCGCTCGCTTCGTCGAGGGCGTGGCCGCTGCCCGACGGAGCTGCAGTCGTCGTCGACGAAGAACGGCTCGAAGGCGATCACGTGATCTGGGCGGGTGGAGCCTGGTTGGCACGCCTCTTCCCAGACCTGGTGCAGCTGACCGTCACCCGCCAGGAAGAATTCTTCTTCGGCGCTCCGGCCGGCTGGCAGGCCCCGAGCGTCCCCGCGTGGGTCGACTTCGACGCCGGCATCTACGGCGTCGGCGACCTGGACGGGCGCGGCTTCAAGGCGGCCCCCGATACGCACGGGCCCGAGTTCGACCCCGACCTCGACGATCGCGTCATCTCGACCGAGAGAGAGCAGGAGTCTCGCGACTATCTCGCCAGGCGGTTTCCCGCTCTCGCCGGCGCACCCCTGGTCGGCACCCGGGCGTGCCCGTACTCGCTGTCCAACGACCTCAACTTTCTGATCGCCCCACACCCGGAGCACGAGCGCGTCTGGCTCCTCGGCGGCGGCTCCGGGCACGGCTTCAAGCACGGGCCGGCGCTCGCCGAGTACGTCGAGCGGCTCCTGAATGCAGAAGAGCCGCCCGACCCGCGCTTCGGGCTCGTCGCCCGTGAGCCGGGCGGGAGCCTGAGAACCGCGGGCGGGCGGCTCTAGGAGAGGAGTGCCAGCCGTCCCCCCGAGGACGGCCGGCACATGGGACGGGTCTAGGTGACCCGGAAGGTGCCCTTCATGCTCGAAGCGTGCGGCGAGCAGAAGTAGGTGACCGTGCCCTTGTTGAGCTTCACGGTCACGGTCTTCGTGCCCTTGAAAGCGACCGTGGTGATGCTCTTCCTGGTCGAGCCCTTGAGCTTGAAGTCGTGCATGTTCGACTTGTCGGAAACGCGGATCGTGTAGGTACCGGCCTTGAGCGTCCTGACTTTGGTCGCGCCCTTCTTCAGCGTGATCGTGAAGCCGGGGCCGACCGAACCGGTGAGCAGCGTCGCCTCATTGGCGGTCGTGCCGGTGGTCGGAACGACCAGGGCCACGGCGGCGCCGAGGGCGACGATGAAGAGTCGAATGCGGGACATTTCCCTCCTTCAATGGTTTGAGACGGCTTGAGTTGGTACTCGAATCGCAATCGAACGGATTGCTTCTGGATGGGATGCTAGTCGTGGTCGATTTACCCGCCGGTTACCGGTAGGTAAAGGCTTCCTACCCGTCCTGGAACCAGAAAAACCCGACCGTGCCGGGGCCTGCGTGGGTGCCGATCACCGGCCCGAGGGTGGTCTGGATCTCGATCGTCGCGTGGGGACGCGTGGCCTGGACGAGCTTGGCCAGCTCGGCCAACCGGTCGGGCGCCTCGGCGTGTGCGATGGCAACGCGCAGGCCCGGATCGTCCGTGGAGCCGGCGAGGAAGGCGTCCTGGAACTCCTTGAAGGCGCGCCGGTTGCCGCGCACCTTCTTGAGCGGCTCCACCTCGCCGTCGAGGATGGTCATGATCGGCTTGATGTGCAGGAGCTGGCCCGCCATCCCGCGGGCCTTGCCGATGCGCCCGCCCTTGGCGAGGAACTCGAGCGTGTCGAGGGTGAAGATCAGGTGGTGCTCGGCGCGGTACCGGTCGATCAGCTCGCCGATCTCCTCGTCGGTCGTGCCGGCCTCGAGCCGTCGCTGGACGGCCAGTCCGAGCAGCGCGATGCCCGCCGAGGCGGTGCCCGTGTCGATCACCCGCACCCGCTCTCCGCCGATTTGCTCGGCCGCGTTGGCGGCGCTCTGCCAGGTGCCGGAGAGCTTGCGCGGGATGTGCAGCGAGTAGATCCGCTCGTAGTCGGCTAGTTCCTCGTAGGCGGCTGCGAAGTCGGCCGGAGTCGGCTGCGATGTGGTCGGCAGCTCGGTCGCCTCGCGTAGGCGCGCGTAGAACTCCGCCGGGCCGAGATCGACGTAGTCGCGGTAGCTGTCGGCTCCGAAGCGGACGTAGAGCGGGACGACGCGCCAGTTCGGGAAGCGCTCCGGGCCCTCGGGGAAGTCCGCGGTCGAGTCCAGGACCACAGCTGTGTTGCCGGCGTCGAGCTGCACGTGGCGAGCCTACTGCGCGGCGACGCGGTGGATGGCCGCGACGATGTCCTCGAGCGGCTCGTCCTTGGTGAGGCAGGCCACCGCCCCGGCTGCAAAGAGGGCATCGACCTCGCTCTGGTTTGCCGACGCGGTGAGACCGACCACCGCGACCTCGGGACAGGCTTCGAGCAGCTGGCGGGTGGCCTGGACGCCGTCCATGCCCGGCAATCTGTAGTCCATCAGCACGACATCCGGGGAGTGCTCGCGACAGAGCGCGGCCGCGTCGTCCCCGTCGGGGGCGGAGGCAACGACTTCGAGGTCGGGCTGCAGGCCGAGGAGCATCTCCAGCGCCTCGCGGAAGACGTCGTTGTCCTCGATGATCGCTACGCGGACGGGAGCGTTCATTCGGCGGACAGCAAGAGTGGGTAGTGAGGCTGGCCGCCCGGGTGCACCTCGAGCTCGATCTCGGGGTAGTGCTCGGCGAGGCGGGCGAGCAGGGAGCCGAGCTCCGGCTCGTCGGCGCCGGTGATCAGCGTCAGCACGTCGCGGGGCTCGGCGAGCAACTGGTCGACGACGGAGGACGCCACGGCGTCGAAGGTCGTCCCGCCGGCGACCGCGTCGCCGTCGACGAGACCCAGATAGGCGCCCCTCGCGACCTGCATCCCGTCCACGTCCACCGTCCGGGAGGCGACCGTCACGGCACCGGTCGCCACGTCGGCCAGCAGGCCCTCCATCTCGGCGGCGTTCTCCTCGGCGGTGCGAGCGCCCTCGTACCCGACCATCGCCGCCAGGCCGGCCGTCAGCGACCGCGACGGGATCACCCGGACCGGCTTCTTCGCCAGCCGAGCCGCCTGCTCGGCGGCCATGATCACGTTCGGGTTGTTGGCGAGGACGACCGCCTCCGGGGCGCGAGTGCGGTCGATCCCGTCCAGGATCTCGTCGGTCGACGGGTTCATGGTCTCGCCGCCCTCGACGAGCGCGGCGGCGCCGAGACTCTCGAAGAGCCGGCGGTTTCCGTCACCGGTGACGACGGCCACGACGTCGGTCGCCCGCTCGACGTCGGTCGCTTGGCTGAGCCGCTCCTCTCGCTGCGCCGTCTGGACGTGCATGTTCGCGATCTCGACCCGCTCGAGCACCCCTAGCGCAGTCCCGGCCCGCAGGGCGGCTCCCGGATCGTTCGTGTGCACGTGCACCTTGAGCGCCGAGGGGTCGCCGACGACGAGGAGGGAGTCGCCGAGCCCCACGAGCTCGCGCTCGAGGGCGTCAGAATCGAGGCCCTCGCCTTCGACGACGTAGACCGTGCAGTAGCGATAGCGCGAGGTCTCCAGGTGCACGGCATCGGCACTGAGGGGCTGGGACGCGGGAACTTCCGGGAGCGGCTCGCCACGAACATGAGCGGCGATGCCGCGGACGATCTCGACGAGGCCGGCGGCGCCCGCGTCCACCACGCCGGCCTGACTGAGGACGTCGAGTTGCCCTTGCGTCTCCACGACGGCCTCGTCCCCTCGAACGACGAGGGCGGTCAGAAGGTTCTCGAGGCTCGCCCCGTCCTGCGCTTCCGCTTCCTCCGCCAGCGCGCGGATCGCCGTCAGCATCGTCCCCTCCACGGGCTCGCGCACGGCCTCGTACGCCGTGTCCGACGCAGAGCGGAGCGCCCTGGCGACGGTTGCGGCGTCGACTTCCTCCACCGCGCCCAGCACGTCCCAGGCACCGCGGACGATCTGGGACAGGATCACGCCCGAGTTCCCGCGCGCCCCGAGCAGCGCGGCCCGCGTGACGTCGGTGTCGCCGCCCTCCAACGCCTCGACCACCGCCCGGGCCGTCAGCAGCATGTTCGTCCCGGTGTCGCCGTCGGGCACCGGATAGACGTTCAGGTCGTCGATTCGTGCGCGGTTGGCCTCGAGAGCGGCCTCGGCGGCACGCGCAAGAGCGAGCACTAGCCGGGTTAAAGCGCCTTTTCTACTTTGCCGGCCTTGAGGCACCGCGTGCAGACGTAAGCACGGGTCGCCCGGCCGCCAAGGAAAACGCGGACGCGCTGCAGGTTCGGATCGAAGCGGCGCTTCGTGGCCACCATCGAGTGGCTCCGGTTGTTTCCGAAGCCCGGTTTCTTCCCGCAGACAGCGCAAATCTTCGCCATGACCGCGGCAGTGTAGCTATCGCCGCTCGGTGGCGAGCCGAATCCCGAAGGCGACGAGCACGGCGCCAGTCACCGCGTCGAGCGCGCGGCGAACCCGTTCACGGCGCAGGACCTCCCCCGCCCTGGCGACGGCGACCGCGTACCCGGTCAACCAGGTCAGCGTGAGCGCCGAGTAGAGCAGCCCGAGCGCGAGCAGCACTACGAATGAGTCACCGAACTGCGGTAGCAGGCTCGTGAAGAAGGCCGCCGACTTCGGGTTGCCGAGATTGCTCAGCAAGCCCTGCCGCCAGGCCTGGCGCGCGGAGACCGCTCGGCGGGGCTCCGCAGCTCGCTCCCGCGAACGCCGCCGGACGACGCTCCACAGCGTCTGCACGCCGAGCCAGATCAGGTAGGCCGCCCCGGCGAGCTTCAGCGCCTGGAAAGCCGGCTCGGACGCAACGAGCAGGGCCGCGATGCCGATGCTGGCCGCCAGCGTCCAGACCAGCTGGCCGGTGCTGACGCCGAGCGCGGTGAAGACTCCAGCCCGCCGACTGCCCAGAAGGGAGTTCCGAACCGTCAGCGCGGTGTCAGGGCCGGGCGTACAGATGACGACGAGCGCGACAGCCAGGAAGGCCGCGAGCTCGCCCATCTACCGCAGAGGCCCTGCTGCCTGCGCCCGGAGCTGCGAAAAGACGTCGGCCATCTCGAGCGCGCTGCGCACGGCGTCTGCCGCGCGGTCGATCCGCTCCTCGGCCTGCTGGCGGTTCTCGACGGTCAGCACTCCGAAGGAGACGGGCACGCCGGTCTCGATCGCCGCCAACTGGAGGCCGCTCGCCGCCTCGCTCGCGATGTAGTCGAAATGCGGCGTTTCGCCACGGATGACGCACCCGAGCGCGACGATCGCCGAGTAGCGGCGTGTCTTCGCCAGGGCCATCGCGGCGACCGGAAGCTCGAAGGCCCCGGGCACGGGCATGATCATCACCGCGTCCCTGGGAACTCCGATCTCCTCGAGCTCCGCGAGCGCCCGCTCCAGCAGCGCGTTGGTGATCTCCGCGTTGAACTTGCTGACGACGATGCCGACCGCGCGCCGGCCGTCGACCGATCCCATGAGCGTGCTGTAGCCCAGCGGGACCTGAAGCTCGCCGCCCGCGTGCTCGCCGGAGGGCTCGTCCCCGTCCATCTCAACCGGGGACATGGCCGGAACCATGTCCCGCTCGTCGACCCGGTCGGTCATTCGGTGTCCGCGTCGAAGCGGAGGTCCTGGTGGTGCAGGCGGTGCCCGAGCTTGTCGCGCTTCGCCTTCAGGTATTTCCGGTTCTCGTCGGTCGGATCGGTCTCGATCGGCAGTTGCTCGACCACCGTTAGCCCGAAGCCCTCGATCCCGGTCAGCTTCTTCGGGTTGTTCGTGAGGATGCGAATCGTCGTCAGGCCCAGGTCGGCGAGGATCTGGTTCCCGATCCCGTACTCGCGCGCGTCCGCCGGCAGGCCGAGCTCGAGGTTCGCCTCGACGGTGTCGAGCCCCGACTCCTGGAGCTCGTAGGCCTTCAGCTTGTTGAGCAGGCCGATGCCCCTGCCTTCCTGCGTCATGTACAGAAGGACGCCGCAGTCCTCCTCGGCCAGCCGGGCAAGAGCCTGCTCGAGCTGCTCGCCGCAATCGCAGCGCAGCGAATGGAAGACGTCGCCGGTCAGGCACTCCGAGTGCACGCGGACGAGAACGCTCTCGGCGCCCTCCACCTCGCCCCGCACGAGCGCGACGTGGTGCTTGCCCGTGAGCTTCTCGCGATAGGCGACCGCGGTGAACTCCCCGTAAGCCGTCGGAAGCTGCACGGTGGTCGTGCGCTCGACGAGCTTCTCGGTGCGCCGGCGGTGCTCGATGAGGTCGGAGACCGTGATCATCTTCAGGGAGTGGCGCTCGCAGAACCCGACCAGGTCGGGGACGCGGGCCATCGTCCCGTCGTCCTTCATGACTTCGCAGACGACGCCGGCGGGATTGAGCCCTGCCAGCCGCGAGAGGTCGACCGCGGCTTCGGTCTGGCCTGCGCGTCGCAGGACGCCTCCGTCGCGGGCGCGCAACGGGAAGACGTGGCCGGGCTGGACGAGGTCGCCTGAAGACTTCGTCGGGTCGATCGCCACCTGGATCGTGTGCGAGCGGTCCTGGGCCGAGATGCCCGTCGAGACTCCCTCACGCGCCTCGATGGAGACCGTGAACGCGGTCTGCAGCGGCGTCTCGTTGTGATCGGCCATCTGGCGCAGCGCCAGCTCGTCGCAGCGCTCCTCGGTCAGCGAGAGGCAGATGAGGCCGCGCGCGTGCGTGGCCATGAAATTGATCGCTTCCGGCGTCGCAAACTGGGCCGCGATGGTGAGGTCGCCCTCGTTCTCGCGGTCGGCTGCGTCGACCACGATCACGAACTTGCCCTGCCGGACGTCCTCGATCGCCTCCTCGATGGTCGCGAACGGGCTCGTCCCCGCGCGCTGTTTTGCCTCAGTTGCCATTACTCGAATCGTAACTGGGCCGCTCAGGAAGGGGTTCCCAGACGAGTTCGGCCACATCGAGGACGATGTCTGTGCGCTCCTCCCTCTCGTGCACCTCGCCCGCGAGAGCGCAGACGCCGTCGTTCAGCCACTTGTACCGCTCGTCGCTACACACGTGGGTTGCGGAGCCAATTACCTGACCTTCGTCCGGACGGCCCCGCCCCTGCAGGTGGAAGAGGATCGTCGCGCCGTCGTCGGTCTCGATGACGCCGTTGAAATCGGGGTGGTACGTCATGTCCGTTCGGCGGCGAGGCCGGTTGGCGCCCCGCATCCGCCCCGTGATCCGACCTTCGCAGTGGCCTTCGGCGATCAGGAAGTGCTCGCTCTCGATGCCACGCTCCTCGTCCAGCTCGACGAACCAGGATTCGGGGTAGTGAAACGTGAGGCGATATAGCGGCTCAAGGCGCACGCGTGACCAGCCGCTCGACGTACTTCGCCAGGACGTCCACCTCGAGGTTGACCTCGTCTCCCGGCTCGAGCGAGCCCATCGTGGTGACCTCGAGCGTGTGCGGGACGAGCGCTGTCGCGAAGGCGTCCTCGCCGACCTCGGTGATCGTCAGTGAGACGCCGTCTACGGTGATCGACCCCTTCTCCACGCAGTAGCGGAGGACGTCCGGCCCCGTCGCGACCCGGATGCGCACGCTCTCCCCCTCCGGCTCGACCGACGAGATTCGCCCCACGCCGTCGACATGGCCCTGGACGTAGTGCCCACCGAGCGGGTCGCCGGCCCGAAGCGCGGGCTCGAGGTTGACCTCGTCCCCCTCGGCCAGACCGCCGAGCGTAGTGCGGGCGATGCTCTCCGGGACGGCTGTCACCGAGAAGCGACCGTTCTGCACCGCGGTGGCCGTCAGGCAGCAGCCGTCGACGTCGACCGAGTCGCCGATCGCGGTCAGGGCCGCAGTCTCGGGAGCCTCGATCTCGATGTGCAGGCCGCCCTCGCCGCCCCCGAGCGACACGACACGGCCGCGCTCGCGCACGATGCCGGTGAACATTCCGAACAGGCTACTCGCCGAGGGCGAGGACTTCGACCGTCTCGCGCGCGACCATCTCCACGTGGCCACGCTCGCCGGGTGCGACCTGATCGAGCTCCCGGACCAGCTCCTCGACGGCCCCGACCTGGCCGGGGCTCAGCCCGTCCGTGCCGCTCTCGGTGATCTGACGGCGGAGCTCGTCGTTGCCGATGTGCCGACCGAGCCACTTCGAGATGACCGCGATCAGGCGATCCTCGGTTGCGGTTGTGTCAGGGCTCGTGGACATAGGCGCTCAGGAGAACATCTTCACCGACCTGGTGCGCGCTCAAACGCGTGAGCTGGACCGGAGCCGGTAGCGCTTCGACGAGGCCGGCGCCCCCGCCGGCCAGCTTCGGCGCGACGAACAGGAGAACCTTGTCGACGAGGTCGGCCAGGAAGAAGGACTCCGCCAGGTTCGGCCCGCCCTCGAGCAGGATCGACTGCACGCCCTCCGAGGCCAGCCGCGGCAGGTCCTCCATCAGCGGCCCGCTCAGCAGCTCGAGCTCCGACCCCTCGGGCAGTGGCCCTCTGCCGAAGGCGAGCCGGCGCGGCTGCTTGGCGGCGTCGACGTCGCGGGCGTCCAGCCGAGGATTGTCGGAACGGACCGTCCCCATCCCCACGGCGACCGCATCGGACGCAGCTCGCAGCATGTGCACGATCCGCCGGCTCTCCTCACCCGTGACCCAGCGCTCACCCGGCATCGTCATGCTCCCGTCGAGCGTGACCGCGGCCTTGTAGGTGACAAACGGCCGGCCCTGCGAGACCCACGTTCGCCATTCCTCGTTCTGCTGCCGCGACCGGAAGCCCAGCACGCCGTCAGCGAGGCTGACCTCGACTCCGGCGGCCCGCAGCTCTTCGAGCCCGCCCCCGGCCTTCGGGTTCGGATCGAGTGATCCAGCGACGACCTGGGTGATCCCGCTCTCGAGGACCGCCTTGGTGCACGGCGGGGTGTCCCCCCAGCTCCGGCACGGCTCCATGGTCACATAGAGCGTCGCCCCCTTTGCACGGTCTCCAGCTTGCTCTAACGCTCGAGGTTCCGCATGGTCCTCGCCCTTCCGCTCGTGCCAGCCCTCCCCGACGACCTCGCCGTCGCGCACGACGACCGCGCCGACAACGGGGTTCGGGTGCGTCGCCCCCCGCCCGCGCTCGGCCAGCTCGAGCGCCCGCTCCAGGCTCACTGGAGACCCTGCACCAGCTCGTGGTACGCGCCGGCGATGTCGTCCTGCCCGAAGATGCTCGTGCCCGCGACGAACAGGTCGGCGCCTGCATCGCGCACCTCGCGAATGTTGTCCGGCCCGATGCCGCCGTCGACCTGGATGTGCAGCCCGTCGTCGAGCAGCTCCCGCAGCTCCGCGACCCTGCCGGTCGCCGCCGGCATGAACTTCTGGCCCGAGTACCCAGGGTTGATGCTCATGCAGAGGACGAGATCCACGCCATCCGCTGCCTGGGCTGCGTCGGCCGGGCTCGTCTCGGGATTGAAGGCCAGCCCGACGCCGAGCTCCAGCTCACGCGCCTTCCGGTAGACCGCCGGCAGGTCGTCGCAGGCCTCGAAATGGACGGTCACGCTGTCGCCGCCCGCCTCGGCGACGGCCTCGAAGTGCTGCTCCGGGTTCTCGACCATGAGATGGCAGTCGAGAACGGCGCCGAGCCGATGGACGAGCGGCGAGATCGACTGCAGGACGATCGGCCCGATCGTGATGGGCGGGACGAAGTGGCCGTCGCCGACGTCGAAGTGGAAGACGCGCACGCCTGCGCGCGCGAGAGCTTCGATCTGCTCGCCGAGCCGCGAGAAGTCGGCCGCATAGAGCGACGGCTCGACTTCGACGGTGCGAACCCAGTCCTTCCAGGCCATGGTTCAGCTTCGCAGGCCGCGCAGGTACTCGGCGGCGCTCATCCGCTTGCGCCCCTCGGGCTGAACCTCCAGGAGCTCCAGGCCGCCGGCCGTGAGGTCGCCGTCTCCGGGCCGTGCCCGCCAGACGATCAGCGGTCGGCCGTCGACGGTGCCGCGCGCACCGATGTGCGGGGACAGGGCGCGGATCCGGTTCAGGCTCTCCTCCGGCGGCCGGCTCCAGTCGAGCTCGCGGTCGGCCGGGGTCAGGCGTTCCGCGTAGGTCGCCCCCTCTTCGGGCTGAGGCTCGAAGGTTGCCGTGCCCTGCAGCGCCGGCTCGAGCAGCTCGGCGGCCAGCGGCCCGGCCTTCGCGTACACCGCGCCTGCGTCGTCTTCCGGCTCGATCGCGAAGGGCTCCTGCGCGGAGATCGGCCCGGCATCGAGCTCCTTGATCGTCCGGTGGATCGTGACCCCGGTCTCGGTGTCACCGGCCATGATCGCGCGCTCGACCGGGGCGGCTCCCCGCCAGCGAGGCAGCAGCGACGGATGGACGTTCAGCCACAGGGCGCGCTCGAGCAGGCTCTCCGGGATCAAGGCGCCGTAGGCGGCGACGACCATCGCCTCCACGTCCCCCAGCTCGACGGACTCGTCGAGCTTCTCCGGCTGGCGCACCTCGATGCCGAGCCGCTCGGCGACCTCTTTCGCGGGCGGGGCGCCCACCTTCCGGCCACGGCCTTGCGGACGGTCAGGACGCGTGAGCAGGAAGGCGACGTCGTACCGGCCGGCCAGGCGCTCCAGCACGTCGGCGCCGAGGGGCGCCGTGGCAGCAACGCCGATCCTCATGTGCCTCTAAACGGCCTGCCGGAGGACGGCGAGCGCCTCGCGGCGGCCATCGGGAGTCGTGCGATCGATGATCAGCGTGCCGTCGAGGTGATCGAGCTCGTGCTGCACGACGCGGGCGCTCATCCCCTCCAGTTCCAGCCTGACTTCCTCGCCGTCGAGGTCGCGGGCTTCGATCGTCACCCGCAGGTTTCGCTCCACCGGAATGTGCACGCCCTGCATCGACAGGCAGCCCTCGTCGTCGGCCTCGATCTCATCCGAGCGCTCCACGATTTCCGGGTTGACCATTGCTTGCGGCTCGTCCTCGACAGTCGGCTGGAAGACGAACATCCGTTTCAGCACGCCGACCTGGTTGGCAGCCAGCCCGACCCCCAGCGCTTCACGCATCAGCATTGTCATCCGCTCCGCGAGTTGCCGCAGGTCGCCGTCGAACTCCTCGACATCGTTGGCGCGCATGCGCAGCACGGGGTCCGGGTACTGGCGGACCTGGGCGAGCGCGATCCGGCGCCGCGCCTGGCGCTCGGCATCCAGCTCTTCGTTGCGAATCTCCTCGGCTTCCGACATCTCCGACATCTCGCCGAGTGTAATCAGACGTCCTGGGGGTCGACGTCGACCACGACGGTCAGGTCGGCCTTCCGCATCGCCGGCGCAGCGGCCGACAGGAGCTGGCCCGCCCGCGACGCGAGCTCGCGTGGTCGCCCGGTCTTCGCGACGAGCTGGGCGCGGTAGCGGCCGCGCAGCCGGTAGAGCGGCGCGGGCCCCACGATCTCCGCGTCGGCCGACTCGAGCCCGGCCGCCAGCTCGGTGAGCGCCTGGAGCGGATCCGCCTGCTCGGGCCCGGAGACGAGAATGCGGACGAGGTGCCGAAACGGCGGATAGTTGAGCTCCTGCCGCCGGGCGATCTCGCCCTCGAGGAAGCCCGCGACGTCGTGCCGCGCCGCCAGGGCGACCGCGCGCGACTCGGGCTGGAAGGTCTGAACGAGCACCTTGCCCGGCGCATCGCGCCCGCTACGCCCGGCGAGCTGGGTCAGGAGCTGAAACGTGCGCTCCTCGGCCCGGAAGTCAGGCATGCCGAGCCCGAGGTCGGCATCGACGACGGCGGCCAGGGCAACCCCGCCGAAGTGATGCCCCTTTGCGACCATCTGGGTGCCGATGAGGACGACGCGGTCACCTTCGGCGAACCGCCGCAGAGTCGCCGCCAGCTCGCCGCGCTTGCCGGCCGAGTCGGCATCGAGCCGGATTCGCTCCAGCTCGGGGACACGCTCCGCGAGCTCACGCTCGAGTCGCTGCGTGCCGGCGCCGATCCGAGCGAGCTCCACCGACCGGCACGAGGGACAGGCCTCGGGCGCAGGCTCCGCGTGGCCGCAGTGGTGACAGTGAAGACGCTCGTCGCGGTGCAGGACGAGAGCGACGTCGCAGTTGTCGCAGCGGAGCGTCTCGCCGCAGGCGCGGCAATGGAGGGCGGGCGCAACGCCGCGCCGGTTGAGCAGCAGGATCGCCTTGCCGCCGTCCTGGGCGATCTTGCCGAGCTCGCCGAGCAGAGGGGCCGACAGCGGATAGCCGGCCTCGCCGCGGAGATCGACGACGCGCACTCCCGGCAGGTCGGCCCCGACGCGCTCGCCGAGGTCCAGCCGCTCGAGACCGGCCCAGCTCTCGGGCCTCGGCGTCGCGCTCCCGAAGAGGGCGACCGCGCCCTCCAGCGAGGCCCGCTTCGCGGCCACCGTGCGCGCGTCGTAGCGCGGGTCGGACTCCTGCTTGTACGCCGAGTCGTGCTCCTCGTCGACACAGACGAGCCCGAGACGCGGTAGCGGGGCGAAGATCGCCGAGCGCGCCCCGATCACGATCGGCGCCGCGCCGGACGCGATGCGCTCCCGTTCGTCGCGACGCTCGGCCTCGGTCAGAGACGAGTGCAGCACGGCGATGCGATCGCCGAAGCGAGCTCGGAAGCGGCCGATCGTCTGCGGCGCGAGCGCGATCTCGGGGACGAGGACGATCACGCCTCTCCCCTGCGCGAGCGTGGCCTCCGCCGCCTGGAGGTAGACCTCGGTCTTGCCGCTGCCGGTCGCGCCGTGGAGCAGGAAGCGGCCGCCCTCGCCGTCGAGGGCTTCGGTCAGCCTGGCCAGGGCCCCGAGCTGCGTCTTCGTCAGCTCGGCCGGCCGGGCCTCGCCGCCCAGCGAGTCGCGGTCGGCAGGCTGCGGCAGCTCCTTCCTGCGTTCCCGCCTCTGAGGAGCGACGAGCGCGAGCGCGCGCCCCGGGGTCGAGCCGTAGTAGTCGGCGACCCAGAGCGCGAGATCGACGAGGGCCTGCGGCAGCTGCTCGGCGACACGCACGATGGGCGCAAGCTCGACTCCCGCCGGCGGCTCGGTGCCCGTCTCGACCACCACCCCACGCGCCTTGCCGTTCCCGAACCGGATCTCGACGACGGCGCCCTTGCCCACGCTGTCAGGAGCGTCGTACGTGAACGGGCGGGCGAGGGCTCGTGCCGTGAGAAGCGGAAAGACGGTGACGGGCGCCACAGCGTCCCAGGCTAGAGGCGAAGGCCGACGCAGGCCGGGCAGTTCCCCCTGTAAGGTCTGCCTTACATGCCCTGTGGAATGATCTGCGCACACGGAGTCTCGAAGAGATTCGGCTCCGTCCAGGCCGTCGCTGAAGCTCAACTCTGCGTCGAGCGTGGCGAGATCCTGGCCTTGCTCGGCCCGAGCGGCTGCGGCAAGACGACCTTGCTCCGGCTGATCGCCGGCTTCGAGCAGCCCGATGCCGGAGAGGTCCGCCTGGACGAGGTTCGCGTCGCGGGCCACGGCACGTGGATCCCGCCGGACCGACGACGGGTGGGCATGGTCTTCCAGGACTATGCGCTCTTCCCGCACCTGACGGTTGCCGAGAACGTCGGCTTCGGAGTTCCTCGTCGCGAGCGCGAAGCGCGGGTCGCCGACACGCTGGCCCGCGTCGGGCTCGACGACCACGGCAGCCGTTATCCGCACGAGCTCTCCGGCGGACAGCAGCAGCGTGTGGCCCTGGCGCGCGCGCTCGCCCCGGCGCCGTCGCTCGTCCTGCTCGACGAGCCGTGGAGCAACATCGATCCGCTCCTGCGCTCGTCGATGCGTGACGATCTCGCCGGCATTCTGCGTGGAATCGGCGTGACCGTCGTCCTCGTCACACACGACCGCGAAGAGGCCTTCTCGATCGCCGACCGGATCGCGGTCATGCGCGCGGGCACCGTCGTGCAGGAGGGCTCGCCCGAGGAGCTGTACCTCGCACCGGCAGACCGGTGGGTCGCCGAGTTCGTCGGGGCGGGCAACTTCGTGCCGGGCCGGATCGACGGCGACCTCGTCGAGACGCTGCTCGGCCGCTTCCCGGTCACGACGCGGAACGGCGCGACCAAGGTCGATGTCCTCATCCGCCCCGAGCTGCTCGAGCTCGAGCCCGACCCCGCCGGGCGGGCTGAGGTCGTGGCCCGGGAGTTCCGCGGCCACGACGTCTTCTACCGCGTGCGGCTCGGCGACGGAACGACGCTCGTCTCGCAACGGCCGTCCAACGAGATCGTGCCGCTCGGCTCGCGGGTGACGGTGAAGCCGCACCTCGGCCGCGTGCCCGTCTTCTCGTAAGACCGACCTTACTTGCGTTGTAAGGTCTGCCTTACTTAGACTCTCGGCGATGTTCGAACGAGAGGAGAAAATGAAGCGCTGGTTGATCACTGCGGCCCTCGCCCTGCTGCTCGTGAGCGCCGCGGGCTGCGGCGGCGACGACGAGAGCGACGCCGCGGACGGAGGAACGTTGACCGTCTATTCGGGCCGCGAGGAAGAGATCGTCAAGCCGTTGTTCGAACAGTTCGAGAAGGCGACAGGCACGAAGCTCGAAGTTCGTTACGGCGACAGCGCCGAGCTGGCCGCCACCCTCGCCGAAGAAGGAGACAACAGCCCCGCGGACCTCTTTTTCGCCCAGGATGCCGGCGCCCTCGGCGCCGTCGCGGCCGAGGGTCGTCTCGAGGAGCTTCCCGAAGAGGTGCTCGACCGCGTGGACGAACGCTACCGGGACCCTGAAGGACGCTGGGTCGGTACGAGCGGCCGCGCGCGCGTCGTCGCGTACAACACCGAGTCGGTGACCGAGGACGAGCTCCCGGACACGATTGCCGGGTTCACCGACCCGCGCTGGAAGGGCAAGATCGGAGTTCCGCCGACGAATGCCTCCTTCCAGGCCTTCGTGACCGCTCTGCGCTTGTCGGAGGGCGAGGACGCCGCGCGTACGTGGCTGAAGAAGATCAAAGAGAACGAGCCCAAGTTCTACGAGAAGAACTCACAGGTCGTCGAGGCAGTCGCAGCAGGCGAGATCGACGTCGGCTTCGTCAACCACTACTACCTCGGACTGCTGAAGGAAGAGCAGCCCGACGCCCCGGCCGCGAACCACTTCCTGCGGGCAGGCGATCCAGGCGCGCTGGTCAACGTCGCAGGGGTCGGCATCGTGGAGGGCACGGACGACGAGGACAGCGCCCGCGAGTTCGTCGACTTCCTGCTCTCGGACGAGGGTCAGCGCTTCTACCCCGAGGAGGCTGAGGAAGCGGAGTACCCGCTCGTCGCCGGGATCGAGGGGCCCTCGGGGCTCCCTGCGCTAAACGAGCTGCATGGCCCGGACATCGCTCTCGGCAAGCTCGGGCCCGAGCTGGAGCGCACGCTCGAGCTCCTGAACGAGCTCGGCTACACGTCGTAGGGTCGCATCCATGAGACGGCCGCCGCTCCTTTTGACCGCGGCGGCCGTGCTCATCGTCGGGCTCGTCCTGCTCCCCCTCGCGTACCTCGTCGTGCGCGCGGTAACAGGGGGTGTGGACGCGTGGGAGATCCTGACGAGGCGCGGCACGCTCGAGCTCGTCCTTCGCACGGGCGTGCTCGTCGCCGCTGTCGTCGCAGCGGCAATCGCCCTCGGCGTCCCTCTCGCCTGGCTCGTCGTCCGCACCGATTTGCCGGGCCGCCGCATCTGGGCCGCGGCTGCGGCGCTCCCGCTTGTGATCCCGAGCTACGTCGCCGCCCTCGCTCTCCTCGGCGCCTTCGGGCCGCGTGGCCTGCTGCAGCGGCTGCTGGAGGAGCCGTTCGGCGTCGAGCGGCTCCCGGAGATCTACGGGTTCCCTGGCGCTTTCCTCGCGCTGACGCTGTCCACGTACCCGTACGTGTTCCTACTGACCGCGGCCGCGTTGCGGGCACTCGATCCCGCCCTGGAAGAGGCGGCGCGCGGGCTCGGGCGGGGACCGCTCGCCGTCTTCCGGGAAGTCACTCTGCCGGCGCTGCGGCCCGCGATCGGCGCCGGCGGCCTGCTCGTGGCCCTGTACTCCCTGGCCGACTTCGGCGCGGTCTCGCTCATGCAGTACCGCGCGCTCACGCACGCGATTTATCTCCAGTACCGATCGCTCTTCGACCGGACACCCGCAGCGGTGCTCGGGCTCGTGCTCGTCGTGCTCACGGCCGCAGTGCTCGCGATGGAGGGACGAACGAGGAAACGGGCGCGGTACCACCGCACCACTCCGGGAGCGGCACGACAGGCCAGACGTGTCGCGCTCGGCCGCTGGCGCTGGCCGGCGCTCGCGTTCTGCGGCGCCGTGGTCGGCCTCTTCCTCGCAGTGCCGCTCGCCGTCCTCATCTACTGGTCGGCGCGAGCGGTCGAGCTGGGGCGCGGCTCCGAGATCCCCTGGCACGCTGCCCTCAACTCTCTGCTCGCGTCCGGGCTCGCGGCGATCGTCGCCGTCCTCGCGGCTTTGCCCGTCGCCTACCTGGCCGAGCGCTATCGATCGCCGTGGACACGCCTGCTCGAGCGAGCGGCGTACTCGGCGAACGCGCTGCCGGGGATCGTGATCGCGCTCGCGCTCGTCTTCTTCGCCGCGCGTTACGGCGGCGTGCTCTACCAGACGCTCGCGTTGCTCGTCTTCGCGTACGTCGTGCGCTTCCTCCCGCAGGCCCTGGCCGGTACGAGCTCGGCGTTGCGGACGGTCGACCCACACCTGGAGGAGGCGGCCCGTGGGCTCGGCCGTTCGCCGCTCCAGGTGGTCGCGCGCGTGACCGCGCCCCTCGCCGCCCCCGGCATCCTCGCCGGCGGCGCGCTGGTCTTCCTCTCGGCGATGAAGGAGCTTCCGGCGACGCTGCTCTTACGCCCGATCGGCTTCGACACCCTCGCGACCGAGATCTGGCGGCATACCGCACTCGGGGCCTATTCCCGGGCCGCTCCCGCGGCGTTGCTGCTGATCCTCGTCTCCGCGCCGCTGCTCCTCCTGCTCGGCGCACGACGTGAATCCGAGGTTGGCTCGCCCGGATAGAGTCATTGCCCCATGGCCGGACACTCGCATTCCGTGGACGAGTACCTCGAGACGATCTACTTCCTCGCCTTCCCGATCGGCGAGTACAGCCCGACTACTCCGGGCTCCCCCACGCTCGCTTCCCGGGTGGCCGAGATGCTCGGAGTCTCCCGTGCCTCGTCCGGGCAGATGCTCAAGCGCCTGGAGGCCGACGGGCTCATCCGCCGCGGCGAGAACAAGGAAGCGATCCTCACCAAGACCGGCCGCGCCAGAGCCGAGACGGTCGTCCGCAAGCACCGGATCATCGAACGGCTGTTGACCGATTTCATGGGCTACACAGCCGCCGAGGCCCACGTGCACGCAGACGAGCTCGGCGACACCTTCTCCGACGAGATGGTCGACCGGATCGATCAGCGCCTCGGCAACCCCGACCGTTGCCCGCACGGCTGGCCGGTCGACCCCGCTTTCGAGCAGGAAGAGAACCGCGACCTGGCCGCACTCGCCGAGCTCGAGCCCGGAACCGTGGCAGAGATCGTCCGTCTCGCCGAGCACGACGGCGACCTCCTGCACTACTTCTACGACGAGGGGTTCGTGCCCGGGACGAAGATCGAGGTTCGCGCCGTCCAACCTGCGGCCGGGCAGTTCACGGTGAAGGTCGACGGCAAGGAGCGCGCGATCGCCGAGAAGGCCGCCGCGGGGCTCTTCGTCAGGCCCGGCTGAGCTTGCTGCGGTAGGCGACGTAGCGCCCACTGCGGTAGCGGAAATACGTCAGCCTCTTGGCGAGAACGTCCCCTGCCGCCCGGCCGAAGAACTCGAGGAGCACCAGCTCCGGCCCCGGATACCGGCGCGAGTCATTCCACGGCACGAGGTCGAAGTCACGCAACAACATGCCGTCCGGCGGGGGCTTCGGCGGTCTGCTCGTCGAATAGGAGAACAACGTGTGCGGAGACGGGCACGCCTCCCCGGGCCGAAGCCGAAGATTCATGACGCGGGCGACTCCCGATCGCGGCCCGTACCCCATCACGAAGAGCACAGCGCGCCGCCTCAACCGGCCTGGACCGCTGATCTGGGTAAAGAACAGCTCCCTGCCGGTCGGCACGAGCTTGTAACGCCGCTCTTGCCCGTTGCACTCGTCGTACGCTGTGACGTCGGCCCATTGATTCTTGTGATTGGCGTCCATCTCGTTGACGGCCGTAAACCGTTCCAGGTCGCCGTCTGCGTCGAGGTTCCACCGCCGGTCGAGCAGCATCGACGGATGCGAGGCCGAGGCGGCCGGCGCGAGCAGGAGCGCGAAAAGGAGAGCTAGACCCGCGCTTCTTCGGCCAGGCCTGCAGCGGCGCGCAAAGCGTCGGCCTTGTCCGTTCGTTCCCATGTGAAGTCGTGGTCGTCTCGGCCGAAATGGCCGTACGCAGCGGTTTTCGCGAAGATCGGGCGCTGCAGGTCGAGGTCGCGGATGATCGCCGCGGGCCTGAGGTCGAAGTGCTCGCTGACGAGCTTCTCGATCTGCGCCACCGGGATCTTCTCCGTGCCGAACGTGCGCACTGCGACCGAGACCGGGTGCGCGACGCCGATCGCATACGCGACATTCACCTCGGCGCGGTCGGCGAGCTCCGCGGCGACGATGTTCTTCGCCACGTAGCGGGCCGCGTACGCCGCCGAGCGGTCGACCTTCGTCGGATCCTTGCCCGAGAAGGCGCCGCCGCCGTGACGCGCTGCGCCGCCGTACGTGTCGACGATGATCTTGCGGCCGGTCAGACCCGTGTCGCCCATCGGCCCGCCGATCACGAACTTGCCGGTCGGGTTGACGTAGACGAAGTCTCGGTCGGAGCGCAGGCGCTTCTCGTCGTAGAGGTCGTTCGGAAGGATCGGGTGCAGGACGCGCTCGACGATGTCCGGCTTGATCAGGTCCTCGGCGCTGATCCCGTCCGAGTGCTGCGTGGAGACGAGGATGCGCTCGATCTCGACCGGCCGCTGGACGCCGTGCTCGTCGACCTCGTAGCGGACGGTCACCTGCGCCTTGCCGTCGGGCCGCAGGTACGGCAGATCGCCGGCCTTGCGCACCTCCGCGAGCCGCTTGCAAATCTTGTGCGCGAGCATGATCGGGAGCGGCATCAGCTCCGGGCTCTCGTTGGAGGCGTAGCCGAACATCATTCCCTGGTCGCCCGCACCGACGAGGTCCAGCGGATCGTCGTCGCCGGGGTCGTGCTGCACCTCGTACGAGGAGTCCACGCCCTGCGCGATGTCAGGCGACTGCTCGTCGATCGCGACCACCACGCCGCACGTGTGGGCGTCGAAGCCCCACTCCGAATGCGTGTAGCCGATCTCGGTGATCTTCTTGCGCACGATGCTCGGGATGTCGACGTAGGTCTCGGTCGTGATCTCGCCCGCGACGACCACGAGGCCCGTCGTGATCAGCGTCTCGCAGGCGACGCGTCCTCGCGGGTCGTCACGAAGGACGGCGTCGAGGACGGTGTCCGAGATCTGGTCGGCGATCTTGTCCGGGATGGCCCTCGGTGACCGACTCGGACGTGAAGAGGAATTCGCGGGCTGACACGGCCGGGAAGGCTAGTCGATCGCGAGGAAGAGCTCAGCCGAGTTCGTGCGCCCCTCGACGTCTGCCCAGGCGACCAGCGACCTGAGCGGCTCCAGGTTCCTGCGGATCTCCGCGGGAATCGCGGCGCTGCCGCCCGATGCTTCCGCGAGCCCGTAGACGAGCGGCAGGCCGTCCTCGAAGTCGAGCCAGACGAAGCCTGCGGTCTCGTCCGGCATCCCGGCGGCGTCGAGGGCGCTCTTGAACGCGTCGTCGTCCGCCAGGCGCGGGCCTCCGGAGCGGATCTCCTCGATCGACTGCGCGCCGGTCGTGACGACGACCTTGCCGTCAAAGGCCGCATAGCGGATCGAGAGCCCCGAGAAGCCGATGCACTTGACCGTCACGCCTGCCTGCTCCGACTCCTGGCAAGGCTGTGCCAGGGGGAGTTGCTTCAGGAGGTCGTCGACGGTGGCCAGCGCTTGCCTGCTCGTTCGGCGCCTCGAGCAGCAGCGTCACCTCGGGGAACGGCGTGCCCGGCCGCACGTAGAGCGCGACCTCGTTCTTGAAGAGGCCGGTGAGCGCATCGAACTTGAGGCCGGACATGCGCTCGAACTCCTCGAGCGCTCCCTGCGCCATCGCCTCTCCCTGGAGCTGTTGCAGCTGCTTGTTCAAGGCATCGCCGCCGCGGAACGCGAGGAAGGCGACCGCGTCGCCCGGCACGTCGGCCAGCAGCTTCGACTCGAACGTCTCGACCTGGTTGGCCGCCTCGCCCTCCGCTCGCGACGCCGTGACGAGCCTCAGGCCCTCGTCCTGCGCCGCGAGCGCGGCCGAAATGAACTCCGGCCGCTGGCCGGCCTGCAGCTGGAACAGCGAGCCGCTGGGCAGGAGCGCCGTGTCCTCGATCACCTGCAGCAGCTCGCGGCCGCGCGCGAACACCGTGACGAGCGAATCGTCGGGCAGCTCGGCGAGCGCGTCCTTGTACGTCGCGTCGTCGGCGAGGCTGTCGCCGGTCGGCACCTGCTGCTTGAAGCGGTCGATCTTCGCCTGCGAGTCGGAGAGCAAGAGCCAGTCCTCGTGTTCGCCCACGATGAGGTCGTCGCCCGACGGGTCGCTCGCGTTTCCCTTCTGGACGGCCGCCTTGAACTTCTCCTCGTCTTTCGGCTTCGTGATGCCCACGACGTTCTCGCCCTGATTCTTGAAGTCGAGCCAGACGAGGCTGATCTCGTCGCCGAGTGCGGGCTTCACGTCTCGGTCCCAGTCGAGCTTCAGGTCGTCCTCGAACGAGGCGCGCAGGAAGCGGGTCGCCTGGCCGCCGTCGGGGAACTTCTCGAGCAGCTCCTCGATCTGGTTCCACTGGCTCGAATCCGCGTTGGAATCGACCGTGACGAAGGCCGGCGCGTTCGCGGGGACGATCTCGGCGCCGCCCGAAGCGGCCTTGTCGCTCGCGCCGCAACCCGCGAGGGCGAGCGCGGCGGCGCCGATCAGAGCTAGTCGAAAAAGACGCACGGCCTGCATGCTACTCCGCGGTCGGGACACGGCCCATGAGCCCGGCCACGAGCTCGTGCAGGCTGCCGCCGCCGAGGATCTCGCAGACCCCGCTGGGTGATCGGCAGGTCGACGCCGACGCGGGTGCCGAGGTCGTCGAGCACCGGCGCGGTCGTCAGCCCCTCGACGGTCCCGATCTCGGCCTCCGCCGCTTCCGGGGTCGCCCCACGCGCGATCAGCTCCCCCGCCCGGCGGTTGCGGCCGAGGTGAGACCAGCAGGTGACGATCAGGTCGCCCATGCCGGCGAGCCCGGCAAACGTCTCACCGCGCGCGCCGCAGGCCAGGCCCAGACGGGCCATCTCGGCCTGGCCGCGAGTGACCATCGCCGACTTCGCGTTGTCGCCGAGCCGGAGCCCGTCCACGCCGCCGGCGGCGAGCGCGATCACGTTCTTCGCCGCCGCGCAGAGCTCGACCCCAACCAGGTCGGTGTTGACATAGACGCGGAACGTGAGCGAGTTCAGCTCGTCCTGGAGCCACTCGGCGAGGGCCTCGTCTTCGCTTGCGATGACAGCCGCGGCAGGCAGTCCGTGGCCGATCTCCTCGGCGAAGTTCGGGCCGGAGAGCACTGCGGCGGGCCGGTCACTGAGGAGCGTCGACAGCCGGTTGCCGGTCTCGGGGTCGAGGCCCTTGGTCAGGCTGAGCACCGGGCCGTCAGCCGGTAGGGAGCGCACGACCTCGGCGAACGATCGGCTCGGCACGGCGATCACGGTCACGTCCGCGTCGGGCAGGCCGTCGCCCAGCGTCACGGCGTCGACGTCGCCGAGGTGGACGTCCGACAGGTAGCGCGGGTTGCGCTTGGTCGCGGCGATCGCGGTTGCCTGTTCCGCATCGCGGCAGGCGATCGTCACCTCGTGGCCACGCTCGACGAGCACATGCGTGAACGCCGTCCCCCACGCCCCCGCGCCGACGACGTTCGCCTTCACGTCTTTCTCACGAAGTCGATCGACACCGGCACGCCTTCCATCTGGAAACGCTCTCGCAGTTGATTCTCGACCCAGTACCCGTAGTCGCGCGTCACCAGACCCGGATCGTTGACGAAGAAACGAAAGCGAGGCGGTCGAACGGTCGTCTGCGTCCCGTAGAGCAGGTTGAGGCTCTTGCCGTTCTTCGAGGGCGGCTGCCGGGCCTCGCGGAGCTCGCCGAGGAAGCGGTTGAGCTCGGGCGTCGGGACGCGCGCCGTGTGCTTGTCGTAGAGCCGCTCGACGTAGTCGAGGAGCCGGCTCACTCCGCGACCCGTGGTCGCGGAGACGGTCACGACGGGCGGGCGCTGCCGCAGGCGTTCCGCGATCCGCGCTCGTGCGTCCTCGATGCCGAGCTGGCCGATGTCCCACTTGTTGAGAGCGACGAGCGTCGAGTCCTGCGCCTTGCGCGCGACATCGGCGACGGTCAGGTCGTGATCGACGATGCCTTCGCTCGCATCGATGAGGACAACCGCCACGTCGGCCCGCTCCGCAGCCTGCAGCGCTCGCAGCTCCGAGTAGTACTCGATGCCCTGGCGCGCGCGGCGCTTCCGGCGCAGGCCCGCGGTGTCGACGAGGACGAAGGTGCGGTCGCCGCGCTTGAGCACGGTGTCGATCGAGTCCCGCGTCGTGCCCGGGGTCTCCGAGACGATCACGCGCTCCTCGCCGAGCAGGGCATTCAGGAGGCTCGACTTGCCGACGTTGGGGCGGCCGAGGATCGCAACGCGAATCGCCTCCTCCCCCACCTCGGCCGGACCGGAGCCCGGGAGGCGCGCGATGATCAAGTCCAGCAGGTCGCCCGTCCCGTGGCCGTGCAGGCTCGACAGCGCGATCGGATCCCCGAGGCCGAGACGGTGGAACTCGAGCGCCGCCGTCTCGTTGCCGGGCTCGTCGATCTTGTTGGCGATGAGAAAGACCGGCTTGTGCGCGCGGCGCAGGATCGCGGCGATCTCCTCGTCACCCGGCGTGATCCCGATCTGGGCGTCGACCACGAACAGGATGAGGTCGGCCTCGGCGATCGCCGCGCGCGCCTGATCGGCGACCTGGCCCGTCAGCGGCGAGGGATCGACGATGTCCACGCCGCCGGTGTCGATGAGGCGGAACCGGTGGCCCGACCACTCGCAGGTCAGGTCCTTGCGATCCCGTGTCACCCCCGGGGTCTCGTGCACGACCGCCGTCCGCGTGCCGGTGAGCCGGTTGACGAGCGTCGATTTCCCGACGTTGGGGAAGCCAACGACGGCGACGGTGCCGAGAAGATCGGTGCTCACGCCGGCGGTGTCGCGACCCGCGGGCGGCCGAGCTCGTGCATCTCGATCAGCCAGTGCCAGAGGCGCGAGATCTCCTCGCCGATGAGAGCCGAGGCTTCGCGGTAGCCCCTGCCCCCGCGGGGGATGTCGCCGAAGCGCATCGGCTCGCTCCACGCGATCGAGACCGGGTGGAAGTTCCCCGGCTTCCAGAACTGCGAGCCGTGGATGGCCCCGCAGACGACCGGCACGTCCTCCTGCACGGCGACCATGCCGGCCCCGGGCATGACCTCGCCGAGAACGCCCCCCTTTTGCCTGGTGCCTTCGACGAACAGCCCGAGAGCGTGCCCGTCGGCGACGACCTCCTTCATCCTGCGCACTGCGACGCGGTCGGACTCGCCGCGGCGGACCGAGAAGGCTCCGAAGCTCTCGAGCAGTTGGCCCAGCCCCGGCACCTTGTACACCTCGGACTTGGCCATGAAGTAGACGATCCGCGGCACGGCTGAGCCGAACGCAGGCGGGTCGATCCACGAGAAGTGGTTCATCGCGAGCACGACGCCGCCGGTCGGCGGGATGCGCTCCACCCCGTAGACGCGGAGCGGCGCGAACAGCCTCGTGACCGGCTCGATGGTGAGCCGCCCGAGCTTCCAGACGAAAGGAACCGCGTTCATGCCGTCGAGTGTGCCCGCACCATGGCCTCGATGCGAGCGACGACGTCCTCCACGTCGAGCGTGCTCGTGTCGATCACCTCGGCATCGTCCGCGGGCTGCATGCGTGCCGCGTCGCTCTCGTCGCGCATGCGCAGGTCGGTGGCGAGCGCGTCGGCGCCGATGTCGGGCCGCTCGGCCAGGCGCCGCTCCGCGCGCACGCCGCGGTCGGCGACGAGGTAGACCTTCACCTCGGCATCGGGCGCGACGACCGTTCCGATGTCGCGACCCTCGATGACCGCGTTCCCGAGCACCGCGAGGTCGCGCTGGCGCTCGCGCATGACCACCCGCACCTCGTGGTGCCTGGCGACGACGGGCACGAGGCGGTCGATGCGCGCCTGGCGGATGGCGTCTGTGACGTCGGAGCCCGCGATCGTCACGCGGCCGCCGTCATCCAGCCCGACCGGATAGTCACGCGCGAGCTCGCCGAGCCGAGGGCCCTGGTCGAGCGGGATCGCGTCACGCATCGCGAGCCACGTCAGCGCGCGGTACATGGCGCCGGTATCGAGGTAGCGAAAACCGAGCCGCTCCGCCAGCCGGCGCGCGACCGTGCTCTTCCCGGCCCCGGCGGGCCCATCAATGGCGACGATCATCGCTGCGTAACCGACTCGAGAAGCTCGAAAAACCCGGGGAAGCTTACCGCGACCACCTCTGGATCCTGGAGCACCACGCCTTCCCGCGAGATGAGCCCTGCGGTCACGCCCATGATCCCGAGCCGAGGATCGCCGCGCGGGTCCAGTCCCCCACCCTTAGGGCGGGTAGGGACCCCTCTCACCCTGAGGCCATCGTCGCGTTTGACCGGGCGAATTCCTAGGGCTCGTAGCGAAGTCCTCACAGTTTCGATCCAGTCTCGTTCCTCCGGCCGCAGTCGATCCCCGCGGATGACGCTGTCTCCGTGCGCGCCGCCCGCGGCCAGCCCGAAGAGCGGCAACTCGTCCAGGAGCGCGCGCGTCTCGTCGCCCGTCAGCGTCGTGGCCACGAGCTCGGCGGAGAGAACCTCCAGATCGCCCGTCGGCTTGCCGGATCTCTTGCGGTTGAAAACCGAGATCCGGCCGCCCATCCGCGCGAGCACGTCGAGGAGGCGGCTTCGCTTTGGGTCGAGGGCCACGTCGTGCAGAGTCAGCTCCGAGCCGGACAGCAGCGACGCTGCCACGACGAACGGCGCCGCCGCCGAGACGTCGGGAACGGCGATATGGCCGACGAGAGCACGCGCCGGCTCGACGCGAACGTGCTCGGCGGCCATCGAGATCCAGTGTACGTCGCTGGGATAATCGAACGGTGCGCATCTTTTCCGGCATTCGCGCCTCCGGCGACAAGACGCTCGGCAACTACAGCGGCGGCTTCCGTCAGTACGTCGCGACCCAGGAACAGGGCGACGCGTTCTTCTGCGTCGTCGACCTGCACTCGATCACGACGCCCTTCGAGCCGGAGGTGCTCCATGAGGCGACACTGTCGGTCGCGGCCTGGCTCTTCGCCACCGGGCTCGACCCGCAGCGCTCGACGGTCTTCGTCCAGAGCCACGTGACCGCGCACCCCGAAGCCGCCTGGCTGCTCAGCGCGGTGGCGAGCTTCGGAGAGCTGCGGCGGATGACCCAGTTCAAGGAGCGCGCCGAGGAGCAGGAGTTCGTCTCGGCCGGGCTCTTCAACTACCCCGTGCTGATGGCGGGCGACATCCTGCTCTACCAGGCCGACATCGTCCCGATCGGAGACGACCAGCGGCAGCACCTCGAGCTGGCCCGCAACATCGCGGAGCGCTTCAACGGTCGCTTCGGCGAGACGTTCAAGGTGCCCGACGGCGTCTTTCCCGAGGAGGGCGCCCGCATCAAGAACCTGCAGGAGCCGGAGCGGCTGATGTCGACGACGCGCGGGGCGCCGCAGGGCGTCGTGCGGATGATCGACCCGCCCGACGTGGTGCGGAAGAAGTTCAAGACGGCAGTGACCGACTCGGGGACCGAGGTGCGGCACGACCCCGAGGAGAAGGCGGGCATCTCGAACCTGATCGAGATCATGGCCGTCGTCACCGGGACGACCATCGCCGACGTCGAGTCGCGCTACGACGGTCAGGGCTACGGACAGTTCAAGGGTGACGTAGGCGACGCCGTCGTCGAGCTGTTCGCCCCGATCCAGCAGCGCTACGAGGAGCTGCGCGCAGACGAGGGCGAGCTGCGGAGGCTGCTCGCGGTCGGCGCCGACAAGGCGCGCGAGGCTTCGGCGCCCACGCTCGAGGCGATGTACGAGCGCATGGGGTTCGTCCGGCCGTAGTACTAGAGCCAGCCGGCGCGGCGGAACTGCCGGTAGAGCAGAAGGCACGCAGCGGCCATCAAGCAGAGTGCGAGCGGGTAGCCGAGCGTCCACTCGAGCTCCGGCATGTGCTCGAAGTTCATGCCGTAGATCCCGCTGATCAGCGTCGGCACCGCGATGATCGCCGCCCAAGCGGAGATCTTGCGCACGTCCTCGTTCTGGCGCACGCTCGCCTGCGTCAGATTCGCCGCGAGAACGTTTGTGAGGAGCTCGCGGTAGCTCTGCACCTGGCCAGTCGCTCGCAGCAGGTGGTCGTGGATGTCCCGGAAGTACGGGTGCATGTCCTCGTCGATGAGCGCATGCTCGATCGTTGCGAGCTTGTCCACGGCCGGGACGAGGGGTCCGAGGGCGGCGTGCAGGTCGAGGACGGCGCGCTTCAGTTGATAGATGCGACTGGCTGGGTTGCTACTCGCGGGTGAAAAGACATCCGTCTCGGTCTCGCGAATCGAGCTGTCGAGCTCCACCAGCACCGGCTCGTAGTCATCGACCACGCGGTCGACGATCGCGTAGAGCGCAGCGCTCGGCCCCTGTGCCAGGAGGTCGGGGCGCTGCTCCATCTGCAGCCGCGCGTCGTGCAACTCGGTCTCGCCGTGGCGCACGGAGATGATGAAGCCGTCGCCGACGAAGACGAGAATCTCGCCGAACTCGATCCTTTCCTCCGGATCGATCCAGCGGGCAGTCTTCAGGACGACGAAGAGCGAATCGCCGTAAAACTCCAGCTTGGGCCGCTGGTGAGCCTTGATCGCGTCCTCGACGGCCAGCTCATGGAGCCCGAACTCGCGGCGGACCGACTCGAACTCCTCCTCGGTCGGCTCGTACAAACCGATCCAGGCGAAGACGCCCTCGCGCCGGCACTGCTCGTAGGTGTCTTCGAGCGCGACGGGCTCGGAACGTCGTCGCCCACTCTCGTACACCGCTTGGTCGACGATCATCGCGGGCGAAGTATCGCGGCCCGGAGCAACTCGAGCTCGGCGGGCTTCAGCTCGCGCCATTGCCCGGGCTCGAGCCCGGCGGGGGTGAGCCCGGCGTAGCGGCTGCGATACAGGTTGCGGACGGGATGGCCGACCGCCTCGAGCATGCGCTTGACCTGATGCTTGCGGCCCTCGTGGATCGCGAGCTCGATGCGGGAGGGCCCGAGCCGTTGCACGCGAGCGGGCGCGGTCGTCCCGTCGTCGAGCTCGAGCCCCTCGGCGAGGCGCTTCATTGCCTCGTTCGAAGGCTCGCCCTCGACCTCGGCCTCGTAGACCTTCTCCACCCGGTAGCGCGGGTGCGCGAGCCTGTGCGCAAGCTCGCCGTCGTTGGTGAGCAGGAGGGCTCCGGTGGTGTCGGCGTCGAGTCGGCCGACAGGCACGACGCGCGCCTCGTGGCGGACGAGGTCGACGACGGTGCGCCGCCCATGCGGGTCGTGCGCCGTCGTCACGACGCCGGCCGGCTTGTGGAGGAGCACGTAGGCGAGGGGCTGCGGCGCGAGCGGCTTGCCGTCGAGCTCGACGACGTCCTTCGACTCCACGAAGGTGTTGAGCTGGCCCGGCTCGCCGTTGACCAAAACGCGACCGGCCTTGATCAGCTCGTCGGCCTTGCGCCTGGAAGTAACTCCGGCCCGCGCGAGGTAGGCGTTCAGACGCATACCGGGATTCTCACTTCCGGCACGGTTCCGTTACCCACGCATGCGAATTTCCTCAGTACGATCGCCTTGGGGAGGAGGTTGGGGGTACCGGGTTAAGGAGCCGTGCGAGAGCCGAGCGGCAAGACGCGCGAGAAGTCAGGCCGCGCGCCGAAACGGCAACAGGCGACGAACCAGTCGGCGCCGCCGCTCGCGGCGCTCGTCCTCTTCGCGCCAGCGCGCTGTCAGGCGTTTGTACATCGCCTCGAACTCACGCGTATTGCGATCCCATTGCTCGCGCTGGGCTCGCCGCTCTTCAGGAGTCATCTTCCCGGGCATTGCCGTCTTCCTCGCCGAGCAAGAGTTCGAGCTTGGCGTTGATGTCCATCAGCATTCGAATGATGCCATCGACCGTCTCCCGATCGAGCGGTTGATCTTCTCGACGCCACACGATCAACATGGTCTGGACACCTCATGCCAGACGCAAGATGGCCGAAACAGTCCATGACGCCTGACTCGTACAGGCCTACAATCTGAACGTGCTCCAGCAGCTGTCCGTGAAGGTCGCTCCGATCACGAGTCGCGCCGCCGACTTCGCGCCGGTCGCGCCGGCCTGCTGCAACGTGTGCCGCACCTGCACGACGACGAACGTCGTCGGGCTCGTGTTCGGCGCCGCCGCCGCGCTCGGCACCGCCGCCACGCGGCTCCTCCGACGCGCCTAGGCCGGGCGGCGCTCGGCCAGCGCTTCGAGCCGGCCGCGGATCTCGCCGTCCTCGCCGCCGAGCTCCTCGAGCCGCGGCAGCGCGGCCAGGCTCTCGAGGCCGAAGACCCGTTCGAACAGAGGCGTCACCCGGTAGCGCACCGCGCCGCCGATGCCGCTCTCGCGGCCCGCCTCGGCGATCAGCCCGCGCTCCACGAGCCCGGCGACGACCGAGTCCACGGCCACCCCGCGCCAGCGCGCCACTTCCGGCCGCGAGCACGGCCCCAGGTACGCGACGACCGCGAGCGTCTCGAGCGCAGCCTGCGACAGGCCCCGCTCGACCGGCCGCTCGAACAGGCGCCCGCACGCCTCCGCTGCATCCCGCGAGGCCCGAAAGGCCCAGCCGCCCGCGACCTCCTCCAGCACGATGCCGCTGCGCCCTTCGTGGTAGCGCTCGCCCAGCAAGCTGAGTGCCATCTCGACGCGCTCCGCGTCGTCAGCGGCCGCTTCCGTGAGCTCGTCCACCGACAGCGGCTGCGACGCGACGACGAGCAGCGCTTCGAGCGTGCGCGCAAGCGCATCCAAGGGGTTGGCGGCAACTAGGCGGAGCGGGCGGTCCACGGCACCTCACTTTCTTCCGACCGCGCGGTTTCCTCCCGCGCGACCCGGATCGGAGCGAACGGGCGCGCCTGGTCGATCGAGATCTCCCCGGACCGGCGCAGGTCGAGCAACGCGAGGAACGCGACGGCCTGCTCGATGCGCGACAGCCCCTCGACCTCGCTCTCGAAGTCGAACCGCGAACGGCGCTTGAGCAGAGCGCGGAACCGCTCCAGGAACTGGGTGACCGGCGGGAAGCGAAGCTCGAGGTGCTGGAGCGAGACCTGCGGCGGCTCGGCTGCGAGCGCGCGCAAAGACGCCGCCAGCAGAGCAGGATCCTGAGGAGCCAGCCGCCTCTCGAACGGCGGCGCCAGCGGCGCAGGCCCGAGACGGAAGAAACGGTCGCGCTCCCCGGCCAGCCGCTCGGCCAGCCAGATCGCCGCTTCCTTGATCCGCCGGTACTCCTCGAGGCGCCGCGCGAGCTCCTCGGCCGCCTCCTCCGGCGCCAGCTCGTCGAATTCGCCGTCCTCGTCGCCGAACAACCCGCGAGCCTTCAGCTCCAGCAGCGAGGCCACGAGCACGAGGAACTCACCGCACGCGTCGAGATCGAGCTCCTCCCGCTCGGCGAGCCGCTCGATGAACGCAACCACGATGCCGGCGACGTCGACCTCTGCGAGCGGCACCTCCTCGCGGAGCACCAGCGTCAGCAGCAGGTCGAACGGGCCCTCGAACGCGTCGAGGTCGAGCTCGAGCTCTCGGACAGACATCCGCGCGAAAGCTAACGAGAGGGGCGGACGCGTCCCTTGGGGATAGCCATCTTCGGCGGCGGGGGCGCCTTCTTCCCTCGACGGCCGCCTTCGCCACGAGGCCGCCGTCCCTGGAAGAACTGCCACCAGATGAAGAACCCCATCGCGAGGATGAAGCCCACGACCGACACCCAGCCGTTCAGGCGCCACGGCCCGAACTCGTGCGCCGGGTCGATGCGCAGCAGCTCCTCGAAGAACCGCCCGAAGCAGTAAACGGCGACGTAGAGCGCGAACAGCCCCGGCGGTCGGATGCGGAAGCGCCAGCCGATCAGGATCAGCACGCCGGCCATCCCGATGTCGTAGAGAAACTCGTAGAGAAAGGTCGGATGGAAGGTCTCGAACGCCTCGTAGCCGGCCACCCGGTGCTCGGGATCGATCTCGAGCGCCCACGGCAGGTCGGTCGGCTTGCCGTACAGCTCCTGGTTCCACCAGTTGCCGATGCGCCCGATGCCCTGCGCGATCAGCAGCCCGGGCGCGACGCAGTCGGCGAACACGGAGACGCTCCGGCCCTCGCGCCGCACGATCCAGGCACCGACCAGGCAGCCGAGCCCGATGCCGCCCCACACGCCGAGCCCGCCCTTCCACACCGCAAACGGGCCCCACCACTCGTCGGGCACCTCGCTCCAGCTCGTCACCACGTGGTAGGCGCGCGCCCCGACGATGCCGGCCGCGACACCCCAGACGGCCACGCGCAGGACGAGATCCCAGTCGCCGCCACGGCGCACATAGCGAATCCCTGTGACCCAGATGCAAACCGCGATCGCCAGCAGCAGCATCAGGCCGTACATGTGCACGACGAGCGGGCCGAGGTCGACGACGCCGCTGTCGGGTGATGGAATCGAGGCCAGGCTCACGGGCAGGGCATTCTGCCCCGCGGTGCGAGCCCCTGCCTGTTAGAGCAGGATCTTGAGCGCCAGGTCTTGCGAGCAGCCGAGCTGCAGAAGCTCGGTCGCCCGGTGGAGATCGACGTCGTGCCTAACCGCCAGACGCCCTGCGGCGCGAGGCTCGTACCCTGCCCGCTCGAGCTCGTCCGCACGCCAGCGCTCGATCCGCTCGATCTCGGTTTGCTCTAGGAGTTGAAGTTCAGTGGCCGCCATGGAGTCCCTTCTAGTCGTTGCACTAGATGTTCGGTCAGACGACGCCCGCGGATCTCCCGCTAAAGGGTGATTGCTCATTTCACAGAAGCTTTACGTCTAGCCGGTCGCGCGCTGGATGCGTTTTTCCTGTTTTCGAGCAAGCTCGACCGCATCTGCAAGCGTCAGACGGCCGTCGAAACCGTTGACGATCACGTAGCCGGTGACGTTCTCCTGCCGCCACGCGAGGGCGTAGTGACGGATTGCTGTCGGAGGCACGCCCTGACGGAACGTCACCGCGTGAGCCTCCTCGCCCAGCTTCGGCGCCGGCTCCACGGTCTGCCCGGCCGCACCGAACGAGAGCTCGTCGAGCGCCTCCTTGTAGAGGTCGAAGTCCTTGCCGGCATCGTCGGCCGATTCGAAGAGGTCGGCGCGCGACTCGATGACGAGCGGCCCCTTCGTCCTCACGGTGCCCCCGCGCTGGAAGCGGGCCTTCCAGCCGCCCTGGCGGTGGAAGCGACTCGGGTCGTCTCGCGGGGGCGCCATGTCGGTGCGCCGCTGCTCGCCCTGGTCGAACTGCGTGAACGGCCTGCCGACGTCGCTGTCCGAGAGGACGAGGCCTTCGCCCTCCGAGGCCGACACCGTCGACCCGCCATCGCCGCCGTCATCGCCGGAGCACCCGGCGAGCAGCAGCGCGGCCACGATGAGAACCGGGAGCCGCACGGCCGAGGAGACTAGCTGCGTCTAGCGGACCGAGCGCGCGATCTCGAGCGCTGCACTCTTCGTGAGCTCGCCTTCGAGCCGCACGGTGAGGTCGCCGTACTCCCAGAGGAGCGTGTTCCGCGCCAGCCGCGAGGTCTCCTCTCGGACCTCGCCGCGACGGTCGCGATAGACGAAGTAGTGCACATCGCCCGAGAACCAGACTCCGGACATCCCGTTGACTCGCGCGCCCTCGGCCTCGGTTTGCGGGCCGAGCATCTTCTCGGCGAAGGCCTCGCCCGGCGACTGGGTCATCAGCAGGCGCGCTTCGTCCGTCGTGCCCCAGAGGAACGTGACCTGTCCGCCCGGCACGCCCGCGCTGAAGTAGACCCGGTCGGGCGCACCGAGATTCTTCAGATGCGGTTCGACGAGCCCCGGAGCCCGCCGGCGCGCCTCGGCCAGGGTCACCGGGTCGCCGAGGCCGCTGTCGCTGAGCAGCGAGACCTCCGGCAGCTTGTCCACGCGCGTGACCTTCACGCCCTTGATGCCCAGCCACTCGAGCACTGCCGTCCGCGCCGAGGGAACAGCCATGGCCGCTCCGACTGCGAGGACGACCACAGCGAGAGCGACGGCGACCAGCCGCCGAGGTGCCCAGCGCCGCGACGGCGACTCGCCCAGCCGACGGCGCACACCCGCGGCGAGATCGGGCTCGGGCGGAAACTCGACCAGGCCTCCGAGCTGACGCAGGGCTAGCTCGAGCTCAGGCATAGCCCTCCCCCAGCTCCTCGCGCAGGCGCACGAGCGCGCGCGAGGTCCGTGACTTGACCGTCCCCCGCCGCACACCGAGCGCCGCGGCCGTCTCGTCCTCGGACAGGTCGAGGAAGTACCGGCAGGCGATCACGAGCCGGTGCTCCTCGGGCAACCCGTTGATCGCTCCCAGCAGGTGCTCGCGATCCTCGGCGGCGAGCAGGTTCCCCTCGGGGGACGGAGCCGCGTCCCCCGAGAGATCCTCCCCAGCCGCCCGCAGCGCGAGCCCGGCGCGCCGGCCTGCGGAGCGGCGGCGGTTGCGAGCCTCGTTGGCGACGATCTGCAGGAGCCACGGCCGAAACGGCGCACCGGCGCGAAAGCGGCCGAGCGCGCGGTAGGCCTTGACGAAGCCCTCCTGGGCAGCGTCCTCGGCGTCGGCCGCGTTGCCCGCCATGAGGTAGGCAGTCCTGAAGGCAATCCCTTGATGTCGTCGCACGAGCTCCTCATAGGCGCGTTCGTCTCCACGGCGAGCCCGCTCGACGAGCTCGCTCTCATCCTGTGGCCGGCTCACCACACTGGCTTTCATACACCGGAACGGCCTTGTAAGGTTCCGGCCGTGTTCGCGAGGGTCGTGAGATACACGGTCGATCCAGACCGCTGCGACGAGGCGCTCGAAGCCTTCGAAGAGGCCGCCAAGACGATCGGCGACATCGACGGCATCATCGGCGGCTACGTGATGGTCGACGGCGACGAGGGACGCATCCTCACGCTCACCATCTGGGAAGACCAGGCGAAGATGGAAGCGAGCGAGGTGCGCGCGAGCCGCCTGCGCCAGGAGGCGCTGCGCTCGGTCGAGGGCGACATCGACTCGGTCGAGCGCCTGCGGATCGCAGCCGGGATCGCGAACGACGCTCAGTCGCGCAGCGCAGCGGCTGAGAAGACCTCGGGATAGAGCTCGCGCGCGGCCGTGATGCAGCGGTCGCGTGACGACGGCCCCCAGCGCGCGCGGTCGTAGTGCGGAGCGAACGGGCGCTCGAGCTCGTCCAGCTCGTCCACGCTCCCGCGCAGGCTCGCTCGCCAGTCGCCGCTTTCCGGCTGAGGCGCGCTGAGTAGCCCCTCGATCTCGACGACGAGCGCCGACTTGCGCGCGATGTTCTCCGGCGTCACGTGCTTCAGGCACACCCCGTAGGCGCCGGAGAGATAGCCCTCCCACTCCGAGCCGACCTCGTCATGGTCGCCGGCGGCGGCGACGTAGCGGCGCGCAAAGAGCCCACGCAACGCAGCTTCGCCGCCCGCCTCGTCGATGAGCTCGAAGTACTCGGCGGGCACCATCTCCGTGCCGTCCTCGAGGACGTAGCTCGCCGCCGGCAGGCTCCCTGCCGCGATCAGCGCCCGTACGCGATCGGCGGACTGGCCCCGTGCGGCGCAGAGTTCGTCGAGCGGCACGAAGTTCGCCCGGATGTACTCGACGTCAGCCTCGGTGAGCCTCATCGTTCTTCTCGCTGGCGCGACCTTCCGCATCTTCCTCGAGGATTCGCCGAATCGCGAGGTCCTCTTCGCTCCCTTTCTCGTACGGAATGCCCTCGATCGGCGGCGTCTCGAAAGGGCTGTCGTCGGGATCAACCCCGGGCGGCAGCGGCTGCGGCGCGTACGTCATGAGAGCACCCTGATTCCGAGTATAAGGGCCTCAAAAGCGATCACCGAGAGGCCGCCGAGAAGCAGTCGAAGCGACAACCGGATCTGGTTCGCCTTGCGGGAGTTCGCCTTACGCTCGCGGGCAATTGCCCGCTTGAGACCCTGGATGGTCTCGCCGCGCACCTGCTCCGGAGGCTTCACGATCTCCGACCAAGTCCCGAACCGACTGAGGTAGGACGCGCCGAGAGCGAGGTACTCCTTCGGAAGGAGGACCCGCGTTGCGATGGTGGCCGCCGCGATCAACAGACCTATCGCAGCCGCATAGGCCGCAACACCGAGCCTCCCTCCGACCGCACCCGCGAGTGTTGTGCCGAGCGTCGCCGACAGTGAGACCGCGACAGATGCGAACGTGACGAGACTCGTCGCTTTTCGGTCCAGGCTCTCAGTACGCGCCGTCTCGGCTTCGGCGACCCGCCACGTAGTGTCGAGTAGAGCCGCGACCGTCTCCGGGTTCGGCAAGGGTGTCACGAGCATTGTTGCCCATTATGGCAACAGACAACGGACGGATGCATTTGCCGCCTGCGACTCGTGGAGCCAGACGACGTGCTTAAGCGATCGCGGCCTCGCCGAGGAGCGACTTGACCTCGGCGAAGAAGTCCGGATCGGGCTTGACCCGGTAGTCCGGCCCCAGCTGCAGCGTCTTCTCGCCGGCCGACATCGTCAGCGCGACGATCACCGGGATCTCGCCCGGGTACTCGCGCACGAGGCCGGCGAGCTCGCGGACGATTCCCGCCGGCGCGCGCGTGGCATCGACCTTCAGCGTCACCTCGCGCCGCTCGGGGGTCGCCTCGAAGGCCGAGACCTCCAGCGCGATCAGCTTCGTCTCCCCCTCCTGCTTGTGGTCGACGCGGCCCTTGACGACGAGCACGGTGTCCAGCTCGAGCAGCTCGCGCGCGGCCGCGTAGACGGAGTTGAAGACGACGACCTCCGTCGACCCGGTGAGGTCGTCGAGCCGCATGAAGACCATCGGCTCGCCCTTCTTCGTCGTCAGCTGCTTGATCGCGCCGACGAGCCCGCCGACGGTGACGACCTCGCCGTCGCGGCGCTTCTCGACCTCGGCCAGGCCGCACTCGGTCTTGCGGCGCAGCTGCTCGCGAATCGCCTGCAGCGGGTGCTCGGAGACGTAGACGCCGAGCGTCTCCTTCTCCAGGCGCAGCAGGTCGTTCTTCTCGTACTCGCCCAGCGGGATCGGCGGGTGCTGCTGCGGGCGCGCTTCCTCTTCCCCGCCGCCGCCGAGGTCGAAGATCGAGCCCTGGCCCGCGAGCCGGTCGGCCTGGTGGCGGCCGCCCCACGACACAGCGGCGTCCAGCGCCTCGAGCATCCCCTTGCGCGGCGCGCCGGTCGAGTCGAAGGCGCCGCACTTGACGAGCGCCTCGAGCGCGCGCTTGTTCGAGGCCTGCGGGTCGACCCGCTCGGTGAAGTCCCAGATCGACGTGAACGCCCCGCCCTCCGCGCGCGCGGCGACAATCGCCCGCGCCGCCGAGTCGCCGACGTTCTTGACCGCGTTCAGCCCGAAGCGGATCTTGCCCTCGACGACCGCGAAGTCGTGCTCGGAGCAGTTGACGTCGGGCGGCTCGACCTCGATCCCCATCTCGTGGCAGGCGTTGACGTAGATGGGCACGCGGTCCTTCGTGTTCATCACGGACGAGATCAGCGCGGCCATGTACTCGCGCGGGTGGTTCGCCCGCAGCCACGCCGTGCGGTAGGCGATCAGCGCGTAGCCGGCCGCGTGCGACTTGTTGAACGAGTAGTCCTGTGACGCCTCCGTGTTCTTCCAGAGCTGGTTCGCGACCGACGGCGTGACCCCGTTCTGCGCGCAGCCCTCGAGGAACTTCTCCTTGAGCGACGCCATCAGCTCGTGGATCTTCTTGCCGATCGCCTTGCGCAGGTCGTCCGCCTCGGCGGGCGAGAAGCCGGCGAGCTGCTTGGCCGTCTCCATGTACTGCTCCTGGTACACGGCGATCCCGTACGTGTCCGAGAGGATCGGCTCGAGGCGAGGGTCGATGTAGGTCACGGCCTCCTGGCCGTGCTTGCGCTTCGCGTATTGCGCGATGTACTGCATCGGCCCCGGCCGGTAGAGGGCGACGAGCGCGATCAGGTCCTCGAGCTCGGTCGGGCGCACCTGGCGCAGCGCCTCGCGCATGCCCGACGACTCGAACTGGAAGACGCCGGCCGCCTCGCCGCGCGCGAGCATCTCGTACGTCTTGCGGTCGTCGAGCGGGATCTTCGTCGCGTCGAGCCCGCCGCCGACGAGCGCGAACGTCTTGTCGATGACGTCGAGGTTGCGCAGGCCGAGGAAGTCCATCTTGAGCAGGCCGAGCGCCTCGACGTCCCACATCCCGAACTGCGTGACCGTCTCCTCGCCCTCGCCTTTTCGCTGCAAAGGGACGTATTCCGTGAGCGGGCGGTCGCCGATGACGACGCCGGCCGCGTGGATCGAGTCCTGGCGGACGAGGCCCTCGAGCGGCTTCGCGAGGTCGACGATCTCCTTGACCTGCGGGTCGCCGTCGTAGGCCGCCTTCAGCTCGGAGCCGGGCTTGAGGCAGTCGTCGAGGTAGACCTTGACGCCCTCGGGGATCAGCTTCGCGATCTTGTCGACCGTGCCGTAGGGGACGTCGAGCACGCGCCCCGCGTCGCGGACGGCCGCGCGGGCCATCATCGTCCCGAAGGTGATGATCTGGGCGACGTGGTCGCGCCCGTACTTCTCGGCCACGTAGTTGATGACGCGGTCGCGGCCGGCGACCGAGAAGTCGATGTCCATGTCGGGCATCGACTTGCGGCCCGGGTTCAGGAAGCGCTCGAAGAGGAGGTCGTACTTGATGGGGTCGACCTCGGTGATGTCGAGGCAGTAGGCGGCGAGCGAGCCTGCGGTCGAGCCGCGGCCGGGGCCGACCGAGACGCCGTTCTGCTTCGAGAACTTGACGAAGTCCCAGACGATCAGGAAGTAGTCGGCGAAGCCCATCTCCTTGATCGTCTTCAGCTCGAACTTGAGCCGCTCCTGGATCTCCGGCGTCACGTGGTCGTACCGCTTTTGCAGGCCTTTTTCGCAGAGCTCGACGAGGTAGTCGAACGCGTCGCGGCCTTCCGGGACCGGGAACTTCGGCAGCCGGATCTGGCCGAGCTCGATCTCGACGTTGCAGCGCTCGGCGACCTCGAGCGTGGTGCGGAGCGCGTGCGGGTAGTCCGCGAAGTCCTGGGCCATCTCGGCCGGGGTCTTGAAGTAGAACTGGTCGGTGTCGAACTTCCAGTGGCTCGGGTTCTTGAGCGAGTCGCCGGACTGGATGCAGAGCAGCGCCTCGTGCGCGCGCGCGTCTGAATGGTCGAGGTAGTGCACGTCGCCGGTCGCGACGAGCGGCAGGCCGGTGCCCTCGGCGAGGCGCGCGAGGAGCGGGTTGATGCGGGCCTGCGGCTCGAGGCCGGCGTTCTGGATCTCGACGTACGTGGAGTCCTTGGAGAAGATCTGGACGAGCCGGTCGAGGTCGGCCGCGGCGTCGTTGTTGCGTGACTCCTCGAGCGCCTTGGAGACGCGCCCGGAGAGGCATCCGGAGAGCGCGATCAGCCCCTTCGAGTGCGTCTCGAGCAGCGACCAGTCGACGCGTGGCTTGTAGTAGTAGCCCTGCAAATACCCTGCAGAGGCGAGCTTTATGAGGTTGCCGTAGCCCTCGGTCGTCTCGGCGAGCAGCGTCAGGTGCGCGTAGCCCTTGGTCTGGAGGGACGAGTCGTCGCAGACGTAGACCTCGCAGCCGATGATCGGCTTGACGCCCTGCTCCGTCGCGTGCTTGTAGTGCTGCACCGCGCCGGCGAGCGACCCGTGGTCGGTGAGCCCGACGGCGGGCATCTCGAGCTCGGCAGCCCGAGCCGCGAGCGCGGGGATCCGGCAGGCGCCGTCGAGGATCGAGTACTCGGAGTGGACGTGCAGGTGGACGAAGTCGGCGGCCAACGGACAGGGTGTCATTCTAGGAACACGGTCCGCTGTTATTGGCACAGAGCCGGCGAATTTCGGGACAGAGCCGTCGGATTTTGAGCAACTAGCGATGACGGTGCTCTCGACAGGAGCATCAGCAAGGCCCGCGCCGTCCTGCTTCCGCTCGGATCGCGCGCGTTCTGATACGCTCTGAGTTCTGCGCGTTCGGCGCGTGAGATCGGCTGCGAGCTGCCGGACGACGGCGCCAACGATGGGAGCCTGACCTCCGAAGGCCTCGATGTCTGCGATCGCCCTTTCTGCGCCCGCGACACCGCGGCGCCGGGCCTGCTCGAGCGCAGCCCGAAGCGGTTCCGCGAGTCCTTCCTCCCAGAGGATCGGACCGAACTTGCGAACGGCGTCGGCGACCTCGCGCTCGTCGCCGGCATCGAGCGGGAACGAGACGAAGCTGAGGCAGGCGTGGCAGATGCCGACCTCGTAGACGTCGAGGTCGAGCTCGGCAACGAGCTGTTGCGCGGTCATTCGCGTATCGCATCAGCGAAAGGCGCACGCAGGTGTGCCAGCTGTGTGCTTAGACGACACCATGAGGCCGAGCGTTGAAACGAGCCTGGGCGTACCCATCGCACGCCCGGCCTCATGGTTGGGGAGAGGAGGCTCGGCTTGCGCCTAACCTCTGGGGGATAAGAGTGGCATGCCTGGGAGGGGGTCCATCAGCACGGCGACCATGCCCTCGGGGATGTTGTCGCCCGGGAAACCGTCGCCGGCGGGCTCGGCGAAGACGGCGATCATCCCGAGGGGGATGTCGCCTCCGTCCGAGAAACCGTCGGGGACGGCCCGCGCCATCACCACGATGTCGCCTCCGTCGGAGAAACCGTCCTGGGCCACGACTGCGACGAACCCGTCGGGGAGGTCACCTCCGTCCGAGAAACCGTCGCGGGCAGGCTCGACGAAGACCGCGATCATCCCCTCGGGGATGTCGCCTCCGTCCGAGAAGCCCTCGGGGGCGGGCTGCACCACCACGGGGACCCGGTCGTCGTCGATGTTGACAGCGGCGCGCGCGCCGAACGCCAGTGCGCTCGCTGCGACGACTGCCAGCAGGAGGATCGCGACTCTGTGCTTGCTCATCGGCATACCCTCCTCTAAAAGCGGAAGTCCTGCAGGGTCTCGGCCGCACGGCGATAGAGCGCCAGGGCCTGTTCTTTGTCTCCGCGGCGGATGCTCAGCTCGGCCTGCGCGGTCCACGCCGCGGCTCGATGGCTCGTCGAGGACAGCTGCTCGAACGTGGCCTCGCTGGCGGCGAGCGCCTGCTCGGCCTCGTCGAGCCGGCCCTGCTCGAGCAAGGCGCGTCCGAGCACGAGCTGCGCGTTCCCCTGCTCGTCGAGGAAGTCGACTCTCCCCTCGAGCAGGGTCAGCGCCTGCTGCGCCTGCTCCTCGGCGAGCTCGACCTGGCCGGTGCGCAGGTGGACCTGAGCCAGGGACGACACGGCCTGAGCGGCGTCCGGCTTGCTGCCGACCTCCAGCGCGACCGCAAACGCCTCCGTCAGGAGCTGCACTGCCTTCTCGGGATCGCCGAGCAGGAAGGTGAGGCCGCCGAGGTTGTTGAGGAGCCGGCCGACGTTGAGGCGGTCGTCTTGCTCCTCGTACAGCGCCTTCGCGAGCTCTGCGTGCGAGCGGGCGAGCACCCACTGACCGTTTCGCTCCGCGATGATCGAGGCCTGGAAGTAGCCGTGGGCGAGCGCGTCGCGGTCGTCGAGCAGCTGGGAGAGCTCGAGCGCCGTTTCGACATCTCCCCGCGCCGCCTCCCAGTCGTTCAGGCGCCGGTAGCAGCGAGAGCGCCAGCGGAGGATGCGCGACCGCAGGCGATCGTCGATCAGGTCGGCATGGCGCATCTGGTCGAGCGCCTCCGTGAAGAGCGAGACGGCGGTCGGGATCGACGACATCCGGTAGCGGCACTGGCCCATGTGGAAGAGGACGTTCGCGCGATCGACCTCGGTGAAGGGATCGCCCTCGACGAGATCTCGCGCGCGCTCGAGGAGGGCGAGCGCGTCCTTGACGCGCCCGAGCTCCGACCGCGCGGTCGCACCCGCCAGCAGCCCGCGGAGGGCCAGGGCGGGCTCCCACTCCTCGGAGAGCAGCCCGGCGCGCTCGAGACAGCCGAGCGCCTCCTCGAACTCGCGCGCGGCGACAGCGGCCTCGGCCCGGGAGAGCAATCCGGCCGTCCGGTCGTGCTCGCTCGCGGAGATGCCGGTTTCGAGGAACTGCCTCGTCACTCCCAGCCGCTCGGCGAGCCAGTCCAGCGCAGCGGGCGACGGACGCACCCGTCCTCGCTCGATCTGGCTGACGTACTCCTTGGAGAAGCGGTCGAGGCCGAGCTTGGTCTGCGTCAAGCCCCGCGCGATGCGGAGCTGCCGGACCCGCCCCCCGAGCTCGGAAGGCGAGGGGCGGCTGCTTTGGCGTGTGTGAAGCTCGGGTGTGATCCCTCGACCGTAAACCTCTGGCGCGAAAAAGTGAAGTGCCGAGGGGATCCCCCAAAAGGGGTATAGGTGAATCGAGGCGCAGACTGGTTAAGTCGAGACTTGCGCGACCCGTTGGGGAGGGGTGGCGCCAAGCGGCCGAAGCGAGGCTCGCGCGAGGTGCGGCACGCGGCGAGTTTCGCTTC
>CAVZFQ010000002.1:0-31163 GCA_963774625.1 uncultured Actinomycetes bacterium
AGTAACCGTCTTCGCCCGGCACGGCCGGAATGGGACTCGGTCGCGTCATGGTGATCCGAACCAGGTAGTCAGCGCGTCGCGCAAGCCGGTATCTGTGCCGTCCCCCACCCAGGCGACGTATCCATCGGGTCTGATCAGCACGGCCGCGGGGGCTTCTACTTGTCCCAGGGCCGGAAGCTCCCAAGCGCCGGCGTATTCCGCGTCGATCAACTGAACCCGATCCACCCACGGTGCGCATGTCGAAACCCCAGGGCTTGCCTAGGTTCAGAAGGACCGGGTGGGCGTCGTGGAGGAGGGTGAATACTCGCACCGTTCCACCGGGGGTGACCAGGTCGAGATCGGGCATGCGGCGTCCGAGCAGCGGGTGTCCCTCGCCGAGGTCGTAGTGAATGTCCAGACCGGACATCATCGCGGCGAATCTTCTGCGCGGCTCGTCCATGCTCAACAGCTCGGACACGGTGTCGCGCAACGCCTCGATGCGATCGTCGACGCGCATGAGCGCGACCTGCGCCATGGTGGTGCGCAGCACGTGTGCCCCGACCGGGTGGCGCTCGGCGTGGTACGTGTCGAGGAGGCTTTCCGGCGCTGTCTGCTTGACCACCTGGGCCAGCTTCCAACCCAGATTCACCGCATCCTGCACACCGGTGTTGAGGCCCTGTCCACCGACCGGGGAATGCACGTGCGCCGCGTCGCCGGCCAGCAGGACCCGTCCCTCGCGGTAGGCCGCGGCCTGCCGGGTCATATCGGTGAACCTGGTGATCCAGGTGGGACTGTGGATTCCATAGTCGGTCCCGTAGACGGCGATGAGGCCCTCGCTGAGATCCTTCAGGGTGGGATCTCCTGTGGCTCCGACCTGCGACTCGGTCACCATGACCCGCACCGTGCCTCCCTTCCCGTAGACGATCTCGCCGTCCTTGATCTCGTACTCCACCTTGCCCAAGGAATGGATGCCAGAGGCATTGCGGCGCATGCCCAATTCCGGCTCCTCGGCCATCTCGACCTCGGCGAGCAGGGCGCTCGTCGTCGGATCCCAGCCGGGGAACTCGATGCCGGCTGCCTTACGGACCAGACTGCGTCCTCCGTCGCACCCGACCAGATAGTCCGCCCGCAGCGACTCGCCGTCGGACACCTCGACGTCGACGCCGGTGTCGTCCTGCGCGCAACCGGTCACCTCACGTCCGCGATACATCGTCACCGGCAGCTCGGCGACCCAGCCGGCGAGGATGCGCTCGATGTGGTTCTGCCACAGCCCGAGCCCGTAGGGGTGCCGGGTGGGAAAGTCGCTGATGTCGAAAGTGACCCCGGCGAACCCCGCGACCTGCGCCACCTGCCCCTCCGACAGGAACCGATCTGCGATTCCGCGCTGATCGAGAACTTCGATGGTGCGTGAGTGCAGACCGCCTGCGCGCGAGCCGGGGAGGTCCTGGCTGGCGCGCCGCTCGACAATGGCAACGTCGACCCCCGCCAGCGCCAACTCGGCCGCCAACATCAGCCCAGCCGGACCTCCTCCGGCGATCACCACCGCATGCTCGGTCATGGCACCCCCGTCCCCGTAGGTTCTAGTCGCCGATCAGCTCCTTGAACGCGGGCTCGTCGCGGATCGGATCGAAGTCCGAGTCGTCCTTGGCCAGAGCGCGAGACCGCTCCGACATGTCGATCGAGCGCCGGAGGTGGTCGATCGCGTCAGCCGTCCGGCCGGCGAGGCTCTCGCAGCAGGCGACGTTGTAGAACAACGCGGGGTATTCGCCGTGAGCCTCGAGCAGTGGGCGTCCGCGGTCAGCCGCTTCGGCGTACTCGCCCGCCTGGTAGAGGGGGCCGAGCGGGGCCCAGAGCTCCCAGCCGTCGGGCTCGAACGCCTTGCCCGGGGTGCCGCCGAGCGCGAGGATCGTCGTCTCGGGCTCCTCGGCGAACGCGGTTCGCTTCACACCGGGCGGGACAAAGACGAGGGTGCTCGTGGGCGCGTCCACCAAGTCCCCGTCGAGCTCGAATACGGGCACGCCCCCGCAGAACAAGATAGAGCTCCTGGTTCGAGTCCGGCTCCGACTCGTCGTGCTCGTTGATGATGCGGTCGCCCGCGCTGTGGCCCGTCCACGTGTTGACGCCGAAAGCCGTGATGCCGAAGTGATGCCGAACGGGCCGCCAAGGCTGGCGCCCGTCGTTCATCTCTTCGATCTCGTCGAAGCGCGTGACCGAGTACTCACTCATGAAGCCCCCTGAGCTGAAAGTGCCAGATGATCGACGACAGCTTCCCACGCCACGCCGCGTTGGTCGCCTCGATCACCTCGGCATGCAGGCTCCAGATGTACGGCGGGTCGTCGGGGTTCTGCGGCGGCAGCCGCTCGCCGTCGTGGATCGACCGGCCCTCCTCGTCCAGTAGCGGCGACGGGACTCGCGGCTCCTCGCACCTGAGCACCTGGAATCCGAGCGGGAGGGCCGCCGCGAGATAGTCGCTCGCGAGCCGTGGGTACACCGGTAGGTATCCGAGATCGCCCTCGGGGCCGTCGATCAGGACCGGGAGGATGATGTCGCCGATGAGGCCACTCTGGTTGGACACCACGAGGTGCCCACCCGGGCGCAGCACCCGCGCGAACTCGCGGAACGGGCCCTCGATGTCCTCCAGGTGCACGAGCGCGATCGCGCAGACGACGAGGTCGACGGAGTCGTCCGCAAGCGGCAACTCGTGGAGGCCGGCCTCGTGGAACTCGCCTTGCGGGATCTTCTCGCGGGCACGCGCGAGCATTCCCGGCGACGAGTCGACGCCGATGACGGTGTGCCCTAGCGATGCGAGGTACGCAGCGTGTCGCCCGGTGCCGCACGCGGCGTCGAGCGCGACGCCGATGGGGAGCCCGTCAAGGATCTCGCGCACGATCGGCTGCTCGATCTCGAGGAGCTGGTTCGGCTGCTCGTCGTACCAGGGCGCCCAGCTGTCATAGCCCTCGCGCGTCGAGATCGGGCGCGCCTCGACCCCGGTGCCGAACGCGTCCGGTGACTCGAGCAGCTCGCGGATCTCCTCGAAGCGCGCGAGCGTGAACTCGCGGTCATAGGCGCCGGAGAACGCGCGTAGCAGGGCGACTCCCTCCAGTCCGAGGAGATACGCGAGCGGATGCTGGTAGATCACGGGGGTTCCGATGCCGAGTCGGAAGCTACCGCAGTTCGGGGCGCGGTCGACGTTGGCTAGGTTTCGCGGCCATGGCTACTCGGGAGGCGACGCCGGCAGGTATGCCGAGGCGGCGGACCGGGGCCGCGAGCTCATCGAGGCCCACCCCGAGCAGGGGTACCTCTACTACAACGTCGCCTGCTGCGAGAGCCTCGCGGGCCGGGAAACCGACGCCATTGAGCACCTCCGGCAGGCGATCGGCATGTGGGAGGGCTGTCGCGACATGGCGAACGCGGACTCCGACTTCGATCCGGAGTGAGCCCGCTTTCGAGGAACTGGTCAGCGCTTAGGGCGCCGGGCCCGCCGCCAGGCCCGGCACACGCTGCTTCGGAAGAGCTTCAGAGGGTCGCTTAGTGGTCCCACTTCCAGCCTGCACAGGCTAGGGAAGCGGCGACGAGAGCGAGCCGAGCGAACCAGACGTTGATCTGCAACATGAGGACTCCTGGTCGACTTGATCGGGGGACTCGGGAATGATCGGATCGACCGGAGGTAGCCCCGACCCCTCGAACGCGGGAGCTTTACAAGTCGTATTCCGGGTCGCCGAGCTCGGCGACGAGCGCAGCGACCACAGCCGGGTCGAACTGCGTCCCGGCCTCTCGTTCGAGCTCGCCCACCGCTTCCGTCTGGCTCAACCGACTCCGGTTGATCATCGCGTCGAACGCATCGGCGACGGCGAGAATCCGTGCCGGTAGCGGGATCGCCTCGCCGGCGAGGCCACTGGGATAGCCCGTTCCGTCCCAGCGCTCGTGATGGTGGAGAACCCAGCCGGACACGACTCTGAGACCGAGCGAGGTGAGCATGTGCGAGCCGACGGTTGGATGGCGCTCGAGCACCACGCGCTCGTCGGGGGCGAGCGGGCCCGGCTTCTCGAGGAGCTCGTCGGGAATCGCGACCTTGCCGAGATCATGCAGCCGGCCCGCGAGTTCGACCAGCTCGCATTCATCGACGTCGCTGCCGAGTCGCGCGGCGATTCGGGCTGCGAGCCGGCCGACGGACTGCGAGTGACTACCGCCGTGCGCATCACGCGAATCAACGGCTCGGGCGAGGCTCATCGCTGCCTGGAGCCGCGTGGCGCGGTCGGTCGGCGAGTCTGCGACCAGGGCGCGTAGCCCCGGCCCGTTGGCGGAACGTACGTAGACGCTGCCGGGCGCGTGCCGCTTGGCCTGGTAGAGGGCCTCGTCGGCGCGGTCGACGAGTCCTCCAGGCGTCTCTTCATCACGGGGGTAGGTCGCGATCCCGCCCGACACCTTGATCGGCTCGTCGAGGCCGACCTCGAGCGCGACGTCGACGAGCACGAGCTCGACGAGCAGACGTGCCTGTTCCGGCTCGACGTCAGGTAGGAGCAGTGCGAACTCGTCACCTCCGAGCCGGAACGCCTCGCCGCTCGAGGCGAGGCGCGCCCCGACGGCTCCGAGCACGAGGTCGCCGACCGGGTGCCCGTAGCGGTCGTTGATGTCCTTCAGGTCGTCGACGTCGAGCAGGCACACGCTGACCGACGAGCCGCGCTCTTTCGGCGGCACCTCGTCGTTGAGGCGCTCGTCGAACCGCCGGCGGTTGCCAACGCCCGTGAGCGGATCGGTGACGGCGGCGCGCATGGCCTCGAGTGCGCGCAGCTGTGAGCGCTGATACAGGTCGAAGGCGACGAGGGGGCCGAAGAGCGCGGCGATGAGGAACGGTGATCGGTCCCACAGGACGACGAGGACGACGCTCAGAGAGATCATGATCGCGAGCGGCACGCTCGTCGCCGCGAGCGTCCGCCTCAGCAGTGCGGCGAACGGCTCGTGGCCGCTACGAGCGACGACGAGCGCGACGAGCACCAGGTCGACCGCGTAGAAGGCCGCGGCTGCAGCCGGCGTCGCGATCAGCGCGCGATCGAGCGGCATGCGGCCAATCGCCGTCGCTGCCGCACCTCCGGCTGCCGCGGCCAGCGCGTAGACGGAGCTGTTGTACGCGACCCGCACGGGCGGCCGCCGCCGGCCCGCCTCGACGGTCAACTGCATGAGGAAGGCGAGGATGGTCGCGGCGGCCCATCCGTACAGAACGATCGCGCCGACGATGAAGACGCTGGCGAGCGAGGTCCGACCGATCGGGATACCGCGGATCGGGAGCGGAAAGGCCTCGGTGAACGCGGCGGCGGCGAACAGTGCGAGGAGGCCGGCGAGTGCAGAAGGGGAGAGGCCTTCGTCGGCCAGGCTCGCCGCCGCGGCCGCGATTGCGACGCTGGCGCCAACCGTGACCGGAAGGACGATCGACAGCACCCCGGGGTCTTGTGATGCGGCCTTCGTCTTGACCTGGAGCACGGCCCGCCCTTCCTTCGGTCGGGGGCCGCCCCCGGTTGGTCGCTCGTCTGGACTCTCTACTCAGAGTAGCGCTCTGAGCAGGTTTTTCCTTCTTTTACTCCACCCAGGGAGGCAGCTCGAGGGCGCGTTCGTAGGCGGCGCGGTCGTGGACCGGTTCACCGTGCGAGACGATGACGTGCTCGAACGGGAGCTCGAGCAGGGCCCGCAGGGCAGGAAGCACTCGCTCCTCGTGCCAGGGCGTTCCCCAAACCAGAAGCTCGCCGCCCCGTTCCGTCAGGGCGTCGGCGAAGACGAGGGCGCGCTGTTCCGGCAACCACAGCGGGGTCTCGTTGCGGCCCCGGCCCTCGTACAGGGCGACGAGCCCGCCCGGGAGCTCGGTCCCCGGCTCGATCCCCTCGATCTCGGTCTCGTGCTTGTCGCCGGGCCAGAAGAGGTACGGGCCGAAAGCGCGCGCGTCGTAGCGGCGGACGAAGAGGTCGACGTCCCGAACGTGATCCGGCTTCAGGATGACGACGAGCGTCGGCGGGTTGGCGTCTAGCCGCGTCCAGGCCTCCGATTCTTCCGGCGGCGCGAGCGGATCCAGCAGCGCAACCTCGCCGCCCGACTCGACGCACGTCGAGGTCACCGGCGGCTCCCAGCCCGACTCGGGGTGCCAGCCGGGATGCTCCAGGCGCCAGATCCAGAGACCGGTCGCCACATCTCGCACCTCGTCTGTCACGGTCCGAATACTTCCAGAGCGATGATCGCCGACGCCCACAACGACCTCCTGCTCGAGCTCGTCCTGCGCCGGGACGAGGCGAATCCGTTCGCGACCCACTGGCTGCCGAAGCTGCGCGCGGGAGGGGTGACTCTGCAGGTCTGCGCGCTGTACACCGGTGGCGGGCCCGTGGAGAAAACGCGTGCGACCGCGGAGGAGCTCCTCGAGGCCTTCCGGCGGGTGTTCGACGAGAACGGCGACGCCGTCTTCCCGGTGCGGAAACGCGAGGATCTGGCCGGGGACGGCCGGATCGGGCTCCTCCTCTCGCTGGAAGGCGTGGAGGCGCTCGGTGACGATCCGTCTGCGTTCGCGCGCTACTGGGAAGAGGGTGTGCGCATGGTCGGGCTCACGCACAACGTCCGGAACGCGTTCGCCGGCGGCCTGGACACTCCCGACCAGGGGCTGACCGACCGCGGCCGCGCGCTGGTGGACGACCTGGCCGCCCGCGGAGTCGTCATCGATCTCGCCCACGCCTCCGAGCGGACGTTCGACGAGATCCTCGAGCGCGCACCGGGGGCGACGGTGATCGTGAGCCATGCGTGCTGCCGCGCCGTTCACGACGTGCCGCGAAACCTCTCGGACGAGCAACTGACCGCCCTGGCGGAGCGGGACGGGTTCCTGGGGATGATGGCCCTGGCGCTCACGGTCGGCGGGGACGCGTCGATCGAGCGGCTCATCGAACACCTCGACCACGCCGTGGCCGTCATGGGGGACGAGCACGTAGGGCTCGGAACCGATGTCATCGACCAGGTGACGGAGTCGGAGCTCGCGTTCGGCAACGAGCTGTTACCGATCGTCGTCGACGCCCGCGAGGCCGGCGGCGGCCGGCTCGGGCTCCGCGATTTCACGGGCCCCGAGCATTTCCCGACGCTGGTCGCAGCGCTACGCGCGCGCGGCTACGACGGAGAACGGCTCGAGCGCATCCTGTCCGGCAACCTCAGGCGCGTTCTCGCCCGAGCCCTGCCGCGCTAAGCCTGCGTGTCGAGCCCGCTGACGCCCCACGTGTCTGAGAGGAGATAGCCCTCGGGGTACGGGTCGGTCGGGTCGACGAGCACCTGCCAGATGCCGGTGATCCAGGCGCTGCCGCGGATCGCCGGCACGATTGCGTCTCGGTCGCCGACCCGGGTCTCCTCCACGATCCGCCCGTCGAACGTCGAGCCGATCGCGGACGCGTGGGTCATCGAATCGCCGGCCTGCATATGGCCGCGCGCATGCAGGACGGCCAGCCGCGCCGAGAGGCCGGTGCCCGTCGCCGAGCGATCCAGCCGGCCGGGCGCGACGACGACAGCGTTTCTCGTCACCTGGCCGACGCCCTGCCAGGGTGCGGCGATCTGGACGATGCTCACGCCTGCAATCTCAGGGTTCTCCGGATGCACGCAGGTCAGCTGCTCGCGCGCAGCCGCGCGGATCAGCTCACCGGCGAGCGAGAGGTCGAACGCCTCCTCGGGCTCGATGGCGAATCCCAGCGCCGTCGCATCGGCGATCGCGTACCACATCCCTCCGTAGGCGACGTCGACCTGCAACGTGCCCAGCTCTTCCACCTCGAGCGAGGCGTCGAGGTGCTCCACGAAGCACGGGACGTTCGTGAACTCGACGCTCTCGCAGCGTCCGTCGCGACACGCCGCGCGGGCCTCCACGATTCCCCCTGGTGCCTCGAGCCGGACGACGGTCTCGGGCTCGTGCATCTCGAGGGCTCCGGTCTCGAGCAACACCGTCGTCGTGCAGATCGTGTTCGAGCCGGACATGGCCGGATATTCCGTCGGCTCCATGATGATGAAGCCTGCGTCGCAGTCGTCCCGAGTCGCGGGAACGACGAGGTTCGCGTGGCAGGCGACGCTGCCCCGAGGCTCTCGGAGCAGCAGGCGCCGGAGCCCGTCGCCCTCGTCGCGGAGCGTCTGCATCTGTTCGAACACGGTCGAGCCCGCCGGGGGTAGCACGCCGCCCACGATTACGTTGCCGATCTCGCCGCCCGCATGGCAGCCGACGACTGTGATCGAGCGGCGAGCGCGCATGGTCGAGCCAGAATGGTACGACTAGCCGCTCAGCAGAAGAAGGTGGTCGGCGATCCCCGCACGATTCGGCCGGTCGGGTTGGTCTGCGACGGCCGTCCGCCGCCTCCGCACAGCACCCTTACCTGCGCGCCGTCGACCTTGACCTGAACTCCGGGGCCGCTGAGCAGAATGCCCGCGTCTGTGGCTTCGATCCTGTACAAGCCGTTCGGGCTCGCCAGCGACGTGGCAGGGACGGCGGCGAGCGCCGCCGGACGAATCGGTTCTTCACCCATGGACTCCCAGGCCGCAAAGAAGAGGACGACGACGAGGGCGACGATCGTGGCACCGATCACGACATTCTTCATCGTGGTTAAAGGACGGCGCTGCGGATGCCGATCTTCCCACTAGGTCGCGGATCGGGCTATTTGCAGCCTTTCTGCTACGCTATATCCAAGAGACGGCGTCTAGCCGCCTTGTGAGATTGAGCTTCTCGCACTCCTTAGATGGTTTCGAGCGGTATCGGTCTCGACCATCAGTGAAAAGGAGTGATCAGTATTTCCAACCAATCTTTTAGCGCGCTCGGCGCAAGCCCAGGCGTCGTGAAAGCGCTTTCTGCGCGCGGCATGGAGTCGCCGTTCGCGATCCAGGAGCTCGTGATTCCAGAGGCGATCGCAGGCGTCGACGTCCTCGCCAAGGCCCCAACGGGCTCGGGCAAGACCATCGCCTTCGCCGTCCCGCTCGTCGAGCGCACCGATCCAAAGTCCCAGACGCCGTCGGCTCTCGTGCTCGTGCCGACGCGCGAGCTTGCCTCCCAGGTCGCGGGAGAGTGCGCTGCGCTCGCCGGGCCCATGGGCCTGCGCGTGGCCGCCGTCTACGGCGGTGCACCGCTCAATGCCCAGGCCAAGCGGGCAAAAGGTGCGCATATCGTCATCGCCACCCCGGGCAGGCTCACGGACCTCGTCGAGCGCAAGATGCTCTCTCTCTCCAACATCCGCACGCTCGTCCTCGACGAGGCCGATCGGATGCTCGACATGGGCTTCAAGCCGCAGGTCGAGCGGATCGTCCGGAAGCTTCCGGTGGACCGCCAGACGATGCTCTTCTCGGCCACCCTCGACGGCGAGGTCGGCGACCTGGCTCGTTCCTTCACGAAGAACCCGTCGCGCTTCGAGTCCGAGGGCATTCCCGACCGGAACGAGGCTGACGTCGAGCATCGTTTCGAGTCGGTGACGGCCGAGGACAAGGTCGAGCGTCTGATCAAGGAGCTCGAAGCCGAGCGCGGTCTCGCCCTCGTCTTCGTGCGGACGAAGCGGGGCGCCGATCGGCTCGCCAAGCGCCTGGCGCGCCACGACGTCGCAGCCATTGCGCTCCACGGCGACATGACGCAGTCAGCACGCGAGCGAGCGCTGGAGCGATTTCGCTCCGGCAAGATCAAGACGCTGGTGGCGACAGACGTCGCGGCGCGTGGCCTCGACCTCGTCGACATCACGCACGTCATCAACTTCGATCCGCCCGAGGACGACAAGGGCTACGTCCACCGGGTCGGCAGAACGGGACGCGCGGGCCGAACAGGCAGCGGGGTCACGTTCGTTACACCGGAGCAGCAGGGCGACGTCAGCCGCGTAGCGGCGCGCCTCGGGCACCGGGAGCAGTTCGAAAACGGAGGGATGCGAACCGCGCCGATGAAGCGCGTGTACACGAGCCGGCGGGGCCGCCGGTCGAAGTGGTAGGGGTGTCCACGATTCGAGAGGAGACGAAACGGATGCGCGGGACGATGATCTATTTCAATGAGGAGAAGGACGTCGGGTACATCAGGTCCGACGAGGGAGAGCGCGTGCAGGTTCTCCGCGACAATTTCCTTCCCGGACAGGCACCGGTCGGGCGCTGCAACGGGCTCGAGGTCGAATTCAGCCTGAGCGACGGCGATGAGCCCGCGGCGCTCGATGTGTCGGTCGTCGAGGACGACAATCCTCGGCGCGCAAGGCGTCGCTCCAGCCGCCGTTAGCAGGTGCCGCTGGTCATAGCGGCGCTTCCGCCGCCCGCGCTCGTCGCGCCCGCGCCGCATGAGGTGAGCTTCGGGCGCGTCTCGGGCACCGTCTCGCCCGGAACGCGGCGCATTCGCGTGTTCGTCGGCCGGCGGCTCGTTGCCGAGAAGGAGCTTCGTCGCCGGCGGTTCTCGGTGGAGGTCGACCTTCCGCGCCGCGACGTCACGGTTCGGGTGACGGCATTCGACGATCTCGGCCGCCGGTCGTCCACTGTCGTCGGCCCGGTGTTCGGGCTTCCGCGAGCCGCAGCGACGCAGGGCGGAGCACAGGAACGAAACGATCCGGCGCTTTCGCAGACCGTTCGCGCGCTGGCCCGACGCTTTCCCGGCACGTGCGCGATCCTCGTCCGGGATCTACGGACAGGACGAGGAGCGTCGTGGAACGCGCGAGCGCCCTTTCCCGCCGCGTCGACCCTGAAGGTCGCGATCGCAGTCGAGCTTCTGCGCTCACTCCGCGCCGTTCCCGCGCCCGGGACCCGGACCGACGTCCTCCTGCGGCGAATGCTCACATACTCCGACAGCAAGGCGGCCAACATGCTGCTGGTCCAGATCGGTGGCTCGACGAGCGGCGGCTCGGCGCGGGTCAACGCGTCCATGCGCACGCTCGGGCTCATGAACACGGACATGTACGGCGGCTACATCGTCGAGACCGAGCAGGCACAGCCGAGCTTCATCGGCAAGCGGACGACCGCCTGGGACCTCGCACGACTCGATCGCCAACTCCACCTCGCAGCGATTGCGAAAGGCCTGCTCATCGCGCGTTTTCGCGGGGAGTTCACGCCGACCGACGCCCGCTATCTCCTCTACGTCCTGGCCCACGTGCGCGAGCCGGGCCGCCTGAGCCGGTTCTTGAGCGGTGCGTCCGTGCTCCACAAGGCGGGCTGGATCGGCGTCGCGCGCCACGACAGCGGTCTCGTCTACTGGTCGGGCGGCGTGTTCGTGGCCACGGTCATGACCTGGAATCCCCGCGGCGTAGGTACGTCGTCAGACGTCCTCGCCGGCCGCGTCGCCTCCTCGAGCCTGAGCCGCTTTAGGACGTGACTCGAAGTGGTGGCGGGAAGCAGAGTATGTAGCATTCCATAATGTAGTGAGCCATACGAACCCGTTCACCTTCGGAGCACTCGCGCTCGACAGAGCTTTTACCGATCGTGAGGACGAGCTGCGCGAGCTGGTCGCCGACATGCGGAACGGCCAGGACGTCCTCCTCTACGCGCCGCGGCGCTACGGGAAGTCGTCCCTGGTCCTGCGCGCGGCCAAGAAGGCTGTCCGGGACAAGGTGCTCGTCGCCTACTGCGACCTCATGCGGACCCCGACCAAGGAGCGCCTGGCCGCCTCGCTCGCCAGGACGATCCATGAGGACATCGACAGCGAGCTGGGGGAGGCCGCCGAGCGCGCGGCAGCGCTCTTCCGCAATCTGCGCCTGAGGCCGACGATGGAGGTCGACACCGACGGCAAGCTGCGCTTCAGCTTCCAGGCGAGCCGCCGCCGCGCGGCGATCGACGACACGATCGAGGACCTGCTCGCGCTCCCGGGACAGCTCGCCGCCGAGCGCAAGCGCCGGGTCGCAGTCATCTTCGACGAGTTCCAGGAGATCCTGGCGCTCGATCCCAAGTACCCGAACCTGATGCGGGCCGTCTTCCAGACGCAACCGGAAGTAGCGCACGTCTACCTGGGCAGCAAGCGTCATCTGCTCGACCGGATCTTCGACGACGAGAACGAGCCGTTCTGGCGGAGCGCGAAGCGGATCGAGATCGGGATGATCGAGCGCGCAAAGTTCGGCCGCTTCATCCGCAAGCGATTCGAGGCCACGGATCGGGGTATCCGTGACGAGGCCCTCAGGCGGCTCCTCGACGCAACGCTCGGACATCCGTACGGCACGCAGGAGCTGGCGTACTTCGTCTGGGAGCTGGTGCCGGAAGGTCGCTTCGCTCACCTGGTGGACGTGGAGAATGCCCTCGGGCAAGCTCTCCGCTCCGAGCACAGCCACTTCAGCAAGATCTGGGATGACGCACCTGCCTCGCAACGACTCGTGATGCTCGCCCTGGCCACCGAGCCGACCAGCGCGCCGTACTCCGAGCTCTACGCGGAGCGGTTCGACCTGCCGCCGAAGCCGACACTGCAGACCGCGCTCGCCGCCCTGGTGAAGAAGGAGCTCGTGGCGCGGGAGAGCGACGGCGAGTATCGGATCGTCGAGCCCTTCCTGGCTGACTGGCTCGTGCGCGAGCAGGAGCAACGCTGATGCAGACGCTGCCCTGGAGCTGGTACACGGATCCCGAGGTGCTTCGGCGCGAGCAGGAGCGCATCTTCCGCTCGGCCTGGCAGTACGTCGGGCACGCAGGCATGGTCGCCGAGCACGGCGACCAGTTCGCAGCGGAGGCAGGCGACGTCCCGGTTCTCGTCGTGCGGGACGGCGAGGCACTGCACGCCTTCCTCAACGTCTGTCGTCACCGCGGCTCTCAGCTCGTCGACGGGTCGGGGAACGGCCAGTCGATCCAGTGCCCTTACCACGCGTGGACGTACGGGCTGGACGGAAGCCTGCGCGCCGCACCGCGTGCCGATCGTGAGGCCGGCTTCGACGCGGACGGCCTGTCGCTCGTCGAACTTCGCCTCGAGCAGTGGGGGCCGCTCCTCTTCGTCAACCCCGACGCCGAGGCGCCTGCGCTGCTGGAGACACTCGGGCCGGTGCCGGAGCTCGTCCAGCTCGACGGCCTCAGGTTCCACGTTCGCGACGACTACGAGCTCGAGGCGAACTGGAAGATCGCCTGCGAGAACTACCTCGAGTGCTACCACTGCCCGGTCGCACACAAGGGGTTCAGTGCCGCGTTCGAGGTGTCGCCCGACTCGTACCGACTGGAGCCGACCGGCGAGCACGTGCTCTCGCAGTTCGCCCCCTCGAAGGGGGACGGCGAGGGGCAGTTCCACTTCGTCTGGCCGAATCTGAGGATCAACGTCTATCCGGGGCCTGGAAACGTGTCGGTGGGCCCGATGCTGCCGGCCGGGCCCGAGCGGTCGCGGGGCTACCTCGACTACTTCTTCGCCCCTGATGCCGATGACGGCTGGATCGAGGAGCTGATGGCCTTCGACCGCCAGGTCGGTGCCGAGGATCGCGTCCTCGTCGAGCGCGTGCAGCGCGGCGTGCGGTCGGCGCTGGTCGAGCACGGGCGGCTGCTCCCCGAGAGCGAGCAGCTCGTTGCGCGGTTTCAGGAGCTCGTGCGTACGGCTCTTTAGGGAAATGGTCTCCGAGGCAATATCCTTTCCGCCATGAGGTGGGGGAGCCTCGTCGTTCTATTGGCCGCGCTTGCGTTCGCGACGGGTAGCAGCGGCGCGGCCGAGCCGAGCGCGCTCGAGCTCGAGTTCGTGACGGCTGCGAGCGCGCCCGTCTACGTGACGGCTCCGCCCGGGGACACGAGTCGCCTCTTCATCGTTCAGCAGGGGTCGGGGACCAGTGCGCTGATCCGCGTGATGGTCAACGGCGGCGCCGCGACCACGTTCCTCAATGTGACGCCGATCTCGACCGGCGGCGAGCGCGGTCTGCTTTCGATGGCGTTCGCGCCGGACTACGCGACGACGCGGAAGTTCTACATCTACTACACGGCAACCAACGGTGCGATGACCGTGGACGAGTACCTTCGAGATCCGGTCAACCCGGATATCGCGGACCCCGGCTCCCGGCGCCCCGTCCTCGCGATCCCGCACCCGCGCTCGAACCACAACGGCGGCCAGCTCCAGTTCGGTCCCGACGGCTACCTCTACCTGGCCACCGGAGACGGCGGAGGAGGGGGAGATCCCGATCTCGCCGGCCAGAACCTGGGGGTTCTTCCGGGCAAGCTCTTGCGGATCAACCCGAACCTGGGGCCCGCGGGCGAGCCGTACACCGTCCCCGCCGACAATCCGTTCGTCGGCCAGCCCAATACGCGCCCGGAGATCTGGGCCTACGGCCTCCGGAACCCGTGGCGCTTCTCGTTCGACCGGGGAACGGGCAACCTGACGATCGGTGACGTCGGCCAGGGCGCGTGGGAGGAGATCGACTTCGCACTGGCGCCGAACGCAGGACGTGGCATGAACTTCGGCTGGAGCTGCATGGAGGGCCGTCATCCCTATGACGGTGGCGCTAACTGCCCTGAACCACCGAATCACACGCCACCAGTCTGGGAGTACTCGCACGGCTCCGGCTGCTCGATCACCGGCGGGTACGTCGTGCGCGATCCGGCGCTGCCTTCGCTCGTCGGCCGCTATGTGTATACGGACTACTGCACGTCGGGCTCCAGCTTCGGGATCCGCTCGATCATGCTCCAGTTGCCCGATGGGATCGGCGATGCTCCGACCGGTCTCACCCGCTCGGGCGTGACGTCGTTCGGCGAGGATGCCCAGGGACGCATCTACGTGGCGAGCTCCGGAAACGTGCACCGCATCCGCGAGACAGGGCCGCCGCCGCCACCGCCACCGCCACCGCCACCGCCACCTCCACCGCCACCTCCACCGCCTCCACCGCCTCCGCCGCCTCCGCCTCCGCCGCCACCACCGCCGCCGCCACCTCCGCCGCCGCCGCCACCTCCACCGCCGCCGCCACCGCCACCTCCACCTCCGCCGCCACCGCCTCCGCCGCCGCCACCTCCTCCGCCGCCCCTCCGCCACCGCCGCCACCACCTCCGCCGGCGCCGCCGCCGCGCACGTGCCGCGTTCCCAAGCTCCGCGGCATGACGCTGGCCGCTGCCCGCGCGCTCATCCGTCGCTCGGGCTGCGCGATGGGCCACGTCCGCTACACGCGGTCACGAGCCCGTCGCGGTCGCGTCATCTACCAGGGCCCGCGCGGAGGCGCGCGCCGCCCGCGCGGCTCACGCGTCAGCGTCATCGTCGGCCGGTAGCTAGAACGAGGGAGTCAGGCGCACGGCGATCGCGCCGATTAGAGACGTGCCCGCACCTGTTACCCGCCGCTCATGGCTATCCGCAACCGCCTAGAAAACTACGTCGTCCGCTCGACCGGCGAGCTGCTCGAAGACCTCCCCGAGAAGCGTCAGAGCGAGCTCGGTGAGCTTCTGGCCGAGCTGGAAGGTCGCGGCGAGAGCGTCGTCGAGGCCGAGACCAGGATCGAGGAGCTGCTCGCGCGACTCGAGCAGCGCAGCACCGCTGTCCAGGCTCTCGAGGCCGAGCTTTCCGAGTTGAAGGCCCGGGTCGCGCGCCTGAAGCACGAGCTGGAGGAACGCGACCGTCAGGCCAACGACCGGATCGAGGCCGAGCGCGTCCGCGCCGCCGAGCGCGAAGGACAGCTCCGCGAAGAGCTCGAGTCGCTCGAGCAGCGCCGGACCGTCGAGCCGCAGGGAACCTGGTTCGGTGCGCAGGTGCAGAACAACCCGCGCCCGCTCAGCGCCTAACTAAGTAGCGCTTGGCGATCCGCCGCCAGGGTCGTAGCAACTACGACACGCACGTCGGAGCGCAGGCCTTTGACGATTTGTGCTTTCAGTCGCGGAGAATGCGAAGCATTTTCCGCGAGTCCGGCGCCCGTGGCGCCGGACCAGCGCGGTAAGCTCGCGCCATGGCGACGTTGGGCGACCTCATGGCACGTGACGTGATCACGATCGAGCCCGAGGACACGATCGGGCACGCCGCCGAGAAGATGGTCCAGAACACGGTGAGCGCGATCGTCGTCGCCGACTCACCGTATAGCCGCCTGCTCGGGATCATCACCGAGCGTGACCTCACCCGGGCGGTCGCCGGCCGCGTCCACACGAGCGAAGCGCGTGTCAGAGAGTGGATGACCGCCGATCCGCAGACCGTGACGGAAACCACCGATCCGGTCGAGGCGGTGCAGATGATGTTGGACGGAGGCTTCCGCCATCTCCCGGTGGTCGAGGGCGAGCGGGCCGTCGGCATCGTCTCCATCCGCGACCTCGCAGAGTGGAGCGTCGCCGCCGGGCTCAAGCGGCGCGGAAGTTCCGCCAAGCCCTTCGCAGGCTAGGCAGTCGCGAACTCGCGCTGAATGGCCCGCAGCTCGGGCTCGCGCTCGACGAACGCTTCGACGATCCGGGGGTCGAACTGCCTTCCCGACTGCTGGAGAATCTCGTCGCCGGCGTTTCTCCAGGGACGGGCCATGCGATATGGCCGGTTGCTCGTCATCGCATCGAGCGAGTCGGCGACGGCAAAAACCCGAGCACTGAGGGGGATGTCTGTGCCCTCGAGCGAGTCCGGGTACCCCTCGCCGTCCCAGCGCTCATGGTGCGAACGGACGACTCGGAGCCCCTCGCCCTGCAGGAAGGCGACTCCGCCGAGAACCTGCTCGCCGAGGACGGTGTGCGTTTCCATCAGCCGGCGCTCGGCCTCCGAGAGAGGCTTGGGCTTCTGCAGGATGTTGTCCGGGATCCCGATCTTGCCGACGTCGTGCAGGAGGAACCCGTAGACGGTGCTTGGATCCTCGATCAAGCCGGGCTCGACCGCGAAGGCGAGCGCAGTCGCGTAGCGCTGCACGCGCTGTGAGTGCTCACGCGTGCCCGTGTCTTTCGACTCGAGCGCGCTGGCAAGCGCGGAGACCGTCTCCATGTAGGCCTGCTGCACGAGGGTGCGCTGACCGCGCTCGATCTCGAGGATGTGTCGGAGGTCGCGCGCGTACAGGATCAGCTGTTCCTCGGGGTTCTTCTTCTTCGCACGGAACGGAATCCCGTAGAGCCCGCCGGCGAGCCGTTCCGTGACCGAGAGCAGCTCGAGCGGGCTGAACGGCTTGCGAAGGAAGGCATCTGCCCCGGCCGCTTCTGCGTTCTCGGGAGTGTCGAGGTCGGAACCGGTCAGCAGGACGACGCCGATTCCGGCTGTCTCGTCCTCGGTCTTCAGCTTCCGGCAGAGCTCGAGGCCGGACATGCCCGGCATATGAACGTCCAGGACGACGACGTCGGGCCGGCGCGAGGCGATGCGATCGAGCGCAACCGATGCCGAGTCGGCCTCGTCGACCTCGATGTCGAAGACCTCGAAGGTCGTACGCAGCAGCGTCCGCAGCCCGCGATCATCATCTACGAGCAGTAGTCGCATTTCTCAGGCCTCCCATACCTGCTTCATGGGCTCAGAGACCTAATTGTCGGCCGATAGGGCCTAACCCTTTATAGGGGATTCGCCTAAGGAGTGAAAGGCGGCCGTGACTCTGTGGTCGGATTCTTGCCTTTGCCGTTGCCGTCCTCGTCCCGCTCGACCACGAGACGGGGCCCTGTCATCCCGCTCTCGCGACTGGCGAAGACGATCCCGGCGGGAGCGACCGTCGTCAGCGCGATGTTGACTTCGTCGTCCTCGTCCCCGACCAGGGACGTGATGTCGACGGCTTTCCAGGCACGGGCACGCAGGCGTCCGGAGCTCACGAAGCGAGGCGAGACCCGAGGCGCGTTGTCGAAGGTGATGCGCCGTTCGCGCCAACCCTCGGTCGCGAGGCGCACCTGATAGCCGAGTTGTGAGCGCGTGCGGCTGTAGAGAAGAAGGTTGACGCGCAGGACGTTTCCCTTCTTGAGGTCGATCACGAAGCGGAGGTAGGCGCGCGCCATCGGGCGTGCGTCGACGGTGAGCCCGCGGTGCTTGCCGTAGTTCGCGTTCTGCGCGGACGCGCTCACGTGGGCGTCCGCGTAGGCCCGGACCGCGCCGATCTTCGGGTGGCGGGCGGAGCTTCCGGCGGGAATCGCAGCGACACTGACGCCGGCTGTGAACAGCGCAAGACCGGCAACGGCCCACACGGGCCGCCGTCGAAGCTCTGGAAATGGGGGAATGCGGTCGATTGGAGACCTCCTCGCCATCAATACCGCGCCCCAGGGCACGACCCTTACACGTGCGCGGTGCGGTTAACCCCCGTCGGCGCGAACGGCTACGGCCTTCTTGAGGATGTTGAGCGCGTCCTCCTTGCGCTCGTCCTCCTCGAAGATCTCGGCGAGCCGTTGGTACACCTCGACGAGATACCGGCCGCCGCTCACCTCGAGCACCTCGGCCGCAAGCTCGTAGAGCTCGATCGCCCGGGCGCGGTCTCCGAGCTGCTCGTGCACCTGAGCGACGAGCGCGTAGCCTCGGCCCGCGTCGTGCGGGCTCGCCTCTTTCAGGAGCCCCGAAACCTCCATCGCGAGCGACGCGGCTCTTTCGTGCTCGCCGAGCTGGACGAGCGCCCGCGCCTCCTCGAGACGGAGCAGTGCGCGGTCGACCGGATTGCCGCCGTCGCCGAGCAATTCGAGGCCGTGCTCGACGAGCTGCAGGGCAACCTGCGGGTTGTTGCGATCGAGCTCGATGTGCGCAAGCAGCTGGTGCGCCCGCGCCGTGTACTCCGTGTGCTCGGTCGCTTCCAGGATCGTGAGCGCGCGGCGTGCGTAGCGCGCGGCCTCGGTCGGATGCTTCTGCAACGTGTGGAGCCTCGAGTGTGACCAGTACAGTCGCGCGCGCAAAATGGGGTCGCGCGAGTCCGGCGCCGCCTCGAGCGCTCGGGAGAGGAGCTGCTCTGCGGCATTGAAGTTGTTTGCGTCGATGTACGCGTTTGCCAGCAGGATGGCGAAGCGGGAGGCCTCGACCTTGTCCTCGCGGTCCTCCGCGGAGGTCAGCGACTCGCTGAAAACGGCGATCGACGCTTCGAGCTCGTCGACCATCGCGTAGGCGCGGCCGAGCGTGTCCGCGGCGGCCGGCTGGTCGGCAAGCCGTTCTCGCGCCGACGCCCGTGCCGCCTCGATGCGCTCGATGGCCTGGCGGGGGTCGCCGCGTTCGAATGCGACCTGGCCGAGCCCTGCCAGAGCGCGTGCCCGGACATCGCCCGTTGCACCGTCGAGCGCCTCTTCGTACAGCTGTGCTGCCAGGTCGAGCTCGTCGAGCCGCATCGCGAGCTCGGCCTCGACGAGCCGAGCGGATTCCTCGTGGCGCTCGTGTCCCGTGGCGAGGAAGTCCTCGGTGACTCCTAGCCTCTGGCCCATCTCCCTGAGGAGCTGCAGGGAGGGGATTCGATCCCCCGCTTCGATGCGCGAGATGTACGCCGGCGAGCAGCCCGGAAACGACAGCTGGCGTTGACTCAACCCCGCGCGCTCACGTGCCGCTTTGAGCCTGCGACCGACCTCGACGGGGCTGTCTACATGCGTTGACTTACGTCGTGGCAACGTCCCTCCTCCATTTATACTAAGCCCTTCCTCGGGCCCGGGGCTGTCCAGCGGTAACTACGAGAAAGGATGGCTCCGTGAGGCGACTCACCTTGCTCAGCCTGGTGTTGGGACTTCTCGCCGTTTTTGGCGGGAAGGGCCCAATGTGGCCGTAGACCCTAGGCCATGAGACACGAAGGTGGCGGGCCTTGGTGCCCGCCACCTTTTCGTCTATCTGGCTAGTCGGAGATCTCCTCCACCATGCGGCCCGTCTCGGAAGGCTCCGCGTGCTCGGCGACGTCGGCCTGCGCGACCACGCCTACGAGCCGCCCGTTCTCCTCGACGACCGGGAGCCGCCGAACCTGATGCTTGGCCATCAGTTGCAGAGCGTCGTCGAGCCCCTGCTGGGGATTGACGGTGACGACGACGCTCGAGGCGACTTCACGCACGGTGGTCGACTCCGGGTCCCGGCCCTCGGCCACCACGCGCATGGCGATATCTCGATCGGTCAACGTGCCTACGAGTCGGTCGCCATCGACGATTGGCGCCAGCCCCACATCCTCGTCGCGCATCATCTTCGCCGCATACGAGACCGGCTTGTCGGCATCGATGCTGCACGGATTGGATGTCATCGTGTCCTTGATGGTCTTGCCCACTTGCTCTTGCCTCCTCGGTTGTTGTCCGGGAGGTTGGTACCCGCAGCCGATGGGGAGGAAACGGCTTGGCGCGTAAGATTGGCGGGCAAATGCGCCTGCACCCTCCCTGGTAACTCCTTGCCTGGCGCCGGGGCCGAGCCCCCGGCACGGTCATCGGAGGGCTCCTGGCGATCGAGCTCCTCGACGAGCTCGTCGGAGGTACGTATGCGGCCGCCTGGCCGCTGATTCGTGACGACCTCGGCCTGAGCTATGCCGAAGTCGGGATCGTCCTCGCAGTTCCCGGCTTCGTGGGGAGCGCGCTCGACCCGTTGATCGGTGCTGCAGCCGACACCGCGCGGCGGCATCGCTGCAGAGATCGCGGGTCTCGGGGCGACGATGTGGGCGCTGCTGGCGGCGCCGCTGATCCTGCTCGCATTGACGCCGCGACGCTAGTCCGCGGTCGGCACGTCGTCGGCGTCCTGCTGACCCTCTTCGGGGTCGGGTGCCGGCGAGTCCGGGACCTCTTCGTTGCGGTCGTCGTCGCGAGGTGTCGAAGTATCCTGATCGTCCATGCGCGTCATTCTTCCCGACTCGTCCGAGCTGGAGCTCCCGGAAGGGGCGACCGGGCTCGACGCTGCGGCCGCGATCGGCCCGAAATTGGCCAAGGACGCCGTGCTCGTGCGCGCGAACGGCCGTGTCCAGGACGTGCGGCTCCCGCTCGAGGACGGCCAGCCGATCCAGATCCTGACGACGCGGGACGCCGAGGATCCAGACGCGCTCTACGTCCTCCGGCACTCCGCGGCCCATCTGCTCGCCGAGGCCGTTCGTCGCCTCTATCCCGGCACCAAGATCGCGATCGGGCCGCCGATCGAGAACGGCTTCTACTACGACTTCGAGTTCCCGGAGCCGATCGGCGAGGAGGCGCTCGAGAAGATCGAGGCCGAGATCCAGCGCGAGCTGAAGGAAGGCCGGTCGTGGGAGCGGCAGGAGGTCGCCGCCGACGAGGCGAAGCGCCTGTTTGCCGAGCAGGGCGAGGACTACAAGGTCGAGCTCGTCGACACCGCGGAGGGAGACATCTCGCTCTACACGCAGGGCGACTTCACCGACCTCTGTCGCGGCCCGCACCTCCAGGACTCGAAGCCGATCAAGGCGATCAAGCTCACCGGGCTCGCCGGCGCCTACTGGCGCGGCGACGAGAACAACACGCAGCTGACGCGGATCTACGGGACGGCGTTCTACTCGCAGGCCGACCTCGACGCCTACCTCGAGCGGCTCGAGGAGGCAAAAAAGCGAGATCACCGGCGTCTCGGGGTGCAGCTCGACCTCGTTCACTTCGACGAGCACTCGCCCGGGTCGCCGCTCTGGCACCCGAAAGGGATGGTGATCTGGAACGAGCTCGAGAAGATCCGCAAGCGCGAGAACGACAAGCGCGGCTACCTCGAGGTCAAGACGCCGATCATCTACAACGAGGAGACCTTCATCACCTCGGGTCACTTCCCGACGTATGAAGACCTGATGTTCAAGCTCGAGGTGGACGATCGCCGCTGGGCGATGAAGGCGATGAACTGCCCCGGGCACATGCTGCTCTTCGGCAGCAAGCTGCGTTCCTACCGCGAGCTGCCGCTGCGGTATGCGGAGCCGGCGCCTCTGCACCGCAACGAGATCACCGGCACGTTGCACGGCTTGCTGCGCGTCCGGCACGTGACGCAGGACGACGCGCACATCTTCGTCAGCCAGGATCAGATTCAGGACGAGATCGCCGGGGTCGTCGACTACGCGAACTATCTCTACGGCCTGTTCGGAATGACGGCTTCCGCTGAGTTGGCAACCCGGCCGGACAAGAAGATCGGGACGGACGAGCAGTGGGACATGACCGAGGCTGCGCTCGAGGAAGCGCTGAAGCTCAACGAGATCTCGTACGAGATCGCCGAGGGGGAAGGGGCGTTCTACGGACCGAAGATCGATCTCTTCATGGATGACGCCCTCGGGCGCAAGTGGCAGATGGGGACGATTCAGCTCGACTCGCAGATGCCGTCGCGCTTTGGCCTCAAATACGTGGGGCCCGACAACACGGAGCACGACCTTTACGTCATCCACCGCGCGCTCTACGGTTCGTTCGAGCGCTTCATCGGCATCCTGATCGAGCATTACGGCGGCACGTTCCCGTTCTGGCTCGCGCCGGTCCAGGTGCGGATCGTCCCGGTCGGAGAGGATCACCGCGAGCCGGCGAAAGCACTTGCCGAGAAGCTGGCCGGCTTCAGGGTGGAGGTCGACGAGTCCGATGAGACGGTCGGCAAGCGAATCCGCAACGCAGAGGTCGAAAAGATCCCGTACGTGGTCGTCTGGGGCGACAAGGAGTCCGAGGGCTCGCTCGCCGTGCGGGAGCGTGGTGGGGAGCAATCGACCAAGTCACTCGACGAGCTTCTGGCGGAGCTCCGAGACGTTGCTAAGGTGTGAGCCTGCAAAGCAGGGGCGAAACTGTTCCTCACCTCCGGAGCCGAGTGCTCATCGGAGGTTCAACCGAGTGAGGTTGTTGAGAAACGGGCCGCTGCTTGGCAGCGGTTTTGTCGTTTGAAGAAGGGAGCTTTTAGCTTGGTGAAGGGCTTTTGAGGCCACGGCGCAATTTCGAGCCGCCACGGCCGACCGTCCCGCATTCCAGGATCAACGAGGACATCCGCGCCCCCAACGTGCGACTCGTCGACGAAGACGGCTCCCAGATCGGGGTCAAGTCGACAGACGAGGCGCGGGAGTACGCATACGGGAAGAACCTCGACCTCGTCGAGGTCGCTGCGCAAGCGGATCCACCCGTGGCGCGGGTCATGGACTACGGGAAGTACCGCTACGAGCAGGAGCAGAAGCTCAAGCTTGCGCGGAAACACCAGATTTCGATCAACGTCAAGGAGATCAAGCTCAGACCCAAGATCGGCGTTCACGACTACGAGACGAAGAAGGGCCATGTCGTCCGCTTTCTCAACCAGCGGGCGAAGGTGAAGGTCACGATCATGTTCCGGGGACGGGAGACCACCCATCCGGAGCGCGGGCGCGACCTACTCATGCGGCTCGCTGAAGACGTCAAGGAGATCGGCCAGGTCGAATCGCCGCCTCTCCTCGACGGACGGAACATGGTCATGTTGCTCGGGCCGACCAAGAACGCGGGAGTCACAAATGCCAAAGCAGAAGACACACAGCGCAGCAAAGAAGCGATTCAAGGTGACAGGGACGGGCAAGCTCCTCCGGAGGCGGGCGATGAAGAGCCACCTCCTGAGCAAGAAGTCCGCGAAGCGCAAGCGTAGGTTCCGCCGCGACCAGCCGCTCCACGCCGCTGACACCCGCGAGGTCAAGCGCCTCCTGGGAGGGAAGTAATGCCGCGCGTCAAGCGTTCGGTCACATCTCGCAAGCGGCGTAAGAAAGTCCTCAAACAGGCGAAGGGCTACTTCGGGTCGCGCCACTCCCGGTACAAGGTCGCCAAGGAGCAGGTCGAGCACTCGCTCGTCTATGCCTACCGCGACCGGAAGAACAAGAAGCGCACGATCCGGCGGCTCTGGATCATGCGGATCAACGCGGCCGCGCGCGCCGAGGGGCTCTCGTACAACCAGTTCGTGTCCGGCTGCCGCAAGGCGGGGATCGAGCTCGACCGGAAGATCCTGGCCGACCTGGCCGTTTCCGATCCGGCCGCGTTCGGCAAGATCGCCGAGCAGGCGAAGGCCGCGCTCGAGCCCGCAGCAGCTGCCAAGCAAGACTGAGCAGCGCGACGTCTTCGCCGAGCAGGCGGAGCATTGCGCCGTCAGCTCGCCGCTGTACGCGGATCTTTGCCGCCGGTTCTCCGACGACCCCGTCGCCGGCGAGATCGTCGGCTCGGAGCCGTCATGGGATATGCCGCTCCGGCTGCTCGGGGGCCTGCACTACCTCGTGCTCGGGGGCGAGGCCTCCTGGGACGACCCGCTCGACGCGCACCGGGAGTTCCTCTCCCAGTTCGTCCGCGAGCAAGGAGTGCAGACGAACGAGGTCCAGCGCGCGTGGGTTCTGACCCCGCTGTTCCTCCGCATAGCCGAGCGAACCGGCGCTTCGTCGTTCGACGTGCTCGAGCTGGGCTCGAGCGCCGGGTTGCTGCTCGGCTGGGATCGATATCGCTACGAGTACGAACAGGGGGAGTGGGGGCCGGAGAGGTCGACCCTGACGCTCTCGGGAGCTGAACGCGGGCAGGTTCGAGCCGATTTGCTCGAGCAGGCGCCAAAGGTGGGACGGCGAGTCGGCGTCGACCTCGCTCCCATCGACGTGACGAGCGAGGAGGCCGCCCGCCTGCTCAAGTGCTTCGTCTGGGCCGGCCAGGAGCAGCGTCTGGAGCGCCTCGACCAGGCGATCGCCGCCGTGCGCGAGCAGCCGCCGGAGCTCGTTCAGGGCGATTACGTCGAGGTCTTGCCCGACCTCTTGTCCGCCCGCGGGCCGGACGCCTTGACCGTCGTCTTTGCGAGCGCGACGCTCCGCTACGTGGGGGACGAGGGTGTGGCGCGCATCCGCTCCGCCTTCGAGGCGGCTGGTCCGGGCGGTCCGCTCGTCTTCGTGGCGACAGGAAGCCCGCGGAGTGGCGGACGTCACTGGGGACTGCGGATCGTTTACTACCCGGGCGCCGAGCGCGAATATGCGGGCGAGGCCGACTACCACGCGACGTGGCTGGACTGGCAACTGTGATCACCTCGGCGACGAATCCGAAGTTGCGTCTCGTGCGGCGCCTGCTCGAGTCTCGGCGGCAGCGCGAGAAAGAGGGTCTCTTCGTCTGCGAGGGAGAGGACCTCGTGCGCGCGGCAGAAGAGGCGGGCGTCGAGCCCGTCGAGTTGCTCGTCGCGGGCGAGACCGTCGAGCCCGAGCTGCTGGCTCGCGTCTCCACGTTGGCCCACCCGCCGCGCGTAATCGGGATCTACCGGCGCGACTCGCTTCCTGGCGGGGTCGAGCCCGTGTGCCTGGCGCTCTGGCACGTGGCCGATCCCGGGAACGTGGGCACGCTCCTGCGGAGCGCCGACGCGTTCGGCGCGTCGCTCGCCTTGTCACCGGGCTGCGCCGACATTGCCGGCCCGAAGACGCTGCGCGCGTCGGCCGGAGCCGTGTTCCGGGTGCCGACCGCCGGCTTCGACGAAGCGCGGGGTCGCAGGATCGCGCTCGTGGCGCACGAGGGTCGGCCGCTGGCGGAGATCGAGCACGAAGTTCCGATCACTTTCGTCCTCGGGGCTGAACGGCAAGGCTTGCCCGAGGACGTAGTCGCTGCCTGCGACGAGACGGCGTCGATCGCGATCACGCCGCACGCCGAGTCGCTGAACGTCGCCATGGCGGGGACGATTGCGCTCTACGAATTCCGGCGCCCTGGATAGACTCGAAGACATGGCCAAGATCGCCGGTGTGTGGACATCTCCGGCCCGCAAGAGCGGGCGCATGGACGGCCACGAGCGTGTGTGGGCGATCGTCGGGCAGGGGCTCGAAGGCTGCGCGCACGCCCATCCACCCAAGCGCGAGGTCCTCTTTGCGTCGCTCGAGCACCTGCAGTCGGTGGGCGTCGAGCCTGGCGCGATCCGCGAGAACCTGACTGTCGAGGGCGACGACGTGGAGAAGTGGCCGATCGGCCAGCGCGTGCGCGCGGGTGGTGCCGTCTTCGAGATCACGATGGTTTGCGACCCGTGTCATCGCATGGACGAGCTGCGCCAGGGCCTGCGCGCCGAGCTCGAGGGCAAGCGTGGAATGCTCGCCAAAGTCGTCGAGGACGGCGAAGTAGCCGTCGGCGACGAGATCGAGCTGCTCTAAAGACTTGTCCAACTCCACCATGTCCGGTGCCAGGCACCGGACATGGCGCCTTCGCCGCCCCAAAGCGGCTCGAGAAGCGGAACCCCGCTCGTGGAGTCGAGGCCGGGGCCCTTTCGAGCCACGGCCGGTGCCAGGCACCAGACGGGGCTGTTACGCCGCGCTGCGCGCGACGAAGATCATGTCCTCGCCGCCGCGATAGGGGCTGCGGTCGAACCAGCCGTAGCAGGCTTCGAGCTCGAACCCGGTCTCGGCGAGGAGCGTCTGCCACTCGCCGGCCGAGATCCAGGCCAGCGTCATCGTCGTCGCTCCCGCGGGGCCGCGAACGGAGAGGGTCAGCGTGCGAGCCTGCTCGTCCCAGTCGGCCCGCTCGTCGATCCCGGGCTCGCGCTCCAGCCAGCGACCGTGGGTCTCGGCGATGTCGTCGGGCTTCGGCTCGAAGACGTCGAACACGAGCCGCCCGCCTGATCCAAGCAACAGGTGCGCAGACTGGAGCGCCTGCCTGCGCGCCGAGTCGTCCGGCAGGTGGAGGTAGGAGCGAAACGGGCAGAGAACCGCGCGGATGCCCTCCGTGGCGTCGACCGGCGGGTCGCGGAAGTCGCCCAGCCGCAGATCGATGTCGACGCCCGCAGCCTCCGCTCGACGCCGGCAGGCCTCGATCATGCCCGTCGAGGAGTCGACTCCGATCACGTGTGTCCCGGTCTCGGCGATCGGCACAGCGATCCGCCCGGTGCCGACGCCGAGCTCGACGACCGCGCCGCCGGCTTTCCTCGCCTCGGCGACGTAGAAGCCGACGTCCTCGACGACGCTTCTGCTCCAGGGGTCGTAGAGCTCAGCGATCGCGTCGTACGGGCTGGCGCTCATCCCGGCTTGCGCGCCACCCACACGAACTCGCGGCTGGCCTCATCGAAGGCGCCCCGCTCGAAGTCGCCGTAAAGCGCCTCCACCTCGAGGCCGGCGACGTCGATCAGGCCCAGCCACTCGTTCTTCGTCGCCCACCAGAGCGATACCGCCGGGCCGGAGTCGAGCTCGATGTCGACCCGGCTCTCATGGGGCGCCTGCCTCACCGTGTGCGGAACCGGCTCCTCCTGATGCTGTCCGTGGAGCCGGCTCGCGATCGCATGGTCGAAGACGAACGCGTTCCAGGCGAACCGGCCTCCCGGCAGCAGGCTCGCGGCGACGCGGTCGAAGACACGGCGCTTGTCGGCCCACGTCGGCATGTGCAGCAGCGACCGGAACGGCGAGTAGACGAGCGCGGCGGGCTCCTCGAGCTCGAAGTCGCGCATGTCCTGCAGGCGGAGATCGAGCTCGACCCCGGCTTCGGCTGCCCGTTCGCGGGCGATCGCCAGCATCGCAGGCGAGAGGTCGATCCCAACCACGCGCTTCCCGGTTTCCCGAGCGACCGGAATGGCGACGCGCCCGGTTCCGACGGCAACCTCGGCCACCAGGCCGTCCGCTTCGCGCGCGAGATCGATGTAGAACGGCACGTCCTCGGTCATGTGCTCCGCCCACTGGTCGTAGATCGGCGCGAAGGGGTCGTACTCGCTCATCGGCCCATTCTCGCGGTAGTGTCGCGGAGTGGACGCAGAGGCCCTCAAAAGCGAAGCCCTGGGCGCGATTGCAGCCGCCTCGACGGCAGACGAGCTCGACGAGGCGCGTGTCCATTACCTAGGGCGGAAGAGCGAGCTCAAGCAGGCTCTCCGAGGCGTGCGCGACCGCGAAACCGGAATGGCGCTGAACGCTGCGCGCGAAGCGATCGAAGAAGCCGTCGCCGAGCGGGAAGCCGCGCTCGAGCGGGCACAGCTCGACCGCGCTCTCACCGAGGACGTCGTCGACGTCACGCTCCCGGGCGACCCGCTCCCACTCGGCCATCTGCATCCGGTCACGCAGGCGCGCAGGGAGATCGAGGACGCCTTCATCGGCCTCGGCTACGAGATCCGAGACGACCGCGAAGTCGAGACGACGGAGTACAACTTCGACAAGCTCGCCTTCGACCCGTGGCACGCCGCGCGTTCGCCCCGGGCGACGTTCTTCTTCGACGAGCGCCGCGTCCTGCGCACCGAGACGTCACCGTCACAGATCCATGCGCTGGAGGAGGGCGAGCCGCCGATCTACATGGTCTCGATCGGCCGCTGCTACCGGCGCGACGCGATCGACGCGACCCACTATCCGATCTTCCTCCAGTTCGAAGGGCTGGCGGTCGACCGCGGGCTGACTCTGGCCGACCTCAAAGGGACGCTGCTGCATGTGATGCGCGCGATCTTCGGGCCGGATCGCAAGGTTCGATTCCGCACGCACTACTTCCCGTTCACGGAGCCGTCGATCGAGCCGGACGTGTCGTGCGGGATCTGCGGCGGTGAGGGCTGCCGCACCTGCCGCTACTCGGGCTGGCTCGAAATGGGCGGCGCAGGGATGGTCGACCCGCGCGTGTTCGAGAACGTCGGGGTCGACCCCGACGAATGGTCCGGGTTCGCCTTCGGGTGCGGGATCGAGCGGGTCGCGCAGCTGAAGTTCGACTTCCCCGACATCCGTGCCCTCTGGGAGGGCGACCTGCGAGTGCTGAGGCAGTTTTGAGAGTCCCGGTCTCCTGGCTCCGCGACTACGTACCCATCGAGATGCCTCTCGACCAGCTCGCCACGCGCCTCTCGATCTCGACAGCCGAGGTCGAGGGAGTCGAGCGGCGAGGCGTGCCGGACGAGAACGGCAACCTCGGCCTCTTCCGCGTCGGCAAGGTGCTCGAGGCCGAGAAGCACCCGAACGCGGACCGGTTGCAGCTCTGCCGGGTGGACGTGGGGGAGGGCGAGCCGCGCCAGATCGTGTGCGGCGCCTGGAACTTCGGCGCCGGCGCGACGGTTGCGGTCGCGCTCCCGGGCGCGGTGCTGCCCGGCGGTCTCCAGCTCGAGCAGCGCAAGGTGCGAGGCGAGCTCTCCGACGGGATGATCCTCGCCGAGGACGAGGTCGAGCTCGGCTCGGACCACTCGGGGATCATGGTGTTGCCGGAGACCGAGCCAGGCACGCCGCTGGCGGACGTGCTGCCGCTCGTGGAGGAGATCTTGCTGGTCGAGGCGACCGGAAACCGCCCGGACCTGCTGTCCGTCTACGGTTTCGCGCGCGAGATCGCCGCGCTCTACGACCTCGAGCTGGCCCCGCCACCCGGCGAGGACCCGCAACCGGAGGGCGACGAGCCCGTTGAGATCGCGGTCGAGGACCTCGAGGGCTGTCCGCGTTACATCGGCCGGCTCTTTCGCAACGTCGAGGTCGGCCCCTCGCCGATCTGGCTCAGGTCGCGTCTCGTGGCGGCCGGAATGCGCCCGATCTCGAACGTCGTGGACGTGACGAACTACGTCATGCACGCACTCGGGAACCCGCTGCACGCCTTCGACCTCGCGACGTTGAAGGGCGGCAGGATCATCGTGCGCCGTGCGCGTCCCGGGGAGACGATCCGCACGCTCGACGGCGTGGAGCGCCGGCTCGAGGAGAGCGACCTCGTGATCGCCGACGCCGAGCGGGCTGTCGCCCTCGCGGGGATCATGGGCGGCGAGGAGACCGAGATCGGCGAGTCGACCAGAGACGTCCTCCTCGAAGCGGCGAACTTCGAACCGACCGGCCTCTTCCGCACCTCCGAGCGGCTTCGGCTCCGGACCGAAGGCTCGAATCGCTGGGAGAAGGGCGTCGACCCGCACCTGGCCGACCAGGCGGCGAAGCTCGCCACGCAGTTGATCGTCGAAACAGCAGGCGCACAGTGGGTCGGTCACGTCGACGTGCAGGGTGACCTTCCCGAGCGGCCTGTGATCCGGTACCGGCCTGAACGTGCCGACGAGCTGATCGGGCTCTCGACCCCGGTCGGCGAGCAGACCGGCTGGCTGGAGCGGGTCGGCTTCGAAGTGCGCGCGACCGATGTGGTGGCGCCGACCTGGCGAGCACGCGACGTCACCCGAGAGGTCGATGTCGTCGAGGAGGTCGCACGGTACGTGCTCGACGACGTTCCGTTCACGCTCCCGGCCCGTCGTGAGATGTTCGGCGCGCTCACTTCGCTCCAGCGGCTGCAGCGGCGGGTCCAGGACATCCTCGTGGGCCTGGGTTTCACCGAGACCTACACGCCCTCGCTCCGGCCGGACGATCGCGATCCCGAAGCGTTGCGGCTACCGGAACCCATCTCGGCCGAGTTCGCCGTCCTCCGGACCAGCCTGCTGCCGAGTCTCGTGGACGCCGTCCGCCGCAACGTCGAGCTCGGGGCCGGGGAGATCGCGCTCTTCGAGGTGGCGCGCGTCTATCTCCCCGCCGGCGAATTGCCACAGGAGCGTCTGCACGTGGCCGGCATCGTCGAGGGCGGCTGGAGCCGGGCGAAGGGCACCGTCGAGACGCTCTACGCGGCGCTCAAGGCTGAGCCCGCGTTCCAGCGAACGGAGGACGAGCTGCTCCACCCGGGCAAGGCGGCGTCGCTCGGAGAGGCAGGCATCGTCGGCGAGCTACATCCGGCTGTGCTCGAAGGTGTCTGGGGGGCCTTCGAGCTCGATCTCGGCGAGCTGCAGGCCGCCGCCGACGACGAGGTGAGGTTCACGGACGTGATCACGTATCCAGCGGTTCACCAGGACCTCGCGTTCACCGTTCCCGAGGAGGTCGCGGCCGGCGAGTTGGTGGCCGCAGCCCACGAGGCGGCCGGGCCCGAGCTGCGGGAGATGCGCCCCTTCGACGTCTACCGCGGCGACCAGGTCTCCGGCGGACACAAGTCCTTGGCCTTCTCGGTGCTGTTTCAGTCGTCCGAGCGCACGCTGTCGGATGAGGACGCGGCCGGCCTGCGCAAGAAGATCGTCGACGCGCTCGCGAAGCGCTTCGGCGCCGAGCTCCGCGCCTAGGCCCTTTAGGGCGAGCGGTCGACGAGCGCCTTCAGGACGGTGCGCTCGATCTCCGGCTGGTGCTCGATCAGGCGCTTGAAGTTCTGCCGGGTGACGACCAGCGCCCGAACCGGCGAGGTGGCGGTGACCGTGGCGGTGCGCGGCGTGTCCCTGACGAGCGCAACCTCACCGAAGAAATCGCCGGGGCCGAGGTCGTTGATGTGGGCGCCGTCTTGCGCCACCGAAGCCGTGCCGTCGATGAGCACGAAGAACTCGCGACCCGGAGATCCCTCCGTGGTCAGCTCTTTCCCGTCGGCGATGTCGATCTCGTCCGCGATCGCCGCGATCTCCTGGAGCTCTCCCTTCGAGCACTGCGAGAACAGCGGGACCTTCGAGATCAGCTCCGTCTTTGCGTCTTTGCCAAAGCGCATGCTCGTCTAGTCTAAATCCGAACCGAACAGAAAGCCGTAGTACAGAAGCTTTGTCGCATCGGCCTGCCGCTGTCATCGTCGTCGCCATCGTGGCCGTGCTCGCGGTTCTGCCCGCTGCGGCAGCGCCTGCGCAGCCGCGTGAGACCCTGAGGGCCGAG
>CAVZFQ010000003.1:0-12151 GCA_963774625.1 uncultured Actinomycetes bacterium
GCCCGTCATTTTCGGTTCGCGGTCGGCTATAGGAGGGTCTGGCGAAACCCGGCTGAGCCGCCGGGCCGCGCTGCTCGCCCCGAGGCCGCGTCCTCAGTCGCCCCAATGCAGAAGAGCATTGGGGCTCCCTGCGTCCTTGCCTCGGAACGACCATCGCACCCCGGCGACGAGCGAGTTCCGCCAGACCCTCCTATTCGAACAGCGGCAGGAACTGGTCGCGCCACTGGTCGTCCGGGATCGACCGGCGGAAGAAAGCCTCGAGCACGCTGCGCGGCGACGTGCCCTCGAGCTTCGCCAGGAGGCAGGTCACGGCCGCGAGCTGATACGAGAGCAGGTCAGGGTCGATGCGGGCCACGCGAACGGCCTCCTCGAACGCCCAGATCATCTTCTCGGCGTCCACGGCCTTGCCGTTCGCGCGGATCTCGCGCGCGAGGTCTTCGAGCTCGAAACGGTCCCAGTCCACGGCTTCGCTTATCGGCTCTTCGACGGATGTTCCGGATACCTCAGACCGGGTACAAACAACCTGTTTCCAAGCTCCTGAGAGGAGGTGCCGCGATGGAGACAAACAACGACATCTACACGTACCAGGATCAGACAATCGGTGACGCCGACCTGATCGGCTATTCCGTCGACGCGACGGACGGCTCGATCGGCAAGATCGACGACGCCACCAACGAAGTCGGTGGAAGCTACATCGTCGTCGACACCGGGCCCTGGATCTTCGGCAAGCACGTGCTGCTGCCGGCCGGGGTCGTGCAGAGCATCGACCACGAGAGCAAGACCGTGTACGTCAGCCGCACGAAGGACGAGATCAAGGACTCGCCCGAGTGGGACGACGAGCGGAAAGCGGACGATTCGTACCGTTCCGAGGTCGGGACGTACTACTCGACCCGCGACTAGCTACGGCCTGAACGAGGCGGCGGCCGGGGAGCCCGGTCGTCGCCTCTTCTCGTTTTCTATCCGCTAGCTGAAGAGGCCGGCAACGCGTGTGTACGCGCTGGTGGCGCTCGTCGCGAGCAGCACGAAGGCGGTGAGACAGGCGAGCGTGATGACCGTCAGGACGGTCCCGTACTCGGCCATGGTCTGACCCTCTTCGCGGGCTGGTAGCTCGAAGATCTTCATGGTCTTGAATATCGACGGGCACGGCGCGACGCGAAACCCCATTCGACGGGGATTCGCGTCGCCCGCGACGGGTGATCCTTCAGCTCGCGCGGCTGCGAATGGCGACGAGCCGGCGGTACCGCTTGCTGACGGTTTCCTCCTGCTGTCGCTCCCTCTGCTTGCGCGCCCGCAAGAACGCTGAGGCTTTTGCCTCCTCGAGGGAGCCGCGGTATTTAGGGGCGAAATGGCTGGACACGCCCGAACCTCCTTCGGACTCGCTCGGCGTGGCCGCTACGCACTCTTTGTACCTACACCCACTAAATCGGCAATCCCCTTTAGGTCCTATATCCCTAGAAAGTAGGTCCTACATTCCCTAAAAAAAGGCCGTGGCGCGGGGGGCGGGCCGGGCGGCGACCCGCTCCCCGCGCCACGGCGCGGTGAAGCTTCCGATTCGTCGATTACGTGATGTAAGCGGCGACGCGGTTGACGGCGGACACGATGTTGCCCGACAGGAGCGCTAGCGCTCCGAAGACGGCGATCGTGATGACGGCCAGGACGACGCCATACTCGGCCATCGTCTGCCCTTCCTCGCGCCGTGGGAACTCTGCGAACAGGTTGCGGATCTTCTGCACCTCGTTCACCTCCTTCGCTGCAGCGGTGTACTTGGCTAGGCCCGAGCGCTCGGAGGGAAGACCCGTTGTCGCGTAGTTGGGATGAAGTGGTATCGCCACTCTCGGTCAGCGGATTCCTTCCTTCGGCGCGGCCGCTGCACCGATAGGCACTCGATTGGCCTATGAATCGTCCTCGCGCGCGCTGGTCCAAATCCCCCGCGACAGGGATGTGTCAGCGAACGCGTGTGGCGGCGAAGATGGCCTGGCGGAATTCGCCATTGACCGGCGCTGAAGCGAGTGAGAAGACCGGAACCGCGCGGCCCGCGATCCACGAGGTCGAGATGTAGTCGCCGAGCATGCGGCCGAAGCTGGCTTCGGCGATCCACGACAGGGGCATCGTCTCCGCCGTCAGGCGCTGCGTCCTGCTCCAGGTCGCGCCTCGGTCGGGAGACGTGATCAGGCCGACGTCGACTCCGGGACAGGTTCGCTCGGGGTCACAGGCCTCGACCAGCTTCATCGTGTGGTACGTGACGGCGAGCCGTCCAGTCGCCGGCTCGACCGCCAGTCCGGGGACGAAGCGGTGCACCGCAGCCTCGATCGTGTCGATCGGGACCCGGGTCGGCGCCGACCAGCTGACGCCGTCCCGCGACACCGCGAGCGCGACATCGGCTGCGCAGAGGTTCGAGAAGTGACAGTCGCTCCACGCGATGTACACGTTGCCCCGCGCATCCACATCCATCGAGGGCAAAGGCCCGGCTCGCATGCCCGTCACCTGCGACTCCTCGATCGAGGCGACGAGTGTCGCCGGCCCCCAGGTCTGGCCACCGTCGACCGAGCGCACGGCTCCGACGTGGTTGCCGCCGAGGTTGAGCGTGAACACCTCGAAGGAGACGATCACCGACCCGTCGGGCCGAGCTGCCGGTTGCACGCCGTTCGGAAGGTGGCCCGGGACGCGTCCGTACATGACGACCGGCGCCGACCACGTACGGCCGCCGTCGTTCGAGCGGGCGGTTCGCAGCTGGCCCGTGCCAAAGCTCAGATAGGAGAGGTAGCACCGGCCCCGGAACCGGCTCGAGGGCCAGTTGTCGCAGGTCAGCCACTCCTTGTCGAGCTCCTCGACGGGCGCGCCGATTACCGCCCGGACGGGCAAGCTCCACGTGAGCCCGTCGGCCGAGCGGCTGACCAGCAGCACCGTGCCGGCTGGTGAGACGCCGAGCGACGCGATCAGCCAGGTCCGATGCGCGGCGTCGTAGGCGACCACAGGATCGGTGACGAAGTCGAGTGTGCCGCCGAGCGTGGAGAAGACCGTCGTCCCCGGCAGGAAGCCCGAAATCCAGGTCTGGCCTCCGTTGCGCGAGGTCGACCAGCCGATGTTCGCCGCGCCGCCGCCGGTGAAGCGACCGGTTTGGAAAGCCGTGACGATTGTTCGGCCGGCGGACATGCTGTCCGGCTCGACCTGCGTCTCGTGCTGGGCGAGCCCGGTCCGGTACGGATCGCGCGAGATTTGCCGGGCGACGACCTCGCAGTCGGCTGCGACGAGGTCGGTTCGCTCGGCGTTGACGATGTCGTGGCCCCGCCCGCAGTTGACCGAGTCGCGGGCGCGGTCGGCCTGGACCGCGATGCGGTCGTCGCCCGGTCCTGCGAGCACGACGTCGCGGCCTGGGCCTCCGTGGATGAAGTCGGGCCCGGCGCCCGCCGTGATCCGGTCGGAGCCCCCGCGGCCGTAGAGCATGTCTGCGCCGGGGGTCCCACGTAGACGGTCGGCTCTCGCCGTGCCGTTGACGAGCGCGGCGCTCGTTGCCTCGACCCCGATCAGCAACCCGGCGAAAAGGGCCGCTATCCAGACTCGACGCACGCCACGACTCTACTCTCACGTTCACCCAACGACGAAGCCCGCCTGGTGGCGGGCCTCGTGGGGAGCAGGGATGGGAGGGAGAGAGTCCTAGTCGGCGTCGACGTTCGAGCTGGTGACGACGCGAACCTGCTCACAATTGACGTGCACGTCGGATTCGGCCGAGTTCAGCCAGACCCTGTCGTTGCCCGGGCCACAGTCGAGGGTGTCGACCAGGTCGTCGTTGGCGAGCGCGTGGAGGATGTCGTCCCCCTCGCCGCCGTTCTCGACGTCGGCGCCGTGTCCGACCCAGAGGCGATCGTTGCCGGGGCCTCCGTCGACCGTGTCGTTCCCGTGGCGGCCGCGGATGACGTCGTTGTCGTCCGAGCCGTTCAGGATGTCGTTCCCGAAGCCGCCGAAGATGCGGTCACGACCGGGGCCGCCGTCGACCGAGTCGTTGCCCGGCCCGGCGAAGACGAGGTCATGCCCGGAGAGCGCCGTGACGGTGTCGTTGCCGCGCTTGGCGAAGATCTTGTCGGCACGCGGGGTGCCGGTGAGCACGTTGTCCCCGTTCGTTCCACGGATGACGACGTAGCGATGCGCCACCGCAGCGCCCACGATCGAGAGGGCGAGCAGGGCCGCGAGTCCGAATACTATGAGACGTGTCTTTATTCTTCATGAGCCTGAGTCTCCCCCGGCGGCGTGAACTTCCGGTTGCCGAATCGCAAGGATTCCGGGTGGGGTTTGTAAGGAGCCTGTTAGCGCGGGCGCGTCTATGCGGCTTCGAGCTCGACCACGCGCTCGTCGCGGCCGTTCCGGTACTCGGGGCCGAGCGCCTCCGTGAGCTTGCGTTCGAGCTCACCGCTCGCCGCCAGTTCCTCGACGATGTCGGCGCCGCCGACCAACTCGCCCTTGACGAAGATCTGCGGGATCGTCGGCCAGCCCGAGAGGGCTGAGAGCTCCTGGCGGAAGCGCGGGTCGGGGAGGATGTCGACGGCCGTCACCGGTGCACCGGCGCCGCGAAGCGCCGAGAGCGCTCGCTGCGAGTTGCCGCAGGCGGCGAAGGCGGGCGTGCCTTTCATGAAGAGGGCGACGGGCTCGGACTCGATGATCTGCTCGATCTGGCTGCGGAGGTCGGTCACTCAGGGTCCTTTCGTGGAGATGCGGAGCTCATGGATGGTGCCGTCGGCGAGCGGTCGCTCGAGGGCGGCGTAGACGAGTCGGTGCTGCTCGACCAGCGAGAGCCCTGCGAACTGCGGGCTCGAGACGGTGACCTGGAAGTGGTCGCCGCCGCCCGTGCGGTCCTGCACGTCGAGCTCGGTCGCGTCGGGGAAGGCCTCCGCGAGGAGCTCGCGGAGCGGGGTCGTCGCAGTCGTCATCGCCTCGGATCGTAGCCCGAGCCGTGTCTGCTACCGCCATGGCCGGTGCCAGGCACCAGACATGGCCGGTTCGTCACGCAAGGCATGGCTGCCCCGGACCCGGCCTGTGACGAGGCACCAGATGTTGCGGGCGCAAGACACGGCCCGGGCCGCCATGTCCGGTGCCAGGCACCAGACATGGCTGGTTCATCGCACCGGCGCTTACCGGCGCGGGCCGAGGCTTTCGAGCTCCCACTCACGCCCGTAGGTACGCGTGCTGCGCCTGGTGCGCAGCCGCGGCCGGCGGCGGGCCGGTAGGACGGAGACCGCGCGGGCGCGCGCTCGGAGTGCGCCCTCGACCGCGGCGCGCACGGCGCTCGGCGGTTGCGGGAAGCCGAACGCAGCCAGCAGCCGGTCGTCCATCAGCGCATAGATCGCGTGAGCCCCGAAGCGTCTCGGGAGCCCCGGGAACCACGCCAGGAACATGTCGCGTGTCGCCTGGCCGACCCGTTCCGCCGCGGCCGAGCGCGCAAAGTGCCGCTCCTCGTACTCCTCGTTGAAGCGCTCGAACTCCTCGTACCGCTCCGGGAGCGCCGTGATCGCCATCAGCCGACCGACCTCGACCCAGAAGTGGAACGACGCCAGGCGCTCGGCCTCGATCAACGGCCGCCACCCGAAGCGCGCATTCCAGCGGATTGGCTCGAAGACGAACGACGAGAGCACGTACAGAAAGTCATCGTTCGAGATCTCGAACCGCCCGTGAATCTGGTTCATCCTGCGAATCGCGCGGCGCCCCTCGGGGCTGTCGTAACCCACCTCGCCGATCGTCGAGAGGATCAGGTCCGTGTCGTCGTAGCGCTTCTGTGCCCGGGCAGCGAACTCGCCGGTCGAGTCGAGGAGCGCGGCGATCGAGGGGACGGCGAAGGTTCGGAACAGGGCCAGTTCCAGCGCCCGAGTCGTGTCCCAGGGGAACTCGTAGCAGGTGTCGAGCCGGACGATGCGCGCGTGATCGGCCACCGGGTCGAGCCGCCGGATCTCACCTAGCCAGCGTGATTCGTCCACTCGAATGACGATACTGCCGGGCGTGAGGCTCCTCTCGACGCGCGGCTTGACCGCCGCCAGCGCGCGTCACCCCTGGCGCACGATCACCGTCTGGCTGATCACGCTGGTGCTCGCCTTTGGCGCGATCGTGACGATGCTCGAGTTCACCTCCGAGGCCGAGATCACGGCCAACCCCGAGTCGGAACAAGCCTACGACCTGCTCGCCGAGCGGGTTCCGCCGGGCCCGCCCGAGGAGGAGGTCACCGAGGTGATCGTCGTTCGGTCCACGAGTGGGCTGACCGTCGCTCACCCACGGTTCCGCCGGAAGGTGACGGAGCTGGCGGCCGAGATCGAGCGCCCGGACCAGGTCGTCACACAGGACTTCTACGCGACGCAGGACAGGATGCTCGTCTCCCCGGATCGGCGAGCCGCGTTGATCACGGTCGGCCTGCTTCGGGACGCGGAGAACGACGTGAAGCCCGTCATCGAGGCGGTGAAGCTTGCCAACGAGGACGACTTCGAAGCGTCGATCACCGGCCAGTGGACGTACGACAACGACCTGGTCGAGCTCTCCCAGCACGACCTCGAGAAGGGCGAGCTGCAGTTCGGCCTCCCTGCGGCCTTGCTCATCCTGCTGATCGTCTTCGGCGCGGTCGTGGCCGGTCTCGTCCCAATGCTGCTGGCCCTGATCTCGATCGTGATCGCGCTCGGCCTGGTCGCGATCCTGAGTCAGTTCTTCGACCTGTCGATCTTCACCCTGAACATGCTCTCCGGGATGGGCCTCGCCCTCGGGGTCGACTACGCGCTGTTCGTCGTCTCCCGGTTCCGTGAGGAGCGCGCGCGGGGCCTCGAGAAGCCGGCGGCGATTGACCAAACAGGGTCCACGGCGAGCCGGGCGGTCGTCTTCAGCGGGTTTGCGTTCGTGGTGGCCATGAGCGGCCTGCTCCTCGTCCCCGACACGATTTTCCGCAGCCTGGCGACCGGCGCGATCCTCGTCGGAGTGGTCTCCGTGATCGGCGCGCTCACACTCCTGCCCGCCCTCCTCAGCCTGCTCGGCGACCGGATCAACGCGTGGCGCCTCCCCTTGATCGGGCGCGCGGCGGAGTCCGGCTCGGGGACGGAGGGCCGCTTCTGGGCCGCGATCGTCCGAGCCGTGATGCGGCGTCCCGTCGTGACCCTGATTGCCTCCGTCGCGCTCCTGCTCGCGCTGTGCATTCCGGTGCTCGACCTCAAGCTGGGCTTCGTCGGAGTGCGGGCGCTTCCCGACCGCTTCGAGTCCAGGCAGGGCTTCGTGGCGTTCGAGGAGAGCTTCGGCGCGGGCACCACGGACAGCACCGAGATCGTCGTCGACGGCGATGTGTCCTCACCGAGCGTTCGGGCGGCGATCCGAAGACTCGAAGCCCGCCTGCGCTCGGACGACGCCTTCCTCCCACCGGAGACAACCCCGTACCCGGAGCACCAGCTCGCCAGCATCGAGACGCTGCTCAGAGGCGACAGCCGGGACGAGGCCGCCTACGACGCGGTGCGGCGGATCCGGGGCGAGTATGTCCCCGAGTCGTTCCGCGGAGTCGACGGCGCGCGGGTCCTCGTCACAGGCGAGACGGCCGAGGGCATCGACTACTTCGACCTCATGGAGAAGTGGATGCCGATCGTCTTCGTGTTCGTGCTCGGGCTGAGCTTCATCCTGCTGATGATCGCCTTCCGCTCGATCGTCGTTCCCATCAAGGCGATCCTCCTCAACCTGCTCTCGGTCGGCGCCGCGTACGGCCTGCTCGTGCTCGTCTTCCAGAAAGGCATCGGCAACGAGCTTTTCGGCTTCCAGCAGGTCGACGCGATCGAAGCGTGGGTGCCGCTCTTCCTCTTCGCCGTACTCTTCGGGCTCTCGATGGACTACCACGTGTTCCTGCTCAGCCGCATCCGGGAGCTCTACACGCGCACGGGCGACAACACGGAGTCGGTCGCACACGGCGTCGCCTCGACCGCCCGGATGATCACCGGGGCCGCGCTGATCATCATTGCCGTGTTCTGCGGCTTCGCAGTGGGAGACACGCTTGCGTTCCAGCAGATGGGCTTCGGCGTCGCGGTCTCGCTCCTCATCGACGCGACGATCGTGCGCTCGGTCCTGCTGCCGGCCAGCATGAAGTTGCTCGGAGACTGGAACTGGTACCTGCCGAAGTGGCTCGAGTGGCTGCCCGATCTCGAGGTCGAGGGAGGTTCGCCGCGGCGTTGAGTGGGAACAGGTAGCGCGTGCCCCGACGCAGACGCAGAGTTACCCAGGTCGACCACACTCCACCCGTCCCGCGGAGGCCGCTGCTTTGGCCCTGGCTCCTGCTCCTGCTGCTGCTCGTCGGGGCCGGGATCGGGCTCGCCTATTTCCTGACGCAAGACGACGACGAGCCTGCGTCGGCGAACCGTGTTCCGGCTGTGGTCGGGCTCAGGGAGGCCGACGCCGTCGAGCGGCTGCGCGCAGACGGCTACCCGGCCGATGTCCGTCGCGCTGTCAACCCGGCTCAGGTGGGCAAGGTTCTCCGGCAGACCCCTAGCTCGGGGGCAGAGCTCGACCCGGGGAACACCGTCGTGATCATCGTCGCCCGCCGGCCGAACACGGTCGACGTGCCGAGAGTGGTCGGGCTCGACGTCGCCGACGCGTTCGAGCGGGTGCAGGCGGCTGGGTTACGCGCCAAGTCGGTGGAGGTGTTCGCGAGACAGGCGAAGGGCCGGGTCGTGCGCCAGCGCCCGCCTGCAGGGGCCGAGGCCCGTCGTGGCGCGACCGTAGTCCTCACCGTTTCCAAGGGCCCGCAGCTCGTTGCCGTCCCACTGGTGGTGGGCCAAACGGAAGCTGCTGCAACCGCAGCGCTGCGGAGGGTTGGGCTCCGCGTCAACATCGTTCGCGTCCCGGCACCGGGGCCTGTGCCCGAAGGACAAGTCGTGGCCCAGAACCCGCAGGGTGGAGTCAGGGCGCCGAAGGGATCTACCGCCCGGCTCAACATTGCCGCTGCGAACGCGCCCGCCGGCGGCTCGACTCAGACCGTGCCGACGACGGGCGAGGCGCCCGTTCCGAACGTCGTCGGCTCGCGCGACACCGATGCGCTCGCCCGCTTGCAGGCAGCCGGTTTTCGCGTCTCTTCGACTCCCGTGTCGTCCACGCGTCCGGCCGGAACGGTGCTGACGCAGGCACCTGCGGGAGGGACGACAGCGACCCGCGGATCGACGGTGCGGCTCACGGTGTCCGGAGGCGGTCAGGTGCGCACCGTGCCGGACGTCGTCGGCGAGACGGAGGCGGCTGCCGACCGCATCCTGCGCAATGCCGGGTTCACGGTGCGAGCCGTCGACAGGCCCGTCACCGATCCCGGCCGGCAGGGGCTCGTCGTCGAGCAGGACCCAGCGGCCGAAACACGCGTGCAGGGCACCACGCAAGTGACCATCTACGTCGGCCGCCTGGCCTGACCCGAACTGCAACTCTTAAGCGATGCCGCGGATCGCCTGGATCGTGCTCTCGGTCGCGGCCGCCCTGCTCTTTCTCGGCTTTGCCGGCGCGGCTTTCGTGATCGCCTCGGGCTCCGGCTCGGAGACGGCTGAGCCGGAGACGGCGCCTCCGAAGGTTGCGCTGGAGCTTCCGCTGTCGGGTGAGGATGAGGCGCTCCTGGTGGCGCAGCGCAAAGGCCGGGTGCTCGCCGGCCTAGCCGCAGTCCCGGGAGGCCCCGTCGAGGTGGCGGTGCTCGCCGGCGAAACGCCTGCTTCGTCCAAAGACCTCTCATTTGCGGTCGACGGCCGGCCCACTGAGTCCGTGTCGTGCGGACGAGCATGCTTCCGGCTCGACGTCGATGCCTTCAACGGCGCGCGCAGGATCACCGTGAACGCGCCCGACAGGTTCGAGTTCGTGTTGCCGAAGGCGCTACCCCCCTCCGGCAGGGAGCTCTGGGAGAAGGTTCAGGTGGAGATGGGCTCCCTGCGCACGCACCGCTACACCGAGCAGTTGAGCTCAGGGGTCGGCGGCGAAGCCCGGTCGACCTTCGAAGTGCAGGCTCCAAATCGCCTCGCGTTCCGGACCGACGATGGGTTTCGCTCGATCATCATCGGCACGAACCGGTGGGACCTCCGCAACGGGCGCTGGGAGCGCTCGGCGTTCCCCGGCCTTCGCGTCCCCACGTACATGTGGGATGGCGCACACAACCCGAGGCTCCTCGGGACGACCCGCTTCCGCGGCCGGCCGGTCCAGATCCTCTCGGTCTACGACCGCGATCCGGTCCCCGCCTGGTTCCGGCTCCTGGTCGATCCACAGGGCCGTGTCCTCGACGCGCGCATGATCGCGCCGAGTCACTTCATGCAGCAACGATTCCGCGACTTCAACGGGTCGATAGCCATCCGGCCGCCGACGTGAACCACCACCACCGCCACGGCCTCGACCGCACCCGCAGCCGGCGGGCGCTCGGCACCGTGCTCGTGCTGACCGCGGGCTACACAGTCGTCGAGCTCGTAGGCGGCCTGGCCACCGACAGCCTGGCGCTGCTCGCAGATGCAGGCCACATGCTCGGCGACACGGCGACGATCGCGCTCGCCCTGTTCGCGTCGTGGCTGGCGGCCCGCCCGGCGACTGCGCAACGCAGCTTCGGCTATCGGCGGGCCGAGATCCTGGCTGCGCTCGCCAACGGAGCCGCCCTCGTCGTGGTCGCGATCTGGATTTTCATCGAGGCGATCGACCGGTTCTCGAACCCGCCCGAGATCCTCGCCGGCTGGGTGCTCGTCGTCGCGGGCATCGGGTTGCTCGTGAACCTCCTCGCCGCGGGGATCCTCGCGCGCGCCACGGGTGAGAGCCTCAACGTTCGAGCGGCCTACACGCACGTGCTGGCCGACCTTGCCGCCTCCGCCGGGGTGATCGTCGCCGCGCTCGTCGTGCTCGCGACCGGCTGGCGATATGCAGACCCGCTCGCCGGCCTGGCCATCGGGCTGCTCGTTCTAGCCAGCTCGTGGACGATCCTGCGCGACTCGGTATCGATCCTGCTCGAGTCGACTCCTGCCGGGATCGACGCGGTCGACGTCGGACACCGAATGGCGCAGGTCGAAGGCGTGGTCGAGGTCCACGATCTGCACATCTGGACGATCACATCCGGCTTTCCGGCGCTCTCGGCGCACGTGCTCCTCCGCGCAGACGACGATGGCCCTGCCCGCCGGCGAGAGCTGGAAGCGATCCTCGCGGACGAGTTCGGCCTGCGCCACACGACGCTCCAGGTGGAGCACGTAACCGGGCGACAGCCGGTGCAGATCACGCCGCTACGCAAGCAAGACTGAGAGCCTCGCCCCTGTTATCCGGAGGTGCCCGTCTCGCCGTGCGGCGCGCCGACCGGCTTCGATTCCGGCGAGCCGCGCTGCCGCAGGTAGACCGTGAAGATGACCATCGTCCCGACGGCGAGGAACTCCGATTGCCAGTTCTCGAGGCTTCGCTCCCAGAAGTCGGGCGTGGTCAGGTAGGTCAGCCAGCCGACCGCGGACTGCTCGTGGTCGACCTGGTCGGCGTTGTAGACGGTCCATGCTGTCACTGACTGCCCGAACCAAGAGCCGATGAAGATCACTCCCATGACGATCAGCAGCGAGTTGGCGTACAGGTGGTGGGCGAGGCCCTTGGTGCGGGCCAGCCAGGGCGAACTGGGCCCGGCAAAGCGTCCGACGCGCTGTTGCTCGTCGGACTCGCGGCCGACGTCGTCCAGCTTCTTCGATTCGTTCGATCCTTTCTGGATCAACCAGATCGTGGCGAGGATAAACGTGAAGAACTGGAGGAATTCCGACTGCCAGTTCTCCAGCACCGCAGACCCGAAGTCCGACGAATAGAGGTAGCGCCCCCAGGAGATGACAGGTTCGTCGTGAGCCAGCAGTTCCTCGTTGTAATCCTTCCAGCCCGCGATCGACTGTCCCAGCAGCGCGGCGAGGAACAGGATCCCGAAGCAGATCGCGAGGCTGTTCTCTCGGAGGAACCGCTTCACTTGTGGAGGATTCCGACGACCGAGTAGAGGGCCAGGCCGGCCGCGATCGTCACGACGTAGAGCACGAACATCGTTCGCACTCGCCGCATCGTATGCAGGCGGTCAGACGGGCTGGCGCCGGCGCTCTTCGCTTGCCCTTTCGAGGGCGGCGAGGCCCTCGCGGAAGCTCGCGGGGATCTTCGGAGCCTCCTGGACCGCCTCCTGGGCGGGGTCAGCAACGGGCCTGGCGCC
>CAVZFQ010000004.1:0-22343 GCA_963774625.1 uncultured Actinomycetes bacterium
AGACGAAGGGAATGGGGAGCCTTACCGCCGTGAGGCCGCGACGACGAGCGAGACGGCCGGAAGTTCCAGACCGTCTGACGCTCTGTACGGCTCGAGGCGCGTTGCGAGGTTCGCCCGGACGTCGGAAAGTGCTTCGTCGTCGAGCTGCCCGAGCGTCATGGAGATCGCCCCCGCAACGTCGGACAGAAAACGCCAGTAGTCATCCTCGTCAGTGAACGGGTACGCGAACGGCACCTCTTCGATCTCAGTGTCCGTGAGCCCTGCGTCCGCGAACATTCGCCTAAGCCGATCGGTATCGGCAAGCGAAAGGATCCCCGGTTGTCCTGGCTCGGGGGGCGGTAGATGACCGGACTCGACCAGCACCGCCATCGGCAGCGCTGCCCAGGGGTTCTTCTCTGGCCCGGCAAAGACGGCGCTCGAGACATGTCCGCCGTCTCGAAGCACCCGTCGCGTCTCAGCGAGCGCCCGTGCCGGGTCCGCGAGCAGCATGTACCCCCATCGGCAAAGGACGCCGTCGACGGATTCATCCGGCAGCTCCAGCGCCTCGGCGTCGAGGACGCGGTACTCGACGTGGTCGAACCCGAGCCCCGCGCCCTGGCGCCGCGCCGCCTCGACCATCGCCGCTGCGAAGTCGCTGACGATGAGGCGCGTATCGCTGCCCAGCGCCCCCAAGGCGCTGAAGCCGACGACGCCCGTGCCCGCCGCCAGCTCGAGGATCGTCTCGCCCGGCTGCACCTGCAGGACCTCGAGCATCCGCTCGGTCACCGGGCGAGCGGCGGTCTCGAACCAGCCGTGCCGCTCCTCCCAGCCTGGGGCCATCGCCTCCCAGACGGCGTGGCTTGCGAGCCTGAACTCGCTCGGCTCCATGGAGCGCACCCTAAACGCGATTGTGACGTGGGAGCCCTCCTGCGGCGTATAGAGGGAAAAGGCTAGGAGGCAACGATGAAGATGATTCGGATCGCTGGTTTGGCCCTGCTCGTGCTGGCTGCGGCTGCTGTTGCGGGCGTAGGCATCCCCGAGACTGCCGGCGGGGCGGAGAGCTCACCACTGCAAGGCATCACCGTGAACGGAACCGGCACGGCAAATGCCATCCCGAACGAGGCTCAGTTCTCGCTCGGCGTGACGACCAAGGGCAGTACAGCACGCGAGGCGCTCGCTGCGAACTCCGCTCGCATGGAGCGGGTCATCGCGGCGCTGAAGAGCGCCGGCGTCAGCGAGAGGGACATCAAGACTCAGGATGTGTCGGTCGGGCCGGGCTACGACAGCGACAAGGGAACCCAGAGCGGATATGCGGCGCGGAACTCGGTCGCGGTCACCCTGCGCGACCTCGAGCGGTCGAGCGCGGTACTCGACGCTGCGTCACGGGCCGGCGCGAACGAGGTCTACGGCCCGTCGCTCATGCGGTCGAACCGCGAAGCCTACGAGGCCAAGGCGCTCGAGAGCGCTTTCGGGAACGCACGCAAGCGCGCGGAGGCGCTGGCGGACGCGGCCGGCGTGCGACTCGGCCGGGTGACGGCGATCGTCGAGGGCTTCAACGGCGGGCCGGGACCGATGATGGAGATGCAGCGCGCCAAGGCCGACACGGCTGTTGGTGCCCCCATCGAGCCGGGCAGCGAGGAGATCCAGGCCAGCGTGACGGTGACGTTCGCTATCGAGTAAAGACCATGTAAATACGCTTTTCTCTTCGGAAAGCTGGTGCTACCGTCGAGGGCCGTGAAGGAGCGTTTGCCGATCGCAATCTCCATCGCGGCCCTCGTCGTCGCCGTGCTCGGCGCCACCGGGCTCGGCGAGGCGGCCCAGAACGGCGTCACCGCCGGTGCGACGAAGGCGAAGCGCGCCACGGGCCTCGGCGCCGAGAAGAGCTCGGCCAGGCGCGGCCCGCGCGGTCCGCGCGGCTACCGCGGCTATCGGGGCTATCGCGGCCTGCGCGGCTTCCAGGGCCCGCCGGGCGACAAGGGCGATAAGGGTGACAAGGGGGACAAGGGCGACAGCGGCACGGAGGCGTTCGAGCACATCTCGTCGACGCCGATCACCGTCATCGGCAACACGTTCGAGACGGCGGCAACCGTGCTGACGATGCCGCTGGCGGCCGGCAAATACCTCGTGACGGCTCAGGCCACGATCGTCGGGACCGCGGACGGCACAGCCGTGTGCCGGGCACGAGCGCCCGGGGTCGTCGGCCCGGGGTCGAGCAGCACCGCGAGATCTCAGATCGGAACCACTGCAGGCTCGAGCCGAGCAGACACGCTGACCATGGTCTTCGGCGTCTCGGTCACCGACCCCGGCGCCGTCCACCTCCGCTGCTGGGAGGAGAACGGCACGGGCACGGACCCGACGGCGACGGCGAGCAGCATCGCCGCAGTCAAGGTCGGCAACCTCACGCAGTCCGGCTCCTAAGCTCCCGATTAGGAGCTGACCGCAACCACTGCGATGATGGGCGTAGTGCGCGGCGCCCTCTTTGCGTTCGTCTTTTTCCTCGTCGGCTCCGCCTGTGCGATCGGCTTCCTGTCGGCGACACCCTCCGAGGCGGCACCCGAGGGGCGCGCCTGGACACACCGCATCACTTCGCTCACCGGTGAGTACACCAACCGCTGGACGCTGAACAGCACCGAGCCCTGCGGTCTCGTCGGCGACGGGATGGTGAGGGTCAAGTTCAGGATGGCGACTGCTCCACGCGTGGCCCTGGTTTACAGCCGCTTCGCGAGCGCCGAGCCGAGCGGCTACGGCAGCTGGATCGTCGGCGTTCCGAGCGCACATGGAGGAGGGCTGGTCGGTGGCCCGCTGCGACCGGGCGCAGGCACGATCACAATGGTCGACAACACCGTGCAACGCCCCCCGGAGCCCGGAGGTGAGCCTTGCCCGCCGCCGGAAAAGGCGGGCTGCGGCACCGTTCCGCTGAAACGCCCATTGATCCGACTCTCCGGCTACAACCGTCGCTTTCTCCACGCTGACCTGCTAGCCACGCTTCACGGCGGCAACTGCCGCATCGGTCAGACCGATTCCTTTACCGACCGGCACTTCACCGGCGGGACTCGCCTGGGCGAGCTCCTGTTGGCCATGCCGAGCGCTGCGGCGGTTTCGCGTCGCCGCCTCCTCGTCCTTACCGGAACGAGCCACAAACGGACCTCGTCCACCGATTGTCAGCCGGACGGGACTTGCTCGGATGACGTCACCCGGCGCGTGACTGTCACGTTCAAGAAGCTGTAGCCGGCCCGGAGCGAAGGAGTTTCCAATGGTTGAAGAAGCACGCCTCGAAGCCGTGGAGTCGGGCCTCACCCCGGTGAGCCCGGGGTGGTTCGTCGTCAACGCACGCGATGCCGCCTGGCTGAACAACGGCCGCTCGGGCGGCACCTGCATTTTCGAATCCGACGATTTCGTCTTGCAGGGACGCCCCGATCTGGACGAGTACGTCAAGCCGGGGGCCGGTTTCGTCATCCGTGTCGTCGCGCCGGGTGATCCGTCCGGCATGTACCACGCGGAGTCGGTCGAGGAGGACTTTCTGGTTCTCATGGGCGAGTGCATCCTGGTCGTCGAGGACGAGGAGCGTCACCTTCGCGCCTGGGACTTCGTCCATTGCCCGCCCGGTACGGCACACACCTTCGTCGGGGCCGGCGACGCGCCGTGCGTGATTCTCTGCACCGGCAACCGCGACTTCGACGACGACACCTTCTGGCGGGTGTACAAGCCCTCCGACGTAGCCGTTCGCTACGGGGCGAGCGTCGAAACCGAGACGACGTCGAGTGCCGAGGCCAACGCGCCACTGAAGCACCAGTGGCGCGTCGCGCGACCCGACGATTGGAGCGAGCTTCCGTGGAGTGAGGAGGGCTAAGCCGCTTCGGTCTCCACTACCGGCTCAGGTTCCGGCTCCGGCACGGGCTCATGCCGATGGGAGTGTCCGAGGAGGTGCGAGTGCGCCTCGGTCCCGTAGCCGCCGGGCACCGGGATGTAGAACTCGGGATAGCCCCACATGCCGTGCTCGGCCACGTCCAGGCCCGCCGTCTCGACGTGTTCCTCGACGCGGATGCCCCAGACCCGCTTCATCACCCAGAGGGCGCCGAAGCAGGTCGTGAACGTGAACGCGCCGACCGCCGCCAGCCCGACGAGCTGGACGCCGACCTGGCGCAGCGAGCCTGTGTAGAAGAAGCCTCCGGAACCCGTGTTCAGCGTCGACGCGAGTGCGGGTACCGCGAACAGGCCCGTGGCGAGCGTTCCCCAGACGCCTGCCAGGCCGTGCACGGCGACCGCTCCGACCGGGTCGTCGATCCCGAGCCGCTCGACCGCCAGCACGCCCGTGACCGCGATCACGCCTGCGATGAGGCCGATCAGCACCGCTGCCCACGGCGCGACGAAGCCACACGCGGCCGTGACAGCGACGAGTGCTGCGATGACGCCGTTCAGGGTCATGGTCATGTCCGGCTTGCGCATGACGATCCAGGCCGTGACCGTCCCGGCGAGCGCTCCGGCGGCGGCCGCAAGGTTCGTGTTCAGCGCGACGTAGGCGAAGAAGCCGACCTTGTCGCCGCTGACGACCCCGAGCGTGGACCCCGCGTTGAAGCCGAACCAGCCGAACCAGAGAATCACGGTCCCGAGCACGGCGTAGGGCACGTTGTGGCCCGGGATCGGGTTCGCCCGTTTGCCGTCGAACTTGCCGATCCGCGAGCCGATCAGCAGCGCGCCGGCGAGCGCGGCGAGGGCGCCCTGGTAATGGACGACCGTCGAGCCGGCGAAATCCTGCATGCCGAGCCCGAACAGCCAGCCGCCGCCCCAGATCCAGTGCGAGACGATCGAGTACACGAGCGTGAAGAACACGCCGAACGCGAAGTAGACCCAGAGCTTCGCCCGCTCGGCCATCGCGCCCCAGACGATCGCGAGGGAGACACCGGCAAAAACGACCTGGAACAGGTAGCCGGCGCCGGCCGGGACCGTCGTGAAGAACGAGAAAGGCGCCTCGCCGATCGCGAGCAGCGCGTCAGCCGACGGCAGGAAGCCGCTGGTGCCCACGAGCGCGTTCCCCTCGCCGAAGGCGATGCCGAAGCCGACCGCCCAGTAGACGAGTGAGCAGACGGAAAAGATGATGACGTTCTTGCCGGCGATGTGCGCCGCGTTCTTCATGCGCGTGAGGCCCGCCTCGAGGAACGCGAACCCGGCCTGCATGAACATGACGAGGACGGCCGCGAAGACCACCCATACCGTGTTGACCGCGATGAGGAGCTCGGCGTCCGTCATGCGACCTCGACCTCCCCGAGTGCCAGTCCCGTCCGGTTGTGCATGACGTTCTCGACAGGTGTCGTCCACACGATCCCGTCGCCCGACTCGTGTCCCGAGCGGGCGGAGTCCACGATCGCGTCGACCACTGCCCGAGCGAGTCGGTCCTCGACGACGAACGTGAGCACGGCCTTCGGCAGGAACCGCGACTCGAACACGCGCCCCCGGTACTCGTGTGTGATCCCGCGCTGCCGTCCGTGGCCGACCGCCTCGACGACGGTCACGCCCACGTGGCCCGTCTCGGCCTCGACCGCGTCGATCACGGTCTCGACCCGCTCCCGGATGACCACCGCCTCCACCTTCGTCATGCCCAGACCTCCTGTAAATCGCCCCGGAAATGCAAAGAGCCCCGGGAGGCGAGTCCCGAGGCTCCATAGCCCCGACGTCCGCCTTCTGCGGCGAACGTCTGCTCACGAACATAGGAGGCAGACCGGACGGAGTCAAGCCTTGTGCCACGAGGATCGCGTCGGTAAGGTGATCGGCGCAATGCTGCGCTGCGGTTGACAAAGAGCTCTCTGCGCGCCGCCTCCTGAGGCAGGCGCGCCCTCTTCGTGTCCCGCAATTCAGGAGCAGCAGATGCCCGCAGTCGTAGTCGAAAACTTGCGCAAGGAGTTCGTCCGCAGTGACGGGCGCTCCCGCCTGCGCGGCCGCCGCGAGCGGGTCGAGGCCCTCAAAGGCGTCTCGTTCGAGATCGCCCGCGGCGAGTGCGTGGCCATCCTGGGCCAGAACGGCTCGGGCAAGTCGACGCTGGTCCGGCTCCTCTCGACACTGCTCCTGCACGACGGCGGCTCGGCGCACATTTTCGGCAACGACGTCTTCAAAGACACGCGTGCCGTGCGGCGACTCGTCAACCGCGTGTCGGTCGAGGCCTCGTTCTTCAAGAAGATGTCCTCGGCGGAGAACCTCTCCTACGCGGCGCGGTTCTACGGGCTGACCGCCGGGCAGACGCGCGATCGGATCCCGGAGATCCTCGACCGAGTCGGGTTCCCCTCGGAACGGCGAAACGAAGCCATGGAGGATCTCTCCCGCGGCATGCAGCAGAAGGTCGCACTGGCCCGTGCGCTGCTCACACAGCCGATCTTGCTCCTGCTCGACGAGCCGACGACGGGCCTCGACCCGCGCTCCAAGCTCGAGGTGCAGGACTTCATCCGCGAGGTGCGCGAGATCCACGACGCGACGATCCTGCTCTGCACCCACGACCTCGACGAGGCGGAGACCCTCGCCGACCGCATCGGCATCCTCGACGGCGGCCGGCTGATCGCGCTCGCACCGGCCGACGAGCTGAAGGCCCAGTACGGCGAGGCGCCACCCTCGAGGAGGCGTTCTTCTCGGCGACGGGCAAGGCCTTCGAGGACGAGAAACCTGAGGAGGACGACTAGTGCCAGGAGCAGCCGCAACCCTTCGCCACGAGCTGATCGGCCTGTCCGGGGTCTTCGAGCGCAACGTCTACCTCGTCAAGCGCTACTTCTGGTGGGACGTCGCCTTCTTCGTCTGGACGGTCGCCAACACGCTGACGATCGTCTTCATTGCGGAGGGGATCGAGGCGACGGGCGGCGAGATCGACGTCGGCCGCGTGACGACGATCCTGCTGGTCGGCGCCGTCGTCTGGGCCTACCTCGGGATCATCTTCGAGATCCTCACCGAGACCGTCGCCTGGGAGCGTTGGGAGGGCACGATCGAGTACACGTTCATGGCGCCGCTCTCGCGCCCGATCCACCTCTTCGGGATGGGTCTGTTCGCGATCGTCTACGGGATCATCCGCGCGATCCTGCTCTTCGGTGTCGTCGCGCTCTTCTTCGACATCGACGTGGGGGGCGCGAACTTCCTGGCGGCGCTCGTCGTCCTGCTGATCGCCTCGATCCCCTTCATCGGGATCGGGATGATGACGGCCGTCCTACCTTTGATCTCGCCGGAGAAGGGGACGCAGCTCGGCTTCATCGCGCAGGGGATCCTGCTCGTCGTCTCCGGCGTTTACTACCCCGTCAGCGTCCTGCCGGAGTGGATGCAGTGGCTCTCCACGATCTCGCCGGCCACATACGCGCTGGACGGGATGCGCGACGCGATCCTCGAGGGCGACGGCCTGGCGATGATGTGGGACGAGATCTGGCCGCTGATCGTGATCGGCTTCGTGTCGATTCCGCTCGGGCTGGAGGTCTTCCGGCGCGGCGAGCGTTACGCCAAGCAGCACGGCAAGCTCAAGAGGTCGGGATGATCCGCGTTCGGCAGGCCGAGTCGGACGCGGATTTCGAAGCCTGGAGCCGCGTCAAGCGAGCCGTCCTGCCGAACGAGTCCGCCTGGACGGCGCAGGAGTTCCGCGAGCGCGCCGAGCCCGAGCGGCTCGTGCTCGTCGCGGAACTCGACGGCGAGATCGTCGGTGCCGGGATAGCCGGGCGTTCGGACATCGTCGGGCGAGGCTTCGTCGCCCCGCGCGTGCATCCGGATGCCCGTCGCCGCGGAGTCGGCACCGCCTTGTTGTTTCGGCTGGCCGAGCATGTGCAGAGCCTCGGGCTCGAGGACGTATGGGGATCCGCCGACGATCCCGGCTCGTGCGCCTTCGCCGAGCGATTCGGCTTCGAGGAGGTCGACCGCGAAGTCGAGCAGGTCAAGGTGCTCGGCGACGAGCCGTCTCCCTCGCCGCTCCCCGACGGCGTCGACGTGGTCACGATTGCGGAGCGGCCGGAGCTCCTGGGCGAGACCTACCCGCTCGCGGCTGCGGAAGGCTACGCCGACCTCGCCGTCGAGGGCGACGTCGTCATCAAGCTGGACGACTGGCTGCGCGACGAGGCGACGCTGCCCGAAGGGTCGTACGTCGCGCTCCACGACGGCGAGATCATCGGCTACTCGGGGCTGATGCGGCACGACAATCCTGGGACCGCCGAGGACGGCCTGACCGTCGTCGCCCGTTCCTGGCGCCGTCAAGGCCTGGCCCGCGCGCTCAAGGAGCGCGAGCTCGTCTGGGCTGCCGCGAACGGCATTCGCGAGGTCGTGACCTGGACCCAGCGCGGTAACGAGAGCATGCGAACCGTCAACGAGCGTCTCGGGTACGTCTATCGATCGGTCGGCGTGAAGATGATGGCCTCGCTGCCGCTGAGGAGCCCGGAATGAGGCGCCCGTCGGCGACGACCGCCTACTACGCGCTCGAGTTCCTGCTCTCGATGCCGGCCTGGGTCGTGGTCTCGGTGTACCTCGTCCGAGACGTCGGACTCGACCCGCTCCAGTTGATCCTCGTCGGCACAGTCATGGAGGCGACGGTCTTCGTGTTCGAAATCCCGACCGGCGTCTTCGCGGACACCTACGGACGCAAGCTCTCGATCGTCATCAGCATCCTGCTCCAGGGCGCCGCCTGGTCGCTCGTCGGGCTCGTGCCTCACTTCATTCCGATCCTGATCGCATGGGCGCTCTGGGGCTTCGGCTACACATTCATGAGCGGCGCCTATGAGGCCTGGATCACGGACGAGGTCGGGTCGGACGAGGTCGGGCCGGTGTTCGTGCGCGGCGAGCGGTGGGCGTACGTCGGAGCGCTCGTCGGGCTCGGGCTCGGTGTCGGCGTGGCGGCGTACGACCTGAGCCTGTCGGTGGTGCTCGCGGGCGCGACGATGGGGGCCGCCGGGCTGCTGGCGCTGGTCGCCATGCCGGAGACGGGCCATGCGCTCCCGGACGAGCGCCCTCGAGCCCGCGACCTGCTCGCGACGGCGCGGGAGGGGGCCAGTTTCACGCGCAGCCGGCCCGTGATCCTGATCATCCTCGCGATCACGTTTTTTGCGGGCGCGGCGAGCGAGGCCTTCGACCGCCTTCGTGAGGCGCACTGGATCCGCGATATCGGCTTGCCCGAGCTGTGGTCGCTCGATCCGGTGGTCTGGTTCGGCCTGTTCGGAGTGGCATCGATGGTCCTCGGGCTACTCGGGACGACCGTGCTGCTGCGCCACTTCGAGCGGGCGACGCGAGGCGGCCTTGCACGGCTCCTCTTCGCGCTGACCGCCGTGCTGGCGGCGGGCACGATCGCTTTCGGCCTCGCCGGCAGCCTCGCTCTCGCCCTCGGCGCGCTGCTCGTGGCGCAGCTGGCGCGATCGCTCGCGGGCCCGCTGTACATGACCTGGCTCAACCAGCAGATCACGGACTCGAACGTTCGGGCGACGGTGATCTCGATCTCCGGCCAGGCCGACGCGATCGGCCAGACCGCCGGCGGGCCTGTGCTCGGAGTGATCGGCAACGTCTTCGGCATACGCGCCGCGCTCGTCACGGCCGGGCTCATCCTGACCCCGGCTCTCGGGCTCTATGCGCGGGCGATGCGCCACGGCGGCCGTGAGCCGGAGCTCGAGGAGCTGCCCGCGCCTACGTCATGAGGCGGTTGCGCATCCTCCACCCGCTCCGCGAGCGGGACTTCGCGTTGTTCCAGACGGGCTCGACCGTGAGCCTGATCGGCGACGGCCTGTTCATGGTCGCGATCGCCTGGCAGGTCTACGACATCTCGAACGTGCCGACCGCTTTCGCCATCGTCGGCGTCGCCGAAACCGTTCCGCTGGTCGCGCTGCTCCTCTTTTCTGGAGTTCTCATCGACCGGGTCGAGCGGCGCTGGGTGATGTTCTGGGCCTGTCTGGTTCGAGGCGCGAGCGTGGGGTTGATCGGGCTGCTTGCGGTGAGCGGGGCTCTGGAGCTGTGGCACATCTTTGTGATCGCCGTCTTCTACGGAGCGGGCCGCGCCTTCGAGGGCCCGGCCTCGGGCGCGATTGTTCCCGACCTCGTCCCAACGCACCTGCTCGTGCAGGCGAACTCCCTGAACGGCGTCGTCAGGCCGCTGGCCATGCGGCTCATCGGGCCGGCGCTCGGCGGCCTGATCGTCCACGAGCTCGGCGCCGGGACAGCCTTCCTCGTGGACTCCGCGACCTTCGGCTTCGCAGCTCTGATGCTCACCCAGCTGCGCCCTCGGCTGGCGGCGATCCAGCGCGAGGAGCACCTGTCGATGCGCGAGGACATCCGCGAGGGCCTGCGCTTCGTGCGCAAGCACGTCTGGCTCTGGGGGACTCTTCTCTGGGCACTCTTCGCCCTGTTGGTCGGCGTTGGCCCCTTCGTCGTCCTCGTTCCCTACATCGTCAAGAACGAGCTCGGCGGCGACGCGGGCGACCTCGGGCTCGTCTTCGCGGCCGGTGGGCTCGGCGCGGTGGTCACCTCGGTCCTGATCGGCCAGATCGGACTACCGAAGCGGCACATCACATGGATGTATTGCCTCTGGGGCTTCGGCTTGTTCGACATGTTCCTCTACACGGTCTGCCAGGTCCCGTGGCAGGCGATGCTCGTCGCCTTCTATGCCGAGGCGCTCTTCGGCCCGGGCCTCGTCATCTGGGTGACGCTCATGCAGCGCGCGGTGCCGAGCGAGCTCCTCGGTCGTGTGAAATCCGTCGACTGGATGGTCTCGAGCGGCTTTGCGCCGATCTCCTTCGCGGTCGTCGGCCCCTTGGCCGCCTGGCTGGGCGCCGAGACCGTCCTCGCCGCCGCGGGAATCGGCGGCGCGCTGCTGACCGGCGCGTTCTACTTCCTGCCGGGGATGCGGAACACGGAGATCCCCTCGCATCCGGAGTACGTCGACCTGAGCGGCAGCCAGCCGGAGCCGATGCCCGCCGAGAGGGAGCCGGCCGAGGCCAGAGTCTGAGCGCACTAGACGACTTCCGGTTGGCCGACTAAGCTGCGTGCAGTCGTAAGAGGCGACGAGGCCTCGGGCGAACGCTCGCCCGGGGCTTTTTGCATTTCTACAGGAGGTTTTTCGGAATGTCGGAGGTGGAGATGAAGGTCAGGGCGACTTCGAGCGCGGAGGCGCGGAAGGACGCGCTTCAGAAGATCAAGGCAGACGGAGTCGAGTTCCTGCTCCTCTGGTTCACGGACATCGAGGGGCATCTGAAGTCGTTTGCGGTCACGCCGAGCGAGATCGAGGACGCGCTCGACGACGGGATGGGCTTCGACGGCTCGTCGATCACCGGGTTCAACGCGATCGAGGAGTCGGACATGGTCGCCATCCCCGACCCCGGCACCTACCGGATGATGCCCTGGAAGGAAGGCGAGACGAAGGTCGGCCGCATGATCTGCGACGTCGTCACTCCCGACGGCGAGCCGTACGAGGGCGACCCGCGCTACGTCCTGCGCCTCGCGCTCGAGCGGATGAAGTCGATGGGCTTCGAGACGTTCAACGTCGGCCCCGAGCTCGAGTACTTCCTCTTCAAGGACGACAAGGGCACGGAGACGCTCGACGAGGGCGGCTACTTCGCCATGACCACGATGGACGCCGCCAGCGAGCTGCGCCAGGAGACCGTGCGCGGTCTCGAGCAGATGGGCATTCCGGTCGAGTACGTCCACCACGAGGTCGGCCCGTCGCAGCACGAGATCGACGTGCGCTTCGCGCCGGCGCTCGAGATGGCCGACCACACGCTGACCTACCGGCTGATCGTCAAGGAGATCGCCAAGAAGGCCGGCTTCCACGCGACCTTCATGCCGAAGCCGATCTTCGGCGAGAACGGCTCGGGCATGCACACGCACCAGTCGCTCTTCAACGACGGGCGCAACGCCTTCTTCGACGCCGACGACCAGTGGCACCTGTCGGAGGTCGGCAAGGCCTTCATCGCCGGCCAGCTGCGCCACGCGCGTGAGATCTCCGCGGTCTTCGCGCAGTGGGTCAACTCCTACAAGCGGCTCGTCCCGGGCTACGAGGCCCCGGTCTACGTCGCCTGGTCACGCCGGAACCGCTCGGCGCTGATCCGAATTCCGCTCTACAAGCCGGGCAACGAGCAGGCGACGCGCGCCGAGATCCGCTGCCCGGACCCGGCCTGCAACCCGTACCTGACCTTCGCCGCCCTGCTGCATGCGGGCCTCGAGGGGATCGAGAAGGGGTACGAGCTGCCGGATCCGATGGAGACGAACCTCTACCACCTCACTCCGGAGCAGCGGAAGGAGCGCGGGATCACGTCGCTGCCGGAAACGCTGGGCGAGGCGATCAACGAGCTAGCCGAGTCGGAGCTCGCCAAGAAGGCGCTCGGCCCGCACATCTTCGATCGCTATGTCGAGCTGAAGCGGAAGGAGTGGGACGACTACCGGGTGCAGCTCACCGAGTGGGAGCGCGATAGGTACTTGGCAGTCCTGTAGGAAAAGTGGACAATAGAGTCCTTCACCGGTCCCGCCGTTTGGCGGACGGCGAGGACCGCTGACGGCCGACTGCGAGCTGCTTGCAAGAGCAGCTCGTGGTCGTTCTACGGGCCATGTCCGGTGCCAGGCACCAGACGTGTCCGGACTGCGGCCTGCCCAAGCGGAGATCGCTCTCGTGGAGCGAACTCACCCCTCGGTAAGGGCCATGTCCGGTGCCAGGCACCAGACGTGTCCGGAGCGCCAAGATGTTTCGCCGGCGGCGGCGAGAGCCGGACGGCTACAGGAAGCTGAGCACGGCGTCACGGCCGATGCTGAGGCCGATCACGCCGCTGCGGCTGTCGATCTGCTCGATCGTGTCGGCCGGGACGAGCCGGCGGCGACGCGAGAGGAAGCCGGAGCGAACTGCGAGCGCGTCGGGCACGTCCGGCTCGGTGCCGTACATCGGGCCCTCGACCCGGCCGACGACACGGCCCTCGGAGTCCGCCACGATGTAACCGGCGGTCTCGAGTAGCTCTGGGCGTGCGACGCTCACAAGTCCAACCTACCCCCGGCCTGTTACGGGAAATCAGGGATGTCGTAAGGAGTTTGTTAAGCCTCGAAACGCTGATTCCTACAATCGACTGATGGACGCATCGGCCCGGCACCTTCAGCTCCTCACCGAGACGATTGCGGCCGTCAACTCCACGCTCGACCTCGAGGAGGTTCTCAACCTGGTGGCGAGCAAGGTTGCCGGCGCCCTCGACGCCGATGCGTGCTTTGTCTACCTCTACGACGAGCGCGCGGACGAACTCGTCCTCCGGGCGACGCACGGGACGCGGGTCGAGGAGATGACGCGCACGCCGCGGATGAAGCCGGGCGAGGGGATTACCGGGACCGCCGCTTCGGAGCGCGCGCCGATCATGATCGCGGCGCAGGCGCACCTCGACGAGCGCTTCAAGGCCTTTCCGAACCTCCCCGAGGACCAGTACGAGTCGATCCTGGCCGTCCCGATCCTGGCCCGCGAAAAGCTGGCCGGCGCGCTCAACATCCGGACCGTCGTTCCGCGCGAGTTCTCGGAGCGCGAAGTCGACCTCCTGTCGGCGATCGCCGCCCAGGTGGCGCAGACGATCGAGCACGCGAAGCTCTACGCCGATGCGCAGGCTCGAGTGGCGGAGCTCGAGGCCCTCGCGCGCATCTCGGAGGCCGTCTCCGAGTCGCTCTACCTCGAGGAGTCTCTCGAGGCGATCGTGAAGACGACGATGGAGGCCGTGGGCGCGACGGGAGCGGCGCTCGTGCTCGAGGACGGCGGCATCGCCTGGCCCGAAGGCCGTGCGGGGAAGCATGCAGTTCGACTGCCGCTGCGCTGGAAGCGGCGGCAGATCGGCGAGCTGGTCTGCGACCGGGACACGCCGTTCACCGACCAGGAACGGGCGCTGCTCGTCTCGATCGCCCACCACGCGGCCGTCGCGCTGGAGCACGGGCGAGCCGTGATGCGCGGCGTGCTCGCTCAGGAGATCCACCACCGGGTCAAGAACAACCTGCAGACCGTGGCGTCGCTCCTCCGCCTCCAGGCACGGTCGGAGTCGACCGACCCGCGGAAGGCGCTCGAGGACTCGGTGAACCGGATCCTCGCGATCGCCGCCGTGCACGAGGTGCTGACGCAGCGCCGCGACGAGGAGGTCGACCTCGAGGAGCTGCTCGACCGCCTGCGGTCGATGCTCGTCCAGGGGCTCGGTGCCGAGAAGCGGGTCGAATCGGTGCTGGAGCCCGTCTCTCTGGCCGGCAACCGCGCCACCGCGCTCGCGCTCGTCTTCAGCGAGCTCCTCCAGAACGCGCTGGAGCACGGCGGCGATCTCGTGCGCGTCGAGCTCGCGCAGCGAAACGGTCAGGTCGTGCTCTCCATTGCAGACGACGGCGAAGGCATCGAAGGCGACGACGGGGGAACAGGGCTCTCGATCGTGCGCGCCCTGGTGCGCGACGAGCTTCGCGGGACGCTCGATCTCGTCTCGGACGGCGGCCTGCGGGCCGAGGTCGTGTTCCCGGCGTGAGAGTGCTGATCGCCGAGGACGAGACGATCATCAGGCTCGACCTCAAGGAGCTGCTCGAGCGAGCCGGTTTCGACGTCTGCGCCGAAGCGCGCGACGGGATCGAGGCGGTAGAGCTGGCACGCTCGGAGGAGCCCGACGTGGCCGTGCTCGACGTGAAGATGCCGCGGCTGGACGGCATCGAGGCGGCGCGGCGGATCCTCGACGAGCGCCCGATCCCGATCGTGATGCTGACCGCGTACGGTCAGGAGGAGCTCGTCTCCCGGGCCGTCGAGGCCGGGGTGTTCGGGTACCTCGTGAAGCCGTTCCGGGAGCAGGATCTGCTGCCGGCCATTCACACGGCGAAGGCGCGCTACGAGGAGCTCGCCGCGTTGCGCGAGGAGGCGGAGTCACTCGCCGACGCGCTCGCGGCGCGCAAGGTGATCGAGCGGGCCAAGGGCCTGCTGATGACGAAGGAGAGCCTCACCGAGGAAGAGGCGTTCGCCCGCCTGCGCAAAGCGAGCCAGGTCTCCGGCCGGCCGCTCAAGGTCGTCGCCGAGGCCGTGGTCGCGACGTTCGAGGCCTGAAGGCCTGCTGCTTGTCGAAGAGCTTCTCCCAGCGGGAGATCAGCTCTTGCAGCTCGTCGCGCCTGCGGCGATGCGTGGCGACCACGTCCACGTTGCTCCAGTCCTCGGCGAGCTTGCGCTCGAGCTCGGCGATCTCCACCTCGCGGGCGGCGATCTCCGCTTCCACCCGCTCGAGCTCGCTCGGGCCTCGCGGCTTGGGCGCCCGCGCTTTCTCCTTCTTCGCCTTCGGAGGCGGCGCCGGCTCGGCCGCTGCGGCCACGCGCTCGTCGCGGCGGGCGACGTAGTCGGCCCAGCCGCCGTCGTACGACCGGATCGTGCCGTCCTCGATCGCCAGCGTGCGGTCGGCGATCGCATCCAGCAGGGCGCGATCGTGCGAGACCAGGAGCACGGTGCCGGGAAACGCCTCGAGCGCGGCCTCCAGCGCCTCGCGGCTCTCGACGTCGAGGTGGTTCGTCGGCTCGTCGAAGAGCAGGAAGTTGGAGCCCGAGGCGACGACGACCGCGAGCGCCAGCCGTCGTCTCTCACCTCCCGACAGCACGCTCATCGACTTGTCGTGCTCCTGCCAGCCGGAGAAGAGAAACCGGCCGAGGAGGTTCTGCGCTGGAGGCCGGGTGAGCCCGGTCATCGACTGCACGCACGCCAGCACGGAACCGCGTTCGTCGAGCTCGATCTCATGCTGAGAGAAGTAGCCGGGCTCGACGCCGTGTCCCAACCGCAGCTTCCCGCCCGCAGGCTCGCGCCGCCCTAGCAGCGTCTCCAAAAGCGTCGTCTTGCCGGCGCCGTTCGGTCCGACTAGAGCGATGTGCTCGCCCCGCTCGATCGCGAACGAGACGTCGGTCAGCAGCTGCTTGTCGCCGGCCGCGAGGTTCAGCCCTTCGGCCTCGGCCACGGTGCGGCCGCTGCGCTTCGGCTGGAAGAAGTCGAAGCCGAGCTGCTTGCCGCGGCGAGTCAGCAGCGAGATCTCGTCCTTGACCTCCGCGCGCTCCTTCGAGAGCCGCCCGATCTGCGTGACCTTGGCCTGCGCGCGCTTGGCGAGGTTCTTCTTTGCCCTGAACCGCTCCACGAAGCGCTCGAGCCGCGCGATGTCCTCGTCGTAGCGGTCGGCGGCCTTCGTCGCGGCGGCGAGCCGGGCCGCCTTCTCGCGCCGCCAGTTGTGCCAGGGGCCGGCGAAGTACGTCGAGCGGCCTGCCTCGAGCTCGAGGACAGCCGTCGTGACGGCTTCGAGGAACCAGCGATCGTGCGCAACGAGAATCACGCCCGCGTCAACGGATTGCAGCTCGCGCTCGAGCCATTCCAGGCTCGCGACGTCGAGGTGGTTCGTCGGCTCGTCGAGCAGGATCAGGTCCGGGTCGCCGCCGAGGGTGCGGGCCAGCGAGGCGCGGGTCAGCTCGCCGCCCGAGAAGGTGACCAGCGGACGGGTGAGATCGGCGGCCGAGAAGCCGAGCCCGCGCGTCACCGAATCGAGCCGCTCGCGCCAGGCGTAGCCGCCCGCGTGCTCGAGTCGAGCCTGCGTGTCGGAGTAACGGCGCAGCGTCGCCGCGTCGTGGTCCCCTCCGGCCATCGCCTCCTCGAGACGGCGAAGTTCCTCTTCGGCAGCGGTCAGGTCGGCCGCACCGGAGAGCACGTAGTCCCGTAGCGAGATCTCGCTTTGCGCGGGTGGGCGCTGATCGTGGAGCGCGACACGGGTTCCCTTGGCGAACGCGAGCGTGCCCCCGTGCAGGTCGGTCTCTCCGCTCAGGATTCGGAGCAGCGTCGTCTTGCCGGCCCCGTTCGGCCCGGAGAGCGAGACGCGGTCGCGGCGCTCGACCTTGAACGACACGCCGTCGAACAGGACGTCGCCTGAGATCTCCTTGCGGAGGCTGGTTCCGATGACTACGGCCATGACCACAGCGTAGAAGCCGGCGGGCGTGGCGGATACGGGGGAGAAACCGGGATGGTCGGCCCTCTCAGCGAGGAATCGGTGAATTCAAGCTCCCTGGCCACTCGCCGATACCAGTGGCAAGGCCCAGCCAACAAGGGATTCGCGGTGCCACACAAGGTTCTGATCTGTGACAACGAGGAGGCACTGCGCGCGCTCGTGCGCGGCGCCCTCGAGATCGAAAATTACGAGCTCGTGGAAGCGCGCGACGGTGACGAGTCGGTCGCGCTCGCCCGAGCCTGGGAGCCCGATCTGATCGTGCTCGACATGATGATGCCCGGGCGCACCGGCCTGGAGGTCCTCAGCGAGCTCCGGACCGAGTCCAGGTTCGCCCGGACACCGGTGATCATGCTGACCGCCCGGGCACAGGCGGCCGACCGTGACGCGGCTTCGGCGGCCGGCGCGACCGAGTTCCTGCCCAAGCCGTTCAGTCCGCTGGCACTCGCATCCCTTGTCGAAGAGCTGCTGAACGGAAACAAATGAGGCGCGCAGGCCTGCTGTCGCGGCTCTCCCCCGGCAAGCTCGGCGTGATTTTTGGCCTGATCAGCGTCGTACCGCTCTGTCTTCTGGCGTACTTCAGCATCTCGCAAGCGAGCAGTGCAGTGGAACGGGAGGTCGAGGCGCGCGTGAGCTCGACCTCGACGCTGAGCGCCGAAGTGGTGCGCGAGGAGGTGGAGGGACTCAAGGGGCTGGTGGACTCATACGCGGGGCGAGCGTCACTTGTCGCTGCTCTGCGCGATGACACGCGCACCCCGGCCGAGAGCGCGGTCCTGCGTCGCCATCTGGCCGAACTCCGTAGCGCTCACGAGGGCATCTACACGACCTCCGTCCTCGAGCCCGACGGCACCCTGATCGACGTCCTTCCGGCGACCCCGTCGGTCGTTGGCAAGAATTTCAGTCACCGAGATTGGTACAGGGGCCTGTCGAGAACCGGCTACTCCTACGTCTCGGAGGCCTTCCGCGGGCCTGAGACGAGCGACAAGATCGTCGTCGATGCCGCCACCTTCGTTCGTGACGGCCCTGGGAGACAAGTCGGGATCCTCGTTGTCGGCTACCGCCTCGAGTACCTACAGGAGTTCGTGGAAGGGGTCGCCGCAGCCCAGGATGTGCAGTTGCAGGTGACCGACCAGCGAGGGACGCTCGTCGCACGGCCGGGGAACGCGCCTACTGAACTGATCTCTCGCCGTTCGGACCCCGACGTCGACGCTGCACTCGCCGGCGGAACGGGAATCGTCGAGCTCGACGCGCCCGAAGGACGCCGTCTCTCGGCCTACGCCCCGGTCGTACCGGATATCGGCTGGACGGTGACGGCTTCGGTGCCGGAGAACTCGGCATTTGCTGCAGTCGGAAAGCTGCGCTCGACGGTCCTCGCGATCACCTGTGTGCTCGGCGCCATCCTGCTCTGTGCCCTGTTCCTGCTCGTTCGCGTCCTGCGCGGGCGGCAGCAGGCTCAGGATGAGGTGGCGCGTCTGGTCAACATCAACCGAGCCGTGCTGGATGCGGCTCCTGACGCGATCTTCATGCTCGACCCGCACGGCAGGATGCTCGCCAAGAATGCGGCGGCCGACGAGCTCGGGGAGGCGGTGGCTCAGAAGTCCGGAAGGTCAATTCCAGGCACGAATTCGGACATGTACGAGAGCCTGCGAGCTGCTCCACTCATAACGGACCCAGCCCGCTTTCGCGGTGCGATCGACGATATCGTCGCCGATCCCACCCTGCAGGTGACCCATGACTTCGAGCGTACCGACGGGCATTCGTTCCGCCTCTACACGGCGCCCGTGCAAGACGCCGTCCGCCAGGTGCTGGGTCGCATCTTCGTCTTCCGCGACCGCACCTCCGAAAGCGAGGCCGAGCGGATGAAGTCCGACCTCGTGGCCACGGTTTCCCACGAGCTCCGTACGCCGTTGGCCAGCATCGTGGGCTTCGCCGAGCTGCTCATCGAGCGTCAACCCGACGAGGCGACGCGGGCGCGCTACCTCGGGACGATCTACGGCGAGGGAAAGCGCCTTACGAATCTCATCAACGACTTCCTCGACCTCCAGCGGATCGAGGCCGGGCAGTTCACGCTTTCGCTTGAGCCCGTTGAAATCGCCGGAGTGCTGCGCGAGCAGGTTGAGCTCCTCTCGGGACAAAGCGCTGAGCATGCGATCGAGCTCGAGGTGCCCGAGGACCCGGCGCCCGTCCTGGGCGAGCGCGAGAGAATCGCGCAGGTCGCCGGGAATCTTCTTTCCAACGCGATCAAGTACGCGCCTGGAGGGGGGCCGGTTGAAGTTCGGATGTTCGAGGTCCCGGGGGCGGTCCGGGTGTCAGTTCGCGACTACGGCCTCGGCATTCCCAGCGATCAGCAACGGCACCTGTTCACGAAGTTCTTCCGCGTCGACACTTCCGACACGCGCAAGATCGGCGGCACCGGCCTCGGGCTCGCGCTCTGTCGGGAGATCGTCGAGGCGCACGGCGGGCGCATGGGCTTCGAGAGTGTTGAAGGCCAGGGCTCGACCTTCTGGTTTGAGCTGCCATCGGCCCACCACAGCAACGGCACCGGGCCGAAGCGCGTGCTCGTGATCGAAGACGACTTGTCGGCCGCTTCATTGCTCTCGGAATACCTGACGCACGACGGCTTCGCCGTGGAGGTGACGACGACCGGCGAGGAGGGCCTAGTGCGCGCAACGGCGGATCCGCCGGCGATCATCTGCCTCGACATCGGCCTCCCCGGAGATCTCGACGGCTGGAGCTTCCTCGAACGCCTGAAGGAGAATCCCGTCACGGCCAACGTGCCCGTGGTCATCTGCACCGGCAACAACGGCCGCGACCAGGCAGCGGCGCTGGGAGCCGCGGACTTCGTATCGAAGCCGTTCTCTCAGGCTCGAATTCGTGCGGCGATCGAGCGAGTGCTACCAGAGGGCAAGGGTTGCGTCCTCGTGGTGGACGACGACCGTAGTGTCCGACGTCTCGTCGTCGAAACGCTTGCGGACTCCGGTTTCGATCTGGTCGAAGCGGCAAACGGCGAGGACGCGCTTGCCGTAATCGCCGAACGCAAGCCCGAGGCGATCGTCCTCGACCTGATCATGCCGGGCCTGGACGGGTTCGGTGTCCTCGAGCACCTGCACGGGGACGTTGAGACACGAGAGATCCCTGTCATCGTGCTGACGGCCGCACGGCTGTCCAGCGAGGATCGGCAGCTCCTTCAGGCTCGCGCGGTCACCCTCCTGCGAAAGAGCGCCTACTCGGGCGGCGAGCTACGTCGCCTGCTCGACCGGGCTCTCGCCAAGTAATCGCTCGATCGTCTCCAGCAGCTCCATCGGGCTGAAGGGCTTCGTCAGGAAGGCATCCACGCTGAGCGACTCGGCCAGCCTGCGGTGATGCTCCTGGATCTCCGAGGTGAGGACGATCACCGGCAGCTTCGGCCGCCGGGCTTTCACCTCGTCGAGGACGAGGGACCCATGGCGCCCCGGCATCTTCCAGTCGAGCAGGATCAGTTCCGGGTCGGTCTCGGTGAGCATCCTTAGCCCATCCTCGCCGTCGATCGCCTCTGCGACGTCGTACTCCTCGGTCGGCAGGGTCAGGCGGAGCAGGGCCCGAATCGCCTCGTCGTCGTCGACGATCAGAACGCGGCGCCGGATCACGTCTTCTCGTCTCCGCTCTCGGCCAGAGTGACGGCAAGTTCCCCTCCGGACTCGGCGACGGCCGCGAGGAGCCGGTCGATGGCCACGGAGAGCCGCTCGGCGGCCTCGACGATCCGAGCCGTAGCCTCGACACGTGTGCGCTCGTCGTCCCGGGCTTGCAGGAGCTCCGCGAAGCCCATGATCGCGGCCAGCGGCGTCCGAAGCTCGTGAGAAAGAGCGGAGACAGCCTCTTCTATGCGTCCGCGCGTCGAGTTCAAAATCAACCTCGATGGTGTGCTTGCCGAGGGAGTGCTGCCTGGTGGCAGGACCGTCTGAACTCTACGCTGCTGCTCGAAGTGACCGCGCGAGGGTGACGAACGCGCGGACAACCTCCGGGTCGAATTGGGTTCCTGCGCACCGCTCGATTTCGGCCAGTGCCTCGGAGGCGGGGCGCGCCCGTCGATAAGGGCGGTCGTTTGTCATCGCGTCGAAGCTGTCGACCACGGCGAAGATGCGCGCCACAAGTGGAATCTGCTCCCCCTGCATGCCATTCGGGTAGCCCCCGCCGTTCCACGCCTCGTGATGCGACGCGACGACGTCACGGGCGATGCCGGTCAGGTGGGGAATCCGGTCAACGATGTTCGCGCCCAGGGTGGGGTGTCTGCGCATCTCTGTCATCTCGTCCTGATCGAGCGGGCCGGTATTGAGCAGGATTGCGTCTCGAATCCCGATCTTGCCGAGGTCGTGCAGGAGGAAGCCATATTCGAGCTCGGGTTGGTCGGCGAGCTCCGGTGCGACTTCGCGCGTGAGCTGCAGCGCCAGTCGCGTGACTCGCTCGGCGTGGCCGGCCGTCTGGTCGTCGCGAAGCTCGAGCGAGTCGGCCAAGGCACGAACGGTCGTTCCATAGGACTCCTTCAGGCTTGCGAGTGCCTGTTCGGCCGCGCGGCGTTGCGCGCGTTCAGCACGGTGAAGATCCCGAAGCTCCTCCGCGTACTTGAGAGCTTGCGCGACTGCGAGTTTTTCATCCATAAGCCGCTGTTGCGCTTTTCGGCAGCGGAGGGACCAGGGTTTAGCCGAAAAGGGGGTTTTCAGCTCGGGATCAGGTCGCGCAGCCACTCGCCGATCGCACGAGCCGTTTCCTCGGGTCGCGCCTCGAGCATCAGGTGTGGCGTCTCGTCCATCACGCGAACCTCGGCCTGCGGGACAGTCTTGGCAAAGCGCTGGCGCCACTCGCTCCGGCGCACGTTCTCCTTCGGCGGCTCCGTGGCTCCGAGCAACAGGATCGGCACCCCGGTTTCGGCGAGCCGCGCGTGGACGCTCGAAGGCGGTGAGCGGTCGATTCCGTACATCGCGGCGGCGTAGACATCGGGCCCTACGGCCGAGACCACCTCGCCGTTGTCCTCCCGATACGCGGATCGAACGTATTCCTCCAGCCCCGGAGACCAGCGCGGGAAGGCCGCTCGTGCAACATCTAGGACCGCGTCCCAGCTGGGGAAGCGCCAGCCCGGCTGGCTCCGCCAGTGCGCGCGTGCTTCGTCGAGCGAGTCGCCGTGGTCGTGCAACGGATCGAGGTAGCCCCCGTCGACGAGAGCAAGGGCGACTACGCGCTCGGGGTGCGCAGCGGCAAAGTGAACGCCGAGGATGCCGCCCCAGGAAGAACCGCTCCAGACGACGCGCTCGAGGTCGAGCGCGTCCAGCAGAGAGCCGGCGAGCTCGACGAGCGCGCCCATCTGGTAGGCGGAATCGGGGAGGCGTGGCGAGCCGCCGAACCCCGGCGCGTCGACTCCGAGCACCCGGAAGCCGTACTCCTCGACCAGGATTGGCCCCGCCTCGACCATTT
>CAVZFQ010000005.1:0-8399 GCA_963774625.1 uncultured Actinomycetes bacterium
TACCCCTCGGGCCGATAAATCCGAGCTATGGCGCTGCGGTTGGTAGGGCTGTTGGTCGCGCTCGTCCTGATGGCCTGGGCGGCCGCCGCGCTGCGTCCGAGTTTCGCGCCCGCCGACAAGTCGAAGCAGCAGGTGCCCGAGGCCCTTCTGCAGCAGGCCGGGTTGGCACTCGAGCGTGCGCACCAGCTGACCGGTACGTACCAGGGTGCCCAGAGCACCGACGCGAGCTCCAGCGTGCGTCTGGCGGCCGCTGACGCCGCGGGCTACTGCCTCGAGCTCACCTGGATCGGAGGGAAGCTCTACCACCTGCGGGGGCCCGGCGGCCGCCCCGCCGAAGGCCAGTGTTAGGAGGGTTCGGCGGAATTGACTCGTCGCCGGGGTGCGATGGTCGTTCCGAGGCAAGGACGCAAACGCCCTCCTCGGCCTCTCGCGAAACTTCACTCGTATCGGCGGCGTCGCTGCTGCCGGGTTGCTCATCGCAGCGGTCGGGCCCGGCTGGGCCCTGGCCCTCGACGGCCTGACTTACGGCGTGGGAGCCTTCTTCGTGGCTTCGATCCGCACTCATCGCGCGGTCCCGATCGAGCGAAGCCGCTTCCTGAGCGACCTGTCGGAGGGCTGGCGCGAGTTCCGCTCTCGCTCGTGGCTGTGCGTGACGATCGTCCAGTTCGCGCTGATCAACGCCTATGCGATCGGGGCCTTCCTCGTCCTGGGCCCGTTCGTCGCCGAACGCTCTCTGGGCGGCGCTTCGGCCTGGGGACTGATCCTCGCGGCCGAGGCGGTCGGGATGATCCTGGCCGGCGTCGTCGCGCTGCACTACCGGCCGGAGCGCCCGCTCCTCGTTGCGACGCTCGCCGTCCTGACGATGGCCCCGCTGCTGGCCCTGCTGGGAATGGCGGCGCCGCTCCCCCTGATCATCGTGTCCGCCCTGGTCGCCGGAGTCGGGCTCGAGCTGTACGGCGTCTTCTGGGAGACGACCCTTCAGGAGCACATCCCGGAGGAGAAGCTCTCGCGCGTCAGTTCCTACGACGTGCTCGGCTCGTTCGCGCTGATCCCGGTCGGGGTCGCCTTCATGGGCCCGATCGCACACTGGATCGGAGTGGAGAACACGCTGATCGGGGCGGCGGTCGTCGTCGTCCTGGCCACGCTGACCGTGATCGCAGTGGCCGACGTTCGGAACCTGCGGCGGTCGAGCTGCCCGTGCCGCTGCCTACCAAACCGAGCGTAGAAGCTCCTCGATTTCTGGCGCCGTCGCCGGCCGCGGGTTCGCCCGTGCCGCCGGCCTAGCCGCCGCCGCTTCAGCCACCTCGCCGAGCTCGTCCTCGGGGACGCCGAGGTCGCGCAGCCGCCCGAAGCCGCCCAGAGCGGCAAGCTCCTCGACGCGGCCAACCGGGTCGTCTGTGCTCATCGCCTCGCCGAAGCGTGCGATCTCGGCAGCGGCTACCGGCTCGTTGAAGCGGAGGGCCGGCGGAAGAGTCACGGCGTTCAGCGCGCCGTGCGGAAGGCCGTAGCGACCGCCGAGCGCCTGGGCCATGGCGTGACCGAGCCCCATGCCGGCCTCCGCGAGCGCCATTCCCGAGCGCATCGCGCCCTCCAGGAGGCGCGTTCGCAAGTACCGGCTCCCGGGATCGTCGACGACCAGCGGCAACGCGTAGGAGATCGGCCGAGCGCCGGTAAACGCGTGGCGATCGCCGCGTCCGCTCCGGCCCTTGACGTAGAACGCCTCCGCGCTGTGTGCGAGGGCGTTCAGCGCGGTGCCGACCGTCTCCTCGCGCGGAAGGCCCAAGGTCAGCTCGGGCTCGTAGACGACGCCGGCCATCGTCGCTCCGGATCCGCCGCCTCGCATCCGCCTGCTGCTGTCGCGCACGCCGAAGAAGTCCGTCCACTCGGAGCCCGAATACGTGGTGGGAATCGAGACCAAGGGCAGACCCGAGCCGGCAGAGATCGCCTTCGTGAGGTCGATCGCGCTACCCCCGCCGAGGGCGAGCAGCCCATCGCCGACCTTTGCGGCCTCCACCGCCTCGTCGATTCGGTCGGACGGGACCTCCGACCAGACACCGGCAATCCCTACGGGAAGCCGATCGGGAGACCAGCGGTCGCTCGCCACGAGGAGCGGTCGCTCGATGCCGAGCTCAGCGAGCAGGCCGGGTAGCTCGAAGAGACCCCAGCGAATCTCCATCAGACGCGCGTGCTGGCGAACTCGACGAACGCCTCTGAAAGGCGCGTGCCGACGCGGCCACTTGCGCGGACGAGCGAAATCTGACGCGTCGGCTCCAGACCGCGCACGCGAGCGGTGGCGAGCCTGCCGGCGGCCAACTCCGCCTCGACGGCCGCGCGCGAGATGAACGTGACGCCGTAGCCCGCCTCGACGGCGCTCTTCACGGACTCCTGGAGCCCGAGCTCGAGGTGGACGTCCAGGTCCTTCAGGCGCGTGCCGAGCTTCCGCAGCTCGTCCTCGATCACCTGTCTCACGCCGGCGCCTTCCTGCATCACGATCAGCGTCTCGTCCTTGAGGGCTTCGATCGCAATCGTCTTGCCGGCAAAGGGGTGCTTGGGCGGACAGACGAGCACGACCTCGTCGCGGAAGAACGGCTCGTAGGCGACGGAGCGGTGGCGTGGGGTCGCGCCCACGATGCCGAGCTCGAGCTCCCGTCGTGCGACCGCCTCGACGACGGTCTGCGTGTCGGAGATCGTGAGCTCGACGCGGACGTCGGGGTTTGCAAGGTGGAACTCGCAGAGGAGCAGAGGCACGACCGTGGCGCCGGGCCCCGTCGCTGCGCCGATCGCAAGCTCGCCGCGGAGCTCGCCGTCGGCCTCGCCGGCCACGTCCTCGACGAGCTGTTGCTCGAGGGCGAGGAGCCGCTGCGCGCCGCGATAGAGCCGGACGCCGGCTTCGGTGGGCTCGACGCGCCGTCCCGAGCGATCGAGCAGCTGCTGGCCGAGCCGCTCCTCGAGTGAGCGGATCTGGAGACTGACCGCCGGCTGCGTGACGCCGAGGCGCTCAGCCGCCTGCGAGAAGCTCTTGAGCTCGACGACCGTGCAGAACGCTGCGAGCTGGCGCGTGTCCATAAGGGAATCTTATGCAAAAGATGCTGCTGTACCCACTCGGCCTGATGCACGGTTTCGATGCAGTTCCGAGACCCATGCGTGCGCTTTCTCGCGTTAGGCTCGCGGTGGGGAGGAGGTGGGCTGTGCCTAAACAAGAAAGTGTGGGTGAAGACTCAGGCGCCCCCGGCCCCGACTACGATCCTCCCGTTGGCGGTGCAGGAGCAGAACCAAGCTGAGCACCTCGCCGAGCGGTACGGGCGGCTCGCACGCGAGACTCCCGGTCGCCTCGGAGTCGACGTCGCCATTCGCGCGCTCGACATCGGCCTCGTAGCGCTCTTCGCCCTCGTCGCCCTGCCAATCCTCGTCGTGCTTGCATGTCTGCTCCTCGTCACGTCCGGACGGCCGGTCTTTTACCGGGGGGAGCGCGTCGGACGCGGCGGACGGGTCTTCACGATGACCAAGTTCCGAACGCTGCGACCCGGCGCCGAGCAGCGCCTCGGCCACTACCTCGGCCCAGCGCTCGTCGAGCGCACGGAGGCCGAGGTCACAGGACTCGGTCGCTGGCTCCGAGCGACCCAACTGGACGAAGTGCCCCAGTTCTGGAACGTCCTCATCGGCGACATGAGCCTGGTCGGCCCGCGTCCCATCCGCCCTCGCTTCTTCGAGGAGCTGGCCGCCGACCTGCCCGCCTACTGGCAGCGGCTCGTCGTCCGGCCCGGTCTCACGGGCTTCGCTCAGGTGCGCCGCGGCTACGAGACCTCGATGGCCGAGAAGCTCGCGCACGACCTCGAGTGGATCGCGGACCGCTCGGTTCGGCTCTACCTGCGCACGCTGGCAGCCACCGGGTGGCGCGTCTTGCGGCAGTCCCTGCGCGGGCTGTTCGGGCGCTCCACTTAGGCTAGGGCTATGTGTGGGATCTGCGGGATCGCCACCACGGGCGGCGCGGTCGACCCCGCCCGCCTCGCCGCGATGAGCGAGACGCTCGTCCACCGCGGGCCGGACAGCGAGGGGTCATTCGTCGACGGCGGTGTCGGCCTCGCCGCGCGCCGTCTCGCGATCATCGACCTCCAGACCGGCGACCAGCCAATCGGCAACGAGGACGGCCGCATCCAGGTCGTCCAGAACGGCGAGCTCTACAACTACCGCGAGCTCCGGCACGACCTCGAGCGGGCCGGTCACACCTTCGCGACTCACTGCGACACGGAGGTGCTCGTCCACCTCTACGAGGAGCACGGGCTCGACTTTGCGGAGCGCCTGCGCGGCATGTTCGCCGTCGCGCTCTGGGACGGGCCGCGGCGCAGGCTCGTGCTAGCCAGAGACCGCTTCGGGATCAAGCCGCTCTATTACCGGCAGGCAGACGGCGAGCTCGCGTTCGCGTCCGAGCTGCGGGCGCTTCCGCGGGGCGAGATCGACCTCGATGCCGTCGAAAGCTTCCTCGCCTTCAACTGCATCCCGGCGCCCCTGACGATCTTTCGCGAGATCAGGAAGCTCCCACCTGGACATGTCCTCGCCTGGCAGGACGGCCGGCTCGAGCTCACGCGCTTTGCCCGGCCGGCACCGGTCTCTGCGGACGAGGTTCGCCTCGAGGACGAGGCCGAGCTGATCGAGGAGCTGCGCGCTCGACTCCGCGACTCCGTGCGGGCCCACCTCGTTGCGGATGTGCCGGTCGGCGTCCTCCTCTCCGGCGGCATCGACTCGGCGACCCTGACCGCGCTCGCGGCCGCCGAGAGCTCGGAGCCAGTCAGGACCTTCTCGATCGGCTTCGAGGAGCGCAGCTTCGACGAGCTCGCCGACGCACGACTGGTCGCCGATCGGTACGGCACGCGCCACGAAGAGCTTGTCCTACGGCCCGACGCGGCGCTCCTGCTGCCGGCGCTGGCAGAGGCGTTCGACGAGCCGTTCGCGGACTCCTCCGCCCTCCCGACCTACCTCGTCTCCAAGCTTGCTGCCGAGCACGTCAAGGTTGCCCTCTCCGGAGAGGGCGGCGACGAGCTCTTCGGCGGCTACTACACGTACACGGCAGACGTGCTCGCGTCGCGGTACGGCGCCCTGGCCGGGTTCGCGCGTCCCCTCGTCGAAAGGCTGCCGTCGTCGAGCGCGAAGGCGAGCTTCGACTACAAAGCGAAGCGGTTCGTGCGCGGCGCGCATTTGCCGCCCCTCGAGCGCCACCACGCGTGGAAGGAGATCTTCTCGGCGGACGCACGATCCGAGCTCACCGGGAGGCGCAGCGACTTCGACCCGGTCGACCTGCTCCGGATGCGCTTCGCCGAGACGGAAGGCGCAGAGCTCCTCGCGCGCCTGCAGGACGTGGACCTCGGCATCTACCTCGTCGACGATCTGCTCGCCAAGACCGACCGGGCCTCGATGGCGCACTCCCTCGAGGCGCGCGTCCCGTTCCTCGACCCGTTCGTGACGAACTTCGCGCTCGCGCTCCCGACCGAGCACAAGGTGCGAGGGCTGCGCAAGAAGGTGCTGCTGCGCAAGGCCGTGGCCCCACTCGTTCCGGCGCCGCTTCTTCGGCGCCGCAAGCGCGGCTTCTCGATCCCCGCCGCGGCGTGGCTCCGCGGCGAGTTGGAGCCGTTCGCCCGCGACACGCTGTCGGCCGAGACGCTCCGCCGGCAGGGGTTCTTCGACCCAGGCTCGGTCCGGCGCATTCTCGAGGACCACGTCTCCGGCAAGGAGGACCTGAGCCGGCAGCTGTGGGGCCTCCTCGCCTTCACGCTCTGGCACGAGCGGCACGTCGAGAATGCCCCGCGCGAGACGAGCGTGGCGCAGGCGCTCGCTTGAGAGTCTGGATCGACATCTCGGCCCCGGCGCACGTCCTGGTCTTCAGGCCCATCCTCGGTCTCCTGCGCGGAGACGGCCACGACGTAGAGGTGACGACGCGCGACTACGCACAGACGCTCGAGCTGCTCGACCAGCACGGCATCGAGGCCACGGTCGTCGGCCGCCACGGGGGGCGCTCGCGCTTCGGCAAGGCCCGCTCGCTCCTCTCCCGTCTGGGGGCCCTCAAGCGCCACGCACGCGACCGCGACTACGACCTGGCCCTCGCCCACGGCTCGCACGAATTGACGATCACGGCCCGGCGGCTCGGGATCCCGAGCGCGACCACGCACGACTACGAGTACGCGACTCTGCAGCACCATCTCGGCGACCGCGCGGCGACCCGGGTCGTCGTCCCCGAGGCGATTCCGGCCGAGCGTATGGCCAAGTTCGGGGTTCGCCCCCCGAAGCTGCTGCAGTATCCAGGGCTGAAAGAGGAGTATTACCTCTACGACTTCGAGCCCGACCCCGGCATCCTCGGCGCCCTCAACGTCGATCCGAGCCGCACGCTGGTCGTGGTTCGCACGCCACCCGACGTCTCGCTCTACCACCGCCGGTCGAACCCGCTCTTCCCGCAGGTGCTGGCGCACGTCGGGAGCCAGGAGGGCGTCCACGCCGTCGTCGTGCCGCGCTCACCGGAGCAGCGCGACTACGTCCTTGGCCTCGACCTCCCGTCGGTGATCGTCCCCGAGCGCGCCGTCGACGCCCAGAGCCTGATCGCGCTGGCCGACCTCGTCGTCTCCGCTGGAGGCACGATGAACCGTGAGGCTGCGGCGCTGGGCGTGCCCGTCTACACGACGTACGGCGGCCGGATCGGCGGCGTCGACGAGATGCTGATCCGCGAGGGCCGGCTGCTCCCCCTCACGGACCCGCGCGCGCTCGACCTCGCGAAGCACCCAGCCACTCGCGCGCCAAGAGTGCGGCGCGATCCCCGTGATCTGCTGAACCTCCTGCTGAAAGCGCGCGAGCCCCTCTAAAATCGCTCCCGCTATCTACCAAGGGGAGAGTGATGAGAAAAACGCAATTTGCCTTGCTGGCGCTCGTTGGCGCCCTCGCCGGCGTACTGGCGACCGTCGGCGGTGCGTCACACGACGGTGGCGGCTTCGACACGTCGAAGCCTCCGTATCTCGTGGCGACTGCGGCCGGAGTCGAGGTCGATCCGATCATCTCGACCGGCGACATCGTCGGCGACTATCAGATGTCCGGGATTCCGGACGGCCTCGGGGGCTACCGGGCGACCGACGTCCGAGGTGACGACAACGACGACAACCACGCGAACGGCCGCAGGGTGCGTGTGCTCATGAACCACGAGCTCGGCCGCTCGTTCCCGAACAACCCGCCGGGCGTAGACACTCGAATCACCCGGCTCGACATCGACCGTCATACGCGACGGGTGCACGCGGCCGAGTACCTCTTCACGGGACACGAGCTGTTCGAGCGCTTCTGCTCGGCGACTCTGATGCTTATCGACGGCCGGCCGCTCTACTTCACGGGCGAGGAGGCCGTGCCGATGGCAGGCCAGCCGCCGGGCCCTGCGCATGACGGCAGCTCGATCGTCATGGACGCCGAGACCGGCTTCTACCGGGAGGCGCCGCACTTCGGTCACTTCCAGCATGAGAACGTCGTCCCGCTGGAGCTGTCGAAGTGGGTCTTCCTGTCCAGCGAGGACGACTTCCGGCCGGGGCCGTCGTACCTCTATGCGTACATCGCTGACGACTTCGAGCGCGGGGTGCGCGGGACGAACGGCGGCCTGTACGTGTGGCAGGCCATCGACCCGGCGAAGAACCAGAACTCCGCTGTCCTGAAGAACGAGTCGGTGCCGGGGCGCTTCGTTCCGATCCCGCAGTCCGAGAACATGAACTCGACCCAACTGAAGGCCGCGGCGACTGCGCGGAACGGGTTCAGGTTCGACCGGCTCGAGGACATCGCCACCCATCCGGACATCGATGGCCGCACGTTCGTCGCGGACACGGGCAAGCCGCCGGCAACGGCGCGCGGGCGCGTGTACCAATTCGACGTCAACCCGGCCAACCCGACTCTGGCGACGATCAAGATGATCCTCAACGGGGACGCTCCGGACGGCGACGACATCTACAACCCCGACAACATGGACGCATCCGACCGCGTTCTGATGATCCAGGAGGACCGCGAGTCGGCCTTCCGCGATCCGCCGTTCTCAGGCGGCTACGGCCGCGTCATGGAGTACCGCTACTCGAACCTGGCGCTGCGTTCCGTGGCGCGGGTCGCCACGCCGCCGCCCTTGCGGCCGGGCACGTGGGAGTCGTCGGGCATCATCAACGCCGGCGACCTCCTCGGCAGGGGCTGGTGGTTCCTCGACGTCCAGGCGCACTCGACCACCGCGCCTCAGCCTGGGCCGTCGCTCGTACCGAACTCCTCGACCGGCGAGGACGGGCAGTTCCTCGCCCTCTACGTACCGGGGAGCCAGTGAGTAACGACTGACCGGGATTACCCGCGCAGCGCGGCGAGCACTTCGTCGCCGTACCGTTCGAGCTTGGCCGGCCCCACTCCGG
>CAVZFQ010000006.1:0-13220 GCA_963774625.1 uncultured Actinomycetes bacterium
CGAGACGTGGGCCCAGGCCCTCCTCAAGTGGGCGCTGTCGGACGAACGAATAGACGTGGTCATTCCGGCGACGTCGAAGCCGGCACGAACTGCAGAAAACGCGAGAGCCGGATCACCGCCGTGGCTGGGCCCCGAGGAGCGTGATCTGGTCGCGCGACTCGCCCGGACGTGACCCTCTGGGCCATGTGGCTCGGGGCCGGCCGCGTGCCACCCACCGCTTCAAGCCTAACGGTCGATTCCGCACCCGTGTGACACGCGAAGGTGCCGAAAGCGGGACTCCCCAGCCGCACGATGTTCATGCCGCGCGCCCAGAGTACGGTCAGATCGAGTAGCGTGAGGGTCGTAACCTGCGGACTTCTGCGGAGGGGTTTTCTTTTTCGGGCGAACCTGGGCGGCTGAGTGATCGGCCTGCCGGACACTGGCCGTCCTCCTCGCGGCACGCGGGCTGCTCCTCGTCGTCGACGCTAAGTGGTGGGTCGCGTGAGGAGTGAAGTTCGGTCGGAAAACAATCAGAGGGGGAAGAAATGAGCATCAAGACCATCGTCGGGGTGGCGGGGGCGCTGCTTGCAGTAGTGGCGGTGTCCTCGGCCTTCGCCGGAGACTCAGCGAATACGCGGTCGCTCGGGGTGAGCAAGGGCGTCATCACCGCCTGCATCGAGACCCGCGGAGACAGCGAGACCCGCGGCGACATGAAGTTCAACAACTGCGGCCCAGGCTTCAGAAAGGTGTCCTGGAATCAGAAGGGCCTTCGCGGTCTGCGCGGCGTGCGTGGCGTCGCTACAGGCGTTCCGGGCCCACCCGGAGCGACCGGCGCTACAGGCTCAGCCGGAGCAACCGGACCCGCTGGCCCGCAGGGCGTGGCCGGTCCCACTGGCCCACAGGGCCCACCTGGTACGCCCGCCGCGACGCTGCTTCGCCTGAGCGGTGACTTCTCGGGGACGAACGCCAGTGTCGCTACGTCTCTCGACGGGGTGCAGTTCGGCCCGTATCCGAGCGGGGGCGCATGGGGTGGCTCGGTCCTCTACACCGGGGCCAACGGCCTCACTTTGGGAGCGATCAACCAACTGTCCTACACGGTCAAGCACTCGTCGGCGGACGACAGCCCGATTGGCTCGCCGTACCTCCGAATCTTCCTACAGGGCGACACGCACGACGTGATCTTCGATGCGACGGAGTGCGCCACCGTCGTGCCGACCGAGGACTCGTTCCACACCTACGAGGTCACGACCAGCAATGTCCGGTACGACGACGACTCCTGCGATGGCGTTCCGCCTGACCAGCAGCCGTGGGCGACGGTGAAGGCTGCCCACGCCACTGAGGTCATCAGCGGCATCTACATCACGACGGGGTTCGCAGGTGGCACTCCGCTCGCCGCGATCCTCCGCACGTTGCGCGTGAACGGTGCGACGTTCACGTTCGGGTCGGCGTAGTCCAACTAGACCAACGAGGGAGGGGCGTGCGAGCGCCCCTCCCTCCTTTGACCTGGCATCACCTGAAAGCGCAGAAGCAAGCGGTATCTCGCCACGCCTGACGTAGCTGCGGCCAAGGTAAGGTTTCGCCCCTTGCGATGAGGATCGGCGTTGCAAAAGAGATCAAGTCGGACGAGTACCGGGTGGCGCTCACGCCCGCCGGGGCTCGCGAGCTCGTCCAGCACGGCCACGACGTGCTCGTCGAGCGCGAAGCCGGCGAGGGCAGCGCCTTCCCGGACTCGGCGTACGAAGCCGTAGGCGCCTCCACCGTCTCGGTCGACGAGGTCTGGGGCGACGTCGAGCTGGTTCTCAAGGTCAAGGAGCCCATCCGGTCGGAGTACGGCCGCCTGCGCGAGGGTCTCGTGCTCTTCACGTATCTCCACCTCGCAGCCGACGAGGCGTTGACGCGCGCGCTGGTCGAGAGCGGCACGACCGCCGTCGCGTACGAGACCGTGGAGACGGAGAACCGTGCGCTGCCTCTACTGGCCCCGATGAGCGAGATCGCGGGCCGTCTCGCGGCCCAGGCCGGCGCCTACTTCCTCGAGAAGCCGCTTGGGGGCCGCGGCCTCCTCCTGGGCGGCATTCCCGGCGTGGCGGCCGGCCAGGTCGTGGTCATCGGCGGCGGCATGGTCGGCTACAACTCCGCGCTGATCGCGCTCGGGCTCGGGGCGAACGTGACGATCCTCGAGCGCTCGATCGACCGCATGCGCCACCTCGAGGAGGTCCTCGGCACGCGGGTGGGCCTGCTGATGTCGTCGAGCCTGCAGATCGAGGAATCCGTCGCCGAGGCGGACGTGGTCATCGGCGCGGTTCTCATCCCCGGCGCGCTCGCGCCGAAGCTCGTCACGCGGGAGATGGTCGCGGGGATGAAGGAGGGCTCGGTCGTGTGCGACGTCGCCATCGACCAGGGTGGTTGCTTCGAGACGTCGCACGCAACGACCCATTCCGAGCCCGTCTACGTGGTCGACGGCGTGACCCACTACTGCGTCGCGAACATGCCCGGAGCGGTTCCGATCACCTCCACCAAGGCGCTCACGAACGCAACCCTTCCCTATGTCGAGTCGATCGCGGACATGGGTCTTCGAGAGGCGGTCGCGCGGGACCCGGCCCTCGCCCGCGGCGTCAACGTGCTCGAGGGCAAGGTCACCTACGAAGCGGTCGCCGAGGCTCATGGTCTCGACTATGGACCGCTCGAAGACGTCCTTCCGCTCTCGCCCGTCTAGGTACTAGGACTCGGGTGTCGGCTCGGGCTTTTGTCGCAGGCGGCGCAAGACGGCGTCGGCTTGGACGACCAGCCACGTGATGCCTGCGGCGAGCCCGACAACGCAGGCAACGAAGATGACGAGTCCGATGAGACCGATGGCGGTGTCCACGACCGACCTAGAATAGCCCCATGCCCCGCGCCTGCGTCATCGTGCTTGACGCGGTCGGAGCGGGAGCGTTGCCCGACGCGGCAGAGTTCGGAGACGAAGGCTCCGACACGCTCGGCAACGTCGCCCGCGCCGTCGGCGGTCTCGACCTGCCCAATCTCGAAGCGCTGGGGCTCGGGAATGTCGAGCCGCTGGAAGGTTGCCCGCCCCAGCCGGGCGCGCCCGCCGTGGCCGGGCGCCTCGTCGAGCGGTCGAAGGGCAAGGACACCAGCACGGGCCACTGGGAGCTGATGGGCATCGTCACGCCGACGGCGATGCCCACCTATCCGCACGGGTTCCCGTTCGAGGTCATCGACCCGTTCTCGCACCGCACGGGCCGGGGCGTGATCGGCAACAAGGCCGCCTCGGGCACGGAGATCATCGAGGAGCTCGGCGAAGAGCACCAGCGCACCGGGAAGTGGATCGTCTACACATCCGCCGACTCGGTCTTCCAGATCGCGGCCCACGTCGAGACGATCCCGCTCGACGAGCTCTACCGCGCCTGCGAGATCGCGCGCGAGATCCTCACCGACAAGCACGCCGTCGGCCGTGTGATCGCCCGGCCCTTCGAGGGCGAGCCGGGGAACTACACGCGCACTGCCGACCGTCACGATTGGTCGCTCAAGCCGAAGCAGCCCAACTATCTCTCCTACGTTCGCGAGGCCGGCAAGGAGGTCCACGGCGTCGGGAAGATCCGCGACATCTTCGCGGGGTACGACATCGACCACTCGCACACGACGAAGTCGAACGTCGAGGGGATCAAGAAGACCGAGGAGCTCCTGCGCGAGCTCGACGACGGCTTCGTCTTCACCAATCTCGTCGAGACGGACATGCTCTGGGGACACCGCAACGACCCCGTGAACTTTCACCGCTGCCTGCAGGACTTCGATCGCCGGCTGCCCGACCTGCTCGACGCGCTGCGGCCGGGCGACATCCTGATCCTGACGTCCGATCACGGATGTGACCCGACGACGCCGTCCACCGACCATTCGCGCGAGCACGCGCTGCTGCTCTCGTACGTCGAGGGGCGCAATGCCTCGGGCCAGATCCACGAGGGCGAGTTCGCGGATGTGGGCGCCACGGTCAACGCGTGGCTCGGCGGCAAGGGACCCGGGCGGAAGCTCCCAGGCCTACCGATCGTCGAATCGTGAAGCAAGACGACCCCGGAGTCGTCCAGGCGGAGTATGTGGACGAGCGGCGCCTCGCAGCGAGGAAAGCCGCGCATCGCTTCGGCGAGGGCCCGGACGCCAGGGACATGGCCTTCAACGCCATCGCAGAGGCCTCTCCCGAGCGCTATCTCGAAGTCGGCTGCGGTGAAGGCGAGCTCGCCGCGCGCGTGCAGCGGGAGCTCGGCAGCAAGGTCGTCGCGCTCGACCAGTCGGAACGAATGGTCGAGCTGACGCGCGTGCGGGGCGTGCAGACGGTCGCCGGCGACGTCCAGGCGCTTCCGTTCGAAGACGAGGAGTTCGACTGCGCCGCCGCCGCTTGGATGCTCTACCACGTGACCGATGTCGACCGAGCCCTGGGCGAGCTCGCCCGTGTGCTCAGGCGACCTGGACGGCTCGTGGCGGTCACGAACGGGCGGGACCACCTGCGGGAGCTCGAGGACCTGCTCGACTTCGAGCCTCGGCACACGACCTTCGACGCCGAGGACGCAGAGGAGCTGCTCTCTCCGCACTTCGAGCGGGTGGAGGCGCGCGACGCAGCAGGCTGGCTCGTCTTTCCCGGCAGGGCCGATGCGCAGGCGTACGTCGACGCAACCATCATCTTCGCCGAGCGGGAGCTGCCCGACTTCCAGGGGCCGCTGCGAGTTCGAAGAACGCCCGTCGTCCTGGTCGCGGACAAGCTGTGATCCGCCCTGCCGAACTGATCGAGCGCAAGCGCGACGGCGGCGAGCTCGCGCCCGAGGAGCTGACGGAGCTCATCCTCGGGCACGCGAGCGGGGAGATTCCCGACTACCAGCTGGCGGCCTTCTGCATGGCCGTGTACTTCCGTGGGATGACGACGACGGAGACGTACGCGATGACCGATGCGATGGTGCGGAGCGGTGTCACGCTCGACCTGCACGGAGCGCTCGGTCGCCGCGTGGTCGACAAGCACTCGACGGGGGGAGTGGGGGACAAGACCTCGATCCTCGTCGCGCCGGTCGTCGCAGCCTCCGGCGTTCCCTTCGGGAAGATGAGCGGACGAGGCCTGGGTCACACGGGCGGCACGCTCGACAAGCTCGAATCGATCCCCGGTTTCCGGGTCGAGCTCTCGAAGGAGGAGTTCGTCGCCCAGGTTCGCGATGTCGGGCTTGCGATCGTCGGGCAGTCACCCGACCTCGTGCCTGCGGACAAGCGCCTCTACGCGCTTCGCGACGTGACCGGGACCGTGGACAGCATCCCGCTGATCGCCGCGAGCATCATGTCCAAGAAGATCGCCGCCGGCGCCGACGCGATCGTGCTCGACGTCAAGGTCGGTGACGGGGCCTTCATGAAGTCGATCGACGATGCCCGCAAGCTCGCGGAAGCAATGGCCCAGCTCGGGGAGCGAGCGAACCGGCGGGTCGTCGCCCTGCTGACGGACATGGACCAGCCGCTCGGGTGGGCGATCGGCAACGCGCTGGAGGTCGAGGAGGCGCGCCAGACGCTGGCGGGCGCAGAGGCGCCAACCGATCTGTTCTCGCTCACGGTGCAGGCCGCCGGCCGCCTGATTGCGCTCTCTGATCTCGGCGTCGACGAGCAGGAGGGCATGCGTCGCGCCGAGCAGGCGATCGAGAACGGCTCCGCGCTCGAGGCCTACGAGCGCTGGATCACAGCGCAGGGCGGTGACCCTTCACTCGACGTGCTTCCCCGTGCGCCGATCGTCCGGGACGTCACGGCCGAAGGCGAGGGTTACATCACCGAGGTCTCAGCGATCGGCCTCGGCCGCGCGGCGCTCGAGCTCGGCGCCGGCCGCCGCACAAAGGACGACGCGATCGACCACGCGGTCGGCATCCGCTGCTTCGCCAAGCGCGGTGACTCCGTGAGCCCGGGTCAACTACTCGCCGAGCTTCACGTCCGCGACGAGGATGCCGCCGACTGGGCCGCAGGCCAGGTGCGGGCGCACATCGCACTGTCCGCCGACCCGCCGCCGCTGAGGTCGATCGTCCTCGAAACCATCGGGTAGCGCGTGCCCGAGCTGCCAGAGGTCGAGACGATCCGCGTCGGGCTCGAGCCGAAGCTCGTGGGGCGCCGCTTCGACCGTGTCGAGATCAACGACTTCCGCCTCACGCGCCCGCATGATCCGCTGGAGGTCGCTGCCGAGCTCCAGGGAGAACGCATCGCAGCCGTCGAACGCCGCGGCAAGTATCTGGTTTTTCGATTCGAGAGCGGTCGGGTGCTCCTGGTTCACCTCCGGATGACGGGGGGCTTTCGGCACGCGCGTCAAGGAGTCGAGAGCGAGGATCCCTACCGGCGAGCTGTTGTCAGATTAGACGACGGTTCGGATGTCGCGTACCGCGACGTCCGCCGCTTCGGCACCTGGTTGCTGCTGGAGCCGGGCGAGCTCGAGCCGTACCTCGAGACCCGCGTGGGCGAGGAGCTGCTCGACCGCAGGCTCTCGGCAAAGGCGATCCAACCTCTCCTCGCCCGGCGCCGGGCTCCGATCAAAGCGGTTCTCCTCGACCAGCGCGTCTTCGCCGGCGTCGGAAACATCTATGCGGACGAAGCGCTCTGGTGGGCGCGGATCCACCCCCTGCGCGCGGCGGCGACCCTCGACCTCGCCGAGACCAGGCGTCTTCTGCAGGGCATCCGCAAGTCGCTCACGTACGGGATCGCCCGCCAGGGTGCGACGCTACGCGACTACCGCGGCGCCGATGGGCGCTCCGGCTCCATGCAGCGGGAGTTCCGGGTCTACGGCCGGGCAGGCGAGCCCTGCACCCGTTGCGGCACGCCGATCGAGAAGACGCGAGCCGGCGGCCGCGGTACCTGGTACTGCCCGAGCTGTCAGCAGTAACGGGGGATTGCCCTGTCGGAACGCGAAGCTACGCTCTGCAGGGAGGTACGCCCTTGGCGGCTGACGCATCCGTAACCGCGGTCCACCGGATTCGATCGCTTCGCAGCCTCGCCGTAGGGGCCGGGGCGGCCTCGTCGATCGCGATCTTCGGCTTCGCGAGCGGGGGCTACTACCCCGCTGCCTGGAGCTGGGGCGCGCTGATCGCCCTGTGGCTCTGCGCGACCTATCTCGTGATGGGTACGGCCACGCGACCGGCACCGCTCGCACTGACGATGCTCGGGGGCCTGGCGCTCCTGGCTGCCTGGACGTGGCTCTCGCTCCTCTGGTCCGATGACGTCGACCAGACGGTGCTCGAGGGCCAGAGAACCTTGCTCTACGTCGCGGTCGCCGTCGCGCTCGTCCTCGTTGTCCGCCGAGTGGACGTGGAGCCGCTCCTCGGCGGGACGCTGATCGGCATCTTCCTGCCTGCGGGCTACGGACTCCTGACTCGGCTCTTCCCCGATCGGATCGGCGTGTTCGACCCGATCGCGGGCTACCGCCTCCAGGAGCCGGTCGGCTACTGGAACGCGCTGGGGCTCTTCGCCGCCATGGGCGCCGCACTGGCGCTGGGCTTCGCAGCAAGGGGGAGCTTGCTCGTCCGCGCTCTTGCCGGCGCCGCCCTGCCCGTCCTGCTGGCCACGACGTACTTCACCTTCAGCCGCGGAGCGTGGCTTGCGCTCGGAGTGGGTCTCGTCGTCGCCGTTGCGATCGACCCACGGCGCCTGCACCTGCTCGCGGTGGGGCTCGTCCTTGCGCCCGCGTCGGGCCTTGCCGTCTGGCTCGCATCCCGACAGGACGCGCTCACCCGCACCGACGCTCCGCTGTCGGCTGCCACGGACGAGGGACATCGACTGGCCCTCTATCTCCTCGTGCTCGCAGGCGTCAGCGCACTGGCGGCCGCAGGGTTCGGCTTCGCCGAGCGTCGCGTCGCCTTGCCCCGCACGGTGCCGCTCGCCTTCGCCGGCGCGCTGGCGTTGATCGTCGTCGCGGGCTCGATCGCCGTGTTCGCGCGCTACGGCGGGCCACACACGATCGTCCAGAAGGGCTGGGACTCCTTCTCCGCGACGCCGCCGCCGAATCAGGCCGACCTCCGGAAGCGCCTCTTCACGTTCACCGGCAGCTACCGCGTGGATCTCTGGCGCACGGCCCTCGACGACTACGAGGACAACCCCATCGTCGGCTCAGGCGCGGGCAGCTACGAGCACTACTGGAACGAGCACCGGCCCTTCGCGCACAAGGTTCGCGACGCGCACAGCTTGTACCTGGAGGTGCTCGCCGAGTTGGGGCCGCTCGGGCTCGCGCTGCTGCTCGTTGCTCTGGGCGTGCCGCTGGTCGGGGCATTCTTCGCGCGCGGCCATCCCCTCGTGCCGGCGGCGGCCGCGGCCTACGTCGCCTATCTCGTTCACGCCGGAGTGGACTGGGACTGGGAGCTCCCCGCGGTCACCATCGCCGCGCTCGCCTGCGGGATCGGAATCATCGCCGCGATCCAGCGGGACGAGGACCGGTGGCTGGCGACGCCTGTGCGGTGGGCCGCGGTCGCAGCAGCGCTGGTCGTCACCCCCGTGGCCTTCGTCGGGCTTGTCGGTGCCAGCGCCCTCTCGGCGAGCCAGGATGCTCTCGACCGCGGCCGCTGGGAGAAGGCCGAAGACGAGGCGCGGAAGGCCGCCCGCTGGTGGCGCTGGTCGCCGGAGCCGTGGCAGCGGCTCGGCGAGGCACAGCTCGGCGCCGGTGACACGAGCGCTGCAGCTGCGAGCTTCCGCAAGGCCGTCTCGAAGGACCGCCACGACTGGCTCCTCTGGTACCAGCTCGCCTCGGTCACCGACGGCGCCGAGGCCCAACGCGCGACTGCGCAGGCGGCGCGGCTCAACCCGTTCTACCGCGACGACGTCCAGGAAGGAACGGCCAGTGCTTCGGGTTGATCCCCTCAGGAATCCCGAGCCGCTGATCCGTCGGGTGTACGGGTACGTGGCCTACCGCATCGGGGACGGGCCCGACGCGGAGGACATCACGAGCGAGACGTTCGAGCGCGCCCTCCGCTACCAGAAGAGCTTCGATCCCCAGAAAGGCGAGCCGCTCGCCTGGCTGATCGGAATCGCGCGCAGGCTGATCGAGGGCAGGCCGCCGACGCTCGAGCTCGCAATCGACGTACCGGACCGCGCGGACGCAGGTGATCTCGAGGACGACACCTTGCGCCGGCTGGCGCTCTCGGGCGCCGTTGCCCGCCTCGAGCCGCGCGATCGCGATCTGATCGCGCTTCGCTACGGAGCCGATCTCACCGCGCGTCAGATCGCCGAAGAGCTCGATCTGCGCACGAATGCCGTCGAAGTGGCTTTGCACCGTGCTCTCGGCAGGCTCCGAGAGACGATCGGGGAGCCCGGAGATCCGCCTGTAAGGAAACAAGGGACAGGGCGGTAATAGGAGTGCAAGCAAGAATCGAAGTCTGGGAGGATCACGATCAATGCGTCATAAGCGAACCAATCTCGAGTCCGAGCTACGGGCCAACCGGCCCGAGCCGAGTCACGAGCTCGTGAATCGGCTCGAGGGGCGCGTCCGCGAAGGCCGCCGCTCACGCGCCGGTTCGTTCCGCGTCGCCTTTGCCGGCGCGCTCGCAGCAGGCGTCCTGGCTGCGCTGGCCTCGGTCGGCGGGCTCGGATACGCGTCTACAGCGACCGGCGACGCCGTCGACAGGGCCAAGAAGGTCGTCAAGTCGTCGCACGGCACTCTCGTCGTACGCAAGTCGCCTTCGCGTGACCAGTACGGCAAGCCCAAGGTCAAGAAGGCCAAGAAGAAGGCCAAGAAGAAGGCCAAGGGTCGGCGCTTCGCACGGCCACCCTTCACTGGGTAACACCCGGTAAGCACGAGTCTGAACGGGGCGGCCGCAAGGCCGCCCCGTTCGCTATTCGGCACACTTTGAGGAAGCCATGACGGGGGTCTGGACAGGGAATCGATGGGTCAAGCGCACGATTGCCTCGGCGATCGGGGCGCTTGCGCTGCTCGCCCTTGCGGGCGCCGGGTCGGCTGCCCGCGGCCCGAGCCTTGCGCTCAACTGGCAGGCGCCGACACCCCGCGACGGAGCCGCCTTCACCGTCAACGCGGGCTCGTCGCTGACGATCACGCTCTCCGCGTCCTCACGCGCGGGACAGCTGGTGCTCCTCGGGGCCCGCAAGCTGCCGGCCGGAGCGAGCTTCACCTCGGCCTACAGCGCTCCGGGCGTAGGGAGCCTCACCTGGACGCCCTCGGCCCAGCAGGCGGGCGAGCACGTGCTCACCTTCTCGGGCCAGACCCATGATCTGCCTCGCACCTACGCTCAGCCGCGTTCGTTCGTCGTGTACGTCCAGAGGTCGGGGACGCCGGCGCCCAACGACGAGTTCGCGCTCAGCGGCCCGGGCGGCGTCTCGCGTTGGGCCTATGTCTCCGACCCGGTGCGCGCACGCGCGGAGCCTCGGACGACGGCGCGAGCGGTCGGCCGTCTGCCGGCGATCACGCCGGAGCTCGTGCAGAACATCGCGCTCGTGTTGAGCGGCAAGATCGACCCGAGGGGCCGCTACTGGGTGCGCGTGCGGCTGCCGATCCTGCCGAACGGCTCGACTGGTTGGGTGCCTCGCGACGCGCTCGGCGCCTTTCGCAAGGTCACGACGCGGCTCGTGGTCGATCGCAGGCTCCTGAACGCGACCCTGTATCGGAGCGGCGTTGCGATCTTTCGCACCCGCATCGGTGTGGGGAAGCCCCAGTGGCCGACTCCTGCCGGCGAGTTCCACATCCGGGAGAAGCTCTCCGGGTTCAAGGACCCGATCTACGGGCCCCTTGCCTTTGGCCTGAACGCCCGTTCGGCGGTCCTCACCGACTGGCTGAACGGGGGCTTCATCGGCATCCACGGGACGAACCAGCCGCAGATCCTGCCGGGGCAGGTTTCTCACGGCTGTATCCGAATGCCTAACCATGCAATCCTTCGGTTGGCGCGCCTGATGCCTCTCGGGACGCCGGTAACGATCCACTAGCGATTTGCCGATAGACGGTTACAATGCGGCACACGCGTCGCCCCGCGCGCTGGGTATCTGAATGATCTCTTTTCTCCGACACACGTCGATGTACGCGCTCGTTGTGTTTGCGCTGCTCCTGCCGGCCATAGCCCAGGCGGGGCCTGAGCGGACGCAGCAGGCCGCAGTCGTCGACTGGTCGGCGCCGACGCCCTCAGCCAACTCGGTGCTGGCTGTACCGGTCGACTCGCAGGTGACGATCCTCCTGGGAGCGCAGACGGCTGGAGGTAGCGCCGTTCGCGTCCAGATTCGGGCCAGCCAGATGCCCGGAGGCACGTTCACTGCCCAGGATGGGAACCCGGCCGGCGCGAAGTACACGTGGACTCCGGCGACCTCGAGGGTCGGCGACCACAAGGTGACGTTCACGGCTGTCGCTTCGGGCCTGCCCGTCGGGGCGGCCGAGCCGCGAACGATGACCATCCGCGTCACCAAGGCCGGCATCGCGCCGCCGCCTCCGCCTCCGGGGCAGCCGCCGCAGAAGAGGATCTGGCCGAAGACGACCGTTCTCAGCGACTACAAGGCGGAGAGCTACAAGTGGGCGTTCGTCACGCGCCGGACATCGGTTCGCCGCGGCCCCTCTCGGGGTGCGCGCGCGTTCAGCACGCTGAAGACGACGACCCCGGAGTACTTCCCGAACCTCGTCCAGACCCTGCACCAGAGGAAGTTCCGCAACGGGCAGATCTGGGTCCAGGTTCGCCTCGCCGTCCTGCCGAACAGCTCGACCGGCTGGGTCCCGCGGAAGACACTCGGCCGGTACCGGACAGTGCGCACGCGGCTCTTCGTCTCGCGCAGCGGGACCCGGGCAACTCTCTACCGTCGCGGGCAGAAGATCTTCACGACCCGTGTCGGAGTCGGTCAGTCTCAATGGCCGACACCGCGCGGTGACTTCTATACCCGTGAGGTGCTGACCGGGTACAGCATGCCGGTCTACGGGCCGATCGCGATCGGGATCAGCGCCCGCTCGCCGGTGCTCACCGACTGGCCCGGAGGGGGCTTCATCGGGATCCACGGGACGAATCAGCCGGGGATCCTGCCCGGGCGCGTCTCGCACGGCTGCGTCCGCATGCGGAACGCGGCGATCATGCGCCTGAACCGGCTGATGCCCCTCGGCACGCCCGTTCAGGTCCGCTAGCTAGGCGGCGAGCTTTCCCTCTTTGTCGAGCTGCCAGAGCTCGACGTAACCGCCGATCGGCCGGTCGTCGATCAGGATCTGCGGAACCGTCCAGCCGCCGGTGAGCTCGAACAGGCGCTGCCGGAAGTGCGGATCGTCGTCGAGGTTGATCTCCTCGTAGGCGAGGCCGCGCTGGTCGAGCAGCACCTTCGCGCGGACGCAGTAGCCGCACCAGCGGGTCGTGTACATGGTGATCTTGGGCATTCGGAGCGTCCGTTCCCGACGGGGCTGCTCTCTACACTAGAGACGTGGGGCGGACCTACCGGACCGAGGCTGTCGTGCTGCGCTCGATCCGGCTCGGCGAAGCCGATCGCGTGCTGCACGTCTACACGCTGGATCGTGGGCGCGTGGGCGCTGTCGCGAAGGGCGTCCGCCGGACGAAGTCGCGCTTCGGTGCCCGGCTGGAGCCGCTCAGCCACGTCGAGTTGATGCTCTACCAGGGCAGCGGGGAGCTGCAGACGGTGACGGGCGTCGAGCTGATTCGGCCGCACAGCGCGGTGCGTGAGGACTCGTACCGCCTCGGGGTCGGGCTGGTCGGGTCGGAGGCGATGCTCCGGCTCTTCGTCGAGCAGGAGGCGAACCCGCGCGCGTTCGAGGCGCTGACGCGGTTCCTGGACGCTCTGGACGAGTGGCCGGGGAACGGTGCGGAGCGGCCCGCGCTCGACGCGCTGGCGCTCTCCTTTCAGTTGAAGCTGCTCTGGCTCTCCGGCTACCTGCCGCACCTGACGAGCTGCGCGGAGTGCGGCGCGACGGATGCGCTGGCCGGCTACTCGCCGCGTGCGGGCGGGGCCGTGTGCGTGCGGTGCGCGGCGGGGGCGTTGCCGCTCTCCGGGGACGGGATCCGGGGCATCGAAGGGCTCCTCGGTGCGCCGCTGGCGGATGCGCAGATCGACAAGGGGCCGGCACGCGAGGCGCTCGGAGTCGTCACCGCGTCGTACGAGTACCACGGCGGTTTCCGCCTGAAGACGCTGGCCAGCTAGCCGTGTCCGGTGCCTGGCACCGGCCAGGGCCAGTTGCGACTAGGGAGCCGGTCGCTTCCGCAGGAGGTTCCATGAGTGCACCCGCAGCGGTGCGGCGAACGAGCCGTGTCCGGTGCCTGGCACCGGTCGTGTCTCGA
>CAVZFQ010000007.1:0-35473 GCA_963774625.1 uncultured Actinomycetes bacterium
CGTCCGTGTAGCTCGTGCAGGGGAATATCCCGCACACCCGGAGCGTTCTTATTTGTAGGCGGCGCGAGTCGGTTTTTGCGTACGCGCCCCACCTCGAAGAAGGAGTTTTTCATGAAGGCCAACCACCCTGAGCTCACGCTCACAGCTGTCCGCTGCACGTCGTGTGGCAACACATTCACCACTCGCTCGACCCGGAGCGAGCTGGTCGTCGACACCTGCCTGAGCTGCCATCCCGCCTACACGGGCGTCGAGCGCGCCGTCGCCAGCGGCAGCCGCATCGAGCGCTTCGAGCAGCGCCGGCAGCTCGCTGAAAGAACGAGAGGAGCAACTTGACCACGATCATCGAAGAGCCAATCCAGGCCTTCCTGGCCGCCGCAGAGGAGCGCGGCTCTCTGGAGGAGAGCGCGCTCGAGGCGTTCGCGGCCGAGCACGATCTCGACGACGACGAGCTCGTCGCGCTGCGCGCTGAGCTCGAGGCGCGTGAGATCGACGTCCTCGCGCCCGCACGAGCTGAGGCGCGCCAGGAATCCAGCTCGACCGACGCACTGACCCTGTTCATGAACAGGGCCGGTCGCTATCAGCTGCTCACCGCCGCCGAAGAGGTCGCGCTGGCCAAGCAGATCGAGCGCGGAGACGCCGCGGCCAAGGAGCGGATGATCAACTCCAACCTGCGGCTCGTGATCTCGATCGCGAAGCGCTACCAGGGACACGACGTCCCGCTGCTCGACCTGGTGCAGGACGGCGTCATCGGGTTGAACCGCGCAGTCGAGAAGTTCGACTGGCGGCGTGGATTCAAGTTCTCGACCTACGCCACCTGGTGGATCCGGCAGGCCTGCCAGCGAGCGATCGCCGGTCAGTCGAGGACGATCCGAGTGCCGTCGCACGTCGAGGAGCGCCGCGTGAAGCTGTCGCGGGCGCGCAGGCAGCTGGAGACCCGGCTTGGCCGCGAGCCTACGCGCGAGGAGTTGGCCAAGGCGACGAGCCTCTCGAAGGAACACGTCGACGAGGCCCTCGATGTGGCCGAGGCGCGGGTGTCTCTGAATCAGACCGTCGGCGCCGAAGACGAGGGCGAGCTCGGAGACCTCTTCAGCGACCCGAGCGCCGACGATCCCGCCGAAGAGGCATTCCAGTCGCTCGAGCGTCTGGGAATTCGCCACTCGGTGGCGAGCCTGCCGGAGCTCGAGCGCCGCGTGGTTGAGCTCCGCTTCGGCCTCGACGGGGATCCGCAGCCACTGGAGTCGATCGGCAAGGAGCTCGGCATCTCGCGCGAGCGTGTGCGTCAGCTCGAGGCTGCCGCGCTGGAGCAGCTGGCCGACGAGCTCGGCGACGCCGCCGAGCTCCCGCTGGCCGCCTAACCGCGGACTGCGTAGGGGGCGAGCACCTCGGCTGCGGCCTCGAGGTTGACTCGCCCGGCGCCGTTCGTCTCGATCCACCCCGATACGCCGATCGGCAGCCAGCCGGGCAGGCCGGTCTCGACGACCACCGCACTCGGACGCTCTCCGAACGCCGTTGCCGCTCGTTGCTGCCACTCGTGTCGCGCGGCGTCGCGCACGACGAGGATGAGCTGTCGGTCGTGCGGGGGGTCGTACAGCTCGGAGAAGCCGTCGAGCACGATCACGTCCGTATCGGGCACCCGCCGGCTGAGGGCGTCGCCAAGGCCATGGCCGCCCGGGCCGGCGGCGATCGACGGCTCAGGCTGTAGCTCGACGACCAGAGGCGCCGACTCGAGCGCAACGTCACCTCCGACGCGAAGCGCGCGGCGCGCGGCCTCGATCCCGAGCGCGCGGTCCGGCTCGGCCAGAACCGGCGCGCCCTGAGCGGCGCGCCCGATCCGTTCGGCAGCTTCCGCAACCCGATCAGCGCTGATGCGGCCAGAGAGCACGGCCTCGACGACCGCCTGGTGGACGCCCTCGACCACGTCTTCGCCCTGCACTCGTCCCAGGCAGAGCGCGTCGACGCCTGCTTCGAGCGCTTTCAGTGCCCCTTCCACGATGCCTGCGGTCCCTGAGATTGCGCGCATCTCGAGCGCGTCACTGAGCACCAGCCCGTCGAACCCGAGCTCCTCGCGCAGGACGCCCGAGACGATCCGCGGGCTGAGCGTGGCCGGGACGCCGTCGAGCTCGGGAACGAGGAGATGCCCGGTCATGATGCAGCCCACCCCGGCCTCGATCGCCGCCCGGAAGGGAAGCAGCGCCTCTCGGAGGTCGCCCGCGGCGGTCGGAAGCTCGAGATGCGAGTCGACGGCCGTGTCGCCGTGACCGGGAAAGTGCTTCGCGCACGCTGCGACGCCGACGCGCTGTGTGCCCGTGACGAAGGCGGCCACGTGGAGCGCAACGAGGTCCGCATCCGAACCGAAAGAGCGGACGCCGATGACGGGGTTGCGCGGATTCGAGTTGACGTCCGCAACCGGGGCGAGGTTCATCGTCACGCCGATCCCCGTCAGCTCCGCGGCGATCGCGGCCGCGACGCCCTCGGTCAGCTCCGTGTCGTCGACGACGCCGAGGGCGAGGTTGCCCGGGTAGGAGCTGCCGCCCGCTGCCTCGAGGCGCGTGACGTCGCCGCCCTCCTCGTCGATCGCGACGACGAGCTCCTCACGCTCGGCCCGCAACGCTTCGGTGAGCGCGGCGGCCTGCGACCTGTCTGCGACGTTGTCCGCAAACAGCACGATCCCGCCGAGGCCCCGGCCGAGCCAGGCTCGCACCCAGTCGGGGACCTCTGCCCCGGGGAAGCTCGCAAAGATGCAGGCCGCCGCTTGGCGCTCGAGCTCGGCCGTCACCCGCGGACGGCGCCGGCCGTGAGGCCGAAAGCGATCCGCCGGTGAACCGCGACGAAGAACACGACGACCGGGATCGCGGTCAGCGTCGCGCCCGCCATCAGCGGCCCCCACTCCGTCCCGCGCAGGCTCGTGAACTGCGCGAGCCACACCGTCAGGGTCTGATTCTCGGGGCTGCTGAGCACGATGTACGCGATGATGAACTCGTTCCACACCTGGATGAAGGCGAAGATCGAGGTCGCCACCAGCCCGGGCGCGACGAGCGGCAGCAGGATGCGGAAGAAGGCGCCGAAGCGAGTCGACCCGTCGACCATCGCCGCCTCCTCGAGCTCGGGCGGAACGCCGAGGATGAAGCCGCGCAGGGTCCAGACGCAGAACGGCAGCACAAACGTCAGATAAGTGATGATCACGCCCATCAGCTTGTCGACCTGCCCGGCTCGGCTGAGCAGGATGTAGAGCGGGATGATGAGCGCGTTCAGGGGCACCATCTGCACCCCGATGATCAGGATGATGAACGCGCGACGCCCGTAGAAGCGGAACTTCGCGAGCGCGAGAGCAGCCAGGAAGGCCAGCATGAGCGAGAGCGCCGTCACGGCGACGACGACGATCACGCTGTTCCTCGCCACCCGCCAGAAGTAGGGCCGGTCCATGACGTCGGTGAAGTTCGCGAGGGTCGCCGACGAGGGGAAGACCTTCGGCGAGAAGGTCAGGATCTCCGGGCCCGGCTTGAACGCGGTCGCGACCATCCAGTAGACGGGGAACACCATGACCGCAAAGACGAGCAGCGCGAGCAGGTTGAGCCCCACCCGATTGGCGAGCCGCCGTCCGCCGAAGCGCCTGACGGCGACCCTGCTGCGGGTGACGGTCGGCGCCACCGGCACCGGGGCAACGGGGGTCTGCGCGCTCAACGCACCTCTCCGATCCGCACCATCTGCCGGATGTAGAAGAACGTGACTGTGAACATGATCGCGACCATGACCACCGCGACGGCCGCCCCGTAGCCGTACTCGCTGAGGCGGAACGACTCCACGAACGCATAGACGCTCATCAGGTAGTAGTCGCTCGAGGGGTTGTTGCCGCGCATGATCCAGACCTGGTTGAAGACCTGGAAGTCCCAGATGATGGACAGGCTCGTCAGGATGACGAAGATCGGCTTCAGGAGCGGCAGCGTGATGTCACGAAAGACACGCGCACCGTTCGCGCCGTCGATCGAGGCCGCCTCGACGAGCTCCCTCGGCACCTGGGTCAGCCCGGCGAAGACTGTGATCGCCACGAAGGGGATCGCGCCCCAGACGACGACGCCCATGATGATCGCCAGGCCCGTCGTCGGGTTCTCGAACCAGTCGTGGTGGATGTAGTCACCGACGCCGAGCTCCGTCAGCGCCCAGTTGAAGACGCCGAACTCGAAGTCGAACATCCACACCCAGATGTTCACGGCGACCACGACCGGCATCGCCCAGACGAGCACGAGCCCGGTCGTCAGGAACAGGCGCATGAACGACCCGAGCCGCGCGAGGAGCAGCGCGATCAGAGTCCCGAGGATCATCGTCAGCGAGACGGCGCCGGCCGTGAACACCACTGTCCGCCCGAGCACGCGCCAGAACTCGTCGTCGTGGAGGATTCTCGAGAAGTTGTCGGTGCCGATCCACGTGCCCTCGTGCGCAATCAGCTCGGGCAGCCCGTAGCGCTGGAACGAGAGCTTGCCGAGAAAGTAGAGCGGATAGCCCAGCACGGCCACGATCGCGATCGCCGCCGGCGTGAGCAGCAGATAGGGCACGCTGCCCCGCGCGGCTCGTACCCGCCGGGAGCGGCGGCGCCGCCGGGTGGTGTGCCCGGCGGCGACCGTTGGGGGGGCCGGGGGCGCGACGCTCACGCTGTGAGTTTCGCGCGTCCCGGCTTCCGCGTCACGAACCTGCGTTCAGGATGGACGTGATCTGCTGGCTGGCCTTCTTGGCTTCGCTCTGCACGCTGTAGCGGCCGCTGATGATGCGGACGAGCATCGTGCGGATTACTCGGGAGTTCTCGACGTTCACCCAGTTCTTCGCGGTCGGAACGAACCAGCTCGACTGCGAGGCCCGTGCAAACGGGGCGAGCGCGGGATTGCTGTTGTGGAGGCGCACCAGCGAGGTGGTGTTCGGAATCACCTTCCCCTGGGTGGCCAGCTGCGTCATCGAGCTCGTGTTCGTGAAGGCCTTGATCCAGTCGAGCGCTTGGGTCTTGCTGTTGCTCTGGACCGGGATCGCGAGGTCGGAGCCGCCAAGGAACGTCGGCATGAACTTGCCCTTGGTGCGGCTCGGCATCGGGTAGGCGCCGAGCTGGCTCTCCTTGAGCTTCGAGCCGTACTTCTTCGTCTCGAGCGCGAGGCCCCACTCCCAGCCGTTCGCGATGATCGAGCCGACCTTGCCCTGCCCGAAGACGACGGCCTGGAACGGGTTGGCCTCGTCACCGGTCTTGCTGGCCCGTGAGTGCTGGCGGGCCATCGCCTTGACCTTCCTCAGGGCTGTGAGCGCCTGCGGGGAGTCGAGCGTGCCGACCCAGCGGCCGTTCCGGAAGCGCGCGATTGCCCCGCCGTGGTCGTACACGAAGGACATCGCGGCGAGCCAGTACTGGCCCGGGAAGTACAGCGCCGAGAACCGTCGATCGTTCCCGTACTTCTTCATCAGCTTGGCGTTCACGGCCCCGTACTCGGCGAGGCTCGTCGGGAGCTTGCGGATCCCGGCCGCGCGATAGAGGTCCTTCCGGTAGATGACTGCCCGGGCGCCCGCGTAGTACGGAACGCCGTACACGCGGTTGTTGTAGGTCGCCGAGTCGGCGAGCCCCTTCAGCCACGTGCGGGAGTTCGGAATGCTGCCCTTCTGCGAGGTGATGTCCCAGAACGCCTTCGCGTCCATGTACTTCGTCATCTCGGTGTTGCCCATCTCGATGACGTCGGGCACGTTGTTGCCCGCGATGGTCGCGTCGAACTTCGTCAGATGCTGGTTCCAGGTCTGGTACTCGACCTTGACCTTCACATCGGGATGCGAATTCTCGAAAGCCTGGTTCGCGGCGTTGACCACGCCGGCCCAGTTGTCCCGTGCATCTTCCTGCAGCCACACCGTGAGGGTCGTGGCCTGTGCCTTGCTCGGACCTGTGGACGTCGATGTTCCGGCCGTCGTGGCCGCGCTGAGCGCGAGGCAGGTGCAGATCACGACGACTGCAATGAAGCGGACTTTCATCGGAGCCTCCTCTCAGCGCCGGCCATACGCCAGACGCTTGTTCTCCACGTGTGCTGGCGGAGAATTGGTAAAGACCACCATGCCACGGTGAGAGGCTTGCACACAGTACCTGTGGCTGTCAAGCCCCATGGTTCGTTGCTAGATGGTGAAGAACTCGCTCCGAGAGACCGGAGAGTGGTACTGACCAAGGTCAGCGCGCGAGCGTGACCTTGCTCAGGCCGTTCGGGTGGTCAGGGTCGAGACCCTTCGCCTGGGCCAGCGCCCAGGCGAGCACCTGGCCGGGCACGACCGACAGGAGCGGGGCCAGCAGCGGCAAGGCCGGCTTCGGAACCGGCACGTAGTAGTCCGCATCCAGGATCGAACCAGCCTCCGTTCCGCTGGCCAGCAGCAGCGCGCCGGCCTTCTGGACGAGAGCGGCAGCCTCGCGAACCGCAGGCAGCAAGGGATCGTCGGCGGCGATCGTCCAGACGGGGAAGAGACCGTCGAGCGCCGCCACTGGGCCATGGGCAAAGTCGGTGGCCGTCAGCGGCGCCGCACCGACGCGGCAAGTCTCGAGCAGCTTCAACGAGATCTCGCGAGCTGTCGCGTACTCTGGGCCACGCCCGATCACGAACATGCGACCGACGAAGGCAAGCGCGACCGCGACCTCCGAGAGACGCCGCTCGAGGACCGGGAGCAAGTCGGCGAGCAACTGGGCCACCTCGCGAACGCCGTCGGCGACGCGATCGCCGTCCTCGGCGGAGTAGGCGGCCAGTAACGCAAGCGCCGCCACCTGAGTCGTGTACGTCTTCGTGGCGGCAATCCCCAGCTCGGGCCCCGCCGCGAGCGGAAGCACCGCGTCCGCCGATTCGGCGAGGGGCGAGTCGCTCTCATTCGTGAGCGCGATCGTGAAGGCACCGCGAGCCCGCGCCCTGTCGACGTATTCGAGGACGTCCGGTGTTCGGCCCGACTGCGACAGCGCCACCACGCACGAGCCGTGCAGGTCGACTTCCGACCCGTAGTAGACGGAGAGCGAGATCGAGTCGCGAAACGCAGTCCAGCCCGGGAGCAGGCCGAAGGCGTACACGCCGTAGGAGGCCGCGTTGTCGGAGGAACCGTGGCCGACGAGGCGCACCATGTTCACTCCTCGCTGGCGCGCAAGCCGTGCAACGGCCGCGTATTCACCGCGATGCTCGAGCAGTCGCGTCAGGGCGGCGGGTTGCTCCCGAATCTCTTTCAGGAGCAGTGAGCCGGGAACGTGCTCTGGCTCCGGAACCGGCCTGGCCACCGGCACCCTTGTCTTACTGCCCGCCGTCGCGGGGCATGAAGACCGGCGTCGCGCCGGTGCGTTCGCGCCTGTTCAGCTCCGAGACCAGGCGATAGCGGTCGCCGCGGTAGATCGAGCGGACGAACTCGACGATGTCTCCGGCCTCGGACCTGGTCGTGCGCTCGAAGAGAAACGCCGGCGAATGCAACGGAACCTCCAGTGCACCCGACTCCTCCTCGTTCGTCACCGTGGGCTCGATCGTCTGCATGCCGCCAACGATGTTGATTCCGTACCGCTCGGCCAGGAGCTCGTAGAAGGAGCCCCGGTCGAGGTCCTTGGGCGTCAGCCCAGGGACGACGGACTCGGGAACGTGGAGCGTCTCGATGGCCATCGACTCGCCGTCGGCGAGCCGCAGGCGCTTCGCGACCATGATCGGCTCCGAAGGCGACACGTGCAGGCACCGGCCGAGGTACGCACCCGCGGTCGTCGTCGTCAACGAGAGCGTCTTGCTCGCAGGGGTCATCCCTCGCCGGCGCATCTCCTCGCTGAACGAGGTCATCGTCAGCTCCTGGGCGATCTTCGGCTCGCGGACGAACGTCCCGCTGCCACGGCGCCGGACCAGGTAGCCCTCGCGGACGAGCTCGTCGAGCGCGGCCCGCACGGTCAGGCGCGAGACTCCGAGGTCGACGGTCAGCTGGCGCTCGGAGGGAATTGCGCCGCCTACACCCGCCCGTTCGATCAGCTCGATGACGCTGTCACGCGCCTGGCTCTGCTTCGTCATTCGCTGCGTCGTGGTCACGAGGTACCCCGCATGGGACTGTAGCGGTCTGACCAGAGGTGGTCAATACCACTTGGTTGTATCCCTCCCGGACCGGTACTACACTGGTCCCATGGACGGGCACGCTGAGCCGGTCACCGAGGTTGCCGCAGAGGCACACGAAGACCTCGACCTACGGTCGACCGAGGAGCTCGTGGAGCTCATCAACGAGGAGGACGCAACTGTCCCCGCTGCCGTTCGCTCCGCAGCCTCCGGCCTGGTCGCGGCGATCGACGCGATCGTCGAGAGACTGGAACGCGGAGGTCGCCTCATCTACGTCGGCGCAGGCTCCTCGGGACGGCTGGCGCTCGTCGACGCCGCCGAGTGCGGCCCGACTTTCGGCGTGCCGCCCGGTCAGGTTCTCGCCGTCATCGCGGGCGGCTCCGAAGCCGTAGCCGTGGCTCAGGAGGCCGCCGAGGACGACAGCGGTGCCGGCGGCGCCGACCTGACGGCCCTCGACATCGGCGCCGACGACGCGGTCGTCGCGCTCTCGGCCAGCGGCGGAACCCCCTACGTGCTCGGCGCGGTCCGCGCCGCCCGAGCGGCCGGTGCCTTGACGGTCGGCGTCGTCTGCGCCCGTGACAGCGACCTCGGGGGACTGGTCGAGCACGAAGTGGCCGCCGTGGTGGGGCCAGAGGTCATCGCCGGATCGACTCGCATGAAGGCCGGCACCGCCCAGAAGCTGATCCTCAACACGATCTCGACGGTTTCGATGGTGCGGCTCGGCAAGACCTTCGGCAACCTGATGGTCGATCTCGTCGCCAGCAACGCCAAGCTCCGCGCTCGAGCCCGGCGAACGGTCGCGCTCGCGACGAAGGCCTCGGAGGAGGAGGTCGAGACAGCCCTCGCGGCGGCCGACGGCGACGCGAAGGTCGCAATCGTCTCACTGCTCTCCGGCCTCGACGCCGCCGGCGCGCGCTCGCGGCTCCAGGCAGCAGACGGCGTCGTCAGGCGGAGCCTCGACGGGCGATGAGGCTCGGCGTCGAAGCCGCGATCGTCGAGGGCGTCCTCGTGCCCGGCGACCTGGCGTTCTCGGACGGCTCTCTGGCCGAGGTTGCTCTCTCCCGGCGGAATGGGCGCGGGATAGCGGTTCCCGGCTTCGTCGACCTCCACGTCAACGGGTTCGGTGGCGTCGACTTTGCGGCAGCGGACACCGAGGGCTACCGCCAGGCCGGCGAGGCGCTCCTGGCGACCGGGGTCACCGCGTTCCAGCCGACCTTCATCACCGCACCCGAGGCCGACCTGGTCGCCGCGCTTCGCGCCCTGCCGGCCGAAGCGGTCGGGCCACGGATGCTCGGCGCGCACCTCGAGGGGCCGTTCCTCTCTCCTGAGCGCCTGGGCGCCCATCCGGAGGCGGACCGGCGCGATCCGGATCGCGCGCTCCTCGAACGCCTGCTCGAGGCCGGGCCCGTTGCGCAGATGACCCTCGCACCCGAGCTCGACGGCGCGCTCAAGCTCGTCGACGTCCTGCACGAGCGCGGGGTCGTCGTCTCGTGCGGGCATTCGAATGCGACCGCCGCCGAAGCGGAACGCGCCTTCGAGCACGGCGTCCGCACGGTCACCCATCTCTTCAACGCAATGCGGCCGTTCTCGCACCGCGACCCCGGCCTGGCAGGCGCCGCCCTCGCCAACGACGAAGTCGTCGTGCAGGTGATCCTCGACGGCGAGCACCTCGCAGACGAGGTGGTCAAGATGATCTGGAACGCAGCGGCCGGCAGGGTCGCGCTGGTCACAGATGCCGTCGCCGCCACGGGCGTCGGCGACGGCCAGTACCGCCTCGGAGGCGTCGACGTCGAAGTGCGAGACGGCGTGGCCCGCCGCGCCAGCGACGGCGTGCTGGCCGGTAGCGTCACGACCATGCTCGAGGGGATCCGCCAGCTGCATGCGCTCGGCGCGCCGCTCGCCGAAGCCGTGGCAGCCGCGACCTCCGTCCCCGCTCGGGTCGCCGGAAACGGATCCGGGGTCCTGCGCTCGGGAGGGGCAGCAGACGCGGTCATCCTCGACGACCAGCTCGAGATCCGCGCCGTCTTCGTCGGCGGGAAGGAGCTCGTCGCCGTTGGCTGAGATCGTCCTCGAGGGGATCACGAAGGCCTTCGGCGGCGGCGTCGTAGCCGTCGACGACGTCTCCCTGCGGATCGAGGACGGCGAGTTCCTCGTCCTCGTCGGCCCGTCGGGTTGCGGCAAGTCGACCCTCTTGCGGCTGATCGCCGGGCTCGAAGAGGCGACCGAGGGCCGTGTCTGCATCGGCGACCGCGACGTCACCGATCGCGCCCCTCGCGAACGCGACGTGGCCATGGTCTTCCAGAGCTACGCGCTGTACCCCCACATGACGGTGCGGCAGAACCTCGGCTACGGGCTCAAGGTGCGCCGGACGAAGAAGTCCGAGGCCGTAGATCGGGTCGAAAGAGTGGCGGGCTTGCTCCGTCTCGACGAGTTGCTCGATCGCCGTCCCGCCGAGCTCTCCGGCGGACAGCGCCAGCGCGTCGCGATGGGCCGCGCGATCGTCCGCGAGCCACAGGCGTTCCTGATGGACGAGCCGCTCTCGAACCTCGACGCAAAGCTCCGGGTCAGCATGCGAGCCGAGCTCGTCAGCCTGCACGCGCGCCTCGGCGCGACCACCGTCTACGTCACGCACGACCAGATCGAGGCGATGACGCTCGGGCAGCGCGTCGCGGTCATGCGCGACGGGAAGATCCAGCAAGTCGACACCCCCCAGACGCTCTACCACTTCCCGACGAATCTCTATGTCGCTGCCTTCATCGGCTCCCCCGCGATGAATCTCGTCGAAGCGGACGTCGACGAGGAGGCCGTTTCCTTCGGCGGCTACCGACTCCCGCTCCCGGAGGCCCTGCGCGGATCGATCGGAGCAGGTCGAGTCTTCCTCGGGGCGCGGCCCGAGGCGTTCGAGGATGTCGCGTTCGCAGATTCGTCGCTACCGCAGATCGATGTCGACGTGACCATCGTCGAGGAGCTCGGCTCGGACACGCATGTCATCTTCCCGGTCGACGCCCCCCGCGTGGAGACCGAGGAGCTGCGCGAGGCGACGGCGGGCGAGGACGCGACGCTGATCGCCGAGGACCGAGCGGTGTTCAACGCGAGGGTCGACCCGCGAACCGATGCCTCGGGTGGCCGGCCGCTACGGCTGGCGGTCGATCCCGAACGGTTCTACTTTTTCGATCCCGCCACCGGCGAGAACATCCAGCGCACGCAACGGCCCGAAGACCGCGAAAGCACGCAGGTGCGCGCCTAGATTCACTGCGGCCACCGATTTATGATCGGAGCCGCGACCGCGCGCGTCGGCCGTGTCGGCAGCACCGCAGCCGACCCCTCGAAGCAGGAGGACCGCGATGAGGATCTGGCGACTCGGGGCCTGCGTGGCCGCGCTGACAGTCGTGCTCTCGATTCCGACTGCCGCGTCTGCGCATCACACGACGCGGCCGGTGGTGTTCGTCCATGGCATGGACCTCTGGTTCACGCCGGGCGTCAACTGCGACTCGACCTGGAACGAGATGAAGACGACGCTCAACAACTGGGGCTGGTCCGGCGGCGGCGGGATGTGGGACGTCGCTTATTACGTCGGCGACACCAACTGCACGCATTGGATCAACCATCACGGCAGCCACAACGTCCACTACCCAAGCGACCACGACAACAACAGCCACAGCGCCGACACGAGCATCCGACATCTCGGGTACCACCTGGCCTGGTTCATCCGCGATCACTTCGGCAACAACTGCGTCCAGGCCGTTGGCCATTCCATGGGCGGCCTCGTCCTCCGATATGCGATCGCACAGGTCGAGAACGACCACCCCGACTTCCCGTCGTCGATCTGCGTCGGCGATGCCGTCACCCTCGGGACGCCCCACGCCGGCACCAATTGGGCAACGACGTGTTTCTGGGCGTTGCAATGCCGGGAGATGGACGGCCGGATCGACTGCCAGGCAGCCGATCCGGATGGGACCAGCGGTTTCATCACGTGGCTCCGCGAGCACGCCTTCGCCCCAGACGGGGCCGGCGGGACGGAGTGGACGGTGATGGGCTCCAACGAGGACAACCTCGTCCACGAGATCTGCGCAACCAACAACATCGAGCGCTACGCGGCCGTCCGCTACATCGGCGCCAGCGGCGTCGAGCACGACGACTACCTGCACGACGCGAACGCGAACTGGACCGCAGACCTCAGCTTCAAGAAGGGCGACGACCCCTTCGTCAACGACTTCACCGCGCCGTGGCCGGTCAAGTGGACCGACCTCGCGCTGAGTGGACCGGGCTGGTAGCCCGTACAGGAGGTCTCAGTCGCCGGCGACGAAGAAGAGCCACTCGCCGTTTTCACGGATCCCGACCCGCCAGCCCAGGTATCGGCCGGCACGCTCGAACGCGCGGATCTCCTGTTCGGTGTAGAGATTCGTGAGCCACTGCCTGTCCGCGGCAGTCCAGGTGGACGGGCTCTTGCCATAGGCGCTGGGCCAGACATACAAGTTTCCGCGCTTCGCGTGGGGCGCGCCGAGGATCACCGGCAGGTAGTCGCCCAGGATCGGGACCTCCCCTTCGTCCTCGAGCCGGCGCCAGTAGCCCACCGGGTCGCCGCTCTCACCGAAGGAGTACGAGAAAGCCTTGCGATCCAGCAGGTTCTCCAGGCCGTCGTAGTCGAAAGCGCGGGCGGCGGCCACGATCGCGTCTCTCTTCTTCGCGACTGCAGGAGGTAGCTCGTCGGGGGTGGACGAGGGGCTGGAACGTGGATCCGGGCCGTACGCGCAGCCGGCTGCGCCGACTGTGAGCAGCACAAGCAGGGCCGCAAGCCCTGCGCGCGTCCTCTCTGTCACGTCCCAAATGATGCCTACCCGACTGGTTTTGTCATTTACAGGCAGGAAACCCGCGCCTCATCGCCAAGCGGTTTCGGGTGAGGCGCTTGGTCATTCTCGTCGCGGCTCTTGTGGCCGCACTGGCCCTGGTACCTGTCGCGCAGGGGTTCAACCCTCAGACTGCCGGGCTGCAGATCGCTCTGTACCAACACGGGCTCTACAGAGGGCCGATTGACGGCGTTCAGGGGCCGAAGACGCGACGGGCCATCCGCATCTTTCAGCGACGCCACAGCCTCGTCGTCGACGGACTGGCCGGCCCTCGTACGCGGGCAGAGCTCGGGTCCCGGGGCAGCCCACTGTTCGGGACACGCGTGATCCGGCGCGGCAGGAGCGGCTACGACGTCGGCGTGCTCCAGTTCCTACTCGCGCGTCGCGGCTTGTTCCCGGGCCGGCTCAACGCCCGTTTCGGCGCGCGGACCCAGCTCGCCGTCCGCCGCTTTCAGCGGAGCAAGGGGCTCTTGCCGGACGGCGTGGTTGGTCGCCGAACGGCCAGGTTGCTGTGCTCCCTGCCGGCCTGCACCTGGCGCCCAGCCCCACCCCGGCGCCCCATCCGGGTGCATAAGATCAACCCGGGCGAAACGCTCACGGCGATTTCCCGGCGCTATGGAGTCAGCGTCAATGCGATCGCACGTGCGAACCGGGTCGATCCGGCCCGCTACATCATCGCCGGAGCCCGACTCCGCATCCCCGGGGCGGCGGCACGCATGGCGATGACCCAGCCGTTTGCCGTGCGCGCGGCTCTCGACTACTGGTCCGGCAGGTACGGAGTCGACGCGCGTCTCGTCCGCGCAGTTGCCTGGTTCGAGTCGGGCTACAACAACGCCCTCGTCTCGAAGGCGGGCGCGCGCGGCGTCATGCAGATCACCCCTGCGACGTGGGACTACGTCGAGGTCGTGCTCGTCGGGCAGAGAATCCCGAACACGCTGAGCGGCAACGTGCAGGTCGGCGTCGCCTACCTGCGCCAGCTCCTACGCGAGTTCAGAGGCGACGTACGGCTTGCGCTCGCTGGGTACGTGCAGGGACCGGCGTCGGTTCGCACGCGCGGGCTCGTCCTGGAGACGAAGCATTACGTCGCCGGGGTCCTGGCGCTCAGCCGCAGGATCTAGCGCCGTCGAAGAACAGGCGTACGAAAGACGGCGGCCGACATCAAGCCGAGCAGGATGATGCCGCCGAGGAGCAGCTGGTAGGAAAAAGCCCCTTTCGCTTCCGAGGCTTTCGCAGCGCCGGGGTGGCGCGGGAACGTGATCGACGCCACGGCTACTTGCTGAATTGACCCGCTCCTGAGTCGGAGCTGCGCCCGCCAGGGCCCGCGGGGGAGTTGGCCGTCGAGCCGGACGTTCACCCGCTGCGACTCGCCAGGTGCCAGAGGCGTTCCCAGCTTGACTGGAATTGGCCCGGCACGCAGCCCGCCCGGGCCCCTGGAGAGCGTCAGGGTTCCGGTGATGTCAAGGGTGCGCTGCCCGTTGTTGTGGACCCGAGCCACGACGACCCGATCGCCGGTTGCCGAGCGCTTCGCTGCGAGCGAGCGGATGGCGAAGTTCGACGGTGGCGTGCCCCCGGGAGCGATCGAGAGATACATCCTGACGCCGACTCGGTTCACGAGGGTGACGCCGCCTGCGGCCGGCGCCGGTGCGGATACCTCGGCCCAGATGACCGCATAACGCTCCCCGGACGAGGCCGCCTGCGGCACGTCGACGGTGACCGTCTCGATTGTCTTACGACCCGGCGGCAAGCGGAACCCGCTTCGAGTCACCGAGGTCCAGCTGGACAGCTCGTTTCCAGTGTGGCCGGGAGCAAAACCGAACTTGCTCCGACGGAGAGTGGCGCCGGCGGGGTAGATCGCAACATCCGCGGTCGAGCCGGTGGTGTTGATGATCTCGACACGGCGTCGGATGGTCGTTCCGGGTGCTACCCGATCGACGATGTACGAGGGGGCGACGGGGTTGCGCGAATCCAGCGACATGTCGACGAGCCGGATCCCGATGCCGCCCGGGCCCGCCGCGAGCGCGCTGCCCGCGGGGACAATGATCCCGGCGAGCAGCGTGATGACGATCAGGCGGCCGCGCATGATTCGTTCGCGCTCCTGTTAGGCGACCGAGTGAGTGATCGTGGCCGAGTAAACACCGGGCGCAAAGTTCGCCGGCACGACGACTGAGATGGCCGGGTTCCAGCTGGCGGAGCTGATTCCGGTGCTCGCGCCGGTCACGACCGGCGATACTCCGGTCAGGTCCGGTGCAGGAACCGCTGTCGCGACCACGGTCGCTGACTGCGTTATGGCGCCCGCCGCATAGCTGACGTTGCTGGCCGGGTCTGCCGGGCCAGACGGAGGAGTAAACGCGGTCGAGATCACAGACGCCGTCCAGGTGGTTGGGCCGCCGCGCTGGTCGGAGACAGCGACAACGCCGAGCGGGCCGGTGATGGTGCTCGAACTGGTAGAGGCCACCTGCGTTCCGAGCGACACGCTGCCGGTCGGTGCGCTGATCGACAGTGCCCCTGCGGTGAGCGTGAAGCTTGCCGGGGTAGCCGCGACGGCCGGCATGGCGACCACGACGCCGAGCGTGCACGAGGTAATGGCTAGGAGCAAGAACTTCCGCATCAGGAAACCCTTCGTTGTGGGCGAGAGCAAGGCCGGATCATTATGTGTTCGCTATCGGCACTGGGCCGCCGCTGCGGGAGGGACGAGTCGACGGTCAGCCCTACTCGAAAAGGAGGATGGCGAGAGTCACAAAGGCCGATGTCGCCCCGACCTGTAGCGCCGATAGGAGACTGTGGCCTCCACTGCGGAAACCTGGACCGTTGATCCCGGAGCGTTTCGATGACCGAGACCACCGTCGAGCGCACCAGGATCGAACGCGAAGTGGCCGAGGCGGTGCGGCGGGAGAACGAGGGGATCGTCCATCGCTTCTTCACGCTCTCGCGCGAGCTACTCTCCATCGCCGACATCGACGGCTGCCTCCGCCGAGTCAACCCGGCCTGGGAGGCAACGCTCGGTTGGACCCCCGACGATCTGACGGGCAAGCCGTTCGTCGACTTCGTTCACCCGGACGACCGTGCGGGAACGCTCGCCGCGATTGAGCAGCTGGCAACGGGTCAGGGGCTCGTCGCGTTCGAAAACCGCTATCGCTGCAAGGACGGCTCGTTCCGCTGGCTCGAATGGAGCTCGGTGGCCGCTCCGGAGCAGGGCCTGGTCTACGCCGCCGCCCGTGACATCACCGAGCGCAAGGACGCCGAGGAGGTATCCGAGCAAGTGTCGCGACGCTCGACCGACGACCTCGAGCAGCGTGTCGCCGCCCGGACCGCCGAGCTGTCCGCAGCAAATGAGGAGCTCGAGGCGTTCGCCTACTCGGTCTCGCACGATCTGCGCGCGCCGCTCCGCGGGATCGACGGTTTCAGCCAAGCGGTCCTCGAGGAGTACTCGGACCAGCTGGACGAGAAGGGCCAGGACTACCTCCTGCGCCTACGGTCCGCGTCGCAGCGAATGGGGATCCTGATCGACGACATTCTCAACCTCTCCCGGATCTCGCGAGTCGAGCCGGGGCACGAGCCCGTGGACTTGAGCGCGATCGCGACGGCGGTCGCCGCCGACATGCGGGAGCGCGAACCTGGCCGCCACGTCGAGTTCGTGATCGAGGACGGAGTCACCGGTCTCGGTGACTCGCGGTTCCTCAGCATCGTGTTCGAGAACCTGTTCGCGAACGCGTTCAAGTTCACGTCGACGCACGAGACCGCCCGGATCGAGTTCGGCCGGAAAGACTTGGGCGGAGAAGCCGCGTACTTCGTCCGAGACGACGGCGTCGGCTTCGACATGGCCTACGCCGACCAGCTGTTCATCCCGTTCCATCGTCTGCACAGGCAGGCGGACTTCCCGGGCTCGGGGATCGGCCTCGCCACCATTCGCCGCATCGTCCACCGCCATGGTGGGCGTACCTGGGCTCACGGCGAGGTCGACGGGGGCGCAACCGTCTATTTCACGCTTGGAGAGATCGATGAACAGCACTGAGCCCATCGTCCTCGTCGATGACAACGAAGACGACATCGTGCTCACGCGCCGGGCGCTCGATCGCAACAACATCGAGAACCCGCTCGTGGTCGCTCGCGACGGAGCTGAAGCGCTCGAATTGCTGCTGGGCGCGAACGGCCACTCGGTGAAGCCCGCCATCATCCTGCTCGACCTCAAGCTGCCGAAGGTGGACGGTCTGACCGTCCTGAAGCACCTGCGGCAGGACCCGCGCACGAGGCTCACGCCCATTGTCGTCCTGACGTCCTCGAAGCAGGATCAGGACGTCATCGCCGGCTACTCGCTGCATGCGAACAGCTACATCCACAAGCCGGTCGACTTCGACCAGTTCACCGAAGCCATCCGCCAGATCGGCCTGTACTGGCTGGTTCTGAACGAGGCTCCCCCGGTGGCGGCGTGACCGAGCACATGCTCACGCCGCTCCGCGCGCTCCTCCTGGAGGACTCCGAGGACGACGCGCTCATCCTCGAGCAGCATCTGGAGCGCGGCGGATACGAGCTCGACCTCCAACGGGTCGATACCGCGGACACCTTCGAGCGGGCCCTCGACCAGGGAGGTTGGGACGTCGTCCTGGCCGATTACGTGGTCCCCGGGTACGGCGGCCTTCACGCATTGAAAGCAGTCCGGGAGCGGGAGCTCGACGTCGCGTTCATCCTCGTGTCGGGAAACATCGGCGAGGAGACCGCGGTCGAGGCGATGAAAGGGGGCGCGGACGACTACGTGATGAAGTCCAACCTCGCACGTCTGGCTCCGGCGGTCGAACGCGAGCTGCGCGACTCGCGCATACGGCGACTACGCACCGCGGAGGCACAAGGAGCAGAGGATGCGCTCGCCGAGCGCACGCTGGAGCTCGAGCGCTCGAATCGCGAGCTCGAGGAGTTCGCGAACATCGCGTCGCACGACCTGTCGGCACCTCTGCGCGTGATCGCGGGCTACCTCGAGCTGTTCGACCACCGGCACGGCGAATCCATCGACGAGCAGGGAAAGCTCCTGCTCGAGAGCGCTTTCCGCGGCACCGAGCGCATGCAACGTCTGATCGACGACCTGCTCGTCTACTCGCACGCCTCACAGGACCCTCTGAAGCTCGCGGATGTCGACACCGCCGCGCTCATCCGGGACGTGGTCGAGGACTTCTCGACCGAGATCGCGGAGAAGGGGGCCGATGTCGAGGTTGGCCCGATGCCCCACATCCAGAGTGTTCATGCGCCCCTGTCGCAGGTGCTCCACAACCTCGTCGGCAACTCACTCAAGTTCACGAACGGCGACCCGCCGAAGATCGAGATCTCCGCCCGCAAGGTCGATCGCGACTGGCGGTTCTCCGTGCGCGACAACGGCATCGGGATCGAGCCCCGGCATGTCGAAACCGCGTTCCGTATGTTCAAGCGCGTGCACGGCGCGAAATATCCGGGCACCGGGATGGGCCTTGCACTCTCCAAGCGGGTCGTCGAACGGCTCGGCGGCCAGATCTGGCATGAGCCGGCGCCCTCGGGCGGGTCGATCTACCACTTCACAATTCCTGACAAGGAGCTGACCAACGATGCCCGATAGCAAGCGAATCCAGATCCTGCTCGTCGAGGACGACCCGGACGATGTACTCCTCGCGTCGGAAGGGCTGCGCATGATGAAGATCACGAACGACCTCCATCTGGCCATGGACGGCGAGGAAGCGATGGACTTCTTCCATCGGCGGGGCCGCTTCGAGGATGCACCTGTTCCGGACCTCGTGCTTCTGGATCTCAACCTGCCGAAGAAGGACGGTCGGGAGGTCCTGGCCGAGATCAAGGCGGATCCGAACCTCTGCCGCATCCCCGTGATCGTGCTGACGACGTCGGCCGCGGAACACGATGTCCTCGGCGCCTACGACAAGCACGTGAACGCCTACATTCGAAAGCCGGTCGGCTTCACGGCCCTGCTCGACGTCTTTCGCACGATCGAAGACTTCTGGATCGGCGCCGTGCTCTTGCCGCCGAGCGAAACCGTCGCCTTCAACGGCAACGGCACAGGCTAGGAGGGTTTTTCGGCTGGGAGGAGTAACCTTCTGTCGACTATTGGCGAGCAGCCTGGAGGGCAGACGGCGGTGGTTGCCGGCGAAGTGACGAGGCGCATTCTGGCCACTTACGAGGCCGGTGAGCTGATCACGATGTGCGCCTGGTGCCGCCGAGTCGAGCTCGACGGCGAGTGGGTCCTGGCGCCACAAGCAGCGCTAGCCGCGATCGAGGCGAAGTACACGCTCTCGCATTCGATCTGCCCGGAGTGCGCAATCGAGCGCCCGCCCGCCGCCCCGTGACCTCCGCCTGTGCTACGGGCCCTCGGGCCCCTCGGCCCCGGCGATAACCGACTCGGCTGCGTCGACGAGCACGCTCTGCCTGCGACGCGCGTAGTCGCGAAGCATCTGGAACGCTTTTTCCTCGTCGACCGCATGGCGCTCCATCAAGATCCCCTTGGCGCGCTCTGTGAGCGAGCGCCGCTTGAACGCTGTCTCCAGGTCGCGAAACTCGGCGAAGCGCCGCAGGACGATCTCGATCGAGTTCTGCCACTCGTGGGGTCGCGCGTCGGTGATGTAGGCAAAGATGCCGCGCCTCGCCGCCTCGATCACGAATTCGGGGTCCGGCTCGTGCAGCAGCGCGACCACCGGACAGGCGGCTTCGTGGACGATCTGCTCGATCAACTCGAGCGCGTGCTGCGAGCTCTCCCCTAGACCGACGAATGCAACATCGGGCTGTTCTCGTGCCGTTACCGCTCCGACCTCGGAGACCTCGATCTGGGGCGCCATGACTTCATGGCCGAGGTTGGCGACGAGGTCTACGACCTCCGCCAGACGATCCTGACGCTGATTGGCGACGAGCACACGCAGGCGTTTCACGTCTAGGGAAGCCTCTGCGGTCGAACTGACGGGCGAAAAACAGAATAGCGCGGTCGACGACCCGTCTCTAGTCGACGGGAACGCCGACCCAGACGCGCCGCTGAGCGCGTCGCGCAGGCTTGCGATCACCGGGGCAGGTCGACGTACACCGTCTCCCCCCGGAACAGGCGCTGCTCCGGATCCCACGGGAAGAAGATGACGACGAAGAACTCGACCGGCTCCCCGGTCGCCGTCCAGTCGAGCCAGTCACCCTGGTGAGTGCCCGTCACGCGGGCCCGCTCGCAGACACCTTGCGGCCCGATGACGATCTCCGTCAGCTCGAAGTGGATGTCCGGGAACGCGCCGAGGAGTCCGGCATAGAAGCGGGCTGCCCCTTCGTGGCCCTCCCAGACATGGCCCGACTCGGGCAGCTCGTAGACGCAGTCCGGGGTCAGCGTCGAGATGAGGCCGGGCAGGTCGCGCTCGTCCTCGGCAATCGAGTGCTTTTTCCAGAGCTCGCGGATCTGCTGATACTCGGCGACGTCGAGGTCACGCTTCAGCTGCTCGCGCACATTCTCCCGGCTCATTGCGACCAGCTTATTCGGGTCGCGGTACGCTCGGCTCGGCATGGCCCGCAACGATCTGCACCAGCGCCTCTCGACCGAGGCGCTCACCGGCTCGTGGCTCGCGCAGCGGCTCGCGATCGAGCCGAGGCTGATCGAGGCCATGCGCCGCTCCGGAGAGCTGATCGCCGTCCGACCTTCGGGCTCGTGGGAGCACTACTACCCGGTCTGGCAGTTCGACGAGGACTGGCGTCCCCTACCGGCCGTTCAACGCGTGACGCACGCTGCGCGTGAGCGTGGGCTCAGCGACGATCGCCTGTACGAAGTGCTGTCGACCCGGCTCGGGCTCGGCGGCGCAGACCGGCTCGCCTCGGCCCTGCAGGCGGAGAACGGCGAGCGGGTCGTCGCCGCCGTCCGCACCGCCACGCCCTAGGAGGAGCTACTCCTCCCGGCGGTGGCTTCCCGCGAGCTCCTCGAGCGCCGAGGGATCCAGCTCGTCGGCCGAAATGGACACGACTTTCGTAGGCGTGACCGCGCGTAGCGTCGCCGTGCGCGCGCCCCCTTCGAGCACGGCCCGCTCGCCCAGCACGGCGCCGGGGCCGATCTCGGCGACCGTTTCGCCGTCGACCTCTGCCGCCAGGACTCCGTCGAGGAGCAGGTAGAGCTCGTCGCCGGTGTCTCCCTGTTCGACGAGCGTCTCGTCGACGTCGAGCGTGCGCGGCTTCGAGGACGTGCCGCTCCGCATGATCGCCTTCGAGAGGTCCCGTTCGAGAGCCGTCTCCACGGCAGTGACGAACGGCTCCGAGTCCTCCGTGCCCCAGGGCGTGTTCTGGCCGAAGGCCTTGCGGTACCACTCTTTGAAGTCGATGAGGCCGCTCTTCTCGACGAGCTTCCCCTCCTTGTAGACCCAGTGGCGGGGAAACGTGCTGGCGCCTTTGAGCTCGTGCTCGGACGAGCCGTCGGCGTGGAGCGTGAGGGACAGGGTCGTCCACGCCAGCGCGGAGGAGATCTGGAAGAAGGGCTTGCCGTGCACGTGGCGCGGAGCGGGCATGCCCGTGCGACCACCGGCCGTCTGGGTGAAGCGCACCCAGCCGTCGCCGACCTCGGGCTCGGGCTGGAGGGTCGGCATGGCGATCGCCGGGACGCTGATCTCGCGCGGGCCGAGCTTGACCTTCGTGACGCCGAGGTGGCCGCCCCCGAGGTGGCCAAAGTCCACGATCTTGCCGTCCTCCACTTCGATGAACGCATGCAGCTCGTTCGCCTCGCGGAACGCGTCGGCCTCGGTCATCGCCTCGAGGTCATCGATGACGTCGGGTGGCGGCTGGTCGTAATGGGCGACGCCCACCGAGAACGGAATCTTGGGCAGCCCCTCGACGGCTTCCGACGGGATCCACGAGATGGCTGTGACGGACGACTCGAACCGCATGGTCTCTCCTCCCTTGCTGTGGACGCGAAAGGCTAGATCACCAGCGTTTGGGGTGCCGCTGGGCCCGCCCGAAGCGACGTCTCGCCTTCCGCTCGTCGGCCTGCAGCCGCTTGTCCTGCTTGATCGCCAGCGCCCGCAGCTCCCGCTGCAGCTTCGTGTAGCTCGCGTAGCGCTCGCGTTCGAGAGAGCCGTCGACGAGCGCCTGCTGGATCGCACACCCTGGCTCGCCGTCGTGCGAGCAATCGTTGAAGCGGCACTCGGAAGCCAGCGACTCGACGTCGTCGAAGGTCGTGCCGAAGCCCTCGTTCACGTCCCAGAGCTGCAGCTCGCGGATGCCCGGGGTGTCGAGCAGCAGGCCTCCGCCGGGAAGCTGGACCAGCTCGCGGGTCGTCGTCGTGTGCCGACCGCGCCCGTCACTGCGAACCTCGGCGACCGCTTGCACGTCCTCGCCCCGGAGACGGTTGATGAGCGTCGACTTCCCCACTCCGGAGGAGCCGAGCAGCGCAACCGTGCGGTTGCCGGTGAGATAGCCACGGAGCTCGTCGACGCCCTCGCCGGTCAGGCCGCTGGCGACGTGGACCGGGACGCCGATCGCGACGCCAGCCACCGAGGCCAGCGCAGCCTCGACGTCGTCGCAGATGTCGGCCTTCGAGAGGACGACGACCGGCTCGGCGCCCGAATTCCACACGGTCGCCAGATAGCGCTCGAGGCGCCGGGGATTGAGATCGCCGTCGAGGCCGGCGACCAGGAAGACGACGTCGATGTTCGCGCCGAGCACCTGCTCTTCGACGGCGAGCCACGCGGCCTTCCTCGAGATCGATGTCCGGCGCGGCAGGACGGCGTGGATGATCGCTGCGGATCCGTCGTCGTGCGGGCGAATGACGACCCAGTCGCCGGTCACGGGTAGCGTTCCATGAGCCGTCTCGTGGTGGAGCCGTCCGGCCGGCTCTGCGGTCAGATCTCCTGTCTCCGTGCAGACGACATAGGCGCCGCGATGCTGGACCGCGACGCGTGCGGGCAGGAAGCCGTCACCCGAATACGGGGCGAAGGCCTCTTCGAAATATGCGCTCCAACCGAGCGCGTCGAGCGTTGGTGCGGACAAGCCTTGACCTCCTCGGTCGACGATGCGGGGGCACGAGATGTGCACGGCCCGCGCCGAGGAGCTAGTCCGAAGGGTCTAGCCGGCGCGCACCGTGCGACGGGCGGCAATACGAAGATCAGTCATCTCTGCGGCCTCCTTCCGTCGACGGTGGACGGTCTTAGGGTAGGCGAAGCCTCGGCCGGCGGCAAGCTGGGCCTCTAGAAGCGGGCCGGAGAGAGGCTTTAAGGAGGGACACCCCCCTCCGGCCCTTCTTGGGGAAGACGGGCGGACGAGCAAGAAAATGCTCGCGACCGTAGCTATCCGGGAATAGTCGAGTCAGCGCCCACCGGATTGCGGCTGGGGAAAAGATTTAACGTAGGCCCGTGGCCGACGAGAGCAAGGAGGAGCGCCTCGACCGGGAGCTGATCGAGCTCCTGAACGAGCTCCGAGTGGCCCTGCCGGGCGTGCAGGTGCTCTTCGCATTCCTGCTCGGCGTCCCCTTCACCCAGCGTTTCGCGGAGGCGACCGACCTCCAGAAAGACATGTACTTCTTCACGTTCCTCTGCACGGCCGTGGCCACGGCGCTGCTCATCGCGCCCTCCGCCTACCACCGCCTGACATGGCGGCAGGGCGACAAGGAGCATCTCCTCGTCGTCTCGAACCGACTGACGATCGCCGGCACATCCTTCCTCGCGGTCGCAATCGCGAGCGCCGTGTTCGTCGTCACCGACCTGCTCTTCTCGACGACGACCGCCGCCCTCACTGCTGGGGCGACGGCCGCCTTCTACGCCTTGTTCTGGTACGTGCTGCCGATCGTGCGGCGGCTACGCGACACCAAAGAGAGCCGTTAGCTCCTCGCGGGCACCGGGGTGCCCGGCGTGTGGAGGAGGTTCTCCACTTCCTGGACGCCCTGCACGTTCCGTGTCTTCTTTTCGAGGTCCCGAATCAACTCCGGCTCCTCGACCTCGCCGCGAAGCACGACGACACCGTTCTCGGCATTGACGTTGATCTGGCCCTTAGGCACCTCGGCGTCGCGGAAGATCTCGGTCTCGACCTTGCGCGCGAGCGTGACATCGTCAAGTTGCGCCTTGTCCGAATCCTTGAGGTCCTTGACTTTCTGCTTCACGTCCAAGGCTTGCGACTTGGCAACGCGGCCAAGGCGCCCCGGGTGGCCGACCTTCTTCCTGAAGAAGTAGACGAGCACAGCCCCGAAGGCCGCGAATTTGAGTATTCGGAACATGGAAAACCCCTTTTCATATGGATTGTTTGCGTACCTAACGACTACCCGATCGCGACCAGGCGAAACAGCCCCCTACAACACGACAGTCGTGCCGGCGGGCACTTACTGAGGCGAGCTCTTAGTCGCCGGAAGCCTGCTTCCGGCGAGTCCACGCGCGGAGCGCGGGGACCTAATCTCCCCAGTCGAAATCGCGGGAGCGCCCCCAGAGCGTGTCCTCGTCGGTCGGCTGCTCAGGCTCGGCAACAGCGGCCAGGCTGACGGGCTCGGACGGCAGCGACTCCTCGCCGTCCATGGTCTCTTCGATTCGGGCTTGCTCCTCGCTCTTGAACAATGGGTGGTTGTCGAATGGATCCTCGGCCTTGTAGCGATCGATCGGCAGGTCGGGCTCGATCTCCGAGTTCTTGCGCTTGAGCTCGAGGTGATCCTGGATGACGTCGGCGAAGAGCGAAGGTGTCTCTATTGGCACTGATCCTCCCTCGCTGAAATGTCGTCGGACTTGGTCAAGCGGCGGATTGTAACTGGCTTGTGCACTAGGCCGAAACGCTAGCGGACTCGAGGGACGGCCCCCCGGCAGCCTCGACGCGGTTCTTCCCGCGCCGTTTCGCCGCGTACAGAGCCGAATCCGCGAGAGCCAGCAGGTCATTGGCAGTGCCGGATCCGCCCCATTCGGCGACGCCGAAGCTGGCCGTCATCGTGATGCGGTCGCCGGCGGCCGAGACGATGACCCGCTCTGCGAGCGCGCTTCTCATCCGCTCGGCGAGGGTGATGCCGCCCTGGGCGTTCGTCCCGGGGAGCAAGACTGCGAACTCCTCGCCTCCCCAGCGTGCCGCAAGATCGATCTCGCGGAGGCAGTCCTTGAGCGTTCTGGCGAACTCCCGCAGCACCTCGTCGCCCGCGGGGTGCCCGTGCGCGTCGTTGACCCTCTTGAAGTCGTCGAGGTCGGCCAGCACCAGGGTCACGGGCTCCCCGAACCGATCGGAGCGCGAAAGCTCCTTCGCCAGCGCAGCCTCGTAGAGTCGACGGTTCGCGAGCCCGGTCAGCCCGTCGACGAGCGCCTGTCGCTGAACAGTGCGGTGGAGCCGCGCGTTCTCGAGGGCGATGACGCCGTGCCCGACGAGCCAGTGGGCCGTCTCGCGATCGTCGGCGGTGAACTCGTCGCTCGACAGGATCAGCGTGCCGAAGTTCTCACGCCCGGCGGTCAACGAGAGCTCGAGGCGCTCGGCACCGTCGGCAGGGTCGCCCTTGCGGATGATCTCGCCGGCCTCGGCCACGAGCAGGCCGCCCTTGGCGCCCGTCGAGTCGACCGCTGTGTCGACGAGGGTACGAAGCAGTCCGTCGACGTCGTGGGTCGCGGCGAGCGCTTCGCCGAAGCGCATCGTCGCCTCTCGCAGCCGCCGCCGCTCCTCGTCCAGCTCTTTCATCCGGGCCTCGAGCTGGTCGGCCATCTCGTTGAAAGCGCGGCCGAGCCGTGCGAACTCGTCGCGGCCCTTGACGATGGGCACGCGCCGGTCGAGACGGCCCTGCGCAATGTCGTGGGCGGCCGAGACGAAGCGGCCGAGCGTGCGGACGATGGCGCGACCCTCGAAGTAGGCGATCAAGATCAGCAGTACCAGCGAGACCAGCATCGTCAGCTCTAGCCGGCGCACGATCGAGCCGGCGGCGCGGTCGATTGCACCCTGAGGGGCGAGGAGCACGATCCGAGCGCCGTTGGGATCCGGCAGCGGCTCGGAGGCAAGGGCTCGGAAGCGTTGGTCTCGCAGGGACACCGTGTCTGGTTGGCCAGAGGCGATGTCCAGGCGGCCGCCAGTCACCCCGTCGCCGGCGAGCACTCGGCCGTTGGCGACGAAGGCCACCCGCTGCGCGGACTCGAGCCCGGCCCGCGCTTTGAGACGCCGCACGAACCTGTTGTCGATCGGCACGGTCGCGACGACCTCGCCGAGGGGCCCGGTGCCGTTCACGACTGCGACCGGTCGGGTTGCCGCGTTCTTCGGCGTCCGGCCGATGTTCAGCACCGAGCCGACACGGACGCGGAGGCTCGGGTGCCGATTGATGATGCGCTGTAGCTCGCCTCGGTTCCTGGCCGACAGCGCTCGCTGGAAGCTGGGCTGACGGGCGAGCGTGGCCGCGGAGCGTTCCGCGCCGTCGAGCTCTTCACCGTATGCCGCGAGCGCGGAGCGCAGGCCGGCCTGGAGCACAGAGTCCGCGCGACGCGTTTCGCTGCGCTTCGACAGGGAGTGAAATCCCTGGAAAGCGGCGGCAAACGGCAGAAGCGCGATCAGCGCGAAGTAGGCAGCAAGCCTGAGTTTGAAACTCCCCACTACCCCGCACCTCCTAAAGCATTGCGTCTGGCGGCCGATACCTCACATGACGTTTGTCGGCAAAAGAGGGGGAAACATGAGGCCGACCGCAGGACAAATAGTGAGTGGACTGGCTCTGGGGGCCGTAGCGGCCTCGATGCTCGTCATGCCCGAACGCTTCATCGGCGCCGACGACGCAGCCGTCACAGGGCTCATGCTCCCTGCGCCCAGCGAGCGCATCGTCGTCCAGGCCACGCCGATTCCCCCTCGGCGCGCGCATCGTGCGGCACCGGTGAAGCGCCGCGTGATCGTGGTCGAGCGTCGCGCTCCCGCCGTTATCGCCATCTCCCGTCAGATTCCAGCGCGACCCCGCGAGACACCGCCACCACCGCCGCCGCCGCCGCCGCCGCCGCCGCCCGCGCCCGCGCCGCCGCCACCGCCCGCGCCCGCGCCCGCACCCCCGCCCGACAAGGTTGTAACCCAGCGCCCGAAGCCACCCGAGCCGGCCGCCCCTCCCCCTGCCTCACCCGCGGTCAGCGTGGCGAGCGTGAGCGGCGAGAAGAACAAGGCGAAGGGCGAGAAGCGCAAGGAAAAGAAGCAAAAGAAGTCGCGCGACGATGACAACGGTGGCGGTAAGGATCGCCACGACCGCGACGAGGATCGTCACGGCAACGGCAAGCACGGAGACGATGACGACTAGGATGCGCGCGTGCTGCGCAATTTCGCCACTCGCAAGCTGGGCCCGATCGGGCTCGCGCTAACCGCGTACGACATCTGGCGGCGAATTCCGCCGCAGCACCGCAAGCGCATCCTCCGCGAGGCGCGCCATCACGGCCCGCGCCTGGCGAGAGCGGCGCGCGACCGCCGCCGCAACCGCCGGCGTTAGCTCCTAGCTCTGCACGACGGTGTCAGACACCGGAAAGGTGTCAGGCACCTCCAACGCCTCGCGGACGATCCGGTCCTGCATGCGCTGATGTGCGGTGGGATAGCCCTCGCTCGTGCTGGCGCGCCAGGGCCGCCCGACGTAGCGGAGCGGTAGATCGCCGACAGCGTCTTCGAGCCGGTGGCGAATCGCACGCCAGGCACCCATGTTCTGCGGCTCCTCCTGGGCCCAGACGACCTCCTCGAGCCCCGGATACGACGCAACGAGCGCTTCGGTCGCGCCGACGGGGAACGGGTAGAGCTGTTCGATCCGGGCGACGGCGACCGACGTGGCAGCGGCACGGGCCTCGTGGCCGGCGATGTCGTAGTAGAGCTTCCCGGAGACGACGACGAGGCGTCGAACCTGCTCACGGTCTGCGTGCGGGTCGGCGAGCACCGGCGCGAACGAGCCCGAGGTCAGGTCGGCCAGGGTCGAAGCGGCTTCCTTCAGCCGCAGGAGCCCTTTCGGGGTCATCACGACCAGCGGGCGGGCGCTGGGATCGAGCGCCTGGCGCCGAAGGAGGTGGAAGTACTGGGCCGCGGTCGTCGCGTTGACGATGCGGATGTTCTCCTGTGCCGCCAGCTGAAGGAATCTCTCGAGCCTCGCGCTCGAGTGCTCGGGCCCGTTGCCTTCGTAGCCGTGGGGCAGCAGGAGCGTCAGCCGCGACGTCTGCCTCCACTTCGGGAGGCCGGAGACGAGGAACTGGTCGATGACGATTTGCGCGCCGTTGACGAAGTCTCCGAACTGCGCTTCCCAGAGCACGAGCGCTTCCGGCGCCGCGATCGAGTATCCGTACTCGAAGCCGAGCGCCGCGTACTCGGAGAGCGGCGAGTTGTGCAGCTCGAACGACGCCTGGGCGTCCGAGAGATGCCCGATGGGCGCGTACTGGGCGCCGGTGACCACGTCGTGGAGTACCAGGTGACGGTGCGAGAACGTGCCGCGCTCCGTGTCCTGGCCCGTGAACCGGACGGAGATGCCCTCGGTGAGCAGGGCCCCGAGGGCGAGCGCCTCGGCCTGGCCCCAGTCGATGCCACCTGCGTCGAGAGCCTCCACGCGGCGCTGGAGCTGCTTGGCGAGCTTGGGATTGACGGTGAACCCCTCGGGAGTGCTGATGAGCTCGGCGTTCAGCTCCCGAACGCGCTCGGTCGGAACGGCGGTGACCACGCGCGCGTCCGCGGCGTCGGGTGTGCGGTCGCCCCCGTCGGCCGAGGGCGAGCCGAAGGTCGTCTTGAGGGTCTCGTGGGCGGAGCGAAGCCGTGTCTGCTGCTCGGCGGCCAACCGCTCCGCTTCCTCACGCGTGATCGTCCCTTCGGCGACCAGCGCCTCGACGAACTGGTCGCGCACGGACGGCTGTTCTGCGATCTGCTGGGCCATGAGGGGCTGCGTGAAAGCGGCTTCGTCACCCTCGTTGTGGCCGTGCCGGCGGTAGCCGACGAGATCGACGACGACATCGTGGCCGAAGCGCCGGCGGAACGCGAGCGCGAGGCGAATCGCCCAGATTGCGGCCTGCGGGTCGTCTGCGTTCACGTGGATGATCGGAATGTCGAAGCCCTTCGCGAGGTCGCTCGAGTAGCGCGTCGAGCGCCCGTCGGCCGGATCGGTCGTGAACCCGACCTGGTTGTTGGCGATCAGGTGCAGCGTGCCGCCGGTCGTGTAGCCGATGAGGCCCTGCAGGTTGAGCGTCTCGGCGACGACGCCCTGGCCCGGGAAGGAGGCGTCGCCGTGGATGAGCACCGGCAAGGCGACGCTCGGGTCGTGCGGGGCTGCCCGGGCTGCCCGGTCGGTCTGCTCCGCGCGTGTGATGCCTTCGACGACGGGATCGACGGCCTCGAGGTGGCTCGGGTTGGCGGCCAGGTAGACCGTGAGCTCTCCGGTAGTCGTCGGGCGGCGCCCGACCGCACCCAGGTGATACTTCACATCCCCACTCGCGCCCTCGGCCGTCGCACTGACGGCCTCGATCGTCCGCTCGCCCTCGAACTCGCGCAGGAGCTCTTCGTACGGCCTGCCGATGATGTGCGCGAGGACGTTCAAGCGCCCGCGGTGGGCCATGCCGATCACGACCTCGTGCGCGCCGGCCTCCGCGGCGAGGTTCAGCGACTCGTCGAGCATCGGCACCATCACGTCGAGCCCCTCGATCGAGAACTGCTTCTGTCCGAGGAACGCCCGCCGCAGGTAGTGCTCGAACCCTTCGACCTCGGTCAGCCGCGCGAGCATCCGCTTCTTCTCGTCGTCGGTTAGCGGCGACCGGTACCGACCCGACTCGATCGCCTGGCGCAGCCAGACGCGCTCCTGGTGATCCGAGATGTGCTCGATCTCGTACGCGATCGTCCCGCAGTAGGTCTCCCGGATCCGCGGCAGGACGTCGGCCAACGTCTCGCCCTCCATGCCCACCCGGAGGACCGACGCCGGAATGCGTGCTTGGAGCTCGGGCGTGAGCTTCGGAACGAGCAGCTCCGGCTCGAGCGCAGGGTCGCCGACGGGCTCCGATCCGAGTGGATCGAGGTGTGCGGCTAGATGCCCATGCGTGCGGTGGGCCTTGATCAGCGACGCCGCTGCGGCCACGGCGCCGAGCAGCTCGTGGTCGACGGCCTCGGGCGCCGCTGCCGGAGCGGGCTCGGGAGGCGGTGCCGGCTCCTCTGCCGGCGGGGCGGGCGCTAGTGGCGTCACACCATCGCCGTCGGCCCGCAGCGTCTCCAGAAGGCGCGCAAGACCTGGGAGCGACTGCAGCAGGTCGGGGTCGCCACTCTCGAACACCGCGCGCCACTCGGCCGGAACGGCCTCGGGGTTTTCGAGGTACTCCTCGAAGAGGCCACGGGCGTAGCCGACGTTCATCCCATCGACGTCGTGCACGCTCATCAGGTTCTTTGTACCAGCGGAAGCCCCTCTAGAAGAGTGGCTCGCCGGTCAATACGGCGACGATCATCCCCGCCAGCCAGGCGACAGCGCCGATCCCAACTGCGAATGCCGCCAGACGCGCGTGTCGCTCCCTGGTCAAGCCGACGGCGATGAACGCGATCACGAGCGCGAACGGCACCAGCCGAACGGGCCGGTGAACGATGGCCACAGCGCTCAGCGCGATGGAGGCGGCCGCGAGAAAGCCGCCGACGGACTCGGCTGCGTTCGTCCGCTCGACGGGGACCCGCTCGTCGTCGTACGCGCTCACGGCAGCGTGGCCGCCGTCCGCGTCGTGCGGGCGTAGCCGCGCACCGGCCGTCCGTGCGGGCCGGGACGGCGGGGCCTGGGCCCACGTCGCCACGGCGTCGGATCTGCAGGCTCGATCGGCTCGACCGGGACCACCGCCGGCTCTAGCGGCTTCGGCTCCGCCCTGATCGCCCACCAGCAGACCAGCCCCAGATACAGCAACGGGAGCTTCAGCACGAGCATCATGAAGACGAGCTCGACCAAGGCCGCTCAAGTCTAACCGCGCCGGTTCTCCTTGACCTTCAAACGGAAGACGTCGGGCCGGTGGTAGTGACCCGCTGGATCGAAGCGCTGTCGCTCCTCGAAGAGGCGCGTCGGCTCGAGCTCCGCATAGAGGATCCCCTCCTCGTCGTAGAGCGGCCCTGCGAGATACGAGCCGTCGGGCCCGAGGATCGCGCTGCCTCCGCGGCCAAGGACGTCGAGGCCCTCGAGTGCGTGTCGGAGCGGAAAATCGTCCGGGTAGGCGGAGGCGCGCTGGAAGTGGCTGGGTGAGACGACGAACGCGCGGGCCTCCCGGGCGATGTGGACGAGGGTCGCCTGCCACGCGTCGCCGTCGTCGGCCGTCGAGGCGACGTAGATCTCGACCCCGGACTCGTACAGCGAGAACCGCGCCAGCGGCATGTAGTTCTCCCAGCAGATGAGCCCGCCGATGCGCCCGACTCCGGTCTGGATCGCCCGGAGCCCGCCGCCGTCGCCTGGGCCCCAGACGAGGCGCTCGTGGTTTGTCGGCACGAGCTTCCGGTGCTTGAGCGCGAGGCTGCCGTCGGGCCCGTGATACAGGAGCGTGTTGTAGAGAGTCCCGGGGCGCTCGGGATCGATCTCGGTGACACCCGTGACGAGCCACACGCCGTGCGCCTTCGCGGTTGCGCCGAGGCGGTCAGCGGCAGGGCCCGGCACAGCTACGGCCTCCTCCGCAATGCGGGCGAATGCCGCCTTCGACCGCGCGTCGGCCCAGCCGGCGAAGTGCTTCGCCCAGGTCGAGGACGGATAGACCGGGATGAAGGCTTCGGGGAAGACGACGAGCTCGGCGCCCTCGCCGGCAGCATCGGCGGTCAGCCGCTCGAGCTTGTCCAGCGTGGCGTCGCGGTCGAGGACAACGGGCTCGGCCTGGACGCAGGCGGCTTTGACCGCGCGCTCCATGCGAACGATTCTACGGCCGAGCCGTGCCTGGCACGTGCCAGGCACCGGTGGCTAGCGGACGCGAATGGACATGCCGCCGGCTGCGAAGCCGGCCTTCGTCGCCCTGAAGGTGAGGCGGCCCTTCTTCATCGGGCGGAGCCTGAACGTGACGCGACCGAAGCGGTTCGTGCGGGCGCTGCGGGCGCGAATGCCGGCCCCGGAGACTCGTACGGTGGCGGAGCGGACAGCGCGCCGGGCCGGGTCGGAGACGGTGATGGTCAGGCGCCTGAACTGTCGCCGGCGCGGCTGTCCGGTCAGGGCCACCCGTAGGCGCTGAGCGATGTTGATCTTCTGCGGCGGGGCGAATTCGCCGACGTTGCGGTTCTCGTCCATTGCTGCCACGCGCCAGAAGAGGTTGCCGCCGTTGACGTAGTTGTAGTGCATGAGGAGTGGCGCGTAGCTCGTGTTGTCGGTCGTCACGTCCTCGATGAGGGTGCTGAAGTCCTGGCGGGGCGAGACCTGGACGCGGAAGTTCTTGGCGCCGAGCTTCCAGCCCCACGAGAGCAGCAGGTGGTTGCCCGAGAGGCTCGTCCGTACGTTGGCGGGCTCGCTGAGCGTCCTCGTGAAGGGGGTGAACCCCGACCAGGGGCCGGTGGCGTAGCCGCTCGTCTTCGGGAACTCGGCGCGAACGCGCCAGCGCCAGATGCCCGGGCCGAAGAGGTAGGCGAACGCAGCGGCGCGCAGACGTACGTTCGGCCATTCCTTGTGCGAGCCGTCGTGGCCGTCCATCGCGAAGGTGTAGCCCGATGCGCCTTCGACGTGCGACCACATCCACACGGGGGTGAAGTCGCCGCTCGTGGCGTTGTCGGACGCGGGGACCGGCGTGGGCAGCCGGCGCTGGAACGTGCGGACGGGCGACCAGGTGAGGCCGATCAAGTTCTCGTCGTCGGCGCGAACCCGCCAGTAGAGGTTCGTGTCGGCAGGGTGCGTGGTGAACGGCGTGTACGAGGTCGAGGCGGTCGTCACGTCCTCGAGCAGGACGGCGAACGTGGGCTCCTGCGCGACCTGGATGCGGTAACGGCGGGCGCCCTCGACCTGGGTCCACCGGAACACCGGCTGCTCGGTCATCAGCGCGCCGTCGGCAGGCGAGAGCTGCGAGGGTGGCGTCGACTGCTTCTGGAAGTTGGCCGCCGCGCCCATGAGCGGGTCGCCGACGGCGCCGCTCCCATTCAGGTTCGCCGCAGGCAGCACGACCCAGTAGTAGAGCGTCGTCTCGTCCGAGTAGGTCGTCGGCCGAATCTGGTTGCGCGGTGCGTAGGCGGGTATGCGGGTGAACGCGTAGTCGACGACGTTGCTGAACGACGGATCCTTGGCGACGATCACGAAGTAAGCCTGGCGCGAGGCGATCGGCCGCCACGTAAATAGCGGGGTGCGAGCGGTGGTCGTGCCCCGAGCCGGGAGGACGTAGTCGTTCGCGCCGAGGTAGTTCGTGTTGCAGGACGGCGTGCACGGCCCGCCCGCGGGATAGCCGTTCCACTGGAAGGCAGCGCCGGTGCCGTCGTCGAGGTACGAGAAGTCGCCGAAGACATCCTGGAGGGCGTTGTCGCGCTCGCCGCGCGCGCGAACGCGAGCGCAGTACGGCTGATCGGGTACGAGCTGGGCCTGGTCGTAGGCCACCGTGATGCCGGGCACCGGGTAGGGCTGCACCTGGTTCCAGCCGCTTCCGAGAGGAGTCCAGTACGGCACGGAGGTCGTGACGCGCCACGAGCCGGGTCCGCCCCAGACGCACGACCCGAGCGTGAAGGTCGCGATATCGACGAAGTAGCTGGCCGCGCCCGGCACTGGATCCCAGGCCAGGATTGGCACCTCTGTCTGGTAGCCGGAAGTCAGCAGGTCGACATCTGTGCCGGGATCGGCGAGGTGATCGCGCATGTGCAGGTTCTTGATGCTCGGGTTCGTCACTGGAGGCACTTTGTCGAACGTCTTCGTGAACGATGGGCCGAGGTTCCAGACACCAGAGTTACCGGCAGCGTCAAGAGCGCGGACGCGCCAGTAGTAGGTGTTGTCGCGGTAAACGACCGTCGGGGCCAGGGACGTCGAGATCGTCAACTGCGCGCAGCAGACCTTCGAGCCCGGCGCGAAGTCCTGCGAGGAGTTGACCTCGACCTCGTACTTCGTGGCTCCGGGAACCGGAGCCCACGAGAACTGCGGGTCGAAGAACTCGGTCGCCGCGACGAGGTCGGTGACCACGGGGGTCGTGGTCGATGGCCAGGACCAGGTGAAGCTCCCCACGCTGGAGGCACCGCCGCGGTTCCCCTGGGCGTCGAGGGGCGTGACGCCCCAGTAGTACGTGCCCTGCGGCAGGAGGTTGAACAAGGGGACGTAGTTCGTTGCCCACGTCTCGACCGGCTTGCCGCCGTTCTCGACGAGGTTGGCGAGTGCGGGATCGCTGGCGAGGGAGAAGAGGTATTTCGAGGCGTACGGGACGGGCGACCAGTTGAGACGAGTCGGGGAGCTCGGGAAGGCGAACGGGAATCCCGGCGCGGGCGCCAGAGTGGTGGGAGCTCCGGTCCAGCTCTTGCGGAGTGAGCGGGACCCGGACCACGGCGAGGTGTCGCCGGCCTTGGTGGCGGAGCGTACTCGCCACCAGTACGTGCCGTTGGGCACGGTCTTCTTGACCGTGGCGCGCGTGTTCGCCGTCGAGAACTGACCTTCGCCGCGGCCGAGGACCGGGGCGTTGAAGTTCTGGTCGGCAGCGAGCTGGAACTCGTAGGTCGCGGCGCCCGCGACTGCGCTCCAGGCGAATGCGGGCAGCGCCTCGACGGTGGCGCCGGAGGCCGGCTCGAGCGGGGTCGGCGCCTTCAGCGCGGCCTGCGCGGGCGCGGCGGCAATGAGCGCGACCGTGCCGAGCGCGGCGACGAGGAGCTTGCGGAGATTTTTCGGGTCGGCAGCCATGGAGTTGGGAGCGAGCCGGGCCGCCGACTCGAACTCTCCATCGCGCTCTCGGCGCTCGCCGCCAATCCCTCGGCTGAGGGGAATCTGGGGAGCGCTAGCGCTTCTGCCGCTTGGGAGGGCCTAGTTTCGGCTCTGGATCGGGCTCCTTGCGCCGCTTGATCTGGCGCTTTACCTCGTCGAGGAAGCGCGACGTGTCGTCGCGGAAATCGTCGCTCAGGAACTCCCCCGGGGGTTTCTCGGTGGACTTCCCCTTCGATTTCTTTCGGCTTCCGGGCATCCTCTCCGCCACTTCGGGTCCGTGCTCGTCTGCGTAGACAGATGCGCGGACAACCCTCGGCTTGCGGCAAGGCCGAGTGTTTTTCTCGCTCTTAGCGAGGATGATTTCGGATGGAGCCAGTCGGGCTCGAACCGACGACCTCTGCCATGCCATGGCAGCGCTCTCCCAACTGAGCTATGGCCCCTTGGCTGTGTCCAAGTGTAGCCGCGAAGTCGAAATCATCAGCCCAGGTGATGCCTCGCCGCTGGTTGTTTCTCGCAGGGTGCAACCGGAGGCGGACCTCGTTCCTCGGAAACTTCTCGATGGGAAGAAAGAAGCAGCGATCGAGCTCGTGGCAGTACGCAGCGAAGGCATCGATCTCGTCTGCGGTATAGAGGTGCCGAACCAGCCCCTCCCTGGCGCGGCGATTGGAGTAGCAACGAACAACAAGACGACATCGCCGTACCGGGTCGCCCACTTGCATTGCACGCGGCACAGTTCCGGGCGGAGGTCGAAAATCAAGTCGTACCGCTCGTCACCGATGGGTCGGAAGACGCCGATGCCTAGCTTGATCGCCGCCAGCGCGATTGCCGTTTCGGCGATCGCTCCTTTCTGATCCGTTGTCATTTCCGGCAACGTA
>CAVZFQ010000008.1:0-9112 GCA_963774625.1 uncultured Actinomycetes bacterium
GAGCACCGCTTCAGCCAGACACCACGAGCGAGAACACCGCTGGGCCGCCTGGCTGGCGGTGCTCCCGCCCTGGGATCTCCACACCGTCCTACGTTTCGAGCTCGAGTGGCACGACGAGTTCGTCGCCGGCCACGCCTCGCTCGCCGACCTGGCCGTTCGCATCCAGGCCGCCCAGGGAGTGCGCGAGCTGCAGGTAGCGGCATGAACGAGACCGTTCATACCGGCACGTGCCCGCGGTGCAGCTACCTGGAGCAGGAGGAACGACGGCTCCGGGCGGCCGTCTCGGCTCTGGAGCAACGCATCGAGGAGCTGACCCGACCGAACACGGTCGTCCGGATCCCGCCGCCCCGACGGGCCGCCGCTTGACCAGCTTCTCGTTGCTCTGGCGACGGGAAACAGGGCGGCTCCGACCCTCCTCGGAGCCGCCTAGTTTTTCTCCCGATGGGCACAATCAGGGCTGATGAACAGGCCCAAGCGCACAGTTCTCCTCGTCGAGGACGAGGAATCGATCACCGCGCCGCTCGCGGAGGCTCTCGGCCGCGAGGGGTTCGACACGAAGATCGCGGGCACCGTCGCCGAGTCGCTGGATCTGGCGAAGCGCTTCCGCCCCGACCTCGTCCTGCTCGACGTGATGCTGCCGGACGGCTCGGGCTACGACGTCTGCCGTGAGCTCCGCCGAACCTCGCAGGTGCCGATCATCATGCTCACCGCGCGCGGCGAGGAGGCCGACCGCATCATCGGCCTCGAGCTCGGCGCCGACGACTACGTCGTGAAGCCGTTCAGCGCGCGCGAGGTGGTCGCTCGTATCCGCGCAGTGCTGCGACGGGCCGACTCGGGGCCGGCCGCCACGATGGGGCCGATGGAGATCGGTGAGGTGCGCCTCGATCCTGACCGTCGCGAGGTGACCAAGGAAGGCCAAGCGCTCGAGCTCTCGCGCAAGGAGTTCGAGCTTCTCCAGCTCCTCATGCAGAACGCTGGCGCCGTGGTCAAGCGGGAGCGCCTGATCGACGAGGTCTGGGACACGAACTGGTTCGGCTCCACGAAGACGCTCGACGTCCACGTGAGCGGGCTGCGCAAGAAGCTCGGCGACGACTCCTCGGAGCCGCGGTACCTGCACACGGTGCGCGGCGTCGGCTTCCGGTTCGCGTCGCCCGAGGAGGCCGGCCGGGAGGTTTCATGAGCCTGCGCCTCCGGCTGCTCGGCGCAGTCGCCTACATCCTGCTGCTGATCATCGTCGCCCTCGAGGTGCCGCTCGCGTTGAACATCGCGCGGCGGGTGGACGCCGAGGTCAGGAATGACGCGGCCTCGCAGGCCTTCGTCGTCGCCGCGGGCGCGTCGGGCAGCATGCAAAACGACGACAACCTGCAGAGCCTGGCCCGCAAGGCCGGAAGCGATCTTGGGGCCCGCGTAATCATCGTCAATCGTCGGGGCATCCTCAGGGCCGACTCTGCCGGGCCGCAGCTGCTGAACACGTCGTATGCGAGCCGCCCGGAGATCCGGTCGGCGCTCTCGGGCCTCCGCGCTCAGGGCGAGCGTCACAGCGACGAGTTGGGCGCCGACATCCTCTACACGGCGGTGCCGGTGGTGAATCAGAACCAGCGGACCGTGGGCGCCGTCCGCGTCACGCAGAGCGTCGAAGCGGTCAACGATCGCGTGCGCCGAAGCGTGCTCGTCCTGGTCGGAATCGGCGCGTTCGCGCTCGTGCTCGGGCTGGGCCTGGCCTGGATTCTCGCGGAGACGTTGTCTCGTCCTCTGCGACAACTCGCGGGGAGCGCGCGCCGAGTCGAGGCGGGCGACCTGAGCACACGTGCGGAGGTCAAGGGCGCCACGGAGCAGCAGGAGGTGGCGCACGCCTTCAACGACATGACCGAGCGGCTCGAACGCGTCCTCGACGCGCAGCGGGAGTTCGTGGCCAACGCATCCCATCAGCTCCGGACGCCGCTGACAGGGCTCCGCCTGCGCCTGGAGTCCGCGGCCATGAAGGCGACCGGCACCGACATGGAGACGGAGCTCGTCGCTGCCGAGCGCGAGGTCGACCGGCTCTCCCGTCTGCTCACGGCGCTCCTGACGCTCGCGCGTGAGGGGCAGGCTCCCACTCCGGGCCGCGCAGTCTCGTTGGACGAGGCCGCCGCCGGCGCGCACGCCCGTTGGTCGGACCGCGCGGAGCAGGACGGCGGACGCATCGCGTTGGAAGGGACGGAAGCGGCCACGGCGTGCGCCTCCGACGACGACGTCGCGATCATGCTCGACAACCTGATCGAGAACGCCATTCACTACTCGCCGCCCGGGACGACGGTCTCGATCCGCTGGGGCCGGACCGGCCCCGAGGTCTGGCTCGCCGTGGAGGACGAAGGCCCCGGGATCGCGCCCGGCGAGGAAGAGACGCTCTTCGATCGCTTTGCGCGTGGCCGGGCAGGGAAGACGATGCCCGGAACGGGGATCGGCCTCGCGGTCGTGCAGATGCTGGCGAGGCGCTGGCGTGGGCGCGCGTCGATCCGAAACCGCCCGGAAGGTGGGGCGCGAGTCGAGGTCTGGCTGCCGGTGGCCGACGGGGACGCTTTACCAAAAGCTAAACCGCGCTTGGACGAAGCGTTAACCGGTGGTGCCTAAGCTCACGTGATGGCTCGCCGCGTGCTCCTCATCGTCGGCCTCGGCCTCCTGGGCGTGCTCGCCGCGGCTTCGATCGGCTACGCGTCCTACCTCGTCTCCCGCGACGATGTGGGCCTCCCCGTGACGAAGCTGGAACAGGCGCCGCGAGACGTGGTGCCCATCCAGGCGCGCACGCAGCCTCAGCGGACGACGAGCACCCGGACCGCAACCGCCGAGGACGACCTGGATCGAAACCTCACCCGTCCGACCACGACCGGAGACGACAACTCGGGCCGCGGCCGCGGCCGCGGCGGAGACGACGACGGCTCCGGATCCGGCAGCGGAGGCTCCGGCTCCGGAAGCAGCGGCTCGGGCTCCGGAGGCGGCAACAGCGGCTCCGGCGGCGGCGGCGACGACTTCGACGACGACTAGCGCCAACGGAGCCGATGTAGAAGAATCGCGCGCGGTGATTGAGCAACCGGACCGCGAAGGCACCGACGACTCAACGTCGGTCTCGATCCCGCAGTATTCGATCCCGCGCATCCTGGCGATCTGGGCCGCCGCGGCGCTGCCGATGGGCGTGCTCGCCTGGCTCGTCGCTCCCGCTCTGGCCGACCAGTTCGGCGGCGAGGAGAACGTGCCGATGGCAAAGGCACTCCTGCTCTGTCTCGCGATCGGGCTGATCTGGCAGTTCGTGCTCGTGATGGTGATCGTCCGGCGCGAGCAGGGAACGCTTCGGTGGTCCGTGCTGCGCGAGGCTCTCTGGCTACGTGCGCCCCGGAGCCCGAAGACGGGCCGACGCGGCGGTCGCATGTGGCTCGTTCTAATCCCGCTGATCATTGCGTTCGGGCTCTTCCACGAGCTCCTTGGCGTGATTCCGGCGCCGGACGACCGCGACCTCGGCGAGTTCCTCGGCACCGACGCCGGCAAGGAGTTCCTCGAGGGCGCGTGGGGCTGGTACGCGGTGATTCTGATCGGCTTCATCTTCAACACGGCGCTCGGTGAGGAGCTGCTCTTCCGGGGGCTTCTGCTTCCCCGGATGAACGGCGCCTTCGGCCGTCGCGACTGGCTTGCGAACGGGCTCCTCTTCGCCGCGTACCACCTGCACGTGCCGTGGGCGATGCCGGGGGTCCTCACCGACCTGGCGACGATCGTCTACCCGTCCAAGCGGTACCGGAGCGCGCTGATCGGTATCGCCGTGCACAGCGCGCAGAGCGTCGTGCTTGCGATCGTGGTGCTAGTGATCGTCCTGCAAGGCGCCTAGAGGCGATCGCGGAGCTCGCTGAGCGCGGCCCAGCGGCTGTCCAGCTGCTCGTCCTCGTGCTGGTGGGGGCTCGAGTTCAGGTCGACGCCGCACACGGGGCAGAGGCCGACGCAGTCCTCGCGGCAGAGAATCTTGTCCGGGAGCGCCAGCACCAGCGCGTCGTGAGCCCACCCGGAGAGGTCGAGCTGGTCGTTCTCGACGTAGGGCGTCGTCAGCTCGTCGGACCCGTCGGGATTCGTAGCCTGGTACTCGCGGACCGCGATCGGCACGTCGAGGACGGCATCGGCGAGGCACCGGTAGCAGGGGCCGTGCAACCGCGCCTGATAGCGGAGCTCGAAGACCATGCCACTCGTGCCCAGCGTGATGGCGAGCTCGGCCGGAACCTTCTCCGGCACCGGCAGGTAGCGCTGGCCGCCCAACACGAGCGGCTGAAGCTCGACCTCTTGCTCGTCGCGGTGTTCCTCGCCCGGCCTCAGCCGGACCGATCGCAGGCTGAAGCTAGTCATGCACGCAGAGTAGCGCCGGAAGGCCCTCCAGGAGGATGGAGTCAGATGCGCCGGCCTCGACGACGACAGCCCGTGCTACACGCAGGTAGATCGGCTGGCACCGACCGAGGCGTGCACTAAGTCGCGGAAAGTGCGAAGCACTTTCAGCGAGTCCGCGGCCCGTGGCCGCGGACCCAGTTAGTACGGCTCTTCGCCGCCGTCGGAGTTCCCGCTCGCCGCTACTCCGGCGACGACGGTCTCCTGCGAGCGTTCGTGCAGCCGCTCGCGCCCACGCTTGACCGCGCCGAGGAACTTGTCGAGATTGACCTCGAGCGTCGACAGGATCGAGTCGGCCCAGTCCTCCATCTCGAGCCGGGTCTCGCGCGCCTGGCGGCGAGACTCCTCGACGATGTCCTGAGCCTGGCGCTCTGCGAGCTTGACGATCTCCGTCTGCGAGGCCTCGCGCTGGGCCTGCTCCCGGGCCTCGCCCAGCAACCGGTCGCACTCGCGCTTGGCCTCAGCGAGCATCTCCTGTCGTTCCTTGACGATCCAACGGGCCTGCTTGATCTCTTCCGGGATCGTGGCGCGCATCTGGTCGAGGATCTCGTAGATCTCCTCGCGGTCGATCCGAACCTGGTCGGTCAAAGGGACGGCCTTGGCGTTGTGGACCAGGTCGTCGAGCTTGTCGATGAGTACTAGGACGTCCATACGTTGCGCAGTGTAGTTGTTAGGACGGAAATTGCGCTATTCCTGAGGGCTGGTCGGCGCGCCGGGCTTCCCGTCGGGGAACATCTGCTTGAAGCGGGCAGAGACCGCCGGCGGCACGAGCTCGTCGACGTTGCCGCCGAAGGAAGCCACTTCCTTGACCCCGCTCGAGGACACGAAGCTGTACTGGGGGCTCGCCATCAGGTAGACGGTCTCGATGTCCGGGGCCAGGGTCCGGTTGAGGTGATTCATCTGGAACTCCCACTCGAAGTCGGAGATCACGCGCAGGCCCTTGACCATGGTTCTCGCGCCCCAGCGGCGGGCGAACTCGACGACGAGCTCGGCGAAGATCTCGACCTCGACGTTCTCCTGCTCGCGAAGAGCCTCCTCGAGAAAGGCGACCCGCTCCTCGACGGAGAACATCACCTTCTTGTGGCTCGGGTCGCGCACGACGCCGATGACGACCCGGTCGAAGATGTGCGCGGCGCGCGTGATGATGTCGACGTGCCCGAGCGTGACCGGGTCGTACGTGCCCGGGTAGATGGCGGTCCTGAGGCTCACGGCTGCTCGAAGAGTGTGACCCGCGTGGACCCGTAGGCCCTGCTCGTGCGCTCCGAGAGCGGTGCGAGCTCGGGCTGGTCACGCTTGGCGGTCTCGACCACGACGAGGCCGTCCTCGGCGAGCAGAGCCGGGAGGTACGTGGCCAGAGTGGGCTGGAAGGAGTCGAACATCCGGTAGGGCGGGTCGACGAGGACGAGATCGTAGCGCCTGCCTGCGGCCGCCTCGGAAGCGAGTGCGCGGCGGGCGTCGACGCGGAGGAGGGTCGCGCCGGTCAAGCCCAGCTTCTCGACGTTGCGCTCGATCGCGCGCTGGGCGTCGCGGTCGGACTCGACGAAGACGGCGGTCGAGGCTCCTCTGGACAGGGCCTCGAGGCCCATGGCCCCCGATCCGGCGAACAGGTCGAGAACGGCCATGTCGTCCACGGGGCCGATGAGGTTGAACGCGGCCTCGCGGACGCGGTCACCCGTCGGCCTGGTCTCGCTCTTCGGCGCGTAGATCGTCGAGCCCTTACGGCTGCCGGCGATGATCCTCATCCCGTACGGAGTGAATCACCCCTACGGGGTAGGCCGTCTGGCGGCCAGCGACCTACGTTTTGCCTGGAGGACATGCCTCCTTTGCGGTATGGCTGCGGTTCGACGACATCCGATCGTGCGCACCGCCTTCTGGCGGCGCCGCGCCGAGCGACTTTTCGTCTCGGTCGCCGTACTGCTCCCGATCCCGGTCTTCGCGGCCAGCGGCCTCTCGCTCCCGCTTCCGGGCCCGGTCGAGCGACTCGCCGCCGCGCTCGTCCCCTTCGCCGAGGCGGCGACGACCAGTGAAGCTTTGTCCGCGCGCGGGCACTCCGGTTCGATCGTCCGCCTGAGCGGCGAGAGCCAGGGTGGCACCGAGGCCGACGCACCCGCCGAGACGTCCGACGGCGTCGTGTTGGCTCGAAATGGCGGCGTCGACGAGGCCGACCGCGTCGACGGCCGGACGAAGCCGGCCGACGAGCCGGTCAGCGGGCGCGATCCGACTCCACCGACCGACGGCGCGACGTCCGAGGAACCAGCGCCACAGCAGCCGGGCCGGCAGGACGAGACGCCTCAGGAGGAGCCGGCCAGAGGGCAGGAGCCCGGGTCGGCAGTCGCACCCCCGCCGCCGCCACCGCCTCCCGCGGCGACACAGCCACCGCCACCGCCACCGCCACCCCCACCGCCGCCGGCCGCAGCGAACCCACCTCCACCGCCACCAAAAGCGCCACCTCCACCTCCACCTCCACCACCACCGCCGCCGCCTCCACCACCACCGCCACCGCCGCCGCCGCCGCCGCCACCACCACCGCCACCGCCACCGCCGGGTGGGCTCCTCGACGGGGTCGGCGGCCTCCTCTGCGGTCTCCTCGGTTGCAGGCGCTAGCACCCGTGCCGCGCCGCCCGCAGAACTCGGATCCCCCGCGACTCGTTCTCCGCTTCGCGGTCTCGATCTGCATCGCCCTCGCTCTGGCAGCAGCCGCGATCCTGCTCGTCGTCCGCCACTTCGACACGGTCCAGGCCGAGCGGGCGGCCACCTCCGAAGCGCGCGTGATCGCGAGCTCGGTTCTGCGCGGCTCGCTGCGCGCGTCCGACTTCCACCGGCCGGTGCGTGCCTCCCGGCGCGCCGAGCTCGACGCGCTCTTCCAGCACGACGTGCTCTCCGAGGGCGTGCTCCTCGTCAAGCTCTACGCGACTAACGGGCTCGTCACCTACAGCACCGACCACCGGCTGATCGGCTCCTGGGAAACCAACCTCGGGCACATCGAGGAAGCGGCCGGCGGAACGGTCCGCGGCGACGTGACGAAGCTGTCCGGCGAGAAGACACTCCGCACGTACGCACCCGTCTCCGTCCGCGGCGGGACGGGTGTCGTCGCCCTCTTTCAGGACTACGGGCCGATCGCCAGCGCGGCGCAATCCACGTTCGTACCGGTCGCCGGCATCTTCGAAGTCGTGCTCGTCCTCCTCTTCCTCATGCTCGTGCCGATCCTCAGGCGCGTGACGCAGCGCATTCGACGCCAGATGGAGGAAATCGAACGGCGCGCGCTCTACGACGAGCTCACCGACCTGCCGAACCGAACGCTGTTCGGCGACCGGATCGAGCAGATGATCGTGGACGCCGGGCAGGAGCCTCACTCGGCGGCCGTCATGCTCCTGGACCTCGACGGTTTCCGCGAGGTCAACGACGCGCTCGGCCATGAGACCGGCGATCGCCTCCTGCAGGAGGTCGCGAGCCGGCTGAGCGAAACCGTCCGCTCGAGCGAGACGTTCGCGAGGCTCGGCGGAGACGAGTTCGGCATCCTGCTCTCGGCTGGATCGGAGGAGGACGCGATGGCACTCGCGACCCGGATCCATGGGGCGCTCGAGACGCCGTTCTCCCTCTCGGGCTTCCCGCTGGAGATCGCAGTCAGCATCGGCGTCGCCGCCTACCCCGAGCACGGCGAGGACGTCGACACGCTCCTTCAGCACGCCGACGTCGCGATGTACGTGGCGAAGGACGGCCACGCTGGAACGGCGCTCTACGAGTCCGAGCAGGACACGAGCGATGCGGCACGACTCGCGCTTGCGGGCGAGCTGCGCGGGGCAATCGAAAACGAGGAGCTGGTCGTGCACTTCCAGCCCAAGGCCGAGCTCGAGAGCGGCCTCATCGTCGGCGTCGAGGCGCTCGTCCGCTGGCAGCATCCCGAGCGCGGGTTCATTCCTCCGAACGAATTCATCCCGATCGCGGAGCGGACAGGGCTCATCAAGCCGCTCAGCCAGTACGTGGTGGCGGCCGCGCTCAGGCAGTGCGGCGCGTGGCGCGCGGCGGGGTACGACCTGCACGTCGCCGTGAACCTGACGATCCCCGACCTGCTCGATCTCGAGCTCCCGGACCGGATCGGGGAGCTCCTCGCCGAGACCGGCGTCCGGCCGGGGCAGCTGGAGCTCGAGGTCACGGAGACGACGATCCTCGCCGACCCGTTCCGCGTCCGCCAGGTGCTCAACCGCCTGAACGAGATGGGGCTGCGGCTCGCGATCGACGACTTCGGCACCGGCTACTCGTCGCTCGCCTATCTCAAGAACCTGCCCGTGCACACGATCAAGATCGACCGGTCCTTCGTCATGGGCATGTGCGAGGACGCGAGCGATGCGACGATCGTCCGCTCGACGATCGATCTCGGCCGGAACCTCGGCCTCGGTGTCGTGGCGGAGGGGATCGAATCGCAGGAGGTCTGGGACGCGCTACGCGCGGACGGCTGCTCGCTGGCTCAGGGCTACTTCATCAGTCGTCCGGCTTCTGCGGAGTACCTGAAGCCGATCCTCGAGGAACGCGCGCTGCGCACCCGCGACGGCGTCGCCAAAGCGTCTTAGGCCTACTGACACTGGCGAGACGCCTCAGGGCTTCGGGGCCAACTACACGCACGTCGGTCGTGTAGGGCCTCGACAATTTGTGTTCTCAGTCGCGGAAAGTGCGAAGCACTTTTCGCGAGTCCGGCGCCCGTGGCGCCGGACCAGCTAGG
>CAVZFQ010000009.1:0-16445 GCA_963774625.1 uncultured Actinomycetes bacterium
GCTCCTCGAGACTGCGAGGTTGATCGCCGAGCGCGCCGGGCTGGAGGCCTGGTCGTTCGCCTTTCAGAGCGCCAGCCCGACCGGCGAGCCCTGGCTGGGCCCGGACATCCTCGACGAGCTGGACGCGCTGCAGGGGCGGGGGGTCGAGCGCGTCCTCGTCTGCCCGATCGGATTCGTGTCCGACCATCTCGAGATCCTGTGGGACATCGACGTCGAAGCCCGGGAGCGCGCCGCCGAGCTGGGCCTCGAGCTCGACCGGATCGAGTCGCTGAACGACGATCCTGCCTTTATCCGGGGGCTGGCCGACCTCGTTTCAGTACCCTCGATATGTGCCCCTTCCAACCATGAACCCATCGCTTCCGACGGCCGCTGAGCGGCGCCAGGCGGCGTCCTCAGTCGCCCCAATGCTGAAAAGCATTGGGACTCCCTGCGTCCTACCCTGGCTTGCTCATCGACCCCCGGAAGCGGGGGAGCATGGCCGGAAGAGGCACGCATGAAGACCGGCGAGATCGTTGCCGAGAAGCTGGGGCGGCGGTTCCGCGTCTACCCGCATCGAAACCTGACTCTGAAGGAGGCGATCGTCCGCCGCAGGCACGTGCGGCCGACGGAGATCTGGGCGGTTCGCGAGGTCGATCTGGCGATCCAGCCTGGCGAGTCGGTCGGGTTCGTCGGACGGAACGGGTCGGGGAAAACGACCCTCTTGCGCCTGATCGCCGGCATCTTCGCGCCCACCGAGGGACGGCTGGAGGTCGGCGGCTCGGTCGGCTCGCTCCTCGAGCTCGGCGCCGGCTTCCACCCCGACTTCACGGGCCGCGAGAACATCTACCTGAGCGCCTCGATCTACGGCCTCCCGCGCAAGCTCGTGGACGAGCGGCTCGATGACATCGTGGCGTTCAGCGAGCTCGAGGAGTTCATCGACATCCCGGTACGGACCTACTCTTCGGGCATGTACATGCGGCTCGGGTTCGCGATCGCGGTGCACATCGAGGCCGACGTGCTGCTCCTCGACGAGGTGTTCGCCGTCGGCGACGAGGCCTTCCAGCGGAAGTGCATCGACCGCGTGCTGCAGTTCCGCGAGCGCGGGGGCACGCTCTGCTTCGTGTCGCACGACGCGTCCGCCGTCGAGCGCCTGTGTGAGCGAGCTGTGCTGTTGACGCAGGGCCGCGTCGAGTACGACGGCGCGACGAACGAGGCGCTGAAGCGCTACCACGCCAAACTGGCGGCCGAGGAGAGTCCCGAGGAGCTTCGCGCCGGTCTCCGGGAATGGGGGAGCGGCGAGGTTCGGGTCGCGGACGTGCGGGTCGAGGGCGACGGGGGGCCGACGGAGCAGTTCACGTCTGGCGACGCGCTAGTGGTCAGGCTGCGGCTCGTGGTCGAGGCGCCGGTCGACCCTCCGAGGCTTTCCCTGGAGCTGCGGGACTCGGGCGGGGGGTTGCTCGCGTCCAGCGCGCTCGATCTCGACCAGGTGGGCTGGGACGGGTCCGTCGGGGAGCAGAGCCTCAGCTTCACGGTCGGACGGCTCCCGCTGGCGGAAGGGAGCTTCCAGCTCGGGGTGACGCTCACCGACCGCGCCGGAACGAAGCGGTATCACCGGATCGACGGTGCCGCCCAGTTCTCGGTCGCGCCCTCGGACAGCTCGCGCGGAGTGCTGCGGTTCGACGGCGACTGGAGCTCGGACGGCGTGGAAGTCGGCGCGGGATGAGCTCGCGAACCTGCCCTGACTGGCCCGAGCTGACGGAGATCGCCCCCGACCTCCAGTTCAAGCACTACACGGTCGCGGAGGCCCGGCTCCCGGCCGAGGCGCTCGTCGACCTGGACAATTTCCCGCTCGACGCAGTGGCCATCTGCTGCGACCTCGACAAGAACGTCTTCTACGCGGGGCACACGGACCCGAAGGTCGCCGAAGCCCTGCGCGGGAGCCACTGGTACGAAGTGCGGGAGTGGACGACGAGCGGCCCGGGCTCCACCGAGCCCTAACCCGCGAGGATTTCGGACAGGGGGCGGGTGTTCACGAGGTTTTCGGGCTGCGCCCAGCCGCGGCGCGCTGTGGCGACCGCCAGTTGCATGTTGTCCAGGCCGCGCACGGAGTGCGCATCCGTCGACGCGATGATCGGCACCCCCGCCTCGATGGCCGCCTGCACGTGCTCGGCGCGGAGGTCGAGCCGGGGCGGGAGGCCGTTCACCTCGAGCGCGACCCCGGTCTCCAGCGCGACCTCGAACGCCTGCTCGAGATCGAGCGCGTTCTCAGGGCGGTGGTTGATGATCCGCCCCGTCGGATGGGAGAGGGACCGCACGGCCGGATGCCGCATGGCCTCGAGCGTCCGCTTCGTGATCTCCTTGCGCGACGCCCGCTGGCCGGCGTGGACGCTCGCCTGAACCCAGTCGAGCTCGGCGAGGACGTCGTCCGGGAGGTCGAGCGACCCGTCGGGGAGGATGTCGCACTCGGTGCCGCGCAGGATGCGAAACGGCGCCACCTGCTCGTTCGCGGCCGCGATCTCCTCGGCCTGGCGGCGCAGGTCGTCGGCGTCCAGCCCGGGCACGACTCTCACGTTTCGCGTGTGGTCGCAGATGGCCAGGTACTCGTAGCCGCGGTCCCGAGCGGCCTCCGCCATCTCGAGGATGGTTGCTTTGCCGTCCGACCAGTTCGAGTGCACGTGCAGGTCGCCGCGGATGTCGAGCGACCTCGACGAGTCGAGGCGGTTCGCCCCGGAACGGCTGCTCGCGAAGCTCGGGCGGGCAGTAGGGGATCCCGAGCGCGCGGTAGACACCCTCCTCGTCGGGAGCGTCGGGGAGCGGTTCGAGGGCGGCCACGTACTCGGGCGACCCGGTAGCGCGCACGAGCTCCGTGCCGAAGCGCTCGGGTGACGCGACAACGAGCTGAACGGGGACCCCCTCGACGGTGACCCCGATCGCGCGACGGTCCTCACGCTCGACCAGCGCAACGATCAGGGGCAGTGCTTCGAAGCGCTCCAGGATCTCCGCGGGGTCCTTCGCGGCGCAGACGACCGCGAAGTCGAAGGACGCGTCCCGCCAGCGACGCGGATCTCCGGCCGGCTCTCCGCCGAGCGACTCGGAGATCGTCTCGACGAGCGCGCGCGCATGGTTGAGCAGCATCCCGCGACGCGGGCGGGGAGGCCGTTCCTGCCGGAGCCCGGCGACGATCTTGGCCTCGGTCTTCGGCCCGATGCCGGGCACGTCGGAGAGCCGGCCGGCCGCGACGGCCTGCCGAAAGCCCTCGACCGTCCGCACGTCGAGCGCACGCCCGATCTCCGACATGCGCTTCGGCCCCAGCCCGAGGAGCCGTCCCAGCCCGACGAGCTCCGGAGCGATCTGCTCCTCGAGCTCCTCCAACTCGTGCAGGGAGCCGGTCTCGACGAGCTCCCGCAGCCGCAGCTCGATCCCCGGCCCGATCCCCCGTAGCTCGCGCGCCCGCCCCTCGCGCACGAGATCCGCCATCGGCGCCTTCGTCTCGCGAATCATCTCCGCCGCGCGCCGGTAGGCCCGCGTCGTGTAATGACTCGCCTCCGCCAGGTCGAGCAGCGACGCGAACGACTCCAGCTTGTCGGCGATCTCCGAGTTCGAAATGGACACGCAGGGATAGTCTCTCCCCGCATGGCGACGATCGTCATCCCGTTCAGGCCGAACGGCAAGGAGAGACTCGCTGCAGCCGGCCCAGAGCTGGCTCACGCGATGCTCGTGGACGTGCTCGCAGCGTGCGAGCCCGTCGCGCGGACCGTGATCGCCGGAGGCGAGGGCGGCCAAGGGCCTGCTGTCCAGGCAACGCTCGTCGGACTGGAGGGACCGGTCGCGATCGTGAACGCCGACCTCCCGTGCGCCCAGCCGGAGGACGTCAAGCGCCTCCTGGCGGAGATCCCGCTGTTCGGGCTCGCTCTGGTGGAGGCCACCGACGGCACGACGAACGCGCTCGGGCTCTCGAGCCCCGACGTCTTCCAGCCGCTCTACGGCCCCGGGAGCGCCGAACGGTTCCGGGCGGCTGCGCCCTCGCGCACGCTCGCGATCGAGAACCTGGTGAACGACGTCGACACGCCTGACGACCTCGCCCGGCTTTCCTGTCAGCTCGGGCCGAGCACCCGAGCGGCCCTCGCGTCATGAAGGTCGTCGCGCTCGCCGGCGGCTTCGGAGGAGCTCGCTTCGCCCGCGCCCTCGCCGAGACCGATGCTGAGCTGACCGTGATCGGCAACGTCGGGGACGACGAGCAGATCCTCGGGCTCCACATCTCGCCCGACCTCGACTCGATCCTCTACGCCCTGGCCGGGCTCGGCGACGAGGAGCGGGGGTGGGGCCGCGCCGACGAAACCTGGAACGCACTGGAAACCGTGATGAGCCTCGGCGGCGAGGCCTGGTTCCAGCTCGGCGACCGCGATCTCGGGTTGCACCTCCTGCGCACACAGGCGCTGCGCACCGGGGAGCCCCTGTCATCGATCATGGCTCGCTTCGCGCGCGCGGTCGGCATCGAGGCCACCGTGCTGCCCGCCACGGACGACGAGGTACGAACACACGTCGAGACCCCGGCGGGCGACTTCAAGTTCCAGGAGTGGTACGTGGGCCGGCGCCACGAAGACGAAGTCACCGTTGTCCGCTACGAGGGCGAGGCCGATCCCGCGCCGGGAGTTCTCGAGGCGCTCGAGACAGCCGACCTGATCGCAATCGCGCCCAGCAACCCCTACCTCAGCATCGGGCCCATCATGGCCGTCAACGGGATTCGCCGAGCATTGGAGCAGCGTCGCGCGACTTCCGTCGCCGTCAGCCCGCTCATCGGCGGCCGCACGGTGAAGGGCCCTGCTGCGCAGATGCTTCAGCGCTTCGCGGGCGGCACGTCGCCCACTCATGTCGCCGGCGTCTACGAGGGCTTGATCGACCGGCTCGTCATCGACGTGGCAGACGCCGACGGAGGCGACCACATCGTCACGCGCACGCTGATGAGCGACGAAGCCGCCCGCCGCACCCTGGCCGAAGCCGTGCTCGAAGCCGCGGCGGTTCCTCGATGAGGATCGCGATCCTCGGCGGCACCGGGGTCTTCGGACGCGCGCTCGCGGCCCGCCTCCAGGCTCTCGGCGAGGACGTCGTGCTCGGATCGCGCGACGCGAACCGCGTCCTCGAGATCGCGACCGTGCTGGGTGTGCTCGGCGCCACCAACGCGGAGGCGGTCGAAGGCGCCGACATCATCATCCTCTCGGTCCCGTCGAGCGCCGCGCTCGACACCGTGCGCGAGCTGGCGGACGCGATCGGCGACACACCGGTCCTGTGCGTGGCGAGCGACCTGCGCTTCACCGAGAAGGGCGTCGAGCCAGGGCGCGATTCACGCTCCCTTGCCGAGGACGTGGCCGAGATCCTCAGCGGCCCGGTCGTGTCCGGCTACCAGTCCCTCGGCGCGGCGACGCTCACAGGCCCCGAGGCGCCGGATCAGGACGTCTTCGTCTGCGGCGACGAGTCGCCCGCGAAGGACCTCGCGCTCGACATCGGAGCAAGGCTCGTCGGCGGCTTTGCAATCGACGCCGGCCCACTGGCCAACTCGCGCGGCCTGGAGGCGATGACGTCCGTGCTCTTGAACGTGAACAAGCGCTACCGCACGCACGCCGGGCTGCGCGTAACGGGCCTGCCCTGAGCGAGCTCCGCGTCATCCCGGTGACGGGCCTCCCGGAGGTCCGCGAGGGCGACGACCTGGCCGCACTGCTCGCCGCGGCCGCTCAGTTCGAGGAGGGCGACGTGCTCGTCGTCTCGCACAAGATCGTCTCGAAGGCCGAAGGCCGCGTCCTGCGCGGCGTCGCGAAGCTGGACGCAGTGCTCAGCGAGGCGCGCCGCATCCTTCGCCGGCGCGACTCCCTCGTGATCGCGGAGACCCGGCACGGCCTCGTCTGCGCGTCCGCCGGAGTCGACGCTTCGAATGCTCCCGAGCCCGGCAGCCTGGTGCTGCTCCCGCTCGACCCCGATGCGTCCGCGGCCCGCCTGCACGAGCGCCTGGGCGTGGCCGTGATCATCAGCGACTCGTTCGGTCGGCCGTGGCGGCAGGGGACGACCGACGTCGCGATCGGCGCGGCCGGCCTGACCACGCTGCTCGACCTGCGAGGAGAGCGGGACGCGACGGGCTACGAGCTCGAGGCGACGACAATCGCGATCGCCGACGAGATCGCCGGCGCCGCCGAGCTGGTCAAGGGCAAGACTGTCGGAGTGCCGGCCGCGATCGTGCGCGGACTCTCCGTCGGCGGCGAGGGCACCGCTCAGGATCTCGTCATGCCCGCTGAGCGGGATCTGTTCCGGTGAGCATCCGTTTCGTCGACGAGTTCGAGCACGGGTTCGGCTGGGTCCCGGCCGAGGAAAAGCTGACGCGTGCCTCGCATGCTGTCGAGGTCCACGGACGGGTCTGGGTGACCGATCCGGTCGACGGCGAGGGCATCGACGAGCGGATCCGTGCGCTGGGGGAGCCCGCGGGTGTCGTCCAGCTGCTCGACCGTCACGCGCGGGACTCCGCTGCGGTCGCCGAGCGGCTGGGCGTGCCGTTACACGTGGTTCCCTTCGACGGGGTCGAGGGCGCGCCGTTCGAGGTGCGCCCGATCGTGCGGCGCAAACGCTGGCAGGAGGTTGCGCTCTGGTTCCCGGACGAACGCATTCTGGTCAGCGCCGACGCGATCGGCAGCCTCTCGTACTTTCATGGGCGCAAGGAGCCGTTCGGCGTCCATCCCTTCCTGCGGCTCTTCCCGCCGAAGCGTGCGCTCAGCGGGTTGGAGCCGAGCCACCTTCTCTTCGGCCACGGCGAGGGGTACCACGGTGAGGATGGAGGCGAGGCGCTCGCGGAGGCGTTGCGCACGGCCAGGCGTCGCCTGCCGCACGCGTTCGTCTCATTCTTCCGCGCGGGTTAGAGCGATCCCGGTCATGACCTCGCGGACGGTGCGTTCCGCGACGAGGGCCGTCACGTCGGCCGAGCCGACGGCTGTCGGGATCACCTCGACCACGTCCGCGCCGACGAGCTCGATCCCGGCTGCCACGGTGCGCGCCGCCCAAAGCAGCTCGGTCGACGTCAGCCCACCGGGCTCCGGCGTGCCCGTTCCCGGAGCGAAGCCGGGATCGAGGACGTCGACGTCGATCGACAGGAAGCACGGGCCGGAGCCGACGATCTCGAGGGCCTGCCGCACGATCTCCTGAATGCCCTGGTCGCGGACGTCGTGCGCGAAGAAGCTCGTGATGCCCTTCTCCTTCTGCCAGCTGAACTCCGTCGTCCCGGGCCAGTACCCCCGTAGGCCGATCTGCACGTAGCGCCGAGGGTCGACCGAACCTTCCTCGACGAGCCGGTACATCGGCGTCCCGTGCGAGACCTCGACGCCGAAGACCTGCGTGCCCGTGTCCGTGTGCGTGTCGAAGTGGACGAGCCCGACTGGGCCGTGCTTGGTCGCGCAGGCGCGGATGTCGGGCTCCGCGATCGAGTGGTCGCCGCCGAGGACGATCGGGATCGCTCCGGCCGCGAGCACCTGGCCGACGGTGGCCTCGATCGCGGCATGCGAGCGCGCGGCGTCGGCCGGGACCACGGGCGCGTCGCCGAAGTCGACCATGCGCAGCACCTCGAACGCATCGATCTTCACCTCGAGGTGCGGGCCGGGCGGGCAGCTCGCCGCACGGATCCCACGCGGGCCGAACCGCGTACCCGGGCCGGTCCGAGACGAGGTCATCCGTCGGCGCGCCGACGATCGCCACGTCGACGCCCTCGAGCTCGGCGGGATCCTCGGTGTAAGGGAGCCCGCCGAAGGTGAGCAGGCCGGCGTAGTCGGGCTTCTCGCCGTGCTCGCGCCAGCGGTCGAGAGGATCGATCACGCGCGGATTCTCCCAAGCTCGCCGAGTCGCGCGGCGACGAGGTGCTGTATCGCGTGCGCTCCCCCCAGCGTCTCCATGAACGTCTCACGCTCGAGCTCGAAAAGGAGGCTGTCGGTCTTCGCGACCACGGTCGCCGTGCGCACACCGCCGCGGAGGAGCGCGATCTCGCCGACGAGCTCGCCCCGGCCGAGCGTGGCACTCGGCTTGCCGCCGATTAGCACCTCAAGGTCGCCGTGCGCGACGAGGAACGCCTGGTCGCCGGGCTCGCCTTCTCGCATCAAGGTCTGGCCCGCGTCGACCGTCACCGGTTTCATGCCGCGTGCCAGGCGCTCGAGCTCCGGCGCGGCGAGCGCGGCGAACGTCGGTGACGAGCGGAGCAGGGCGAGCTCCACCACCGGCACGGTCGCCGCGCGGTCAAGAGTGAGCAGGCGACGGCCCGCGAGTAGCGCGATCCCCGGGAGGACGAGCGCGACCCCGAAGACGGCGCCTTCCGCGCCGGCCAGACCGACGAGGATCGGGGTCAGCACCGAGCCGATGGCCAGCCCGGCCATGGTCAGTCCTTCGAGGACGCCGAACACCCGCGACAGGAGCTCGGGAGGCGCGGTTCGCTGGAGGAGCGTGCGGCCCGCAACGTCGACGAGGCTGCGACCCGCGCCGGCGGCCGCGAGCAGCACCAGCGCAGAGATCGTCCGTGCGTACGCGGCGAGGAACGCGAGCGCGGCGAACCAGACGGCCACCCCGGCGAGAAGCGGAGGTGCGAGCCGCGCACGGCCAACCAGGGCCGCGGTCGCCGCGATGCCGATCACGCCCCCGGCGCCGAAAGCCGCGTTCAGGTAGCCGGCGCCAGACTCGCCGAGGCCGAGCAGGCCGAGCGCCAGTACCACGTAGAGGACGTCGAGCGCGCCGATGCCGACGAACTGCGCTCCGAGCAGAGCGACGAGCAACCGCGCGTCGCGATTCTCGCGCAGGACGCGGAACCCCGCGACCGCCTCACCGACGGGGCTCTCCTCCGAGGCCGAGCTCGGCGCAGGGCCGGGCAGGCCGATGGTCAGCAACCCTCCTCCCAGCGCGGCCGCGGCCATCACCGCGTACACGGTTCCCACGTCGGCTACTCCGAGCAGGACACCGGCCGCGGCCGGTGCAGTCAGAACGCTGACGCTTTCGATCCATCCGGAGACGACATTCGCCGCCGTCAGCTCGTCGGCCGTGCGCGCCAGCGCAGGCATGAGGGCCGACTGCGCAGGTCGCGTGAGCGTGACCGAGGTCGCCGCCGAGGCCGCGAGCGCGTAGACGACGAGCTGCGGCGAGTCCAGGAACAACGCGGCGGCCGTGGCGCCCATCGTCGCCGCCTGGGCGACGTAGCTCCACGTCAGGATCCGGGCCGGCCCGAGCCGGTCGGAGAGCACCGCGGCGAACGGAGCGAAGAGCCCGGCCGGAACGAGCTGTGCGAGCGCGACGAGCCCCGCGGTGGTTGCCCCGCCCTGCTCGTACGCGTAGACGAGCATCGCGATCCACGTGCCCCACTCGGCCGCGTTGAAGCCGACGAAGGCGAGCTCGACGCGCCGCAGCTCCGGGTTGCGGAAAACGGTGGCGAGAACGCGCCAGGCCATGCGCTACCGAACGCTGAGGCGGTACTCGACCGCAGCCCGAATCACGCGTTCGACCGCGGGAAAATCGGCGGCGAGCTCCTGGAGCTGCCCATCCGGGTAGACGAGCAGGCTGAGCGGGGTCGCGGCCACGACCTCCGCGATCCGCGGATAGCCAAAGCCGGCACCCCAGTCGAGCGCCGCGATCTCGCCGAAGAACTCGTCAGGCCCGAGCTCGTCGACCTGCTCGCCGTCGACGAGCACCTCCACGGTTCCCTCGCGGATCAGGAAGAAGTCCTGCGAGGCGTCCCATTGCTCGATCAACTTCTCACCGGCCGGCACCTCTCGAGCCTCACCCCGCGCCGTGACCTGCTCGACCTCCTCGGGAGTCAGCGTGTCGAGCAAGGCGAACCGCGATTGAGCGCTTTCGCCGAGAAGCCCACGCGCCGAGCTGAGGCTCACGTCGGTGTGACGCTCGTAGGCCGGGAAGGTTCGCGTCTCGTCGCTGCGCACGTCGGCTGTTTCCATGAACTCGAGCACGCGGTCGATGGCCTCCTGGCCCGTGGTGTGGCTCAGCACGCACATCCGGATCGCGTAGCGACCGTGCAGGCGCGTGGAGGACACCAGCCCGAGCCCGCTCTCCTCGAGCGCCGAGACGAGTCTCGTGTTGAGCGTCTCCTCGTCGCCGTCCTCGAACACCCGGCGGAAGCAGATGACCCCGAGGGACGGCTCGGCCGCGAGCTCGAGCTTGTCGCTGGCTTCGATGCTCCGCACAGCGTGCTCGGCGAGGTCGAGGTTCCGGCCGATCGCACGGCGGAACGCGTCGAGCCCGAAGTACTGCAACGAGATCCAGACCTTGAACGCCCGCGAGGAGCGGCTGAGCTGCATGCCGAGGTCGGAGAAGTTCACCTCGCGCTCGAGCGCGACGGCCTCGCGGAGGTAGTCCGGGGTGATCGCGAACGCGTTGCGCAGGAACTCGCCGCGGCGGACGAGCAGGCAGCCGCACTCGTAGGGCTGGTAAAGCCACTTGTGCGGGTCGAGCGTGATCGAGTCGGCCAGGTCGAGGCCGTGCAGCTGCTCGCGACCCCGCGGGTCGAGCACGGAGAAGCCGCCGTACGCGGCGTCGACGTGGAACCACGCTCCGCGATCCCGGCAGATCCGATGGATTTCCGGCAGCGGGTCGACCGCGCCCGTGTTCGTGCCTCCGCCCGTGGCCGAGACGATGAGCGGACGGCGGCCCTTGTCCATGTCGGCCTGCATCGCCGACTCGAGCAGGTCTGGTCGCATGCGGTAACTCCCGTCGGTGGGGATGACGCGGAGCTGGCTCTGCTGGAAGCCGAGGTGGCGCGCTGACCGGGCGAGGGACGAGTGGGCCTGGTCCGAGACGTACGCGACCAGATCGTCGGTCATCTGGCCGGCGAGCGTCTCGCGGGCGCAGGCGAGCGCGTAGAGGTTCCCCGCCGAGCCCCCGCTGACGAGCAACCCGGTTGCCTCGGCGGGGTAGCCGACCCAGTCCTTGAACCAGCCGATCACCTGGAGCTCGAGCCTGCTCGGCCCGGCCGACTCCATCCAGGACCCGGCGAAGACGTTGGTGGCACTGGCGATGAAGTCGCCGAGCGCCCCCGGCCACGTGCCGGAGAAGGGGATGAAGGCGAAGAAGCCCGGGTGGTCGCCGCGGCTGGCGAACGGCAGGACGTCCTCCTCGAGACGGCGGAGGATCTCCTCGAAGTCCTGGGGCTCCTCAGGCGCGGGGCCGTGCAGTCGCTGCTCCATCTCGTCGGGGCTCGCTCGGCGGAGCGGCGGGATCGAGTCATTGGCGAGCCGGTCGACGAGCATGTCGACGGCGCGATAACCGAGCCTCCTCATCGTCTCGGGATCGAGACGTAGCGGGTCGTCGTTCAGGGAGCCCCTTCCTCCGCCGATGCCGGCCGCATCCTCTCTGATCTGCTCATGAACGCCAAGGCGAGCAGGCCGCTCGTGGCGATCGCGGCCGAGACGAGGAAGGCTTCTCCGTAGCTGGTCACTTCCGCGATGGCGCCGAGGACGAACGCGCCCACGCCGAGGGCGACGTCGACGAAGGCGCCGACGCTACCGACGACCGCGCTCCGCTCCGCGGTGCTCGTCCCTTCCATCGCGAGCAGGATGGCCGACGGATAGACCAGCGCCTGGCCGACCGCGAAGACGACCGTCCCCGCGAAGAGCCCCGGCACGGCCTGCCACGCGCCGATGGTGGCCAGCCCGACGCCGAGGCAGACGAACGAGATCGCGAGCGTTCGACGGCCGCCGAGGCGATCGGGGATACGGCGTCCGAGCGTGCGGACGATGACGACGACGAGGCCGAAGAGGCCGAAGATCAGCCCCGGGTGGTCGAATCCGATCTCGCGCGCGTACAGGGCTGCGAAGGCGTTGTAGCCGCCGAACCCCAGGAGGCCGAAGAAGACCAGGAGCCCGGGCCCGAGAGCCGCGCGGGGAGGCAGCCAGCCGGCGGGCGCCTGTTCGTCGGTCTGCGGACGCGTCTCGCCGAGCGTGAGGATCCCGATGCTGGGGATGGCGACGCACAGCGCGGCGAAGATCCAGACCAGCGCGAAGCGGCCGTCGCCAAGGAGGAGGTCGGCAGCGAGCGGCCCGACGGTGAGGCCGATGTACGACGCGACCGTGATCAGTGTCACCGCCTCGCCGCGGCGGCCCGGCGGAGCCACGTCGACGGCGATCGTCAGCGCGGCGACGACGAATGCTGCTTCGCCGCCGCCGACGAGCAGGCGGATGAGCGCGACGCCGCCCAGGGGCGGGCCGAGGGCGAGGGCGAGATAGCCGAGCACCATGACGAGCGCGCCCGCGATGATCACCTTGCGCCGCCCGCGCCGGTCGGCGATCCGCCCGGAGGGCGCGCTCAGGAGGAGCGCGCTGATGCTCCCCGCGCCGACGGCGATCCCGACCCCGATGTCGCTGGCCGCGAGCTCGTCTCGCGCGTAGAGCGGCAGCACGAGGAGGAGCGCGCCGAACGACGTGAACGCGCCCAGGTTCGCGATCCAGACGCGCAGAACCGGCCCCGTGAGTAGACGTTCGCCGTCCATTCGCGGCAGACTAGAGAGCGATGAGGCTGCTTCTCGCCGTCGTCTGTCTCGCCGCAGTCGCCGCGGCTTCGGCGACGGCCGCACCCTCGGGGCGAATCGCGTCGTATTGCAGCCGAAGCGGCGACTCCTGCTACGGGATCTTCAAGGACCGGGGCGACGTGATCCGCTTCCAGCTCACGCTCGCGGCGAAGTACTACAACCGGTACCGGATCTGCGTGAAGCCGCCCCCTGGGCGTGGCGCGACGACGTGCAGGAGCTTCCCCGTGAGAAGGATCGGCTCGGTGTACGGCGGCGCGGTGAGATGGGAACGGAACTTCCCCACGGGCGTCCCGGGGCGCCATCGGGTGACATGGAAGCCGGGAGCACAGACCTTGGGGCCTGGAATCTCCCTCTCCTTTGTGGCGCCGTAGAAGCTCGAACGACGAGTGGTTGAATCGCCGTTGACAGGATTCGTGTTCGCAAGGTACTATGCGTTGCATGGAACCTGTCCAGACACGCAAGTCCCTCTCGCAGCTGCGGCGCGGCACCGTGGAGTACTGCGTGCTGGCGCTCCTTCGTGGCGGCGCGCGCTACGGCTTCGAGATCGTCCGCGAGCTTTCGGAGGTGGACGGCCTCGTCACCAGCGAGGGGACGATCTACCCATTGCTCACGCGCCTGCGCAAGGAGCAACTCGTCACCACGTTCTGGCGTGAGTCCGAGTCCGGCCCGCCGCGTCGCTACTACGAGCTGACCGATGCGGGCAAGGCGGCGTTGGAGGACTTCACCAAGGAGTGGGCCCGGTTCCGGGACTCTGTCGACGCGATTCTCACCAAGGAGGAAGGATGACCATCATGGAGACCGACCGGCTCGTAGACGACTACCTGAGCCGGCTCGAAAAGGCCGCCGCGCACATGCAGCGGTCGCGGAGGGCGGAGCTGATTGCGGAGATCCGCGAGCACATCGAGACGGCCCTGCGCGAAGAGGAGGCTGCTAGCGAGGTTGCTGTTCGCAACGTACTCGAGCGGCTGGGGCCGCCGGAGGAGATCGTCGAGGCCGCGGAGCCGGCGCCGGAGGCCGAGCGGGCGCCCCCGGGCGGGCTCGAGGTCGCCGCGATGGTGACGCTCGTCGTCCCGTTCATCGGGTGGCTGTTCGGCATCGCGATGGTGCTGATCTCTAAGGCGTGGTCGAATCGCGAGAAGACGATCGGAACGGCAGTCGCGCTGCTGGCGGTGGTTCCGTTCCTCGCGCTCGTGGTCATCGACAGCTACTCGGAGAGCCCGTCCGAAACGCTCGAGGCTTTCCTCTTCGTCCTGTGGGTCATCGGCGGGCTGCCGAGCGCCATTTACCTGGGCTTGGCGCTACGCCGGGCTGAGTAAGCGGCTGGCGACGCCCTCGATCGTCGCCCGGCCGTACGCGTCGGTCGGGTTGCGGTCGGTCAGGACGGCGAGGACGAGGCGGGAGCCGCCTCGCTCGAGGATCGCTACCTGGTGCCAGAGGTGCCGCGACTCGAACCAGCCGCCCTTGAAGGTGAGCCGCCAGTCGGGAGCGGCGCGTGGGATGCCCCAGCGCTGCGACGGGACGATGCGCCGCAGCAGGCCGAGCGCATACGGGCGATGCGCCGGCGGCGTCAGGCGTTCGAGCCGTGCGAAGAACATGACCTGGTCGCGCGCGCTCGTCTGCGAGTACGCCCAGTAGCTCGCCGCCGCAAACGAGCTCATGCCGGCGCGGCGGGCGAGCGCGTCGAGCGTAGGCCCGCGGCCGATTCGGTCGTAGGCCCAGTTGGCGTCGATGTTGTCGGAGCGCGTGATCATCGGGCCGAGCCGGGCGCGTACGTTGCGGTCGAGCGGCAACTGACCCCAGGACACGCGGCGCAGGTACGCGACGAGGATCATCGCCTTGACGAGCGACGCCGAGCGGTAGCGCAGGTTCGGCTGGTATCCGTGCAGCCGGCTACTGGAGTCGAGGTATGCGAAGGAGACGATGCCCGCCCGCGCCCGGGCGTAATTCCGCGCAGAGTCGACGTCAGCGCTTGCGCTCGAAGGGAGCAGCGAGACAATCAGCGCGACCGCGAGCGCAAGGCGGATCATGGCTCGAATCCTCTAGGGTCGACGCGTGCCCCGCGTCGAAGCGCGATTGCAGGAGCTCGGGTTGACTCTGCCGACCGCGATGACGCCACCGGGCAATTTCAAGCTGGTCGAGGTGTACGAAGGCATCGGGTTCGTTGCTGGGCACGGGCCGTTCGACGGCACGGACGTGCTCGTCCAGGGCGTGGTCGGGCGTGATTTGACTCTCGACGAGGCTTACGAAGCCGCTCGGCTCACCGGGCTCTCGATCATCGCGTCGCTCAAGCACGAGCTCGGCGACCTCGATCGTGTGGAGAAATGGCTGCGGGCCGTCGGGTATGTCCAATCTGCGCCAGGCTTCCACGACAACGCCAAGGTCGTGAACGGGTTCAGCGACCTGATCGTCGACGTCTGGGGAGACGCGGGGCGCCACGTGAGGTCGGCGCCCGGCCAGGGGCCGTCGCCGCTCAACGTCCCGATCATCGTGGACGCGCTCGTGGCCGTCGCGCCGGCCTAATCAGCGTACGCGGGCAGTCGCGGCTGACCGGTCGGGGCTTTTCGCCTTCTGCTCGGCCCAGGTGAGCGCGTAGTCGGCGACCTCTTCCCAGCCGGGGCCTCCGGGGAAGTGCGGCCGGTTCGGGAACTCCTTGTACTCGACCGGTGTCGCGTACTTCGCGGCCATCTTCTTCACGACCTTCGCGGGTACGACGTGATCCTCGGCGGCGCCGATGAAGAGCATCGGCGCTCGGTCGGTTCGCTTCCAGTCGACCCTGACGGGCGTGCGGAAGTTGATGTTGGCGTTGGCGACCTGGAACAGGACGCGGTTCGCCGCCGGGACGTGGTAGCGCTTGTAGATCTCGTCCGACTCCTCGCGGCTGAGCGTGTTGCCGAAGGCGTAGTGGAACTGCTCGGCGCTCAGCGGCGTCGCGTTGCCGCGGTTGAACGGGTTCATCAGGACGGGTCGGCTCGACTTGAGCGTCGAGAGCGGCAGGTCGGGGATGCCCCGGACCGTGCCCGGCGAGACGCCGATGCCGCCCGCAGCGAGCCCGCGGTCGACGAGCAGCTGCATGATCGTGCCGCCGAGCGAATGGCCGACGATGATCGGCGGGCTGTCGAGCCCGCGGATGATCACCTCGTAGTAGTCGACGATCTTCGGGACGTCGAGCTTCGTCAGCGGCGTCGAATCGGCGTTAAGCGCTTCGACCTCGCCCTCGAGACCGGGCCAGGAGGGCGCGAGAGTCTTGTACCCACGGCTCTCAGCGCGGGCGGCCCAATTCTCCCAGCTGCGGGGAGTCATCCAGAGGCCGTGGACGAACAAGATGGTCTCGCCCGCAGAATGGCCATTTGTAGTGCTCATGCTGTCTCCCTTGCGACCCCTTGCGGCCGGCGCCCACCGTCGCGCCGTCATGTGCTTAGTCAACGAACGCCGAGTAGGAGTATTCCGCGTCACGTCGCTTTCTGCTCTATTAGCAACATGGCTGCAAAGCCGACCCCCGAGAACCCCCTCCACGGCTCGTGCCTCTGCGGCGGTGTCCGCTTCGAGGTGACGGCGCCTTTCCGCTGGGCCAATCACTGCCACTGCTCGCGATGTCGGAAGCACTCGGGCGCCTTCGGCGGAACGCAGGGTCGCATCCCGCGCGAAGGATTCCGCCTGCTCGCCGGTGAGAAATTGATCCGCGTCTTCAGGCCGGACGGCGGACGCGTGAAGGCCTTCTGCTCGGTCTGCGGCTCGAGTCTGTTCGGCGCGGAGTGGCCGGAGGGCGAAGAAGTCGCGATCCGCCTCGGTTCGCTCGACGGCGAGCCCGGGATCCGGCCGCAGTTCCACACCTTCGTCGCCTCGCGTGCGCCCTGGGATGACATTGCGGATGACGGCCTTCCGCGCTACGACGAGGGCCACTCGACCTGAACAGTGAGTGAGG
>CAVZFQ010000010.1:0-20724 GCA_963774625.1 uncultured Actinomycetes bacterium
ATCCGGAATGCCTAGAGAGCTGGTCCGGCGCCACGGGCGCCGGACTCGCGCAAAATGCTGCGCACTTTCCGCGACGACGATCACAGCGAAGACCTTAAGGCGTTTCGCCAAGCTCTTAGCTAGAGCTAGAGCGCTGCTTCGGGCTCCTCGGGCTCGCTGAGCGCCTCGATCGCGTCCAGCGCGACCTCGAGCTTGTCCTCGGGGACGAGCACCTTCTGCGGCACGTCGTCGACCTCGCGCGGATGGTGATCGACTGCGGTCTCGAGCTTCGACTCGATCCCGGCCTCCTCGAGGATCGCCTGCAGCTCCTCCGCCTCGGCCGTGTCTTCGGCGAGAGCCACCTGCACCATCGGGGTCATCGCGGTGCCTCCTCAGGGGTCTCGAGCCGGTGGAGCGCGCCGCCCTTCACGAGCTGCGGCTCTCCTCGCTCGGCGAATGGGACGACGATCGTATCGAAGTCCTTGGGCACGACTGCCGCCGGGAAGACCGTCTTCGCCTCGCGCGCCACCTCCCCGCCTGAGTCGAGGTTCGAGAGATGTGTGAGTGCGAGCAGACCCACGTCGGCGGCACGAGCCACGCCCGCCGCCTCGAGCGCCGTCGAGTGCCCCGTTTCGCGCGCGCGATCGCGCTCGTCCTCGCAGAACGTGGCTTCGTGAACCAGCACTTCGGCTCCGCGGGAGGCCTCGATCACCGACTCTGCAGGCCCACCGTCGCCGGCGACCACGATCTTCCGCCCCGCCCGCGCCGGGCCGAGCACCTTGTCGGGCGTGATCGTCCGGCCGTCCGGGAGCGTCACGGCCTCACCCCGCTGCAACGCGCCTCGCTCGGGGCCGGGAGGACGCCCAGTGCGTCGGCAGCCTGCACGTCGAAACGTCCGGGCCGCGCATCCTCGACCAGCGCGTAACCGACGGCGGACACGCCGTGCGCCACCGGGAACGTGACGAGCCGGTAGTCGTCCCGAACCAGCTCGTCCCCGGGCCGCAGCTCCTTCAGCTCGAGCTGGTAGGTCGACTCCCCCCGAAGATCCGGCGGAGCGCCTGGAACAGGTCGGTCAGCCCGGGCGGGCCGTAGATCGTGATCGGCACCTCACGGCCGCGCAGGGAGAACGTCTTGAGCATCCCCGGCAGGCCGAGGTAGTGGTCAGCGTGGTAATGCGTGAGGAAGACCTCGCGCAGCTCGACGAGCCCGACGTTGGACTTCAGCAGCTGCCGCTGCGTGCCCTCCGCACAGTCGAACAGGAGTCGCTCGCCGCCCCCGGCGCAGCAGGAGCGCGGTCGGCGCCCGCTGAGCCGTAGGCATCGAGCCGGACGTGCCGAGGAAGACCAGGTCCAGATCCATGACGGCTAGTTAACCATCCTCCGGCCGCACCCTCTCGTGCCCCTTTCGGGTGAGGGCCCGAGGCCCAAAAGGCCCGATATTGCGACTAGGAGCTCTGTGCGGCCGCTTACCTTCAACAAGAGTCAAACAATCGCGCGTTCGCTCACTCTCTTGAGAGCGTTCGTACTCCTGAGTGCGCTCGTGCTCGCGGCGGGAGCTTTCGTTCTCGGGACGGTGATGACTCACGCTCTCCGCGACCAGGCGGTCGACGACGCGAAGGTCAGCCTCACGCAGTACACGAACGCCGTCGTGAGCGAGGAGCTTGCGCACGGGAGAAAGCCGTCGTCACCCCGTATGCCGAGAACGTCTTGCGCCCAGCATCGCTGCTCGACCCGACGTTCTGAGCCTCAAGGTCTGGAGCCCGGACGGTGTCCTGGTCTGGACGAACCTCGAGCCCGAGCGCATCGGGCAACGATATGAAGGCGGCGGCGGCCACGTGGCCGAGGTCATGGAGTCCGGTATGGCCGAGGCCGAGCTCGAGGGATTGAACGCCGCGGAGGACAAGGCCGAAGCCGCGCTCGGCTTCGATCACGTCCTCGAGGTGTACGCGCCGATCCGCAACCGGTACGGACGCGTGGTCGGCGCCTTCGAGATCTACGCCGACTCGTCGGCGCTCGAAGCGTCGATCGCGGACCGCAAGCGAACACTGTGGTTCAGCACCGCCGTCGTCTTCGCGCTCGTTGCCCTGCTGCTGTGCTTGCTCGTGCGCGGAGCTTCGACGGCGCTCCGCCGACAGACCGAGACCGTGCGCCAGCGCTCGAAAGCGCTGATGGAGTCGTATGCCCTGCTCGAAAAGAGCTCGCTCGAGGCCATCGAGAGCCTGAACGCGACCGTCGAGGCCAAGGACCCCTACACGGCCGGCCATTCACTGCGCGTGAAGCGAATTGCCGTCGCGCTCGGACAAGAGCTGGGTCTGGACAAGCCGCGGATCGATGCGCTGCGCTTCGGCGCGCTCTTTCACGACATCGGCAAGCTCGCGGTGCCCGATGCCGTGTTGACAAAGCCGGACCGCCTGACCGCCGAGGAGTACGAGGTCGTCAAGGGCCACTCGAGCGACGGCGCACACATCGTCGGCAAGTTCAGCCGTCTACGTGAGAGCGTGCCGATCATCGAGCACCATCACGAGCGCTGGGACGGCTCCGGGTATCCCGCCGGACTGGCGAACGAAGAGATCCCCCTCGAGGCGGCGATCGTCGGCCTGGCGGACGCCTGGGACGCAATGACCACGGAGCGCCCGTACCACCGAGCGCTCACGCTCGACGAGGCCTGCGCGGAGATCCGGAACGGCAAAGGCACGCAGTTCTCGCCCAGAGTCGTCGACGCGTTCTTCGTCACGCTCAAGCGCCGGCCGGACGAGCTCTACGACGAGGACGAGCCCCGCTTGGCGCTGCAGATCGCGGAAGCCTCCTAGACGCGACCGCGCAAGAGGAAGAGGACGAGCAGCAGGAGCAGCAGCAAGAACAGCCAATTGCTGATGAAGATGCCGCCGCCTAGCGCGATGATCAGGATGATGATGAGCAGCAGGACGAGCATGTAAGCCCCCAGGGTCGCTGACGCGCGCAACCCTATACGCCAAACCCGACCGCTACGGCAAGAAGAGCCGTTGACCCGGGCGGATCGTCACCCCGGCGAGGCCATTCTGCTTCTGCAGCTTCCACACACCCTCGCGCGGGTCGCCGGCGTACTGCTCGGCTGCGATCGACCACAGCGAGTCTCCCGGCTCGACCACATAGGCGCGCGGCGGCCCCGCCCCGTCAGACGTGCGGACGAGAACTGCCCAGGCCAGAGCTGTGATCACGAACGTCGTGAGTACGATGCGAGCGAACATATGTTCGCCATGATAGAGCGAACAGGTGTTCGTGTCAAGTCAAAGCGAAGAGCTCTGGCGAGATCGACTTCCCCGCCACCTCGAGGAGCAGCATCGTGTGGATCGGAGCACGCCGCCGCTCGGTGGGACTGCCCGGATTCAGAATCCAGGTGTCACCGTGCCGTGTGACCTCCGGCTGGTGCGTGTGGCCGTAGACGATTGCGTCGCAGCCCGGGAACCAGCCGGCCAGCCGTTCTGAGCGCCCGTGCGATTGGCCCGGGTCGTGCGTCATGCCGATGCGCGCCTCCCCCACCTCGACGACGTGACGGCGCGGGAGACGCCGCTGCAGCTCGTCGTCGTCCATGTTCCCGTGGACGGCCTCGAGCGGCCCGAATTTGCCCAGCTCCGCAAAAACGCCCGCCTCGACGAAGTCGCCCGCGTGGAGGATCAACTCCGCGCGCTCGAGATTGGCGAAGCACTCGGCCGGGATCCGGCGCGTTCCGCGCGGAAGATGCGTGTCGGAGATGACCGCGACGAGCGTCAGGCGCCCGGCGCGGTCTTCTTCTTCGAGCCGGCTTCGCCCGGGGCTCGCCGACCTTGAACGCGCCGCCGACCAGGGTCATCGTGCGCGCGGCGTTCATCTCTGCTGCGAGACGGACGGCGAACGCGTAGTAGCCGGGCTTCAGGCGCTGCTTCCGGAAGCGCACGACTCGGCCCCACCCGCCGACGATCTTCCCTCGCGAGCTCAGGACGGCTCCCCGGACCTTACGTCCGCGCAGAGCACGCGTGATCTGCGCCCGCTTCGACGCCGGGAGCGCTCCCGGCTTGGTCGCCGAGAAGAGAGCGGCCGTGTACGTGGCGCTCTCCTCCGCGGCCGCGTTGAACGTCCACGCCGTCTCCCGCTCTCGCCGGGGCCGCTTCAGATCGGGAAACTTCACCTTGGCGCCGACGACGGTCCGCGCATGCCGCCAGACGACCGGCCTGCGGTTGCACCGCGTCGACCGCGAGTCGATCGCGCTCTTCACGATGCTGTACGAGGGGCGCCGCGTCCAGTCCGCGCGGAGTAGGCCCGACTGCCAGCCGTCGAGATTCGGCGCGTCGACCATGTTGAAAAAGAGGAGCGACCGCACGGCCGCATCGCAGGCGAGGTATGGGATCAGGTTGCCGTAGATCGCTGCCTGGTTTCCGTCGTCCGTCAGGGGGACGTTCTCATTCCCGTAGTAAGCGGCCTGGGACCCCGGCGGGATCGCGACCTGCCAGCCGACCTCGTTCAGGCGAACCTTCATCGTGCGCAGTGGAGCTCCGGGCTCCGGGAAAACCGGCTGGGCGGTGCCGTTGAAGGCGTCCCACACGGCCTGCTTGATGCGGGCCATGTTCGGAACTCCGGCGTTCGGCCAGCGATAGCCGGTCTCCAGCGAGTCTGCAGCGTTGTTCGGATACGGATGGAGGCTGATCTCGTCCATCAACGGTCGTCTGCGCTTGCTCGCGCGGTAGGCGCGACCCACATCACGAATGCACCGCACCGGCGAGATCGACTCGTTCCTGCCCGCCGCCGGGTTGTCGTTCCCGCGCGCGCCCAGCGCGAGGCCGATGACTGTGATCCGCTGGTCGACCGCCTTGAGAGCGTCGTAGGAGGCGGCCAGCAGGCCCGCATAGGAGCTGCAGGAGACAGCTCTGTTGCGCGAATCGAACTGCGGTAGCCAGCCGAGGGGCTTGTTCGGCTCGTTGCCCACGATGAAGTCCCTGACCGTCGGGTATGTGCGTGCGAGCTGTGCGAGGAACGCCACGAACCGCGCGCCGTTGACCGGATTTGCCGAGAGTGCGTTCGCAGGCCTCGCGAAGACCGAGAACGTGAGCCGGATCCCGCGGGCGGCCGCGAGCTCGACGGCCTGGTCGAGCGCCTCCTGCCGGTCGATCTGCGTCGGCTGCTGCGGGTTCCAGATGATGGCGAGACGGTTCTCCGTCAGGCCGACCCCGGCCATCGTGTCGTAGAACCGCTCGGCCTGTTCGGGCGAGCTCTCCGGCCGGTTGTCGGCCGCGCCCACGACCAGCTCCCCTCGTGCGACGGCAGGGGCGGTGAGCACGGCGAGCGCGCACGCGAGCGTGAGTGTGAACCGCAACTTCAACACGAGGACCCTCACCTTCAGGATTGCACGACGCGTAGGACGGCGTCGAGCAAAGGGTCGCCGCCGAAGCGAACCGGATCGTCTGCAGGCAGGCCCGTCTCGGCTCTGGCAGCGGCTGCGGCGGCTCGCGCGTCGTCGTCGCTCAGGCCGTGTGTGTTGAGCGCGATTCCGGCCACCCTCGCCGGTCGCAGAGGCAGCGAGGCCCGTTCGTGGAGCTCGACGAGCTCGGCCAGGGGCGGGAGCGGATGGTCGGGGTAGCCCTCGACGACCTCGGCGCCGGCTCGATGGCAGAGGACGAGCGCGTGGGGAGCGCTGCCGTGGAGGAGCCCCATCGTCACTCCCGAGTAGGCGGGGTGCACGAGCGCTCCCTGGCCTTCGACGAAGAGCACCTCTCCCCCACGCCGCGCGCCCTCGACGACGAGCCACTCCGCCGCTCCGGCCAGGAAGTCGGCCACGACCGCGTCGACGGCGATGCCCCAGCCGGCGATCGCGATCCCGGTTTGGCCGGTCGGGACGAACTGCGACTTCAGCCCTCGGGCGCGGGCCGCCCGGTCGAGCTCGATCGCGACCGTCTTCTTGCCGATCGCGCAGTCGGAGCCGACCGTCAGCACGATCCTGGCCTGCACGCGGAGGTTCTCCCCGGTCGGGACGCTGAGACCGGGCGGCGGCTTGCGGAGGTCGCGAAGCTCGACTCCGTGCTTGCGCGCCAGCTCGCCCATCTCGGGGTCGTCGCTCAGGAACTCGTGGAGCCCGTTCTCGACGTCGAGCCCGGCGGCGATCGACTCCTTCAGGAGCTCGCGCCAGGCGGGCGGGAAACGCCCACCTTGCGTGGCGACACCGACCAGTGCGGTGTCCGGCTCGTAAGCGAGCCCTTCTTCGACCGAGGCCACGATCGGGATCTGCTCATAGGCCTCCCCGGCGCGGCCGGAGTCGACGATGGCGACGGTTGGATGCGGGCTGTAGGCGACGACGCCCCGCATCGTCTTGCCGTAGTGGGCGTCGCCCGACTTGCCCTCAGCGAGTATCAGGTAGCGCTTGTCGGACACCGAGTCCCGGCGATTCGGAGGGCAGTTGGACGCCGTCGACGAACAGGACGCCTGGCCACGGATCTTCCTTGAGCAGGAGATTGCCGTCGAGGTCGACGTGGTCGCAGAGGCTGGCCATCTGGGCTCCGGCTGCGATGCCGAGGCCGGACTCCAGCATGCAGCCGAGCATCACGTGCAGGCCCAAAGCGCGTCCCGCATGAGCCATGCGGATCCCTTCACGGATGCCGCCGGACTTGGCCAGCTTGATGTTGATGCCGTGCGCCCGCTCGGCGCAGGCCGCGACGTCGTCGAGCACATGGCAATCCTCGTCGACGTAGATCGGGAGCGGTGAGCGCTCCTTCAGCGTCGGCCCGTCCGGGTCGCCGGCCGGCAAGGGTTGCTCGCAGTACTCGACGCCGAGCTCGGCGAGCTGCGGCAGCGATTCGAGCGCCTCGTCGAGCGTCCAGTACTCGTTCACGTCGACCTGCAGCGGCACGGACGTGACACCGCGGACCGCGCGCACGCGCTCGACGTCGAGGCCGTCGCCGGCTCCGAGCTTCAGCTTGAGCCGCTTGAAGCGGCGCTCCACCGCCTCGGCCCGCCGAGCCATGTCGTCGGGGTCGCCGAGCCAGATCGTCCAGGACGTGGGCGGGCCGGCCCGCCTGAGCCCGAGGTAGCGCCAGGTCGGCAGACCGGTGAGCTTCCCGCCGAGATCGTGCAGCGCGCGCGTCGATCGCAGCCTTCGCGGACCTCTGGCCCGGATGCTCGGCGAGGCGTGCCTCGATCTCGTCATGCGCGAACGGGTCGTCACCGAGGTCGTCCAGCCCCTCGAGGAACGCGAGGGACGATTCGGCGCTCTCCTCGTAGCGGGTGGTCGGAGCTGCTTCCCCGTAGCCGGTCTCGCCCGCATGCTCCAGCTCGACATGGACGACGTCCGCGGTCTCCTGCGCGCCTCGCGAGATGACGAAGCGCTCGGTGAGCTCCAGGGTGGCGATGCGGACCGAAAGCTTCACGGCGAGACCCTATCGCCCATATTGGAATCTCTTCTCGGGTGGGCTAGGGTCATCGGGATGCGCGGGAGAATCGTCGGCGCCTCGCTCCTCGCGGCCGCCGCCCTCGTCACGAGCTTCTTCGTCGCCCCAGCCGCGGCGCTGCCGAGCCCTGGGCACGCCGCCGAGGCGGAGTGCCTCGAGCACGGGCCGTTCAACACGCTGCAGCGATTGACGAAGCCGGACTCGTGGAGGGTTCGCGACCCGCACCACCTGCTGGAGAAGCAACCGTCCGCGCCGAAGCGCGCACGCCCGCCCGGCGGCACCGAATTCCGAGTCGTCGTCCCCACGTACATCCACGTGATCACGAACGGCTCCCTCGGCGCCGTCTCGGACGAGACGATCAAGAGGCAGATGATCGCCCTCGACCTGTCCTTCCGCGGGTTCTACGGAGGCGTCGACACCGGGTTCCGCTTCGAACTGCGCGGCGTCACGAGGACGAACAACGCGGCCTGGTTCAACATGGGCGCCGGCTCGAGCGCCGAGAGCGCCGCCAAGCGCGCGCTCCACGCGGGTGGGCCGAACGCGCTGAACATCTACACGACCTCCGGCGGCGGCTTCCTCGGCTGGGCCTACTACCCGGACATCGTGTTGAGCGCCGCCGACTACCACCTTGACGGGGTCGTCGTCGACTTCCAATCGCTCCCCGGCGGCGCGTACGGGACGCAGTACAGCCTCGGGTTCACGGCCAGCCACGAGGCCGGGCACTGGCTGAACCTCGCCCACACGTTCGAGGGCGGCTGCTTCGGGCCAGGCGACAACGTGGGCGACACCCCGGCACAGGCATCGCCGACCTCAGGCTGCCCAATCGGCCGCGACAGTTGCCCGAGCGACCCGGGGCCAGATCCGATCCACAACTTCATGGACTACTCGTACGACTCGTGCTACACGGAGTTCAGCGCCGGTCAGGCGGCACGTATGCAGAACGCCTGGGCGCACTGGCGCGGCATGAGTCGTTTCCGTTAGAGCCTCCGAGCCCCGCGATCGGTAAACGGCCCAAATCGCGGTTACAATATGCTCGTACTCGGGGAATCAACAGAGGGGAAAACTATGAATCGCACGACCTTGCGGCCTGGCCGCAGCAAGCTCTTGGTCGCGTTCGCAGCGGCTGCAGCGCTCGCGGTGAGCCTCGCGGTCTCACCGGCCATGGCGGGCACTTCGGGGAACGCCTCCTGGACTGACAGCTGCGATGCGGGTGTGTTCAGCAGCCTCGACTCGCTGGCCACGGGCGCTTCGCTGGCGCGTGGCGGTCCCGGCCTGCGCGAGCCTTCGCTCGACGAGACCCAAACCGATGTCCCGCCGCAGCCCGGCCGCGGCAACAACTTCCGGGCGACCGTGCCGACCTACGTTCACGTGGTTCATCACGCCGACGGCACGGGCAACGTCTCGACTCAGGCGATCAACGACCAGATCCAGGTCCTGAACATGACGTTCGGCGGCTTCGAGGGCGGCGTCCGGACCGGATTCCGCTTCCAGCTCGCCGGCATCACTCGCACGGCGAACACGACGTGGTACCTCGCCGGCCCGACGACGAGCGGCGAGCGCGCGATGAAGCGGGCTCTGAAGGCCGGCGGCGACAACGCGCTGAACATCTACCTGACGACTGCCGGCGTGTATCTCGGCTGGGCCTACTATCCGAACCAGACCGAGAAGAATGGCAGCGCCTATCTCGACGGGATCGTCGTCGACTGGGAGTCGATGCTCGGCACGTCGACCACCTACGCGGGTCGCTACGACCGAGGTGAGACCGCCACGCACGAGGCCGGCCACTGGCTCAACCTCGCGCACACGTTCGACCACGGCTGCAGCCACTGGGGCGACCATGTCGACGACACGCCCCCGATGCTGGTGCCCACCAACGGGTGCCCGGCGGGCAAGGACACGTGCAGCGAGCCGGGTCTCGACCCGATCCACAACTACATGGACTACTCGTACGACACGTGCTACACGGAGTTCACTCGGGGCCAGACCTTGCGCGCACAGGACGCATGGCTGCGCTATCGCGCTAGCTAATCGACTACGACCTGCACCGTTTCGAGGGCCCGGGCGACCGGGCCCTCATCGTTTCCGGGCTAGACTGGCGAGATCCCGCGCCTGTAGCTCAGGGGATAGAGCGCGCGCCTCCGGAGCGCGAGGTCGGAGGTTCGAATCCTCCCAGGCGCGTAACGCGTCGCGCGCTACGCGGCGCTTGCGTTCACGGGGGAAACGGGTTTCCCCCGTGTCCCCCCTTCCTTACACCCTGGAGTGACCGGCGTTGTTGTGGCCTCCCGCCGGGCGAAGCCCGGCTCCGGCCAGGGACTCTTCGATAAGCCGACGCCGTACATGGTTTTACGTGCACGCGCGTGCTGTAGCTGTCATCGGTGCCTCGGTGCTATTGGGTCTCGTCGGTTGCGGACAGGTGGACGCCCACCGCGCCGTTTCGGAAAACTGCGTCGATGCCGAGCGGCCCGGGCCTTGGTCTACGTGGCCCGAGGCGAAATGGGTTCGCCGGATTGTCGAAGAGGGCGGATATCGCGTGATCGGCGCGACCGGAAGCGCCATAGTCGCCCACGGAAACGGGCACGAGTTCTACCTCTGGGCAGCTGAACTGCCCATCGAGACGCAGACCGACCGTGGGGACTGGCGGAAGCTGACGACCATCGGCGATGTCGTCGTGTACGGCGACGAAGACCTCTGGCGGACTTGGGCGGCCCAAGGCTTCACGTTCTGGATTCAGGCCGGCCCGATGGCCTCGTCCGTCCCCCCTCCGCCCAGACAGCTCGCCTCTCTCATCAAGGCGAGCTTGCACGTGCAGCTACCCGAGCTCTGCGCTCCTCCGCCGCCCGAACCAGAGGAGGCTTCGCGGGTAGAATCTCGAACGCCATGAGGACGGACGACCCGCTCAGTACCGATGCCCAGCTTGCCCCGGATACGGCGCCAGCGCGCCTCCACGGCCGAGGTCGTCCGCCCACGCCGCGAGCCGGCTGAGCTCACCGCCGGCGGGCTCACCTGGATCCACCTCGACGCCCCTGACTCGGAGGCTGCGACTGCGCTCGCCGAGCGCTTCGGCTGGCACCCGCTCGACGTCGAAGACGTCCTCTCGAAGCGCCAGCGGCCGAAGGTCGACGAGTACCCGGACTACCTCTTCTCGGTCCTCCACTTTCCGTTCTACGACAAGAACGTCCAGCGGCTGAACGCGGCCGAACTGGACGTCTTCGTCGGCCCCGGATACCTGGTCACGTTGCCGAACGTCGAGCTGTTGCCGGTGACACGGCTCTTCCAGCGCTGCGTCGACGACGAGGAGCTGCGCGAGAGCCTCTTCCGCCAGGGCTCCGGCTACCTGCTCTATCACGTCCTCGACGACCTCTTCGACTACTGCTTCCCGATCCTCGACAAGATCGCGCACAAGCTGGACGCGATCGAGGACGACATCGACGAAGGCGCCTTCGAGGAGGTCGTCCGCGACATCTCGCGGGCGAAGCAGGAGATCATCTCGTTCCGGAAGATCGTCAAGCCCCAGCGGCCGGCGCTCCGCGTGCTCGAGGGTCATGTGCGCCGGTTCCTGCGCGAGGACCTCGAGCTCTATTTCGACGACCTCGTCGACGCCTCCGAGCGCATCTGGGACCTGCTCGACAACTACAAGGAGGTCGTGGAGGCGCTCGAGGCGACGAACGAGTCGGCCATCTCGCACCGCCAGAACGACGTCCTGCGGCTGCTCACGATCATCAGCGTGACCATGTTGCCGCTGACCGTGATGACCGGCTTGTTCGGGATGAACGTCGACTTTCCGGGAGAAGGCGGATCGGCCGCCTTCTGGGTCATCCTCGGCGGAATGGTCGCGGTCGTCGCGAGCATGGTCGCCTTCTTCCGTTACAAGCACTGGATTTAGAGACAGGTCCTGGTGCCTGGCACCGGGACGCGGCCTCTAGGGACAGCGGAGCTTGCGTTCGGCCGTGCAGCGGTCGCGCGCCGGGCCGCCGTCGGCTCGATCCTTGCCCTTGCCGCCGAGCAACCCGTCGCGGCCGGCACCACCGAAGAGTGAGTCGTTGCCGGCCTCTCCGGCGAGCAGGTCGTTACCGGCGCTACCCGCCAGCCGGTCGTTGCCGGCGCCGCCGTTGAGCTCGTTCGAGCGCGAATCGCCGGTCAGAGAGTCGCCGTGCGGGCTTCCCTCCAGGTCCTCGATGCCGCGCAGCGTGTCCGTGCCCCAGCCGCGGGCCTTGCGGGAGCCGAGATTGGCCGTGATCCCGCGCGGCGCGAACAGGTAGTAGACGAAGTCGATGCCCGGGCCGCCGTTCAGCACGTCGTTGCCCGCGTCGCCGTCGAGCGCGTCGATGCCACCTTGACCCAGAAGGACGTCGTCGCCGCCCACGCCGTCGAGGATGTTGTCGGCGTCGTCGCCGGAGAGCACGTCGTTGAACCGCGAGCCGGAGAGGCCTTCCAGCGCAACGAACGTGTCGGTGCCGTCACCGGTCGCAGAGTTCGCCGTCAGGTTCGCCGTCACCGGCCCCACTGCCCAGCGGAAGAACGCGAGGTCGAGCCCGGGGCCGCCGTCGAGCCGGTCGTCTCCCAGGCCGCCGTCGAGGCTGTCGCCGTCGTCGCCGCCGAGGAGCACGTCATTGCCCTCCTCGCCGCAGAGGATGTCGCGGCCGCCGAGGCCGTCGATCGTGTCGTCGCCGGCGAGCCCCTTGATCACGTCGTTGCCCGGTGTCCCCATGAGCACCTCGCTAGCGGGCGTGCCCCGAATCGTCTGGGTCGCGCCCAGGCACTCGGTGGAAGGATCGTGATCGGCACGCACGGAAGACGCGCCCGCGCTCGCAAGCAGCGCGGCGATCCCCAGGGCAACGGCGAGTCTGTTCATGACTCAAACGGTAGCGGCGAATTCGACACCCTGGTAGAAGCACCCGTGTGACCAAGCAACTCTGGGCGCCGTGGCGGCTCGAGTACGTCGGCTCTGCGGACGAGCAGGAGGGCTGCATCTTCTGTCTCGCCAATGAGGGCGACGACGAGGAGCGGCTCGTCGTCCAGCGCGGCCGGCGTGCGTTCGCGCTCCTCAACCGCTTCCCCTATGCGTCCGGCCACCTCATGATCGCGCCGGTTCGCCACGTCGGTGAGATCACCGACCTCGAGGACGACGAGATCCTCGAGTTGCACCGGCTTGCCGGGCAAGGCCTTGGCGCGCTGTCCCAGACCTACGGCCCGCAGGGCTTCAACCTCGGCTGGAACCTGGGCCGAATCGCCGGAGCCGGCGTGACGGATCATGTCCACCTACACGTCGTCCCACGCTGGGCCGGCGACACGAACTTCATGCCCGTGCTCGCCGACGTCAAGGTGCTCCCCGAGCACCTGGCCGACTCGCGCCGCAAGCTCGCGGAGGCCTGGCCGACCTGAGTCACAAGGCGCAGCGCCGGGACCACATTGGCCCCGGCGCTGCGATTCGGATGAACTACCGCGTTAACGGTTGACCGTCTTCGTGACGCTGAACCCCGGGATGTAGCCGGGAGCGGTGTTGACCCACGCGCGGGCCTGCGTCCGGCCGCGCGGGAAGCTGCCGACGAAACGGGCTTCGCCGAGCCTGTTCAGCTTGACGCGCTTCGTGGTGAACCAGGAGCCGGAGTTCGTGCGCCGCTGAAGGCTGACGAACCTGCCGGCGTACGACCTCTGCGCGGCGACCTTGACGTAGAACCGGTTCGCCTGGTGGCTGAGGACGCGGAAGATGACGAGTGGCCTGACGTTGACGAACGGCGCCTGCGTGCTCTCGCCGTTCCGCCAGGACGCCTTGTACTCGGAGCGGATCGCGGGCCGATCCGTGAACGTCCAGATACCGTCGGCGCCGGTCGTCAGCGCCTTGGTCTCCTGCTTGCCCCCGTAGCGCGTAATGGTCACAGTGACACTCTCGCCCGAGCGGCCGTTCGCGACGCTGCCAGAGACCTGAACCGGGTTCCGATAGACGAGGAACACGCGGCTGACGCCGATGGTCACCGAATTACCGGTGCCGCGAACGTGCACGGTGCCCACACTCGACGCCTTGCGGCCGTCGTGGTACGAGTACGCGGACGCTGTGCCGAAGCGGTAGGAGAACGACTCGCCCGGGTCGAGCACGGGCGACGAGGGAAACGCACTCGTATCCGAGACGACCTGGTGCGGCTGCGTGTCGGTGTTCTTCCACGTCACCGTGTCGTCAGCCCGGATCACGACCGTAGCCGGCGAGAAGCCGGTCGCCGTGATGTTCACCGTCACTGTCGCGGACGGAGCCGACTGCGAGACTGCAGGAGCGGCGCCCGCGATCGCGAGCGTTCCTGCCAGCAGAACGAGCAACTTTCTCATTTTCGATTGACCCCCTGATTTTTGATCCGGACACGTGTTCTGTCCGGTTTGACGGAGGTCTAGACACGAAGTTCCTCCCTGTTTACAGGACTTTTACGGGTGGTGGGAGGTTTTGGTCAGGTTCGCCCAGATTCGAAGGGCTCAGTCAGACGAGCTCACCGGCGCGCGCCAGCAGCGCCGCCTCGGCAGACGTCTCGCGTTCCCGAGCAGCCTCGCTCCACGACTCGTTCGCCGCCAGGGTCGTGTCGAGCCTCTCGAGCATCGCGCCCATCGCCGCTTCCGACGAGGAGCCGATCTGCAGGCGGGCTGCAGCGCACGCAGCAGGGTCGAGCGCGGCACTCAACGTCGCCTCCTCGAGCTCGACCGGCGCCCCGATCGCGGCCTCGGCAGCCGCAGACAGGCGCGCCGGCGTCAGCGCCGACGGAGGCTCTCCCGCCTCGACGAGGTCGCGAACGGCCAGTCCGACGACCTTGTGCGCGCTGCGGTAGTCGAGGCCGGCCTCGAGAGCAAGGACATCGGCAACGTCGGCCGCCGTGACGAAGCTCTCGCGCGCGACCTGCTCGAAGCGCGTCGGCCGCAATTCGATCCCGTTGAGCACGGACGCCGTGAGCCGCGCAATCGCGACCGCGTCGTCGAGCGCCCGTGGGACCATGCCGTTCAGGAGGTGGAAGTGATCCGTACGAGCCGACCCGGTGTGCAGCGTGGCGAGTGCAGCGGCCAGGTCGCCGGCAGCCTGGCCGGCCTGTGTTCGGATCGCAGCCAAGGCGTATGGGTTCTTCTTCTGCGGCATCAGCGCGCTCGCACGGCTATGGGCATCGCCGAGCTCCACGAGCCCGAACTCCTGGCTCGCGTAGATCTCGAAGTCCTGGCCGAGCTGGCTCTGGTGCGTGGCCGCGATCGCAAGGGTCGCGAGGAGCTCGACGTAGACATCCGCCTGCCACGCCGCGTCCTTGGCATGCTCGATCACCCCGTCGCAGCCGAGCAGCTCGGCGAGACGCGTTCGATCGAGTGCCCAGCGCGAGCCTGCACTGCCACCGGCGCCGGCGACGCTCGCCCCGAGGGCCGTGTACGACGTGCGCACGCGATCGGCATCGCGCAGCGCCGGATACGCGTAGGTCAGGAGGAGGTGCCCGACGGTGGTGGGCTGGGCCGGCTGCAGATAGGTGTAGTCGGTCGCGAGCGCGTCTCGGGTCGCGCGGGCCTGTCGCGCGAGCGCGGCGGCCTGGTCGGTGACCGCGTCGTGCAGCTCCCGCGCAGCCGTTCGCGCAGTCAGACGAAGCCCGACGCGAAAGGCCTCGCGGCGTGGACGCCCCGCGCTCAGCCAGCCCGCAGCAGCATTGCCCACTCGTCGCTCAAGCTCGGCCTCGCGTGCGTTGAAGGCGTCGCCGAGCGACGGGTCCCACGGGAACTCGTCGCCGGGAATCGCGTGCAGCTCGAGCAGCCCTCGCACGAGTGCCCGCGCGTCGTCGCCCGCCAGGTCGCCGCCCTCGATCAGGGCGACTGCATGCGCAAGGTCCGCGAGCGACAGGCCGCGCGCGAGCCGCGGGCCATGTGCGCTCTCGGCGGCGTAGGCGGCTGCCACGAGCTCGCCTGCAGCACCGCCCCGCAACCGCCCGCCTCGGCCGAGCTCCTCCGTGTCCGTCATGAAAAGCGGACGACGGGGTTCGAACCCGCGACCCTCAGCTTGGGAAGCTGATGCTCTACCAACTGAGCTACGTCCGCGTCAGCCCCAGGATAGTCGAGAAGCGGCGATAATCCTCCGGCGTGAAAGCGAAGGAGGACTGAATGGCTGCAACCGCTACCGACCTGCAAACGATCGCGAAACAGCTCGTCGCCGAGGGCAAGGGGATCCTCGCGGCGGACGAGAGCTCCGGCACGATCAAGAAGCGCCTCGACTCGATCAGCGTCGAGTCGACGGAGGACAACCGCCGTGCCTACCGCGAGCTGCTCTTCACCACCGAGGGGATGGAGGAGTTCATCAGCGGCGTGATCCTCTACGACGAGACGATCCGGCAGGCGGCCGAGGACGGGACGCCGTTCCCCGACCTGCTCCAGAGCCGCGGGATCATCCCCGGGATCAAGGTCGACCTCGGTGCGAAGGACCTCGCGGGGGCGCCGGGCGAGACGGTCACCGAGGGCCTCGACGGGCTGCGCGAGCGCCTCGCCGAGTACTACGAGTTGGGAGCCCGCTTCACCAAGTGGCGGGCCGTGATCTCGATCGGCGCTGGCCTCCCGAGCGACTACTGCATCTGGGTGAACGCGCACGCGCTCGCGCGGTACGCAGGCCTTTCGCAGGAGGCCGGCCTCGTCCCCATCGTCGAGCCCGAGGTCTTGATGGACGGCGACCACACGATCGAGCAGTCGTACCACGTCACGGTGCGCGTACTGCAGGCTCTCTACACGGAGCTGTTCGACCAGCGAGTCCAGCGCGAGGGCTCGCTGTTGAAGACGAACATGGTCGTCTCCGGCTACGACTGTCCCGAGCAGGCCGACGTGGATACCGTCGCCGAGGAGACGATCCGCTGCCTGAAGAACGAAGTGCCGGCCGCCGTGCCTGGAGTCGTGTTCTTGTCAGGCGGCATGTCCGACGAGGACGCGACTGCGCGCCTGAACGCGATGAACCAGCGCGGCCCGCATCCGTGGGAGCTCTCGTTCTCGTACGGGCGTGCTCTCCAGGCGCCTGCACTGAAGGCCTGGGGCGGCCAGGAGGCGAACGTCGAGGACGCCCAGAAGGCGTTCTACCGCCGCGCCAAGTTCAACGGCGCCGCCCGGTCCGGCTCCTACGCACCCGAATGGGAGACGCAGGAAGCCACGGCCTGAACCTCGTCCGGGCGCACGTCGAGCGGTTCAATGCCGGCGTGCGCTCGGGTGACTTCGGGCCGATGGTCGAGGAGGGCTTCGCCGACAACGCCGAGCTGGCGTTCGAGGGCGTGCCGGTCGGGCCGTTCCGCGGCAAGGAGGCAATCGCCCGCGCCTACGCTGAGCAGCCGCCGGATGACGAGGTCGCCATCTTGCGAACGAACAAGCAGGGCGACGAGATGGTGGTCGTCGACTACGCGTGGACGGCGGCGCCGAACGAGCGGGCCGGCACGATGATCTTCCGCCTCCGCGACGACAAGATCGACCGCCTACTGGTTACGTTCGGTTAGCTACCGCAGCCGAACGACGAACCAGCCGTCGACGTCGTCGCAGAGCACCTGCTCGGGCGCTTCGTGCGCATACGAGTAGACGGGGAGGCCGCGGTGTGTGACCTGCCAGCGGCCGTCGGGTCGACGAATCGTGCCGAAACGGCCCGGGATGCCTCGGACGTAGCGCGGAACGGATGCGCGGTTACGAACGATCAGCGGCGGCCAGAGGCGAGCACATTCTCCCCTGCATCTGATCTTGCCCCCGGCTCGCTTCTCGACGGTCCAGTAGTAGAGCGCCTTCTTCCCCCGGGTCGCCAGGATCGGCCCGAACACGTTGTCGCGGTACTTGATGGCCGGCGGCCTGGTCGTCACGCCCGAGCCGACGGACGGCAACGCGACCGCTGCGAGAACGGCGAGCGTGGCGAGTGTGACGATCTTCACAGGGTGAGTTGTAGCGCGCTCTAGCGGTATCTGCCACCCGAAAGGTGCTCGAGCTTCTCGAACGCGTGGCGGGCCTCGACGCGACGAACCGTGCCCGAGCGCGAGCGCATGACGATCGAGTCCGTAACCGCGCCCCGTGGCTCGTAGCGCACGCCTCTGAGCAGCGCGCCCGTAGTGACGCCGGTCGCCGCGAAGAAGACATTGTCGCCGCCGACGAGGTCGTCGACCGCCAGCACCCGGTCGAGGTCGTAGCCGGCGTCGACGAGCGCCTGGCGCTCCTCGTCGTTTCGCGGCCAGAGCTTCCCCTGCAGCGTCCCTCCGACGCACTTGAGCGCAGCTGCCGAGAGGACACCTTCCGGAGTGCCGCCGATTCCCATCAAGAGGTCGACGCCGGTGCCCGGCTGGGCGGCGGCGATCGCGGGGGCAACGTCGCCGTCCCTGATCAGCATCACCTTCGCCTCGATCTGGCGGAGCTGGGCGATCAGGTCGGCGTGCCGATCGCGGTCGAGCACGACGACCGTCACGTCGCTCGGGTTGACGCCTTTCGCCTTGGCCACGCGCTTCACGTTCTCGTCCGGGGGCGCCTCGATGTCGATCGCGTCAGCAGCCTCTGGGCCACAGGCGATCTTGTCCATGTAGACCGCCGCCCCCGGAAAGAACATCGTCCCGCGATCGGAGCACGCGATCGTCGCGATCGCATTCGGCTGCCCCTCCGCCGTCAACCTGGTGCCCTCGAGTGGGTCGACGGCGACGTCGACCTCGGAGCCCACCCCCGATCCGATCTCCTCGCCGTTGTAGAGCATCGGTGCCTCGTCCTTCTCCCCTTCGCCGATGACGACGACGCCGGCCATGGAGACCGTGTCGAGCATCAGGCGCATCCCGTCCACCGCAGCCTGGTCGGCCGCAATCTTGTCGCCGCGCCCGATCCAGCGCCCGGCGGCCATCGCAGCCGACTCGGTGACGCGGACGAGCTCGAGCGCCAGGTTGCGATCCGGAGCCGTACCGCGCGGCGCCTCAGTCACCGGGCAATCCTACTAGGAGAGTTTGGCGGAATCGACTCGTCGCCAGGGTGCGATGGTCGTTCCGAGGCAAGGACGCAGGGAGGGCCAATAGTTTTCACTATTGGCCCGACTGAGGACGCGGCCTCGGGGCGAGCAGCGCGGCCTGGAGGCTCAGATCGATTTCGTCAGACTCTCCTGAGGACGGCTCGGACGGCTCGAACAGCACGACCGCGAGCCCGCCGAGGATGATCAGGGCCCCGCCGACGAGCACCTCCCAGGTCAGCGCCTCGTCGAGGACCGCCCAGGCGAGCAGCGCGCCCGACACGACCTCTAGATAGGCGACCACGCCCATCGTCTGGGCGGTCACCTTGCGGATGAGCGCGATGTAGAGGTACCCGGAGACCGCGGTGAAGATGACACCGAGCAGGAGGACGTACACGAGCTCGCCGGGCTTCGGAACGACTCGGTCCGCACTGAAGAGGAACGGCACCATGACGAGGCCCGCGAGCGTGTAGTTCCAGAAGGTGAGGCCGGCAGCCGAGACCCGCGCGGAGATCGCCTTCGTGCCGATGACGAGCGCGGCATAGGTGAGCGCAGTGCCGAGCCCGGTCAGGAGCGCGAGCGGCCGAAAGTGGACGTCGTCTCCCCCGGCCAGGGCCACGATCGCGAGCCCGCCGGCAGCCGGTACCAGCGCGGCGAGGGCGATCCGGCTACGGCGTTCGGGAAGCACGACCGGAGCCAGCACCGCGACCACGATCGGCGCCATGTAGGCGGCCAGCAGCGCGAAGGCGACCGACGAGAGCTTGATCGTCTCGAAGAACAAGAACCAGTGGACGCCGAGGGTCGTGCCGAGGAGAAGCGCGGCCTTCAGCGTCCGCCCGCGGCGCAGGACGAAGAGCCGCCGGGTCAAGAGGAGCACCAGAGCGATCGCCGGGACCGCAAACAGGCACCGATAGAAGACGAGCACCGGCGCGTCGAGGTCGATGCCCGCGACGATGATCGAGACGAACCCGAAGGACGCGGACAGAGCCGCGACGGCGAGATTCCAGCGCACGCTACATCCGGTCGGGCGCTTCGACCCCCACCAGGTCGAGCGAGCGGGCGATCACCGCCTGGGTGGCCGTGGCGAGGCCGAGCCGGAAAGCCTGAGCGTCGCTCTCGAGGACGCGGTGCTCGTGGTAGAAGCGGTGGAAATCATCCGCCAGCCGGATCGCGTAGGTCGGTAGCGCGTGCGGGCTCCGGCGCTCGGTCGCCTCCGCGACGACGGCCGGGAACTCGGCCAGGCGCTTGATCAGGTCGCGCTCCTCTACAGCCAGCTCGGCGGGCGGCTCGGCGCTCACCTCGGCGTCCTCCGCGTTGCGCCGGATGCCGGCGATGCGCGCGTGCGCGTACTGGACGTAGTAGACGGGGTTCTTCTGCGACTTCTCGGCCGCGAGGTCGACGTCGATGTCGATCGTCTGGTCCGGCCCGCGCGAGACCAGGTACCACCTGGCCGCGTCCACACCGACCGCGTCGATGAAATCGTCGAGGAAGACGACGTCTCCACGCCGCTTCGAGACCTTCTTCTGCACCCCACGCTCGATCAGGTGGACGAGCTGGTAGATGAGGACCTCCACACGATCGGGGTCGTAGTCGAGCATCCTGGCGACCGCCCCGTACCAGTTGCGCGTTCCGTGATGGTCGGCGCCGAGCACGTAGATCGCTCGGTCGAACCCCCGGTCGAGCTTGTCCTGGAGGTAGGCGATGTCGGCCGCGCGGTACGTGGGCAGACCGCCCTTCTCCGCCGAGCGGATGATCACCTGGTCCTTGTCGTCGCCGAACTCGCTCGAGCGCACCCAGACAGCTCCTTCATGCTCGTACGTCGGAAGTCGGGGGAGCAGTTCCGTGATGCGCTGCTCCAGTTCGCTCTGCAGGGGCCAGGAGTCGAAATGGATCCGGAATCGCTCGAGTGTGCCCTCGATGCGTTCGAGCATCGGCGCCACGGGGTCGCCGCCTTCCTTGGCCAGCTCGGTGACGTAGTCGCCGAAGTAGCCGCCCTCCGGAGGCTCTTCACCGCGGCGCCGCGCTTCGACGGACTCGCGGAACTTGTCCATCTGGGCGCCGGCGTCGTTGTAGTAGTACTCGCGCGCCACGTCGTGCCCGGCGTACTCGAGGAGCCGGGCCACCGAGTCGCCGTATGCCCCATTCCGTGCCGAGGCAACAGTGATCGGCCCCGTCGGGTTCGCCGAGACCATCTCGACCTGCACCCGCTCGGCCTTGTCGGCGTACCCCGCTCCGTACCGGTCGCCCGCGTCGAGGATCTCGCTCAGCGCTTCCCGGTACCAGGCCGGCGACAGCCAGAGGTTGACGAAGCCCGGGCCCGCGATCTCGGCGCGCTCGACGCCCTCCAGTGCCTCCGCCTGGGCGACCAGCTCTTCCGCGATCTCGCGAGGCGGCTTCTTACGTTCCGGTGCGAGCTGCAGTGCCG
>CAVZFQ010000011.1:0-60844 GCA_963774625.1 uncultured Actinomycetes bacterium
CGCCTGGTACCAGTTGCGTATTGCTGGTCTCGCCGACACCGCGCTCCGAACGGCCGACTCGGGCTACCTGACGCGGCGTCTCGTCGACGTCGCCCAGGACGTGATCATCCGCGACGAGGACTGCAAGACGAAGGACTACATCGAGCTCCCGATCTTCGTCCCCGAAGGGCTGAACAAGAGCGTCATGGCGAGGGTGCTCGCCGACGACGTGATGAAGCCGCTCTCGTCGGGCAAGCCCGGCAAGACGAAGGTCGCCTCCAAGGGTGACCTCGTCACTGCGCCGCTCCTCGACGAGATCGTGGAGGGCCTCGGCGAGGACGTTGCCCGCGAGACGAAGCTGCCGGTCCGCTCGGTGCTCAAGTGCCGCAGCGACTACGGCGTGTGCCGCACTTGCTACAGCACCTTCCTCGCCACGGGCGAGCAGTGCGAGATCGGCGACGCGGTCGGCATCATCGCTGCGCAGTCGATCGGCGAGCCCGGAACGCAGCTGACGATGCGCACGTTCCACACCGGTGGTGTGGCCGGCGCCGACATCACGCACGGCCTCCCGCGCGTCGTCGAGATCTTCGAGGCGCGGAACCCGAAGGGTGCCGGCACGCTGGCCGAGATCGCCGGGCGCGTGGAGATCGAGCAGACCGAGCGTGGCCCGAAGGTCTCGATCGTCCCCGACGGCGTCGACGCCGACGGCGAGCCGCTCGAGCCGGTCGAGTACCAGCTCCCGCGTCGTACGCGCCTGCTGGTCGAGAAGGGTCAGATCGTCGAGCCGGGTGACGCCCTGCACGAGGGCTCACGCTCGCCGGCCGAGCTCCTCCAGCTGCACTTCGAGGCGGGCAAGGGCTCGACCCCGACGGAGCTCTACCTCGTGACCGAGGTGCAGCGCGTCTACAAGTCACAGGGCGTCGACATCCACGACAAGCACATCGAGCTGATCGTCCGCCAGATGCTGAAGAAGGTGCGCGTCGAGAACGCCGGCGACACCGAGCTCCTGCCGGGCCAGCTCGTCGACAAGGTCGCGCTCGAGAAGGAGAACGCGCGCGTCAAGAAGGAGAAGAAGGAGCAGGCGACCGTCGAGCCGCTGATCCTCGGGATCACCAAGGCCTCGCTGGCCACCGAGTCCTTCCTCTCGGCCGCGTCCTTCCAGGAGACGACCAAGGTGCTGACCGACGCCTCGATCGAGGGCAAGGTCGACCACCTGCTCGGGCTCAAGGAGAACGTGATCATCGGCAAGCTGATCCCGGCCGCGACCGGCCTCAAGCGCTATCGCGGCATCGAGATCGGCCCGTCCGAGAAGGTGCCGAAGGAGACCTACGAGCGGGCGGCGCTGCTGGCCGCGCTCGAGGAGATCGGGTCCGACGGCGGCGACGGGATGTCGCTCAAGGATCTAGGCATCGACTTCGGCGGCGCGCCGGAGGTCACCGAGGGCAACGGCGCCCCGCAGGCGTCGACCGAGGCCGAAGAAGTGCCCGAGGTCGACTCCCCGCTCGACGGCGAGAAGTAACTAGCTCGCTTGCCGGAGCGCATCGGCGGCAGCCTGGAGACGCGCGCTGACCTCGGCTAGCTCGCCCGCCGCGTGATCGATGCGCTCCTGCTGGGCGTTCGAGCGCTCTTGCTGGGTCACGGCGCTCGCTTGGAGCGTGTGGAGCTCGTCGGCCATGTCCTGCACGGTCTTGGTGAGTCCGGCGAGCTGGCCGGCGACGCTGGCGATGTCCTCGCGGGTCGTCATGCCCTCCACGATTCTACGCCCCGATTTCCGGTTGTAAAAGTGGGTCGTCAAATCGTCTTAGCGGCCCAGCGGGACGACATAGCGCCGGTACGGAATCCTAGCCGGCGGGGTTCGAGCCCGGCGTTTCCTCCGGCGGCGGGACGGCCGTCGGCGGCATCCGGGTCGGCACACTCGGCTGCGGCTGGATCATCGATGCCGCGACGACCTGGCCCTTGCCACCTTCCTTGGCGCCGTAGAGCGCATTGTCGGCACGCTGGAAGAACGAGATCGAGTCGTCGTCAGGCCTGAGCTCGGCGACGCCGGCGGAGATGTTCAGCGCGCCCGCCTCGCCGAGCGGTCGCGACGCGACCGCGGTTCGCAGTCGCTTGTACAGCTGGTCGGCATCCGACAGCTGTGACTCCGGGAGGATGACCGCGAACTCGTCGCCGCCCACCCGGCACGCGATGTCCGCCGAGCGAACGACGTCGCGCACGCGCTCCGCCGCCTCGGCGAGGACGCCGTCGCCGGCGAGGTGCCCGATGCGGTCGTTGACCGCCTTGAAGTCGTCGAGGTCGAAGATCACGAGCGCCAGGTTCCGCTGGTAGCGGTGCGCGCGGGCGACCTCGCGCGCCAAAGTCTCGTGGAAGTAGCGCCGGTTGTGGAGCCCGGTGAGCGCGTCGAGGTCGGCGAGCTGGCGCGCCTCGCGGAAGCGCCGCGCATTCTCGATCGCCGGGCCGGCGCGCATCGCGAGCTCCTCGAGCTCGCGGGTCTCCTCCTCACCGAAGCGGTGCCCGTGCTGGCGCGTGAAGATCGTGATCAGGCCGAGCGGCGCCGTCTCACCCGGTAGCGGGACGGCGACCCCGGACCGGATCGCGTCTTCGGTGACCTGCTCCTCCTCCGCCCCGTACTCGTAGGAGATCGAGATCGCCCGCGCTTCACGGCCGTCCGGGGGACCGTTCACCGACTGGCGCTCGGCCTCCTCGGCGGAGAGCCCCAGCGTGGCGACGATCGGCTGCCCTCCAGGCGACGGGGTCAGCGTCACCAGCGCGGCATCGGCACCGGGAATCGCCCCGGCCGTCTCGAGCACGCGCGTGAGGACCTCGTCCAGGTCGATCGTGCCGGCGAGCTCTCCGAGCTGGCGGTTGCGCTGACCCTCGACCTGCGCCTGCTCGAGCGCGCCCGTGAGCTCGCGCACCATTTCGTCCATGCGGGCCTCGAGCTCCCTGACGACCGCGGTCACGCGCTCGTCCGCGTCCCCCGAGGAGCGACGAACGACCCACTGGACGAGCAGCAACAGGAGGATCGCGCCCAATGCTGCGCCAACCGCAACGAGCGCGACAGTCACCGCCCTCCCCTCTCAGTTTTGATCTTCAGGTACATCTGGTGCCCCGGCTGCCGCAGACGCCTGGGGTCTTGGCCGGGCCTTAGCGCTCACTGTAGTCGCGTTTCCGCGACTTTGCCACCGCCCACCGCGTGTTCTTTTACCCACTTTTGCCGTGTTTGACGCTCGTGTCGCGCGTTCGCTACCATTCCCTGCTCGGTTGGTAGGCCACCGCCTGCCGACCTTTGTTGTGTCGGACCCCAAACAAGGGAGCCCATGCCCACCGTCAACCAGCTGGTCAGAAAAGGCCGGCGCGCGCCAAAAGAGAAGACGAAGACGCCCGCCCTCGGCGGCGCCCCCCAGAAGCGCGGGGTGTGCACGCGCGTCTTCACTCACACGCCGAAGAAGCCGAACTCGGCTCTTCGCAAGGTTGCGCGCGTCCGTCTCACGAACCAGATGGAAGTCACCACGTACATCCCGGGTGAGGGGCACAACCTCCAGGAGCACTCGGTGGTGCTCGTCCGCGGCGGTCGCGTCAAGGACCTGCCGGGCGTTCGCTACAAGGTGATCCGCGCTGCGCTCGATGCAGCCGGGGTGTCCGACCGTAAGCAGGGCCGTTCGAAGTACGGAGCCAAGAAGACTTAACCAGATGCCACGCAGAGCAGAAATTCAGAAGCGAGAGCCGATTCCGGACTCCGTGTACAGCTCCCCGCTGGTCACGCAGATGATCAACCGGGTGATGTCGCACGGGAAGAAGGCGACCGCCGAGCGGATCGTCTACGGCGCGCTGGACCGAGTCGGCGCGAAGACGAACAAGCCGCCCGTCGAGGTCCTGGAGCAGGCGATCAAGACCGTCACGCCCGTCCTCGAGGTGCGCTCACGCCGTGTCGGCGGCGCGAACTACCAGGTGCCCGTCGAGGTGCCGCAGCGCCGTGCCCGCACACTGGCCGTGCGCTGGATCGTGCAGTTCGCCACCGAGCGACGCGAGAAGCGGATGGAGGAGAAGCTCGCCGGCGAGATCCTCGATGCCCTCGAGCAGCAGGGCGGAGCTTTCAAGAAGAAGGACGACATCTACCGAATGGCACAGGCCAACAAGGCCTTCGCGCACTACAGGTGGTAACGGTGGCCGAGGCGACAAAGGCGAAGGCACCGGCAGGGCTCGAGAACGTCCGGAACATCGGGATCATGGCCCACATCGACGCGGGCAAGACCACGACGACCGAGCGGATCCTCTACTACACCGGACGCACCCACAAGATGGGCGAGGTCCACGAGGGCGCCGCGACGATGGACTGGATGGAGCAGGAGCAGGAGCGTGGCATCACGATCACGTCCGCTGCGACAACCGCGTTCTGGCGCGATTTTCGCGTGAACATCATCGATACGCCCGGGCACGTGGACTTTACGGTCGAGGTGGAGCGCAGCCTGCGCGTGCTCGACGGCGCGATCGCCGTCTTCGACTCCGTCGCCGGCGTCGAGCCACAGTCCGAGACCGTCTGGCGCCAGGCCGACCGGTACAAGGTTCCCCGCATCGCCTTCATGAACAAGATGGACCGCACGGGCGCGGACTTCTTCGCCTCCGTGCAGACGATGGTCGACCGCCTGGGCGCCAACCCGGTGCCCGTCCAGCTCCCGATCGGGATCGAGGAGCATTTCCGCGGGGTCGTCGACCTCGTCGAGATGAAGGCCATCACGTGGGGCGACGACCTCGGCGTGGACATGGACATCGGCGACATCCCGCCCGAGCTCAACGAGCAGGCGCAGGAGTACCACCACCAGTTGATCGACGCGGTCGCCGACCACGACGACGAGCTGATGGAGGCCTACCTCCAGGACGAGTCCTCGGTTACCCCCGAGATGCTGAGGCGCGCTCTCCGCGCGGCGACGCTCGACGCAACGGTCACACCGGTCCTGCTGGGGAGCGCGTTCAAGAACAAGGGCGTGCAGCCGCTGCTCGACGCGGTCATCGAGTACCTGCCGAGCCCGCTCGACGTGCCGCCGATCCACGGGATCGACCCGCGCACGGAGCACGAGCTCTCGCGCCGACCCGCGCTCGACGAGCCGTTCAGCGCGCTCGCCTTCAAAGTCATGTCCGACCCCTTCGTCGGCAAGCTGACGTACTTCCGCGTCTACTCCGGCACGATCAAGGCCGGCGACCGCGTGCTCAACACTTCGACCGGCAAGACGGAGCGCGTCGGACGCATCCTCCAGATGCACGCGAACCATCGCGAGGAGCGGCCCGAGATCGGCGCCGGCGAGATCGCGGCCGCCGTCGGCCTCAAGGCCACCAGCACGGGTGACACGCTCGCGATCGACACAGCGCCCATCCGCCTCGAGTCCATGGACTTCCCGGAGCCGGTGATCTCGGTCGCAATCGAGCCGAAGACCAAGGGCGACCAGGACAAGCTCGGGGCCGGCCTACAGCGCCTGAGCGAGGAGGACCCGACGTTCCGCGTGCGGACCGACGACGAAACGGGGCAGACGCTCATCGCCGGGATGGGCGAGCTGCACCTGGAGATCATCGTCGATCGCCTGCTGCGCGAGTTCAGCGTCGACGCCAACGTCGGCCGCCCTCAGGTCGCCTATCGCGAGACGATCTCGAAGCCGGTCGAGAAGATCGTGGGCAAGTTCGTCCGCCAGACGGGTGGCCGTGGGCAGTTCGGCCATGTCGTGATCAACCTCGAGCCCACCGAGCCCGGCGAGGGCTACGAGTTCCTGGACAAGATCGTCGGCGGCAAGATCCCGCGGGAGTACATCCCGTCCGTCGACCTCGGCATCCAGGAGGCGATGGATTCGGGGATCCTCGCCGGCTATCCGGTCGTCGACATCCGCGTCTACCTCGTGGACGGCTCGTACCACGAGGTCGACTCGAGCGAGATGGCCTTCAAGATCGCGGGCTCGATGGCCTTCAAGAGCGCCATGCAGCGCGCAAAGCCCAAGTTGCTCGAGCCGGTGATGGCCGTCGAGGTCGTCACGCCCGAGGACTACCTGGGCGACGTGATGGGGGACCTCAACTCGCGGCGGGGGCACATCGAGCACCTCGAGCCGCGCGGCAACGCCCAGGCGATCCGCGCGCGCGTCCCGCTCGCCACGATGTTCGGTTATGCAACCGACCTGCGCTCGACGACGCAGGGCCGCGCCACGTTCAGCATGCAATTCGACCGTTACGAGCAAGTCCCTCAGTCGATCGCGAGCGAGCTCGTCGACGACGACAAGACGTCTTAGAACCGGAGGAGGAACATGGGCAAGGAGAAGTTCGAGCGAACCAAGCCGCACTTGAACGTCGGCACAATCGGTCACATCGACCACGGCAAGACCACGCTGACCGCGGCGATCACAGCTGTTCTCGCAGAGAAGGGCGGCACCACCGCCCGCAGCTTCGAGTCGATCGACAACGCGCCGGAGGAGAAGGCGCGCGGGATCACGATCAACACGTCGCACGTCGAGTACGAGACGGACAACCGTCACTACGCGCACGTCGACTGTCCCGGCCACGCCGACTACATCAAGAACATGATCACGGGCGCCGCCCAGATGGACGGCGCGATCCTCGTGGTCTCGGCGGCTGACGGCCCGATGCCGCAGACGCGCGAGCACATCCTGCTCGCTCGCCAGGTCGAGGTGCCGTACATCGTCGTGTTCCTGAACAAGGCCGACATGGTCGACGACCCCGAGCTGCTCGAGCTCGTCGAGATGGAGGTTCGCGAGCTGCTCTCGAAGTACGAGTTCCCCGGGGATGACATTCCGATCGTCACCGGCTCGGCGCTGAAGGCGCTCGAGGGCGACGAGGAGGCCAAGACCAAGATCGTCGAGCTCATGGAGGCCGTGGATTCGTACATCCCCGAGCCCGAGCGCGACGTCGACAAGCCGTTCCTGATGCCGATCGAGGACGTGTTCACGATCACCGGCCGCGGCACCGTCGTGACCGGCCGCATCGAGCAGGGCAAGATCGAGTCGGGCAACGAGGTCGAGATCGTGGGCATCCACGAGAAGATCGAGAAGACCGTCGTCACGAGCATGGAGATGTTCAACAAGACGCTCGACTACGCCCAGGCCGGCGACAACGCCGGTGCGCTCCTCCGCGGTACCAAGCGCGAGGAGATCGAGCGTGGTCAGGTGCTCGCGAAGCCGGGGTCGATCACGCCGCACACGCAGTTCAAGGCCGAGGTCTACGTCCTCTCGAAGGACGAGGGCGGGCGCCACACGCCGTTCTTCAACGGTTACCGGCCCCAGTTCTACTTCCGCACGACGGACGTGACCGGCGCGATCAAGCTCCCGGAGGGCCAGGAGATGGTCATGCCGGGCGACAACACGAACATGGACATCGAGCTGATCCAGCCGATCGCCATGGACCAGGGCCTGCGCTTCGCCGTCCGTGAGGGTGGTCGCACCGTGGGCGCCGGCGTCGTTACCGAGATCCAGAAGTAAGGGAGAGATCAGCCGCTTTGGCTCAACAGAAAATCCGCATCCGCCTCAAGGGGTACGACCACCAGCAGCTCGACCGGTCGGCCCAGTCGATCGTCGACACCGCTCAGCGCAGCGGCGCGACGATCACTGGTCCCGTGCCCTTGCCGACGGAGCGGAACATCTACTGCGTGATCCGCAGTCCGTTCAAGGACAAGGACTCGCGCGAGCACTTCGAGGTGCGGACGCACAAGCGGCTGATCGACATCCACAGTCCCACGCCGAAGACGATCGACCAGCTGATGAGGCTCGATCTTCCGGCCGGCGTCGACATCGAGATCAAGTTGTAGGTGCCATGAAGGGGATCGTGGGCAGAAAACTCGGGATGACGCAGCTCTTCGACGAGGAGAGCGGCGAGGTGACGGCCGTGACGGTGATCGCGGCCGGCCCCTGTCCCGTGGTCCGGGTCAAGACCGAGGACACCGACGGCTACGAGGCCGTGGAGCTCGCCTTCGACGAGGTTCCGGAGCGCAAGGCGACCAAGCCGCGCATCGGGCACCTGAGAAAGAACGGGGTAGCAGCTCCACACCGCCACCTAGTCGAGTTCCGTGGCCAGTCCGAGCTCGTTCCGGGCGACTCGGTGACCGTCGAGGCCTTCGAGCCCGGCGACTCGATCAAGGTCTCCGGGACCTCGATCGGCAAGGGCTTCGCGGGGACGATCAAGCGGCACAACTTCAGCCGCGGCCCGGTGAGCCACGGCTCGCACAACGTGCGCAAGCCCGGGTCGATCGGCTCCTCGGCGACGCCTTCGCGCGTGTTCAAGGGCATGAAGATGGCCGGCCGCCTCGGCGGCAAGCGCGCGACCCAGGTGGGCCTGACCGTGCACTCGATCGATCCCGAGCTGAACCTGCTGATGGTCAAGGGCGCCGTGCCCGGCTCCAAGAACAGCGTGGTCGAGGTCCGGGAGGAGAAGAAGCGTGGCTAGTCCGAAAGCCTCACTCCTCGACGGCGCGGGCAAGAGCTCGAAGCAGGTGACCCTCGAAGAGGGCGTTTTCGGCGTCGACGTGAAGCCGCATCTCGTGCACGAGGCGGTCCGCGCCGAGCTGAACGCTCGCCGCGCGGGAACACGGAGCGCGAAGAGCCGCGGGCTCGTCGCCGGCGGCCGCGGCAAGCCCTGGCGCCAGAAGGGCACGGGCCGCGCACGCGCGGGCACCATCCGCGCGCCTCAGTTCACGGGCGGCGGCGTCGCCTTCCCTCCGACCGCACGCAGCTTCGAGGTCAAGGTCAACAAGAAGGCCTACCGCTCCGCCTTGCGGGGCGCGCTGAGTGCGCATGCCGGCGCAGACACGCTTGGGGTGATCGATGGATCCGCGTTCGCGGATCCATCCACGAAGAGCGCCGCTGCCTTCCTCGACACCTGGGGCAAGGAGCAGCCGATCCTCCTCGTGGCGAACGAGGACGAAACGGGCCTCGTGAAGTCGTTCCGCAACCTCGAGCGTGTGGTCGTCGTCCAGCCGTCGGAGATCGAAGTGGCCGCCATCGTGTGGGCGCGCTCGCTGCTCGTCAGCGAGGCCGCGCTGGAGACCGTCCAGAAGAAGGCGGCCGCCTCATGAGCCTCCATCCGAACGAAGTGCTGCTCGCCCCCGTGGTCTCCGAGAAGAGCTACAGCCTGATCGAAGACCGCAAGTACTCGTTTCGCGTGCATTCGGATGCACACAAGACGCAGATCCGGCAAGCGGTCGAGCAGCTCTTCGGCGTCAAGGTCATCGCCGTCAACATCGTGATCGTCAAGGCGAAGCCGAAGAAGCGCAACTTCATCGAGGGCAAGCGGTCCGGCTGGAAGAAGGCGATCGTCCAGCTCAAGGAAGGCGACACGATCGACATCTTCGAGGGGGCTCAGGTCTAGATGGCGCTGAGGAAATACAAGCCGACGACTCCGGGCAGGCGCTTCATGACGGTCTCCTCGTTCGACGAGATCACGAAGTCGAAGCCCGAGAAGAGCCTCACCGAGTCGGTGAAGAAGAAGGGCGGCCGCAACAACGCGGGTCGCATCACGACGCGCCACAAGGGCGGCGGCCACAAGCGCCGCTATCGCGTCATCGACTTCAAGCGCACAAAGGACGGTGTGCCCGCCAAGGTGGCCGGGATCGAGTACGACCCGAACCGCTCGGCGTACATCGCCCTGCTCCACTACGCCGACGGAGCGAAGGCATACATCCTCGCGCCTGCACGGCTGAGCGTCGGCGCAACGGTCGAGTCGGGCCCGACGGCCGACATCAAGCCGGGCAACGCCCTTCCGCTCGCGAACATCCCGACCGGCACGCTCGTCCACAATGTCGAGCTCAAGCCGGGCCGTGGCGGCCAGATGGCCCGCAGCGCGGGCGCCGGGGTCCAGCTCGTGGCCAAGGACGACGGGTACGGCGTGCTCCGTCTGCCCTCCGGTGAGGTGCGGCGCGTCGCGCTGACCTGCCGGGCCACGATCGGCCAGGTCGGGAACGTCGACCACGAGAACATCACGTGGGGGAAGGCCGGCCGCAGCCGCTGGCGCGGAAAGCGCCCGACCGTGCGCGGCTCAGCCATGAACCCGGTTGACCATCCGCACGGCGGCGGCGAGGGCAAGTCGAAGGGCGGCCGCCACCCGGTGACTCCCTGGGGCGTGCCCACACTCGGCAAGCGCACCCGCTCGAAGCACAAGGAATCCGACCGCCTGATCGTCCGCGGCCGTCGGCGTGGGAAGGAGAAGCGTTGAGTAGATCTTCGAAGAAGGGGCCGTGGGTGGAGGAGCGCCTGATGAAGCGCATCGAGGCCATGAACACCTCGGGCTCCAAGAACATGATTCGCACCTGGTCGCGGACCTCGACGATCTTCCCGGAGATGGTCGGGCACACGATCGCCGTCCACGACGGCCGTAAGCACGTGCCCGTTTTCGTCACGGAGCAGATGGTCGGGCACAAGCTCGGCGAGTTCGCTCCCACGCGGACCTTCCGCGCGCACTCCGGCGACCGCAAGGCGGAGGTCAAGAGGACCTAGTGTCGGCTCCGACCGCAACCCGGCCCGAGGTGAAGGCCTCGTCCAAGTACGTGCGAACCTCGCCGCGCAAGGCCAGGCTCGTCGTCGAGCACATCCGCGGGCGCAGCGTGCCCGAGGCCCGGACCGTGCTCGCGTTCACTCCGCGCGCCGTTGCCCGCGACATCGAGAAGCTTCTGAAGGCCGCCGTCGCCAACGCGGAGGCGAACCACGGCCTGATCGGCGACGACCTCCTGGTCAGCGCCGCCTACGTCGACGAGGGCCCGGTGTTCAAGCGCTGGCGCGCCCGTGCACGTGGCCGTGCGGCCCGCATCCGCAAGCGGACCTGCCACATCACCTTGAAGCTCTCCCCGACCGAGGAAGTCACCGTCTCGCGCGCCAAGCCCGAGGCCAAGGCCGCGGAGAAGCCGAAGCGAGCGCCGCGCCGCAAGGCGGCTCAGCCGAAGGCGGAGAAGAAGGCCGACGAGCCGAAGGGCGAAGCCAAGGCCAAGCCCAAGCGGACCACGACCAAAAAGACCACGACGCGCAAGAAGAAAGAGAGCGACAGCTAATGGGCCAAAAAGTTCATCCCGGCGGGATGCGCGTCGGCGTCATCCACGACTGGAAGTCCAACTGGTACACGGGCAACAAAGAGTTCGCGGGCGCGATCCTCGAGGACGTGAAGATCCGCGAGCACATCTACGGGAAGCTGGCCCACGCGGGCCTGTCCGACATCCTGATCCGCAAGGACAAGCAGCGGATCACGATCGACATCTACACGGCTCGGCCGGGGATCGTCATCGGGAAGTCGGGCTCCGAGGTGGACGCGCTCCGCAAAGAGATCCACGGCATGACGAGCAAGAACGTCCACATCAACATCAACGAGATCAAGCGGCCCGAGCTCGACGCGAAGCTCGTCGCTCAGTCGATCGCCGAGCAGCTCCAGAACCGCGTCAGCTTCCGGCGCGCGATGAAGCGCTCACTGGCCTCCGCGATCCGGTCGGGGGCACACGGCGTCAAGGTCCAGTGCGGTGGCCGCCTGGGCGGCACGGAGATGAGCCGCTCGGAGAGCTATTCCGAGGGGCGTGTGCCGCTGCACACGATCCGCGCCGACATCGACTACGGCTTCGTCGAGGCCAAGACGACCTACGGCCGCATCGGCGTGAAGGTCTGGATCAACAAGGGCGAGATCATGCCCGAGGGCTACGAGAGCGTCGCCACGCAGAAGGAGACGCGGCTCGGGGATCAGGACACGGCGCGGCGACGCGGCGGGCGCAAGGAAGGGCTGTCAGCGTCACGCGAGAGCGGCCGCCGCGGCGGGGCAGCAGATCGCGAGGGCCTGGGGCCCGTCCAGAAGCGACGGCCACGGCGCGGAGCGCAGGCCCGCAAGGCGGCCCCGAAGCGGGACAGCGTCGAGCCGCGCGCCGACGCGCAGCCTGACGTGAAGCCGGAGGTCGAGGAGACCACGGCTCCGGTCGCCGAGGTGGCTGTCGAGGAGACCCCGGCGCCGGTGGCCGAGGCGCCTGAGACGACGGCCGCGGTCGATGAGACCGAGAAGCCGAAGAGGAAGGGCAAGGAGAAGCCTGAGGTCGAGGAGACCACGGCTCCGGTCGCCGAGGTGGCCGTCGAGGAGACCCCGGCGCCGGTCGAAAAGACCGAGAAGCCGAAGAAGGGCAAGGAGAAGAGCTAAGTGCTGCTCCCGAAGAAAACCAAGTACCGCAAGCAACAGCGCGGCCGCCGCCAGGGCGTCTCGAAAGGACAGACGACGGTGCAGTTCGGCGACTACGGGATCAAGGCGATGGAGGCGGCCTGGGTCACGAACCGCCAGCTCGAGGCCGCACGTATCGCGATGACGCGAAAGATCAAGCGCGGTGGGAAGGTCTGGATCAACGTCTTCCCCGACAAGCCCGTCAGCCAGAAGCCGGCGGAGACGCGCATGGGCTCGGGCAAGGGCGCTCCGGAGCACTGGGTCGCCGTCATCAAGCCCGGCCGCGTGATGTTCGAGCTCTCCGGTGTGCCCGAGCAGCTCGCCAAGGATGCGCTTCGCCTCGCAGGGTCGAAGCTGCCGATCAAGACCAAGTTCGTGAAGCGGGAGGCGGATCTCTTTGAGAGCTAGAGACCTGAGAGGGATGAGTGACGACCAGTTGCAAGAGGCGCTCGCCGAGCGGCGGCGGGAGCTGTTCAACCTGCGGTTTCAGTCGGCGACCGGGGCGCTCGAGAACCCCGCGCGTCTCAAGCTGGCGAAGCGCGAGATCGCACGGATTCTGACGGTACGAAGCGAGCGCGAGTTCGCGAAAGAAGGGACCTAGTGGCAGACGAAGAGAAGAACGAAGAGACGAACGAAGAGACGCAGGACGAGTCGGTAGCCGAGGCCGAGGCCCCGGCAGAGGAGCCTGCGGCCGAAGAAGCCGACGCGCCAGCCGAGAAGGCCGTGGCCGAGGCAGAGCCGCCGGCCGAGGCAGAGCCGCCGGCCGAGGAGGCTCCCGCCGAGGAGCAGCCCGCCGAAGAGGCTCCCGCCGAGGAAGCTCCCGCCGAGGAACCGGCGGCAGAAGCCCCTGCCGAGGAAGCCCCTGCCGAGGAAGCGGCTGCCGAGGAAGTGCCTGCCGAAGAAGCCCCTGCCGCCGAGGCGGAGGGCGAGGAGCCCGCTGCCGCGGCCGAAGCCACCGACGCCCCCTCCACGGCGATGCCGGAGCGCAAGGCCAAGCCGAAGCGCAAGCCCCGGAGCGAACGCCGTCAGCGCTCGAAGCCGAAGCACGAGCGCCCCGAGACCCGCAAGGCGATCACGCGGCTGCCGAAGCCCGAGCACGTGCGGGGCCGCCGTCAGGAGCGCCGCGGCATCGTCGTCTCGAGCGCGATGGAGAAGACGATCGTGGTCAAGGTCGAGACCGTGAAGGCGCACTCCCGGTACAAGAAGGTCATCCGCCGCTCGCGCAAGTTCCACGCGCACGACGAGCAGAACGTGGCCAACGTCGGCGACGTCGTCCTCATCGTCGAGACACGGCCGCTGTCGGCCACGAAGAACTGGCGCCTCGTCGAGGTTCTGGAGGCTGCGAAGTGATTCAGCAGGAATCCCGACTACGGGTCGCCGACAACACGGGCGCCCGCGAGATCCTGTGCATCCGTGTCCTCGGCGGCTCCAAGCGCCGCTACGCGCGCGTAGGCGACGTGATCGTGGGTACCGTGAAGACGGCCACGCCGCAGGGCACGATCAAGAAGGGCGAGGTCGTGCAGGCGGTCGTCGTGCGGACGAAGAAGCCGTACGGCCGCAACGACGGCACGCAGATCGCGTTCGACGAGAACGCCGCCGTGATCATCGACGCCGCGCGCAACCCGCGCGGAACGCGCATCTTCGGGCCGGTCGCCCGTGAGTTGCGCGAGAAGAACTTCATGAAAATCGTCAGCTTGGCCCCAGAGGTGCTCTAGATGAAAACAATGAAAATCAAGAAGGGCGACACCGTCCACGTCCTGTCGGGCAAGGACCGCGGCAAGCAAGGCCGCGTCATCGAAGCGCGCCCGAAAGAGAAGCGCGTTCTCGTCGAGAACCTGAACATGATCAAGCGCCACACGCGTCCGCGGCCGATGGCCAACCCGAGCCGGATGGGCCAGCAGCAGCTCCAGCCGGGCGGCGTGATCGAGAAGGCGGCTCCGATCCAGCTCTCGAACGTGATGCTCGTCTGCCCGACGTGCAACCGGCCGACGCGCGTCGGCATCGAGGTCCGGGAAGCGAAGAGCGGCGAGGGAAGCCGCCGAGTGCGCGTGTGCAAGCGCATCGACTGTCGCGAGGCGATCGACAAATGAGCTCGAACGGACACACTCCCCGCCTCAAGGACCGGTACGACGCCGAGCTGCGCGAGCAGCTCAAGGAGCAGCTGGGCTACTCGTCGATCATGCGCGTCCCGCGCGTCTCGAAGATCACGCTCAACATGGGCGTCGGCGAGGCGAAGACCGAGACCAAGCTGCTGGACGCCGCGATCGAGGAGCTGACGACGATCGCCGGCCAGCGCGCGCAGGTTCGGCGCGCTCGCAAGTCGATCGCCAGCTTCAAGATCCGCGACGGCATGCCGATCGGCGCGCGCGTCACGCTGCGCGGCGACCGCATGTGGGAGTTCCTCGACCGGCTCGTCTCGATCGCGCTGCCGCGGATTCGCGACTTCCGCGGCCTGGCGCCCGAGTCGTTCGACGGGCGCGGCAACTTCTCCCTCGGGATCCAGGAGCAGATCATCTTCCCGGAGATCAACTACGACGACGTGCAGACGATCCGCGGTCTCGACGTCGCCATCACGACCACCGCCGAGGACGACGTGGCCGGTCTCGCACTGTTGCGCGGGCTCGGCATGCCGTTCGCGGAAGAAGGAGCGCAACGTGGCTAAGAAGTCTCTGATCGCCAAGGCCAAGCGCGAGCCGCGTTACAGCGTGCGGCGCTACACCCGCTGCAACCGCTGCGGGCGGCCACGCGCGGTCTACAAGAAATTCGGCCTCTGCCGGATCTGCCTGCGCGAGCTCGCGCACGAAGGCGTGATCCCCGGCATGACCAAATCCAGCTGGTGAGGGACTAAATGCACACCGATCCGATCGCCGACATGCTCACGCGCATCCGCAACGCCAACAAGGCGATGCACGACTCGACGACGATGCCGACCTCGCGCATCAAGGAGGAGATCGCCCGGCTCCTGAAGGAGGAGGGCTACATCACCGACTTCCGCGTCGAGAAGGGCGAGGCCTTCGACAACCTGACCGTCGAGCTCAAGTTCGGCCGCAACCGGGAGCGCATCCTCACCGACCTGAAGCGCGTCTCGAAGCCGGGGCGCCGCGTGTACGCTCGGAAGGACCGGCTGCCGCGCGTGCTCGGGGGAATGGGCACCGCGATCCTCTCCACGTCGGGCGGTCTCATCACGAGCAAGACGGCGGAGGAGCGAGGCGTCGGCGGCGAGGTCGTCTGCTTCATCTGGTGAGTCAATGAGTCGAATCGGCAAACAGCCCATCGAGATCCCGGACGGCGTCAACGTCGCGGTCGACCCTGGCCGCGTGACGGTCAACGGGCCGCTCGGCGAGCTGACGCAGAACGTTCCCGTGCGGATGAAGATCGACAAGGCCGACGGGACGCTCGTCGTCACGCGCCCCACCGACCGTGGCGACGACCGTGCCCTGCACGGTCTGACGCGCTCGCTGGTCGCGAACATGGTCGAGGGCGTCACGCGCGGGTTCGAAAAGCGGCTCCAGATCCAGGGCGTCGGCTACCGCGCCGCGCTGCGGGGCACGGCCCTCGAGCTGAACGTCGGCTTCTCGCACACGGTCGTCGTCGACCCGCCCGCCGGGATCGAGTTCGACGTCCCCGTGCCCACAGAGGTCATCGTCAAGGGAATCGACAAGCAGCAGGTGGGGGAGATAGCCGCCGAGATCCGAGCCGTTCGGCCCCCGGAGCCCTACAAGGGCAAGGGCATCCGCTACGAGGGCGAGTACGTGCGCCGCAAGGTCGGGAAGCGCGCCTAATGGCCGTCCTGAGCCCACCCAAGGCCCGCGCGCGTCGCCACAAGCGTGTGCGCAAGAAGGTCTCCGGTACCGCCGAGCGCCCGCGCCTCGTCGTCTTCCGCTCCAACCGCGGCATCACTGCGCAGCTCGTCGACGATCTCGAGGGCAAGACCCTCGCCGCCGCGAGCTGGCTGCAGCTGAAGAAGTCGTTCAAGGGCAACAAGACCGCCCAGGCGGCCGAGGTGGGCAAGCTGGTCGCGGAGGCGGCGAAAAAGGCTGACATCGAGGCCGTGGTCTTCGACCGCGGCGGCTATCTGTACCACGGGCGCGTCAAGGCGCTCGCCGAAGCAGCCCGCGAAGGAGGCCTGAAGTTTTGAGCACCGTCGAACGTGAAGTGATGGCACGAGAGGAGAGCCGCGAGCTCAAGGAGCGCGTGGTCGAGATCAACCGCGTCGCCAAGGTCGTCAAGGGCGGCCGGCGGTTCTCGTTCACTGCGCTCGTCGTGATCGGCGACGAGGTCGATCGCGTCGGCCTCGGCTACGGGAAGGCCCGCGAGGTTCCGCTCGCCATCTCGAAGGCCGTCGACGACGCCAAGAAGAACATCTTCACGGTGCCCAAGCACGGCACCACGATCACGCACGGGATCGTCGGCCGCTTCGGCGCAGCGCGCGTCATGCTGCGGCCGGCGAGCGAGGGAACGGGCGTAATCGCCGGCGGCGGCGTCCGCGCGGTGCTCGAGCTCGGCGGGATCCGCGACATCCTCGCCAAGAGCCTTGGGACGACGAACCCGATCAACATGCTCAAGGCGACGGTCAACGGCCTGCAGTCCCTACGGCGCCCCGAGGAGGTCGCCGCGAGCCGCGGGCTGACGATCAGCCAGGTGCTGCCGACCAAGAAGGTCGAGGAGGCCCCGGAGGAGACCCCGGCCGAGCCGGCTGCAATTGCTGAGTCGGAGGCACCGGAAGTGAACGAGGAGACCGAGAGTGGCGAAGGTCAAGATCCGGCAAGTTCGTAGCTCGATCGGCCAGAGCGCCAGGCACCGCGGAACCCTGCGGGCGCTCGGCCTGGGCAAGATCGGGCGCACGGTTGAGCACTCGGAGGGCCCGGAGCTCGCCGGTATGCTCAGAAAGGTTCGCCACCTCGTCGAGATCGAGGACGGCAAGTAACACCATGGCGGAGAAACTCTCTCTAAACACGCTCAAGCCCGCCGCGCCGCGCCGCGATCGCAAGCGCATCGGCCGCGGCCCGGGCTCAGGCAAGGGCCGCTACTCGGGCCGTGGGATCAAGGGGCAGAAGGCCCGCTCGGGCCACGCCAAGATGCGGCCCGGCTTCGAGGGCGGTCAGAACCCGATCTACATGCGGCTCGGCAAGCTGCGAGGCCAGTACTCGAAGGATGCGATGCCGATTGGGCCGCACCGCACCAAGGTGCAGTCCGTCAACGTGCGCGACCTCGAGCGCTTCGACGGTGAGGTCACCCCGGAGGGCCTGAAGGAGGCCGGGTTGATCCGCAACACGCGGATCGACCTGAAGATCCTCGGCTACGGCGACCTGACCAAGAAGCTGACCGTCTCCGCCCACCTCTTCTCCAAGAGCGCCCGCGAGAAGATCGAGGCCGCGGGCGGCTCGGTCAACTGGCTGCGCGGCGAGCCGAAGCCCAAGAAGCCGAAGCCGAAGAAGGAGCGAAAGCCGGCCGCGGAGGCACCTGCCGAGGAAGCGGAGGCACCCGCTGAGGAAATGGAGGCACCTGCGGCTGAAGCCGAGGACTCGACTGAGGAGCCTGCCGAGGAGGCAGAGCCGGCCGCAGAGGCCGACGAGAGCTAGATGTTTTCCTGGCTCGCCAACGCCTGGCGCGTCCCCGAGCTGCGCCGCCGCGTCCTCTTCACGGCGCTGATCCTCGCGATCTACCGCCTCGGCTCGTGGATCCCTGCTCCGGGCGTGAACGCCTCGGCCATCGAGGACTATTTCCGCGGGCAGAGCGGCACCGTCCTCAGCCTGCTGAACCTCTTCTCGGGCGGCGCGCTCTCCCAGTTCGCGATCTTCGCGCTCGGGATCATGCCGTACGTCACGGCCTCGATCATCCTCCAGCTGATGACGGTCGTCGTGCCGCGCCTCGAGCAGCTGCAGAAGGAGGGCGAGGCCGGCTACGCCAAGATCAACCAGTACACGCGCTACCTGACCGTGGCCCTCGCGGCCGCGCAGTCGACCGGCTACGCGTTCCTCTTCGAGCGGCAGGGCGCGCTAGAGGCGAGCCTCGGGCGAATGGTGCTGATCATCATGACCCTGACCGCCGGGACGACCCTGCTCATGTGGATGGGCGAGCTGATCACCAAGCGCGGCGTCGGCAACGGCATTTCGCTGCTCATCTTCGCCTCGATCCTCACGGGCCTCCCCCTCGGGATCAACGCCTGGATCAACGGTGGCGTGATGGAGCGCCTGTTCTTCCCGCTGATCGCCATCTCGATCATCGTCGCCATCGTCTTCATCCAGGAGGGCCAGCGCCGGATACCGATCCAGTACGCGAAACGCATGGTGGGCCGCCGCATGACCGCGGGCGGCTCCACCTACATGCCGCTGCGCGTGAACATGGCCGGCGTCATTCCGATCATCTTCGCCGCCGCCGTCATGGCTTTCCCGCCGACCGTCGGCCAGTACTTCCCCCAGACGCAGGGCTTCGTCAACGAGCACTTCCAGGCCACCTCGGCGACCTTCCTGTTGCTCGAGGGGTTCCTGATCGTGATCTTCACGTACTTCTACACGGCGGTTCAGTTCAATCCCGTCGACCAGGCAGACAACCTGCGCAAGCACGGCGGGTACATCCCGGGAATCCGGCCGGGCCCGCCCACCGCGCAGTACCTGGACCGGGTGCTGACGCGCCTGACGCTTCCAGGCGCGCTCTACCTGGCGATCGTCGCCGTCCTGCCGAGCCTCTTCATTCGCTACGGCGGCTTCTCTCAGGCCACCGCAGGCGCTCTCGGCGGTACCTCTGTGCTGATCGCCGTCGGCGTCGCGCTGGACACCATGCGCCAGATGGAGTCGCAGATGATGATGCGCTCCTACGAGGGCTTCCTCAAATAGCGTGAACATCTTGTTGCTGGGCCCTCAGGGGTCTGGGAAGGGAACGCAGGCCAAGCGGATCTCCGAGGAGTACGACCTGCCGCACATCGCGACCGGCGACATGCTCCGGGCGACGATCGACGCCGACACGCCGCTCGGCCGCCAGCTCAAGCCGATCCTCGACGACGGCCAACTGGTCTCCGACGAGCTGATGATCCAGCTGATCCGCAACCGGCTCGAGGAGCCGGACGCCGCGAAGGGCTTCGTCCTCGACGGCTTCCCGCGCACATGGCCGCAGGCACTGGCGCTGGACAGGTTGCTGCGCGAGATCGGACGAGACCTGGACGTCGTCTTCGAGCTGCAGAACTCGGACGACGTCTCCACGCAGAGGCTGCTCAAGCGTGCACAGGAAGAGGGTCGCGCCGACGACACGCCCGAGGTGATCGCCGAGCGGCTGCGCACCTACCACCGTGAGACGGAACCGCTCGTCGAGCACTACCGCACGATCGGCAACGTCGTGCACATCCACGCCGACCGTCCGATCAACGAGGTCTTCGCGGAGATCCAGGACGCGCTGGAGCAGGTGGCGGTCCGATGATCTTCCGCAAGTCGCCCGAGGAGATCGAGAAGATGGCCGCGGCCGGCCGTGTCGTCGTCGACACCATCGCCTTGCTCGGTGAGCACATCAGGCCGGGCGTGACGACCGGCGAGCTCGACCGCCTCGCGGCCGACTACATCGCGGCGCAGGGCGGCACGTCGCCGTTCAAGGGCTACCGCGGCTACCCGGCCTCGATCTGCACGTCGCCGAATTCCATGGTCGTCCACGGAATTCCCGGCTCGCTCGCGCTCGACGAGGGCGACATCCTCTCGGTCGACGTCGGAGTGACGCTCGACGGCTTCGTGGCCGACTCCGCCTTCACGTTCCCCGTCGGCGAGATCTCTCCCGAGGCACAGCGCCTGCTCGACGCCTGCCAGGCCGCTCTCGAGGCCGGCATCGAGCAATGCCGCCCCGGCAACCGCCTCTCGGACATCTCGCACGCAGTCCAGACCACGACCGAGGAGGCGGGCTACTCGGTCGTCCGCAGCCTCGTGGGGCACGGAATCGGCCGCTCCATGCACGAGGACCCACAGCTCCCGAACTACGGCTCCCCGGGGCGTGGCCCCGAGCTGGCGCCGGGCATGACGTTCGCGGTCGAGCCGATGATCACAGCCGGCTCCGCGGAGATCGTGGTGCACGACGACCAGTGGTCGATTTCCACCGTGGACGAGTCACTTTCCGCCCATTTCGAGCACACCGTGGCCGTGACCGAGGAGGGGCCGCGCATCCTGACTACGGCCGGACGTCCGGTGGGAGCGGGTTTGCTACCATAATTCGGCTTCGCGCAGCCTGTCTGCGCGTGTTTCCGTGTCCTGGCAACCGCGCTCTCGAGGCGCGGTTTCGACGAAGGAAGAGATGAAAGTTCGAGCATCAGTCAAGCCAATGTGTGAGCGGTGCCGCGTGATCCGCCGGCACGGCCGGACCATGGTCATCTGCACCAATCCCCGGCACAAGCAGAGGCAGGGCTAATGGCTCGTATCGCAGGCGTCAACCTGCCGCGCGAGAAGCGCCTCGAGATCGGCTTGACCTACATCTTCGGGATCGGCCGCTCCACGGCGCAGAAGGTCTCCGCCGCAGTCGGGATCGGTCAGGACACGAAGGTCCGCGACCTGACCGACGAGGAGATCACGAAGCTTCGCGACTACATCGACACCAACCTCCAGGTGGAGGGTGATCTTCGCCGCGAGCGCTCGCAGGCGATCAAGCGCCTCGGCGAGATCGGTGCGTACCGCGGCGTTCGCCACCGGCGCGGCCTGCCCGTCAGGGGCCAGCGCACGAAGACGAACGCGCGCACGCGCAAGGGCCCGAAGAAGACCGTCGGGCGCGGCAAGAAGGCAGCGACCAAGACCTAATGGCACCTCCTCGCAAAGCGACCCGCGGGCGCAGTCGCCGCCGGGTCAAGAAGAACATCGCCATCGGCCAGGCGCACATCAAGACGTCGTTCAACAACACGATCGTCACGCTCACCGACAACGAGGGCAACGTCATCGTCTGGGAATCGGCCGGCTCGGCCGGCTTCAAGGGCTCGCGCAAGTCGACTCCGTTCGCGGCGCAGGTCACTGCCGACTCGTGCGCCCGGAAGGGCATGGAGCACGGCCTGCAGAAGGTCGAGGTCTTCGTCAAGGGCCCGGGGTCGGGGCGCGAGACGGCGATCCGCTCGCTCCAGGCCGCCGGCCTCGAGATCCTGGGCGTCAAGGACGTCACCCCGCAGGCCCACAACGGCGTGCGGCCACGGAAGCGGAGGCGCGTCTAGTGGCCAGAGACCGCTCCCCGAAGTGCAAGCAGTGCCGCCGTGAAGGGCTGAAGCTCTTCCTGAAGGGCGAGCGCTGCCTCACCGAGAAATGCGCCATCGAGCGGCGCTCGTATCCACCGGGCGAGCACGGCCGTGGCCGGATCAAGCAGTCCGAGTACCTCATGCAGCTGCGCGAGAAGCAGAAGGCGCGCCGGTACTACGGCCTGCTCGAGAAGCAGTTCCGCAACTACTACGCGAAGGCCGCGCGCGGCTCCGGCATCACCGGCGAGAACCTGCTGCAGATGCTCGAGACGCGCCTCGACAACGTCGTCTACCGGCTCGGCTTCGCCGCCTCGCGCGCGCAGGCCCGGCAACTCGTGCGGCACGGCCACTTCCACGTCAACGGCCGCCGCGTGAACATCCCCAGCTATCAGGTGCGTCCCGACGACATCGTCACGATGGCTCCCGGCTCCTCGGCCGAACAGGTGATTCGCGACGCGACCGACCTCACCGCCTCGGTCGCTCCCTGGCTCCAGGCCGACCACGAAGGCCTCACCGGGAAGGTGCTGAAGGTTCCCGAGCGCACCGAGATCGACACTCCAGTCCAAGAATCGCTCATCGTCGAGCTCTACTCGAAGTAGGAAGAAAGGAACGGCATGGCTACACGCACGAGCCTGATGGAATTCCAGATCCCGAAGATCGTCCACGAGGAGGTCACCGAGCAGCGGGGCCGCTTCACGATCGAGCCGCTCGACCGCGGCTTCGGCTACACGTTCGGCAACTCGCTGCGCCGCGTGCTGCTCTCGTCTCTCGAGGGCGCCGCTGTGACCTCGGTCAAGATCGAGGGCGTCGCGCACGAGTTCACCACGCTCACGGGCGTGAAGGAGGACGTGACCGACATCATCCTCCGCTTGAAGAACATGATCGTCCGGCTGCACGGCGAGTCGCCCGAGATCGAGGTGCGGCTGAACCAGAAGGGGCCGGGCAAGGTCACCGCCGGCGACATCGAGGCGCCGGCCGACCTGGAGATCCTCAACCCGGAGCTCGAGATCGCGAACCTCTCCGACAAGGGCAGGCTCGAGCTGACCATGACGATCGGCCGCGGCCGCGGCTACGTCCCGGCCGAGCTCAACCGCGGGCCCGAGCACACGATCGGCGTGATTCCGATCGACTCGATCTTCTCGCCCGTCCGCCGCGTCTCGTACGACGTCGAGGCGGCGCGCGTCGGCCAGCGCACCGACTACGACAAGCTCAACCTCGACGTGAGCACCGACGGGTCGATCGACCCCAAGGAGGCCATCGGCCAGGCGGCTGAGATCCTCATCCGCCAGCTCGCGATCTTCACCGACATCGAGCGCATCGAGGGCTTCGGCGAGGCTGCACAGGCCGAGCTGGCCGCCACCGAGGCTCCGCTCGCGCACGGGATGGAGAACTTCCCGATCGAGGAGCTCGAGCTCGGTGTGCGGTCCTACAACTGCCTCAAGCGGGTCGGCATCGAGACGATCGGCGACCTCGTCGTGAAGAGCGAGAACGAGCTCGCGGCGATCCCGAACTTCGGGAAGAAGTCGATCGAGGAGGTCAAGGAGACCCTCGCGACTCACGGCTTGAATCTGCGCGGGGAGGAGTAACTGCGCGATGCGCCACCACAAGGCCGGTAAGAAGCTCGGGCGCGACTCGGCGCACCGCAAGGCGCTGTACTCGAACCTCACCGGTGCGCTGATCGAGCACGGGCGGATCAAGACGACCGTCGCCAAGGCGAAGGCGGTCAAGCCCGTCGCCGAGAAGATGGTCACGCTCGGCCGGCGCGGCGATCTCGCGGCCAGGCGGCAGGCGCTCGCGTTCCTGCACTCGAACGACGTCGTGCACCTGCTGTTCGCGGAGGTCGCCCCGCGCTTCACCGACCGCCCGGGCGGCTACACGCGGATCGTCAAGCTCGGGCCTCGCTACGGCGACGCGGCCGAGATGGTGTACCTCGAGTTCGTCGACTACGTCCCGCCGGCTCCGAGGGCCCCGCGCCCGCGGCGCGAGGAAGAGGACGTCGAAGCGGAAGTGCCGGCCGGCGCCGCGCCGGGCGTTACCGGCTAGCTAGTACATCCTCGGGTCGAAGTAGACGGAGGTCGGCGGGCGCGCGTCCGCGTCCTCGAGGTTGCCTTCCAGCCAGATCTCCGCGTCGGCCGGCAAGCCCTCCTGGATGGATGAGATGAGCTCGTTGCCGATCTCCTCCGTGAGCACTTCGACGGTTACCCAGCGCCAAATGCGGTGCACCCGATGCCCGGCCGCCTCCAGCGTTTCGGCAATTCGCTCCGCCTCGTCTGCGCTGGGCAGGTTGATCTTGACCAGCCAGTCGTAGGAGCCGCGCTCTTCCACCTCGCTGCGCTCAGTCTCCGCTTTGTGCTCTATCTCCTGGCGAACCTCGGCTTCCGAGCGAGGAAGTGGGATCGAGGCGTCCTTCCACTCTTGCTCGACGGGGTGCCACCTCGTCACCGCAAAGTCGGCGCTCAGGTTGTCGGCGGCAACCAGTTCTCGAGCGACCACCTCGGTCTCCCTGGCCTGTTGCTCGCTCGCTGCGTAGAGGAACAGCTTGGGGCCGTCGCGTGAGACGTAGACGCGCTCACCCAGACGCTCCCGCGCGTCTTCGTCGAGATCTCGCGATCGCAGCCTCTCGCCGATGTCGTATCCCTCGTGCTCGTCGTCGAGGTTGATCTCGACGCGCCAATCCTCGTTGCTCACGGCGCGTGATGATACGCGGCTGTGAGGCTCAAGCTGACGCTGGAGTACGACGGCACGCGCTTTCGCGGCTGGGCCGCGCAGCCGAACCTGCGCACGGTCGAAGGCGTGATGCGCGATGCGGTCGGCTGGGTCTACGGCTCCTGGGAGCGACTCGCCGTCGCCGGCCGAACGGATACCGGCGTCCACGCGCTCGGTCAGGTGGCGAGCGTCGACGTGGAGGGCGGCCCACCGCTCGAGCGAGCGCACGAGGCGCTGAACACCGCGTTGCCGGATGACGTGTCGGTGCTCACGGCAGAAGAGGCGGCGCCGGATTTCCACGCCCGCCACTCGGCGACCGGACGAAGCTACCGCTATCGCATCTGGCGGCGCCGGACGCCGTCACCGTTCGAGCAGCACCGCAGCTACTGGTACCCGTATCCGGTTGATTTGCAGGGGCTTGCCGACTCTGCCGACCTCCTGCTCGGCAAGCACGACTTCCGCGCGTTCACCAAGACCGAGACCGACCGCGAGGTCTTCACCCGGACGATTCGCAGCGCGGCGTGGTTCGAACGCGGCGACGCTCTCGAGCTGGAGATCACCGCCGACTCGTTCCTGCGGCACATGGTGCGGACGCTCGTCGGCACGATGCTCGAGCGCACCCCGGACGAGTTCGCCCGGCTACTCGAGGGCCGCCCGCGCACCGAAGGGGGCACGACCGCGCCCGCGGCGGGCCTCTACCTGGAGCGTGTCGAGTACGACTAGAAGCGGTAGGACCGCTGGCGGCTGAGGAAGAAGCCGTTCGTCGTTCGGTTCGTGCAACGCAGCCCGACCTTGCGGACGGTGCACACGAAACCGTTGCGTCGCCAGGTCGTGCCGTACGGAAAACGTTTCGCGGTCGGGCTGAACACCGAGTCGCTCGCGCACACGATGCGGGCGCGTCCGCGGTTCTGCATCTGGATGCCCACGCCCCAGTCGAAACCGCAGCTTCTCGGCCTGGGGGGCAGCGGCTTGACGCCGCCGCCGATGTCACAGCGCAGGTTGGCCGTCGTCCTCGACGGCACGTAGACGCACGAGATGTTCCCGGAAGGAGTGTTGAAGAACAGGGCCGAGTCCTGCGTTGCCGATTGCGGCGCCGCGGGAACGGCAAGAACTGCGGTGACCGCGGCGAGGAGCGCCCATTTCCAGCCCATGGCCCGATCGTAGGCGCTCGCTAGCATCACCACAATGGCGACCACCGACCTCGCGTCACGGGCCGATGAGCTCCGCAAGCAGCTCGAGTCCCACCTGTACCGGTACCACGTGCTCGACGACCCCGAGGTCTCCGACGCGGAGTACGACCGGCTCTACGACGAGCTCGTGGCGATCGAGGAAGAGAACCCGAAGCTGATCACCCCCGATTCGCCGACGCAGCGGGTGGGTGCTCCGGCCAGCGGCCGCTTCCAGAAGGTCGAGCACATCGTCCCGATGGGCTCACTCGAGAAGGTGAGCGAGGATTCGGGGCTCTACAAGTGGGCGGAAGACGTGCGCAAGCGCCTGGGGACCGACGAACCGATTGCGTACGTGACGGAGCCGAAGATCGATGGGCTCGCGATCAACCTCACGTACCAGGACGGGGTGCTGACGCGAGGCGCGACCCGCGGCGACGGCGTACAAGGAGAGGACGTCACGGCCAACCTCCGCACGATTCCGTCGGTGCCGCTCAAGATGCGCGGCGACGACCCCCCGGCGGTCGCGGAGGTGCGCGGCGAGGTCTACATGCCGCTTTCCGGCTTCAACGAGCTGAACACCCGAATCGCCGACCTCGGTCAGAAGCTCGCGCCGAACCCGAGGAACGCCGCCGCCGGCTCGCTGCGCCAGAAGGACTCGTCGATCACCGCCTCGCGGCCGCTCGCCGTCTGGATGTACGGGCTTGGTGCAGCTGAGGGAGTCGAGCTCGACACGCACTGGGAGACCCTCGAGTGGCTGCGAGAGCACGGCTTCCGGACGAACCCGTTCGCTGAGCAGCACGAATCGGTCGAAGGGGTCGCCGAGGTCTGCCGCCTCTGGGAGACGAAGCGGCTCGAGCTCGACTACGAGATCGACGGCTTCGTGGTCAAGGTCGACTCGTTCGACCAGCAGCGGCGCGTCGGCGCGCTCCACGGCCGGCCCCGCTGGGCCCGCGCCTACAAGTGGGCGCCGATGACCGCGCAGACGAAGCTGAACGCGATCCGCATCCGGGTCGGCCGGACAGGAGCGCTCAACCCCTGGGCCGCGCTCGAGCCGGTCGAGGTGGGTGGCGTGACGGTCTCGAACGCGACGCTGCACAACGAGGAGGACATCAACCGCAAGGACATCCGCGAGGGCGACCTCGTGATCGTCCAACGAGCAGGCGACGTGATCCCGCAGGTCGTCGGTCCAGTCCTCCCGCACAAGCGCGGCACGAAGCCGTTCAAGATGCCGGAAAAGTGCCCGCTGTGCGGGACAAAGATCGTCAAGCCCGAGGGCGAGGCGATGCACCGCTGCCCGAATCCGAAGTGCGAGTCGCGCGGTCTCGAGACGCTGATCAACTGGGTCTGGGACATCGACGGCGTCGGCGAGCAGGCGATCCGCAGGCTATGGCGCGAGGGGATCGTGACGTCGATGCCCGACCTCTATCGCCTGACGAAAGAGCGCCTGATGGAGCTCGACGGCTACGGAGAGATCTCTGCGGGCAACGCAATCGCGGCGATCGAGCAGTCGAAGAAGAACTTCACGTTCCATCGGATCCTCGCGGGGCTGAACATCCCGCAAGTCGGCTGGGTCACGGCTCGCAACCTCGCGGCGCACTTCGGCTCGGTCGACCCGCTGATGGAGGCCGCTCAGGAGGACATCGAGGAGGTCGAGGGCATCGGCCCGGACCGCGCGGAGGCGATCGCGGAGTGGTTCTCGGATGCGGAGAACCGCAAGCTCGTGGCGGAGCTGCGGGAGCTCGGCCTGCGCTTCGAGACCGGCGATGAACTGAAGCCCGTGGAGGGGCCGCTCTCGGGCCAGACCTACGTGATCACGGGCACGCTGGAGTCGTTCACGCGCGACGAAGCCGCGGCTGCGCTGGAGGCGAAGGGGGCCAAGGTCGGCAACTCGGTCTCCAAGAAGACCGCTGGGCTGATCGTCGGCGAAGAGCCCGGGTCGAAGCTGAAGAAGGCCCAGCACGCCGGCGTGCCGGTCCTCTCCGAGCAGGATCTGAAGAAGCTAATTCGTGGCTAGGACCGCTGCGAAGCGGTCCTGAGCCCGGCGCGCCCAGTACGTCGAGACAGGCGAGCCGTTCTGCAGGATGGCGAACACGTAGCGCCGCTTGACGTAGCCCGACAGGGCCGACGCCTCTCGGGTCGTCCCGGTCTTGGCCCTGACGCGCCCCGCCGCCGCCGAGCCGCGCATGCGACGCCGTAGCGTCCCCGTTCGCCCGGCGACTGGGAGCGTCGACAGCAGGACCTCTCGCACGACCGGGTCGGCGTAGCCTTTCTGGAGCATGGCCACGAGCATGGCCGGCGTCAGCCGGTTCAGGCGCGAGAGCCCCGAGCCGTCCACGATTCGCACTCCGCCGACAGGGATCTGCTCCTCGGTCAGAATCTGACGGACGACAGCCGCCCCGGCGAACGTCGTCCCCTGGTCGGCGAGCTGCGTCCCCAGATGCTTGAGCAGCACCTCGGCGGTGAAGTTGTCGCTCTCGGTGTTCATGAACCGCAGGACGTGCAAGAGCGGCAACGACGACGAGGACGCGAGCGGGAGCGAGCCCTCCGTGGCCTTCCCGCACGACCGTGCGCCCCGTGACCGAGACTCCGGCTGCGAGCAGTGCCTCGCGGAAGACCTCCGCCGCGGCCTGCGCCGGGTTCCGGCTCGTCCGACCGCGGTAACGACCGCGGTCGGCGGTCAGCGCCGATAGCGGCGGCGACTCGTTGATGAAGAACCACGACTTCCATCCGGGAGCCGTTCGCTTCGAGTCGAAGAACGACTCGTCGCCCACCAGCCGCCCGCTCACGCGTGTGATGCCGTACGCACGCACCTGCGCAGCAAGCGCGTTCAGTCGCAGCGAGGACAGGGTCGGGTCGCCGTAGCCCTTGAGGACGAGGTCACCGCGCCAGAGCGCGCCCTCCTGCTCGCCCTCTCCGATCACGTGGGTCTCGAACTGGTACGCAGGCCCGAAGGCATGTAACGCCGCGTACGTGACCGCGAGCTTCTCGTTGGAGGCGGGGATCAACGGCAGGGTCAGGTTGTGGGAGTAGACGGGAAGGCCGGTCGCGAGATCGACGGCGAGGGCTCCCGTCCTGGACTGCTTGACGTGCGGCGCTTGCAGGGCTTTTGACAGTTTCCGGGCGAGGGGCGTCTGCTCGGCCGCAGCCGCCTGGGGCGAGGCGAGGCTGGTGACGACTACAACGAGGAGGAGTGCGAGGCGGCGCCGCGACATCCGGCCATGTCTAGCTATGCGAGTGGTCCCCGTCAAGAACAGGTAGGTCTGTTGGCCGTAAAGAATGGGCCGTGCGACCCATAGGAACCGTCGCGCGAGGAACCCATAATCGCAGGAAGCCATGGCCGACCGACTCGACATAGTGATCGAGCGCATTGGCGATCTCCTAGCGCTGCCTGACGAGGGGCGCGGAGCTCCCTCGCGCGAGCGGATCGAGTCCGTCCTCACGGAGGGCTATGCCGAAGCGCTCGCCCTCGACGGACAGCGGCTGCGCCTGGAGCGAAAGATCGACCAGGTCACGGCGCACCTGGCACGCGGCGGTGACACGCGGGCCGAGGATCTCCAGAAGGTGCTGGCCCGGATCGAGGAGACCGAGGAAGAGCTCGCGGAGCTCCGCAAGCTGCTCGGCGCCCTGCGCAGCAGGGTCGCGCAAGCGGCTTAGCTAGACAATCCCGGACCGCACGGCGTAGACCGCCGCCTGGATCCGGTTTTCGATCTGGAGCTTCATGAGGATGTTCGAGATGTGGTTCTTGACCGTCTTCGGGCTGATGTGCAGCGCTTCGGCAATCTCCGAGTTGTCCTTGCCGTTCGCGATCAGCCGGAGAACGTCGAGCTCCCGGTCGGACAGCTCGGCCCGGATCGTCTCGGCTCCCTGATCGAGCGTGACCGCACGCATGCGCTGCAAGACCTTGGATGCGATCGGCGGTGAGATCAGCGACTCGCCGATGGCCGCCGCGTTGATGCCGCGCATCAGCTCCTCGATCGAGGAGTCCTTGACCAGATAGCCGCAGGCTCCGGCGACGATGGCGTCCATGACGTCGTCGTCCTGATCGGAGATGGTGAGGACGACCACGCGGGTCAGCGGGGCGATGGACGTGATCTCGCGGGTCGCCTCGACGCCGCTCATCCCGGGCATGTTCAGGTCCATCACGACCACGTCGGGTGCGATCTCGCGCACGATGCGCAGCGCATCCGAGCCACTCGCGGCCTCCCCGACGACCTGGACGCCCTGCTCTTCGAGCAGGTTCCGGAGCCCGGTCCGGAAAAGATCATGGTCGTCGACCAAAAGGACTCTCAATCTGTCACCGTCTGCTCTCGGGCTCATCGGGGGCCTTCCTACTGCTCGCTGCCCTGCGTACGCAAGTTAGTGCAACGTAATTGTGACTGTTCGCGTGCCCCATGCAAGGGCTTCTGCGCGCGTCGGGAACCAGAGGTCGATGTGCGCACCGATTACTCCACCTCCCGTATCGGCCGCCATGCCCTCACCATAGCCCGGGATCGTCATGCTGGTGCCGAGGGGAATGAAGCTCGGATCGACCGCAACGACCCCCCAGCCGACGGGCACTCCGGTGGCCGTCGTACCCGGCAGCGCGTAGCCGGTGGCCGTGACCGAGACCACCTTTCCTCCGGCGACGGGAGCTGCCGGCAGTGCTGGACGCGCGGAGGCGGCGAGCGACCGGGCCTGTGTGTCGAGCGACGACGCCCGGGCCGAGTTCGCCTGCTGCTCTGCTCGCAACTGGGCGAGCGCGGCCGCCCGTTCGCTGCGGGCGTGGGCCAGCGCTGCCGCCGTCGCCGCCGCTGCCTCTTCCGTCCGGCGAGCCTCTGCCTCGCGCCCGGCGAGCACGCGCGTCAGGCCGACGAGGTTCTTACGCGCGGTCTTCGCCTTCTGTACGAATTCCTTGTCCTGCCCGGCGGCCCGATCGAGGCTCTCCAGGCCCGCGATCGCCTCGCTGATCGATCCTGCACCGAGGACGACGGTCAGTGGATCGGTGTCGCCCTCCTGATAGAGCGCGCGAAGCCGCAAGGCGAGCCTCTGCTCGGAGATGCGAAGCGCCTCCCTGGCGATCCGCAGTCGGAGGTTGGCCTCCGCGCGCTCGCGCGCGATGGCGCGGGTCCGGGCCCTGAGCCGGACGAGGGCGGCCCGAGACTGCTCGAGGCGCGTGTCCAGGGAGATGACGCTCAGCCAGGTCGCCTGTTCTTGCGAGCTCAGCGACCCATTCTCGGCACGCAGCGACTCAGCCTGCTCCTGCAGGCGACTGGGTGACTCGGCGCCGCTCGCCGCCGGCAGTTGAATGGCTGCCAGAGCCGCAAGCAACACAAGGACGAGCCCCCCGCTTAGGGCGATGTGGCGCTCTCCCACGCCGCGGAAACGTACCACAGTCGAGGCCAGACTTTGTAACAGGGGCGACTGACTCAGATTTGTACAGTTTTTGGCCTTCGAATGCGGTTTGCGGTCGTCCGCACCCCCTGTTAGGGTGCTGTGCTCGTGACGTACCGGTCCCCCTCCGGTGCGCCTGCAATGCGAGTCGGCAGCAAGCATCGGCCGTTCTTGCGAAGACGTCAGGCGCTCGTACTCCTCGTCGGGCTCGTTTCGGCTCTCGCCGCAGCCCCCGCTGCGCATGCCGAACCGGCGAGCGTGGCGGCGAAGCGCGCGGAGGCACAGTCGGTGCTGAATCAGATCCAGGGGCTCGACGCGAACCTGTCGCATGCCGTCGAGGCGTACAACCTCGCGAACGAGAAGCTCGACAAGATCCAGAGCGATCTCCAGGAGAATCGCCGGGAGCTCAAGCTGGCGCAGCGCAACCTGGGGCGCGCGCAGGGCGCTCTCGAGCTCCGCCTCGTCCAGCTCTACACGGCGGGGGGTGACGGAACCGGGCTCGAGGTGCTGATCGGCGCAACGAGCATCGAAGATCTGATCGCGCGCCTCGATACGTCCACCCGCGTCTCCGACCAGAGCGCCCAGGTGCTCCGAGAGGTGAAGTCGTTCCGTGTCGCCGTTCGCACCAGGCGCGCTCGCCTCAAGCACGCGCACGTCGAACAGGCTCGGCTCGTGGCCGAGCGTGCGTCCCAGAAAGCCTCCATCGAGGGCCAGCTGGCCGAGCGCCAGCGCCTGCTGGGGTCGATCCATAGCGAGATCGGCCGCCTCCAGGCCGCAGAGCGTGCGCAGCAGGCCCGGCTTGCCGCCGAGGCTCGGGCGCGGCTCAGCTCGCCGCAGACGGGCATCGAGGTTCTCGCCGCCAGCACCGGATCGCTCGGCAGCGGCGGCACCGATCCGATCGGTGTCGCACCGCCGTCGCGGTACGGCGGAGTCGTCGGCATCGCGATGCAGTACCTCGGGACACCGTACGTCTACGGTGGCTCCAGCCCCTCCGGCTTCGACTGCTCCGGCTTCGTCATGTACGTGTACGCGAAGATCGGCGTCTCGCTGCCGCACAACGCGGCGGCGCAGTACGGCTACGGCACGCCGGTCTCGCGCGACCAGCTGCAGCCCGGAGACCTCGTCTTCTTCAACGGGCTCGGCCACAACGGGATCTACATCGGCGGCGGCTCGTTCATCCACTCACCGCACACCGGCGACGTCGTGAAGATCTCGAGCCTCAGCGGCTGGTACTCGTCGACCTGGGTCGGCGCGCGGCGGCTCTAAGTCGTCTTCGCGAAACGCCTGACGGCTTCCAGGAGCTCGCGGCTCTTTTCATCCGCTTTCGCCGGTTCGCCCGAGGCAAGAGCATCGGCTACGCAGTGGTTGACGTGGTCGTTCAGCACCTGAAAGGCGAGGCTTTCGAGAGCCGTCTTCACGGCCCCCACCTGCGTGAGGATGTCGATGCAGTAGCGGTCGTCCTCGACCATGCGCTCGATCCCGCGCACCTGGCCCTCGATGCGGTGCAGGCGCTTGCTCAGCGCGTCCTTGTCGTAGCCGTGGCCCTGGGTCATGTCGCGCTCCTTTCCCGAACGCTCGAAAAGCGGCGCAGCCGCAGCGAGTTGAAAATGACGAAGAGGCTGGAGAACGCCATCGCCGCGGCGGCGACGATCGGATTCAGCAGGCCGGCAACGGCCAAAGGAATCGCGGCCACGTTGTAGGCGAACGCCCAGAAAAGATTGCCCTTGATCGTCCCGAGCGTTCGCCGGGCCAGGCGAATCGCGTCCGCCGCGGCCCGGAGATCGCCCGAGACGAGAGTCAGGTCGCTGGCCTCGATCGCGACATCCGTCCCGGTGCCGATCGCGATGCCGAGGTCGGACTGGGCCAGGGCAGGAGCGTCGTTGACGCCGTCGCCGATCATTGCGACCACCTCGCCCGCACCCTGGAGCCGGCGGATCTCGGCGACCTTCTCGTCGGGGTAGACCTCGGCGAGGACGCGGTCGATGCCTACCTCGGCGCCAATGGCCTCGGCCGTCTCGGTGCGGTCCCCGCTCAGCAGTACCGGTGTCAGGCCGAGCCCGCGCAGCGCGCGCACGCCCTCCGCGCTCGTAGTCTTGACGGTGTCGCGAACGACGATCGTCGCCACCTCGTCGCCGTCGATGCGGACTTCGATTCCCTCGCGACCGCGGCCGACCTCGACGGCGTGCCCTTCCACGACCCCTGCGACACCTACACCCGGATGGTTACGGAACTCGCTCACCGGCGGCAGCGTTCCGGCTTCGGCCAGTGCAGCCGATGCGATCGCCTGGGCGATCGGATGCTCCGAAGCGGCCTCGAGTGCACCCGCAAGGCGCAGGACGTCGACGCGGCCGAGACCGTTTCGCGACACCACGTCGACGAGCTGCATGCGCCCCTCGGTGACCGTGCCCGTCTTGTCGAGTACGACGGTGGTGATCCGCCGGGTCTGCTCCAGGATCTCGGGGCCCTTGACGACGATGCCGAGCTGGGCGCCTCGTCCCGTGCCGACCATCAGCGCGGTCGGCGTGGCGAGGCCCAGAGCACAGGGGCAGGCGATGATCAGGACGGCCACGGCAGCGGTGAAAGCTGCACCCGCCTCGCCGGTGAGGAGCAGCCAGCCGGCGAGGGTAGTGAGGGCCAGTGCGATCACGACCGGGACGAAGATCGCGGAGACGCGGTCGACGAGCCGCTGGATCGGTGCCTTCCCCGCCTGCGCATCGGCCACCAGGCGGGCGATCTGAGCCAGGGCCGTGTCCGCTCCAACACGCGTCGCGCGCACGATGAGCCGGCCGTAGGTGTTGATCGTGGCGCCTGCGACCTCCGAGCCCGGGGCGACTTCGACCGGCACCGATTCGCCGGTCAGCAGCGACTGGTCCAGAGCGGATTCGCCTTCCAACACCACTCCGTCGGCCGGGGCCTTCTCACCCGGCCGGAGCACGAAGAGATCCCCGACGTCGACTTCGGTCGCCTGGACGAGAACCTCCTCGCCGTCTCGCAGGACCCGCGCCTCCTTCGCCCCCAGCTGGAGCAGGGCGCGAATCGCCGCGCTCGAGCTCCGCCGCGCCCGCGCCTCGAGATACCGGCCGGCCAGGACCAGAGTGGTGATCACGGCGGGGACCTCGAAGTACGTGTCCTCGTCGAGCCCGGCGAGGATCACGACCGCCGACCAGGAGAGTGCAGTAAGCGTGCCGATCGAGATCAGCGTGTCCATCGTCGCCGCGCCGTGGCGGAGATTTAGCGCGGCCGCTCGGTGAAAGGGCCAGCCGGCGAACAGGACGACCGGTGCCGCCAGCGCGAACGCGAGCCATTCCCAGCCGGAGAACTGCAGGGGTGGCACCAGCGCGAGCACCGTCAGCGGTGCGCTGAGGCACCGCAGCGACGAGCAATCGCCGTCGCAACCAGCGGGCCGCGCTCTCGGCGGCGTCGTCCAGCGCGACGTCCGTCGCCGCTTGCGGCAGCGCGGCGCCGTAACCGATCGCCTCCACGGCCGCGATGACGTTCTCGACGCCGACGCGATCGGGATCGAAGCGGACGGCGGCTGCCTCGGTCGCGTAGTTGACCGTGGCCTCGACGCCCTCGAGCTTGTTCAGCGTGCGCTCGATACGTGATGCGCAGCCCGCGCAGGTCATGCCGGCGAGCTCGAGGTCGACGCGTTCGGCAAGTGCAGACGCCATAGGATGTAGGATACCCTACCGGGGTACCATGGAAGGGCACACCGAACAATCGCTCAACCGGCTCGCCGCGTCGGCGACGACGCACTGCCTGACCGGTTGCGCGATCGGCGAGGTGCTCGGAGTGATGATCGGCACGGCGCTCGGCTGGGGCAACTTCGAGACGATCGTCCTGGCGATCGTCCTGGCGTTCTTCTTCGGTTACGCGTTGACTGCGATTCCGCTCCTTCGCTCGGGGATTGCCTTCGGCGCGGTGGCGGGGCTTGCCTTCGCGGCCGACACCTTCAGCATTACGGTCATGGAGATCACCGACAACGCAGTGCTGCTCGTGGTCCCCGGCGCGATGGAGGCCGGCCTCGGCGATCCGCTCTTCTGGGGCAGCCTGGCGTTCGCCCTGGCCGTGGCGTGGGTCGTGGCCTTTCCGTTCAACCGTTGGCTGATCTCGAAGGGCCGCGGGCACGCGGTCGTGCACGCGCACCACTAGGGAGCCACCCCTGCGAAGAACATTTCGCCCGATTCACCTGACGCTTCTACTGGTTGGGACTCTCGTACTCCTCGTCCTTGTCATGGGCTTGTCAGTCTGGGCGCGTTCGGATGAGCGGGACGTGAGGTGCGACAAGTCGAAGCGAACCGAAGCACAAGAGAAAGGCGAGGACTACTCCTGCCTGCTCCAGATTCCCGGGCACGACCGAGGCCATTGAGACGCAAGGCGGCTAGCCTTCAGGCGGCACGACCTGGGAGATGCGGTCGCGGCCGTGACCGACTAGTCGCGGTACAGCGCCTCGATCTCGTCCGCGAAGTGCTCTGCGCAGATCTTGCGGCGGAGCTTCATCGTCGGCGTGATCTCGTTCTCCTCGGCGAGGAAGTCGCGGGGCAACACCGCGAAGGCCCGCACCTGCTCGAAACGGGCGAGATCCGCGTTGACGCCGTCGACGATCCTCTGGACTAGCTCCCGAACCTCATCGCGGGCAGCGAGTCCCGCCATGTCTCCGTCGAATCCATTGGCCTGCGACCATTTCTCGGCCTCCTCCGGATCGAGCGTGATCAGCGCGCTGACGAACGGCCGGCGGTCGCCGATGACGAGCGCCTGGGAGACATATTGCGAGCTCTTGAGCTTGTTCTCGATGTTCGCCGGGGAAAGATTCTTCCCGCCCGCGGTGATGATGATGTCCCGCTTGCGGTCGGTGATGGTGAGGAACCCGTCGTCGTCCAGTTCCCCGACGTCGCCGGTGCGCAGCCAGCCGTCCTCGCCGAGCACCTCGCGCGTCGCTTCCTCGTTTCCGAAGTAGCCGGCGAAGACTGTCGGCCCGCGGAGGAGGATCTCGCCGTCGTCGGCAACCCGCACTTCGACGTTCGGCAGCGCGGGCCCGACCGTGCCGAACCGGAAGCGGTCCGGCAGGTTGCACGTCGCGGCCGTAGTCCCCTCCGTCTGGCCGTAGCCCTCGAGAATCAGCACGTCGATGGCCAGGAAGAACTCGGCGATCTCCTTGGAGAGCGGCGCGGCGCCTGAGATCACGGCGCGCATCCTCCCGCCGAGCCTGGCTTTGACCTTCGAGTAGACGAGCCTGTCGGCGATCCGGTGCTGCGCGGCGAGACCCGCCGGGATCGGCTTGCCGGCCTGGCGCAGCTCGCTGACCCGGTGGCCGACGCGGAGTGCCCAGTCGATCAGGCGCCGCTTCAGGCCGGTGGCTGCCGCGAAGTTGGCAGTGACGCCCGTGTGCACCTTCTCGAGCACGCGCGGGACGGTCGGCATGATCGTCGGCCGGACCGCCGGCATCACCTCTGCGAGCCGGCGCGGGTCGGGGCAGAAGGCGATCGTGAAACCGATGTGTGCCCCCAGGAGGTGCATGTAGCGCCCGAAGTTGTGCGCGAGCGGCAGGTACAGGAGGAGGGTGTCCGTCGGCAGGAAGAATTCGTCCACGAGGCTCGACGAGCGCACCATCTCGAAGTAGTTGCTGTTCCGGATCATGCAGCCCTTCGGGGGGCCGGTCGTCCCCGACGTGTAGATGAGGGTGAAGAGGTCGTCGTCGGTGATCTGGGCGGCCGCCTCGGTCACGGCGTCCGGGTGCTTCGCGGCGTGCTCGCGGCCCTGTGCGCGCAGGCCGTCGAGGTCGGCAAAGGTCAGCACGTGCTTCAGTCCCGGGAGGCCGCGGGCCTCCTCGATCAGCCGTAGGTCGTCCTCCCCCTCGACGAGCACGCCGATCGCACCGGAGTCCTCGAGGATGTGTCGCGACTCGGTCGGGGTCGAAGAGGGGTAGATGGCGGCCCCTTTGGCCCCGACGTGGGCCAGTGCGAAGTCGAAGAGCGACCATTCGAGCCGCGTGCGGGCGAGGATCCCGAACGCGTCACCCTTGCGGACGCCGAGTGCGAGGAGCCCGTGGGCGATCTCGTCCACCGCCTGGGCCGCTTCCGGCCAGGACACCTCGCGCCAGCCGCTTTCCTCCTCGACCAGATAGGCGGGCGTCGTGCGGTTCGCAGCGACGGCGGTGTCCCAGAGGCTGGCGATCGTGCGCTTCTCGCTCACGAGCACAGCTTAGGGAGGGAACACGGTTTGCAGGGAGAACAACCCGGGTCCGACTACAATTCGGAGGCCCCATGCGCACCATCTGGAACGGCTCCATCACTTTCGGCCTGGTCAACATCCCGGTCGGAATGGCCCTGGCGACGAAACCCGCCGCGAGGCAGTCCGACGTGTCGTTCCGCACCCTGCACCGTGAGTGCCTCACGCCGATCAAGCAGAAGCGCTGGTGCCCGACGCACGACCGTGAGGTCGAGCGCGACGAGCTCGTGAAGGGCTGGGAGGTCGCGAAGGGGGAGTTCGTGGTCGTCGAGGACGCCGACCTCGAGGCGATCGAGCAGGCCGACGACTCGAAATCGATCGAGATCACGCGCTTCGTCGACGCCGAGGAAGTCGACCCCGTGTTCTTCGACCGCACCTACTACCTCGCGCCGGCCCGTGAGCAGGCTGCGCAGCGGCCGTACGTTCTGCTCCTGCGCGCGATGCAGGAGACGGGCAAGGCCGCGCTGGGCCATTTCGTGCGGCAAAACACCGAGCATCTCTGTCTCATTCGCGCGAAGGGAGACACCCTCGCGCTCGAGACGATGTTCCTCGCCGAGGACGTGAACTCACAGGCGGAGATCGAGGAGACCGTCGCCGACAGCAAGGTCAAGGAGGCCGAACTCGACCTGGCGCGTCAGGTGATCGACAGCCTCGCCGGCGAGTTCGACGAGGCCGACCTCACGAGCGAGTACCGGACCAACCTGCGGCAGATGCTCGAGGCGAAGCTCGCAGGCCAGGAGATCACCAAGCCGGTGGAAGAGCCGACCGAGACGCCTGTCGTCGATCTCATGGAGGCGCTCAAGCAGAGCGTCGCCGAGGTCTCCGGGAAGAAGCCGGCAAAGCGCGCAAGAGCCGCCCCGAAGAGCGGCTCTCGAAAACGCGTTCCGGCGCGGAAGAGCGCCTGAACAGGACTTCTACGAGGCGAGCGCCTCTGGTGGGCGCGAGCCCAACGCCTGGAGCTGTGCGGCGAAGAGTGTCTTGTCGATCTTGCCGTGATAGATCGGGACGCCTTCTTCCATGCAGACCCTGATCACTTCGGTGCGATCGATCCCAAGCTCTTTCGAGAGCTCCTCGGGCGTCAGGTGGTTCGCCATGAATCCTCCTTCTGAGCAACAAAAAAGCCCGACACGCGTGGGCGCTCGAGCCTGCTCGATCCTTGGTTTGTCACCGCGGCGCTCATCGGCACCGCGTTCGCAGAACATTCATCACCTCCAACGATAGTGCGAGTGGACGACGACCGCAACGGGTTAGGCGTAGGTGCCCTGCGGGCACTCGCGGAAAATGCTTCGCACTTTCCGCGACTTGAATCACACCGACTCGGAGCCGGCGCCCCTGACCCGAGTGTTGTTGGAGTACCTCGATGAGTGACCGGCCAGGCCGTGCGAGGGGGTCACTGCCACACGCCGGTCGATGGAGCGGGCCCTCATGAAGAGTGCTCCTCGTCGCCGTGAGCGCGAAGCACTCACGGCGAGTCCCCGCCCCGTGGGCGGGGACCTAGGCGTTCTGGAGGAGCGCACGGCCGAGATCAAGGACGTCCGGATGCGCTACTACGTCGGCGGCGAGGGGCCGCCGGTGATCCTCGTCCACGGCCTCGGAGGCGCTGCGGCGAACTGGGCCGGAGTCGTCCCACGGCTCGTCGACCGTCACCGGTTGCTCGTGCCCGATCTACCCGGGCACGCCGGATCGACGCCGTTCGCGGCGGCAACGACGCTCGACCCGTATGCCGACCGCCTCGATCGCCTCGCCGGGCTGGAAGGGATGGAGCACGCCGGCGTCGTCGGACACTCGCTGGGCGGGCTCGTCGGGCTGCGCCTGGCCGTGAACTTCCCGCAGCGGGTCGGCGCTCTCGTGCTGACCGCCTCTGCCGGGATCCGCTCCTCGACCCGCGAGGCCGAGCGCTACCTGAACCTCGCCGCCATTCTGAGGCCGACGCGCCGTTACTCACGCCATCGCGAGGAGATCGCGCGAAGCCCTTTCTGGCGCATGGTCGTCTTCGGCTACTTCGGCGCCTCCGATCCGCCGGCCATGTCAGACGGCGCAGTGGATGGATTCCTGTCCGCGATGGCCATGCACACGGACACCGCGACGGCGCGACGTGCCCTCGTGCGGGACGATCCTCGCCTCGACCTCGAGCGCGTCGCCTGCCCGGTCTTTCTGCTCTGGGGCGCGCGGGACAATCAGATCACGGCTCAGGACGCCTTCGAGTACGCCCGGCGCCTGCGGGCCCCGCTACGGATGATCTCGGACTGCGGGCACCTGCTGATCGGCGAGCGCCCCGACGCGTGTGCCGAGGCGATCGAGAGCTTTTTAGGAGGGTCTGGTGGAACTCGCTCGTAGCCCGGCGGCTCAGCCGCGTTTCGCCAGACCCTCCTAAACCGGGTTCGGTAGCTCGACGAACTGCCACTCGAGCTCGAAGCGCTCCGCGAGGAGTGCGGCGAGCGCCTTGATCCCGATCCGCTCGGTGGCGTAGTGCCCACCGGCGACGAAGTGGATGCCGAGCTCCTTCGCCGCCTGGAGACTGCTTTCCTCGGGCTCGCCCGTGAGCAGGAGGTCGTAGCCCTCGCGAGCGGCGTCGGCGATGAAGCGCCCGCCTCCGCCCGTGACGACTGCGGCGGTCTCGATCAACTCCGGCCCGTGGGCGAAGACCAGCGGCGCGGCCTCGAGGACTTCGGTCGCACGGGTGGTGAACGCGCCTACGTCGACCGGCTCGGCGAGCGGCCCGCCGAAACCGATCCCCGCGAACTTTCGCTCCGGCTCCACTCCGAGCTCGCGGGCGAGCAGCGCGTTGTTTCCGACCTCGGGGTGAGCATCGAGCGCCAGGTGGTAGGCGGCGAGCGTCAGATCCGCGTCGAAGAGCGCTTGCAACCGGCGCTTGAGGGCCTCGTCGATAGCGCGCGGGTCACGCTCCCAGAAAAGGCCATGGTGGACGAGGATCAGGTCCGCCTTCGCCTCGGCGGCCTGCTCGAAGAGCTCGAGGGACGCGGAGACGCCTGCGACGACGCGCCGGACCTCCCGTGCCCCGGGCACCTGCATGCCCATCGGCGCGTAGTCGGGGAAGGCGTCGAGATCGAGGAGCTCGTTCGCGTAGGCGAGGATCTCGTCCCGGTCGGCCACGCGCCGATTCTAGGCGAGCTTCTAGACGGTTGCGGCTTCGAACGGCACCTCCGGCGCTGATCCCTCGCTTCCCTGCGGCGGCGAGAGGAACTCCACGTGGTGAGCGACGACCTCGACCGCGCTCCGCTTGTTGCCGTCGCCGTCCTCCCACGAGCTGCTCCGCAGGCGTCCGTCGACGCCGATGCGCCTGCCCTTCGCGAGGTAGCGACCGCAGAGCTCGGCTTGCTTGTTCCACGCGGCCACGCGGAAGAAGTCGGTCTCCTCGCTTCCGAACCGATCCACCGCGAGCAGGAAGTTGGCCACCTGGCGGTCGTCGCCGAGCTCCTTGACCTCGACGTCGGTGGCGAGATTCCCCGTCAGTACGACACTGTTCACGCATCCTCCTTCGTTTGCTATGGAGGCAACGTACCCGCGCAGGTGCGACTGATCTGTGCCAGCTCGGTCGCAAAAGCCGACCTGAGCTAATCTGTGGCTTCTCGGGGTGTGGCGCAGCCTGGTAGCGCGCTCCGTTCGGGTCGGAGAGGTCCCCAGTTCAAATCTGGGCACCCCGATGTGCGTCACTGAACGGGCCCGGGATCTCCCGGGCCCGCGACTATTCTCAGAAGGATGAGCGACAAGATCAGACTCGCCTGTGTCCAGCTGACCAGCGGCACGGACAAGGCCGCCAACCTGGAGAAGGCCGAGCGGCTCGTGGCCCGCGCAGCCGCGACGGGGGCCGACGTCGTCGCCCTTCCCGAGAAATGGAACGCGATCGGAGATCCCGGTGTGCTGCACGACGCCGCCGAGCCGATCGCCGGCGGGGAGTCGGCTGAAGCGATGCGCGGCTGGGCGAAGCAGCACGGCGTCACGCTCGTCGGCGGCTCGATCACCGAGCGGCGCGAGGGGCGCGAGAAGCTGTCGAACACCAGCCTCGTCTTCGATCCCGGCGGAGAGCTGGTCGCGACCTATCGCAAGATCCACCTCTTCGACGTCGACGTCGGCGGCCAGGCGTATCGCGAGTCCGAGGCCGAAGAGCCGGGGGACGAGGCCGTCGTCGCCGAGGTGGAGGGCTGGTCGGTCGGACTGACGATCTGTTACGACGTGCGCTTTCCCGAGCTCTACCGCATCCTGGCCCTCGAAGGCGCTCTCCTCGCAACCGTCCCCGCGCATTTCACGATGCACACGGGCAAGGACCACTGGCACCTGCTGCTGCGCGCCCGCGCGGTGGAGAACACGTTCTACGTCGCCGCGCCGGCGCAGGTCGGCGTCACCGGCATCGGCCGTCCGAGCTACGGGCGCTCGCTGATCGTCGATCCGTGGGGAACGGTCCTCGCGCAGGCGCCGGACGAGGAGACGGTGATCTCGGCCGAGCTCGACCGCGCCCGTGTGGAGGAGGTGCGGAGGCAGCTGCCGTCGCTGGCGAACCGGCAGCCCGAGGCCTACCGCTGGCCGGCCAAGATTTGATCCTGCGCGCCGTCCTCTTCGACGTCGACTTCACGCTCGCCAAGCCGGGCCCCGACCTCGGGCCGGAGGGGTATCAGCTCCTGGGCCGCCGTTACGGGCTCGAGCTCGACCCGTCCAAGCATGGGGAGGCCCGCGCGGCCGCGATCGAAACGCTCGAGAAGCATCCCGAGCTCGAGCACGACGAGGAGGTCTGGGTGCTCTTCACGGAGCGGATCATCCGCGGCATGGGGGGCGACTCGGATCGGGCCTACGAAGCCGCCGTCGAGATGACGCGAGGCTGGGAGCACGCCCACAACTTCGAGCTCTTCGACGACACGTTGCCGGTGCTGGAAGAGCTGCGCCGCCACGACCTGAAGATCGGGCTGGTCTCGAACACGGGCCGCGATCTCGACGCGTTCATGTCGCATCACTCGCTCGTGGTCGACGCGGCGGTCTCCTCGGGCGCTTTCGGCAAGGTGAAGCCCGATCCGAGCATCTTCCGCGCAACTCTCCACAAGCTAGGCGTGCGTCCGCGCCAGGCCGCGATGGTCGGCGACTCGCCCGAGGACGACATCGCAGGTGCCCGCGCGATCGGGATGCGCGCGTTCCTCGTCGACCGCGAGGACCGCTACCCGGAGTACGACGGTCGCCTGACCGACCTCGGCCAGCTACCCGCCGCCCTGGGACTCACCGACAAACGGCCTCGCGAGGGCGGCTGAGGCCGAAGCCCCAGACCTTCTCGTCGTGCACGTAGACCGAGGTGACCGCGTTCGCGTGGTTCAGCGTCAAGGCGTAGTACGTCCCGCACGTGATCCGGACGAGGCCCCGGTAGAGCGTCATCGCGCGTGAGGCGTCGTCGCCGATCGTGAGGCCGCGGTTTGTGCGCCAGGCCTTCGGCGCCCAGACCGTGAAGAGCGCGACCGTCCGTCCACTGCGGAACGTGACGCCGGCGCCCTCGGGCTCGAAGCGCTTGAAGTTGAAGTACCAGGTCGGCGCGCGGCAGCCTCTGCAGGTGCCGTGGCGCGGGCCCCAGGCGGCTCGTACCTGAGCCGGGGCCGCACCGAGCGCGAGGCCGCCGAGGCGCTCGCCGGGGACGAGGACACCGTTACGGGGTGGAGCTGCCGCCGCCGTCGGAATGACGACGAAGGTTGCAGCCAAGGCCAGTGCCAGGCGCATGGCGAGACGGTAGCGTGCCACCTATGAAGGTCGTCAACCTCTTCGGCGACGAATGGGACCCCGGTCAGTGGCCGGAGCACGAGAACTACGAGAAGCGCCGGCGCCGCTTCGGCGAGCAGCTGGGAGGCGAGATGCTCGGTGGCTCGGTGTACGACTTGCCGCCCGGCAAGAAGAGCTTCCCCTTCCACTGGCACGAGGGGACCGAGGAGCTCCTGGTCGTCCTGGACGGCGAGCCGACCCTGCGGACGCCTGACGGCGAGCGGCGGCTGAAGCGCGGTGACACCGTCTCGTTTCCACGCGGGGCCGCCGGCGCGCATCAGGTGCGAAACGAGACCGACGCGCCCGCCCGGTACCTGATGATCTCGACGCTCGTCGACTACGAGGTCGCTCATTACCCGGACAGCGGCAAGGTCGGAATCATGAGCGAGGACCTGCGCCTGATGGTGCGTCCGGAGTCGGGCGTCGACTACATGGACGGCGAGGATTAGGGACAGCGCTCGGTCGCGGGGCAGCGAGCGAGCACGCGGACGACCGGCTCCTTCGATCTCCCTCGCGGCCAGATGAGCCGGATCCGCACGGAGGCAGCGTTGTTCTCGTACCGCAGCTCGCGGATCAGCAGGTTCGGGCTCGCGCGGTGCACGAGCACGTAGATGCCCGCCGACACGCGGGTGACGTCGATGTTCTGGCCGTGGAAGTGCGCGGGATACACGTCGCTGTAGCCCACCGTCGTGCCCTGGCTGACGATCAGGGCGCCCGTGTTCGAGCGCTCGCAGTAGTCGGTGAAGACCGGGCGCGGGCGGCGACCGACGAAGCCCTGAGCGGCGTTCCCCCAGCGATCGGTGAGGCAGAACCCGGACTTGCGGTCGCGGACGACGAGCCGGTGATCGTCAGCGCGCCGCAGCTCGTAGCGCTGGAACCCCATCAGGTGCCAGTGGTCGTGGGACGCCGAGTACGTGTAACGCAGGAAGCCGACCCCGGGGTAGGTGCGGATGCCGCCGCCGGCAAGGCGGACACGCTGCGACGCGCGCATGGTGGGGACGACCGGGCTCTGGCGGAACGCGAAGACGGAGAGTGGGCCCTCACCGACGTTGTCGGTCGCCGACCTGAACCCGAGGAGAAAGCGCTTCCTGTCTCCGGTCGTCACCGTCTTCAGCTCGAGCTCGGACGGCGCCTGCTGCTCGAGGTCGGGTCGGAGCTCGGGCGAAGCCGCTGGCCGCCAGCGCACGCGCGCGATCCCTGCGACACCGGTCAGCTCGGCAGCGGGGCCGCCGACGGTCGAGCCCCTCCACAGCGCCTCGGCTCCGCTGCGATTGCTCACGAACGCGATTGTCCGGCCGTCGGACGACCAGGCGGGCGAGCCTTCGGTGAACGGGTCCGCCGTGAGTTTGGTCACGGATCCTTTCGCGACGTCCAGTACGTAGAGGTCGACCGTGACGCCGTCGCTCGAGACGAAAGCCAGGCGGCGGCCGTCGGGCGACCAGGCGGGAGCGCTCTCGATGGCCGGTGAGGTCGTCAGTCGCCGCAGCCCTCGGCCCGTGGCTTCGACCACGTAGAGGTCGACGCTCCCATCGCGATCGCTGACGAAGGCGATCCTGCCGCGCTTCGACCAGGACGGCTCGCGTCCGGCGGTGATCCGGCGCTCGAGAGCGCCGTCGGCTCGCACGACGACCAGGGTGCCGTCACGGTCGACGACCACGCTGCGCCCGTCAGGCGACCAATCCGGCGAAGACTCGTCGGCCGCTTCCGTGCGGGTCAGCGGCGCCCGGTGTGAGCCGTCCGCGTCGGCGACGTAGAGGTCGGTCGCCCCGAGCTCCGCGGGGGCGACATACGCGATCCTCCGCCCGTCGGGTGACCAGGTCGGCGCCGAGCCTGCGCGCGCAAAGGCGCGAACCCGCCCGTTCCGCTCCCACACGAAGATCCCCCCGCCCGCCGCTTCGGCCCGTGAGAAGGCGAGCGCGGCCGGCAAAGTCGAGGCGGCCTGCGGAGCTGCTCCTCCCAGGGAGATGGCGGCGAAAGCGGCAGCCGTGACCGCGAGGAGGCGCGCTTTCACGCCCACGAAGCTAGCAACAGAATCAGCGGGCTTAGCCGATGGGAAGCTTCTGAGCGAGCGTCGGCGCCCAGGCGGCGATCGGGGACACCTCTCCGTTCCGCCCGTTCAGAGCGCGGAGCCCGAGGGCATGCTCGGCCTGCATCATCTTGTGGATCTGGGTCGTGCCTTCGTAGATGATCGGCGCCCGCGCGTTCCGGAAGTAGCGCTCGATCCCGTATTCCGCCGAGTAGCCGTACGCGCCGTGCACCTGGATCGCGAGGTGGGCAGCGCGAAAGGCGGACTCCGTCGCGTGCCACTTGGCGAGTGACGTCTCGCGCGTGTTCCGCCGGCCCTCGTTCTTCATCCAGGCGGCCTGCATGACGAGGAGCTTCGACGTCTCGTAGCCGAGCACCATCTCGGCGATCATGTCCTGGACGAACTGGTACTTGCCGATCGGCTGGCCGAACGTCTCGCGTTCGCGCGCGTACTCCGCCGAGCGCTCGAGGCAGGCGCGGATGACGCCGCACGCCCCTGCCGCGACCGTGAAGCGGCCCTGATCGAGCCCGTACATCGCGATCTCGAAGCCCTGCCCCTCCTCGCCGACGAGGTTCTCGGCGGGGACCTCCACGTTCTCGAAGAAGAGCTCCCCAGTCGAGCCGGCCCAGATCCCCAGCTTGTGCTCCGTCTCGGCGGCCGTGAACCCCGGCATCCCTTTCTCGAGCACAAATGCCGAGATGCCTTTGTGCTTCGCGCTCGGGTCGGTCTTGGCGAAGACGATGGCGTGGTCGGCGACCGTCGCGTACGAGATCCAGTTCTTCGAGCCGTTCAAGACGTACGAATCGCCTTCCCGGCGAGCGGTCGACTTCATCGCAGCCACGTCTGATCCGGCCGCAGGCTCCGTCAGCCCGAAACACGCGAGCTTCTCGCCGCGCGCCTGGGGCACCAGCCACCGCTGTTTCTGCTCCTCGCTCCCGTAGCGAAGGAGCGCCAGGGAGTTGAGGCCGACGTGGACCGAGATCAGCGTGCGGAAAGCGGCCTCGCCGCGCTCGATCTCCTCGCAGGCGAGCGCCTCGGCGACGTAGTCCATGCCCGCGCCCCCGTACTCCTCCGGCACGACGATCCCGAGCAGGCCCAGCTCGGCCATGCCCTCGATGACGGACAGGTCCAGGTGATGGTTGATGTCGTTCTCGATCGCGTTCGGGAGCACGCGCTCGTCCACGAAGGCGCGAACGGTGTCCTGAATGAGGCGCTGCTCGTCGTTGAGGTCGAACTCCATGAACGGCAGCCTAACGGCCGCTAGCATCCGCTCATCGCAGGCTTCACGATCAAGAACCTCAAGGAGGACGTCGAGGACTCGGCCGTCAAGTTCGGCTTCTCCCCGACGCTCGAGGCGCGGTTTGCGAACAAGGACCTCGAAGCGCAGCAGCTGGGTGTCAGCTTCCAGCGCGTCGCCCCCAACGAGGCATCGCCGTTCGCGCACAAGCACAAGGAGCAGCCCGAGGAGATCTATGTGATCGTCGGCGGCGGCGGGCAGATCAACGTCGACGGCGAGCTGCACGACGTTGGCCCCTGGGATGCGATCCGGGTCGCGGGCGACGTCGTTCGCTTCTGGGTCGCGGGCCCGGATGGGCTCGAGCTGATCGCGTTCGGCACCACTAGCGGCGGGATGGACGCCGAACTGGTGCAGCCCGAAGCTGACTAGCTGAGCGGCCTGTCGCCGCCCGGCGTCATGCTCTGATGTGACGTGTACCGGGTAGCGAACCTCAGGGAGCTTCTTCGCCTGCGCGGGCGCGGGATCCGCGTCGGGCGGAACGTCGTGCTCCTCGGTCTGGTCAGTTTCTTCACCGACATCTCGTCGGAGATGGTGGCGGCGATCCTGCCCCTCTACCTCGTGTACACCCTCGGGTTCTCGCCGCTCCAGTTCGGGGTCGTGGACGGCGTGCAGCAGGGCGCGGCGGCGATCGTCCGCGTCCTCGGGGGCTTTCTCGCCGACCGGACGCGCAGGCACAAGGAGGTCGCGGGTCTCGGGTACGGCATCTCTGCCTTCTCGCGCCTGGGTCTGCTCTTCGCGAACAGCGTGCAGGCGCTCGGCGGGATCGTCTTCCTCGACCGAACTGGAAAGGGCATCCGGACCGCGCCCCGAGACGCGCTGATCTCGCTCTCGACCGAGCGGGACCAGCTGGCGACCGCGTTCGGCGTCCACCGCTCACTCGATACGGCGGGCGCGATGCTCGGCCCGTTGATCGCGTTCTCGCTGCTCACCCTCACACCCGGCGAGTTCGACGTCATCTTCGTCGTCAGCTTCTGCGCGGCGCTCGTCGGCCTCGGCTTGCTGGTGCTCTTCGTCGAAAACCGGCCGGTGCTCGCCCGGGACGACTCGCCAGTGTCGCTCTTGGCCGCCGCACGGCTGCTCGGGACGAGGCGCTTCCGCGTGCTCGTCGCGGTCGCCGGCGCGCTCGGGCTCGTGACGATCAGCGACGGCTTCCTCTTCATCGCCCTGCAGCGTCGCGTCGACTTCGAGCCGCGGCTCCTGCCGTTGCTCTTCGTCGGCACCGCGCTCGCGTACATGATCCTGGCGATCCCGGTGGGCCGTGTGGCCGACCGGTTTGGGCGGGGTCGCACCTTCGTCGCCGGCTACTTGCCGCTCCTCGCCGCGTACGCGCTCCTGCTCCTACCTGCCGGCCCCGCGGCGGAGATCCCGGTGTACCTGGTGCTCCTCGGCCTTTACTACGCGGCGACCGACGGTGTCCTGATGGCACTCGCGAGCGCGACACTGCCCCCGCCGCTCCGTGGTAGTGGTCTCGCTCTGCTCGTGACGTCGACGAGCCTCGGACGGCTGCTGGCCTCCATCTTCTTCGGCATGATCTGGACGTGGTACGACGTCGAGACGGCCATTGCGGCCTTCGCCATCGGCCTGTGTGTCGCCATGGTTCTCGCCGGGGCGGCGCTTCGGCTCACGCCGGAGGTCAGTCCCGCTGAGTAGACGCTCCCGGATAGTGGCGTTCAGCGTTCTGGTCGCCGGCGCGGTCGCGGTTGCGTCGGGGTATGTCGCCGTGGCCGCGCTACGAGACGACTCGACCTCTGCGAGAACGCCACCGCCCCGCGCCGAGCTCCAGCGCGCGATGGCGCAAAAGCCGTTCCTCGTCTACCAGCACGTGGCGCGCGACGAGCACTACGCCGAGATCGCCGTTGCGCCCGTGGACGCCCCACCGTCGGAGACCACGTTTACGGGGCTCGTCTGCTCGCGCGTCTATTTCGCCGCCGGTCGCGGCCTTTGCCTGACGACGAAGCAGGAGACGCTGGCCCAGGCGGTCAACGCGCACATCTTCGGTTCCGACTTTCGAACGCTTCGTACGGTGCGGCTCGACGGGCTCAGGAGCCGTGCCCGCGTGTCGCCCGGCGGAAGGTATGGCGCCGCGACGACCTTCGTCGCCGGGCACTCGTACCTCGACGAGGGCTTCTCGACGTTCACGGCGCTGATCGACATGGTCAAAGGCGAGGTGGTCGCGGATCTCGAGAAGTTCGAGGTCACGCGCGACGGGAAGCGCTTCGACGAGATCGACTTCAATTTCTGGGGTGTCACGTTCGCCCGCGACGAGCGGCGCTTCTACGCAACCCTCTCGACGGGCGGCAAGTTCTATCTCGTCGAAGGTGACGTCCAGACGCGTCGCGCTCGTGTCATCGCAGACGGCGTGGAATGCCCCTCGCTGTCGCCGGATGAGACACGTGTCGCGTTCAAGCGCCGCCGGGGAGACAAGTGGCGCCTGCACGTGCTCGACCTGGCGACGGGTCGCGAGACTCCGCTCGCCGAAACGCGTAGCGTCGACGACCAGGTCGAGTGGCTCGACGACGACCGGATTCTCTACGGGCTGACCCAGGACGTCTGGGTCGTCCGAGCCGACGGCGGGGGAGAGCCTCGGATCTACGTGCGGAACGCTCTCTCGCCTGCCGTCGTTCGATCCTAGGGGTGTAGTCCGGAAAGGAAGCCCGGTAGGATTGACTGACTAGTCAGTCAATTCATTAGATGGCGACCATCGAGCAAAACGTTGCGGCCGGCCCCTCCTTTGCGCTGACGGAGGAGCAGAAGGCGCTGCGCGACCTCGCGCGCGACTTCGCGGAGAAGGAGATCCGCCCCAAGGCGGCCGAGTACGACGAGCACTCGACGCACCCGGTGGACATCATCGAGAAGGCCCACGACGTCGGGCTCATGAACCCTCACGTGCCCGAGGAGTACGGCGGGGCCGGGCTGTCGAGCTTCGACGGCATGCTGATGGGCGAGGAGCTGTCCTGGGGTTGCGCGGGGATCGCGGTCTCGATCGTCGCCAACTCGCTCGGCGCGGGCCCCGTGATCCTGGCTGGCAACGACGAGCAGAAGCGCGAGTGGCTCCCGCCGCTCCTCGAGTCACCGATCCTGTGCTCGTTCGGCCTGACGGAGCCGAACGCGGGTTCTGACGTTTCCGGGATCCAGACGACAGCCGTCCGCGAGGGCGACGACTACGTGATCAACGGCTCCAAGATGTTCATCACGAACGCGGGCCATGCCGCATGGATCGTGGTCTTCGCCTCCACCGACAAGAGCCAGGGGCACAAGGGCCTCTCCGCGTTCGTCGTGCCCACCGACCTCGAGGGCGTGACCGTCGAGAAGCATCTCGACAAGATGGGCCAGCGCGCGACGGACACCTCGGCGATCGCTTTCCAGGACGTGAGGGTGCCCGCAAAGAACCTGCTCGGCGAGGAGGGCGAGGGCTTCAAGATCGCGATGCGCACGCTCGACCACACACGGCCGGGGACGGCCTCGGGGGCCGTGGGGGTCGCCCGCGCCGCCTACGAGTACGCAGTCGAGTACTCACGGACGCGTGTCCAGTTCGGCCAGCCGATCGCGATGAACCAGGGAGTCAACTTCCTGATCGCGGACATGGCCACGGAGATCGAGGCCGCGCGCCTGCTCACCTGGCAGGCCGCCTGGCTCTTCGACCAGGGCAAGCGTGCAACGCTGCAGTCGTCGTTCGCGAAGCGCTTCGCATCGGACACGGCGATGAAGGTCACGACCGACGCCGTCCAGATCTTCGGCGGCTACGGGTACATCAAGGAGTACCCGGTCGAGAAGCTGATGCGGGACGCGAAGCTCTTCCAGATCTACGAGGGCACTTCGCAGATCCAGCGCCTCGTCATCGCGAGGGAGATCTTCTTCCCCAAGGAATAGGCTCGACAGATGGGCGCGACTGTGACGGCGGTAAGCCGCAGCGGGACGCACACGATGTCGAAGCCGAACGCGGACAGCCTGCTGCTGGTGGCAGGGCTCGGCGTCGACGGCGACGCGCACAGCGGCAAGACCGTCAAGCACCGGTCCCGCGTGCGGCGTGACCCATCCCAGCCGAACCTGCGGCAGGTGCACCTGATCCATGCGGAGCTCCACGACGAGTTGCGAGCCGCCGGCTTCGACGTGTCGCCGGGGCAGATGGGCGAGAACGTGACGACGCGGGGGCTCGATCTCCTCGCCCTCCCGACGGGCACTCGGCTCCACCTCGGCGACGGAGCGGTGATCGAGGTCACGGGCCTGCGGAACCCGTGCGTGCAGCTCGACGGAGTCGCCGAAGGCCTGATGGCGTCGACCCTCGACCGCGATGAGCAGGGGAATCTCGTGCGGAAAGCCGGTGTGATGGGCGTCGTTCTCACCGGCGGGCATGTGCGTGCGGGCGACTCGATCCGCATCGAGTTTCCGGACGAGCCGCACGCCCGGCTCGAGCCGGTCTGAGCTTGAGCAAATCCATAACGACGCCGGCCTAGGCCCCGGCTAACATGGATCCCATGCCCGAGCGGGTCTATAAGCGCGCGCGCCCTCGCCCTCGCCCTCGCCGGCGCAAGCGCTCGCGAGTGCGCGTCCTCGTGCAGTGGGGGCTGCTCGTCGCCGCGCTGCTCGTCCTGAGCAGCGCCGTTCTCGGCATCGCGTTCGCCGGCTCTCCGGAGACCTTGCCGGCGGGAACGAGCATCTCCGGCGTCGACGTCGCCGGGATGACTCCCGGTGACGCGCGCACGATGCTCGAGCAGCGCTCCGACAAGCTCGACCGCGTGCCTGTCACGTTCGTCTCGAGCGGCAAGGAGTGGGAGGTCAAGCCGACCTCGCTCCTGATCGAGACCGACTGGGCGGCGGCCGTCGAGGCGGCGCGGCAGCAAGGAGAAGGCTTCGGGCCGTTCCGCGGCATTCGTCGACTCGGTGTTCGAGTGTTCGGGAGCGACATAGTCCCGCGCAGCCATGTGTCCGAAGAGGCGCTCGAGTTCACGATCGCCCGCTTCGCCCGACAGCTCGATCGCCCACGGGCCGAGCCGACGCTCCGCCTGCGCGGGCTCGAGCCGGTAATCGCGCCCGGCCGGACGGGACGGGTCCTGGATCGCGACGCAGCCGCAGGCGTCATCGTCCGTTCCCTGGCCGGTTTCGTCAGGAGCCCGGTGCCGCTCCCGGTCCGCATCGACCGGCCGCAGCTGACCGACCAGGAGCTTGCCCAGCCTCAGGCTCGGGTCCGGACGATTGTCTCCGCCCCGGTCAACCTCGCCTATGGCCCCGGCGGCTGGAAGCTCCCCCGCTGGCGCCTCGCCCAGATGCTCGCGCTCCCGAAAGACGGCTCCACGGCGGTTCGAATCGCCGGCCCGGCCGCGACGAAGTTCTTCGCGGCCATTCAGAAGACCGTCGATCAGCCCGCCAAGGACGCCAGCTTCGCGATCCTGAGCGGCAACCGCGTGCGAGTCGTCCCGTCAGGGCCGGGTTCGGTGCTCGACGCTCCTCCCACGGCGAGAGCGATCCTCGCAGCGGCGCTGCGCCCGACGAATCGCATCGCCCGGGTCCGCGTGCGCTCGGAAGCGCCGGAGGTAACGACCAAAGAGGCGAAGGGCATGGGCATCAACGGCCTCGTCGGCGCCTACGAGACGATCTACGGCGGCGAGCCGAACCGGCTGCACAACGTGCGTCTGGTCGCACGCCTGATCGACGGGAAGCTGATCGCCCCGGGCACCACCTTCTCCTTCAACGACACGACCGGCGAGCGCTCCGAGGACAAGGGCTTCCTGGAGGCTCCCGTGATCATCAACGGCGAGCTGCAGACGGGTCTCGGCGGCGGCGTCTGCCAGGTCTCGACTACGGTCTTCAACGCCGCGTACGAGGCCGGGCTGCCGATCACCTCGCGCACCAACCACGCCCTCTACATCAGCCACTACCCGCTCGCGCGCGACGCGACCGTCAACTACCCGGACACCGATCTCAAGTTCAAGAACGACACGGACAGCTGGCTGCTCGTCAAGACGTTCGTCGGTTCCTCGTCGCTGACGGTGGCGCTCTATGGGGAGCCGCAGAACCGCAGAGTCGAGAGCGAAGTCGCTCCGCTCGTCGTCAGGGGCCCGGCCCCGGTCAAGCAGATCTCCGACCCGAGCATCTTCGTCGGCTCCCGGGTCACGGTCGAGTCGGGCTCACCGGCGCGCTCGACGAGCGTGCGCAGGAAGGTCTACAGCTCTTCCGGGGAGCTCCTCTACAACGACTCGTGGTCCTCCTGGTACCGCGGCGAGCACCAGGTCATTCGCGTCGGCACCAAGCCCAAGCCGAAGGCCCCGCCGCCGCCTCCGCCGCCGAAGAAGCCGCCGCCTCCGCCGCCGCCACCACCCGGTTCTCCTCCGCCGCCGCCCTTCTAACCCGACTCCGCCTCGGCAATGGCCTGGGCGAGCCAGGCCGGCACGCGTGTTGGCCGGTGGTCGCCGACCGAGACGCAGGCGTGCGTCGTCCAGCCGTCCGCGACGATCTTGCCGTCGTCGCGTTCGACCTCGTAGTCGAACCGGAAGCGTGCGCCGCGGACGTCGCTGCACCGTGCGTGGATCATCAGGTGGTCGTCGAAGCGGGCGGCCTCGCGGTAACGGGCATAGGCCTCGAGCGTGAGGGCGTCGACGCCCTCCTCGCGCAGGACCTTGTAGCCGCCCCGAAATCGCCGGAGGTACTCGATGCGCGCGACCTCGAACCAGACCAGATACCCCGCGTTGTGCACGATGCCCTGCGCGTCGGTCTCCGCGAAGCGGACGACGATCTCGGTCGAGAAGTTGAAGGGCACGCGCCTACGATGCTCGCATGAGCGCGGCCCAGTTGGCGACTCTCATCAGCGAGCGGCAACCGTGCGTCGCCCTCACGGGCGCCGGCGTCTCGACCGAGAGCGGGATCCCGGACTTCCGCTCGCCGACCGGGATCTGGGCGGACGTCGATCCCCTGGAGTACGGGTCGCTCGAAGCGTTTCGTCGCGACCCAGCGAAGGTCTGGAGCTTTTACGCGCCCAGGTTCGCGATGCTGACCGACGCGGAGCCGAACGCTGCCCACCGCGCGCTCGCCGAGCTGGAGCGGCGAGGGTTGGTGCGCGCAGTGGTCACGCAGAACATCGACGTGCTCCACGAGCGCGCAGGCAGCCGCGAGGTGCTCGAGGTCCACGGATCGATCAAGAGCTCGAGCTGCCTGGACTGCGGAGCGAGCTATCCGCTGGCCGCGGTCGAGCAGCAACTCGAGTCTCGCGGCGCGCCGGTCTGCTCGTGCGGGGCGATCCTCAAGCCGGACGTCGTCTTCTTCGGTGAGGTCCTACCCGCGGCGACCATCGACCGCGCCTATGCGCTCGCGGCCGAAGCCGCGCTGCTGCTCGTCGTCGGGTCCGCGCTCGAGGTCTGGCCGGTCGGAGAGCTTCCGCTCGTCACGCGCCGTGCCGGCGGCGCCGTGGCGATCGTCAACCTCGGCCCGACCACCAGGGATGACGATGCGGAGCTGAAGATCGAGGGATCGGCAGGAGAGACGCTCGAGAGCGTCGTCGCCGCGCTGGACGCTGCCTAGGAGGGTTTGGCGAAATAGATCTGTGCCGCCGGGCCGCGCTGCTCGCCCCGAGGCCGCGTCCTCAGTCGCCCCAATGCTGAAAAGCATTGAGGCTCCCTGCGTCCTTGCCTCGGAACGACCATCGCACCCCGGCGACGAGTCGATTCCGCCAAACCCTCCTAGGCTGCGGCTCGGCGCAGGGGGCGCTCGTCGAGCACCCTCTGACAGGACTTGCACACCTTCTGCTCGACCTCGAACGGCACTCCCGAGCGTTGCCGCAGAAGATGGGTGACGACCGCGCTGTGGCGGTGTCCTGGCGTTTTGGGGGTCTTGTTGGTCATTGCCTTCTCTCAGGGTAAGTCGGGTCTCGGACCGCAACCTGACCCGTTCGGGTCAAATCTCCTTCTTCTCTACGGGACGAAGGAACCGATCGGTTGTTAGTGGCTGGGGGATTGGCGCAGACGCTGTGGCGGTATGTTCAGGTACGACCAAGGAGGCACGACCGAAAATGGCACAGCAAAAATCGGATCTATTCAGCAGGCTCGCCGACCGCGGGGAACAGATGGTTGGACGGATCACCGACCTGCCGGGCGCGAAGCACCTCGTCGACCGCGTGGCCGCGCTGGCGAAAGGACTGGACGACGTCCAGAAGCAGTTGCGGGGCCTCGAACGGCTCGAGAAGCGCATGGCGCAGATCGAGAAGCGCCTCGACAAGGTCGAGGGCAAGGGCACGACTCGCAAGACGACTTCGCGGGCGAAGAGCTCGCCGGCCTCGAAGTCGTCGTCTGCCAAGCGCGCGACCACGACTCGGCGCCGCACTTCCTAGTCGCGGGGAACGCGAACACGCAACGCGTGCGGGACGAGCTCGAAGCGAACGGGCGTCGTCCCGGGCTGCTCGCCGTCGAGCTCGACGGGTAGCGGCTCGGGAGAGTCGATGAGCACTTCGCGGCCGCGCAGGAGCTCCGCCTTCGGGTGGGGGAGGTGCGTACCGCGATAGATCTTCGGCAGCGTGGTCACGAGCTCGCGCTTGGTCACGTCGCCGATCAGGAGCACGTCGAAGAGGCCGTCGTCGGGCTCGGCCTCCGGGCAGATCTTCATGCCGCCGGCGAGGTAGCGCCCGTTGGCGACGATGACGTCGTACATCGGGCCGCTCCTCTCCTCGCCGTCGACCGTGACGGTGATCTCCGCGTTCTGCCAGCGGGCGAACACGGCCAGCGTGCTCCACGCGTAGGCGATCGTGCCGCCGAGCGCCTTGCCGGTCTCGTTGACTCGCTTCGCGACTGCGCCGCTCATGCCGGCGCTCCCGATGTTCGCGAACCACGTGCTGCCCTCGCGGCCGGCCCAGGTTCGCAGCGTCGCGCGTCCGAGATCGATCTCGCGCGTGCCGCCGTCGTGCGCGATCGCCAGCGCGTCCTCGATGTTGTGGGGGATTCCGAACGTGCGGACGAAGTCGCCGCCGGTCCCGCGGTGGACGACGGCCAGCTCCACGTCGTGAGCTCCCGCCAGCCCGTTGACCACCTCGTTCACCGTGCCGTCGCCGCCGACCGCGACGAGGAGCTTGGCGCCGCCCTCGGCGGCCTCCCGGGCGAGATCGGTGAGGTGACCTGGTCTCTCCGACAGGAACGTGTCCCCTCGGAGCCCACGCTCGGCCGCCAAGCGCGCGATCTCGGGCCACCGCTTGCCCGTGCCCCCGTTGTCCGAGGCGGGGTTGACCAGGAAGACGGTCTCGGAGCTAATGCTTGTGTTCGGCGGTCACGGTCTTCAGCGCGACGCGGGTCATGCGGTCGACCGCCGCCTTCAGGTCCTCGTCGGAGATGCGCTTGAACTCGCCGCCGACGATGATGTCGCTGACCGTCAGCAGGCACCCGGCCTGCACCTTGCGGAGCGCGCCGATCGTGAAGAGGATCGCCGCCTCCATCTCGACGCCGAGCACGCCGCGGGACGACCAGCGTCCATGGCGACCCTCGTCGGGGTCGTAGAACGTGTCCGAGCTGGCGATCGGGCCGACGCGCATCGGCTGCTCGAGCTCCTTCGCAGCGTGCACGGCCCCGTGGACGAGCTCCCAGTCCGCCGTCGGGCAGTGCGGCTCCTGGTTCGTGTAGTGGCGCGCCGTCCCGTCCGCCGGGACTGCCGTCAACGCGACGATCAGGTCGCCGAGCTCGAGATCGGTCTGCAAGCCACCACACGTGCCCACGCGGAGGAAGCGCTTCACGCCCAGCTGGACGAGCTCCTCCATGACGATCGCCGCCGTCGGGCAGCCCATGCCGGTGGCCTGCACCGAGATCGGCCGGCCCTCGAACTCGCCCGTGAAGCCCCAGAGCCCGCGCTCCTCGTTCTTCTGCACGGGGTTGTCGAAATAGGTGTCGGCGATGTACTTCGCCCGGATCGGGTCGCCTGGAAGCAGGCAGGCCTCGGCGTAGTCGCCGGGCTCGGCTCGGACGTGAATCGGCATCGGGCAACCCTAACCCGCGATCATGGAGCCGGTGGTCGTCACCCCGACTCTCGACCAGGTGCTGGAGTTCAGCGCGCGCGACCCGGTGGAGCGCGTGTTCCTCGAGGACGTGGCCAGGCGCGGCTTCGCACGCTTCCGGGCCCTCGAGGAGGGCGATGGGCTCTCGGCGCTCTGTTACTTCGGCGCGAACGTCGTCCCCTCCGGGGAGGGCTGCGGTGCCTTCGCCGAGCCCACGGCCCAGCCCTCGACCCGAATGATCATCGGCGACGAGCAGGCCGTGACCGATCTCTGGGGACCCGCCGAGGCTCGCATGTCGCCTCCGCGCGAGGACCGGCCGGGGCAACCCGTCTACGTGCTCGATCAGCCGCCCGCCGGTGAGGACACCGGACTGCGCCGGGCCCGCGCGGACGACCTCGATCTGCTGTTGCCCGCCTGCGCGGCGACGCACCGCGAGGAGCTCGGCGTCGATCCGCTCGAGCGTGACCCCGGCGGGTTCAGGCGGCGCACGCTCGGCCAGATCCACGAGCGGCGGTCGTGGCTCTGGGTCGAGGACGGGACGATCCTCTTCAAGGCGGAGGCCTCGGCGTGGACGCCCAGCGCGGTGCAGCTCCAGCAGGTCTGGGTCGATCCCGCTGCGCGCAACCAGGGACATGCCCAGCTCGGGCTGCGCCATCTTTGCCGGATCCTCCTGGAGAGCACCTCCGTGGTCTGCCTGTTCGTCCGGCCGGAGAACGCGCCCGCGATCCGCGTGTACGAAGCGGTCGGCATGCACCGCCGGGGGTCGTACAGGAGCATCCTGTTTTGATCAGGCGGCTCCTCCTGGGCGGGCTCGCGCTCTGGGTCGCGCGATGGGCGGCGCTGGAGATCGCGATGCAGATCGCGCGCCGCCGGCCTCGCCCCGAGGCGGCGCCGAAGGACTCACCGTGGCCTCCGGGCCGCATGCCAGGCCCATTCGACTGTTGAAAGATCGTCACACTCCTGTGTAGGGGACTGTCCCCCTGGCATGGCGGCTTTGGGCATGAGTCCTGCGACTAGGCAGACTTCTGGCATGGATTCGCAGCGCTTTCGTGAGCTCGTGGAGGCCGATGTTCGTGAGCACGAGCTGATCCCGCCGGGCGGCGCCGTGACCTGCTTCGTCTCCGGCGGGGCGGACTCGACCTGCCTCTGGCACGCGTTGCGCGAGCTCGACTACGAGGTCTCGGCGCTGCACGTCGACCACGGGTTGCGCGGACGCGAGTCGGACGAGGACGCCGCGTTCTGCCGCGACGTGCTCGGCGCCGAAATCGTCGACGGTAGCTGCGCCGGCACGACGGAGGACGAGCTCCGCGAGCTTCGCTACTCGTTCGCCACCGACCGCCTGCGCGCCACGGGCCACACCGTGTCCGACCAGGTGGAAACCGTCCTCTACCGGCTCGTCTCGAGCGGCGCCCCCGGCTGGATCAAGTGGCAGCGCGAAGACGGAGTCGTGCGCCCGCTGCTCGGCCGCACCCGCGAGGAGACCGAGGCCTACTGCAGTGCCGAGGGGCTCGACTACCGCTTGGACTCGTCCAACGCCGACACGAAGCGAGGCTTGATCCGCGAACAAATTCTCCCGCTGCTCCGTCAGCTGCACCCCGCCGCCGAGGAGAACCTGCTCCGCCTGACGCGGGAGCCGTCGCCGCTCGCCGAGCTGCTGGCCGCCCCGGTCGGCTCGAAGCGGCTCGACCTCGGCGGTGGCCTCACCGCGGTGCGCGAGTACGACAGCGTCTGGCTCGAGCAGACTCCCGTCGCGCTGGACGGCGAGGTCCGCTGGGGCCCGTGGCGGATCTCCGCCCGCGAGCGTGGCCTTAAGGTACGAGGGTGGCGTGCCGGCGACCGACTTGCCGGGCGCACGAGGAAGATCCAGGATGTGTTCGTCGACGCCAAGATCCCCCGCTCCGAGCGCGAGTCATGGCCGCTCGTCGTGCGGGGTGACGAGGTCGTCGCAGTGCCGGGCATCGTCGAAGCCGAGGGAGTGAGTGCAGAGCGTGACGCAGACTGAGCTGGAGGGTGCGGTAGGGGAAGTGCTGATCGACGAGCCGACGCTGCAGTCGCGGATCGTCGAGATGGGGGAGGAGATCTCGAACGACTACGCGGGCAAGGACCTGCTGCTCGTCGGCGTCCTCAAGGGCGCCGTCTTCTTCATGGCCGATCTGATGCGCTCGCTCACCGTCCCCTGCGAGGTCGACTTCATGGCCATCTCGAGCTACGGGGCCGAGACCGACTCCTCGGGGGTCGTTCGCATCCTCAAGGACCTCGACATCCCGCTTCAGGGGCGGGACGTCCTGATCGTCGAGGACATCATCGATTCGGGCCTGACCCTCTCGTACCTGATGCGGAACCTCCGGGCGCGTGACCCCGCCTCCCTGGAAGTCTGCGCCTTGCTGACGAAGCCGGGCCGGCGCGAGATCGAGGTCCCCGTCAAGTACGTCGGCTTCGAGATCCCGAACCGCTTCGTGATCGGATACGGGCTCGATTACGCGGAGCGCTATCGCAACCTTCGGTACGTCGGCGTCCTGAACGAGGACATCGCGGCCTCGTAGAACCGAACGAGGACTTAAGAGCCTCGTAAGGAACCGCCGATAGCGGAGGTACGAATAACTGCCAGTGCTACCCTGGGCCAGGAGGCCTGCACTTGAACCGTTTCTTCCGCTCAGCACTTTTCCCCCTGATCGTGATCGTCCTACTCGTCTACCTGGCGAGCCAGACGCTCATGGGCGGGGACAAGAACGAGAAGAAGTACACGTACTCCGAGGTTCAGGGGCTGGTGCGGGACAACCCGCAAAACATCGAGAAGGTCACCTTCAACCCGAACAAGCGCCAGATCACAGCGGACCTGAAGGGCGACGCGGCGACCGCGAAGGCGAACTACCCGAGCGACGAGTCGCAGCTGGCCTTCGAGCGCCTCCTGAAGGAGAAGCAGGTCAACTACGACTCGAAGGGGACCGGCGGCTTCTCGCTGACCTCGCTGTTGATCTCGTTCCTGCCGTTCCTGCTGCTGATCGGCTTCTGGATCTTCCTGATGAACCAGATGCAGGGCGGCGGCTCGAAGGTGATGAGCTTCGGCAAGAGCCGCGCCAAGCGGATGACGCCCGACGCTCCGAAGATCGGCTTCAAAGACGTGGCCGGCGTCGAGGAGGCCGTGGAGGAGCTGCATGAGATCAAGGAGTTCCTCGAGAACCCCAAGAAGTTTCAGGCCCTCGGCGCGCGCATTCCCAAGGGCGTGCTGCTCTACGGGCCGCCGGGCACCGGTAAGACGCTGCTGGCCCGAGCGGTCGCCGGCGAGGCCGGCGTGCCGTTCTTCTCGATCTCGGGCTCGGACTTCGTCGAGATGTTCGTCGGCGTCGGCGCCAGCCGCGTCCGCGACCTCTTCGAGCAGGCCAAGCAGGCCGCGCCGTGCATCGTCTTCATGGACGAGATCGACGCGGTCGGCCGCCATCGCGGTGCCGGGCTGGGCGGCGGCCACGACGAGCGCGAGCAGACCCTGAACCAGCTCCTCGTCGAGATGGACGGGTTCGAGCTGAAGGACAACATCATCCTGATCGCGGCCACGAACCGGCCCGACATCCTCGACCCGGCGCTGCTCCGCCCGGGGCGCTTCGACCGGCAGATCGTCGTCGACCGCCCGGACCGAAACGGCCGCAAGAAGATCCTCGAGGTGCACGCGAAGGGGAAGCCGCTGGCCAGCGAGATCGAGCTCGACACGCTCGCCGCCGGGACGCCCGGGTTCACGGGCGCCGATTTGGCGAACCTCGTCAACGAGGCAGCGCTGCTCGCAGCGCGCCGCGGCCGCAAGACGATCGGCCAGGACGAGCTCGAGGAAGGGATCATGCGCGTGATCGCCGGCCCCGAGAAGAAGACCCGGCTCTTCTCCGAGGAGGAGCGCAAGGTCACGGCGTACCACGAGATGGGCCACGCTCTCGTCGGCCACTACCTCGACCAGGACGCCGAGGTGCACAAGATCTCGATCATCAGCCGCGGCCAGGCGCTCGGCTACACGATCTCCCTCCCGCGCGAGGATCGCTACCTGACCACGAAGTCGTCGCTCATGGACCAGCTGGCGATGACGCTCGGCGGTCGCGCCGCCGAGGAGCTCGTCTTCAACGAGGTGACCACGGGCGCCGCGAACGACCTCGAGAAGGTCACGCACACCGCCAAGCAGATGATCATGCGCTTCGGGATGAGCGAGAAGCTGGGGCCGCGCGTGCTCGGGCGCAACCAGGACATGCCGTTCCTGGGTCGCGAGATGGCCTCCGAGCCCGACTACTCCGAGGACATGGCCCGCGACATCGACGAGGAGATCCACCTCGTGATCGAGGACGGCCACAGGCGTGCGCGCAACGTGCTCGAGGAGCACATCGAGGAGCTCCACAAACTGTCGGGGATCCTCATCGAGCGCGAGACGATCGACAAGGATCAGTTCCAGCGACTGCTGGCCGGGGAGAACGAGGAGGCCGTGTTCCCACCGGAGCCCGAGCCGTCCACGGAGGAAGGGAAGGAAGCCGCCGCCGACAAGCGCAAGCGCCTTCCGCGGCCGAAGCCGTTCCCGCTGCCGGGCCAGGCGATGCAGCCGCCGCCTCCGGAAGGCGCCCAGCCTTAATTCGCGGCTTTCCGAGCCGTTTTTCGGCTCGCGCTTTACAACTCGGTTACGAATTACACGCGAAATGAAGGGCGCGTACGGATGCTCTCAATTTTCGTCGAAAAACCTTGATCTGATTTTCACCTGAGCGCACGATCGATCGGCTTGGTCCCCCGATCGAAAGGCAGAACGATGCGCCTCCTCTCTCGCGTTGTCTGCGTTGCGGCCCTCGCAGCGCTGGCCCTTCTCTCCGGAGCGACAGCGGGCGTGAACACGCCTCACTCCGGCTGGTACTCGGGTAATCCTCTCCTCGGCCCGAACACGCTGGCCGACCTCGCGTGCTCCGGCTCCACCTGCTACGCCTCCGGCGAGTTCGGCACGCTCCTCAAGAGCACGAACGGAGGAACGACCTGGGCCGGCATCGTGACC
>CAVZFQ010000012.1:0-20421 GCA_963774625.1 uncultured Actinomycetes bacterium
AGCGCCGCCTCCGAGGTAGTGCTACCCGGTTTGTCCGCCGACCCCGGTGACGCCCGGGCGCGTCCACTGGGGCACCGGTCGACCGCCGTTTCTGGGCCCCATCGGCGCACCGTGCTCGTCGGTGCGCAAGACGGAGTGGGTCGGGAACTGCGGCCACCCCTCGGGCGAGTCCTCCCACTCCTCCCGCCGCCCGTAGGCGGTCATGTCGAGCAGCCCGAACGAGGGACTCATCACCTCGTCGCCCCGGCCGGTCGTCCAGTACGTCAGGTAGATCTTGTCCTCCCGCCGCAGGTAGCAGGAGATCCGGCCGGCGACGCCCACGGTGGGGTCGTCGAGGTGGGCGTTGGAGTACCACGGCGCCGTGTAGCCCATGAAGTCGCGGAATGCCGCGATCTCCTCGTACGGCCCGTCGCCGAGGATGGCGAAGGTGATCCCGTTGGCGTTGAGGTAGGCCGCGTCGGCGGCGTCCTGCATCTTCCAGGAGTTCCTGGTGCAGCCCTCGCACTGCCACTCCCATGGCTTCCCGTCGTAGAACATGTGGCTGTAGACGACCAGCTCGTCGCGCCCCTCGAAGACATCGCCGAACGGGACCGGGCCGTCGGGGCCGATGACGGTGGTGTCGGGCGGCACCTCTGTCATGGGCAGCCGGCGCCGGGCCGCGGCGATCGCGTCGCCCTCGCGGGTGTGTGCCTTCTCGCGCTTGCGCAGCTCGAGGAGCTGTCGCTCGAAGTCGTCGTGGTCGGTGACGGTCGGGGCTGGCGTGGTCATGGTTTCCTCTTTCAGTTGTCTTGGGAGGTCGCTCACGCCGCCCGGCGAAAGCCGCTCGGCGCCGGGCTCGGATCCAGCGGGCTGGCCGGCAGCTCGCCCGCCGGGTCGTCCTCGTTGTAGGCGCTCGGGGCGACGTCGTTGGGGGCGTCGGGGTGGAAAATCGCCGCGAGCAGCTCGATCTGCCCGCGGCCCACGCCCAGCTCGCCCATGCCGCCGCCGTACATCGGCCGCCCCTCGCGCGCGCAGCGCGCGTAGACCTCCAGCAGCTCGCGCACGCTGCCGATTCGCGACGGCTTGACGTTCACGACGCGCGCCGCGAGCGGCGTCGCGCCGATGTCCTGCGGCGCTGCGGATCGGCGAGTCGTAGGAGACGCGGTGCAGGTGATCGCCGAGACGCGAGGCGATCTCGGGCAGGTCGTGCGGGTCCTCCAGGTAGGCGTCCGGGAAGGCCGCGATGACGCGGTCGTAGAGGTTCGCGAGCGCCTGCGGGTCCTCGACCTCGAAGCCGTACTGGCCCTTGAAGTCGATCGTGTCGACGGCGCCGGTCGCCGCGACCTCGTCGACGAGCTCAGGCGCCCAGGTCACCTCCGCGTCGAGCTTGAAGCGCACACCGGGAGCGCGCGCCAGCCGGCGGCGCACCGGCTCGATCGACGGCTGCTTGCCCAGGCCGAGCGAGTTGACGAAGCGCAGCGGCTGCGGCTCCAGTTCCAGCACCTCGTGCAGGGCGCGTCCGGCCTGGCGCAGGGCCAGGTCCAGCGCGGCCGACTCGAACGCCCAGCGGCGAAGGCGCGGCGCCCCCTCCCACTCCGGCGGGTTGACGAACAGGTCGAGCGTCGCGAGCTGGTCGGAGAAGCTCGCCAGCGTCCACTCGCCCTCGAGCCCCAGCGCGGGCCGCGCCTCGTGTAGCGAGGTGCCGTCCTCCTCCATCAGCGAGATGTCTTCGCCGAGACCGTCGGCGCCGGCGCCGATCAGGCGCACGTGGGTGGTCACGCGGTTGAACTCGTTGGCGAGGACCGCATGCAGGCCGTCGTACTCGCACGACTCGACGACGAGCGGGAGGTCCGCCAGCCGCGGCCACAGCGACTCGCCCTGGATCGTGGGGCTAGTGGAGGTCACCGTCGCCATCTGCCATCGGCTCAGCGCGCCGAATGAGTGCAAAAAAGGAAAAAAAAAAAAAAAAAAAAAAAAAAAAAAAAAAAAAAAAACCAGCGACGCGAAAGGCGCCGTTTCCAGCGCCTTTCGCAGTAGCGGGGGCAGGATTTGAACCTGCGACCTCCGGGTTATGAGCCCGGCGAGCTACCTGACTGCTCCACCCCGCGTCGCTTCTCTCAAGTATGCCAGACCAGTGCGCGGCGCCGGATCCTGGGGATTTCCATGACCATGAAGCCCGCTGCGAGCACCGCGATCCCGGCCAGCGCGTCGAAGATGAAGTGGTTCCCGGTGACCACGATCGTCAGCATCACGACCACCGGATAGACGACCCCGAGCACGCGCAACGCAGGCTGTTTGGCATACCTGACCAGGCCCACGCCGACACCGACCGCCCAGCCGGCATGCAGGCTCGGCACGGCTGCGACCGGATTCGAGAAAGCCGACACGTGCGGCGAGCCGATGTCGACATCCCAGAAGACGCGAAGCGTGTCCATGATCCCGAGGCCGCCGACGACACGCGGTGGCGCCGTCGGGAACCACCAGTGGATGACGACCGCGATCGCAGTCGCAGCGATGAATCCGTTGCGGAAGCTGCGAAAGCCCTCGCTCGACGAGCGGTAGAGCCACAGGAAGAACACGCCGGTCAGCACGAAGTGCCCGACGAAGTAGAAGAGGTTCATCGCCTCGACCAGCTCCGGCACCCCGAGGAACGCGCGCTGGAGCGACTGCTCCCACGCAAAGGAGAGCCCGCGCTCCAGCTCGGCGATGCGCTCCGCGTTCGCGATCGCGGCGGCCCAGTCGGGCTCGATGAAGCTCCGCACGACCTCGTAGACCCCCAGCGCCGCCAGTACGATGGCGATCTGCTTGAGGCCCTCGCGGCGCTCGAAACCTGCCCACGCGCGTCGCACAGAAACGATTCTAGACCTACCGACCTACCCTACGAAACCGCTGGAAACTAACCTTTTTACCATGCGAGTAGCCGCAATCGACCAGGGCACGAACACGACGCGACTCCTCGTCGCGGACGTGGACGGGGACCAGATCGACGAGGTCGTGAAGCGCACGCGCATCACCCGGCTCGGGGAAGACGTCGATACGCGCCGGCAGCTCCTGCCGCTGCCGATCGCGCGGGTGCGGAACTGCCTCACCGAGTACCGCCGCGAGCTGGAGTCCCTCGGCGCCGAGCGCACGTATCTCGTGGCAACGAGCGCCGTCCGCGACGCGGAGAACGGAGAGGCGTTCCTCGGCGAGATCGAGTGGAGCTACGGGTTCAAGACGCGGCTCCTCTCCGGGGACGAGGAGGCCGATCTCACACTGCGTGGCGTCGGCGAGACCGGCGACTCGACGCTGGTCGTGGACATCGGCGGCGGCTCGACCGAGTTGATCGGCAGCGACCAGCGGGTGAGCCTCGACATCGGTTCCGTGCGCCTGACCGAGCGTCACCTGCCCTCCGACCCGCCCACGGACGACGAGCTCGAGTCGTGCGCCGCGGCCGTGCGCAGCGCGCTTCCGGATGGATCCCGCCCAGAACAGGCGATCGGCGTCGCCGGCACGATCACGTCGCTAGCAGCCCTCGACCTCGGGCTCGCGGAGTACGACTCGGAGCGCGTCCACGGTCACCGGCTGAGCCTCGACGGCGTGCAGCACCAGCTGTCCCGGCTTGCCTCCATGCCACTGGCCGAGCGACGCGAAGAGCCGGCGCTCGATCCCGATCGCGCGCCGGTGATCGTCGCCGGCGCGATCATCCTGCACGGAGTGCTCGTCCACCTCGGGCTCGACGAGATCGAGGCGAGCGAGCGCGACATCCTGCACGGCGTCGCGCTCGAGGCCGCCGCATTGCCGGAGCCGGTCGAAGGCGACGCCCCGCCCGGCGCCTACACCTGCTGCTGACGCACCACGCGGCGTCGCAGGGCCCGCGTGCCAATTCCGATCAAGAGAGCGCCCGTGACATACACGGCGATGAACGCGTAGTAGAACCCTCTGAGCGACTCGCACTCGGATGACGAAGAGTCGCAACCGGAACTCGTCAGCTCCAGGATGAGAACGACAAGGACGATCGGCAGCAAGGCGAGCCACCAGCGTGGAACGAGGTACCCGAGCACCCCAGCGGCGCAACACGCTGCCACGAACTGCGGTTGCCAGATTTCGGTGGCATTGGCCCCGAGCGCGAGAAGGTAGAGCGCGGCCGTGCCGGCGAATAGCGGCCAGGCGGGCCCGCCGGGTCTCGAGTCCTCCTTGCGGCTTAGCGCGGCAACTCCAGCCGCCCCCGCCGCTGCTGCGGTGACGATCGCGGCGACCAGAGCAAGACGTGCCCAGATGCGCGCGTCGTTGTAGATCTCGTCGGACGGCGAGCGAAGCTCCGATGCGATGACCCAGGCCGCCGCCAACCCCGCGGCGGCGGCGACCAGACAAGCGAGGGGAAGCAGTCGGTCGCCTGGGCGACGGATGCTCCAGATGCCCGCTCCGATGCCCAGAAAGGCGGCGAGCAGCACCAGCGCGGCGATCCTGCCCTCCAGCTCCCAGCCGCTCAGCGCGAGAATGAGCGTGTCGTCGTCGCGAAGACGATCGCCGTTCGGTCCGTCGAGCTCCTCATGGGCGAACCAGGGCGCGAAGGTCAGCGCGAAGAGCGCGAGCGCCGAAGCCGACAGCGCGCCGCCGAGGAGCCGGCTACTCAACCTCGGGCTGCGGCTCGTCCTCGGCCAGGCGCCGCTGCAGAAGCTCGCGCGAGAGGACGCCGACTAGCCGGCCGCCCTCGACCACGGGCACGCGCTCGGCGTCGTTTTCCTCGAGGAAGCGGAAGGCTTCGTCGACGGGCAGGTCCGCTTCGATCGTCCAGTGCGGCTCCTCGGCGATCTCTGCCAGCTGTGTCGAGCCCGGATCGCGGCCGGTGGCGACCACCTCCCGGACGAGCGTCTTCCGCGTCACCACGCCGACCAGGCGGCCGTCGTCGCACACGAACACGGCTCGCACCTCGGGCCGCGAGAGCGCCTCCCCCGCCTCTTGCGCGGTCGCGTCCGCACCGCACACGCGCGGGTCGGTGATCATCGCCTCGCGGACTGCGGTCACGGATAGATCCCTCGCGCGGCGAGCGCGCCCGCGACTTCTCTGATCCCGCCGACCAGCGCCGCGCTCCGCAGCGTCAGCCCCCTCTGCTCGGCCAGCTCCCAGACCCGGTCGAAGGCGTCGTTCAGCTTCTCGGCGAGACGAGCGCGGATCTCGTCACGCGTCCAGAAGAGCCGACCGAGGTCCTGCACCCACTCGAAGTAGGAGACGGTGACGCCGCCCGCGTTCGTGAGCACATCGGGGAGGATGATGATCCCGCGGTCGGCGAGGATCGCGTCCGCGTCGAACGACGTCGGCCCGTTCGCCCCCTCGGCGATCATCTTCGTGTTGATCCGGCCTGCGTTCTCGGACGTGATCTGATCCTCCAGCGCTGCGAGGACGAGGATGTCGCACGGGATCTCGAGCAGCTGCTCGTTCGACACGTGCATCGCCGGGTACTCGGCGAGCGAGCCGTGCTCTGCGACCCAGGCTGTTACATGGGCGAGATCCAGGCCGTTCACGTCGTGGATCCCTCCGGAGATATCCGAGACGGCCACAACCGTGGCTCCACGCGCGGCGAGCTCGCGCGCAGCGACACCGCCGACGTTTCCGAAGCCCTGGACGACGAAGCGCTGCTCGGCGAAGGGCCACCCCAGGCGCTGGCATGCGCGCTCGATCACCATCACGACGCCGGCGCCGGTCGCCTCGCTGCGAAACACCGAGCCGCCGATCGAGACCGGCTTGCCCGTGACGATCTCAGGCACCGCGTACCCCATTTGCATCGAGTACGTGTCCATCATCCAGGCCATCGTCTGCTCGTTCGTGGCCATGTCCGGTGCAGGGATGTCTTCCTGCGGGCCGATGACCGGCAGCAACTCCGACGTGAAGCGCCTGGTCAGGCGTTGCACCTCCCCGGGCGACAGCTCCCTCGGGTTGCAGCGAACTCCGCCCTTCGCGCCACCGTAAGGCAGCCGGAGGAGCGCGCATTTCCAGGTCATCCACATCGCCAGTGCCGCGCACTCGCCGAGGGACACGTTGGTGTCGTAGCGGATGCCGCCCTTGGTCGGGCCGAGCACGCTCGAGTGCTGAACACGGTAGGCCGGAAAGACTCGCCACGAGTCGTCGTCCATCCGCACCGGGACGCTGACCATCAAAGCGCGCTCTGGGTTGCGCAAACGCTCGGCGATCCCAGGATCGACCTCTGGAGCATGGGTCAGCGCCTCCTCGAGCTGGGCTACGGCGGTGCGGAAGAGCGGCGTGTCCCACTCGAGGGGCGGCTGATCGACCGTTACCTCGTCGACCTTGGCCACGGCTGCAGTCTATTTCCGGCTCACGAACAGGGTCAGATCGCCCTCGACCCGCTCGACGACGACCTCGTCTCCGACATCCGCTCCTTCCGGGCACGTAGCGCGCCAGACTTCGCCCGCGACCCGCACCCGGCCGGTAGGGCGGCACTCGGTGACGACGATTCCATCCGCTCCGGCGAGGGCCTCGACCCCGATCGTCGGTTTGCGCCTCTTGGAGAACCGGATCCAGAAAGCAGCCTCACCGAGCTCGATCGCGAGCCCGGCCGCGATCGCCACGATGCCCCAGCCGGTCGGCAGCCAGAAGATCGCCGCGACGATGGCGAACGCCAGTAGCAGCTCTAGAGGATCACGACCGGCGTGCCCACGTCCACGTGGTCGAAGAGCCAGGTCGCTTCGGAGATGTGCATGCGGATGCAGCCGTGCGAAGCCGAGTAGCCAATCGATGCGGCATCGGGCGTGCCGTGGATGCCGACGAGCGGCGCGGTCAACCCCATCCAGCGGGTGCCGAGCGGGTTCCCGGGCCCGGGCGGGATCGGCTTCTTGCCCTTCGCCCAGTCGGAGTCGGGCGGCCGCCACCACGGGTTCTTCTGCATGTCGGCGATGCTGAACGTCCCGGAAGGAGTCGGGTACTGCGCCGTGCCGGTGGCGACGCCGAAGTTCCGGACGACGGTCGACCCGTTGAAGAGCGTCAATTGGTTCGACCCCCGCTGGATGACGATGACCGGGCCGAAGCCCGCCTTCGTCACCGATGGGCGGATCGCCCTCAGCACGACCGGCATCCGCCCGCGGATGCGCGTTCGGAGCGCGCGCGTGATCGCCGCCGTCATGGCGCCGCGGCGAACGGTGCGTCCCCAGCGCTCGTCGCTGATCGCGGGCCTGATGCCGTTCAGCCCGATGAGCCGGGCATCCTGCGCCTGCACGCCGAAGCGCCGATCGAGCGCGTCCACGTATCTGCGCACCTCCTGCTTGTCGACCGCTACGCGCACCTCGATGTTGTCGCCGCTCTCTGATCGCAAAGCTCTGGACACGGCGTCGTCCACGAGCGGCTCGGCGCCGAGCTTGGCCGGCGCGACCTGCCAGCGCAGCTTGCCGAAGCGAAATCGGACCGGCCGGTCGAATGCGATCCGCACCCGCTGCCGCGCCTGCCCGACGTCGAGCCCCGACACATTGAGCCCGGCGATGCGCACGTCCTCGCGGATGCGCTTCTGGGGCCCGGCCGCGGGTGCGACCGCGACCGCTGCAAACAGCACCAGCGCCAGCGAGATCGCGAGCCGCGCGCTCAGGTGCAAATGCGCAAAGGACGCGAAAACCCGTTTCATTCTCCAGATAGTAAGCGGAATCCTGCTTTTCCCTCCAGAGCGATTCCGGCTTCGCGGCTAGGATCGGGCCATGTGCCGAAACATTCGCAGCCTGTACAACTTCGACCCGCCCGCGACGGACGAAGAGGTCCGCTCAGCAGCCCTCCAGTACGTCCGCAAGATCAGCGGCTTCACGAAGCCCTCGAAGGCCAACGAGCAGGCGTTCGAGCAGGCCGTCGACGCCGTCGCCGAGGTCTCGGCAAGGCTCCTCGGTCAACTCGTGACGTCGGCGCCGCCGAAGGACCGCGAGGTCGAAGCCGCCAAAGCGCGCGCCAGAGCCGAGCAGCGCTTCGCCGCCTAAGGAGGGTCTGGCGAAATGGATCTGTGCCGCCGGGCCGCGCTGCTCGCCCCGAGGCCGCGTCCTCAGTCGCCCCAATGCAGAAAGGCATTGAGGCTCCCTGCGTCCTTGCCTCGGAACGACCATCGCACCCCGGCGACGAGTCAATTCCGCCAAACCCTCCTTGCGTCACACGCGTGACATCCGGCGTGAAATTGGGGCATCTGCTCGGACGGCTTGTTGTCACACGCGTGACATCGGAGGTGAAGTAGAGGCATCTGCTCGGACGGTTTGTTGAATCTCCAAGCGGGCTGCCGTTTCCGAGATCCTCTATGTGTCCTGCGGTCGACTCTTTATCACGCTCGCGCTCGCGCTCACCGTTGGCTCGGTCTGTATTGAGCCGGCCCTCGCGAGTGGGGGTCGCTACACCGTCGTCGGTGGCACCGCGCGAAATACCGCCGAGGTGAAGAAGGCCCTCGACGCCAGCCGGTTCGACTGGTCGCTCGTGCAGGAGGAGATCACGATCCACGTCGTTCCCGGCAAAGAGGCGTCGTCGACTCCGGGCCACATCTGGCTTTCGCCCGAGCTCCTGTCGTCCGGCACCTTCGCGTGGGGCATCGTGCAGCACGAGTACGCGCACCAGGTCGATTTCTCGCTTCTGGACGGCGCCAAGCGAGGATTCCTGACGGAGCGGCTCCATGCCGCCGGCTGGTGCCACGAAGTGGCCGGCCTTCGCCACGATCGCTACGGCTGCGAACGCTTCGCCTCGACGCTGGCCTGGGCCTACTGGCCCGACGCACGCAATGCGCTGCGCCCTCGCTCCGCCAAGGACGAGGCGGCCGCGATGAAGCCGGCGCCGTTCCGGGCGCTACTGACGAAGCTGATCGGTGCCGCCGACCTCTTCGCGCCCAGGCTGCAAAGCCGCCCCCGTTAACTAGTGAGCGATGGTTCGACTGCGGCGCCGACTGCGGCCTGCTCGGAAGCGGGTCGTCTTCAGCGGCAGCGGGCCGGGCTTGGCAATGAAGAACCCCTGTCCGTAGCCGACCCCGAGCGCCGTAAGGACGTCCACCTCCTCCGAGTGCTCGATCCCCTCCGCGATGATCGTGGCCTCGATCTTCTCGGCGAACGAGATCAGCCCCGCGGCTAGAGCCTGGCGCGAACGGTCGTACTCGATGCCGTCGATGAGCGTCCGGTCGAGCTTGATGAAGTCCGGTGCAAGACGAAGGATGTGTCGAAGGCTCGCGAAGCCGGCACCCGCGTCATCCACGGCCAAGCGCACCCCCGGCTCGCGCAGTCGGTCGAAGGCCGAGTTCAGTCGCTCGTAGTCGTCGATCCTGGCGTGCTCTGTCACCTCGACGACGACGCGCGTCGGGTCGGAGTTCTCGAGCACCAGTTTGCGGAAGCTCGCCGAGAGGAGAGTCTTCGGCGAGACGTTCACCGAGAGATAGATCTCCGGCGGCAGGCTCGGGAGTGCCGAGAGAGCCACCTTCGCGGTCGCAAGCTCGAGCTCCCGACGCAGGCCGACCTCCTCCGCCTCGGCGAACCAGCGATCCGGGCCGCGCTTGGGCGGGCCGTCAAAGCGCGCGAGCGCTTCGGCTCCGACGAGGCTTCCCGAGAGGCTGCAGATCGGTTGGAACACCATGCTGAAACGGCCCTTCCCCTCGAGCGCGCGACGGACCCGCTTCTCGCGGCGCCGCGTCTGGGTCTCGTTTTGGCGGCCGATGTTGAGCTGCCCCAGGAGCTCATCGATGACCTCGCCCGCGACCTCGGCGGAGAGCGGTGCCTGCCCGTCGGAGGCGCGGTGGATCGCTTCCACGATCTCGTCGATCGAGTCGCCCTTGAGCAAGTAGCCGATCGCCCCGGCTTCGAGCATCTGGAGCACGGTCTCCCGGTCGTCGTGGGCGGTGAAGGCGAGCACCCGGGTATCTGGCGAGCAGCTCCTGATCCCACGCGCGGCGCTCGCTCCCCCGCCTGGCATCCGCACGTCGACGAGGGCGACATCCGGATGCTCGCGCATCGCAGCCTCGACCGCGCTCGTCGCGTCTCCAACCGACGCCGCCAGCTCGAGGCTTCGCTCCGACCGGAAGAGAGCTTCGAGCGCGTCGCGGACAGTCGGATCGTCCTCGGCGACGAGCACGCGGAGCCGAGGCCTTTCGCTCATGGCGCAGCGGGGGTCGGAGGCGCCCCGGGGATCCAGACCTCGACGGTCGTTCCCTTGCCGGGAGCCGAATCGATGCGAAGCCAACCGCCGGCCAGGGCGGCGCGCTCCTGCATCGCGGTGAGGCCGAGATGACCCGGCACGGGCTCGAGGTCCTCGGGGACGAACCCGACGCCGTCGTCAATCACGCGGATTGCATAGCCCTGGTCGTGCTCATCGAGCTCGACGATCACGTTGTCGGCGTGCGCGTGGTTGCGAACGTTCGCCAGAAGCTCCTGTGCGATGCGGTAGAGAATCGTTCGCGTCTCCAGCCGCGGCTGTTCGCTCAGGTTGTTCTCGAGCCGGCTGATCGCTCCCTCGCGCTGGGTCTCCTCCAGATACAGCTCGAGGGCCGCGGAGAGCCCGTCGGTGTCGAGCGCGGGCGGGCGCAGCTCGAAGAGAAGATGTCGAAGTCGCACGATCGAAACCTGGATCGTCTTCTGGAGCTCCGACAGCAGCTGGAGCTGCTTGGGGTCGTGGAGACTGCGACGCAGGATCTGCAGCCGCATTCCGGCCGCGGTGATCGCCTGGATGGAGTCGTCGTGGATGCCTAGCGCGATCCGGCCCCGCTCCTCCTCGCCTGCCTTCACGAGATGAGCCAACAGCGCGCGCTCCCGCTCGAGAGCGGCCCGCACCTTCACCCCCGTCACGTCCCTCGCGATCGTCGAAGTCGCCACGATCTGCCCGTCCGCGTCCCGGATTCCAGAGATCTTCAGCAGGACGTCGAGCACGACGCCGTCCTTCCGCATCCGCTTCGTCTCGAATTGCTCGACTTCCTCTCCCCGCCGGACCCGCTCCAGGGTTCCGTGAAGATCGTCCGGAAGGTCAGGTGGGTTTAGGAGCGCTATCGAGCGGCCTACCACTTCCTCAGCGGAGTATCCGTACATGCGCTCTGCGCCGCGGTTCCACGTCTCGATCGTTCCCACGAGATCCTTGCTGATGATGGCGTCGTCCGAGAATTCGACGATCGCCGCCAGCTGGGCAGCGACCGCACCCTGACGGCGCTCGCCGATGTCGCGAATGAAGGCGGTCGCGAGACGACCCTGGTCGGTCTCGATCGCCGCCAATGCGATGTGGATCGGAAACTCGCTCTCGTCCTTGCGTCGCCCGACGGTCTGCTCGTTGACGAGGACGGTCGTTCCGCCTTCGTCGACGACGACGCCCCCTGGCGCTGATTCGAGCAGCGCGGAAAAGCGATCCTCCCCCGTCCCGCGCGCGCGCTCGGTCTCGTCCGAGTCGATCGCGCTCAGGGAAATGTCGACCGGGAATTCATCGCCGTTTCTCGGCACCGCCGCGTCGACCAGGTACCCGGCCCGATAGCCGACGTGTCGATCTGGGAAGCGGTCGGGCAGGAGGCGCTCGATCGGCAGTCCGAGCAACTCGTCGCGCGTGTACCCAAAGAGCCGCTCAGTCTCCGCGTTGACGAGTTGCACTGCTCCGTCCTCGCCGACGATCACGACCGCATCGGGAGCCAACTCGACGAGCCCTCGAAAGCGCTCCTCGCTCCTCCGAAGGATGCCTTCCGCCAGCTCGCGCTCGGCCATGTCGCCGACGAGCTCCTCGATCATGCGCGAGATGGCTTCGATGGAGAGGCTCGCCTGGCCGCGGGCAGCGCGGCTCACGGCCTCGAGAATTTCCGTCGGCGAGGTGCCTTTGACGACGTAGCCCACCGCCCCGGCCGACAGCATCTGGATCACGGTCGCCTGGTCGTCCTGGGCCGAGAGGGCGAGCGCCCGCGTCCTCGGCGAGCAATCCTTGGTAGCGCGAACGACCTCGGCTCCACCGCCGGGCATGCGCACGTCGACGAGGGCTACGTCCGGCTTCGTAGTCGCCGCGAGCTCGATGGCCTCGGCCGCACTCCCTGCAGCCCCGACGACCTCCATCCCGTCCTGGCCGGCGACGAGGTCGCACAAGGCGAGCCGGAGAGGCTCTTCATCCTCCGCGATCAAGACTCGCAATACCGTTCCTTCTGGGTGGGTCACCGCAGAGGGGCCCTTCTCGCCGGCCGGGGGCTGGCCTAGGCGTCAGCGTCGCCGGAGAGGCGACCTCCGCGGGAAACGCGACTCCCCTATTTGAGCCGAAAGATTACAGACGTCAATATCGATTACAGCGTATCAATATGGTAGACGTCTGGATCCAGGCCGAAGACCGCATTTCTCCATCGTCACGACTCTTCGTTCGATACGTCCTTAGTCTTGTTTATCGGCCGCCCGCAGCTCGCGAGCGACCTCCTGCGCCACGGCCAGCTTCTCCTTGAGCTGCCCCGGCGGGTTCGCCCGCCAGGCGACCACGGTGTCCGGCATCGACAAGCTGGGGTCGAGTTGGCGCCGGATGACGATCCCGCCGACGTCGCTCACATCCTGGAGCGAGAACGGCCCGAGCGCGACACCGCGTCCATCTGCGGCCGCGAGCATGACGTCGCGCGGGTTCAGTCCGCCGGCTTCTCGGACGGCGGCGAACCCGTAGCCGCCTTCCTCGACCAGCGCCAGCAGGCGATCCTGGAGAGCCGGGTTTGCCGCCCGCGGGAAGATGACGAGGGTCTGCGTGCGCAGGTCGCTCGGACCGAGCACCTGCTTCTCGGCCAGGGGGTGATCAGGAGGCAGAAAGGCCGCGAGCTTCTCGCCTGCGAACAGCGGCTCGGTTTCGATCTGCGCCTCACCGTCGCTCTCGGGGAAGATGCCGAGATCCAGCTCGCTGGCGGCGAGGGCGCGTACCTGCTCGAGGAAGTTCAGGTGCGTCACCTGTACGCGTGTGCTCGGGTCGCGATCGTGCAGCGCGCCCAGGAATCGCAGGAGCGGCTGGATCGGAAGATGTGGCACGCAGCCAATGCGCAGCGGTGACGCCGCTCCCCCGGCGCGCCGCGTCTCAGCGACTGCGGTGTCGAACTCGGCGAGAACCTTGCGCGCCTCGCCGGCCAGGACGCGTCCCGCCTCGGTTGCGCTCACCATCCGGCTCGTCCGTTCGAACAGCTGCACGCCGAGCTCGAGCTCGAGCTTGCGGATTGCCTGCGAGAGCGGAGGCTGCGATATGCGAAGGCGCGCGGCCGCGCGGCCGAAGTGCAACTCCTCGAAGACCGCGAGGAAGTAGCGCAGATGCCTGAGCTCGACTGCCACCGGCGCCGAGCGGTGTGGTTCGGCTCCTGCGGCGGCGTCGGCTGTGTCGTGTTCCTGTGTCCCCAACCCAGTCCTAGTCAGAGCAGCAACAGGCACAGCGCTGCCTCTTGGAAACCGTCGGGCGCCACTATGCAGTGAGAGCCGGGGGGAGTCCAATACCGTCTGTGCATTGGCGAGAGTTCCTGCGGATCTGAATGGCTACAGACCTGTCTGTATCCATACCAAGAAGAAAATAGCAGAGGACGAACAGGTCTGTACGATTTAGCGATCACCAAACGCCCCGAGGTCCGGAGAACGCGGCCCCGGCTTCCCCCCCGCGATCCTCCGGAGGAGCCGGGCCTCGACACTCGCGAGCGCATCCTCCGCACCGCCTATGAGCTCTTCGTACAAGAAGGGTTCACTGCTGTCGGAGTCGATCGGATCGTCGCCGAGGCCGGGGTCGCCAAAACCTCGTTGTACCGGTACTTCCTGTCGAAGGACGACCTCGTGGTCGCGGTCCTGGAGCGTCACGAGGCGCTTTGGATCGATGGCCTGCTCAGATCCGAGTCCGCTCACAGAGCGCCGAAGCCTGAAGATCGCCTTGCCGCCCTGGTCGACGTCTTCCACGAGTGGCTCCAAGACGAAGGCTACGCGGGATGCCTGTTCATCAACTCGGTGCTCGAGGTCCACGACCGCTCGCCTGCGATACGGGAGGCGTCTCTCGCGGCCATTGCACGCGTCTATGAGCTCCTTTGGCGGCTCGGCCAGGAGGCGGGCTTGGCAGAAGGGCCGACTCTCGCGCACCAACTCCAACTCCTCTTCCGCGGCTCGATCGTCGCCGCACGCGAAGGCAATTTCGTCGCAGTCAACGAGGGGCGGCTGCTTGCGCTGCGGCTCCTCGAGGAGCACCGCGCGACCTAAACCGATTGCGACACGACGTGGGCCTCGAGAGCCGTGAATATTAGTGTAGGCACCCAGCCCTGCCTAAGCTTTTTGCGGCCCTCCCCGGCGACGAGAATGGAGTAGACGTGCAGTACCGCTGCGTCATCGCTGACGATCACCCGGCGATCATCGACGCTGTCTCGCGATATCTCGCCGACGTCGACGACGTCGAGATCGTCGCGCAGGCGCAGGACGGCGACGAGGCGTTGCGGCTGATCGCGGAGCACGCGCCGGACGTTGCGATCGTGGACATCCGCATGCCGGGCGTAGGCGGGATCGACATCGCTCGAAAGCTCAGCGACGAAGGGTCGGCGACCGCGGTCATCCTCTACACCGGCCACGGCGAGCGCTCGCTCCTGCTGGAGGCCCTCGACGCCGGTGCCCGCGGGTTCCTCGTCAAGGAGGCGCCGCTCGACGACCTGGCGCGGGCGATTCGAACCATTGGTGGCGGCGGCACCTACGTCGACCCGGCTCTGGCGGGAGTTCTTGCCGGGCCGCAAGCCGCCGAGCGCCTCCCCACCGTGACCAAGCGCGAACGGGAGATCCTTCGGCTCCTCGCAGACGGCATGCGCAACGAGGAGGTCGCTCAGCAACTTTCGATCTCGCCGCTGACCGTTCGGACGCATGTCAAGAACGCCATGCAGAAGCTCGAGGCGGATACCCGCACCGAGGCGGTGGCGAAAGCCCTGCGTGACTCGCTGATCGCGTAAGACGCCATCCTGCAAAGAGAGGATCCTTCGCGTCGGTAAAGCGCGATCGTCCCGCGGGACAGGCGTGACGATCCTAAGAGCATGGCCGATCTCAGTACCGGCCGGCAGCGGCAGGCTCTTGCCTGCGTGCTTGCCGACGACCACGATCAGCTCCTCGCTGCGTGCGAGAGCCTGCTTCTGAGCGAGGGCGTTCGCGTGCTCGGCAAGGCGAAGACGGGCCAAGGGGCCCTGAAAATCCTCGAGGAGCAGCCGATGACGGCCGTCGTGGTCGATCTTCGACTGCCCGACTTGAACGGCCTCGAGGTTGCACGTCGGGTGTCCGAGATCGCCCGCATGAAGACGGCAGTCATCATCTACACGAGCTACGCGGACGACAAGATGGTCGGCGAGGCGCTGGACGCCGGCGCCCGCGCCGTCGTCCTCAAGGACGGCTCGTCTGACAACCTCCTGACCGCGATGGCCGCAGTTGCCGCGGGCGAGATCTTCATCGACCCGCAGCTCCGACGCGAGGGAGAGGAGACACCGGCATGAGCCGGGTTTCTGCATCGAGCGCTTGGCGCGAAGGTCGCCTCTGGAAGGGGTACTCACTCGTGGCGCTCGCGCTAGCGATGGCCTACTTCGTTCTCGGCGACAACACCGACGCACAGAGTGCGATCTATGGCCTGCTAGGCGCCGCGGCCCCGGTTGCGATTCTCGTCGGAGTCCGACACCACCGGCCGGAGCAATACCGCCATTGGCTGCTCCTCGCGGGCGGCCTCGTGCTCTGGTGCGTAGGCGATACGTACTGGAATTTCTACGTCTGGGTCCTTGGAAAGCAGGCGCCGTATCCGTCGTTCGCGGACCTCGCCTACCTCTGCGCCTATCCCCTTCTCATCGGGGGCGTCCTCTTGTGGTCCCGCGGCGGGAGCCGACCCCGCGTCGGAGACTTGCTGGACGCCGCCATCGTCGCGCTGGGGGCCGGCGTCGTCTCCATGATCTTCCTGCTGGAGCCGCTGCTGTCGACATCGGACTCGACGTTCCTGAAAGTCATCGCAGGCGGCATTCCGGTACTGGACGTCGTGCTGCTGATCGCACTCACGCAACTCCTGTTCCGAGGCCGGATGACGAACTTCGCGCTGCGGGCGTTCATGGTCGGCGGGGTTGGGCTCCTGGTCGCCGATGCCGCCTACAGCTACCTCGGCCTGAAGGGTCTGTACACGGTCGGCATGACCATCGACGCAGGCTGGCTGGCCTGTTACGCGCTCTGGGGAACCGCGGCGCTCCATCCCTCGATGGCTCGGATTGAAGCGCTGAAAGAGAACGAGCGTGTCGGACTGTCGACATGGCGGATCGGCGCACTTCTTCTCGCTCTACTCGTCGCTCCGAGCGTGTTGATCGCGCAGGCGGCGGCCGGTCAAAGCGTCGAGGTCGAGGCGATCGGGTTGGTCATCATCGCCACGATGCTGCTGGTCAGCTGGCGTGTCTGGATCCTTCAGCGCGATAGCACGAAGTCGCAAGCCGCTCTCGCCCAGGCGAACGAGAAAATGGGCCTGGCGCACCATGTGGCAGGCATCAGCACCTGGAACATGGACCTCGTGACGGGCCGGTTGTGGGTCTCGCACGACCTCGCCATGTTGATCAAGGGTTCCTCCGGCGCAGATGTGACGCTCCAGGATTGGGTCTCGTTCGTCCATCCCGGCGATCGCAACCGGGTCACGAAAAGCTTCGAGCGAGCGCGCGCGAGCGGCGGCGATTTCGAGTACGAGTACCGGTTCCGCTCTCCGAACGGCACAGAGGGCTGGCACTTCTCTCGCGGGCGAGTCTTTCTGGAAGAGACTGGGGCCCCGCGCGCCTACGGCGTCGTCGTCGACATCACTCTCCGTCGCTGGATGGAAGAACAGCTCCAGCGCAGCGAGGAAGGGATGAGGCTAGCGCAGGAGGTCGGCAGTATTGGCACCTGGGACACCGACCTTCAGACAGGCGAGACGACCTGGTCGCAGAATCTGCGCCGGATCGCCGGCGTGGACGAAGACGTGGTCGGAAACCACGACCTGTTCCTCTCACTCGTCCATCCCGACGACCGCGCCGGACTGGACGCGGCCATGATTGCGGCCGAGGACAACACCGGCCATCCCGAGTTCGAGTATCGGTTGGTCCGCCCGGACGGCGAGGTTCGTTGGCTCCTCAGCAGAGGAGATGCCGTGGCAGGTCCGGACGGCAAGGCGACGCGCTTCCTCGGCGTCGCCGTCGACATCACACACCGTCATGCGATGGAAGAGCGGCTCGCGCACAGCGAGGAGCGGCTGCAACTGGCGCAAGAGCTCGGCGGCGTCGGGACCTGGGACACAGACCTCCAGACAGGCGAAACGACCTGGTCGAAGAACCTGCGCCGGCTCTCTGGAGTGGACGATGACATGGAAGGATCGGACGAGTCGTTCATGGCGCTCGTCTATCCCGACGATCGCGCAGGGCTCCAAGCGGCGATGGCTACGGCCGTGGCCAACGGCGACCACTTCGAGTTCGAGTACCGCCTGGTCCGGCCGAACGACGGCGAGCTGCGCTGGATGCTCACCAGAGGAGATGCCGTTCGAGGGCCGGACGGCCATTCGACCCGCTTCCTCGGCGTTGCCGTCGACATCACCGACCGGCATCTGGCGGAGGAGCACCGGACCAAGCTCGAGCACCAACTGCGACAGGCCCACAAGCTCGAGGCCGTCGGGCGGCTCGCGGGCGGGGTCGCGCATGACTTCAACAACATCTTGCTAGCCATCCGAGGCAACGGCGGGCTCGCGATCGACGCGCTGAAGCACGGCGACAACGCCGTCGAAGAGGTCGAGGAAATGGTCGCGGCCTCCGAGCGCGCGGCGGCTCTTACTGCGCAGCTCCTTGCTTTCAGCCGCCAGCAGGTGCTCCAGCCCGAGGTCCTCGACCTGAACGAGGTCGTCCATGACATGGACAAGCTCCTACGGCGGATGATCGGCGAAGACGTCGAGCTCCACTCCGTCGTGGCGGATAAGCCCGTGCACCTCAGCGCCGACCGCAGCCAGGTCGAACAGGTGATCGCGAACCTGGCCGTGAACGCGCGCGACGCGATGCCAGGCGGTGGCCAGCTCACGCTCGAGGTGACGACGACCGAGATCGGGTCGGAGGAGGAGATCGACCTCGTCCCGGGCCGCTACGCGATGCTCACCGTCAGCGACACCGGTCGCGGAATGGACGCCGAGACCCTCGCGAAGATCTTCGAGCCCTTCTTCACCACCAAGGACGATGGATCCGGGTTCGGGCTGCCGACGGTGCACGGCATCGTCGTACAGAGCGGCGGCTCGATCTGGGTGTACAGCGAGGTAGACCACGGGACGACGTTCAAGGTCTTTCTCCCGCTCGCCGAGCAGGCACAGCCCCTCGAATCGAGAAAGCCCGACCGAGCGGCAAGCATCACCCAGAGCTCAGGCGAGACGATTCTGCTGGTCGAGGACGACCCGCACGTGCAGCGGATCGTCCGCAACATCCTCCATAAATCGCGCTATCGCGTCCTCCCTGCCAACGGCGGCGAGGAAGCGCTCGAGCTGGCCAAAGCCGAGAACGGCACGATCGACCTGCTCTTGAGCGATCTCGTCATGCCCGGCACGAGCGGACGCCAGCTCGCCGAGCAGATCCAGGCAATCCGACCCGACATCGCGATCCTGTACATGTCCGGCTACACGGACGACGCCGTGGTCCGTCGCGGTGTGCTCGACGCGGGCATGGCCTTCATCCAGAAGCCCTTCGGCGCGGAGCAGCTCGCGCTCCGCATTCGCGAAGTCCTCGACGCCCACAGCGACCAACCGGCGGCGGCCGCATGAGCGCCACGAGCCAGCACCAGCCCCGAATCTTGATCGTCGACGACGACGAGACCGTACGGTCGATGCTGACGCGCAGGCTCGGCCGCAACGGTTACGAATGCGAGTCGGCCGGGAACGGAGCTGAAGCTCGCGAAGCGCTGGCGAACGCGTCCTTCGATCTCGCTTTGTGCGACCTGAACATGCCGGGCGAGTCCGGCCTCGAGCTCGTCGAGCACGTTGCCTCTGCGCACCCCGAGACGGCGACGATCATGGTCACCGGCGCCGACGACTCGGAGATCGCCGAGAAAGCGCTCGCCCTCGGCACGTACGGCTACGTCATCAAGCCCTTCTACAACACCGAGCTCCTCATCAACATCGCGAACGCGCTCCGGCGCCGTGGCCTGGAGCTCGAGAGCCGCAAGCACACCGTGTTGCTCGAGACCGCAGTCCGCGAGCGCACCGCCGAGCTCGAGACGACGGTGCAGGCCCTGAGTCGAGCCGAGGATGACTTGCGCCAGTCCCAGAAGGAGACCATCAACCGGCTCTCCCGCGCGGCCGAGTTCCGCGACGGCGACGCCGGGCCACACATCGAGAGCATGAGTCACTACTGCTATCTGCTGGCCCAACGGCTCGGGGTCGATCGCGACTGGTGCGAGGTGATCTACCTGGCAAGCCCGTTGCACGACGTCGGCAAGATCGGGATTCCGGATCGCATCCTTCTGAAGCCCGGGCCGCTCGACCTCGAAGAGCGCGCGATCGTGCAGACGCATGCCGAGATCGGCTACCGCATGCTGGCCGGGTCCGGCGGCGAGATGCTCAAGTTCGCGGCTGAAATCGCCTGGACCCATCATGAGCACTTCGACGGCGGCGGCTACCCGCGGGGCCTCGCCGGAGAAGACATTCCGGTCGAGGGTCGGATCGCGGCGGTGGCCGACGTCTTCGACGCGATGACCAGCGACCGGGTCTACCGGCCGGCCTTCACGGTCGAGCACGCGATCGGGAAATGCGCGTGCTGCGTGGCATCGAGTTTGACCCCGCCATGCTCGACGTGTTCCTCGACTCCCTCTACGAGATGCTCGAGGTGAAGGCCCTGTACACGATGCGCACTTCCACCAAACCGCCAACGGAGCTCGTCGGAGGCGCGACGTGAGCGAGCCGACGACCGCGCTCCTCGCACATCATCCCGGCATCCTCGATGCCGTCTCGAAATCCCTCGAACGGGGACGGGACTCGGATGTCGTCGGGCGCGCCAAGGACGGCCCGGAGGCTCTGCAGCTCATCGAGCAGGCGGAGCTGGCCGTTGCGCTGCTCGACATCCAGATGCCGGGCGCGAACGGGATCGAGGTCACCCGACTTGCAGCTCGCGGCTTCTCCACAGACCGCGGTCGTCCTGTTCAGCGGCTACGGCGACCGCGCGCAGGTCGTCGAGGCGCTCGACGCAGGTGCCCGCGGGTTCCTGATGAAGAATGCGGCCCTCGCGGAGGTGTTACGCGCGATTCAGGTCGTGTCGAGAGGGGGAACGTACGTCGACGCGACGCTCACCGCGACGTCGGACGCTCCTGAAGCGGCTCCCGAGTCTCACGCAGCGCGACCGCGATGTGCTGCGACTGCTGGCACGCGGCGAAGGCTACGAGGAGATCGGCGCCGCCCTGTTCATCTCCACCGCGGCCGTGCGCAAGCTCATGGGCAGGATCAAGGCGAAGCTCGGGGTAGCGACGCCGACCGAGGCCGTGGCCGTCGCGCTACGCCAGTCGCTCATTACGTAGGCCGACCGTA
>CAVZFQ010000013.1:0-1552896 GCA_963774625.1 uncultured Actinomycetes bacterium
GGAGGAAACGCCGGGCTCGAACGCCGCCGGCTAGGTATTGAACTGAGCGTCACAGCGTTGTAAAACCCGGCCGGGTGATGCGGCTCTTCCTGTTCCTGGCTCTGGCGATAGCCTTCTGGGCCCCGGTCGCACACGGCGCCATACCGCTCGGCGTGTATGGAAACCACACGAGCTTCGACCGGCTCACCGGTCAGCGGACGGAGTCCGAAGCGATCTTCATCGGCTGGGACCAGGGCCGCACATGGGGCAAGCCGTACAGCTACTTCCTGAACACCCTCGGCGAGACGCCACACATCGCGCTCAAGACCGAGCGTGCTCGCGGTGGCGCCGGCCTGAGCCCACGGAGCATCGCGCTCGGCCAGGGCGACGCGCACCTGATCGGGCTCGCCCAGGCCATCTCCGCCTCGGGGAAGCCGGTGATCGTGCGCCCGTTCCCCGAGATGAACAACTACGACAACAACTACTGCGCGTTCAACTCGAACGGCCGCCGGCGCGACGCGAGCCGCTCGACGCTCTGGAACAAGCGGGCTTTCCAGCGCGTCTACATCCTGATGCACGGCGGGACGGCAGCGTTCATGAGCGCGAAGTTGCGCGCGCGGAAGATGCCGGGCGTGTCGGTCGACCTGCCGCCGAACCCGTACCCCAAGATGACGGTCGTCTGGAACCCGCTCGGCATCGGCGAGCCGCCGGTGGCGGGGAACGGCTATCGCGACTACTACCCGGGCGGCGCCTACCACGACACCTACGGCAACAACTACTACAACACGACCGGCACCTACGCCTGGCACGTGACGACCAAGCTCTACCAGGCGTTCCCGAGCAAGCCGTTCATGTTCCCCGAATGGGGTCTGACCCTCGACGACCCGGGCTATGTCAAGTCGTTCGCCACGTTCGTGCGCCAGCACCGGCGGGTGCGGTTCGCGAGCTTCTACAACGGAAGCCCCGGCAGCGTTTACGACCTGCGCCGGAAGCCGAAGAGCCTGGCCGCATACCGGCGCTATGTCGTCCCGCTGGGCCGCTAAGGACGATTGGCGACCCCTCTTTTACAACGGGAAATCGCGGCGTAGAATCGTGGTGGGCCATGACGACCCGCGAGGACATCGCCAGCGTCGCCGGACAGCTCGCCGGACTCACCAAGACCGTGCAGGACATGGCCGACGAGCTCCACGCGCTCCAAGCGAGCGCCGTGACCCAGCAAGAGCGCTCGGACGCCCAGCAGGAGCGCATCGATCACGCAGCGGGCGAACTGGCCGAGGTCAGCGCGCGTCTCCAGGCTGCCGCCGATGCGCTCCGGCAAGCGCTCTAGCTAGCTGGTTACCTACTTCTCGCCGTCGAGCGGGGAGTCGACCTCGGGCACTTCTTCGGCCTCGGTCGACGCCTGTGGGGCGCCGTTGCCCTCGGTGACCTCCGGCGCGCCGCCGAAGTCGATGCCTAGATCCTTGAGCGACATCCCGTCGCCACCGTCGGACCCGATCTCCTCGAGCGCGGCCAGCAGGGCCGCCCGCTCGTAGGTCTCCTTCGGCACCTTCTCGGACGGGCCGATCTCGATGCCGCGATAGCGCTTGAGGCCGGTCGCGGCCGGGATCAGCTTGCCGATGATCACGTTCTCCTTGAGACCGAGCAGGTGGTCGACCTTGCCCTCGATCGAGGCGTCGGTCAGCACCTTGGTCGTCTCCTGGAAGGACGCGGCCGAGAGGAAGGACTCGGTGGCCAGCGAGGCCTTGGTGATCCCGAGGATCAGCGGCTCGACGGTCGCCTGCTCCTTCTTCTCCTTCTTGACGCGCGCGTTCTCCTTCTCGAGCGCGACCTTGTCGACGAGCTGGCCCGGCAGGAGCTCGGTGTCGCCGGCGTTCTCGACGCGCACCTTCTTCAGCATCTGGCGGACGATCAGCTCGATGTGCTTGTCGTGGATGTCGACGCCCTGTGACTTGTAGACGCGCTGCACCTCGGTCACGAGGTAGAGCTCCGTCGGGGTCGAGCCCTTGCCCGCCTCGAAGTGCAGCTGGAGGAGCTCGGCCGGCGAGCGGGAGCCCTCGTGCAGGGCGTCACCCGGCTCGACGATCTGACCCTTCTCGACCAGCAGGCGCGTACGACGCGGGAGCTGGTACTCGACCGGCTCGAGCGGCTCGCCGTCGGCGTCGACGCCGTCGGGGACGATCGAGACCTTCGGGCCACGCTCGGTCTGCTCGATCTCCACGCGCCCGGCGATCTCGGCCAGCGTGCCGGCACCCTTCGGGTTGCGCGCCTCGAAGATCTCGACGACGCGCGGGAGGCCGTGCGTGATGTCGGCGCCGGCCACACCACCGGTGTGGAACGTGCGCATCGTCAGCTGCGTTCCGGGCTCGCCGATCGACTGCGCAGCGATGATGCCGACCGCGTCGCCGATCTCGCACTGCTCGCCCGTGGCGAGGAAGGTGCTGTAGCAAGTGCGGCACACGCCGTAGTCGCTGCGGCACTTGAGCACCGAGCGGACCGGCAGCTTCGTCTCGCGGGCAACGTCCTCGCCGAGGCCCTCGACGATCTCGTCGAGGAGCGGCGCAGTGACGAGGTCACCCTTGGAGGCGACCTTCGTCTTGCCGGGCTTGCCCGACGAGAGCGGCTTCATCACGTCGTCGGCGAGGACCCTCGCCATGACGCTCTTGTTCAGCCCTTCGGGGACGAAGATCGGGAGCTCGATGTAGTCCTTCGTCTTGCAGTCCTCGTCGCGGATGATCACGTCTTGGGCGACGTCGACCAGACGCCGCGTCAGGTAGCCCGAGTCGGCCGTGCGGAGCGCGGTGTCGGCGAGACCCTTGCGCGCGCCGTGGGTCGAGATGAAGTACTCGAGCACGGACAGCCCCTCCATGAAGTTGGCCTGGATCGGGCGCTCGATGATCTCGCCCTTCGGGTTGGCCATGAGGCCGCGCATCCCGGCGAGCTGGCGGATCTGCTTGAAGGATCCGCGGGCCCCGGAGTTGGCCATCATGTAGATCGGGTTCAGCTTCTTGAGGTTCTTCTCCATCGCGTCGGCGACGGCGTCGGTGGCCTCGGTCCAGATCTCGACGATCCGCTCGTGGCGCTCTTCCTCTGTGATGAGCCCGCGCTCGTACTGCTCCTCGACGCGCGCGACCTGCTCCTCGTACTTGGCGAGGATCTCCTGCTTGTTGTCCGGGACGACGATGTCGTTCTTCGAGATCGTGATCCCGCCCTCGGTCGCGTACTTGAAGCCGAGTGACTTGATCTTGTCGAGCACTCCGGCGATGGCGTGCGAGCCGTACTGGTTCGCGAGCGACGAGATGAAGTCGTCGGTCTCGCGCTTGGAGAGCGTCTGGTTCATGAACGGCGGCCGCTCGAACTTCTCGCCGACGAAGGCTTCGCGCAGCGAGCGCTCGACCTCCTCGTTGAGGATCACGCGGCCGGGCGTCGTCAGGATCAGCTCGTCCTCGCTCCGGCGATACTCGATCGGCTGCTTGAGGTCGATCTGCTTGGCATCGATCGCGAGCTCGACTCCCTCCTCGGAGTCGAAGCGCGGCGGATGCTCCTTGAACTTGTCGACCGTCATCGACGCCAGGTCGTCCTCGGCGTAGGTCAGGTAGTAACAGCCGAGCACCATGTCCTGGCCCGGAGTCGTCAGCGGGCGGCCATGGGCCGGCGAGAGGATGTTGTTCGACGAGAGCATCAGGATCCGAGCCTCGGCCTGCGCTTCGGCTGACAGCGGGAGGTGGACGGCCATCTGGTCGCCGTCGAAGTCCGCGTTGAAGGCATGACACACGAGCGGATGCACCTGGATCGCCTTGCCCTCGACCAGCACCGGCTCGAAGGCCTGGATCCCCAGGCGGTGAAGCGTCGGCGCGCGGTTCAGGAGGACTGGATGCTCGGCGATGACCTCCTCGAGGACGTCCCAGACCTCGGGCGTCATCGAGTCGACGTACTTCTTCGCCGCCTTGATGTTCTGCACGCTCTTGCGGTCGACGAGCCGGCTCATGATGAACGGCTTGAAGAGCTCGAGCGCCATGATCTTCGGCAGCCCGCACTGGTGGAGCTTGAGGTACGGCCCGGAGACGATCACCGAGCGGCCCGAGTAGTCCACGCGCTTGCCGAGCAGGTTCTGGCGGAACCGGCCCTGCTTGCCCTTGAGCATGTCGGAGAGCGACTTCAGCGGCCGGTTGCCCGGGCCGGTGACCGCGCGCCCGCGCCGTCCGTTGTCGAAGAGCGCGTCGACGGCTTCCTGCAGCATTCGCTTCTCGTTGTTGACGATGATCTCGGGCGCGCCCAGGTCGAGCAAGCGCTTCAGCCGGTTGTTCCGGTTGATCACGCGCCGGTAGAGGTCGTTCAGGTCGCTCGTCGCGAAGCGGCCACCGTCGAGCTGCACCATCGGGCGGAGCTCCGGCGGGATCACGGGGATCGCCTCGAGGACCATCCACTCGGGCTTGTTCTCCGACTTGATGAAGGCATTGACGACCTTCAGCCGCTTGATCGCGCGCTGCTGCTTCTGGCCCTTCGAGGTCTTGATCGTCTCGCGGAGGAAGAGCGCCTCGGCATCGAGGTCGAGCTCCTTCAGCAGCTCGCGGATCGCCTCCGCGCCCATGCCGCCCGTGAAGTAGACGTCGAAGCCGTACGGCGAGCCGAAGCGGTCCTTGAGCTCGCGGAAGAGCTGCTCGTCGCCGATGATCTGCTTCGGCTCGAGCTCCTTGAAGAGCTCCCACGTCTCGGCCAGGCGGTTCTTGGACTCCTCGGACGCCTCGCGCGCGTCGGCGCGGCGCGACTCGATGTCCAGGTACATCTCGCGGACCTTCAGCGACCACTGGACGATCGCGTCGAGATCCTCCTTCTGGATCTTGCCGTCGGTGCGAAGGCAGAGGTCGTTCGTCAGCTCGCGGACGGCGTCGCCGTCGGCCGACGGGTCGGCCTGCTCGAGCACCTCGCGCAGGAGGCCCTTGCCGAGGTCGCGGGCCTTCTCGACCTGCTTGACGTCGACCTTGGAGACGAGCTCCTCGTCGTCCTCGTGCACCTTGGCCTTCTTGTCGATGAGGCCGTCGATGACGCGGTTGATGTGCTTGGTGACGGCGCCCTTCTTCGACCCGGTCGCCTTGGCCAGCTCCTTGTAGAGCCCGGCCAGCGCCTCGCGGATCTGGATCGCCGAGCCGGCGACCGTCTCCAGCTCCTTCGGCGTCAGGCGCCGGTCGTCGCGGATGGCCGCGTTGCGGACCGCCTCGCGAATCTTCTTCGAGTCCTCGGTGGTGATCTTGGGAGCGACTTCCAGGAAGAGGCCGCTGACGAGCTGGCGCGCCTCCTCGAGGGGCGGGAGCACCTGCTCCTCGGCCCAGTTCGAGAGCCCGCGCACCCAGAACTCGTCGTCCTCGTCGAAGTTCCGCTCCTTGCCCTTCGTGAAGTACTCGCGGCGCCGCTTCAGCCGGTCCTCGAGGGCGGCGAGCGCCTCGTCACGGTCGACGTCGATGCGCTCCGACTCGGCCTGGACCTTGTCCTCGAGGTCGTTCAGGTCCTTCTGGCGCTTGTCGTTGTCGACCGAGGTGACGATCGAGGCGGCGAAGTAGAGGACCTTCTCGAGCTCGCGTGGCGCGATGTCGAGCAGGTAGCCGATGCGGCTGGGAACGCCCTTGAAGAACCAGATGTGCGAGACCGGCGCGGCCAGGTCGATGTGACCCATGCGCTCGCGGCGCACCTTCTGGCGCGTGACCTCGACGCCGCAGCGCTCGCAGATGATGCCCTTGTAGCGGACGCGCTTGTACTTGCCGCAGTAGCACTCCCAGTCCTTGGTCGGACCGAAGATGCGCTCGCAAAAGAGGCCGTCGCGCTCGGGCTTCAGCGTGCGGTAGTTGATCGTCTCGGGCTTGGTGACCTCGCCCGAAGACCAGTCGCGGATCTGCTTCGAAGACGCAAGACCGATTCGGATCGCGTCGAACTCATTGATGTCAATCACTTAGCGCTCCCTATTCCTCAACTTCGACATCTGCCAAATCTGTGGCCTCGGCGGTCGGCACTTCCGCCTCCGTGAGAGCCTCGTCGGCCGGCACGGCGAGCTCGCCGTCCTGGTCGACCCGCTCCTGGCCCTCCTCCGCCTCCTCGGCGGTTGGTTCGCGCGCCGCCGCCCGCAGCGAGCCCGGCGAGAGGTCGATGCCGAGCTCCTCCGCGGCGCGAAGCAGCTCGTCGTCCTCCTCGCGCACCTCGACCTCGGCGCCCTCCTCGGAGAGAACGTCGACGTCCAGGGCGAGTGACTGCATCTCCTTCAGCAGCACCTTGAAGGACTCGGGGATCGACGGCTCGGCGATGTTCTCGCCCTTGACGATCGCCTCGTAGGCCTTCACGCGCCCGACCGTGTCGTCGGACTTGATCGTGAGCATCTCCTGCAGCGTGTACGCGGCGCCGTAGGCCTCCAGCGCCCACACCTCCATCTCGCCGAAGCGCTGGCCGCCGAACTGGGCCTTACCGCCCAGAGGCTGCTGCGTGACGAGCGAGTACGGGCCGGTCGAGCGCGCGTGGATCTTGTCGTCGACCAGGTGGAGCAGCTTGAGGATGTACATGTAACCGACGGTGATCTTGTTGGCGTACTCCTCGCCGGTCTTGCCGTTGTACAGCTTGACCTTGCCCGAGGTGCGCCGCCGCTCCTTGTTGACGGAGAGGTTGATCGGCGTCTCCGGGTTCATCTCGGTCCACTTGATCAGGGCCTCGTCGACGTCCTTCTCGGTTGCGCCGTCGAACACCGGGGTCGCCACCGGGGTCGGGTTGAACTCGCCGCTGGAACCGGCCCCATTCGTGCCGGAGTTGACCTCGCCGTTCTCGGCAAAGACGCCGTGCGCAGCCGCCCACCCGAGGTGGGTCTCGAGAATCTGGCCGATGTTCATCCGGCTGGGGACGCCGAGCGGGTTCAGGATCACGTCGATGTTCCGGCCGTCCTCGAGGAACGGCATGTCCTCGTCGGGCACGATCTTGGCGATGACGCCCTTGTTGCCGTGCCGGCCGGCGAGCTTGTCGCCCTCGGCGATCTTGCGCTTCTTCGCGACGTAGACACGCACGAGCTCGTTGACACCCGGCGAGAGGTCGTCCCCCGCCTCGCGGGAGAACGTCTTGACGTCGATGACCTTGCCGCCCTCGCCGTGAGGCACCTTCAGGGACGTGTCGCGCACCTCGCGCGCCTTCTCCTTGAAGATGGCGCGGATCAGCTTCTCCTCGGCCGTCAGCTCGGTCTCGCCCTTCGGCGTCACCTTGCCGACGAGCAGGTCGCCGGAACCAACCTCGGCCCCGATGCGCACGATGCCTCGCTCGTCGAGGTCCGAGAGGGACTCCTCCGAGCGGTTCGGGATGTCGCGCGTGATCTCTTCGTCGCCGAGCTTCGTCGTGCGCGCGTCGATCTCGTACTCGTGGATGTGGATCGAGGAGAGGACGTCCTCCTTGACGAGCCGCTCCGAGATGACGATCGCGTCCTCGAAGTTGTAGCCCTCGAACGGCATGAAGGCGACGAGCAGGTTCGCGCCGAGCGCGAGCTCGCCCTGGTCGGTCGACGAGCCGTCGGCAAGGACGTCCTGCGCCTTGACGCGGTCGCCGAGCTCGACGATCGGCTTCTGGTGGATCAGCGTGCCCTGGTTCGAGCGCATGAACTTCGTGAGCTCGTACGTCTCCTTGCCGTCCTTGCCGTCGACGACGACCTTCTCGGCATCGACGTCGACGACCTGGCCCGCGTTGTCCGCGAGCACGACGTCGCCCGTGTCGACGGCCGCCCTGTATTCCAGCCCGGTGCCGACGAGCGGAGCCTGCGTGATCATCAGCGGCACCGCCTGGCGCTGCATGTTCGCGCCCATCAGCGCGCGGTTGGCGTCGTTGTGCTCGAGGAAGGGGATCAGCGCCGTCCCGACGGACACGATCTGCGCGGGCGCCACGTCCATGTAGTCGATGTCCTTCGGGTCGGCCGTGACCGCCTCGCCCTCCCGCGAGCGGCAGAGGACGTGGTCGTGCAGGAACTTGCCGGTCTTGTCGTCGACCCGCTCCGAGGCCTGCGCGATCGTGTACTGCGCTTCCTCGGCGGCGTCGAGATAGATGATCTCGTCGGTCACCTTGCCGCCCTTGACCACGCGGTAGGGCGTCTGGATGAAGCCGAACTCCGAGACGGTCGCCATCGAGGCCAGTGACCCGATGAGGCCGATGTTCGGGCCTTCCGGGGTCTCGATCGGGCACATGCGCCCGTAGTGGGTCGGGTGCACGTCGCGGACCTCGATTGGTGCGCGCTCGCGCGTGAGCCCGCCGGCGCCCAGCGCCGAGAGGCGCCGCCGGTGCGTGAGCCCGGCGAGCGAGTTCGTCTGGTCCATGAACTGCGAGAGCTGCGAGGAGCCGAAGAACTCCTTCAGCGCGGCCACGACCGGCCTGATGTTGATGATCGTCTGCGGCGTGATCGTGTCGACGTCCTCGGTGGTCATCCGCTCGCGGACGACCCGCTCCATGCGGTAGAGGCCGACCCGGAATGCCTCCTGGATCAGCTCCCCGACGGTGCGGAGCCGGCGGTTGCCGAAGTGCTCGTACTCGTCGAGCTCGCCGCGGATCGGGTCGCGCGACAGCGTGATCGAGTCGGCCGCGTAATCCTTCGAGTCCTCGGGAACCCCGAGCGTCTTCGGCAGCTGGACGAGCCTCTGGACGAGGGCGATGATGTCCTGCGTCGTGAGGACGCGAGTCCCCTCGGGCACATCGACGCCGAGGCGCTGGTTCAGCTTGTACCGGCCGACCTTGGTCAGGTCGTAGCGCTTCGGGTCGAAGAAGAGCGAGTTCAGGAGGTTCCGGGCGTTCTCGACCGTCGGCGGCTCGCCGGGACGCTGCTTCTTGAACACCTCGATGAGGGCTTCGTCCTCGCGTGTAGAAGGGTCCTTCTCGAGCGTGTTCATGATGAAGATCGAGTTGTCGAAGAGCTTGAGCAGCTCCTCGTTCGTGTCCTTGGCCAGCTTGAAGCCCGTCGAGGGGTCCTCGGACGGGAGCGCGCGGAGCAAGGTGGTGATCGGAAGCTTGCGCTTACGGTCGATCCGGGCGTAGACGATGCCCTTCTTGTCGATCTCGAGCTCGAGCCACGATCCACGCGACGGCATCAGGTTCGCGGTGAAGACCTGCTTCGTCGCGTCCTTCGGCTCCATCAGGTAGGCGCCCGGGCTGCGGACGAGCTGCGTCACGATCACGCGCTCGGTGCCGTTGATGATGAACGTGCCCCACTCCGTCATCATCGGGAAGTCCCCCATGAAGACGGTCTGCTCGCGAATCTCGCCCGTTTCCTTGTTCACGAACCGGACCGTCATCGAGAGCGGTGCCTGGTAGGTGAGATCCTTCTCGCGGCACTCCTGGATGGCGACCGGAGGGTCGCCGAACTTGTATTCGGCAAACTCGACGGCGAGCGTGCCGGTGTAATCCTCGATCGGCGAGATGTCGTCGATCGTCTCTCTCAGGCCCTCCTCCAAGAACCACCTGAAGGACGCCTTTTGGATGTCGATCAGGTTGGGAAGGTCGAGGACGTGCTTGAGACGCGAAAAACTTTTGCGCGCACGCGGCGCAGCGACCCTGGTCACCAAGTGTTGAAGCCTCCCTTTATTACTGCAAGCAGGTGCGAGCGGAACTTCGGCCGGAACGGATAAGAGTACCGAATACGGCGGTGGCTGCGCAAGCGGCGGCGGGCGGCAAGCGCGAAGTGCCGGAACTATACCGCGTTGGACTGCAAAAGGCGCCTCTCGGCGCCCTTCGCAGTTGGCGGGATTCCGTGCTTGGGTCTAGGAGCTGGGCTTGGGAGCATGGGCGACGACGCGGCGCGCCATCAGCTCCATGGTCAGCACCTGCGCGCGCTTGCAGGCGCGCACCTTCACGTGCAGTCGGTCGTTCGCCTCGAGCGAAGCCAAAGTCGCGACGTTGCCGGCGCGGCGGAACTTCGTCTGCGCGTTGACCTTGATCTCGCGGGTGCCGCGCAACGCCCGGCCGTGCCGGTTCGCCTTGCGGACTTCCATCTGGAACGAGTCCGTGCCACCCGAGAGGAACGTGCCCTTCAGGATCAGCGGGCGCACCGGCTTGCAGGCGGTCTGCGCGCCGTCCTGAGGACTTCCGGGCCGTGGGCCTTCCTTCGCGACCGCGACGGAGGCGGTCAGGAAGGCGCTCACGACGACGAGCGTGAGGATTCTCAATCGCATACCTGGGTCTTCGGCGATCTGCGCCGTCTCTGTGACCCTCGGACGAGGCAAATAGGCCGTAAGGCCCATTGAACTGACTCGCGCGCCGTGTAACGGTCAGTAGGCGATGCGGTCACTACTAGCTCTTTCTTTCATCTGTGCGTGCGTTTCGGCCGTTGCGCTTCTCGCGCTCGGCGTCGGCGGCTAGCGCGGAGCCGCTACAAAGCCTGCGGACGAAGAGGGCCGCCTTGCGGCAGCGGCCCTCTTCATTTCGTCCACTTACTTGATTTCGACCGCGGCGCCGGCTTCCTCGAGCTGCGCCTTGACCTGATCGGCCTCGTCCTGCGGGACGCCTTCCTTGACCGGGTTCGGCGCTCCGTCGACCAAGTCCTTGGCCTCCTTGAGGCCGAGGCCCGTGAGCGCACGGACGACCTTGATCACCTGGATCTTCTTCTCGCCCGCGCCGGTCAGGACGACGTCGAACGACGACTTCTCCTCTTCCGCCGCGGCGCCGTCGCCTCCGGCGGCGGGACCTGCGGCGACCGCCATCGGAGCAGCGGCGGTGACCCCCCACTCCTCCTCGAGCTTGTTCTTCAGCTCGACGAGCTCGAGGACGGTCATGCCGCCCAGCGACTCGACGAGCTTGTCGGTGTCTGTCTTGGCCACTACTGCTCCTCTCCTTCCTGAGTTTCCTCAGTGTTCTCGGCCGGGGTCTCCTCGGCCGGTTGGTCTTCCGGTGGTGCTTCCTCTTCGGAGGTGTCTGACACCGGCTCCTCGGCGGGAGTCTCCTCCGTAGCCGGCTCTGCCTCGGCCTGCGGCTCGCTGTCTGACACCGGCTCCTCGGCTGGAGCCTCTTCCACAATCGGCTCGGCCTCTGCCTGCGGCTCCTCGGCGGTCTCACCCTGCTCCTCGAGCTGGCGGATCCGCGAGTCCAGAACCCCGACGATGTCGCGCATCGGTGCGGCGAAGAGCCCGACGACCGTGGTCAGCGAGCCCGCGAGCGCACCCACGAGCTGTGCGCGCAGCGTGTCGGTCGGCGGCAGCTTGGCGAGCCGCTTGACGTCGTCTGCCGCGATCTCGGCACCGTTCAGAAGCCCGCCCTTGATCACGAGCACCTCGGCCTTGGCCGCATCGTCGAGCGCCTTGGCGACCGCGACTGGGTCACCGTCGGACTCGAGAAACGCGATCGCGGTCGGGCCCTCGAGCATCGCCAGCAGCGCGTCGACGCCGGCGGACTCGGCCGCACGCTTCGTGAGCGTGTTCTTGACGACCGAGAAGCGGGCCCCGTGCTCGATCAGCTTCGTGCGGAGCTCGTCGAGCTCGGTGACCGTCAGGCCGCGGTAGTCCGCGACGATCATGGTCTCGCTCGCCTTCAGCCGCTCGGTGAGCTCGGCGACGAGGCGCTCTTTTTCAGATCTGTCCATCCAAACCTCCTCGAAAAACGCATCAGGCCCGCCTCAAGGCGGGCCTGCGAGAAGGCGTTTCTCTCTCGCTAGGGCCACCTCGGCTGGACTTCTGCCCCTGACAGGGGCTGCCGGCTGTCTTCGGCGACGGGCGTTTCCTACGCGGGTACTGCTTCTGCCTGCTCCTCCAGCTCTTCGACGATTCCTCTGGTGCGACCGGGATCCAGCCGGATGCCTGGCCCCATCGTGGTCGTCAGGGTAATGGTTCGGACGTAACGCCCCTTGGCGGCGGCCGGCTTCGCGCGCATGATCTCGTCGATCAGCGACGCGTAGTTCTCCAGCAGCTGGCGCTCGTCGAAGCTCTTCTTGCCGATCGTGACGTGGACGTTCGCGCCGCGGTCCGTTCGATACTCGAGCTTGCCGGCCTTGGCCTCGCGGACCGCCTTGCCGACGTCCATCGTCACCGTTCCGGTCTTCGGGTTCGGCATCTTCCCGCGCGGGCCGAGGATGCGCCCGAGCTTGCCGACGATGCCCATCTGGTCGGGCGTGGCGATGGCGACGTCGAAGTCGTCGAAGCCTTCCTCGATCTGCTTGCCGAGGTCGGCCGTCCCCACGACGTCAGCGCCGGCTTCCTGCGCCTCCTTCGCCTTGTCGCCCTCGGCGAAGACGGCGACGCGGGCCTCGCGGCCGGTGCCGTGTGGGAGCATCAGCGTTCCGCGGAGCTGCTGTTCTGCATGGCGGACGTTGAGGCCGAGGTTGAAGTGGATCTCCACCGACTGGTCGAACTTCGCATCGGGGAAGCCCTTCAGGAGCCGAACTGCCGCCGCCGGCGAGTAGAGCTCTTCGCGATCGAAGGTCGCCTTCGAGTTGCGGTAGTTCTTGCCGTGCGCGGTCACAGGTCGGTCTCAACTCCCGTCGCTCCGCTGCGCTGCGCTCCCGTGGGGGAACCATGTCCCCGAGCCCCTTCTTAGGGGTCGGCGCGTATCCGCGCATTGCGGTTCGGGAAACCTCCCGGTTTCGAGACCTTCCGGTCGTGGAGCCAGATCACAGATCTGTCTCCACGCCCATCGACCGAGCGGTTCCGGCGATGACCTTCATGGCCTGGTCGACGTCGCGCGCGTTCAGGTCGGGCATCTTCGCCTCGGCGATCGAGCGCACCTGGTCGCGCGTCAGGCGACCGACCTTTTCGCGGTTCGGCTCACCCGACCCCTTCTCGATCCGCAGCGCCTCCTTGATCAGCACCGCTGCCGGCGGCGTCTTGGTGATGAAGTCGAACGAGCGGTCCTCGTAGACGGTGATCTCGACGGGAATGATGCGCCCGTTGTCCTGCTGCGTCTGCGCGTTGAACGCCTTGCAGAACTCCATGATGTTGACGCCGTGCTGGCCGAGCGCAGGGCCGACCGGCGGGGCAGGGTTGGCCTGCCCACCGGGGATCTGCAGCTTGATGAGTGTCAGAACTTTTTTCGCCATTAGTCGAGTTTCGCCATTAGTCGAGTTTCTTCACCTGGTCGAACTGGAGCTCTACGGGCACCTGGCGCTCGAAGATGTCAACGAGCACTTTCAGCTTCTGCGCGTCGGCGTTGACGTCGACGATCTCCCCGTCGAAGTCGGACAGCGGGCCGGAGGTTACCTTCACCGACTCGCCGAGCGAGTACTCGACCTGGGCGCGCGGCCGGTCGCCCATTGCCGCCCCGGTCTTCAGGATGCGGTCGACCTCGGGCTGGGACAGAGGCACCGGGTTGTTGCCGGCGCCGACGAAGCCGGTCACCCCTGGTGTGTTCTTGACCACCGTCCAGGCGTCGTCGTCGAGGTCCATGTTCACGAGCACGTACCCCGGCAGGACCCGCTTCTCGGACTGCACCTTCTGGCCGTCCTTCGTCTCGATGACCTGCTCGGTCGGCACGACCACGCGGCGGAACCGCGGGCCCTGGTTCATCGAGATGATTCGGTGCTCGAGGTTGGCCTTGACCTTGTTCTCATGGCCCGAGTAGGTGTTGATCACGTACCACTGGAACATGGCTAGGGACCCCAGCAGGAGGTTCTTGACCAACGGCTCGAACACGAAGTCCGCGAACCAGAGGTAGGCCCCGACGATCGCGCAGGCGATGATCACGACGATCGTCCCCTGCATCACCTGGGCGCGATTCGGCCACTCGACCTTCTTCAGCTCGGCGGTCGCTTCTCCGATGAACCGCCTCGTCCCGCCGCCCGGGACACGGCGTGAGCCGGTCTGCGGCTTGACGGCCTGCGCCGCGGGGCGTACTTGCTGTTGACGCGCGCGCGCGCGCGAGGCGACCTTCGGCTGCTCGCCGTCTGCCTTGGTTCGCTCGCGGCGCTTCTGAGCGCGCTTCTGACGGGTGTTTCTGGCCATTAGCGCGTTTCCTTGTGGCCCGTGTGCCGTCCACACCAGCGGCAGTACTTCTGCATCTCGATGCGGTCAGGCGTGTTCCGCTTCGATTTCGAAGTTTGGTAGTTGCGGCGCTTGCAGTCGTTGCAGGCGAGCGTGATCGTGTTTCGTACTCCAGTAGCCATTCGAGTTCCTCAGTCTAGGTGGGAGTAGCGGCGGGAGGACTCGAACCTCCGACACGCGGATTATGATTCCGCTGCTCTAACCAACTGAGCTACGCCGCCGAGCCGACCCAAGATTAGCAGCCATCCTCAGCCGGTTTCTGAATCCTGCTGGCGCTGCACGGCCGAGATGGAGTGGCGTCACGGCACGTGGCAGTGCCCACGCTGCCGCTTCAAGCTGGGCTGCTGCGAGGGCGAGCCTCAACGGGCTGATCCGCCCTCCGCGCTAGTCCGCACGTGTAACAGGGCGGCGATGAAAAGGCAGCCGAAGGCGAGCGTCCCGAACGGGGCCGGGTGGCCCCCCATCAGGAACAGGCCTGCAAGCGCGACGAAGACCCACTCGCTCCGCGCGACGCCGGCTCGCCGCGCGATCAGCGCAATGCCGACGAGGGCGACGACCCAGCCGAGCGTGCCGACGATGTTGATCGCGAACACGGGCGGGTCCCAGCCCGGCCAGTCCTTGACCGTCTCCCAGACGCCCTCTTGCTGCGCGGGCGGAAGGTCGCGCGCGGTCCGCATCGCGAGACCGGTGGCGATCCCGGCGACGGCGTCATAGGCGCTGAAGAAGATGATGAACACGCCGATCCCGACCCGCGTCGACCAGGCGCGGGCGGCGCCGAGCTCGTCGGCGAGAATCGCCACGGAAACGGCGACCAGCCCGATCAGGACGAGCTGAATCGCGTGGAAGGCCGCGAACCAAGTCGCGATCTCCATCACCGCCTGGGCGTTGACATCGGGCCGTGGATGGATGACTTCGAGCGCCGCGAACGCGAGCGGCGGCGCCAGTAGCAGCACACGACGGATCGTGGCCGACATCAGACGGGAGTCCCGACCGGCGTCAGATCCTCATGCGGTGCTCGGCAACCTTGGCCTCCCGCGCCCTGGCGCGCTCGATCAGCACGGCCGCGGCGGCGAAGCAGAAGAGGCCGACCGGGCCGACCGGCGGCGGGTGGACGAAGAACACCGCGGCGAAACCGACGAGCAGGGTCACGGGCCAGCCGGCTCCGGATCGGCGGAAGGCGACAGCGGCAGCCACCATCGCCACCACCCAGCCGAGAGAACCGAGAGCGAGCGAGACCGAGATGGGATCGCCGAGGATGTTGCTCCCGTTGTAGTCCTGGATCGCATCGGCGACCACAGCCTGCTCTGCGGCGGGCAGCCCGTTGGCGTAGTCGACGAGGACTCCCGTTCCGACCCCCACCGTCACCTCGTAGGCGGTGTAGAAGACGAGGAAGAAGACCAGCGCGACGCGGCTCACGGTCGCGGCGCGGCCCTTCAGGTCTCCCAGCATGAGGTAGGCGGCAATCGCGATCAGCGGGGTGAAGAGCAAGAAGGCGGTATGCACGAACAACCAGGCGCCGACGTCGTCGCGAACGCCCTCGTAGACGTTCTCACCGCCGGGCGGATGGAACCACAGCACCACGGCGAGAGCCAGCGGGGTCGCCACGAGAAACAAGCGGCGGAGGTGGACGGTCATCGGTAGCTCCTTCCAGGTCATGTTGCTTTCAGAAGTGCGCGGTCGAAGAACGCGGTGACACGCCGCTCGTACTCCTCGGGCCGAGCCTCGAGGCCGCCGACGTGCTTCGCGCCGGGGACTTCCCAGAGCTCCCAGTTGTCGGGCTCGCCCGCTGACCGGTAGTAGACGCCGTTCAACGTCTCTCCCTTGGCGTGGATCAGGAAGACCGGGCGTGGCGCGATGTCTTTGACGAGCTCCTTGAGGCTCTCCGGGGGCAGCGTGTTCGCGAAGACGGCGGTAGAAGCGCTTGACGTCACGAAGAAGGGCAACAGGTACCAACGCTCAAGTCCGGGCAGCTCGTGGTCTTCCTTCCAGGTCCTCGCGCCGGCTCCCTCGGACACGAGCGCACGCACTCGGTCCGTGTGGGCGGCTGTCTCGAGCAAGGTCTCGCCACCCACTGAGAGACCGAGCCCTCCGATCCGGTCCGCGTCCACGTCGGCTCGGCTCGTGAGGAAGTCGAGGGCGGCATTGACGTCGGTCTCGTCGTCCCAGCCGAACACGTTGGGGTCACCTTCGCTCGCACCCTGGCCGCGGTTGTCGATCAGGAGGACGCCGTACCCGTGGCCGATGAGGTTGCGGGCGTGGTGCTGCTTGTTGCCACTCCGGCCCGGGAAGACCAGGATCGCAGCCCGGTTCCGGGACGGGACGTACCAGCCTTCGAGCTGCAGGCCGTCGCTGGTGGTGAGGGTCACGTCCTCGTGCGGGCGCCCCAGATTTGGCTCGCTGACAGACGATTCCGGTCGATGCGTCGCGTAGTAGCCCAACGCGGCGCCGCCGACCAGCTGGACCGCGATCACCAAACCGGCGATTGCGATCAGCACGCGTCGGCTATACCGCCACGCCTTCCGGTCGAGCTTGCGGCTTCTCCAGAGCGTGGCGGCTCCTACCGCCACCAGCGTCGCCCCCGCCCCGACCGCCAGGATGCCCGTGTAGTCGGTGCCCGAGGCACCCTCGCTGATCGCGTGCGACACGGAGGTGGCGATTCCCGAGACCAGCGTGAAGAGCCCCACGAAGATCGCCAGCGTCGCCCGGAGCCCCGCCCGCATCCTCGGGTAGAAGGCCGCCAGAGCCGTCAGGAGCCCTATCGGGACGAGCCCGCTGACCAGGTGGTCGCCTGCAGACACCCCCGGCTCCAGCTGGAGGAAGGCGAGATCCGCGTAGTGGAGGCCGACGACGGCGATCGCCACGCGAGCGATCGCCGCCTCTCGGCCAACAGCTACGGCGCCAGTACCGGCGGCGCTGCGGGCTGCTTCTCGTGCTCCAGCCGCGGTAGCCATTCCAGCCATTTCGGTAGGTACCAGTTCCACTCGCCGAGCAGCTTCATGCTGGCCGGCAGAAGGATTGCCCGGATGATCGTCGCGTCGATCAGGATCGCGGCTGCGAGCCCGACGCCGAACTGCTTGAAGATCATCGCCTGCAGTGCGCCGAAGATGCAGAAGACGCCGACCATCACGATCGCGGCGCTCGACACCACGCCGGCCGTCGTCTTGATCCCGTGGGAAATGGCTTCGTCATTGCCCATGCCCCTGTCGTAGCCCTCGCGGATCCGGCTGAGGATGAAGACGTGGTAGTCCATCGACAGGCCGAAGAGGATCACGAACAGCAGGATCGGCAGGAAGGGATCGATCCCGCCCGTGAACTCGAAGCCCAGGAGCCCCTTCCCCCAGCCGTGCTGGAAGACGAGGACGAGGACCCCGTAGGCGGCGGCAACCGACAGCAGGTTGAGCAGCACCGCCTTCGTGGCGATCACGATCGAGCGGAAGGACACCAGCATCAGCACGAACGCAAACAGCAAGACGAAGCCGAAGACGAGCGGAATCGCTGTCTTCATCTGGTCGGCGAAGTCCACGGCGTACGCGGTGTTGCCGGTAACCGCGACCTCGGCGCCGGTGAGCGTGCCGAGTGTCGGCGGGATGATCTCGTCGCGCAGCGTCGCCAGGGCCTGCTCCGAAGTCGCGTCCGTTCCGGTGCCCTCGGTCGGGATGTTGACGACCGCAACGGTCTTCGCGGCATTGACGTCGACGTCGATCGGCTCGTTCATGACGCCGCTGTCGAGAGCACGCCACTTGAGCTGGCCGATCGCCTCGTTCACCGCTGTTGAATCCACGTTCGTCCCCTTGATCACGACCTGGGCCGTGTTCTCCGTACCGGGGAACGCCTCCTTGAGTCGGTTGTAGGTCACGAGGAACTTCTGCGGATATGTGTCGATGCTCGGCTGGGCCGTCTTCAGCTGGTAGGCCGGGAACGCTAGGGCAACGAGCAGGCCGCCGGCCAGCACCACCGATACGACCGGATGCCGAAGGACGCGATCGATGATCGCTCCCCAGATCCGACCTTCGCCGTCGTCTCGTCGAAGCCGGTGGACGAACGGGACCCGGAGACGGTCGACGTTGTCACCCAGCTTGGAGAGGATCGCCGGCAACACGGTCAGTGACCCGAGCATCGCAACCGCAACGACCGTCATCGTCGCAACGCCGAAGGAGATGAAGCCGGCGTCTCGGGTGAAGATCATCCCCGCCATGGCGACGAGGACGGTCAAGCCGGAGATGAGGACGGAGCGGCCGGACGTCGCGGCAGCAGCCTCGAGGGCGGCCTCTTCGCTGCGCCCCGCGGCGCGCTCCTCACGTTCCCGCTTCAAGTAGAACATCGTGTAGTCGACGCCTACCGCGAGCCCGATCAGCAGGATGATCGCCGACACGGAGTCCGACATCGGGAGCACCTGGCTGATGACCGCCACCAGGCCCATCGCCCCGAGGACCGCCGTCAGCCCGAGCAAGAGCGGAATGCCCGCTGCGACGAGGGCGCCGAACGCCACGAGCAAGATGATCAGTGTCAGTGGGATGGAATAGAGCCCGGCCTTCTTCAGGTCGTCGAAGAACGCAGCCTGGACTTCTTTCCCGGTGCTCTCGCCGAACGAGCCGATGATGAACTCGGGGTGCGCCCTTTGCAGCTCTTCAACGCGAGCTACGACGGGGTCGATCTTGTCTGCGGCGTCGTCCGAAGGCCCCTTGATCTCCATCGGGACGAGGACGGATTTCCTGTCGTCGGAGATCTGACCGCTGTTCTCGGCGTCAAAAGGTGACTCGACCTTCGCTACCGCGTCGAGCGTCGAAACGCCCGCGATCACGGCCTGCACGGTCGCCCTGAACCTCGGGTCGCTCGCAGTGAGCGTTTCGCTCTGCACGAGAACGCTCTCGCCTGCGGGCTGCTTGAAGTCCTCGTAGATGATCTTGTCCGCTCGGCCGGATTCTCCGGGGCCCGAGGTCTCGAAGACGATCGCTTTCGTTCCCAGCGCGGTGCCGATCGCGAAGACCGCGATCACGCACCCGAGCCAGCCGAAGATCGCGATCTTCCGGTGGTGCGCGCTCCAGCGCGCCATTCGCGCTGCGATGTTGCTACTCGGTTCTTGCACGGGGGGCATGGTGCGGCTCCTTCCACTCATGGGATGTCGACCTGCGTGACGCTCGTCGCCGTCGTACGTTCGGCCACGAAGAAGGGCAAGAACGCCAGCGCTTCGGCGGCGGAGGATGCTTCCACCGTCCACCAGATGGCGTGACCCCCGGAACTGCACGAGGCGAGCGTCGCCCGGTGACGGAGCGGGCTTTCGTGCCCTTTGAAGGCGGCGAAAACGACTCCGCACTCGAGGGCCTCGTGCTGGTGTTGGAGGAGGTAACTGGGAATGCGTCCAGCGTGACGCCACCCGCCGGCCTCCACATCAGGGCAACACCCTGATTTCTCATTTCCCAATCCTCGCGGGCTGTTCTATGTTGATTGCAGAGCTAAATGCCTGTTTCCGAGCACCTAGTCGGCCGCGCGACGGAGCTCGACTCGTTCGACAACCTCGTCGTCGAGCTCGACGGCGGGAATCCGGCAGCCATCGCGCTGGTGGGCGAGCCGGGCATTGGCAAGACCCGACTCCTCGCTGAGCTCGCCGCACGCGCGGACGCGCAAGGGCACCTCGTGCTCGCGGGCTGGGCCTCGGAGCTCGAGCGGGACCTGCCGTTCTGGGTGTTCGTCGACGCGCTCGACGAGTACGTCCGCGGGCTCGCACCCCGTCGCCTCGCTGCGCTCGAGAGTGACGTTCGCACGGAGCTGACGACTGTGTTCCCCTCTCTGACCGACCACGACGCGGGGCAGGAGGTTGCGCCGCAGCACGAGCGGTATCGCAGCCATCGCGCCGTGCGTGAGCTGCTCGAGCTACTCGCGACGACCCAGCCGCTCGTGCTCGTGCTGGATGACCTCCACTGGGCCGACTCGGCTTCGGTCGAGCTCCTCGGCTCGCTGCTGCATCGCCTTCCGGCCGGTCCGGTGCTACTGGCACTTGCCATGCGGCCACGCCAGACGCCAGAGCGCCTTTCCGCAGCGCTCGAACGTGCCCGGCGAGATGGAACCGCGACGCTCACCGAGCTCGCTCCGCTCTCGCGCATCGAGGCCGGCGAATTCCTGGGCGATGCGGTCGAGAGCAACGAGGCCGCCACTCTGTACGAGGAGAGCGGTGGCAACCCGTTCTACCTCGAGCAGCTCGCCCGAACCCTCCGCCGCGCGGGGGGCGGCGCCAAGCCGGCCACCCAGATCCCCTCCGGCGATATCGAGGTCCCGCCAACGGTGGCCGCTGCCCTGGCCGAGGAGCTCGCACTGCTTTCCGAGGATGCTCGCCGTGTCCTCGAGGGAGCCGCCGTGGCCGGCGACCCGTTCGATCCCGAGCTGGCGGGCGCTGCCGCTGGCATCGAGGAGTCGGCGGTCCTCGACGGCCTCGACGAGCTGCTGAGGCTCGACGTCATTCGCCACACCGACGTCCCGCGGCGTTTCCGGTTTCGACACCCACTCGTTCGCCGGGCTGTGTATGACTCGACGCCCGGCGGGTGGCGGCTCGGTGCTCACGAGCGCACGGCCGAGGCGCTCGAGACCCGAGGCGCTCCGGCCTCAGCGCGGGCGCACCACGTCGAGCGCGCCGCTCGCCAGGGCGACCTGGCAGCGGTCGCGGTCCTGCGTGAGGCCGGCCAGAACGTGGCGCACCGAGCGCCGGCCAGCGCGGCCCGGTGGTTCGCCGGCGCCGTGCGCCTGCTCCCGGAGGATGCGCCCGCCGAGCAACGAGTCGAGTTGCTGCTGGCTCACGCGGGCACCCTGGCTGCGACCGGCGAGTACCTGACGGCCCATGCCGTGCTCCTCGAGAGCCTGGCGCTCGTGCCGGAGGAATCCCTCGGCCTCCGAGTGCAGCTCATTGCGGCCTGCGCCGGAGTGGAACACCTCTTGGGGCGCCATGAAGACGCGCACGCCCGACTCCACGCCGCCCTCAATGCGCTCAGCGACTCCGATTCTCGCGAGGCAGTTGTGCTGATGCTCGAGCTCGTCACCGACTGCTTCTTCCGCATGGAGTACGGGCCGATGCGAGGCTGGGCAGGCCGCGCGCTCGCCACCGCCCGGCCGCTCGAACAGCCACCGCTGACCGCGGCGGCGGCCGCCGCCGCAGCCTGGGCAGGCGCGCTGGACGGCGCCATCCCGGAGGCGCAGGCATACCACCTCGAGGCCGCTGGGCTCGTCGACTCGATGACCGACCAGGACCTGGCGCTCAGGCTCGATGCAGCGGTCAACCTCGGTGGCGCTGAGCTCTATCTCGACCGGTTCGAAGAGGCGGGAGCGCATCTGGAGCGTGCAATCGCCGTCGGGAGAGCGACGGGACAGACCGACGTCATCCCGATCGCGTTCTCGGTCCTGGGCTGGGTGAAGATGGTGCTCGGCGAGCTAGCGGAGGGCGGCGAGCTCCTCGACGGCGCCGTGGAGGGCGCGCGGTTGTCCGGACATGACCAGACCCTGGCGCTGAACCTCCTCAACCGCTCTCTGACCGCACTCGCGGCAGGAGACCTCGGGCTCGCCGTGTCTACGGGGCGAGAGAGCTACGAGCTGACCGCACCGATGGACCAGAGCTTGATCACGGGTGGATCCGGGGTGGCCTTCGCGGCTGCGCTCCTCGAGGCCGGGGACGCGGAAGGCGCTGTCGAAGCAATCGTCAGCCGCAGCGGCGGAGAAGAGGTGGCCCTGATGCCGGGCAGCTTCAAGGTGAAATGGCTCGAGCTGCTCACTCGCTGCTGGCTCGCACTGGGACGACCGGTCGACGCTGAGCGATCAGCCGCGCGTGCAGAGGCTCATGCCGCAGCTTTCGGGCTCGGGATGGCCACGGCGATGGCTCTTCGAGCCCGCGCGGCGGTAGCTCTCGACGCCGGCGACCCGATCACGGCCGCTGCGATCGCCCGTGCGTCTGCGGATGCGGGAGACGGGGCCGGGGTCGTCGTCGAAGCAGCGCTGTCGCGGACACTGGCCGGGCGCGCGCTAGCGGAGGCGGGCGACCACGAGCAAGCCGTGGCTGAGCTCGCGAAGGCCGCAGCCGCCTTCGAGTCCTGCGGCTCTGAGCGCTATCGGGCCGAAGTGGGGCGCGAGCTGCGAAAGCTCGGGCGGCCCATGCACCGGCGCACTCGCCCGGGTAAGGCCGGCGCAGTCGGTATCGAGTCGCTCACCGGACGGGAGCTGCAGATCGCGAGACTGGTCGTCGACCGCCTGACCAACGCCGAGATCGCCGCGGAGCTCTTTCTGAGCCCGAAGACGATCGAGACTCACATTCACAACATGTTCAACAAGCTCGGCGTCTCTTCACGAGTAGAGCTCGCGCGCGCCGTCGAGCGCGCTGAACCAAAGCAGCCCGTCGAGAAATGAGGTAGGCGGCGATCGCCCGTAGGGGCGATCGCCGCCTACCGGCTCTTTTTTACGGCGTGAGCACCGGAGGCGCTTCGGCTGCCTCCTCGTGTTCCAGCCGGGGCAGCCACTCGAGCCAGGACGGCAGGTACCAGTTCCAGTCGCCGAGCAGCTTCATCGTGGCCGGCAGGAGCACGGCCCGGATAATCGTCGCGTCGATGAGGATGGCCGCGGCGAGGCCAACTCCGAACTGCTTCAAGAAGAGGATGTCGAGCGTCCCGAACACGGAGAAGACCAGCACCATGACGATCGCAGCGCTCGAAACGACGCCGGCCGTGACCTTGATGCCGTGCCCCACCGCGTCCCCGGTCGACATGCCGCTGTCGTAGCTCTCACGGACCCGGCTGAGGATGAACACGTGGTAGTCCATGGAGAGGCCGAAGAGGATCACGAACAGGAACAGCGGCAGGAAGGAGACGATGCCACCCGTGTACTCGAAGCCCAGTAACCCCTTCCCCCATCCGTGCTGGAAGACGAGCACCATCACGCCGTAGGCGGCGGACACCGACAGCAGGTTCAGGATGATCGCCTTGATCGGGATCACGATCGACCGGAAGGTCAGCAGCAGGAGCAGGAACGCGAACAGGAGGACGAAGCCGAACACCCACGGGGCCTTCGTGCGCATCAAGTGCCTGAAGTCCTGGGATTGCGCAGTGAAGCCGCTGACGCCGTACTCCACACCCTCGAGCTGCCCGAGCGTCGAGGGAACGACCTCCTCGCGCAGGGATTCAAGCGCCGCGAACGCCTTCTGGTCCGTCGCCTTGTCGGGCACCGGGATCGAGACGACCTGGATCGTGCCCTCCCTGTTCACGTCGTCGACGATCGGCTCGTGCATGCCGGCATAGACGAGTGCACGCCACTTCAGCTGTCCGATCGCCTCTTGGATCTCCGGCTTTCTCACGTTGTCCGCCTTGATCACGACAGTGGCCGGAATCGCACCGCCGGGGAACGCCTCCTGCAACCTGTTGTAGGTCTGCACCGCCGGCAGGCGCGACGGGAAGGTCTCCGGGCCTGGCTGGGCCAGCTTCATCTGTAGGGCGACGAGACCGAGCGCGACGAGCGGGATGGCCGCGGCGATCATGAACACCAGGGGGTGGCGAAGCACCGGGCCGAGGATCGCGCTCCACAGCCGTCCTTCGCCGTCACGGCGAGTGAGCCTGTGGACGAATGGCAGCCGGCCCTTGTCGACTCGGTCGCCGAGCTTGGAGAGCAGTGCCGGCAGCACCGTCAGCGAGCCCAACACTGCGACCGCGACGACCATGATCGTCGCCACGCCGAAGCCGGCGAAGGTCGGATCGCCGGTGAGCAGGAGCCCCGCCATGGCGATAATGACGGTGAGGCCCGAGATCAGGACCGAGCGCCCCGAGGTCGCCGCTGCGGCGAAGAGGGCCTCCTGCTCGCCCTTCCCGGCCGCCCGTTCCTCGCGCTCACGCTTGATGTAGAACATCGAGTAGTCGACTCCCACGGCGAGGCCGATGAGCAGAACGAGCGCGCCGATGCTCTGGTCGAGCGGCAGCAACTGACTGGGGATGGCGAGCAGGCCCATGGTCGCCATGACCGCCGTCAGCGCGAGCAGGACCGGCAATCCGGCAGCCACGAGGCTCCCGAACGCCAGCAGCAGGATCCCGATCGTCAACGGGATCGAGAGCTCGCCCGCCTTTTTCAGTGCGTCCGCGAAGGCGCTGTTGACCTGGTCCTCCGCGGTGACGCCGAAGCTCTCGACGGCGTAACCCGAATGCGCGTCCTGGGCGGCCTTCACCGCTGTGACGACGGGCCCGATCTTGTCGACCGCGTCGTCGGGGTCGCCGACGATCTCGACATCGACGAGCGCGGTGTGGCCGTCAGCGGAGATCAGGTTCGAGTTGCCCTCGTCGAGGGCCGAGTCGATCTTGCTTACCTCGGGCACCTGCTTCAGCCGAGCGACAACATCGTTGATCACGGCCTTGAACTCGGCGGAGTTGGCCGTGTCCGATGCGGACTGGATCAACACGCGTTCGGTCGCAGGAGTCTCGAACTCGTCGGCCAGGATCCTGTCGACGCGCCCCGACTCCCCAACCCCGGCCTTCGCTGGGTCCAGCTGTTCGGTGCCGAGCACGTTTCCGAGTGCGAAGGCGACGGCGACGAAGCCGAACCAGCCGAAAATCGCAATCTTGCGGTGCTCCGCACTCCAGCGACCCATGCGCGCCGCAACGTTCCTCGAGTCGTTCATGGCGGCCCTCCTTGGGATGAAAACGGGGTGAGTTTCCCACCCGAGACGACTGATTTCTATAGGCCGTTCGGCCTATTTGTGCCTGTTGTCGCTAGAAAGCCCACCGAACCAAGGCGGTCGAGACGGCCGCGAGCACCATGACCGCGATCAGGGGTGCGCGAAGGCGCACAGCGACCACCGCGACCCCCACTCCGACGAGCTTTTCGTCCACGACGATCTCCCCGTCCTCGGCGAACGCCTGCGTGACGACGAGTGCGGCGAGGACGGACGGCGCCAGGAGCTCGAAGGCCGACGCGAGCCGCCGAGGGAGCTCACGCCCGCCGAGCAGGATCGGGCCGGCGGCCTTGAACGAGATCGTGAAGGCGCCGACGAGCAGCACCACCAACCAGGTGTCGCTCATCGCCGCATCAGCCCCACGAGGCAGACAGCGCCCGCCGCGATCACCGGCACCCCGGGTGGAGCGACCGGGATGAGCACGAACGCGATCACGCCTCCCGCCACCGCGGCGAGCACGGTGCGACGGTTGACGAGCTGCGTGGCGAGGAGTGCGAGAAAGAGGGCCGGGAAGGCCGCGTCGAGGCCGAACCGCTCGGGATCTCCCAGGACGTCTCCGAAGAGGACTCCGAGGGCGGTGCCACCGACCCAGAACGGGAAGAGCACTAGCCCAGCGCCCACGAGAACCCGCCGATTGATGCGGCCGTGGCCGACCTGAGCGACTGCCCACGACTCGTCGACGATCAGCTGCGCCTCGACGAATCGGCGCAGCGCCGAGCCTTTGAAGGAGGGCGCGACCGCGATGCCGATCGCCGCGTAACGGGCATTGAGGAGGACGGCCGCGGCGACCGCTGCGACGACGCCTCCGCCTTCGTCGAGGACCGAGGCTGCCGCGAATTGGGCCGCACCGGCAAACGTCGTCGCGGACATCACGATCGGAGCGAGGACGCCCATGCCGGCCGCCTGCGCCAGGACGCCGAACGCCGCGCCGAAGCTGCCGGCCGCGACGGCGAGCGGCGCCACCGAGCGCGCCCCGTCGCGGTAGCTACGCGTCGTCGACCCAGTCACGGGTGAGGTAGAGCCAGAAGGCGAGCCCGGCGTACGGCCCGTACCGGCGGAAGCGGCGCTCGATCGTGGAGTCCTTGGCGCTCCTCGCGCCGGACACGCTCAGGTACTTCGGGCGCGTCCACGAGTCGAGCACGAGCCGCGAGTAGCGGCCGAGCAACATCATGATGTGGGCCGTGGCGTAGGGGCCGACGCCTGGGAGTGCGAGCAGGCGCTCGGCGAGCTCGTCGTCCGGGAGCTCGTCGGGCCCGGCGGCGAACGACTCGAGGTCGAGCTCCCCGTCGGCGACCGACGATGCGAGCTCGCTCAGGTAGGCGCCGCGGTAACCGGCTCGGGCAATGTCGCGGTAGAAGTCCACCCCGGCCTCAGCCATCGCCTCGGGCGTCGGGAAGGCCCGCCCGAAAGGCCCGGGCGACGCGCCCGCCGAGGGAGCGCCGAGATGCTCGACGATGGAGCTAACCATGCGCACGGTCCCGGACCAGGCGCAGTTCGTCGTGCAGATCGTCTTGACGACTTCCTCGAACACGGTCGGGCTTCGCAGCATCCGCCCCGCGCCCTTGGCGACCCAGGCCAGATCCGGGTCGTCCCCCACGAGCTCGTAGAACGGCGAGAGATCGGCGTCCAGCCCGAGCATGTGGCGGACCGTGTCGAGCACGGCGTCGCCCTTGCCGCCGCGCAGCTCGACACGCGCGTAGCCCGGTCTCCCTTGTGAAACCACGGCGGTTCTCGGCTTGCCCCGAGCCACGGCGACCGTCACCTCGAGCGTGCGCTGCTCGTCGTCGATCCTGTTCGGCGGCAGGTCGGCGACGCCGTGCGAGCTGATCGTGCGCCACAGGTCGACGGGCTCGCCGCCGGCTCCCACCAACGCAAGGTTCGCCACTGTCGACGATCCCGCCATCTGCTCAGTAGAACGCATCCAGGCCTCGTCGCATTCGCCCTACTAGAGTCGCCGCGTGGCGATCCTGGGCGTCGACGTCGGCGGTACCTTCACCGACGCCGTCCTCGTCGCGGACGGATCCGTGACGACCGCCAAGGTGCCGACCGCCGCGAGGCAGGAGGAGTCCGTCCTCGATGCAGCCCGCGCCGTCGGCGCGGATCGGGTCGAACGGTTCGCGCACGGGACGACCGCGGCGACGAACGCCCTCCTCGAGCGCAAGGGGGCGCGGACCGCGTTCGTCGCGACCGCGGGCTTCGAGCACCTCCTGCACGTGCGGCGCCAGAACCGGCCTCACCTGTACCGGCTCTGCGACGACCACCCAGAGCCACTGGTGCCGCTCGAACGATCTTTCGGCGTGAGCGAGCGGATCGGTGCCGAGGGAGTGCTCGAGCCCCTCGATCTCGCTTCGCTCCCCGAAATCGATGCCGAGGTCGAAGCGATCGCGGTCTGCCTGCTCTTCGCCTTTCGGGACTCGAGCCACGAGCGCGCCGTAGCAGAGGAGCTGCGCCGCCGGCTCCCGGGTGTCCGCATCGTCGCCTCCCACGAAGTCGCGCCCGAGTTCCGCGAGTACGAGCGGGCCTCGACGACGGCCGTGGACGCGTATCTGGGACCGGTCGTCTCCAGGTATCTCATCGCGCTCGGCGAGCGGGCCTTGGCGGCCGGGCTGCCGGAGCCGCTCGTGATGCGCTCGTCGGGCGGCGTCGCCACGATCCAAGAGGCCGCCGCCCATCCCGCCTGGGCGCTCGTCTCGGGCCCGGCGGCGGGGGTCGTCGGCGCGGCGCGCGCTGCGCAGCTCGCCGGCGTCGAGGAGGCCATCTCGCTCGACATGGGCGGCACGTCGACGGACGTCTGTCTCATCGCCGGCGGCGAGGCGGCACGGTCCACGGAGCGCGCCGTCGCCGGCCTCCCGATACGGCTGCCCACGATCGACCTGCACACGGTCGGCGCCGGCGGAGGATCGATCGCCTGGGTCGACGCGGGCGGCGCGCTGCGAGTCGGCCCGCGAAGTGCGGGCGCCAATCCGGGGCCTGCCTGCTACGGCCGCGGCGGGACCGAGCCGACGGTGACGGACGCAAATCTCCTCCTCGGCCGCCTGCCCGAGCGGATCTCCGGAGGCGTCGAGCTCGACCGCGAGGCCGCCGAACGGGCGCTCGGAGACCTCGTGCCGGCCGACGTCGTCGCGGTCGTCAACGCCGAGATGCTCCGCGCGCTCCGCGTCGTCTCGGTCGAGCGCGGCCACGACCCGCGCGAGTTTGCGCTCATCGCATTCGGCGGCGCAGGCCCGCTCCATGCGTGCGAGCTCGCCGATGAGCTCGGCGTCGAGACCGTCCTCGTCCCGGAATCCGCGGGCGTGCTGTCGGCTCTCGGGCTCGCGGTGAGCGACGAGAGGAGAGACGAAGTCCGTTCGTACGTCGTCCCGCTCGCGGAGGCCGGCGAGCTACCGGCCGACGGCGAGGCCGATCTCCGGTACGCGGGGCAGTCGTTCGAGCTCACGGTGCCTCTGGGCGGCGACTTGGCCGACGCGTTTCACCGGGCACACGAGGAGCGCTACGGCTACGCCGACCGCAGCCGGACGGTGGAGCTCGTCGCGGTCCGCACGGCAGACGTGACGGCCGGCCCCCGGCTCGAGCCGAGCAGGTCGACCCCCCAACAGGTGTCCGGACCGGCCGTGCTGGAACTGGACGGGTCGACCTGCTGGCTGCCCCCTGGGTGGGTGGGGGTTAGGGATGGTGACGGGTGGCGGCTCAAGAGAACGTGAAGATTGAGCTCCAAGTTCTCGGCAGCGCTCTGCGGTCCGTGGCGGAAGAGATGGGCGCGGTGCTCGTCCGCTCCGCGTTCTCCGCGAACATCAAGGAGCGGCGCGATTGCTCCGCCGCGCTCTTCGACGAGCGCGGGCGCATGATCGCCCAGGCCGAGCACATCCCCGTCCACCTCGGGCGCCATGCCGGACGCCGTGGCGGCGGTCATGGCGCGGCGGCCGGCCCGCGACGACGTCTTCATCCTCAACGACCCGTACACCGGCGGCACCCACCTGCCCGACGTGACGCTCGTCTCGCGGACGGAGCTCGGCTTCGCCGTCACGCGCGCGCACCATTCCGACGTCGGCGGTCGCGAGCCCGGGAGCATGCCCGCCGACTCGCGGACCCTCGACGAGGAGGGAGTCGTGATCCCGCCGACCCGCCTCGACGACGCCCTCGTGGACGACCTCGTCTCGCGCATGCGGAATCCCGAGGAACGGCGAGGGGACCTCCGCGCGCAGCTCGCAGCCCACGGGCTGGCAGAGCGGCGGATCACCGAGTTGTGCGCCCGCCGCGGACGGGAGCGAATCGCCGCCGCGATGGCCGAGCTGTTCGGCCACTCCGAGCGCGCCGTCCGGGCCGCGATCGTCCGCTTGCCGGACGGGCGCTTCGACGCGATCGATGTCCTCGAGGCGCGAACGGGAGACCTCGAGCTCCGCGTCGTGGTGACCGTGGCCGAAGACGAGATCGCTTTCGACTTCGAGGGCACCGCAGCCCAGCACGAGGGGAACCTCAACTGCCCACTCTCCGTCACCAGGTCGGCCTGCTACTTCGTCGTCCGCTGCCTCACCGACCCGGACCTGCCCGCGTCGGGCGGCGCCTTCGCTCCCGTGACCGTCCAGGCCCCGCTCGGCTCGCTGGTCAACGCGCAGCCGCCGGCCGCGGTTGCCGCCGGGAACGTCGAGACCTCCTGCCGCATCGTCGACGTCTGCTTCCGGGCCCTCGGTCAGGCGCTGCCCGTCCCGGCGCAAGGTCAAGGCACGATGAACAACGTCACGCTCGGGAACGATCGCTTTACGTACTACGAGACGATCGGCGGCGGCCAGGGCGCGTGCGAGCAGGCGGATGGCCCCTCTGGCGTGCACGTGACCATGTCGAACACGCTGACGACGCCGACCGAGGCGCTCGAGCTCGCCTACCCGCTGCGGGTCGAGCGCCACGGGCTTCGCATCGAGTCGGGCGGAGCGGGGCGCCACCGCGGCGGCGACGGGGTCGTCCGCGAGCTCCGCGTGCTCGAGCCCTGCCGGCTCTCGGTGATCTCGGAGCGGCGAGTCCATCCGCCGCAGGGCACCCGCGGAGGGCTGTCCGGCGCTCCCGGGCGGAATCTCCTGAACGGCGAGGAGCTGCCCGCCAAGGTGACACGTGACCTGGCCGCCGGCGACGTCCTTCGGATCGAGACTCCCGGCGGGGGCGGATTCGGCGCTAGCGAGGAGTGAGCCGGAGGGCCGGCGGCAGCTTTCGCTCGAGCAGCAGCGCGCCGGCCCCGGCGGCGAGGCAGACGACCGCGGCGAGCGGCCAGAGCGCATTTGGTCGCCAGTCGAGGACGAACCCGGCGGTAGCGGGCCCGATCACGAAGCCCACCTCCCACGAGAGCGTCGAGAGAGCCATGTAGCGGCCGCGCAGGCGCGGTGGCGCGAGATCGGCGACGAGCGCGCCCTGTGTGGGGCCGTGCATGCACTCGCCGAGCCCGAAGATCACGAACGCGATGCCGAACACGAGCGCCGCGGAGACTCCTTCCACCCACAGGCCGCCGCCGAACACGATCATCCACGCCACCGCCCACAGGAGGGTCATCAGCGCCAGGGCCGGCATGCGCCGCCTGCCCTCCAGCACCTTCACGAACGGCAGCTGCGCGACGACGATCGCCAGCGTGTTCGCGAAGAAGATCAACCCGATCTGCCGCTCGGAGATCCCTGCCTCGTTCTTGGCATAGACGGGGAACACCTCGAGCTGGGCGTAGCCCGCAGCGACATAGAGCAGGTTCAGGCCGACGACACCGAGGAAGATTCGGTCTCGCAGGACCTCGCGGTAGTGCCCCGGCTCCTCGCTCTCGGAGCGCGACAGCCCGGGATCCGGGACGAAGGCGAGGGCAACGATGAACGCGAGAAAGGTCAGCGCATCGAGCGTGAAGAGCACCGTGTAGCTCGTCGCGTTCTCTGTGGTCGCAATCAGGCCGCCGGCGACACCGCCGAGACCGACTCCCAGATTGCGCATCACGCGCTGGAGCGCAAAGGCCGCATGCCGGCGCGCCTGCGGAGCGAGGCCTGTGATCAGAGCCGACTGGCTCGGCCAGAAGGCGCCATTCCCGATTCCGCCCACGGCTGCGAACAGGAAGGCCTGCCAAGGCTCCTGCACCAGCGCGTAGCCGCCGAAGCCGACTGCGAGCACCACCAGCGAGACGATCAGGGTGCGCTTGCCACCGAAGCGGTCGACGACGATGCCGGCGATGGGGACGGTCACGATCCCGGCCGCTGCGCTTGTCGCCGCGATCAGCCCGACCATCGGCAGCGAGAACCCGCGCACGTTGTGCAGGTAGATCAGGAGGAACGGGAACGCGAGACCGTTGCCGAAGGCGTTTGCAAAACCGCCGATCTCCATCGTCCAGACGGAGCGCGGCAGTCGTGGATCGAGCCCGCGGATGTAACGCCAGAGCCTTCGCATCCCGCTTGTAGTCTCTCGACATATGGCCGTCGTCGAGGCTCAGGACCTGAAGCGGACCTACCGCACGCACACCGGCACGATCCGTCGCCGCGTGAAGGAGATCGAAGCCGTGCGCGGGGTCTCCTTCGAAATCGCCAAGGGCGAGCTTTTCGGGCTGCTCGGCCCGAACGGCGCGGGCAAGACGACGACGATCAAGATGCTGATCACGCTTCTGATCCCGACCGCGGGAGAGGCGCGCGTCCTCGGCTACGACGTCGTCAAGCAGGCGCGCGAGGTGCGGAAACGCATCGGCTACGTCTTCGGCGGCGAGCGCGGCGTCTACGAGCGGCTTTCGGGCTACGACAACCTGCGCTACTTCGCGGAGCTCTACGGGGTACCCGCGCGTGAACAGAAAGCGCGGATCGCGGAGTTGCTCGAGCTCGTCGGCCTCAACGGGCGCGAGCACGAGCGCACCGAGGGCTACTCGCGCGGAATGAAGCAGCGACTGCACATTGCCCGCGGCCTGCTCCACGACCCGCCGGTGATGTTCCTCGACGAGCCCACGATCGGGCTCGACCCGGTCGGCGCGCGCGAGCTGCGCGCAACGATCTCGGCCCTCGCCGACGCGGGTAAGACGATCCTGCTCACGACGCACTACATGTTCGAGGCGGACTCGCTCTGCGACCGGATCGCGGTCATCAACCGCGGCAAGATCGTCGCCGAGGGCACTCCCGCGCACCTGAAGAGCCGTGTCGCGACGGGGAGCGTCGTCGAGGTCGAGGTGTTCGGCGTCGCCGAAGAGACGGTGTCCCGCCTGAAGGCGCTGCACGGCGTGCGTGCGGTGGCGGTCGAGGATCGTGACCAGGTGCAGGTCCTGACCGTGCAGACAGACGCGGACGTCCAGCTGACGCACTCCATCCTGGGGCATCTCGACGGCGCGAACGTCGGGCGCGTCACGCAGCGCGAGCCGACGCTCGAGGACGCCTACGTCGCGCTCGTCACTGCAGAGTGAGGGTTCTCCGCCTCCTGGGCGTCGGGTGGCTCTACCACCTCAAGATGATCTCCCGCTCGCCGTTCGAGGGCTTCGGGCAGGTGATCTACCCGCTCTTCTTCGCGACGGTCGCCTTCTTCGTCTTCCGGGCCGGCGACGGGCCTCAGACCCTCGTCTATGCCTCGCTGGGCGCCGCGGTGATGGGCATGTGGTCGGCGACGAGCACCACGGCCGGCGGCGCCATGCAGCGGGAGCGCTGGCACGGGACGCTCGAGTTGCTCGTCGCGGCTCCTCCCCACTTTGCCCTCGTGCTCCTGCCCGTCACGCTGGCCATGGCGACTGTCGGGATCTACAGCCTGACGGCGACGTTGCTCTACGGGCACTTCTTGTTCGGAATCGACCTGGTCCTGGAGCAACCACTCCTGTTCGCTGCCTCGGTCGTCGGGACCGTCCTCTCGTTCGGCGCTCTCGGCCTGGTCTTCGCCGTCTCGTTCGTGCGGTTCAGAGCCGCCTGGGCACTAGGCAACCTCTTCGAGTACCCGGTGTGGCTGATCGGCGGCTTTCTCGTGCCACTCGCCCTGCTCCCGGACTGGGTCCGCCCGTTCTCGTGGGTGCTCGCTCCGACCTGGGGCATGAACGCGATCCGCGAGTCCGCTGCCGGCGGTTCGCCGCTGAACGACCTGGCCGTCTGCCTCGGGCTCGGGGCCGTCTATGTCGTCGTCGGCATCCTCGCTACAGAGCGGGTGCTGCGCGCCGCCCGCGTCCGGGCAGCGCTGTCGTTGTCATGACCTCGGTCCGGGTCTTTTTCGTGGGCGGACAGATCACCTACCGCGCCCTCTTCTACTGGCTGACTCCGCAGATCTTCATCCCGGGACTGATCGTCGCCCCGGTCTTCCAGATCCTGCTCTTCACCTACATCGGCCGTTCCGCGGGCCTCGAGTCCGACGAGTTCTACGTCGTCGGCAACGCGCTCCAGTACTCGGCGGTGCCGTGCCTGTTTGCGATGACGCAGATGATCGGAGGCGAGCGCTACCAGAACACGCTGAGCGCGATCCTCGTCAGCCCGGCGCATCGCATCCCGCTGTTCTTCGGCCGAGTCGTTCCCGTGGTCGTGAACGGCGCCTTCGTCGGCGCCTTTGCGCTGGCTGCGGGCACGCTGATCCTCGGCGTGGACATTCCGCTCTCGGCCGTGCCCGCTCTCCTGTTGGTGATCTTCGTCGCCGCCTTCTCGTGCACCGGCCTGGGCTTGATCAACGCGGCGCTCTCGCTCCGCATCCGCGAGAACGCCGTGCTCTCGAACGTCATCTTCGGGTTCCTGCTGATCTTCACCGGCGCGAATGTCCCTCTCGACGACCTGCCGGACTGGATGAGCGCGATCTCCCAAATCCTGCCGTTCACACACGCCATCGAGGCCGCCCGCGAGCTCGCCGACGGTGCCTCGCTCGGCTCCGTTGCCGGCCTCATCGGGACCGAGGTCTTGCTCGGCCTCGCCTACGCCGCCTTGGGGTACTGGCTCCTGCGCTTGATGGAGGTGCAGAGCCGCCGCTACGCCACTCTGGAGCGCTCATGAGGGTTGTGCGGCTCCTCGCCGTCAGCTGGCTGTTCCATGTCAAGCAGCTCTCTCGCTCGTCGTTCGACTGCTTCCTCGCCATCTGCTGGCCGATCTTCTTCGCGACCGTCGCGTTCTTCATGTTCCGCGCCGGTGGCGATCCCGAGGCCCTGGTGTACGCGTCGCTCGGGGCAGCCGTGATGGGAATCTGGACGGCGACGAGCGTTTCCGCAGGGTCGGCTCTCCAGCGCGAGCGCTGGCACGGCACGCTCGAGCTGCTCGTCGCTGCGCCAACCCACTTCTCCCTGATCCTCCTGCCCCTCGCCTTCGCCACGTCGGCGATCGGCGTCTACTGCATGGCGACGACCTTTATCTGGGGCCGGGTTCTCTTCGGGATCGAGCTCCCGATCGAGCACCCGCTCCTGTTCGCGATCTCGATTCCGGCCGCGATCCTCTCGATCGGCGCGCTCGGCTTCCTGATTGCCGTCGCGTTCGCCCGCTACCGCAGCTCCTGGGCCCTGGGCTCGATGACCGAGTATCCGATCTGGTTGATCTGCGGCTTCCTCGTTCCGCTGACCCTGCTTCCGGACTGGGTTCGCCCGATCTCGTGGGTACTCGCTCCGACCTGGGGCATGCGCGCGATTCGCGAGTCGTCGACGGGGGGTACCCCGCTGCCCGATGTCGCGATGTGCCTGGCCCTGGGCGCAACCTACGTCGGGATCGGCGTCGTCCTCACGGAGACCGTGCTCCGAGCCGCTCGCCACAAGGCGAGCCTCTCCCTGACATGACCGTCCCCCTGCGGATCTTCTTCATCGGCGGCCTGACCGCCTACCGCGGCCTGATCAACTGGCTCTCGCCCTGGATCTTCTTCCCGACGCTCATCATCGCGCCGATCTTCCAGATCCTGCTCTTCGTCTTCATCGGGCGCAGTGCGGGAACGGAGAGCGATGAGTTCTACGTGATCGGCAACGCGGTCCAGTACGCGTCGATTCCGTGCCTGTTCTCGATGACGCACGCGATCGCGGGCGAGCGCTACCAGGGGACGCTGACGTACATCCTCGTCACGCCGGCCGGGCGGCTGCCGCTGTTCTTGGGGCGGGCCCTCCCCGTGATCGTCAACGCGATGTTCGTCTCCGCGTTCTCGCTGCTCGTGTCGGCGCTCCTCCTCGGGATCGACATTCCCGTCTCGGCGTGGGGGCCGATCGCGCTCGTCATCTTCGTGTCGGCGTTCTCGTGTACCGGGCTCGGCCTCGTCTGCGCGGGGATCGGGCTCCGCGTCCGCGAGACCGCGGTGCTCAACAACGTGCTCTTCGGGCTCCTCCTCGTCTTCACAGGCGCCAACATCCCGCTGGAGCAGATGCCGGGCTGGATGGAGGCGATCGCGGTCCGCGTGCCGCTCACGCACGGCATCCAGGCCGCCCGCGAGCTGGCGGAAGGCGCGTCTCTGGGGAGCGTCGCCGGGCTGATCGCCACCGAGGCGGTGATCGGCGTCGTCTACGTCTTCCTCGGCTACCAGCTGCTTCTGTTCATGGAGCGCGAAAGCCGGAAACGGGCATCGCTGGAGGTGGCATGAGCCTCCTCCGGCTCCTGTACGTCGGCTGGCTCTTCAACCTGAAGAACCTCACGCTTTCGGGGTTTTTCATCATCGTCTCGGTCATCTCGCCGGTGATCTTCGCGTCGATGGCGTTCCTGATGTTCAGAGCCGGCGCACGGCCGGGATCGCTGCTGTTCGTCGCGATCGGCGCCGGGATGATGGGTATCTGGTCGTCGACGCTGTTCGGCTCCGGCGGCGCGATCCAGTGGCAGCGCTGGCAGGGAACGCTCGAGTACACCATCGCGGCCCCGCCGCCGTTCATCTGGGTCGTCCTGCCGCTGACGATCGCGACGGCCACGATCGGGCTCTACTCGCTCACGTCGACGCTGCTCTGGGGCTGGCTGTTCTTCGACGTCCCGTTCGAGCTGGCCCACCCCGGATGGTTCGTCCTCGCCGTTCCGGTCGCTGTGCTCTCGCTAGGGCTGCTCGGGCTCGTTCTCGCCGCCACGTTCGTGCTCTACCGCCACGCCAACGCCCTCGGCAACCTGCTCGAGTACCCGATCTGGCTCGTGACCGGCCTCCTCACCGGGCTCGCTCTGCTGCCCGGCTGGACGCACCCGATCTCGTGGGTGCTGGCGCCGACCTGGGGCGTGAAGGCGCTCCGTGAGGCGGCGCTCGGCGGCGATCCCGGCTTTGCGATCTTCATGTCGGCCGCGCTCGGGCTCGTCTACCTCGTCATCGGCCACTACTGCCTGCAGTACTTCGAGCGACTCGCGCGCGAGAAGGCGACGTTGGCTCTGACGTGAACTCGATTCGCGTCTTCTTCATCGGCGGTTACATCGCCTACCGCGCGCTCTTCAACTGGCTGCGGCCGGCGATCTACATCCCGACGATGCTCGGCGGCCCGATCTTCCAGATCCTCTTCTTCGCCTACATCGGACGGTACGCGGGCTTGAAGAACGACGAGTTCTTCGTCGTCGGGAACGCGGTGCAGGCATCGGCCCTGGCCGGGATCTTCGGGATGGCGATGACGATCGGCGGCGAGCGCTGGACACAGACGCTGTCACCGCTGCTCGCGACCCCGGCCAACCGGCTCGCGCTCTTTCTCGGACGCGCGCTGCCGCTGATCTGGAACGGGATCCTCGTGTCGGCGTTCGGCTTCGCTGTCGGCTGGGCGCTCCTCGACTTCGAGCTCACAGCGGGCGAGATCCCCGGGATCGCGCTCGTCGTCGTCATCTGCTCCTTCTCCTGCACCGCTCTCGGCCTCGTCACGGGCGCGGTCGGCCTACGCGCGCGAGACGTGTTCTTCCTGGCAAACCTCGTCACGCTCGTCCTACTGCTCTTCTGTGGGGCCAACGTGCCGCTCGATTCGCTCCCGGAATGGATGCAGACCGTGGCGAGCGGCTTGCCGCTGACCCACGGAATCGAGGCTGCGCGGGAGATCGCAGGCGGCGCTGCCTTTTCGGACGTGTCCGGCCTCGTCGCGACGGAAGCATCGATCGGCCTCGTTTACGCGCTGCTCGCCTACGGGCTACTCACATTCTTCGAGGCTGACGGTCGGCGTCGCGGAACGCTCGAGACGATGTAGGTCGCGTCGATGCTGGAGGACGTCGCCGATCGGGTCTTCAAGGAACTGCAAGGCGAGGGCTACGAGCCGCGCCTGCACGAGCCGAAGGAGGGCGGTGGCCCGTTCGAGATCACACTCCGAGGCAACGAGTTCGACATCGACGACTTCAAGACGATGGTGCGCATCGCCGAGGACTTCGGCGTCCCGCTCGGACTCGACGAGAACGGCTGGATCAAACTGGGCTAGGTAAGAAACCGCGGCGCAGCGACACCAATCGCTCCGACACCTGAAGTTCGACCACAGGAGGAGCGATATGCCTTGGGGTAGCTGGATCAACGACCTGCCGACCGGGTTCTTCATGGTCGTGCACATCGCGGCGTTCGCGCTCGGCGCTGCGTTCGCGTGGGCCGCGTTCAAGCGTGAGCTCAACCTGCTCGGTACGGCGTTCTCGCTATTCGCCCTAGCTGAACTGACCTACATGACGTACCACCTCGACTGGACCGTCTTCCTCTTCGCGCACACGATTGCCGAGGTCTTCGATCTCGTCGCGTTCGTGCTCGTGTTCGCAGCGGCAGTCCTGCAGATCGCGGGCGCGCGCCGGCCCGCCCTGGAAGCAACCCACTGATGACCCGACCTCTCCTCCTGGTCGCCGCACTCGCCGCCCTGGTTGCGGCGGGCTGCGGCGGCTCAGCCGAGTCGAGCACGCCGGTCGCGACCACCGAAGTGACGATGGCGAAGAGCTACCGCTTCGACCCGAAGGTGATCGAGATCGAGGCAGGCCAGACCGTCACCTGGAAGAACGAGGACAACTTCACCCACACCGTCCAGGTCGATGGCCAGGACGACCACAAGGTCGACCGGGGCGACAGCGTCTCGATCAAGTTCGACACGGCCGGTACCTATGACTACGTCTGCACGCTGCACCGGCAGGACATGGAGGGCAAGGTGATCGCCAAGTGACGCGCGACCTCGTGATCGTCGCGTGTGCGATCAGCGCCGGAATCCACGCCGCACTCGCACCGGAGCACTTCCGGGAGAGCGCGGCCGCCGGAGTCGGCTTTCTCGCCAGCGCCGTCATTCTGGCGGCCGTCGCCGCCGCGCTGACGCGCAGGCCGGGCAGCGCCTTCCTCCTCGGCGCCGCCGCAGCGACCTTCGCCGGGCTGCTCGGCAGCTACGCCCTGGCGGTGACGACCGGTCTGCCGCTCCTGCATCCCGAGCCCGAGCCGGTGACCGGCCTCGCTCTGTTCACGAAGGGCGTCGAGGCGGGGGGCCTGTTCGCAGCGGTCAGCTCGCTCACGGCGTTCTCCCCACCACTCCCACGACTGAAAGGAACACTCACATGAAGAGTCAAGCCAACCGCCCGATCCCACTCGCGCTGACCGCGCTCATCGCCTTCTTCAGCGCCCTCGTTGCGCTTGGCGTCTCGAACGGGCACAGCGCTCACGCCCACAGCGAACCTCACTCCGCTGTCGCCCATGTAGTGCATCCACGAGGCTCGGCCACGGTCACCCGCAAGGAGCTCGTCTTCCGAGGCGAGATGCGCCGGCTCTGGGAAGACCACATCACGTGGACCCGCCTGGCCGTGATCAGCCTGATCGACGGCTCGCCCGACACGAACGCCACCGTTGCCCGCCTGCTCCGCAACCAGGCTGACATCGGCAACGCGGTGAAGCCCTTCTACGGGAAGGCGGCCGGCAACGCTCTCACCAGGGAGCTGCGTGCGCACATCCTGATCGCCGCGGACCTGATCGCAGCGGCCAAGGCCGGTGACCAGGCCAAGGTCGCTGAGGCTCAAGCTCGCTGGGAGCGCAACGCCGACGACATCGCCGCGCTGCTCAACCGGGCCAATCCACGCCACTGGTCACGGGCCGCGCTGCGAGCCATGCTCGGCGAGCACCTGCGGCTGACGACCGCTGAGGTCGTTGCCCGCCTCGGTGGCAACTGGGAGGCTGACGTCGCCGCGTACGACCAGGTCCACCGCCACGCCCTCGGAATGGCGGACACGCTCGCTATCGGCCTCGTCAAGCAATTCCCGAGGCGCTTTCGCTGATCGCATGAGCGCGGCCGCAGCACATATCGTGGATCCGGTGGCTTCGCCGTTGACGCTGGCTCCGACCCTGGACGACGAGTCCCGCGAGTGGCTCCGCAGCCTCCATGGGGATGGCGCGGCACGCGACGAGGCAGTCGCACGGCTCCATGCGCTCCTGCTCCGCGCGGCGCGCTTCGAGGTCGCGCGGCGACGACCGACCATGCCGCACCTCCGCGGGGACGATCTCGACGACATCGCCAACGAGGCTGCGGACGACGCGCTCGTCAGCGTGCTTCGGCGGCTCGACGATTTCCGGGGAGCAAGCCGCTTCACGACGTGGGCCTACAAGTTCGCGCTGCTCGAGGCGGCCGTCAAGTTGAGAAAGCGAGCGTGGCAGGGTCGCGAGGTGCCGCTCGAGCCCGAGAGCTGGAGCCTGTTCTCGAGCGCGGGCCTCGAGCCTGACGCAGCGGCCGAGCAGAGTGAGCTCCTGGCGACCTTGCAACGGGCGATCGACGACGTGCTGACCGACCATCAGCGCCGCGTCCTCGTCGCGCTGGCCCTGAACGGCGTGCCGATCGATGTGCTGGCCGAACGGCTCGAGACGACACGCGGAGCGCTCTACAAGACTCTGCACGACGCGCGGCAGAAGTTGCGGCGCCATCTGGAGAGCTGCGGGCTTCAGCCCGCCTCACTACTCGAGGAGACGACATGACAAAGCGCCCGGACCTGAAACAGGCACTCGGCCGCCTCCTGGGACCGGCCGGGCCCGAGGTCGGCTGCGACGAGTGCTTCGACCAGCTCGACGGCTACGTCGAGCTCGAGCGCGCCGGCGCGGACGCCGACGCCGCGTTTCCAGGGCTGCGCGCGCACCTGGACGGTTGCCCGGCTTGCCGCGAGGAGCACGAGAGCCTGCGCGCGCTCGTCAGCGGCGAGCAAGCGCTTTAGACCAGCCCTCAGTCGACGGAGAGCAGATCCACCACGAACACCAGGGGCTCGTGGGGCTTGATGGCGTCGCCCGCCCCGCGCGCGCCGTACGCCATGGCCGAGGGGATCGTCAGCTTGCGGCGCCCACCGACCTTCATGCCTTCGACGCCGGCATCCCAGCCGGGGATGACCTGCCCCTGGCCGAGCTTGAACTCGAACGGCTGGCCGCGATTCCACGACGCGTCGAACTCCTCCCCGGTGGAGAAGGCGACGCCGACGTAGTGGACGGAAACCTTCGTGCCCTTGGTTGCCTCGTCGCCGTCGCCGACCTCGATGTCCTCGATGCCGAGCTCGAAGGGGATGTCGCCCTCGGGCTTGTCGATCTCAGGTCGCGCGAGTTCCATAACAGCACCATACTCGGGTCTGCCATGAGCGATGAAGCGACGCTGATCCGGGAGAAGCTCGACCAGGCGCCCTCGATCCTCGAGGAGCACGGCGTCGACCTCTGGCTCACGCTCGTCCGCGAGACGCTCCTCACTCGCGACCCGTGCCTCGACTTGGTCGCGGGCACGTACTGCGCGTGGCAAAGCGCCTTCCTGCTGTCGCGCTCGGGCGAGCGGATCGCGATCGTGGGGCGCTACGACGCACCGAGCGTCGAGCAGCTCGGGGCGTACTCCGAGGTCCAGGGGTACGACGAGAGCATCCGGCCAGGGCTGCGCGAGACGATCGAGCGCCTGGCGCCCGAGACGATTGCGCTCAACTACTCGCCGAGCGACCCGGCCGCGGACGGGCTCACGCATGGGCTCTGGCTCGTGCTCCTCGAGACCTTGGAAGGCACGCCGTACGCCGATCGCCTCGTCTCGTCCAGGCCCATTGTCGCGTCGCTCCGCGGGCGGAAGTCGCCGTCCGAGATCGCCCGGATCCGCGCCGCGGTCGAGGAGGCGGAAGAGATCTTCGCCCACGCCGGAGCCCAGCTCGGGCCCGGCATGAAGGAGACCGAGATCGCCGCGGTCATCCACGCCGAAGTCTCGCGACGTGGTCTCGGCTACGCGTGGGAGGCAGCGCACTGCCCGGCCGTCAACGCCGGCCCGGATAAGGACGTCGGCCACAGCGGGCCGACTGAGCTGGAAACCCGGCGCGGCGAGCTCCTGCACACCGACTTCGGAGTCGAGAAGGACGGGTATTGCAGCGATCTGCAGCGGGTCTGGTACTTGCTCGACGACGGGGAGAGCGAGCCGCCCGAGGAAGTTCTCACCGTGTGGAACGCGGTCTGGGCGTCGATGGACGCTGGGGCCGCCGTCCTGCGTCCCGGCGTGGCCGGGCACGAGGTCGACGCCGCGGCCCGCGCGAGCCTCGTCTCGGCGGGCTACCCCGAACCGATGTACGCGCTCGGCCATCAGGTCGGCCGTTCTGCCCACGACGGCGGAACTGTGCTCGCCCCGCGTTGGGACCGGTACGGCGACGCCCCTCTCGGCCTGGTCGAGGAAGGCAACGTCTACACGCTCGAGTATGGCGCGCCGGTCCCTGGCCGCGGCTACATCGGGCTCGAGGAGGACGTGCTCGTCACGGCGGACGGCCTCGAGTGGTTGAGCACACCCCAGCGCGAGCTCTGGCTCGTCGACTGAGCCGTGGTGACGATGGACGAGGTGCGCGCGTTTGCGGTCGCGCTGCCTCGAAGCAGCGAGGCGTCCGTGCGCGGCCGCATCAAGTTCCGGATCGGGCGGATCGTCTATCTGTCGTTCTCACGCGACGGCGAGGTCATGGGCTTCGCGTTCCCCAAGGAGCTACGCGACGCGCTCGTCGAGTCGGAGCCCGAGAAGTTCTCGCTGCCGAGCCAGTCCGACCTTCGCTACCACTGGGCCCACGTCCGTCTCGCCGCTATCGACTCGGCCGAAATGCGTGACCTCGTCGAGGACGCATGGGCTTTCTGCGTGCCGAAGGGCGTGGCCGAGGAGTACGCCGCGTCGCAGGGCTATCTCTAGCCTGGCGTCAGGCCCTGGCGGAAGGAATTACGCCCAGGGCAGACGAGCCCAGTTCGGCGGCCGCTCTCGCCGGAACCGCTCGACCGTCGCGTACGCCTGCCTCCAGTCGGAGGTCTCCTCCGCTACGCTCGCGCCGTAGCGCGCCGCGAGCTCCGACACCGGGTAGCGCACTCCCGGGCCCGACCGCGAACCGACCATCAGGATCACACACGGACCTTCGCCCGCACCCACGAAGGCGTGCTCGGTCCACGGGGAAGAGTGGAAGAAATCCCACGGCCGCAGGCGTCGCTCCTCATCCTCGACGAGCAGCGCGCACTCCCCTGAAAGGACGAGGAACGCCTCCTGGTTCGACTCTGCGTGGTAGAGGCCCGTCTGCCCGGGCTCCAGGACGGTGACGTTGATCCCGAACTGGGCGAACTCGACCGGCGGGTCGCCGTACTCGTTCTCGAAGGCGCACCTCGCGCCCCTCCTCTCCGAGAACCACCACTCGGCGTCGCGCACATTGACGACGAACCACCCCTGGGTGACAGAAGTGAGCCCCGATCCAAAGTCCTTGAGCTTTGCTTCGGGCACGCACGCGATTCTCGCACCTCGGGGGACAAGTCTCCGATGTGGCTGAGTGAGCCGTCATTTGGCGCGCGCGCGCACCAACCGCCCGTGGACTATTTGACGAGCGTGAGCATCTTGAACATCGGGAGGTACATCGCGATGATGATGATCCCGACGACGACGCCGACGGCGATCATCATCAGCGGCTCGATGATCGACGTGAGGGACGAGATCGACGCGTCGACTTCGTCCTCGTAGAAGTCGGCGATCTTCCCGAGCATCTTCTCGAGCTCTCCCGTCTCCTCACCGATCTTGACCATGTGGCCGACCATCGGCGGGAAGATCGGGTTCTCGACGAGCGGCTGCGCGATCGGCATGCCTTCCTGCACTTTCGCGCGGACATCGCTGAGCGCTTCCTCGACGACCCAGTTGCCGGCCGTCTGTCCCGTGATCTCGAAGGCCTTGATGATGTCGACGCCGGCGGCGACGAGCGTCGACAGGGTCCGCGAGAAGCGGGCCATCGTCACCTTGAGGACGACGGCGCCGATCTTCATCGGGATCTTGAGCTTCATGCGGTCCCAGACCCTGCGACCCTGTTCGGTGCGCTTGGCCTTGCGGATGCCGAAGAACGCAATCCCGCAGGCGGGGAAGAAGAACATCCACTCGTTGCGGAGGAAGTTCGAAGCGTTGACGACGTACTGGGTCAGCACCGGCAGCTCGCCGTTCAGGTCGGCGAAGATGTCGACGAAGATCGGGACGAGGAAGAGCAGCATCCCGATCAGGACGAGGGTCGCGAAGATCAGGACCATCGTCGGGTACATCATCGCGCCCTTGACGCGCCGTTTGATCTGCGTCTCCTTCTCGATCTGGAAGGCGACACGGTCGAGCACGGTGTCCAGGATTCCGGCCGCCTCGCCCGCCTCGACCATGGCGACGTAGAGCCGGCTGAAGATCTTCGGATGGCGTGCCATCGCCTGCGAGAGCAGGAGGCCGCCCTCGACGTCTGCGCGGAGCTCGGAGATGATCGCAGACAGGTACTTGTCGTCGGTCTGCTCCTCGAGCACGACGAGCGCGCTGACGACGGAGAGACCGGCGTCGATCATCGTCGCGAACTGGCGCGAGAAGATCTGTAGCGACTTCGGCTTGATCTTCTTGAAAACGGTGCGCGCGCCGTCCTCGCCCTCGGCAGGAAGTTCATGGAGGTACTGGGCGAGCAAGCCGCGCATGCGCAGCTGCTCGCGTGCGGCATCCGGGTCCGGAGCGTGGATCTCCCCGGAGAGCTCAAAGCCGTCCACGTTGATGGCGCTATAGGCGAAAGCAGCCATGGGTCAGCCGGTGGAGATGTCGAAGGTCGATGCCTGGCGGGCGAAGGTGACCGCGAGGTTGTTCCAGTCGCGCACGACGATCGTCACCTTCTTGACCGGGCGCCCGCCGGTGGGGGTGTACTGCGTGATGTAGGTGTCGAGGCGATAGTCCTTGCGGTCTGCGCCGACGACCTTCCGGCTCGGGTTGCACTCGTCGGGCGGGCCTGAACAGCTCGCGGTCACGAGGCCGGCGGTGCTGCCTCCGAGGACCGGGTCGTTGACGTACTTGGCGTCGGTGGTGCCGACGGCCGACGCGTCCAGCCTGATCGAAGCGTGTGTCAGCGCGCGGTAGAGCTCCATCTGCTGGTCGGCGATCACGGCGGCGGTCGTGATCCGGCTCGCACGGTTCAGAGAGACGATTCCGGACGAGAACGAGGCAACGACCGCGAGGAGGCCGATGTTCAGCATCACCATCGCGATGAGCAGCTCGACCAAGCCGAAGCCGCCTTCGGACCGCAGGTGTTTGCGCACCCAGGAGGTATCGGCATTTCGGCCCCGGGCCTCAAGCATCTGGTTACCCGGTTGAGACGAGGAGCAGGACGTAGCGCGCGCTGTCCACGGTGTTCTCGAGGGTCAACTTCTTGCCCTTCCGCAGGGTCAAGGTCGCCCCGCCCGAGTCGAGCGAGCCTCCGGAGATCGCGACCTGCGCCGTCGTCCTGGAGACCGAGACGAGCACGAACACCGGGTCGGACTGCGGGAACGTGCCGCCCTTGGACACTGTCTGGGAGGACCCGTTGACCGAGATCTGGGCAGATGTCGGCGCCGGGGACGCTGGCCGTGACGCCGGTGCTCTGGGAGACGAGGACGAAGGGGCGGCCTCAGAAGCCGCCGCTCCGACCTTGGGGTCTGCGGGCGCAGGCGCGGGCGCCGTGGAGGCGGCGATACGAGCTTGCTGCTGGAACGGGTCCTTGCTCGAAAAGCGGTCGAACGTGACGAGCTGGCCGCCGGCCGCCTTGGCCGCCGGGTCCGAGTCGATGAGACCGGCGCCCGGCGTCGGAGTAGCGGAGACGGGAGCGCCGGACACGGGAGGTACCGGCGTGCCGGGGACCACAGCCGCGGGCGGCGTGGTCGCAGCCACCGGGGGCTTCTTGTTCATGATCTTGAGCACGCTCGGGACCTGCCAGGCGAGAACCCCGAGGAAGACCACACCGAGCACGGCGAGGATGATCTTCTGGCGCTTGGCCTTGGCTTTGGCGTCGAACTTCTTCGGGGCCATCAGGGAGTTCCTCCAGGAGCCGCGGACGCGCCGGCCGGCGGCGTGTCGGGAGTCGTGGCAGTGGTCGTGGTCGGGGTCTCACCCAAAGTCGAGGTGCTGGCGGTGGTCGTGCCGGGGGTCGCAGCGGGCGGCGTCACGGCACCGGGCACCGGCGCGTCGCCGTAGACGTAGGCGTTCACGACGAGCGCAGCCTGGATCCGCGGGAACGACCTCTCGCTCTCCGAGAAGCTGATCGCGTCGACGATGAAGAGCCTTCCGGTCGATGCGAGGCGACCGGTACGCACACGCACGAGGCTGCGTAGTCGATACAGGAAGTCGGAAAGCTCGAAGTAGTTGCCGTCGAAGATGAGAGACACGGGCAGCACCTGGTAGCCGGGCGCAGCGACGACTCCCTGGGGCGTGATCGACTCGAAGGTGATTCCGGTATCGCCGGCGATTCGGGAGAGCTCGAGCACGATGCCGGCCATGTCGACCTCGTTCGGCATTGCCTTCTCGAGGCGGAAGAGATCGGCGACGCGGATCGGCGCAGCCGCCTTCGCCTGCGCGCTCAGGGTTCGGTACTGGTTGATCTGGGCATCCGTCTCGGCGACTTGCTTAGTGAGGTCGGCGCTCTTGGAGCGCTGTGGCGAGATCACGAGCAGGTAGCCCAGCGCGAGATAGGCGATCAGCCCGACGACGACGAGCACGATGATTGCGGGACGAGTCGGCTTCTTCTTCATCAGGCTGCTCCCGGGCCCTTGACGACGGCCCCGATCGAGAACTCGACGACGGACCGGCCCGACTCGCTCGTGCCGAGCGTGCTGTGCTGCATCTGGACGTTGCTCAGCTGCGGTACGACGGCGAGGCGTGCGAGCAGGCGCGCGACTCCGTTATGCGAATAGGTCTTGCCGGTGATCGTGAAGCCTGCGGTCGGCGTGGCCACCGCAGCTGGGCCCGGCGCCTTCGCCGAGAGTGTCGTCAGCCAGACGTCTTCCGGCAGGACGAGTGAGATCTCGCGCAGCACTCGATCCCACGCGACACGGGTGACCAGAGCTGTGGACAGCGCCACGACACGGGCGCTCTTCTCCTGCTCGAGGGTCGCGTTCGACGTGTCCGCCGGGGGCGGCACGGGGGTCGCGTCGAGCTCCGACTGCGCAGCGTCGAGCTGCGCCTGCTGGTCGGCAACGCCTGCGCTCACCATCAGGAAGGCGGCTGCGAGGATGGCCGTCGCCGCAACGGCGCCGACGACGCCGATGAGGACGAGAGGGTTCTTTTGCCGCGAGGTACCGCGGGGATCGTCTCGTGGAAGAAGGTTGACCGCTCGCATTACGCGGCCTCCTCGATGCCGAGGCCGATCGCAACTGCGAGCGAGCCGAACTGCTGGTCAGCGGAAATCTTCTTGCCACGGCGGACGCTACCCAGAGGATCGCCCACGCGGACCTGCACGCCGATCATGCGTCCGAGCTCGACGTCGATGCCCGGCAGCTGTGCGGTGCCGCCCGAGAGGACGATCTCGCCGATGCCGAGCGACCCTGGTTGGCCCTGGTAGAACTGGAGCGAGGAGATGAGCTCGCGGGAGAAGGCTTGGAGCTCGGTGAGAATGGCCTCGCGTACCTTCACGGCCTGCTCACCCGTCAGCGCTTCCCAGGCCTCGGCGGGCTCGAGCAGCGAGACCGAATGCTTGATCGGCTCAGCCTCCGACGGTGTCATGTCGAGCACTCGCGCGATGGCGACGCTGAGGTTCTGGCCGCCCCATTCGATGACGCGGGTGAACTCGCAGATCGATCCGTTCGAAACGGCGAGGGTTGAACGGTCGTGGCCGACACTCGCTACGACGAGCGCGGCGTTGGCCTGCGCAGCGGCGCCGCCCGAGAGAGCGCGCAGTGCGGCGAAACCTTCGAGGTCGATCCCGGCGAGCTTGATGCCGGCCTTGCGGCAGGCAGCGACGTACCGGTCGACGAGCTCGCGGTAGGCGACAACGAGGAGCACGCGCCGGACGCGAACGCCTTCGTCGTTGACCGTGTCGCTCAGCACGTGGTAGTCGACGACCGCCTCGTCGAGCGGGATCGGGAGCGCTTCCTGGGCACGGAACCGGACCGCGTTGTGCAGCTGCTTCTCGTCGTCGACACCGGGCAAGTCGAAGGTGCGCACGCCGATGCGGTTGCTGGCGATGCCGAGCCGGACGCCCTGGCGGGGCAGCTTGTGCTTCTTGAAGAACGCCTTGAGCGCCTCAGCGAGCGCGTCTGGGTCGCGCAGCTCACCGCCGACGACGATCCCGGGCTCGAGGTCTGCCTGGGCCACCTGGACGAGCTCGGCGACACCGCCGCTGTTGACGACGCGCGCAGCGGCCAGCTTCGAGGCTCCGATCTTGAGGCCGACGAGCTTCTTGCCGCGACGGCCGAGCGAGGCATTCTGCATCCCGCTGGACCGGCGGAGGACCGCCCCGGCTTGTCCGTCTTCGCGGCTTTCGGCTGCTTCTGCTTCTGAGCCTTTTGCTCTTTCGGCTTGCGCGCAAAGCGCGACTTCTTCGGCTCGTCCTGCGTCTCGGCTACTTCCGCAGCCGGCGCTTCCTTCTTCTTCCGGCCGAAGAGGTCGGACAGCTTGATCTCCTTCTTCATGTCCATGGCTAGGCTCCTGCCACCCGGAGGCCGCTGGACACGGTGCCGCCCTCGACGGCGCCGCGGCCGAGAAGGCCCATCAACTGTTCGGTCTTGGCGGACCTCTGCAACGCGACTTCCTCGCTGACGACGCCGCGCAGGACGAGCTCCGCGAGAGCCTGCTCCATGGTCTGCATGCCCTTCTTGCCGCCGGTCTGCATGATCGAGTAGATCTGCTCGGCCTTCGCCTGGCGGATCAGGTTGCGAACGGCGTCGTCGGGAAAGAGCACTTCGATCGCGGAGACGCGGCCCTGGCCGTCTGCCGTCGGGAGCAGCGTCTGGGCGACGATGCCCTCGAGCGTGCCGGCGAGCTGCGTGCGGATCTGACCCTGCTGGGCAGCCGGGAAGACATCGATGACGCGGTCGACAGTGGAGGCCGCGTCCTGGGTGTGGAGAGTGGCAAAGACGAGGTGGCCGGTCTCGGCAGCGGTCAGCGCCGTCGAGATCGTCTCGAGGTCTCGCATCTCGCCGAGGAGGATCACGTCGGGGTCCTGGCGGAGCGCTCCGCGCAGAGCGTCGGCGAACGTGGTCGCGTCCGGGCCGAGCTCGCGCTGGTTGACGATGCACCGCTTGTGGCGGTGGAGGAACTCGATCGGATCCTCGATCGTGATGATGTGCTCGGCCTTCGTCCGGTTGATCTCGTCGATCAGGGAGGCGAGCGTCGTCGACTTGCCCGACCCCGTCGGCCCTGTGACGAGCACGAGGCCGCGGGGCTTGTTGCAGAGCTCGTAGAGGGACGGCGGGAGGCCGAGCTCCTCGAGGCTCTTCAGATCGGCGGGAATGAGGCGGAACGCACCGGCGAGGCTCTCGCGCTGCGAGTAGATATTGACTCGGAAGCGCGCCAGGCCGGGGATCGAGTACGAAAGGTCCAGCTGGCGGTCGAGCTCGAGTCGCTTCTGCTGCTCGCTGGAGATGATGCGGTACAGCAGCTGGCGGGTGTCATCGGCGCTGAGCACCGGGAAGCCTTCCAGGCGTTCGAGCTGGCCTCGGACCCGCAGGGCCGGATGGGACCCAACGGTCAGGTGCAGGTCGGACGCGTTGTGCGCGACCATCTGCTCGAGCAGCGTGTCGATTGAAAGCGTGGTTTCTGGCATGGCAGTAATCCCTCTTGCGAGCTATCGGCAGCCCGCGAGCGCTTCTTGAATCAGTTGTTTGTCCGGTAGGAAAGGCCCGGGATCCGGATGGCGGCGAGACGGGCGTTCGGTGTGCCGGCGTCGAGCGAATCGGCCTGGTCGGTCGTGATTCGCAGCATGGGAACGGGGTATCCGCGCACCGGGATCTCGATCGTTTTCGAGGCGTCGCCGGCGAGCGTCAGGGTGCGCGGGGCGGTCCCGTCGACAGTGAAGGTGACCCTGCGCTCACGAGAACCGGCGGGCAGCGCCACGGTCACGTGGTAGGCGCCTGAGCTCGTCGGTCGCGCGAGCCAAACGCGGTAGGTGACGAGCGCTTCGGCCCACCGGTCGAACATGAGGCCGACTGCGAGCCCACGAACCCGCGGCTCCGCCGGGAGGCGATACGCGGTCAAGCCGTCGCGCGGCCTCGCCACGACTTCGCCGTCGAGCTCGATTGCGCTTCCGTAGTCGTTGACGACGAGGGCCTCCGTCGACGGAGCGGCGCCGTCGACGAGGAGACGGCCGTCGCTCTCGATGGTCGCCTTGGAGGAGGCGAACCAGTCGCCCCCCGCACCGAAATGAACCGGTCGGCGAAAGTCCCGATTCCAGGCTTCGAGCAGCCAGCCAAAGTAGGCCGAGCCGCCGGGCAGCTGCAGGTAGTCGGTAGGGCCCAGACCGCTGCGGTCGAGCCAGTCGGGTGGGTCGCCCGCGCGCTGCTCGAGCGTGCCGCGGGCCGTGCTGTGGTCTCCGGCATAGGCCACGACGCCGCTGAGGAGCAGGACAGCAATCGTGGCGACGCCCACGGCGACCGGCGCGAAGGCACGGCGTAGCGAGACGCAGGCGAGCACGATTCCGGCGAGGAGCGGCAGTCCCGCGAATACGGTGGCGGCGTTGGCGTGCCCCCACCAGTCGGCGAGCTGGCCGTAGACGGAGAAGGTCGGCGTGTCGAAGGTGAAGGTCGTCCCGGCCTTGGCCGGAAAGGGCATGAGCCAGGCGGTCGCGGCACCGGCGAGCGCGAGACCGACGTAGGCGCGGCGCCTCGGCGCTCCCCGCTCGGCGTACACGAAGAACGCGATGGTCAGCAGAGGAACGAGGTAGATCGCGTAGCGCTCGAGCTCGCGCCCGGCGTCGGCGGCCGCGATCAGGCCGATCTCGAGCAGGACGAGCGCGATGGTCGCGATCGCAAGCGTCGCGAACGCCGCTTCCGCGCGCCCTCGGGGGCGCAGGCCGAGACCGAGCAGAGCGCCGGGAACGATCAGCAGGCCGGCGGCGAAAGGCAGCAAGGCCGCCGTCCGCGCGCTCCAGCCGACCGTGGACACGAGGTCGTACTCGAGGAGCGTCGCGCCGCTGTACGTGCCGAGGACCGCCCCACCCGTCACGAGTGGGACGACGCCCAGCAGGACGAGCAGTCCGAGGGAAAGCCGATGGCGGCGAAGAGCCGCGCCGAGCGGCTCGCCGCAGAGTCGCGCGCTCATGGGCACGGCGACCAGATACGCGAGGGGGAGAACCACGAACTGCAGTCGGGTCAGCACTGCGGCGAGGGACACGGCGACGACGGCAACTTCCATCCGTCGCGACGGACGCTCGATCGCGCGCAGCATCGCCGCCAGGGCGAGCAGGAAGACCGGATACGCCAGTGCCTCGGACATGAGGTACGGCGCGTAGAGCATCGCCGGGCCTGCTACGGCTGCGGCGGCCGCGAGCAGGGCGTACGACGGACGGACGAGACGCCGGGCCAGAAAGTACGCGGGCAGGGCGGCGGCAGCCATGACGGCGGCGTTCATCGCCTTGACGACTCCGTAGGCGGTCGTGGTCGAATCGAGGAGCCACGCAGGCGCCTGAGCAAGAATCGCCAACGGCGCCGGGAAGAACACGGTCTCGCCCCGGATGCTGAAGCCGTCCCCCGCCGCCATGCTCTGCGCCAGCTTCGAGTAGAGGAGCTCGTCGCCGAACACGGCCGGGCTCACGTGCGCCCGCGACTGCAGCCAGTGGTAGGCGAACGCCAGGACGTAGATACCGGCGAGGACCGTCTTGGGCCCGGGAAGCCGCCGAGGTCGAGGGACGACCGAGAGCTCAGGACGCGGTACCGGCTGCTCCGAGTCCCCGCGCTCGCGGAGCGCGGAGCTCATATCGTCTGCGCGTCAGCGGCTCGGACGGGAGCCGGCGCCTGCTCGGGCTTGGCCGCACAGGCACCCCGCCACGGCAGGAACTTGAACACTCGTCCACGAACGCTCACCGGCCTGGTCCCCAGGTAACCCGTGACCGGCGCGGAGAAGCCCGCAGTCCAGGGCCCGCGCGAGCAGACCGGCAGCCGAAGCCGGAGCGCTGCGTGGGACGGAACGCGCACTTCGACGTTCTGGCCGTCCGGGAGATGGAACCGGATCGGAGCTTTCTCGGAGCCTCTCGGCGCGACGAGGTCGATGAAGAAAGTCCCCTCGAGGCGGTCGTTGCCGGTGCTGGGCCAGAGCGAGATCGCGCCCTGCCCACCCAGCCAGCCGTCGTGGTGACGGCCGGCGAAGAGCATCGACAGGCGCGGCGTCCCGGTCGGCTCGAAGAGGGAGTAGCCGGGAGCCGTCGCGACCTCCTTCGCCCCGCTCAGCCGAACCGTGACGACGTGCTGGTCGACGAGGAGCGGCCCGACAAGTGGAGCGTCGCCGGCCCGCAGGGAGCCGTCGCGTGCGATCTCGACCGCGTCGGCCGCGAACGGATCGATGATGGTCGCGCCCGGCATGAGGACGACCCGCTTCACCGAGCGGTTCCAGAACAGTTGCTGGAAGGCAGGGCCACGCTGGCCGCCGACGTTGCGCAGGAGCGTCACGTCTCCGAGCCGGGCGTTGTCGACCCAGGAGGGATCGCTGCCGAAGAAGGATTTTCGCGCCGCGCTCGTGTTCTCGAGGTCGAAGATCACCGCTGCAGCGGAGAAGCCGGCACACAGGGTCAGCGCCAGGGCCAGAGCGGCGATCGTCGCCACGCGAGGGACGCGTGAGCAGAGGACGACCACGACAGTCGCCAGGGTCGCGGCCAGCGCGATCACGAGCGACCCACTGCCTGGGGAGCCGAGCCATTGCTCGACCCGGAACACGGCGAAGAGGAGCGTCGAGTGCATCTTCTCGTTGGCGGCTGCGTAGCCGGAGAGCGGCACGACGGCGGCAGCGGTGACGAGCGCGGCCGCAATGAGAGCGTGGTAGAGGCGGAAGGGCCAGCCACGTGAGGCGTAGAGGCCGAAACCGACGGCCACGAGGGGCAGGACGTAGAAGAGGTAGCGCTCCTGGGCCAGGTCGGCGGCTCCGAGCAAGCCGGCCTCGCCGACCAACGACGCGGTCAGGAGGAGCGTGAGCGCGGCGAAGGCCAGCTCGGCGCGCGAGCGCGGGCGGACGACCGCGAGCCCGAGGCCGAGGAGCGCCCCGGGCACCAGTACGAAGCCCGACGCGAAGACGAGGACGAACAGGTTCCGGGTCGAGTTGCCGAGGAGAGCGCCGAGATCGACGTCGGTGTCCACCACTCCTCCATAGAAAGCGAGCACGCGCGCCGGACCGAGTGCGAGGGCGATCGCGATCGGGACCGCCAGCAGCCCGAGCGGAAGCAGCTGCTCCCGAACGGCGGCACGCAGCCGCCGTTCACGCAAACCCGTGAGCAGGACGGCGCCGAGGAAGACCGCGGGCAGGACGACGAACTGGATGCGCGCGAAGGCGGCGAGGAAGGCGAGCGCGACGAAGAGGAGCTGAGAGCGGCGTGAGGGTTGAGCCAGCGCGGCGACGCCGGCGGCGACTGCGCCGAGGACGAGCGGGTACGCGAACGGCTCTGCGATCACCCAGCCGGCGTAGACCAGGTCGGGCAGCGCCAGGGCAAGCGCGGCGACGGCCAGCGCGATGCCCTTCGACAGTCCGAGGCGGCGCGCGATCCAGAAGGCTGGGATTGCCGCAAGTGACATCGCCAGGGCTCCCATCCCCTGCACGAGGTGATACGAGGTGCCTACGTCGCCGAAGAGCCAGGCGGGCGCGGTGACGATCGGCTGGAGGAGGGCCGGGAAGTCGGATGCCGCTCCGCGCACGAGCGGCCTGCCGGTCTCCGCGATCGAGCGCCCCAGCTCGGCGTACAGGTACTCGTCACCGAGGTAGATCGGAGTCTCGCGCAACCAGCCGAGCGCGGTGCGCACGACGACGTTGAGGGAGATGAGGGCAGCCAGCAGCGGCCAGGCGGCAAGCCCTGCACGCTCGATCGGTGCCGGGAGTGCCGTCAGGGGTCGTCGGACGGGCCGGACCGCGACTGCCATCCCGCCTCCTATCGGCTGCTACCAGCGACCTCTTGACCAGAACGCAAGAGGGGCGCCGAAGCGCCCCTCTCGAGAACCGTCTTGGAGCTGTCCGTTACGGACAGGTACCAGTAACGATGTCCGCGCCGGGGCCGGACTTCTTGAACGTCTCGGCACCAACGGTGCTCTCGACGCAGTACGTCGTCGCCGTCGCAGACTGGATGACGATGTTCTTGACACCCTGGTCGTACGTGGTCTGCAGGTACGCAAGCGTCGCGCCGGCGTAGCTGTTGTTGTCGGCGAAGTACGCCTCGACCGCCGGGATCGACGAACGGACGTTGGCCTGTGCGGCCGACTTGTTCGCGCGATCACGGAACTTCATGTACGAGGGGATCGCAATCGCGAGCAGGATCCCGATGATGATGATCACGACCAGGAGCTCGATCAGGGTGAAACCACCCTGGCCGCGCGCCCGGTTAGCACGTGCAGAAAGTCGTTGAAGCATGTCTCTCCTTCTCTCTTTAGTCGGTGGCTTGTGTGGCTATCGGCCGCCCGGGGAGAAACCTGCACCCCTCGAACGGAAAATGAAGAGAGGGGGGCGCTGTTCGCGCCCCCCTCGCCCAGAACTGAGCGTTGCTATCCGTTACGGGCAGGTACCGCTGACGATGTCAGCCCCGGGGCCGGACTTCTTGAACGTCTCGGCACCCACGGTGCTCTCGACGCAGTACGTCGTCGCCGTTGCGGACTGGATGACGATGTTCTTGACACCCTGGTCGTACGTGGTCTGCAGGAACGCAAGCGTCGCGCCGGCGTAGCTGTTGTTGTCGGCGAAGTACGCCTCGACCGCCGGGATCGACGAGCGAACGTTGGCCTGTGCGGCCGACTTGTTCGCGCGATCACGGAACTTCATGTACGAGGGGATCGCAATCGCGAGCAGGATCCCGATGATGATGATCACGACCAGAAGCTCGATGAGGGTGAAACCGCCCTCATTCCGACTTCGGCTGATCCTTTGGTTGAGCCTTGCAAGCATTGAGGAGTTCCTCCTTCTCGAGAAAGGTCGATGGCTCACTGGCTGTATCGACCGGTCAGCCGGCCGGCATACCCCAATTTGAGGGATCTGTGGGGGATGCCACTCACCCACGCCCATTTCCACCTGTAACACGCACACACGCGTAAAGGCCGCGGCCATCCGTGCCGATAGAACGGACATGAGCTCATCGCCACGTCTCAACGTCGTGGCGCCTGTGGCCGGGCTCTGTGTCCTGGCCCTCGGCGCCGGTTTCTTCTTCATGTCCCGCGGACAGGAGTCTTCGCAGGCCGCCACCGGCCTGACCGCGCAGCAGCTGGTTCAGCGTGCTGCAGCGAATCGCAAGGCGACGGTCGGCACCAAGAAGGCCGCGAAGCCCGCGGCCGCGAAGCCTTCCGTTGCGCCCAAGCCGAAGCCCAAGCCCAAGCCCAAGCCGAAGCCCAGGCCGATCGACCAGTCGTTGAACAAGGGCCTTCCGAGCTCGATCATTTCGGCGTTCTCCGGCCGGAAGGTCGTGGTTGTCGCGTTGTACGCGCCAGATGTGCCTCTCGACGAGATGTCGGTTGCGGAAGCACGTGCCGGTGCCAGTGCGGCCGGCGTCGGGTTCGTAGCGCTGAACGTCACCCAGGAGTCCCAGGCCCGGCCGCTGACGAAGCTGCTCGGCGTGCTCGAGGATCCGGGCGTGCTGGTCTTCCGGCGGCCTGGTGATGTGTTCCTGCGCCTCTCGGGCTATGCCGACCAGCAGACGGTCGCGCAGGCCGCGAGGAACGCCGCGCAGTGAGCGAGATTCGGAACGAGAGCGCACCGATGGGCGGCTCGCGGGCGGTTGATGACGGGTACTCGCGTACGGCCAAGAAAGAGGGACGGCAGGTCGCGACTCTGCGCCGCCTGGCCCTCGGCTCACAGTTCATCGTCGAGAGCGACGTCTACCCGGTCGGCACGATGCGCGTGGAGCCCATGCGCCCCGGCCCGTACGTCTTCGGCACGCGCGAAGAGGCGAACGCCTTCATCGAGCAGACCACGCTCGCGCTCGAGTATCTCGGCTGCGACATCGCGTAGCGGCTGACGCCGCTCGCTTTCGGGAAAAGTCGTACGACTTTTCCCGACGGGCTACTACCGAAGAAGCGTCCGTGAGCGGACGCGGGCAAAGCCCGCATCCGCGGCGAGCGATGGCGTCCTGGTCTACTAGGTCACCAGGCCGATCCAGAGATCGGCGGAGCTGGAGTCGCGAGTCGCCCGGATTTGCCAGCAGCCCGGCTCGGTAAATATGAAGCTGCTGCCCCACTCGTCGCCGGGACGGTTCCAGTTCGATCCCTGTTCCTGCGGTCCACTAGCCGGGCCTGTCGTCGTGCCACTCGGAGATGTTGCGGCGAGACGGAGAGGACCGGTGCCCGTCATACGCCAGACGATCTTGAAGGATCTGCCGACGGCGCCGGTGAAGGTCGCGTTGCCACCACGCGCCCACACGCCCCGAAAGAGCAACACCCACATCTCGCCTGCTGCCGCCGTTCCTTTCGCCTCGACAAGGCCGTTTCCCCAAGCCTGAGCCGGCGACGGCGGCTGACAGCCGGGAGCGCCGGGTGGTCCAAGGTCACGGGCCGGCGGTGGCGGTGGTGCGGGGCGGTGCTTCCGGATTAGCCGGCCCGTGTGGCAATGAAAACCGCTGCGGTGATAGGCGCGGTCCCACGTCCGCCGGCACCGCTGCCCGACGCGAAGGCAACGGTGAAGACCGGCTATGGAGGCGTGGACATAGCCCCTTGGGCAGCGTTTCGAAGCGGCGAAGGGGTCGGCCGCGTTGGCGTCGTCCGCTGGCGTGGTTCCGACCAGGGCAACGGCGACTGCAAGGAGCATGGTGACCAGGACGAAGAGCCTCAACCGCACCGCCTCTTAATTGTGCCGCGCTTTGGCTTGGCGACAAGTCCGAACCAAGTAACACGGCATGACTAAGTTTGGCGCGGTTACTCCTTGCAGCGGGCAAGCAGCGGCTGCGGATGCGGACTTTGCCCGCGTCCGCTCACTTCAATTCTCCGTTAGGACACGCCGAGAAAAGTCGTCAGACTTTTCTCGGGAAACCGGCGCCGCTAGGCGCCAGGTTCAAACGAGCTCGCGCGCATCGCGGAGCCGCCCCACTCGGGCTGGGTCTCCTCGACGACGTCGACCGAGACGATCGTCTGGGGCCGCACGAAGCGGCCTTCGAAGACCGGCCACTCGGCCTGCTCCTCGGCTCGGCCGATTCGGCCCACGACGGTGCGGGCGAAGCTCTCGGCCTCTTCCTTGTTCGGGAAACCGCCGATCTCGACGTGGTCTTCCTGAGCGAGCCTGAGGATGACGAAGTGAGTCGGAACGACTTCGGGTGCCGTGCCGTTGCTCTGGGCCGCGTGCTCGAGCTGCGCCTCGGGCTGGGCCGGCGCGGGGTCGGCTACGGGAGGGGGCTCGGGGGCCGGTGCCGCCGGTTGCTCGACGGGCGGGGCCAGCGCCTCCTCGGCGGCCTGCGTGAACAGACCGGCCTCGGCGGGCGCCACTGTGACTTCGGGCTCTGCCGTGGCCGCAGGCTCTGCCGTGGCGGCAGGCTCTGCCGTAACTACAGGCTCGACCGTGGCTGCGGGCTCGGCGGCGATGATCGCCGGCTCGGCCGGCTGCTGCTCCACCGCTGGTTCGGCCGGCTGCTGCTCGACCACAGGCTCGGCCTGCTCGACGACCTGCGCCGGCTCTGGGGCCTGCTCGACCGCGGCCGGCGGAGCCGCAACAGGCTCCGGTGCGAGCGGAGGCTGCTCAGCTGCCGGCGCGTGCAGAGGGGGAACCTCCGCGGGCGCAGCAGCAACCTCGAGCGGCTCGACCACGAGCGGCTGAGCGTCGGGGGTGCGCTCCTCGGCCGGGGGCATGCTGGTCGGCATCGGCGTTGGGGCAGGCGCAGGCTCCTGCTGCTCGACCTGAGCGGGAAGCTCGGGCGTCGTCGCCGGGGCCGGCTCTGGAGCAAGCACAGGCTCGGGAGCCGGAGCGGGAGGAGGAGCGACCGCTGTGGGCGGGTCTGCCGCGACCGGCTGCGCTGCCGGAACGGGGCCCGAATACACCTCGTTGATCTTCTTGGCGAGCTCACCGTGCGCGGCGACGACCAGCCCCGGCTCGGTGCCGAGGGCTCGCCTCACGTTCTCGATGACGAGCTCGTTCGTCGGGTCCGCGACCGCAACGACGGGAACCCCGTCGTCGAGGCGAAACGCGAGAGCGTTCTGCATCCGCGCGATGTTGTCGGGCAGCATCCGCACCGCCTCGGGATCCACAGAAAGGGTGGCGACCTCCACATACGGGAGACCTTGCTGGCCTGCGAGCAGCCGGCCGAGATCGCTGTCCCTGATCAGGCCGCGCTCGGCGAGGACCTCTCCGAGCCGCTTGCCGGTCCGCATGCCCTCCTGGAGGGCGTCTTCGAGCTGCTCCTCGGCGAGCAGGCCTGCGCGAAAGATCAGCGTGCCGAGCGGGACGTCGCGCATTCCGCCACCGACCGGAGCCGGAACGGGCTGCTGCTCGACAGGAGCGGCAGGTGCCGCAGGAGCAACAGGCGCCACCGGCGGCGGAGCTGCAGCGGGAGCAGGAGCAGCGGGGGCCGGAGCCGCCGGCTGCTGATCGACGAAGAACGTTCCTTCGGAGGGTGCATTCGAGGACACGATTACCTCTTTCTCGGGACTGCCATTGGTCGGATGCTCACTCGACAACGTCGGGTCGACGAGGGCGATTTCTGGGGAGACCTCAGGAGTTCCCTGGGCCGCAGTACTCTCATCATCCGGAGGGCGGAGCCCATTGTCCTCCCCATAAGGGGTGAGGTCAGACGAGGACACGGCCCAACTCCTCGAGTGACGTGACTCCGGACATGACCTTGGCGAGACCGTCGTCCCAGAGCGTGCGCATGCCCTGTTCGAGCGCCTTCGTCTCGATCTCTTCCCTGCTGGCGCGCCTGACTGCCAATCCCTCGAGGTCCTCGGACATGACGAAAAGCTGGTAGATGCCGATCCGGCCCTTGTAGCCGGTCTGGCCGCAGCGTGGGCAGCCGCGCTTGCGATAGAAGGCCATCCCGTCGGACGCGGCCGCGACGTCCGCCGAAACGCGGTTCTTCAGCAGCTCGTCGGACGAGGGGTTGTACATCTCGCAGCAGTGCGAGCAAAGCTTGCGGGCGAGTCGCTGGGCGAGCACCGCCGAGACGGCGGAGCCGATGAGGAAGGGCTCGACACCCATTTCGCCGAGTCGCGTGATCGCGCCGGGGGCATCGTTCGTATGCATGGTGGAAAGGACGAGGTGGCCCGTGAGGGCGGCCTCGATCGAGATCTTTGCCGTCTCTGCATCACGGATCTCGCCGACCATCACCACGTCGGGGTCGGAGCGCAGGATCGCGCGCAGGGCCGTCGCGAACGTGAAGCCCGCCTTGACGTTGATCTGCATCTGGGTGATCCCCGCCAGCCGGTACTCGACGGGATCCTCGATCGTCACGATGTTGATCTCGGGGCGGTTGATCTCGGACAGGGCCGCGTAGAGCGACGTCGACTTACCGGAGCCCGTGGGGCCGGTGACGAGAAGGGCGCCGGTCGGCCGGCGGACGATCTCTCCGAGTTGGGCGCGCATGTCCTCCGGCAGGCCCAGCTCCTCGAGGGTCGGCGCTTTCTTCGACTTGTCGAGCAGTCGCATCGTCACCTTCTCGCCGTCCACGGTCGGCAACGTCGCGACGCGAATGTCGAGCATGCGCCCTGCGCTACGGGCGTTCAACGAGATGCGCCCGTCCTGCGGCTTACGACGCTCCGCGATGTCGAGCTTCGCCAGCACTTTCAGGCGGGTGGTGACGCCGGCGACCATGCGCTTCGGGATCCGCTGGATCTCGTGCATCACGCCGTCGATCCGGAAGCGGACGACCTGGCCGTCTTTCGACGGCTCGAAGTGCATGTCGCTCGCCCCGTCCTCGGCGGCCTGGAAGATCAGCGAGTTGACGAGGCGCACGAGCGGCGCGTCGGAGATGCCGTCCTCGGCTTCGAGGTCGTCCTCGTCGGCAACCTCCTCGAACTCGTCGTCCTCCTCGAGTACCGATCGAGCGCCGAAGGCCTCGGCTGCGCGTGCCAGGCGCTTGATCTCGCCCTCGATGTCTTCGCGAGGAGCGATGCCGAGCTCGATCTGGTGACGGGACGCAAGCTTGAGCTCGTCGAGCGCATGGACGTTCGCGGGATCCGCGACCGCGACCTTGAGGGTGTCTCCGTCGAGCTCATACGGGAGGGCGACCAGCCGCTCGAGCACATGCAGCGGAATCGTGTTGGCGGCATCGTCGGAGATGCCGATCGAATGGACGTCGATCAGCGGCAGGTTGTGACGCGTTGCGAGGGCTTTCGCGATCATCACGCTGTCCGCGAGCCCCTCGTCGACGAGAGCCTGGGCGAACGTGGTCGTTCGCGCCTGGTCCCGCACGAAGGCAAGCCGGTCGGGGGGCAGCAGCCCGGTCGCCTCGATGATGTCGGCGACGAGCTCTGCCAGCGGGTTCACCTGAAAGGCAGGCTGAAGCGGCTGCGCAGCATCTGCCGCTGCGCCGCTCTCGTTTTCCGCCACTGTGCGTAGCTTGGTTGACCGCTCGGGGTCCATACCTCGATTGAGGTATCGGCGTTGCGGGGCTCAGGCTTGAGGTTTCGGGCGGTTTAGGGCCCGAGAACGTCGAGATACGCGCTCAGGAGCGCATCTCCCCAGAAGAGAGCGATGATCGACCCAAGCGCGAGAAACGGCGCAAAGGGGATCGCCATCTTGCGAGCCTTCGATCCGTGACGGGCGAGCAGGTAGAGCCCGGGGATCAGAGCGGCGAGCATTCCGAGCATCAGGGCGACCCCCACGGTCTTGCCGAGGACGGCCCCCATGAACAGCGCCAACTTCACATCGCCCATGCCCATTCCGGCTGGGTAGGCGAGGACGGCGAGGAAGAGGAAGAGCGCGGCTCCGAGGGCGGAGAGCGCATATTCGGGACTGAGATGAAGCAGCGTCTGCGCCGGCAAGGCGATTGCCGTGGCCGGCAGCACGATCACGTTCGGGACGATCCGATGCTCGAGATCGACAGCCGAGATCGCGACCAGGACGCAACAGAAGAACGAAGCGATCACCGCTTCGAAGGTGAGCCCGAACGCCAGCACCGACGCGGCGACGAGCAGTGCGGCCGTCAGCTCCACAATGGGGTACAACCGGCCGATCGGCGTGCGGCACGAGCGGCAGCGGCCGCGCAGCAGGACGTACGAGACGACCGGCAGGTTGTCGTACCAGGCGATCGGCGCAGCGCAGCTCATGCACGCCGAGCCGGGATGCACGATCGAGCGGTTCCGGGGCACGCGCGCGGCGAGAACGTTGAGGAAGCTGCCCAGCGCGAGGCCTGGCGCGAACGCGACTGCTGCGAGAGCGAAGTTCACGAGAGTTCCTATCGGCGCGTGGCCACGCAGAGTTGAATCGATTCCTACTACTCGCGGGTCGATGAAGCAGGCAATAACTGCGGCGTGCTGTTAGTCGCCGAAAGTGCAAAGCACTTTCGGCGATTCCCGGCCCGTGGCCGGGAAACCCTCTAGCCGGCGAACATTTCCGGCGGGTTCGGCTGTGCATAGACGACGTCCGTCCCGGGCATGCCCGCCGGAACGACCGTGATCGTCGGGAACTGGTCGTTCTGCACGTTGTTGTTGAACTTCACCGTGCTGCCCACGATCGGGCCGTCCGAGCGTGCGTTGTTCAAGAACTCGACCGCTCCCTCCCCGAACAGGCCACCCTGGATCTGGCCGTTGTTGTCGATCTTGATGCTGTTCCCGACGCCGGCGTCAGCCGCCGGTCCCGCCGCGATGATCGTGAGCATCTCGGTGTTCGGGTCCCAGGCGCTGAAGGCACATTCGCTGCCCGAGATGCCTCCACACAACTTGGAGCCGTTGTTCATCACGAAGGTTCCCGAGAGGTAGAGCGTCGACTGGCCGTTGTACTGGTTGAGCACGCCGTTCGTGACCTTTGCGCTGCCGTCGATGAAGATCGTCCCTTTCACGGTCAGCACCTTCGTCGTTGCGTTCCACGAGAGCTCGCCACTCGGGTTGCTCGGAGGCCCGACGATGCAGGTGTAGGAGCTCGCCGGCGTCAGCTCGAAGGAGGTGGGGACGCTGTTGTTGCGACTCGGATAGTTGTTGTCGAAGACAGGGGGCGTCCCGCTCACAGTCGTGCAGCTCTGCGACGGCCCAGGGATCGAGTTCTCGTACCAGTCGGCGAAGTCAGCCTCCGGCTCCGGGATCACCGGCGCCGTGCTGTTGACGCCGATGGAACCGTTGATCTTCGAGAAGATGTGACGGCTGTCCTGGTCCCCCGAGCACGGGCTGCCCCAGGTGCCACCGCCGTAGCGGCACTGGCCTCCGACATAGGTCTCGACGCGGGTGCTCATGCTCGTCGATGCGCCGACGTCCGCGTTGTTCTCGAGGTCGAGGTTCCCGTGGACGATCAACGCTGCCGCCGTGATATCCACGTTGTTGCTTCAGGCACAGGTTTCCGGCCGACGTAGAACTGCGACGAGCCCGCGAGGTTATTGGCCAGCGACACGTCACAGGGGCTTCCGGTGGCACGCGCATAGATGTAGCTCCAGGCCGGGTTGTTGTTCGGCTGGGTGTTAGTCGGGAAGACCGGCACCTTGGCCGTCAGCTTCCGTCGAACCTGTGCCACACCCGCGCCTGTCGGGTTGTTGTAGAGCCCGAGGGCATGGACCGTCCAGACAGCGTTCGCGCGGTCGAGGATGCCCCACCACTTGGCTGTGCCGCCTTCATACGCCGCCGATGATGCAAGCGCCTCGCTGGCGGGCAGGACATCCGGATCGAGCGCATTGTTCGACGGATTCGAAAGCACGGACATCGCGTTGTTGAGGGCGGCTTCCGAGAGCGAGAACGACAACTCGTCCTTCGCGCTCCGGTTGACGGTGCGCGCGTTCGAGGTCGTGTAGACGGCCGCAGTGGTCCCGCCGATTGCGAGCACTGTGAGGGTTCCCAGTGCCACGATCAGGGCGATGCCGTCTTGTTGTTTGAAGAGCCGCTTCATATTTTGGTAGCGCGAGACGTGGGTCCGCCACCTGTTCTCACCTCAGGCGAAGGCCGGTAGGGACGCCACCCCCTTTTGGGGGGATCTGCTACCGGGACGTGTTGCGTAGAACGATGTCGGCGACCAGCCGCCATTCCTTGCCGGTGTCGGCCGGCGAGGTGTTGATCGGCAGAGTCACCCGAAGCCGGCCGAGGCTCGTGCCCAGGACAGGCGCCGTATACGAGAACGCGCTCTGCTCGCTGATGAAGTCTGCGAGGACGACCGTGTTTCGCCGGAGCTGAAAGCGCTGGCCCGAGCCGACGACGTCGTAGGTGACGTTCGTGACGGCGCCGCCCACCGCGGACGGGCATTGGCCGGGCAGTTGGACGGTGATCGCGGTCGAGACTCCGCCCGGCGAGATCTGGTCAGCGCAGTGGATCTCACGACGCATCTTGTCGACTGCCACTCGCGCGTCCTGCTGTGCGCGGAAGCGCCGGTTCATATCGATCTGCGATCCCGAGGCCGACACGAAGAGAACGCTGAGCGAGGCGAGGACCGTGCCCAGGATGGCGCAGACGAGCAGCAACTCGATGAGCGTGTAGCCCCCTTGGCGCGCGAGGCGCCGGAGGATTCGCCGGCGGGTCATCGCGACTTGCGGCTGACGTCGGCAAGCGCCGCGCGAGCGACGGCCTCACTGCGTGACCCGATGCCCCAGATGCGCTGTACGCGCTCGTCGGCCTTCAGGAGCAGCTTCAGCGCCTCTTCCCCACGCCACCAGCCGAGCTTCGCGCCGGCGACGACCCACGCGTGCTGGTAGAGCCAGTACCTCACGTTCGTGTCAGTCCGCGTTTGATGAGTCGTCAGCCAGGCATCGAGAGCGCGCGCCCTGGCGGGCAGCGGGATCTCGTTCAGCGGCTCGTGCTTGGCGCCTGGAACGACGAACGCGGGTGGGCGCTTGGCGGCGGGCTTCGCCTTGGGAGCGGGGACAGGCTTCTTCTTCGGCGCAATCTTCTTCGCAGGCGCGGCCTTCTTCTTCGGCGCAGCCTGCTTCTTCGGCTTCGTGAACGTGCCTGGAAGCCTGATCTCGGTGCCGGGATACGGCGATGCGTTCTCGGGCGCCCCGTCTTGCGAGTAGCGGCCCTGGGTCAGACTGAGGGAAATCGTCGGCGCGCCCGTATCGACCACCATCGTCCCCGGCGCCGGAGACTGGCTGGCGACGAGGTTGGCCGAGTAGCCGGCGACGCTGCCCGTGACGCGCCAGGCAAAGCCGGACTCCTCGAGGGTGCTCTTGACGAAGACGTACGCCTGACGGCGAACGTCGGGGACGAGCATCGTCGTGGGTGCGGCCGCCGCAACAGGCGTATTGGGAGCGGGCGTCTGCGCAGTTTCGGCGGCAAAGGTGATCGTCGCCGTCGCCAGAACGACGAGGAACCCTGCGATAGCAAGGCGTGGCAGCAGGACTCCGGGCCGCATTCCCATGCTTCGTTCTTCGGCAGGAACGGCCACAGGGTTTAGCTCCGGAGCGTGAACGTCAGCACGTCGTCCGCGGCCGGCTCATCGTCGACGATGGTGAACACGGGAGCCGTGGTGACGCTCGGAGTCGGGGCGTCTTGCCAGCTGAAAGCCCTCCCGGCGAAGCCCTGGAACCATGCTTCCGCCTGCGGATACGACGCCGCAGGCTGCAATTGGAGATGAAGATGCGGGCCCGTCGAATGACCTGTCGAGCCGACGAGGCCGACCGGGGCTCCCGCGGTCAGCAACGCGCCGGGCTGGACACTCGGCTCGAGGTACGAAAGGTGGCAGTACGTCCAGCTGCGCCCGTCGCCGGTGCGCAGAGTGAAGCCGATGCCGCAGTTTCCGGACGGCATGGGCCAGGCGTCCCCGACAACGCCGACGGCGAGGGCGTAGAGCGGAGCGCCCGCCGGAGCAGCGATGTCGGCGGCCGGATAGTCGTGATGGTCGTGGCCAACCGAGACATGCTCAGGGCCGCCGCCGACCGGGAAGACGTAGTCGCCGTTATAGATCGGCGCCGAGACGAGGCCGGCTGCGCCCGGTGCAAAAGAACTGGAAAACGCGTTCGCCTGGGCAGCGCTCAAGGCCTGCTCGGCCTCGTCGAGGCGCTTGCGCAGGGCGTCCACCTGCCGCGCCGCCGCGATGTGCCGTGCGTCGGCGGCGTACGAGCTCTTGTCGAGCACGAGCCTCGTGGAGAGCAGTCGCGCCTCGTGGACACGGGCCTGTGCGACGACGGCCTGGCGAGCGAGCGAGCGCTGGCGGCGCACGGCGGCGACGAGCCTCCGGTTCGTGGCGGCGACCTTGCGCCTGGCCTGCTCGACGTCTACCTGGACGCGGTCGAGCGAATGCACGATGTCAGACCCGCTGCCGTACGTCCGGGCCAAGTCGAGCACGTCCTTGACGTACCAGTGCGCATGGTTGTACGCATAGACGCCCCGATAGAGGTCGTCTCGGCCACCGGCGGCGGCGAGATACCGCGCGGCCGAGTAGATCGCATCCTCCGCGTTCCAGGGGTCGGCCAGGCCGTCGCCGGTCGCGTCGGTTCCCCAGCGCTCCCAGGTGGAGGGCATGAACTGCATCCAGCCAATCGCGCCCGCCGAGCTCGGGCCCATGTTCCGGCCGAAGTTCGACTCGATCTTGTTGATGGCGGCGAGCACTTCCCAGGGAATCCCGTAGGAGGCACCGGCCTGGCTCCAGAGCGCGCTCAGCCTGCTGAAAGGCAGGCCCTGCGACTCGCGGCGGAAGAGCATCGATGGGGGCAGCGAAACCGAACCAGGTGCGTTCGGCACCTCGGCGCTCGGAAGCGCCTTCTGGCTCGTCTCAGGGACGATCCGGAAGACGCGCGTCTCGGCGCCAGCGCCTGCAGATCCCGCCGCGACTGCAAGGGTCAGGAGCGCGGCGGCGAGGATGAGGGCCCACCGCTTCATCCGTCCGCGGGGGCGATGAGGCGCAGTTCGGGCTCCGGGTTCGCCTCGGCCTCGACGCGCTCCTCCTCCTCGCGCTCGGTGGCCCCCTTGCGCTTCAGGGCGTGCTCGAGCGAGACGAGGAAGTCGTGCTTGTTCGAGGAAGCATTTGCGGCAACGTCGCGGTCGATCTCGCCGGAGAGGACGAGCTGGATCAGCGACTGGCCGAACGTCTGCATGTTGAAGAAAGCACCCTCGGCGATCGCATCGTGGATGTCCTCAGACTGGTTTTCGCGGATCAGCTCGGAGATGCGCGCGTTGGTGACCATCACCTCGAACGCGGCGACTCGGCCACCGTCCTTCCGCGGCAGGAGCCGCTGGCTGACGACGCCGCGGAGGACGCCGGCCAGGATCGAGCGGATCTGCGGCTGCTTGATGCCGGGGAAGAACTCGACCATCCGGCCGAGGGTCTCGGAGGCGTCGACCGTGTGCATGGTCGAGAAGACGAGGTGGCCCGACTCGGCGGCCTGCATCGCCGTCTCGGCCGACTCGGCGTCGCGGAGCTCGCCGATCAGGATCACGTCCGGGTCCTGGCGAAGCGCGCGGCGCAGCGCCTGACCGAAGGAATCGGTGTCGAGGCCGACTTCGCGCTGGTTGACGATGCAGCCGTGATCCGCGTGCAGGAACTCGATCGGGTCCTCGATCGTGACGATGTGCTGCCGGCGCGTGCGGTTGATCTGCCCGATCAGCGAGGCCAGCGTCGTCGACTTACCGGAACCGGTCGCGCCCGTGACGAGCACGAGCCCGCGATGCTCCTCGGCCATCTTCTGGACGCCGAGCGGCAGACGCAGGTCCTCGAACCTCGGGATTTCGTTGGGGATGACGCGGAAGGCGAAGGACGTTGCGCCGCGCTGCTTGAAGCCATTCACACGGAAGCGCGCGAGGTCGGGCGCCATGTAGGAGGTGTCGAGCTCGCCCGTCTCGCGAAAGGTGACCAGCCGGTGCGGCGCGCGTGCGGTCACTTCCTGGAGCACGGTCTCGAGCTCGGCCTCGCCGAGCGGAGGCCACCCTTCGAGCGCGGTGAGCGAGCCGTCGCGGCGGACGATCGGCGGCAGGCCGAGCTTCAGGTGGATGTCCGTGCCGCCGCAGTCGACGACAGCGCGCAAGAGTGCGTGCAAGTCCATACCAAGGCGCCATCGGCAGCCCTTTGAGAGTTCTTTAGTCTCCGTAAGGTTTCTTCAGGCTCGGTGTTGCGCGTAAGCGCGGCCCGGGTCGCCTGACGCGCGCGCGATGGCGTCGACCACGCGGAGCGATGCCCGTCGCAGGCCGCGCATCGAGCTCGGGCCTGATACCTCGCCGCCGATCAGCGACACGACCGCCTTCCAGACGAGCGGAGAGCGGACTGCCGTGTAGGTGAGGCGCGGGAAGCGGTCGAGCGCGACCTTTGCCCCCCAGGACGACGCGAGCTGCGAGGAGATCGTCCGGCGAACCTCCCGACCGTAGCCCTCGAGTGTCTGCGCACGGCCTTCGAGCAGGTCGAGCGTCGCCGCGGTGACGAGCTTCGCACTGAGCAGCGCCTCGTAGATCCCGTCTCCGGAGAGGGGATCGACCAGGCCCGCGGCATCGCCGATCAGGGCCACGCGCCCGCGCGCGAGAGTGGTCGTGGGCCGAGGAGCGGCAGCCGGTAGCCGCGGACGCTCTCGAGCCTGGACTCGTCGAGCTCGTACTCGCGACAGAATCGCGAGAGCTCGGCCCGGAGGGTCGGGGCTTCCTTCGCCCAGCCGCCCACGCCGACGTTGATGTGGTCGCCCTTCGGGAAGACCCAGCCGTAGCCGCCGGGGAGCACGCCGAGCTCGAGGAACAGCCTCCCCCGGAAGCGCTCCGGGTCGATCGCCGCGTGCGGCACGTTGCCCTCGAGCGCGACGCCGTAGTCGCGATCGTCCTCGAGGCCGGCCGCTCTGGCCGTGTGGCCGTTGGCACCGTCAGCGCAAATCAGCGCATTTGCAGCGATTTTCTCGCCGTTCACACGAGCTTCGATCGCGTCGCTGATCAACTCGAGCGTCACTCCGTCACGAAAGTCGGCCCCCGCTTCGGCAGCGCGTTCTGCGAGGAAGTGATCGAGCCGGCTGCGCTGGGTGAGCAGGACGAGCGGCTCGTCGGTCGTGCGCTCGAAGTGGTGCTTGTAGTCGAGGCCGAACGTGAACCGGGTCGCGCGGTCCTCGACCACGGGCTCGACGGAGAAAGGCAGTTGTCGTACGGCGCGCATCGTGAGCCCGCCGCCGCAAGGCTTGTCGCGGGGGAAGGTCGCGCGGTCGACGAGGAGGACGCTCGCCCCCTCGCGGCTCAGCCGGTAGGCGGCGGTCGACCCGGCGGGCCCGGCCCCGACGATCAACACGTCGAACCGTCTCATCTCGGACGGAGGCTATCGCCGGGCGCCTGAACCGCGGCGCGCGGCAATGGGGGAGAGAGGATTCGAACCTCTGAAGGCTGAGCCAACGGGTTTACAGCCCGTCCCCTTTGGCCACTCGGGAACTCCCCCGGGGAGACGGCCATGATAGCCGCGAAGAAAGCGGGTGCCCGCTTAGCCCTGCTCAGCCTGAGCTACATCTGACGCGATGTAGCAGCCTTTCGTCAGAGCCGGGATCTCCTGATCGACAAGTTGTCGGCTCTGCACGCCGGCTGTGTTGGAGTGCTGCTGGAGCCCTGCAGGTGCAGGCTGACCGTTGGCGTACGTGGTCCAGTCGGCGTAGACGCGTTGCCACGCTGCTTTCAGCTTGTCGAGGGCGAGCGCGAACTCCTTGATCTGCTGGTCGCAGGCCTCGCGATAGTCGCCGTCGAGACCCGTCACGGCCGATCGCACGGCAGTCGTGCCTTTGATGATCGCCGCTGTCTCCTGAAGGTGGCACTGCACAGAAACGCGCTGCGAAGCACCCCCAGCGAAGAGACGCTGGGCTTCTTTGTTGCAGTGGTTCCCGGTCTGCACGTACTTCGTCCAGGCTGCGTCGAATTTCGCCAGCTGCGGGTTGAGCTTGGCGCTTTCAGCCTCGTGGAAGTATCCGGCCCGCGGATCACTCTCTTCGGTTTTCTGGTCGGTGTCGCTTGTCCCGGAGTCGCCGCCCCCGCAGGCCGCGATCGCAAGGGAGCTGAGCATGAGACATAGGAGCCGCAGTGAGTTGGTCATCGCAGGAGCATACGTGCGAGTCCCCGCGGCCTCACCTTGCCGCCTCTAGAATCACTGCTCGCGCCCTCTTAGCTCAGTTGGTAGAGCACCTCCATGGTAAGGAGGGGGTCTCCGGTTCGAGTCCGGAAGAGGGCTTACCTAAAAGTTCCTGCATTGCCCGCGGGGGCGGGAAGTTGACCTCGGCCGTGCTTTCGGACGCCTTACCGGCTGCACACGCTCGCCGACGTACCGGAGTCAGCGCACGTCGACGTAGGAGACCTCGATTGCGTTGTTTCCATAGCCGAGCCGGTTCCAGGGCGGGACGTCGGGTTGCACGTTGCCGGCCGCGTCGGTTGCTCGGGCGCGAAGCGAGTGTCGGCCGACGCCGGACGCTTCCCAGTCGAGCGACCACTCCTGCCACTGGTAGGGACCCTTTGGGGGCTCGAGCTTCGCTGGGTGCCAGTCGCCCTCGCCGGTGAAGCTGACGTGGACGTCGGTCACCGGGCCGCTGCCTGACCACGCCTTTCCGCGGACGGTGTAGGTGGCGGCGGCGATCGTCGCGCCGGGGGCGGGGTCGGTGATGCGGGCGCGGACGCGCATCAGGGTGACGGGTTCGTGCTCTCGATCCGGCCATTCGTAGATGTAGTGGCCGGTCTGAAACTCGCCCACGTACGGTTCGGTCAGGACGTCGATCCGCTTCAGCCATTTCACGGAGGCGACGGCGTACCAGTGGGGCACGATCAGCCGGAAGGGGGCTCCGTGGTCGGGGGTCAGCGGCTGGCCGTTCATCTCGTAGGCGATCAGGATCTCCGCCGCCGGATCCGTTGCGTGCTCCAGGGCGAGCGACCGCACGAAGGCCAAGTCTTCGCGGTTGGTCTCCGGCAGGACCGGCGCCAGGTGGTACGGGCCGTGGTCGACGCCTTCGAAGCGCACCTCGACGCCGTCTGCCGTTGGCTGCGCCTGCTCCAAGACGCCGCTCAGGAGGGCGCCCGTCCAACGAGAGGTGGAGACGGCGTAGTCACCCCAGGGCTCGCCGATTGGCAACGGCCGCGTCGCGAGACGTCCGTTCCCCGCGCATTCGAGTGTGACGGCCCGCTCGACGGCCGGCAGCGCGCGCAGGTGGTCGAGCGTGAGCGTTGTCGGGTTCTGAACCGCACCGCCAATTTCGAGGCTGCCGTCGTGCGTCGGCACTGCGAAGTTGCTCCGGACGTAGTGGAGCTCGACCGGGGTGATGTCGTCCGCGAGCGCCTCCGGCGGCGCCTCTGCGTTGTAGGGCGCCGGGTTGATCATCCTCAGCGCGGCGCGATCGCGTTCGAGATCGTTTGCCACTGCCATGTCTCAGCCTCCTCGCCGATGGCGGCGCATCAGTAGTCGGGGTCCTGGAAGGTCGGGTCGCGGTCGTCGTTGAAGGCGCCGATGCCCTCGACGCGGTCGGGATGGACGGCAGAGCGCCAATGCGCCGCCATCATGATCGCGATCGCCTGCTCGATCGGCTGTCCTTCGCCCATGCGCACGGCGCCCTTGACCGCCTGTACGGCCGTCGGCGAGTTGCTCGCGATCTTCGCTGCGATCCGGTGGGCGGCGTCCATCAGCTCGGCCTGCGGGTAGATCTCGTTGACCATCCCCAGGCGGTAGGCCTCCTTCGCGGTTATCGGATCGCCGGTCATCAGCATCTGCAGTGCCTTTCCTGGCGGTAGTGCGCGTGGAAGGAAGACTGGTGAACCGCCGCCGGCCGCGAGCCCGATCATCGCCTCGGGCTGGCCGAAGGTGGCGTTGTCGGAGGCGATGATGAAGTCGGTGCTCTGGGCGATCTCGGAGCCGCCTCCGTAGGCGATCCCGTTCACGGCGGCGAAGATCGGCTTGCGCAGCTGCCGCAGCGTGTAGAGCGTGCGATCGAAGTCCTGGCGCTGGCGCAACCAGTCCTCTTTGGTCATGTCCTTGCGTTGGCGCAGGTCGCTGCCGACCGAGAACGCGCGCGTACCGGCGCCGGTGATGATGGCGACGCGGATGGAGGGACGGACCGCGATCGTCTCGAGAATCTCTGTCAGCCGCACACCCATCTCGGTGGTGATCGCGTTGTCGGCGTGTGGCCGGTTCAGGGTGATCACAGCGACCCGCCCGTCGACGACGTACTCGGCGAGCACGGGCTCGTCGGCCTCGGCCTCGCCGGAGGGCGGCGGGCCGAAGTCGAGCGCCTTCCAGCGATCGGTGCCTGTCTGGGTCTTTGCCACGTCCTCTCCTTTCGTCACGTCGTGAGCTCCCCCAGCCAGCGCAGCGCTCGCAGTCCCGGAGCGAAACAGTACTCGCCGCCGCGGGTGACGACGAAGGGCGGCAGTTCCTGCAGGCGGCGGCGGATGGGCCGCTCGGGGATCGTGAAGCTGCTGGATCCCTCACTCGGTCCGACGAGGGGGTCCTTCTCGGCCGGGGCGCCGATGAAGATGCCGTCGTTGAGCCACTGGGTCTTGACGAACTCGAACTGGCGCTTCAGGTGCGCGCCGGCGAACACGAAGATGATCCCGCGGTCCTCACCGTCGTCCTCGAGCACGCCTTCGGGCAGCATCGGCCCATAGCTCGTGCCGCGGCGAATCATGCGGTGGAGGCGCACGTTGACGCTCCCGTCGTCGTCGAGCGCGTCCCGCGGGTTGGCGCGCCGCGCATGCGCGCCGGCCGGGCACTTGAACCCACGCGGGTCGTCACCGTAGAGGAAATCGTTGTTGCGCTTCGCGTCGGCGCCGAGCTGGGGATCGTCGCCCTCGGGGGAGAGCGCCAAGGGCGCCCCGCTTTGCCAGCGTCCGACCATCTTCGCGCCCAGCAGCGCCTCCTCTTCGCGGCTCGCCGCCTTCGCGTGCAGGTACTGCCGGTAGGCCGCGACCCGCGTGTGCAGCTTGCGGAAGACAACGTAAGTTCCGTTGCGGCCGAGCACCTCGGGGGTCGGCATCGGCGGCAGCTCTCCCGTCTCGTCCCGGTAGCCGAGGATGATCTCGCCGGCCTTGATCGGCCGCTCCCTCGAGTTGGAAGGCGGAATCCCGCTTCCTTCGACTGCGGGCTGGCCAATGCCGTCCTTGAAGCCGAAGGAGGTGCGTCCGGTCGGGAGCTGGTAGCAGTCCTGGCGCCAGATGACCTCGACACCGGACAGCTGCTCGTGCGCCTTCCGCGCCCGCTCGGCGAGCGCCTCCAAGCGTGCCGCATCGGGCGAGAGCACCCCCAGCGCAACGTGGACGTCGGCCGTCCCGAGCGGCTTCTCCCAGTGCTCGGGGCTGCTCTCGCCGACGTCGCCGAGTTCGGCCGCGCGCGCCGCCATCCCCTGCTGGAACTCCGGCGAGAAGCTGTCGAGCGAGTCCTGCGGTACGCCCAGGGCCTCGAGACCGTGATAGGTGAAGGCGACCGTGATCCAGGCGTCGTGCGCCGGATCGGCCGACGGCCGGCCGGAGTCGACGAGCGGGTGGAGACGCCGCACTAGTTCCCGTCCCCCCGCCCGGTCGGCGATGCGGAGCAGCAGATACCTGCCCACGTACGGCGTGGGTCGCTCGTGCAGCGCGCCGCTCTGGATGTCGTCCAGCTCGAGGCTGGAGCCGTCGACGGCGGTCAGTGTGCCTTCAGAAATCCCCATCAGTGATGCTCAGGGGGCTCGGGCGGTTCCGGATTCGCGGGCGAGAGGTAGGGGAAAGTGCGCGAGGAGGGCCTCGTCGACCGGTCGACGCCGTCCCGGATCACGGGGCCGTTGCCAGCGTTGATCAGCAGCGTGAAGATCGTGTCCATGACGTCGTCGTTGAGCGCTCGTCCACCGCACGTCTCGTGTCCCCGGCCCTCGCGGGCGGCGCGCTCGATCTCCAGGAACGAGCCCTGTTCGGCGTACGGCTTGCCGGTGTCGACGACGAGGTAATCGGCGAGAACGAGCTCGGTCAGCGGGTGGGTGCCGTTACCGTCCGTCGGCCAGTCAGTCTTGCCATCCAGGCCGTCCCAGAAGGCGAGATTGGCGTTCAGCCGCGCCCGGTATGCGCCCTGGTAACCCTCGGCGAGGTGGAACGCGTCCTCCATGTTGTAGAGGTCGCGGATCTCGAGGTCGCGGTTGACCGGATCGAACTGCTTCGGCGCGAGCATCAGGTTCTTCACCTCCGGCCTTCCGACCCGCTCGATCCTCACCGCGAGCTTGCCCCGCGTCAGCGTCTCCGCGACCACCGCGACCAGCTCGGCATCCTTCAAGAGCTGCGCACAGTCGACCTCGACGACGAGGCTGAGGACGTTCTTACCGTCCATGTAGATCGCGCCCGGATCGGTGAACGCGAGCTTGCCGGTCGCGATCGTCTTCAGCGCCGCCGGGGCATCCATGATGAACGAATCCCAGCGCGGGCCGGCAAACACACGCACGCCATGACCGGATCCGCCCTGCTCGTCGTTGACCCGAAAGGTGACCCTGTCGCCTACCGGCGTCGTGCATACGCCTTCCTGTCCTCGCGCGCCGTCGCCCGCGCCGGGATCGGAAAACATGCAGTCGAACACGAACTCATGGTCGGCGACAGCGAACGGCGCAGGATCGCTCATGGCTCCCGCCGCAAGCGGACGCAAGCGGAAGCGGTAGACAAGCCCGTCGGAGAACAGCGCCGAGGGCGGCGCAAACGGGAGCGTGTTCTGCACAAGCACCAGATGCCCCTGCCGCTCCGGGCTTGGAAACGCGTACACGTCCGTGATGTCCGCGATCGGCTCCGCCAGCGCCCGAGGCCCCGAGATGTGGTCCGACATCGCCTTCCCCCCTTCGCGGGCCTAGTCGGCCGCCTCGTCGAGCAGTGGCTTCAGCGCGGGATGCTGGAGCACCTCGCCGGCGTTCGGATCGTCCAGCACCCGCTGGAACGCGTCGTTTACCCGCAGGGCCTTTCTGATCTCCTTCACAGTGCCTCCGTAATTCCGCTGATACGCCGCCGCCGTCTGTTCTGCGCCGAGGACGAACGCCTTCACCGCCTGGAGATCGGGTAAGCCCTCGTAACCCTCGACGTGCTGGAAGATGGCAACGAAAAGGGCCAGCGTCGGCCCTGACGTGAAGAAGTCGTCCATGTAGGCGTCCCAGGACCCGTCGAAGCTCGTGACGAACGCGAGCCGCGTGTCGTCGTCGAAGAGAACGAACCTCGCCTCGTGAATCGTCGCGATCGCCATGCCGTAGTCGCCTGGCCGGTACCCCGGCGTCTCCTGCAGATCCCGAAGCGCAGCTCGGATGTCTTCACCCTCGCCGGGCTTGACACGGAAAAACAGGCTGAACTCGCTCGTGGGGCCAACCGAAAGGCCCGGCCGAGTTCCTGTTTCAGATGCTGACATCCCTACCTCCCGTCGATCCGGCGTTCCAACACCAACTCGCCTAGCTCCCATCGCCCGAAGAAGAGCTTAATCCCGAAGTGCCGCAAGGCGGCGCGAACCGTCCCGCCGACGGCCATAAAGAGGGACCGCCTCAGAAATGAGTTGAGACAAGTGGCCGTTCTCTGTAGAAGCACCTGACCTAACGCACTCACGCGGCCCCGAGGCGCAGGGCCGCGCAGCGGCGATCCCTGCCGACATGGATCGGGATCGCGGTCCACAGCGCCCAGACCGTGTTCCTGGGGATCCTCATCTTCACGCTCGTCGTCTGAGAAAAGCACCGCTCCCCTGATGCCCCAAGCCCTGTGAGCCTGCCGGCTCACAGGGCCTCCCCGCTAACTAAATCCGTACAAATTTTGACACGAGTGGGTTAAGCGCCGAGCAGGCCGCTGAGGGCATCCTCGAGCAAATGCCTGACCAGTCTTCTCTCAACGAGATCGTCCTGTTCGGGATCCATGCAGGATCCGAAGCGGAGAGGTTGTGCGCGGAGCTTTCGTTGTCCCGTCACGCATGGATCGAACAAGACGAAAGGATTGCGGTCGTCGGCGTCATTCTCAATCCCGATGAAGGGGACCTGGCGGACCTTCTGCGCACAGTCGAGCGAGCGGTCGCACGACTCGGATTGCTCGCGATCCGGTTCGAGCTGGACGGACGCGCCTACTTCCTGCAACCAACTATCGCGGTCTTGGCGGCGTAATGCCGGGCCTCGACGCCGTCGCACGGCGACGGCTTGCCCGCGCTTTCGTCTCCCTCGAAGGCCTCATCGCACAGTGCGAGGCTCACAACAAGGAGGACGTCGGGCCGAAGCTCGAGCTCCTCAAGCACCTCCGCGACGACATCCGCGTCGTGCTCGACCAGGACGCCGCGCGCCGTTTACCTGTCGAGCGGTAGCCGCTCCAGCAGCTCGTCGACGCGCGCGAAGCCGCTCTTCGCTCCTTCCTCGACGCCGTACTGCATCGTCGTGTCGCGCTCCTCGGTCGTGGCGAAGCGCATCGTCTGCGTCAGTTTCGTCTGGTCGCCCAGATCCTCGAACTCGAGCGTCTGCAGGTGGTTCTGGAACGTCTGCACGAGCCGTTCGGGCGCCTCGACCTCGCGGAACTCGCCCTCGACGACGCCGAAGGCGGTCTGGAAGCGGTACGCGCCGCCGGGACGGACGTCCATCTCCTCGACGACCGTGCCGTCGCCCCACCATTCCGGGATCAGCTTCGGATCGGTCCAGACGGAGAAGACATGCGCGCGCGGTGCGTCGAAGATCCGCTCGACGCGGATCTCGAGCTCGTTCGGGGTGGTGACGGTGGTGGTGTTCAACTCAGCCCACCGCTTTCTTCACGAGCGCGCCGATCTTGGCCTCGTCGGCTGCAGTCAGCTTCGTCAGCGCATAGGCGACCGGCCACATGGAGCCCGCGTCGAGGTTGGCGCTGTCATTGAAGCCGAGCATCGCGTATCGCTCTTTGAACTTCGCCGCGTCGCGGAAAAAGACGACGACCTTTCCGTCTCGGGCGTACGCGGGCATGCCGTACCACGTCTTCGGAACGAGGTCGGGTGCAGCCTCCGTGACGATCGCGTGAATCCGCTTGCCGAGGGCACGATCGCTGGGCGTCATCTTCGCGAGCGCGTCGAGCACGGCGGTCTCCCCCTCAGCCGCCGCCTTCAGCTCTTTGGCGCGCGCTCTCATCGCTGCCTTTTCCTCGGCGCTGAATCCTTCCTTCTTCTTGGTGGGGCTCATCGTGCTCCTTTCGTGCGTTCGACGACCTGCGCGAAGCGGTCGAGCCGCTGCAGCCACATGCTGATGCCCTCGAAGGCGTAGGGCGCGAGCATGCACCTGCGGACACGGCCGACCTTCTCCGTCGTCACGAGCTGCGCCTCCTCCAGCAGCCGGATGTGCTTCTTCATACCGGTCAGCGACATGCCGAAGGGCTCGGCGAGCTCGCTGATCGTCGCGCGACCCGAACCGAGCCGTTCGAGGACGGCGCGGCGAGTCGGGTCGCCGAGGGCTGAGAAGGCGAGGTCGACGGTCGGTGGATACTGAACCATTAGGTTCACTATAGCGGAACGGCGCTGTACTGCAACCTAGAGGGTCACCGCTTCGCGGCGGTCGACGCCCGTCCCGCGCTCGGGGTCTCGGCCGCGGATGAGGACGAAGTGCTCCGACGCGGTCGCGCGATAGAGGCGGAAAAGTGACGGCGGCTGCACGTCGCTCAGCTCCCACGCGCGTGCGATGTCCTCCTGAGACGTGCGATCGAACAGCTCGATCCCGAGTTCGAGCTCGTTGCCGGTGAGCTCCTCGGCCCGGCCGCTCATGTAGACGGCCTGCGCGGTGCCGGGTACCGCCGAGGAGTCGTAGATCGCAATCGCGACCTCCCGGCGGGCCGCGAGATTCTGCGAGTGCCTCGAGTCGGGCGACGAGACCCAGTGGAACCGGGTGTAGTCCTCCGACGCAAACCAGACGGGCGACACCCATGGGTGGCCGGTCTCGTCGGCCGTTCCCAGCGCCATGTAGCTGTTCGAATCGATGACCGTTCTGGCGAGTTGGCTCAGGTCCTGACTCATCCTGCTCCTTTCGGTTGGAGTCGCTAGCGTCGCCGGTCTTGCGATGCCGCATGGTTGCAAGACCCGAACCGAGGTTCGGGCTAGCCGGTAGCGGAGTCGGGCGCCGGCCGTAATGCCATGCCGATGCCTGGTCGGTAGCTTGAACCCCATGTCGAGCGAACCGGCTGTCGAGACAGAGGCCCTGCGCAAGAAGTACGGGGACGTGGTTGCCCTCGGCGGTATAGATCTCCGCGTCGACGCAGGAAGCGTCTTCGGTTTGCTCGGCCCGAACGGCGCCGGCAAGACGACGGCGGTGCGAATCCTGACCACGCTGATTCGCGCTGACAGCGGCACCGCGCAGGTCATGGGCCTAGACGTCGTGGCTGATGCAGCGCGTGTGCGCGAGCGGATCGGGCTCGCCGGTCAGTACGCGGCGGTCGACGAGATCCTCACGGGCTTCGAGAACCTCGAGATGGTGGGACGTCTCTACCACCTCGGCCGCGCGGCATCGCATCGCCGTGCCGGCGAGCTCCTGGAGCTGTTCGATCTCGTCGAAGCCGGCGACCGGCTCGTAAAAACCTACTCCGGCGGGATGCGCCGGCGCCTCGACCTGGCAGCGGCGCTCGTCGCCCGGCCGCCGCTCCTCTTCCTCGACGAGCCGACGACAGGTCTCGATCTGCGCAGCCGCATCGCCCTCTGGGAGGCGATCGAAGCGCTGGTCGGCGAAGGCACAACCGTGCTTCTCACCACCCAGTACCTGGACGAGGCCGACCGCCTCGCCGATCGCATCGCGGTCATCGACCACGGCGTCGTGATCGCAGAAGGCACGTCGACCGAGCTCAAGGCACGGGTCGGCGGCGAGCGGCTCGAAGTCCGGCTCGAAGATCCCGAACGAAGCGACGCGGCAGTCGCAGCGCTCGCGGAGATCGGCGACGGCGGGCCGGCGCAAGTCGACGGTGTGGTGTCGATCCCGATCAACCACCGGCGTGGCGCAATCGCAGCCGCCGTGCGGAGGCTCGACGCGGCCCGCATCGGGATCGACGACATCGCCGTGCGAAGTCCGACGCTGGACGATGTGTTCCTCACTTTGACCGGCCGCGCGGCCGAACCGGAGGAGGAGAGCGACGTGGAGGCGAAGACCGGATGACGGCCCTCTTGCATGCTGCTTCGGACACGTTCGTGCTGTCGAAGCGAAGTCTCTTCAAGATCCGGCGCCAGCCAGATCTGCTGATCGGCTTCACCGTGCAGCCGGTGATGTTCGTGCTGCTCTTCGTCTATGTCTTCGGCGGGGCGATCGCGACGCCGGGGTACGACAGCTACGTCGACTTCCTGATCCCTGGGATCTTGGTTCAGTCGATCGCCTTCGGCGGCTTCGTGACCGCTCTCGGCCTGGCCGAGGACCTTCAGAAGGGACTGATCGACCGCTTCCGTTCGCTGCCGATGTGGGGCCCCGCGGTCGTCTCGGGGCGGATCCTGGCGGACGTCGGCACCAACGTCATCCAGCTCGTGATCATGCTCACGGTCGGGCTCGTCGCCGGCTTTCGTTTCTCGGCGGACGCGCCGAGTGTGGCGGCCGGAATCGTGTTGCTGCTCTTCATCGGCTATGCGTTCTCCTGGGTGTTCGCCTTCATCGGCCTGTCGGCTTCGTCGCCGGAGGCATCGAACGCGTACGGGTTCACGATCCTTTTTCCGCTCACCTTCGTCTCGTCCGCATTCGTGCCGATCGAGTCGATGCCGAGCTGGCTCCAGCCGGTGGCGGAGAACAACCCGTTCACCATCATGGTCGATGCCGTTCGCGCCCTCTTCCTCGGTACGCCGGCCGGAAACAACGTCTGGGGAGCAGTGGCTTGGGCGTTCGGCATCATCCTGGTCTTCAGTGCGCTCTCTGTCTGGCGCTACCAGCGCGCCGTCACCAGGTAAGAGCCGGCGTCAGGTCCTGCCGTGCCGCATCGCTGCAAGACCTGACACCGGAGTCTTCGTTACGGCTGCGGCCACCCCGGAGGCGGCGTAGTGCCGTCGAGCCCGAACCCGGCCAGGTCGGCCGCAGTCGGCTTGACGCCCGTCTCGGCCCAGCGCTCGAGCAGGAACACGGAAGCGCCGATCTGAGTCGGCGTGAAGTTGCAGTGGCCGAGGCCGTTCGTCGAGGCCTGGACCAACAGGTCGCTGGCCCCGGCCGTGGCTACGGTCTCTGCATAGGCCGACTCATGTGGCCAGGGCACCAATGTGTCCCACTTGGTGTGCAGCGTGAACACGGGCTCACGCAGATTCCCGGTGTACGTCGCGTAGTGCGACATGTAGTTGCGAGCGGACGGCTCGCCTGAGTACCGCGGCGATGCGTTCATCGCGGCAAGCACGGGAGCCGCGTTGAACCCCAGCGTCGCCAGGTAGGCCTGCTCGCTCGCCGTCAACGAATAGGTGTGGGTGACGTTCTGGACGTAGGGACCGCCGGCACGGCGCTCGGCTTCCCCGCGTGCCTCCGTGGCGAAGAAGAAGTTCGTGAACAGCCACGAGGGGTAGAGCACGGGCGGCAGCGGGACCACCGGCCCCCTCGCCCCCGAGATCAGGCGGATGAACTCCCACTTGCCGTAGTCGGTCGCACCGAGGACCTGGCTCAACAGCGTCGGAAAGACCTCGGTCTCGAAATCGACGTCGTCGTCCCCGTCCGCCGGCGTCCCCCAGGAGGCAGGCATCCCGTAGATGAGCTTGTATGCGAGCAGCCCCGCGGAGCCCATGTCCCAGGCGCGCGGCGCCCCGGCCAGCACGCCGCAGGCGGGCAGATAGCCGTCGAACAGCCCGCCAGCCTTCTCGGCCAGCTCCGCCGTCGCCAGCGAGCCGAGGGAGAAACCCGCGAGCAGCGCCGTATCCGGCTGGCCCACGAGCCCGTTGAACAGCGCCCGAAGCCGGGTGAGATCGTGGATCGATTCCTTGACGGCCCAGCCGTTGTCGCGGTACGACGTGGCGGCAGCCGCGTATCCCTGCGCGACGAGGCCGTTCGCGATCGCCGTAAAGCCCGCGTCCATCGCGGCCCGGTTGTCCACCTCGCCCGGGTGGTCCGCCTTGTCGCGGTATCCGTGTGCGAGGACCACGAGCGTCCCGTTCCAGCCGGCGTCCGGCACGATGATCTTGTAGTTCGCTCCCGAGTGCTCGCCTTCGAAGGTCGCCGGGGACGCAGCGGCGGCCAGCAGCAGAGCACCAAGGGCAGCGACGCTGCACACGAGGAGTCGCTTCAGCATCGGTCGAAACCCCCTTTCTCCCCCCAGCGCGAGCGTACTAAGGCGGCGGAGGATTATCTGGACCTGGTAGCGCCCGAGGGACCTTACTTGGCGTCGCCGCGAGCTGAACAGCATCATCGAACGGCAGTGCGCGACCCTCGGCCCACACCGAGTCCGCCCTCTCGCCCAGCTCGGCGCGCGCCGGCCCGATGTACCGCTCGAGCAGCGCATCCCAGAACGCGATCGAGATCGAGATGCCGAGCGACTCGCACAGCGCCTCAACCGCTGCGGCCAGGCGCAACGCTCGCTCGTTGTCGCCGTTACCGGCGGCTGCCATCGCGACGCCCTGCACTTCGAAGCTCGTCTCGATCACGTCTCCGAGTGGTAGCGCCGCTTGCAGGCTCTGGCGGTAGCGGGTCTCGGCCTCCACGGTGTCCCCGCGGATCAGCGCGCAGTCGGCAAGGAAGTGGTAGGCGAAGTGCTCGGTGCGCAGGTCGTCACCCCCACGCTCTAGGAGGTCCCGAGACATCGGCTCGGCTCGGTCGACGTCCCCGAGCGCAACGAGGACTTGGCAGACGCCGACAAGCGCTCGAGTCACCCCGCTAGCGTCCCCGAGCTCGCGGCGGATCTCGCGGGCTTCCTCGAACGCCGCCAGGGCGCCGGCCTCGTCGCCGGCGTCGTAGATGAGGGGCCAGCCGAGTGAGTCGAGGGCCGAGGCGAGCTCCGCCCGATCTCCGAGCTCCCGCCAGAGCCCGATTGCCTCCTCGAGCTGCTTCTGCCCGCTCTCGGCGTCTCCGCGCCGGGCCGTGAGGGCGCCCGATGCGGTAAGCGCGCGGGCCCGTAAGCGTCCGCCGGCGCCGGATGCCACGAGTGACTCCAGGAGCCGAGTGCAGCCTTCCTCCAACAGTCCTCGCGAGAGCCAGTACCAGCCGAGCGCGCCGGCGAGCTCGAGCGCGCGATCAGGGTCGTTCGCCGCAAGCCAGTCGAGAGCGGCCCGGAAGTCGTCGTGGTCCAGCTCGATTCGCGCCGACCACTCCGCCTCGGCGTCGAACCGGCTCTCGTAAGCCTGCTCGGCCAGCTCGGAGAAAAACATCGCGTGGTCCTGCCGCAGGTCGGCGGCCTCGGTCGCCACGACCCGTTCGAGCGCATACTCGCGGATCGTGCTCAGCATCAGAAAGCGGTCGACGCCGGTTGGCTTCAGGAGACTCGAGTCGACGAGTGAGGCGACGACATCGAGGTCGGCTTCGCAGACGTCCTCCGCAGCCGCGAGCGGGAAGCTGCCCGCGAAGACGGCGAGCCGCGCGAAGAGCTCCTGGCTGGCCGAGTCGAGGAGGTCGTAGCTCCACTCGATCGTCGCGCGCAATGTGCGCTGCCGCTCGGGTGCGTCGCGGACGCCCCCCGTCAGCAGCGGCAGGGCAGAGTCGAGGCGATCGAGGAGCGCCTCCGGGCCGAGGAGCCTCGTGCGCGCCGCGGCCAGCTCGATGGCGAGGGGCAGTCCGTCAAGCCGTCGGCAGATGGACTCGACGGTGACATCGGGTGCGAACTCCCTCCCGACCGCGCGCGCGCGATCGACGAACAGTGCAGAGGCGTCCGAGACAGGGAGCGGCTCTAGCCGAAACTCTCGCTCGCCTGAGACTCGTAGGGGCGCACGGCTCGTGACCAGAAGACGGAGTCCGCTAGATGAGGCCACGAACTGGACGATGTCGGGGGCGGCATCGAGCAGGTGCTCGAAGTTGTCGAGGAGAAGGAGCAGTTCCTTCCCACGGAGAAAGCCGACGAGGTCGTCCGGCGCGCCGATCGACTGAGCCACCTCCGCCCGCAGGAGCCCTGGGTCCGAGATCCCGCCGAGCGGAACCCAGAAGACACCGTCGCGAAGCCGTCCGACGAGCTCCGCGGCCACTTGGAGCGCGAGGCGCGTCTTCCCCGTTCCTCCGGGGCCCGTGACCGTGACCAGACGGGTTTCGTTCGACAGCGCAGCGACGAGCTCGGCGAGCTCGCGTTCCCGCCCTACGAGCGCACTGGATGCGACCGGCAGGTTCGTCGCATCGAGCGAGCGGAGCGGTGGGAACTCCCCGTCGCCGAGCTGGTAGAGCCGCTCGGCTTTCACGAGGTCCTTCAGCCGGTGCTCCCCTAGGTCGCGGATGGATGCGTCGTCGAGGAGTCGCTGCGTCGTCTCGGAGAGGACGATCTGCCCCCCATGAGCAGCGGCGGCGATCCGCGCGGCGCGATGCACGTCGATCCCGACGTAGCCCTCGTCGGTGACGACGGGCTCGCCGGTGTGAATTCCCATGCGGACGCGGATCGGGCCGTCCGCGAGCGCGCGGCGGGCCTCGTCCGCCGTCGCTACGGCGTCGGTAGCGCGCGAGAAGGCCACGAAGAAAGCGTCTCCCTGCGTGTCGACCTCGACGCCTGAGTGTGCGGCGAAGGCATTCCGCAGCACGCGCCGGTGTTCGTCCAGGATGTCGACGTACGCGTCTCCGTGCTCCTGAAGGAGCCGCGTCGAGCCCTCGACGTCCGTGAAGAGGAAGGTGACCGTCCCGGTCGGGAGCGCCCGCGTGCTCACGGCACGATCATCTCATCGCGCCTGCGGCGCTCCCCGAGCCGGCGGCCCTACTGCTCCGGCTGGGGAAGATGGACCTTGGCGTCCTCGTAGTTGGCGTCGCTGGTTGACTCGACCGGCCCGTAGACGAGGTTCAGGACGCCGGTTTCGAAGGTCTCGGACGAGATCAGCCTCAGCGGGATCGTTCCGCCTTCGTCGAACAGCCGCATGCCCTTGCGAACGGCGATCGGATGCACCAGCAGGTGCAGCTCGTCCACGAGACCGGCGGCCAGCAGCTGGCGGACGACCGAGACCGAGCCGCTCATTCCGATGTTGCCGCCCGGCTCGTTTTTCAGGGCGGTCACGGCCTCGACGAGGTCGCCCTCGAGCTGTTCGGAATTCCGCCAGGTGAACTCGAGCTTCTCGTTCGACACGACGATCTTGCGGACGTCGCCGAGCTTCTTGGCCAGGCCGGCGTCCTCCTCGCCGGCCTCCTCGCGCTCCGGCCACGCCCCGGCGAAGCTGTCGTAGGTCTTTCGGCCGAAGAGGACGGTGTCGGCGGCGCCGAGGGTCGCGTCGACGGCGGCGCCCATCTCGTCGTTGAAGTACGGGAAGTGCCACTGATCGGGCGCCTCCACGACGCCGTCGAGCGCGATGAACAGGCCAGCGGTGATCTTTCTCATGGTTTCCTCCTCGAAAGTGAGTGCCGTCAGACGGGTTGGCGCACGACGGAGTACTTGGCGGCGACGAAGTCCCCGTTCCGCCCCATCTCGTCCAGGCGGAGCTCGATCCGGCGCGGCAGCAGAGGCGCACCCGCGCCGAGCGTGACCGGGGCGATCGACACGATGACCTCGTCCAGCAGACCCACGTCGGCGAACTGACCCACCAGGTCTCCCCCGCCGACGATCCAGACGTTCCGGTCACCGGCAGCGGCGACCATCTCCTCGTGCACGGCCGCGACGTCCGCGCTCGTGAACTCGACTCGCGCGTCCGGGACGACCGGCAGTTGCCGGTGCGTGAAGACCCAGCACGGGATGTCGTAGGGCCACTTCCAATCCGCCGGATCCTTGTCCTTGAACTCGTGGTCGAGAATCCACTCGTACGTCGTCGACCCCATCGCCAGCGCACCGACGTCGGCGATGAACTCGCCGTAGTTCATCGGCCCGTCCTCCTCGCGCGCGCGCGTGAACAACCAGTCCAGCGAGTTGTTCGGGTCGGCGATGAAGCCGTCGAGGGTCGTTGCCGTGTAGTACTGAGTGAGGCTCACGAAGCTCTTGGCTGAGGGCCTTCGACCGGCACCCTCACGTGGCTATGACGGGTGCGGGTTGCTCTCCACGGAGAGCTGTGTATGTCCACACCGCCTTGACGAGCGACCACGCGACTGCCACCAAGGCGCTGGCAAGCAGCAGATAGACGAGGTCGGGGAACCCAGTGGCGAGGATCGATAGCGGCAAGCCCAGCTGCTTTGGGAGAAGCACGAGCACGAACGCCGCCCAGACCAGGCTCACGACCAGTGAGAGTCCGATGCGCCAGAACGGACCGAGCCAACCGCGGCGGATGTGCCCACGCCGGAGCGCGCCGGAAGTCCTGACAATTCCAAGCAATTGCAGGACGAGCAGGGCAAACAGTGCCGCGTAGACGATGAACGTCGCGATACTCGAGGGCGGCGAGGGAGGCTCTTGCCCTTCGAGCAGGCTGGTGACACCGTCGGCGATGGTTCCCATCCGACCGCTGACAAAGAGGTCGAGGGAGTTCTCCGCATTGATCAGAACGACGACTCCCTTTTGGCTCTGCGGAATCAGTACGACGTTCGCGTGGAAGTTGAACGTCTCTCCCTGATGGTGGATCGCCGGAATGTCATTGCGCGGGCCGACGAACCAACCCATGCCGTACGACGTGTCCGCCTCCGGCGTCTCAACGGCCGGCCGGTGGAGCTCCGCGATACCGGCGGGCGAGAGGACCGACTTCCCGTCGTATTGCCCTCGGTTGAGTTGAGAGATCAGGTAGTGGGTCATGTCTTCAGCGCTGGAGATGAGGTATCCCGCCGGCACGAGGCCGCGGTTGTACGGCAGGTCCGCCGCCCTCGATCGGCCGAACAAGTAGTTGTGACCGGTCGCGAGGCCCTGTGGCTGCGCGGCGGCCTCGGATGTGTACGAGTCCCGCATCTGGAGCGGATCGAAGATGTTCGTCTGGACGTAGCGTTCGTAGGATTGCCCGGCCACTTCCTGCACGATCAGCCCCAAGACCGAGTAGTTGACGGTGCTGTACTGGTGCTTTGACCCGACCGCTTCAGTCAGCTCAGCCGAGCTCAACTCGCGAACCGTCTGCTCCAAAGCGGTGTCACTCGTGTCGCCGTCGCCCTGGAAGCTTCGGCCGGTCTTGGTGGACAGACCGCTGGTCTGGTTGAGCAGGTGACGCACGGTGATCTCAGCCGACGCCTTTTCGTCCGCCACGCGAAACCAAGGGAGGTACCGCTGGACCGGTGCGGAGAGCTCGATCTTCTTTGCCTCGACCAACTGCATGACGGCAAGGGCGGTCAACGACTTGCTCACGGAGCCGATGATGAGCGGCGTTTGCGGAGTGAGCTCCCGCCCCGAGTCACCGGCCGTCCCGAAGCCGCGCACGTACGCGATGCGGTCGCCCTCCACGATGCCGAGGGCGAGGCCGGGAATCCGCTGAGCTGCCATCTCGTCCTGAACGAAGCTCTCGATCTGAGCAAAGTTGGAGCCGGTATCTATCCCGTTGGCGGCGGGCCTGTCAGAGCCTGGCTTGCTCACGAGGTACGCCGCCCCCAGAACGAGGACGGCTAGACCGACTGCGACGACGATGCTTCGGCGCGATGCGCGAACGCGGCCGATCGTGCGGCCTTCGTTGTCGCGCTCATTCCGTGTCCCGCGCCTCATGGCGGCTCTCTCAACTTCCTGTCGTTCCTGCCAACCTGTCACGCGCGGCCCCTCTCCGCAAGGACCGGCGACGACTACAGGCGTCGCGCTGCTGACGTTTGAGCCTCCTAGGGCGTCGGCGCCGGAACGCAGACGACCCAGACTTCGGGACGAATCCCTGCAGCCACGCCCCCTGCGACGTTGATCACGGTGATGCGCCAGCCTGTAAAGCTCCCGCCGTCAACCGGCGGCTCTGTGTTCGTGCTGCTCATCGCCGGACGGGACCCCGGCATATTGGTTTCCTCCGACAGCGTGTCGTCACCCCTGCCGCCGCCCGCAACTCCTTGGTATCCCGCCGGGCAGAACGCGTTATAGGAGCTCTTTGCTCCGTCAACGAGATCGACGGCCGCAACCTCGTGCTGCACCGTCACCGACGCGAACGCCCCGGTGTCGCCCTTGTCGCCCTTCGCGCCTGCAACGCCTGCGACGCCGGCCACGCCCTGCACGCCTTGGAGACCGCGCAACCCGCGGAGGCCCCGCAGCTTCGCGCGCTCTTTCCTCTTGAAGTCCTTGAGGAGGAGCGAGTTGTTGACAACCTGCTGGGTGCCGACGCTGTTGCGCGGCAGGAGTGCCTGCGACGCGGCGTACGACGTTCCTCCGAACGCAAAGAAGAGGGCCAGCAGCGCGATGTGGTGACGCCCGACGTATGTGGCGATTCGACGCATGCACCCGAATGTCGGCGCATTTCGTCCGATTCTTTAGCCCCTTGACCGAGCTGATCTTGACATATTCCCATATCGACATATATTATCTCCGGCATGGCACGAGCGGCGACGACAGCAGATGCATTCAACGCGGTAGCCGAGCCCCGGCGGCGTCAGATCCTGGACGTCCTCGCCGGCGGGGAGCGGGCCGTGAACGACCTGGTGCGCGTGCTCGGGCTAGCTCAACCACAGGTGTCCAAGCACCTACGGGTGTTGCGAGAAGTGGGAGTGGTCGACGTGCGGAACGAAGGACGCCGGCGGCTCTACCGGCTCAACGGCCACGCGCTCAAGCCCATCCATGACTGGGTCAAGGACTACGAGCAGTCGTGGTCGGAGCGGTTCGTCGCAATGGATGCCGTGTTGGAGGAACTCAAACTGAAGGAGGAAGGACGTGAAGGCAATGGCGAGTAGCGGATCAGCAGTGGTGACGCTCCCCACGGATGAGCAGATCCTCATCACGCGGGAGTTCGATGCGCCCAAGCACCTGGTCTTCAAGGCGTACACCACGCCGGAACTGGTCAAGCGCTGGTGGCACGCGAACCGCGGCGAGATGACGATCGCCGAGATCGACGTGCGGGTCGGCGGCAAGTGGCGGTACGTGTCGGTCACGGAAGACGGCTTCGAAGTCGGCTTCCACGGCGAGTACCGCGAGCTCGTGCCGAACGAGCGGATCGTCTCGACCGAGACCTACGAGGGCCTGCCGGAAGGCGTGTCCGAAGAGGACGGGACAACGGTGAACACGGCGACGTTCACCGAGGCCGACGGGCGCACGACCCTCACGATCCTCGTGCACGCACCGAGCAAGGAGACCCGAGACGCGATCATCGACTCGGGCATGGAGGCCGGTCTGCAGGACGCGCTGGACCTCCTGGAAGAGGTCGCAATCTCCCTCCGCTGAGCACGAGCCGCATTACGGGCCACCGGGGGCCTCGCTCCCGGTGGTCTTCGCGGTCGCGAGCGCCCGCGACAGCGGTGAGGGGAACCGCGGCAGCACGCGGGTCCCAGCGAGCCACTCGGTCAGGCGCGCCGCCTCACGCTCGAGCTCGCCCAGTCCCTCGGCGCCGACCTCCTCGAGCAATTGCAGGACGACCTCGCCGCTGTCCGCCTGAGTCCAGCCGCCGACGATCCTCCCGCCCCACCACGCCGTGGGCCCTGCGTTGCCGCTCGTGTCGAACAACTGCGACTTGTACGGTCCGAGGTACCAGTCGCGTTCGAACCAGCCCATCGTGGTCGGGTCCAGCGGCGGCAGGAGCGCTGCCCAGGGCTCGACCGGATCGGTGCTCCCGACGTCGTCGGGCAGCAGGTATCCGACCTGTCCGTCGAGATCCACCTCAACGGCGTGGAGATTGGCCAGCGCGCTTCGCACGGCTCCGACGGTCGAGCCCAGCCACCATTTGATGTCGGCGGCCGTGCCGGGGCCGAAGACGCGCAGCCACTGCTCGACCAGTTTCGCCACGGCTTCGGCTTCTGGAAGCGGGGCGAGCTCCTCCCCCAGCCAGGACTTCATCGACGCCCAGCGCGGCCGGGAGCTGAACCACGCGCCGTTGTTCGAGGCGCGCACGACGTGCCCCGCGGCAGACAGCGTGGTCAACACCCGGGGACCAACCGGAAACCGCCCACCCCAGGACTTCCCTTCGCCGTAGGCGATCGACCCCTCGAGGACGGGGAGCTCATCTCGCAGTTCCGAGGAGGTGGCCTCCCGTCCATTGGACAGCGCCGCAAGCACCTGCTTCCAGGCCTCGGACAGCCAGCGCTCCCCGTTCTTCTGCAGGCCGGCCTTCTCGACGTCGCGGATCAACCTGGGTCGTTCGGCCGCGGCGACGCGGTTGCTGGCCCCGGCCTGGGCAATGCTCATCGTCTCTCGCGGGAAAACGAACAGCGTGCGCCGCATCGCCAGGTGCTTGACCAGCGATCGCTCGACGTACAGCGAACGCTCCAGATCCGGCACCGTCATTCCGTCCACGCGCGCCCGCGCCGACAGGTAGACGGTGGCGGGGTCGGTCCCGTGCAGGCAGACCATGCTCCTCGCCGCCTCGACGACGTCAGCGGCCCGGTGACCTGGCGCCAGGCGGTGTCGACGGGCCAGCCTGGCCCGGCGTTCCACCTCGTTGACTCTCATCGCCCGTCGAGCCGGATCGTCCACGGGTCGATCGTCTCGACCCGAAGATGCGTTTCGTGCCACGGATCGGTGGCAAGCGTGGCCCGGATCGCATCCTCCGACTCGGCGTCGACGACCAGCACGACGCGATGGTCGTCGAGCGGCCCGCCCAGGACGACGAAGCCCGACTCCACGAGCCCGTCCATGAACGACGCGTGCGCGAGCCAGTCGGATTGCTCCTCCATCGGGCGCGACTTGTCCCACTGGGGGCCGGAGTGCAGCTCCAGGACGAGGAACGTCGCCAAGCTGATGTTCTAGCAGCGCGGAGGAATCTCGCACTGCCGCTCCGCGTTGGGACCTGTATGGCCGGTCCCGCGCGCTGGAAGCTCCTCACCGCTCTCTGGACCATCTACCTCGTCTGGGGCTCGACCTACTTCGCGATCAAAATCTCGGTGCGGACGCTGCCCGCTTTCTTCTCGGCCGGGACACGCTTCCTGCTCGCAGGGGCGCTCCTCGCTTTGATAGTTGCGGTCAGAGGCCGCAGCCTGCGGGTCTCGCGCCGGGAGCTTCTCTCCTCGGCGCTCCTCGGGATCTCGCTGCTCGGCCTAGGAGTCGGCGTAGTGACACTCGCCGAGACGCGTATCGATTCGAGCACCGCCGCGATGATCGCCGGCACGGTGCCGCTGCAAGTGATCGCGCTCCGCACACTCGCGCGCGAGCGGGTCGCGCTCGCCACACGCCTCAGCGTCTTGGTCGGCCTGGCCGGCCTCGCGCTCGTCGTCCTCCCCGGCGGCGAGGGCTCGAGGAGTGCCGTCGGGCTCGCGCTCGCCGTCGGGGCGAGCATCTCGTGGTCGCTGGGCTCGTTCTTCGGGCAGCGGCTGCCGCTCCCGCGTGACGGCTTCGTCGCGACGACCTGGGAGATGCTGGGGGCCGGCGCCTTCCTGCTCGTTCTCGGCGTGGCCGGGGGCGAGCTCGGCACGATCGACCCGGCCGGGTTCAGCCTCGAATCGGTCGCGGCGTGGCTCTACCTCGCCGTCTTCGGCTCGCTGATCGCCTTTACCGCCTACGCCTGGTTGCTGCGGAACGCGCCGATCTCGAAGGTCGTCACGCATCAATACGTGAACCCACTCGTGGCGATCATCCTCGGCGCCGCGCTGCTGGACGAGCAGCTGTCACTTGCCACCGGGCTCGGTGCGGCACTGATCGTCGGCTCGGTCTTCGTCGCGGTGCGGACAGAGGGCGCTAGGCCCCCCGAGCCCGACGTCTTGCCCGCCGCTCCGCAACCCATTCGAGAAGACGCTCCGTTCGAGAGGGATGCTCCGCGGCGGAGTGCCGCGCGATAGCGCCTCGATAGGGGCCTCCGACCCGGCGGGCATAGGCAGCAAAGCCTTCGTCGCGCACCGGCTTCCAGTCTTCGCGATACGGCGCGACGATGTGCTCGCCGGAGACCTTCTGGGCCGCGCTGACAAACGCCAGCCCCACTCCGTACGACACTTCGAGTAGCGAGCGGTTCTCATCCGCAGCAGTCCGACGAAGCGCAGCGTAGAGCCCCGCCAGCTCGTCGGCCGAGGGCAGAGAGTGAACCTGCGAGCGGAGCTCGGCCAGCGACGCCCGCATGCCCTTGAGCTCGAGCGGCGGAATGTCGATCAGGCGCGCCGTGCCGCCCGACGTGCGCTCGAGCACGCCGAGGAGCTCGTCCACCGAGCCCGCGTCGACGTCCTCAGCGATCACGCCCGCAACCTTCAGTTCCTGCTCGAGAGTCTTCAGGTACACGCGCGAGCCTCGCGTCAGGTCCGAGGCGGCCGCGAGCAGCCAGAGCGGCGAGAAGCCGAACGCGGCGATCGAGCCGAGCTCGACGACGTTGCCGGCGCCCTTTCGCTTGGCGATCTCGACCGCCCCCACCTCCGGATCCTTGGTCGGCGAGCCCTCGACCCCGCCGACGAGCTCGATCGCCACTCGCAGGAGGTTCTTGGCCGTCGCCTCGTACAGGCGCGAGCGTCGCACGAACCGGGGCAAGGTGAGCTCGAAGGTCTCGTGCAGCGCCCCGCCGAGCCCGGCAGCGCCGCCGCGAACCGTGCGCTCAGGGAGCGAGGCGTAGAACGGCCATCGTTTGCGCGACTTCTTAGGCAGGGCCGTCTACGTCTTCACCGAGGCGACGTAGCCGCGCACATCCGCCACCGGCTCCGAGTAGGCGTCACCGAGAGCCTCCTCCATCGCCGTCATGTACTCCTCGGCCCAGGCCGGAAACTCGTAGTCGATCGCGCGCAGGAACTCGAGCGTCGCGGCCAGGCGAATGTCGGCGATCGACGGATGGTCGCCGCCGATGAACGGCTTCCCGGACATGAAGAACGTCTGGAAGACCTCGAGCGGCTCGGCGAGGGCGGCCTCGGCGTCCTTCTGCGCCTGCGCCTTCATGTCGTCGTCCGCGCCCGACGTTGCGACCTCGCCGGGATACTGCGGGAAGCCGAGCGCCGGATAGGTGGCACGCGTGAGCAGCGGATAGAACGTGCCGATCAAGTAGAACATCGCGTTGTCGACCATCGCCCGCTCGCCCGGGTCCGTCGGATAGAACTGGTCGAGGCCGTGCTTGTTGCAGAGGTACTGCATGATCGCGCAGCTCTCGCCCAGGTAGCCCTTCGGCAGGCCGTCCTCTTCGAGCATCGGCGTGAGGTGGGCCGGGTACTTCTCCAGGTATTCCGGCGTGGTCGTCTGGCCCCAGACGTCGACCTCTTCGAAGTCGAGCCCGGCGGCGCGGACGAAGATCCGAGTAGTCAGGTTGTTGACGCTGGGCTTCAGGATGTTGAGCGTGTTCGTGGCCATGTGAGCCTGCCTCCTAGTGTTCGACGAGCTTCGACTTGTATTCGCTCCGCCGCAGGCTGCCCCACGGCACGAGGTCGATCTGGGTCTGTACGACGAGTACGGTGCGCAATCTCTCACGGATCGCCTCGGCGAGCTGCGCGTCCGGTGCCGCATCCCGCGCCAGCTCGACGCTCACGGGCAGCGGCGGCTCCTGTTTCACGCCCGCCGATTGCGGCTTGACCAGGATGTGGCCGCTGACGTCGGGAGTGAACGCGTTCACCACCTCGCGAACGGCCGAGGGGAAGACGTTGACCCCCCGGACGATCAGCATGTCGTCGGTTCGCCCGATGCACCGAACGCGCGGGCCGGTGCGGCCACATGGGCAAGGAGTCGTCCGGACCACGACGTGATCCCGCGTGCGGAACCGCAGGAGCGGCGCCGCGCGATGCTGAAGATGCGTCAAGACGAGCTCACCCTCAGCGGCATCGTCCAGCTCGACGGGCACAGCCGTCTCGGGCTCGATCAGCTCGACGTGGACGAAGCCGCGTGCGCCCAGGTGCATGCCGTCCTGCTCCTCGCACTCACCCCAGAGCGAGACGCCGATGTCGCCGATGCCCATCGCCTCGGTAACCCTGGCGCCCCAGCCCTCTTCGAGCCTGGCCCTAAAGGCCGGTTCGCCACCGCCGGGCTCGCCCGCCACGAGCACGCGCTCGACGCTCGATCCTGCGAGATCGAAGTCCCGCCCTGCCGCCCACTCGATCAGATGGGCCCCGTAGGAAGGCGTGAGCACGACGGCCTCCGGCCGCAGCGACTCGACGGCCCCCAGCAGGCGCTCCGTGTTGCCGGTGCCGACCGGGATGTGACAGAGGCCGATGCGGTCGAAGGCGGCGAGCGCCGCGCCGGCCACGAAGGGCCCGGCGTTGTAGGTACTGACGATGCTCTGTCCGGCGGCGATGCCCGAGGCTGCGTAGCTGCGTGCCGACGCGGTGACCCAGTTGTCGAGATCGCCCGCCGTCAGCGGGATGTAGCTGGGCGCGCCGGTGGTTCCACTCGTCGAGTAGATCCGAACGATCTCGGAGGCCGGCGCGCAGAGGTGCGCGCCGATCGGGCTCTCGGGCGTGCACGTCGCCCTGATCTCGTCCTTCTCCGTGAGGGGCAGCTGCGCAATGTCCGCGAGGCCGCCTGCGGTCGAGCGCCGAGCCGAATCCGGCCTCGGTCAGTTTCTCGCGATAGAACGCCGAGCGGTCGAAGAGGTACTCGAGCTGCGTGCGGTAGGAAGCATCGTCGACGGCCACCTGCTCGGCCCACGGACGGGCTTCGTCGTCGTAACTCACCCGTCGCTCGGCTCTCGCTCGTACGTGATTGCCTCCTCTGCCCTCCCCGCCATCAGCAAGCCGACAGGGCTCTGTTGCTCCTCGGCCAGATGCGCGAGCAGGCCGGCGGTGCGGGCAAGCAGCGGAATGGCCTTCACGGTGGCGGACGAGAAGCCCAGGTCGAGGAGCACTGCCGCGCTGGGCATGGCGACGTTCATCGTCAGCGGCTTGCCCCAGGCCCTGGCGACCGCATCGCGCAGGTGACGCGCGAGCAGGACGTGGGGCCCGCTGACCCCGCGGGCATCCGCCAGCTCGAGGATGCGCTCGGCGCGCGGATCGAGCGGTCGGTGGACCGGATGGCCGAATCCCGGCGCCTTGTCGCCCGAAGCGTGGATCTCACTCGCCAGCTCGTCGGCGACCGTGGCGGGGTCGCCACCGGCTAGCACCTGCTCCTGGGCCGCCTCGAGCAGCCGCGCGCACGACTCGGACGTGCCGAGAATGACGGGGCCGGCGCCGAGGATCCCCGCCGCGACCGCGCCCTGCAGCGATCCGGGGTCGGCGGCGAGCGTCATGCGCGCTGCGACGTTGGTCGGCATCATCCCGTGCTCGGCGATGGCGACCAGGAGCAGATCGAGGAAGTAGCGCTGGTCCTCGGTCGGCTCGTCGCCGGTGAGCAGCAGATGGAAGTACTCGGTGAACGTCAACCGGCCCATCAGGTCGCCGGCGAGGTCGCGTCCCCGCACCTCGACCCTGTCGGGATACGCCTGGCAGATATGGCTGACAGAGCCTGAATCCACGCTGCTCAAGCGTAATTGGAAGCGGCGCCGAGCACAGAGCGCCCGGCGCCGCTCCAGTCGCAATCCGGCTAGCGCACGATCGCGCAGAGCGCGTACGTCGTCAGCATCCAGGCAGCTGCGACAGCGTCGCCCTCCCTCGCCAGCGCCGTCCATTGAGTAACGCTGGACGGGTAGGACTCGACAACTGTGAGATCGGCCGCGGTCACACCGGCCCCGGTGGCCCTGGCCCCGCCCGCGACCACCCTCTTGCCGGCCGGGCAGCTGACCGTTGCCGTCTTGGGGCTCGAGGAATCCGAGGCGGTCGCAAGCGTGACGATCTCGAGCCCGCTGACCCCGGGTGGGCCTGCCGGCCCGACTCCGATGACGGACGCGGGGAACTTCCGGTTTCGCCCCAGGGGGAACAGGTAGCCGGCTCTCGCCCGCCTCGAGGCGTGGATGCCGTCGACCCTGTGGCTGTTGTTGGCGAAGCTCGCTCTCGGCAGCGCGTCACGCGCGGCCTCTCCCAACCCGGTGAAGCCGGTCACGGCGACAACGAGCGCGACGAGCGAAAAGACAAGGGGTAGACGTCCCCTCATTTGGGCCTCCTTTTCAGAACTCTTCGATCACGCCGGCGACGATACGCGACGGGTCGGGCGTTTACGCCGCTATCGCCACCGGGAGGGTGTCCTGCTCGAGCCGCGCACGAAGGGCAGGCACCTCGTCGCGTGTCGCCGACAACACGCGGCGGTGCAGTTGGATCACAACCGCTCCGTCGCCCGACAAGCGCTCCTCGCAGGCATAAAGCAACCGGCGGTACGGCTCCAGGCCGTCGCCCGAGGCGAAGACTGCCGCAGCGGGCTCGTCGGCCAGGTCCGGATAGCGAGCGGCGTCGGTCACCGGCAGGTAAGGCAGGTTGGCGACGACGAGGTCAATCTGATCCGGCACGGGCGCGAGCAGGTCGCCGTGGCATACCCGGATCCGTCCTTGGAGGCCGTGTCGGCGAACGTTGGCACGCGCAAGTGCGACAGCGCAACAGCTTGTATCCGTGGCCCAGACCTCTGCCCTGGGCGCTGCGGCGGCGAGTGCGATCGCGATCGCCCCGGAGCCCGTGCCAACGTCGACAACGCGCGCCGAACGGCCTGGAAGACGCTCGAGCGCGGTCGCGACGAGCTGCTCCGTCACCCGGCGCGGTGTCATCACGCGACCGGGCGCGGTGTGCAGAGGAACCCCATGGAAACTGACGTGACCCATGCCATGTTTGTGTCGCCTCCGGCCCGGGTCTTACGCGAGCGCCGGGTAAGAATCAGCACCGCGGGAACACCAACTAGCCGGATGCAAGCTCGGATCAAAGACAAGCAGGATGTTGCGAAGGGCACGTCTTTCGTGACCTTCGACCTTCTCGGCGAAGCAGTCGAGTTCAAGCCCGGGCAGTACTTCTTCGTCACCGTTCCCGACATCGGGCACGAGGACGAGAGGGGCCTGCGGAGGCATTTCAGCGTCGTGACGTCCCCCAACGACAAGGTGCTCGGGCTCGCCACCAGGCTGAGGGACAGCGCCTTCAAACGAACCCTCCGCGAGTTACCCGTCGGCACAGAAGTGGAGGTCGAGCAGCCGAAGGGCAGCTTCGTTCTTCCGGATGACACCTCACGCCCACTCGTGTTCATCGCGGGCGGGATCGGGATCACCGTGTTTCGGAGCATGCTCCGCTACATCCGCGACGAGGGGCTCCCCTATCGCGTGACGCTCATCTACTCGAACCGCGACCGCGACTCCACTGCGTTCCTCGACGAGCTCAGCGCGCTCGAGCAGGAGATCTCCGACTTCCGGCTCATCCTCACCATGACCCAGGATCCGGGCTGGGACGGGGAGACCCGAAAGGTGGGTGTCCAATTCGTCAAGGACTACCTAGGGGAAGACTTCGACCAGTACGTGTTCATGATCGCCGGACCGCCCGCGATGGCGGAGGGAGTCGAGAAGACGCTCGAAGAGGCGGACGTGCAGGAAGACAACGTGTTTGCCGAGCACTACAGCGGCTACTAGCGGTCAGCGTGGCTGCGGAACGATCCTGATGTACGGCTTCGGCGTCTCCCAGCCGTCCGGGTAGGTCTCCTTCGCCTCGTCGTCGGAGACCGAGCCGGCGATGATCACGTCGTCGCCCTGCTGCCAGTTCACCGGCGTCGCGACCTTGTGGTCGGCGGTCAGCTGTAGCGAGTCGATCACGCGGATGACCTCGTCGAAGTTGCGTCCTGTCGTCATCGGATAGACCAGTACGAGCTTGATCTTCTTGTCCGGGCCGATGACAAAGACGTTGCGGACGGTCTGATTGTCGGCCGGCGTGCGCTCGCCTGCCTCGCCCGAGGTGTCGGCGGGGAGCATGCCGTAGAGCTTCGACACGTTGAAGTCGGCGTCGCCGATGATCGGGTAGTTGGGCGCGTGCCCTTGCGTCTCCTCGATATCGGCGGCCCATTGCTCATGGCTGGCCGCCGGGTCGACCGAGAGGCCGAGGATCTTGACGTTCCTGCGGTCGAACTCCGGCTTGATCTTGGCCATGTAGCCGAGCTCGGTCGTGCAGACCGGTGTGAAGTCCTTCGGGTGCGAGAACAGCACCGCCCAAGAGTCCCCGATCCAGTCGTGGAACTGAATGGGTCCGTCGCTGGTCTCCGCCTGGAAGTCCGGAGCCGTGTCGCCGATCGTCAAAGCCATGCCGCTCGCCCTCCTCTGATCCAGTCCTGGTCGGGCGAAGCGTAACCCGGTGATCCACTAGGGGCCGCCTGAGACCTCGTCTTGAAGTGATTGATTCCAGCGCCTGATCACCGGCGTCTCCCGCTCATGGCCGAGGATCGAGATCGTTGCCGGGTCGAGCGCGAACAGCCGGCCGTCCGCCGGAGGGAGACCTAGCCAACGCGCGGCGAGCACGCGGAGCACGTGCCCGTGCGCGAACAGGGCGACGTCGCCGTCGACAGCTGCGAGCTCGGCGATGACGCCGTCGACGCGGCGTCCGACGTCGGCAGCGGTCTCGCCGCCGGGGACCCCGTCTCGCCAGAGCGACCACCCGGGCACATCCGTCCGGATCTCAGGTGTAGTGCGCCCCTCGTAGGCGCCGTAGTCCCACTCCATGAGCTCTTCGCGGAGGACGGCGACGTCGCCGAGACCGGCGAGGCGGCACGTTTCGGCCGCGCGCTGCAGCGGGCTGGACAGCACGAGCACGAACTGGCGCCCGCGCAGCGTGTCACCGACGCGCTCGGACTGGCCCCGGCCCTCCTCCGTCAACGGGATGTCGGTGCGGCCGGTGTGCTTCCCGCTCCGGCTCCAGAGAGTCTCGCCGTGGCGTACGAGGACGATTTCGGGCCCCGGCATCAACGGGCGCGACGGCGCTTCCCGATCCGCAGGCCGCCGGCCTCGGCCGGGTGGTAGAGGCCCGGCTCGTCGGCGCGGAACATCGTCACGACGCCGTTCGTCTCGAGGATCGCATTGTCGACTTCACCGAGGTCGGAGAAGCCCTGGCGGCGCGCGATCGCGCGGAGCTCGGGCAGCGAGATGCTCGCCCGCCGCAGCGCCGATGCCACCGGTTTCCCTTTCTGGATCAGCACCGAGGGACTACCCTCGAACAGGCGCGAGATGAAAGACGAGCTGTAGGCAGCTCGATTGAACAGCTCGTTGATCCCGAAGAGCGTGACCGCGCCTATGACGGCCCCGGTGACGGTGAGGTCGTTGCCGATGATCCCGTTCTGGACGGCGTTCGCGACCAGCAGCAGCACGACCAGGTCGAGGGTGTTCGCCTGACCGAGCTCGCGCTTGCCGACGACCCGGAGCGCGATGATCAGGAAGACGTAGATGAGAACCGCGCGGAGGACCTTCTCGCCGACGCTGAGCTGGAGATCGAAGATCGAGTCCCACATCTCCCCTTGGTGCTACGCGGAGCGACGGGCGAATCCTGCCGGCGCAGGTGCCGTCGGCCGGGATCTCGGGCTGCGCGCCCCAATGTGCTTCGCGATGTACTGAGCGTCTCGCCCTCGACCCGGAAGCACGTCGGACGAGAACGAGTACTGGAAGACCAGCCCGAGGAAGTACAGACCAGGCTCCGATTCGACTACCCCGCGATAGTGCAGCGGCTCCCCGTCGTCGCCGAACACCGGGAGGTCGATCCACCGGAAATCCGTCCGGAACCCGGTGCACCAGATGACGTTTGCCATCTCGAGGACGCGGTCGTCCTCCAGCACGGGCAGACCGTCCCGCACGCCCACGACCCTGGGCACGCGCTCCACGCCGGCGGCCTCGAGGTCTTTTGTTCTCGTCCGGATCAGCGGATCGCCCTTGGCGAGCAGCTTCGGGCCCAGCTTCCGGCCGACCCGCGTGTCGACCCTCAGGACGCGATGCCCGAAGAACCGGAACGCGCGAAAGCCGAGGCGCGCCGGCAGGGTGCCGTGTCGCACCGGAATCTCGCCGGGCGTCTGGCCGGCCAGCCAGCACCCTCGCGTTTGCGACAGCTCGGCAGCGAGCTCGGCTCCCGAATTGCCGGCGCCGACGAGAAGGACGTCCCCGTCTTGTAGCTGGGACGGATTCTGGTACTCGGAGGAGTGCAGCTGGACGATTCTCGGATCGAGCTCGGGCGCGAACGACGGAACCGTGGGGATCCGATGCGCTCCTGTCGCGACGATCACGTTCTCCGCCTCGAAGCGAAGGTCGCCCGCGGAGACGACGAAGCGGCCCTCGACCTTGGAGAGCCCGTCGACGTTGACGCCCATCCGCACCGGGAGGTCGAACTGCTCGGCGTACGACTCGAGGTAGTCGGCCAGCTCGTCCTTCGTCGGAAACGACCAGGCCGGTGCCGGGATCGGCATGCCGGGCAGGCGGCTGAAGCGCGCGGGGGTGAACAGGCGCAGCGAGTCCCAACGCTTGCGCCAGGCGTCGCCGACCCGCTCGTTCGCGTCGAGGATCACAAACGAGCGATCCTGCTGCGCGAGGTAGTGCCCCGCCGTGAGGCCGGCCTGGCCGCCGCCGATGATCAGGGTGTCGAAGTGCTCCGCGTCGTTCATCTCAGTCCTGCTCACTTCATTGCGTTGTGGACGGGCCAGAACTGACGCGGGGGCGGCGGGCCCGAGACCCCGAGGGCCCGGAGCGCCGGCACGAAACGCTCCTGGAAGAACAGGTTCGCCTCCTCTTCCGACTCCCAGACCTCGATCACGCGCCAACCCCCCATGGGGCTAGGCCCGGCGACGTGGAAGATGCCGCCCGCAGGCTTGTCCAGGCCGAGGTGCGCGCGGAGCTGCTCGTAGAGCTCCTGCGACCCCTCGGGGTTGTCCACCATCATTGCGACGGCCACGTTCGCCTCCTTGCTCGTTTGCCTATGACGAGCACGCTATGGAGGCGAGTGCCGGCCCGCATCGCGCGGATCCGCCAACCTCAGGGAGCAGGAGCGTGGTCATTTCTGACCACGCCGGGGCGTCAGACCAAGTCGCGCTCGAAGGCGAACGCCGTGGCCGCGGTTCGCGATGACACGCCGAGCTTGCCGAAGATGTTCTGCACGTGCCGGGCGACGGTGTGCTCGCTCACGACCAGCTCCGTGGCGATCTGACGGTTCGTCTTCCCGGTCGCGACCAGGCGCAGCACCTGCAGCTCACGCGGGCTGAGCCCATGCGTGTCGGGGGCTGCGCTCTGAATGTGCGAGTCGACGCGGGCGACGTCCGGTGCCGCGCCCAGTTGCTCGAAGACGGCTCGGGCCGCACCCAACTCGAGCGCGGCGGAGTCTTCGTCACCGAGCGCGCGGCAGGCCAGCCCGACGAGGACGCGCGCCAGTGCAACCTCGTAGGGCGCGTCGAGCTCCTGCCACACCTGCCACGCGTGACGAAGTGACGCAAGAGCAGCCGGTGCGTCACCTTCGGCGAGCTCGACCGCACCTCGGACGCGGGCGGCGATTGCGTCCAGCATCGCGCTCCCACTGCCCGCCGCGATCTCCCCGAGCTCTCGGCAGGCGCTGCGCGCCTCCTCGATGTCGTCGGCGGCGAGCATGATCTCCGCGTAGGCGGGCAAGAGCACGGCACGCTGCAGCGGCTCGGTCGTCTCGCCCAGGACGCGCCGGATCGCGGCAGCCGCTGGATCGACGTCTCCCTGGCGCAGCCGCAACAGGGCCAGGCCGGGCTGCGCTTCCCGCCCGTAGCGGTTCGCGTCCCGGTACGCCTCTTCGGCCGCGGTGAAGTCCCCCTGCAGGCGAAGGAGCTCGCCTTGCTGGTAGAGCGCCTGGCCGGTTGCCGCCCGATTCATCGCCTGCTCGCAGCGCTCGCGGGCGAGCCGCGCCTCGTCGAGCGCGTCACGCCACTCACCGTGCAGCTGCATGATCCCGGCGCGGTGCGCAAGGCAGCGGCCCGTGAAGGACACCATCTGAGGCTGCCCCTCGCACCAGCGCGTCAGGGCGTTCGTCCACTCGCGGGCGCGGCGTGGCTCGAACGCCTCCTCACAGCAGGCGATCACGCCGCAATAGACGACGCCGGTCATGACCGGAGAAACATCGCCGGCCGTGACGGCGACCATGGCCTCGTCCAGAAGCCCTAGGCCCTCCTCCACCCGCCCTTGCTTGATGCGGATGAGACCCTGGAACTGCAGTACCGCGGCGATGAGGTCTGCGTCGCCGAAAAGCTCGCCGATCTCGACTGCGTCGGCGAGGGCGGTGAATGCCGCCTCGAAGTCTCCCCTTGCCTGATGCTGGAGAGCGACGGGCATGAGCAGATAGCCCTGCTCGACACAGGCCCGGTCCTCGCTTTCGACCAGGCGCTGCGCACGGCCGAACCATCCTCCCGCCGGCCCGATCTCTCCTCGGATCGCGAGGGTCATCCCGATCCAGAAGGCGCAGCGCGCTGCGCGGGGCCCGTCGCCGGCATCTAGGCACACCTGGTGGCCACGCTCCAGGAAGGCCAGGAAGTCGTCCATGCGACCGACCATGGAGGCCGAGATCGAGAGCAGCTCGAGGTCGTCCGGCCCCAGCGGCGACGCCTCGTCCGCGCGCGACAGCGACTCGTACGCGTCCAGCCACGCCCGTTGCGCATAGGACTCACGGCCGCGGTGGAGGTCGTTCCCACTCACCGGCCAGCATTGTGCCGCGAAGTGGTCGCGGAGCGTGTCGAATCCTTGTCGGCGTTGATAACGTCCGCCCCTCGGCAACCGGGTTGGAGCAGGCCTGCCGGTCTCACCAGGAGTGATCGGCGACCGACCCGAGTTGGAGGGGGACGAGATGGTCGAGATCACGGTCGCAGTCGACAACCCGACGCACGCTCACGCACTCATGCGGAGGCTCGGAAACCTCTTCGATCCCTCGTCCGTGACCTACGACGGGACGCGGAATCAGATCCGCATCTATGCGGAGTGGGAATCTCGCGGGGTCACCGCAGTCGTGAACGCCGTCCGCGGATGGCTGGACGAGCACGGCCTCGGCTCTGCGGAGCTGGCCGTGGGCGATCGCTCGTACAAGATCGTCTCGCCGGCCTCCGAGACCTAGCCACCTGACGCAGAGAAGTGCTGGTAGTCCGGCGTGCCTCGCCACCGGCCGCCCCACGGCCAGCCGGCGGCGGCGAACGCTCGCACGAGGATGCCGCCACGCACGGCCATACCGGGACGCACCCTGGTGCGATCCAGATAGGCGCGGCCCGCCGGAGGCTGCACCCGGCCACCGGACACGTAGGGGTTCTCGACGGGATTGACGTCGATCGCCCGGCCGTAGGCGTGGGCCGACCAGCGGCGTGTGCCGGAGACGAAGCGGCAGTTGAACCCCGAGGTGTTGTCGGCCGCCATCGACCGGCGGTCGTCGGCGCCGTAGGCGTCGACCGGTCTCAGACGCCGGATCGGGAAGCGCGCCGCATACAGCCTGCGAAAGACCTGGACGATCTTCTGGACGGCGTCGGCATGCAGGTCGAGGGCCCCGGAATGCGCCTTGTCGTCGAAGCCCCAGTACGTGAGCCGTATCCGCCTCAGCTGGGCGGGTGAGACCGGGCAGCCCGCACGCCACGAGTGCGGCAACTGAGCCGGTGTCAAGCGGGCGACCGAGTGCTCGAACGGCGGCGCCTGCGCCGGTGCCGTCACGAGCAGAGCGAGCAAGAAGAGTCTCATCGCTGATCGAGCGTAGTCTGCAGAGTCGATGCGGAAGGTGTTTCTGCTCTCGATCCTCGTCGCGCTCTGGGCCCCGGGCCCTGCATCGGCTGCCTGCCCGCCGACGATTGCGAACCAGATCTCGGCGGCCGACGGGACACAGCTCGTCACCGTCGTCGTGCCTCGACGGACGTCGGTTCTGGGCCAGCTGCGCCTCTGGAGGAAGTCCGGGGAATGCTGGGTCGCCGTCACGGAGCCCTGGGCAGCCTGGGTCGGCGGGCGCGGCGTCTCTCCGAACAAACGCGAAGGCGACCGCCGCACGCCTGCGGGCCTCTTCGGGTTCGCCCGCACCATGTACGGGGTCGCTGCGAATCCGGGCGTCCGCTACGCATACCGCCGTCTCGTCTGTGGCGACTGGTGGGTCGAGGATCCCCGCTCCCGCTGGTACAACCAGTTCCGCCACGTCCGCTGCGGCGCCAAGCCGCCGTTCACCGTCGTCAGCGACGACATGTCCCGCTCGCCGACGGCGTATCGGCATCTGGCGGTGATCGACTACAACACCGACCCGACCGTGCCGGGACGCGGCTCTGGGATCTTCCTGCATGCCAGCACCGGCCGGCCCACGCTCGGCTGCGTCAGCCTGCCGGTGCCCCAGCTCCTCAGGGTGCTTCGCTGGCTGCGGCCGGCGAGCAGGCCGACGATCGCGATCGGCACTCCCGCCGATTTGCGCGTTCTCTAGCCGTTACCAACTTCTAACCGAGCCATGACCGGGCTCTGAGCTGCGCCGGGCTACCGTCAGAGACATGCGAAAGGCACTCCTCCTCTCAGCGCTCGGGCTCCTGCTCGCCACCGCTGCCGTGGCCTGGGCAGCCGTCCCTGCGGGCGGCGTCGACCCGCGGAGCGGCGGTCTGCAGATCAATCTCGGCGAATGGGCAATCGGCCCGGAGGCGAAAGCGATTCGCCCGGGGCGCGTGACCTTCGTCGTCGCGAACCGTGGCAAGCAGCGGCACGGTCTCGAGATCCGCAGCCTCGGCTCTGACGACGCGATCAGCGGCGACGACGAGGTGAAGACGGTCCGCCTCGAGCCCGGCAAGACGACCCGGGTCACGGTCGACCTCGCGCCGGGCAAGTACATGATCGAGTGCTTCGTCAGCCATCACGACGAGCGCGGCATGCGCCTGATGCTCGACGTCCGCGAGGATGCGCCGCTCGTCACGCCGCAGCGCCCCGGCGGGCGGACCGTGGCGATCAAGAACTTCACGTTCGCGCCCAACGCTCTGCGAGTCCCGGTCGGCGCCACTGTCCGCTGGACGAACCAGGACGCCGCCCCGCACACGGCCACCGCAACGGGTAGCGCCTTCAGCTCCCCGCAGCTCGGCAAGGGGAAGGGCTACGCCAAGCGCTTCGCCAAGGCCGGCCGCTACACGTACCTCTGCGCCCTTCACCCGGGCATGCGCGGCACGGTCATCGTCGGCAAGTAGCTACCGACCGAGTAATTCCCGGGCAGTCTCGCGCGCGTCGTCGTCGTGCTCGCGCCAGGCCCACTCGCCGAGCACGCTGAGCACGTCGCGGATACCGACGATGCCGAGGACGTTCTCGCCTTCGACCACAGGCAGGTGACGGACCCGGCGCTCGCCCATTAGACGCGCCGCCTCGAGCACGTCCCACGTCCGGCGAAACGGTGACGACGCCCGTCGTCATCACGTCGCCCACCTTCACGGTCGTGAAGTCCGGGCCTTCCGCCGCCAGGCGCAGGACGTCTCGCTCGCTGAAGATGCCGACGAGACGGGGCCCCTCGCAAACGGTGACCGCGCCAATCGCCTCCTCCATCATCCGCTGGATCGCCAGCTGCACCGAGTCGTCGGGCTTCACGCTGACCACCCGGACGCTCATCGCGTTGGCAATCGGGATCGCCGGCACGGGGCGAGCTTAGCGTCGAATCACACGAGACGCCGCTCGAGATACCGCGCGAGCAGCGTGAGCGGGAACGAGATCACGAAGAAGACGAGCAGGACGAAGCCGAAGATCATGAACGGGGCGTATTCGGGCGCCGTCACTCCGGTAACGCCGAAGGTCACGTTCTCGAACTGGCGGTTCGCAGTCTCGAGGACCTCGCTGACTCCGATGAGCGCGGCGATGGTGGTGTTCTGGATGATGTTCACGAGCAACCCGACCATCGGCGGCAGGAGACGCCGGAGTGCCTGGGGCACGATCACGAAGACGTGTCGGCCCGATCCATCCGAATCCAAGCGCAGCCGCCGCCTCGTGCTGCTCGCGCGGGATCGACTGCACGGCGCCACGCGTCGCCTCCGCGACCTGGGCGCTTCCCCACAGCGAAAGGCCGACCGCCGCCGACATGAAGGCGCTCAGCTCGATGCGCGCGCCCCCGACGTCGGCGGTCGCGATCCAGTAGATGAAGAGGACGGTGACGAGGATCGGCAGCCCTCGCCAGACCTCCACGTAGAGCCGAATCAACGCTTGTAGAGGGCGAAAGCGGATCGTCAGGAGGGTCCCGAGCACAACTCCGACGACCAGGCTCGCCGTCACCGCGAGTGCGGCCAGCTTCAGGGTCTGCGGCAATCCCTCCCGGAGGATGTACTCGGCAATCGGGCGGAACCAGTCAGGGATCATCTAGGCGTCTCCGGAAGTGCGAGCTTTTTTTCGAGCAGGCGGATCAACGCCGAGAGCGTCCAGACGATCGTGAGATAGATGACGGCAAGCACCGTGAACATCTCGAACGTGCGAAACGTGACCGCCTGGATGTTGTTCGCGACGTTTGTCAGCTCGTTGTAGCCGATGGCAAAGCCGAGCAGGGAGGTGTTCTTCAGGATGGAGATGTAGGTGTTGATCGAGGACGGCAGCGCGATCCGCCCGCCGATCGGCAACGTCACGTTGAGGAACGTCTTCAGCGGGGTGAACCCGAGCGCGTAGCCGGCCTCGCGGTAACGCTTCGGCACAGCCTCGAAACCGGCACGGAAGTTCTCGGTGTTGAACGCGCCGCCCCAGATCGAGATCGAGAGCCAGGCAACCGTGAAGGGCTCGACCTGGATGCCTGCGTCACCGACGCGCGGGACATCCCAACCGGAGATCTCGCCGGGAACTTGGGGAAGCCCGTAGTAGAGGAAGAAGATCTGGACGAGGATGGGCGTGTTTCGGATCACCTCGACGTAGACGGCGGCCAGCTGGCTGATGACGGGAATCCGGTGCGCCCGCGCCGCCCCAAGCACGAGCCCGATGATCGAGGCCACGACGACGCCGACTACGGCGGCCTTCATCGTGAGCTTGAAGGCCGCCCCAGATGGCTTCCCGGTTGTCCCAGATGAAGCCCCAGTCGAACGAGACGGCGACGTCCATGGGGCTATGAAAACACGAGCGGCCGCGCTGAGGCGGCCGCTCGTGATCGCTCTAGTCGGCCCTAGCTAGGGCAGTTGTTCTCCGGCGGGTTCCCGCGCGGATAGCGAGGAGTGACCCTCGGGCTCGGCGCGTTGCTCCGGAAGGTGGTGTAGAAGCGGCGCGGAATCGTCCGCTTCAGGATGCCCCAGAACATGTCGCGGGCCTTCATCCCACGGATCGCGGCGTCGATCCATGCCTTCATCGACGTCTCGCCCTTGCGAATGCCGATTCCCCACGGTACGTCGAGGAACCGATGGGTCGTCAGGCGTGTCGTCGAGTCGTTGGCAGCGACGCCGACCAGGAACGCGTCGTCGTACATGAACGCGTCGACTTGCTGGTTCTTGAGCGCGAGCACGCCCGCGCTCGGGCTCGCGATGGTCTGGAACGTCGTATTTTTGAAGCAGTTCGCGATCCAGTTGTTGTAGATCGAGCCCGATGTCGAGGCGATCCGCTTGCCGGCCATCCACGTCGTCAGTCGCCCGACCGTGGTGCTGTTCCGGACGAGCAGACGACCGACCGCGCCGTAGTACGGAAGCGAGTAGTCGATCTGCTGCTCGCGGGCAGCCGTCCACGTGAGTGTCGAGATGATCATGTCGACGCGCTTCGACTGCAGGGTCGGGATTCGGCTTGCCGTCGTTGTGCACGTGAAGTCGACCCTCGTCCTCGAGCCGAATGCCCACAACGCGAACTGGCGGGCGACCTCGACGTCGTAGCCGCGGTTGCGGCCACTCGTGTCCTGCCAGCCGAACGGCGGCGTGTCGCACTTGACGCCGATTTGCCATCTGCCTCTGCTACGCACCTCGGCAGGCAGTGCAGGCAGCCGCGGCTTCGCTGGCAGCTTCGCCTGCGCTGTGCTCCCCGAGGGTGCGGCGGAGCCGAAGGTGGCGGCCACGGCGGCCACCAGCCCGATCAGCGCTGTAACCAGAACAAGTCGTCTCATTCCACTTCTCCTTCGTCGGTGATTGTCAATTCTTCCAGGGAATGCGCCATTTGTAGAGAGCGCCGCAGGAATTGCTTCGTCCGCTCCTGCTGCGGCCGGTCGAGGACGTCCGCCGGGATCCCCTGCTCGACGATCTTCCCCTCGTCCATGAAGATCAGGCGGTCGCCCACCTCGCGGGCGAACTGCATCTCGTGCGTGACGACGATCATCGTCATGCCCGACCGTGCTAGGTCTCGCATGACGACGAGCACCTCGCCGACGAGCTCGGGGTCGAGGGCCGACGTGACCTCGTCGAACAACATCACGTGCGGCTCCATGACCAGCGCCCGGGCGATCGCGACCCGCTGCTGCTGGCCGCCTGAAAGCTCGTGAGGATACGACCGGTCTTTCTCCGGGAGACCCACGCGGGCGAGCAGGTCGCGCGCCCGTTCCTCGGCCTCGCGGCGTGGGACTTTCTTCACCCGGCGCGCCCCGAGGGTGAGGTTGTCCATCACGCGAAGGTGTGGGAAGAGGTTGAACTGCTGGAAGACGATGCCGATCCGCTGCCGGACCTTGTCGACCTTGACGCCGCGCTTGGTGATCTCCTCGCCCTCGAAGAAGATCCGCCCGCTCTGGATCGGCTCTAGAAGGTTGATCGTGCGGAGGAGGGTGCTCTTGCCGCTTCCGCTCGGGCCGATGACGACGAGGGTCTCTCCCGTGGCCACCTCGAAGTCGATGCCGTCGAGGACGAGGTTGTCGCCGAAGCTCTTGTGGATCTGCTCGCCCCGGACGACCGGAGCCCCATTGGTCGTGGCCGCGCCCGCCTCTGCGGCAAGCGTGAACGCCGTGACCTTTCGCCGCTCCTCCTCCACCGGCTTGTTTATACCGCTTGTAAGCGGTTTGGCGTAGGTCCATCCCCCTTCGGGGGGAGGCTCGTCACATTCGGCCTACCTACTTTGAGGGGGACACCGTCGTTCGCCGCCAAGGCGACGGAGAACGACATGTTGAGACCTGCGCCCTCATCCCCAAGGACTTCGCCGTGAGCATGCACGGGCTGGGAGCCCTGCTCGGCGGCAAGGTGGGCGGAATCGCCTCGACGGCGACCGCCGCCGTTCTCGTGCCTGCGTCCGCTGTTGCCGTGCTCGCGGTGCCGCCGTCGGCGGTCAAGCGCATCGCCTCGCCGGTCTGGAATGCCAAGGCGGAGGTCTTCGGCGTCAGCGATTTCGCGCGCGAGCTCACCGGTGATGCTTCGCGTCACGCGCGGCAACGCATGCGCTTCGTTGTTCGCAAGAGCCGCGGGGCGACGAACTCGGTCGCCGGCAGGGCTGACCGCCTGGTCGAGCGCCTCACGGAAGACGAACCCACCACCGAGCTGACCCTCGTCGAGAGCCCGGTCAGCACTCCAGCCGCCCCCGGCCCGGCGCCGGCGGAGCCGCCGGTCGATACAGGTTCTGCCAGCCCCTTGGCTGGGGCCGGGAGCGCCGTCGGGGGAGAGCCGAACCGCCACGGCGACGAGGGCGCCGGCGAGACCGACCCACCCCCACCACCCGCACCCCCTCCGGCCGAAGAGCCTCCGCCTCCGCCGGCAGACGAGCCCGCGCAGGACGACGACGGCTCGAATGACGACGACGGTGACGACGAGACCGACGACGGTGACGACGAGACCGACGACGGCGGCGGGATCGACGAGCCCGGCAACAACAACGGCCAGAACGGGAACAGCGAGGACGAGGACGAGAACGTGGACGTGGACGTGGACGACGGCGGCGACGCTCCTCCGCCACCTCCCCCGCCGCCACCACCACCACCACCACCACCCCCCACCCCCGCCACCACCTCCACCCCCCGCCACCCCCGCCACCCCCGCCACCCCCGGAGGACTGCGACGACCACGGCAACAACGGCAACCACAACGGGTGGGGCAACGGCAACGGCCGGGAACGGGAACGGCCACGACGACTGCGATGACGACGACGACGACGATTGAGCTCGCCACCTCTCAACCCTTCGGAGCGGCGGCGAGCCCGCCCGCCCTTCCCGCCGGCGCCGCGTCGCGCTGAGTCGATCGCGCCGCCGCGCCTCGTCCTTCGCTTCGCGCTCTACACCGCGGTCGGGCTCGCCCTGGCCGCGGCGGGCATCCTGCTGTTCATCCGCCAGCACGGGATCGCGCAGGCCGAGCACTCGGTCGCCTTCCACGCACGCTTCGTGGCGGACTCAGTCCTGAGCGACCAGCTCCGGACCAAGGACTTCGCCCAACCAGTGCGCGGGCAGCGACGTGCGGCACTCGACGAGCTCTTCCGGAGCGAGGTCCTCGTGGGCAGCACCCTCGGCGCGACCCTGTACGGGCCGAAAGGCCGCGTCACCTACTCGACCGACCCCGCGCTGATCGGGCGCGCGAGCCGGCGTCCCGCCCCGACCATGGAGACGTCGGTACAGCAGTGGGGCGGAAGGAAGGCGCTCAACGTGTTCGTCCCCATCCGGGTCGGGCGAGGCGACGAAGCCGGGACGTTCGCGCTGCATCAGGACTACGCCCCGATCGCAGCCTCTGCCCGCAAGGCGTTCATCCCGGTGGCGGGGGTCCTCGAGCTCGCGCTGATCGGGCTGTACCTCTCGCTCTTCCCGCTCCTTCGGCGAGTCACGCGGAGGCTGCGCGGCCACCTCGAAGAGATCGAGCACCAGGCACTGCACGACGGGCTGACGGGCCTGCCGAACCGGGATCTGTTCCGGCGACGGATCAACGAGGCAATCGCACAAGCCCGGCAGCGTCAGTCCGGAGTCTCCGTGTTGCTCCTCGACCTGGACCGCTTCAAGGAGATCAACGACACGCTCGGCCACCAGAGCGGCGACCTGCTCCTGCAGGCCCTGGCCAAGCGGCTCGAGACCCTCATTCGCGACACCGATACGGTGGCGCGCCTCGGCGGAGACGAGTTCGCGATCGTCTCACCGGGCGCAGGGGACGAGGCCGGCTCCTTCGTGCTGGCCGAACGAATCCGCGCGGGGCTCGAGGCCCCGTTCGCCCTCGCCGGATTGACCGTCGAAGTCGAGGCAAGCGTCGGCATCGCCCTCTACCCGGATCACGGCGACGATGTCGAGGCCCTCATCCGGCACGCAGACGTGGCCATGTACAACGGGAAGAAGACCCATCGGCCGATGCTCTACTCGCAGAAGGACGACCACTATTCGCCAGGCCGTCTCGCGCTCGTCGGCGAGCTGCGGCGCGCGATCTCCGACGGCGAGCTCGTCATCCACTACCAGCCGCGAGTCGAGCTCGCGACGGGAGACGTTCACGCGGTCGAGGCGCTCGTCCGCTGGGACCATCCGGAGCGAGGCCTGCTCTCGCCCGGCGAATTCCTGCCGCTCGCCGAGCACACCGGGATGATCCGTCCTCTCACCGGCTACGTGCTGGACCGAGCGCTCGCCGACTGCGCCGGCTGGTCGCATGAGGGGCTTCGGCCCGGAGTCTCGGTCAACCTCTCCGCGCGCGACCTCCTCGACGCCGACCTGCCGCGTGAGGTCGAGTCGCTGCTCTCGAAGCACGGCGTCGACCCCACTCTGCTCGAGGTCGAGATCACGGAGCACACGATCCTCACCGACCCCGAGCGCGCGCGAGTCGTCCTCGAGCGGCTCCGCGAGCTCGGCGTGACGCTCTCGATCGACGACTTCGGCACCGGCTTCTCGTCGCTCGGACAGCTGAAGCGGCTCCCGGTCGACGTCCTCAAGATCGACAGGTCGTTCGTCCTGAACATGGAGCACGACGACAACGACGACGTGATCGTGCGCTCGACGATCGACCTCGGCCACAACCTCGGCCTGCGTGTCGTCGCCGAGGGCGTCGAGACGCAGGAGACCTGGAATCGCCTCGCCCAGCTGGGTTGCGACACGGCGCAGGGTTTTTTCATCAGCCGGCCCCTGCCACGAGTCGTGCTCGTCGAGTGGCTGAAGAAGCGCGGCTCCGAGGAGCCGCCCCGCCGCATGCGCCTCGTCGGGTAGGCACTCCCAGGCTGGCGGCGAATATCGTCCCGTTGTGGGACGACTGGCGGCCATCTGCGGTGCTGGGATCCTCGCGCTCGCGTGCGCGGCATGTGGCGGCGACGAGGATCTGGCATCGAGCGGCCCGGGCGAGGCCCAGGTCGAGGTGCTCGACAACCTCTACGGCGGGCGCTACGACTTGGCCTGGGAAGACCTGCACCCCGAGCACCAACGGATCGCGCCGCGCAGTCGCTTCGTCCGCTGCTCGGCGCAGGTCGCGCCCTCCGGCGACCTCGAGTCGATCGAGGTGCTCGACGTGTTCGACGACAACGCGGCCATCCCCGGAATCGATGACGGGGAGACGAAGGCCGTCCGGGTTCGGGTGAACTCACTCGAAGGCGACTCCGACACGTTCGTCAATCACCAGGTCAAGGTCGGCGAGGAGTGGCGCTGGGTCCTCAACGCGGCCGCTTTCAGGGCGTACCAACAGGGGCGCTGTCCTCGCTGATACTTTGGCCGTGTGGCCGAAGGCACACCGATCGGGACGTTCGCGCTTACGTGCCCCCACTGCAAGAAGCCGTTCGAGGCCAAACTGATGGACGGAGCGGCTGCGCGAGGTTTCAAGTGCCCGCACTGCCGCCTGTTCGTCCCGTACGAGCGCGCCAGAGGCGACGCTCCAGAAGCCCAAGCGTCCTAGGTCAGCAGTCTTTTAGGCCCTGCGCCTCGGGCAACGTCTCCAAGCGCTTCAGCGTGTTGTTCTCGATCTGACGGATCCGCTCCCGCGTGACTCCGAACGCGCGCCCGACCTCCTCGAGGGTGCACGGTTGCTCCCCGCGGAGCCCGAAGCGAAGCTCGATGACGAGCCGCTCGCGCTCGGGAAGCGAGTCGAGAGCCTTCTGGATGTCGGCGCGCCGCAGGGTCAGCGAAGCGGTGTCGAAGGGCGACTCGGCCTGCTCGTCCTGCACGAAGTCACCGAGCTCTGACTCCTCTTCCTCGCCGATCGGCTTCTCGAGCGAGATCGGGAGTTGCGACATGCGCAGGATCTCGCGCACCTCTTCGGTCGTCATCTCGAGCTCGGTCGCGATCTCGTCGGGGCGCGGTTCGCGCCCGAGCCGCTGGACGAGCTGGCGCTCGATGTGCACGACCTTGTTCAGCTTCTCGACCATGTGCACGGGGATGCGGATCGTCCGCGCCTTGTCGGCGATCGCCCTGGTCACGGCCTGGCGAATCCACCACGTCGCGTACGTGGAGAACTTGAAGCCCTTGCGGTAGTCGAACTTCTCGACGGCGCGAATGAGCCCGAGCGAGCCCTCCTGAATCAGGTCGAGGAACGAGAGGCCGCGACCGAGGTAGCTCTTCGCAATGGAAACCACGAGCCGGAGATTGGCCTCGATCATGTGCGTCTTGGCGGACATGTCCCCGCGCTCGATGCGCTTGGCCAGGTAGATCTCCTGATCCGCAGTCAGGAGCGGCACCTTGCCGATCTCACGCAGGTAGAGGCGCAGCGAGTCGAGCGAGGGCTCGACCGAGAGATCGAGCTTCGGGCCCTTCTCCTCCTCGGCGAGCGCAGGCTGCTCGTGCGGCGGGTGCTTGTGCTGCTCCCCCTCGACCAGCTCGATCGAGTGGTCGATGAGGTACGTGTAGAAATCCTCGATCTGCTCCTTCGAGAGCTCGACCTCTTCGAGGCCGCTGACGATCTCGTCGTATGTGAGGAAGCCTTTCTCTTGTCCGTCCTGTACCAGCTTGTGGAGCTCTTCGACGTCGGGGAGGGAGATGTCGACGGTGAGCATTGACCTCCTTCGGTCGCCGGGAGCGAGGACGGACTGCCGAAATGCGAAGAGCCGGTTCGCTGTTCCCCCGGCCCTTTCCGCGCGGGACGTTAACGCATATCCACAGGGCTGTGTAGATCTTTTTTTCTACATCCTTTCGAGCGTTCCGACAACATCGTCGCGACTGTTGCGAAGCTCGACCGCGCCGAACGGACCTGACTCGAGGCCGAGCTGCTCGAGGAAAGCACCGAGCGCCGGGCGGAGTGCACGCGCGCTCCCGTCCTCGACTTTGAGCGCGACCCCGAGGCCGTCAGGGCCCGCCGCGCAGAAGAGCGCCTCCGCCCCGCCCTTCGCGATCCAGCCGGCCTGCGCCTGCATCAGCTCGGTGTCCAGGGCTACCGGCCCGAGCATCAGCTCCGGGTGAGCCCGCATCGCATGGGCGACCGCGCGTCCGCCGTCCATGCCCTCGATCCGGGTGAAGGCGTGGGCCATGGTTCGCAGCGGCATGGCAACCGAAACGACGCCGCAGCCGTCGATCCCGGTGCTCATGCCCGCGGCGTCGAGCTCCGCCGCGTCGGCGATCTCGGCGACCAGCACCTGCTGGCATGGATGCTCGGGCAGTCGGTAGCCCTTGGTCGGCCAACCCTTGGCGCTGCAGAGAGCGAGCATCCCCGCGTGCTTGCCGGAGCAATTGTGCTTGAGCCGCGAGCCCTCGTACGGGCCGCACTCGAGGTCGTCTTCGGTCGCCTCGGCCTTGGCGAGGAGCGCGCGCACGGCCGCCAGCTGCGCATCGGAGGCCATGTGCGACGCGGACGCGATCGCCAGGTCGCTGTCGTCGACGTCAGCTCGCTCGCGGGCGAGGGGCAGGGCCTGGATCGGCTTGGCCGAAGAGCGTAGGAACGTGACCAGGGCGGGATCGCCCGCAGCCTCCACGACCTCGCCGTCCCGCACGGCGACCCCGTGCACCCGATGGACGGACTCGACAGTGCCGCCACGGCGGGCGGCTACCCTGATCGGCTCAGCCATTGGTGGGAGCGTAAGTGCCTGAGCTACCCGAGATGGAGGCCTGGCGTCGCGCGCTCGACGGCCCGGTTTCCGCAGGTCCGATCGAGGAGGCCGGTCCGGCGCACATCGCCACGCTCAAGACCTTCGACCCTCCGCTCGCCACGCTCGAGGGCCGCCGGCTCGCGGGCGCGCGGCGCCGCGCGAAACGGCTCCTCTTCCCGACCGAGGACGGCGAGCTCGTCCTGCTCGTGCACCTGATGACGGCGGGCCGACTCCGTTTCCTCCAGGCGGGGGAGAAGGGGCCGAAGACTCCTGCCTTCCGCCTCAAATTCGAGGGCGGCGCCGAGCTCGTCCTGACCGAGGCCGGGTCGAAGAAGCGGGCCGGCGTCTGGCTGTTGACACCCGAGGCGGCCGCTGCCGAGCTGGCGCACCTCGGCCCGGAGGCGAACGAGCTGGGCGCGGAGCAGCTCGTCGGGATTCTGGCCTCGGACTCGCGGCGCCTGCACTCGCTCCTTCGCGACCAGAAGCTGATCGCGGGCATCGGGCGCGCCTGGGCGAACGAGATCCTGCACGCGGCCCAGCTTTCCCCGTACGCGCTAACCAAGGATGTGAGCTCCGAAGAGGTCGAACGACTGGCCTCGGCCATCAAGGACGAGCTGGCGCGCGGCCTCGACCTGCGTGAGCAGGGCGCGAACGACAAGAAGACCTACCGCGTCCACAGGAAGCTCGGCGAGCCCTGCTACCGGTGCGGCTCCCCGATCGCACAGGTCGACTTCGAGCAGCACACGATCTTCTACTGCCCCCGATGCCAAACCGGCGGACGAGTCCTCAAGGACCGACGGCTCTCGCGGCTCTTGCGCTGACGCTCGTTCAATCCAGGCGCACGCGAAGCACTTCGCCCTCGAGCGTGAGCGAACCACCGAGCGCCTCGATCAGCTGCCGCGCCACGACGGCTCCGAGGTCCTTGAGCTCCTCGCCGAGGACCACCGGCGCGGCCTCACTGACCACGGGTGAGATGACGATCTCGAGCTGCTCCGCTCGAAGCTCGACGCTGTCGACCCCCCCGTGCCTCGCCGCGCAGAGAGCCAGTGCTCCGAGCGCCCGCTCGACCCGCTCGCGGTCGGTCTGTACCGAAGCGCCCTCACCGGCGGCGGTGGCGCGCTCGCCGGCCAGTGCCGCCGCCGTGTCGACGAGCTCGCGCGTGTCCGCGTCGACCAGGTGGGGCTCGTACCGCCCGTCCTCGATCCGCGCGACGAGCGCGAGGTCCTCGAGCAGCTCCGCCATCTGCCCTGCCCCGGCGAGGACCATCTCGACGTAGCGGTCGGCCGGCTGGCCGAGGTCCTCGAGACGCTCCAGGGTGTGCGCGAAGCCCGAAACGGTGGCCAGCGGCGTGCGCAGGTCATGGCATGCCAGGGAAACCAAACGGGCGAACCTGTCGTCTATAGCCAAGAAACCCCCTGCTAGCTTTGCGAAAGACAGTATTCCGGCCACGATGAAAGACCCCTCCCACCTTCTCGAGCAAGATCTCCAGGCCTCCCCGCCGGAGGTCCGGCTGGGCCTGTCCCGCGCAGGGGTCACAGGTGTCAAAAAGGCGATTCGCATTCGGTACGGCGACGTCGAGAAGCTGATCGCGGCCGACATCGAGTGCACCGTCGACCTCGACCGCGCCCAGAAGGGCGTGCACATGTCGCGCTTCCCCGAGCTCTTCGAGGAGTCGATCGAAGAGGTCGTGATCGGCGAGGCGTTCCTGATCGAGGTCCTGGCGGAGCACATCGCCCGCCACATCGTCAGCCGGCAGAGCGCGCTCCGCGCGGAGGTGCGAATCGCCGCGAGCTATCCGATCGAGCGCACCACGCCCGTCACGAAGCTCCCGACCCAGGAAATGGTCAGCCTGCTCGGGATCGCGGCCGCCTCCGAGCAAGGCGTGCGGCGCGTCGTCGGAGTCGAGGCGGCGGGGATCAACGCCTGCCCCTGCGCACAGGGGCTCGTCAAGGGCAAGGCCTCGGAGCGACTACTCGAAGCCGGCTTCGACGAGAGCGACATCGACCGGATCTTCGAGCTCGTACCGCTCGCCACGCACAACCAGCGGGGCCTCGGAACGCTCTACGTCGGAACCGACGAACAGGTCAATGCCGAGCAGCTGGTCGACATCGTCGAGAGCTCGATGAGCGCGCCCGTCTACGAGCTGCTGAAGCGTCCTGACGAGTTGTTCGTCGTCGAGCACGCCCACCTGCAGCCGCGGTTCGTCGAGGACTCGGTGCGCCTCTCCCTCAAGGGCGCGCTCGATGCCTATCCGCAGCTCGCCGGCGACGACTTCCTCTTCTCACGCCAGGTAAACCTCGAGACCATTCACACGCACGACGTCCTCGCCGAGCGCTACGGAACCGTGGGCGAGCTGCGGCAGGAGCTCGAGCGCGGTGGTCCGCCCGCGCGGCACACGGAGCTTCGTGAGTGGCTGTCCGCTGGTGCGTAGATCGCTGTTCGTCCTGGCGGTCTTCTTCGCGCTCGCAGCAGCAGGTTGCGGCGGCGACGACCCACAGCCCCTCTCGACACAGGCACCGAAAGAGCCGGCCGACGCGTTCGTGGCCGAGATGCTCGACGGCCGCCCGAACGACGCGGCCGAGCGACTGTCCTCGACTCATGCCGGGTTCGCATTCGACCTGCCGCAGATCTCGATCGAGCTGCAGACAAACGGCTTCCGTGTGGCCGAGTCGAAGCGGCGCAGCGACGCGTCGTTCGTCTATCTGCTCCGAGGGCACCGCAATGGAAAACCGGTGGAGGCGCCCTGGGTGGTCAAGCTCGAGCAAGACCTCGACTCGTGGCGAGTCGGGAACTTCACCCGCGCTAAGACGTACTAGGCCCAGGTTCCGGGTCGCGGCGGCGCCGTAGCTGCACGCGCTTCTCCGTTCCGGCGCGCAGACGCGCCAGGTTCGGCCGGTGCAGCAAAAGGACCGCGAGTGCCGCTCCGAACGAGAACCCAACCACTGGCCAGGGCTCGCCCAGGGCGAGCGAGAGCACCGGGAGCGATGAGGCCGCGACCATCGAGGACACCGAGGCGTAGCGCGTGACGAGGAAGACGGCGATCCAGATCACGACCCCCGCCAGCCCGACGAACGGCGCGAGCCCGAGGAAGGCGCCGCCGCACGTCGCGACGACCTTCCCGCCACGCTGGAAGCCGAGGAAGAGCGGGCGCCAGTGCCCGAGGATCGCTGCGCCCCCGGTCAGCGCACCCGCGAGGTGGCCGTGCATGAGGGTTGCGATCAGGACCGGGACGAAGCCCTTGGCGACATCCAGCAGCGCAACCAGGAGCCCGAGCCCCCGCCCGTAGAGCCGCCACACGTTCGTCGCTCCGATGTTGCCGCTTCCATGGCGGCGGATGTCCTCGCCGCGTACGACCCGGACCACCCAGTACCCGAACGGGAGGCTTCCCGCCAGGTAGCCGGCGAGGATGTAGACGAGGATCGCTATTTGGGCGGTAACTGGTACTTCGACGCCCAGTCATTGACCGTCGCCCAGTCCAGATTGTCGAAGAACGCGTCGATGTACGACGCCCGATCGGTGCGGTAGTCGAGGAAGTAGGCGTGCTCGTAGACGTCGAGGGCGACAAGCGGAGTCGCGTTCCAGATCGGATACGTGTTCTGCGCGTCGCCGATGTAGTTGAACAGCCGCCCCTCATCCCAGTCGTACGCGGTCCAGGCCCAGCCGCGGGCGGCCATCCCCGTCGCCTTCAGATCCTCGCGCCAGTCTGCAGCGGAGCCGAAGTCGCGCTCGATGAGGTTGCCGATGAGCCCGTCCGGGTCCCCACCGGTCCCCCCGAGATGCTCGAAGTAGATCTCGTGGTTCTTGACGCCGCCGACGGCGAACGCGAGATCGACCTTCAGCGCGCGCAGCTCGGAATACACCTGGTTGCCGGCAGAGAGATCGACGTCGGCCAGCTTGCCGAGGATTTCGTTGCGCTTGTTGATGTACCCCTCGTACAGCTTGTAGTGCGCCTCGACGGCCTCTCGCGAGATGCCGTCGAGCTCGAGCAGCGCCGGCTTGAGCTCGCGCGGTGCGATTTCCTCGGCGTTGAAGACGAGTGTGGCCATCGGCCTCCTTTACTAGGGGAAACGCGGCGAGCATAGCGCGGGTGTAGCCTCGCCAGTGGAGCAACGAAAGGAGCTAAGAGATGCCGTACGAGGTGCCACCTCTCCCCTACGACTACGACGCGCTCGAGCCGCACATCGACGAGCAGACCATGCGGCTCCACCACGACAAGCATCACCAGGCCTACGTGGACAACGCGAACAAAGCGCTCGAAGGCACCGAGTGGGCGGACCGGCCCGTCGACCAGGTGCTCGGGGTCCTCGACCTCGTTCCCGAGGACAAGCGCACCGTCGTCCAAAACAACGCCGGCGGTCACGCGAACCACTCGCTCTTCTGGGAGATCATGAGCCCGGACGGAGGCGGCGAGCCCGACGGCGACCTCGCGGCCGCGATCGACGACGTGTTCGGAAGCCTCGACGAGCTGAAGCAGCTCGTGAATGACACCGGCGTCAAGCGCTTCGGCTCCGGCTGGACCTGGCTCGTCCACGATGGGACGGGGCTGGCGGTCTATTCGACTGCGAACCAGGATTCGCCGCTCAACCAGGACGACGTGCCGATCCTCGGCATCGACGTCTGGGAGCACGCGTACTACCTCAAGTACCAGAACCGCAGGCCCGAGTACCTCGAGGCCTGGTGGAACGTCGTGAACTGGGCCGCAGTCGCGGATCGCTACGACCGCGCGCTGGCCGAGATGACCGCCGCGACTTCCTAGAAACAAGGAGCGCCGCCCGGGGGACCCCGATCCCGGGCGGCGCTGCCTACCTCAGCGAACGAGCCTTATCGACGGCGAACGGATATGACTTGGCTCGAGCTGAAGACGTACCCTGCGCCGGCCTGATTCGTCGTCATGTAGACGCGAATCCGCGAGAGGCCTGGGCGGAGGGTTGGGAGCTTGAAGCGCTGGGTCGACTGGCGGTTCAGGAAGACCTTCCGCAAGCTGACCCACTGGCCGAACTGGTTCAGGCGCTGCGCATACACCCAGCGGCCGGAGAACGACTTGGCCGCGCGGGCACGAACGACGAACCAGTTGCCGACCCTCATGAGCGAGAGCGCAGGCGAGACCGCGGTGGTGACGACGGCGCTCGACTTGCCCTTCCACTCCGTCTTGTAGGCGGTCAGGATCGTCGGCGTGTGGGAGAAGCCGTACGCGCCGTTCGTCGTCGTCAGCACACGGGCGATCTCGATGAACGACGCCTGCGGATAGGGCTGGGCGTAGACGATGACCGTGTCCCCGACGGCGGCCGGCGAGATCGCGCCGCTGATCTGCACGGAGTTGCCCGCGATCACGATCGGCGGCGTGACACCGGCCGTGACGGACGGGGCAGCGCCGGTCACCCTGACGGTGCCCTTCAGCGTCGGCTTCAGAGCATCGTGATAGGGGTACGTGCCCGGCGTGTCCATGCGGCGCGCGTAGGCACCGTTCGGGCGGATGATTGGTGACGCGAACGCACCATTGTTGGCGACGACTTGGCGGTTCACGGTGTCGAGGTTCCTCCAGCGCACCGTGTCACCACCGACGACTGTCACAGTCCTCGGCGTAAAGCCCGTCGAACGGATGTTGACGGTCTTGGTCGCGAGGCCTGCGGCGAACGCAAACCCCCCGAAACCGAGGACGCATATTGCAGCGGATACGAGAAGAGCTTTCTTCATTGGCGTTCCCCTTAGCTAGACGGCTATGAGATAGAACGGCCTGAGCAGGGGAAAGGTTGCTGCCGGCGCGTAAAGATTGTGTGGGGAGCCGCGTAAAGATTGTGTGCGGATGGGGCTGCGCCGCTTGGCCCAGCCCCACTCGTCAGGCTCTGATCGTCGCGCTCTGACCGGGCGCGTAGCAGGTGCCCGCCTGAGCCTGCGGGAGTACGAGCCGTAGTCTCGTGCGTCGCGGGACCCTGCTGGTCACGCCTGCCTTGGAGGTAATCGCGCCACCGACAGGAGCTCCCGCGGTGCGCAGCACGACTCGTTTGAGCGTCAGCCAGCGTCGTCGCGCGACGCTATAGCGCTGAAGCACGACGAACTTGCCGACGAAGGAGGGGGTTGCGGTCACACGTGCAGAGAAGCGGCGGGCGCCAAGGCGAACGAGAGCTACCCGTGGCGCGACCTTGACTTCGAACTTGGCGCTGGCCGTGGTCTTCCAGCGCACCTGGTAGACCGTGTTCACCGTCGGCTTGACGATGAAGGTCCAGGCGCCGTTCGCGACTGTCGTCGCGGCCCCGAGTCGAGCCGCGGTCGGCTTCCCGCACTCCTGAGCCTCGATCGTCACGTTCTCGCCGGCCTGCACGCTCGAGACCGCTCCGGACAACGTCGTCGAACCGCCGAAACGGACGATGCGTGGCAATGCAGCGAGCGAGACTCCCTCGCGCACGGTGATCCTCCCTCGCTCGTTACGCGCAAAGGCGTCGCGGTACGAGAACGTCCCGGACTTGACGAACCGGTAGGAGTAGGCCTGGTTCGCCTGGAGAACGGGCGAAGTCGGGAACGTCGCTTGATCGGCGACGACCTGGTGTTGCGTCGAATCCTTGTTCGTCCAGGTGACCGTGTCGCCTGGGTCGATCGTCAGGCGGTCGGGCACGAAACCGAGGCGCGTGATGTCGACCGTCTTCGTCGCGGCCAACGAGGACGGCGCCAGCGCCGCCGCGAGAAGGGCGATGACCAGAAAGATTGACTTCCTCATCGAAACTTCTCCTTTGGCTCGACAATTCGGGGAGCTCCGCAGCCAGCTTAGGAGTTCGCTGCGCCTAGACTGGCTCCTGTGCGCGCGCTCGTCACCGGCGCTACCGGCCGCGTCGGAGCAGCCATCGCGGAGCGGCTCGAGCAGGAACGCTGGGCGGTCTTCAAGGCGGGTAGCGCCGACGGCGACCTCTCTCAGCCCGACGAAGCTCGAGCCCTAGTCGAGCGTTCCGCTGCCGAGCTGGGCGGGCTCGACCTCGTCGTCCACGCAGCGGGAGACGGGTTCGTGCCCAAGCCCGTCCAGGAGATCACCGAGGAGGACTGGGACGCTGCATTCGGGGTGACCGCCAAGGGGAGCTTCTTCCTGGCGCAGGCCGCCGCGCCGCACCTGCGTGAGAGTCGAGGGCTCATCGTCTTCATCGAGGACGTCGCCGCCTACCAGCCGTGGCCGTCGTTTGCCGCGCACAGCGCCGCCAAGGCCGCGCAGGCGATGCTCACCCGCGTGCTCGCACGCGCGCTCGCGCCCGAGGTACGGGTCTGTGGTGTCGTGCCCGGCCCGGTCGCGGTCGAGCCCGGCCAGGAGGAACGTCGTGCCGCCGAAACCCTGCTCGGACGGGTCGGGCGGCCCGAGGATATTGCCCACGCAGTCGTCTACCTGGCCGGAGCTCGGTACGCGACGGGTACGAGCCTGGTGGTCGACGGAGGACGGCTCCTACAATCCGACAGCGCCCGAAAACCGTAGTACCACATGAAACTATGGAAAGCACACTCGCCCTCCGGACGGCCTTGCCGCCCGCGCCGCGAGTCGCCACTATGCCCGACGTGCCCCCCGATCGCATGACGGACGGGGAGCTGATCGCGCGGGTCGGGGAGGGCGATCGGGGCGCTTTCGAGCTCCTGTACCAACGCTACGCGCGGCCGGTGTTCGCGCTGGCGCTGCGCAGGCTGGGCGACCGCGGCCGGGCGGAGGACGCCGTCCAGGAGACGTTCGCCTCCGTCTGGCGCTCGGCGCGCAGCTACCGGGTCGAGCGGGGGCCCGGCGCACCCTGGCTCTATGCAGTCGCGCGGAACGCGATCATCGACCGGCGGCGCGCGCGAATCGAGTCCCCCTCCGAGATTCCGGACACACCGTCTGGAGACGCCGAGCCGGACGAGCGAGCCGAGTCCAACTGGACCGCCTGGCGCATCCACAGCGCGCTCGGAGAGCTCCCCGACAACGAGCGCGTCGTGCTCGAGCTTGCCTACTGGAGCGGCCTCTCGCAGAGCGAGATCGCCGAGTACCTGCAAATCCCCCTCGGTACGGTGAAGACGCGAACCCGGACCGCCCTCGGGCGGCTGGCAGACCTCCTGGAGGAGGAGCTCTCATGAGTGGCCCTGACTTCCGCGAGCTCGTCGGCGACGACCTTCCGAACGAGGAGCGCGCGCGACTCCAGCGCGTCCATGACCAGCTCGTCGCAGCGGGTCCGCCGCCCGAGCTACCTCCTGCTCTCCAGAATCCCCCGGCTGCGGGCGGCACAGTCTCGTGGCTCCCGCGACGGCGGCTCGGGGCTGCGCTCGTGCTCGCCGCGTCGCTTGCGCTCGCTGCGTTCGCCGCGGGCTTCCTGCTTGGCAAGGGCCGCGACTCGGACGCATCTGCGTTCAAGCCCGAGCGGACCGTCGTCCTCGGCACCCAGGGCCAGACGGCCGTCGTCCGCCTGGGCGAGCCCGACGACGCCGGCAACCGGCCGATGCTCGTCACAGTCGAAGGCCTTCCGGCTCTGCCCGAGGGCGACTACTACTCGCTGTTCATGACGAGGAAGGGTAAGGCGGTGGCGACCTGCGGAACGTTCAAGGTCAGCGGCACCGAGCGTAAGAACGTGCGCTTCACCGTCGCGTACGACTTCGACCGGTACGACGGGTTACTGCTCTCCGAGTACCGGGTCTCGGATCACAAGGACCACCCGGTCCTGCGCACCAGGATCTAGGGCGCGACGCGGCCGGCGTCGACGAACGCGGCGTGGGTCAGCGGCATGTGCCGCTCGAGGAACGTTTCGGCCGCGGCGGCGAACTGGCGGATCTCGTATTGCGCGGCGTCGTGGTTCCGTAGCGAGCAGAAGTGCATGAGGCTGCGCGGGTTGCAGCTCCAGTAGTACTTCGTGTACGTCGAGAGCGGGAGCACGGCTCGGGCGACCTCCTTGGCGACCCCCTGCTCGAGCATCCGCTCGTAGGCCTGAAACGCACGGGTTGCCGTTTCTTCGATCTCGCGCCGCGCGTTCTCGCGGACATCGTCGTCGACAGGCTCGAACGAGTACGAGCCCGGCTTGCCGACCTGCGTGCGCACGTTTTCAGGCACGTAGAACTCGGGCTCCATCTTCGAATAGCGCCCGCTCCACTCGTTGTATGAGTGCCCCGCGCGGTGGCGGTGATGCTCACGGACGACGAACAGCGGCGCCTTGACGATGAAGCGGAAATAGCCATGCTCGAACGGCGAGCCGTGCCGTTCGCGCATCAGGAAGCGGATCAGGCCCGCGTCGCGGTCCGACATCTCCTGCGATGCCTGGTTGAACGAGACCCGCGCGCCGTTGACCACGGCGAGGTCGGAGGCAAGCGCGCCGTCGAGGGCGACGAAGCCGTGATCCAGCACGGGGACGACGTTCTCGGTTAGGACTTCAGGCGTGACGGCCACGTCGGCGAGTGTAGCGAGGCTGTATGTCGGCACTTCCGGCTGGTCCTACCCGTCCTGGAAGCCCGCGTTCTACCCCGCCGACGCCAAGCCGGCCGAGTTCCTCGGGCACTACGCCGAACGCCTGCGTGCCGTCGAGCTGAACACCACCGGCTACCGCCTGCCGGCCGAGGAGCAGTTCGAGCGCTGGGCCGCGCAGACGCCGCCCGGGTTCCAGTTCGCGCCGAAGCTGAATGCGTTCCGCTCGACCGACGTCGGCACGTTCGAGGAGCGCGTGCGCCGGCTGGGCGATCGCCTGGGCCCGGTCCGAGCGCTCATCGGCTATGCACGGGACGAGGGCATGCTTTCGTTGCTGCTCGGCTCCCTCGAACCGGAGCTCCGCATCGCCTTCGACTTCCGGCACGAATCCTGGGAAGGGATCGGGACGGAGCTTCCTTCAAATGCAGTCCTGGTTGACGACCTCGGGGCCAACGCTCCATTCCGCTATCTGCGCCTCCGCGAGCCCCCGTATGACGACGGCGCGCTCCGAGGCTGGGCCGAGCGGCTGCGCCCCCTCCTCGCCGAGCAGGTGGATGTCTACGTCTTCTTCAAGCACGAGGAGGAGCCGAGCGCGCCCCGGTACGCGGAGCGCCTGCTCGAGCTCCTCTCCGACTGAGATCGACTAGCTCGGAGCGCCGGTCTTGGCGCCCATGTACTCGATCACTTCATAGATGCCATCGGCGCCGGTCGACTCGATATATGGAGCCATGGCCTCCTTGCGTGCCTGCTCCTTGCCCTCGTCGAACGAGCCCTTGATCGCGTCGATGTCACCCTCGATGAGACCGAAGGCGATGATCTCGTCCGGGTCCTTGAGATTCCGGATGATGTAGACCTCGCCACCTTCGGGCATCTCCTCCGGATCGCCCTCCCAGGCCTTCCGCCACTCGTCGTAGCTTCCGGCCTTGAGCTTGCGCACGGTGAGTGCGGCGTACATGGTCATGTAGCCCTCCTTGCTAGGGACGTTTGGGGCGAACCTACGCCTGGGTATCTCCGGTTGCAACCCTTCGGAGAGAGGAGTGGGTCTAATGGCGGAATTGACAGTTCTGGAAACCAAGCTGGCCGAGGTGATCGGCCTTGCGCAGGCCGCGCAGGGAACGGGCGAGAAGGTCTCGGGTCTCCTCGACGACAGCGACTTGAAAAGCGAGCTCGACCGGATGCAGAAGGAAGCCGCGGAGACGGAACGGCGCGGAACCGAGCTCGCCGAGAACCTCGACGGGAAGAAGACAGCGATCCTCGAGAAAGCCCGCGAGACGAAGCAGGAAGCGACCGAGATGATGCGCACCTACCTCGGCGCGGACGCGGACGGGCTCGACGGCTTCGAGTTCCTGACGATGGCCGAGGCGGGCGAGGTCGGGCACTGGGAAGTGCTCGGCGTGCTCGGCGACAAGGCCGGCAAGTCCGACGTGCAGGAGCTCGTCCAGTGGGCGACGCCGATCCAACAGCGCCATTTCGAGACGGCGCGCCAGGGATCGCTGAAGCTCGCGGCCGACGAGGATCCGAACAAAGAGGAGTAACTACGCGGGGAGCTTGGCGCCGCGGTTGACGATTTCGACGAGCGCGGCCGCGGCGCCCTCCAGCTCGTCGTCGGTGTTGAAGAAGTGCGGCCCGAAGCGGAGGCCGACGTCAGGTCGAAGGTCGAGCAGGATCTGGCGCGCCTCGAGCTCGGCGTGCACGGCCTGAGAATCCGGGACGCGGACGACGACCGAGCCGCCGCGGCGCTCCGGGTCGCGCGGGCTGACGACCTCGAAGCCGGCCTCGTCGAGAAGCCCGATGAAGTGCGCCGTCTGCCGCATCGAGTTCTCGCGGATTCGCTCGACGCCGATCTCCTCGACGATCTCGTAGCCGGCCGTCGCCGCGTAGAGCGCCGGCACGTTCGGCGTCCCGGTGAGAAAACGGGCGGCGCCTTCGGCGTACTCGAGCTCCGGGGCGAAGTCGAAGGGACGGGCGTGGGCCTGCCAACCGACGAGCGTCGGCTCGAGCCGCTCGTGGAGATCGGGGCGGACGTAGAGCCAGGCGGCACCGGGGCCGCCGCAGAGCCACTTGACGCTCCCGCCGACGGCGAAGTCGACGCCCAGCGCAGTCACATCGAGAGGAACGGTGCCGACCGACTGGTACGCGTCGAGCACCACGTACGCGCCGACCTCGTGTGCGCGCTCGATGATCGGCTCGACGTCCTGGATGCGGCCGGTCTTGAAGATCACGTGGCTGATCGGGACGAGCAGCGTGCGCTCGTCGATCGCCTCGACGATCGCCTCCTCGTCCGGGCAGACGACGACCTCGGCGCCGCGCGCCTGCTGCCCCTGCTGCAGGTAACGGACCGAAGGGAAGTTCTCCTCCTCGTACACGATCTTGCGCCGCTCGCCGCGAAAGTCGAAGCAGGACAGGACGACCGCCTCGGCGATCGTCACGTTCTGGTGCATCACGGTCGAACCGGGCGGAGCGCCGATCAGCCGGCCGACGTGGTCGCCGACGGTCGTCGACAGGTCCCACCAGCCCTCGCCCCAGGCTCTGATGCCACGCGTTTTCCAGGCGTGCGCGTACTCCGCGAGGCGCGTTTCGGCCTCGGCCGGCATCGGGCCGAGCGAGTGGCTGATCAGGTAGTTCGTCTCCGCGAGGATCGGGAACCGCTCGCGGTACGCGGTCAGCTCCAGAGGCACTGGCTCAGGATAGGCGCTTGATCAGACCGAGAGCGCGCTGGTCCCAGGGCACGCGGTGGGTGAGGCCGGCGCCGCCAATGTGTTCGCGGTTCGCCAGGTACCAGTCGTAGGTACGGATGAGCGCATCCGCGTTCGAGTGGCGCGGCTTCCAGCCCAGGACGCGCTCGGCGCGCGAGACCTCTACGTAGGAGTCGCGGTGCGCCGTCTTGTAGTGCCACTCCGCAAGCGGCGAGAGGCGAGCGAGCTCGAGCGCCCTGAGCGCGAGCTCCGCCGGCCGGGCCGGGACCGGCGTCACCCGGCTCGACGAGCCTGCGTGTCGGATCAGCGCCTCGAGGTCTTCGCGCACGGTCCCGAACTCGGTGGCGCCGACGTTCAGCGTCTCCCCCGCAGCAGCTCGCTTCGATGCAGCCAGCGCGATGGCGTCGACGAGGTCCTCGACGGCCAGGAGCTGGTAGCGGTTTCGCCCGCTTCCGAGCACGTAGATGCGCCGGCCCTCGCGGATCCAGTCGAAGAGAATCTCGAAGACGCCGAGCCGCTCCGGGCCGATGAAGGTTTTCGGTCGGATGACGACCGCGGCCAACCCGCGCCGCTGGAACTCGCGGAGAACTTCTTCGGCCTCGATCTTCGAGCGCCCGTAGTGGCCGACTCCGTGCAGCGGGGAGCTCTCGTCGATGGGATGGGTCTCGGGAATGCCGTAGACCGCGGTGGTCGAGATGAAGACGACGCGGCGGACGCGGGCCTCGAGCGCGGCGGCGAGCAGCGTTGCGGTGCCTTCGACGTTGACTGAGCGGATCTCGTCGCGGGCGCCGCTGATGGGCAGGGCGGCCGCGGCGTGGACGAGGATCGAGGCGCCGGCGACGAGCTCGCGCGCCCGGGCGGGGTTGCGGATGTCGCCGCGGAGCTCGTCGACCCGGCCCTCGAGGCTCGGCTCGTCGAGAGGCGCCAGGTCGAGCGTGCGCACCTTGTGGCTGTTGACGAGCCGCCGGGACAGGTGCAGGCCGAGGAAGCCCGCACCGCCTGAGATCGCCCAGAGCATGGGGCAATCTTGGCTGAGAATTGAGTCGGAGCCGTGCGGTCGGCGGCGATACGCTCACAGCGGGTGGCGGGAGGACGTCCCTCTTCCCCACCCAGGGTGGGGCGCACGCGCGTCTACCTGACTAAGTCGTGCGCCCGATCGAGGCTACTCATACTGGAGCGCTTCCAGGACGCGCAGGCGCGCGGCGCGGCGAGCCGGGAGCACCGCCGCGAGCAATCCCGCGAAGATCGACACGAGCACGAACACGATCAGCGACACGGTCGGGAGCGCGAACTGGAGGTCGTACTGCGACAGCGCGCGGGTGACGAGCAGCGCAAGGAAGATGCCGAGCGGCAGCCCAAGAGCGGCACCGATCAGGGCCGTGATCACGCTCTCGTGCCGGATCATCCGGCGCACCTGGCGCCGCGTCATCCCAACCGCGCGCAACATCCCCAACTCGCGCGTCCTCTCGAACACGGAGAGCACGAGCGTGTTCACCATACCGAAGAGGCTGATGATCACGGACAACGCGAGCAGGACGTAGAGCAGTAGCAGGAACTGCTGGATCTCACGGTCCTCCTTGTCGATCCATTCCTGCCGAGTCTGGATGCGCGTATCCGGGAAGCCCTCGAGCGCGCGCTCGACGCCGGCCTTAGCCGCTGCCGGGTCGCCCGGGACGTTCATGAGCGTGAAGCGGTTGCGCGGCCGGTCGTAGAGGCCGTCGAAGGCCGCTTGCGAGACGCTCGCGCTGCCGAGCAGAGGATAAAACGGGCTGCCGTCGTAGATGCCGCGCACGACGACGTCCTTCCTCTTGTTGTCCGTCGAGAGCACCGTGAGCCTGTCGCCGACGCCGAGGTTGTTGTCTTCGGCGACATTGTCCGGTAGTACGGCGCCGTCGGCGCCGAGGCGCGTGAGCAGCTCGTCCGAGCCCTCGACCCAGCGGAAGTCGTAGACGTCGTCGATCCTGGCGTCGAGCCCGGTCAAGTTGCCGGCGTTGCCGTCGATCTCGGCGATGTCCTGACGAACGTTGCTGACGGTTTCCACCTCGCGGGCGCCCTCGGCCGCGTCGCCGACCGCGGCCGGAAATTCCGAGTAGCCGTCCTCTGAAGTGACGATCAGGTCGGCCTGGATCTGGCGCTCGATCGCGTCGCTGTTCGAGATGCGCAGGCCGTGCGCGAGCACTGCTACGAAAGTGACGAGTGCGATCCCGATCATCAGGGCAGCCGCGGTCGAAGCGGTGCGCCCGGGGTTACGCTGCGCGTTGCCCTCAGCGAGTTTTCCGGCGGCGCCGCCGATCCGGCGGGCCGGAATGCCCACAACCTTTGCTAGCGGCACGACCAGGCGGGACGAGAGCATCGCGACCCCGATGAAGAGCGACAGCACTCCGATCCCGAGTAGCGCGAAGCGCTGGCTCAGGGCGATGTCGTCGGCGAGCGTGCCGTACGAAAGCGCAAGTACGGCGAGGGTCACGATGACGCCCGCGATGTAGGGCGTGAAGCGGGAGAATCTGCCGCGGGGGAGCGTCGCGCCCTCGCGAACGGCGGCGATCGGCGGGACGCGCGTGGCGCGCAGGGCCGGGAAGAGTCCGGCAAACACCGTCACGAGCGTGCCGACGAGTAGCGACACGATCACCGTGCGCGCGGCGAAGACGGTCTGCGTCTGGGGCAAATCCAGGTTGAGCACCTTGAAGAGCTCGTTCAGGCCGACAGCGAGCCCGAGGCCGCTGAAGAGCCCGACGATGGAAGCGACGAGGCCGATCGCGAACGCCTCCACGATCACCGACATGAGCACCTGCCGGCGCGACGCGCCGATCGTCCGTAGCGTCGCCAGCTCGCGCGTCCGCTGCGCGACGGTGATCGAGAGAGTGTTGAAGATGACGAAAGCGCCGACGAAGAGGGCAATGCCCGCGAACGAGAGCAGGAAGTAGCGGATGATTTTCGTGAAGGTCGCGATCTCGCCCGACTCCTCGTTAGCCTGCTCGACTCCCGTACGCACGGTCACGTCCGCGCCGAGCTCGGCCTGGATCCGCTGGGTTAGCTCCTCGGGGGCGACGCCGTCCTTGGCGGCGACCTGGACCGCGTCGAGCTGCCCCTCCTTGTCCAGCAGCTTTTGCGCGGTCGGGACGTCGAAGATGGCGAACGTGGCGCTGCCGATCGAGCTGAGGTCGCCGTACTTGGCGATCCCGACGATCTCGTACTGCCGAGCAGGGCCCACGGCGGCGACGCCGATGCGTTCGCCGAGCTCCAAGCTCTCGCCGTCGGCCACGCCCTCGTCGACCGCGACCTCTCCGTCGCCGGATGGCCAGCGACCCTCGATGAGGTTTAGAGGGTTGAAGCGGTCGTATTCGGGAGCGGTCTCGATCCCAAAGGCGAAAGCCGGTGCGCCGCCGGTCTCGATCGTGTCGCCGTCCGGCTTCAACAGCTTGGCCTGGAAGTCCTGCACGGTGCCAGAGGCCACCTCGACGCCGTCGACCCCACGCACTCGCTCGAGCGTTTCCTCGGGGATCGGCGGCGCCTGGGCGCTTTCCCCTTCGAAGCTGATGTCGGCCTTCTTACCCGTCACGACGGCGTCGGTGCCCGCGTACGACTCGACGAAGATCGTGTCGAACGCCTTGTCGATCGTGTCGGTGAGGACGTAGGCGCCGCTCATCATCGCGACGCCCAGAACGATCGCGATCGCGGTGAGGACGGCCCGGAGCTTCCGCCCGGCCATGCCGCGGAGAGCGACCTTGATCACGCTACGGTGATCTCTTCGATCGCGGTGAGAACCGCGTGCTCGTCGGCGGCGGCGCCGAGCTCCTTGACGATCTCTCCGTCCGCGAGGAAGAGAATCCGGTCGGCCGTCGCTGCTGCCCGAGCGTCGTGCGTGACCATGACGAGCGTCTGGCCGTAGTCCTGCACCGACGAGCGCAGAAGCTCGAGGATCTCGCCTCCCGTCTTCGAGTCGAGGTTGCCCGTCGGCTCATCGGCGAAGACCACCGTCGGCCGGCTGACCAGGGCTCGGGCGATGGCGACGCGCTGCTGCTGGCCGCCGGAGAGCTCGGATGGACGGTGCGAGCGCCGGTCCTTCAAGCCGACCTTGTCGAGCAGGTTCTCGAAGAAATCCTTGTCGGGTTTGGTGCCGGCGAGGGAGAGCGGCAGCGTGATGTTCTCCTCGGCCGTCAGCATCGGCAGCAGGTTGAAGAACTGGAAGATGAAGCCGATGTGCTCGCGGCGCAGCAGCGTGATCTCGGTGTCGCTCAGCTGACCGAGCTGCGTACCCGCGATCGTGACGTAGCCCTCTGTCGGCCGATCGAGCGCCGCGAGCAAGTGCATGAGCGTCGACTTGCCCGACCCGGACGGGCCCATGACGGCCGTGAGCTTCCCGCGCTCGACGTCGAGCGTCACGCCCCGGAGTGCATGGACGGCGGTCTCGCCCTCTCCATAGACGCGCGTCAGGCCGTTGGCCGAGACGACGACGTGGCCGTCGGTTTCGGCGGTCGGCTGACGTTCGGTGGCCGGTTGCGTGCTCACCGGTGCTCCCCTCGATAGCTAGCGGCAGGTGCCTCCGCCGAAGCTAGTCAAAACTAACTCGGTCTGCAAGCGACTACTTTTGCAGGAGACCTGCTGAGAGTCGGGCTATGCGGCGAGCGTCAACTGGTCGCCAATTGCAAGACCGCGTCTTGCAGCCTCGCCTGCCCGGAGCTCGAGCGCCGCCTTGGCACCGCGGCGACCCGCGGCGCGCCATGGCTCCACCTCGTTCGCTATGCCGACGACGACGAGCTCGCGGTCGAGAAACACGACGTCGATCGGGAAGCGCATGAACCAGGTGTGCACGGATGAGGCGGGCCGGAGCAAGAGCCCTTCGCCCTGCTCCAGCCCGTCTCGTCCAAGCAACCCCTTCATGCGGGTGAACGGGGTGTCCGCGACGCAAGTGCGCTCGCAGACAGTAACCCCGTCCATCCGCATGAGAAGTTGCTCCACGGTGGTCCTAGTACCCCACGTGGATGTGGTCGTCGTGGTTGCCCATCGGGAACGACGGGCCGCCCATGCCGAGCAACGAGATGACCTGCCGCGGCTGGAGCTCCGCGGGGAGCAGCAGCACGTTGCGCACGGCTGCTTCGGTCATTCCGCCGGGCTGTGAGTTGCCCAGGATCGACAGTCCGCCGAGAACGGAGATGTCCGCGGCCAGCCCGTAGATGTGGGCCGAGACCACGCCGGGCCGGGAGTAGAGCCGGTGGCCGGAGATCAGGGACGACACGCTCGCCTGGCCATGGGCCTCGGCGAGGTAGGCGATGAGCACGAGGATGCGGATGTTCACGCGACCGGCCTGGATGTCGACGCGGCCGCCTGGGTAGATGGAGATCCGCTTGTCGCGGAGGATGCGCTTGGAGATCGACGGCTTGGCCGACTCGAGGCCCTTGACGAGCGCCCGGAGGCCGACCGCTCGGTTGTAGCGCTGCAGCGCGATCGCGCGATCTGCAAACGCCGTCTGGCCCTCGAGTGCAAGCACAGCCGACCATGGGCTGCGGCGTGCGCCCAGCTTCGCCAGCTTGTTGCTGAGCGAGCGGAGCGTCGCCGGCGACGCGGGGGCTGAGCCACGCTGGCCACTCGCCCGAAGCACGCCGAGCACTAGTGCCCAGTCGACCTTCGCGCGTGCGGAGCTGCGTGCGAGCTGACCCGCAAACGACGGCTTCAGCCGACGTGCCGGAGGAGTCGGGTCGGGAAGCGTGCGGTGGAGCCACACCGTGGCGCTCACGCCCGGCTCGTCAACCTCTGGATCGGTGTCGTTGAGCTCGCCGCTCATCAGCGGGCGCGGTGCGAGCACCGGCGGCGCCGAGCGGCGGAACGCGTTCTGGCGGATCGCCCACTTGCTGGGCTTCGTCCGCGCGAGGAGGGTGGCGGCCCCACTCTTCGGAGCGGCCGACTCATGGGACTCGTCCGAGGAGGCGGCGGGCGCAGCCACTGCGGGCTGCCACGCGTTGCCGTCACTGTCCGGCTCTGCGGCCGGGCTGTCGGCCGGCAGGGCAGGCGTTGCCTCGGCCGGAACTGGGTCAGGCTGCTCGGCGGGCGGGGCCTCTGAGGCGGGTGCCTCTTCGGGGTCGTCCGTCGGGCCACCCACGCGGTGGGTTGCTTCCGAGTCTGCGGCTGGGTCCTCTTCCGTCGAGGTCGTTGCCGACTCGGGCGCCATGAGGGCACTCTCGTCGCCCGGCTCGAGGAGCTGGGCAACCGTGTTGCCGGCACCGGCCGAGAAGGCCGCGCCTGCGAAGAAGAGTGTTGCGAACGCGAGGCTTGCGGCCAGCCGGCGCGGTGCGACGCGGATCTTGCGCCGCCTCGAGGGCATCACGCCCAGAACGCTCAGGGCGGCCGCGAGCAGCACGAGGCTCGCTGTGGTGCTTCTGAAGAGTTGTCTCCGTTTTGGCATTCCTTGGCTCCAGTTGGGTTGGGCGCCTGGGCCGCTCGTTGGCGCGGATCTCCTTCATGAACATCCGCGGCCGCAACGGATACGCCCTCCGTATCGGCGGGCGCGTGAGCGTCTGTCTCACTCGATGTAGGGAACGTGTAAAGGAATCCTCAATACGAGGGATTCGGCGCCGCTCACTGTGGGGCGATGTTGCTTGGCGACAAAGCCAACAAGGCGGCGCGGCCACGCCCAACCCAGAAGCACGGAGGTTTCTCCGGCGTGACCCAGCACTTTGCACCGCCTGCAAGTGGCTCATATCCGCACTTCAGCAACTCCATTTCATCCCCCTCGCCGCAAGAAGGGAGGTGAAACAGGTGCTGAATATTTTTGACCTTTTCGCTAACGCTAAGCGCGAGGAGGGGCAGACCATGGCGGAGTACGGAGTCGTGCTCGCAGTGATCACGATCGCCGTCTTCGGTGCGCTCGCCCTTCTCTCCGGCAACATCGTCAGCGCTGTCAACAGGGTCGCCGCGTACATCACGTAGGCCCCAAGGCAAGCATGGCTACGGCGGGCCCTTCTTCACTGAAGGGCCCGCCCCCTCACTTCGCAACACCCACCACCGCAGTACCCCAAAACAATGTCAAAAAGATTCAACTTCAAAAACCAGCAAGGCCAGGCCATGACGGAGTTCGCTCTGATCTTGCCGATCCTGGTCATCCTGCTCTTCGGCGTGATCCAGTTCGGAATCGTGTTCAACAACTACATCACGGTGACAGACGCCGTTCGCGCCGGCGCCCGTAAAGGCGCGGTTAGCCGGCATCTGCAAAATCCGAATGCGGCGGTCGTTCAAAGCGTCCGCGATGCCGCGACCGACCTGAGGCAGTCCGACCTGAATGTCTCTGTTGCGTCCTCCTGGCAACACGGAGAAGACGTAACGGTGACGGGGTCCTATCCGTACTCGATCAGCCTTCTCGGCCTCGTAGTGAAGTCCGGGCGACTGACCAGCACGACGAAGGAGCGCGTGGAATGACACGTTTCTACAGCCAGCGCGGCCAGTCCATGGTCCTGACGCTCGTCTTTTTGACCGCCTTGATGGCCATGGCCACGGCGGTCCTCGACGTCGGCTCTTGGTACCGAACTCATCGCTATACCCAGGCAACCGCCGACGCGGCTGTCCTTGCCGCCGCCCAGGAGCTCCCCGACTTCCCCGCCGACGCGGTCACCGTGGCCGTCGACTACGCCGATCGCAACGAAGGCGGCGTGACCGCGGACGATGTCGAGTTCTCCAGCTCCGTCGTTGCCAACGACACGGTCAAGGTCACGGCGCGAAAGAACGCACCCGGGTTCCTTTCCCGGCTCTTCGGCATCGACTCGCTGACGGCGCGCGCGACCGCATCGGCCCGCGTCGGGGCCCTCGGCCAGGCCAAGTGGGCCGCACCGGTCGGAGTCGATTTCCGACACGACATGCTTCGGTGCACGCCGGCCCTCGAGTGCGACCCGCGTTTCAATGAGTCGACCGAGATCGAGTTCGACAAGGTCGGCCCGGGCGCGTTCAGGCTCCTGAACATCGACGGCTCCCATGGTGGAACCGGACCGCCGATCATCGGCGAGTGGATTAGAACCGGTCTCGACGCGTACATGCCCCGTGACGAGTGGTACTACTCGGACCCAGGAATCAAGCCGAACTCGTCCCACATCAAGGGTGCATTGGAATCCCGGTTTGGCGACGGCAAGGAAATCTTGATTCCGATCTACTCGGACACAAAAGCGCAAGGAGCCGGCTTCGAGTACTACGTCGTCGGCTGGGTCGGTTGGGTAGTCACCGATTTCGACATCAGGGGTGTCAACGAGGCCACGATCCGCGGGCACTTCACCCGAGTCATCTGGGACGGAATTCAGGGCGAGTCCGGGACTGACGACGGCCTCGGCGCCCGGTCCGTTGAGCTAATCGAATAACTAGTCCTCGAGAGGAGAGAGAGCCAATTTCATGACTTACAGAGTTCGTAATATCGGAATTGCAATCGCACTGGCGATTGTCGCAGCGCTGCTGACGACGTTCTACGTGACGAATTACAAGCGGAACGTCCAGCAGGGCGAGGACATGGTTCCTGTGTATGTCGCCGCCCAGAACATCGAGATCGGAACCTCCGGTTCCGAGCTCTCCGGCCAGAAGCTGCTCAAAGTCGAGCACGTGTCTCGCCGCAGTGTCGTCCCGGGTGCGATCTCGGAGCCGGAGCAGATCGACAAGTCGGTGGCCGTCGAGGCCATCTACGCCGGCGAGCAGATCTCGACCCGGCGCTTCCGCGCGGCCGAGGAGCAGGGCATCCGCGCCCAGCTCAAGGGCAACCTGCGTGCCATTCAGGTCCCCGGCAGTGAGAATCAACTCCTGGCGGGAACGATCACCGACGGCGATCGTGTTGACGTCGTCGGGGTGGTCGAGCTCTCGTCCCGCGCCGCGCGTGGTGCTGTCGCCGCCTCTCGTGTCGTCCTTCGGGATCTCCTCGTCCTCCGGGCACCGGACACGGCCCGCCTCCAGAGCAAGATCGGAAGCGATCCGTCGTCTCCGTACTCGGTGATGCTGGCACTCACGGACGCGCAGGCGTCGAAGCTCTTCTTCGTCATGGAAGAGGGCGAGTGGACGCTCCAGCTCCGGCCGGTCACGGACCCCGCCGACAGCCCCGAGTCGCTCGAAACGGTCGAGTCGGTCCTGGGCGACGGTCTCCGCGTCGGTCAGCGTCGGGCACTCAGAGGGGGGCGTTAAGCATGACGATCGAGGCACAAGCACCTAGTCGCGAGAAGTCCCGCGTCTTCATCACAGGCGGTTGCGAGGGCCTGGACGAGCTCTTCGAGGCCCTCGAGCGCCACGGTGAGATCGAGCTCGTCGGCCGCAGCGACAGCGTTCGCGAAGGCGGCGCGCCCCTCGCGGGAGGCCACCTGCAGGTGATCCTCCACGCCACACGGTCGTCCGCACTCCCGGTCGAAGAGCTGGCCGCGATCCGCGAGTACACGCGGGCGCCGATCGTCCTGCTCGCATCCGGCGAGTCCTCGGCTCTGCTCGAGGACGCGCTCGACGCCGACGTCGCCGACGTCCTGTTGCTCCCGCAACTGACCGAGAACGTCGTCTTCGCAGTCCGCAAGGCGGGCCACGCAGGCCGCCGCCAGGGCAAAAGCCGCGGCGACGGGCGGATCATCACCGTCTTCTCGCCGAAGGGCGGGACGGGCAAGACCGTCACGGCGACCAACCTCGCCACGTCGTTCGCGAAGTACGCAGGCAAGCGCACGCTGCTCCTCGACCTCGACCTGCAGTTCGGGGACGCCGCGATCATGCTCGGCATCGAGCCCGAGAAGACGATTCAAGACCTGGTCGTCGCCCCGGGCGAGCTCGATCCCGAGAAGCTGGCCGGTTACACGACGCGCCACTCGTCAGGCCTCGACGTCCTCCCGGCGCCGATCCGGCCGGAGGATGCTGAGCTCGTCACAGAGCAGAAGCTCTCACGTCTGCTCGAGGTCGCGAAGGAGTCGTACGACGTGATCGTCGTCGACACCTCGCCGTTCTTCCACGGGCCGATGCTGGCGACGCTCGACCGCACCGACGACCTGCTCCTCGTCTGCGGGCTCGACGTCCCGACGATCAAGAACGTCCGGCTCAGCCTGCAGACGCTCCAGCTCCTCTCGTTCCCGACCGAGCGGATCAGGGTCGTCCTGAACAGGGCGAACTCGAACGTCGGCATGAAGCGCGGCGAGGTCGAGGCGGCGCTCGAGGCGAAGATTCGCTTCGAGGTGCCGAGCGACCGGGCCGTGCCGCTGGCCGTCAACCGCTCGAACCCCGCTGTCCTCTCCGATCCGAAGTCCGACTTCTCGCGCGCGTTGCGCGAGATGGCAAAGGCACTCCTGCCCGCGCAGGTCTCGAAGAACGGGAAGAAGCGCTGGGGCCGAGGAGGTAAGAGCTAGTGGGCCTCCACGACCGCATCAAGGGCGGCGAGCCCGTCAACGGAGGAGGCCCGGCCGACCCCGAGCAGCCGACGCCCGCGCTCACGCGGCCAACGCTCGCCGAAGAGCCGCCGCCACCGACGAGCGACCCGTACGGCGCGCTGAAGACCGCAATCCACACGGCGTGCATCGCCAAGCTCGGGCCGCAGCTCTTCACGACCGAGACCACGGAAGACCTCTCCGAGCGCGTCCTGCGCGAGGTGACCGAGCAGCTCGCGCTCGACCGCACCCCGCTCACGCGTGAGGAGCGGCGCCGGATCGTCCGCGAGATCACGGACGACATCCTCGGCTACGGGCCGCTCGAGCCTCTGCTGAACGACGACTCGATCACAGAGGTCATGGTCAACAACTTCGACCAGATCTACATCGAGCGGGACGGAAAGATCGAGCGCAGCGAGACGACCTTCGCCGACAACCGCACCTGATGCGCATCATCGACAAGATCGTCTCCCAGATCGGCCGTCGAATCGACGAGTCCTCGCCGATGGTCGACGCCCGCCTCCCGGACGGGAGCCGCGTGAACGCAATCATCCCGCCGCTCTCGCTGCGGGGCCCGACGCTCACGATCCGAAAGTTCTCGCGTGACCCGTACACGATGGACGACCTGATCGGCTTCGGCTCGATCACGCCCAAGGCCGCTCAGTTCCTCGCCGCTTGCGCGCGCGGGAAGCTGAACATCCTCATCTCCGGCGGTACCGGTACCGGTAAGACGACGACCCTGAACGCGATCTCCGCTTTCATCCCCGGGGACGAGCGAATCGTCACCATCGAGGATGCGGCCGAGCTCCAGCTCCAGCAGGAGCACGTGATCACGCTCGAGTCGCGCCCGCCGAACATCGAGGGCCAGGGCGAGATCCGCATCCGCGAGCTCGTCCGCAACGCCCTCCGCATGCGCCCCGACCGGATCATCGTCGGGGAGGTCCGCGGTGCCGAGACCCTGGACATGCTCCAGGCGATGAACACGGGCCATGAGGGATCGCTGACGACCATCCACGCGAACTCTCCTCGCGACGGGCTCTCGCGCCTCGAGACGCTCGTCCTCACGGCCGGCGTCGAGCTGCCGCTTCGCGCGATCCGTGAGCAGATTTCGAGTGCGTTCGACCTGCTCGTGCAGATCACACGCCTCGTCGACGGCTCCCGCCGCATCTCCCACATCACCGAGGTGCTCCGCATGGAGTCCGAGGTGATCACGCTGCAAGACGTCTTCCTGGGCAGGCCGCCCAACGAAGAGGAGGCTCTCGCTGACGGGGCAACGCGGTTGATGACCCCGCTGCAGTGCACCGGCCTGAAGCCGCATTTCCTCGACCGGCTGGCCACCCACGGCGTCGTCCTGCCGCCTGCCTTCTTCGAGGAGGAAGAGGAGGCTTACCGGTCGACTCTGGCCGCGGCGAGCTTCGGCGGTTTTTCGTGAGGCGCAGCACACTCATCAAGGCGCTGTTCCTCATTACAGCGCTGGTCACGCTCGCCCCCGCGGCCAACGCGGCCGTCAAGGTCTCCGGCCTCGAAACCGGCGGCTACCCGCAGATCAAGGTGAACGTCGTCACGTCGAAACGGACGTCGACGGCCCCACTGCTCCTCGAGAACGGCTCGCGGGTGACCTTGACCTCCGCGCAGAACCTCGGTCGGGCGAAGAGCGTCGTGCTCGCAGTCGACCGGTCTCAGTCGATGAAGGGCAAGCCGCTCGCCGACGCCGCCGCGGCCGCACGCTCCTTCATCCTGGCCAAGCCGGCAGGCGACCGGATCGCCATCTCCACCTTTGCGACGACGCCCCAGATGGTCACCGGGTTCTCGACGTCCACGATCGACGCGGACATCGCGCTGAGGACGATTCCGGTAGACAAGGTTCAGGGCACGACGCTGTACGACGCGCTCGTCCTGTCGGCGCAGAAGCTCGCCGCCGAGCACCTTCCGGCACGAGTCATCATCGTCGTCACCGACGGCAACGAGACCCGTAGCCGGGCGTCGCTGCAGGACGCAATCTCGGCCGCGCAGCAAGCAGGTGCCGCCGTCTACGTGGTGGCGATCGAGAGCGCAAAGTTCACACCCGGTCCGCTCAAGGAGCTCGCAACCAAGACCGGGGGCAACTACTACGGAGCGGCATCCAGCCAGGCGCTTACAGGCGTCTATCGCTCGATCGCAGCCGAGCTCGGACGCACGTGGCGCCTCGAGTACGCAACGGCGGGGAGGCCCGGCGAGATGCTGAAGCTCTCCGCACACGCACAGGGCTCTTCCACGTTCGCCCGAGTGGAGCTCCCGGGAGGAAGCAGCCCTGAGGGCAGCGCGCCCTCTCGCTTCGTGCCCGATATCTTCTACACACCGATCGGCACGCAGCTGATCGCGCTCATGGCCGGCCTGATCGTCTTGCTCGGCGCCACGCTCGCCATGACGACGGTGAAGGGCGCACGCCTGCGCCGCCGGCTGGCGCCGCACATCGCGACGACCGTCGACGTTCGCAAGGCGAAGGTCGAGCGCGAGCGGCTCGCAATCGCCTCAGGCTTGTTCCGCGCGACCGAAGGGGCGTTCAGCCACTGGCGCTTCTGGACACGTCTAGAGCGTCTGGTCGAGCGCAGCGACCTTGCGTTGCGGACCGTCGAGGTCGCGTATCTGATGGTCGGGTTCGCACTGGTCGGCGGGCTCATCGCCACGATCCTCGGCCTCGGGACGATGTTCCTCGTCGGCGCCTTTGCACTGGGAGGCTCGCTCCCCCTCGGCTTCGTCTGGTTCAAGGCCTCTCGACGCCTCAAGGCGTTCGAGGACCAGCTCCCGGACGTGCTGATCACCCTCGCTGCGGCGCTCAAGGCCGGGCACAGCTTCAAGGCCGGCCTGCAGACGATCGTCGACGAGGGCAACGTGCCCGCGAGCAAGGAATTCCACCGCGTGCTCACCGAGGCGCGGCTGGGACGCCCGTTGAACGACGCACTGACCGACATGTCCGTCCGCCTCGGCTCGAAGAACTTCGACTTCGTCATCACCGCCGTGGGGATTCAGCAGCAGGTCGGCGGCAGCCTCGCAGGCCTGATCGACATGGTCGCCGACACCGTACGCCAGCGGCAGCAGTTCATCCGCAAGATCAAGGGACTGACCGCCATGGGCCGCGCCGGCGCCTACGTGCTGGTCGGGCTGCCGTTCTTCATCGGCGCGATCATCACGCTCATGAACCCCGAGTACATGGACCCGCTCTACAACACGAGCACGGGCCACAAGCTCATCTACGTCGGCCTCGGGTCGATGGCGTTCGGTAGTGCCGTCCTGAAAAAAATCGTCTCCTTCAAGGGGTAGCCCAGTGACAATGATTCTGGTCTTCGCTGTTTTCTGTCTCGCCGGCGCCGCCTTCCTCATCGGGGAGATCGCCACCGCGCCTGCGCGCCAGCGCTGGAGCTCGGTGCGCCGCGCCGCAACGTACGGACGTATGGAGGTTCGCTCGGAAGCACAGGGCGAGAGCTTCCACGAACGGTTCTTGGTTCCACTGCGTGAGTGGCTGGCCGGCTGGGCGCTGAAGGCAAACCCCCGCCTGAGCGTGGAGTCCATTTCGATGAAGCTGCTCGCAGCGGGGGTCGGTCGCAGGATCTCGCCGACTGGGTTTCTTGCCCTCAAGGGCGGGGCCGCGCTCGGCGGGCTCGTCATCGGAACGCTTGTCGGCGGACGCCTCTCGGGCGTCGGCGCAGCCCTTCTGGCCGCGCTGGTCCTGGCGGCTCTCGGCTTCTTCATCCCCGACTACGCGCTGACCCTGAAAGCCCGGAGCCGACGCGAGCGGATCCAGGCCGACCTTCCCGACGCACTCGACTTGCTCGCCGTCAGCGTCGAGGCCGGCCTCGGCTTCGACGGGGCGGTCGCCAAGCTCCACGAGAACATGGAAGGCCCTCTCGCCGAGGAGTTTGGTCTCACGCTCTCCGAGATGCGGATCGGCGAGAGCCGCCAGGAGGCTCTCAAGCGCATGGCCGAGCGGGTCGATGCGCCGGAGCTCTCCGCCTTCGTGCGGGCGATCATCCAGGCCGACACCCTGGGCACGACCCTGGGCCGAATCCTCCGCGTGCAGGCCACCGACTCGCGCCTCCGCCGCCAGGCGGCTGCTGAGGAACGAGCCATGAAGGCCCCGATCAAGATGCTCTTCCCGACAGTGCTCTTCATCTTCCCGGCCATGTTCCTCGTGATTCTCGGGCCGGCGATCCTCAACATCCAGGAGCTCTTCTAAAGAGACAGGAGCGGCCATGTCTGACGAAATCAACAACCAGGTGCACCAGGAGCCCACCGAGGGCGGATTCGGCACCGGCCTTCGCGAGCAGCTCCAGCGCCGCCGCGAGGGCCGGGACGAGACCGCTCCGCCGGTCCCGGAGCCCCAAGCGGCCGCCCCGGTCGACATCGACGAGTTCACAACCGTCGCGCCTGCAGACGTTGAGGACCGGTCCGATCCGGAAGTCGACAGGCTCAAGGCCAGGCTGGCCGAGGCGGACAAGCGCGAGCGGGAGCTGCGCGCTGCGTTCGCCGAGCAGGTCGAGGCCTACGAGCGCAAGATGTCGGAGGATTTCGACGTCTCGCGCCAAGCGGCGAAGCTCGACGAGAAGAGCACGAAGCTCACGGCGACCGAGTCTCAGATCCGCGAGCGCGAACAACGGCTCGCGGACGAGCGGAGGGAGCTGAACGTCGAGCGCCGCCGAGTCTCCACCCTGCAGGACGAGCTCACCAGCGCGCAGGCGAGGACCACGGAGCTGGAGGAAGACCTCCTGGCACGAACGGCCGAGCTTGCGGAGAACGAAAGACTTTTCAAGCGCGGCTCGTCCGAGTTCATGCAGCGAAACGCCGCCATCACGGCGCGCGAGGACAAGCTGGCCAAGGCGGAGAAGGAATTCGCCACCCGCGAGGGCCAGTGGCGCACGCGCGAGAACGAGCTCAAGCGGCGCGAGAAGGATCTCACCGGCCGCGAATCACGACTCGGCGAGGGCGAGCAGCGCCTCGCGAGGGAGGCCGCACGCGTTGCCGCCGAGGATGCCGCGCTCCGTCGTCGTGAGGCCGAGGTCGAGGAGCGAAACGCCGGGATTCGCGCAGAGACGCAACAACTCGAGCAGCAACTCGCTTCGTCGAGCGAGGAGTTCCAGCAGGTGCACACGCGGATCGCAGAGGTCGAGGCCCGCGAGACCGAGCTCATCGCCCGCGAGGCCGAGCTCAACCGACGTGACGCGGAGCTCAGTCGCGTCGAAGGCGACACCAATCTCAGTCGGGACCTGGAAGCGTGGGAGGAGCGCCTCAAGACGCGCGAGCAGCAGCTCGCCGACCAGGAATCGTCGCTCGCCGAAGAGAACGAGCTGGCTGTGTCCGCGCGCGAGCGCGTCGACAAGCGCGACAAGCGGCTGACCGAGACCGAGAAGACTCTCCGCGAGCGGCTGCGCGAGCTCGATGATCGCGAGGCCGAGTTCGACCGGAAGGAAGCGCGGTACGAGACCGACATCGAGATCCGCATGGACAAGCTGGAGCGCCGCGAGCAGGTCGTCGAGGAGCTCGAGGAGAAGCTCGGCACGAAGGAGACCCAGCTCGCGGCCTACGTTGCCCAGGCACAGGGAGCCCTACAGCGCCGCGAGTCCGAGTGGTGGACCAAGCAGACCGGGCGCGACGGCGATCCGGACGACCCGGTCGAAGAAGTGGCCTGAGCTCCGGCTCGCGTCGGATAGGATCGCGCGGCTCTCTTATGTGGCAGGCCTACGTCAGATTCAAGTCCGGTTCGACGACGCGCGCGGACATCGCCGAGACCGAGGCCGAGGCGCGGACCGCCCTCGAGGATGCGATGGCCCAGCTGAAGACGGCCGGCATCGGGACCGTCGGGCCGAACCTGGTCGTCACCAAGGAAGACCTCGAGTTCATCAAGCTCGAGCAGAAGACCGCGACCAGCGGCGAACGAGATCGCTAGATGGGTCCCCGCCCACGGGGCGGGGACTCGACGAAAGTGCTTCGCACTTTCGTCGACTAAGAGCACTCGTACTCACCTGCGTACTGCCCCGACGCGCGTGTAGTAGCGCCATCACGCCGTCGCTACGACCCGTGGCTGACTGCTAACGACGGCCGCGGCTCAGCGTTACGTTCACGCGTCCACGGAGCGAGACCCGGCGGCCTGCGGCCGGCGTCTGAGCGACGACCCGTCCGCGCCTGAGCCGATTGCGCGTGCGGCGCACGCTCCCAACCGAGCAGCCGGCACGGCGGATCCGCGAGCGCGCGACCGCGAGCGTGGCGCCGCGAAGCCGTGGGACGACACACACCCGGAGTGCCGGCCGCGGCGAGGGGCCGAGCGCGAGCTTGCCCGCGCCGTACGACCCGTCCCGGCCGGGGACACCCAGGTCGATCGCATGGTTCTCGAGGTAGGCCTGCAGCTCGTTCGGCCCGAAGCTCGGATTCGCTCCCTTGACGAGCGCTGCCGCGGCCGCGACGTGTGGCGCCGCCGCCGAAGTCCCGGCGAATCCGGTATCGGCGCCGCAACCGCTGAAGGGGCCGTAGGAGAATGACGACACCCAGTCGGGCGCCGTGAGGTCCGGCTTCATCCGCCCGTCGATCGTCGGGCCGCGCGAGCTGAACGCCTCGAGCCCGCTGGTTCTCCAGCACGCGGCTCCGACGGCCAGCGCGAAGGAGGACGAGCCCGGCTCGGTCACGCTGCCCTCTCCGACCTGATACTCGAGATTGGGGCCCGGATAGACGAAGAGGTCGAACCGCGGCGATGGGTCCGGTGCGTTGTGCCGGCGGATCCCGATGGCGTAGAGCTGGGCCACGCCGGTGGTGTTGACGTGGCAAATGAGCTCGGTCGGCGGCTGCGAGCCGCTCTGCTCGCTGTTCGACGAGACAACCGTGGTGCCGTTGGCGCGCGTCAGATAAAGGTCGTAGTCGAGCGCCGTGACCGGCCAGCTGTCCCACCTGAGGGCCACGCACGTCTGCTGGTTGGCGCCGAGCAGGATCGTGTTCCCCTCGTCGCCCGGGGCGAACTCCGTCCACGTATCCGCGTCCAGGTCCGTGAACGTCCCGCTCCAATGCTGCTGGGCCCGGTTCCCGGCAGCGTTCACCCAGAGGATGCCCGCGGCGCGCGCGTCGGCGACGATGCCGGTCGGAGTTTCCGGGCCGCCCGTGTCGTCGCCGCGGCCCACGTTGAACCAGCTGGCCGAGTGGTTGATGATGTGGATGCCCTGAGCGCGGGCGTAGTCCTTGGCCTGGCCCAGCGCGGCGACGGTCTGAGCGCAGATCAGGTAGACGCGGGCGGCCGGAGCCATCTCCGCGACGATCTCGGCCACGGCCGTTCCGTGGTTCACGGCGATCGGGCCGTCCAGGCCGCCCGAGCAGAAGTCGACGGCGACCGTGGACGCCGGCAGATCACCGTTCCGGCGGCTGTCGCGCCAGCCTCGGAAGCCGAGGTCGATGACGGCGACCTTCGCGCCTGCTCCGCGGAGGCCGGACCGGTGCCACGTCAAGGCGCCCGTGGCGGCGACGCCTTCGCCCTGCACAGCCTCGGGCACTGCGCGGACCGGCTCGCGCGCGTACTGAACTGCGCGGCTCTGACCGAGCGTCCGCAGCGCCGCAGGCGGCACGACGGCCTCGATCAGGCGCCCGTACGAGGTCTCGACGCGGCCGCCGAGCCGGGCCACGAGGGCACGGGCGGCCGCCGGCCTCCGCGCGGAGATCTCGACCCGTACTGGTTGGCGCGCGCGTGCGCGTGCGAGCAGCCGCGAGTCCAGCTTCCCGCTTTTGGCGATCCCGTGAGGAGTGGCAAGCGACTCCGTCCGCCGCGTCGACGAGCCGCTCGACCCCTGGGCGAAGACGCCCACGCACAGAACGAGGACTGTGATCAGCCCCAACCCCGCGCGCCGTTTACCCGACCCTCGTGTCACCCTGCCCCCTGGAAAGAAACTCGTCTCTAAGGAATAGACGCATTTCGAGCATGCGTCTACCGCCTCGGCCCCGCATCACTATTTCGAGGGACGCGGCCGAAATCCCTCGAGACCCGGCCTCTTCACGTTTCGCCGGCCATGCCGTTCTGCCTCGCCCAGAGAGCGGCCTGCGTGCGGTCGGTTACCCCGAGCTCCTGGTAGACGCGGGTCAGGTGGGTCTTCACCGTCTTCTCGCTGATGCCGAGCTTCCCCGCGATGAGCTTGTTCGGAAGCCCCTTGGCCACGCATTCGAGCACCTCGCGCTCCCGCTCGCTGAGGCGGGTCTGGGCGCGCTCGGCTCGCTGGCCCAGCACGGCGCGAGCAGCCTTCGGGTCCAGTGGCGACTCGCCTCGGGCCGCGGCGCGGACGCCGCGAATGACTTCCCCGGGCTCAGCGTCCTTCAGCAGGTAGCCGATGGCACCGGCGTCGAGTGCCGCCAGGATCCGGTCGCGATCGACGAGGGACGTGAGGACCACGACCTCAGCGCCGGAGTCGGTTCCCGTGATCTGTCTCGTCGCCTCGATGCCGTCCATGCCCGGCATGGACAGGTCCATCAGGATCACGTCAGGCGCCAGCTCGGTGGTGAGCGCTACCGCCTCCGCGCCGTCCGCCGCTCCTCCGACCACCTCCATGTCGTCGCACGTGGCCAGGAGCCGTTCGAGCCCGGCGCGGACGACGGCGTGGTCGTCGACCAGAAGCACCCGGATCACTTGACCGGCACCTCGAGGCGCACCGTCGTCCCTCGCCCGGGTTTCGACTCCACGCGGAGCTCACCGCCGGCCTCCTGCGCGAGGTCGCGGAGGATCCGTAAGCCGAAATGGCCGTCCCCAGACGGGTGCTCGAAGTCGAACCCCCGACCGTCGTCGGTCACAGCCAGGCATGCCTGCCCGTTGCGCCGATCGACCTCGACCTGGACGAGCTCCGCGTCGGCGTGCCTCGCGACATTCCTCAGCGCCTCCTGTGCGACCCGGAAGAAAAGCCCCTCGACGCGCTCGGGCAAGTTCGCGTCGGCGTCGACCTGCAGCTTGGTCTCGAGCCCTCGAGCCGCACACGGCGCGAGTAGATCGCTGAGCGCGACCTCGAGACCCGCTCGCTGCAGCTCCGGCGGATAGATCTCGACGAGCAGCGTGCGCAGCTCGCGGATTCCCTGGCGGGTCTGGGCCGCGGCCTCGCGCAGCTGTGTGGCGAGCTCCGGAGGAGCACTCTCCGCGACTCCGGCCAGGAAATACGAGACACCAGCGAGGTTGTGCACGACGCCGTCGTGGAGGTCGCCGGCGATGCGGCGGCGCTCGTCGTCGGAGGCCTGGACGGCACGCTGAAGCGCCTCGACGCGGTCGCGCTGGGCCTCGCGCACGCGCCGCGCGAGTTGCCAGGCGAGCGGAAACTGGACGAGCCCGAAGAGCAGGAGAGCCGCCAGCAGTGCTGGCGCGAAGTTTCGCCACGTGTTCCCCGCGACCTGAGCGACGTCGCGGTAGCGGTAGTGGGTCTCGAACAGCACGCGTCGGCCGCTCGGCGTCGAGATGGGGACGAAGACGTCGAGCAATTTCCCCTGGTCGCGCTCGTAGACGTGTTCGGCGTCGTCCAGATCCGCAACGTGCGACTCGACCTTGTCCGTCTCCAGCGAGGTGCGATCGCCGTCGCTGCCCGGGAATCGCCGGCCGATCAGGCGTGGCTCGTCCGAATAGACGATGCGCCCGTCCCCCGTCCAGATCTTCACGCGCACGACCGACTCGCTGAGGATTCGATCGATGACCACGAGGTCGACCTCGGCGATTGACCTCGGATCGCCGCGGAGCAGACCGTCCGTGACCTGAGGCTCGACGACCTCGGCGTAGACCCTGGTCAGCTCCCTGACGTCGCGAAGGGCCTCGTTCCTGCCGAAGCGCTGAAAGAGCGTGACGCCGACGGCGCCGATGACGATCGCGGAGATGAAGGCCACGACTGCGAAGCGCGTGAGCGCAGCGCGCACAGGATCCGGGCCCCCCAGTTCCATGCCCGGCTACAGGCGACCGGCGAGATAGTCGCGCTCAGCGCGTTTGCCGCGGATGTACTGCGTGACGAAGACACCGATCACGAGGCCCAGGCCCCCCAAGACCACGAACAGCGGGGCGAGCGCGAACAGGCGGCTGATGAGGTCATCGCTCGTCTGGGTGACTGCTTCGCGGGTCTGCGTGGGCGCGAGGTCCGGCTGGGCCACGATGCGCGACCCGTTCGCGGCCGGAACACGGCGGAACTCCGCCGTCGGGAAGAAGGACTCGACGAGCCAGCGGCCGCCGATGCGCTTCAGGTCGACGGTGTAGGCGATCCCGCTGACCTCTTTCTCTTCTTTGCTCGCCTGCAGCATGAGGTCGACGTTCACGTTGTTCTGCACGGCGAAGTTGAGACGCCAGCCGTGCATGTTGGATCCCTCCTTGACGCGGAACGGGTAGACGGGGATCTCTCCGTTCCTCCATTGCGCGCGCGTCGCCGAGCCTTTGAGTGTGGGCGTGGACAGCTCGTACGCCTCCATCGGGGCTTCCCGAAGCACCGCCGCCGGCACGAAACGATCCAGCGTCACGTTGATCTCGCGCCGCAGCTTCGGGGTCATGCGAATGGGCTTGGGCGGCACCCAGATGTCGGCCTGCGACCCGGCCACTCCCTCTGAGTCGTTGTCGGCAGGCGCGCGGAGGACCAGCGTCGAGATCAGGACCGCGAGCGCGACCGCCCCAACGACCCCAAGGCGGGCCAGCCGGCGCCGGCGCCGCGGCGATGCCGGAAGCAGCCTCATTCCGCTCAAGGTAGCAACGGTTTTACCCACTAGGACCTTTGGTCCCACGTGCCTCGAAACGCACACTTGTCCACAGGTTTTTGGCCCCAAGATGGGCCTCACGGCCCATTGCCGTGCAAGCAAGCCGCTGCGATGCTTGTCGTGAGGTGGTGCAGAGAGGCATGGGGGTTAAATTCGCGGCAGCTGTGCTCATTGGGAGCGCGGCGGCTGCCATGGGAGGGGCTGCTCAGGCCGACCCCGTGAACGTCATCTACGGCAACGATCGCGCGAACGTCATCTACGCGACGCCGGGGCCGGATCTGATCTACGCGAAGAGCGGAAGCGACTCGATCCGCGACGTGGGCGACGGCGACGTCGTCTTTGCAAGCTCGGGCAACGACGTGGTCACCCTGCTCCCAGACACCTTGGTGACCGGGGTGCGGCTCGAGCTGAACGTGGGCAACGACCGGGTCACCGGGAGGGCCCAGGACAGCTTCGTCAACGGCGGCAGCGGCAACGACGTCTTCACGCTGGCCGGCTGCCGGAACCAGATCTTCGGCGAGAGCGGCCGGGACAACTACACGAACCAGGAGCTCTGCCTCGGCGCCGACGGCAGCAGGATCAGCATGGGCGACCAGGACGACAGAGTGACGGCCTCGTACATGAGCGAGGTCCTGCTCGGCAACGGCAAGGACATCTTGACCACCCGGTATCCCGGTTACGTGCACGCGGGCTCGGGTGACGACTTCGTCGACTTCACCTCGGGCGGCAGCGGCAATACCGAGATCGGCCTCGGCTCGGGTACGGACAAAGTCCATCTCGATCACACCTCCGGGACGACGATTTACGGGAGCAGTGGAGCAGACCGCATCTACGGCGTCGGGAGCGACAACCTCATCAACGGCGCCTCGGGAGTGGATCGCATCGAGCTCTTCGACGGAAGCTCCGACAACGCGCTAGACGGCGGCCCCGATCGGCCCGATCGTGCGCTGATCGGCCGGCACACCACCGGCACGACCTGCACGAGGATCGAGCGCATCACCGATCTCGGCAGCAATCCGCGGCCCTGCAACTAGCGCGCAGCCGGTAGGAACCTCTTCGCCGCTACCGTAGCGGCCCCATGCCGAACCCCTTGGACGACGTCGCGCGCGGGCTGCGCCACCTCGGCGACCGGTTACGCGTGGGGACGAGCGGCGGCGACGGCGCGGATTGGCTGGCGGATCAGATCGATTCGCTACGCAAGCCCGAGCCCGGCCCCACGCTGGAGGAGCTACAGGCCGAGCTCGACGCCCTCGTCGGCCTGGACACGGTCAAGGAACAAGTGCGGGCGCTCGTCGCCTTCCTCCAGGTGCAGGCCGCGCGCGCCGAGCACGACCTGCCCGAAGTGGCGACCTCGCAACACCTCGTGTTCCTCGGGAACCCGGGCACGGGCAAGACGACGGTCGCGCGCCTGCTCGCCCAGATGTACCGCGCGATGGGGCTCTTGCGGAAGGGCCACCTCGTCGAGGTCGACCGCGCGGGGCTGGTCGGCCAGTACGTCGGGCTGACGGCGATCAAGACCGATCGCGCGATCCGTCGCGCGCTCGACGGTGTCCTCTTCATCGACGAGGCCTACGCGCTCGCCGGCCCCGAGGAGCGGCTCGACTTCGGCGCCGAGGCGATCGAGACCCTCCTCAAGCGAATGGAGGACTACCGGCACCGCCTCGTCGTGATCGTCGCGGGCTACCCGCGGCTGATGAACCGGTTTCTCGACTCGAATCCCGGTTTGCGCTCACGCTTTGCCCGCGAAATCGCCTTTCCGGATTACTCGACGGACGAGCTGCTTGCGATCACGGGCAAGTTCCTGGCCGAGAACCAGTACCGGCTCGGCGAGGGCGCCGAGGAGACATTGCGCCGCGTGCTGGCGAATCCGAAGCGCGGCGAGGGCTTCGGCAACGCGCGCTTCGCGCGGACGCTCTTCGAGCAGGCGCTGAACACGCAGGCACTTCGGCTGGCCGGCCTGCAGGGCGCGCAGCTGGCAGACCTCGAGCGCGACGAGCTGATGGTCCTCCGCTCGGAGGACCTTTTGGCCGCGGCCCGCGCGATCGGCGAAGAGCCCGCCGAGCCCGACGCGCGGCGCTCGTTCTGGCGGCGTTGAGCTAGAGGATGAAGAAGGCCACCGCGGCGTACTGGCACGCGGCCGCGGCGATCACGAGTGCGTGGAAGAGCTCGTGGTACCCGAACACCGCGGGGGCCGGGTTCGGGCGCTTCCGCATGTAGATGATCGCGCCCGCCGTGTACAACGCGCCGCCGGCCAGGAGCAACGTGACCCCGCCCACGCCCATCGACGTCAACTGCGGAAACGCGACGACGCCGACCCAGCCGAGCGCGATGCCGAGGACAGCGGCGACCCATTTCGGGGAGTCGATCCAGAAGAGCTTGAGCAGGATCGCGACCGCAGCACCGCTCCAGACGATCGCGAGCACGGTCACTTGCCAGGCGCCGGAAAGGACGAGCAAGCCGAAGGGCGTGTACGTGCCGGCGATCAGCAGGTAGATCATCGCGTGATCGAGCCGCCGCAGCCAGCGGCGAGGACCGGCGCTCCAGTTCGGCCGGTGGTAGAGCGCGCTGACGCCGAACATCCCGGTCATCGCGCCTGCGAACACGGCGGCGGCAAGCTGCTCGCGGGCCGTGGACGCGAGCAGCACGAGCACGATCCCGAAGCCGATCGCCACGAGGAACGCGTACTCGTGGAGAACGCCGCGCAACCGCGGCTTCACCTCGGTCTCGAAAACCTGCAAGGGCCCACCAAGGGTACCCGGGGCTTGGAACCGCCGTGCTTTGCGGAGTACAGTCGAGCCCTGAGCGACGTCAAGATTTATGACTGCACCCTCCGTGACGGGTGCCAGGGCGCCGGAGTCTCGCTCTCACTGCAGGACAAGCTGGACGTCGCCCGCCGCCTCGACGAATTCTGCGTCGACTACATCGAGGGCGGCTGGCCGGGCTCGAACCCCAAGGACGAGCAGTTCTTCGCCGCGGTGCGTGAGCAGCCGCTCGAGCACGCGCGGGTGACCGCCTTCGGAAGCACGCGACGGCCCGGCACCAGCGCTCGAGACGACCGCAACCTCGAGCAGCTGGTCGCAGCAGAGACGCCGGCGGTCGCGCTCGTCGCCAAGTCCTGGGATCTCCACGTCGAGACCGTGCTGCGGACGACCCTGGAGGAGAACCTCGCGATGATCTCCGACTCGGTCGCGTTCCTCAAGGAGCACGGGCGAGAGGTCGTGCTCGACGCCGAGCACTTCTTCGACGGCTACCGCGCCAATCGGGACTATGCCCTGGCCGTCCTGGGCGCCGCCGCAGACGCCGGCGCCGACTGGCTGACGCTCTGCGACACGAACGGCGGGTCGCTGCCCGGCCAGGTCGAGGAGGCGGTCGCCGAGGTCGTCGAGAGGTTCGACGCAGGCGTCGGGGTTCACGCCCACAACGACGGCGAGCTCGCGGTCGCCAACTCACTCGCAGCGGTCGCGGCCGGAGCCCGCCAGGTGCAAGGGACGATCAACGGCTACGGAGAGCGAATCGGCAACGCGAACCTCTGCTCGGTGATCCCGAACCTGGCACTGAAGCTCGGTTACTCGTGTGCCGCGCAGGATCATCTCTCCGAGCTGAGCGAGGTCTCCCGCTTCTTCGACGAGCTCGCCGACATGGCTTCGAATCCGCGCCTGCCTTTCGTCGGGGAGGCGGCGTTTGCGCACAAGGGAGGAATCCACGTCCAGGCGGTCGCGCTCGATCCGAGTACCTACGAGCACGTCGATCCCGCGGTTGTCGGGAACGAGCGGCACATCCTCGTCAGCGAGCTGAGCGGACGCAACAACGTGCTCGAGCGAGCGCGACAGCTCGGGCTCGAGCTCGACCCCGAGAGCCCGGTCGCGCGGGAGGTGGCCGACAAGATCAAGGAGCTGGAGAGCGAGGGGTTCCGGTTCGAGGACGCCGAGGCGTCGTTCGAGCTGCTCGTCCGCCGCAGCCTCGGCCGCTACGCGCGGCCGTTCGAGCCACTCGCCTACGCCGTCGACGCGCGCAGGGACTCCGACCGGGAAGCGTCCCGCTCGACGGCGACCGTGGAAGTCGGGGTCGGTGGTGAGGTGCTTCGCGGGGAGGCGACGGGCGGCGGGCCCGTCGACGCGCTGGAGAAGGCGATGCGCCGCGCTCTGCTGCCGGCGTTCCCGCACCTCGCGGGTGTCTCGCTGACCGACTTCCGCTCGCAGATCGCGCGGGCGCGGGACGGAGAGCGTGGAGCCGTGCGCGTGCGAATCACCGGGAGCGCCGAGGGACGGCCGTCCTGGACGACCGTCGGCAGCGCGCCGGACCTCCTCCACGCGAGCTGGCTGGCCCTGGCCGACTGCCTCGAGTTCGCCGTCCTGACCCGCGCAGGCGTGGGGAGCTCCGCCGGCGACGCTCGACCACAGGCGGAGGCGATGCCGATCGCCGAGCTCGCGGCCCTGCTGCGCGACGAGCTCACCGACGACGACCGTCGCGTCCTCCGCGAGCTCGACGAGTTCGACTGGGGCGGGGCGACGCTCGACCTCGCGGACGCGGACGACCGTGAGCTCGCCGCACGGGCGACGGCCCTTGGAGCCGCGCTCTTCTACAGCTTCGGGAACTTCTGCGCGATCGCCGCGCATCCGGATCGCCGCTCCGTCGTCCGCGTCAACCTGGTCAAGGGCCGGCCCGAGAACCAGGTCGGAAGCGTGACGACGACACGTGACCGCGTGACGAAGCTCTTCGACTGGAGCCTGCTCCCGGAAGGCATCTCACAGGAGCAGGTGCTCGCGGTCATGGACGACCTCTACGAGGTAGGCCCGATGGGCTTCCGTGGGCCGGCCGCTCGGGACGTGCCCGACCAGGTCGCCTCCTTCGACGCCGAGGTCCGTACGACGCAGGTGATCGCACCCGGCTACCGCTGCCCCTCCAACGAGCTCCTCGACGACATCCTCGAGCGCACGGGTGAGGACTTTCTCTTCATCACGTCGGCGAACGTGTCCAGCGGCGTCACCGGCCGGGTCGAGCCCGCGCACTACGACCTGCGCGGGATGCAGGACGACTTTGGCGACAGCGACGGGGTCGTGATGATCGGTCATCGCGACGAGGCAGCCGTGCGCGCGTCGTACTCGCGGCATCTGCCGATGTCGACGTCGATCCTCGCGTTCCACAAGCTGGCCGAGGGGCCGGCGCTGATCCTCGAACGGCACGGCTCGCTCGCCGCCGACGACATCCGCGAGATCGTGGCCGCCCACGGTTTCGGCCTCGTCCTGGCGGACACCGCGCTCGAACGGCTACCACTCAGAGACGACTCACAGGTCGCGGTCTAATGCCAGTCGTCGTCGATCGGCGCCCCCGGGGGAGCGACGGAGACGGTCGGCTTGCGGCCTGCGATCAGCGTCGTGAACACGGTGCCGAGCTCGCCGTTTCCGTCCTGCGGCACGGCAGGCGAGGACGAGCCGCAGCCGCCGGCCCGCGAGCTCTGGCCCCGCGGTGACGCCTGGATAAGGCGGGTCGAAGCGGACTCGCGCGTGCGTCAGGCCTTCGAGCGCGCGGGCGGCGGCCAGCAGGCCCGCTTCGTCCGCCGGGGCCTCCCCCACACGGCCCGCATGCCGTCGCAGCGCTGCCGCCAGGGCGAGTCGACGCCCCTCGACTCCGAGGGAATCGGCCATTGACCAAGGATGGCACCGAGCGCACGCTCACGCGCAAGCTGCTCGAGGCGCACCTCGTCGGGGGAACGCTCACACCCGGCGAGGAGATCGACCTCGCGGTCGACCAGATCCTGATCGAAGATGCGACTGGGACGATGTGCTGCCTCCAGTTCGAGGCGCTCGAGGTCGACCGCTGCGAGGTGCCGCTCGCGGTCATGTACATCGACCACAACACCCTCCAGCTCGACTCGAGAGACATGGAGGCGCACCGCTACCTGAAGTCGTTCTCCGCGCGGTTCGGCCTCCTGTACTCACGCCCCGGGAACGGAATCTCGCACTACGTGCACCTCGAGCGGTTCTCGAGCCCGGGTGCGCTGCTGCTCGGCGCCGACTCGCACACCTCGGCGGCCGGAGCCGTCGGCAGCCTCGCGATCGGCGCCGGCGGGCTCGAGGTGGCCGTGGCGATGGCGGGGTATCCGTTCTCGACCGCCTGTCCCGAAGTGGTCGGGGTCCGCCTCGACGGCTCTCTGCCCGAGTGGGTGCAGGCCAAGGACATCATCCTCGAGCTGCTCCGGCGCTTCGGCGTTCGCGGCGGCCTCGGCAAGGTCTTCGAGTTCACCGGCGAGGGCGTCGCGTCGCTGTCCCCGACCGAGCGCGCGACGATCTGCAACATGATCGTCGAGACCGCGGCGACAACTGCCGTGTTCCCGAGCGACGAGCCCGTTCGCGAATGGCTGGCCGCGCAGGATCGCGAAGAGGACTTCGTCGAGCTGACGGCCGATCCCGGCGCCGAGTACGACGCGCTCGAGGTGATCGACCTCGCGGCGCTCGAGCCGTTGATCGCCAAGCCGCACTCCCCGGGGAACGTCGTGCCGGTCACCGAGCTGGCGGGCACGCAGACGGTCCAGGTCTGCGTCGGGTCCTCGGTCAACTCGTCCTACGAGGACCTGGCCATCGTCGCCGCAGTGTTGAGGGACGGGACCCTGTCGCCCGAGATCCAGCTGACGGTGACCCCCGGCTCCCGCCAGATCCTCGACACGATCGCGCGCAGCGGCGTCTACCTCGACCTCGTCTCCGCCGGCGCGCGCGTCCTCGAGCCTGTCTGCGGCCCGTGCATCGGGGTCGGCCAGGCTCCGGCCGCCGGGCTCCCTTCGGTGCGGACGTTCAACCGCAACTTCCCCGGGCGGAGCGGCACCCCAGGCGACGAGGTCTACCTGTGCTCTCCCGCGACCGCCGCCGCCACGGCCCTCCGAGGTGAGATCACCGACCCGCGCACGCTCGGCCGCCCGCCGGACATCGCAGACGCCCCGACGGGTCGCGCCGTCGACGAGCGCCAGTTCCTCGCTCCCCCGCCGCCCTCGGAGGCGCGCGCGGTGGAGATCGTCCGCGGAGAGAGCATCGTCGCCCCGCCGCGGGGACGCCCCGTGCCCGACGTGGTCGAAGGCCGTGTGGCCATCGTCGTCGGCGACGACATCTCGACGGGCGACATGGCGCCCGACGGCGCGATCGGCATGAGCTTCTGGTCGAACATCGCGGAGTGCGCGACCTGGATGTTCCTGCGGCAGGACCCCGAGTTCCCCGAGCGGGCGATCTCCTGGGGCGGCGGCTTGATCGTCGGCGGGCACAACTACGGCCAGGGCTCCTCGCGCGAAGTGGCCGCGATCGCTCCGCTCTTCCTCGGGATCCGCGCCGTCGTCGCCAAGAGCTTTGCGCGCATCCACCGGCGCAACCTCATCTGCCAGGGGATCCTCCCGCTGACCTTTGCCGCTGAGGCCGACTACGAGCGGGTGACGATGGGCCAATCCTGGGAGATTCCGGGCGCACGCAAGGCAGTTGCCGAAGGGCACGAGAACTTGACCGCTGAGGCTGACGGGGCGCCGATCGCGCTCCAGCTGTCGTCCTCCCCACGCGAGCGCGAGATGCTGCTCGCCGGCGGGTTGCTCGAGCTCGTCCGCCAGGGCGCATTCGAGCCCGTCTCGCGTTAGATTGACCCTCGATTTCTAGGGGACACAAGACTCAAGGGGGCAAATTGTGATTCACATGCGCTCGCGGCACGTCGCGCTTCTGCTCGGCGCGCTCGTGCTTGCTCTAGCTTCGGCGGCCTTCGCCGGCCCGGCCCAAGCATTCAGTCCCGGATCCGCCGGGCTCGGAGACCCGTTCTTCCCGAACGCGGGCAACGGGGGCTACGACGTCACGAACTACTCGCTGACGCTCTCGTACCAACCCGAGACGAATCACTTGGCCGGAACAGCGGTCATCAGGGCGAGGGCAACGCAGGACCTCTCGAGGTTCAATCTCGACCTGCGCGGCTTCACGATCTCGCAGCTGCTCGTCGACGGACGGGCCGCGTCGTTCGCGCGCGACGGTCAGGAGCTGATCATCACGCCGAGGCCACCGGGAATCCGGACTGGCACCAACTTCACGGTGACCATCGCCTACGCAGGGACGCCGGCGATCGTCACCGATCCCGACCAGTCGATCGAGGGCTGGATCCCGACCGACGACGGCGCTTTCGTCGTCGGGGAGCCGCAGGGCTCGCCGGCGTGGTACCCGGCGAACGACAACCCGCGCGACAAGGCAACGTACGACTTTGCCGTGAGCGTCCCCGCGGGACTGACGGTGATGGCAAACGGCGTCCTCGTCTCGAACGTGACGCAGAACGGCAGGACGACCTGGGTGTGGCGTGAGACGGATCCGATGTCTCCCTACCTCTCGACTGCGACGCTTGGGCGCTTCGACCTGACGGTGTCAACGGTCTCAGGGGTTCCTTCGTACGTCGCCGTCGACCCACAGCTCTCGACTGGCCAGGTTCTGACCAAGCTGCCGGCGATGGTCGCGTTCTACATCTCGAGGTACGGCCCCTACCCGCTCAACGCGGTCGGCTCGGTCGTCGACTCGGCAAGGGAGGTTGGGTACTCGCTGGAAACGCAGACGAAGCCCGTCTACGACCGCATGCCGGACGAGGCGACGCTCGCCCACGAGCTCTCGCACATGTGGTATGGCGACTCGGTGACCCTCACGGTGTGGCCGGACATCTGGCTCCATGAGGGCTTCGCAACCTGGTCCGAGTGGATCTGGAGCGAGCACAACGGCAACAAGTCAGGGCACCAGTGGTTCGAGCAGCTCTACAACACGCCGGCTCACGACATCCGTTTCTGGACACCGCCGCCGGCGAACCCCGGGAGCCCGGTCTTTCTCTTCAACGGCACGATCTATTACCGCGGCGCGATGACGCTGCAGGCGCTGCGAGAGAAAGTCGGCGACTTCGCCTTCTTCGGAATCATGCGGACGTGGGCGACGCAGAACCGTCACGGCAACGTGACGACGGCGCAGTTCATCGCGCTCTCCGAGCAGATCAGCGGCATGGACTTGGACCACTTCTTCGACGTCTGGGTCTACCAACCGGAGAAGCCGACGTCGTGGTAGAGGACCGCTCGGATGCCTGATTGGACAGACCACAACGAGCCCGACCCGGGAGTAACGCTCATCGAGCTCTCGGCCTGGCTCGGGGCCGGGGTGCTCTTTGCGATTGGCCTCTACGCCTTCCTGCGGCGTCCTCGGCCCCGGCCGCCCTAACGGCTCTTCACGCGGACGAATACTCGACCAGGCCGTCGCGGTCGCTCCGGGCCGCCTGGTTCCTGTGCACGAGGTACTCGACGTGGGCGCGGGCCTCCGCCAGGGCGAAGCGCCGCAACGCCGTCGATAGCTCCTCGGGCCAGAGCGCGTAGGACACGGCGTACGCGGTCTGCGGCCGTTCGCCGAGCGCATTTGCCGTCTGCTCGAGCCGGTGGTGGTGATGCGAGATCAGCTCGCGCGCTCGTCCCGCGGGGTCTTCGATGGCCACGCCGTGACCGCCGTACGCGACCCGCGGCGCGAGACGCTCGATCAGCTCCAGCGACGAGAGGTAGTCGGCGAGCGGGTCCGGGCGCGAGTCGGGATAGAGGCCGACGTTCGGCGTGATCGAGGCGAGCAGCGCGTCGCCCGCGATCAGGACCCCGTCGCGGGCCAGCGCCAGGTGACCGTCCGCGTGGCCGGGAACGTGCAGCACCTCCCAGCCGTCCACGACATCGCCGGCGGCGAGGGGTTCGGGATCCCGCGCGAACCGGACGAGTCGGCCGAGAGCCTCCGACTCCCTCCGGAAGGTGGCGATCTCGTCGTCGGGCACGCCGTGCGCGCGCAGGTACTGGGGCACGCGCTCGAGGACCCGGTCCCCGCCCCAGGTCCGCACGCACTGCTCGTAGTCCTCGGCTCCCTGGAACACCCGGGCGCCGGTCAGCTCGGCCAGGTCGGCGGCCGCGCCGACGTGATCGGGGTGGAAGTGCGTGACCACGATGCGCTGCACAGCACCCTCCACCTCCTCGAGGAGCGAGGCCCAGGTCTCGCGCGCCCCGGGCAGCCCCAGGCCGGTATCGACCGCAGTCCAGCCGTCCGTGCCCGGCAGCAAGTAGCAGTGAACGTGGTCGATCCCGAGCGGGAGGGGAAACGTCACGCGGCGCACCCCGCTCTCCAGTTCGAGCATTTGCCTATTCAAGCGGCTTATGATCCCCGCCCCGTGGCTTTGCTCTCCGTCGAAGACGTGACGCGCCGCTTCGGAGGGATCGTCGCGCTCGACAAGGTGTCGCTCGCAGCCGACGAAGGGACGATCACCGGGCTCATCGGGCCCAACGGCGCGGGCAAGACGACGCTCTTCAACGTCGTCACCCGCCTGTACAAGCCGGACGAAGGCCGCGTGGTGCTGGACGGCCACGACCTGCTCCGGACTCCGCCGTACCGGATCGTGCGGCGCGGCGTGGCCCGAACGTTCCAGAACGTCGTGCTCTTCCCGACGATGACGGTGACGGAGAACGTGCTCGTCGGTGCGCACACGCGCATGCGGCCCTTCGGCGAGCGCCGGGCACGAGGACAAGCGCTCGAGACGCTCGAGTACCTCGGCCTGACGAGCCTCGCGGTCGGCCCGCGGCCGGCCTGCCCTTCGGGACGCTGAAGCGGATCGAGCTCGCCCGCGCGCTCGTCTCCAAGCCGCGCCTGCTGCTGCTCGACGAGCCGGCGGGCGGCCTGAACCACGAGGAGGTCGAGGAGCTCAAGGGCCTGATCGGGAAGCTGCAGAAGGACTTCTCGCTGACCATCCTGCTCGTGGAGCACCACATGGCGCTCGTGATGTCGGTCTGCGATCGCGTGCACGTGCTCAACTTCGGCAGCAAGATCGCCGAGGGCACACCGGCCGAGGTGCGGGCGAACCCGGACGTGATCGAGGCGTATCTCGGGGGCGAGAGTGCCGCTGCTTGAGCTGCGTGACGTGCTCGCGCGCTACGGCCCGATCCGCGCCCTGCACGGCGTCTCGCTGACCGTCGACGAGGGCGAGGTCGTCGCGATCCTCGGGGCGAACGGCGCCGGCAAGACGACGACCCTGCGCGCGATCTGCGGCATGGTCCGCACCGCCGGGGAGATCACCTTCGCGGGGCGCACGATCGCCCGCCGCAGCCCCGAGGGCATCGCGCGCCTCGGCATCGCGCACGTCCCCGAGGGCCGCGGCCTCTTCACCGAGCTCACCGTCTGGGACAACCTCCGCATGGGCGCGGTCGACCGGGGCGGGCAGAAGGCGCTGACGCCAGGACGCGGAGCGAGTCCTCGGCTACTTCCCCTGGATGGCGGAAGCGGCGCGACCAGCAGGCGGGAACCCTGAGCGGCGGCGAGCAGCAGATGCTGGCTCTCGTCCGAGGGCTCGTCTCCCGCCCGCGCCTGCTCTTGCTCGACGAGCCGTCGCTCGGGCTGGCGCCCACGATCGTGCGCGAGCTGTTCGCGATCGTGCAGCGCCTGAACCAGGAGGAGGGCCTGACCGTGCTCGTGGTCGAGCAGAACGCCACGATCGCGCTGGAGACGGCCTCTCGCGCCTACGTGCTCGAGGTCGGCAAGGTCGCGGTCTCGGGCGAGAGCGCAGAGCTGCAGCGCCACGAGGGCGTCAGAAAGTCGTACCTGGGCTACTGATGGCGGATTTCGTCCAACAAGTCGTGAGCGGCCTCGCTACGGGCGCGATCTTCGCGAGCCTCGCGCTGGCGCTCGTCCTCATCTATCGCGCGACCGACGTCGTCAACTTCTCCCAGGGTGAGATGGCGACCTTCACCACCTACATCGCGTGGTCGCTGATGGACCACGGCCTCTCCTACTGGCCCGCGTTCGCGCTGACGCTCGTGCTCGCCTTCATCGGCGGTGCCGCCGTGGAGCGTGTCGTGATCCGCCCTGTCGAGCACCGGCCCGAGATCGTGATCGTGATCGTCACGATCGGGCTCCTGATCCTGCTGAACGGGCTGACCGGCTGGATCTGGGGAGCCGAGGTGAAGGCGTTCGACAGCCCGTTCCCCAACGAGACGTGGGACGTCGGGGGCGTCGCGATCTCGGTGCAGGACATCGGGACGCTCGGCGTCTGCCTGCTGACCGTCCTCGCGCTCTGGGCGTTCTTCCGCTTCACGACGCTCGGCCTCGTCATGCGCGCGGTCGCCAACAACCCGACCGCCAGCCGCCTGGTGGGCGTGCGGGTGGGCTGGATGCTCGCCCTCGGCTGGGGCCTGGCCGCCGTGCTGGGCGCGGTCGCCGGGATGATGGCCGCGCCGACCCTGTTCCTCGACCCGACGATGATGCTGATCGTCCTGATCTACGCGTTCGCCGCGGCGGTGCTCGGTGGGATCGACAGCCCACTCGGCGCCGTCGTCGGCGGGCTGACGCTGGGCGTGCTGCTCAACCTGCTCGGCGCTTACGTGGACTTCGTGGGGAGCGAGCTCAGGCTGCCGACGGCTCTCCTCGTCCTCCTGGTCGTCCTGCTCATCCGCCCGCAGGGGCTGCTTCGGCCACGCGGTGGTGCGGAGGGTATGAGAGCGCCCGCGCCGTCGACGATCCTGAAGTTCGCGTCGTTTGGCGCGATGGTCGTCGTGATCGCGCTTCTGCCCCGCTTCATGGGCGAGTTCCGCCTGTCGCAGTTCACGTTCGTGGCGCTCTACTTCGTCGCGCTCCTCGGGCTGAACATCCTCACCGGGTACAACGGGCAGATCTCGCTCGGGCACGGCGCGTTCATGGGCATCGGCGCCTACGTGAGCGCGCTGCTGACCCTCGGTCGCCCCGGCCTCGAGCTCTACCAGCTGGACCCGCCGGGGTGGATCCCGCTGGGCGACGGCATGACCCCCCTCTACACGATCCCGATCGCCGGCCTGGTCACCGGGATCGTCGGCGTCCTGTTCGGCATCCCCGCTCTGCGGCTCGCGGGCGTCTCGCTCGCGCTGGCGACGTTCGCGATGGCAGTCGCGCTGCCGACCGTGGCGAAGCGTTTCGACTCCGTCACGGGCGGCGGCGGTGGCCTGAGCCTGCCCCTACCCGAGACGCCGTTCGGGTGGGACATCTCCACCCGCCACTGGCTGTACTACGAGGCCTGGGTCGATCGCCGGGATCCTGTTCGTCGCAGCCTGGGTGATGGTGCGCGGGCGGCTCGGGAGAGCGTGGCGGTCGATCCGCGACGGCGAGGTGGCGGCGGTCTCCTCCGGCGTCAACCCGGCCCTGTACAAGACGCTCGCCTTCGGCGTCTCCTCCTTTTACGCCGGCGTCGCCGGTGCGCTGCTCGTGATCGAGGTCTCCTTCATCAACCCGGACACATTCCCGGTCAGCCTGTCGATCCTGCTGCTCGCGAGCGCTGTGATCGGCGGCCTCGGCGCGCTGTCGGGCGTCATCTTCGGTGCCCTCGTCCTCGAGTTCCTGCCCGTGTATGCCCAGGAGCCGCCTCTGTTGCCGTTCGACTTCTCGAACCAGGCGCCCGCCGTTGTCTTCGGCGCCGGGCTCATCCTGATCATGATCTTGCTTCCCGGCGGCTTTGCCGGACTTTTGCGAAAGCTCGCTGGCGTGTTTAATGGTGCGGTGCGGCGATTAATTGAGGGGGGTCGGCCGACGCCGGTCTCCTCGACAAGGAGGAACGGATGAGAAAGCTACTTCTGGCTGGTGCGCTTGTCGCCATGCTTGCGGCACTCTCGACGGCGACGGCGGCCCCGGAGATCACCACTGCTCCGAGCGCGACCCCGGGAGTGACGAGCAAGTCGATCACCATCGGTGGCACGTTCCCGCTCAGCGGGCCGGCGTCGTTCTATGCGCCGATTCCGAAGGGAATGAAGGCGTACTTCAGCTACATCAACTCGCGGCGTGACAGGAACGGAAAGCGCGGCGTCTACGGCCGTCAGATCGTCTGGAAGTTCTACGACGACGGCTACAACCCCGCAAACACCGTTCAGCAGACCAACAAGCTGATCCTGCAGGACAAGGTCTTCGCAGTCGTCGGCCCCCTGGGCACCGAGCACAACCAGGCGATCCGACCGATACTCAACAGCCGGAAGATCCCGCACCTCATGGTCACGACCGGCGCCAGCTACTGGGGCACGCAGATCAAGGACTTCCCCTGGACGACCGGCTGGCAGCCCGACTACATCTCCGAGGGCAAGGTCTACGCCAAGTGGGTCGTGGCGAACAAGCCCGGCGCCAAGATCGCGATCTTCTACCAGAACGACGACTACGGGAAGGACTATCTCAACGGCTTCAAGCAGGGGCTCGGCAACAGGACGAACCTGATCGTCTCCGAGCAGAGCTACGAGGTGACCGACGCCTCCTACGCGTCTCAGATCGTGCGCCAGAGGGCGTCGGGTGCAAACGTGTGGGTCCTCCTGACTACGCCTACGCCAACGGTGCGGGCGATCGGGACGGCAAGGGCGCTCGGCTGGAGGCCCGAGCAGATCATCATCAACTCGGTGGCCGCCACCGACGGGGTCATGAAGGCAGCCGTGGCCAACGCGGGTGCCGCCTTCGTCAACGGTGCGGTCAGCACCGGGTACCTGAAGAACCCGTCGAACCCGAAGTACCGCAGGGACGCGGCAGTCCGGCAGTACAACAGGCTCATGACGAAGTACGGCCCTTCGGGTGCCAACCGTGCGGACACGTTCTACTACTACGGGTTCGCAAAGGCCTATGACTTCGTCAGGCTGCTCTACCTGGCGGGCCCGAACCCGACGCGTGCGTCGATCATGAAGGCCACGCGGAAGATCAACTGGTTCAACCCGTACATGATCAAGGGCGTTCAGTCGAAGACCTCGGCGACCGACCCCTTCGTGCTGGATCAGTTCAAGCTCGCTTCGGTTCAGCGACGGCTCCTGGAGCGAGATCAGCAATCTCTTCAAGGGCCGATAGCAACTAGCTCAAAGCGATTGACGACGGGGCCGGCACTGCCGGCCCCGTCTCGTTTCGAGTAGAAACGCGCAGTGGACTTCACGCTGACCCCCGAGCAGGAGCTGATCCGCGGCACCGCCCGCGAGTTTCTCGAGCGCGAGGTCGTCCCCCACGCGCGCGAGTGGGACCGCAGCGAGACGATGGACCGCGCAATCGTGGGCAAGCTCGCCGAGATCGGCTTCCTGGGCGCCTCGCTGCCCGCCGAGCACGGCGGGATGGGCCTCGACACGATCTCGTACTGCCTGGTGATGGAGGAGCTCGGCCGGGCGGACTCCTCGGTGCGGGGCATCGTCTCGGTGCAGAACGGGCTCGTCGGCAAGACCGTGGCCAAGTGGGCCACGGACGAGCAGCGGAGCGAGTGGCTGCCGCGGCTGGCTTCCGGCGAGGCGCTCGGCTGCTACGCGCTGACGGAGCCGGGCTCCGGCTCCGACCCGGCGAGCCTGACGACGAAGGCCGAGCGCGACGGTGACGACTGGCTGCTGACGGGCTCGAAGATCTTCATCACGCTCGGCACCTGGGCCGAGCTCGCGCTCGTCTTCGCGCGCAGCGGCGAGGAAGGCGCGCGCGGGATCACGTGCTTCCTCGTCCCGACCGAGCTCGAACGGCTTCGAGGCGCGGCCGATCAAGGGCAAGCTCGGCCTGCGCGCTCAGGACACCGGCGAGCTCTTCCTCGAGCAGGTGCGCGTGCCGGACTCGGCCCGGCTCGGCGGCGAAGGGGAAGGCTTCAAGGTCGCGATGTCGGCGCTCGACAACGGTCGCATCTCGCTCGCGGCCGGGTGCGTGGGAATCGCCCAGGGCTGCCTCGACGCCTCGGTCGCCTACGCGCAGGAACGGACGCAGTTCGGCAAGCCGATCGCCGGCTTCCAGCTCGTGCAGGAGCTGCTCGCAGACATCTCCGTCGAGGCCGACGCCGCGCGGCTGCTGACCTGGCGGGCGGCTGCCCTCGCCGATCGCGGCGAGCGGCACACGCTCGAGTCCTCGGTGGCGAAGTACTACGCCAGCGAGGTGTCCGTCCGTGCCGCCAATGCGGCCGTGCAGGTCCACGGCGGGTACGGCTACGTGGACGAGTACCCGGTCGGGAAGTACCTGAGGGACGCCCGCGTTACTACCCTGTACGAAGGCACGAGCCAGGTGCAGAAGCTCATCATCGGCCGACACCTCACAGGAGAGAGCGCCTTTGTCTGAAGCAGTGATCGTTTCCGCCACTCGCACGCCGATCGGGCGCGCGAAGAAGGGGTCGCTCGTGGACGCGCGGCCCGACGACCTCGTCGCCTTCGCGATCGACGCGGCGCTGAAGCAGGTGCCGGAGCTCGACCGCGCTGAGATCGCCGACGTCATGGTCGGCTGCGGCTTCCCGCAGGAGCGGCAGGGCATGAACCTGGGCCGCCGCGCCGCGTTGCTCGCCGATCTGCCCGACACCGTCCCGGGCACGACGGTCAACCGCTTCTGCGCCTCCTCGCTGCAGACGATCCGGATGGCTTTTCATGCGATCAAGGCCGGCGAGGGCAACGCCTTCGTCGCCGCCGGCGTCGAGTCGATCACCCAGGTCGACGGCTACCCGAAGGACACCGAGGAGCTGCACCCGAAGCTGTTCGGCGACGACGCGCCGATCGCCAACGTCTACATCCCGATGGGCCTGACGGCCGAGAACGTCGCCGAGCGCTGGGACGTCTCCCGCGAGGACATGGATCGCTTCGCTCAGCGCTCGCAGGAGCGCGCCGTCGCCGCACAGGACTCGGGCTTCTTCGCGCGTGAGATCACGGCCTGGAACGGCGCCGACGCCGACGACGGGCCGCGCCGGGGCTCCACGCTCGAGGCGCTCGCCTCGCTGGACCCCGCCTTCAAGCCGGGCGGCAAGGTCACGGCCGGCAACGCGTGCCCTCTGAACGACGGGGCCGCCGCGGTGGTCGTCATGTCCGAGGAACGGGCGGGCGAGCTGGGACTGAAGCCGCGCGCGCGGATCATCGCCTCCTCGGTCTCGGGCGTCGAGCCGGAAATCATGGGCGTGGGGCCGATCGAAGCCGTGCGCAAGGTGCTGGCCCAGACGGGGATGTCGATCGACGACGTGGACGTGATGGAGCTGAACGAGGCCTTCGCCGCGCAGGTGCTCCCCGTCTGCCGCGAGCTGGGCGTCGACCCGTTCGGCGAGAAGCTGAACCCGCACGGCGGCGCGATCGCCCTCGGCCACCCCTACGGCATGACCGGCGCCCGGATCATGTGCACGCTCCTGAACGACCTCGACACGCTCGACGGGACGATCGGCCTCGAGACGATGTGCGTCGGCGGCGGCCAGGGGATGGCGATGCTCGTCGAGCGCCTGAACTGAGCCCCCCGCTCCTGCTGATCTCCGGGCTCGGCCAGGGCAGCTGGGTCTGGCGGGACGTCGTGCCGCTGCTCGACGGGGAGCGGACGGTGATCACGTTCGACAACCTCGGCACCGGTCTCCTGAACGACCGGCCTGCCCGCACCTCGATCGCCGAGCTGGCCGAGGATGCGCTGGCGCAGATCGACGAGCCTGCAGACCTCGTCGGCCTCTCCATGGGCGGCTACGTGGCGCTGACGCTCGCCCTGAACGAGCCCGCCCAGGTGCGTTCGCTCGTCCTGGCCGGCACCGGGGCGGGTGGGCCCGACCGTGTTCGTCGCCCGGCACCCGTGGCTGCTGCCTTCACGGCTGCGCTGGGCCTCCCCTACGCGGCGTTTGCGCGCCGGACGATGCCGTACACGTTCTCGCCGGGGTGGACGGACGCGAACCCGGAGCGCTTCGAGGAGATCCTCGCGGCGCGCCTGCAGAGCCCCTCGCCGTACGCGACGATCGAAGCGCATGCCAACGCCTGCTACGCGTTCTACGCGCAGGGGCTCGAGGTGGAGCGCATCGAGGCGCCCGCGCTCGTCATCCACGGCGCCGACGACGTCATCATCCCGGTCGAGAACGGCCGCCGGCTCGCGGAGCGGCTCCCGAACGCCGAGTATGTCGAGCTCGCGGATCACGGCCACAATCTCCCCTTGGAGGACCCGGCCACCTTCGCCGAGCTGGTGCTCGGATTCCTGACCGAGTGAGCGTCTACCGGACACCCGACGAGTGCTTTCGCGACCTGCCCGGGTACGCGTTCGAGCCGCACTACCTCGAGCAGGACGGGCTACGGATGCACTACCTGGACGAGGGTTCAGGCGACCCGGTTCTGCTCCTGCACGGCGAGCCGACCTGGTCGTTCCTCTACCGGAAGGCCATCCCGCCGATCGCCGCGGTCGCCCGCGTGGTCGCGCCCGACTACTTCGGCTTCGGCCGCTCGGACAAGCCCGTCGAGCGCGACTGGTACACGTACGACCGTCACTACGCATCGATCGAGCGGCTGGTCGACGAGCTCGACCTGCAAGCGCTGACGGTCGTCGTCCACGACTGGGGCGGACCGATCGGCCTCCGCCTCGCCGCCGAGCGGCCCGAGCGCGTGGCCCGGCTCGTGATCACGAACACCGGCCTCTACGCGGGGCGACCGCCCTCGGACGAGTGGCTTCGCTTCCGGGCCTTCGTCCGCCGGGTGGGGACGGAGCTGCGGCCGGGCCAGCTCGTGCAGATCACGTGCGTGACCGAGCTGTCCGACGAGGTCGTCGCCGGGTACGACGCGCCGTACCCGGTTCCCGAGGCGAAGACGGCGCTGGTCATGTTTCCCGAGCTCGTCCCCACCGAGCCCGGAGCACCCCTCGGCGCAGACGATGCTCCGAGTGCGCGAGGCTCTCCGCGGCTGGCGCAAGCCGGCGCTCGTGCTCTTCAGCGACTCAGACCCCATCTTCTCGCCGCGGGTCGCCGAGCGCTTCGCGGAGCTGATCCCCGGTGCGGAGCTCGGCGAGCCGCTCGCCGGCGCGGGGCACTTCCTCCAGGAGGACAAGGGCGAGGAGCTCGGGACGCGAATCGCCGGCTGGCTCGGTAGCTAGCTCAGCACGGCCTGGGTCTGCGTGACCTGGGCGACGCGACGCTGCTCGGCGTCCAGCACGTCGGTCTGGACGACGATGAAGGTGCGGCCGACGTGGAGCGGCCGGGTCACGCCCTCGACGTGACCTTCGCGGACCGCACGGAAGAAGTTCGTCTTCGACTCGACCGTCGCCGTCGTCGCCCCGCCGTCCGGAAGGTTGAGGAAGGCGCAGACGCCGCCCAGCGTGTCGGCGAACGCCATCAACGCGCCGCCGTGCAGCACCCCGGCGGCGGTGCAGCGCTCGGCCGCCCAGTCCATCCGCCCCAACACTTCGTCGGGCTCGGCCTTCGAGACCTCGATGCCGAGGGTGCCCGCCAGCGGGACGATGTCCGCGAGGTTCTCCACGCGGGGGGAGGTTACGCGGCTGCGGTCGCCGGGAGCGTGGCAGTCTCGCCGCGAAAGACCACTTCGAGAGCGTTGCCGTCGAAGTCGAGGACGCGGGCCGAATAGCGGTCCGAGCGGTCCTCGGGCCCCCGATCGGCGCGTGCCCCGGCGGCAACGGCCGTGCCGTAGAACGCGTGGACGGCGCCTACATCCTCGGCCTCGAGTGCGACCTCTTGCCCGGCGGCGAGGCCGGACTCGACGAGCCAGAGCGAGCTCGGCTCCCCCGGCTTCCCGAAGTAGGCACGTCGGTTGTCCGGCCAGTCGAGGAGAGTGACGAGGCCGAGGCGCGCAAGAACCTCCTCGTAGAACGGCTTGCTCACGGAGTAGTCCCGGACGAAGACGGTGAGGTGGTCGTGCTCCATGCGCAATAGAATAGAACGATCGTACTATTTTGTCAAGCAGATGCGCTAAGATGAGCCTGTGACAAGGAGTAAAAGCGTATGACCGTGCTGAAAACAAAAGGCGAGCGGACGCGGCACGCGATTCTGACCCGCGCTGCCGAGCTCGCAACGCAGGAAGGGCTCGAGCCTCTGTCGATCGGCCGCCTCGCAGAGGCGACCGAGATGAGCAAGAGCGGCCTGTTCGCCCACTTCGGCTCGAAGGAGGAGCTGCAGCTCGCCACCGTCGACCACGCCGCCGCCCTCTTTCGCGAAGAGGTGATCGCTCCGGCCCGCGCGGCGCCGAGGGGAGTGGCGCGCGTCTGGGCGCTGTGCGATCACATGGTCGACTACACCGAGCGCCGGGTCTTTCCCGGCGGCTGTTTCTTCGCCTGCACGTCGGCCGAGTTCAACAACAGGCCGGGGCCGGTACGCGACCGCATCGTGGAGATGGTCGGAACCTGGCTCTCGTACCTCGAGCATGCGGTCGAGCAGGCGCAGCAGGCAGGCGAGCTCGACCAGTCCCTGAGCGCTCGCGAGATCGCGTTCCAGCTCGACTCCTTCGCCCAGGCGGCGAACGCCCAGTATCAGATGTTCCGCGACGAGCAGGTCTTCGCCGAGGCGCGCCGTGCGGTGCGCGAGCGCCTCGAAAGCCTCAGGGTCTGAACTCCGCCCAGAGCTCCTCCATCGTCCGCAGACGGTTGTGGAGGTGGGCCGGGTCGTACGGTGTGTGGTTGACAGCTCTGACGACCCAGTCGTCGCCGACGTCGAGGACGTTGATGCACGCCGGCGACTGCTCGAGGTTGCCGAGGAGCGCCCGGCCGCCCGTTAGCGCATGCGAGATGATCGCCCGGTTCACGCCGCCGTGCAGGACGGCGAGGAGCACGTCCCAATCGGGGTCGGCGATGAGGCGGTCGACCGCGGGCAGCACTCGGTCGAGGAGCGAGCCGATCGTCTCGCCCCCGAGAAAGCGCATGTCCTCGGGAACGACGTCCCGCCACGCCCCGAGAAACGTGGCCTCGAGCGCATCCTCGGGGATCTCGTCGAGGCGGCCGGATTCGATCTCTCGTAGCTCCGGCCACGACTCCGGCTCGACCGAGGGCGCCACGATGCGGGCCGTTTCGACCGTGCGCGGCAGGTCGCTCGTGATCACCCGGTCGAAGGCGATACCGTCGAGCAGCTGCGCCGCGGCGGCGGCCTGCTCGCGGCCCTCCGCCGTCAGCGGAACGGCATGCTGCCGCAGCGGGCGCCCGTCCTCGAAATAGGCGACCTGGCCGTGACGCATCAGGTAGATCCGGCGCCGGGTCACTCGTAGCGCTCGAGGTATTGAGGGTTGGAGACGCGGAGCTTGGCTGCGACGTGCTCCTTCAGGATCGCGTGCGCGTCGGAGGGGACGTCGCCGGCCCGGATTCGGCGGGCCAGCTCGCGGAGCTCGTCCTCCCCCAGGCCCGGCTCGTCCGCTTCCAGCTCGCGGCGCGCGATCCCGAGGGCGTTCATCGCCACCAGCGTGCGGAATTTCAAGCGCTGGTCGTCGAGAGTCGGGAGCACCTCGGAGGAGAGAAACTCCTCGACGGCCTCGAGCAGCTCGAGTGCGGTCGGGCGATCGCTCATCGGCTCTCGATCAGGTGGAGGAGCTCGTACTCCATCTCGGCGGCCATCCGCCCGAGCACCGCGTACTCGACGCTGCGGTCGAGCCCGGTCAGGTGGCGGCGGCACTGCGTGAGGCAGCCGGTCGCCCACTTGACGTTGCCGAGCACTTCCCACCAGTAGAGCTCTTCCTCGGAGACGGTGCGGCCGGTGAGATCCGCATAGCGCTCGAGGTAGGGCGCCACCTCGCCGACGCCCCCGAGCCGCCGGTCGTCCGCGCCGAAGCGCCACGCACGGACGAGCGGCCAGGCGAGATCCTCGCGAGGGTCGGAGAGGTGCGCGAACTCCCAGTCGAGCAGGTACTCGAGCCCGTCCTCCGAGACGACGACGTTGCCGATCCGAAAGTCGCCGTGCGTGACCACGTCCGGGAGCGGCGCCGGCCTGTGCTCGCGCAGCCACCAGAGGCCGTACTCGATCGCGGGGTGCGGGTCGCCGACCGAGTCGAGCTCCCCTTCGAACCGCTCGAGGATGTCGCCGCTGCCGAGGAAGGGCAGCCGGTCCGGCGGGATCGCGTGGATCTTGGCGAGCTCGTCTGCGAGCTGGACGTCCAGGCCCGGCGGCGGGTTGCGCGCAATCCGCCGGCCGATCGTCTCGCCTTCGACGCGCTCCATCGCGAACGCCTCGCGCCCGCCCAGCTCACCGAGATAGGCGACGGGCCGGGGCACTTTCACGCCGGCTTCGGCAGCGGCCTCGAGCACGTGGAACTCGTCCTCGAGCGAGAGCGTCGCGGCGTGGATGACTCCGCGCGACGCGCGACGCACCAGCAGCGGCCGAGCCCTCGACGTCCACCGCCCACGCTTCCTTGGAGGCGCCGCCGGCGAGCAGATGCATCGACTCGACGCCCCGTCCGAGCCGCTCCTCGAGCTCGGCCGCCCAGGGGACGTCGGCTACCAGGCCGATTCGCCTCCGTCCACCACGAGCGTGTGGCCGGTTACGTAGGCCGAGGCATCCGAGGCGAGGAACACGACGACGCCCTCCAGGTCGTGCGGCCCGCCGAAGCGACCGAGCGGGATGTGCTGCTTGAGCCGCTCTTCGTGACGTTCGAGCACGTAGCCGGACATGTCCGAAGGGAACCAGCCCGGGGCGATCGAGTTGACCCGGATCCCGTGCTGCGCCCACTTGCAGGCCAAATCGCGCGTGAACGCGATCACCCCGCCCTTGCTGGCGTTGTAGACGATCGTGTTCATGACGTCGGGAGGCCCGCCCTGCAGGCCCGCGACCGAAGCGATGTTCACGATCACGCCGCCGCCGCGCTCGATCATCACCCGTCCTGCGGCCTGCGAGAAGAGGAAAACGCCGGTCAGGTTGACGTCGATCACCTTCTGCCAGCCCTCGAGCGGCATCTCCTCGGGGCTCGCGCCCCAGACGGTGCCGGCGTTGTTCACGAGCACGTCCACCCCGCCGAGCTCCTCGACGGCCCGGCCGACGACGTGCTGAACCTGCTCGGGATCGCGCACGTCGCAGCCGAGGCCGATCGCGCGGACGCCGAGCTGCTCGAGCTCGGAGGCCGCCTGCTCGCAGCGCTCGGCCTTGCGCGCGCAGAGGACGAGATTGGCGCCGGCCTCGGCGAGGCCCTGCGCCATCTGGCGGCCGATTCCGGTGCCGCCGCCGGTCACGATCGCCGTCTTGCCGCTCAGATCGAAGAGCTTCGTCACAGGGTCACCTCCGCCACCGCACGCAGCGTGGCTGCGTCACGCGTCGAGACGAGCATGGTCGTTGCACCCGATTCCTTCCAGGCCTCGACCCGCTCCGCGATCCGCTCGCGCGGGCCGACCAGCGCCAGCTCGTCCACCAGCTCGTCGGGGACCGCCGCCGCCGCATCACGCTGCTTGCCGTCGAGGAAGAGATCCTGGATCCGCTGCGCCGCCTCCTCGAAGCCGTACTCGCGGGCGAGCTCGTTGTAGAAGTTCTTGCCGCGCGCGCCCATGCCGCCAACGTACAGCGCGTAGTACTGCTTGAGCGCGTCTCGTGCGGCCTCGACATCGTCGGACAACACTGCCGGGACGGCCGGCGCGATGTCGAGCCCAGCTCGCCCGAACGGTACGGGGAAGGTCTGCCGCGCCCGTTCTGGCGAGAAGAAGATCGGCAGCCAGCCGTCGGCGATCTCCGTCGCCAGCTCGACCGAGCGCCTGCGCAACGAAGCCAGGTAGATCGGGATCTCGGCGCGCAGCGGGCGCATCATCAGCTTCAAGGGCTTGCCGAGGCCGGTGGCGTCGTTCCCGCCGTAGGGGACGCTGTAGTGCTCGCCCTCGAACTCGAGCGTCTCGCGGCGCAGCGCCGTCCGCACGATCTCGATGTACTCGCGCGTTTTCCCGAGCGGCTTGCCCCACGGCTCTCCGTGCCAGCCCTCGACCACCTGCGGGCCCGAGGTGCCGAGGCCGAGCAGGAACCGGCCTTCTGACATCAGGTCGAGCGTGGCCGCGGTCATGGCCGTGTTCGCGGGCGTGCGGGCGGGCATCTGGAGAATCGCCGAGCCGATCTTGATCGTCGACGTCGTCGCGGCGAGCCACGCCAAGACGCTGACGGCATCTGTCCCCCACGCCTCGGCGGCCCACGCGGAGTCGTAGCCGAGGCGCTCGGCCTCCTGCGCGAGCGCGATCAGCTCGGTCGGGTTCGTACCGGGTGGGGCATAGCCCATGTAGAAGCCGAGGCGCACGGCGTGCGATGCTAACCGTGTGGCGGTCACCGAACTAGCTCCACCGCCGGGCCTGGACGAACTGCGCGACCGCTATCGCGCCTTCATGGAGGAGCATCTCTACCCCGTCGAGGCGGAACTCGACCGGGAGGACGATCCTTCGCACCGAGTGATGGTCGAGCTGCGCGCCGCCGCGCGCGACTCCGGGCTCTGGGCGCCGCACCTGCCGCCGGAAGCCGGCGGGACCGGGCAGGGATTCCTCGTCTACGCGTACCTCAACGAGGAGATCGGGCGGAGCGTCTGGGCCCAGCTCATGTTCGGCTGCCAGGCTCCGGATGCGGGAAACGGCGAGATCCTGCACCTGTTCGGCACCCCGGAGCAGAAGGAGCGCTGGCTACGGCCGCTCGTGGCCGGGGACGTGCGCTCGTTCTTCTCGATGACGGAGCCCGACGTCTCCGGCTCCGATCCGACGGGGCTGAAGACGCGCGCAGTGCGCGACGGCGACGAGTGGGTGATCGACGGGCGCAAGTGGTTCTCGTCCGGCGCGGAAGGAGCGGGCTTCGGGATCGTGATGGCGGTCACCGACCCGGACGCGGAGCCGCACCGCCGAGCGTCGCAGATCATCGTCCCGGCCGACGCGCCCGGGATCGACATCCGCCCGGTGCCGATCTTCGGGCACGCGGGTCGCGGCTGGACGACGCACTGCGAGGTCGACTACGACGGCGTGCGCGTACCGGTCGGGAACACGCTCGGCGAGGTCGGCGACGGCTTCCGGATCGCGCAGAAGCGACTGGGCCCGGGCCGCATCCACCACGTCATGCGCTGGCTCGGCCAGATGCAGCGCGCGTTCGAGCTGCTGTGCCGCCGCGCACTCGAGCGGGAGGCTTTCGGCGGCCCGCTCGCGGAGAAGCAGACCGTCCAGAACTGGATCGCGGACTCGGCCGCCGAGATCCAGGCCTGCCGGCTGATGACGCTGGACGCGGCACACAGGATCGACGCGGGCGACGAGGCCCGGGTCGAGATCTCGCTCATCAAGTTCTTCGCTGCGCGCGTCTTGAACGACGTGATCGACCGGGCGATCCAGGTGCACGGCGCGCTCGGCCTGACCGACCGCACGCCGCTGGCGACCATGGCTCTTCATGCGCGCGGCGGGCGCATCTACGACGGCCCCGACGAGGTGCATCGCATGGTCGTGAGCCGGCGGATCCTGAAGGAATTCAAAGGAGGGGGCTCGTGGCAGTTCAGGTAGGCACGCAGAACCGTCGGTGGACGATGGCGTCGCGCCCGGTCGGCTTTCCGACCGAGGCCGATTTCGCGTTCGACGAGGTCGAGGTCGGCGAGCCCGGGCCGGGCGAAGTGCTCGTGCGCTCGCTGTGGCTGTCGGTCGACCCGTACCAACGGGGCCGCATGAGCCAGATGCGCTCGTACGCGCGCTCACTCGAGGTCGGTGACGTGATCACCTCGCAGACCATTGGTGAAGTGGTCAAGAGCGAGGACTCGCGCTACTCGCCCGGCGACCTCGTCATCGGCCAGCTCGGCTGGCAGGAGTATGCAATCGAGCGCGGTGGCAAAGTCCGGCTCGTCCCGGGCTTCCTCGATCCGCCGACGCTCGCGCTCCACGCGGTCGGTGCGACAGGGTTCACGGCCTACTTCGGCCTGCTCGACGTGGGGCAGCCCAAGCCCAGCGACACGGTCGTCGTCTCGGGCGCTGCAGGAGCGGTGGGTCAGATCGTGGGCCAGATCGCGAAGATCGGCGGCTGCCGAACGGTCGGAATCGCCGGCGGGCCGGAGAAGTGCAAGGAGTGCCAGCTCCACGGCTACGACGTCGGGATCGACTACAAGGGCGACGACCTGCGGGCGGCGCTGAAGGAAGCGTGCCCGGACGGCGTCGACGTGTACTTCGACAACGTCGGCGGCGAGGTCTCGCAGGCCGTCGTGTCACGCCTGAACGTCGGCGCGCGGATCGTCGTCTGCGGCCAGGTCTCGCAGTACAACCTCGATCGGCCCGAGCCGACCTTTCATCCCGGGGCGCTGATCGTCTACCGAGCGCGCATGGAGGGGTTCCTGGTCACCGACTACGCGCATCGTTGGAACGAGGCGGGCCTACGCATGGCGCGCTGGGTGGCCGAGGGCAAGATCCACTGGACCGAGCACGTCACCGAGGGCCTGGAGAACACCCCGAAGGCCTTCATCGGGATGTTGAACGGCGAGAACCGCGGCAAGGCCATCGTCAAGATCGCCGAACCCTCACGCGGGTAGGCTGTCCGCCAATGAGAAACGCTCATGACTGCCCGTGCGGCCCGGACTGCAAATGCGGCCCGAGCTGCCCCTGCCCGAGATAGGCCCGACTCCGGGCGCTACTTGGCTCTGACCACCTGCGTGCAGCGGGCGCTTGCGATGTGCTCGCCTTCGGCGTCGTAGAGCTCCGCGGCGCAGAAGACGACTCGCTTCGTCCGGCGGACGACTCGGCCGTCGGCTCGCAAGACACCGGGCCGGCCGGCTCGCATGAACTCGACACGCAGGTCGGCCGTCAGGAACGACTCGCCGGCCTCGAGCACGGTCGCGCACGCGCCGCCCATCGAGGTGTCGAGGATCGTTGCGACGAGCCCGCCGTGGACGATCGAGCCGTCACCGTCAGGGAACGTGTAGTCCTCCGTCGCGTCCCATTCGATCTCCATGCGCCCCGGCTCGGTGGCCGTGCGCCGGTAGCCGAGCGTGCGCCACACGTGCGGGCCATCGGGCCGGAGCTCCTCCCAGGGGCCTTCGCTTTCGCTCACGCCGAGTCGAAGAAGCGCGGGAACTCGTGCCGGGCCGGAGCGCGGCCCGGCAGGCACGTCCAGATCTGGCCGCTGGCCTCGTCTCGCGCCGCCGAGAGCACCGCGTCAGCGATCTCCTCGGGGCGCATCAGCTCGATCCCGGCATCCAGCGTGCGTTGACGTAACGATCCGAGGAGCGGGGTGTCGACGATCCCGGGGCAGACGGCGCTGATCCGGATCCCGCGCTCGGCGAGCTGCGGCGCGACCGACCGCACGAAGCCGACGAGGAAGTGCTTCGTGCCGGAGTAGATCGGATCGGCAAACATCGTGGTCAGTCCTGCGAGCGACGCCGTGACGACAATTGCGCCGCCTTCGGGCATTACCCGTGCGAGCCGGCGAACGCCGAAGACGACGCCGTCGACGTTCGTCCCCACGATGCGGCGATATTGCTCGTCCGTCAACTCGCGCATGTCTGCTTCGCCCGTGCCGATGCCGGCGTTCAGGAACGCAAACTCGGCCGGCCCGACCGAATCCCAGGCCGATGTATCCGAGACGTCGAAGCCGTCGGCGATGTCGAGCACGCGCACGTCCGTCCCCCCGTCGCGAAGCGTCTCGACGACCGCCGCCCCGATCCCCGAGGCGCCGCCGGTGACGAGCGCGGTCTCAGGGAACAAGGACGACCTTGCCGACGCTCTTGCGCTCTTCGATCAGCCGGTGGGCCGCAGGCGCGTCCTCGAGCGGGAAGGTCGCGCCGACGAGCGGCTTCACCGCCCCCTGCTCCCACAGCGCGATCAGCTCCGCGGCCGCATCCCGCACGATCTCGGGCCGGAGCTTCAGCAGCCGCCCGAGGTAGAAGCCCTGCAGCGCGAGGTTGCGGCCGACCATCAGGGCCGTGTCGAGCGGATCCCACCAGCCGTCGGCGAACCCGATCGCGACGATCGTGCCGAGCGGGTTGAGGACACCGATGCTGCTTTTGAAGACGTCGCCGCCGACGGCGTCGAGCACGACGTCGGCCTGCACGCGGTCGGCGAACTCGTCGTAGCCGTACGCCTCGTCGGCGCCGAGATCGACCGCCACCTGCCGCTTCTCCTCGGAGCTCGCCGTCGCGACGACGGTCGCGCCCAGATGCTTCGCGAGCTGCACGCCCGCCGAACCAACCCCGCCGGCCGCGGCGTGGACGAGCACGGTCGCGCCCGGCCCGACCTGCGCCCGCCGGAGCGGGATCCAGGCCGTCAGGAACGTGATCAGAAACGACGCGCCCTCCTCAAACGAGGCCGACTCGGGCAAGGGGAAGAGCCAGGCCTCGTCCACGGTCGTGAGCTCCGAGTACCCGGTCGCACCCGAGGCCGTCATCACACGGCGACCGTCCACCTCGCCTGCGACCTCGCCGCCGAGCACGGTCGGCAGCGGAGGCGCCTGCGGGTACCGCCCCTGCCGTGTGAGCACGTCGGCGAAGTTGACCCCGGCCGCGCGAATGCGGACGAGCACCTGCCCGTCCCCGGGCTCGGGGTCAGGCAGCTCTGCGAGCTCGAGTTGCTCCGGGCCGCCCGGCTCGCGTAGGACGACCGCTCGCATCGCCTAGGCCTCGACGGGCTCCTCCGCGAACTGCTCCCGCAGCGCCGTCTTCTTGAACTTGCCGACCGACGTCTTCGGAATCTCCTCGACGAACTCGAAGCGATCGGGGAGCCACCACTTGGCGAACTTCGGCGCGAGGTGCTCGCGTAGCTCCTCGTCCGTAGCGGTCTGGCCCTCCTTCAGCACGACGACGGCCAGCGGCCGCTCGGCCCACTTCTCGTCCGGAATCGCGATCACGGCCGCCTCCGCCACGGCGGGATGGGCCATCAGAGCGTTCTCGACGTCGACTGACGAGATCCACTCGCCGCCGGACTTGATCACGTCCTTGGAACGGTCCTTGATCTGGATGAAGCCGCGCGGATGCATGGAGACGATGTCGCCGGTCTTGAACCAGCCGTCCTCGGTCCAGCGGTCGGCCTGGGTGTCGTCCTCGTAGTACCCGGCGGCGACCCACGGGCCGCGCACCTCGAGCTCGCCCATCGACTCGGCGTCCCACGGCACCTCTTCCTCGCCGGCGCGGACGCGAATCTCGACGAAGGGCAGCGGGATGCCGGCCATCGCGACGTAGTCGTACTTCGTGTCCTGGTCGGCCTGAGCGATGTCGCCGATGAAGTCGCTGACGGACGCGACCGGCGAGGTCTCGGTCATGCCCCAGCCCTGCACGACGTTGAGCCCGTGCCGCTCCTTGTAGGCCGCGATCATCGCGCGCGGCACGGCGGAGCCGCCGACCAGCATGCCCTGCATGTGCTCGAGGTCCCATTTGCCCGGCTCGGCGTCGAGCATCTGCAGCATCCCGAGCCAGATCGTGGGCACGCCGGCCGTCCAGGTGACCTTCTCCTGGACGAAGGCCTCGAGCAGGCTCTCGGGGTCGAGATGAGGGCCGGGGAAGACGAGCTTCGTGCCGATCATCGCGGCGAGGTAGGGGTAGCCCCAGGCGTTCGCGTGGAACATCGGGACGACCGGGAGCAGCGTGTCGCTGTTGGCGACGCGGAGGCCGAGCGGCGAGGTGGTGGCGACACCGAGCGCGTGCAGGACCGTGGAGCGGTGCGAGTAGACGACGCCCTTGCAGCGACCCGTCGTTCCGCTCGTGAAGCACATCGCGGCGGCTGTGCGCTCGTCCAGCTGCGGGTCCTCCCACTCGTCGGCGCTCGCCGACTCGAGCAGCTCCTCGTAGCCGTCCTCGACGACGATCACGTGCTCGATCTTCGTCTGGTCCTTGAACTGGTCGAGCAGCGGCAGCAGGGCCTTGTCGACGATCACGGCCTTGTCGTGCGCGTGGTCGGCGACGTAGGCGAGGTCGCTCGGATGGAGGCGCAGGTTGAGCGTGTGCAGGACGAAGCCGCCGCACGGGATCCCGAAGTACGCCTCGAGGTGCTGGTAGTGGTTCCAGCACAGCGTGGCGACCCGATCGCCGGGCTCGAGGCCCAGCTTCTTCAGGGCGACGGCGAGCTGCTTGGCCCGCCGGGCCATGTCGCGGTAGGTGTAGCGGTGGAAGCTCTTGTCGGGGAGCCGTGTGACGACCTCCTGGTCGCCGAAGAACGTCTCCGCCCGCCTCAGGATTGGCGGCAGAGTCAGCTGGTAGTCGTCCATCATCAGGCCCTGCATTGGATCCTCCTGGGTCGGTCGCATGGGAATCGTCGCATCTCGTCTAGTCGCGTAGCAAGAGCCGTTCGTAGACCCTGTCGCGCGCCCGAGCCGGGAGGCGCTCGACGCCCGCCCGAATCCGAGCGTCTTTCCCCACCAGGTAGCGGGCGCGGGGCCGCTCGGAGGTCAGCGCGCTCTCGACCACCTCGGCCACCTTCTCGGCGGGAGCGCCGCCGGCGCCGCGCTTCGCGGCCACGCGCCTGAACGCTGCAACGCGATCGCCGTACAGGTCGGCCGCGCCGCGATCGTCCGAGGCGAGCAGCTCGTCGGCCTTCTCCGCTCCGCGTGTCCAGATCGGCGTCTTGATCGAGCCCGGCTCGACGATCGAGACCCGGATCCCCCAGGGCCGGAGCTCGAGCCGCAGGGAATCGGCGACCGCTTCGAGCGCGTGCTTCGACGCGGCGTAGGGCCCGAGGAAGGGCAGCGCGCTCTTGCCGGCGATCGAGCCGACGAAGACGATCCGGCCGCGGGCGCGGCGGAGCGCGGGCAGAAAGGCCTGCGTCACCGCGACCTGGCCGACGAGGTTCACCTCGAGCTGATGCCGAAGCTCGTCGAGCGGGACGAACTCGAGCGGCATCGCGATCGCGATCCCCGCGTTGTTCACGAGCGCGTGGAGCTCCTCGACGCCTTCGGCCGCCGCGTGGATCTGGGCGGGGTCGGTCACGTCGAGCATGCACTTCCTCGGTGCCCTCGGGCGCCTCGCCCGGCCGGCGCACGCCCGCGAGCACCCGCCAGCCCGAGCGCGCGAGCCGGGCGGCGCAGGCCTCGCCGATGCCCGAAGACGCGCCGGTGACCAGCGCCGTCCGGACGCTCAATCGAGTAGCCAGGCGGCGATCTTGGCCCGCTGCTTGCGCGGGTAACCGTCGTACGCCTGAATCCAGAGCGCGCGCTTGTAGTACTCGTGGAGCACGTGCTCCCAGGTGAAGCCGATGCCCCCGTGCACCTGGATCGAGCGCTCGCAGGCGACCACCGCCGCGTCGCTCGCGTACGCCTTCGCGGCCGCCGCCGCGATCGTCGCCTGCTCGTCGTCCTCGGCGACGGACCATGCCGCCCAGTAGGCGAGCGAGCGCGCTAGCTCCGTTTCGACGTACGTGTCCGCGAGAGCGTGCGAGACCGCCTGGTAGACACCGATCTTGCGCCCGAACTGCTCGCGGTCCTTCGCGTACTCGACCCCGAGGTCGAGCGCCTTCTGCGAGATGCCGACCGCTTCGAGCGCGAGCGCGGTCAGGCGCTCGTTCTCGGGCCGCGTCTCGTCGAAGAGCGACTCGCCGAGGTTCGCGCGGCCGGCTTCCTCGTACAGGATCGCCTGGTCGACGAAGCCGAGCTCGGCGGCGGCGATGTCCTCGCGGCTCCAGCCGCCGTTGCCGAGCGCCTCGCGCGCCTCGCGGCGCAGCAGCTCCTGCTCTTCGGTGAACGCGAACTGCATCAGCGCGACCTCGGGAGGCCGAGCACGCGCTCGGCGATGATGTTGCGCAGGATCTCGGAGGTCCCCGCCTCGATCGTGTTGCCGCGGCTGCGCAGCTGCTGGTGGCGCCAGTAGCCGTCGTCCTCGCCCTCCAGGATCTCCATGGCGAGCTTCGTCAGCCGCTGGTTCTGCTCCGACCAGTGCAGCTTCGCGCCCGAGCCCTCCGGGCCGGGGATGCCGGTCTTCATCAGCGCGGTCAGCGAGCGGTAGTTCGTGAACTTGAGAGCCTGCATCTCGATCCACTCCTGCGCGACGCGGTCGCGGATGATCGGATCGTCTGCGCCGCGCTCCTTCACCAGGGCGACGAGCTTCTGCACCTGCGACTCCAGCACGCCGCTGAGCGCGAAGCCGAGCGTGCCGCGCTCGTGCAGGAGCGTCGTCATCGCCACCTGCCAGCCGCCGCCGATCTCGCCGAGCAGGTTCCCTCGCGGGACCTTCACGTCGGTGAGGAAGATCTCGTTGAACTCCGCTTCGCCCGTGATCTGGCGCAGCGGCCGCACCTCGACCCCCGGGCTCTTCATGTCCACGATCAGGTACGTGAGGCCCGCGTGGGACTCGGAATCCGGGTCGCTGCGGCCGACGAGGATGCAGTGGTCGGCGATGTGCGCGAAGGACGACCAGACCTTCTGGCCGGTCACGTTGAAATGGCTGTCGGTGACCTCGATGCGAGTCCCCACGGCCGAGAGGTCGGACCCCGCGCCCGGCTCCGAGAAGCCCTGGCACCAGATCTCCTCGGCCGAGAGGATCTTCTTCAGGTAGCGGCGCTTCTGCTCCTCGCTGCCGTGCGCCATGATCGTCGGGCCTGCCATGCCGAGCCCGATCACGCCCATGTGCTGCGGCGCCCCCGCGCGGGCGAACTCCTCGAGCACGATCGCCTGGTGGCTGTAAGGCGCGCCCTTGCCGCCGTACTCCTCGGGCCAGGTCAGGCCCGCGTAGCCCGCGTCGTAGATCTTCCGGCTCCACTCGCGGCTGTCGTCGGCGGGCAGGTTCTCCTCGAGCCAGCGGCGGACCTCGCCGCGGAAAGCTGCTTCGTCTGGGCCGTCCCTGAGGTCCACGACGCTTAGCCTATAACGGTGATCGAGACCGTCACCAGCAAACTTCGGCGACGTCGTGATGCAGGTGATCGACCCTGCCGTCGCGGAGGCCGAGCAGCAGCCGCCTCGGCTCGGCGCCGACGGACGGGTCGAGTTTCACCCCGCGCACCATCGCGCGGGCCGCGCAGTGTGGGCGTCGGGGATCGTCGGCGCCGGTGCGCGCGAGCAGGCGGCTCTGCTCTACCAGCTGGCGCACGCGGGCGAGGCGGGCCATGCCTGTCCCGTCGTCTGCACCGCGGGCCTCGTGCGCGCGCTACGGACACACGCCGACGACGATCTGCGCGAACGCTTCCTGCCGCCGCTGCTCGAGCCGGACTACGACCGCGCCCAGCGAGGCGCCCAGTTCCTGACCGAGCGCCACGGCGGCTCAGACGTCGGCGCGAACCGCGTCGAAGCGGTCCCGGACGGCGACGCCTGGCGGATCTCCGGCGAGAAGTGGTTCTGCTCGGTCGCGGACGCCGACCAGTTCGTCGTCACGGCTCGGCCTAGGGGCGCTCCCGACGGGACGCGCGGGATCGGCTGCTTCCTGGTTCCCCGCGCCGGAGGCGGCTTCACGATCCGCCGGCTGAAGGACAAGCTCGGGACACGCGCGCTCGCGACCGGCGAGATCGAGTTCGACGGCGCACCCGCCCATGCCCTCGGTGCGGTCGAGGACGGCTTCCGGATCGCGGTCAGCATCCTGAACACCTCTCGCTGGCTGAACGCACTCGGCTCGACCGGGCTGATGCGACGGGCCTTTCTCGAGGCGTCGAGCTTCGCCGGGGAGCGCGAGGCTTTCGGCGGCCCGATCGCCCGTTTCCCGCTCGTGCGCGAGAACCTCGCGGTGATGAAGTCGGAGGCGGCGGCGGCACTCGCGTCGTCGATGCACCTGACGGAGCTCGTGGCCCGGATCGACGAGGGCTCCGCAGACGAGCAGGACGTGGCCTGGCACCGGATCCTCGTCAACGCGAACAAGTTCGTCACGTCGCTCGCCGCCACGCAGATGTGCAGGCGCGGGATCGAGGCGCTCGGCGGCAACGGCACGATCGAGGACTTCTCGCCGCTGCCGAGGCTGTACCGGGACGCGATCGTGTTCGAGAGCTGGGAAGGCACCCACAACGTCCTGTGCGCGCAGGTGCTCCGCGATCTGGCCCGGCTGGACGCGGTCGACCTCGTGCTCGCCCGCTCGGACGCGCCTGCGCAGCTCGAGCCGAGACTGCGCCGCTCGGTCGCGGACGCGGACTTCGGCGCCCTACACATCCGCCGTCAGCTGGACACGCTCGTGCGCGCGCTGCAGGTCGCGTGCCTGCGAGCCGAGGGCAACGAGCCCGCCGCGGAGCTGCACGAGCGCCGCCACCTCACGCCCGGCTACGACCCCGAGAGCGACCCCGACTACGAAGCCCTACTCGACCAAGTCCTCGCCTTCGAGCGCAGCGGATCAATGACAAGTCGTTACTAGCGCCCTTTGGCGGCTTCGCCGCGGAGGGCGAGGCAGGTGCTCGTGGCCTTCGCGATCAGGCGGTCGTTCTCGTCCACGACTTCGCACTCGGTCATGCCGACCGTCCTGCCCCGGTGGACGACTCGGCCGTGCGCGAGCAGCGTGCCCGTCCAGAACGGGCGCAGGAAGTTGATCTTGAGCTCGAGCGTGGTGAACGTCTCACCCTCGGCGCAGGTCGAGAAGAACGCCATCCCCATCGCCGCATCGGCGAGGTCGCAAAGGATGCCGCCGTGGAGCGTCCCCATCGGGTTCGAGTGCTGCTCGCCCGCCTCCATCCGGAATCGTGCTCTTCCCGTCGCCGAAGGTGAGTCGCTCCAGGCCGAGCAGTTCCGCGATCGGGGGTGGGATCTTCATGGCACCACGACTGAACGAATGACCTCGCCCGCCTCCATGTCCGCGAAGGCGCGCTCCACGTCGTCCAACGCGATCGTCTTGGTCACCATTCCCGCCAGGTCGAGCCGGCCGTCGGCCGCGAACTGGGCCAGCCGCGGGAAGTCCTCCTCGGGGATCTGGTCGCCGCCGTGCGAGACGAGGATGCGCAGCCGCCGGCCGAAGAGCTGCTCCAGCGGCACGGTCGCCTCGGCGCCCGGCTGCGGCAGCCCGATGTAGACGAGCGTGCCGGCGTGCCCGAGCATGCCCAGCCCCTGGGCGACGGTCTCCCCCCGCCCCACGACGTCGAAGACGAAGTCGAGCCGGTCGGCCTCCGCGTCTCCGAGATGCGTCGCGCCGAAGCGGCTCGCGGCCTCCAGCTTGCGCTCGTCGAGGTCGAGCGCGTGGATCTCTGCGGCACCCGCGATCCGTGCGCCCTGAATCACCGAGAGCCCGACCGCGCCGCAGCCGATCACGCCCACGCGGGCGCCCTCCCACACGGCTGCGGTGTTGAGCACGGAACACACGCCGGTCGCCACCGCGCACCCGATCAGGCAAGCCTGCTCCGGGGGCAACACCGTCGTCAGTGGCACGAGGGCCGAACCGTGCACGACCGTCCGGGTGGTCGAGCGTGCCGGTCTGGAGGGCTCCCGTCACCTGAGTGCCGTCGGTTAGCCGCATCCGCGGGCCGGGGCCTGGAGGAGTCCGGCAGAGCTGACGCTGCCCGCGCAGGCACCACGCACACGCGCCGCAAGGCGAGCGCCAGCCCACGACGACCCGATCGCCGGGCCCGACGTGCAGGACGCCTTCGCCGACGGCCTCGACCATCCCCGCGCCCTCGTGGCCGAGCAGGACGGGCAGCGGATGTCGCCAGCCGCCGGTCTGGATGATGTGCAGGTCGGTGTGGCAGACGCCGCTGGCCTCGATCCGGACGAGCGCCTCGCCGGGGCCGGGTGGGTCGAGCTCGAGCTCGGCGACCTCCAGGCCGCCCTGCGTCAGGACTGCGCCGCGATCCACGACTCGTCCAGGCCGGCGGCGCTCTGCGCGCCGAGGAGCGCGAGGGTGAGATCGGTGTCGGCCATGAGGTGCCGGATCACGGCCTCGACGCCTTCCTGCCCGCCGACCGCCAGGCCGTAGGCGTAAGGCCGCCCGAGCAGGACCGCGTCGGCGCCGAGCGCGAGCGCCTTGAGCACGTCCGCGCCGCGGCGGATGCCCCCGTCCATCAGCACGACCGCGTCCGCACCGACCGCGGCCCGTACTTCCACGAGCGCGTCGAGAGTGGCCACGGACCCGTCCACCTGGCGGCCACCGTGGTTCGAGACGACGACTCCGTCAGCCCCGTGCTCGAACGCGAGCACGGCGTCCTCGCCGGCCAGCACCCCTTTGACGAGCAGCGGCAGCTCGGTCTGGCCGCGCAGCCAGTCGAGGTCTTCCCAGGTGAGGTCCATGTTGGGGAACGTCGCGAGCATCGCGGCCGCCGCGGCGAGAATGTCCTCCTCGGGCGGCCGTTCCAGCCGGCTGCGGAAAACCGGGTCGGAGAAGAACTGGGCGCAGCCCTCGCCGGACAGGAAGGGCAGGTAGGCGTTGCTCAGGTCGCGCTCGCGCCAGCCGAGCATCGGCGTGTCGACGGTGACGACGACGGCGCCGTACCCGGACGCCTCCGCCCGGTGGACCAGGCTGGCCGCGACCTCGCGGTCGTTGACCCAGTAGAGCTGGAACCAGCGGGCCGCGTCGCCCATCGCCTCGGCCACCTCCTCGATCGAGTGCGAGGCCGCGCTCGAGAGGATCAGCGGAACCTCCGTGGCGGCTGAAGCCCGGGCCACCGCGAGCTCGCCCTCCTCGTGCGCGATCGAGAGCACGCCGACCGGGGCGAGCAGGAACGGCGCGGGCGAGGACGTGCCCAGCACGTCAACCGAGAGTTCCCGCTCACGGTTCCCTCTGAGCATCCGCGGCAGCAGCCGTCGGCGCGCGAATGCCTCCCCGTTCGCACGGATCGTCGACTCTGACCCGGCTCCGCCCGCGATGTAGTCGAATGGCGCCGTCTCGAGCGTCTCGGCCGCCCGCGCCTTCCACTCCTCGGGGGAGATCGGCCACGGCGACTCGCCCGCGACGTAGATGGAGGTCTGGATCGGTCCGCCCTCGAAGCCCATTTGGTCGTACGATCTTCCCGCAATGCCGATGCTCGAGGGGAAGGTGGCGATCGTGACCGGTGCCGGCCGCGGCATCGGACGCGAGCACGCGCTCGCCCTGGCGCGCGCCGGGGCGCGGGTGGTCGTGAACGACCTCGGCGGCACGCTGACCGGCGAAGGCGAGGACGCGAGCCCCGCCCAGGAGGTCGTGAACGAGATCGTGGCCGCGGGTGGCCAGGCGGTGGCGAGCTATGCGGACGTGTCCGACTTCGGCGCGGCAGAGGAAATGGTCAACCGCGCGGTTGATCGCTACGGCGGCCTCGACATCCTCGTCAACAACGCAGGGATCCTGCGCGACCGGATGCTCGTGAACATGACCGAGGAGGAGTGGGACGCCGTCATCGCGGTGCACCTGAAGGGCCACTTCGCGCCGCTCCGCCACGCCGGCGCGTACTGGCGGGAGCGTTCGAAGGCCGGCGAGGAAATGCGCGGCCGGGTGATCAACACGTCGAGCCCGTCGGGAGTCTTCGGGAACGTGGGGCAGGCCAACTACGGCGCGGCCAAGGCCGGGATTGCGGGGCTGACGCTGATCGCCGCGCAGGAGCTCGGCCGCTACGGCGTCACCGTCAACTGCCTCGCCCCGAACGCGCGCACGCGCATGACCGAGGACACCTTCGGCGAGTTACCCAAGCCGGAGGGCTTCGACCCGCTCGACCCCGCCAACATGGCACCGCTCGTGGTCGCCCTCTGCGCCGACGAGGCGCAGGAGATCACCGGCCAGTGCTTTTTCGTTTGGGGCGGCGTGGTGAACGTGCTTCGACCGTGGGAGGCCGGCAAGGCCTTTGTCGCCGAGGAGCGTTGGGATGCGGACGAGCTGCTCTCCGCGCTCCGCGAGCGCTTCCCCGAGGGCGCGAAGCCGGCCGGCATGCTCGCTGCGATGGAGCAGGCCGGAGGCCGCTCGCTGCGCGTCGAAGCATGACAACCGAGCTCACACTCGCAGAGCTGGAAGGCGCGACCGACCTCGAGCTGGAGCCGAGCGACTGGGTCACGGTCGAGCAGCAAGCCATCGAGCAGTTCGCCGACGCCACCGGCGACCACAACTGGATTCACGTCGACCCCGAGCGTGCGGCACAAGGGCCGTTCGGCACGACCGTCGCCCATGGCTACCTCTCGCTCTCGCTGCTGCCGATGCTCGTCGCGAACGTCCTGCGCGTCACGGACGCGCAGATGGGGCTCAACTACGGCATCGAGAAGATCCGCTTCACGGCGCCGGTTCCGTCCGGCTCGCAGGTGCGCCTGAAGGCAACCCTCCACTCGGCCGAGCGCCGCGGCGAGGGCATCCTGTACCGGGTCGGCGTCGAGATCGAGATCCAGGGCGCCGACAAGCCCGCACTCGTCGGCGAGGTCCTCTACCTGGTCTTTTAGGAGGGCTTGGCGAAATAGATCGTGCCGCCGGGCCGCGCTGCTCGCCCCGAGGCCGCGTCCTCAGTCGCCCCAATGCTGAAAAGCATTGAGGCTCCCTGCGTCCTTGCCTCGGAACGACCATCGCACCCCGGCGACGAGTCATTCCGCCAAACCCTCCTAGGCCGCCGACGAGCGCGACGGCCGCTCGACCTGGTCGAGGATCACCTCGAGCAGGTTCCCGGAGGCGAGCACGTGCTCGCGGGCAAGCTCGCGCGCGCCCTCGATGCTGCCGGCCGCGATCGCTCCCCTGATCGCGGAGTGCTGGTGCGCGTTCTTCTCGTAGAGCTCGTCGAGCTCCGAGCCGACCGTCCAGACGGTCTGGCCGAAGAACGTCCGGCGCGCGCTCTTTGCCAGCCGCACGACGTAGGGCGCGCGCGACCGCGCGTAGATGACGTCGTGGAAGGCGTGGTTCGCCCGGACCCACTCGCCGACCAGGGGCCCGCTGGCGCTCTTCTCGCGCGCGTTCGCCCGCAGCGTCTCGGTGAGCTGGCTGAACCGCTCCTCCGCGGCCTCCAGCTCGCCGAGCCCCTCCTGGTCGAAGTTCGGAACGGCGAGCGCCGTCGCAAGCGACTCCAGCTCGGCCCGCACGAGGAACGCCTCCCGCAGCTCCTCGCGCGACAGCGTGCGGACGCGCACACCGCGGTTCGGCTCGAACTGCACGAGACCGAGCGCAGCCAGGCGCCGCAGGGCCTCGCGGATCGGGGTTCGCGAGACGTCGTACTGCTCGGAGAGCGACTCCTGGCGGAGGATCGATCCCGGCTCGATCTCGCCGGAGATGATCGCCTCCTCGATGGCGTATGCGATCTCGTCGGCCTTGGTGGACTCCACCGTAGCCCCGATCTACCTCAGTTGCGGTTGCCGAAAAAGATGAGCGCGTAGTAGAGGAGCTGGCTCAGCGCGGCGAGCGCGCCGGCAACGTACGTGAGGGCTGCAGCATTCAGCACGCTCTTCACGCCCGCCTGCTCGCCGCCAGGACCGACGAGGCCGAGCTCGCGGAGCTGTCCCGCCGCGCGACTGGAGGCGTTGAACTCCACCGGCAGCGTCACGATGTGGAAGGCGACCGCGACGGCGTAGATGATGAGCGCGAGGCCGATCAGGTTGAGCGCATTGAGTAGCACTCCGATGATCAGGAGCCAGATCCACGTGCTCGAGGCGAACGCGACGACGGGGTACATCGCCGAGCGCAGCTTGAGCGGCACGTAGCCGCGCGCGTCCTGCAGCGCGTGGCCCGTCTCGTGCGCGGCGACCGCGGCCGCCGAGACGGTGCTCGGGCCGTAGACCGGCTCGGACAGGAACAGCGCTTTCTTGCGCGGGTCGTAGTGATCGGAAAGGGCGCCGCCCGGCGCGATCTCGACCGGCACGTCATGTAGCCCGTTGCGGTCGAGGATCGCCCGCGCGACCTGGGCGCCGGTCATGCCGGCGGAGACGGGCACCTCCGAGTACTTGGCAAACGTCCGCTTCAACCACCACTGGACGCCCAATCCGAATAGGAGCGGCGGGACGAGGAAAACGATGTAGAGCCCGAGACCACCCATCGGTGTGAATCCTAGCCCTTCGCGTCGAGCAGCTCGTACGCCGGGAGCGTCAGGAACTCGACGAACTCGTCGTCGAGCGCGACCCGCTCGAACAGCTCGGCCGCAGGCTCCATGCCGTCGCGCACACCGTCCACTTCAGCGCGTACCCGCTCGCGCGTGAAGTGACCGTTCCGCACCCACTGCCAGACCTGCGAGCGCGAGATCTCGGCGGTGGCCGCGTCCTCCATCAGGTTGTCGATCGCCGCCGCGCCCACGCCGTTCAGCCAGGAGTGCAGGTAGCGCACGCCGACCGAGACGTTGGTGCGGAGCCCGGCCTCCGTCACCTCGCCGCCGGGGATCTCGAAGTCGAGCAGGTCGGCAGCGCCGACGGTGACGTCCTCGCGAAGCCGCTCGACCTGGTTCGGGCGCGCCCCGAGCACGCCGTCGAAGAGCTCGCGGGCGACCGGCACGAGATCGGGGTGCGCGACCCAGGTCCCGTCGAAGCCGTTCTGCGACTCCCGCTCCTTGTCCTCGCGCACCTTGGCCAACGCGATCTCGTTCACCTCCGGGTCGCGACGAGACGGGATGAACGCCGCCATGCCGCCGATCGCGTGCGCGCCGCGCCGGTGGCAGGTGCGCACGAGCAGATCGGTGTAGGCACGCATGAACGGCACGGCCATCGTCACCTGTGCGCGGTCGGGCAGCACGAAGTCGTCGCGCTCGCGGAACTTCTTGATCACGCTGAAGATGTAGTCCCAACGGCCCGCGTTCAGGCCGGCCGAATGCTCGCGCAGCTCGTAGAGGATCTCCTCCATCTCGAAGGCGGCGAGGATGGTCTCGATGAGGACGGTGGCCTTGATCGAGCCCTGCGAGATGCCGAGCTCGTCCTGTGCCAAGACGAAGGCGTCGTTCCAGAGCCGCGCCTCGAGGTGGCTCTCGAGCTTCGGGAGGTAGAAGTACGGCCCCGTCCCGCGCTCGAGCTGCTCCCGAGCGTTGTGGAAGACCGCGAGCCCGAAGTCGAAGAGCGACGCCGAGACCGGCTCGCCTTCGACCAGCACGTGGCGCTCCGGCAGATGCCACCCGCGCGGGCGCACGACGAGCGTCGCGGTCTCCTCGTTCAGCCGGTAGCTCTTCTCACCGGCGTCGAGCTCGATCGTCCTCCGGACCGCGTCGCGCAGGTTCCGCTGGCCCTCGATGCAGTTCTCCCAGGTCGGCGAGCTCGCGTCCTCGAAGTCGGCCATGAACACTCGCGCGCCCGAGTTGAGGGCGTTGATCATCATCTTGCGGTCGACCGGGCCCGTGATCTCGACCCGCCGGTCGCTCAGGTCGGGAGGAGGCGGCGCGACCTGCCAGTCGCCGTCGCGCACGACCTTCGTCTCGGGCAGGAAGTCGGGCAGGGCGCCAGCGTCGAGCTCCTGCTGGCGCGCGACGCGGAGCTCGAGCAGCTCGCGCCGCCGGGGGCCTAGCTCGCGCTGCAGCAACGCGACGAAGGCGAGCGCGTCCGGGGTGAGGATCTCCGCGTCGGCCGTAGCGACGACCTCCGCGGCCTCCGGAAAGGTCACCCCTTGGCGGCGGTCTGGAACTGCTCCTCTTCCGTGGAGCCCTTGAGCGCCAGGGTCGAGCTCTGTCCTCCCGAGACCGCCTCCATCACCGCGTCGAAGTATCCCGCTCCGACCTCGCGCTGGTGCCGCGTAGCCGTGTAGCCCTCGTCCTCGAGCTCGAACTCGCGCTCCTGGACGCGGACGTACGCGGGCATGCCCTCGGCCGCGTAGCCCTTGGCGAGCTCGAACATCGCGGAATTCAGCGAGTGGAAGCCGGCCAGCGTGATGAACTGGTAGGCGTAGCCGAGCTCGCCCAGCTCGCGCTGGAAGCTCTCGATCTCGGCGTCACTCAGGTGCTGGCGCCAGTTGAAGCTCGGCGAGCAGTTGTAGGCGAGGAGCTTGCCCGGGAAGCGCTCGTGGATCGCCTTGGCGAACCGTCGCGCCTCGTCCATGTCCGGGGTGGCGGTCTCGAACCAGAGCACGTCCGCGTACGGCGCGTAGGCGAGGGAGCGCGCGATCGGCGCCTCGATGCCCGGCTGGACGCGGAAAAAGCCCTCGGGCGTCCGCTCGCCGGTCGTGAACTCGCGGTCGACCTCGTCGACGTCGCTCGTGAGCAGTGTCGCGCTGAGCGCGTCCGTGCGCGCGACGACCAGCGTCGGCACGCCGCAAACGTCGGCGGCAAGGCGTGCCGCGACGAGTGTGCGGACGAATTGACTCGTCGGGACGAGAACCTTGCCGCCTAGATGGCCACATTTCTTCTCCGAGGACAGCTGGTCCTCGAAGTGGACGGCTGCAGCGCCGGCCTCGATGTACCCCTTCATCAGCTCGAAGGCGTTGAGCGGGCCGCCGAAGCCGGCCTCGGCGTCGGCAAGGATCGGCGCCAGCCAGTGGGTGCCGTTCTTGCCCTCGGCGTTGTCGATCTGGTCCGCGCGCAGCAGTGCGTTGTTGATCCGCTTGACGAGCGCCGGGCCGCTGTTCGCCGGGTAGAGGCTCTGGTCGGGGTACGTCTGGCCGGAGAGGTTGGCGTCGGCCGCGACCTGCCAGCCCGACACGTAGATCGCCTTCAGCCCGGCGCGCACCATTTGGACGGCCTGTCCGCCGGTGAGTGCACCGAGAGCGGCGACGTAGTCCTCCTTGGCCAGCAGTTGCCAGAGCCGCTCGGCGCCCAGGCGGGCAACCGTGTGCTCGATCTGGACACGACCGCGCAGGCGCGCGACATCGTCCTCGGAGTAGGGGCGCTCGACGCCGCGCCAGCGGTTGCCGTTCAGGTTCACTTCGCCTCCCTCAGTCGTTGTCGTGATCGCGCTCGCAGAAGTCGGGGCAGGTGCATTCGGCGGTCTCGGCTGTGGGCCGTGCCCAGCCGCGCTTCACCGCACGCTGCTCCGGTTCCGAGATCGAGTCACGCTCGAGCAGTTCGGATACCGCAATGACCATTTTTGGATCCTAAATGGCCAATCGGATGCCGTCAAGAGCCAAAATACTTCTATGTCGGATCCAAAACCCCGCGTTCTGGATCCCAGCGTCGGCAAATGAGCTGGGAGGGGAGCCCGGGGTCGGGCCCCCCTCCCAATCCGCTTACGGGCAGCTGGTGACCATGTCTCCCGGATCGGTGACGCAGCTGTCCGGAGCTCTTCCGCCGTCGGCGGCGTCGTTGCCCGACACCCCGTCCAGGGTGTCGAGGAAATCGCTTCCGTTGCCGCCGAACAGCGCATCGGACCCGCTGCCGCCGTTCAGGGTGTCGGTGCCGTTTCCGCCCTGGAGGTTGTCGTTACCGGCGCCTCCCTCGAGGATGCCCTGGCCGGGGCCCCCGAGCAGAAGGTCGTTCCCATCCTCGCCGAACAGCGAGTCCCTACCGGGCCCGCCGATCAGGACGTCGTGACCGCCGCGTCCGAAGAGCATGTCGTCGCCCGGCCCCCCGCAGATGACGTCGTTGCCGGGGGTGCCGATCAGCACGTCGTCACGGTTCGTCCCGTCGATCGTGCAGTCGACATCCGCGGACAGGTCGTCGTTCAGGATCGTTCCGAGTCCCTGGCCGTCGGCGATGGTGGCGTTGATCGGATTCGACAGGTTGACGAAGAACGTTTCGTCCGGCTCGATGACGATGTCGCCGTTCACCGGCACGCTCACGGTCTCCGAGGTGTCATTGGGCAGGAACACCACGATGCCGGCTGCAGCCTCGTAGTCGTTGTCGACAACCGTGGCCGTGCCGTCCGCCGTGGCGTAGTTGACCGAGATCGGCTGGAAGCTCGGGTTCGACAGCGACACCGTGAAGGTGAACGGAGCCTGGCCGAAGTTGCCTTCGAACTCCGAGACGTCGTCGATCGAGATCGAGGGCAGTGGGTCGTCGTTCACGATCGTCCCCTGGCCCTGCCCGTCGGCGATGTCGGCGCCCATCGCGTTCGAGAGGTTGACGAAGAAGTTCTCGTTCAACTCGAACTTGTTGTCCCCGTTGACGAGCACGGTGACTGTCTCGCTGGTGTCGCCGGATGGGAACGTGACGGTCCCGCTGGTCGCGTTGTAGTCGCCGTCCGCCACGGTCGCCGAGCCATCCGCGGTGCTGTAGCCCACCGTGACCACTGTCCCCGTCGGGGCGGACAGGGAGACCGTGAAGGTGAACGCCGTGGTTCCGGCGTTCCCCTCGTTCTGGGAGACGTCGCTGATCGAGATCGTCTGGACGCACGAGGGATACTTGAAGGCGCCGATCCGGGTCGTCCGGCCTCCAGCGGACATGTATTCGGCCGTGTACCAGAAGGTGCAGTCATCCACGGGGTCGACGGCCATCGCGGAGTAGTCACCCCAGCGAGTCGCCCCGGAAGAGGTGCTTCCGTTCACCATCGTGAACTCACCCTGCGGCAGCGTGTTCAGGGGATCGGTGGACAGCCGCCCCGCGTAACGGATGCCTGGGAACACCGAGGTGCCGTCGGAGGCCGAATACCCCACGGCGATGTCGCCGTCGCCGTTCATGGCAATGCTGCCCATCCACCGGTGGACGGCATTCGGGGCGTGAGTGGCCTGCTGGAACATCGTCCACGCTCCGGTTCCCGGAACGGCGCGTCGGAGCTCGTACCAGCGCACGCCGGCATGGTCGCTCCCGTTCTCGTCGACGCTGTGGTTGAACACCAGACCGTCGTGGGTCCCGAAGTTGCGGTACTGCAGCGGCTGCTGCGCCCAGTGCGTCAGCGACTCCAGCAGGACCGCGGTCCCCGGCTGGGGAACGCAGTTGTTGAACAGGTTGGTCCCGTTGCACATGTCCCCGTCGAACGTGGTCGGGAGGGACGCGTTCAACGTGAACGTGGAGAGAGCCGGGTTGCCCCAGTCCACGTGGAAGTCGTAGACCTCCACCCGATCGGCGCCACCCCAGAGGTTTCCGTCGATGGCACGGGCGAACGGCGCGGGCGTGCCGGCCGGGGGCGCCGGGCCGTCGAGGTCACCGGGCAGCAGGATCAGCGCCGGGGCGGCGATGGTGAACCGCACCGGGTTGACGAACGTGCCGTTGAGCATGTTGGCGCGGTCGAAGGCCCACGCGTCGATGGTCCCACCGGAGAATCCCTGCTGGGAGCTCATGTAGTAGGCGTCGGGCCACACCCCGAACTTCGGATAGTCGATCCGGTCGCCGGGGATCCGGAACGTGTAGACGAACCAGCCCCCATTGACCGGGTCGGCGGTCCGTGAGATCGCGATGCACTCGGAAGACGGTGGCTGGAAGATCCCGTTCGGAAGGGCGAACTGGCTGATCAGCCACCGGTCGGCCAGGTGGTCGTACTTGACGATGGGATCGCCGCTGTTGTTGGTCGAGCAATCCCCGGTATCACCCGCGCCCGTCCAGATCGTGCTGATCCTGGATGGGCCGGCCAGGGACGTCCCCTGCTTGTCGAAGATCTCGAACGAGCTGTTCACCATCTGGACGTAGTGGTCCGGGCCGACGTCACCGTTCGTATCGGCCGGGCAGCACAGGTCGAAAGCGCCGTCGAAGTTGGGGTAGACGTCCGAGAAGTCGGACGGGCCCAGCCCGCGCGACGTCGGGTCCGCATCCCCGGGCGGCACGTTGGGCGCACTGAAGCCACCGTCGGGTGGAAGCGGTCGCGTCGGAGCGGGGAACCCGATGGGAAACTCCCGGGAAGGGCCACCCGTGGCGATGGGCAGCGACCGGAGGCTTCCGTTGAACTCGAACGGCTTTACCGACGGATAGACGAAGGGCCCCTTGATGGTCGGGGTCGCCTCAGTTGCCTCGCCGAGGGGAGCCGCCTGTACGGGCGCCGCCCCACGGGCGGCGAAACTCGATGAGACAACGACTAGGAGGAGCGCCAGGAGGGCCAGCCACCTCCACTGGGCCCTCGGGCTCGGGGGCATTCGACAAGGGCCTTGATGCATTTCGGGCCTCCTGCCGCAGACCGGGGTATGGACTGCCTTGAGCTTCTGCCTCCGGTCAGCCCCTGTCAAGCCTTTCGAGGGCTATGCCGTCGGGCTTACCAGAGAGGTCGAGCTGGCCAAACCCCGGCCGCCTCTGCGCGGAATGTGGGCGGACAGCTCCGATCTCGCGGCGGGTTCGCGTACGCGAGCCTGGTGGGGCAGTCGGCAATCGCGGCGACAAAAATCGCGGCCTGGTGGTTCCTAACGGTATCGGCCGGGATGAATTCGTCCGGCGGGTAGAAGCCATAGCCGTGGCCGCTGAGCTCGATCGTGATGGGGTAGCGGTGCTGGGCGCCGTACATCCAGTCGTTCCAGTCACCATCGGTGATGTAGAGGTCCGACGACTGCTGAGCGTGGTAGCCGGTTGTGCGCTGCATCTCCGCGCCCATCGCCACGAACGTGTCGCGATCCAGAGCGGTCATGTCCGGCGGGAGATCCGTGTACGTGTACCCGTACGGGTAGAGGATCAGGTCTCCGTAGGAGTGATAGCTGATCCCGGTCAAGACGTTCGGGTGATCGATCATGAAGTCGGCCATGGCCAAGTCTTCGGGCGTCGAGAACGGATTCGGGCCGCGGTAGGTGTCGCTCCCCCCGTTCCCGCTCGATCCACCACAGCAGCCCCACCGGTAGCCGTAGTTGCGGTTCTGATCGGTTCCGATCGCCTGCGCGTTCGGCTGGCGGTTCTTGCGCCACATCCGGTATGAGCCGGTGGCGATGTCGTACTCCGAGCCGTCCGGGTTCAGGCTGGGGACGATGTAGATCTGGCGCTGATTGACCAGCCTCGTGACCGACGGCGAGCTCGACTCGGCGAACAGATGGATCAGCGAGAGGGCGACCTCGACGGTCATGTGCTCGCGTGCGTGATGCTGGCCGACGAAGAAAACGCCCGGCTCGGACAGGTTGTCGCTGGCGTCGTTCGAGATGCGCACGCCCATCAAGTCCCGGCCCTCGTACGAGGCACCGAGCGAGAAGATCCGCACGGTCGCCGGATGCGCTGCCGCGACCGCCTGGATGTCGGCGACCATCTCCGCGTAGTTGTGGTAGTTCGAGTCCCCCGGCGGAAAGTCGTCGGGCGTCATGGGTTGCGAGACCCGGAAACCACGCAGGGCAAGTCCGTCTGCCTGACTCTGGGACGCGAACAGCTCGACGTGATCGGCCCAGTACGCCTCGCCGATGTCGTAACCCTCACGTACGAGCTGGGAACGCTGCTCCCGGGTGTGCACGCCGTGGACGACGAAGCGCTTGACCGTCGGGCCGCTCGAGTGTCGTTGAGAAGCCAGACCCTGCGGCACAAGCAACAGAGCAAGAGCCAGCAACCCAGTGAGAAGCACACTCTTCAGCACGCAGGCGGGAGATTAAGTGCTCTTGCCACACATGGCAAAAAATTGTGGACACGAGCACCAGGATGGCGTTTACTTTCACGCCGTCCAGAACCCTCTTCCGCCAGGAGGCCAGGAATGATGAGACCCCTTCTCGTCGCGCTGAGCGTCTGCTTCGTCGTGGCCGCAGCCTCGTTCGCAGGTGAGGTCAGCGCAAACCAGGAGCCCGCCGCGGGCTCCTACATCGTCGTGTTCAAGGCCGGCGCAGTACGAGCCGAGACCGACGCTTCTTCGCAGCGGCCGCTCGTCGCGACTGCCGCCCGGGAGCTCGCGCGGGCACACGGCGGCAACGTCACCTACGTCTACCAGCACGCGCTCAAGGGCTTCGCCGTTCGGCTGCCCGCGGATCGGGCCGAGGCGCTGGCCGCCAGTCCGCGCGTCGCCTACGTCGAGCCCGACCAGGTCGTCCACGCCTTTCCAGCGCAGACCCCCGCGACGTGGGGGCTCGATCGGATCGACCAGCGCGATCTGCCGCTGAACAACACCTACAACTACAACCAGACCGGCTCTGGCGTTCACGCCTACGTCATCGACACGGGCATCCGCGCGACGCACCAGGAATTCACCGGCCGGATGGGCAACGGCGCCGATTTCATCGGTGACGGTCAAGGCACGAACGACTGCAACGGCCATGGCACGCACGTCGCCGGCACGACCGGCGGAACGACGTACGGCGTGGCCAAGCAGGTCACGCTCCACGCTGTGCGCGTCCTCAACTGCCAGGGCTCGGGGTCCAACTCGGGCGTGATCGCAGGTGTCGACTGGGTCACGGCCAACAGCCCCTCTCCGGCCGTGGCGAACATGAGCCTCGGCGGCGGGGCGAGCTCGGCGCTGGACAGCGCCGTCAACAACTCGATCAACTCCGGCGTCAGCTACGCGATCGCCGCGGGCAATTCGAACGCCAACGCGTGCAATTACTCGCCCGCCCGCGTAGCCGCAGCCAATACCGTCGGCTCAACCACCAGCAGCGACGCACGCTCCTCGTTCTCCAACTACGGGACGTGCCTGGACATCTTCGCGCCGGGCTCGAGCATCACCTCGGCCTGGAGCACGAGCAACACTGCGACGAACACCATCAGCGGGACCTCGATGGCGTCGCCGCACGTCGCCGGCGCGATCGCTCTCTACCTCCAGACGAACCCGGGCGCCTCGCCGGCGACCGTGACCCAGGCGCTCGTGACGAGCTCGACGCCGAACAAGGTCACGAACCCCGGCACCGGGTCTCCCAACCGACTGTTGTACTCGCTCTTCGGTGGAACACCGCCACCGCCACCGCCACCGCCGCCACCGCCTCCTGCCCCGCCGCCACCGCCACCGCCCGCTCCTCCGCCGCCGCCTCCGCCCGGCAGTGAGCTGATCGCCAACGGCGGGTTCGAGGGCTCAACCTCGCCGTGGGTGCTCTCCGGGAATGCCTACTGGTCGACGGGGGCCTACCCGCACTCGGGGACCGGTTACTCCATCCTCGGGGCCTACAACTACGCGAGCGGCAGCGAGTACCAGACGGTGAGCATCCCGTCAGGGCATCCGGCGAACTACACCTTCTGGCTCAACATCACGACGAGCGAGTCGGGCTCGATCGTGTACGACCGCCTCTTCGCCGAGGTGCGAAACACCTCCGGCACGCTACTGGCGACGCTGGCCACGTACAGCAACGTCAATTCGGCGCCGGCCGGTGTCTACTCACAGAAGTCGTTCAGCCTCGCGAGCTGGCGCGGCCAGACGGTACGGGTCCACTTCCGGGCCACGACCGACTTCAGCCTCCCGACCAGCTTCCGAATCGACGACGTCTCCCTGAGGTAGAAGCCTGTTCGAAAAGGGCGGGCGGCCCAGTGCCGCCCGCCCTTCGTGTTTCGCTTACCTGCGGCCGACTACGAGCTTCACCGGGAAGCCGCTGCGCTTGATCTTTCCGCCCCTCGGGTTCTGGGCGATGACGCGGCCCGCTCGCCTCGCACGGGCCCGCCGGACGCGTCCGACCGAGCAGTTTCGGGCGCGGATCCGCTGCTTCGCCTGCTCGAGCCTCAGGCCGATCACCCGAGGCACCACGCAGCGCGAGGGTGGCGGGGGTGGTGGAGGCGCAGGCGGCGGGGGTGGTGGTGGAGGAGGAGGCGGCGGCGGCGGAGGTGGAGGAGGTGGCGGCGGGGGTGGTGGAGGCGGCGGGGGTGGAGGTGGAGGAGGAGGCGGCGTCGTCGGTTGTGCGCTCCGGAAGACTCCAGCGCCGGCGGTCCCCGCAAGCGCATGCCCTCCAGGTTCGATCGCCAGCGCCCAAACGTTTCCACCGACCGGGATCAGCCCACTGCTGACGTTGCTCCAATCGTCGCCGTCCGTTGTCGAACGAAAGACTCCGCCGGCGGCTCCCGCGAAAATGTGCCCGGACGAGTTGACGGCCAACGTGTTGACGTCGCGCGGCGTGAAGCCGGTGTTTTGCTCCGTCCAGGTGTTGCCGTTGTCGGTCGATCGGAACATGCCGCCGCCCTCTCCGAACACGGAAAAGGTGCCGGCAAAGATGTGACCGTTCTGGGCGATCGCCAGCGCCGCGATGTCGGTCGACGTCAGGCCGGTGTCGACCAGCGTCCAATGGGCGCCACTGTCAGTCGACCGGTAGACGCCGTCGCCGCAACCCGCAGTTCCGGCGAAGATGTGACCGGTCGCATTGATCGCGAGCGACCAGATGTTCCCGCACGTCAGGCCATCGTTCACGGCGGTCCAGGTCTGGCCGTTGTCCGTCGATCGATAGACGCCGCTGCCGGGATAGGTTCCGGCAAAGATGTGCCCGCTCGCGTTGATCGCCAGCGCCCGAACGTCCGTCGTGATCGCACCGTTGCCGACGTCGACCCAGGTTTGCCCGTTGTCCGTCGAGCGGAAGACGCCGCCGGCGCCACCGACGAAATCAGCCCCGGCGAAAACGTGGCCGCTCGAGTTGATCGCGAACGTTCTCACGTAGCGCGCAGGCAGGCCGTTGTTGACCTTCGCCCAGCTCTGGCCACTGTCCATCGAGCGGAACGTGCCGCTTCCGTAGGTCCCGGCGAACACGTGATTGCTCGCATTGACGGCAAGCGCTCGCACGTCGGTCGCTACCAGGCCGGCGTTCTTCTCGCTCCAGGCCGCCCCGCTGTCGCTCGAGCGAAAGACGCCGCCGCCGAAATAGGTCCCGGCAAAGATGTCTCCACTCGCACCGGTGGTGAACGAGAGGACGAACGTGGCCGCCAATCCGTTGTTGACCTGGGTCCAACTATCTCCATTGTTCGTCGAGCGGAACACACCGTCGCCGTAGATGCCGGCGAACAGGGCTCCGCCTGTTGTGGCCAGCAGCGCATTGACGTTGTTCGAAGTCGTCAAGCCGTTGTTGACCGCAGCCCAGTTGTCTCCGTTGTTCGTCGAGCGGAACACGCGACCACCAAAATCGAAGCCTGCGAAAATATCCCCGCCTGCGTTGATGGCCAACGAGAGAACGTAGGGCTTCACCGTTATTCCGGTATTCACCTCGGTCCAGGTGTCTCCGTTGTTGGTCGAGCGGAAGATGCCCCCTCCCCACGTCCCGGCGAAGATATGTCCGCTCGCATTGATTGCCAGCGCGGGGACATAGGTGTTCGTCAAGCCGTTGGCGACCAGCGTCCAGCTCTCGCCGTTGTCCGTGGAGCGGAAAACCCCGCCGCCTTCGAACGTGCCGGCGAAGATGTGCCCGCTGGAGTTGATTGCCAGCGAGTTGACGAAGGGATTCTCCAGGCCGTCGTTGACCGCCGTCCACGTGTTTCCGCTGTCCGTCGATCGAAAGACACCGTTGAACGTTCCGGCGAAGACGTGTCCGGCGAAATTGATCGCCAGCGCGCGAACATTGGTGGTTGTCAGTCCGCTGTTGACCGACGTCCAGTTCTCCCCGTTATCCGTGGAGCGGAAAACGCCGCCTCCCTGAGTTCCTACGAAGACGTGGCCGCTCGCATTCGTCGCCATTGCCATGGCATCGCCGCCCTGCGGCCCGTTCGTCGCCCCCCAAAAGTCGTCACCAGCCGCAGTGGGCGACGCCGCCCCGGCTGGGAGAATCGGCACTAGCAGCGCGAGCAGTGCCACAGCGAGAATCGCTGTCGTTCGACGGCGCATCAAGCAACCTCCCAAACGAGTGCTCATTCCCTCTCCCCTTTCTGAACCGGATCCCGGGAAATATCTTCTCCCTCTCCGCAGACAGGGTCAAGCTCACTTGCTACCGTTGCTCACAACTACGCAACTGGGAGCTGACGGTGACGACAGGTCGGGGAGCACTGGAAACATTGGGTGTCGGCGCCGATGCGGAGCATGTCTATCGCGACCTCCTCAAGACTCCGGGGGCAAGCACCACCGATATTCACCAGCGCACGGCCCTGAGCCAGCGCCGCATCAGGCGCGCTCTGGACGAGCTCGAACGCAGGGCGATGATCGCTCGACGAAGCGGAGTTCCGGCCCGCTTCCAGCCTGCACCTCCCGACATCGTCGTCGAGGCCCTCATCAGCGCGCGAGAGGACGAGTTGAGCCAGGCCCGACTCGACGCTCTCCAGCTCACGACCTCTCTTTACACACCGCCCGAGCAGCCGCAGGTCGCGGACCTGATCGAGATCCTCTCGACCCGAGAAGCCGTCGCTGAACGATGGCTCCAGATGCAGCGGGTGACCCGTGAGCGGATCGAGGTCTTCGTCCGGCCGCCCTATGCCCAGGAACGCGTCGAGGACGACGAGGCGGTGCAACGTCTGCTCCACGAGCGCAGCGTCATGACGTTCGCGATCTATGACGAGGGCGCGCTTCGGTCACCGGGAGCGCTCGACCACATCCGGCAGATGATGGGGCTCGGGGAGCAGACCCGCGTAGTCAGTCAGCTGCCGTTGAAGTTGGCTCTCTTCGATCGTCGGGTTGCACTCGTCCCCGTCAGCCACTCCGACCCCGAGAGCACGGTCGACGCCGGTTTGCTGGTGCACAAGTCTGCGTTGCTCGATGCTCTGATCGCCTTGTTCGACATCTACTGGCAGCGCGGTGCCGACGTCAGGCTGGATCACGACGAGACGACCGCAGAAGCGATCAGCAGCAGACGAGGACAGCGTGCTGACCCTGCTCGCCGCCGGTCTCAAGGACGAGACCATCGCCCGCCAACTCGGCGTCTCGACGCACACGGTCCGCCGACGGATTGCCGCCCTCCTAGACCGGCTCGGCGTGACGACCCGCTTCCAGGCCGGCCTTGCACTTGGCAGGCAAGGCTGGCAAGACTCGGACCCGAGTCTGTCGGAAGCTAGTCCGAGAAGGGAGTGACCATGGGATCGGGCTCGGCGAGCTCCTGCTCCAGGGCCGCGAAGGTCCGCTGAAACGCGCGCCGGATCCCGCGGGGGAGCAGGATCCGATCAGACAAGCCGGCGAGCCCGCCGCGCGGCTCGTACTCGACGACGAGTCGGTAGACGAATCCGTCACCGTCGGGCTCGAAGTAGCGCTCGTGCGACGCGTCAGGCAGGCCCGGCTGCGTGCTCGTGTAAAGAACGAGCCGGTTCGGTTCGAACGCCGTGATCGTCATCACCAGTTCGCGCTCACGCCCGAGCAGCCTGATCACGAGCCGTGCTGTGTCACCGCTGGCGGCCCAGCGCGAGCCTTCCTCGAGTCGGACGAAGCTGGGCCAGAACTTCGACCAGTTCGCGGTGTTCGTGATGAACGCGAAACCACGATCGACATCGACGTCGTAGCGATGAGCGGCTTCGATGCGCTCCATGAAGTGAACTTTAGGCGCAGTCGATGTGGGCACCTCGTGTAAAAGAGAGGTAGTGGCGGGGGGACCGGGCGAGCTGACCGACGGATTCGCGGGCGAGATCGTGCGCCCCGACGACCCCGGCTACGACGCTGCGCGCGCTGTCTGGAACAGCATGATCGACCGTCGGCCTGCCCTGATCGTGCGGCCGACCGGCACCGACGACGTCGTCGCGGCCCTCCGCTTCGCCCGCGAGCAGGAGCTCGTCATCGCCGTTCGGTGCGGCGGCCACAGCATCCCCGGCTTCTCGACGTGCGACGACGGCATCGTGATCGACCTCTCGCGCATGCGCGGCGCCGACGTCGATCCCGAGCGGCGCACTGCCCGCGTGCGCGGCGGCTCGCTGCTCGCCGAGCTCGACGATGCCGCGCAGGCGCACCAGCTCGTCTGCCCGGTCGGCGTCGTCTCCCACACCGGGGTGGCCGGCCTCACGCTCGGCGGCGGGATGGGCCGGCTGCAGCGCAAGTTCGGTCTGACGATCGACAGCCTGCTTGCGGTCGAGCTCGTGACCGCAGACGGCCGGGTGCTGCGGGCAAGCGAGGACGAGAATCCCGAGCTCTTCTGGGGCCTGCGTGGGGCCGGCGCGAACTTCGGAATCGTGACGTCGTTCGAGTTCCGCCTGCATCCCTTCGAGGGGCAGGTCACGCACGGCACGGTCACCCATCCGATCGAGCGGGCCGAGAAGCTGGCCGAGCGCTACCGCGAGCTCGTGGAGGACGGGCCCGACGAGCTGTGGGCGTCCTTCGGCATGACCGTCGGAGGGGATGCTCGCGGGCCGGTCGCGTCGGTGTCCGTCCTACACAGCGGGTCGCCGGCCGACGCGGAGCGGGACCTCGCCGGGCTCCGCGCGCTCGACGATCCGCTCGAAGACTCTGTCGAGTCGAAGGCGTACCTGGCGTCGCAGCGACTATTCGACGCGCCGATGGAGTGGGGGCAGCGTTTCTCGATGAAGAGCTCGTTCCTCGCCTCGCTCCCCGAGGCGCTGGTGCGCGACTGGGCAGACCAGGTCTCCCGGGTGCCCGACGGAGCCGAGGGCGGCTTTTCGGTCTGGTCCTGGGGTCGCGCGATCGCGGCCGTGTCCGAGGAACACACTGCCTTCACCGGTCGCGACGCTGCCTACTGGGCAGCCGCCGAGATCGTCTGGAACGACGGCGCGCTCGACGATGCCTGCCGCTCCTGGGCGCGGGCCGCGGCCGACACGGCGGCTCCGTACACATCTGTCGGGCGCTACGTCAACGACGTCATCGAAGTCGGAGGCGACATCGCGCGCATGATCTACGGCGACGCGAAGTACGAGCGGCTCGTGGCGCTCAAGCGCGAGTGGGACCCTGACAACGTCTTCCGGCTCAACCAGAACATCAGACCCAACGATGGCTCGATCTGAAGCGAAGATCAAGGAAGGCGCCGCACCCTTCCTCGAGCTGGGCGAGGAGGTTCTGGCCGCAATCGTAGCTCGCCCCCGCGGGTGGACCCAGGCAGTTGCTTCGGCCGGCGGCGGGGCAGCGGCGGGAGCCGTCGGCGGCGCGATCGGGGGCAAGAAGCAGCAGCAGAGCATCGACGCTGCGCAGAAGTCCGGCTTCGAGCTCGCGAGCCCGATGGCGCTCGCAGTCACGCCGCGCCGCCTCTTGTCGCTCAAGGTCACAGCGCCGATCGGGCTCGGGATCGGAATGAAGGTCCAGGAGCTCGTGAGCGCGGTGCCTGTCAGCGAAGTCGACTCGATCGAGGTGAAGCGCCTGGCCGTCGGCAAGACGGTCACCGTCACGATCAGAGGGGTCCCGTTCGTCCTCGAGGTCGGGGCAGGAGCCGACGCCAAGGGCGTGGCAGAGGCGCTCGAGCGCGCCAAAGCGACGGCGTGAGCTCAGCGAGGCGCAGGTACACGGTATTGCCAGTCGCGGTGGGCACGTTCGCCGCGCTGTTCGTGCTCGCTTACCGGCGGGTGCTCGGGGCCAGTCAGCGTCCGAGCTGGCCGCCGCCCTCAGACGCGATCACGTCGGCAGGTGCTCAGGCTGCGACGGAGGCGTTCGTTGCACGAGGTACGGCCCGCCCGCACGATGCAGCGCTTCCGTTCGCGTGGTCGAGCGCGGCGACGATCGAGCCGTGGGCAGAGGGCGTGAACTTCTTCCCGAGGATCTTCGCCGATGTCGAGGGCGCGCGGTCGACGGTGCACATCCTGATGTTCGGCTGGCGCGAGGGCGAGATCGGGATGAGGATGGCGGCACTCCTGGAGCGGAAGCTGACGGAGGGCGTCGAGGTCCGGGTGATCGTGGACGGGTATGGGTCGAGGCCGTACGAGCAGGCGCGGGAGATGTTCACGAGCCTCGCCGCCTCCGGGGCGCAGATCGTCGTCAACGACGTCTTCCCGCTCGACCGGGACGGCCTCTACCCCGACGGCCAGCGGGTCGATTGGCGGCAAGACGAGGTCGGCCGGGCCGATCACCGCAAGCTCTACGTGATCGACGGCGCGATTGCGTGGACGGGTGGCGCGGGTATCGAGGACCATTTCGAGAACGGCGGCTTCCATGACGTGATGGTGCGGGTCACCGGCGACGTCGTCCGACAGGCGCAGGCGGCGTTCCTGACGAGCTTCCACGGCCACGGCGCGCCGCTTCCGTCCCAACTGTCGTCGTTCTTCCCGGAGCCGGCCGACCCCGGCTCGACGCCCATCGCGCTCGCACAGGTGATCCCCGGCGGGCACGTGGCCGCCTCGCAGGCGATCCGGGAGCAGATCGACGGCGCTCGGGAGCGCCTCGACGTAATGAACGCCTATCTCACCGACCGGGGCATGATCGACCGGATCGTTGCCGCCGCGCAGCGCGGGGTGCAGGTGAGGGTCGTCGTCTCGAAGACGTCCAACAACGCGCAGGCGACCGCCGCGCTGAAGCACCGCTACGCCGACATGCTCGGGGCAGGCGTCGAGGTGTGGGAGCTCCCGGACACGGTCGTCCACGCGAAGGTCGTTGTCGCCGACGACGTCGTCAGCTTCGGCACGGTGAACCTCGACGCCTGGGCGCTCTACCGCAACTCGGAGATCATGATGATCGCGCGGAGCGAAGAGGCCGCAGCGCTCATCGAGGAGCGGCTCTTCGAGCCGGACGTCGCCCGCTCGCAGCCCGGCGAGCCGCCCTCGGGCTTGCACGAGCGCTTCCAGAGCTTGGTCTGGAGCAAGCTCGGACGCCTCCTCTGAGACCGACCGACCAGGTCAGGCGCAATCAGCTGTCACCCGCAGCGTCGAGATCAGGCGACGCGGCGGCCCCTCGGTCCCGCGCCCACTTCCAGACGAGATCCAGCACCACCGCGAGCACGCCGATCGCGACGATCGCGCTAAACGTCTCGGGAGCGTTGCGCAGCGTGTCGACGGCGAAGAAGGCGAGCACAACGGCCGTCGCCGCCATCGCGACCAGGATGATCGAGCCCCGAGCGCCGGTCTCCGCGCGCAACCGATAACCCGACACGCCGACGAGCAGGAAGATCATCAGCGAGCAGGCGCTCCCTACCGACGCGATGGCCGAGAGATTCACGACGTTGGAGACGACGAGCACGAGCGCCGCCGTGATCAGGAGGCCCGCGTGCGGCCCGAGCCGCGACCCACGGCCGAAGAAGGTCGGGAACTGTCCCGTCTCGGCAAGCGTCGAGGTCAGGCCACCAGAGGCGTACAGGGTCGCGTTCACCGACGAGGCGGTAGCGAGCAGCGCGGCGACCGCCATCATCGTGAAGCCGGCGTCGCCGAGCGCCGGCCGCGCCGCCTCGGCGATCGCGGTCTCCCCGTAGCCAATCACCTCCTCGGCGGTGAGCGTCCCGAACACGCCGAACGAGATGAGGAGGTAGAGGACGGTCGTCACGCCGAGCGCGACATACATCGCCTGCGGTAACTCCCGCGCGGGATTGCGCAGATCGCCGGCGGCGAAGGTGATCACGCTGAAGCCGAGATAGGCGAAGAAGGTGAGCGCCACGCTGGCGACGATGTCCGAAGCGGATGGATAGCCGCTGAACGCGAGCAGGTCGAAGTCGATCTCGACCAACGTCACGGCGATGAAGACCGCGAAGACCGCCAGGAGCGCAACGACGATCAGCGACTGTGCCTTGTCGACCAGGCGTGAACCGACGATGCTGAGCGCCGCCATCGCGACCACGACGGCGGACGTGAAGACGTTGTCCCACCCACCGCCGGCGTCGTCGCCGACGAAGAGGGATGTTGCGTAGCTCCCGAATGCGACCGCCACCATCGAGCAGACGATCACGATCGCCGCGAAGTAGCCGAGCCACGCCGCGATGCCGACCACGCGCCCGTTACCGAAGCCCTGGATCAGATACGCGAACAGCCCACCCGAGGACGGGTAGCGCACGCCGAGCTTGACCACCGTGTAGCCGAGCAGCGCGGCGACGATCCCCGCGAGGAGGAACGACAACCAGACCGCCGAGCCGGCGACGACGGCGGCCTCGCCGAGCAGCGCGAAGATGCCGGCACCGACCATGGCGCCGATGCCAAGGAAGGCCGCGCCGCGGACGGTCATGTCACGGCGTCGTCGTCGTGGGCGCCGTCGTGGTCGGCGCCGGCGGGGCAGGCGTTTGATCGCCGAAGAAGAGGTAGACGATCGCGCAACCCGCAAGCAAGGTGACGATCCAGCAGATCTGGAGCGGAAGCTGGAAGGAGTGGTCGATCACGCGCTTGCCCAGGGTGGTCGTGCCTGTCTTGTCGGCCTCGGCGGCCGCGATCTGTGTTCCGTTGGCCGGCAGGAAGATGACGCCGGCGACGGCGGTCCACATCGCGATCATGTATCCGGCTCCGATTCCGAGCGCCAGGCCCAGCGGGATCATCGTTCGCGTCGCCGCGGACTGGCTCGTCGTCAGAGCGGCAACGAGGAAGATCGCGAGCGCGATCGTGATCGGCCAGTTCTCCGCGAGGCTGCCGAGGGCGCTCACGATCGCGTCCTCGTTGTTGGCGATGAAGGTGTCTGCCATCCAGGCGATCCCGAACAGCGCGATCATCGCGACCATTCCCGACCTGAAGATCGGCATGGTCGCGACGTCGCTGGCCTGCACGTGCGCGAGCACCAGGATCAGAGCGGCCGCCGCGAGCATGAACATCTGAATCAGGACCGTCACGGATATCGGCTCGACGCCGCCGCCCTCTGCTGCGACCGTTGGTCGCAGACCCTCGAAGACACCGAACACGCAGATCGCGGTGACGCCTAGCAGGAAGATGCCGACGCTGCGCTTCGCGTACGGCTTCAGGATGATCTCACTGGCGGGTGCCGGGGGCTCGATCTCGCCTGCCGCCAAACGGCGCTGGTACTCGACGTCGTCGTCCAGATCCTTGCCGTAGCTGTTCATGAACAGCGCCATCACGAAGATGCCGATGATGCTGGCCGGCATCGTGATCAGCATCACGTCGACGATGTCGTAGTCGTAGATCTCGACGAGCGGCAACATCGTCGCCATCGCGGCCGCGACCGGGCTCGCCGTGATCCCGAAGGTCGACGCGACGGTCGAGCCGGCGAGCGCTCGCTCGGGCCTGATCTTGTTCGCGTAGGCGAGCTCGTTGATCACCGGGATCACGGAGAAGAACGTGTTGCCGGTGCCCGTGAGGATCGTCAGCACATAGGAGATGTAGGGCGCCACGAAGTTCAGCGCTTTCGGCCGCGCGCGCAACGCCTTGCTCGCGATCTGGACCATGTAGTCGATGCCGCCGGCCGCTTCCATGGCGGCGGCGGCGGCGATCACGGCGACGATGATCAGCATCGCGCTGATCGGCGGCTCGCCCGGGTCGAGCCCGAAGAGGAAGACGAGGATGAGCGTGCCGACGCCGCCCCAGAGCCCGAGGCCGACGCCGCCCGAGCGGACGCCGAGCGCAATGAAGCCGATGACGACGAGCCCTTCGAGCGCGATCAGGATCCAATCGGACGTGCTCATCTAGCCGTTCTCCTCTCGGACCTGTTGACACGTGCTCGAGTCTTGGATCGCAGCGGCCAGCTCGGGGTCGAGCCGAGCGACGTCGGTGAGCGTCTGCACGCCGCTGACGAACACCTCCGCCATCGTTCGCGCCGCTCCCGTGAGCTGCTGGATCGACTCCGCGGGGGAGTCCGCTTCGTCGTCGAGCGAGTCCTGCGCCTCCTCGAGGTCGTCGAGAGCACCCTCGGCCCAGGCGGACATGTCGTCGGCCGCCTCCTCGCCGCTCTCGGTGTCGGGGGTTCCCGCGTTGTCGACGCCCTCGACCATCGTCTCGGTGGCCTGCACGCTTCGCTCGAGACCCTTGCGGATGTAGCCCGTCCGGCCCTGCGGCGTCTCCGACTGGGGCTCCTCGCCGGCTGTGCTGACGGCGCTGGGAGTTCGGATGTCCTCGACGATCGACTCCAGCTCGCCTCGCCCGGCCCCGACGGCGCCGCACACGTTCTGGGCCCACTCGCCGGCGGTGACGGTGTCACCGCGCTTGTCACGGTTTCCGATCAGAGCGGTGACGCCGAGCACCAGCACGACACCGACCGCGATGCCGACGATCCAGGTGAGCGGTCCGCGCTTCACGTCCTACTTCTTCCCCGGAGCGGACAGCTCGTCGACGACGCCGACGAGCAGCTTCCAGAAGCGCTCCACCGTAGGGATGCTAACCCGCTCGTCGGGCGAGTGCGGACCTTCGATCTGCGGACCGATCGCCAGCATGTCGAGGCGGCCGCTGACCTTGCTGCCGATGACGGCCGTCTCGAGACCCGCATGGATCGCCGTGACCACCGGGGGCTCACCGAAAAGCCGTTCGTAAACCCTGCGCGCGACTGCCAACACCTGTGAGTCGAGGTCGGGCCGCCAGCCGTTGTAATTGTGTTTCACCTCGAGCGTGCCGCCGGCGAGGCGTGCGGCGGCCTCGAGCGCAGCGATCACCTCGGGCATCGCCGAATCGTTGGAGGAACGCGTGAGGCTGTGCAGCGTCAGGCGTTCGCCCTCGGTGGCGGCTTCGCCGAGTGACGTGCTCGTCTCGACGAGCTTGTCGAAATCGGGGCTCATCGCGAGCGGTCCAGTTGGTACGAGCGCGACGACATCGAGGAGCGTGGCCGTTGCCTCTTCTGTCCAGGCGTCGGCGGCGTCGCCGGCGTTCTCGATCTTCACGGTCGCTCCCGGATCTGTCTTGGCGAAGGCGTCTCGCACGACCGCGGTCGCCGACTCCACGGAGGCCCGGAACGCGTTCTCCTGGTCGCGCGGGACCGAGCAGACAGCTATCGCGTCGCGGGGGATAGCGTTGCGGCTCTTGCCGCCGTCCAGTGAGACGAGCCGGAACGGCGCGCTCGAGTACGCCTCACGCAACACGCGGCCGAGCACCTTGATCGCGTTCGCGTGTCCGAGGGCGATCTGGACGCCCGAGTGGCCCCCGAGCCCCTCACCGGCCGCGATCGACAGCGTGACTGCGTCCGGCGAGCACGCTGCGCGTGGTGCGTCGACCTTGATCCAGGTGTCGGTGCTCCCGGCGCACCCGACGGTGAGAGTGCCGTCCTCCTCGCTGTCGAGGTTGATCAGGGTCGCGCCCGTGAGCCGTGATCCGTCAAGCGCGTTCGCACCCTCGAGCCCGACCTCCTCGGCCACCGTCATCAGCAGCTCGAGCGGTCCGTGCGGCAGCGACTCGTCCTCGACCAGCGCCATCATCGCCGCGATCGCGACCCCGTCGTCGGCCCCGAGCGTCGTCCCGTCCGCGGTCAGCCACTCGCCGTCGCGGACGAGCTCGATACGGCCCTCCGCCGGGTCGTTGGGGCTCGAAGGATCGCGCTCGCAGACGATGTCCAAGTGCCCCTGCAGCATCAGGGTCGGCGCGTTCTCGCGTCCAGAGGTCGCCGGGACGCGGATCACGAGGTTCCGGCCGGCGTCCTGCTCGACCTCGAATCCCTGCCGGTCGGCCCACTCGCGAACGTGCTCGATCGCGGGCTCCTCCAGGCGGGACGGTCGCGCGATTCTCGTCAGCGTCTCGAAATGCGACCAGAAGGAGCGCGGCTCGAGTCCCGTCAGTGCAGATTCCTTCGTCGCCATTCACTCGCTCCTCGTCGCCGCCCCGTTGGGCGCTCAATCGTCGATCGCGCTCTCGCGGGCGTCATCCTACGAGAGCGGAACGCGAAGCAAAGCTAGAACGCGTCGGAGTGACGCGGCATCGAGAGCCTGGTCTAATTCGCCGCATGCAGTTCGACCGGCACACGCTCGTGCTGCTCGTGCGTCCGCCCGATGCACCGGAGCTCTCGGACGAGGAGGCGGCCGAGCTCCAGGATCGGCATCTCGCCTTCCGAGCCGATCTGCGTGACCGCGGCTACCTCGTCGGCGGAGGGCCGCTCGTCGACCAGGACGACGAGCGCCTGCGCGGCATCTCGATCATGACGTGCGACCCCGAGACGGCGCGCCGGCTCAGCAACGAGGACCCGGCGGTGCGGGCGGGCCGGCTCGCGGTCGAGGTGATGACCTGGATGGTCCCCGCGGGCAACGTCCGCTTCGACAACGTGCCGGGGCCGCGATCGATGGCCGAGGCTGCGGAAAACTGACGAGGCCCTCAGGCCAGGCGCAGATTCAAAGCCGACGCGCGGATTCGAACCGCGGACCCCTTCATTACGAGGGAAGGACGAGTGAGGGACCGGCGTCCACGCAAGGGCACGCGCGGGTACATTCTGGCTGGAAATCTGCCGGTTCCACACCTCTCGGAGTGGACGCGCGTGCCCGCCCGTGCCCGAGCTGACGTACCCGTTTTGTACCCGGCAGCAGCCCACGCACACGCCAATTCGAGGCGCATGATCGAGGGGCCCTAGGGCGCAACAGGAGCGCACCGTCGAGCTGCAGGGCATTCCTCGAGCTTCTACCGCCGCTGCGACTGAGGCGGACGAGGACTCGAGTCCCTGCTCAGGCAGGACCTGCACGTGCACGATCCGTCGCAAGACCACGTCATCGTCATGCGCTCCGGCCGCGTGCGGTGGACGGTCTAGAATCAGACCTCACGCGGGGCGAGGCGACATCATCGTGACATCGGCCGACACGGCGCACTCCTACGAGGTGCTCGGGGACGTCGGCCCGCGCGGTGTACATCGCGCGCCCGTTCGTCCCGCGGAGAGGAATCGTGAGTCCTAGCAGCGCCGCGAGGATCGTCGGGCTCGGTGGTTCCCTCGCGGAGTCTTCGCGCAGCTTGACGGCGCTCCGTCTTGCGGCCGCCGCAGCCGAGGAGGAAGGGGCGGAAGTCACCATCTTCGAGCTGCGAGAACTCGACCTGGACTTCTACGCGCCCGGGCGCGAGCCTGCTCCGCAAGCGATGAAGTTCGCCGATGCCGTGCACGAGGCAGACGGCTTGCTGCTCAGCAGCCCGATGTACCACGGGACGATCAGCGGCTCGTTCAAGAACGCCCTCGACTGGCTCGAGCTCCTCGCGCGCCGCCAACCCCCGTATCTCACCGACAAAGTCGTGGGATTGATCGGGATGGCTTCAGGAGTCCAGGGGCTTCAGGCCGTCAACACCCTGGAGTTCGTGGTCCGGTCTTTGCGGGGCTTGGCGATCCCACTCGTAATTCCGATCAGCAGCCGCCAGGCATTCGATTCTGAAGGCCGCATCGTTGACGAACGCGTGGTTGCGCAACTCCGCTCTCTCGGGCACGAGGTCGCCGAGATCTGTTTGAAACGACGGCCTGCTCCGTTCGTGCCCGAGCAGCCGCAATCCCGCTAGATCATCATCGCCTTCTCTATCCGTCTGCGACCGTGATGAGCACCTTGCCGACCGCTGCTCAGTGCTGTGCTCGTGACGCTCCTCTGACGTCAGTCGACTCACCCGGCCGCCCAGAACGAGCAGTGGTGTCTCGAGGCGAAATTCGTGTCGACCTGTGGCTGCGGCAACTCGAGCGAGAGCGCCCGTGCACTGTCGTTGAACGACGGCCAGGGCACTGCTGCCGATGACGGGTCGCCGTTCGCGGCGAAGTTCGCCCAGGCTGCGCGCATGCTGCCGGCGAGTGACTCCTGGGCGGGGTTGAGGGTCGCAGGGAACGGCACGTTCGGCAGGTCGAACAGGTACTGGAGCTCGGACGAGTGCGTCGCGATGGGGAGGGCACCGGGCGGGGCCAAGGGGTGCGGCGCGGAGTCGTCGTTGAACTGGTACGCGAAGGTCGGCACGTTTGCGGACGTCCAGCCGTTCACCTGCAAGGCCGGACATGCGAAGTTCGCGTCCGACACGAGCGTAGTGAAGGCAAAGATCGGCGCTGGGTACGCGGCGAGCGGGTACTCGGCTGCGATCTCCGCGGCCCTCGCGGCGTCCACGCCCAGCACCGTTGCGATCACGTCCTGGTAGCTCTCAGCGGTGACCGGTGGCACCTCCACGAACGTCCCGTTGCTCACAGCCAGGTTGAGGGCGGCAACGAACAGGAACTCCTCATCGTGGTTGATGCCGTTCAGGATCGGCACGCGGGCGAACCGTCCGCCGGCTAGCGCCGGCCCGATGGACTCAGTGAGCACCTCGCCGTCGACGACGCCCGGGATGGCGGCGGGCGGGAAATGTTCAACGAGGGCCGACACCGGCAGGCCGCGGAGGCACTCCGCGCTCTGGTCGGGGCAGTCCGCGATCTCCGCGAAGTTCTGGCCGAACTCCTCGGCGTCGGCAAGGGACAGCTGCGTCAGCGCGAACGCTCCGCTCTGCACGATCGCTCGGTGGAAAAGCCCGCGCGAGCCGTTCGAGACGAGGTGTGCGAGCACCGACAGGCCCCCGGCGGATTGGCCCGCGATCGTCACGTTGTCCGGGTCGCCGCCGAACCGTGCGATGTTGCGCTGGACCCAGCGCAGCGCGGCCTGCTGGTCCATCAAGCCGTAGTTGCCGGCCGGGCCACCCGGCCGCGAGGCGAGTGCCGGGTGCGCAAGGAAGCCGAGCGCGCCCAGCCGGTAGTTGATCGTGACGACGACAGTGCCGTCCGTCGCGAGCTTGGAGCCGTCATAGTTGCGGGCGGCGTCTTGAGTGAGGCCGCCCCCGTGGATCCACACCAGCACCGGTCGATCATCTCCATGGGGGTTGTGCAGAGCCGGCGTGGAGACGTTGAGGTAGAGGCAGTCTTCGTCGAGCGGGCCGGGCGGAACGAACGGGTTCAGTAGCGGGTTCGTCTGCTGTGGGCAGCTCGGCGCGAATTGGGTGGCGTCGCGGACACCGTGCCAATCGGCCGGAGGCCGCGGGGCACGCCACCGCAGCTGCCCAGTGGGCGCAGCGGCGTAGGGCAGCCCGCGGAAGGCGTAGCCACCGGGCACGGCCACGCCGCGGACGGGGCCGCCGTCGATGACCACGACCGGGGCGCGGGGGGAGCTCGCGGCCGCTGCCGCGAGGGTCAGCGCGGTCAGGGCCGCGCAGAAGGCGGCCAGCGCGGCACGCCGTGAGCGGGTCGTGTTCATGATCTCGACTCCTTCGCTTGGGGGGTTGGCTGCAGGCCACGCTGACACCCCGCCTCCTCGGTCGCGCCCGTGCAGATCCCTGGTCAGTACGCGGGTGGCGCGCTGGAGGACGCGAGGCTGCCCCTGGGAACCCGGGCGTGGCGGTCAGGTACCGGCTCTGGGGCACAGCCCAGGGGCTGCCGTTGGGTCGACCCGCGCGTGCACCAGGGTCTTCGACTGGCGCGACCAATCGCCGGAACCGCGACTGTGAACGGCAAGCGGAGACGCGGAAGCTATCTACACAGAAAGGCGGTAGGCCATGGTCGATTGGGAACGCAACTGGCGCGGTAGCGGCATCTTCTTCGTCGTCTTCTTCATTATCAGCTGGGTCATCTACGGCAGTCAGCCGAAGGTGGGCGCATCGCCCGTCGAGCTCGTCTCCTTCTATGACGGCGATCGCACGAGGATTCTGATCGGCGCCACCCTCTTCGCGTTCAACCTCCTGAACTTGATGTGGTTCGCAGCGGCGCTCTCGAGCGTTCTCCGTGATGCCGGGATGGGCGGTTGGGGGAGTGCGGCGACAGCTTCCAGCGCTGCCCTTGGCGGAGTCCTGTTCGTCCTCTACACCCTAAACCTCGCGCTCGCATACTCGATCTCCAGCCCCGGCAATCTCCAGATCACATCCGGCCTGAACGACCTTTCGTGGATCTTGGCGATCGTTGCCTCGTTCCCGGCTGCGATGCTGGTCATGTCGGGATCGTTCGGGCTCTGGCGGGCGGGAATCATCTCGAGCGGGCCCTTCCTCGCCGGAGTGACGGTGATGGTGCTCGTCCTGCTCCGCGCAACCACGTGGGCCGGCGACGGATTCTGGGCACCCGACGGTGCATATTCGCGGTTCATCTCGACGGCCGGCGCTCTTGCGTGGATCGCGGTGGTCAGCGGATTCCTCTACATGCGGAGCGCCTCCGCGGTGAAGACGACTGACCGGGCGGCTGTCCCTGCGGCGTAGTTCTGAGCGGAGCGCGGCGTCTCTTGGCGTCGCGCTCGCTCCCCCAAGGAGGAGCGACGGCCGAGCGGCGACGCGATCGCTATTCGCACGTGCGTCAAGGACGCACGAGTTGCTGGCCGCCATCGATCTCGAAGGTCGCGCCGGTGACCGCCGTGTTGCTCATGAGGTGTACGGCGAGTGCGGCGACATCGGCCGGGCCGACGACACGTCGGATCGGCAGCGTCGCACGGAGCTGCTCGCGTCGAGCGTCTAGCTGGTCGCCGAGGATCGCCGCCGACAGCGGCGTGTCGACGAACCCCGCCGTGATCAGGTTCACCCGGATGGGTGCGAGCTCAAACGCGAGGTTCTTCGTCAGCGCTTGAAGCGCGGGGGTGACTCCCGAGATGAGGGAGAGGCCGAAGGCCGGATGATGACCATCCATGCAGCCGAGGAACAGCAGCGTCCCCTCTGAGCGAACCTTGGTCGCGGCGTTCCGGCCGACCTGCAGCGGCAGCAGGAGATGGTCTTCGAAGTCGCGGCGGGCAACCTCGAAGTCGAACACCGGAGGGGCGTCCTCCGGCCCCGGGCCAGTTACCAGCAAGTGGTCGATCGGCGCAGGCAGCTCATCGAAGAACCTCTCGAGCCGGTCGAAGTTAGTAGCGTCGAAGGCCGCGATGCTAGCCCCGAGCTCGAGACCGACTCGATGAAGGCGGTCCGCATTCCGCGCTGTGATGATGACGTGCGCGCCTTCCGCCCGCGCACGGCGAGCCGTTTCGAGCCCTATGCCGGAACTCCCGCCGATCACGACCAGGGTCTGTCCGGCGAGTTCCAAGTCCTGGCTCACGACTCCGCCTCCGCGTCTGGCCTCCTCGTCTGTGCAGGAATAACCTCGCGGCTCGACCGTTCCTTCGCACCAGGGGGACTCCCTGGTTGCTCCCCTGGTTTCCGCGCGCGGAGGGAGGTTGGATCTCGTAGGTATAGGCTCCTCCCGAAGGAGGCCGCCGATGAGGCTTCTCGGACGTCGCGCCGAGTGCGAGGCACTTGACGGGGTTTTGGCCGACGCGCTTGCCGGTCGGAGCCGAGTTGCCGTCCTTCGCGGAGAAGCCGGCGCGGGCAAGAGCGCGCTGCTGGACTACGTATCCGAGCGTGTCGCTGGCTGGCACGTCGCGACGGCCGTTGGCGTCGAGTCGGAGATGCAGCTCGCCTACAGCGGCCTCCATCAACTCTGTTCACCCGTGTTGGGTGAGCTCGACCGGTTGCCCGTCCCACAGCGCGCCGCGCTAGAAACCGTCTTCGGTCGGGACACCGGCTCTGCCCCCGATCGATTCCTGGTTGGACTCGCCACGCTGACGCTGTTCGCCGACGTCGCCGAGCAGCAGCCGCTCGTTTGCATCGTCGACGACGCGCAGTGGCTCGACCACGCGTCAGCGCAGATCCTCGGTTTCGTCGCCCGCCGCCTGCTTGCCGAGCGGATCGCGCTCGTGTGCGCAACGCGCACCGGAATCGGCGACGACGTCCTCGCCGGGCTCCCGGAGCTGCCTATCCACGGGCTCGGCGACAGCGATGCACGCGCGCTGTTGCTGGAGAACGTGCACGGGCCGCTCGACGCGGCCGTCTGCGCGCAGATCATCGCGGAGAGCCACGGCAACCCGCTCGCGCTGCTCGAGCTGCCGCGCACCTGGAACGCCACGGAGCTCGCCGGCGGATTCGGTCTTCCCGCTAGCCACCCAGTCGTCAGCAAGATCGAACGGAGCTACGCGCGGCGAATCCAGCTGCTCCCGTTCGAGACACAGCTGCTCGTCCTCGCAGCGGCCGCAGAGCCCCTCGGAGACCCCGCGCTGCTCCACCGTGCCGCCGAGACAATCGGTATCGACATTGCCGAGATGGGTCCTGCGCAGGACGCCGGGTTGCTCAAGCTGGGTGGGCGCGTCGAGTTCGCGCACCCCCTCGTCCGCTCGGCCTCGTACCGCTCGGCTGCCGCCGAGGATCGTCGTCGGGTCCATCGCGCGCTGGTCGACGCCACCGACGCCGAGAGGGACCCGGATCGGCGAGCCTGGCACCTCGCCAGAGCCGCGGCCGGGCCCGACGAAGCGGTCGCGCTCGAGCTAGAGCAATCCGCCGGCCGTGCGCAGGCGCGCGGTGGCGTCGCAGCCGCTGCTGCGTTCCTGCAGCGCGCCGTCGGATTGACAGCCGACCCTGGTCGGCGAACGGAGCGCGCGCTCACCGCGGCCGAGTTGAGTTTTCAGGCAGGAGAGCTCGACACGGCGCAGCGGCTTCTGGCCACACTGGAGCTTTCGCCGCTCGACGGGTTCCATGCCGCGCGAGCCGCACTGCTTCGCGGCCACGTTGCCGTGGTTCGCGGCTACGGCAATGATGCTGCCTCGCTCCTCCTGTACGCTGCGAGACAGCTCGAGGTATTCGACCTCGAACTCGCTCGCGGGGCCTACCTGACCGCTTACGGTTCTGCGTTTTCCGCCGCGCATCTCGGGGACGTGGACGTCTTCCTCGAGATCTGTCGAGCCATCGAGAACCTTCCCCAGGGAGGCCCGGATGCCAAGAGTGCTCTGCTGGAAGGGCTCGCACGGATGCACACCGACGGGCGAGCCGTTGCCACGCCGATCTTGCAGCGGGCGGCGAACGTGCTCGCAGAGATGCGCGATGAGGACGTCTTGCGATGGGGGTGGACAGCGCCGATGGCGAGCAATGCGACGTGGGATTCCGACGGGTCGAGCGCGATCTTCGAGCGCCAGGCCCGGATTGTTCGAAGCGCCGGCGCCCTCGGGGAGCTGCCGGTCTATGTCTCGTCTTTGGCGCTGGACAAGATCTGGAACGGAGACTTGGCGGCCGCCCGCGTCCTCATTGCGGAGAGTGACGCGGTGGCAGCGGCGACCGGGAGTCAGCTCCCTCCTATCGCAGCGCTCAGGCTCTTGTCGATGGAAGGGAAGGAAGCCGATGCCTCCGTGCTGATCGCGGCCACGATCGAGCACGCCACCGCCCGGGGGCAGGGTCTCGCGGTGAGCATGGCCCAGTGGACGGCCTCAGTCCTGTACAACGGCCTCGCCCGTTACGACGAGGCGTTGGCGGCAGCGCGCCAGGTGACCGCGCACGATATCGATCCCTACCCGAACATGTGGGCGCTGCCCGAGCTCGTCGAGGCGGCGGCACGCGTTGGCGAAACCGCCGTTGCGCGCGAAGCGCTCGACCGATTGGCGGAGATGACGCAGCCGGCCGGCACCGACTGGGCGCTGGGCACGGAGGCGCGCTCGCGGGCCCTGCTGAGCGACGGCGAGGACGCAGACCTCCTCTATCGCGAGGCGATCGAGCGGTTCGGCCGGACCGGGCTACGTCCCGAGCTCGCCCGCGCGCACCTGCTCTACGGTGAGTGGCTGCGGCGCGAGGCGCGCCGTAGCGACGCACGCGAGCAGCTTCGTACAGCTCACCAGATGTTTGCCGAGATTGGAATGGAGGCGTTCGCCGAGCGCACCCGCCGAGAGCTGCTTGCAACCGGCGAGAGGGCACGCAAACGCACAGAAGGCACCCGCGACGACCTCACGGCTCAGGAAGCACAGATCGCCGAGTTTGCGCGCGAGGGGTACTCGAACCCGGAGATCGGAGCGCAGCTGTTCCTCAGCCCACGCACCGTCGAGTGGCACTTGCGCAAGGTATTCACCAAGCTCGACATCAGCTCCCGCAAAGAGCTCGACGCAGCACTGCTCAAGAGAACGCGGGAATTGCAGCCCGTGTAGGTCATCAGCCTCTGCTGATCGACGCATCCCGAGGAGGTGAACAGCGCCTCCTCGAGCTCCATCGGAGCCAAGGTGCCCGCAGCGGCCGGATCCGTCGAGAACAGACCAGGGAGCAGACCAGGGTCTTCGACGGGCGCGACGTGCAGACGGGACCAGCAGGCTCCGTGGCAGCGCCAAACGAAGGAGGTCGGCATGGCTGTCACCACGGAGAAGTCGGCGGGCGCCACGGCAATTCGTCCGTTCAAGGTCGAGATCCAGCAGGAGGAGATCGATGAGCTGCGGCGTCGCCTGCGGGCGACGCGCTGGCCCGAGAAGGAGACCGTTGCGGACGAGTCGCAGGGCGTGCAGCTGGCGACGATGCAGGAGCTCGCCCGCTACTGGGCGGATGACTACGACTTCGGAAGGCTCGAGGCGAGACTGAGCCCGTTTCCGCACTTCGTCACCGAGATCGACGGCGTGGACATCCACTTCATCCACGTACGGTCGCGACACGAGAACGCCTTGCCGGTGATCATCACGCACGGCTGGCCCGGGTCGATCGTCGAGATGCTCAACATCATCGGTCCGCTGACCGACCCGACGGCACACGGAGGAGACGCCGAGGATGCCTTCGACGTCGTGGTCCCGTCGATGCCCGGCTACGGGTTCTCGGGCAAGCCGACCGGCACCGGGTGGGGTCCCGTCCACATCGCGGACGCCTGGTTCGTGCTGATGAAGCGCCTCGGGTATGAGCGCTTCGTGGCGCAGGGCGGCGACTGGGGCGCCCAGATCACCGACACGATGGGTGCTAAGGCACCGCGGGAGCTGATCGGAATCCACTCCAACATGCCCGGCACCGTCCCGGCTGCCATCGCCAAGGCGCTCTCCTTGAACGTCCTGGGCGCCGGCACCGCGCCGTCCGGTCTGTCCGCCGACGAGCAGCGCGCGTACGACCGGCTGAACCTCCTCTACACCACGGGCCTCGGCTATGCGCTCGAGATGGGCAACCGCCCGCAGACCCTGTACGGCCTTGCCGATTCGCCCGTCGCCCTCGCGGCCTGGATGCTCGACCACGACGCGTACAGCCACGAGGATATCGCCAGCGCCTTCAGGGGCGAACCGGTCGGCAACCTGACCCGAGACGAGGTCCTGGACAACATCACCCTCACGTGGGTGACGAATACCGGGGTGTCCTCGGGTCGCCTGTACTGGGAGAACACGCTCGATTTCTTCGCCGCCAAGGGCGTCACCGTTCCCGCCGCCGTCAGCGTCTTCCCCAGGGAGCTGTACCAGGCGCCGCGGAGCTGGGCCGAGCAGGCCTACCCCAACCTCATCTACTTCAACGAGCTCGACCGGGGCAACCACTTCGCTGCCTGGCAGGAGCCTGACCTGTTCACGGCCGAGGTGCGGGCGGCCTTCCGGTCGCTGCGCTGATTCATCTGAAAGGAGCACTCATTCATGTCCGAGATGACAGACACCGATGCCGCGACCGTCGTGCTCGTCCACGGCGCGTTCGCCGATGCGTCGAGCTGGAACGGCGTGATCACGCGGCTGCAGGCCGAGGGCGTGCCGGTGACGGCGCCTGCGAACCCGCTGCGTGGGATCGCCGCCGACTCCGCCTACATCGCGGCGGTCCTCGAGCAGATCGAAGGGCCTGTAGTCGCCGTCGGGCACTCCTACGGCGGCGCGGTGATCACGAATGCCGCGACCGAGGCGAAGAACGTCGTCGGCCTCGTCTACGTGGCGGCCTTCGCCCCGGAGGAGGGCGAGACCCTCGGCGCAGCCGAGGCGGGTTCGAAGGACAGCGTCCTGAACAGTGCGCTCGTCCCCCGGCAGTACCCGACCGCGAACGGCGGCTCGGCGACCGAGTTCTACATCGACCCAGCGAAGGCCCGCAACGCTTTCGCGGGCGATCTCTCAGACCAAGAGGCCGCACTGATTGGAGCCATCCAGCGACCCGTCGCTGAGCTCGCCTTCTCCGAGCCGTCGGGCCCGCCGGCGTGGAAGGACCGGCCGTCATGGGCCGTCGTCGCCACGGACGACCGGGCGGCCGGGACGGACGTGACCCGCTCGATGGCGGAGCGAGCCGGTGCGACCATCACCGAGATCGACGGATCGCACGTAATCATGATCTCGCAGCCCCAGGCCGTGGCCGACGTGATCCTCAACGCCGTCGCGTCCGTCGGCTCCGCGGCGGTGGTCGGAACCGTCGCATGACCGTCGAGGCCTCCCCGCAAGCATCCGCCGCCGCTGCCTCTTTCGGCGCGGTGCAGCAGATCGATGCCGGCCTCCTGAACGTCGGCTACGTCGACCTCGGGCCCGCGAACGGTCCAGCCGTCCTTCTGCTGCACGGCTGGCCCTACGACATCCGCAGCTACGTCGACGTAGCGCCGTTGCTCGCAGCTGCGGGCTACCGCGCGATCGTCCCGTTCCTGCGCGGCTACGGAAGCACGCGCTTCCGTTCCGACGAGACCACGCGCAACGGCGAGCAGGCGGCGCTCGCCGTCGACGCGATCGCCTTCCTGGATGCGCTTGAGATCGAGAAGGCGATCGTCGCCGGCTGTGACTGGGGAGCGCGAAGCGCGTGCATCGTTGCCGCGCTCTGGCCGGAACGCGTCGACGGGCTCGTGTCGGTCAGTGGCTACCTGATCGGCAGCCAGGCGGCCGGTACGTCGCCCTTGCCGCCCGAGGCCGAGCATCAGTGGTGGTACCAGTACTACTTCGCAACGGAGCGCGGCCGGGCCGGCTACGACAGGTACCGGCGGGAGTTTGCGAGGCTGATCTGGCGGACTGCGTCGCCGAAATGGAACTTCGACGACGCCACGTTCGATCGCAGCGCCGCATCCTTCGACAACCCGGATCACGTCGCCATCGCGATTCACAACTATCGCTGGCGGCTAGGACTGGCCGAAGGCGAGGCTCGCTACGAAGAGCTGGAGAAGCGGCTCGCCGAGAGCCCCCTCATCACCGTGCCCACGATCACGCTCGAGGGCGACGCCAACGGCGCACCACATCCGGATCCAAGTGCATACGCCGCGAAGTTCTCGGGCCCGTATTCGCACCGGACCATCGAGGGAGGCATCGGACACAACCTCCCGCAGGAGGCGCCGGACGCGTTTTCCGACGCCGTTCTCGAAATCGGCGCTGCACAATGAGGCTCGGCGTACGCCGAGCCGCCGCGTTGCCCGCGGAGGGTCACATGCCGGGTTTCGACGGAGCGACCGGCTGGCTCAACACACCGCCGCTCACGGCAGAAGGCCTGCGGGGGAAGGTCGTTCTCGTCGACTTCTGGACGTACACGTGCATCAACTGGCTCCGGACGCTCGGCTATGTGCGCGCGTGGCACGAGAAGTACCGCGACCAGGGACTCGTGGTCGTCGGCGTCCACACGCCCGAGTTCCCGTTCGAGCGACACGTCGACAATGTTCGCTGGGCCGTGGAGGACATGCGGGTCGAGTACCCGATCGCCCTCGACAGCGATTACCGCGTCTGGCGCGCATTCGACAACCACTACTGGCCCGCGGTCTACATCGCCGACGCCGAAGGCCGGATCCGGCACCACCACTTCGGCGAGGGCGGATACGAGGAGTGTGAAAGGGTCATCCAGCTCTTGCTGCGAGAGGCCGGGGGCGACGGAATCGCTGACGACCTCGCCTCCGTCGCAGACGAGGGCTTCGAGGCGCAGGCCGACTGGGCTAGCTTGCAATCGCCCGAGACCTACCTCGGCTACCAGCAGGCGCAGAACTTCGCCGGCGAACCAGGGTTCGACGAGCCCCTTGCGTACGTCGCGCCGGACCGACTGCAGCTCAACCAGTGGGCGCTCTCGGGCGACTGGACGATCGAGGGCGGTGCGAGCGTGCTGAACGAAGCCGGCGGGCGGATCGCGTTCCGTTTCCACGCCCGCGACGTCAACCTCGTGATGGGGCCGCCTTCGCGCGGGGCCGCCGTGCCGTTCCGGGTGCTCGTCGACCGCGAACCGCCGGGAGACGCTCACGGGCTCGACGTGGACGAACAGGGGCACGGAACACTGATCCAGGCGCGGCTCTATCAGCTGGTTCGCGAGCCGGGACCCGTCACCGAGCGCACATTCGAGATCACCTTTCTCGCCGCCGGGGTCGAGTCGTACGCGTTCACCTTCGGCTAACCCTCCGGCGAAGGCATTCATGCTCGCGACCGCGCCCCAGACTGGCGACCCCGAACCGCCGGCCTTCGGAGGACAGGGCTACCGGTGGGTGCTCCACATCGTGGGCGGTCCTCGCGCGCGTACTAAGGAACTGACTAGGCGACGCGCGGAGGGAGCGAGGCGCTACACGATTACCGTCGCTGCTACCAAGGGGTAGCGAGTTCAGGCGCGGCGTGCATCCCTCGGTGCGCTCGTTCCAACCCTATGAAGTGCGGTCGGGTTGGCGACATCCCTCTTGGCGCTGGGAGGATGGCGGGTTCAGTATCGACAGGTGTGGATGCTCTGGATCATGAGTCCCTTCGGTCTCGGTAGCCGTGAAGTTCACAGCGTCTTGACGAGTCCGCCGTCGATCACGTAGTTGGCGCCGGTTACGTTGGCGGTGCGGGGCGAGGCAAGCAGCGCTACGACCGTTGCTACCTCTTCCGGCTTTGTGAAGCGGCCGGAAGGGATTCCCGCCATCGCTTGCTCGCGTACCGCCGCCGGGTCGACGCCGGTGGCACGACCGACGCTCGCCGCGACGCCCTCCTTCCCGAGCCAGAGGTCAGTCTCGACCTGACCGGGGGAGACGCTGTTGATGCGGATGCCCTGTGGCCCGAGCTCCTGCGAGAGCGCTTTCGCCACGTTCAGGAGTGCCGCCTTCGCCGCTCCGTAGTCGATCACCAGCCCGTCGGGCTGGAAGAAGGCGTTGACGGAGACGACGTTGACGATCGAACCCCCACCGCGCGGGAGCATGGCTGCCACGGCGGCGCGGGTTGCCCGCACGGCGGCGAAGAAGTTGAGCTGCAGCGAGGTCTCGAAGTCGGCGTCGCTGATCTCCAGGAACCCGTCCAGCCGCAGCCGTACCCCGCCCACGTTGTTGACAAGCACATCGACGCGCCCATGGCGCTCGACCGCCTGGTCGACGAGCTGCTCGGGCCCGCCCGGCCTCGCCAAGTCGACCTCCAAGGCGGTCACGCCCTCGAGCCCATCGAGCGTGTCGACCGTGCGCGCGCCGGCGACGACCTCGGCTCCCTCCGCAGCGAGGGTTCGTACGATCGCCAGCCCGATTCCCTTGCTGGCGCCCGTAATGACGGCGACCTTTCCGCTGAGCTCGAGGTCCATCACCGCTCCGGCGCCGCGGCGCCCACCTACGCGGATGCGCCCTCCGTCGGCACGGGCACTGCCTCCAGCACCCCGTCGAGCCAGCTATCGATCGAGGCGGCCACCTCGTCCCAGCCGGCAGCAGCCATGGCGAGGTGCGGCCGGCCTTCGAACTCGACGAACTCGGTCTCCGCCGGCGAGCGCTCGTACTTCTCGTACTGCTTCCGGGAGAGTGAAGCGGGGACGGTGTTGTCCTTGCCCAAGCCGACGATGAGGAGCGGCGCGCGCTCGCCGTTCTTGAAGTGAACCTCCGTCGGCGGGTTGAGGTGGAAGTTCGCAAAACCGGCCTCGTAGAAGATGCGGCCCGTCTCCGGGACGGCGTAGCGCTCGTATGCAGCGGCCGCATCCTCCGGCGAGAACGTGTTCGCGAACCCATACGTGAACTCCTCCAGCGACAGAGTCACGATGCCGTTCCGCTTGGACGGATGCGCGAGGGCAGGAGCAGCGGCCTTGAGCGAGGAGAATGGCAGCACCAGGATGCCTTTCGGAGGAGCCGGGCTGATCGCCACGCCTGCGCGCCCGAGACCGCGATCGAGCAAGAGCTCCACGATGAGGCCGCCGAAGGAGTGGCCGATCAGCACCGGCGGCTCGTCGAGCGCACGAATTTGGTCCTCGTAGTGGTTGACGATCTCCGTGATGCCGAGGCCTTTGAGCTCCTCCGCCTCCTCTCTCAGCTCCTCCACGTCCCCTTCCTTGCGCGGCCACTCGGGAGCGGAGACGGCGAAGCCGCGCTTCCCGAAATAGTCGGAAAAGTTCTCCCAGCTTCGGGCGGAGAGCCAGGCTCCGTGGATCAGCATCAGCTGTATCTGGCCGCTACCGGTGCGAGTCGTTGCCATTGGATGCCTCCTCCTCGTTGTCGCCGGAGACGCTACGGCGCGCGCGCGCGAAAGAGAAAGTCCGATCAGGACGCCGACATAGACCCGGTGCGACTCAATCGCTCGGCAGCTCCGTTCGCGCCGGCCGCTGCGTCAGCCACCCTTCCGTATCGCGGACTCGCCGAGCGGTCGCGAGCAAGAGCTCCACGCCCTCGGTTGGCGGCAACCACGACGCGAAATCAATCGGGAAGCTCAGCGGCGGGTCGAACGGCACAGCCACGACACCCGCAATCGCCTCTTCCGCCCACTCGCCGACGAATACGGAGACGACCTCGCCGTCCGCGACCGGCAGCATCCGCCGATCCCACGGAGCGCTGAGAGTCTCCCGTGTTCGTTCCAGCTCAGAGCCTGCAGCTCGGACCACCGCCCGCAGCCATGCGTTGAACGCTCGCCCCACTGGCTCGCGCGGCAACAGCACGCATTCCTCGGCGAAGGCACCGACGGGAATCGCATCCGCGCTCGCGTAGCCGTGCGAGGCCGATAACGCGGCCAGCAGCGGCTCGTCCCTCAGCGCGTCGATGCGAACGCCGTGTCGACGCGCCGCCGCCGGCGTCTCCATCACAACCGCCGCCGCAAGCTCACGGGCCGCGACCCGCCGCAGCAACTCCGGCGTCACGTCCTCATCGAGCCGAACCTGTAGCTCCTCACGCTGCGCCGCCATTTCCTCGCCGATCCGCGTCGCCAGCGAGCGGCTGAACGGTCCATAGCCGACGGTCAGGAGGCCGCGATCCGGCTCCGCCGCATGACGCGCCTCGTCGACCGCAGCGTCCACCTCGGTGAGCGCCCGCCTCGCATGCTCGAGGAGAGCTGCTCCCGCCGCTGTCAGCTCGACGCGCCGCGTCGTCCGGACGAAAAGCACCAACCCGAGCTCGCGCTCTAGCTCGCGGATAGCGCGCGACAGCGGCGACTGCGACATGTGCAGACGCTCCGCGGCGCGCCCGAAATGCAACTCCTCGGCGACCGCGACGAAATAGCGCAGCTGCCGGAGCTCAACGGGAACATCCACTGCCGCGGATACTGAACCCGCCGCCTTCCCAGCGCCAGCGCTCGCCCGACGGCCGACGCACCGCGGCCGCCCGGTGTCACGGGCGTCCACGCACGGCCACTTGCGGGCACTTCGATGAGGCCACCGCGATTCACCGCCGGGCTAAAACTGCCTGGAAATCAGGCTGAATCGCCCAAGCGGCCGGAGCCCTTCACTAACCGTGAACGGGTCAGAAGACGTACCCGTTTCGTACCTGGAAGCCGCGTTCCGCCGTTGCCGAAACAGACGAAGTCCCTGCAAAAGGGCCGAAAGCCGACGCGCGGACTCGAACCGCGGACCCCTTCATTACGAGTGAAGTGCTCTACCAGCTGAGCTACGTCGGCGGGGTGCTCTTAGCTTAGCCGCGCTTTGGCGGCTGCTTGCAATGACGCTAACCTCTGCGCAGACGGTTTCCCTGCAGAACGCGGCCTTTTGCCGGCAGACCTATGACTGCGGCGCCCAGTCAACGTCTGAGAGGAGACCCCCGCATGCCGACCGATCCGATCGCACCCTGGCCGCTGGTCAAGCGCAGCCCCACCAGGATCTTCCCCGTGCGCCCGCTACAGCAGCTCCTGCGCGCGCGTAACCACCCCGTCGCGGTCGACGGGATCTTCGGGCCCAACACCGAGGCTGCCGTCAAGGCCTTCCAGCAGAGCAAGAACCTCTCGGCCGACGGCATCGTCGGTCCGCAGACCTGGCCCAAGCTCGTCGTCCAGGTCAAGCAGGGCGACTCCGGAGACGCGGTCCGCGGCGTGCAGGAGGTCATGAAGTTCCACGACCAGTCCGACGGCGAAGGGCCGGCGATCTACGTCGACGGCATCTTCGGGCCGATCACCGACAACTGGGTTCGCGGCTTCCAGACCGCTGTGGGAACCGCTTCCGACGGCATCGTGGGCCCGATCACCTGGCGCGCATTGGTCAGCGGGATGCTCTCGGGCTAGTCGTCACCAGGCGGTTTATGGACTTCAGGCCTAGGAACGGGCCGCCGATGACAACTACCGATGCCTCGGCTAGTCTCACGCGGTTCGCCCATGGCCCCCGGGGGGATGACCATTCGCAGCGGCGTGCTCGTTGGCGCGCTCGCTCTCACCTTTTCAATTGGCTCTGCACCGCAGGGGCAGCAACTCGATCCGTTGAAACCAGGTCCGATGACCGGCGTCCAGTTCCACTGCAACTGGGGCGGCCAGAGCGACGCACACCGGCAAACGGTGGCCGCGAAGCTCGGCGCCGCCGGCGTGAAGTCGGTGCGCATCGATCTGGGCTGGTCGTCGCTGCAGCCGACCCGTCGCAAGCGCGTCAGCGGCTGGCACGTCCGGCTCGCCGACCGCTGCGTCAACCTCGCCCGGGCGCAGGGCATGGACGTCCTGCTCACGATCATCTGGACGCCGGGCTGGGCAAACGGTGGTCGTGACCGCTCGGTGCCGCCGACCCGGAACCGGGAGTTCGCCTGGTTCGCGCGCTGGGCAGCGACTCACTTCCGCGGGCGCGTCTCCGCCTGGGAGATCTGGAACGAGCCGGGCAACAAGCAGTTCTGGAAAGGCTCGACGCGCCGCTACGTGAGTCTGCTCAAGGCCGCGTATCCGGCAATCAAGGCCGGTGACCGCAAGGCCAAGGTCGTCTTCGGCGGCGTCAGCCACAACGACGACCGCTACGTGGCAGCCGCCTACCGCGCCGGCGCCAAGGGCTCGTTCGACGTGATGGCGACCCACCCGTACCAGGGCATGGGCGACTCGCCGCCCGAGACCGCGGACAAGGGCACCGACTGGTGGCTGATGACCCACGTCGACGCCGTGCACCGGCTGATGGTGCGCCACGGCGACGGCGCCAAGCCGATCTGGTTCACCGAGTACGGCTGGTCGGTCCACGACAACGCACCTGACCAGCCCAACTGGAGCCGCGGCGTCACGGCCGCGGAGCAGGCGAGCTACCTCGTGCGCTCGTTCGCCCTGATCAAGGCGCGCTACCCGTACGTCGAGCGAACGTACTGGTACAAGGATGCGACCCGCCGCGGCGAGGACACACACCAGGCGGGGTACGGGCTCCTGCAGGCCGACCTCAGCCCGCGGCCGTCCTACACGGCGCTGAAAACGCTCCTGGCCGGATAGCAAACGGGCCCCGGGGAATCCCGAGGCCCGAGAGCAACTCCTGAAGGGCTTGGATCGCTAGATCTTGCCCCTGTTCCGCCACTTGCGGAAGATCCGCTGAACCTCGCTGCGTCGTGTCCGAGACGGACTCGGCCGCCGACTTCCGGCCCTGGGCGACCTCGGCGAACATCTGCGGGATCAACCAGGTGTTGAACACCTCGTCGATGGCCGCGTTCGAGAACCCCGGGTAGCCGACGTTCGTCGTGGCCGTCCTCGAGATCGTGTCGAGGACGCCGTACTTCCCGCTCGGATCCGCGTTGAGCTTCTGCTTGATGTTCTTGACCGCCCCGGGCCAGCCGGGGAAGTTGTAGAACTTCGAGTTCAGGAAGTGGCCGTTGTAGGTCGGGACCATCATGTCCAGCAGGAACTTCTTCGCCAGACGCTTGTTGGACGCGAACTTCCAGATCGTGTAGACGCCCATCACGTGCTCGAGACCGAGACGCTGCTTGGCCTTCGGAATCGGAGCGATGGCGAGGTTCCGCGCCAATGACGGGTTCTGCAACTCCGCGGTCCGCATGATCGAGATCGCGTTGAAGGCCAGGGAGATGCGGCCGGCGAGCATGGCGTTGTTGTTCGAGGCCGGCACCCACGCGAAGATGTCGCTGACCATGCCCCGGCGGTAGAGGCTGGCCATGAAGTTGACCGCGTCGCGGGTCGCCTTCGTGTTCAGCGTCACCTTGGCTTCGGCGTTCTGGATGTACGAGCCGAAGCACTGCATGCAGGCGATGAGGGCCATGTTCGAGTCGAGCTCGTTCGACATCCCGATCCCGATCGGATGGTTGTTCGCCTTCAGCTTCGGAGCGGCCCGGCTCACCGCATCCCACGTCGTCGGCCTTTCGCCGACCTCTCCCCACCAGTCCCGCCGGTAGTGGACGGGGTCGGGCACGTAGTTGTCGGGCCAGCCGAACCACTTCTTGGTCTTCGGGTTGTAGGCCGAGCGGCGGGCCAGGCCCTTCATCGGGCCGTGCTTCTTCGTCGCCTGCTGGATGATGTCGCCCAGGCCGATGACCTGGTCCTCGTACGCGGCAGGCGGCGAGAGATGCTGGAAGAGGTCGTGCCCGCTCCGGGCTGCGACCTCCGATGACGCGCGCGCCGGCAGGTCGGTGAGGTTGACGTGGTCGACCGTCACCTCGCAGTCGTTCTTGCGGCCCCAGACCTTCGTGTAGACGTTGTCGAACCACTTGTCGTACGCGGGCACGAAATGCACCCACTGGATGATCTTCAGCTGGTTCGCAGCCTCCCGACCGTGGTACTTCAGAGGCCCGGCGACGGACGTCTTCGGGGCGGCGCCGCTGTAGATGACCGCCGCGGTCCCAAGACCCGCGCGCCGTAAGAGCTCCCGCCTGCTCAACCACGCCTTGCGCTCTTTGTCGTCCTCGGCCATGGGCGCTCCTTTCCGCTGGGGGCTCCTGTGAGCGGGACCCTAATTGTTCATTTCGTTACCTGAACGCCCCACCGGTAAACCCGGCGATGAAGCGGTCGAGGAACAGGTTGTAGAGCAGGGCGAGCGGGATGGCGGGGATCAGCGCGGCGGCCATCAGCGACTGCCAGAAATAGACGTCCCCGCGGATCAGCTCGAGCGGGACTCCGCTCGAGACCGTCCTCGCGTCGGAGGTCGAGATGAAGGTCACGGCGTAGATGAACTCGTTGGCCACGAGCGAGAACGAGAAGATGACGACGGTCAGGATCCCCGGCAACGAGATCGGGAAGACGACACGCACCAGAGCCATCAGGCGCGAGGCGCCGTCGATCATCGCCGCGTCTTCGAGCTCGGGCGGGATCGTCTTGAAGAACCCCATCAGCAGCCAGGTCGAGAAGGGGACCGTGAAGGAGGGGTAGACGACGATCAGGGACCACAGCCGATCCTGTAGGCCCAGCTCGGCCACCACCCGCGAGAGCGGCAGGAACAGCAGCGTCGGCGGGACGAGGTAGGTGAGGAAGATGCCCGACTCCGGCGCTCTGCCCCCAGCCGCCCGAGAGCCGGGCGAGCGCGTAGCCCGCCGGCAACGCGAGCGCGAGCGTGATGAGGACGACGATCAGGCCGACGAGCGCGGTGTTCTGGAGCCAGTCGACGTACTTCGTGTCCCTGAAGATGAACTCGTAGTTCGAGGTCGTGACGTTCTCGACCCCGAGCGGCAGCCACTCGTGGTCTTTCAGCGGGAGGCGCTCGGTCGGGGCCGCCTCGGCCTCGTTGAAGACGAAGGGGACGTTCTCGACGTTGTAGAGATCGCCGTTCGTCTTGAGCGACGTCATCAGCATCCAGTAGAAGGGGAACGCGAGCACGATCGCGAACGGCCCGACGACGAGCCACGCGAACACGTTCTGCTTGTTCCTCGCCCACATGTCAGTGCCCCTCCCGGTGATGCTGTCGAGCTTCTGGGTCGCGAGCACCAAGCCAGAGGCCGCACTCGTCCGCGGCCAAGGCCGGACGCCTTGGCAAGGGCGAGGGTGGGTTCTGGCGCCGCGTGATCGCGGGCCAGAAGCCGGCGAGTATTGCCGGGAGGGGCACTATGTGACCTCCGTGCGGCGCGCGAACCAGAGCATCCCGATCGAGACGAAGACGAGGATCGGCAGCAGGTAGAGGGAAATGGCCGCGCCGGCACCGAGCGAGCTACCGCGGATGCCGGTCTGGAAGGCCCACATCGTCAGCATCTGCGTCTGGTTGAACGGGCCGCCGTTCGTGAGGATGTAGACGACGGTGATGTCGGTCGCCGTGAAGACGATCCCGAACAGGAGCGCGACGAGCGCGATCGGGAGCTGCAGCGGCAACGTGACGTAGAAGAGCTTCTTGAGGCCGGTCGCCCCGTCGATTTTCGCCGCGTCGTCGACCTCGGCCGGGATCGAGGCGAGCCCCGCGATGAAGATGACCGTGGCGAACGGCAGGATCCGCCACGCGTGCACGGCGATGATCGAGGCCATCGCCAGGTTCGGCCGGCCAAGCCATTGCGGCGGATCGAGGGGATCGATGAGATCGATACCGAGGGCGTCGAGTGGGCCGGTCTGCAGGCGAACGACCGTCCAGTTCACCACCGAGAGCGTCGGCTCGAAGATCCAGAGCCAGCCGATCGTCCCCAGCGAGACCGGCGCCGCCCACGGGAGCAAGATCAGGAAGCGAAGGAACCACTTCCCGGGAAAGTCCTTCACCAGCCAGTGGGCGAGGATCGCCGCGCCGACGAGGACGATCGCCTGCGAGACGACGGTGAACAGGATCGTGTTGCGGAGCGCGCGGCGGAAGTTCTCGCTCCCCCACTCCTCGGTGTAGTTGCGCAACCCGACCCAATCGCCGGTGAGCGACCCGGCGGTCGCATCCGTGAAGCTGAGGTAGATCGCGAGCCCGAGCGGCGCGCCGATGAGCAGGCCGATATAGAGAACGGCCGGGCTGATCAGGACCGGCGCAAGGAACCTGCGCTCCTCGAGGACATCTCGCCAGCGCCCCCGAGGCCTGGGAGAAGCGGAGGCCTCCACGGCCGCGCGATCCTATGGGAATATCAGCCCGCGAGTGGCCGAGATCACGCTGGAAAAGCTCACCAAGGTCTACCCGGACGGCACCCGGGCCGTGAAAGCGCTCGATCTCGAGGTGGCAGACGGCGAGCTCGTCGTCTTCGTCGGCCCGTCAGGGTGCGGCAAGACCACCGCGTTGCGCATGGTCGCCGGCCTGGAGCCGATCACCGACGGCTTCGTCCGGATCGGCGGCCAGGTCGTGAACCGTCTCCCGCCCAAGAACCGCGACATCGCGATGGTCTTCCAGAACTACGCCCTCTACCCGCATATGAGCGCGTACAAGAACATGGCCTTCGGGCTGAAGCTCCGGAAGTTCGAGCGAGCCGAGATCGACCGCCGCGTGCGAGACGCGGCCAGGGTTCTCGGCCTCGAGGACGTCCTGGGCAAGCGGCCGCGGACGCTCTCGGGCGGCCAGCGTCAGCGCGTAGCGATGGGCCGGGCGATCGTGCGCGAGCCGCAGGCATTCCTGATGGACGAGCCCCTGTCGAACCTGGACGCGAAGCTGCGCGTCGAGATGCGGGCCGAGATCGCGCGCATCCAGCGCGACCTCGAGGTGACGACGATCTACGTCACGCACGACCAGGTCGAGGCGATGACCCTCGGCGACCGCGTCGCCGTCATGCGCGACGGGATCCTGCAGCAGTTCGACGTCCCCCAGACGCTCTACGACCGGCCGACGAACCTCTTCGTCGCCGAGTTCATCGGCTCACCGGCGATGAATCTCGTCGGCGCCGACCTCGTCCGCGCAGACGGTGGTCTGGCCGTCGACTTCGGCGAGCACCGCCTGCCGGTCGACGACGCGCTCCTGAACGCGCGTCCCGCGCTTCGAGCCTTCGAGGGGAAGCCGCTGATCCTCGGCATCCGTCCGGAGGATCTCGAGGACGCGAGCCTGGTCGAGGGCAGCGCCAACGGGCGGGCGCTCCCCGCGGTAATCGACATCCGCGAGGACATGGGCTCGGAGGTGTACGTCCATTTCGGCTCGGGCGGGCGGCCGGTGCGCGGCGCCGATGTGGCGGCCGCGGCCGGCCAGGACGCGATCGAGGCGACGCAGGAGCAGACGAAGGAGAAAGGCAGTCTGTTCGTCGCGAGGCTGGATCGAAACACGCGCGCACGGGAGGGCGAGCAGGTCGAGCTCGTCGTCGACACCGAGCGGCTGCACTTCTTCGACCCCGAGACCGGGAGTGGGATCTACGAGGCCGAGGCCACCTGAGCACCTTCGTCTTGATCCACGGCGGGGGAGACGTCGGTTGGTACTGGCATCTAGTCGAAGCCGAGTTGCGCCGGCGGGGGCACGACGTGGTGGCCCCGGATCTTCCGGCCGATGACGACTCGGCAGAGTTGACGGACTACGCCGACTTCGTGGTGCAGGTCGTCGGTGACCGGAAGGATCTGGTCGTCGTGGGCCAGTCGTTCGGCGCGTTCACCGCGCCCCTCGTTGCCGACCGGCTCCCGGTCGACGTGCTGGTCCTGGTGGCCGGGATGATCCCGGCACCCGGAGAGTCGCCGGGAGACTGGTGGGAGAACACCGGCTACCAGGTGGCGGTGCGGGAGCAAGCCGCGCGTGACGGCGGCCTGACCGGCAACGACGACCCGTACGTCAGCTTCTACCAAGACGTGCCCCGTGAGCTGGCCGAGGAGGCGATGAGCAAGGAGCGCGCCCACCCGTCGCACGCCGCGATGGCTTCGCCGTGGCCACTGGACGCGTGGCCGAACGTACCGACGAAGTTCGTGCTCTGCACCGAGGATCGCTTCTTCCCGCCCGACTTCTTCCGCCGGCTGGTGGCCGAGCGTCTCAACATCACGCCGGACGAGTTCGCGAGCGGTCACTGCCCCGCACTCAGCCGCCCGCAAGAGCTGGCGGACCTCCTGGAGGGCTACGCGGCGACCCCGGCGAACCGGGGGATGATCTCCTTGCCGTAGGTCTCGAGGGTCTGGTGCTGGCCCTCGGTCATGAGATAGACGTCGAACTGGTCGACGCCGATCGACTCGAGCTCCTTCAGCTTTGCGACGGCATCATCAGCCGTGCCGATCACGGTGAAGCGATCGCAGATCTCGTCGGTGACGAACTCGCCGTGCTTCGCTCCGACACGGCTGTGGTCCTTGTAGTCGTAGAACTCGCGCGTCTTGACGAAGTCGGTCAGCGCTTCCGGGATCTCGGAGTCGAAGCCGTAGCGCTCGACGAGGTCCATGACGTGGTTCGAGACCATCGCCGGGAACCAGCGCACCTGGTCGCGGGCGGCGGCGATGTCGTCGCTGATGTGGCTCGGCGCGCAAACGATGCACTGCAGCGCATCGGGATCGCGTCCCGCCTCTTCCGCGGCCTTCCGGGCTGTTTCCATGATCCACTGGATGATCTGCGGGTCGGCGAGCTGGATGATCACGCCGTCCCCGACCCGGCCCGCGACGGCGAGCGCCTTCGGCCCGTAGCCGGCGACGTGCATCGGGATCGGAGGCAGGTCGTCGCGAACCCACTCGAGTTTGAGCTCCTTCTCGTTCCACTCGACGGGCTTGCCGTTCATCAGGTCCTTCATCATCACCAGGCGCCTCTCGAACTCGGCGACCTTGACCGGCTTGAGGCCCACGACGCGTCTGGACGAGTCACCGCGCCCGATGCCCATCACCATCCGGCCGTTGGAGATGTCGTGCATGGTCGCGTACCAGCTGGCCGTGATGGTCGGGTCGCGGATGCCCGGGTTCGTGACGCAGTGGCCGAGCTTCAGGCGCTCCGTCGCCGTGGCTGCGAGTGGAAGAGTGGCGTACGACTCCTGCCAGAGGATGTGCGAGTCGTACGTCCAGCCGTACTCGAAGCCGTTCTGCTCGGCGAGCTGCATGAGCTCGATCATCCGCGTGTAGGGCGGGTCGGGCATGACGGTCATGCCGAAGCTGAGCACGGCGAGGAGCATACTCCCGGCATGGCGCGAAGCTTCACCTTCCTGGCCGCAACGGCTGCGGGCGTCGCTGCGATCGATCTGGCGTACAAGGCGTGGGCCGGCCCGGTCTTCCTTCACGAGCGGTCGGCGCTGTACGGACTGGGGATCGGCCTTGTGTGTCTCGCGTGGGCGGCTGCGATCGTGCTCCTGCGCTCGCCTTCGGTCGCCCTCGCGGCAGGGCCTCTGGTCGGCGGAGCGCTCGGCAACGGCCTGTCGCTCGCGCTCTGGCCGGGCGTGCCGAATCCGCTCGTCGTCGACGGGCTGGCGTTCAACCTGGCCGACGTGAGCGTGGCCCTCGGGCTGGTTCTCCTGCTCCCGGTGCTGATCGCGTTCGCGGTGCGGAACCGCGGGCGACTGTTCGAGCCCGTTTAGGCGAGCGCGGCGAGCGCGCGGTCGGCCAGTCCGTCCAGCGCCTGGACCGAGAGCTCGATGTGCTCCTCCTTCGTGTCCTCGAGCTTCGTGTGTGAGAGCCCGCGCAGGCTCTGGACGAAGAGCATCACCGTCGGGATGCCTGCCCGCGAGACCTCGGCGGCATCGTGGAGCGGGCCGCTCGGCAGGCGGTGTGAGGTGCCGGCGACCTCCTTGATCGCCTCGTCCGCGAGCTCGATGAGCTGCTCGTCGAAGAGGATCGGCTCGATCTGCCAGATCCGCTCCCAGTCGACGTCGACGTTGCGCCTGTCGGCGAACTCGGCCGCCGCCTCCTGCGCTGCCTCCAGCATCGAGGCGAGCCTGCCGGCTTCCAGGTGCCGCTGGTCGAGCAGGCATTCGGCCGTCTCCACGACGGACGTGACGATGCCCGGCTTGGTGACGACGCTCCCCATCGTGCAGACCCCGCCTTCCTTCGCCGCGATCTCGTAGATCTCGAGGGCGAGCATCGCGGCGGCCGCCAGCGCGTCGCGGCGCAGATCCATCGGCGTCGAGCCGGCGTGGGCGGCCTGGCCACGGAACGTGACCAGGTGGCGCTCGACGCCGAAGGTGCCGAGCACGACGCCGAGCGGGAGCTCCATCCCTTCGAGGACCGGCCCCTGCTCGATGTGCAGCTCGAGGTAGGCCGCGGCCTTCTCGAGCTGCTTGCGGGCTTCGAGCGCCTGGCCGAGGTCGACGCCGTGCGCGGCAATTGCGTCCGGCAGCGAGATCCCCTCGGCATCGGTCCGCTGGCGCAGCTCGTCCTGGTCGGCCATCGACCCCGCTGCGGCGCTCGAGCCGAAGAGCGAGCGCCCGAAGCGCGCCCCCTCCTCGTCGGCCCAGCTGACGAGCCGCACCGTGACGGGCGGGTCTCCTTCCTCGGCGATCCGCCGCAGCACCTCGGCGCCTGCCACGACGTTCAGGGCGCCGTCCAGCCAGCCGCCGTTCGGCACCGAGTCGAGGTGGCCGCCGATGAGGAGCTCCTGGTCGGAGGCGCCCGGCAGCGTCCACCACTGGTTGCGCGCCTCGTCGAACTCCATCTCGATCCCGTCGAGCTTGGACGCCATCCAGTCCTGGGCTCGCACCCAGGTGTCGGTCCACGCCACGCGCTGGGCTCCGTTCTCGTCGCCGGTCAACTCCTGCAGCTCACGCAGCTCGGCGACGGTTCGCTTGGGGTCGAGAGGCATGCGGAACGAGCCTAAACTCCACGCCGTGTCCGTTCTGATCAAGGGTGGGCGGGTCATCACGGCCGCCGACGACTACGTGGGCGACGTCTACGTCGAGGACGAGCGCATCTCGCTGATCGGCGAGTCGCTCGACGTGCAGGCGGACAAGGTCATCGACGCGGCGGGCAAGTACGTGTTGCCGGGCGCAGTCGACCCGCACACACATCTCGAGATGCCGTTCGGCGGGACGGTGACCATCGACGACGTCGAGTCGGGCCAGACCGCCGCGGCGTTCGGCGGAACTACCTGTCACGTCGACTTCGTCATCCAGCCGCAGGGCTCGACGTTCGCCGCCGCGCTCGAGGACTGGAAGTCGAAGGCGAACGGCAAGCAGGTGATCGACATGGGCTACCACATGGCGGTCACCGACCTGAAGGAGGGCGGCACGCTCGAGGACCTGGCGGCGCTGCCCGACGAGGGGGTCACCTCGTACAAGCTCTTCATGGCCTACAAGGGCGCGCTGATGGTGGACGACGAGACGCTCTTCCGCACGATGCAGGTTGCTGCGGAGACGGGCGCACTCGTGATGGTGCACGCGGAGAACGGCGACGCGATCGACGTGCTCGTCAAGGAGGCGCTCGCCGCCGGGCACACCGAGCCGAAGTACCACGCGCTCACCCGGCCGCCGGAGACCGAAGGCGAGGCGACGAACCGCGCGATCCAGCTGGCGCGCGTGGCCGGTTCTCCTCTGTACGTCGTCCATGTCTCGTGCGCGGAGGCGGTCGAGCCGATCGCGATCGCGCGCGAGAAGGGCTGGGACGTGTGGGGCGAGACGTGCACGCAGTACTTCTTCGTCGACTACTCGTTTCTGGAGCGGCCCGACTTCGAGGGTGCGAAGTACGTCTACACGCCGCCGCCGCGGGACAAGGCCAACCAGGACGTGCTCTGGAACGCGGTGCGGACGGACATTCTGTCGGTGGTCTCGACCGATCATTGCGCGTTCCTCTGGGACGGCCAGAAGACGATGGGCAAGGACGACTTCTCGAAGATCCCGAACGGCGGGCCCGGGCTCGAGAACCGGCTCCAGATGATCCACGAGTTCGGCGTGCGCGGCGGGCGGATCTCTTTGAACCGGATGGTCGAGCTGCTGGCGACGGCGCCGGCCAAGCTCTTCGGCCTCTATCCGCGCAAGGGCACGATCGCTGTCGGCTCAGATGCGGACATCGTCGTGTTCGATCCCGAGAAGAAGGTCACGATCTCGGCGTCGACGCAGCACTCGAAGTCGGACTACAACCTCTACGAGGGCACCGAGGTGACCGGCTCCCCGGACGTCGTCCTGTTGCGCGGCCACGTCCTCGTCGAGGACGGCCAGTTGGTCGCATCGCCCGGGGTGGGTCAGTTCGTCGCGCGCGCGAAGTTCGGCGCTGAGCTCAAGGCCCAGACGGCGCTCGCCTAGGATTGTCGGCATGCCGCGCTACATGATCATCCGGGCTTTTGATGTCCATGAGGATGAGATGCCCACGGTCGGCCGCCGGTCCAGGGAGCTCGTCGACGACGAGTTCCCCGAGATCACGTGGGAACACAGTCATGTCGTCGTGGACGGGGCGGGCAGGGTCGTCACGTACTGCGTCTACGAGGCGCCGAACGAAGACATCGTCCGCGAGCACTCGAAGCGGCTCGGCCGGCACACCATGGAGGGCATCTACGAGATCGCCGGCGATGTCTCTCCCGGCGACTTCCCGCCCTAACCGGTTTCCGAGTCTCCCCGCCCGAGCAGGCGCGCATCGAGGACGTGGATGCTCGCTGCCTTGGCGAGGGCGAGCCGACGTGTGATCTCCTGCCGGCGCTCCGCATCGGACTCGGGAACCAGCTGCAGCGCCTCGCGATAGAGCTCGGCCGCGTGCTCCTTCGCCCAGCCGCGCTCGGCATCCGCGGCGGCTACGGCGAAGTAATCGACGGCACGAGAATGGTCGCCGGCGTCACGCCAGTGCCGGGCCAGCGCTGGCTCGACCTCACCGAACTCACCGCTGACCTCCTCGAGGAACAGCGCGGCTTCACGGTGCCGCTCCCGTCGCCGAGCTCGAGGAAGGAGGTCGTACGCGACATCGCGGACGAGGACGTGGTTGAACGTGTACTGCTCATGGCCCTCGAAGGCGGAGATCTCCCTCGTGACCAGCCCCCGCCGTTCGAGCTCCCCGAGGGCGTCCGTCAGGGTTTGGGGATCCGGCGCCATGCGCACGAGCGCTCCGTGCCAGAAGGTCTTTCCGGCGACTGCCGCATCCAGAACCACCTCACGCTCACTCGCCGGAAGCGCGTCGAGGCGAGCCGCGATGATTCCGCGGATCGTGGAGGGCAACGACTTCGGCACCTCGCCCGTCTCCGCGTGGACCGCCGCCAGTTGCTCGATGAAGAGCGGGTTTCCACCTCCCAGGAACGCGAGAACCGTCGCTCGGTTTTCGCTGTCCTCGGCGCCGAGATCGGCCAGGCGATGAACTGCTAGCTCGGTCGCATCCCTCTCGTCGAGCGGCCGAAGCATGAGCGCGATGTGGGCAACCAGCCCGCCTCCCCAGCCCGGACGCACGTCGAGGAGCTCCGGCCGAGCGAGCACCATGACCAGGATTGGGAGGTCCTCGAGACGCGCCGCCAGCCGCTCGACGAGGTTGAGCAGCGCCTCGTCGGCCCAGTGCAGGTCCTCGAACACCAGCATCATCGGTTCGTCTCTGGCCACCGCCTCGATGAAGCTTTCGATTGAGAAGAACAGGTTCTCGCGGTCGGTGATGGTGCCCGAGGAATCGAGGCCGAGGAGGATTCCGAGATGCTCGGTCACACTGGGCGCCTCCGCCGCCGGCAGCAGCGTCGAAACCGCCTCCTCGAGCTTCCTCGTCGCAACTTCGACGCTGTCGGTCTCGAAGATCCCGCAGAGCTGCTTCAACTGGAACGCGAGTGCTGCGTACGCCGTGCTCTCGCGGTAGGGGAGCGCGCGCCCGTGGACGGCCCGGCCACCACGATCCTCGACCATGGCCGCGAACTCGACGACCAGCCTTGTCTTACCCACGCCTGCAGGGCCGATGACGGTCACTAAGTGTGGCCTACGGTCGACCGCTACGCGCTCCCACGTCGCCCGCAGGACCTCGAGCTCGTTGCTGCGGCCCACGAGCGGGCCGGCGAGGGATCGCTCGCCCGGCACGCGCTCCTCGCAGAGCGCGACCCACGCGGGCACCGGCTGCTCCTTCCCCTTCGCCACAACCGCCGGGGCCGGCGCATACCGAATCGCCTCGTTCGTCGCTCGGTGCGTCTCTTCGCCGACCAGCACACTGCCGACCGGCGCCGCCGACTGGAGGCGCGAAGCGGTGTTGATCACGTCGCCGGCGACCATTGCTTCACCCAGCGCCGGCCTCGCATTCAGCGTCACGAGCGCTTCGCCCGTGTTGACGCCAATCCGCACCTTGAGGTCGAGGCGAGGGTCAGCATCGTCCATCCCCGCAACGGTGGCGCGAACTGCGAGCGCAGCACGAACCGCGCGCTCGGCATCGTCACCGAAGGCGGTTGGAGCGCCGAAGACTCCGACTACGGCATCGCCGATGAACTTCTCGACGACACCTCCGAAGGACTCGATCTCGGTGCGGACGGCATGGTGGTAAGGGCGGAGCAGCGCCTGGACGTCTTCCGGATCCAGCCGCTCGGCTCGCGACGTGAAACCGACCAGGTCGACGAAGATGACGCTGACCTGGCGGCGTTCCTCCCGGCGCCCGCCGTCGGTCCCGGCTCCGGCCAGTGGCAGGCCGCAGCGCAGGCAGAACCTCGCGATCTCGGGGTTGTCCTGGCCGCACGACGAACAAAGAGGCATCCCGCAAGCCTAGAACGCGTCCGCGGGCGCCAGGCACCGGACCAAAGCGCCTGACCTTCCAAGACGAGTCCTGGTGCCAGGCACCAGAACATGCCGGAACATGACAAGCGCCACCGCATCCAGCGGGACTTAACTGGTTTTCGGCGACCTGTCCCCGTGTCTGGCACCTGGACAGGTGACTAAAGGACGAAGCCGCCGGCCAGCGCCGGTCGCTAGCGCGTCTGCGGGAAGCCGAGGTCGACCTGAGCTCGTCGCCGGGTCGGGCCAGCGGGACGTGACGACCTTCCCGCGCGTGTAGAAGTTGATCCCCTCCGGCCCGTAGACGTGCGAGTCGCCGAAGAGGGACGACTTCCAGCCGCCGAACGAGTAGTACGCGACCGGCACCGGGATCGGCACGTTGATCCCGACCATGCCGGCCTGCGGCCTCGAACTGGAACTGCCGGGCCGCACCGCCGTCGCGCGTGAAGATCGCGACGCCGTTGCCGTACGGGTTGTCGTTGACCATCTGCACGGCCTCGTCGTAGGTCTTCGCGCGCACGACTGACAGCACCGGCCCGAAGATCTCGTCCTTGTAGGCGTCCATGTCCGGCGTCACCTCGTCGAGCAGCGACGACGCCCAGGAAGAACCCGTCGCCGTTCGGGCTCGTCTCGCGCCCGTCCGCGACCACCTTCGCGCCCTGCTCGGCGCCCGCGGTCGATGTAGCGCCGCGACCTTGTCGCGGTGCTCGCGCGTGATCAGCGGGCCCATCTCCGACTCCGGATCGGTGCCCGGCCCGACTTTGACCTTCGGCAGCCGCTCGTTGATCGCGCCGACCAGCGGATCGGCCGCGTCGCCGACCGCCACGACCACCGACACCGCCATGCAGCGCTCGCCGGCCGAGCCGTAAGCCGCGCTCACCGCCGCATCTGCGGCCATGTCGATGTCCGCGTCCGGCAGCACGACCATGTGATTCTTCGCGCCGCCGAGCGCCTGGACGCGCTTCCCGTTCGCCGAGCCCGTCGTGTAGATGTACTTCGCGATCGGCGTCGAGCCGACGAAGCTGACGGCCGCGATGTCCGGGATGCTCGAGGATCGCGTCGACCGCGACCTTGTCGCCGTGGACGACGTTGAACACGCCGTCGGGCACGCCGGCCTCCTTGAGCAGCTCGGCGACGAACAGCGACGTGGACGGATCCTTCTCGGACGGCTTCAAGATGAACGTGTTGCCGCACGCGATCGCGGGCGCCCACATCCACATGGGCACCATCGCCGGGAAGTTGAACGGCGTGATGCCCGCGACGACGCCCAAGGGCTGCCGGATCGAGTACACGTCGATCCCGGTCGAGGCCTGCTCGGAGAAGTGCCCGCGCAGCAAGGTCGGGATCCCGCACGCGTGCTCGATCACCTCGAGGCCGCGCTGCACCTCGCCGACCGCGTCGGAGAGCACCTTGCCGTGCTCGTCCGTGAGGATCTTCGCGATCTCCTCGCGCTGCGAATGCACGAGCTCGCGAACCCGGAACATGATGTCCGTGCGCTTCGACAGCGAGACCGCGCGCCAGCTCTCGAACGCCGCCTTGGCAGCGGCGACGGCCCGGCCGACCTCCTCGACGGACGCGAAGTCGACCTCGCCCGTCTGCGCGCCGAGCGCCGGGTTGTAGACCGGCCCGCTGCGCCCGGACTCGCCGGCCACGCTCTGGCCGCCGATCCAGTGGCTGATCCGCTTCACGCGCGCGTCCGCGCCCTCCGGGGCCTGGACGACCTCGGTCATGAGATCAGCGTAGCGCGGCGGCGATAGGCTTGCGGCATGGCGATGGTAGAGAGCGGGGACCGCGTCAAGGCCGACGACGCCAAGCACGTCCTGCACTCCTGGTCGGTGCGCTCGGCGATCGACCCGATCCCGGTCGCGGGCGCCGAGGGCCGCTACTTCTGGGACTTCGACGGCAAGCGCTACCTCGACTTCGCCTCGCAGCTCGTCAACGTCTCCCTGGGCCACCAGCACCCGAAGGTCGTGGCCGCGATCAAGGACCAGGCCGACCGGCTGACGACGATCGGCCCGATGATGGCCAACGAGCAGCGCTCCGAGCTGGCGCGCCTGCTCGCCGAGGTCACGCCCGGCGACCTGACGATGTCGTTCTTCACGAACGGCGGCGCCGAGGCGAACGAGAACGCGATCAAGCTCGCGCGCTGGAAGACCGGCCGGCAGAAGATCGTCGCGCGCTACCGCTCGTACCACGGCGCGACGGCCGGCTCGATCACGCTCACCGGCGACCCGCGCCGCTGGCCCGCCGAGCCCGGGATCCCCGGGCGTCGTGCGGATCCTCGACCCCTACACGTACCGCTGCCCCGCCGGACACCCCGATCCGTGCCCGGTCTGCACCGGCGCACCGCACCTCGAGGAGATCCTCCAGTACGAGGGGCCGGAAACCGTGGCGGCGGTGATCCTCGAGACGGTCACCGGGACGAACGGCGTCATCGTCCCGCCGGACGGCTACCTGCAGGCGGTGCGCGAGGTCTGCGACCGGCACGGGATCCTGCTGATCTTCGACGAGGTGATGGCCGGCTTCGGGCGCACCGGCAAGTGGTTCGCCTGCGAGCACTGGGACGTCGTGCCCGACATCCTCACCGTGGCGAAGGGGATCAACTCGGGCTACGTGCCGCTGGGCGCGATGGTCATCTCCGAGGAGCTGGCCGACTGGGTGCGCGACAAGTACTTCGCGGGCGGGCTCACGTACAGCGGGCATCCGCTCGCGTGCGCGGCCGGCGTCGCCTCGATCGAGGCCTTCCGCGAGGAGGGCATCGTCGAGAACTCGGCCGAGCTGGGCGCCGTGCTCGGCGAGCGCCTGCAGGGCCTGGCCGAAAGCCACGAATCGATCGGCGACGTGCGCGGCCTCGGCCTCTTCTACGGCGTCGAGCTCGTCAAGGACCGCGAGACGCGCGAGCCGCTGGTCCCGTTCAACGCCTCAGGCGAGGCCTTCGCGCCGATGGCGAAGATCTTCAAGGCCGCCCTCGAGCGCGGGCTCTACCTGATGATCCACTGGAACGTGATCATCGTCGCCCCGCCGCTGACGATCACCCTTGCGGAGCTTGAGGAAGGGCTCGAAATCCTCGACGATGTTCTCTAAGTAGTACAAAGGCAATTTCCTTCCCAAACTGAACCTGCGCGCAGGCCACCGTTGAGGCGGGTCCTCGCTCAGCACCGAGGACCAACGCATGAAGATCTGGATTGTTGCCCTGGCCGCCGCCACCGCAGCGGCCCTGCTCGGCCTCTCGCTCGACCGCGTATCTGCTTCCGGACCCGGGGCAGGGTCAAGTACAGATCCTTCGCGACGACGCGAGCCGCATCGGCGTCCGCAACCTGCATGGTGAGTGGTGGATCGCCAAGCGCTGCGTGAGCGGTCGAAAACGCGTGGGGCCGGGCTACGTGTACCTGGTCAAGCGAAAGGGAGAAATCGTGGTCGACGACCGGGGCAAGCCGATCCTCGACGACCCCAACGGGGGCCTGAATCCCTACGGCTCGTCCGGCGGGCTCGGCTCGTTCGGCTACCAGCACGCCAGGGGCGTGCCGCCCTTCCAGTTCAGCCGTCACGGCGGAGCCAACACGTGGTGGGTCTCGAGCAGGGTTTGCGCCGGCGATCACCCTCAGTCCCGGCACTGTTCGGCGTTTCCCGAACCCGAGCCGGACGACCCAGCTGGGACGACGAGGGGGCCCTGCACTGGTCGATCGACGTCGACGTGCGGACGCCCTGGCAGGACCCGATTCTCCGCGTCGGCTACGAGTACGTCTTTTCGCCCACCGCGATCAGGGTCCGAACGAGCGTGCGGAGCTTGTGCGCCAAGCCGACTTGCGGCGACGCACCCCAGCAGCACTTCGCCAAGGAGCCGAAGTTCACGATGCAGGTGACGCCTGCCGCCGAAGACACGATCGCGGTGTACGACGAGTCAGGCGTCGAGCTCACGCGCTGGACAGGAGGCCACCCGCGGAAGGGAACGGGACAGGTCGGCCACGACTCTCGCGACAGCGTCGCGTTCTCCGCGTCGGGCCTGCACGTTGCAGCGCGGGGCGCGAGCGGCCGCTGGGAGGCCTCCGGCACGGGCCTGGACGAGTGGGCGGTCGCCGCCTCCGGCTACGGCCAGCCCCGAGCGAGAAGGACGGCCCCGCTCCGGTGCATTACGCAAGCGGGCAGGACACGCGTTGGGACTGCAACGCCGGGACTCCGAAGGGCGACGGCGTCCGGCAGTGGGAGCTCGTCGGCGGCGCTCCCGGCTACCCGCTCGCCGTCTTCTTCCACGGCTGGGAAGGCGGCGTGGGGCACAACGACTGCGAGCCGGTGGCCCGCCACTTCCCGCCGCCGAGTGCCGTCTTCGAGAACTACTTCGAGTACACGTTCCCGTCAGACAGCGGTGACCGCACCCGCCAGCTCGCGCCGTAGCTTCACGAACAGCGCCTCGAGCATGAGGCCGGCCTGGAGCTGGTACTCCTCGAACATCCGCCACGTGGCGCGGACCGTCTCTGCCGCGGCCTCCGCGCCCGCGACTCGCTCGCGCACACCGTCCTCGCGCAGCTGCTCCAGCCGGTCGACGTGAACCGCCGCCTTCTCCGCGCCGAGCGCGACGACGACCAGGTCCCGGTACCAGGCGCTGAGCTCGTCCAGGCACAGCAGTAGCTCCTCGCGCTCCGCTCCCCGGCCGGCTCGACGCACGCGCTGCTCCGCCTCCTTCGCCGGCAGGTCGAGTTGCTCGTTCTCCTCGAGCGCCGCGGTCTTGGCCTCTCCGGCCCGGTCGGCGGCGATGCCCATCAGCACGCCCGACGCCGCGGCCGGGTCGAACTCCGGATCGTCGTAGACGGACCGGGCGACCTCGAGCAGGGCTTCGCGCCGCTTCGCCGCCTGCGGGTCGAGCATGCGGTCGACTCGGTCGAGCCGTCCACCGGCGACGCGCGCGAGGGCGGTCTGCTCCTCCGCCGACAAGCCCGGTGCCCGCGCTGTGACCTCCGCCAGAACCGTCTTCTCGCTCAGCCGCCGAAACGGAACGAGTTGGCACCGCGACGGAATCGTCTCCGGCAGCTGGCCGAGATCGTCCGCGACGAGCACGATCACCGCATACGGCGGCGGCTCCTCGAGATCCTTGAGGAGCGCGTCGGCGGCCTCGTCGTTCAGCGAGTGCGCTCCGAAGATCAGATAGACGCGGCGGTCGGCTTCGAACGGCCGCATGTGCAGGTCGTGGCGCAGCTCGCGAATCGCGTCGATCCGGATCTGGTCGCCGAGCGGCTCGACGACGTAGAGGTCTGGATGGGCACGCCGCTCGACGCGGCCCTCGTCGCCCAGCAATTCACCGGCGAACCCCAGAGCCGCGCGCCGCTTCCCCACTCCCGGCGGGCCGTGAAAGAGGTACGCGTGCGCCGGCCCTTCGCTGAGCGCGGCCGTCAGCAGGCGGATTGCGTCTGCCTGCTCAGGAAAGCCCCTGAATCCGATCTCGCACCTCCTTCGCGATCTCTTCGGGGGGCCGCGAGCCGTCGAGCGCGACCACGCGCCCAGGAAAGATCGCCGCCAGCTCGCGATACGCGGTCTCGACCGCCCGCTGGAACTCGCCGCCCTCGCGCTCGATGCGGTCCGACGCCTCCCCGCGTTCTGCTGCCTCGTCGGCCTCGATCGTGAGCAGGAAGGTCAGGTCGGGAAGGATGCCGCGGATCGCGTTCACGTTCAGAGCGAGCACCTGGTCGACGCCGAGGCCGCGGGCAATGCCCTGGTACGCGAGCGACGAATCGAGGTAGCGATCGCAGACGACGTCCGCGCCGCGCTCGAGAGCCGGCCCGATGACCTGCGCGACGAGCTCGGCCCGCGCAGCAGCGAACAGCGCCGCTTCCGCCCAGGGCGAGACCTCGCCTCCTTGCAGCAGCAGGTGCCGGACGCGCTCCCCGAGCTCCGTCCCGCCGGGCTCCCGAGTGGCGACCACGTCGCGGCCCGCCTCCGCGAGGTGGGACCGCAACAACTCGACCTGGGTCGACTTGCCCGACCCGTCGAGTCCCTCGAACGTCACGAACACTCGACGCCTAGGATACGAGGCCTTGAGAGCGCTGGTCACCGGGGGAGCGGGGTTCATCGGGTCACACGTCGCGGAGGGCTTGCTGGCGCGCGGCGACGAGGTGACGATCCTCGACGACCTCTCGGACGGCAGGCGCGAGAACGTGCCGGCGGGAGCCCAACTCGTGGAGGGAGACATCAGGGACCCGGCCGCGGTCTTCGCGGACGCCAAGCCGGAGCTCTGCTTCCACCTTGCCGCCCAGAAGGACGTGCGGATCTCGGTCGCGCGGCCCGACCACGACGCGGAGGTCAACGTGATCGGGACCGTCCGCGTGCTCGAAGCCGCGCGCGAGCACGGCACGCAAATCGTCTTTAGCTCGACGGGCGGCGCGATGTACGGCGAGTGCAGCGAGCCCGCAAGCGAGGACAAGAAGCCGGAGCCGCTGGCGCCGTACGGCACGTCGAAGCTGGCGGGTGAGGAGTACCTGGCGACGTACAACCGGCTCTACGGGACACGGCACGTGTCGCTTCGGCTCGGCAACGTCTACGGCCCGCGGCAGGACCCGCACGGCGAGGCGGGGGTCGTTGCGATCTTCTTCAGCCGGCTGCTCGACGGCGAGACGCCGAAGATCTTCGGTGACGGAACGCAGACGCGGGACTACGTCTACGTGGGAGACGTCGTGCGCGCGACGTTGGCGTCACAGGAGGTCGACGGCGGCGTCTTCAACGTGGGCACCGGGCGCGAGACCTCGGTCGTGGAGCTGCTCGATCTCTGCCTCCGCGTAGCGGGGAAGGAGGTCGAACCGGAGTTCGCGCCGGCACGTCCCGGTGAGCTGCAGCGGAGCGTGCTCGACCCGGGCCGCGCGGTGGACGAGCTCGGCTGGCGACCCGACCGCTCGCTCGAGGAGGGCCTCCGCGAGACCTGGGAGTGGTTCTCCACCTAGGAGGAGTGACGCACGCCGGGGCGAATTCGCTCGCCCCGTGGAGATTTCGGCCCCAGCTCTTAGCTCTGTTCCCGCCGACCGTTGGCGGACCGCGACCATCCTGGCGAGCGGCATTGCGGTCTTCGAGCTCCTGATCGTCGTCATCCTGCTCACCGCACTGATCGGCAAGGGCGTCTCGGCCCAGGCAAAGGAGGCGGCGATCACGAAGGCGACCGGCATCCCGCAGCAGGCCGTCAACCCGGAGCCCAAGCACGTGACGCTCGCGCGCGGCGAGACCTCGGTGATCGTCCTCAACGGGAACGGCGTCGGCGGCGCGGCCGCGGCTGCCGCGGACGAGGTCAAAGCGAAGGGCTACCTGATCGCAGCGACCGGCAACGCGGCGCGCTCGGACTACGGCCAGAGCGTCGTCATGTACCGCGCGGGACGAAAGCCGGAGGCGCAGCGGCTCGCGCGCGACCTCGGCATCAAGCTGGTCGGCCCGCTCGAGGGCCTCTCCACGCGCGACCTGCTCGGCGCGCAAGTGGCCCTCGTCCTCGGGAACTAGTCCGGGCAGACCAAAGGCCCAACCCGCGTGGTTGAGCGACCCGCCTCCCCGCCGGGGTCAGACCCCTTGAGTCGAGGCGACTCAACCGGCTGGGACGGACCTGCTGCCAGGCCTACGATCTGGCCGATGACGGACGAGGCCCGAAAGCAGGCAGAGGTCGAGTACCCGATCGCGATCGGCGAGGAGGGCCAGCGCTGGCTACAGACAAAGCCCTTCGCCAACGAGCCGCGCGAGACCGCACGCCTGCTGATCGACTTCGGCTACGTCGTCCAGCTCCTCGACCTGCGCCCCGGGATGAGCATCGTCGAGCTCGGGTGCGGCCCCGGCTGGATGACCCGCTTCGCCGCGCGTCACGGCCTCGAGGCCGCCGGCTACGACATCGCGCCGAAAATGATCGAGATCGCCCGCGAAGTCGCCGCCGCCGAGGGCGTGGACGCAACGTTCGAGGTCGGCGACATGGAGACGCTCGACCTCGGCCACCACTACGACACCGCGCTCGTCTACGACGCCGTCCACCACACCCCGCGCGCCGACCTCGTCTTCGCCGCCGCGCACCGCGCCCTCAGGCCGGGCGGCCGGCTCCTCATCGCCGAGCCGAACTGGAAGCACCGCTACCAGGGCCGCAGCGCGTCCGAAGAGTTCGGCGCGACCGAGCTCGGGTACACGCCGCGCCGCTTCAAGAAGCTCCTGCGCGACGCCGGGTTCCAGGACGTCAAGCGGTTCCACAACAACCGCAAGCGGCTCTACGGGAACTCGCCGAAAGACTTCCTGTCGCACCTCGTCGAGCCGATCGTCTACCGCGCGCTCGGCGTCTTCTGGACGCAAATCTGGCTCCGCGCCGTCGCGAGGTGATCGGCCGACTCACGGCCGCGGTCTCCCTGAGAAGCCGCGCACGCAAGTTCCGGCTCTTCATGGAGCTCGTCCAGCCGACTCCGGAAACGACAGTCGTCGACGTCGGGGTCGCGGACGCGCCGTTCGGAGAGGCCGAGGGCCACGGAGCGACCTACAACTTCCTCGAGGCGATGTACCCGTGGCGAGACCACATCACCGCGGTCAGCGTCGACGAGCTCCCCCACTTCGCCGAGGCCTTCCCGGAGCTGAGGCGCGTCCAGGCTGACGGGCGCGACCTGCCCTTCGCGGACGGCGAGTTCGACGTCGGCTTCTCGAACGCCGTGGTCGAGCACCTGGGCGACCGCGATTCCCAGGAGGCGTTCGTCCGCGAGCTCTGCCGGGTCTCGAAGCGGGTCTTCGTGACGACGCCGAACAAGTGGTTCCCGGTCGAGGTGCACACGTTGCTGCCGTTCGTGCACTGGTTACCCGCGCGCGCACGTAAGCGCGTGCTCGGGAGGCTGCGGCGCGCCGACGTCGAGGGGCTGCGGCCGCTCAGCCCGCGAGAGTTCCGCTCGCTCTTCCCCTATCCCGTGCGCATCGTCAACACGGGGCTGTCGCTGGTTGCCCTGGGCCCTGAGCCGGCGAGATGAGCGCGGTCGCCGCCGGCCCTCGCGGGTCCAGGTCACGCGACCGCTCGAGATCGCGCCGCGCAGCCTGGCGCGCGTCCAGCACCTGAAGCTCGAAGCAGCCGAGCTCGTACCAGGCTCGCGCGTTCAGCGGCTGCACCTCGACGGCATCCACGTACAACCGCTGAGCGCGCCGGACCCGGCCGCGCGCCTCCTCGGCGGCCGCCTCGGCCAGCAGCGGGTCGATGGACAGCGGGTTCAAGGAGCGCGCCTCCTGCGCCTTGTCGACCGCCACGTCCGTGTCGTTCCGGTCGATCGCGGCGTAGGCCTGGTCGACGCGCCGCGCGGCCAGCCACGGAGCGGCCAGGGAGAAGAGCAGCGTGGCGGCTGCGAGAACGGCGACGACCGCCCAGAGCGGTTGGGCCGTCACGGGTCGCTGGGGACGGCCGTACGCGAGCAGGACGCCGGTGGCGAAGAGAACCGGCGCGGTGATCGCGAGGAAGTCCCAGTCGTAGTCGAGGAGACCGTGGAACAGGTACGTCGGTAAGGCGAGGCCCAGAGCGAGCGTGGCAGCGTCGTCACGGCGCCGCCAGAGCCCGACGAGCGCCGCACCCATCGCGCCGGCGAAGAGCGCAAGTCCCACGACCCCGGTCTCGGCGGCGAACTGCAGCGGAAGATCGTGCGGCTCGGTGACGTCGATCTTGTTCTTGCGGAGCTTCCGGTGCACGTACTCGAAGCTCCCGGCCCCCACTCCGACGATCGGCTGCCCCGCGAACGCCTCCCAGGCCTCGCCCCACCACTTCGTGCGGTTGTTCGAGCCGGTGCTGAGCTGACGCGACGGCCCCTGCTGGACGACGTCCTCCCCGCCTCGCACGGCGACGACCGCGCCGAAGAGCGCGAACGCGACCAGGACGACGAGCGCGCCGCGGACGACGAGCCGCTCGGTCCGCTCGGAGACCCGGCGCCGCGCGGCCCACCACGCGATCCCGAACGCAGCGAGCGCGCCCAGGAAGACGAGGAGCCCGAACCAGGCCCCGTCCTCGACGCGCACCGCGTTCGACTGGAAATCGTCGGCGACGCCGGGCTGCGTCAGCCCCCAGACGAGCGCGGGCAGAGCAGCCAAGAACGGCGATGCCGAGCGCCGCGATCCCCTCGACGCGCTCGCGGCTCAAAGCGAGGTAGGCGACGATCGCGAAGACGGCAGCCAGCAGCCCCCCGCGCGAGTACGTGAGCGCGACCGCGATCCCGAGGACGTACACGAGGACGACCGCCGCGGCCTGCAACCGCCGATCGAGCTCGCGCCGGGATGCGATCCAGAGGCCGAGGGGCAGCCCGAGCGCGGCCAGGAGCGCGAGCCCGTTCCAGTAGCCGACCGGCGAGCGGAGCCGGGCAAAGCGTCCGTAGTCCTCGTAGAGCGCGGGGATCACCTTCCCGGCCAGGGCCCACAAGCAGGCGCCGCCGATCAGCGCCGCGAGGCCGAAGGCGACCGTCCTGGGCGCTCGTCGCACGGCAGCGCCGACGGCCAGGCCGAGCACGGCAAAGGCCAGATAGGCGAGGCCGCGGTTGAAGTAGTTCCACGAGCGGTCGGGCGCCGCCGACCACGCAATCGAGATCCCGTTCCAGACGACGAACCCGGCGAGCAGCCCCACGAACAGAAGGCCCGGGACGGTCGAGCTCGGGCACCGGCAACCGCCCCGACAGCGCCGCGGCACCGGCTGCGCCGGCGGCGACGATCGCTCCGCCGCCGATCCAGGCCAGCGGCCCGTCGGTCGAGCCGCCGGAGAAGAAGATCGCGGCGGCGAGCAAGGCACCCGCTGCGACGAGGAGCGCAACGGAGGCTCTCCGCATGCAACCGACGCTACCAGCGGACAACCGTCACTTTCCAGGCTTACAAACCGTTTACACGGGAATCACGCAAACTCCATCGCCGTCGGCCAGACTGGGGGACAATGGCTCCCCGAGGAGAAGGTAGGCTCGTACCCATTCCGCCTCGTGTCCGTGCAATCGCGCCGCCCGCCTTGCCCGTCCGCATCTTTGGGCTTGCGCTCCTGCTTGCGCTGGCGCTGATGGTCGGCGCGCAGCCGGCCCAGGCCAAGACTCCCTGCTGGAAGCAAGTCGTCCAGGACTGGTTCGAGGACGCGCGAATCGACCGCACCTACCCGCGCAACTGCTACAGCGACGCGCTCAAGAACGTCCCCAACGACGTCAAGGACTACAGCAGCTTCGAAGAGGACATCAAGAGCGCGCTCCAGCGCGTCTCGCGCGCCCGGACCCTCGCCAACAGCGGCGGCGGCTCGACACAGCCGGAGAGGCCGACGCGGCGTCCCGGCAGTGCGAACGAAGTCGTCCAGGCCGAGCCGCAACAGGAGTACTTCAAGCAAGCGTTCGACAAGCTGGGCCCGCGCGAAGCCGATTCGGTGCCGGTCCCGCTCATGGTCATGGCTGGAATGGCTCTCTTGCTCGTCGCAGCAGGAGCCGGAGGGCTGATCACGCGTCGCCTGCGAGCCAGGCGAGCCGGTCCTCCGGCCACGTAGAACCGGATTCGGGGACCACCCCCCGAATTGCTAGAATTTGCAGGGATTTGTTCAAGCCGTCCGACGCCATTTCTAGCCTGACAAATCCGCTCGCCGACGGTCTGCTCCGCCGACTGGGCGCTCCAAAAACAGTCTTGACCAGGAGGTAGGAGATGGCGTCCGCCAAGGAAGCTCAGGCCGTAGAGCCCACCGCAGAGGACCTCGGGAACACCGTCGCGAACGAGGCCGCAAGTGCCGCTGTGCGGCGCTTTTTCACGATTCCCGACCGCGATCCGTTCACCGAGATCGAATGGGAGACGCGCGATGCCCTGATCCCGGGCAAGGACAAGCCCGTCTTCGAACAGAAGAACGTCGAGTTCCCGAAGTTCTGGTCGCAGACGGCCACGAACATCGTGGCGCAGAAGTACTTCCGCGGCCGCATGGGCTCGCCCGACCGCGAGTCGAGCGTCAAGCAGATGATCGGCCGCGTCGTCGGCACGATCGGCGGCTGGGGCCGCGAGGGCGGCTACTTCGCGTCCGACGAGGAAGCCGACACCTTCGAGGCGGAGCTGAAGGCGATCCTCGTCAACCAGTACGCCGCGTTCAACTCGCCGGTCTGGTTCAACGTCGGCTTCGAGGAGAAGCCGCAGTGCTCGGCGTGCTTCATCCTCTCGATCGAGGACGAGATGGATTCGATCCTCGACTGGATCCGCCGCGAGGGCGTCATCTTCCGGGGCGGCTCCGGGTCTGGGGTCAACCTCTCCAAGCTTCGCTCCTCGAAGGAGCAGCTCTCGAAGGGCGGCTACGCCTCTGGGCCGGTCTCCTTCATGCGCGGCGCCGACGCGTCGGCCGGGACGATCAAGTCCGGCGGCAAGACGCGGCGCGCGGCCAAGATGGTCGTGCTCGACGTCGACCACCCGGATGTCGAGGAGTTCATCTGGTGCAAGTCCAAGGAAGAGGAGAAGGCGCGCGTGCTCGAGGCGGCCGGCTACGACATGTCGCTCGACTCCGCCGACTGGGCGTCGATCCAGTACCAGAACGCGAACAACTCGGTGCGCGTCACCGACGCGTTCATGGAGGCCGCCGAGGCCGGCACCGACTGGAACCTGACCGCGCGCACCGACGGCGCCGTCGTCGACACGGTCGACGCGCGCCACCTGCTGCGCCAGATCGCCGAGGCGGCCTGGAAGTGCGCCGATCCAGGAGTCCAGTACGACACGACGATCAACCAGTGGCACACGCTGCCGAACACGGGCCGCATCAACGCGTCGAACCCGTGCTCCGAGTACATGTCGATCGACGACTCGGCGTGCAACCTCGCGTCGATCAACCTCCTCAAGTTCCGCCGCGAGGACGGCGAGTTCGACGTCGAGGCGTTCGAGCACGCCGTCGACGTCGTGTTCCTCGCGCAGGAGATCGCGGTCGGCTACTCGTCGTATCCGACGCCGCAGATCGAGGGGAACGCGAAGGCGTTCCGGCAGCTCGGGCTCGGCTACGCGAACCTCGGCGCGCTGCTGATGGCGCGCGGGCTCCCGTACGACTCCGACGACGGTCGGGCCTACGCGGCCGCGATCACGTCGGTGATGACGGGTCGCGCGTATCGCAAGTCGGCCGAGATCGCGGCTCGCATGGGCCCGTTCGCCGGCTACCAGCCGAATGCCGCCGCGATGATCGGCGTCATGGCGCAGCATCGCGCCGCGGTCGGGAACATCGAGAACACGGAGTCGGTGCCGGCCGATCTGCTCACCGCCTGCCGGCGCGCCTGGGACGACGCTCTGAATCTCGGCGAGGTGCACGGGTACCGCAACGCTCAGGCGACGGTGCTCGCGCCCACCGGGACGATCAGCTTCATGATGGATTGCGACACCACCGGCGTCGAGCCCGACTTCGCGCTGGTCAAGTCGAAGAAGCTCGTCGGCGGCGGCGACATCACGATCGTCAACCAGACGGTGCCGATGGCGCTCGAGAAGCTCGGCTACGCGCCGCGGGAGGTCGACGAGGTCGTCGCGTTCATCGACGAGCGCAACACGATGATCGGCGCGCCCTACGTGAAGAAGGAGCACTACCCGGTCTTCGACTGCGCAGTCGGCGAGCGCGCGATCCACTACATGGGCCACGTGAAGATGATGGGCGCGGTGCAGCCGTTCATCTCGGGCGCGATCTCGAAGACGGTGAACATGCCCGAGGAGGCGACCGTCGAGGACGTGGCCGGCCTATACAAGGACGCGTGGAAGCTCGGCGTGAAGGCGATCGCGATCTACCGCGACAACTGCAAGGTCGCGCAGCCGCTCTCGTCGAAGGGCCAGGCGGCGATCGAGACGGTGAGCGGTGCAGCCGCGCCGCCCGTGCCTCTGACGCATCGCCGCCGGCTACCGGACGACCGCGTCGAGGTCGGCCGCAAGTTCCGCGTCGGCGACTACGAGGGCTACATCCACGTCGGGCTCTACGAGGACGGCACTCCGGGCGACATCTTCCTGGACATCGCCAAGGAGGGCACGACGCTGGCCGGCCTCATGAACTCGTTCATGATCTCGGTCTCCCTGGGCCTGCAGTACGGCGTGCCGCTCGAGGTGTACGTCTCGAAGTTCGCGCACATGCGCTTCGAGCCGAGCGGCCAGACGAACGACCCGGACATCCGAGTCGCCAAGTCGATCGTCGACTACGTCTTCCGCTGGATGGGCAAGAAGTTCCTGACCACGGACCAGCAGGAAGAGGTCGGGATCCTGTCCGCCGAGGTCAGGTCGCGGATGGCCGAGCGCTACAAGAACGGCGGCAGCGCATCAGACGCCCCGCCGGCCGAGCTGGGCGACGCGATCCCACCGGGCCAGACGGCGCTCTTCAACGCGTTCGAGGACGCGGTGGAGTGCGCCAAGTGCGGCGGCCGGATGATCCGCACTGGGAGCTGTTACACGTGCCGGGACTGCGGTACGAACACCGGCTGCTCTTAGCGCCGTGACTTAGCTGGTTCTTCGAAGCCCCGCAATGCGGGGCTTCGTCGTTCTGGCGCTCAGCGAAGAGCCTCCTCGAACCGCGGGTCGTCGCGTACGGCGGCGAGGTCATCGTCTTTGCGCGCGTCCTCGCGGAACCGCGGAAACAGCTCGACGGACCGCCGGAGGTGGGCGAACGTCTCGTCGCCGGTGTCGCCCGCGAGTGTTGCGAAGCACGCGTAGTTGTAATTCAAGCCCGCGTTGTCCGGCGTTTGCTCGAGGCCACGGCGGACCGCTTCGAACGCGTCCGCGTAGCGTTGTTCGCCGTAGGCCGCCATGGAGTCTCTGTGGAACGGCCACGCCTCACCCCAGTCGACTCCCTGGTACGCCTCGCCGGGTGTGGCGCCGACGGCGAGGACGGTTCCGTCCCCGGTCGCCTTCCGCCGCGTCTCCGGCCCGACGAAGACGAGTGTTCCTGGGGGCGCGTCGACCGCCTCGCCGTCGACCTCGAAGGTCGCCTTCCCGTCGAGCACGATGTACAGCTCCTCCTGCCCCGTCCCGGCCTCGTCGTGCTCGTTGATCAGCGTGCCGTCCTCGCCAGGCGTGTAGGCGTTGATTCCGAATGCGTGCATCCCGAGGTGCTCGCGCACCGGAATATCTCTGCCACGCCGCTCGATGTCGTCGAGGTGCGCGACTTGCCATTTCGGCTTATCGTTCATCCAATCACCTCCGTATTTGCGGGAGTGGGTGCGAATCATCGATCGTAACCGCCGTCAAGCAAGCGCCGCCCCGTAATGCACGCCCGCAGTTTCGGTCGCAGAGCCGGAGGCAAGCAGGCGCGCCTAGCTCTCGCGGCGGTCGCGGTCGCCCTCGCGCTTCCGTCGAGTGCGACCGCAAGCGTCGCTTCGGCACGCGAGTTCGCCCAGAGTCGGGCGGGCACCGTCTCCTTCGCGTACGTCGACGACGACGGCCGGCTGCACGGCTACCAGCCCAACCTGCGCTACCGCTCGGCGTCGCTCGTCAAGGCGATGATCCTCGTCGCGTACCTGCGCCGGGTCTCGTGGGGCCACCTACCGCTCGACGGCGCCGCACGCGCGCAGCTCGGGCCGATGATCACGCGCTCCGACAACATCGCCGCGAACTGGGCTTACGACCGCGTCGGACGCGGGCCGACGCTCGACGCGCTCGCCCGCCGCGCCGGCATGAGCTCGTTCGCGGCGGCGAGCTACTGGGCGTACTCCATGACGAGCGCGCGCGACCAGGTCGCGTTTTTCGCACGGCTCGAACGCCTGACACCGCCGGCCCACCGCGCGTACGCGCTCGGCCTGCTGCGACACATCGTCCCGGCGCAGCGCTGGGGCATCCCACGGGCCGCGCCCGGCTGGCGGCTCACCTTCAAGGGCGGCTGGTTCGAGTCGCGGCACCTCTGGCACCAGGTCGCGCTCCTCGAGCGAGGCGGCTCCCGCCTCGTCCTCGCCGTCCTGACCGACCGCAACCCGACCGACGCGTACGGCCGGGCAACGATCGAGGGCGTCGCCCGCCGCTTACTCAGCTCGCCGTAGCGCCAGACCCAGGTAGATGGCGCTCGGCAGCCCGCCGATGACCCAGAGGACGAAGAGGAAAGCCTCGAGCGTTTCGGACGGGCTCTCCGAGTAGCTGTCGATGATCACGAGCGCGAGGAACGGAGCCACCGCCAGCAGCGCGAGAGCCGTTCCGATCGTCTTCTGGCGATTCGACCACGCCCTCGAGATCAGCACCATCGCAATGCCGAACAGCCAGCCGATGAACGGGACGACGAGCGTCACCATCGCGGCGACCTCGAGCCCGCCCGGGGGCGCGAGCTCGGCTTCCGGCGCCGGCTCCGCGGCCTCGACGATCTCCTCCGGCGGCCCGAGCCGCTCGAGCACGTTGCGGACCGCGACCTCGCTGGCCGCGTCCTCCTCACGTAGAGCCGTGTCGATGTGCTCGCGGATCTCCGCGATCAGCTCGGCACGGCGGGAGCGCTGCATGTGCGCAGCGGCGTCCTCGAGCCGGCTCAGGTAGTCGTCTACGAGCCGGTCGGTCTCCATGATGGTCATCCTTCCTCCTTGGTGAGAATCGCGTCGACAGAGTCCCGGAACCGGGCCCACTCCTTGGCGAAGTCCTCCAGCGCCGCCTTGCCCGCATCGGTGAGCTCGTAGTAGCGACGGGGCGGGCCGGACTCGGACTCACGCCAGAACGTGGTGACGAGCTGCTCCTTGCGCAGGCGCGTGAGCAGCGGGTAGATCGTCCCCTCGCTGGTGACGAGGCCGTCCACCTCCGAGAGCTCGCGCACGATCTCGAAGCCGTAGCGCGCGCCGCCACGCAGGAGAGCCAGCACGCAGTACTCGACGGTGCCGCGCCGCAGCTGCGAGAGCGACTTGCGTGTCTGGACAGGTTCCATGCAACGCATAGTACCTTGCGAGCACAGATCCTGTCAACGGTGATTCAACCCAGAGCTTCTACGGCGCCACAAAGAAGAGGGAGACCCCAGGCCCCACGGCCTGCACTCCCGGCGTCCATGTCACCCGATAGCGCCCCGGGCTAGCGATCGGGGGAAGTTCCGTTCCCAAATCACGGCACCGCCGTACAGCGAGACGGTCCTCTTCGACGGGGAAGCTCTTGCACGCTGTCGCGCCACTCGGGGGGACCCCAGGGGGCGGCTTCACGCAGATCCGGTACCGGTTGTAGTACCTCGCCGCGAGCGTGAGCTGGAAGCGGATCACGTCGCCGCGGTCCTTGAAGATCCCGTAGCAGGAGTCGCCGCTCGCGCTGCAACGCGCTGCGACGCGCCCGTCAGGCGCGGCCGTCGCCGTCGCGCAGGCCACAGCGGCGAGACATACGGTGACGAGAAGCAGCCTCATCGGCTTCTCTAGTGTGCCCCAGGTGGGCGGGGAACGACTTCTGACCGGGCCGGTGCTTCGAGTCTGGATCGCGAACCTGGGCGCGTTCACGTCCTTCGGCGCGCTCCTGCTCGTGCTTCCGCTCTACGCTCGAGACGAGCTCGCGGCCAGCGACATCGGGGTCGGGATCGCCGTCGGCGCGGGGAGCATCAGTGCGCTGCTCTTCGGCCCCGCGTCCGGCCGGATAGCCGACCGGCGCGGGCGGCGCAAGGTGATCATCGCCGGCGCGCTCGTCATGGTGCTCGGCTACCTCGCCCTCGCCCTGGGCCCGCCCCTGGGCGCGGTCGCGCTCATCCGCCTGCTCGTCGGCGCCGGCGAAGCGGCCTTCGTCGTCGCCGCGCTCACGATCGCCGTCGACGTGGCTCCGCCGGGCCGCCGCGGCGAGGCGGTGACCCTGATTACCATCGCGTCCTACCTTGGCCTCACCGTCGGGCCGCTCGCCGCCGACCTCCTCCTCGGCGACGGCCGCTTCGCCCTGGTCTGGATCTTCGCCGCTCTGTGCGTCGCCATCCCCAGTATCGGGATCCTCACGCTGGGCGAGACGCGTCCGCAGACCGACGAACAGGCACCCGCCGGCTGGCTGCCTCCGCGGGCGGCTCTCGGGCCTGGGCTCCTAGTCTTCTTCGGTCTCCTGGGATTCGGCGGCTACAACGCGTTCGCGGCCCTGTACGCACGCGAGATCGGGTTCGACCACCCCGGGCTGATCTTCGGGCTGTTCGGCCTCGTCGTCGTCATCGTCCGCACCCTCGGGCGCCGCATTCCGGATCGCCTGGGCGGCCGGCGAACGCTTGCGGTCTCGTTCGTGTGCCTGGGCGTCGGGCTGGCCACGATCGGCGCGTGGCAGGCCGTGCCGGGGCTCGTCGCGGGGACGGTCGTCTTCGCAGTCGGCCAGGCCCTCGTCTATCCCTCGGCCATTCTGCTCGCCATGGAAGGGACGAGCACCGCGGAACGAAGCGCCGTCGTGGGCAGCGTCGGCGCGTTCGTCGACGTCGCCCTCGGAGTGGGTGCGTTCGTCCTCGGGGCGATCGCCGAGGTGACGAGTTACGGTGAGGCGTTCCTCGTCTCGGCCGCGATCGCCACCAGCGGCTTGCTCGCCTTGGCGTTCATGAGCAGATCGGGCGTTGCCCAAGCTCAGGAGGGTCTGGCGAAATAGATCTGTGCCGCCAATTCCGCCAAACCCTCCTAGTGGGAGAATCAGCGCATGATCGATCCCCTCGAGCGCTGGCGCGAGCACGGCGCTAAGCCCGACTACGCCGGCCTGCTCAGCTTCGGCGGACTCCCCTACACCGAGGACCCGGCGGAGCTCGAGGGCATCGACGTCGCGATCGTTGGCGCGCCGATGGACGATCTCGTTTCGAACCGGCCGGGAGCGCGATTCGGCCCGCGTGGGATCCGTGCGGCGAGCAGCGCACCCGGGCCGCACTTGGAGGTGAAGATCGATGCGTTCGAGAAGCTGCGCATGGTCGACTTCGGCGACGCTCCCGTGCTCCCCGCCGACGCGGCGCGCTCGCATGCCGCGATCGAGGCCACCGTGGGCCAGGTGCTCGCGGCCGGTGCGATCCCGATCGTGCTCGGCGGCGATCACTCGATCGCAGAGCCCGACATCCGCGCCTGTGCGACCAAGCACGGTCCCGTCGGCCTCGTCCATTTCGACACGCACACGGACACGGGCACGGAGGTCTTCGGCGTCGAGGTCTCGCACGGGACGCCGATGTACCGACTCGTCGAAGAGGGCTCGGTCGACCCGAAGCGCTACGTGCAGATCGGCCTGCGGGGGTACTGGCCCGGGACGACGGAGTTCGGCTGGCAGGAGGAGCAGGGCATCACGAGCTTCTTCGCGCACGACGTCCGCGACCAGGGGATCCAGGAGATCGTGCGGCAGGCCCTGGAGATCGTCGGCTCCGGCCCGTGCTTCCTGTCGATCGACGTCGACGTCCTCGACCCGGGCTTCGCTCCGGGAACGGGTACTCCGGAGCCCGGTGGGCTGACGTCGACCGAGCTGCTCTGGGCGGCCCGCACCGTGGCGGCCGGGATCGAGCTCGTCGGTGCAGACGTCGTCGAGGTGATCCCGACGGCCGTCGGCTCGGCCGATGTGACCGCCCTCGTCGCGGAACGCACCGTCCGCGAAGTCATGACCGGGATCGCGCTAGCCCGCGCGGAAGAATGAGACGAACGCGTGCGGCAGGCGACGCCTGGCCGTGCGGAGCGCCTCCGCGAGCGCCTCGCCTCCGTCCTCACCGTGGTAGCCCTCGCCGTGGCCGAAGAGGAGGTGGCTCGGCTCGAGCCCGCTGAGCGCACGCTTCGGCGGGAAGAGCCGCAGGAAGGGATGGACGCCGAACGGCTCGCTGCGCCCGTGAAAGTAGGAGAGGCTGCCGAGCGCGTCGGCGCTGACCAGGATCCGTTCATCCGGGAACCAGAGCGCCACCTCCTGCCAGCGCTTGCGCCGCACGATCGGGCGCACCTCGAACGGCGCGCCCTCGACGCCGTCGAAGGGAACCACGTGTAACGGCACGCCCAGCCGCTCGGCGACTGCAGCGGAGTCCCGCGCGTGGCGGTCGAGCAGCTGGACGACACCTGCGGGCTCCCCCAGCGCGCGGATCCGCTCGTCGATGCCCTCGCCGTCGACCGGATCGGTCACCCAGACCCGTCCGTCGACGGCGACTGCGTGCGAGGCGCGCGTCAGCATTTCCTCGGCCGGGACCCAGCCGAAGCCGTGCTCGAACTCGTCGACGAAGCGGAGGCTCACCGGAAGAGATCCCGCTCGGCGGGCATGACGAGATCCTGAGCGGTGCCCTCGCCGCTGACCGAGAGGCCGCGCACGATCGCGGCCGGCACTCCGCGGGTCTTGCCCTTGACCAGCTCGGCGGCGCCGGCGATCTCGTCCGCGATCGCGATCGTGGTCGCCTCGAGCTCGTAGCCCGTCGCGTCCCGCTCACCTCGCAGGTCGAGCAGCGTGGTCAGGCCGGCGGCGCCGATCGCGACGTCGGTCGTCCCCTGGCGCCACGCCCGGCCGAACGAGTCGCTGATGATCACGGCCACGCCCAGGCGCTCGTGCAGGCGGGCAGCGGAGGCATCGGGGTCGAGCGGCAGCAGCACCAGGCTGCCCGGCTCGGGCGCATTCGAGGCGTCCACTCCGGCGGACGCGCAGACGAGGCCGTGCCGGGTCTCCGCGATCACGAGCGAGTCGCGCCGGCGGAGGATTCGGCGCGCCTCGCTGAGAATCGCGTCGAGCTTCTCGACGCCGCGCATGACGCGGCCTTCGGCCTTGGAGACGATCTTGTGCGAGACGACGAGCACGTCGCCCTCTTCGAACTGGGCGGCCTCGGCGAGCAGCGCGGCCAGGTCGTCGCCCTCGCGGACCTCCGGGAGGCCCGTCACCGGGATGACGCGGAGCTCGCTCAGGGCAGGCCCGTGACGCGCAGGCCGGCGTGCGTGCGGTAGCGCTTGTTCACGTTCAAGAGCACGGCCGTCATCGCCTCCAGGCCACGCGAGTTGGCCAGCGGGCCGGCGTCGATTGCATAGCCGCCGACGAGCCTTGCGCCGACGTCGAGCGCGATGTCCTTCGCGGGAGACTCGTCACCGCAGACGAAGACGTCCTGGTCCGGCGCCTCGGGAGCCGTCAGCGTCGCCGCGCCGAGGGACTGGTAGCCCGAGACGACCGGGCCGCTGAGGATCTCGGCCACGTCCTCGGCGAGGGAGCGCGAGTCGCGACCTGGCTCGACGCCCTTCTCGGTGAAGCGCAGGTCGCTCGCCACGCAGAGGACCGGTGTGTCGCCGATCGCGTCCGCCAGCTCGCGCGCGGTGTCGAGCGCTGCGCTCGACGGGACCGAGAGGATGATCAGGTCGGCGCCCTCGACCGCCTCCGCGTTGGTTGCGCCGAGCACACCGAGCACGGTCGCGATCTCGAGGACGCGATTCGCGTCGCGCGATCCGAGCACGACGTCCTCCCCGAGAGCCTGGAGGCGGGCCGCAAGCGCGCGCCCGAAGACTCCGGTGCCGCCGAGGATCGCGATTCTCATCGGGGAACCGCCGCGGCTTCGAGCACTGCTTCGGCCAGGGTGCGGCGGGCGGCTTCGTCGCTCATCAGCGTGCGCGTGACGATGTGATCGCCTTCGTCGGCGTCGGCCTCGTCGATGACGAGCCGGTCGATCAAGCCCTCGTAGGCGCTCGGCGACATGCGTGGGTGAGGTGCCGCCCGCGAAGCGCTGCAGCATCTCCGCAGCAGGGCCCTTCACCGTGCGGCCGCCGATGAGCGGGCTGACGGCGACGGAGGGCACGCGGCGCGACTCGATCGCCTTGCGGATCCCGTCGACGGCCAGGATCGGCCCGATGCTGAGGTACGGGTTGCTCGGCGCGATCGCGATCAGATCGGCGTCTTCTAGCGCCTCCACGACTCCGGGCGCCGCTTGCGCCTCGCCCTCGTAGCGGACACCGGTCACTTCGTCTTCGTGGCGGCGACCCACGTACCACTCCTGGAATGTGAAGTCGCCCGCCGGGGTCTCGACGTGCGTTCGTAGCTCGTCGTCCGTGGCGGGCAGCACGGTGGCGTCGATGCCGAGCGCGCTCGGCGAAGCGAGCCATGATCGACGAGAGGGGCTCGCCGGTGCGTAGCGCCTGCGTGCGCAGGAGGTGCAACCCGAGATCGCGGTCGCCGAGCTGGAACCAGGTGTCCCCGCCGAGCGCGCTTGACGGTCTCCAGCGCGTTCCAGGTCTCGTCCGCGCGGCCCCAGCCGCGCTCCTCGTCGCCGAGCCCGGCCAGGGCGTAGAGGATCGAGTCGAGGTCGGGCGAGATGTGGAGCCCGAGGATCTCCTCGTCGTCGCCGACGTTGCCGATCACGGTCAGCTCCGCATCGGTCTCGGCCAGCGCGCGGGCGAATCGAGCCCCTCCGAAACCGCCGGCGAGCGCGACGACCTTCATGACGCGAGCGCCGCTCGGGTGCTCGGCCCGAGCCGTCCGGCGAGCCGGGCGAGATCGTCAGGCGTGTCGACGTCATCCGCCAGGTTCTCGATCGCGAGCGTGCGCGAGGGCGCCGCAGCCCGGAACCGTTCGGCGCTCCCCGGGCCGTAGAGCGGCTGGAAGACGTCGGGGCTCGAGAGCGCCAGCGCGTTCGTCGTCCCGTCGGCGGCCTCGACGAGCGCGAGCCCGTCCTCCGGGATCTCCGCGAGAAGCCGTTTCACGTCTGCGGGCTGCGCGCACGGCAGATCGGCGTTCACGATCGCGACCGGCCCCTCCAGTCCGACGAGCGCTTCCTGGACGGCGGGCCCCTGGCCGCCCTCGCCTCCGGCGATCACGGTCCGCGCGACCGGCTCACACGCTGCGAGCACGTCCACGAGCATCGCCTGGGCCAATTCGGAGGCGGCTGGAGCGAGTCTCTGCTTGCCGTTCGGCCTGAACGGGATGACGATCGTCGCCATGCGGGGAGACTATCCCTGCGTGTCCATTTCGAACTCGGAGATCGCCGACAAGCTGGAGTCGTTCGCGTCGCTGCTCGACCTGGCGGAGGCGAGTCACTACACGTCGCGGGCGTACCGGCGCGCGGCGGAGATGATTCGCGAGACGAAGGCGCCGATGGCGGACCTCGTGCGCGCGGGCCGGGCGCGCGAGCTGCGGGGAATCGGGCCGGGGATCGAGCTGCGGCTGCGGGAGCTCGTCGAGACCGGGTCGCTGCACGAGCTGGAGGAGCTCGAGGAGCAGATCGCTCCGGAGCTCGTCGGGCTGGGACGGCTGCTCGGGCTGGGGCCGAAGCGCATGTCGGAGATCGGGCGGGCGCTCGACGTGCGGACGGTCGAGGGCTTTCGGCAGGCCGTGGCGGCGGGCCGGCTCTCCGGCGTGCCCGGCATCGGGCCGAAGACCGAGGCCAAGATCGTCGCCGGGCTCCGGCAGGAACGGCCTCCCCGCCCGCGTCGCGGGCTGCTGCTCAACCATGCGCGCGCGCTCGTCGAGGCGATCTCCGAGTCGCTCGGCGGAGAGCCGGCCGGGGATCCGCGTCGCTGGCGGGACGCGTCCTTCGACTTCGCGGTCGTCTGCGCCGCGAAGGACCCCGCGAAGATCCTGGAGCGCTTCGAGCACTGCCGCTGATCGTTGCCGTGGTCGAGCGCGAGGAGCGGCGCGCGATCGGCGTCACAGTCGAGGGAGTCCCCGTTCAGCTCGTCGTCGCGTCACCCGAGCGCTTCGGCACGGAGCTCGTGCGCGCTACCGGGTCGCCCGAGTACGTGGCCGCCCTCGAACCGCTGCCCGACGCTCCCGACGAAGAGGGTGTCTACCGCGCGCTCGGGATCCCCTACTGCCCGCCCGAGCTGCGCGAGCAGCCGTTCCGCGGCGAACCGCCTCGACTCGTCGAGGTCGCCGACATTCGCGGCGACCTGCACGTGCACTCCGACTGGTCGGACGGCAAGGCAACCGTCCTCGAGATGGCGGAGGCGGCTCAGGGACCGCGGCTACGAGTACCTGGCGATCTGCGACCACACGCGAAACGTGCGAGTCGTGCCCGGGCTGGACGCCGACGACCTGCGCCGCCAGGCCGAGGAGATCGCGGCCGCGAACGAGCAGGTGGCGCCGTTTCGCATCCTGCGCGGCACCGAGTGCGACATCCTCCCCGACGGCTCGCTCGACCTCCCCGACGACGTCCTCGCCGAGCTCGACTGGGTTCAGGCGAGCGTCCACGCGGGCCAGCGGGCGCCGCGCAAGGAGATCACGAAGCGGACGCTCGAGGCCATGCGGCATCCGGCCGTGCGGTCCCTCTCCCATCCGACGGGGCGGATCATCAACCACCGCCCTGAGAACGCGCTCGATCTCGAGCAGGCGTTCGAGGTCGCGCTGGAGACCGGGGTCGCGCTCGAGGTGAACGGCCTCCCGCCCCGGCTCGACCTCCGCGACGAGCACATGCAAGGCGGCCATCGAGGCGGGGGTGCCGATCATCGCGTCGACGGATGCGCACTCGGTGCGCGGCCTGGACAACATGCTACTGGCGGTCGCCACAGCCCGCCGCGGCTGGGCGCAGCCCGCAAACGTCGTGAACACCCGCCCCCTGTCCGAAATCCTCGGGTCACCGCACGTTCGAGCAAGTAACAGTCTGTTACTTGCTTCGGTTGCGGTTTGTCGACCGGGCTCAGAGCGCTAGTAACAGTCTGTTACTAGGCGTTAGGGCTCGGTGGAGCCCGGGCCGCTCGTCGTCCACTCCCGCACTTCGTACCAGTGGCTCCCGCGCAGGGCTTCGGCGACCTTCGGGTCCGTGTGCCCCGCGTAGAAGACGTTCTTGTCGAGGTCGCAGCAGATGGCGACTGCGTCGAGCGGGAAATTGTCCAGGTCGACGAGCGCCTCGGCCGGGAGCCGGGCCTCCGCGACCGTGTAGTGCTTGAACTGGAGGTCGGGCGCGATCTCCGTCAGCTCGGGCCAGTCAGGGCAGGTTCGCGAGCTCATCCCGCGCCGACTTCCACGCCGTCCGAGCTCCAGTCGCCGTCGAACCGCAGCACTCCGCGCGAGCTGTCCGAGGGCGCGACCGAGAACTGGGCGGCACCGTCGATCCGGTGATACCGCTTCGTTCCGGCGCGGTCGGTGAGCGTCACGCCGAGCTGGAAGCTCCCTTCCGCCAGCGGGAGCCGTCCGACCGTGAAGCTGAGGCTCTGCTCCCCGACGGACCCGTCCCAGCCCACCTGGTCGAGATCGAGCGCGCTGGACGCGAGCAACCCCCCGCCCGAGTCCCGCAGCTCCAGGGAAAGCCTCGGAGGGTCGACCGGCGCCTCGACCACGAGCCGCAGCCTGACCACTAGCGCGTCGCCAGACGTGAACTGCTCCGTCGGCCCCCCGTCGCCCTCGACCCGCACGTCCGCGACCCGAACCTCGCCGCTCCCCCATTCCCGGAGACCGGCGCGAAGCTCCTCGGGGCTCTCCTCGGCCGCCAGTTTGGCGTGGTAGCGCTTCAGCGCCTCGTTCGTCGCGCCGTCGTACTCGACGCGGCCCTGCGTCAGCAGCACAGCTCGCTCACACAGGCGCTCGACGGCGGACGCGTCGTGCGACACGAAGCAGAGCGTGCCCCCGCGCTCGCGGAACTGCAGCACGCGGTCGATGCACTTCCGCTGGAAGGCCTCGTCGCCGACGGCGAACACCTCGTCGAGGAGCAGCACGTCGGCCTCGATGTGCACCGCGATCGCGAACCCGAGCCGCATGTACATGCCCGAAGAGTAGGTCCGTACCGGGATGTCGATGAACTCCTCGAGCTCGCTGAACGCCACGATGTCGTCGAGCCGCTCGTCCACGAGCTTGCGCGGGAGGCCGTAGATCGAGGCGCTGAGGTAGATGTTCTCGCGGCCCGTGAAGTCGGGATGGAAGCCGGCGCCGAGCTCGAGGAGCGAGCCGACCGAGCCGCCGACCTCGAGCCGTCCCTCGGTGGGCGCGAAGATGCCGGCGATCAGGCGCAGGAGGGTCGTCTTCCCCGACCCGTTCCGTCCGACGAACCCGACCGACTCGCCCGGCTGGATCGCCAGATCGACCTCGCGAACCGCCCAGATCTCCGTCGGCCGCACGTGCCTGCGGCGGACGATCGCCTCCTTCAGAGTCAGGTTTCGGTGCGGGTAGACGCGGAACCGCCGCCCCAGCTTCTCGGCAACGATCTCGCCGGTTTTCATGCGTGCCTCTTCCGGCCATGCTCCCCCGCTTCCGGGGGTCGATGAGCAAGCCAGGGTAGGACGCAGGGAGTCCCAATGCTTTTCAGCATTGGGGCGACTGAGGACGCCGCCTGGCGCCGCTCAGCGGCCGTCGGAAGCGATGGGTTCATGGTTGGAAGGGGCACATATCGAGGGTACTGAAACGAGGTCGGCCAGCCCCGGATAAAGGCAGGATCGTCGTTCAGCGACTCGATCCGGTCGAGCTCGAGGCCCAGCTCGGCGGCGCGCTCCCGGGCTTCGACGTCGATGTCCCACAGGATCTCGAGATGGTCGGACACGAAGCCGATCGGGCAGACGAGGACGCGCTCGACCCCCCGGCCCTGCAGCGCGTCCAGCTCGTCGAGGATGTCCGGGCCCAGCCAGGGCTCGCCGGTCGGGCTCGCGCTCTGAAAGGCGAACGACCAGGACTCGAGCCCGGCGCGCTCGGCGATCAGCCGCGACAGTCTCGAGGAGCTCGTCCCGGTAGGGGTCGCCCTCGTCGAGAATCCGCGCCGGCAGGCTGTGCGCCGTGAAGACGACGTGCCCGTCGAATCCGCGCACCCGCTCGGCGAGCACGTCGAGATAAGGCTCGTGCGTTCCCCAGCGCTCGACGAAGCGCAGCTCGGCCCGGCCCGCGAGCGCCGCCTCCAAGCGCTCCCGGTACCCGTCGATGGACAGCTTCGAATAGTGGGGTGCCAGCACGAGGCCGACGATCGTCTCCGCGCCGCCGGCCAGCGCCTGCTCGACCGCATCCGCGATCCGCGGCCGCCAGTGCTTCATCCCCACGAACACGGGCACGCCGAGCTCGGCTTCCAAGCGCCGCCCGCTGGCGCTCGGTGATCTCGTCGAGCGGCGAGCGCCCTCCGATCCGGCGGTAGCGCTCGGTCAGCTCCTCCACGGCGGCATCCGACACCGGCCGCCCCTCGCGGATGTCCTCGAGGTAGGGCCGGATGTCGTCGACCCCCTCCGGGCTGCCGTAGGCCATGAGGACGACGGCGGCCTTCACGCGGCCACCTTCGCGGTCCGTTCGTGGACGAACTCGACGAGCCGCTTGAGGTCGGCGGGATCGGTGTCCGGCAACACGCCGTGGCCGAGGTTGAAGATGTGACCCGGCCGGCCGCCCGCCGCATTGATGATCGACTCGGCCGCCCGCTCGACGCGCTCCCACGGGCCCGAGCAGCAGCGCCGGCTCGAGATTCCCCTGCACGCCCCGGTCGTAGCCGATCCGCTGCCAGGCCTCGTTGAGCGGAGACCGCCAGTCCAGGCCGATCACGTCACCGCCGACCCCGGTCATCGCCTCCAGCAGGTGCGCCGTGCCCGTGCCGAAATGGATGCTCGGGGCGTTGACCTCGGCCAGGATCCGCGCCGAGTAGGGCGCGACGAACTCCTGGTAGTCCTGCCGCGAGAGCGCGCCGACCCACGAGTCGAAGAGCTGAACGACGTCGGCGCCCGCCGCGACCTTCGCCCGCAGGTAGGGCACGAACGTGTCCGTCAGCTTCTCGGCGAGCGCATGCCAGACCTCCGGTGCGGCGTAGAGGCAGCGCTTCGTCTTCACGAAGTCACGGGTCGGCTTGCCCTCGATCAGGTACCCCGCCACTGTGAACGGCCCTCCGCAGAACCCGATCAGGGCCTGCTCGGGCGTGAGGCCTTCCCGCACGAGGCGCACCGCGTCCAGCACGAACGGCACCGACTCCGCGGGGTCGGGCACGCCCAGCCGCTCGACGTCCGCGAGCGTCTCGATCGGCCGCTCGATGACCGGGCCCACGTTCTCGACCAGGTCGACGTCGACGCCCATCCCGAGGACGGGCAGCATGATGTCGGCGAACATGACCGCCGCGTCGACGCCGTGCAGGCGCACCGGCTCGAGCGTCACCTCCGCGCAGAGCTCGGGCTGCCGGACGACCTCGAACAGCCCGTACTGCTTGCGGATCTTCCGGTACCCCGGCAGCGAGCGCCCCGCCTGGCGCATGAACCAGACCGGCGTCCGCTCGACGGGCTCGAGGCGGCAGGCTCGGACAAGGAGAGGCGCGGTCACGGCGGAGGGCTAGAGCTGGGCGGCGAGCTGGTCGTCGACCCGGCGGAAGACGATCGAGGCGATCACGAGCGCGGCAGCCGAGACTCCGACCACGTAGATCACGTCGCCGAGCTGCGGCAGCTTGCCCCAGAACAGCGGGTCGCGAATCGCCTCCACGAAGGGCGCCACGGGGTTGCCGTAATAGAGGAAGTTGCCGATCGTCGGATGCGAGCTGATGCCCGGCAGCTGGTCGAAGGTGTAGAAGATCGGCGTCAGGATGAACCAGGGGAGCAGCACCGTCACGACGAGGTGCTCGATGTCCCGGAACATGACCGTCGCCGAGGCGAGCAGGATCGAGAACCCGGTCACGAGCGCCGCCAGCGGGATGAAGAGCGGCAGCGCGGCCCAGAAGGTCGAACGCGTCTCCGGGATGACGATCAGGTTGAGCGGAAGGACGACGGCCAGCATCACGAGCATCGTCACGAGGTTCGTGGCGACGACGGAGAGCGGCAGCAGTTGCCGCGGAAAGCGCACCTGCTTGACGAGACTCGCGTGGCCGAGGAGGCTCGTGCACGACATCTGGACGGCCTGCTGGAAGAACATCCAGGTCACGAGCCCCGAGAGCACGAACAGCGGGTAGTGCTCGATCGAGACGGCCCGCAGCAGGATCGAGAAGAGCAGCCAGTAGCCGAGCATCAGGACGATCGGGTTGATGAGCGTCCACACCAGCCCGAGCGCCGACCCCCGGTACTTGACGCGCAGCTCACGGCGAAAGAGGTTGAGAAAGAGGTCCCGGTAGCGAAAAAGGTCGGCGTAGAGATGCACGGCCTGCCAGTGTAGAGAGGTGCGAATCGTCGTCGACGTCACGCCGCTCTCCCACCGGCGCACCGGTGTCGGGAACTACATCAGGGGATCGCTGCGCGGCCTGGTCGAGGCAGCGGAGGGCCGGCACGAGCTGGTCGCGTTCGGCGTCGTCAGCATGCGTGCGCGAGAGCAACTCGAGTCTGCGCTGAGCGACCTCGACGTCACGCAGCGCATCGTCGCGCTGCCGCCTTCGGCGCACGCCTGGCGAACGGTCTGGAGCCGGGCCGGCTACCCACCGGTGGAGCGCTTCGTCGGATCGCTGGACGTCTTCCACTTCTCGGACTGGATGTACCCGCCCCAACGAGACGGCCTGCGCTCGACGCTGATCCACGACCTCGTGCCGCTGCACTTCCCCGACCTGGTGCACCCCCGCACCCGGCGGCAGAACCTGGCCAAGTACCGGCACGCGGCGCCGGACCTGCGACGTGATCGTCGTCAACAGCGAGTACACGGCGAACGACGTGGCCGAGCACCTCGAGTTTCCGCGCGAGCGCATCGTCGTCGCCCAGCCCGGTGTGGACGAACGCTTCACGCCCGAGGGCCCGCGCCACGAGCAGGACGGCCAGTACGTGCTGATGCTCTCGCCGGCCGAGCCGCGCAAGAACTTCGATCGGCTTGCCGACGCGGTCGATCTCGTGCGCGTCCGTCGGCCCGAGCTGCAGCTCCTCGCGCCTGAGTGGGCCGACGATGCGGAGCTGCCCGCGCTCTATCGCGGTGCGGCCGTCTTCGCCTATCCCTCGCTCTTCGAAGGGTTCGGTATGCCGATCATCGAGGCGATGGCGTGTGGAACGCCTGTCATGGCGTCAGTCGCACGCCTCCCTGGACGAGGCCTGTGGGGACGCGGCCCGGCGCGCTGATCCGTTGAGCGCGAGGCGATGGCGGCCGCGATCGAGGGGGCGCTCGTCGAGCGGCGGGCCCTGGTCGACAAAGGCCTGGCGCACGCGCGGCGCTTCACGTGGCGGGCCTGCGGCGAGGCTCACCTTCACGGATTCGAAACAGCCAACTGAGACACTTCCGCTCGTGTTGAAGGTCGGTCTCGACGTCTCTCCGCTCGCGCTGTCACGAGCGGGAACGGCGCGCTACCTGCGGTCGCTCCAGGCTGCGCTGCAAAACGAGCCGGTCGAGATCGAGCAGTACGCGCTCGCGGGCGAGGGACGGCTGCGCAAGCTCCGGCGCGACACCGCCTGGTATCTCCGCACGCTGCCCGCGTCCGCGCGGCGGGGCGGTGTCGACGTGCTGCACTGCCCCACTCAGCGCGCCCCCTTTCGGAGCGACGTGCCGCTGGTCGTGACCATCCACGACCTCGCGGTCCTCCGCCACCCGGGGGCCTTCAATCTCTGGACGCGCCGCTACAGCGCGTTCGCGCTGCCCCGCATCGTGCGAGCCGCGCGCCGCGTCATCGTCGGCTCCGAATTCACCCGCAGCGAGGTGGCCGAGCTGCTGGACGTCCCGGACGAGAAGCTGCGCGTGATCCCCTACGGGGTCGGCGGGTCGTTCACGGCTCCCGACGGGCCGGCCGAGAGCGGCGACTACGTGCTCGCGGTCTCGACGCTCGAGCCGCGCAAGAACCTGGCGCGGCTGATCGAGGCGTTCGACCGGGCAGACCTCGACGGGCTCGAGCTCCGCATCGTCGGCGCCGAGGGGTGGGGCGGCGTGAGCGTCGGCGGCGACAACGTGCGCTGGCTCGGAGAGATCGGCGACGGCGAGCTGGCGCGGCAGTACCGCGGCGCCGCGGCCGTGGCCTATGTATCGCTCTACGAGGGCTTCGGCCTCCCGGTGCTGGAGGCGATGGCCAGCGGCACCCCGGTCGTCGCGCCCGCGGGCCCGCCGTTCAGCGAGTTCGCGGAAGGCGTCGCGGTCGGAGTCGATCCGCGCGACACGGACTCGATCGCCCTCGGCCTCCGCCAGGCGGTCGAGCGGCGCGACGAGCTCGGGCCGCTCGGCCGTGAGCGCGCCGGCGAGTACACCTGGAGCCGAGCGGCCAAGGCGCACGTGGACGTGTACCGCGAGGCGGCCGCGTGACGCGGATCGCGATCGACGCGGACGTCCTCGGGCGTCACCGGACCGGCGACGAGACCTACATCGCCTCGTTGCTGCAAGAGCTGGCCGGCGCGCCGGAGGAGATCTTCGCCGTCACGCGGCACCCGGACCTCGTCCCGTCCGGAATCGAGCCCGTCGAGCTGCCGGCCCGCAACCAGATCGTCCGCATGACGCTCAGCTTCCCGCGGCTCCTGCGCCGGCTCGATCCCGATCTCGCGCACTTCCTCTACGCGATTCCGCCGGGCTACCGCGGCCGCTCGGTGGTCACCGTGCACGACCTCTCGTTCGAGCACCTGTCCGACGTCATGGGCTTCAAGGACCGCATGCTGTTCCGCACCCAGGTGCCGCGCTCGGTGCGCCGCGCCGATCGCGTCCTGACCGGCTCGGAGTGGACGAAGCGCGATCTGATCGAGCGCTACGACCTGGCGGCCGAGCGCATCGTCGTCACGCCCTACGGCGTCGATCCCGTCTACCGGCCCGAGGGCGCTCGAGCCGACGGCCACTACGCCCTCTTCGTGGGCGCGATCCAGCCGCGCAAGGATCCGCTGAACGCGCTCGAGGCGCTGGCGCTGATCAACGGCGACCTGAAGCTGGTGCTCATCGGGCCGGACAAGCTGGGGGCCGATCGTGTCCGCCAGGCCGTCGAGCGACTCGGCCTGCAGCAGCGCGTGGAGTGGAAGGGACACGTGGAGAAGGACAGAGCTCGCGGATCTCTATCGCGGCGCCGCCATGCTCGTCTTCCCGTCGAGGTACGAGGGCTTCGGGCTGCCCGTCGTCGAGGCGATGGCGTCCGGGACGCCGGTGGTCGCGACGACCGCGGGCGCGATTCCGGAGGTGGCCGGGACGCGGCCGTGCTCGTCGAGCCCGGCGATCCGGTGGCGCTCGCCGGCGGCATCGAGCGTGCGCTCGCCGACCGGGAACGCCTCGTCGCAGCCGGGCTCGAGCGCGCTCGCCGCTACACCTGGGCCGAGACCGCGCGGCTGACCCTCGAGGTCTACCGGGAGCTGACGTGAGCGTCGCCGGCGTCATCGTCACGCACGGCCCCGACCCCGAGCTCCCGCGCGCTGTGGCGGCGCTCGGCCCCCAGGTCGACGAGCTCGTCGTCGTCGCCAACCCGCCGGCGCCGGTGACGGACGCGCCGCTGATCGTCAACGAGCGCCCGGTTGGCTTCGCGGCGAACGTGAACAAGGGCGTCGCGGCCACGAGCGCGCCGTTCGTCGTCGTCGCGAACCCGGACACGGAGCCGCACCCGGACGCAGTCGCTCACCTGCGGGCCTTCGCCGAGACCCATCCGCGGGCCGGGATCATCGGGCCGAAGCTCGTCTTCCCCGACGGCAACCGCAGTCGTCGCGCCGCCGGTTCCCCACCGTCTCGGGCACGGTCGTCCGCCGCACGCCGCTCCGCCGCGTGCTCTCCGGCACCCAGCGGGCGCACTACGGCCTCGACGAGCGCCCGTCGAGGCCCGGTCGAGGCCGACTGGCTGCTCGGCGCGTTCATGCTGCTGCGGCGCGAGATGCTCGACGAGCTCGGCGGCTTCGACGAGGGCTACCGCCTCTACGGCGAGGACATCGACATCGCCTACCGAGCCGCGAAGGCGGGCTGGGAGCGCTGGTACGTGCCCGAGGCGGTCGTGCGGCACGCACACCAGGCGGTCACCGACCGGCGCTTCCTGACCCGCCGCACCCTGTGGCACTGGCGCGGGATCGGGCGCTTCGTCCGCAAGCACCCCAAGCAGCTGGTGCCGCAGCTCCGCCCGCGCGCCTCTCAAGGCTGCTCTCAACCCGCCGCTCGAGCCGTCGGTCGGGCTGCCGGACGGCGTGAGCGAGGCAGAGCTGCGGAGCTTCCTCGAGTCGGTCCACGTGGCGGACGGCCCCCCGGACGAGCTGAGCCGGTACGCGCACGGCCACTTCTGGCGCTTCGTGCGGACGTGGGACCTCGCCCGCGACCTCCACGGCCGCGCTCTCGAGCTCGGTGCGAATCCCTACTTCACGACGATGTTGCTTCGGGAGTTCACCGACCTCGAGCTCACGCTCGCGAATTTCTTCGGGCCGTCGGAGACCGAGGAGCTGGAGCAGACAGTCGAGCACCTCGATCGCGCGAGCGGAGAGATGACCGAGACGAGCCTGTCCTCGTCGATCTTCAACATCGAGGGCGGAAACTTTCCGTTCGAAGACGATCACTTCGACGTCGTCCTCTTCTGCGAGATCATCGAGCACCTGACGAGCGATCCACTGGTCGCGATGCGCGAGATCAAGCGCGTCCTCAAGCCGGACGGCGTGCTCATCCTCACGACGCCGAACGTCAACCGGCTCGAGAATGTCGCCAAGATGATCGAGGGGGAGAACATCTACGACCCGTATTCGGGCTACGGCGCGTACGGCCGCCACAACCGCGAGTACAACAAGGACGAGCTGAGGCAGCTCTTGACGTACCTTGGCTTCGACGTGGACTACCTCGAAACGGCAGATGTGCAGGACCGGACGGCCGGCCGCAGCCCCGGGTGGGGCCGCGTCGGGCGACTGGTGAAGCATCGCGAGCACGACCTCGGCCAGTACCTGTTCGCCCGCGCGCGCAACAGCCGGCCCGCCGGCGAGAAGCGCCCGAAGTTCCTCTTCACGAGCTACGCACCCGAGGAGCTCGAGCGAGCGTGACCGACAAGAAGGGCTCGCCGCAGATCATCGACGTCGAGCGGCTCGTCACCGAGCTGAAGGAGCGGGTCGCGCGCGAGCGCGCGGCGGGCGCGTACGGGGACGACCTCTCCGGGGTCGAGCTGGAGGTGCCACCGCCGATGGGCGACGGGCTCGCGCAGGGGTTCGACCTTGCGGGCGGTGGTCCGCGCGTCCGCTTCCGGCCGGAGCTCGGCTACTCGTCGAAGCCGGTCATCGGCCCGGTGATCACGCTCGTCAAGAAGTTCTTCCTACGGCTGATCTTCTTCGTCATGGACGATCTCGCGCGGCAGACGGACACTGCGGTGACCCGGCTCGAGAGCGCGCTCGCGGCCGAGGTCGCGGCGCGAGAGCGGGCCGATCGCGCCGAGAGCGCCGCGCGCGAAGGTGCGCAGGCGGACATCCGCACGCTCTCGCAGCGGGCCGACGGGATCGAAGGCGGCGTCGAGAAGTTGCAGCTCGGCCCCCGGCTCGCGCGACTCGAGCGTCAGCGACGCGCACCGGCAGCGCCGGCTGCCCAGCGCGGTCGGTGAAGCACCCCCCGCTCCGGCGGTCGACTTCGACTACGAGACCTTCGAGGCGCGCTTCCGCCCGGAGGAGTCCGTGCGCGAGCGCCAGCAGCAATACGTCGAGCTGCTGCGGGGAAGAACCGCGTCGTCGACCTCGGTTGCGGACGCGGCGAGCTGATCGAGATGCTGAAGGCCGAGGGCGTCGATGCCTACGGCGTGGAGATCGACCCGGACTTCGTCTCGCTCCTCGAGGAGAAAGGGATCGAAGTCGTGGCCAAGGACGCGGTCGCGCATCTCTCAGAGCTGGAGGCCGGCTCGGTCGACGGCATCGTCGGCTCGCACCTCGTCGAGCACCTGCCGCCGGCCGGCGTGACCGCGCTCGTCGCCCTGGCCGGCGAGAAGCTCGCCGAAGGGCGGGATGATGATCCTCGAGACGCCGAACCCCGAGTCCCTGGTCGCGGGCTCGATCAACTTCCACCGCGACCTGACGCACGTGCGGCCGATCCATCCCGACACGCTCGCCTTCCTGGCCGAGAGCGCGGGCTTCTCGAACGTCGAGATCCGCCGGCTCTCGCCCGTTCCCGAGAGGATCGGCTGCCCGTCCCCGGGGACGGGCGGCTCGACGTGGTCGTCAAGCGCTTGAACGACCTCCTCTACGGTATCCAGGACTACGCGGTCGTCGCCCGCAAGTAGGTGCGGGTGAGGACTGAGGTCAGCACACGAAGAGCGCGAACGGGGCGACGCAGACGCACCGCTCCTGAGCGTCGTCGTGCCCGTCTACAACCAGCCGGACATCGTCGACAACGTCGCACGATCCGGGAGCGGATCGAGCCGAGGCTCGGCGAGCCGTTCGAGCTGATCGTCGTCTCGGACGGCTCGACGACAGACCGAGGAGGCGCTGGTCGAGACGAGCCTGCGCACGCGTCATCCACTACGACCGGAACCTCGGCAAGGGCTATGCCGTGAAGCTCGGCGCGCTCGCGGCGCGAGGCCGACTGGGTGGCGCTACGTCGACGCCGACCTCGATCTCGACCCGTCCGCGATCCCGGACTTCCTCGCGCTCGCGCGCGAGGAGCGCTGGACTTCGCCATCGGCTCGAAGCGGCATCCGGGCTCGGTCGTCCACTACCCGCGGTCGCGGCGGGTCGGCGAGCTGGCTGCTACCAGCAGCTCGACCGGCTGCTGTTCGGGCTCGACGTTCGGACACGCAGGTCGGGATGAAGGTGTTCCGCCGGGAGGTCGTCGACGAGGTGTGCCGCTGCTCGCTCGTCAAGCGGTTCGCGTTCGACCTCGAGCTGCTCGCGGTCGCGCGCGCGCTCGGCTACGGGCGGGTCCGCGAGCTGCCGGTGCGGCTCGAGTACCGCTTCACCGGCTCCGGCGTCGGTCGCTCGCGGTGCTGCGGGCGCTGATCGACACGGCGGCGATCTTCTACCGGCTGCGGATCCTGCGCTACTACCAGCGGAAGCGCGACGCTGCTCCGGCCTACGCGCGGCGGCAGGGCTTCAAGCCGCCCGTGACGCTCGTCGGCGCCCGAGCGCGCCCGACTGGCGTATCCGTCGCTCGACGTGGTCCTGGAGCGACGGAGTCGCCCGAGGCGCGCGCGGCGGCTCTGCAGCGCGCCAAGGGCGAGCTCGTCGCGTTCCTCGCGCCGGGGGCGTCCCGGCGGCAACTGGGTCGCCGCGACGGTGCCGTTCTTCGCGCAACCCGCGAGGTCGCCGGCGGTCGTCAGCGCCGAGCGTGGCGCCTGCCGACGGGTCGCTGCGCGAGCGCGCGGCCGCGGCCGTGCTCGAGTCGCGGCTCGGCGGCGGCTCGCGCTACTTCCGCTTCACGCCCGGGCAACCTCCGCATCGTCGAGCGACTACCCGGGCGGCGAGCCTCGTCGTCCGGCGCGCGGACTGCTCGAGCTCGCGGCGCCGGACCTCCCGCCGGATCGGATCGTGCGCTGGCTCGCGGGCCGGGGCGCACCGTCCTCTACACCCCGGAGACGGTGGTCGTCGCGCCGCGGCAGCCGCTCTTCGGGCCGCACCTTGCGCGAGTCGCGCGCGGCGCGCGCGGGGCCGCGGCGCGGCGGCGCGTCGCACCCGCGGCCGGAGCGGCGCCGCGCTCGCGCCGCTCCTCTTCTCGTCTTCCTCCTCGGCGGCTGGGCGCTCGTGCTGCTGGTCGACGCATGGCTCGTCGCCTGGGCCCTCGTCTGGCGGCGTACCTCGGGATCGTCGCTGCTCACGCGCTGCTCGGCGGCGCTGCGGTTCCGGTCGCTGCGGGTCGGCCTCCTCGCCGTTCGCCGGCTCGTCCTGCACCCAGCGTACTCGGCGGCTTCGTGCGCGGGCTGGGTCCGGCGCATGACGAGCCTCAGCGTCGTCCTGCCGGTGTTCGACGAGCGCGGGCAGATCGGCAGCGACGGTCGCGCGCGCTCGCCGACGCAGCTGGCCGAAGCCCGTCGCCGGCGACATGGTCGTCGTCGACGACGGCTCGACGGACGGGAGCGGCGGACGGCCGCCGGCGCGGCGGCGGACGGCTGCCGTGCAGGTGCTGTCGCAGCCGAACCGCGGCCGCTTCCGCGCGCGGCGGCCGGGCTCGAGGCCGCGACGGGAGCTCGTGCTCTTGCTCGACAGCCCGGGTGCGGCTGCACGCGGACGCCCTCGCGTTCGTCGGCGGGCGCGTGGCCGCCGGCGAGCGCGTCTGGAACGGCGCACGTCGACGTCGGACGCGAGCGGGAACCCGTACGGCGCCTTCGGCAACGTCCTCGTCGCGCTCGCCTGGCGCGACTACTTCCGCGAGCCGCGCACGACGAGCTTCGGCCTCGAGGACTTCGACCGCTTCCCGAAGGGGACGACCTGCTTCCTCGCGCCGCGCGAGCTGCTGCTCGAGGCGTTCGCGACGTTCTCGACGCGGTACGCCGACCTGCGGCACGCGAACGACGACACGCCCGTGCTCCGCGCCCTCGCCGCGCGCGAGCGGATCCACCTCTCGCCCGCGTTCGGCTGCACCTACACGCCCCGCGGCTCGCTGCCGTCTTTCTGCGCCACTCGCTCCACCGCGGCGTCGTCTTCCTCGACGGGCACGGGCGGCGCGAGTCGCGCTTCTTCCCGGCCGTCGTCGCCTTCTACCCCGTCAGCGCCGCGCTCGCCGTCGCCGCGCTGCGCCGGCCCGCGGCTGTCCCGGCCGGGGCGCTCGGCGTCGCGCTGGCGGCCGGGGCCGTCGCGGCCGCGGCGGGAGGCCGCGGTTCGAGGCGCTCTCGTTCGGCGCGCTCGCGCCCGTGTACGCCGTCGCCCACGGGGCGGGGATGTGGAAGGGCGCGGTGCTCGCGCTGTCCGGCGAGCGGTCGTGATCCTCGTCGTCTTCGGGACGACCGGGGAGCTGATCAAGCTCGCGCCGGTGCTCCTCCGGCTGCGAGGCGCGCGGGCACCGCTACCTGCTCGCGACGACCGGGCAGCAGGTGCAGCAGATCCCGACCTTCCTCGACGGGTTCGGCCTGCGGCAGCCCGACCTCTGGCTCGGGCGCGGCGCCGGCGGGCGCGACCTGCGCACGAACCGCGGACATCCCCGGCTGGCTCGGCGCGCGTGCTCGCGACTTTCGCCGCCACGGCGCGTTCCTCGCTGCGCGCGCGCTCCGCGACGGCCCCGGGCAGCCGCTCGTGCTCGTCCACGGCGACACGATGACGACGGTGCTCGGCGCCGCCATGGGCCGGGCGCTGCGCGTGCCGTCGCGCACATCGAGAGCGGCCTGCGGAGCTTCGACCTGCGCAACCCGTTCCCGGAGGAGCTCAACCGCCGCGCTCGCCTCGCAGCCTCGCGTCGATCCACTACGCGCCGGGCGCTGGGCGGCCGGCAACCTCACGGCGCGGCGACGTCGTCGACACCGGCTCGAACACGATCCTCGACAGCCTCGCGCTCGTGCGAGGACTCGCCGCTGCCGGTCGGCGCCCGCGACGAGCCGTTCGGCGTCGTCAGCTCCACCGCTACGAGCTGCTCAACGACCGTGACGCTGCTCACCCGGACGCTCGAGCGCGCTGCGCGAGACGCGCTGCCGGACGCCGCTGCTCTTCGTCGACCACTCCGTCACCGCCGCCGCGCTCACGCGCTTCGGCCTCGACGGCGTCTTCGACGACCGGCTCGTGCGCGTGCCGCGGCTGCGTCTTCGCCGACTTCGTGCGGCTCGAGCGGCAGCGCGTTCGTCGTCACCGACAGCGGCGGCAGCCAGGAGGAGTGCTTCTACCTCGACCGGCCGTGCTCTCGTGCACCGGGTGAGGACGGAGCGGCGGAGGGGCTGGGCGAGAACGTCGTCCTCTCCGGGATGCGCGACGAGGCGCTGCGCGACTTCCTCGCCGACCCGTCCAGCTACCGGCGCCAGGCCGCCGCTGCCGGACACGTCGCCCTCGGACATGATCGTCGCCGACCTCGAGCGGCGCGGATTCGTCTAGCGTTTCGCCGTGGCCAAGACTGCGATCATCACCGGCTCGAGCGGGCTCATCGGCTCCGAGGGGGGCAACCTTCCTCGACGAGCGAGGCTGGCGCGTCCACGGCATCGACAACAACATGCGCCGCGATTTCTTCGGCGCCGACGGCGACACGACGTGGAACCTGACCGCCTGCGTCGCGACACGAAGCACTACGAGGCACCACGACGTCGACATCCGGGACCGTGACGAGACTTCCGGATCTTCGCCGAGACCAAGCCCGACCTCATCGTCCACTGCGCCGCCCAGCCGTCGCACGATCTGGCAGCGCAGAGGCCCTTCGACGACTTCGAGTCAACGCCTCGGCACGCTGAACCTGCTCGAGGCCGCCCGCGCAGCACTGCCCCGAAGCGCGTTCGTCTTCATGAGCACGAACAAGGTGTACGGCGACGCACCGAATGAGCTGCCGCTCGTGGAGCTCGAGACGCGTTGGGACTACGCCGACCGAGGCGCTACGCGAAGGCATCGCCGAGAGCTGCCGGATCGACATGACGATGCACTCACTGTTCGGCGTCTCGAAGGCGGCCGCCGACCTGCTCGTCCAGGAATACGGCCGCTACTTCGGCATGCCGACGGTGTGCTTCCGCGGCGGCTGCCTCACAGGGCCGCAGCACTCCGGCGCCGAGCTCCACGGCTTCCTCGCGTACCTCGGCAGGGCGATCAAGGAAGGCCGTACGTACAGGATCTTCGGCTACAAGGGAAAGCAGGTCCGCGACAACATCCACTCGCTACGACGTGTGCACGGCGATGCTGGCCTACTACGAGAACCCGAAGCCGGCGGCCGTCTACAACCTCGGCGGCGGACGCGGCCAACTCGACGTCGATCATGGAGGGCGCCGCGCGCTTCGAGGAGCTCCTGGGGCGGCCGTTCAAGTCGGAGTACGTCGACGAGCCCAGGCTCGGCGACCACATCTGTTACATCAGCGACCTCAGCCGCATCCGGACGGATTACCCGGAGTGGGACATCTCGATCTCACTCGAGGAGACCATGGAGCAAATCGCGCGCATGCCGGTCACGGCGTGAAGCCGACCTTCGCGAGCGCCTCCGGCACGATCACCGACCAATCGAAGCCCTTCGAGTACTCGAGCGCAGCGGCTCGGCGGCGCTGCCACTCCTCAGCGGGGCCGAGCGCACGTTCGATTCCGTCGGCGAGCCCCTCGGCGGTGTCCGGCACGACCTCGGCGCCCGCCTTTTCGGCGAGCTCGGGCGCATTCGGTGGCACGTCGGTCAGCACGACGGGCACCCCGGCGGCAGTGTACGAGCGAAGCTTCGACGGTCCGCGTACCGCGTGAAGGACTCGACCTCGGTGTCGTAGGGCGCCACGGCGACCGACGCGGACGCGACGAAGGACTCGACGTCCTGATGGTCGGAGAGGAAGCCGACGAAACGAACGCGACCGCCGAGCCCGCGCGCGAGACCTGCGCCTTCAGGGATTCCTCCTCCGGCCCGCGGCCGGCGATCTCGACCTCGAACTCGACCCCCCGCTTCGCGAGCAGCTCGAGCGCGTCAACCATCCGCGCGACCCCCTGGCGTGGGACGAGGTGCCCGAGGAAGATCACGCGCCGCGCGCGCCAGCCGTCCTCGGACGTCGTCGGCAGACGGTCGAGCCAGGCGCCGATCGGTGCGACGTGACTCGGAGCACCCGTGGCTTCGAGCCCGTGCCGCCTTCGCCGCCCTTCAAGCGCTGCTGCAGAAAGATCGATCTGGAGGTCGGCCCGCCTCGTGACCATGGCGTCCAGCCGGTCGTACACCTTGGTCGAGGAGCCCTTGGCCGAACCGGTCGGGCACGAAATCGACCGCCCAGTAGACGACCTTGTCGACCCGGCCGAGCCCGCGCTGGGCAAGGCCTCGCGCGGCCATCAGGTTGTTGAAACCGATCCAGAGGTCTCCCCCATCGGCCAGGGCGGGATCAGCGTGTCGAGCGGATACGTGAACGGCGGCCGAGCGGGAAGCCGCACGCTGCGCTCCGATACACGCTCGCCGCGCTCGAAGACAGTCATTCGGTGGCGAGGATCGTCTTCGCGCTGGAGCGGATGCACGACGGTGACGAGGCGCCTTGCCTTCGCCTCGCGGAGGTAATCGCGGACGCCAGAGGCCGGCGGCGAGTCGGCTGCGCCGTTCCAGACGAGCGCGAAGCTGCTGTCCTGGATGCGCTTCATCGGAGCACGAACCTCGGTGACTGGACGGAGACGCTCACGCTGCGCGGATCTCCCGAGCCGGTGACCTCGCTGATCGGCTGCGGGCCGGGCGTGATCCTCAGCTCGACGACGGTGCGCCTGTCGAACTCCAGCGGCACGGAGACGAGCTGGGGCGAGGTGCCGAGCGGCACGACGTCGAGCTCCTCGCCGGCCTCGTCCACAAACGTGATCACGCGCGGCCTGGCGAAGCTCGCTCCGGTGAACTCGAGCCGGCCAGAACAACGCTTGCAGGGAGCCAGCACCTCGAGCTGGACGGTTCCCTCGCCGGCCCACTGGTAACGAGCCGCGCCCTCCCCTTCAGGCCCCCAGAAGCCGTCACGCTGATAGGCGAACGGCTTCGGCGCAGCCGTGACGCGATAGAGCGTGCCGTAGCTGTCCCTGCGAGCCGCGGAAACCCGCACCCGGCACGCCTGGGGCGGGAACGCCCGGACCTTCGCGCCCAGGCGTCAGCAACACAGACCGGACGCCGAGCGTCGCGAGAGCTCCGGAGTGGCTGGGTCGTCGAGACCACCGAGCGCGAGCGCGCGGCGCTCGTTCGCCCCGCGGAAGTAGCCGTTCATGACGGGGTGTCCATGAACGTCCTGGTAGAAGAGGTCGAGATAGTCGCCGACCGCAGGCCCGGGGCGAAGGGGGTATTCCGCGAGAATCGCCGAGCCTCCCGACGGCACGCTTTCGTAGATCGACGGGGTCGTGGGTCATAGATGCGATCCGGAAAGCGGTTCCAGAGGTCGACCGGTACGAGTACGGTTGCCAAAGACCAGAACGCGAGGCTCCCCCCTGGGCGGGAAGCGAGCCGAACCAGGATCAGCAAGACCCAAGTGCGGCGAGTACGCAAAGAGCAGCCATCAGCGGGATCACGAACCCGCGACAGGAGGCGAAACTCCGGGCGCACCTGGTACACGAACCAGGACGGGAAGTTTGAACCGTCGGCACCCAGGATCTTGGACGTCGGGTGGCGCGGCGAAAGGAGAGAGGCGAGAGCTGCGACAGACAGCGCGGCGGCATGCAACTGGAGTCCCTTTCAAGCCTCGGCGGAGAAGGACTGCTGCAATCGCGACCAGCGGCCAGGAGCAATCACCGTCCACCCCAGGTACAGCGTCCGTTCGACCCCCAGCCAATCCGCGTTCCGCAAGCAGCTCGAGCTTCATGGTGCCCCCCGACGAGGGTGTCCGCAGACGGGATCAGGTACATCAGCGGGCGCGCGGAGGTCGAAGCCAGGTCGACGAGGAGAGGGGAGGAAGGGTTTCCTCCGAGCCGGAAGCCCCGACAAGCCAGGTTCAGGACTTGGATCACGAAGCTCAACGACAGAGCGACACCGACCCCGTGTGCCGCCACGTGCCCTCCGCAGACTCGGCCCGAAGGGGAGGCGCCGAGAATCGCCGTGGCGTGTCAGCGCCGCATACGTCACGCCCCCGACCACGAAGTAGTGCGGCGTCCAGGCCGGCGCGATGATCGCGGCCGCTCCGGCCCAGAGCCCATTCCGAGCGGTGGGCTGCCCCAGATCTCGAGCACGCGCCAGGCGAGGAGCACGAACGGCCAGCCGTGGACGAAGGCCGGGTGCTCGGCGGTGACGACGGCGAAGGGATAAAACGCGAAGGCCCAGCCAGCGAGCAGCGAGATCCATAGGTGGCCGGTCAGCCGTCGAACGAAGAGGAACATCGCGAGCCCCGAGAACGCGTAGCCGAGGAGGACGAAAAGGCCGTCGCCGCCGTCGGACCCATCGCCACGCGAGCACGTAGATCAGATCACGCTCGGGAAGGTGGCGAGGTTCAGCGCCCATCGGATTCGAGGCCGTCCGGCGCGTTGAAGTCGCCGATCCGTCCCGGGCCGAATGGGTTGTGGTGCCCGTCGACGAGCTCGCGAAGGTGCGCGATGCTCCCATCGAGGTCGCCCCCGCCGCGCGAAGTCCCCGGAAACAGATACACGCTCGTCCGAGCTCGGTGACGAGTGGCCACGTCAGGTAGATGGCCGTGACCAAATAGAGCACGAGAGCAGCCGCGATCTGGGGCGTCCGACGGGAAGCCATCGAGGTCACCCAGATGGAGCAGCGCGAAGCTGTCTCGCCCGCCACGCTCGCACGAGTGCATGCGGAAACGCGATCTCATGCAGAAGCAGGATTCCACTGGCGCACATGAGCGTCACCAGCACGATCGACTCTGGATCGGGATGCCAGGCGACGACGACGACGACCTGCACGATCGCAGCGGCGAGAACGAGGAGCGGGAAACGGGCGTCCCGCTCGGCGAAGTAGACCGAAAGGTACACGTTGACCAGTGCCGCTGCGGTCATCGCGAGACCGAACCAACCGAGAAGGTCCATCTTGGCGTCCCGAAAATCTCCACCGAACGCCCAGACGAGGAGCTGCTCCGGAACCAACGCCAGTACGACGGTAGCGCTGATTCCGATCAGGAAGGTGGCCGCCGCGCTGGCGAGAAGGATCTTCTGTGCCGTCAGCCCGGCGGCGATCCGGCTCGCAGCTTTCGGCAGGAGCACCGTGACGACGGCAGCCGGGAGAAAGAGGACCGCCTTGCCGACCAGAGCAGCGGCTGCGTACACGCCGGCAACGTCTCCGGGGAAGTAGTACGCCGCAGGCGAGAGCAGGATGTCCACGTTCGTCAATGAAGCGAACGCAAGGGACCCGACGAGCAGCACGGTGACCTCACGCCGGTCGAGCAGGACCGGGTCATCCGAGATCTCACGAGTCCAGAAATCCCGCAAGCCCCACGCACAAAGCGCAACGGCGACTAGACCTGCAACGGTATTCACGGCGAGCGCCCCCGCAGCGCCGAGCCCGGCGAGAAGCACGGGTACCACAAGGACAGGCCGAACCAACCCTCCCAGCGCCCATAGACGGCGCTGAGCTGTCGAAACCGCAGCAAGCCCTGAAGAAATCCGTAGAGGATGGCGGCCACGACTGCGAACAGGATCCCGCTCAGACCGGCAATCGCCACGGCACTCGATTCGACGTTGAGGGCCGCCTTGATCGGATTCACGAGAGCGAAGCCCGCGAGCGTGATCACGAGCCCGACCGCCGAGGCGCGGATCACGCTCTTGCGCAGCAATTGCGCGACAGCTCCGGTGCCGGGCAGCTGTGCGACTTCCCGCGCGAGCAGGATCTGCACGCTCCCGAGGGGCAAGGACACGAGCGCGAAGAGCGCGAGCATTGCGGCAACGTCGGCATACCGGCTCGACCCGAGATAGCGAATGCAGGCGACGTTGTAGGCGTAAGCCGACGCGTTCAACACAATCGTCGCCACGGCCAGAATCGCTCCCGCGCGCACACCGGCGGAGCCGCGGAGGCGGGTAACGAGCCGTCGAGCGATTCCCGGACTGGCCTGGTGGGTTTTGCACGTTCATCGCGGGAGCAGGATAGGCCTAGCTTCGTCGCTCAAAGACGACGTTCAACTGCAGGGCCCACAACGGTCGAGCCTCGGCACGCCGGTCGAGACGCTCGAGCTTCCACCACAACCTCGAGCTCGATTCGCGCGTGCTCCGTGCGAGCAGTCCGAGGACGAACTGCGCGACCTTGACCGGATGGCCGCTATAGGTGGTTCGCACAGGCTGGAGGCCGACCTCGTTACCGAGCGCCCACAGCCTGCGCGCGGAATAGTGTCGCTTGTGACCGATCCGGCGGTCGTGCCACCAGTACAACGGCCAGAGTGGCGGCGGGATGTGTCGAAACGCGTGGGGAACGGTAATGCCGACACGCGCGCCCGGCCTCGTGACCCTGGCGATCTCAGCGAGAGCGGCGCGGTCGTCATCGAGGTGCTCCAGCAATGCGACTGCGCTCGCCGACCCCATTGAACTGTCCTCGTAGGGCAATTGCTCGGCCGCGCAGACTGCGAACGAGCAGCGTTCGCCGACGCCCTCGCGGCGCGCGAAATCTCGAGCCCGCAAGATCCCGGGGGTCGATAGGTCGCACCCGGCGGCCGATACCCGGCGGGCAGCTTCGATCACGGTGGCGCCGGATCCTCCGACACCCACGTCGAGGTAGGGCTCGCCCCCGTCGAGCACGCGGAGGGCCGTGAAAATCCGCTCGATAAAGCTGAGCCGCCAGTTCTCCACGACGTACTCGTCAAACTCAGAAAACTCGGCGTCGAAGTACTCGCGCTGATGAAGATGCTGAGGCGAAAGGCCGGTCACCAGCACGGGAATGCCGTCGACCACGGGATACTGCGCGTGGCAGATCGCGCAACTCGCATTATCCCCGTCAGCTAAGAGCGAGCCGTGGCAGCGGGGACACACCACCTCCGGTGGGGGCAAGACGGCTTACTACCCCCGGGTGCAGACGAACGCGAAGGCATAGGCGCCGTTGCGGGGGACCGCGCGCGAGACGATGTTCCAGAGCCGCGAGACCGCCGGGCTCACCCGAGTGGTTGCGTAGATGTGGTTCCACGTGTGGTAACCGCGAACGGTGAACCCAGCTTGCGCGAGGAGCTCACGCCACCCTTCTGACGACCGATAGACCTCTGCGAAGGAGCTGGCCGCCCTCCGTGGGTTGGGTCCCGTGCCGTAGGCCGAACCAGATGTGGCCGAGGAAGAACAGGTTCGGTACGAAGATCAGTGCCTCTCCGCCCGGTTTCAGCACGCGTTTCATCTCTTTCGCGCTTGCTGCCGGGTCGGGGAAGTGCTCCAGACTGCCCAGGCACGTGACGAGGTCGAAGGACTCGTCGTCGAACGGCAGAGATTTCCGCCTCCCCAACCCGTACATCCGCGTCCGGTACGCGGCGCCGCGCTTCCTGAGCCGCCAGGTCGGAGAGGTCGACGCCGGATACCTGAAGTCCGCGCTGCGCCGCGAAGGAAAGAAATTCTCCCTGGCCACACGCAACGTCGAGAAGATGGGCCGACGGTTTGGGCTGGGCAAGGTCGAGCAGCCAGTCGAAGAACGCAAGCTGGCGAGGATCGATCTCGGGCGCCTCGCCAAGCCGCTGGCGATGCCACTCGTTGTAGCGGAGCTGCAGGTCTTCACTCTTCAATGCGCGCCGAGGTCTAGGCACGCCCCCGACGCTCACTTTTTGGATGGAAAGGCTTGCAGGACGCTTGGTCCACGTCCCGATGTGGCCGAGAACCTCCAGTTGGAAACGTAGACGGTGACCGAACGCCCGTCAGGGACGCGCTCGGGCCCCGGCCGGGCTCTCAGCCGGAGGGTCGAGTGGCCGCGGGGCAGCTGGACCCTGACCTTCACGAGCTTCGGGGCACTCACACCGAAGAACTCGGACGAGTTCCGTCCGCTGACCTGGACGATCCGCGGGCGCCCGTAGCTACTGAGCAGGAACTCCGCATCGTAGGTTCCGGCCCGCCACACGTAGATCATTACGTCGGCCTCCGAATCGATCATCCAGCGCGACGTCGGCTGCCCCGTGGGGCTTTCAGCATGGCCGAGAGGCTTCCACGAAACGTCGCGATGGCCGGCGCCCGACCGGCAACAACCCTCCAAACCGAGGTGTCCGCAGGGAATCGACCGATCAGTCGGTACCCGCGTCCGACGTTCCTGGGGCCGTCCCTTGTCCCTGAGAAGGCGTACGTGTTCGGCCTGACGACGATCGTCGACACGCCGAGCGCCGCAAGGGAGGAGGCCGTTTCGGGTGATGTCGGATCGATCGCCCTGCTGCCCGACCCTGTCCGCGAACGTGTCGAGCTGAGCTCCGTTGACAAGCGCACGCTCGTGGATGCGTTGCCAGAAGAGGTACTCCGAGTTCACGCCTATATCGGAGCGCACGAGTGGGTACTCGACCAGGGCGCCTGGCGGCGCCGTACGCACAGCCCCGTACAGGGCTGGGGCGTTACCGACGTCGACAGTGGCCGGCTCCGCATCAATGGCGAGCTCGACAGAGCTGACGGCAATCGCCGCTGCGCAAACGCCGACAGACACGACGTTGGCCAGCCGCGGGGAGCCTGCTACGGACGCAGCGCGGCGACGCAGGCCTTCGAGCCCGAAGGCGGCAAGGGGCAACAGCGCGGTGAGCACGATCACGACAAAACGTGACGGGACCGGAACTGCGGGACGAATCGCCAGATCAGCTCCGATGGCATCGTGAGCTCAGTACCAGGCAGGGGGCTGGGAGGGAGAACAGAACCGCAACCACGATCACGAGCGGCAAGGAGAGGAGCAGCAAGCGAGCCTGCCCGTCGAGCTGCTTCCGTCGCCAGATCGCCCACACGATCCAGCCCGAAGCCAATGCGATTGTCAGCCAACCGACATACAACGACGTTTCCGAGAAGTTGCTGCCGTGCAGGTGGCCGAACAGGTAGGGACCAACGTCGTCGCCGAAATAGGGGTTGCGGTAAGAGGGAAGGATGTATTCCCACCAACGAGCGCCATACGTCGAGAGGTCTCCTTCCGAGCGCGCAATCGAAATGCCCTGATCCACTGGGCCGCCAAGGGAGAGCAGAACGAGGGTGACCGGGGCGATCAGCGCTGCCCCGAGTGCGACCAGTCCGGATACCACGCCTGCGCGTCGCAGAACAACCGTTGCCGCGAGCATGACGCCCAGTAAGACCATTCCGAGGATCCCGAAATACCCGTTCGTCGTCCAGAGCACCGCACTGGCGCCCCCGATCAGGAGCGCGCGGCGCCAACCGGGTCGGTCGCTCCAAGCGACGACTGCTGCGAGGAGAAGAGGGAAGCCCTCCATCCAGACGAAGCCGACATGTCCCTGCGCCTTCTCGAGGTGCCACGGGAAGATCAAGTAGACAATCCGGCCCACGCGGCGACCAAGATCGATGCGCCCAGCCTGCGAATGAGCCAATACATCGCGAGGCCCGAGACTGCGAGACCGCCGATCACGAGGACGTCGTAGGCCGGAATCTCTCCCAGGAGCTTCGTCAGCAGCCAGCCGGGCGCAAAGACGAGCGCCCACTGCGCATTGATCGCGTTCGCGAAATCCCAGCCGAACGGCGTACCCGTCAGGGTCATGTGCGTCTCCCCGATCACGGGGTAGCCAATCTTCTCGTCGAGCAACCAGAGGAATGCGACGGTTCCGGTCGAGTCGCCGGGAAGGCCGTAGATCCTGTCCCCGAGGTGCTTCGCGAGAGGCCAAGTCACGTAGATGCTCACGGCGAGGGCGGCCGCAAAGGCGGTCGCGTATTCGATCAGCCGACGGCCGTTGCTCAAGCGCGGGCGAGCGGCTGGAGTGCGAACAAGTTGAAGAAGATGCGGCTCTCCGCTTGGTATCGGCGGAGCCACCCGCGTACGCCCGGTCCCTGTTCGGGCACGTCGCGAGTTGGGTCGAACGCATCAGGAATATCCGGCTCGAACGGCTTCAGCTTGCCGCGAGCTGTGGCCGGAAGAACGTGTAGCCGTATCCGCGGAGAGCATCCAGGAGCCCGTCACCGGTAAACCCGTGGCGGTCGAGTAGCTCGAGGTTGACCTCGAGGACCACTGCGTCGGGCGGCGACTCCGAGAGGCGGCTGTCGAATCCCTCCAGGGCCGCGGGCTCGAGGCCCTCGACGTCGAGCTTCAGCAGCCGGATTGGCCGACCCGCAAGCCGGTCCGCGACGTAGTCGTCCAGGGTTACGACTGGAGCGCTGACGGTGCGCGCCGAGCCCCCGACCGTGTACATCGCGCTCGTGTCGCCACCGAGGCCGGCAGCGCCTTCCGGAACGCCGAGGCGCGCCTCTCCAGACTCGGCTCCTACCGCCGCTCGGTTCACGACCACATTGTCGAAGCCGTTCAGCTCCACGTTGCGCGAGAGCGCTTCGAAATTGGCGGGCACGGGCTCGAACGAGTGCACTTCGCCCGCGGAGCCGACTCCAAGGGCCGAGACGAGCGTGAAGATCCCGACATGCGCTCCGACGTCCAGCACGACGTCGCCAGGTCGCAGGAACCGGCGGAAGAAGGCGAGCTGCTCAGGCTCATGGCTTTCGTAGAAGATGCGGCGCTGGATGTAGTCACGCAAGTCGAGCCGCATCCGAATTCCGTTCGTCGTCACCGTCGCGCGCTCGAGGTCGCCGGCAACGGATTCGTGGAGCCGCTCGACGACCACCGGGAACCACCCCGGAATAGGGAAAATGCGTGGCGGAAGGCGCAAAGCCGAGGTGGCTAGGCGCGAGGCCAAAGGAGAAGTCTTGGAGGACGCCGTCACCATGCGCCGGAGCCGACCGACCTTACCTGTGCGGAGTGAGCGCGGGTGAGGCTCCTCTGGGTTGTGCCGCGCTTCGGCGCCGGACTTGTCGGCGGCGCCGAGATGCTCGTACGCGGTCTCGCTACGCGAGCATTGCCGGAAGGATGGCGATCCGAGATCGCGACGACCTGCGCCGTCAACCACTTCACGTGGGAGAACGAGCTCCCGTCCGGTACGGCTGAGGAGGACGGCGTCGCTCGTCCGCGGCCTGGCCACGCGGGCGCTCCCCGACGGTTGGCACTCGGAGGTCGCCACGACCTGCGCCGTGAACCACTTCACGTGGGAGAACGAGCTCCCCGCGGGACGACCGACGAGGAGGGCGTGACCGTGCACCGCTTTCCGGTCGGCGGCCGCGACGGCGCGCGCTACGAGGCGACTCCACCCTCGCGTGCTCTCCGGGCGAGGCCACCTACGCCGAGGAGCTCGAATGGCTGGCGAACAGCGTCTGGTCGCCGGAGCTGCAGCGCTTCCTCGAGTCCTCGGCAGACCACTACGACCTCGTCCTCTTCAGCCCGTACCTCTTCGGGACGACGGTCTGGGGCGCCCAGGTCGACCCGAGCCGAAGCGCGCTCGTCCCCTGCCTGCACGACGAGCCGTACGCGCGGCTCGAGACCGTTCGCCGCGTGATCGAGTCGGCGCGCGGGTGCCTGTTCAACTCGGACGCCGAGGCGCGCCTGGCGCACGAGCTCTACCGGCTCGACGACGGCAGCGTGGTGGGGCTCGGCTGGGACGCGCCGAGGGAGCCGCCGCAGGCCGAGTTCGCCGGGCCGCGCGACCTCGGCGACTTCGTCCTCTACGCGGGCCGGCTCGAGGAGGGCAAGCGCGTGCACGTCGCGGTCGACTACGCGATGCGCTATGCGAGCAGAGCGCCACGACGCGCCGAAGCTCGTCCTCATCGGCCAGGGCACCTACGAGCCGCCCGAGGAGGCCGCCGACGTCGTCGTCCACGCGGGCTTCGTCTCCGAGGAAGAGAAGCGGGCGGCCTACGCGGAGGCGCTTGCACTCGTCAATCCGTCACACATGGAGAGCCTCTCGATCGTCCTGATGGAGGCCTGGCTCGAAGGGACTCCCGCGCTCGTCGACTCGGGATCGGCCGTGCTCAGAGAGCACGCCGAGCGCTCCGGCGGCGCGCTGCTCTTCGACTCCTACGAGAGCTACCGCGACGGGCTCGACCGGCTGCGCGCCGAGCCGGAGACCCGCGAGCAGCTCGGCGCGGCCGGGCGCGAGTACGTCCTCGACGCCTACGGCTGGCCCGCCGTCCGTGAGCGCTTCCGCAAAGCTGTCGAGAGCCTCACATGACCGTCGTGCACCAACTTCTCCCGGCCGCCTCGCCCAACGACGCGGTCACAGACCAGGCCTTCGCGTGGCGCGACCTGCTCCGCGAATGGGGTCACGACGGCTTGATCGTCGCCGAGCACGTGCATCCGGACGTCTCGACCGAGGTCCTCCGACTCGACAAGGTCCGGAAGGAGTTGAGCAAGGGCAAGGTCATCCTGCGCTACTCGATCTTCAGCAAGACGGCCGACGTTGCGCTCGCCGATCCGGGGCGGGTCGGGCTCGTGTACCACAACATCACGCCGGGCAAGTACCTGCGCCCTTACAACCAGGCGGTGGCGGATCTCTGCGACCAGGGGCGACAAGCGCTCAACGCGTTCCAGTCGTCACCTGCAGTGCTCGTCGCCGACTCCAGCTTCAACGCGGCCGACCTCCGGGAGGCCGGACTGGGCGAGGCCGAGGTGATCCCACTCCTCCTCGACGTTCCCGCTCGCATGCCGCGGAACGGCCGCAGCGGAGATCCGATCGTGCTGACCGTCGGCCGGATCGTCCCGAGCAAGCGGATCGAGGACGTGATCAAGGCGTTCGTGCTCTACCAGCGCCATCGCGCCCCCGAGGCGTCGCTCGTGATCGTCGGCTCGCACATCGGCTTCGAGAACTACCGGCTGGCACTCGATCGCCTCGTCGAGCGCATCGGCGCCGAGCGCGTTTTCTTCACGGGCCCGATCTCCCAGGAGGCGCGAGATGCGTGGTATCGCCGGGCGCATGCGTATGTGTCCCTGTCCGTGCACGAGGGCTTCTGCGCACCGTTGATCGAGGCGCTTTCGCATGGGACACCCGTGGTCGCACGCGAAGCGGGCGCGATGCCGGAGACGCTCGGCGGAGCCGGGCTCGTTCTGAACGGCGACGACCTGCCGCTCGTTGCCGAAGGACTGCACGAGGTCATCTCGTCCGAGGAAACACGAGAGGCCTTCGCCCGCGCCGCCGACCGGCGGCTCGCCGAGCTGCGGCCCGAAGCGATCGCGCCACGCATTCGCCGTGCACTCGCCCCGCTCCTCGAGGAGACCTAAGAGTGCGCGTCGCCCTGGTCGTGCAGCGTTACGGGACGGAGGTCCTCGGCGGCGCCGAGACATTGGCGCGGCGGACCGCCGAGCTGATCGCACCAGAGGTGGACCTGACGGTCTTGACCACGTGCGCGCTCGACTACCTGACGTGGGCCGACCATTACCCGCCGGGCGAGGACGAGGTGAACGGCGTCAGCGTGCTGCGCTTCCCCGTGCCCGAGCCACGCGACCCGAAGCGCTTCGCACGTGCATCCGAGAAGGTCTATCGCGCGCCGAACGACCTCGAGCTGGGGCGCGAGTGGATGCAGGCGCAAGGCCCGAACGCCCCCGGCCTGCTCGACCATCTACGCCATCAGGGGGAGCAGTACGACGCGATCGCATTCGTCACCTACCTCTATGCGACCACCGCCGACGGGCTGCCACTCGTCGCGGAGCGCTCCGTCCTCTGCCCGACGATGCACGACGAGCCGCCGCTGCGGCTCGCGATCTTCGACGAGATCTTCGCCAAAGCTCGGATCTGCCTTTTCTCTACGCCCGAGGAGCGGGAACTAGCTCGCGTGCGCTTCGGCGTCTCCGACGAACGAGCGCGCGTCGTCGGCTCCGGAATCGACGAGCACCCGGACGTCGACGCCGATCGCTTCCGCGCCGAGACGGGCGTCACGCGCCCGTACGCGCTCTATCTCGGCCGCCTGGACCCGTCGAAGGGCGTCCCCGAGCTCGTCTCCCACCATCTGCTCTACCGCGCTGCGCGGCCCGAGGGCTCCGATCTCGTCCTGGTCGGTGACGGAGAGGTCGAGCTTCCTTCGGGCGACGGGTTCCATGCGCTCGGGTTCGTGTCCGAGCAGCTGAAGCACGATGCGATCGCCGGCGCCGAGGCCGTGGTCTGCCCCTCGCCCTACGAAAGCCTGTCGTTCGCGCAGCTCGAGGCCTGGACGCACGCCCGCCCTACGCTCGCCAACGCGGCTTCACCCGTCCTCGTCGGTCAGTCGCGGCGCTCCGGCGGGGGCCTCTGGTACGGCAGCGCCGAGGAGTACGCGGCGATGCTCGACCTTCTGTCCCGGGCGCAGCCGCTGGCGGCGGCAATCGGGGCGCAAGGACGGCGTTACGTACGCGAGGAATACAGCTGGGATCATCTCCGCGACGAGTGGCTCGCGGCGCTCTCCGAGGTCGGACGGAGCGGCTAGGCTGGCCCCGTGAACGTCCTCGTCACAGGCGGCGGAGGCTTTCTGGGCTCGCACCTCGTCGAGCGCCTCCAGTCCGAGGGAATCGAGCCATTCGTCGCCCGCCGGCGCGACTACGACCTGACGGTCGAAAACGAGGTCGAGCGCCTGTTCGAGGAAGCGAAGCCGGACCTGGTCTTTCACCTCGCCGCCGAAGTCGGTGGTATCGGCGCGAACATGGCCAACCCTGGCCGCTACTGGTTCGCAAACCTGACCATGGGCACACACGTCCTCGAGCAGAGCCGCCGCGTCGGGGTCGACAAGCTCGTTCTCGTCGGGACGATCTGCGCCTACCCGAAGTTCGCGCCTGTGCCGTTCAAGGAGGAGGACCTCTGGAACGGCTATCCGGAGGAGACCAACGCCCCATACGGCGTCGCCAAGAAGGCGCTTCTCGTCGGTGCTCAGGCCTACCGTGAGCAGTACGGGCTGAACAGCGCGTACATGCTCCCGGTGAACCTCTACGGGCCCCGTGACAACTTCGATCTCGAGAGCTCGCACGTGATCCCGGCCTTGATCCGCAAGATGTTCGAGGCCCAGGAGCGGGGCGAGAGCGAAGTCACGCTCTGGGGCGACGGCTCCCCCACCCGGGAGTTCCTCTATGTCGAGGATGCCGCCGAGGCATTGTGGCTGGCGTCGGAGCGCTACGACGGCCCCGAGCCGGTGAATCTCGGCACCGGCGAGGAGATCTCGATCAAGGAGCTTGCCGAGGTAATCGCCGACGAGACCGGCTTTGGCGGAGAGATCGTCTGGGATACGTCGAAGCCGAACGGGCAGCCGCGCCGCAAGCTCGACACGTCGCGGGCCGAGCGCGAGTTCGGCTTCCGCGCGCAGACGCCGTTCCGCGAAGGCATCAAGAACACCGTCGCCTGGTACCGCGCGTCGGTACCAGAGCTCGCCGCCGGCTAGTTACGCCAACTCGCGGCGATCCGCCGCGGCTGTGAGCCGCTCGACGTCGGCGTCGACCATCATCTCGATGAGCTCGCGGAAGGAAACGCGCGGCTCCCAACCGAGCTTCTCCTTCGCTTTCGACGCGTCCCCGACGAGGTGGTCGACCTCCGCCGGCCGCAGGAACTCCGGGTCGAGGACGACATGCCGCTCGATGTCCACCCCTGCGTGCTCGAAGGCGATCTCGGCGCATTCCCGGACCGAGTGCTCCTCGCCAGTCGCGATCACGTAGTCGTCGGGCTCGTCCTGCTTGCAGCATCATCCACATCGCTTCGACGTAGTCGCCGGCGAAGCCCCAGTCGCGCTTCGCGTCGAGGTTGCCGAGCCGCAACTCGTCGGCGAGCCCGAGCTTGATGCGCGCGACGCCGTCCGAGATCTTCCGGGTGACGAACTCGAGCCCGCGGCGTGGCGACTCGTGGTTGAACAGGATTCCGGAGGCGGCGAAGAGCCCGTAGGACTCGCGGTAGTTGACCGTGATGAAGTGCCCGTAGACCTTGGCGACGCCGTAGGGCGAGCGGGGGTAAAAGGGCGTGGTTTCGGTCTGCGGCACCTCGAGCACCTTGCCGAACATCTCCGAGGACGACGCCTGGTAAAAGCGGATCGCGGGGTCGAAGCTGCGGATCGCCTCGAGCATCCGGGTCACGCCGACCGACGTGAACTCCGCGGTCAGCACGGGCTGCTTCCACGAGGTCGGGACGAAGCTCTGCGCCGCGAGGTTGTAGATCTCCGCCGGCCGCGACTCTTCCAGGGCGCCGAAGAGTGAGGGCTGGTCGAGCAGGTCGGCCTGGACGAGGGTGACCCGGTCGACGAGGTGCGAGATGCGCTCGAAGTTCTCGGTCGACGAGCGGCGAACCATCCCGTAGACCTCGTAGCCCTTCTCGAGCAGGAGATCGGCGAGGTACGAGCCGTCCTGTCCGGTGATGCCCGTGATCAGCGCGCGAGGTTGTTCGGTCACGCCTTCGCCATCCTTTCGGCCACGGCCGCCCGCGCATGCTCAGCGCGTCAGCCAGGGTCTGGTCGAGGGGAATCCTAGGCGCCCATCCCGTCGCCGCGTTCAGCTTGGACGCGTCACCGCAGACGACCGGCAAGTCGGTCGGGCGGCTGCGCGCCGGGTCGACGCTCGATTGCGATCGGCACGCGGCGGCCATCGGACGAGCATGTCGAGCGATCTCCTGCATGGCGACGACCGAGCCCGAGGCGACGTTGTACGCCTCGGCAGGGACGGACGGGTCGAGAAGGGCTCGTAAGCGCGAACGACGTCGCGCACGTCAGTGATGTCGCGCTGCGCGGATAGATCGCCGACCTTGAGCGCGCCGCCGCCGGCTGGTCCTCGGCGCGACGATCTGCGCCGTCCACGAGCCGATCGCGAATCGCTCGTCCCGGCCGGGTCCTTCGTGCTGGAAGGAGCGCGCGATGACGACGTCGAGCCCATCCTCACGTGCTTGGCCGCCGGCGATCTCCGCCGCCGCCTTCGACGCTGCATACGGCGAAATCGGGGCAACTGCAGCGTCTTCTGTCGTTGGTGATTGTTCGGCCTCGTCCGTAGACCTGTCCCGTCGAGGCAAGGAGAACGCGCGCCTCGGGACTAGCCAGCTTCAACCGCTTCGAGCAACGTCACCGTGCCGAGGACGTTCACCCTCCACACCTCGGCTGGGTGCCCCACGAATCTGCGACCGATGAGCAGTGCGGCCAGGTGGACGACGGCCTCCGGCTTCGCTTCCGCCAGTGCATTGCGCAATGGCGGCAGGCTCGGTTACGTCGGCTTCGGTCGGGACGCCGGCGCTACCCAGCTCCGTGAGGAGATGCCGGCCGACAAAGCCTTCCGCGCCGGTAACGAGGATCGGGCCCTCCACAGCGGGCGACCCTAGCAACAGACTGTTACTAAGTCGTTAGGCGACGCGGCGGGGGCGCTGCTCGTCCCGATCGCGGAGCCGCTGGTCGAGCAGCGCGATCTGCTGCGCGAGCGTCTTGTTCTGCTCGGAGAGCTTCGAGAGCACCATCGAGAAGTGCAGCAGCACGACGAACACGAAGAGCCCCGCGACCATGAAGAGCGCCGAGGGCGGATAGGCGACGCCGACGAGCTCGGCGAACCGGTCGAGCGCACTCCGCCAGAGCGCGAAGAAGAGCATCACGCCGCCGGTCACGATCCACAGCAGCGCGTAGCGCTCCTGCAGCCGGTGCCGGCGGATCAGCTCGATGATGACCGCGAGCACCAGCGACGACGGCGACCGCGGCGACGAATGTGAGCCGGCCCTCGATCACTGGACGGGGCGCGGTCGCAGGAGCCCGACGAACAGGGCCAGCGAGACCTTGCCCATGTAGTAGAGGGACCGGAAGGCGGTGATCGACGAACGGCCGCTCTCGCGCTGCCGCATCTTGACCGGCACCTCGACCAGCGTCAGGCCGTGGCGGTACACGAGCACGGTCGCCTCGACCTCCGGGTAATCGTGGGGATAGTCGGTAGCGAAGAGACGGATGCCGCGACGGTTCATCGCGCGGAAGCCCGACGTCGTGTCGGTGACGCGCTGGCGAACGATCAGCGATACGACCCCCGCGAAGAGCGTGATCCCGATTCGCCGGGCAAAGGACGGGCGGTAGAGGCGCTGACCGGCGAAACGCGTGCCGACGGCGATGTCTGCCTGTCCCAGGATGATGGGCTCGAGCAGCCTCGCCAGGTCGGTCGAGTCGTGCTGGCCGTCACCGTCGACCTGGACGGCGACGTCGAAGTCGAGGGCATACGCGTACTGGATCCCGGTCTGCACCGCGGCGCCGATGCCGAGGTTGTAGGGCAGCGTGAGCACGGTCGCGCCGGCGGCGCGCGCGAGCTCCCCGGTTCCGTCGGTGGAGCCGTCGTCGACGACGATGACCTCGAAGTCCGCGTCGGCATAGCGAATCTCGGCCACGACCTCCGAAATGGAGCCAGCCTCGTTGAACGCAGGAACGACCGCGGCCTTACGCATGGGATCTGTATCGGCCGCTAAAACGGCTTGCTTAAGCGCGATTTCGCCAGAAAAGTCGGTGCAGAGCGCCTTCCAGGCGGGCCGGCACCGGCCGGTGGCCCCAGAACACGCGGTACCAGAGGCGGGCGGGAGCGCTCAGGCCGCCTCGCGGAGGGCTCGCGTACAGCTCGGCATGCTTGTTACGGAGCCGGCGGAACGCATGCTTGTACGCAGGGCGGTCGCGGGAGTGCTTCGAGCCCGCGTGCCGCCGGTACTCGACGGTAACGGCGTCGACCTGCAGCCCCTGCCAGCCGTGGGCGAGCGCGTTGACCCAGTGCTCCCAGTCCTCGAACTGCTCGAACTCGGGGTCGAACCCTCCGGTCGCCGCGAAGACCTCGCGGCGAACGAGCGCCGAGAGCCCGATCGTGTGCCTGTAGAGCAGGCCGTACGGGTCGTACGGCGGAAAGCGAAGCTCCCCCGCCCAGTCGCCGAAGAAACGCATGCGGCCGTAGGCGAATCCGAGTTTCGGATCCGCGTCCAGCGGGCGGCGCAGCACGTCCAGCGCACCCGGGGCGAGCCGGTCGTCGGCGTCCAGAACGATCAAGTACGGCGACTGCACGCGCGCCAGCCCCGTGTTCCGGGCCGTGGCGACGCCCTGGTTCGCCTGCCGGATCAGCTCCACGTCCGCGGGCAGGTCGGGAACCTGCTCCGTCGAGCCGTCGTCGACGACCACCACGGAAGCGCCCTGGCGCAGGACGCTGTCGACGGCCTCAGGCAGGTAACGCCCGTAGTTGTAGTTGGTAATGACCGCGGTGATGTCCACGCGGCTACTCGGGCGCCCGAGACGCGCACGCCAGCAGCACTTCGCGCATCCCCTTGAACCGCTTCCGTGGCCAGTCCGCAGCGATCCGCCGCAGCAGGCGCCGGTCCGGCCACGGCGTGTAATTGAGCGTCACGATCTCGTCCACCGACAGGCCGCTCCAGGTGAGAACGTCGACCAGCTCCCGCACGGTGTACTCGTGGTGATGGCCGGTGAAGGGGGACTCGGCGTGATACACGTCGGCGATCTGGGGTAGCGGGCTGATTCCGCGCAGCAGGCCGACGCGATTCGGCCAGTACGCGATGTTCGGCACGTCGACGACGAGCCGACCGCTCTCCGAGAGCAAGGCCCTCGCGTTGCGCAGCAGCGGCCGGGGCGAAGACGGGAGGTGCTCCAGGATGGCCATCGCGGCGACGAGGTCGAACCGGTCCGCGGGCACGGACTCGAGCGGCTCGCTCAGGTCGAGATTCCAGATCTCCACGCCCTCCGCCGCCAGATAGTCCCGGAGCTCGTCGAAGGCGCCTTCGTAGTAGCCGTAGTTCTCCGAGAGCGCGACCTGCGCGCCGAGTCGAGTCATGGCAAGTGGGAGTGCGCCCATGAACCCCCCGACGTCGAGGACCCGGAGCCGCCCTGCCACAGCCTCGCCGCCGTGACGTTCGAACGCCGCCAGGGCGGCGGCGTAGCGCGCCTCAGACGTCTCGAGATAGGCCGCGGCGTCGAATCGTCCCGCCTTCCAGCCGGGGTTGTGGCGGCCAATCACGTCGAGCCGTTCCGGCGTGAGGAACGGGACGATGTCCGCTACAGCTTCGCGGTAGACCCGGCCGAAGTCCTTCATCGCTTGACCGCGGCAATGTAGAAGTCCGAGGCGGCGCGCGGCAGTCGACGGCCCAGCCGCTTGTTGGCGGCCATCACGCGCGGGAGGCCCGAGAACGCGATGTCCGTGAACGGACCGCAGAAGAGAATCGCCCCGCGCGCCTCGGTGACCTCGAAGCCTGCGCCCTTGACGTGGTCGTGAATCGACCGCCAGGTGAACCGCTGCTTGTGCGGTGAGTCGGCGAGAGTCATCGGCTCGTCCTCGGGCGTCCACTCGGAATGCGAAGCCTTGAGGCCGCGCAGCCGACCAGCGACCCGCCCCGAACGCAGGCGGCGGTAGAGGCGGTCGACCCCGGTTCGGTACCAGAGGAGGTTCTCCAGCTCGAAGAGGCTGTATCCGTTCGGCGTCGTCACGAGGAGCCTCCCGCCCTGCTTCAGCTTCTCGCGGATCACGGCCAGCGAGTCGCGCAGCTCGTCGTCGTCAAGGTGCTCGAGGATCTCCGACGCGATCACGGCGTCGAGCTCGCCCGGCACGTCGCGCAGGTCGGTGGTCAACAGCGAGTTCGGGTCGAGGCCCGCTTGCTCGAGCACCTCGCGGCCGTGGGCGATGCTCGTCTCGTCGAGGTCGACCCCGACGACGTCGTAGCCCCAGGCGCGCAGCGGGATCGTGATCAGCCGGCCCGTGCCACAGCCGAACTCGACGGCACGGTCCTCCTTCCGCAGGTGGTCGCGCAACCAGAACAGCCGCTGGCGGTGCCCGTAGATGTTCTCGCGCGGGACGAGCTCCATCAGCCTCGGCTCACCGCGACGCGGACGAAGCGGACGACCTCGCGGGGGTTTGGCCGCAGGACGCCGAGGCCGCCCGCGTCGCGCGCGAACAGCCACATGTGGAGCGCGAGCAGCAGCGCGTACGAGATGCTCGACGCGAGCGCCGCGACCCACGCACCGCGGCCGGGCAGGAACGCGAGGTTGATCGCGAGATTGACGGCGAGGCCCACGAACCAGATCCCCATGGCCGCGCGAGGAAACCCGCGTCCGGCGAAGTGGTGCGAGAGGATCGTCAGCATCCCGAGGCAGAAGATCCCCGGCAGCAGCCAGTAGTAGAGAGATTCGGCGTCGGCGTAGCGCTCGCCGAAGATGGCGCGGATCCCGAAACCGGCTACCGGCACGGTCGCCAGGCAGACGAGCCCGTAGAGGACGAAGACGGAGCGGAAGATCTCGGCCGTCGCCTGGTCCGGGTCGCCGCGGGCCACGCGCGTCAAGAGGTTGAGCCCGATCACCATCGGCAGGACGAACATGCCGTCCGCCAGAGCGGCTGCGACGGAATACAGGCCGGCCTCGACGCTCCCCAGAAACGCATTCACCAGCAGGAGGTCGAGTCGGATCACGAGTAGCGAAATGAGCGCAGCGACATAGATTCGGGAGCTGTAGCGAAGCATCGTGCGGGCGAGGCCGACGTCCGGACGGAAAGCCGGGGCACCGCCGCGGGTCAGGAGCGTGAAATAGGCGAGCGCGGCCGCGTACCGGCTTGCTCCAATGACGAGCAGAGCGCCGGTCAGCCCTTCGTCCAGGACGAAGAGGACAACGATCAGCGCCACGAGCGTCAGCGCCGCCTGGGCGACGTCGACTGAGTTGTAGGCGACCATCCTCCCCTCACCGAGCAGCACGGCCTGCAGGAAGAGAGCGGCGAGGGCGCCGGGGATGCCGGCGAGCGTGACGAGGAGCGGCGTCCAGCCGAGTCCTTCCACGATGTCCGGCGCCACCAGCTTGAGCAGCACGCCCACGACGACGAGGGCGAGCCCGAGAGCTGCTGCGAACCACACCGCGTTGCCGACGATCCGCGGTTGCGAGGTCCGGTCGCGAGCCGTGAAGTACGGGTTCGCCGTGGTCAAGCCGAGCCCGCCGACTTGAATGAGCAGCAGGCTCAGGGTGTAGGCGACGGCGAAGAGGCCCTGCCCGGACGGGCCGAGCGCGCGTGCTACCACCGACGCAGTCGCGACCGTCAGGAGGAGCGTGATGCCCTTGCCCGCGAAGGTCAGAAAGACATCGGTGCGGAGGCGCGCGGGCTGAGGCCCTGGAACCGGGACTACGACGCTCGCCTCGTCCATCCCGTCAGATGCTCGCAGACCGGTGTGATGAGATTCCTGCGTGAAGCGGCTGCTGCTGGTCTCGCACCGACCGATCGACCAGGCCGGCGGCCCGGCGGCGCGTTGGCGCTCGTTCGCAAAGCATCTGCCCACTCTGGGCTGGGAGGTGGACGTCGTCTCGGGCCGCGGGGGCGACGAGTTCGCCTCACCGGCGCGTGCTCACGCCCGCGCGAGGGTCATGGAGACGGTCGGCCGGGTCGCCACTCCGGTGTTTCGGGCCGCCGGGCTCCGGCCTGAGGCGATGCCTCTCTCGACGGCGTGGGCGCCGCGCGGGGCGGCCGAGGTGCGTCGGCGGCTTCGGGGCCGGCACTACGACGCCGTCCTTGCTTCGGGGCCGCCTTTTGCCGCACTGATCGCCGCGCGCATGGGTCACGGCGACGTCCCGCTCTTCGTCGAGCTCCGCGATCTCTGGGCGGGCAACCCGGCGTTCGACCGCGGCGGCCCGGTTTTGCGCCGTCTCGAGTCGTGGGCCCTGAAGGACGCGACGGCCGTGATCGCGGTCACGCCCGAGGCCGCAGACGACCTGCGCCGCCGGCACCCCGACGCCCGGGTCGAGGAGATCGCGAACGGCTTCGAGCCCGAGCTGCTCGAGAAGCGCAGGCCGTCGAGCGGCACGACGATCATCCACTCCGGCACGCTGACGAAGGATCGCCCGCTGGCCCCGCTCCTCCGTGCCCTGAAGCCGCCGCTCCGGCTCGTCCTGCACGGCTATGTCGTGCCGGAGATCTGGACCGAGATCGCGGTGTCGGGCGCCGACGTCGAGATCGTCCCGCCTTCAGGCTGGGAGGACGCCGTCGAACGAATCGCCGCAGCCGACGTCGCGCTGATCACGCAGTCCCGCGGCGCAGGCGACGAGACCGCGGTCGCCGCGAAGGTCTACGAGTACCTGGCCCTCGGCAAGCCGGTGCTGTGCATCTCCGACGGCGGCGCCACGGAGGCGTTACTCGCGCCGTCTCGGCGCCGACCAGCTCACTGCGCGCCTCGACGACTCCGCCTCGATCGAGCGCCGCCCTGGCCCGCATCAGCGCCGGCGAGCTTCCGTCCCGGTGCCGCCCGAAAGACTTGCGCTGTATGAGCGCCCAAGGCAGGCTGAGCAGCTCATGGGAGTGCTGGAGTCGTTGTGGAGCTAGGAGTGCGTGTTGCGGTGGTGCCGACGCTCGGGGAAGCCGAGGTGATCGTCGGCCTGCTGGAGACCGAAGGCATCCAGGCGATGCAACGCGCCTCGCAGAGGCGGCGAGTCCTCGTCACTGCTGACCGGCTGATCGAGGTTTCGTCGCAGAGGCCGACGCGGACCGAGCCCGCGAGCTGGTCGAGCCGGACGCCGAAGAGCCGCCCGGTTAGGCGCCGGCAGACCATTTAGCCACGTCCGGTGCCAGGCACCGGACAGGGCCGATGCGCCGCGCCTAAGGGCACAAATCGGGGCGATCGCGTTTACTCAAGCCACCGCCGGGGCCCGTTAGGGACACGGCCGGTGCCAGGCACCGGACACGGCTCAAGCGACGGTTGCGAGCTCTTCGAGCGGGTGCCGCGCCAGGACGTCGACGATTCGACGTGAGGCGTTGCCGTCCCACCTGCGAAGGAACCTTGGCCTCCCTGCCCCGGCTTCGGCCAGCAGCGTCGGCACTTCGCTGATCCGCTCCGGCGCCAGGCCGAGGAGGACGTTCGTGCCCATCTCCGTCGTGATCGGCCGCTCCGTGTTCGTACGCAACGTGAAGCACGGCAGTCCGAGGTAGGTCGTCTCCTCCTGGATGCCGCCGGAGTCGGTCAGCACCCCGGCCGAGCCCTCGACCAGGCTCAGGAACTCGAAGTAGCCCAGCGGGTCGAGCAGCGTCAACCGCTTCGAGGCCGGCGCAATGCCCATCGCGTCCATGGCGTTGCGCGTTCGCGGATGGACCGGGAAGACCACAGGCAGCTCCTCGGACACCTCAGCCAGCCGAGCCATGGCCTCTGCGAGCAGAGGACCGTCCACGAGCGCCGGGCGGTGCAGCGTTACGACCAGGTAACCGCCACGCTCGAGCCCGTGGGCGCCCGGCGCATCGGTCGCCTCGATCCGAGGCCGCATCGCAATGAGCGAGTCGATCATCGTGTTGCCCACGTCGTGGATCCGTCCCTCGAAGACGCCTTCGTCGATCAGGTTGTCGCGCGCCTCCGGGGAGTGAATGAAGAGCAGCTCCGAGAGCTGGTCGGCGACGATGCGGTTGATCTCCTCCGGCATCGTGCGGTCGAACGAGCGCAGGCCCGCTTCGACATGCCCGATCGGGATCAGCAGCTTCGAAGCCGTCAACGCCGCGGCCGCCGTCGAGTTCACGTCGCCCGGGACGAGCACCACGTCCGGCTCCGCCTCCAGCAGCACCGGCTCGAGCCGCTCCATCACGCGGGCGGTCTGCTGCGCGTGCGACCCCGACCCGACGCCGAGCGAGTAGTCCGGCTCACCGACGCCGAGCTCCTCGAGGAAGATCTCGGACATCTCCCGGTCGTAGTGCTGGCCGGTGTCGACCAGCACGTGCTCGAACTCGTCCGGTCGACGAGCCAGCTCCGCCGCGATCGGCGCGATCTTCATCATGTTCGGGCGCGTGCCGACGACAGAAAGGATCTTGCGCCGATTGGCCACAACAGCAGGATAAAGAGCCGGCCCGCCGACCTCGCGCGCCGCTAGCCTGCCTGCGATGAAGCAGGTCGTCATGCGCGACGGCAAGACGCAGGTCGTCGACGCGCCCGCTCCCGGCCCGACGACGGGAGCGCTGCTCGTCGCAAATGCCGCCTCAGCGATTTCCAGCGGGACGGAACGTTCCGTCGTCGCGCGAGGCTCCGGCTCGCTGGCCGCGCGCGCGATCCGCAATCCGGAGCTCGTCCGCCAGACCCTCAAGCACGCCCGCGAGCACGGGATGCGCGAGACGGTCGACCTCGTCCGCGGCGCGGCAGCGACCGACTCGCCGCTCGGCTACTCGAGCGCGGGCACAGTGCTCGACACCGGCGGGCTCGCGGACTTCCGGGTCGGCCAACGGGTCGCCTGCGCCGGGGCCGGGCGAGCGAACCATGCAGAGGTCGTGTCCGTCCCCGGAAACCTCGCCTGCGCCGTCCCGGAGGGCGTGGCCCAGGAACACGCAGCCTTCGGCGCCATCGGGGCGATCGCGCTGCAGGGTGTTCGCCGCGCCGAGCCGACGCTGGGAGAGCGCGTGGTCGTCGTCGGGCTCGGTCTGCTCGGGCTCCTCACGGTGCAGATGGTGCGCGCCGCCGGGTGCCGCGTCGTCGGCGTCGAGCCGGTCGAGCGCCGGCGCGAGCTCGCGGCCGCGCTCGGAGCCGAGCTCGTGGTCGCCCCTGACGAGGCGGAGGCCGCCGTCGAAGGCTGGTCGGAACGGCTCGGCGCCGACACCGTGATCGTCACGGCCACGGCCAGCGGCGACGAGATCGCCAACGCAGCCGTGCGCATGGTGCGGCGAAAGGGACGGGTCGTGCCGGTCGGCGACGTCGGGCTCGGCTTCGATCGCGAAGCGCTGTACGAGCGCGAGGCCGACGTCCTCATCTCGACGTCCTACGGTCCCGGTCGTTACGACCCGACCTACGAAGAGGCGGGCATCGACTATCCGGCGTCGTACGTCCGGTGGACGGCGGGCCGCAACATGGAGGAGTTCCTGCGGCTGCTGGCCACGGGCGACGTTTCCCTCGAGAAGCTCGTCGAGCTCGAGCTGCCGGTCGACCACGCCGGCGAGGCGTACACGGCCCTCGCCGGAGAGGATCCGCCGCTGGCCGCCGTGCTGAAGTACGAGGAACGCTCGCCCGCATCCGCCGCCGTCTCGAGATCGACCCCCGCCGCGAGCCCACCCACGGACGGCGAAGTGCGGGTCGCGCTCGTCGGCGCGGGAAACTTCGTTCGCGCCGTGCACGCGCCCAATCTGCGCCGGGCCGAAGGTGCGCGCGTGACGACGGTCGTCAGCCAAAGTGGTGGCTCGGCAGCCTCGGTGGCGCGCTCCCTCGGCGATGCGAGCTCCGGCGCCGACTGGCAGGAAGCGCTCGCCGATCCGAACGTCGATCTCGTGCTCGTCGCGACGCGCCACGACACGCACGCCGAGATTGCGGCCGCCGCACTCCGCGCCGGCAAGGCGGTGTTCCTCGAGAAGCCGCTCGGTCTCACCCGTGACGAGATCGACGACGTGTGGACGGCCGGCGCCGGGAACGACCGGCTCGTGATCGGCTTCAATCGCCCCTTCTCGGAGCTCGCGGCCCGCCTCGGCGAGGAGGTGCGCGCCGCCGCAGGCCCGATCCAGCTCGTCTACCGCGTCGCCTCCCCCGCGCCGGCCGGACACTGGCTCAACGACCCGCTGCAGGGCGGAGGGCGAATCCTGGGCGAGGCGTGCCACATGTTCGACTTCGCAAACTGGCTCTGCGGCACGCCCGAGCGCGTTTTCGCAGCCGCGCCGCCGGCTCCGCGCGGGGCGGCTTCGACCGAAAGTGCGACGACGACGATTCAGTACGCTGACGGCTCGGTGGCTACCGTCCACTACTCGGGCGTCGGCTCCACATCGATGCCGAAGGAGCGAATCGAGGTCATGCGCGGTGACCGCTCCTGGATCCTCGACGACTTCAGCACGCTGACCTCGTACGGTCCCGACGGAGAGCGCACGGAGCGGGCGCGAGGCGACAAGGGGCACGCCGCGCTGCTCGGGCATGCGCTCGCGGCGACCCGGGGCGACGAGCCCTATGAGCCGGGTCTCGGCGCCGCGTATCTCGCACAGAGCGTCGCGCTGGCCGCGCTCGACTCGATCGCCTCGGGCGAGCCGGTGGCCGTCCAGCCCCCGCCGCCCAGGAGCGCCTGATGTGCGGCATCTGCGGGATCCTCGCCACGCGCGACGACTTCGAGATCGGCGAAGAGCTCGTCACGAGGATGCGCGAGACGATCGTCCACCGCGGCCCCGACGACGGCGGCTCCTGGTACTCGCCGGAGCACCGCGTCGCGCTTGGGCACCGGAGGCTCTCGATCATCGATCTTTCCCCCGCCGGGCACCAGCCGATGACGAACGAGGACGGGACCGTCTGGCTCACGTTCGGCGGCGAGATCTACAACCACCTGGAGCTCAGGCCCGAGCTCGAGGCCAAGGGGCACCGGTACCAGTCACGCACCGACACCGAGACGATCATCCACCTCTACGAGGAGGAAGGCCCGGCCTGCCTGGAACGACTCGACGGGATGTTCCACCTCGCGATCTGGGACTCACGGACGCGCGAGCTGCACCTGGCGCGCGACCGCCTCGGTAAGAAGCCCCTCTACTACGCCCAGACCGAGGGCGGGCTCGTCTTCGGCTCCGAGATCAAGGCGCTCCTGGCACATCCGGCCGTCCGGCCCGAGCTCGACGAGGAAGCCTTCTTCCACTACCTGACCTTTGTGTGCACCCCGGCCCCGCTGACGATGTTCAAGGGGATTCGCAAGCTCGCGCCGGCCGAGCTGATGACCGTCCGGGGCGACGGCTCGACGACCAGCACCACCTACTGGAGCCCGATGTCCGACGAAGCGGCGCGCGAGGTGGCCGCAGCGACCGAGCCCGAGCTCGAAGAGCGGCTCCTGCACCTGCTGCGGGAATCGATCGGCCGCCGGATGATGTCCGACGTCCCGTTCGGAGTCTTCCTCTCCGGCGGGCTCGACTCGTCGACGAACGTCGCGCTCATGTCCGAGCTGATGACGGATCCAGTGCAGACGTTCTCGGTCGGCTACGGCGCCGAGTACGCGCACTACAACGAGCTGGAGCACGCGCGGAAGATCGCGAAGCTCTACGGCACCGACCACCACGAGGTCGTGATCGACGTCGCCGACCTGGAAGCGTTCGTGCCCGACCTGATCTACCACCAGGACGAGCCCCTCGCCGACTGGGTCGCTGTCCCGCTCCACTACGTCTCGCAGCTCGCTCGCGACAACGGGACGATCGTCGTGCAGATCGGCGAGGGCTCGGACGAGCTCTTCCACGGGTACCAGAGCTACATCAGCCACGCGCAGTTCACCTCGCGCTACTGGGCGCCGTTCCAGCGCGTGCCGGGCGTGATCCGACGAGGGATCGGCCGGGCGGCGACGTCGCTCGCCTTTCGGTCGGGGCGCTTCGTCCCACACGCGCAGGCGATCGAGGATGCCGCTGCCGGACGAATGCCGTTCTGGGGCGGTGCGATCGCCTACCAGGGCGAGCTGAAGGAGCGCGTCCTCTCCAACGGGCGGCCGCACCCCGATTCGTACGCGATCGTCGAGCGCTTCTGGGAGCAGGCCGAGCGCGAGCGTCCCGGCGCCGACCTCCTCCAGAAGATGAGCTACCTGGAGCTGAAGAACCGGCTCGCCGAGCTGCTGCTGATGCGCGTCGACAAGATGACCATGGCGAACTCGGTCGAGGCGCGAGTCCCGTTCCTGGACCGCCAGCTCGTCGAGTTCGCGATGGCCCTGCCGCCGGAGATGAAGGTGCGGGACGGCGAGGGCAAGTACCTGCTCAAGCGCGCCGTCTCGCAGCTCCTCCCACAGGAGATCATCCACCGCACGAAGCAGGGGTTCTCGGCCCCGGTCAGCGAGTGGTTCCGGGGCGACCTCGGTGAGCGCGCCCAGCGCGAGATCCGAGAGTCCTCGCTGGCCGAGCGCGGCCTCCTGGACTACGACGCGATCGACCGGCTCTGGGCCCAGCATCGGTCGGGCCGCGGCGAATGGGCCTTCCAGCTCTGGAACGTCTACAACGTCAGCGTCTGGCACGACCTCTGGGTCGCCGGACGCAGCCGCGCCGCCTGACAGTGCGCCCGAGTGCCCCTGACGTTGTCGCGCAGCTTCGCCGCGCGGGTCTGAGGCGCGGCACCCAGGCGGCCGTCCGGGGCGGAGCCCGCCTGGCGCACGGCGTCGCGAGGGAAGCGCGGCTACGAGCTCGGCCGGTGACCGTCGGCCCGGGGCACCTGCCGGCCGCGCTGGGAGGCACCGATCCGGTCGACGCCCTGCGCGGCCAGGTGCTCGCGGCCCTGCCAACCGTGGCGCGCTTCGAGCAGGAGCTGGGGCGGATCGACGACCTGCGCGAGCGCGCCGACGAGATCTGCGCGCACCGGTTCGACCTTCTGGGCTCCGGGCCGACCGACCTCGGACCGGAGATCGACTGGCACACGGACTTCAAGACCGGCCGCCGCTGGCCGCTCCGCCACGCGTCGCTCCTGCCTGTCGCCTACGGAGACGGCTCCGACATCAAGGTGCCGTGGGAGCTCTCCCGGTTCCAGCACCTACCCCTCCTCGCGGCCGCCTGGCGCCAGACCGGCGAGCGCCGCTACCTCGACGAGCTCGGTGCCCAGCTCACGTCCTGGATCCGCACGAACCCGGTCGAGCTCGGGCCGAACTGGGCGTCGACGATGGACGTCGCGATCCGGGCGGCGAACTGGGTCGCAGCGCTGGCGCTCTGCGCCGAGGACAGCGCGGAGGAGCTCTGGTTCCGACCCAGTCTCGAGAGCCTCCTCCTCCACGGCCGGTTCATCCGCACGCACCCCGAGGACGGGAGCGCTCGTGGCAACCACTATCTGTCCGACATCGTCGGGCTGCTGGCGGTGGCCGCGCTGTTCGCCGACGGCTGGGAAGGCAAGGACTGGGGCAGCTGGGCAGTCGGGGAGCTCGTCGCCGAGATGGAGCATCAGGTGCGCGGCGACGGCTGCGCACACGAGGCCTCGATCCCGTACCACCGGCTCGTGACGGAGCTTTTCTTGTGCGGCACCCAGGCCGCCGACGCGCTCGACCTGCGCCGCCTGCCCGACTGGCATCGCGACCGTCTCGACTCGATGCTCGCCTTCGCTCGCGACTACACGCGGCCCGACGGGCTCGCACCGCAGATCGGCGACGCCGACGACGGCCGCTTCCTGCCGCTCGGCGACTACGGGCGCCTGGACGCACGCGATCACCGCCACCTCTTTCACCAGGCCGACCGCGCTTACTCGACGGCGCGGGAGAGCGCCGCGTACCCCGAAGGCGGCTTCTACGTGCTGCGCGGCGAGGGCCTGTACGTGATCGTCCGCTGCGGCGACACGGGCCGCTACGGGCACGGCGGCCACTCCCACAACGACCAGCTGTCCTTCGAGCTCGCAGTCGGCGAGCAGCCCGTGGTCTCCGACCCCGGAACCTACGTCTACACGGCAGATCCAGAGGCACGGAACCTCTTCCGCTCGACCCGGTACCACGCGACCCTCGGCCTCGGCGGCGCCGAGCAGAACGAGTTGCGCACCGACGACCTCTTCGCCATGGAGGATCGCGCGCAGGCCGAGGCCCGGTCCTGGGACGCGCGGAGCTTCGAGGGCCGGCACCAGGAGCACACGCGCCGGCTCGAGCTCGGGCGCGGAGAGCTCCGCATCACGGACACGGTCGAGTCGGCCGGAGGGCAGGAGCTGGAATGGACGTTTCCGCTCGAGCCCGGTACCGACCTCGAGATCCGCGCGGAAGGGCTCGACTTCCGGGCCGAGGACGGGTGGCACTCGCCGAGCTACGGCGTGCGGGTGCCGACGAAGTTCCTGCGCGCGCGCCGGCCGGCCCGACCCGGCCGCGACGTGCAGGAGCTCGTGCTCAGAGTGCCTTCTTGACCAGGCGCCAGTAGCCGCGCACGAGCGGGTTCGCCAGGCGAAGCGGAGCGGGCACCGGCAGCATCCCCGGAGAGAAGGTCGGCGTCAGGTGCTCGGCAAGGTCGCGATCGCGCACGCTGCGCAGGCTCTGGGTCGTTCGGCGCCGCTGGCGAACGAGTTTGCGGTTCCGGACCAGCCAGCCCCACCCGGCGACCTTGTCCCGGAGCCAGCGCTCCCTGACGGCCATGGCGACCATGCCGAGCTCGGTGGCCAGCAGGACCGGCGAGAGCAACAGCAACTGCCGTCCCGAGTAGGCGGAGAGACAGAAGATGAGCCGGTTCCGCTCGAGGAAGTAGCTCTTGCGCGGGTTCCGGCCGTACTCGTACTCGTGGAACACGTCCGCTCCGGGATCGACGACGACCCGGTAGCCGGCCAGGCGCGCGCGCCAGCCGAGCTCGAGGTCCTCGAGGTACATGAAGAGCTCGTCCGCGAAGCCGCCCAGCTTCCGAAAGGTCTCGGCCCGGATCGCCATGGCGGTGCCGCTGGCGGAAGGCACGTCGCCGACCTCGCTCACCGACGCCGCGGGCTCGCCGTAGCCGGCCGCCCAGCCGATCCCGGTCACGTGGACGTCGACGCCCGAGGCGTTCAGCTTCTCCGGCTCGGCGAGCAGGCGGAGCCGGGCCATCGCAATCGCGATCGACGAATCCTCGAGCGTGCGCGCGAGCTGGGCGATCGCACCCGGCGCGACCACCGTGTCCGGGTTCAGGAAGACGAGGACGTTGCCCGCCGCCTCCCGTGCGCCGAGATTCGACCCCGCCGCGAAGCCGAGGTTCTGGCCGGCGTCGACGACGTGCACTCCCTCTCGCGCCCGCGCCTGGTCGATCTCCGGGCCGCCTCCTCCGTTGTCGACCACGATCGACTCCGCCAGCCCGTCCTGCCCCTGTAACGAGTCGAGCATCCGCAGGAGCGCAGGCCCCGAGCGGAAGGCGACAGTGACCGTGGAGACGCTAATAGGCGCCGCGGCGCGCGAGGACGGCGGGGATCGTCTTGAGCAAGATCGAGATGTCCAGCCAGATCGACCAGTGCTCGAGGTAGTAGAAGTCGAGCCGCACGAGATCGTCGAAGCCGAGGGCTGAGCGGCCCGCGATCTGCCAGAGGCCGGTCATGCCCGGCAGGACGAGGTAGCGCTTGCGGTGCCAGGGCTCGAGAAGCTCGAAGTCGCGGATCGGCAGCGGGCGCGGCCCGACGAGGCTCATCTCACCGCGCAAGACGTTCAGCACCTGCGGCACCTCGTCGATCGAGTAGCGCCGCAGGAAACGGCCGACTCGGGTTACGCGCGGGTCGTCGACGATCTTGAAGAGCGCTCCTTCAGCCTCGTTCTCGGCCTCGAGCTGCGGCTGCATGGCAGCCGCGTCGGCGCGCATCGTCCGGAACTTGAACATCCCGAACTCCTGCTCGGTGAGCCCGATACGTGTGTCGCGGTAGAGCACGGGGCCGCGGGAGTCGAGCTTGATCGCGGCGGCGATCAGGAGCCAGAACGGCAGGCCGAGGATGGCGACCATGGTCGACGTGGCAAGGTCGAACGCGCGCTTGACGACCCAGTCGGTGCCGACGAAGACGGGCGGGCGCAGCTCGAAGAGCGGCACGCCTTCGCCCGGCACGTACTCGCCGCGCCGCTCGATCAGGAGCTCGCTGGCCCGCGGCGCGACCCGGACTTTCACTCCGCGGCGGTGCGCGTGCTCGACGATGTCCACGAGCTCACGGTCGTTGTAGTCCGAGTCGGTCACGATCAACTCGTTGACGTCGTTGTGCGCGAGCACCGCGGGCAGCGCCTCGAGCCGGCCGAGCGTGGGCAGGCCGTCGTCATCGGTCGGAGACCGCCCAACCGCGCCGACGAAGTCGTAGTCGATCCCGCCGCGACCCTGTCCGAGCGTCTTGTGGAGACGCACGAGATTCTCACCCTCGCCGACCAGGATCGCCCTCCGGCGAACGCCGGCCAGCTTGAGGACGTCGCGGGTGAGGATGTCGTAGCTCCCGCGCAGCAGGCCGATACAGATTGCCGAAAGCGCGATCGCCGTCGGAGCCAGGCCGTACGTCGAGAACCGGTGTCCGGTGCCCAGAGCAAAGATCAGCGTGATCACACCGATGAGCGCGAGTGAGCCGACGACCCGCCCGAAGCCGGCGCGCCGCTCGCGCTCGGCGTAGAGACCGGCCTGCCAGAAGACGAGCACGGTGACGAGCGTGAGGAACGGCAACCAGTCCGTCTCGGCCTTCCAGAGGACCCCCCACAGGACCGTGCCCTCGCCATAGATGAAGTCCCGGAGGGCGAGCGCTGCGTAGACGCCGAGGGTCAGCCCGATCATGTCGAGCAGGATGAGCGACGCGATGCTCGCCGCACGGCGCGCGACAGAGGTCAGCGGGTGCGCTGTCAGGAAGTAGGGGCGACCTGAGCGGATGTCGCCGAGCGCCTCGCGGGTGACCGCGGGCGGCGGGGGCGTCGACGCCGGCGCCCGGGGAGCTTTCTGCGTGGCCACGGGCCGCCTCATTGTACGGAGGCGACCCGGACCACAGTCATCGAGTTACTTTTTGACGCGCAGAAACGCCGTGTAGCTGGGCTTGCGCGAGTTGTTCAGCCTGAAGAAGCCGGACTGCCAGCCACTTGCGATCCGTGGATCGTCGCGCAACAGGAACCAGAGCATCATGTCGATGCGTGGGTGTCGGCGTGCGATCGCGAACGACTGCGACACGTAGCGGGCCTGTTGCTGGAACGAGACCCCGAAGAGCCGCTCGGGCAGGGTCTGATAGCCGTATTCGGTGAGCCAGAGGCGCTTGTTTCCGATCACGGGGAGGAGGTCGTTGATGTTCCCGAGCAGGACCGCGGTCGACCCTTTGACCTTCGGGCGTGCCGTCGGCGACTCTGAACGATGCCCGTAGTAGGGGTGATGGGCGTAGGCGTCGTACCGCGCACGCCACGTCCTCATTCCCTTGGCGAAGAAGATCGGAGAGATCGACGGGCGCGAGCTGCGGGCGCTGTTGTTCCCCCGCGGGGCGGTAACACCGCAAGCGACCTTGTTGGAGGCTCGCACGGTCTTGACGGCCGAGTAGATCGCATTGCACATCTGTGAGTAGACGCGCGGGCTGTCGACGATGAACCGGCTTCCGACCCTTCGGAACTGGGGCGAGAGGAAGACCGGGTTGTTCGGCTCGTTCCAGGCCATCCAGTAGCGCACAGCCGGCAAAGGCTTGGCGTCCGGGATCGGCTGATAGCTGCCGGTATAGCGCTTGGCCGCCGCGATGGCGAAGTTGCGAAGGTCGGCCATACGGCGCGGAGGCCCGTTCTTCCTGGGGCCGGCCCAGCGGGGGGTCCAGAGGATGGAGAAGACCATCTGGATCCCGTTCGCCTTCGCCTGATTGACCGTCCGGTCGTAGAAGAACCAGTTGTAGGCCGGATCAGCCGGGTTGGTCGGGTTCGCGGGGCGCCGGTTCTTGGCGACGCCGAGGACGTCGCCCCAGTAGAGGTTGACCCGCAGGACCTTGACCCGCAGAGCCTTGTACTTCGGGAAGGCCCAGTCTGGCCTTCCGATCGTCGACGGCTCGTCGTAGATGCCGACGAGCAAGTTTCTGGATGCACTCGCCGAAGGTACGGCGAGACCGGCGACCGCGCTGACCATCGCGGTCGCCAGAACTAGTCGTTTAAACACGGATGGGCTCCCTTCCGAGGGTAGGCAACAGGCGCCGCAGGCCTTCCTCGAGATCGATCTCGGGGGTCCAGCCGAGGATCTCCTTCGCACGCGTGATGTCTGGTTGGCGGATTTGCGGATCGTCCATGGGCAGGGCCTCGAAGACGATCTCGCTCTTCGACCCGGTCACTTTCAACACGGTCTCCGCGAGCTCGAGAATCGTGAACTCGCTCGGGTTGCCGAGGTTGACCGGGTAGTGCTCGTCGCTCGAGGCCAGGGCGTAGAGTCCGCTGATCAGGTCGTCGACGTAGCAGAAGCTCCTCGTCTGGGAGCCGTCGCCGAAGATCGTCAGCGGCTTGTTCTCGAGCGCCTGGCGCACGAACGTGGGAATGGCGCGGCCGTCGTAGGGCCGCATTCGAGGTCCATAGGTGTTGAAGATTCGTGCGATGGCGGTGTTCACGCCCTGCTGGCGGTGATACGCCATCGTCATCGCTTCTGAGTAGCGCTTCCCTTCGTCGTACACGCCGCGCGGGCCGACCGGGTTCACGTTGCCCCAGTAGGTCTCGGGCTGCGGGTGCACCTGCGGATCGCCGTAGACCTCGCTGGTCGAGGCGAGCACGAAGCGGGCGCGCTTGAATTTCGCCAGGCCGAGCGCGTTGTGCGTGCCGTACGAGCCGATCTTGAGCGTCAGCAGCGGCAGCCGCAGGTAGTCGATCGGGCTCGGGATGGCGGCGAGGTGGAACACGTAGTCGACCGGCTCGTCGATCTCGATCGTCTCCATGACGTCACCGTTGACGAACGAGAACGCGTCGTCACGGATGTGCTCGATGTTCTGGAGCGACGCCGTCTCGAGGTTGTCGAGACAAATGACACGATGACGGTTCGCGAGCAGGCGCTCGCAGAGATGAGAGCCGAGGAATCCGGCTCCGCCGGTGACGACTGAGGTGGCCACGAGCGGGCAATGGTAGCCGTGGAACCGGCCGTTTCCGGGGCTCCTTACGAAGGTTTAACGGCGCCTAATGCGAGCGCCGCTGGGGCGGGAAGAGGTCTCCGCCCTCGCTATCGCCGGGGCCGGGCGTCGATTCGTAGGACACGCCGGTCAGATCGTCCAGAGGCGCGATGAACGGCTCTCCGGCAACGATCTCCGCCCATTCCGATGTGCCGGCCCAAGGCGGCCCGGCTGCGAGCAAGGCCCGAGCACGGTCCTCGGCGCCTTCGACCAGCGGCACGATGACTGCGAGACGGGCCATACCGGCCATTTGACCATGCGCGCCTGCAGTCCGCTGGATGCCTCGGCGCCCAGCGGACTGCAGACCGCGTGTGGACTAGTTGAACGCGTACTTCTCGTACTCGTTGACGTTTTCTTTCGTGACAACGGCTGCCGGCACGACCACCTGGCGCGGCACCTCCGGCGGAACGAGCTCGGAGAAGCCCTGGCCGAGTGCGATCAGGCGCGCCATGTTCACGGCCGTTCCCGCCATGTTCGGGTTGTAGAGGAACGTGGCGCGGTAGAGGCCGCCTTCCTCGATCTGCTTCATCGCGTCCTGCGACCCGCCGACGCCGGTGAGGAACATGTCGTCGTCCCGGTTCGCGTTGCGAATGGCCTGCACGACACCCTGTGCCATGTCGTCGTCGTGCGTGTACACGGCGTCGATGTCGCTCTGGGCCTGCAGGATGTTCTCCATCACCGTCAAGCCCTTGTCAGGGTTGAAGTCGCCCGGCTGCGAGGCGACGATCTTGACGCCGCCGCCAGGGCACTTCTTCTTGAGGGTGTCGGTGAAGCCCTTCGTCCGGTCGGTGGTGACCGAGATGCCGGCGAGACCCTGGATCTCGACGACGTTGCCGTTGCACTTCAGCTGGTCGCCGATGTAGTTCGCCGCCAGAACGCCGATCTGGTAGTTGTCGCCGAGCACGGTCGCCGTCGCGGCGTCGGGCGCCGTGAACAGCCGGTCGATGTTGACCACCGGGATACCGGCTTTCTCGGCCTTCTGGGCGACCGGGGTGAGGGCGGCGCCGTCCTGCGGCAACACGACGAGCACGTCGGGCTTTTGCGCGATCGCCTGTTCGATCTGCTGCGCCTGCGAATCTGCGTCCGCGGCCTGCACCAGCTCGAAGTCCACGTCGTCGTGCTGGTCAGCTGCTGCCTGGGCGTCCTTGGAGATGGCCCCAAGCCAGCCGTGGTCGGTCGGCGGGACGCTGGCGATGATCTTCACCGTCTGGCCGGAGGACGTCCCGCCCTCCGTCGTCTCGCTGACGGTGACCGTCCTCGTGACTTCCTCGCTGTCGCCGACGCTGCAGGCAGCGGTCCCGATCGCCAGCAGCGAGGCTGCGACGATCGAGATGACGAATCGCTTGCGCGACATTACGTACCTCCCGTTGTTGTATTGACTGCTCGGCCGGGCCTCGTCGACCATCAGTACCGCGCCTCCGAGCGCTGGAGGAGGACGGCTCCGAGGACGATCAGGCCCTTGGTCACTTGCTGGACTTCGGTTGACAGATTGAGCTGCGTCATGAGGCTGAAGATCAGCGCGAAGGTCAGGACGCCCAGGAACGTGCCGACGATGGTCGCCCGTCCGCCGGCCAGGCTCGTCCCGCCGATCACGACCGCGCCGATCGCGTCGAGCTCGTAGAGGTTTCCGCTCACCGGCGAGGCGCTTCCGAGCCGCGCGCAGAGCAGCACGGTGGCCACTCCCGCGAGAAGCCCGGACAGCACGTAGACGCTGAAGATGATCCGCCGAACCGGAACGCCGGCGATGCGCGCGGCCTCGCGGTTGCCGCCGACCGCCACCACGTAGCGGCCGTAGCGAGTGCGGTTGAGGACGATCCAGCCGGCAATCGTGATCGCAACGAACACGTAGACGGAGGCCGGGATTCCGAAGATCCGGCCGTTGCCGAACCAGAGCAATGAGAACGGACGCGGATCCCCGAACGAGCCGCCGTTCAGATCCAGCAGGCTCACGGGCAGCTTGTCGTTCAGAAGCAGCGCAACGCCCCTGGCTATCGAAAACATCGCGAGCGTCGCGATGAACGGCACGATCCGTGCGTAGGCGACGGCGGTCGCGTTGACCACGCCGAGCAGGGTCGCGAACGCGATCGCCCCGAGGATGAAGACGAGGCTGCTCGTGCCGTCGGTGCCGATCAGGATTCCACCGAAGACGCCGGCGGCGGCGACCATCGAGCCGACGGACAAGTCGATGCCGGCCGTTGCGATGACGAAGGTCATGCCGATCGCGAGCACGCCGATGACGCTCGCCTGGGTCAGCATGTTGCGGATGTTGTCCCAGGTGGGGAAGGTCTCGGGCTTCAAGATCGACCCCGCGATGAAGAGCAGGACGACGACCGCGGCGAGCCCGTATTCCTGCACGCGGAGAGCCTTTACTCGGTCGGAGAATGCGGGGCCGCCTTGATCGGGCTCGGCGGCTTGGGCAGGTGTCATACAACCTCCTCGGCTAGTTCAGGCGCGTCCGTGGGCGCCACGGCGTGGCGAAGGAGCTCGCGCTCCGTGGCCTCTTTTCCGTCGACCTCGGCGACGATCTCACCGTCCCGCATGACGAGGATTCGCGAGCAGATGCCGACGAGCTCCTCGAGCTCCGACGAGACGACGAGCACGCCGAGACCCGACGTTGCGAGGTCGCTGATGATCCGGTAGATCTCGGCCTTCGTCGCGATGTCCACGCCGCGCGTGGGCTCGTCGAGCAGCAGGACGCGGCACTCGTGGAGCAGCCAGCGCGCGAGCACGACCTTCTGCTGGTTTCCGCCCGAGAGCAGGCGGACGACTCGGTCCGGATCGTCGGGCACGGTGTTCAGCGACCTGAGCTGCTCGTGCGCGCTGGCGCGCTCCTTCCGCACATCCAGCAGCACGCGCGAGAAGCGGCTGAGGTCGGCGATCGTCACGTTCTTCGTCTCGCTCCAGTCGAGGACGAGCGCCTGCGACTTGCGGTCTTCGGGTGCGAGCCCGAGCCCCCGTTTGATCGCGTGGCCGGGACGATTGGGCCGCAACGGCTTGCCCTCGACCAGGAACTCGCCGGCCTCCGGCTGATCGAGCCCGTAGATGAGGCGCAGGAGCTCCGTGCGGCCGGACCCGACGAGGCCGCCGAGACCGACGATCTCGCCCGCGTGAACCGTCAGGCTCACTCCGCGCACTGCGGGCAGCCGTCTGGCATCCCGAACTTCCAGCAGGACGCGGTCGGTGCCCACCGGCCGCTCCGGATAGAGCTGGTCCACCTTGCGTCCGACCATGAACTCGACGAGCTCGTCGGTGGGCGTCGTCGCCGGCAGGCCCGAGGCCGTCGTGCGCCCGTCCGCCAGCACGGTGACGCGATCGCCGATGCGACGGATCTCGTCGAGGCGGTGCGAGATGTAGACGACGCCGACGCCCTCGGCCGTGAGCCGGCGAACGACGTCGAAGAGGGTCGTGATCTCGCCCTCGTCGAGGATCGCAGAGGGCTCGTCCATGATCAGCAGCCGCACGTGGCCCGACAGCGCGCGGGCTATGGACACGATCTGCTGCGCCGCCGGTCGCAAGCGGCCAACCTTCGCGCGCACGGGGATCGAGTCGTGGCCGAGCCGGGCGAGGAGAGCCTCCGATTCCCGGTACATCTTGTCGAGGTCGAGCAGGGGCCAGCGGCGTGGCTCATGCGCCAGGAAGATGCTCTCGGCGACGCTCAGGTCTGCGACCAGATCGAGCTCCTGGTAGATCGTCGCCACGCCGCGCTTCAGCGTTCCGGCTGGATCACCGGACGGAAGCGGCTCGCCCTCGAGAAGGATCTCGCCGCTCGTCGGCTCGAGTGCGCCGGAAACGCACTTGATGAGGGTCGACTTGCCGGCGCCGTTGGCGCCGAGCAGGCAGTGCACCTCGGCCTCGAGCACCTCGAGGTCGACACCCTGGAGCGCCTTGACCCCCGGGAACTCCTTGACCAGGTCGCGGATCTCGAGGAGCTTCGTCACTGGATCACCAGCCCGCGCAGGTTGTTGTGGGCGATGCGGAGGCCGGCTTCGACCAACTCGGGCGAGCCGCCCCACACGGGGTCCTCGTGCTCGACCGACAGGGCGCCGTCGAACCCGCCCTCGTAGAGCGTGTCGACGTAACGGGGGAAGTCGACCTGCCCGAGACCGGGGATGCGATACCGCCACCAGCCCATGTCCCACGGGTCTTCTTCGCGCGTCGAGGTCCTGCCGAAGAAGCCGTAGCGGTTGCGCTCGGCCGGAAACGTCTCGGCGTCCTTCGCGTGGGCGTGCACGACCCGGTCGACGTAGGGCCGCAGGGCGTCGATTGGATCGATCCCCAGCCAGAGCAGGTGCGAGGGATCGAAGTTCAGGTACAGCCCGAGCTCGAACATCCACTCCCACAGCTCGGGCGAGTAGGCGAGGTTGCCCGGGTAGCCGTCCGGGTGCCAACCCTCCATGACGCAGTTCTCGATCATGAGGCGGACCCCGCGCTCTCCGGCGTAGTCGACGAGCGGCGGAAAGACACGCTCGGCCTCGCGGAGATTCTCGGCGACGCTGCGCCCGGGGTCGCGGCCGATGAACGTGCCGACTGGGACGCCGCCGAGCGCTGCAGCAGCGTCGATACAGGCGCGGAGGTGGGCGTGGTAGGCCTCGCGCTCCGCGGTGTCGGGTGCCAGGTTGTTGTCGTAGTACGCGAGGGCGGACAGGACGAGCCCGTGATCGTCGAGCGCTCGGCGAACGCGTTCGGCCTCGGCCTCGTCGAAGGCGTCCGCCTTGACGTGGCTCGCCGTGAACGGCCGGTCACCCAGGTGCGGCCAGGCGGCCAGCTCTAGCGCCTCGTAGCCGTTCGCCGCCGCCCAGGCGGCGATGTCCTCGAGGCTACGCTCGGGCATGCAAGAGGTCAGGAAGCCGATCTTCACGTCGCCACAGGCTCTCGGCTCGCGGCCACGTCGACCCAGCGCTCTTCGTGGGACGAGGTCAGCACCGCGTCGGTGATGAGCGCGGCCCGCAACCCGTCGGAGAACGTTGGCATTCCCTCCACCGCCGCCCCGCTGCCGACGCTGTCGTAGAAGTCGGCCACGAACGCGTCGAAGCAATCCGCGTAGCCCTGCGGGTGTCCGCTCGGGAGAAATGCGAAGCGCGCGGCGGCAGGCGACAGCGTCACAGGATCGCGACGAAGAATCGTCACCGCCTCGCGGCGTCCGGACCAGAGCTCTTCCGGCTGCTCCTGGTCGAAAGCGAGTGCCTCCTCGGCGCCGTCGAGCTCGATCCACAGCCGGTTCTTGCGACCCGCCGAGATCTGGCTGACGACCACGGATCCGATCGCCCCGCCGTCCGTCTCGAACTGGACGAGAGCAGCGTCCTCGGTGGTGACCGGGCGCGCTTCTCCGCCGCCTCCGTCGGCTACGAAAGCCTGACGACCCGGTGCGCTCAGTCGCTCGGGCACCGCGGTGAGCATCTTCGCGCAGAGGCGGGTGATGCGATGGCCGGAAACGAACTCGGCCAGGTCGCACCAGTGCGACCCGATGTCGGCAAACGCTCGCGAGGCGCCTCCCAGGTGCTCGTCCACGCGCCAGTTGTCGTCGTCGGGCGTCAGGAGCCAATCCTGCAGATAGGTGCCGTGCAGAAGGCGCAGGGCACCGGTCTTCCCGCTGCCGACACGCTCGCGCGCTTCGCGCACCGTCGGGTAGTAGCGATACACGAAGGGCACAGCCGCGTGCGAGCCCGAGTCGGCGGCCGCATCGACGAGCCGCTGCGCGCCGGCGGCGTCGAGGGCCAGAGGCTTTTCGCAGATCACGTGCTTGCCCGCGGCCAGGGCGGCCTCGGCCAGCGGGAGGTGCAGGTGGTTCGGGGTACAGATGTGGACGACGTCGATACCGGGGTCGCGCACCAGTTCCTCGGCCGAGTCGAAGGCTCGATCCGCTCCGAGCTCGGCGGCCGCGGCCTGGGCGGTTTCGGGAGTCGAGGCGGCGACGCCCGCCAGCTCGGCTCCCGCGAGTCGCACCGACCGTGCGTGGACCTTGCCGATGAAGCCGGTGCCTGCGATCGCGGCCTGGAGACCCATTCGAAGGTGGGAACCTAAATGAGAGTTAGTCCAATTGTCAAGCAAAAGATCCCGATCTTCATCCAATTCATGTTGTACTTTTCAATTGGCATGGTGACGAACTCGCAAGCCTCTCAGTCGTCGCCGACCAGCGCGGGCTCGCTCCTGCGCCTGATCCGCGAAGAGGTTGCAGTCACGCGGGCCGACCTCGCGAGGGTGACCGGGCTCGCCCGCTCGACCGTCGCCCAGCGCGTCGACGCCCTTCTGGAGCAGGGCCTCGTCTACGAGGCCGGCGGCAGCGCCTCCACGGGTGGCCGCCCGCCCACCGTGCTGGCCTTCAATCGCGATGCCGGCGTCGTCCTGGTCGCCGACCTCGGAGCGACGCATGCCCGGGTCGCGGTCAGCGATCTCGCCGGCACGCCGCTGGCCGAGCGCGCGTCCGACCTCGACATCGCGCTCGGCCCGGAACACGCCCTGGCGTGGGTGGCAGAGCGCTTCACCGAGCTGCTCGACGAAGTCGGGCGTTCCCGCGACGACGTGCGCGGGATCGGGATCGGAGTGCCGGGCCCGGTCGAGTTCGACAGCGGGCGGCCGGTCAATCCGCCGATCATGCCCGGCTGGGACGACTTCCCGATTCCCGACTGGTTCGCAGGCCGCTACAGCGCTCCGGTCCTGGTCGACAACGACGTCAACATCATGGCCCGCGGCGAGCACCGGATGCACTGGCCGGAGACGGAGCATCTGCTGCTGATCAAGGTCGGCACGGGCATCGGCTGCGGCATCGTGGCCGACGGCCACATCCATCGCGGCGCCCGAGGAGCAGCCGGCGACATCGGCCACATCCGAGCGACGAGCAGCGAGGACGTGATCTGCCGCTGCGGCAACATCGGCTGTCTGGAAGCAATCGCCGGCGGTCAGGCGCTCGCACAGAGGCTGGCCGAGACGGGCGAGGACGCGTCCCACAGCCGCGACGTGGTCCGGCTCGTCCGGGGTGGCCACGCCGGTGCGATCCGGATGGTGCGGGACGCCGGCCGGACGCTGGGCGAGGTGCTGGCGGGAACGGTCAACTTCTTCAACCCCGCGGTGATCGTCATCGGCGGTGACATCGCCGAGGCGCACGCGCAGCTCCTGGCGGGTGTGCGCGAGGGAATCTTCAGCCGCTCGCTGCCACTCGCCACGCGCGACCTCCGAATCGTTCCGTGCCGGCTCGGCGACCGAGCCGGAGTGATCGGCGCGGCGATCATGGCCATCGAGCACGTCCTGGCGCCCGATGCGGTCGACCGCTCGCTCCGACCCGCGGCCTGAAGGCTCGACCTCCTACCTCAGATCTTTGTTCGACTCCATGTCGAAGAGCATCGCGAACAGCGTGAAGAGCAGGCCCATCATCAGCAGCAGGGCGACCAGGACAACGGTGGCGACGGTCAGTTCGTTGCCGAGGAACCGGAGCACCGTGACCGTGATCCCGAGCACGAGCCCGATCAGCGAGAACAGCATCCCGAACACGTAGAAGAAGACGAGCGGATGGAAGTCGCGGATCACGTACTTCTCGCGCATCCGCCAGAAGAACGCCTTCGTCAGGAGCCACGAGATCGCCGGAACCACCTTGCGCAGGCGGATCCCGGAGCTCTCGCCCACGCCGTACACGGGTCGCGACGGGACATCGCGCACGCGGGCGTTGATCACGTTCAGGTGCACGAGCATGTCGTTGGGGAATCCGTAGCGCTTGTAGATCCGATCGAGGTCGAGAAAGTCGAGCGTGTCGCGGTTGATCGCGGTGTAGCCCGATTGGGAGTCGGCGACGTGCCAGTAGCCGGAGGCGATCTTCGTCAGGAGTGAGAGCACCGCATTCCCGAGGTAGCGCGTCCGGGGGATCAGCTCCCAGGCGCGTCCGGTGAAGAGCCGGTTCGCCTTCGCGTAGTCGACCTCGCCGCGGACGACCGGGGTCGCGATCGCCTCCAGGTCGGCGGGATCCATCTGGTTGTCGCCGGCCATGACGGCCGTGACGTCCATGCCGTCGGCGAGCGCACGCTTGTAGCCGGTCAGGATCGCTGCGCCGACGCCCTGATTCTTCTCGTGCTCGATGAGCTCGACACGCCCGCCGGCCGAGCGAGCTGCCTCGGCCGTGCCGTCACGCGAGGCGTCGTCGACGACATAGATGCGATCGACGAACTCCGGGATCCCCGCGAGGGTCGTCCCGATCAGCTTCTCCTCGTCGTACGCCGGGACGACGACGGCGACGCTCTTGCCCTCGAGCATTACTCGCGGGCGGCGCGGCTGGTGACGGGCTCCCAGAGCAGCGCGGCGAAGAAGCCCAGCAGGAGCCCGAGGAAGCCGGCAATCGCGACCGTGTTTCGCGTCGACCGCGCCGTTGTCTTGACCGCGACTGCACGGTCGAGGGCCCGCGGGAGCTCGACCTCCTCGGCCAGCGAGAGCAGTTGCAGCGTCTCGGTGCGGTCCTCTTCGATCGCACCACGGCGCTGCTCGGCGAGCTGCAGGGTGTTGACCGCTACGAGCCGCTCCACTCCCGAGAGCCCGGGGCGGCCGAGCTGGGCCTGCGACTCGCTCACCTGGCGGTCGACGGCTTCGAGTTGAGTGTTGAGCGAGCGAAGTTGCCGCCTGAACCCGTCGATCTTGCCGCGCGCATATCCGCCGACGCGCTGCACCACGCGGTCGGAGAGAGCCCGTGCCGCCTCCTGCGTCGGCCCGCGTTCGTCGCCCTTGACCGTGATCAGGTAGAGCTGGCTCGGGACGAGACGTCCGAGGCCACTGGCGAGCCGCTGGGTGGAGATCCCCTCGCGCAGCTTGCGGGGCTGCATGCCCGAGGCGCGCGCGACCTCCTGGATCGCCTCCTCCGATTTCACGATGCGCGTGATCGTGCTTTGGTTCGTCGAGAGCGCGTTGGTGATCGGCGTGCTGCCGTTCGGCGCGTACGGCGAGCCGGCGTAAACCGTCGCCTGGGCCCGCCAGACCTCCTTGCTCGAGGCCGAGACGAGGTACCCGAGGGCGACGCCGATGATCAGGCCGAGGGCCGGCAGCCACCAGCGCGCGATGAGCGCGTCCAGGTAGCGGCCGAGGTCGACTTCGCGCTCGTCGTCGACCTCCGGGACGCCGTCAGCGCGCGACTTGGAAGCTTCTCGCTGGGGCCTCATCAGCGGGCGACTCTACCTTTCGAGCCCGCGAACGAGCACGAACGGCTCCGCGTACTCGCAACCGACCGTGGCGCCGTGCAGCTGGGCGTGCGCCTCGAGCGCACGGGCATTTCTCGGGTGCGGGACCGGGCGCTCCTCGGTCTTGAAGCACGCGAAGGCGTCGAGCTTGCGCTGGAAAGTGGAGCTGATGTCGACGAACCAGTTGGGCACGAACCAGTTCGTGGCGGCGGGGGTCCACTCGGTGCTCGACGTTGGTGCGTACGTGAGGAGGCGGCGCACCGGCTGCCCCGGCGTCGGGCGCGTGGCGACCGCGACCGAGTCGAAGAGCGTGCGGTGGTCGAGGTTCACGTCGGGATGCGCGGTGTAGACGACTTCCGCCTGCCGCTCGCGGAGGTGCTCCTCGACGACGCGATTGACGTCGACGTGGGCCAGCGTGTCGAGACGCATGTCGGGCAGGTCGAGATGGACGTACTCGCCGACGCCGAGCACCTTCGCGGCCGCCTGCGCCTCGTCGTTCTTCTGCGCGCGGGTTGCGTCGTCGCCCGCATACTGGGCCGAGCTGCCGTCGGTGAGGCAGACGACGGTGACGGCGTCTCCGCGATCGGCGTGGAGGGCGATCGTGCCGCCCATGCCGAGTACCTCGTCGTCGGGGTGGGCAGCGAAGACGAGGACGTTCATCCGAGCCGGTCTCCCACCGCGATCGGTTGCTCCGGCTCGATCTCCTCGAGGAGCAGGCCGCCTTCGCCGCATGCGACAACGGCGCCTTCCGGGCGCAGCTCGACGACCGTCCCTGCGGGATCGCCGGGCTCGAGCTCGACCGGCCGCGCGCGCCAGACGACCAGCTTTTCCTCGCCGAGATACGTGAACGCGCCAGGGTAGGGACGGGTCTGCGCACGCACCCAGTCGTCGAGGTAGGGCGCGCGGGTGTCCCAGTCGATGATGCCGTCGGCAGGCGTCCGCTTCGGCCAGGCGCTGGCGCGGGTCGCGTCCTGCGGGATCCGCGGCGCCGTGCCCGCGGCGATCTGCGGCACGTGCTCCCGGATCAGCTCCACGTGAGCCTCGAGCAGCTTGTCGTACAGCGTCGTCGCCGTCTCATCGGGTGCGACCTCGACTTCGCGCCGGCCGATGATCGGGCCCGAGTCGGCGCTCGGGTCGACGATCTCGAAGAGGGTCACGCCGGTTCGGGCAAGGCCCGTGAGGATCGTCCAGGGGATCGCGGCCCGGCCGCGATGGCGCGGCAGCAGCGTCGGATGCATCCCGAACATGCCCTGCGGCGCGACCTCGAGCAACTCGCCGCGGATGAGCTGCGACCAGCCGACGACGAAGATCGCGTCGGGCGCGGTCTCCCGGACGGCGGCGACCGTCTGGGGCGAGTTCACGTCCTCGGTCTCGATCACCGGCAAGCCCAGGTCGGCGAACGAGCACTGCCCGGAGCGGTTCGGATCGATCGGCCCGGGGAGAGTGACGACCGCGGCGACCTCCGCGCCCGCTTCGGCACACGCCTCGAGGCAGCGGCGCCCGATCACGTCGAAGCTGACCCAGACGGTTCGCATGGCTCAGCCCTCGGCAACGGGCAAGTCTTCGGGGAGCGGCTCGAGCGGGCCCTCGTCCGAAGCGGTGAGGCAGACCTCGGACCAGAAGCGCGTCATCACGACGCCGGGGCGGAACTCGCCGACACGGGGCTCGGGGTGCTCGCCGTTCGCCAGCGCGATGGCGTATTCCGGGTAGCGGCTGCCGGCGGCGGTCGGGAGCGGGAAGGCGCCGCCGAAGCGCGGGTTGACGTCGGTGATCTGCAGGGAGCCGTCGGCTTCGCGGAAGCACTGGACGCAGCCCGGCCCCTTGAGCGGCAGAGCCTCGGCGACCCTTCGCCCGAGCTCGATCAGCTCGGGGTCGAAGATCGTCATGCCCTTGATCGACTCGCCGCCCTTCGACTCGATCATCGTGCGGGAGATCGCATTCAGGCAGCGCCCGTCGAAGTCGCAGAAGACGTCGATCGAGAACTCCTCGCCCGTGCAGAGCGCCTGCACCATCGAGTCGACCGGCGTCGAGCGGAGGAAGAACTCGAGCTCGTCAGCGTCATTCGCGCGGTAGATGTTGCGGCTGCCGAAGCCGACCCGGGCCTTGACCAGGACCGGGAACGGGAGGTCGTCGGGCAGGTCGTCCGGGAGCCAGGTCGGCGGTGAGTCGATGCCCTGCTTCTCGAACGCGAGGTGCGCGAGGTACTTGTCGGCGGTCGTCTGGACGACGTCGTCGTCCGGGAGGAGCACCGGAGCGCCGAGCTCGTCACGGCGGGCAGAGACGACGGCCTGGTCGATGTCGGTCAGGGGGACGACGAGCCGAACGTCGTGCTGCTCGACGAGCTCTTGCAGCGACGGGATGTAGTCGGGCTCGTCCTTGAGCGGGACGAGCGCGTGCTGGTCGCAGCGGTACAGCGCGGGCGCGTAGGGGCTGGCGTCGGCGCCGACCGCCGTCGCGCCCGCCTCGCGGAAGGCGGTAACGGTGTCGACGCGCATGCCGACGCACGTGAAGAGAACGGCCGTCACGGCGAAAGAGGGTAACGGAGCGGCTTCGTTGCCCCGGCCGCCAACGGCGCACTCTCGGCGCATTTGCGCTTCACACGTGTGCGACCTTCCTCAGTACGATCGCTGTGGGGAGGAGGTCGGGGTACCGAGTTAAGAGCCGGACCCGGTGGGTTTCCAGCCGCCCGTCTCGCCCTTGTACGTGCCGCGGAAGAGAGCGAGCGGCGTGCGGGCGAGAATCTTCAGGTCGAGCCAGGGCGAGCGGTTCTCGACGTACCAGACGTCGAGCTCGATGCGCTCGTCCCAGGGCAACGCGGCCCGGCCGTGGATCTGCGCCCAGCCCGTGAGGCCGGGCCGGACCTCGAGCCGCCGACGCTGCCTCGGGGTGTACTGCTCGACCTGGTACGAGAGGGTCGGCCGAGGCCCGATCAGGCTCATGTCACCGCGCAACACGTTCCAGAACTGCGGCAGCTCGTCGAGGGAGAGACGGCGCAGTAGCCGCCCCGCGCGCGTGATCCGCGGGTCGCCGCGGTTGACCGCCCACCCCGCGCCCTGCTTCTCGGCGCCGACGATCATCGTCCGCAACTTGAGCAGGTCGAACTCCTCGCCGTGGTGCCCGACACGGCGCTGGCGGTAGAGGACAGGGCCGCCGTCGTCCAGCTTGATCGCGAGCGCCGCCGCGGCCAGGAAGGGGCTCGACAACGCGAGCCCGACGGCCGAGCCGGCAACGTCGAGCACCCGATTCACACCCGCGTCCCCTCGGCCGCCTCCCACGTCGCAGGCACCCCGCGACGAAGGTAGTTCCAGAGCGAGACGACGGTCGCCCAGGTGACGAGCACGTAGTAGCGGGCGATCCCGACGCCGGCCGCAGCGGCCGCAAGCAGCAGGAGCTGGGCGGCAAGCGTGGCCCAGTAGAGCCATCCCTCGCCGAGCAGGGCGAGGTTCGTCGCGAAGGCGATCAGGTGCAGGACGCCGCTCGCGTACCGCAGATGACGGTGCGAGACGATCTCGAGCCAGTACAGGGGCGGCAGGCCGCGGAGCATCCGGCCCCGCAGCGTGATCAGCCAGCAGTGCTCGAACATGCGGATCTTGCGCCGGTACTCGGCCTCGTTCGTCGGCGTGGGCGTCTCGTAGGCGTGCGCGTCCGGCGCGAAGACGGCCCGGCGGCCGCGCTGCACCATCAGGTACGGAAGGGACAGGTCGTGCCCGAACCTCGGGTCGACCTCGACGTAGTCGCTCCGGCGCAGCGCGTAGATGGAGCCGAAGCCGCCCGTGGTCGAGTGGATCTCAGACTCGCGGGCGCGCAGCCAGGTCTCGAAGCGCCAATAGAGGCCCTCCTTGTTGTCGCCGGCCGCATCGCGCAGGTTGAGCCGGCCGAAGACGTACGCGACATCGGGGTCGGCGAAGTTGCTGACGAGCATCCGCAGTGCATCGGGCGCCCAGGTCGCGTTCGCGTCGGAGAAGGCGACGATCTCCGCGTCGGTCTCGCGTACGGCGCGGTTTTGCGCGGCCACCTTGCCGCCACGGTCGTTGACGATCAGCCGCACGCGCGGCGCGAAGCGCTCGACGAGCTCGTGCGTGCGGTCGGTCGACGCATCCGAGGTGACGACCAGCTCGAGCTTCTCGGCGGGGTAGTCGAGCTCGAGCAGGTTCTCGAGCCGTCGTTCGATGACCGCCTCCTCGTTGTAAGCGGTGACGATCACGCAGACCGTCGGCTCGACGGCGTCGCGGCGCACGCGGCGAGTCCGCAGGCGCGCAAGCGCCGCAGCAGCGATGGGGTAGCCCACGTGTGTCCAGAGGAGCGCGCCCACCGCGGTCCAGAAGACGATCTTCACCGCGATCACGTCTTCGAGCCTACTGCGTCCTCGTAGGCCTGAATCGTCTCCGAGCCGAAGCGCTCCCACGAGAAGTGATCCCTGATCCGCTCGCGGCCCGCAGAGCCCAGCCGCCGCCGAAGGTCGCGGTCGGCAAGGAGCCGCTCGAGCGCCTCGCGCAGCGCGGAAACGTCACGCGGGGGGACGAGTAGCCCCGTCTCGCCGTCGACGACGAGGTCGCGGAGGCCGCCGACCTCCGACGCGACCACCGGCCGGGCATGGGCCATCGCCTCGGCGCACGCGATCCCGAAGCCCTCCCGGTGCGACGGGCACACGACCACGGCGGCCCGCGCATAGAAGCCCTGCAACTCCGCAGGCGGGACGAACCCCTGCGCCTGCGGTACCTGAGCGCGAAGCGGCCCGTCACCGGCGACGACGAGCCGCAGCCCGTCGGCCGCCTCGACGAGCTCGAGCACGCCCTTCTCGCGGGAGAGCCGTCCCGCGTAGAGCACTTCGGGCGGGTCTGCCTCCTCGCCGATTTCCTCCGGGACGGTGATCCCGTTCGGAATCACACGCACCTCCGGCGCACCCAGCCGCCTGCCCTCCTCCGCCAGAGCGGTCGACGGCGCGATCACCAGCCGCGCGCGTCGCAGCACAGCCCGGGCGAGCCGCGGTGCACGGCGCGCAAGCTCGACGTCGGTGCCCCAGAGCTGAACGACGAACGGCTTGCCGGTCGCGAGGGCGACCGCTCCCGAGGGCAGCCAGTGAGCGTGGACGAGATCTGCTCCCTCTGCGGCGCGCCGGGCCGCACGCGCGAACGACCCCAGCATCGCCGGCAACGCAGCCCCCAGCCACGGCCGGCGCCGTAGGTTGCCGACGACTCCCGAGCCGTACGCGATCCCGAAGTGATGGAAGTCCGCCGGCGAGACGACGTCGACGTCGACCCCCCGCTCCCGCAACTGCTCCACGCCGTCGGCGATGAAGCGTCCGGCCGCATCCCCCGGCGAGCGCGGGTACGACGTCGTCAGGACGACGACCTTCACGATGCGGTCTTGAGTCGCCGCCCGAAGACGATCGGCGCGGCGAGGATGAAGAGCGCCAGCGCGAAGAAGTAATAGAACTGCATCGTCAAGTAGAAGAAGTTCGCGGCCATCGTCCCGACGAGCGCCGCGGTCAGTCCCCAGGCGAGCGGCCTGACCCGCGCCGCCAGGAAGTCACCGGCCTCGGCGAGAGCCCGACCGATCTTGCGCAGCGACGCCAGACGGTGGAAGAGATAGAGCAGGAAGGTCGCGAAGATCACCGTGCCGACAAGCCCGGTCTCGGTGATGAGCGCCACGTAGTACGAGTGCGCCCCCCAGTTCGCACGGCCCGTGACGAACTCGTAGTAGACCGAGAAGTTGTTCAGCCCGTAGCCGAACAGCGGATGGGCTTGCAGCACGTCCGGGATGAACCCGTACACCTCGAAATGCAGCGCCGAGGACTGGTCGCTCGTCGACGCCCGAGCCTTGAAGACGTTGATGAAGAAGTCGAGACGCTGGAGCACGACCAGCATCAGCACGCCGGCGACGGCGCCGACGGGTACGAGGAACTCCCTGGTCGTCAGTTTGTGCCGGTACACGATTGCGAGCAGCAAGAAGCCGATGCCGAGCCCGAGGAGTCCGCTGCGAGAGAGCGTCGAGAGCTCCGAGACGAGCAGGAACCCGAGCAGGGCGGCCAGGGGGAGACGAAGCCTGTTTCCGCGCTCGAGCCGCAGGTAGATGGGCGTCAAGACGAGTAGCGGGACGATCAGCATGACGCCGAGATGGTTGGGATCTGGCGTGAGGCCGGTCGTGCGGTAGACGTCCGACTCTCCGACCGCACCGAAGATATTGATCCGGCTCGCCCCGCCGGTGATCGGGTGGAGCACCAAGGCGTCGAGGTCACGCCCGGTCTCCGCGGCGGCGAACTGCGCGAGCCCGTAGAGCCCGTTGAAGGCGAGGCCGGCGACGAACCACCCGAGCGTCCGCCAGTAGAAGTCGAGCGGCCGGCGCGAGATGTAGTGCACCCCTGCCGCGAGGAACCCGAAGTGGATCCCGAACTTGACGAGACCCTTGAAGAACTGGTTGAACGCCTGCGTCGTCTCGAGGTTGAAGAAGCCGATCAGGTAGACGAGCAGCAGCGTGAGCGCGAAGCACGCGACGATCACCACCGTCTTGGGAACGACACGGTCGCGCAGCGCCAGCACGTAGGTGGCCAGGAAGAGCAGCGCGAGGACGTCTGCGAGGCTCACTTTCCCCGCCACGTTCCAGTGCACGTTCTCGAACGTGACGCAGAAGAGCGTCGCGAAGAAGAGCACGTCGGCAACCCGGACCCAGCGGGTCACAGGCTCTCCAGCAGGTCGGCGAGCTCGCGGGTCCTCGTCGTGCGGGAGAGCCGTTCCTTCAGCCCCGGCTCGAGCGGCGCGCCGTCCAGAGCGCCGGCCCGCCAGCGCTTGACGAGGCCGTCGAGCGCGGCCGAGATGGACTCGACGTCGTCCGGCGGAACGACGATGCCCGCACCTGCCTCACGAACCATCTGCGCGGCCACTCCGTCGGGAGGCACGGCGGCGAGGATCGGCCGCTCGGCCGCCAGGTACTCGAAGATCTTTCCCGAGGGCACCGACTTTCCGCGTCCACCTGCCTCGGGCAGCAGCAGCAGCAATGCCTCCGAATCGCGCTGCAGCTCGAGCGCGCGGCGGCGGGGCACGTGCGGGAGCACCTCGATCCGGTCGGCCAGGCCCTTGGTCTCCGCCCACTCCTGGTCGGCTGCCCGTAAGCCCCCGACGAACCGCGCGACGACCTCGGGTCCGGAGCGCGAGAGCGCTTCCAGGAACGGCCGTGGGTCGCGCTTCCCGAAGAACGTGCCCGTGTGCGTGATGCGGAATCGGTCGCCGCGCCGGTACTCGAGGCCCTCGAAGTCGTCGAAGTCGGAGCCGTTCGGGATCACCTCGACGCGCTCGGCGCCCAGCTCGCGCATCTCGTCTCCGATCGTGGAGGTCACGGCGACGACCGCGTCCGCCGAGCGCGCGACGAGCTGGGCGACCATCCGCTGACCCCGCTCCTTGACGCGCACGGCGAGCGACTCCACGCGGCGGTCCGGGTTCGCCGCGATCGAGTCGCGCAGGTCGGCGACCCAGGGGACGCCGGTCGCTCGCTTCACGGCGGCCCCGATCAGATTGATCGAGGCCGGCGGGGAGGTTGTGACGACCACATCGATGCTCTCCTGGCGAACGATCTTGATCGCAGCGGGGATGGCGGTAGCCGACCAGCTGACGAACTCGTCCGGCAGCAGGACACGCCGGTAGAAGAGCCCGGCTTGTCGCAACACGCGGTCGAGCCCTTCACGGCCGTGGAGCTCCTCGGCCGGCAGCAGTCCGCGCGGCCCGACGTAGCGGGCCCGGTGCACGAGGACACCCTCGGGTATCGAAGCTTCCTCGTCCCGGGCGATCCACTTCGGATCGTCGGGTGCGAGCACGTGCACTTCGAAGCCCAGCTCGGCGAGCTGGCCCGAGGTCTTGACGGGCCGTGCGACGCCGCCGCCACCGGCAGGCGGAAAGTACATCGTGACGAGCAGCACCCGCATCCGGGCGCCGATGGTAGTTGTGAACACCCGGCCCGTACCGCAGACATGTCCGTTGCGCCAGGCCAGCCAGCATCAAAAGCGACATGTCACCTGCCTATTTGCAGGCACCACACGGGCCGTGACGCCATGTCCGGTGCCAGGCACCAGACATGGTGACACGGGGCTAGTCGTTGTCCGGCAGCGGCCGCGTGCGACGGCCGACGACCGTGAAGAGCAGCGTTCGCTGCCCCTCCCACCGGTGCTGGTGGTAGTTCACCTTCGTGTCCTCGAAACCGAGGACGCCGAGCATTTTCTTGATCACGCCGGGAGTGAAGTGCCACCACGACTCGCGGGGCTGCACCTTCTCGTAGTTCGGCAAGAACGCCATCGAAGGCTTCAGCGGCTCCATCACCATCTGCGGGAGCGAGTACCGCAGCGACGGGTTCTCGGTGACGATCGCCGTCTCGGTCGTCAGCCGAAGCGCCTTCTCCAGGGCGAGAAACGGATCGCGCACGTGACGCAGCACGTTGCCGAAGGTGGCCACCTCGACGCGTCCGATCTCCTCGGGGATCTCGTAGACCGTGCCGTAGACGACCTTCGCGCTCGAGTCGTGAGCGCGGTGCGCGAGCCACCAGGCGTTGTTGATCTGCCGCAGGTGCGCGCGGCGCTCGGTGTCGAACGACTCGTGGTCGTACTGCGCATACGGCACGACGTCCCAGGAGTAGTCGTCGGAGAGGTCGTAGGAGACGACGTCGGCGCCCCGCTTCTCCATCTCGTAGCAGAAGAAGCCGCTGGCCGTGCCGACTTCGAGCACCCGTTTGCCCTGTAAATCGACGTTTCCAAGGTAAGCATCGACACCTTCGCGGTGGTCCCAGGGGCCGCGGACGAAGCCGTAGCCCGGGATCTCCATCGAGTGGTAGAAGTAGCACTCGTCGAGGCTCGTCACCTCGCGCGGCTCGGCATAGGGAGCCACGACGACCTGTTCTGTCTGCGCCATGACCGCGAGACCCTACCTAGCGCGCGGTGGGAGCCGGTACAGGATGAAACGATCGTCCTGGTACGCCCGGGGCAGGTCGAGGGGCAGGTCGAAGCGACGCGTGTTGATCACGATCCACTTCGCGCCGTAACGGCGCGGGATGGAGAGATCGCCGGTGCGGAAAAACTCGATGACGTCCTTGCGCCGCTCGTACGGGCGGTTCTGAACGGTGTCGGCTACGTGCGCCGGCGGAGCAGCCGCGACGAAGACGGGCGCGTACGCCCCAACGCGGTAGCTCGTCGCAAGGTCGGAGAAAACCACGTCCCGCTCCGGTACCTGGCTCCGCAGAGCCTGGACGAGGCCCGGTGTGAGCGCGAAGCGATCCGGATCGTCCGGCTTCGAGTAGTCGAAGCCCGCGGCCGCGACCGGAGCCGCGAAGGCGAGCGCGACCGCAGCCGTCCAGACCGGCGCCGCTTCGACGAGCCCTCGGCGCAGAATCATCCCGGCGACGAGCGCGGCCAGGCCGCCGAACAGCGCGACCCACGCCGGCCAGGCGGGGCCTCCAACGACGAGCCTGTACGTGAACTCGCCCGGATACTCGAGCTGCAGGATTCCCCCCACTCCGAGCGCGGCGAGAGCGCCGCCGACCCGCAGCCGGCCGAGGATCATCGCGGCCCCGGCGAGCGCGAAAGGCAACGGCAGGAACGCAGCCAGCCGGCGCGACTGCGAGAGGGAGAAGAGCTCGGAGAGAGCATCGAAGGCCTGCGGAAGGAGGAGCACGCCGAGCACCGCGAGCGAGCCGCCGAGCACGTAGGCGGCCCACCTGCGTGGGGCGGCGAGGCCAGCGAGCGGGATCGCCAGCAGTCCGGCGATCGCGACGGAGCCGGGACGCGTCAGTTGCTCGGGCGCCAGGCGGAAGAGGCCGTCGACGACATCGATCTGGCCGGCATAGTGCGCCAGCCCACGCGCACGCTCGACGTCATCGGGCCGATGCGAGACGGTGTCGTGGACGAGCGGCCGCAGCCAGAGCGCATACAGCGAAGCGGGGATGAGCACGGCGACGAGCGCTGCGCCGATACGTACGGCATCGCGCCATTCCCGCCAGGTGAGCAGCACGCGCGCGACGAGGAACCCGGCCAGGGGCAAGGCCACGAAGAAGGTGTACGTCGGGTGGACGGCGGCGATGACGAGTGAGGCCGCGCCGAGCACGAGGAGTCGCCTCCACCGGCCTTCGTGCACGAGGGTGAAGACGAGCGCCAGGAGAGCAGGTGCGAGCAGCGCGCGCGCAGCCGTCGGCGGCAGCGCGAGGAAGTCGAACGAGCCCGTGCCCGAGCGCGCGAAGCCGAGGAGCGCGGCCTGGGATGCGGCGACGGCGATCCCGCCTCCCCAGGAGCGGAAGAGCGCAGCGCCCGCTGCGTAGGCGAGCAGCAGCGCGAGCGGAGTAAGGATCGCCGGCAGGTGGAGGACGACCGTGGCCGAGTCGACGCCGGCCAGCCGGGCGATCGCGGCGAGCGCGGCGTGCCAGAGCGGGAATGCGTAGCCGGGGTGAGCTCCCCCGTCCCGAAACTCGTTGACGTCGTCGATCGTCGACAGCTCGTCGAACGTCGCGAGCTTCGTCACGCGCCCGAGATGGAACAGCGCATCCCCATACACCGTGCTCGCCGTCCACCAGACGGCGGCCCCGAAGACCGCGCCGGCGGCAACCACAGCGGCCCCGGCCCAGGCATGGGCCCGCGCGACGGGCACAGGCGCGCGCAGCACGGCGGGGACGAGCGCGACGCCGCCGCCGCGCCGACGGCGATGAGCGCCGTCTCGATCGAGCCGTCGACCGCGAAGGTGAGCGCCAGCCCGCCGAAGAGGAGCGCGAGGCTCCAGACAAAGGCGCCCGCGACCGAGGCGCTCAGCGCCGCGGGCCGGCCGTACGCACGGACGAGGATCGCCCCCGGCAGCAGCAGCACGCACGCGGTCGCAGCAGCGAGCCGCAGGGCAAGGGCCACTCCTTCGGGCGGGAAGAGGCGGGCAAGCACCAGCAGAGCCGGCGCGGTGGCGAGCAGGCCGAGGAAGACCAGCGAGCCGCCGATGCGGCCGAGGCCGGCCCGGTAGACGCGCACGCCCTCGCTCATGGCAACCACGCGTTCGCCTCCTCTGCGAGTTCGCCCCCAGAGACGCAGACCCCGCCCCGGGCGCGGACATACTCCATGAACCGGCGGTACAGCCGGTCCCAGCCCGGGTGCGCGGCCGAGTCCCACTGCTCCGAGTGCCAGATCACGGAGAAACCGCCGCCGTGCTCCGCCGCCCAGTCGACCAGCGCGCCGAGACGGGCTGCCGGCATCACGCGTCGAGAGGTTGAGGTAGCGCTCCTCGGCGAGGGTCACGTCCATCGCGGCCAGCGGGATCTCGACGAGCCGAAGGGGTTGCTCGCGCTCGAGGTCCCAGGGGCGGAACGGCTGCGCGATTCCGGCGCGGAAACCCGGCTGGTCTGCGAAGCCGAGGGTCGAGTCGTAGAGAAAGCCGAGGCTGTCGAGCGTCGCGAAGTTCGAGTGGGGATCGAGCCGCAGGTAGTGGTAGCGCTGGCCGTGGACGGGGCCGGCGAGGGCTTCCAGGCGCCTCCTTCTCATCCTCGAGCCGGTCGGCCCGGTCGGCCGACGAGTAGCTGCCGTGGAGCCCCACTTCCGCTCCGCCCTGCAGCAGCGTCTCGACGATGCGGGGCCGCAACCGCCGGTAGGACTCGCCCGCGAGCCCGTCGTTCGGATGCGCGTGCTGCGCCATCAGGAAGAACGTCGACGAGGCGCCGGCGCGCCGCTCGTCGTCGAGGATGCGCTCGAAGCTCCAGTAGGGGTCTGTCCGGCGCACGAGGTGCAGCGGCACCCCGGCCAGGGCGCGGGCCTCGCGCAGAGCCGGCCCGCCACGCAGGCCGAGGACCTCATGCTTCAGCCTGGCGGCGCCCCCGCGCACGCCGAGGCGAGTCCACTTCCAGGGCGTGTCGACGTCGTGGGTGAGGGCTACCGCGAAGCGCGCCCCTCCCCAGCGCGGAGGCTCGAGCTTCAGCTTGCGGCGGAGACGCTCGACGGGCGGGTCGAGCGGGTCGAGCGACGAAGACGAAGCGCGGAAGCGGTCGTGCTCGTCGCGCCGTCCGTCGCGCTCCTCGATCCGCGCGAGGTGGAAGAACGCCTCGGCCAGGTCGTCGCCGGTCGGCCGCTCGCCGCGCTCGACCTGCTCCCAGGCCTCGGCCTGGTACTTCACATCGTCTCCGAAGCCCACCTCGCGGCCGCCGATCGAGTCCAGCACCCAGCGGGCCCGCCCTTCCACCTGCTTCGGGATCAGCGGAAAGCGCCCCTTACGATCCGCGAGGCGAGCACGAGCCCGGGCTTGAGATCGTCCCTGGTGAAGACCGCGTCGATGTACGGACCCTTCGGGACGGCGGGCCGCTCGCCGGGCATGAGCGAGATCGCCCAGCGTCGCTGCTCGCCGTTCATCGAAGCGGGCACGACGTCCTCTCCGGTCAGGTCGCGATAGGCGATCAGTGGCACGTCGACTCCGCACGCCGCGGCGAGCCCGTGCCACTGCCAGAGGCGCGGGTTGACCTCCATCAGCTTGTAGCGCCCGTCGCGCGGGTCGCGCTTGAACTCGACCTGTGAGATGCCGTGGAAGCGCAGCGCTCGCAGGAGGCGCAGCCCCGCGTCGACGACCTCCTGGACCCAGATCGACTCGCCGACTCGACACGTCCCGACCAGCGGCGGAACCTGCAGGATCTTCCGCCCCGAGAAGAGCCCGAGCGGCTCGCCGTCTTCCCGCAGGTAGCTGCCGAGGCTGTACAGCTCGTCGTCCCCGCCGGGGATCAGCTCCTGGACCATCGGCGCGAAGTCCTCGGCGTCGCCGTAGGCGTGGTCGACCTCGGCAGCCGTCTCCACGCGGAACGCCTGGCGGTTGAACTTCCGCTTGAACCCGACCGGATGGGCCGGCTTGACCAGGACGGGGTATCCAAGGTCGTCCCCCGCTGCACGAGCCTCGGCCGCGGACTGCGGATAACGCGTCTCGGGAATGTCGACGCCGGCCTCAGCCGCCGTCTCGAGCTGGAAGCGCTTGTCCTGGATCCGTTCGAGCACGTCCCACGACGGGAAGGGAAAGCGAAACCCGTCGAGCCGGTCGCGATAGCGGGCGACCGCGTTGAGCGGCGGGTCATGGGTCGGCAGCAGGACGCCCGGCTCCTGCGCGGCGAGCGCCTCGACGAATGCCTCCGGCTCGACGGCCGGGTCCGGGGCGGTAACGGGCCGTCGCGTAGCGCGAGCGAAAACCGAGCGCGCTGGCTCGATGGTCGACCGCGAGCACGGGGATCCCGGCGCGCCCGAGCGAGCGGATCGCCGCCAGCCCGTTCACCCAGGCGACGTCTAGGACAAGACCTGTCACCCGCGCGATTCTAGGAGCGCAGCCGTCTTGGCCGACCGAAGCCACCGGCCCGCGTCGCGGTACGCCTCGCCGCGCTCGCCCCGGAACACGGCGCCGCGCAGCAGAAGCGAGGCGATCAACATCTTCCGCGCCCGCTCGGCCTCGCGCATCCCGTGGTGCTTGGCCAGGAACCGCAGGTGACTGACCATCTGCTCGCGGTAGTTGCGCCGCCAGTTCTGCTTGGTCGTGGCCCCGCCGACGTGAAAGACCTCGGCCCCGGGGTAGAAGAGCACTTTCCAGCCCGCCGCGAGGAATCTGTAGCACCAGTCGCTCTCCTCGTTGAACATGAAGAAGTCCTCGTCGAAGAGCCCGACGGCGTCGGCGGCGTCGCGCCGGACGAGCATCGCCGAGCCCATCACGAACTCGGCCTCGCGGACGGCGTCGTGATCGAACCCGCCGCGCATAGAACGCGTTCAGCGCCCGAGAACGCGGGGCAAGCTTGCGTAGGAAGAAATACTCCGTGGCGAGCCGCCAGACAGAGGGAAACCCGCGCACCGACCTCTGCAGCGAACCGTCCGGGTTGAGCAGCCTCGGGCCCACGACGGCAGCCTCCGGATGCTCGTCCGCGAAGGTGACCAGCTTCTCGAGCGCGCCCTCCTGCAGCCAGGCGTCCGAGTTCAGGAGCAGGTAATAGCGCCCCGCAGCGGCGCGCATCCCGGTGTTCGACCCGCCGCCGAGACCCCGGTTCTCCTGCTCGATGACCCGCGCGTCTGGAAACCGCTCGCGAACGAGCGCCAGAGTTCCATCGGTGGAGCCGTGGTCGACGACGATCACCTCGGCGCCGGTTCCCTCGAGGCTCTTCAGCGAGCGCTCGATCCAGGGCAGCGCGTTGTAAGTGACGATGACGGCCGAGACGTCCATCAGCTCACGTTCTCGCGGAGCCGCGGCCCACGCACCCCCTCCCAGAGCAGGATCACCGCACCGGGTAGCGACAGGGCGATCGTGACCAGGAAGAAGAGAAAGCCTGCGGCGAAGGCCTCGTCGGCGCCGACGCCCACGTTGCCGAGGAAGCTGACGAAGAAGGCCTCGCGGACGGCGAGCCCGTTGATCGTGAACGGCACGAGCATGACCACGAAGAGCAGCGGCCCCATCACGTAGTACACCCGCGGCGAGACCTCGATCCCGACCGCCTTGCCCGAACACCAGATGGCAAGCACGCGTACCGCCTGCACGGCGAGCGTGAGCGCGAAGACGCCGATGAGCAGGCCTGCGTTGTGCCGGTACGAGTGCAAGGCCGACCACAGCTCTCCGGCAACCCGGTCGAGCTTGAACGGCGCGAGCAGCGGCCGGCCCTTGGCGAGGATCCGGCCCGCACGCGGCGAGAAGATGAGCACCCCGGCAATCACCGTCCCGACCACGAAGAAGAGCTCGAGCCAGAGGTACGCGCCCACGTCGTACTTGCCGACGGCGAGGGCAAAACCGACGGCCGCCAGTGCGAGCGTGGCCGCGCCGCCGAGAGCGCGCTCGAGCAGGACCGACGCCGCCGCCGGCCCGCCCTTCCCTGGATGCCGGCGAGCGGTCTCGAAGATGCGGACGGCGTCGCCGCCAATCGAAGTCGGAAGGATCTGCCCGGCGGCATAGGAGACGAAGTAGGCGCGCGTCAGCCAGCTCATCGTGTCGTCGATGCCTTTCGCGCGGAGCAGCCACTGCCACCGAAGCGCCATCGGCCAGACGGTCACGATCATCAGCGCCACGGCCGCCAGGAAGAACCAGGGGTCGACATCGGCCAGGATGTCCAGCGTCTGGGAGATGTCGACCTTCCAGACCAGGTAAGCGGTGCCCAGCGCCGTCACCAGGAGCGTGAGGAGAACCCGGACGGGGCGGCTCATTCGGTGAGCGACGCGTGCACTCGACGCAGCGCGGCGACGGCGTCGCCGATGTCCTCGTCGGAGTGCGCGGGCGAGAGCGGCATGGAGAAGATCTCGTCGCCGGCCTTCTCGGCCACCGGCAGCGGAGCCTGGTCTGGAAACAGCTCGCGGTACGCCGTCAGCTCGTGCACCGGCAGGAAGTGGATGCTCGTGGCGATGTTCTCCTCGACGAGGCGAGCGCGGTAGTCGTCGCGCGTGCCGCCTGCTCGCTCCGGGTCGACGCGGATGACGTAGAGGTGCAGCGCGTGGGTGTCGCGCGGGTCGCGCGCGAGGGTCTCCAGGCCGTCGAGCTCCGCGAGCGCCGCGTCGTAAGCCGCGAACTGGCGCTTGCGGATCTCACGGTGCTTCTCGACCTTCCCGAGCTGGACGAGGGCGATCGACGCCAGGACATCCGAGAGGTTCGCCTTGTAACCGGGCACGACGATGTCGTAGAGCGAGCCCTCCATGCGCCGCATGATCCGCAGGTCGTTGATCGCGTCGGCGACACTCGAGTCGTTCGTCGAGATCAGCCCGCCTTCGCCGGCGGCGATGTTCTTCGTGGCATAGAGGGAAAAGCAGGTCGCTTCCGAAAGCGCGCCGATCTTGCGTCCCCGGTACTCGCTCTCCGCGGCATGCGCGGCGTCCTCGATGATCGGCAATCCGAGCTCGAGCAGCGGGTCCAGGTCGCACGGCTGGCCTGCGAGGTGGACGGGCATGATCACCTTCGTCCTGTCGGTGACGAGCTCCGCGACGCGCTCCGGGTCGATGTTGAGATCCGAGTCGCGCACGTCGGCGAAGACCGGTGTCGCGCCCGTGTGGACGATGACGTTCGCGGTCGCGGGCCAGGTGATCGGGCTCGTGATCACCTCGTCGCCCGGGCCGACGCCGAGCCCGAGCAGGGAGAGATGAAGCGCCGCGGTGCCCGAGGCGACGGCGAGCACATGCTCGGCGCCGACGTACTCCGCGAACCGCTCCTCGAGCTCGGCCGTCCGCGGGCCGGTCGTCAGCCAGCCGGACCGCAGGGTCTCCGAGACGGCAGCGATCTCTTCGTCACCGATCGCCGGCGGCTGGAAACCGAGCATCGTTTCGCGCTTCTTAGACGAGAGCTCTTGCGCCACTGACCTCAAAGCGTATGAGAGCGGCCGCGCGGTCGGCCCGCTCCAGGGCGTCGTCGCGACTGTCACCGACCGCAAGAACCGCGCCCGCCCGGTCGGCACCGTGCCGGAACGGGCCGAAGACGTGCCCGGGCTCCCTGTACACGCGCACGTCGAGAACACCGTCTTGCGCCCGCGCCTCCTCGATGCCCTCGACCGAGCTCAGCTCGCCCTCCGGCGGCACGAGGAAGCGCACGACGGCGCCCCCGACCTTGGGCTCCGGCCTCGGCGGTTCGAGCTCCTCGCCCAGCGCGGCCGTCAGGGCCAACGCGTTCAGGTCGACGCCGAGCGCCGCCTTCACGAGCTCGGCATCGTGTCCACCACCGAGCCGCGCGGCGAGCTCGATCACCTGCGGGCCGTCGGGACCGATGCGTAGCTGCGTGTAGGTGGGCCCATCGGTGATGCCGAGCGCTTCGGCGGCAGCCTGCGCCACCCGGGCCGCCTCCTCGCCGCCTGCCTTGCTCGGCCACGCGTGAGCGAGCGCGACGCCAAAGGCGGGTGGATCCGCGGTCAACCGGTCGGTCACGGTCAGGGGGACGAACCGCCCGCCGACCGAGAAGGCGTTAACCGTCACCTCGGGCCCCTCGACGAGCTCCTCGACGATGGCTACCCCGCTCCGGGATTCGACGATCGCGTTCTCGAGCGCCCCCCGCAGCTCTCCGGCCTCTCGGACCAGGGACAGCCCCTTCTGGCCCTGCCGGTCCGGTGCCTTCACGACACTCGGGACCTCTGCCGTCTCGTTCGGCTCGGTCACGATCTGCCAACGCGGTTGCGGGACGCCGGCCTCGCCGAGCCGTTCACGCTGCTTGAGCTTCGATGTCGCCAGACCGGCCACGACGGCAGAGATCGGATGCGAGAGCCCCTGCCGCTCGGCTACCCGCGCGGCGATCGCCACGGGCCAGTCGATCCCCGGCGCGATCACGCCGTCGATCCGCTCGGCCTCGGCGAGGCGCGAGATCCGTGGCTCGTCCTCCGTCGAGATGATCGCGCGACGGTCGGCGTAGCGAAACCCGGGCGCAGCCGGGTCGCGATCGAGTGCGATCACGAACAGGTCGCGCTCTCTGGCCGCTGCGAGCAGGCCGAGTTGCGCGGGGCCCGCGCCTAGGACGAGAAGACGCTTGCCGGCCGGCGCTGGGGTGCCCTCCACCAGGCCTCATTCTCGCGATACCAGTCGATCGTCCGTTCGAGCCCGTCCTCGAACGACGTGCGCGCCTTCCAGCCGAGGAGGCGCTCGGCCTTGTCGGTCGAGCCGATGTGGCGGTCGACCTGCCCGAGTCGCTCCTCGACATGCGTTCGCATCGACGCGTCCTTGCCGAGCAACGAGAGCACGTGGTCGGCGATGTCGGTCACGGAGATGTCGATCCCGGTGGCGACGTTGATCACCTCGCCCGCGATGCTGTCGAGATCCGCCGCGATGATCGACTCGATCGCCTCGGCGTGATCGTCCACATGCAGCCAGTCACGGCTCGCGTGACCGTCGCCGTGAATCGTCAGCGGCTGGTCCTCGAGTGCCTGCGTGATGAAGCGCGGCACGACCTTCTCCGGATGCTGGAAGGGCCCGTAGTTGTTGAACGGGCGCACGATCACGATCGGCAGTCCGTAGGTCACGTAGTACGAGTACGCGAGCCGGTCGGCGCCGGCCTTCGTCGCCGCGTAAGGGCTCCGAGGGTTGAGCGGGTGCTCCTCGTCCATGGGATCGGACTCGGCCGTGCCGTAGACCTCGCTCGACGAGATGAGGATGAAGCGCTCGACCGGTGTCTGCCGGATCGCGTCGAGCAGGATCTGCGTGCCTTCGACGTTGGTCGTCACGAACTCGGAGGCGCCCTCGTCGATCGACTTCTCGACGTGCGACTCGGCCGCGGCGTTCACGATCACGTCGACGTCGGCCACGACCTTGCGGACGAGATCCATGTCGCGAATGTCCCCGTGCACGAAGGAGTGCCGCTCGTGCGCCGAGACCAGAGCGAGGTTGTCCATGCTCCCCGCGTACGTGAGCGCGTCGAGGGAGACGACCTCGAACGGGGTCGCCTGCAGGATGTGGCGGATGAAGTTCGACGGGATGAACCCCGCCCCGCCGGTGACGAGAACGCGTTTCGCGCGAGACAACTAGAGCTCCTTGTCGATCGTGTACAGGGGCCGGCCTTCGACCTCGCGCTGGATTCTGCCTAGATACTCGCCGACCAGCGCGAGGATGAACCCCTGCATGCCGAGGACGAAGATCACGCCCACGCCGCCGAACAGCGGGCCCGGGAAGTCGGACGTCTGAATCCAGAAGCCGACGCCGTAGATCCCGAGCACCAGGGCAGCGGTCGTGCAGAGCAGCCCGAGCGCGATCCCGATCCACTGGATCGGCTGCGGCCAGAAGCCGGCCAGGACGTGCAGCGCCAGCCGCGTCAGCCGCAGCGGCGAGTAGCGGGAGCGCCCCTCCCGCGGCGAGTGGGCGACGTCGACCTCGACCACGCTGGCGCCGCCGGACAGGACCAATGCCTTCGTGAACTTCTGCTTGCCGATCGCGGGCAGCATCGGCTCCACCGCGCTGCGCCGGTAGGCGTTGAAGGCGCAGCCGAAATCGGTGATGTCGGCGCCGGTGAAGCGGCGGAGCATTCCGTTGATGAGACGCGAGGGGAGCGTGCGCCCCCACGAGTCTCGACGGATCATGCGGCGTCCGCTCGCCACGTCCGCTCCGCCCTCCACTGCCGCGACAAGCAGCGGGATGTCCTCGGGAGAGTTCTGCAGGTCGCCGTCCATGGTCACGAGGATTTCGCCCCGGGCGCGAACCAGGCCGGCGTGCATCGCGGCGTGCTGGCCGAAGTTGCGCTTGAGCCGCACGGCGCGGATCCGCCCGTCCGCCGCATGGATCCGCTCCAGCTCGGCGAAGGTCTTGTCGACCGAGCCGTCGTCGACGCAGATCAGCTCGAAATCGAGCTTTGCGGCGTCCAGGGCCTCGACCGTTCGACGGTAGAGCTCGGCCACGTGGGCGGCCTCGTTGTAGAGCGGCAAGACGATCGAAATCGCCGGAACAGGCTCGTCTCCCGCGTCGGGCAGAGGCCGTGGAAGAACCTGCCTTTCGGTGGTGCTCACGGAGCGAAAGCCTAGCTGCGTAATTGCCGTGCCCGGTCTGAGCAGGCAAGATTGCCTGGATGACCGATCTAGCCGCCACGGTCGAAGAGCTTCGGGAAGACCGTGAGCATGGAGCGAGCTGGATGGCGCGGCGAACGGTCGAGGCGCTCCTCGAGGTCGCCGAGCAGCCGTTCGAGACCGTCGAGGCACTGGTCGATCAACTCGTCGAAGCCGCCCGGGAGCTCGCCGAGAGCCGTCCGCGAATCGGCGCCATTCCAGGCGCCGCGGGCCGCGTGCTCGCGGCGGCGAACGGCTGGCGCCACCTCGAGCTGGACGATTTTCGCCAGCTGATTCGCGAGGAGGGCCAGGCCGTGCTCGACGGGCGGACGCGAGCCGGGGCCTCGATCGCGATTCACCTGAGCGAACAACTGGACGGCTCCGTCGCGGCCACGCACTCCGCGTCCGCCACGGTGCGCGAAGCGCTTCTGCACACGCCCCCCAACCGCGTCATCTGCACGGTCTCCGAGCCCGTCGGCGAGGGAAGAGCGTTCGCCGAGGGGCTGCGCGACGAAGGGCTCGACGTCGAGCTCGTCGAGGACGACGCTGCTCCGGCAGCGCTGGCCGGCGCGACCATCCTCCTCATCGGCGCCGACACGGTCTTCAACGACGGCACCCTCTGCAACAAGGTCGGCACCACGGCGCTCGCCGAGGCCGCGGGCCGCTACGGGATCCCCGTTGTCGTCGCCGCCGAGATCGTGAAGCTCGCTCCGATGGAAGCCGTCGACGCGCCGGATCCGGGCCCCGCCGAGCGCGAGCTCTTCGAGTTCACGCCGCCTGAGCTCCTCACGACGATCGTCACCGAGGAAGGCGTCTTCACACCTGCCGACATCGCGTGCCTCGTCGATCGCACGCCCTTCCTGCGCGAGGGCTACGCGTTGCTGCAACCGGCCAGAGCCTAGTGCGCGTCTTTGCGGTGGTTGTCGTCGCCGCGACCGTGCTCGCCGGCTGTGCTACCGGTCAGATTCCGGGCAGCGGCACCGGCACGGCTCTGAAACCGTTCACCGCGCTCGAGATTTCGACCTGGCGCCGTGGAACGGACGGGCCCATCCGCACCTGGACGTTGCGCTGCCCACCCGGTGGAACTCTGCCGGCCGCCGCACGTGCATGTAGCCGCCTTGACGCTCTGGGCGCGAAGGCGTTCAAGCCGGTCCCGCGCAACGTGGCCTGCACCTTGATCTACGGCGGGCCTCAGGTCGCCGAAGTGCGAGGGACCTTCGACGGCCGCGTCATCAAGGCCCGCTTCACGCGCGGGAACGGCTGCGAGATCGACCGCTGGGACCGCCACCGGTTCCTGTTTCCCATCAGAACCTGATACTTCCGTCGTGCCGCTCCGCGTCACGCACTGCCCGGTCAACCTGGCCGGGGTCGGCTGGACGAACGTGCAAGCGCTTCGCCGGCGCGGGGTCGACGCGCGTCTCGTCGTCTTCAACACGCAGCCGTTCCGCCCGGACCAGGCCGACTGGAACCTGAACCGGCCGCGGTCGGGCCTGCTCCGCCAGCAGGCCATCCAGTGGCGAGCGTTCTCCAAGCTGCTGCCGCAGACGGACATCTTCCACTTCTATTTCGGGCTCACGCTCGTCCCGAAGAAGCTGCAGTTCCCGATCCTCAGGGCGACTCGGCGCAAGTCGCTCTTCCACTTCCTGGGCGCCGACATCCGCGAGCGCCCGAAGGAGCAGCTCATGTACGGGCTGAAAGCGGACGCGCGCGTCGTCGGCTCCTTCGCCGCGCTTCGCTTCATCCCCTACGACGCGGAGGTCCTGCCGCCGGGGATCGACCTGTCGAGCTACGACCCGGTCGCGCCCGTCGAGCGCGAACGCGTCCGCATCGTCCATGCGCCCTCGAACCTCGACAAGAAGGGCACGCAGTACGTGATCGACGCGTGCAAGGAGCTTCCTGTCGATCTCGACGTCGTGCACGGCGTGCGGAACGAGGAGGCGCTCGAGCGCATCAAGGAGGCCGACATCGTCGTCGACCAGGTGCTCCGCGACTGGCACGGGATCCTGTCCATCGAGGGGATGGCGCTCGGCAAGCCGGTCGTCACGTCGCTGGACGAGGACGCCGTGCGCGAGACCGAGGAGCACTTCGGCGTGAAGGTGCCGATCGTGCGCACGACGAAGGACGATCTCGTGGACGTGCTCCGGCCGCTCGTGGACTCGTTTGCGGAGCGCAAGCGCCTCGGGGAGGCCGGGCGCGCCTACGTCGAAGAGGTGCACGACGTCGAGCGGATGACCGACCGGTTGCTCGACCTGTACGCGAGGTCTGTAGTTGGCGCTCGCGGCCCAGATCAAGCGGCTCACGAAGCACTCGGCGATCTACGGAGTCGGCGGGTTCATCCAGCGCGCCCTCGCCGTGCTGCTGCTGCCGCTGTACCTGAAGTACCTCTCGACGAGCGACTACGGAACGATCGAGACCCTCGTCGCCCTGTCGACGATCATCTTCACGCTCCTCCGGTCGGCGATCCAGAACTCGTTCTTCCGCTTCTACTTCGACGCCGACGACTCCGCCTACAAGGCTCGCATCGTTCGTACCGCCTTCTGGTCGACGATGGTCGCGGCCACGGTCGCGCTCATCGGCGGCCTGATCCTCGCGGAGCCGATCTCGCTCGGGCTGTTCGGCACCGACGACCAGGCGAACCTCGTGCGCGTGGCCTTCCTCGGGCTCTGGGCCACGATGAACTACGACCAGCTGATGGCGCTCTTCCGCGTCGAGGAGCGCTCGGTGCTGTTCTCGCTCGCGAGCCTCGTGAACGTGCTGCTCACGATCGGAGTGACGATCCTGCTCGTCGTCGTCTACGAGCAGGGCCCGACCGGCGTCATGGTCGGCAACTTCAGCGGGACGCTCGCCGTGTGGGCGGTGCTCCTGGCGTTCCGGCGCTTCCAGCTCGGGCTCGAGTTCGACCGCGACCTCTTCCGGCGCATGCTCGCGTTCGGCTGGCCGTTCGTGCCGTCGGCGGTCGCGCTCGCCGCGATCGACTTCAACGACCGGTTCTTCCTCGTGAAGATGAAAGGGACGGCCGAAGTGGGCATCTACGCGCTCGGCGTCCGCATCGCCGCAGTGCTCGTGTTCTTCCTCTGGGCGTTCCGGCTCGCGTGGCCCGCGTTCGCGTATTCGATCAAGGACGACGAGGAGGCCAAGCGCACCTACGGCTTCGTGCTCACGTACGTCGTCGCCGCGGGCGCCTGGGTCGCCACCGGCCTCAGCTTGCTGTCGCCCTGGCTCGTGCAGATCCTCGGGCCTCCCGAGTTCCAGGAGGCCGAGCGTGTGGTGGCCCCGCTCTGCTTCGCGGCTGTCGCCTTCGGCGCATACGTCGTGGTCGTGATCTCGATCGGCCGCGCGCGCCGGATGGCGTCGAACTTCGTCATCACCGGCGTAGCGGCGCTGCTCAACGTCGTCCTCAACCTCGTGCTGATCCCGCCCTACGGGATCCGCGGCGCCGCCTTCGCGACTCTCTCCGCGTACGTGGCGATGTTCGCGGGCATGACGTGGAAGGCGCAGCGGGTCTTCCCGGTCCCGTACCAGTGGCGGCGCGTGGGCCTCGCCGTGGGGGTGGCGGTCGTCCTCACCGCGACGGGCAAGGCGCTCGACGTGAACCTGCTTGCGGCCCTGGCGCTGGGGCTCGTGTACCCGCTCGTGCTCGCGCTGCTCGGCTTCCTCCTGCCGGCCGAGCGAGCGCGTATTCGCCGGGTCCTGGCCTTCGCGCGCTGATCCAGCCAAGGCACCGCTTGTCGGTGCCGCCATCAGGACGTACGGGCTTTGCCCGTGCGTCCGTCGGAAATGACCGGTCGACCCGACCGAGCTCATTCAAGCCAAACGCCCTAGGGTTGCGCGGCTATGGATGCTGCGGAGCTCGCGGGAATCATCGGCGCAGTCGGCGCCGCTTGTGCCCTGCTCGCGGCCGAGCGTTGGCTCCTGCTCGCCGGCCTCGCACTGCTGGCCGGGGCCGAGGCGGGCCTCGTCCTCTCGATCTCCGGCGACGGCGGGATCTCTCCGGCGCTGCTCGCGCTCGGCGCGGCGGGGCTCATCCCGGCGGCGATCGGGGCCGCGATCTTCACGCGCTGGCCGGAGGCCGTCCTACCGGCCGTGCTCGCTGCCGCGCCGTTCAGGCCGCCGCTCGGCTTCAGCGGCGAGAACCGCTACTTCGTCGCAGTCGCCGAGGAGGGTGAGCTGGGGAGGCTGCTTCCGCTCTACGGGGTGCTCGGAGCAGCCGCTCTCGCCCTGGCCTGGCAGGCGTTTCGCGGTCGGCACCAGGTGCATCCGCTCCCGGCCGTCGTCGCCTATCCCGCCGCCGCGTTCATCGCGATCGCCGCTGTCTCGCTGACCTGGACGAGCCAGCTCGACGCCGGCGCCAACACGCTCGCCTACTTCATCCTGCCCTTCGCCACACTGCTCGCCGTTGCCGGGCGCGCGCCCTTCCCGCCCTGGATGCCGCGTGCCCTCGCCATCGTGGCGGTCTCGCTCGCGGCGCTCTTCGCCGCGGTCGGCCTCTGGCAGGCGGCGACGCACGACCTCCTGTTCTTCTCGCCGAGCGTCGAGGTCGGCAACGCCTTCAGCTCGTTCTTCAGGGTCACGTCACTGTTCCGCGACCCGAGCCTCTACGGACGCCATGTAGTCCTCGGCATCGCCGTGCTGCTCGTCGCCCTCCTGAGGCGTCGCATCAACCCGCTGGTCGCCGCCGCGCTGATCGCATTCCTCTTCGCCGGGCTCTTCTTCTCGTACTCGCAGTCGAGCTTCGCCGCGCTCTTCGCCGTCACGATCGCGCTCGCCTTGGTGGCAGGAGACCGCCGGCTGCGGATCGCCGCGATCGCGACCAGCGTGCTCGTGCTCCTGGGCGGCGCCGGGCTACCTCGTCGCGTCGAGCGAGGACCGATCGGCGCGCCAGGTGACGAGTGACCGTTCGCGCCGCGTGGAAGCGACCGTCGAGGTGATCCGCGACCACCCGCTCGTCGGTGTCGGCCTCGGCGCTCAGCCCGCCGAGAGCCAGGCCCGCTCGGAGCAGGGTGGCTCGCCCACCCGCTTCGTCTCACACACGACGCCCCTGACCGTGGCCGCGGAGCTCGGTGTCCTGGGCCTGTTGTCGTACCTCGGATTCCTCGCCGGGGCGGCCGTGATGATCGAGCGCGATTCGGCGACGCGACGAGACTCTCGGCCTTGCGTTGGGAGCGGTCCTGCTCGCGCTCGTCGTCCACTCGCTGGCCTACAGCGGGTTCTTCGAGGACCCCGTGACGTGGGTCGTCGTCGCGGTGGCCTGCGCGGCCTGGGTGCCATACTCGACAGCCGCTGACGACTCTGAGGCACGCCGCGGTGCCGCCTCAGGACGCGGGAGCATGATCTTCCGTGAATGGGTCGACCCGCCGAACCCCACCACAACCGCCCTATCGACAGCCGGGCCCTCTGGGCGCTCCTGACCACGCTCGGCGTGCTCGTCGTCCTGACCATGCCGTGGCTGGGGTCCGACGCCTGGCCGTTCGTCCCTGGTTCGGTCAATCCGCACGGGCTGCTGGGCTGGCTGGTCGAGATCGCCGACGACGAGTTCGACCTCGGACTACTCCGGTCACTGGTCGTGCTCGCGGGCGTGGCGGTCGCTCTGGCGGCCGCGTTTGTCTGGCGGCAGCCGGACTGGCCCCGAGGAGCCGCGATCGGGTTCACCGTGGTCATCGTCGGCGCGCTGCTCGTCCCGGCGACGCTGCTCCAGGTCGGGCTCCGCGACGCCACCGAGCCGTGGCTCTTCACGAACGACTCGACGTACCAGATCGAGCTCGCGGGCGACCTGATCCTCGACGGCGACAACCCCTACGGCCACGACTACAGCGACTCGGGTCTCGAGCGCTTCTACCCGGCGGTCGACGCGCCTCCCGACCTGCCGCAGGTTGCGCTCGACCACTTCGCCTACTTCCCGGGAACCGCGCTCAGCGCTGCGGCCTGGCGGCTCCTGCCAGATCCGCTCGACGACTACCGGATCTTCGTCATGCTCGCGACCTTCGGCCTGCTCTTCGCGGCTTTGCTCTTCCCCGCTCCTCTGATCTGGAAGCTGCCCATCGGCGCGGTCTTGGCCGCGAACCCGCTCGCGGTGCGTGGCTCCTGGTTCGGCACGGCCGACGCGCCGGCGCTGCTCGCGCTCGTCCTCGCCTTCGGCCTGCTCGTGCGGGGCCGCCTCTTCTGGGCGGCGGCGAGCCTTGGCGTGGCGGTGTCGCTGAAGCAGTTCGCCGTCGTCGCCTTCCCGTTCTTCGCGGTGATGCTGATCACGATGGGCATCCCGCGCCGGACGATCCTGCGTGCGGGCGGCGTGTTCCTGGGAGTCGTCCTCGCGACCTTCGTCCCGTTCCTGATCGCCGACCCCGGCGCGCTCTGGGACGACACGATCGCCTACGGCGCCGACACGTACCGGATCGTCGGCTACGGGCTCTCCGCGCTACTCCTCAACCTCGGCGCGATCGACGACCGCTTCGGCTACTACCCGTTCCTACCGCTCGCGGTCTTCGTCTGGCTGCCGGTCACGGTGTGGCTGCTCTACTCCCAGCGTCGCAGCGGGCTGCTCTGGCCTGGAGCGGCAGGCTTTGCGGTCTCTATCTCCCTGCTCTTCTTCCTCAGCCGGGTGTTTCAGAACTCGTACCTGATCTGGCCCCTTGTCGGGCTCGGGCTCGCTTATTTGCTTGCCGCTTCGCGGCGGCCCGCTGCCGCTTATAACGCTCCCAGCGCACACGAGGAATGAGGGCGTAGATCTTGTTCTTGCCCGTCAAGTAGACGCGGCGGCCGTCGGACACGATCGGCGAGTACTTACCGTCGAAGAACGTCCAGACGACGTCGCCGTTGCGCGCGTTCAGGGCGAACGTGCGGCGCGGGCCGAGCTCGACCCGCCGCGAGCCACCGATCCCACAGCGCCCACAGCTCGAGAAGTAGACGAGGCCGGAAAGGACGGTCGGGGCCCCGGAGATCGTCGACGGCGCGTCGAAACGCCAGCGAACGTCGCCCGTGACGGCGTCGAGGGCGACGAAGTACCCGTCCCAGGTGCCCACGAAGACGGTCCGTCTCCACACCGCCGGCGCCGTGTACGCGTAGGTGCCGACCTGGCGCGCCCACAGGAGCTTCCCCGTCCGCGCGCCGTAGGCGTAGACGGTGCCGTCGGCGTTGGGGGCGTAGACGCGCCCGTAAGCGACGGCCGGGGTCGCGTAGAAGTACTCGCGGCCGCCGAAGCGTGAGAACGAGGTCGCGTGCCAGACCTGACGGCCGTTGCGTGCGTCGACCGCGTAGACGCTCCCGTTGCTGGTCGCCGCGAAGATCTTTCCCTGGCTGTACGCGGGAGCGGCCACGACCTCGTCGTCGGCGGTGAACGTCCACCGAATCGTCGGCCTCTTCCGACCCCGAAGCCTGAGCGCGTACACCTTCCGGTCCTTCGACCCGAAGTAGAGCGTGTTGCCGACGACCACAGGTGACGACTCCACCGCGCCGGGCCTGAGGCGCCAGAGCTCCTTGCCCGTCCTGGCGTCCCAGGCGACCAGGAGGCCGTCTTGCGTCCGTACGTGGCCCCCGCAGGGGTTCGTCTGTAGGAAGCCCTGGTAGACGATTCCGTCGGCGATCGCAGGCGAGGCGGCGACGCAGCGGTCGAAGTTCTTTGTCCACTGCACCTTTCCCGAGCGTGCGTTGATCACGTAGAAGTGGCCCTTCTGCTGCGCCACGTAGAGCTTCCCGTAGGCGATCGAGGGCGGGAACTCAATGTCGTCGTTCAGCGTGCGCTTCCAGATCCCGTGAAACGGGGGCCGTAGCCGCCACTCGGCCGGCGCGAGATGGGTCCGCTCGGGGTCGAAGCCGTAGGTCGGCCACGACTCCGCGAGAAGCAGCTTGTTCGGCTGCTTCGGCTTCGGCTTCGCCGGCCTGAGCTCCGGGACGAACTCCTGGGTCGAGGAGCCGCGCACGTCGCGCGGCCGCTTCTCGTGCCACGCCCAGGCGCCGAACGCCGTGCCCGCGCCGAGCGCCAGGAGCGCGCACACCAGGACGATGCGTGCAACGAGCCGCCAGCGGCCGTAGATCAGGCCTCCGGCCAGCGCGAGCACCGCGCCGAGGGCGAGGAGGAATATCGCTCCGTCGTTGACGGCGCGTTCCAGTGACTGGGCGAGAGGCACTGGGACTTGAGACTAGCGGCGAGGGGGGCGGACGACGACCAGTGCCTGCGCCCGCCGCGTGCCTACGCGAACCGTGAGGACATAGCGGCCGGCGCGAGGGGGAGCAGTCACCTGGATACGACGAATCGGGCGCTCCGCGATGACAGTCCTGGCCAGAGATCCGAGGGTGAACCCAAGGCGCGTGGAGTCCGTCGACACCCGCACGTTGAAGCGCGCGCCCGGCCGCACGACGTAGCGCCGGCGCGCGAGCTCGACGTAGCGCACCTGCACTTCGAACTCGCGCGTCGAGGGCGACTGGTTGCCCGCTGGGTCCTGCGCGGCCAGGGCGAGCCGGTGCATCCCGGGGCCGAGCCCGCGCCCGTACCACTGCAGCACGCCCGCCGGCCGCTTGCGGAAGCTGCTGCCGGGGCGGCGCTTGCCGTCGACGTAGAGCACCGCGTAAGCAGGCTCGTTGAACCGGTAGGAAATCGAGGCGCGGTCCGAGCGGCGATCACCGTCGGGGGAGATCACGCGCGGCCGCACCTCGACGTTCTCGATCGAGGGCGGCGTCCCGTCGACACGGATCTCTTCGGGAGCCTCGAGCGTGCGCCCCTCGTCCGCGAGCGCGATCCGCAGGCGATAGAGACCATCCGCCACGACACGCCCGCCCCCATCCCGTCCGTCCCAGCTGAAGAGCACCGACCTCGGTTCGTAGCGGCCCGACAGGAGCCGCTCGCGAACGATCGCCCCGCTCGCGTCGACGATGTCGACCGTGACGTGATCCTCGTTCAGCAGCCGGAACCTGATCGGCACCTCACGAGCGGAGGGCTCACACGCCGTGCAGACCGGCGACAGCAGCCGCCGTTCGAAGCGGATGCCCTGGATCGGGCTCTCCTCGAGCTTGGCGCGTTGCGCGAACGCGAAGGCAGCCGCGGTGGCCGCGAGCAGCATGACGACAACCACGATGGGTGCGAGACGGGCAGCCAGGAGAACGATTCTAGGCTTGGGCACTCGCCTGGCCCTCTGGTAGACATTGACTGGTCGTGAAGCGGCTCCTCATCGTTCTGCTCGCCTGCATCGCGGCATTTGCCGCGGCTCCCGAACGCGCCCGGGCAGGAGAATGTGGACTCCCCAGCAACCAGAGGCCGCTCTGGATCGACTTTGCCGACGGCAACGTCCCGTACTGGCCGATGTTCGCCAGACCGGGCGTGATAGCCGCCGCGGCCAACTTCATCTTCCCGCCGCGCCTGCGCGAGATGGGCGCCAAGACCGTCTACTGGGAGATGAACCTGCGCCAGCGCGTCGGCACGCCCACGGCGCCGCTGCGGCCGGAGCTGGTCGAGGACTGGGCCGACCGAATCTTCTACCGGGCGGTCGCGTCGACGAATTGCGCCCGTCCGTGGATGGCCCTGAACGAGATGTGGGGCGCGAACCTCCCCACGCCCTGGTCACAGACGAACGCGCAGTACCGCGCGAACGTGCTGGCCTTCGTGCGCCGCCTTTCGGCGCTCGGAGCGCGTCCCTACCTGCTCCTGTCGACGCGGCCGTTCACCGACGGAGAGGCCGCCGACTGGTGGCGCCAGACGGCGCTGTACACGACGTTCGTCCGCGAGACCTACGTGCCGGCTCCCGCCTTCCACCGCCAGGGGCCGGTTCTCGCGAGCCGCAACCTGCGCCGCGTCTTCCGCGCCGGGATCACCGAGCTGACCGAGATCGGCGTGCCCATCGAGAAGACGGGGCTCATCCTCGGGTTCCATACGAACCCGGGCACCGGAGGCCGCGAAGGGCTCAAGCCGGCAAGTGCGTGGTTCAACCACATCAAGCTCCAGGTCCTGGCCGCCAGACAGGTGTCGCGCGAGTTGCCGTTCCGGACGATTTGGTCGTGGGGCTGGGGCGAGTGGGCGCCGAGCGATCGCGACCCCGACAAGCCGGCCGCCGCCTGCGTGTGGCTCTGGACGCGCGACCCCACGCTCTGCAACGGCCCGGCCATGGCCGGCCGGGGCTTCGACGAGTCGCTGACCGTCGGCCAGCTCCGGTTCCCGCCGGGCGTCCAGTGCAAGACTCCGTGGGGCAACGTCTCGTCACGTACTGTGGCCGCGGCCGCGCACGTGACCGAGGATCGCGAGGTGGCGCTGTCGTCGCTGTTCGCACACGTCGTGCTCACGGCTCAGATGCCCGTCACGAGCAAGGAGTTGCGCGCGGCACAGCGCACCGTCATCGCCTCTCGTTTCGGGGGCTCCACCGCGGCCTACCGCAGGGCCCTGGAGGACGCGGGCGCGACACGAGGGCTGGCCCGCAGCATCATCTCGGATCAGATTCGGCAGGTGAGGATCGCCCGCCGCTTCGCCGTCCCGCGCGCGTCGGGGCCGGAGATCGCCGACTTTCGCCGCTCGGCCTCCGCGAAGCAAGCGCGCCTCGTCGAGGTCACGCCCGCGGCTCCGTGGCTCGGACGTCAGCGTCGCGGCGTCGCGATCCAAGACAGCGCGCCGGGTCAGGTCTTCGCCATTCGGGCAGGCCGGACGGTCGAGATCGAGACAGGCACCGGGACCTACAAGGTTCGCGCGCTCGGCCCGACTAGCCCGCTCGGCACGTTCCCCCTGGATCAGGCCCGCTCGGCCATCGGCGCCACGCTCATGAAGTCGGCCCGCGACCAGCGTTTCGACCGCTGGCTGATGAACAAGCAGATCAGCGCCCACTCCTACACGACGTGCCGCGCGGACCGGCTCCCCGCGGTCGGAACACTCGAGCTGACCGACAGCCTTCCCTTCCTGGCGCTCCCCGGTTAAGAGAGCACGCGCTCGCGGCGCGGCCTGACGTACACACGGGAGCCCGGCTCGAGGTCGAGCTCGTCGACCTCGTCCCTCGTCACCTGCGCCCAGCAGTCGCTGCCGTTCGCCAGCTCGACCTCGACGCGGACCTCGAACCCGAGGTGTACGACCCTACGGACGACGCCCTCCTCGCCCCCGTCCCCGTTCGGCTCGAGGCTGAGCTCGAGGTCGTGCGGCCTGACCAGCTGGCCGCCCAGGCTGCTCACGGGGCCGACGAAGCTCATGACGAACTCGTTCGCCGGCTCCTCGTAGAGGTCGCGTGCCGCGCCGATCTGCTCGACGTGGCCGTTGTTCATGAGCACGATCCGGTCGGCGATGTCCATCGCCTCCTCCTGGTCGTGCGTGACGAAGATCGTGGTCACGTGCACCTCGTCATGGAGCCGCCGCAGCCACGCGCGGAGCTCTTTCCGCACACGCGCGTCGAGCGCCCCGAACGGCTCGTCGAGCAGGAGCACCTTCGGCTCGACGGCCAGCGCGCGAGCCAGTGCCATCCGCTGCCGCTGCCCGCCGGAGAGCTGTGCGGGGTAACGATCCGCAAACCCCGAGAGCTGGACGAGATCGAGCAGCTCCTCGACACGCGCCTTGACCTCGGCCTTGGGGCGTCGCCGGATCTGGAGGCCGAAGGCGACGTTCTTCCAGACGGTCATGTGCTTGAAAGCCGCGTAGTGCTGGAAGACGAAGCCGACGCCGCGCTTCTGCGGCGCGAGCCCGGTCATGTTCTCGCCCTCGATCACGACCGACCCCGAGTCGGGCTGCTCGAGCCCGGCGATCACACGGAGGAGCGTCGACTTTCCGCTGCCGCTCGGTCCGAGCAGCGCGGTGAGTGAGCCGCTGGGCACCTCGACCGAGACGTCCTCGAGCGCGGTGAAGTCGCCGAAGCGCTTGGTCACGTTCTGGGCATAGATCGCCATTACGACGTCCCTTCCTTGGGACGGAAGAAGTTCATGGCGAGCAGCGTGGCGATGGCGAGGACGGCGAGCACGACCGAGGCAGCGTAAGCGCCGACGTAGTCGAAACCGTCGAAGCGCTCTTGCACGTGCAGCGTCATCGTCTCCGTCTTCCCCGCGATGCGACCCGACACGACGCTCACGGCGCCGAACTCGCCGAGCGCGCGAGCCGTCGTCAGCACGACGCCGTACCCGACGGCCCAGCGGATCGCGGGGAACGTCACCCGCCGGAAGGTCTGGAACGACGAGGCGCCCAGGGTGGAAGCCGCCTGCTCCTGCTCGACGCCGATCTCACGCAGCACAGGCACGACCTCGCGCACGACGAACGGCAGCGAGATGAAGATCGTCGCCAGCACCATCCCGGGGAACGCGAAGACGACGTCGAACGGCAGGTCGGCGAGCCACCCACCCGTGCCGTAGAGCAGCAAGAACGCCAGGCCGACGACGACCGGCGAGAGAGCGAGCGGAAGATCGACGAGCGCGTTGACGATCCCTTTGCCCGGGAACCGGCGGCGGACGATCGCCATTGCCATGATCACGCCGAAGATCGTGTTCGCCGGCACTGCGATGAGCGTGATCGCGATGGTGATCATGAACGCGTGCTTGGCCGCAGGGGTCGTCACGGCGTCCCAGGCGGGCCCGACGCCGTCTTCGAAGGCGCGCCAGAAGACGAGCGAGACCGGCGCGATGAGGATGACGGCCAGGTAGCCGAGGCCGAGAAAGCGAAGGAGTGCTCTACGCGCCATCGTGCCTCGTCGCCCAGCGCCGGAAAGCGCCGATCGTCAGCAAGATGCCGAAGGAGATCACGAGCAGGACGACCGAGACCGCGGCGGCACCGACCGGATCCCCTCCCTCGATGCGTCCGAAGATGTTGACCGCCGCCACCTCGGTCTCGAACGGCAGGTTGCCCGAGATCAGCACAACCGCGCCGAACTCGCCCACCGCCCGGGCGAACGCGAGCGCGATCCCCGAAAGGATCGCGGGCAGGAGGTTGGGGAAGACGATCCGCCTGAACGTCGAGATCGGCCCGGCGCCGAGCGAGGCCGCGGCCTCCTCCATCTCACGATCGAGCTCCAGCAACACGGGCTGCACCGTGCGGATCACGAACGGCAGCGTCACGAACAGGAGTGCCAGCACGATCGCGGTCCGGGAGAACGCCACGTCCACGCCCAACGGGCCCTGAGGGCCGTACAGCGCCAGGAGCGTCAGCCCGGCGACGATCGTCGGCAGCGCAAACGGGAGGTCGATGAGCGTGTTGACGAAGCCCTGTCCCGGGAAGCGGTCGCGGACCAGGATCCACGCGACGATCGTCCCCATCACCGCGTTGATGAGCACGACCACAGCCGATGCGACGAGCGTCAGCTTCAGCGCCGCAACGGACTGCGGCTCGGTGACGGCGTCCCAGAACCCTGTGCGTCCGTCCTGTGCCGAATGCCAGATCGAGCGCGGCCAGCGGCAGCAGGACGATCAGGCTCAGGTACGCAGTCGCGAGCCCCATCCCGACGGCGGCGCCAGGATTGCGCGCCGCCGCCGGCCTGGGGAGACTCTCGACCCGTACGGACAGGGCTTAACCCCCGCCCTTGCGCTTCTGGATCCTCGTGACGATCCCGGTCTTCGGGTCGAAGAAGCGCTTGTCGACTTTCGCCCAGCCCCCGAGGTACTTGATCGAGAACAGGTTCGGCCGCACCGGGAACGTGAAGCCACGCTGGGCCGGCTTGACCACGGGGCGGTAGCCGTTCTGCGCGAAGATGCGCTGGGCCGGCACCGTCCGCAGGTAGCGAAGGAAGGCACGCGCTTTGGTCTTGTTCGACGAGTTGGTCGTGACCGCGACGGGGTTCTCGATCTTGATCGTCGCCTTCGGGATCACATAGGGCAGGTCCTGGCCCTTCGACTTCGCGAAGATCGCCTCGTTCTCGTATGCGAGGAGGACGTCTCCGCGGCCCGCGAGGAACGTCTGCAGTGCTTCCCGTGCGCTCTTGTCCTGCGAGACGATGTGGTCGTAGAACTTGTTCAGGTACGCGACCGCCTGGGCATGTGTCTTGCCGGCCTTGAGTTGGGCACCGTAGGCAGCCATCACGTTCCACTTCGCCCCGCCCGAGGTCTGGACGTTCGGCGTGACGATGTCGACACCGGGCTTGATCAGGTCGGCCCAGGTGCGGATCTTCTTCGGGTTGCCCTTGCGGACGGCGAAGACGACGACCGAGCGCGTGACCATGCCCGCGTAGGCGTCCTGGTTCCAAGTCCGCGCCACGAGCCCGGCCTTGACGAGCGTCGTGATGTCGGGCTCGAGCGAGAGCGCGACGACGTCGGCCTTCAAGCCGGCGACCACGGCACGAGCCTGCTCTCCCGACGATCCGTACGACTGGTCAAACGAGGTGTCGGCACCCGCCGGCGTAGCGGCGAAGGCGGGGACCAGCTTCGCGTACGCCTCGCGCGGCGTCGAGTAGGCAACCAGCGTGAGCTTCGTGTCGGCGCTGCCGCCGGAAGCGCCGCCTGCCGCGATCGCCGCGGCCAGCAAAGCGCCCAGGGCCAGAACGGTCCTGCGCATGGATGTCCCCTTTCGATAGATCAAACTAATAGGTCGCATTAGCGTTGTCTATCGAAGGCTGCAGTCGGCGTCAAACGAGAACTCACTTGTAGGCCTCGATCAGCACCTCGGCGACCTCGGGCCGCGAGAACTCGGCCGGCGGGAGCTCCCCCGCCTCGAGCAGCTCGCGCACCTTCGTCCCCGAGAGGAAGACGTGGTCGTCACCGCCGTGGGGGCAGGTCTTGGGCGTGGCCATCGACCCGCAGGCACGGCACCAGAAGGCATGCTCGAAGAACATCGTCTCGATGCCGAGCTCGTGCGGCTCGAACTCGTCGAAGATCAGCTGCGCGTCGTACGTCCCGTAGTAGTCGCCCACGCCCGCGTGGTCGCGGCCGACGATGAAGTGCGAGCAGCCGTAGTTCTTGCGGCAGATCGCGTGCCAGATCGCCTCCCGCGGCCCCGCGTAGCGCATCGCCGCCGGGAAGGCGGAGACCACGACCCGGTCGGCCGGGTAGTAGTTGTCGACGAGCACGCGGTAGCACTCGACCCGCGTCGCGGCGGGCACGTCGTCGGACTTCGTCTCGCCGACGAGCGGGTGGATCAGGAGGCCGTCGACGGTCTCGAGCGCGCCCTTCGTCAGGTACTCGTGCGCCCGGTGGATCGGGTTCCGCGTCTGGAAGCCGACCACGCGCTTCCAGCCGCGCTCGGCGAAGAGCGCGCGCGTCTCGGCCGGATCCATCGCGAGCTCGGGGAAGGCCGGCTCCGGGCGCGCGAACACCGTGACTCGCCCCGCGAGATAGAGCGGCCGCTGGGCGTAGAGCCGCGCGACGCCGGGGTGCGCCTCGTCCGTCGTGCGGAAGGAGCGCTCGGCTTCGCGCTCCTGGTCGTACTCGTAGACCTCGTCGACCTCCAGCACCGCCAGCGGCACACCCTCGCCGTCGGCCAGCACGACGCGGTCTCCCGCGGGCGCCTTGTCGACGGCCAGGCAGACCGGCAGGGCCCAGGGCAGCCCGTTGGCGAGGTGCATGTCGTCGAGGACGCGCTCGTAGTCCTCGCGCCCCATGAAGCCCTCGAGCGGCGACAGCGCCCCCGACGCGATCATGTCCAGGTCGGACACCTCACGCGGGGTCAGCGTGATCGTTTCGAGCGAGTCCAGATCGGCGGGCGGATCCCCCGTCCGGTCAATCAGCGAGCCGCCATGCGGCGCCACGAGCGACTTAGTAACAGTCTGTTGCAAAGTCATGCGGGCACGCTCGTTTCGACCAGGCCGAGCTCGGCGAGCTTCTCGACGACGATCTGCGCCGACTCCTCCGGCTCGTGCGCCTCGGTGTCGATCCGCAGCTCGGGATTCACCGGTTCCTCGTAGGGGTCCGACACGCCCGTGAACTCCTTGATCTCGCCGCTGAAGGCCTTCTCGTACAGCCCCTTCACGTCGCGGCGGGCGCACTCCTCGACCGAGGTCGCGACGAACACCTCGACGAACGACCCGTGCTCCTCGACCAGGTCGCGCGCCTTCTGGCGCGTCTCCTCGTAGGGCGAGATCGCCGAGACGAGGACGGCCGCGCCGTGCCGGGTCAACCGCGAGGCGACCCAGCCGATGCGCTCGATGTTCGTGTCGCGGTCCTCCTTCGAGAACCCGAGACCCTTCGACAGGTGCGTGCGGACGACGTCGCCGTCGAGGTACTCGACGGCGAGCCCGCGCCGCTCGAGCTCGGGGCCGACGATCTCCGCGATCGTCGTCTTGCCCGCGCCCGAGAGCCCGGTGAACCAGAGCGTGAAACCCTTAGACATTCGACTCCTTGGTTAGTGGGGTGTCCTGATGGATGCCGCACTCGAGCTTGTCGGAGCCGGCCCAGCGGCCTGCTCGCTCCTCTTCGCCCGGCGCGGTCGGCCGCGTGCACGGGAATGCAGCCGATCGAGCGGTACCCCGCGTCGTGCAGCGGGTTGTACGGGATCTCGTTGACGGTGATGTAGGCCTGGACGCGCTTCGCGTCCCAGTCGACGAGCGGGTGGATCTTCCAGACGCCGTAGCGCTCCGACCACTGCACCTTGGGCGTCTCCGCGCGGCTCGGCGACTGCTCCCTCCGGATGCCCGAGATCCAGGCGCCGTAGGGCTCGAGCGCGGTCAGCAGCGGCTCGACCTTGCGGATGTGGCAGCAGCGGTCGGGATCCCGCTCCCACAGGTTTGGCCCCTCCTGCATGTGCTGCTCGGCCACGGTGATGACGGGCGGCGGGGGCAGCAGCTTCAGGCCGTAGCGCTCGACGAGCCGGTCGCGCGTCTCATAGGTCTCGCGGAAGAAGAGCTGCGTGTCGAGCTCGATGATCGGGATCTCGAGGTCGAGGTCGGAGACCATGTGCACGAGCACCGACGATTGCTTCTGCCACGAGCAGGTCAGGCAGAGGCCGGCGCCGAACTCCCCGTGCGCCCAGCGCAGCAGATCCTCGGCGGACATGGCCTCGAAGTCGAGGTCAGGAAGCTGGGGCGCGATCGCCAAGGAGCACCTCCTTCAGCGTGTCGCCGCGCAGGCCGAGGCGCAGGGTCTCGAGCGGGATGACCTCGTCCGGCGGGATGTTCCCCAGATTGACCTCCGGACCGAACTGCTTCACGAACCAGGCCTGAGCGTTCTTCGTCGGCGCCTCGAAGACGATGTCGTCGCGCCCGACGGCGTCCGCGACCTGCGTGATCACGTCCGTCCGCAGCGCGCCCTCGCTCGTGAAGATCCCCGCCGTTCCGCCCTCACGGGCCTCGGTGATCACCTTCCAGGCGCCGGCTGCGAGCTCCTCGCGCATCCAGCCCACCCACTCGTCCGCGTCCGGCTCGACCGACGAGTCCTTGGAGCCGACCTCGGAGAGCACCGTGAAGTCGCCTGCGAAGTCGGCGATCAGCTCGAGCTTGCGCTCGCGCGGGATCTCGACCGTTCCGTCGGAGATCTCGACGTGCGTCAGCCCCAGGTTCGAGAGCCAGCTCTTGTACTCGTCGAGCTTGTCCTTGACGTAGACGACCTCGAAGAAAGTGCCGCCGATGACGACGGGCTTGCCGCGTAGAACGTCCAGCTTGCGCTGCAGGTGCTGCGTGACGTAGGCCGTGCCCCACCCGAGCTTGACGATGTCGATGTAGTGCCCGGCCGTCTCGAGGACGTCCTCCCAGGCGCGCGAACCGAGGCCCTTGTCGAGCACATGCGTCAGGCCGCCACTGCGCGGCTCAAAGCCCAGCAACGATGCCCTCCAGCTTCTTCAGGGCGGCGTTCTGAACGTCGCGGTACATCGAGTCGCCGTGCGAGTCGATGCCCACCCAGAGCGGCCCGAAGTCCTTGACGCGGAACTTCCAGAGGCACTCTGGCATGAGCTCCTCCCAGAAGACCTCTTCGATCTCTTCGATCTGCGTCGTCTCGAGCGCTGCCGCGCCGCCGACGAGCGCGAAATAGACCATCCCGTGCTTCGCCATCGGCTCGATTGCTTCGTCGGGCAGGCCGCCCTTGCCGGCGATCGCCCGCACGCCGTAGTCGCGACCGAGCGGCTCGGTGAAGCGCACCATGCGCGCGCTCGTCGTCGTCCCGACGCACATCGGCTCGTACTTGCCCGGGCCGAGCTTCCGGACATTTGGCGCCGTATGCAGGAGAAAAGCGCCGTTCAGGTCGAGCGGCGGCTCCACGCCCTGGTCGAAGATCCGGATCTGCGTGCGGTCGCGGATGCCGATGATGTGGCCGTCGACCGTGACGAGGTCACCCGCGCGGAGCTTGCGGATGTCCTCTTCCGTCGCCGGGAACGTGAGGCGATGCTCGGCCATCAAAACTCCCGGTCGTAGTCGACGTCGCCGTCCGGCGAGACGTGCGCGCTCGCGCGCCGAGCGGCCCAGCACTGGTAGTTGACGGCGACCGGGTTCAGGGTCATGTGCGTGTCCGCGTGCTCGATGTGGCACTGCAGGACGGTGACGTCGCCGCCGAGCCCCATCGGCCCGATGCCGGTCTGGTTCAGCAGGTCGTAGAGCTCCTCCTCGAGCTTCGCGACGTGCGGATCGGGGTTGCGCGTGCCGACGGGGCGCGCGATCGCCTCCTTCGCCAGGTACATCGCGTAGTCGGCCGATCCGCCCATGCCGACGCCGACGATCCCCGGCGGGCAGGGCTTACCCCCTGCGCCGACGATCGACTCGAGGACGAACTGCTTGACGCCCTTCACCCCGTCCGCGGGGGTGCACATCTTGAGGAAGCTCATGTTCTCCGAGCCCGAGCCCTTGGGGATGCATTTGACGTCCAGCCCGTCCCAGTCCTGGATGAACTCCCAGTGCACGATCGGCAGCCGGTGACCCGTGTTCGGGCCGGTGTTCTCGCGCGTGATCGTGTGCACGGCGTTCGAGCGCAGGGGGTGCTCGAGGGTCGCGCGCTCGGTGCCCGTCTTCAACGCGGCGTAGATTCGGCTCGGGTGCAGGGGAAAGTGCTCCCCGACCCGGCACGTGTACACCGCGATGCCGGTGTCCTGGCAAACGATGTTGTTCTCCTCTTCAGCGACCTGGACGTTGCGGAGGATCGTGCTCAGGACGCGGCGCCCCGGAACAGAGGTCTCACGCTCCGACGCCTCGCCGAGCGCATCGCGGAGGTCCTGCGGGATGTCCTTGAGCGCCCAGACGTAGAGGTGCGCGGCTGCGTCCTCGACAGCCCCCTGCAGGTCGATTGCGACCGTGCTCATGCCGCCTTCTCCGCCGCGGCCTTGCCGGCCCGCCGGCCGAACACGGTGCACTCGAGCAGCGAGTTGCCCATCATGCGGTTGCGCCCGTGCGTGCCGCCGGCGATCTCGCCGCAGGCGTAGAGGCCCTCGACAGTCGTCTGTGCGTCCTCGTCGATGACGAGACCCCCGTTTTGGTAATGGAGCACCGGATAGGTGAGGATCGCCTCGGCCAGCGGATCGATCCCGCCGGCGCGGTAGCGGCGCAGCATGTACGGAAGCGACACGTTCGCGTCGCTCTCGGCGATCCGCGTCGTGTCCAGGTAGACCGCGGGGCGGCCGTCCTCGGTCTCGACCCCGCGCCCGGCCTCGACCTCGTCGAAGATCGCCCGTGAGACGGCATCGCGAGGGCCGAGCGAATCGGTGAACTCCTCGCGGTCGGCGTTGAGCAGCACAGCTCCATACGCTCGGGTCGTCTCGGGGATCGAGTAGCCCTGCATCGCCGTCGGCCACGCGCCGCCGTTCGGGTGGTACTGGAGGGCGTCGAGGTCGCGGCTCTCGACTCCCACGTCGATCGCGATCTGCGTCACCTCACCCGTTGCGCCGGGGTGGTTGGTCGTAAGCTCGCCGCGCTCCTGCGCCTCGCGGTAGCAGCGGCCGCCGGCTGCGAGGACGACGGTGGCGGCGTCGATCACGTGCTCGCCGCAGCGTGCGCGCCATCCGCTCTCGGTCGGCTCGAGTGCGCTCAGCGGCGATTTCGGGAAGGTCTCGATCGAGGAGGCCTCGACCGCGTCGCGAAGGGCTTTCGTGATCGCGTGCCCCGTGCGGTCGCCGACCTGGAGGAGCCGCTTGCGAGTCGCGCCGCCGCAACGTGCGAGCCGGTAGCCGCCGTTCTCGCGCGTGAACTCGACTCCGAGCTCCTCGAGCCAGTGAATGGCGCCTGGCGCCTCGCTGGTCAGGATCTCCACGAGCCGCCGGTCGGCAGTCTCATGTGAGCTCTGCCACACGTCCTCGGCGTGTTGCTCCGGCGAGTCGTCCTCACCGAACGCTGCCTGAATCCCGCCCTGAGCCTTGGCCGAGTTGCAGGACTGCAGCGAATCCTTGGCGGCGAGACCCACCCTGGCTCCGCTCCGGTCGGCGGACACGGCGGCGGCGAGGCCGGAGGCCCCGCTTCCAACCACGAGCACGTCGAATCGAGCAGCCGGCTGCACGCCGCGACTATACCAGTGTTTCCTTTATTTCAGCCATAAGCCACGCTAATCCTCACTCAAGCGCCATACCCCTCGGGCCGATAAATCGTGCCGCTGCCTACCAAACCGAGCGTAGAAGCTCCTCGATTTCTGGCGCCGTCGCCGGCCGCGGGTTCGCCCGTGCCGCCGGCCTAGCCGCCGCCGCTTCAGCCACCTCGCCGAGCTCGTCCTCGGGGACGCCGAGGTCGCGCAGACGCCCGAAGCCGCCCAGAGCGGCAAGCTCCTCGACGCGGCCAACCGGGTCGTCTGTGCTCATCGCCTCGCCGAAGCGTGCGATCTCGGCAGCGGCTACCGGCTCGTTGAAGCGGAGGGCCGGCGGAAGAGTCACGGCGTTCAGCGCGCCGTGCGGAAGGCCGTAGCGACCGCCGAGCGCCTGGGCCATGGCGTGACCGAGCCCCATGCCGGCCTCCGCGAGCGCCATTCCCGAGCGCATCGCGCCCTCCAGGAGGCGCGTTCGCAAGTACCGGCTCCCGGGATCGTCGACGACCAGCGGCAACGCGTAGGAGATCGGCCGAGCGCCGGTAAACGCGTGGCGATCGCCGCGTCCGCTCCGGCCCTTGACGTAGAACGCCTCCGCGCTGTGTGCGAGGGCGTTCAGCGCGGTGCCGACCGTCTCCTCGCGCGGAAGGCCCAAGGTCAGCTCGGGCTCGTAGACGACGCCGGCCATCGTCGCTCCGGATCCGCCGCCTCGCATCCGCCTGCTGCTGTCGCGCACGCCGAAGAAGTCCGTCCACTCGGAGCCCGAATACGTGGTGGGAATCGAGACCAAGGGCAGACCCGAGCCGGCAGAGATCGCCTTCGTGAGGTCGATCGCGCTACCCCCGCCGAGGGCGAGCAGCCCATCGCCGACCTTTGCGGCCTCCACCGCCTCGTCGATTCGGTCGGACGGGACCTCCGACCAGACACCGGCAATCCCTACGGGAAGCCGATCGGGAGACCAGCGGTCGCTCGCCACGAGGAGCGGTCGCTCGATGCCGAGCTCAGCGAGCAGGCCGGGTAGCTCGAAGAGACCCCAGCGAATCTCCATCAGACGCGCGTGCTGGCGAACTCGACGAACGCCTCTGAAAGGCGCGTGCCGACCCGGCCACTTGCGCGGACGAGCGAAATCTGACGCGTCGGCTCCAGACCGCGCACGCGAGCGGTGGCGAGCCTGCCGGCGGCCAACTCCGCCTCGACGGCCGCGCGCGAGATGAACGTGACGCCGTAGCCCGCCTCGACGGCGCTCTTCACGGACTCCTGGAGCCCGAGCTCGAGGTGGACGTCCAGGTCCTTCAGGCGCGTGCCGAGCTTCCGCAGCTCGTCCTCGATCACCTGTCTCACGCCGGCGCCTTCCTGCATCACGATCAGCGTCTCGTCCTTGAGGGCTTCGATCGCAATCGTCTTGCCGGCAAAGGGGTGCTTGGGCGGACAGACGAGCACGACCTCGTCGCGGAAGAACGGCTCGTAGGCGACGGAGCGGTGGCGTGGGGTCGCGCCCACGATGCCGAGCTCGAGCTCCCGTCGTGCGACCGCCTCGACGACGGTCTGCGTGTCGGAGATCGTGAGCTCGACGCGGACGTCGGGGTTTGCAAGGTGGAACTCGCAGAGGAGCAGAGGCACGACCGTGGCGCCGGGCCCCGTCGCTGCGCCGATCGCAAGCTCGCCGCGGAGCTCGCCGTCGGCCTCGCCGGCCACGTCCTCGACGAGCTGTTGCTCGAGGGCGAGGAGCCGCTGCGCGCCGCGATAGAGCCGGACGCCGGCTTCGGTGGGCTCGACGCGCCGTCCCGAGCGATCGAGCAGCTGCTGGCCGAGCCGCTCCTCGAGTGAGCGGATCTGGAGACTGACCGCCGGCTGCGTGACGCCGAGGCGCTCAGCCGCCTGCGAGAAGCTCTTGAGCTCGACGACCGTGCAGAACGCTGCGAGCTGGCGCGTGTCCATAAGGGAATCTTATGCAAAAGATGCTGCTGTACCCACTCGGCCTGATGCACGGTTTCGATGCAGTTCCGAGACCCATGCGTGCGCTTTCTCGCGTTAGGCTCGCGGTGGGGAGGAGGTGGGCTGTGCCTAAACAAGAGAGGGTGGGTGAAGACTCAGGCGCCCCCGGCCCCGACTACGATCCTCCCGTTGGCGGTGCAGGAGCAGAACCAAGCTGAGCACCTCGCCGAGCGGTACGGGCGGCTCGCACGCGAGACTCCCGGTCGCCTCGGAGTCGACGTCGCCATTCGCGCGCTCGACATCGGCCTCGTAGCGCTCTTCGCCCTCGTCGCCCTGCCGATCCTCGTCGTGCTTGCATGTCTGCTCCTCGTCACGTCCGGACGGCCGGTCTTCTACCGGGGGGAGCGCGTCGGACGCGGCGGACGGGTCTTCACGATGACCAAGTTCCGAACGCTGCGACCCGGCGCCGAGCAGCGCCTCGGCCACTACCTCGGCCCAGCGCTCGTCGAGCGCACGGAGGCCGAGGTCACAGGACTCGGTCGCTGGCTCCGAGCGACCCAACTGGACGAAGTGCCCCAGTTCTGGAACGTCCTCATCGGCGACATGAGCCTGGTCGGCCCGCGTCCCATCCGCCCTCGCTTCTTCGAGGAGCTGGCCGCCGACCTGCCCGCCTACTGGCAGCGGCTCGTCGTCCGGCCCGGTCTCACGGGCTTCGCCCAGGTGCGCCGCGGCTACGAGACCTCGATGGCCGAGAAGCTCGCGCACGACCTCGAGTGGATCGCGGACCGCTCGGTTCGGCTCTACCTGCGCACGCTGGCAGCCACCGGGTGGCGCGTCTTGCGGCAGTCCCTGCGCGGGCTGTTCGGGCGCTCCACTTAGGCTAGGGCTATGTGCGGGATCTGCGGGATCGCCACCACGGGCGGCGCGGTCGACCCCGCCCGCCTCGCCGCGATGAGCGAGACGCTCGTCCACCGCGGGCCGGACAGCGAGGGGTCATTCGTCGACGGCGGTGTCGGCCTCGCCGCGCGCCGTCTCGCGATCATCGACCTCCAGACCGGCGACCAGCCAATCGGCAACGAGGACGGCCGCATCCAGGTCGTCCAGAACGGCGAGCTCTACAACTACCGCGAGCTCCGGCACGACCTCGAGCGGGCCGGTCACACCTTCGCGACTCACTGCGACACGGAGGTGCTCGTCCACCTCTACGAGGAGCACGGGCTCGACTTTGCGGAGCGCCTGCGCGGCATGTTCGCCGTCGCGCTCTGGGACGGGCCGCGGCGCAGGCTCGTGCTAGCCAGAGACCGCTTCGGGATCAAGCCGCTCTATTACCGGCAGGCAGACGGCGAGCTCGCGTTCGCGTCCGAGCTGCGGGCGCTTCCGCGGGGCGAGATCGACCTCGATGCCGTCGAAAGCTTCCTCGCCTTCAACTGCATCCCGGCGCCCCTGACGATCTTTCGCGAGATCAGGAAGCTCCCACCTGGACATGTCCTCGCCTGGCAGGACGGCCGGCTCGAGCTCACGCGCTTTGCCCGGCCGGCACCGGTCTCTGCGGACGAGGTTCGCCTCGAGGACGAGGCCGAGCTGATCGAGGAGCTGCGCGCTCGACTCCGCGACTCCGTGCGGGCCCACCTCGTTGCGGATGTGCCGGTCGGCGTCCTCCTCTCCGGCGGCATCGACTCGGCGACCCTGACCGCGCTCGCGGCCGCCGAGAGCTCGGAGCCAGTCAGGACCTTCTCGATCGGCTTCGAGGAGCGCAGCTTCGACGAGCTCGCCGACGCACGACTGGTCGCCGATCGGTACGGCACGCGCCACGAAGAGCTTGTCCTACGGCCCGACGCGGCGCTCCTGCTGCCGGCGCTGGCAGAGGCGTTCGACGAGCCGTTCGCGGACTCCTCCGCCCTCCCGACCTACCTCGTCTCCAAGCTTGCTGCCGAGCACGTCAAGGTTGCCCTCTCCGGAGAGGGCGGCGACGAGCTCTTCGGCGGCTACTACACGTACACGGCAGACGTGCTCGCGTCGCGGTACGGCGCCCTGGCCGGGTTCGCGCGTCCCCTCGTCGAAAGGCTGCCGTCGTCGAGCGCGAAGGCGAGCTTCGACTACAAAGCGAAGCGGTTCGTGCGCGGCGCGCACCTGCCGCCCCTCGAGCGCCACCACGCGTGGAAGGAGATCTTCTCGGCGGACGCACGATCCGAGCTCACCGGGAGGCGCAGCGACTTCGACCCGGTCGACCTGCTCCGGATGCGCTTCGCCGAGACGGAAGGCGCCGAGCTCCTCGCCCGCCTGCAGGACGTGGACCTCGGGATCTACCTCGTCGACGATCTGCTCGCCAAGACCGACCGGGCCTCGATGGCGCACTCCCTCGAGGCGCGCGTCCCGTTCCTCGACCCGTTCGTGACGAACTTCGCGCTCGCGCTCCCGACCGAGCACAAGGTGCGAGGGCTGCGCAAGAAGGTGCTGCTGCGCAAGGCCGTGGCCCCACTCGTTCCGGCGCCGCTTCTTCGCCGCCGCAAGCGCGGCTTCTCGATCCCCGCCGCAGCGTGGCTCCGCGGCGAGTTGGAGCCGTTCGCCCGCGACACGCTGTCGGCCGAGACGCTCCGCCGGCAGGGGTTCTTCGACCCAGGCGACGGTCCGGCGCATTCTCGAGGACCACGTCTCCGGCAAGGAGGACCTGAGCCGGCAGCTGTGGGGCCTCCTCGCCTTCACGCTCTGGCACGAGCGGCACGTCGAGAATGCTCCGCGCGAGACGAGCGTGGCGCAGGCGCTCGCTTGAGAGTCTGGATCGACATCTCGGCCCCGGCGCACGTCCTGGTCTTCAGGCCCATCCTCGGTCTCCTGCGCGGAGACGGCCACGACGTAGAGGTGACGACGCGCGACTACGCACAGACGCTCGAGCTGCTCGACCAGCACGGCATCGAGGCCACGGTCGTCGGCCGCCACGGGGGGCGCTCGCGCTTCGGCAAGGCTCGCTCGCTCCTCTCCCGTCTGGGGGCCCTCAAGCGCCACGCACGCGGACCGCGACTACGACCTGGCACTCGCCCACGGCTCGCACGAATTGACGATCACGGCCCGGCGGCTCGGGATCCCGAGCGCGACCACGCACGACTACGAGTACGCGACACTGCAGCACCATCTCGGCGACCGTGCGGCGACCCGGGTCGTCGTCCCCGAGGCGATTCCGGCCGAGCGTATGGCCAAGTTCGGGGTTCGCCCCCCGAAGCTGCTGCAGTATCCAGGGCTGAAAGAGGAGTACTACCTCTACGACTTCGAGCCCGACCCCGGCATCCTCGGCGCCCTCAACGTCGATCCGAGCCGCACGCTGGTCGTGGTTCGCACGCCACCCGACGTCTCGCTCTACCACCGCCGGTCGAACCCGCTCTTCCCGCAGGTGCTGGCGCACGTCGGGAGCCAGGAGGGCGTCCACGCCGTCGTCGTGCCGCGCTCACCGGAGCAGCGCGACTACGTCCTTGGCCTCGACCTCCCGTCGGTGATCGTCCCCGAGCGCGCCGTCGACGCCCAGAGCCTGATCGCGCTGGCCGACCTCGTCGTCTCCGCTGGAGGCACGATGAACCGTGAGGCTGCGGCGCTGGGCGTGCCCGTCTACACGACGTACGGCGGCCGGATCGGCGGCGTCGACGAGATGCTGATCCGCGAGGGCCGGCTGCGCCCCCTCACGGACCCGCGCGCGCTCGACCTCGCGAAGCACCCAGCCACTCGCGCGCCAAGAGTGCGGCGCGATCCCCGTGATCTGCTGAACCTCCTGCTGAAAGCGCGCGAGCCCCTCTAAACTCGCTCCCGCAATCTAGTCAAGGGGAGAGTGATGAGAAAAGCGCAATTTGCCTTGCTGGCGCTCGTTGGCGGCGCTGCTCGCGTGGTTGGCGACCGTCGGCGGTGCGTCACACGACGGGGCGGCTTCGACACGTCGAAGCCTCCGTATGCTGACCGGTGGCGGCGGCAGTCGAGGTCGATCCGATCATCTCGACCGGCGACATCGTCGGCGACTATCAGATGTCCGGGGTCCGGACGGCCTCGGGGGCACCGGGCGACGACGTCCGAGGTGACGACAACGACGACAACCACGCGAACGGCGCACGGCCGACATGCTCATGAACCACGAGCTCGGTCGCTCGTTCCCGAACAACCCGCCGGGCGTAGACACTCGAATCACCCGCGCTCGACATCGACCGTCATACGCGACGGGTCCACGCGGCCGAGTACCTATTCACGGGCACGAGCGTTCGAGCGCTTCTGCTCGGCGACTTCCTGATCGGTGAGCGACAGGCCGGCCGCGCTGCTTTCACGGGCGAGGAGGCCGTGCCGATGGCCGGCCAGCCGCCGGGCCCTGCGCATGACGGCAGCTCGATCGTCATGGACGCCGAGACCGGCGTCGGTACGACGGAGAGGCGCCGCTCACTACGGATGGGCACTTCCAGCACGAGAACGTCGTCGCGCCTGGAGCTGTCGAAGTGGGTCTTCCTGTCCAGCGAGGACGACTTCCGGCCGGGGCCGTTGTACCTCTACAAGGCGACATCGGACGCTGTCTGACGACAGGGATTTCGAGCGCGGCGGTGCGCGGGACGAACGGCGGCCTGTACGTGTGGCAGGCCATCGACCCGGCGAATAACCAGAACTCCGCGTGTCCTGAAGAACAAGTCGGTGCCGCGAGGGCGCTTCCGGTTCCGATACCCGCAGTCCGAGAACATGAGACTCGACCCCAGCGGGAAGCCGAAGGCCCGCAGCGGGTGCTCGAGCACTGGAGCAACACAACAACGGGTTCAGGTTCGACCGGCTCGAGGACATCGCCACCCATCCGGACATCGATGGCAGCACGTTCGTCGCGGACACGGGCGAGCCGCGAGGCGCCGCAGCCACGGCGCGCGGGCGCGAGGGCGGTGTACAATAACGACGTCAACCCGGCCAACCCGACATCTTGGCGACGATCAAGATGATCCTCAACGGGGGCGACTCCGGACGGCGACGACATCTACGACGCCCGACAACATGGACGCATCCGACCGCGTGCTGATGATCCAGGAGGACCGCGAGTCGGCCTTCCGCGATCCGCCGTTCTCAGGCGGCTACGAAGCACGCGTCATGGGTACCGCCTCGAACCTGGCGTCGTGCGTCGTGGCGCGTGGTCGCCACGCCGGCCGCCCTTGCGGCCGGGCACGTGGGAGTCGTCGGGCATCATCAACGCCGGCGACCTCCTCGGCAGGGGCTGGTGGTTCCTCGACGTCCAGGCGCACCTGGACCACCGCGCCTCAGCCTGGGCCGTCGCTCGTACCGAACTCCTCGACCGGCGAGGACGGGCAGTTCCTCGCTCTCTACGTACCGGGGAGCCAGTGAGCGACGGCTGACCGGGGCTCACCGGCGCGCAGCGGGCGGCGAGCACTTCGTCGCCGTACCGCTCGAGCTTGGCCGGCCCCACTCCGGGGACGGCGGCGAGCTCGTCGCGCGTGCGTGGTGCCCTGCGGACGATCTCGGCCAGCGTCGAGTTGTGGAAGATCACGTACGCAGGGCGCTCCTCCGCCTTCGCGGTCTCCAGCCGCCAGCGCTTAAGGGCGTCGTAGAGCGGGTCGTCGGGCTCGACCGCCTTGACCTTGGCCGGAGCCTCGCGCTGGACTCCGAGCTCGGCGAGGAACCGGCTCGGCTTCCCGGCCCACGTGATCGAGAGATGCCGTTTCGCACGCGTCATGCCGACGTAGAGGAGCCGCCGCTCCTCGGCGATCGCGGCGGCGGTCTTCGAGAGCTTCGACGGTAGCTCGCGCTCCTCGAGCCGCGGCAGGAAGACGGCCTCGAACTCGAGGCCCTTCGCCCGGTGGTAGGTCAGGAAGTGGACGCCGCGGGCTTCACCGCCGCTGCCGAAGCGCTGCTGGAGATGCGCGACGAACTCCGAGAGTGTCCGCTCTCCATCGTCATACTCCGCGGCCAGCTGGACGAGGCGGGCGAGGTCGTTCTGACGCGTCACCTCCCGCTCTCCGAGCCCGTCGGGGATGCGGTCGAGAAGCCCCTGCTCCGTCGCCACGCGCCGGACGTGCGCCGAGACTGCGGTCCCGCCAACGCCGCGCAGCGCCTTCAGCAACTGTCGAGCTGCGTCGCGCGACAGGAGCGCTGCGCCCTGGAACGGGAGCTCGGCGGCCGTGAACGCCTCTTCGAAGTCGGCCGAGCGCGCATTCGTCCGGTAGAGCAGAGCCATCTCCTCGTAGGGCACGCCCTCGGCGTGCAAGGCCCGCACCCGCTCGACGAGGTAAGCCGCTTCGGCTTCCGGCTCCGGGAACGACCGCGTCACCGGCTCGGGACCACCGACGTGCACCGCCCGCAGCACCTTCGCCGCGCCGCCGAGTTGAGGGACGAGCAGGTTCGCCGCCGCCAGAACCTGCGGGGTCGAGCGGTAGTTGTCCTCGAGCCGGACGACCGTGGCGTGCGGGAAACGCCCCGGCATGCCCAGCAGGTACTCGGGGCTCGCACCCGTGAAGGCGTAGATCGACTGGTAGTCGTCGCCGACGGCGCAGAGCTCGTCGCGCTCGCCAAGCCAGCGGTCGAGCAGCGATTGCTGAAGCAGGTTCACGTCCTGGTACTCGTCGACGGTGAAGGCTCGGTAGCGCTCGCGAACCTGAGCGAGGGCTCCTTCGTCAGCGTCGAAGAGGCGCACCGCGAGCTCGAGGAGATCCTCGAAGTCGACGTACCCCTGGTCGGCCTTTCGCCGCTCGTACTCGCGGTAGACGCGCGCCATCAGGTCACCCGGAATCGGCGGTTCGTGCCCGTCGAGCGAGCGGAGGTAGTCATCCGGCGTGAGGCGCCGGTTCTTTGCCCACTCGATCTCGGTGGCGAGGTCGCCGGCCGGCCGGAAGCGATAGGGGCGCGGCAGCGTGTTGCCGATGTGCCGGAGCGACAGCGCCTTCGAGGCGAGGATGCGCTGGGGCGGCGTGGAGGCAAAGAAGCGAAGCTGCCCGAGAGCGGCGGAGTGGAACGTGCTCGCGCGCAGCCCGTCCACTCCGAGAGCCGCGAGCCGTGCGCGCATCTCGCCGGCGGCCTTGTCGGTGAACGTGACGGCGAGGATCTCTCCGGCTGCGAACGCTCCCGTTGCGACCTGGTTGGCGATGCGCCGCGTGATCGTCGTCGTCTTGCCCGATCCGGCCCCGGCGAGGATGCACACCGGCCCGCGCACGGCCTCGACCGCGCGCCGCTGCTCGGCGTTCAACCCCGCGAAGATCACGTCGGACACCGCCCCAACCTACTGCGGGCGTCAGACGCTTCTAGTGAATGGTCTGTTCCGAAACCGTGTCTTCTTGCGCGACGGCCACGTCGATCCGGCGCGGGGTGCGCACCATCATCGAGAGGCGCGAAACGACGTCGAGCGTCTCGCCGGCCGTCACGAGCCGTTCGAGCTCTCCGAGCTCGTCCTCCAGCCACACGCCGTCGATCGGCGGGCGGGTCGCGCGCTTGATCTTCAGGTGCTCGGTGCTCGTGATCGTCTCGTTCTCGCCCCAGAGCTCCTCGTGCAGCTTCTCGCCGGCTCGCACCCCGATGAACTCGAGCGGGATCTCCTTGTCGGGCTCCTTGCCGGAGAGGCGGATCATGCTCCGCGCGAGATCCATGATCTTCACGGGCTCGCCCATGTCGAGGACGAAGATCTCTCCACGGCCGCCGATCGAACCGGCCTGGACGACGAGTGAGACCGCCTCCGGAGTCGTCATGAAGAAGCGCGTCATCTCGGGGTGCGTGATCGTGACCGGGCCGCCCTTGGCGATCTGCCGCTTGAAGATGCGGATCACGCTTCCGGAAGAGTCCAGCACGTTGCCGAAGCGCACGGCCACGAACCGCGTGGCGACGTCGTCGCGCTGGCCGTAGGCCTCCACGATCCACTCGCAGAGCGCCTTCGACTGGCCGTAGACGGCCTGGGCGTTGAGCGCCTTGTCGGTCGAGATCAGAACGAACCGCCGCGCCTCGAACTCGACGGCCACCTCGGCCACCACTTTCGTCCCGAGGATGTTGTTACGCACCGACTCGAGCGGGTTCGCCTCCATCATCGGCACATGCTTGTAGGCCGCGGCGTGGAAGACGACCGCCGGGCGGTACCGGTCGAAGACCTGGCGCAGCTTCTCGCGGTTGCCGACGTCGGCGATCACCGGAACGCTCGCCGGGAAGCCGCGGTCGTCCACGAGCTCGCGCTCGATCTCGTAGAGAGCGGACTCGGCCTGGTCGACCAGGATCAGCCGCGAGGCGCCTGCTCGCGCCACCTGGCGGCAGAGCTCGGACCCGATCGAGCCCCCGGCGCCGGTGACGAGCACGGTCTCGTCGCGCAGGTACGCGGAGATCTCGTCGAAGTTCACCTCGACCGGCTCGCGGCCGAGGATGTCCTCGACCTGGACGGGACGAATCTGTGCCGCGAGGTTGTGGTCGCCGGCAATCAACTCGTACAGGCCGGGGAGCGTCTTGACCGGGACCTGGGCGTCGCGCGCAGCCTCGACGACCTTCTGGCGCACCTCGCCGGCTGCCGACGGGATTGCGATCAGCAGCTCGTCGGGCTTGTTGTCGCGCAGGATGTGCGGCAGCTCCTCGGTCGTGCCGAGAACGCGGATGCCGTGGATGCGGAGGTTCTTCTTGCGGCGGTCGTCGTCGACGACGCCGATCGGCGTGAAGCCCAGTGCGCGTGACTTCAGCATCTCGCGGATGACGAGCTGGCCGGCATCGCCCGCTCCGACGACGAGCACTTTCTTGCCGCGCGCGACGAGCCCGCCGGGAGCCGGCCGCTCGAAGATCGTCCGCGCGGCGAGGCGCGTGCCCGCGACGAAGGCCAGGAGCAGGAGCCAGTCGATGACGGCCACTCCGCGAGGCAGCCGCTCGGTGGAGTCCGGCGGGAAGAAGTAGAGCGTGAAGCCGACGAGGAGCGAGGCGACGGTGACCCCGCGCAGAGCTCCCCACATGTCGCGCGTCGAGGCGTACCGCCACCAGCGGTTGTAGAAGCCGAAGGCGGTGAAGACGCCGAGCGTGATGCCGACGACGAGCCCGGTCGTCTGCCAGTTCGTCAGGCGCTCGTAGAAGGGCGGGATGCCAACCGCAGAGTCGAAGCGAAGCTGGAACGCGAGCTGCCAGGCCGCGGCGATCAGCGCAGCATCGGCGATCAGCTGCCAGATCCGGTGGCGGTTCACCGGGCTTCTCATCGAACGGGCTCCAGCGATGTGGCCTTCTTCACCACTTCGACCACGCGCTCCTGCACCTGCGGCCCGATGCCTGCCCAGAGCGGAAGCGCCAGATTCTCGCGGCCGGCGCGCTCGGTCTCCGGGAAGTCGCCCTCACGATGGCCGAGGAACTCGAGCGCCGGCTGCAGGTGGAGCGGCGTCGTGTAGTAGGCAGCCGAGGCGATGTCGGCCGCCTCGAGGCTCTCGGCGATGCGGTCTCGCTCCGGTGAGCGCACGACGTACATGTGGTAGACGTGGCCCGGCTCGTCGGCAGGCACATCGCACGCCTCTGCGAGGCCAAGCTCTGCGTAGCGCCCGGCTGCCTCGCGACGCGAGCGGTTCCACTCCTCGATCTTCGAGAGGAAGACCCGCAAAACGGCGGCCTGCACTTCGTCGAGGCGCGAGTTGTAGCCGACGAGGTCGAAGCGCTTCTTGTCACGGGAGCCGTGGAAGCGGAGCAGGCGGATGCGCTCCGCGAGCTCGTCGTCGTCCGTCGTGACCGCACCACCGTCGCCGAAGGCGAACAGGTTCTTGGTCGGGAAGAAGCTGAAGGTCGAAGCCACGCCGGTGGTGGCGACGCCTTGCGCGCCGAAGGCCTGGGCCGCGTCCTCGAGCAACGGGACGCCGAGACCCTTCAGGTCGTCCAGCGCCGCCGGTCGGCCGAAGAGGTGGACCGGGATGATTGCCTTGGTGCGAGGCGTGATCCGCTTGGCCGCGTCTTCCGGGTCGATGTTGAGGCTCGTCGCTTCGACGTCGGCAAAGACGGGACGTGCCCCCCGGCGGATGATCGCCTCGGCAGTCGCGTAGAACGTGAACGCGGGGCAGATGACCTCGTCGCCCTCGCCGACGCCCATCGCGTCCAGTGCGAGCACCAGCGCATCGGTCCCGTTCGCGACCCCGATCGCATGCCGCACGCCGAGATATGCAGCGGCCTCCTCCTCGAAGGATTGGACATTGGGGCCGAGGATGAACCGTCCCGAGTCGAGGACTTCGGCGATTCTCTCCTTCAGCTCGTCCAGCAGCGGCGCGTACTGCGCCCGCACGTCAACCAGCGGGATCTGCGGCACGACGAGCCAGTCTAGACGACCTTCTGTAGCGGACATACAGGTAGACGAGGCCCGACACGATCAACGCAGCAACCGCATAGTCGACGTAGTGCCAGGCCTCCTGGAACCGCTCGTAGCTGCGGCCGAAGCCGTAGCCGATGGCGGCCAGGCCGAAGCACCACGGCACGGTGCCGAGGAACGTGAGCACCGTGTAGCGGACTAGCTTGACGCGCGCGATCCCGGCCGGAATGGCGATGAAGGACCGGATCACCGGGAGCATGCGGCCGACGAAAACCGTCAGGTCGCCGAAGCGCTCGAACCAGCGGTCGGCCCGCTCGAGCTTGTCGGGGCCGAGGTGCAACCACCGGCCGTGCTTCTCCAGGTACGGACGCCCCGCGTACAGCCCGATTCCCCAGCCGATGATCGAGCCGACGGTGTAGCCGAGCGTCCCGCTCATGGCGACGGCGAAGTAGGCCCAGAAGCCGGGCTCGATCTGGTGGCCGAAGAGAACGACGTCCTGCCCCGCAAACGCACCTGCCGCAAGGGCGCCGCCGTAGACCATCACGAGCTCGCTCGCGGCCGGGAGCACGGCGTCGACCAGCATCAGGATGAAGATCGCGTACAGCCCGTGGTCGCCGATCAGCGACGTGAGCGCATCGGTGAGCGACGACAGGATCGAGGCGACGGGCACCGAGGGAGTGTAGTGAGGGTCTGACTAGCGGCCGGACCGGCGGACGCTGAAGCGCTGCGTCAGCTCGGTCGGCCCGTACGAGTTGGTCGCCAGCACGCGCACGACGTAGCTGCCCCGGCGGGCCAGGATGCGGTTCCCGTAGCGGCCGTTCCAGACCACCTTCCTCGTTCCGGCGCGCATGAAGCGATTCGAGACGGTTCGCACGCGCACACCGGTCGACGTCTCGATCGACACGCGGACTCGCGCCGGCGCGGCGAGCCGGAAGCCGACGCGGAAAGCCGTGCCTCGCGCGCGCACGCGCAGGACTCTGTGGGAGACGCGGAGGTGGCCAAGCGTCGCGTTGAGCCAGAAGACTCGCTCGGCCACCGAGTGCTGGCTGAGGTTGTCGACGGCGTTGACGACCCAGCGCCACCTGCCCTGGCGGTCGACGGCCCCCTCTGGAGTACGTCCGTTCCAGGACAGCTTGTACAGGCCGGGCAGCCGTTCGCCGGTCTGGGTCTGACGCGGGACTCGATCGGGCCCGACGAGGCTGGCGGTGACCGTCGACGGCCGGACGAGCTTGAACGAGACGGTCTGCACCTCGTCGAGGCCGTCGCCGTTCGGCGACAGGACTTGCTCCGTCGGCGGCGGCGCATGGACGCCGTAGTAAAAGACCATCAGCGAGTCGGACACGGCGCGTTCGGGCCGCTCTGACGGGCGGTTGAGCAGCTTGCCGTCGAAGGCCATCGTCGTCGAGCCGCCGGCATCCAGGGCCGAGCCCTGAGCGACGCCGAGCCTGACGAGTGTCTGCGCGAGCTCGAAGTTGGTCATGCCCGACGAGTAACCGGGCTGGCGACCGTCGACGGCCACGAAGACGAGCGAGCCGTCGGGCCGCTGGCCGACGCCGGTGCGCGGATGGCGAAGCGAAAGCTGGTTGCTGGAGAAATCCTCGAGCGCGCGGAACACTGGCACGCCGTCTTTGACGATCAGTGGACCGCCGCCGATGGCGTCGGTGACGCCTCCCCACTGCGGGCGGAGGATCAGCCGCGCGGTCACGCTCTGGCCGACGGGAGCCTCGGCTGCGAGCCTCCCTGCCGAAGTGCCGCGACCAACGAGCACAGCTCCGTCAGGCGGGATCGGTGTCGAGCCGCCGGGCTTCGCCTGGGTGACGACGCCGGTCAGGTCCGTGAAGGGCGCGGCCGGTGGGAAAGGCTGAAGCGTGACCTCGACGGTGCCGGTCGCCGCGGGTGTCGAGGTCCCCCACGCGGAGGTGAAGAGGGAGACGCCGTCGTTGCCGGGACGCTGATTCAAGCCGGTGAGAGGTCGGCGTTGGCTCGACCCCCACCACTGGCCGAGCATGGCGACGCGCTCGACGATGATCCGGCCGTCGTCGGTGACGCCCACGCTGGAGCGCTTCGAATGCGGAGGCGTCTTCAAGACGCCCGACTGCATGAGCATCCCGCTGGGCAGGCCCTCGTCCCAGGTGAACAGGTCGCCGTTGACGCCGGCGACGGTCGCGATCGACGAGACCCGCCGCTGCATGGAGGTCACGGTCTCGCGGCCGAGGATCGAGCCGTTCGAGAGCACCGGGCGCAGCGCGTAGAGCCCGCCCGGCTTCGGCGCGGTCATCACGTGGATGGCGACCGGCCCGTGGGGCGTGAACTGGACCTGCTTCTCGTACGTCACGCCTGGCGTAAGGACGACCCGGCCCGCAGCGCCCGCGGCGGGCGGCAGGACCAGGGCAAGCAGGGCTGTAAGGAAGACTCGTTTCACCGTGACCCCGCACGAGGCTAGCGCAAGGTTCTGCCGACCTACGAAGGCTTTACAACTTGCGAACCTGAAACCAGGCCTACGCGGAGAGCCGCTCGAAGAACGTCAGCAGATTGCCGTCCCCGTCGGTGACAGCGAATTCGCGCGCTCCCCACGGCTTCTCCTCCAGGCCTGCGTTCGGATGGACGATGCCGTCGACTGAGCAGCGCTGATACAGCTCGTCGATGCCCACGACGCGGATGCGAAACATCGTCATCGAGTCCTGCGGCTCAATGCCGCTCGGCCCCCAGAAGTGCACTCCGACGTCGTCGCGCTCCACGATCGCGTACTCGGGCTCCACGTGGACGACGTCGAACCCGAGGTGATCGCGATACCACTCTGCGCTGATCGTGGTGTCCCGGGCGGGGATGATCGGCACCGCCATGGTCAGACGTTCGGGCACCGCTAACGCGTCCGATCAACGGCCGCGTGGGTCAGCGCCTCGAGCTCGTCGCGCCTGACGTTGCCGTCGAGCGCTGCGACCGCCTGCCGTGCGTACTCGAGAGCGACCTTGCGCGACTGCTCGAACGCGCTCGTCGCCGCCACCCGGACGAGCGCTCCCTCGAGCGGCCCGCCGGCGAGCGCCGCGCGCACGAACTCGTCCTCGCGCGCGGCCAGGAGCAGGGGCAGCGTCGGCGTTCCCTCGCGAAGATCGGTGCCCGGGACCTTGCCGGTGTCGGCGGCGTCGCCGGTGCAGTCGAGGATGTCGTCGGCGATCTGGAAGGCGATGCCGAGAGCGAGCCCGAACGCGCCCGACCCTCCGGCGAGCCTGCAGGCGGCCTCGAAGAGCTTCCCGGTCTTCAGGGCGCAGCGTTCCAGGTAGCTCTCGATCGTCGTGTCCGGGTCGTGTGCCTGTCGGCGCTGGAGCGCCTCGCCGCGCGAGAGTGCGACCGCCGCCTCCGCAAGGATCGCCGGAGCGCCGACGTCCCCGGTCGTGGCCAGCTCGGCGAAGGCGCGGGCGAACAGATAGTCCCCGGTAGTCACCGCCGCCTGCTCGCCGTGCACGCTCCACACGGCGGGCCGGCCGTGCCGCAGGCTCGCGCCGTCGATGAGATCGTCGTGCACGAGGGTCGCCATGTGGACGAGCTCGATGGAGACTGCCGCCGGCACGGGCGGAGGGCGATCGAGCGGCGCAGCCAGGAAGACGAGCAGCGGGCGCAGGCGCTTGCCTCCGCTGAGCGCCTCCGACCCTGCGTCGGCGACGAGGCCGGGGTAGCGACCGACGGCCTGCTCGAGCCGAGTCTCGACCTCGGCGAGATACGCCTCGAGGCCGGGGACGGCGCGGGCGTCAGCCAGCGCGCTCACCGCGCCATCCCTGTGTGCAGCGCGACGATCCCGCCCGCGAAGAGCCTCCAGCGGATTCGCTCGAAGCCCGCCTCGTCCATCAACCTCGCCAGGCCGCGGGGCTCGGGAAACCGGCGGACGCTCGCAGGGAGGTACGTGAACGCCGCTCCGCCGGGGAGCAGCTTTCCGACCGCGGGAATCAGCGCGTCGAACCAGATCTTGTAGAAGGGCGCCAGCAGTCCGCGCGGCCGCGTGACGTCCAGGACTGCGAGGCGTCCCCCGGGCTTGAGGACGCGGCGCATCTCCGCCAGGCCCTGCTCGGCGCTGGCCATGTTGCGCAGGCCGAAGCCGATGGTGACGGCGTCGAAGGAGTCGTCGTCTACCGGGAGGTGCAAAGCGTCTGCTTCGAGCCAGGTGATCTCGGACGACTTGGGCCGAGCTCGCTCGAGCATCGGGCCCGAGAAGTCGACGGCCGTCACGTCGCCGCCCGCCTCTCGCCCGGCTAGCGCGAGATCGCCGGTGCCGCAGCAGAGGTCGAGAACCCGATCCCCGGGGCGCACGACGGCTCGGGCAGCCTCCCGCCGCCAGACCCCGTCCAGCCCTGCCGTCATCAAGCGGTTCATCAGGTCGTAGCGCGGCGCAATGCGGTCGAACATGCGACGCACTCCCTCGGGAGGGAGCGTTCCCGTCTGCGTGCTCACCCTACTGAGGGCCTTTGGAGGCGACCAGGAAGGCCGCGAGCTTCTCGAGGTTCTCCTCGCCGAGCTGCTCGAACGGCGGCATCACGGTGTTCCCGAACTCGGCCGGGTTTGCGACGTAGCGGACGAAGTAGTCCGCGTTCCGGCCGCTGGCTCCGATGTTGGAGAGGTCCGGTGCGCCGACGTTCGACGTCCCGGCGCCGAGGTACGTATGGCAGTTGGCGCAGCCCGCCTTGGCGAAGATCTCGGCGCCCTCGACCGCATCCTCGTCTCCGGCGAAGCCTTGCGTCTCGGCCCATTCAGGCACGAGAACGAGGAGCTCGGAGCCGATCGACTCCCTGGCGGTCGCACCCTTGTAGGTCAGGACGCCCATCGCGATCACCGTCAAGATCGCTGCCACCAGCGCCACCGGCCGGTGCAGGGGCCGCCGCTCCCGGCTGACGTCGAGGAACGGGAGCGCGATCAGCAGGATCAGGAGCAGCGTCGGGATGCCGACCGTCCCCAGGATCACCGACTCCGGCCACTTGAAGATCCTCAGGAGGTAGAAGAGGAAGTAGAAGTACCAGTCGGGGCGCGGGATGAAGCTCGTCGTGCCCGCGTCGGCCGGTTCGTCGTACAGCTTTCCGAGCCAGCCCGAGTCTTCCTCGGTCGGCCCCTCCTCCGCGGTGAACTTCCAGATGACCGCGAGCCCGACGATCATCGACACGACGAGCAGGCTCATGACCGTGTCGTGGAACATCGCCCAAGGGAAGAAGGGCTTCCCGCGCGTGGCGACGTCCTCCTTGTAGCGCGCGTGCTGCGCGCGCCGCTCCTCGAGTCGCCGGTTCATCTCGCCTTCCCGCCCCTCGGGCCCGGGGCGACGAGACCCTCCCGTCCCTGCGGCGTGGGCTCAGTCCGGTCCTTCCCGGCCGCGTTCGGCGACCAGGGAGGCGAGGTGACGCCCAGCCGGATGACGAGGTAGAGGTGCAGCCCGATCAGCGCGAAGAGCGCCCCGGGTATGAGGAGCATGTGCAGCGCGTAGAACCTGGCCAGCGTGTCGGAGCCGATCTCGGCTCCCCCGGCTAAGACGTTCGCCAGGAAGGGGCCGACGAACGGGCCGGTCGCCTGGAGGTTGATCCCGACGACGGTCGCCCAGTAGGCCGTCTGGTCCCAGGGCAGCAGGTAGCCGGTGAAGCCCTCCATCATCCCGAGCGCGAGGATGAGGACGCCGAGGATCCAGTTCAGCTCGCGCGGATACTTGTAGGCGCCGTACAGGAACACGCGCCCCATGTGCAGGAACATGAGGATGATGAAGACGCTCGCGCCCCACCTGTGCATGCCGCGCACGAGCCAGCCGAGAGTGACGTCGTCGGTGATGTACCTGATCGACTCGTATGCCTTGTCCGGGTCCGGCTTGTAGTACATGGCGAGGATCGAGCCCGTCAGCGCCTGGACGATGAACGCGGTGAGGGTCGCCGAGCCGAGCGTGTGGCCCCAGCTGATGTCGCCCGGAACCTTGCGGAAGAGGAAGTACTTGACGGCGCCGACCAGGCCGGAGCGCTCCTCCAGCCAGTTGATCGGGTAGAGCACCAGATGGAGGATCTGCTCCTTGCGCGTGGCCGGCGGTCGTGCCATCTAGCGCCCCGGCGGCGGGATCGGATAGAGGGGGGCTTCGAGCCCGTCGACGTGCTGGCCCGGGCCCATCAGGTCGTACTTGTGGATCTCCGCCTCCGAGCCCGTGCCCTCGACGTACGAGACGCTGTACGTCTTGCTCAGGACGAGCCGTCCGTCCTTGATCTTGAACTCGTAGCGGTCGAGCGCGCGCACGGGGGGGCCGGCGGTGCGGTTGCCCTCGGCGTCGTACTGGCCGCCGTGGCACGGGCACCCGAACCCGACCGCAGCCGCCGTCGGGATACGGCGCACCGCGTTCTCTGCCGATCCGCTCCGTTCTGGCGGCGTCGTCGAGCGGGAGGCCGTTCACCTGGACCGGGCACCCGAGGTGGACGCAGCGGCTGGACAGGATCGTGAAGCTCGGCGCGCCGTCGAGCAGGCCGTTGTTGCGCACGTAGGCGGTTCGGCGCGAGACCTCGCCCTGCGCCGGGTCGAGCAAGAAGGTTGTGATCACGAAGCGGTTCTCGGGGAAGTCGTCGAGCGCACCGATGTCGACGTCGTCGGTCCCCTGGTCGACGAACGGATCGACGAGGGCGGGGCCGAGGATCGGCAACGTGACGATGCCTCCGATGACTGCGCCGAGCCCGAGCGTCACGCCTTCGAGGAGCTTCGACCGCGGGAAGCGGACGATCTCGCCCTCACCGGGCTCGGGAATCGCGGTCCGGCCGTGGGTCACCGGACGAGCATCCGGCTCGGGCGCGGCGACCGGCTCTATCGCACGGACCGGACGAGTGACCTCGCGGATCCAGAGGAAACCGAAGAGCGCCGCGATCACTGCGCCGACGGCGGCGATCAGCCAGCCGAGGATGACACCGACGAGCAGAACGGCGATGCCAACGGCGAACCCCACCGGCCACAGGCTCGGTGGAGGGACGTGCGGACTGCCGTCTCCGCCGTGAGAAGCCACGTTCTACGCGGATTCAATCGGTTTCCGAAACCGCGCGTCAACGAAGTAACAGTTGCCGCGACGAAGCGGGCCGGTTTTCGGAGCCTGGTTTAGCTCTTCAGGCAGAGCACCGCGAGATTCATGGAGTACACCGGGTGCCACTGGTAGCACCCCACTCGCGACGAGACGAAGTCGATGTTGTTCGGGACGCTCCAGGCGACGAGCGGGGCCGCATTACGCGCGAGGTCCTCGTCGAGGGCGGCGAACGCGGCGTCGCGCTCCTCGCCGGACTTGCTCTGAGCCTCGTCCATCTTGCGGTTGTAGACGGGGTCGTTGAAGTACGAGAAGTTGACGTTGTTCGAGGCCTGGATCGTCCGTCCGTCCAGGAGCTTGTTGATGAAGTTCGACGGATCGGCGTAGTCGGCGAACCAACCCTCGTCCGCGATGTCGAAGGGCTCGCCCTTCACGCCCTCCTTGGTGAACTGCACGCTCCTCGGGAAGGTCCGGATGTTGACGGTGATGCCGATCGCCTTCAGGTTGGCCTGGATGAGCTGCGCGCGCTCCGGGCACGGCGCCTCGTTGCAGGTGTAGAGCACAGCCGTTCCGGTCTTGCCGCCCATCAGCTGCTTGGCACGCTCGACGTCCGGCCCGTCCAGCGGGTAGATGTCGGCGTCCTTGAACGCGGTGAGCCCCGGCGGCAGGTACTGGTCGGTCGGCTTGCCGGCGTAGCGGCTGGAGAGGCGGACCATCCCGGGGCGGTCGATCGCGTAGGCGACGGCCTTCCGGACGTTGACGTCCTTGAACAGCGGGCGAGTGGTGTTCAGGGCCAGATAGTTGAAGGCGAGAATCGGCTCGACGAAGAGCTGCTGCTTGTCGGTGTCCGCGACGTCGCTGTCGGGTCCGACCGTTCGGCCGAGCTCGTTCGCGGAGGCAGGCGGGATGCCGTCGCCGGCGTAGTCGGCCTTGCCGCTACGGATCTGGAGAACGCTCTGAGCCTCGTTGACACCGACGGTGTAGATGATCTCGTCGAGCTTGTGTGGACGGTCGCCGGTGTAGTTCGGGTTGCGCTTGAGAACGATGCGGCGCTTGGGCGTCCACTCGGAGATGTAGTACGGGCCGGCGGTCGCCAGTGGGCGCTCCTTGGCCGGGTCGACTGACGTGTTCGTCGGGATCGCGCAGAAGAACCACATCGCGATCCGGTTGAGGAAGTCGGGCGCCGGCTTCGTGAGCTTGATCGTCAGCTTGTTGCCGTTCACCGTGATCCCGGAGGCGTGCTGCGCCTTGCCGTCCAGGACCGCCTGGGCGCCGACGATGTCGCTGATGAACGATGCCGAGGGGGACTGCAGCTTCGGGTTCAGGTTCCGCTCGAGGACGAACTTGAAGGTCTCCGCCGTCACTTCCTCCGTCGACGGTGGCGAGAACTTGAAACCGGGGCGCACCGTGAACACGTAGGTCTTGCCGCCGTCCGAGACCACCGGCATCGCCTCGGCGACCTCGGGCTGCAGGCGCGAGCCTTCGGGCGCAGGCTTGTCGGGGTAGTTGAGGAGGGTGGCGCAGGCGGGGTACAGCATCTGAACCGAGATCTGGTAGTAGGCAAGAGCCGGATCGACATGGTCGGTGTCGGCGGAGAGGTTGATCCTGAGCGTGCCGCCCTCCTGGCCCTCGGTTGGCGCGTCGCCGTTCGAATCTCCGTCACCGCCGCAGGCCGCGAGGCCGAGCAGCGCGATGCCCACGACGAACATCGCCCACCAGATGGATCGCTTCGATCCCACTTTTGCGCTCATACCCACTAATACGCAGCTTTACGCCTTGTTGTTGGTAAAGCTTGGTTAAGCGTCTGTGTATGCTAGTGAGGCGAGCGGCCGTGGCGGTGGTACCGGAGGTACTGGTACAGCTCGCCGAGCGTCGGGACGGCCGCGAAGATCAGTCCGACGATCAGCATCGCCGTGATGACCTTCTTCCCCTCCGTGGCCGCATCTGCGAGCGGAAGGGCGACTGCGAGCAGGTCCGCCATGCGAGCGCGACTTTACCCCACGAGCGCGCGGTGAGCTGCAAGCGCCCGTGACACGGCAGAGGGGTCCTGGGAGCCTCCGTCACCGAGCCCTGCGACCGTCGAAGCCCAGGCCTCGCCGTCGCCCGGCTTTTCCTCGGCGCGGAGGTGCGCGCACAGAGAGATCAGCTCGGCCATCTCGGCGACTGCCTCGACCGACCCGGTCGCGGCGAGATGGACGAGGCCCTGCGCGTAGAGGTAGTCGCCGAGCAGGAGCGCGACATCGCGGTCGGGGGGCGCGAAGAGGCGGGGCCGCCCGTAGTGCGCGAGGTAGCCCTCGTAGATCGTCTCCACCGAGAGAGCGAAGCGCTCCTCACCGAGCGGGGAAAAGACCGGCTCCTCGACTCGATCGCCGTCGGCCCTCAACGCCCCGGCCCACAGCGGGCTCTCCGCCTGGGCCCCGAGCGCAATCGCGCTCCACACCTCAGCCGTCGAAGAACTCACGAGCCGCCTCCAGGGTGCGGTCGACCTCCTCGTCGCCGTGCGCGAGGGACGGGAACCACGACTCGAACTGTGACGGCGGCAGATAGATGCCCCGCTCGAGCATGTGCCGGAAGAACGCGCCGTAACGGTCCGTGTCGGAAGCGCTCGCCTCGGCGAAGTTTCGGACCGGGTCCCGGCCCATGAAGAGGGTCAGCATCCCTCCGACCCTTTGGACACGGCCGAACGGAGCGAGGCCTTCCTCGAGCCGGCCGCCGACCCAGTCGACCGCGTCGTAGACCGAGGCGTCGAGCGCGTCGAGCACCGCGAGGCCCGCGGCCGTCGCAAGCGGGTTTCCCGAGAGCGTGCCGGCCTGGTACACAGGCCCGATCGGAGAGAGCTGATCCATGATCTCGGCGCGACCTCCGAAGGCCGCGAGTGGGAGCCCGCCGCCGACGATCTTCCCGAGGATCGTCAGGTCGGGCCGAACCTCGTACAGCTCTTGCGCGCCCCCGCGCCCAACCCGGAAGCCGGTGATCACCTCGTCGAAGACGAGTAGCGCGCCGGAGGCGTCACAGAGCTGACGAAGCGTCTGCAGGAAGCCGGGCTCCGGCGGGACGACGCCCATGTTGCCGGCGACCGGCTCCACGATCACGCACGCGAGCCCTTCCCCGTAGCGCGCGACGGCCAGCCCTGCGGCCTCGACATCGTTGTACGTCGACACGATCGTGTCGCCGGCCGTGCGAGTGGTGACGCCGGCGGTCGCGGGCACGCCGAGCGTGGCCGGCCCCGAGCCGGCTTCGGCGAGCAGCGAGTCCGAGTGCCCGTGGTAGCAGCCCGCGAACTTGAGAATGCGGTCGCGGTGCGTGAAGCCGCGGGCCAGGCGAATCGCGCTCATCGCCGCTTCGGTGCCGGAAGAGACGAGCCTTACCTTCTCGATGGAAGGCACCGCCTCGACGATCACCTCGGCCAGGCGCACCTCGCGCTCGGTGGCCGCGCCGAACGTCGTCCCGTCCGCAGCCGCCTCGCGGACCGCCTCGACGACCTCGGTTGGCGCGTGCCCGAGGATCAGCGGCCCCCAGGACATGACCCAGTCGACGTAGCGACCGCCGTCGGCGGTCTCGAGGTACGCGCCCTGCCCACGCTGCGCGAAGAGGGGCTCGTCGACGCCGACCGCGCGCATCGCGCGCACGGGAGAGCTGACGCCGCCGGGGATCAGCTCGAGGGCGCGCTTGTAGAGATCCGAGCGAATTTTCAGAGCCAACCGGCCAGCTCTTTCGACCAGTACGAGACGATGAAGTCCGCGCCCGCCCGCTTGATCGCGGTCAGGCTCTCCACGGCGGCCTGGCGCTCGTCGAGCCAACCCTTGGCGGCTGCCGCCTTGACCATCGCGTACTCGCCCGAGACGTTGTACGCGGCAACGGGGAGATCGAAGTCCTCGCGCACGGCGCTGATCACGTCCAGGTTGGGCATGGCCGGCTTGATCATGAGCACGTCGGCGCCTTCGGCCACGTCCTGCTCGCATTCGCGCAGCGCCTCGCGCACGTTCGCCGGATCCATCTGGTAGCCACGGCGATCGCCGAAGGCCGGCGTGGACTGCGCCGCCTCGCGGAACGGCCCGTAGAACGCCGAGGCGTACTTGGCCGCGTAGGAGACGATCGGCGTCTGCTCGAAGCCGGCGTCGTCGAGCGCCTCGCGGAGGGCGGCCACACGCCCGTCCATCATGTCGCTCGGCGCAACGACGTCGGCACCGGCCTCGGCATGGCTGACCGCGGTGCGACCGAGCAGCTCGAGCGTCGCATCGTTCTGCACCTCGCCGTCCTCGATCAGGCCGCAATGGCCGTGGGCCGTGTACTCGCAGAGACAGACGTCGGTCATCAACACGAGCTCGGGGAAGCGCGGGCGCAACTCGCGCAGCGCGCGCTGGACGATGCCGTCGGAGTCGTAGGCGCCCGAGCCCTCGTCGTCCTTCTCTTCGGGGACGCCGAAGAGAATCACGGCCGAGATCCCGAGCCGAACGACCTCCTCGACCTCGCCGGTCAGGTCTTCGACCGAGAAGCGACCGAGTGGAGGAAGCTCCTCGTTGCGCAGGGTCGCCGGCCCGACGAAGAGCGGCAGCACGAAGTCGTCGAGGTCGAGCCGCGTCTCGCGGACGAGCGCACGAAGCGCACCGGTGCGGCGCATGCGCCTGAGCCTGGTGTCGGGAAACGAGCTCACGGCGCCAATGTTCGCGTTTCCGCCGTGTCTTCGGGCGGAACCGGCTCCAGCGGCCTCGTGGGCTCGACCTCGACCTCGACTGGAATGGGGCCCGCACGCCACGACTCGAGCTCGATCCGCTCGGAGAAGAACTCCCAGACGGCGCGCATCACCGCGAGCAGCGGGAGCGCGACGAAGACACCCGCCACGCCGTAGAGCTCGGCGCCCGCGAGGAGCCCGAAGATGACGAGCAGCGGGTGCAGCCGCAGCGCGCTCCCCATCAGCTTCGGCACGACGATGTGCCCTTCGATCTGATGGATCGCGAGGTAGAGACCGAGGATCCACAGGGCCGAAATGGGGTCGACGACGAGACCGTAGATGATCGCGGGAATCGCCCCGAGCACGGGCCCGAGGTAGGGGATGAGCTCCGTGACGGCCGCAAAGGCACCGAAGAGCACGGCGTACGTGTCGGCACCGGGAACCAACCCGAGTGTCCCGAGCAGCCACATGCCGACGCCGACGCTCGCGCCGATCGTCAGTGAGACCAGCAGCTGCCCGCGGACGTAGCCGGCCAGGGCCTGCTCCATGCGGATGACGAGGCCTGGCGTGCCGGGGGGTGGAGGGAAGCGCCGGTCGGCCCCCTTCGACAGGCGACCCATGTCGAGGAGCATGTAGACGGAGACGACAATCACGAGGATCAGGCTCAGAACCAGCCCGAAGATCCCGATCGCCGCCCCGCGGATGAAGTCGATCGCCTGGGTCGTGTACTTCTCGACGTCCGCGTTCTTGAAGTCCGTCGCGATCTCGTCGCCCTGCTCGCGGACGTCGATGCGCTCGAGCCCGTGGTCGTCCAACCAGAGCTGGAGGTCGTCGACGCCCTGCTCGAATCCGGTCTGGCCGGTCTGTCCGTCCTCGACCGTAAGGTAATTCTCGATCCGATCCGCCGCCGATTGCGACTGGTCGATCACGACGAGGCCGATGGCGAAGATCGCCACGGTCAACGCCGCAGCGAAGCTGAGGTAGACGATCGCGATCGAGAATCCACGTGGAATCCAGAGGCGAGTCAGGGCCCGGACGAGGGGGTCCAGCAGGAGCGCGATCAGACCCGCGACGAGAAAGACGAAGACCGCGTGAACGACCTGGCTCGCCATGAACCAGATGAGCAACGCGAGCAAGGGGAGCCCGACGAGCTGAATCCAGCGCGGGATCTGGATCGTCGGCGCCCCGCCGGCCATGGAGGCCATCGTAGCGCGCAAGTGGTGGCTCTCAGGCCACCCGCCTGGGACTGGTCCTTTGCCGAGGATGGCAACCTCGCACTGGACCGTCACGAACTCTGGGAGGAATCCCGCCTACAATCGGCCACTCCGGTGTCACGAACTCAGCTTTCCACAGCCGCTTTGCAATCCGTACCGACCTCGGTTAGCGTGCCCCGCATGCCCTCGCCCCGAGCCCCCGGGCAGGCGCGCCGCAAATTGCAGGCTCGAGCGCAAGCGAGACGCAGGCAACGTCGCATCGCCGGTCTGATCGCAGCCTCCATCGCTGCGCTGATCACCCTGCTCTTGACCGCGTTCGGCTCCGGCTCGCCCGCGCCCGCGCCGAGCGCCGGCCCTGCGCCTGCCAACCGCCTGCTCCCGGCAGGCCCGCCACGGCCGCAGGTCGTCGCGCTGCGGGGTTCGCTCCGGGTTCAGCTGCCGATCGACCAGAGTCGCGTGACTGCGATCGGCTACCACGCCGCAGGCGAGGGCGCTCTCGCTCTGGAGCCGATCGGGCGCCAGGCGAACGAAGGGCTCTTCTCGCGAGTCGTGCGGCGGCTGTTCGGCGGTACCGAGGGCGGCCTCACGTACTACAAGCTCGGCGGCGAGAGCGGAGCCGACACGAGCGCGCTCGACGTCGGGGCGCCTCCCGGGACCGATGTGTACTCGCCGGTCGACGGGACGGTCGTGGGCATCACCCCTTACGTCGTCAGCGAGAAGACGCTCGGCGCGCGCATCGACGTGCAGCCGGCCGCCGCTCCGTCACTCGTCGTCACGCTCACCCACCTCCGGCCTGACCCTGCGCTCTCGGTCGGCTCCTCGGTAGCCGCTGCTCGGTCGAAGATCGGCTCCGTGCTCGACTTCTCACGCGTCGAGCGTCAGGCGCTTGCCCGGTACACGCAGGACGCGGGGAACCACGTGTCCGTCGAGGTCCACCCGGCGGCCACCCTGGCGCTTCCCTGAAGCTTCTCTTCGTCGCCGATGTGAACGGCCGGCCGGGAAGCGAGGCGGTCGAGACCCTGCTGCGGCCCCTGCGCGAGGAACACGGAATCGACTTCTGCGTCGTGAACGGCGAGAACGCCGCCGACGGGCTCGGGATCACCCCGAAGATCGCGGACAGGCTGCTCGCGGCCGGTGCCGACGTGATCACGCTCGGGAACCACACGTGGAGGCGCAAGGAGATCGTCCCGTACCTCTCCGGGACCGACCGCGTGATCCGGCCGGCGAACTACTCGAAGCACGCCCCGGGCCGCGGGCACACCGTGGGGTCGACCGCGGACGGCACGAAGGTCGCGGTCATCAACCTCCTCGGCAGCCTCTATCTGGAACCGATGGTCTCGGCCTACGAGATCGTCGACGAGCTCGTCGAGGAGGCCCGGCGCGAGACTCCGATCGTGATCGTGGACTTCCACGGCGAGGCGACGAGCGAGAAGGTGGCCATGGCGCGCTGGCTCGACGGGAAGGTGACCGGCGTTTTCGGCACGCACACGCACGTCCAGACGAATGACGCCCGGGTCCAGCCGGGCGGCACGGCTGCGATCACCGATGCGGGGATGACGGGCCCCCACGACTCCGTGATCGGGGTCGTGGCCGAGCTCGCGATCGACCGCATGCGCACGGGGATTCCGGTCCGGTTCGAGACGGCCGCGGGTGACGTCCGACTCGAGGGCGTGATCGTCGAATGCGACGGCTCAGGTCGCGCCACCTCGTGCGAGGCCATCCGCGTGCCGCTCTCGTAGTCCCAGAGCGAGCACGGCCAGCAGAGCGAGCAGGACGAGGTCGCGCACGAGGACGAGCCACGACGCGGCCGCGTCGAACTCCAGCGCAAGGTCCCAGTAACGGAACGGGAACCAGAGCTGCGTCAGGATGAGCGCGGCCGCGAGCAGGGCCGACGCCGTGAGCCCACGGCGGCCCCGAACCAGCGGCACCACCGGGATCAGCCAGATCAGGAACTGGGGCGAGAGCACCTTGCCAAGCACGATGAACGCAGTCAGGGCGGCCGCGCAAGCGAGGACGAACCGTTCCTTCTCCGCGGGCCCCCGGGCGAAGACGACCCAGATCGCGACCAGCACGGCCACCTGCAAGAGGGATTGGGCGAGCGCCAGCACATCGGGCAAGGTCCCCGCCAGGTTCTGGGACCCGTGGCTCGAGTCCATCGTGATGTCGAGCCCGAAGGCTTGGTGCGCCGCGAGCAGGAACGCGGAGCCGAGGCTCTCGATCTGCAGCGGACGGGACGCCTGCCGCGTGAGGCTGTCCCAGACGCCGCCTGGTGAGAGCACCAGGAAGGGGAGCACGACGATCGCCGTCGCTCCGACCATGATCGCGCCGCAGCGCATCGCTTCCCGGCGCCCTTCGCGTTTCCAGACGTACGCCAGAGCCAGCGGCGCCAGCACCGCCGGGTAGAGCTTGGCGGCGATGGCCAGGCCGAGTGCCCCGTGGCCCAGACGCTCTCGCCCCGAGAGGAGAGCGGCGAGGGCTCCCGCGGTGAGCGCCGCCGGCCAGAGGTCGAAACGCGAGAGGAGGACGGAGCCGGCCGCGAGCGGTGCGAGGGCTACGAAGCCGAGCGCCGCGGCCAGCCGGCGGGCGCCGGCGCCCAGCGCCACCAGCGCTGCCGCGACGAACGCGACGAGCGCCAGGCCGCACACCGCCATGAAGCCCTCGAAGTGCCGGGTGAACGTCTGGAAGTCGGCGTCGCCGAGCGCCGGGACGACGAAGGCCGGGAGCGCCCCCGGAGGGTACTCGAGGCCGAAGTCGCGATAAGGAACGAGCCCGTCGTCCATCGCCGTTCCGTAGCGGTGGTACACCGGCGTGTCCACGATCTGGTCGCGCTCGTAGAAGCCGCGGTGGATGAGCGCCCACGAGGTGAGGAAGACGATCGACGCGAGCCCCGCCGCGAATGCGGCGAGCAGCGGATCAACCGGTCGCGACGGGCTCGGGCTCGTCATCTGATGCCAGGACTGCGTAGGCGACGAAGGGGAGGAACCACGGGATGTAGAGGTAGAACCAGTGCGTCAGCGTCAGCTCGAAGCCGATCAGAATCGCGCCGGTCAGCGCCGCGAGCTGCAACACGGTCTTGCGTCGCGGCCAGAAGAACGTCGCGACCGAGCCGGCGACCAGCAGCACGATGGCTACGGGCTGCGCCCTGCCGAGGTCCGGGATGCCCTGCGCGTGGTACTGGCCCCAGCCCCAGATCGAGAACGGAGAGTCGCGGCCGACCTGCCAGCCGAAGGTGCGATCCCAGAACACGCGCGCGGCGTGCAAAGGGTCCGGCTCGAGGAAGAGGATCCAGAAGCAGCCGATCGTTCCGAGGACGAAGCCGGCGGCGAACCGGGCCTTCGTGCTGAGCGCACGAGGCTCTCCGTAGGAGGCCCACAGCGGCACGAGCAGCAGGGCCGCGAACTTCGTCCAGGCCCCGAGAGCAAGGAAGATGCCGCGCCCCCACGGCGAGGTGGCGAGCCAGAAGCCGAAGACGAGGAGGGCGGGCATGACCGCGTCGTTCGTGTTCGAGTTCGACACGAACTGGGTGAACGGATTGGCCGCCCAGGCGAAGGGGAGCGCGGCACCCAGGTAGTGGCCGCCGAACCGGAGGCCGACCAGCATGAGGCCGAAGATCGTGATCAGGTCGAACGCGATCGCCGTCGCGTGCGCCGCGGGCAACTTGTCCCACCGACCGCTCCAACCGAAAACCGCGTAGCCCGGCACGTAGGCCTCGTACGCCACTGGCCCGTAGGTGTCGCCGCGCTCGTTGGCCGACTCGCAACGTCCGTTCGTCTGGACTCGCTCCCGGACGCGGCCCTCCGCGTCCTCGGCGCCGCACTTCTTCAGGTCGCCTTCCACCGGCATGTGGCCGTAGGGCATCTCGCCGTTCGCAATCCGCTGCGCGCCGATGACGCTCGCGTACCCGACGTCGATCACGTTCGAGTCCTGCACGTTGAGGCCGACGCGGAAGCCGGCGAGGAAGACCGTGAGCGCCGCGAGTAACCAGACAGGCCACACCGGAGGCGACGCGCGCGAGGGACCGCGCACGGTGATCCAGAGCATGCGCGCGAGCAGGTACGCCATCGGCGGATACGCAAGCGGCACGCTCGCGAAGATGTCCCCGTCGTTGAAGTACCAGAGCGACACCGAGAAGGAGAGCAGGACGAGCAGGTCCAGGTTCCGCGCCGAGCGCAAACGGCGGAAGTCCAGAAGGCCGGCCAGGAAGACGGCGCAGAAGCCGAGCCAGATGACCGGGTTCTCGAGCTGGCGGCCGCCGAAGGCGCCGGGGTAGCCTCGCGCCATCTTCCAGGCCACCTGTGGCCCCGTCCAGGCCTCGGTCACGACCTCGGTCCTGTCGTCGACCCGGCCGGTGGCGATCTGACCCGCGCGCCGGTCCCAGACGTTCACCTTCCAGTCGTGCCGCTCCTTGTCGAACTCGGCATCGGTCGTCCGGCTCGACCTGGAGTAGCGCCCCACCCAGTTCGCGACCTTCGTATGCTCCAGGAAGACCGTGGTCGCACGGGTCTCGGTCAACTCGGGCCGCTCCTCGACCGGGGCGAACGGCGTCTGGACGAGTCGCCCCTGCGCGTCGTACGTGGGTCGCGTCGGCGTGGGCGCCGCACTCGCAGTTGGAGCCGCCGCGAGGACGGCGAGGAGAAGCGCCAGCAGAAGGACGGCCCGCCGCACCGCGGCTAACGGCGCCGGAACGACCAGAGCTTGTTGCCGACGAAGTTGATCGGCATCACGAGCACGACCGCGATCGCCTGGGCGACGATCTTCCCGATGCCGAACGCGACGAACGTCGTGAGGAGAATCTCGTTCGCCGCCAGGGCCACGACCGAGACGATGAAGAAGCGCAGGCCCTGGTAGGCGATGTGACCACGCTGGCCGCGAAACGTCCAGATCCGGTTCCACGTGTAGTTGTTCGTGACCGCGACGAGGAACGAGCACGCAGCGGCCACGCTGTAGTGCAGCCCGGCCTCGATCAGCGCAACGTAGACCGCCAGGTTGACGACGTACCCAGTCGCGCCGACAACCGAGAACTTCGCGAGCTGCACCCAGTTGGCGGGGCGGCGAAGCGCGCGCCCGGCGCGGCGGCGGGCCTGCCCGAGCGAGGATGAGGCGGCTGCGGGCTCGTTCGTCACCGGTCGGCGAGCGTACCGGAGGCGCCGCCGCGAAGGGAGCGGCCGTGGGCGCGGTAGAACTCAAGCTCCGCCGGCTCGAGCAGCGTGAGGGGCGAGTCGATCTCGACGTGGGCAGCGACGTTCGCGGCGGCGGCCATCGGTAGAAAGCGGTGCACGCCGTCGCGGCAGAGCACGTCCAGGCCGAGTGGACGGTCGGCATCCGCCTCGAGGATCACGTCGACTACGCGGCCGACCTCGATTCCGCCGCTGAGCATGACGAGCCTGTTCAGGAGGTGGTTGGTCGCCATCACCGCCCCCTCTGCCCCTGACCCGGCGTCGGAAAACTCATTGCACTGCGAATCCCTGTTCGCGAGCCGGATCTTCCCAGTCGACGTCGACCGATTCCACCCGCGCGCCCGGCGGGCCGCGACGGCACCAGTCGACCATCGATTCGACCCGGTCCTCAGGCCCCTCGAAGACGGCCTCGACGGCTCCGTCCCGCAGGTTCCGCACCCAGCCGGAGACGCCGAGCGACCGGGCACGGTCACGCGTCTCGACGCGGAAGAAGACACCCTGCACGGACCCGTGCACACGCACGTGCGCCCTCTTCATCGCGGGAACCCGCCCTCCCCGACTAGCGGCACGAAACGGCAGGGGACGGAGCGGACGATCGCCGGTCCCTCGGGGCTGCGGATGATGAGCTCGAGGCGCTGCCCGCCACGACCGCCGACCGGAACGGCGAGCCGGCCGCGCGGTTCGAGCTGCTCGTAGAGCTCCTTTGGCATGCCCGGGGCGGCAGCCGCGACCGCGATCGCGTCGAACGGCGCCTGCTCGGGGAGACCCAGGGTGCCGTCGCCTTCGTGGACACTCACGCGTTCGTAGCCGGCGGCTGCCAGGTTGAGCCTGGCCTGCTCCGCGAGCTCCGGGATCCGCTCGATCGTGAAGACCTCGCCGGCCAGCTCTGCGAGCACGGCGGCCTGGTAGCCGGAGCCGGTGCCCACGTCGAGCACCCGCTCGTGCCCGCCCAGCGCCAGCGCCTCGCAGATGCGTGCCACCATGTACGGCTGCGAGATCGTCTGCCCGTGGCCGATCGGCAGGGCGGCGTCGTCGTACGCGCGGGATTGCTCGCCCTCGGGAACGAAGAGCTCGCGCGGGACACGCTCCATTGCATCGAGGACCCGCTGGTCGACGATGTCGCGGCCTCGTAGCTGGTCGTCGACCATGCGGGCGCGCGCGATCTCGGTCGAGTCAGGCGGCATGAGCGGCGGCGCGCATCGACGCGGGGGGCTCGACGCCGAAGTGGCGCAGGACCGTCGGCGCCACCTCGACGATCGAGCCGGGAGGGTCGAGCCCGACCGCGAGCATCGGCACCTCCGAGTCGCCGACCTCGAGCGAGCCGTGGCTGCCGCCGCCCGCGTGGTGGCCGCCGCCCAGGTCCGCGAACTCGAAGCCCGGCGCGGCGGAGACGATCAGGTCGCCGGCGTTCGGGTTTTGCAGGGCGGCCCACGAACGCTCCAGCGCATCCGGGTAGGGGAGCAGCGACTCGTCGCCGCGTGTGGAGAACCCGCCGTCCGCCCTGACGAAGCGAAGCTCCTCGCCGGCGCGACGGGCGACGGCCTCGTCGCCCTCGAGGTAGAGGACGACTTCGGCGCTCGCTTCTCCGTCGAGGCGCCGGGCGAGCTCGCCGGGCTCCGCGCGACAGCTCGGTAGGCGGTACACCATCGCGGCGCGGTTCGAAGCCGTCACGGCCAGCTCGGCTCGGCCTCGCCCTGGGCGGAAGAGTGAGAAGCCGTCGAATGCGGCCTCCAGTCGCACCCCGCGGTCGACTTTCGTCTGGCCATGGTCCGAGCACACGAGGACCGAGTAGCGCTCGAGGAACTCGTCGGCGCCGCCGGCGGCATCGAGCAGGGCAGCGACGGCGCGATCGGTGCGCGTCAGCGCCGCCTCTGCGCCTTCGGGCCCTTCGGCGTGCGACGCGTAGTCGTAGTCGGGGAGGTAGTAGACGAAGAAGTCGAAGCCGTCGCGCGTCACGAGCCAGCGGCCGACACTCGCCGCGTAGTTGTCCACGGAGCCGCCCGAGCGGGTGCGAACGGCGAGCGGGGCGCCGGTCACGTCCGAGGCGAACACGTTGAAGTAGTAGAACCGGCGCGGCCCGTAGACCGTGCGCCTCACGCCGGGAAGCGTGGCGGTGTGCTCCGTCCGGCCCCGGTAGCAGACCATGTTCACGGCCGCCGTCACGTGACCGGCGTCGTCGAGCGCCTCGAACACGGTGAGCGCGTCGGGAGAGAGGTGCTCGGCGTTCAAGTTGAAGATCGCGTCCCGGATCGATTGGGTCGTCCCGGCCGCTCGTAGCGCCCGGAACGACGATCCGTACTCGACCAGCCGCCGCTCGCGCTCGTGGTACCAGACCAGGTGCGGGATCCGGTGCACGTCGGGATGCGCGCCTGTTGCCAGCGACGAGAGGCAGACCGGGGTCAGTGAAGGAAACGTGGTGACGGCGCGCCGGTAGGAGCCGTTCTCGGCCAGGACGGCCAGCGCCGGAGCAGTGCCCCGCTCGACGGCGCGTTCGAGCATCGCAGGCGTCAAGCCGTCGATGACGATGAGGACGAGCTTCCGATTCACTAGTCGCGCGCGAGGATGCGCAGCCCCGCGTAGCGCCGGCTCCCCGTCCGGCGGAGCCGTAGTGCCAGTGCAGGCAGGACGAGGGCACACAGGTACCCCACTCCGGGGATGAGCGCCAGCAGCCCGAGGACGAGTGCGGCGAGAACGAGGAGTGCGGCAGTCGCAAGCCGCGCGCCGCCTCGGGTCAGAGCGCCTCGTGCCAGCGCACCGGCGCCGAAGGCTCCGGCGAGGCCGCCGACGGCGGCGCCAACCGCTTCCTCGGCATCGGCCAGGGCCAGGCCGAGAGCGACACCCCCGGCAGCGGCAGCCGCGAGCGCGAGCACCAGGCCGAGTCGAGCGCCGGCCAGCAGTGCTGCGGCAAGCACCCCGACGCCGACTCCGAAGCCGACGAAGACCCCGATCGTGTAGAGATCTCGCACTGAAGCTCCCAAGTGTACGGGGCAGGTTTAAAACCTCGATTCGAGGCAAAAAGCACTCTTGGATGCCTGGTTCGCATCCGGGCCGCAGCCGGAAATTCCAGAGACCGCTACTCGTGTTCTTCTCCGCCAAGCGATCGGGACCAGCCCGGCGCATGGAGAGCTTGCTCGACCATCTGGCCAGGAAGGAGCGTGACCGCCTGCGGGTGGTTCGCGTGGATGTGGAGGAGGATCCGAAGACCGCTCGCCGGTTCCGCGTCCGGAAGGTGCCGACGCTCGTCCTCGTCAAGGACAAGCGTACGGTCGCGCGAGTCGAGGGCCGCGCCAAGGCCACCGACATCGAAGAGCTCGTGGAGCCGTACCTGCCCGCGGACCGTACGGAATCCGAAACGGCTCGAAGTCAGTAGTTTCCCATGACCAAAACGAAGGAGGAACGATGAGAAAGCTCGTATTCGTCGGTCTTGTCGTCTTGGCTTCTGTGGCCCTGGCTGCGACCGCGTTCGCCAATAAAGGCAAAGGAGGGGGCGGCAACAACTTCCGGACCGGTCTGACTGGATTCCAGGAGACTCCTTCGGAGTCGACGCCGGGACACGGAAGCTTCCGAGCCCGAGTCGTAGGCAATGAGATCCGCTACACGCTCCACTACGAGGACTTCGAGGCGGCCGAGGGTGCCACGACCCAGGCGCATATCCACTTCGGGCAGCGCGGCGTCGCGGGTGGCGTCAGCGCATTCCTTTGCGGGCCGGCTGGGGCGAGCGACAAGCCTCCGTGCACCCCGACCGAGGGCACGTTCGAAGGCGTCATCGACGCCGCTGACGTCATCGGGCCGGCGGGGCAGGGCATCGCGGCCGGTGAGATGGCCGAGCTCATCCGCGCGATGCGCAAGGGCTACACGTACGCGAACGTCCATACGACGCTCAACCCGGCCGGCTTGGTCCGCGGCCAGATCGCCCACAAGCGGCACGGGCACAACAAGTAACACGAAGAGCATCGTTGTCTCGAGAGCCCGGCACGTAGCCGGGCTCTCTCTTTTATGAGGCTTCGAGGCGGCGGATGACGGCGAGCCCGAACTCGGCGGCGCGGGCTCCGTCGACGACTCGGTGGTCGAACGTGAGCGCTATGTGGCCGAGGGGTGCGACCTCGACCTGGCCGTCGCGCACGACCGGGCGCTCGGCGACGCGCCCGACGCTGAGGATTGCGACCTCGGGGTAGTTGACGATCGGCGTCTGGAACAGGCCGGCGAGCTTGCCCGCGCTCGTGACCGTGAAGGTGGAGCCGCGGAGCTCGTCGGGCTTCAGCGAGCCGGCCCGCGCGGCCTCGACGAGGCGCGCAGTCTCGGCGCCCAGCTCCTCCAGGGAGCGCGTGTCGCAGTCACGCACGACCGGCACTACGAGGCCGTCGTCGGTCTGAACGGCCACGCCGAGGTCATAGCGCTCGAGGTAGACGATCTGGTCACCCTCGAGCCGGGCGTTCAGCTCCGGGAACTCGTGGAGCGCCTCGGCGCAGGCCTTGAGCACGGTCGGGACGAGCAGCTTGAGATCGACCTTCGAGAAGTCGCACTCCTCGACCCAGGTGACGGGCGGCACCTCGCGGTGCGCGCGAGCCATGTGCTCGGCGATCAGGCGGCGCACCCCGCGGAGCGGCTCCCGCCGTCCCTCCGAGCCAGGTCCCGGGGCCTGTCCCCCTGACGTGGTGGCTCCGCGCACGTCCTGTTCGGTCACCCGCCCCTGGGGGCCCGTTCCCTGGAGCGATTCGAGGGCGACACCAAGCTCCTGTGCCAGGCGGCGCACGAGCGGCGTCGCGCGCACCTTGCCGGACGGGACACGTCCCGGGGCCTGTCCCCTGGACGGGGCCGGCGGGGGCTGCTCTGGAACGGCCCCGTCGGTTCCGATCACGACCAGCACCGTCCCCACCGGAACGACGGCGCCCTCCTCGACGAGGATCTGCGCGACTTCGCCGGCGGCGGGCGAGGGGATCTCGACCGTGGTCTTGTCCGTCTGGATCTCGACGAGCGGCTGATCCTCGGCGATGTCGTCGCCCACTGAGACGAGCCAGCGGGCGATCTCGCCCTCGGTCAGCCCCTCGCCCAGGTCGGGCAGTTTGAACTCGTAGGCCACGGCGGCGGAATCTACCGGGGTCTCCCGACCCAGGCATCGGGCGGAGCGATCAGCATCCGCAGGCCGCCCTCGACACGCCACAGGGAGACGGCCTGCTCGTTCCCGGCGAGCTCGGGAGCGACCTCGCGCGGCACGTAGCCGGCCTGCAGCGTCCGCTCCTCGTTCCAGACCGCAACGGCATTCGGGTCGTGAGGGTTGTCGGGCTCGGGGACGAGCGCGAGCAGGCGGCCGGGCTCGAACGACGGATCCTCGAGCGCCTCCGGCCGGAACGAAACGCCTGCGACCGGGAGGACCCGGATGCGAGGGTCCTCCCAGGCCACCCGCTCGCCGGTCTCGGCGTCGCGCAGGTGATAGCCCGCGTTCCCGCGCTCGAGCCAGAGGCGAAGCCGCTCGCTCAGAGCTCGGCCGCGTACCCGCGGATCGCGCGCTGGTACCGCGCCATGCCTGGGGCGTCAGCTCGGAAGAGGCCTTCGAGGAGCTCGCGGACGGCGTCGGCCTGGTGGCCGCTGCTCCAGCGGGTGAAGGAGAGAAACACGCGCAGCGCGGCGTGGTCGGGGAACCGCGTCACGGCCTGTCGTAGAACCCGCTCCGACTCCTCCAGCTCGCCCACGTTCCGGAGGGAGCTGCCCAGCCCGAGCAGCGCACCCAGGAGATCGTCGTCTTCGAGGCCGGCGTCGATCGCCGCGCGGTACTCGGGGATCGCCTCGGCCTCCCGCCCCGCGGTGTCGTGCGCGAAAGCGCGTTCGAGTGCTTCCGACATCAGAACGCGAGCAGCTTCTCGACCGCGTCCACCACGCGCTCGACGGACGGCATGTACGCGTCCTCGATCTGCCAGTACGGGTACGGCACGTCGTAGCCGGTGACCCTGAGCACGGGGCCCTGGAGGTCGAGCATCGCCTTCTCCGCCAGGATCGCCGCCAGCTCGGCCGCGTACCCGCACGTGCGCGGGGCCTCCTGGATCAGCACGACGCGGCCCGTCTTCGCGGCGGCAGCGAGGAGAGCTTCCTCGTCGAGCGGCTTCAGCGTCCGGATGTCGAGGATGTGCACCGAGGCCCGGCCCTCGAGCGCGTCGGCCGCTCGCTCGGCGAGCGGAACCATCGACCCGTACGCGACGAGCGTGACGTCGTCGCCCTCGCGAACGACCCGCGCCTGTCCGAGAGGGACGACGTACTCGCCTTCGGGCACCTCGCCGCGAATCGTCCGGTAGTGCAGCTTCGGCTCGAAGATCACGACCGGGTCGGGATCGCGGATCGCAGCCGCCAGAAGCCCCTTCGCATCGGCGGGCGTCGAGGCGATCGCGACCTTCACGCCGGGCGTGTGCACGTAGTAGGTCTCGGGAGAGTCGTCGTGCAACTCGGGCGCACGCACCCCGCCGCCGTAGGGCATCCGCACGGTGAGCGGGAAGCCCATCTTGCCCCCGGTCCGCCAGCGGTAGCGCCCGACGTGCGTGATCAGCTGATCGAGCCCCGGGTAGCTGAACGCGTCGTACTGCATCTCGCAGACGGGACGGAACCCGGCCATGCAGAGGCCGACCGCGGTGCCCATGATCCCGGCTTCCGCGAGCGGGGTGTCCACGCAGCGATCCGGCCCGAACTTGTCGCGAAGCCCAGCCGTGGCTCGAAAGACGCCGCCGGCGCGGCCGACGTCCTGACCCATCACCATCACGTTCTCGTCGCGGCCCAGCTCGACGTGGAAACAGTCGTTGATCGCCTCGAGCACCGTGAGCTCGCTCATTCGCCCAGCACCCGCTTCAGCTCGGCCAGGTCGTCCGCGAAAGAGGCGGGCGGATCGACGAACGCATGGTCGAAGACCAGCGAGACGTCGGCCGGCGGCTCGGCCTCGGCGGCCGCGATCCCTTCGCGCATGGCCTGCTCGGCCTCGCTGCGAATGGACGCCGCCATCTCGTCCGTCAAGATCCCGGCGCGGCGCAGGTAGCCCTCGAACCGGCCGACGCACTCCCGTCGCTTCTCCTCTTCGACGCGCTCGAGGTCGATGTAGGCCTTCGGATCGTCCGCGGTCGCATGCGGGGCGGCGCGGTACGAGACAGCCTCGATGAAGGTCGGCCCCTCTCCGGCACGCGCCCGCTCGACACCCTCGCGCGTGGCCTCGAAGACGGCGAGCACATCCGTCCCGTCGACACGGACACCGGGCATCCCGTACCCGACCGCCTTGTCGGCGAGCGTCTCAGCGCGCGTCTGGTCCTCCACCGGCGTCGAGATCGCCCAGCCGTTGTTGTTGCAGAGGAGCACCAGCGGGGCCCGCATGACGGCGGCGAAGTTCGCCCCCTCGTGGAACGAGCCCTCGGAGGTCGCGCCGTCACCGAAGTACACGATCGCGCAGGACTTCTCGCCGCGCAGGCGCTTGCCCCACGCGAGCCCGGCTGCATGCGGGACGTGCGTGCCGATCGGAACGCAGATCGAGGCCACGTTGTAGTCGGCCGGGTTCCACCAGCCCGCCGGGTGGCCGCGCCACCACGACAGGATCGTGGCGGGCGCCATCCCGCGCAGCAGGCCGATGGCCGACTCGCGGTAGCTCGGGAAGATCCAGTCGCCGTCGTCGAGCGCGTACACCGAGCCGGCCTGCATCGCCTCGTGGTTCCAGAAGATCGCGTAGGTCCCGATGCGGCCCTGCGAGTGGTAGACGACAGAGCGCTCGTCGTAGGTGCGAAGGAGGATCAGGCTCCGGTACAGCTCGACGAGATCGTGGTCGGTGAGCCCCTCGACCTCGCGGTCGGGAATCGCGTCGCCGTCGCCGATCACGCGGCGCAAATCGCGCTCGGTGGGGAGCACCTCCGCCATCACGGCGGATTATCTAGGAAGGCAGGTCAGCGCAAGCGTCGGACGAGGGCGCCCAGGAGAGCTAGCGCCGCCACCGCGGAGGCGAGCCCGGCGGCCTCGGCCGTGAGGCTGTCGCCGAGTGATGCGCCGGCAGCGATGATGACGATCCCCGCGATCCCGGCGGCGCCGAGACAGGCAGCCAGCACCATTCCGAGTCGCCGCAGCACGACCTCCAGGTCACTCCACGCGGGGACCCGCGGCTCCATCGACCAGAACGACAGCTCCGCGCTGAGCAGAAAGCCGACGGCGTAGATGGGCGTCCAATCGTCGACAGCCTCCGGTCCCGCTGAGAACAGAACCGCGTACTGCGCACCGAGCAGGGTGAGCCCCGTGGCGACCGGGGACGCCCAGCGACCGGCCAGCCCAGCCGCGAGGAACGCGAGCCCGAGCCCGCCGAGCAGGAGCGAAAGCGGCCGCAGCGTTCCCTCCAGCGGCGGGTAGATGCCCAGTGCAGCCGCGGTCACCAGCGCTGCAGCACCGGTCGCTACCCGCGCACGGTTCGGGCGTGGCGCCTGTATCTCCTCACCTCCTCGATCGCAGCCTCGAGGGGCACGTCGTCGCCCCACTCGACGACGGGCACACCCAGCGACCGGTAGCGGGAGCGAATTGCTTCGCGTCGCAACTGCCACACCCGGAACGCAAGCCGCTCGCTCTCGGTCTCGCCCGGCTCGACGTAGGGCATCGGCGAGACCTCGATGATCGCCAGGTCGTATCCGCGGGTTCGGAGGTCGGCCAGCGCCCCGATTGCCCGATCGTCGAGCAAGGGAGTCAGCGCCAGCACGAGCGCCCGCGGCGGAAGCGTGCGGGTCGGGATCACGTCGATGTCCTTCCACACGTAGCTGAGCCAGATCTCGGCGTCGAGGAGGGAGTCCACGATGCGATAGAGCTGCACCGGCCCACTCGAAACCGTGAGCCAGTTGAGGACGCCGCCGAACGAGACGAGGCCAACGCGGTCCTTTTCCCGGAGGTAGAGCTCTGCGAGTGCGGCGGCCGCCCGCACGGAGGCGTCGAGTGATCCGACGCCTCCTCGCCGTGCCTCCGCGAACGTGTCCAGAAAGAGCACGACGTCCGAGTTTCGCTCCGGATGCGACTCGTTGACCCACGGGACACCGCGTCGGGCCGTCGCGCGCCAGTTCACCCTCCGCACGCGATCGCCCGGGACGAAGGGGCGCAGGTCGGCGAACTCGATGCCGTCGGCCCGCGCGCGCGCAACCTGGTTGCCGGCGAAGACCTGGGTCTCGAGTGGACGAAGCAGCGAGCTGAGGCTCTCACCGCCCGGGTAGACCTTGAGCGGCTGCTGCAGATCGAAGGTCGCTTCGGAGACGAGGAAGCCGAGCGCATCCTGCGCCTGCAGCAGCACACGCCCCACTCCGTACGCACCCCACCGCTCGCACTCGAGTGAAAGCTCGAGTGATCGCCGCTCCCCGGCCGCAAGCCGGATCAGGAAGGGATTTGGACCAGTCGGTCCGCAGGCCCGCCGGAAGGGCGAGCAGCCCGGTGAGGCGTTCGACCGAACGGGTAGCGGAGACCTCGACCTCGGCGAGCACCTCCTCGCCCTCGACCTGTCGCTCGGCGCCGAGCACGACCCGCGCCTGCAGCCTCGGCTCCTGCGCGAGCGAGACCCCGACGGCAGCAAGCACCGCGAACGGCGCGCCAAGCGCGACCAGCTCCGGCCGCCCGAGCGCGAGCCCAGCCAGCACTCCGACGGCGGCCAAAGCCGGATAGACGCGAAGCTTCGCCGTAGCAGCGCGCTTCACGAGCCGGGGGGCTCGACTGCCGGCGTCGGCACCTTGTCGAGTAGCTCGAGCACGATGTCTTCGGCTCGCAGGTTCTGCACCCAGAGCTCCGGACGAAGCGTGAGGCGGTGCGCCAGGGCGGCGACTGCGACGGCCTTCACATCCTCCGGTACCACGTAGTCCCGTCCTGAGAGCGCGGCTTTTCCGCGCGCCAGCTTGAGCACCGCAAGGGAGCCTCGAGGGCTCGAGCCGACCTGGACGCCGGGCGCCTGGCGCGTGGCCGCGACCAGATCGACGATGTAGAGCCCCAGGGTCTCGTCCACGTGCACCTGCTCGAGCGCACGCTGCATCTCGAGCAGGGTCTCGCGGTCGACGAGGGGACTGAGCTCGACCTCGTCGACCTCGCGCTCGATCCGGCGCTCGAGAACCTCCCACTCGTGTTCACGCGAGAGGTAGCCGACGCCGGTGCGCAACAGGAAACGATCGAGCTGCGCCTCGGGCAGCGGATACGTCCCTTCGTACTCGATCGGGTTCTGCGTCGCGATGACGAAGAAGGGGCGCTCGAGGAGGTTCGTCTTCCCCTCGACGGTCACCTGTCGCTCCTGCATCGCCTCGAGCAGCGCGGCCTGTGTCTTCGGCGGCGCGCGGTTAATCTCGTCGGCGAGCAGGAGGTTGGTGAAGATCGGGCCGGGACGGAACTCGAAGTCACCCTCGCGCTGGTCGTAGATCGACGAGCCGGTGACGTCGGCCGGCATCAGGTCCGGCGTGAACTGGATCCGGGCGAAGTCGAGCGACAGCACCTGGGAGAAGGCGCGGGCCATCATCGTCTTGGCCAGTCCTGGGAAATCCTCGATCAGGACGTGGCCGTCCGCAAGCAGTCCGAGCAGTACGAGCTCGAGCGTGTCGCGCTTGCCGACGATCGCGCGTTCGACCTCGTCGAGGAGGCGGGCGGAGTGCTCTCGGAGCTCGTCGATCGTCAGCGCGAAAGACCTTCCAGTCGGGCGACGAGCCTCTCGACCCCGGCAAAGCCGATCGAGCCTCCTTGACGGTCCACCGGCGGCTCGCGGTCCGGACGCACGAGCGCCCAGAGCTCATCGCCGAGCGCTTCGCGGACGGCATCGTCGCCGCTGTCGAGCCGCAGCCGACGCTCGGCGAGGCTCGCCAACGCGATCTCCCGGAGTACCGGGCGTACGCGGTAGTGGAGGTCGAACTCCTGCGCGGCGCCGATGTACAACTCGCGCTCGAGTCTTGCAAGCTCGGGCAGCTGACTGGGAACTGGGCGAGCTCGTTCCAGTGCCCGCTGCAACGAAGATTCCCCCGCCGGGGGCAGAGCCCGGCGTAGCCAGGTCACGGCACACAGAACCGCGAGACCGCCGAGGGTGAGCGCATAGATGTCCAACTCGAGCTCGTGGCGCCCCGGCGCGAGCGCGCGCGCGACGAAGAGAGCAGCAGTCGCGAGGATTGCAACCGCGATCGAGTCGGTCATGACCTTTCTCATGTCGCAGCCTCGAGCTCGCCGCGCAGCGCGACGAGCGCGTCGATCGCCTCGTCCTTCATCTGCGTGTCAATCGGGTGCTCACTGAAGCGCGCTCGCTCGAACAGGTTCGTCAGCCTGCCGATCGAGTGAGCGCTCGCCTGCACACCGGTGAGGATCCGCTCCAGATACTCGAAGGGGGCCTCGTACGCGTAGCGCGGGAGCCCCCGGGCGCCGAGCGTCCGCTCCATCCCCGAATAGGCGCGGATCACGGCACGGCGCGGATCACGCTCGGCGCGCAGCTCGGCGATCATGTCGCCGAGGGCCCCCGCGACGACCGCGGCGGCTCCCCCCGGCGGAAGCAAGCCGATTCGCCGCCTGCGCGTCACGACAACCGTGCCGGCGACGGCGACCCCGAATGCGAGCACCACCGAGCCGACGACGAGAAACGGCAGCCAGCCCGGGTCCTCACGGGCTGCGCGGCGGCGGGGCTGCTGCGAGCCACCGGTCCCGGTCCCAGGCGCCGTCTGCGTGACGTCCGGCGTCGACCTCGGTCGCCAGCCCAGCTCGTTCAACTGCCGTACGACCACCACGACGAGGGTCAGTACGACGGCGACGACACCGACGGTCCGCAGCGTGGACTTCCAGCCGGATTGACGCGTGCCGATCGACTGTCCGCGCTGGAGAAAAGCAGCCCAGACGATGAGGACCGCCCCCAGCGGGAACAGCATCAGGCCGAGCACGGTCAAGTAATCGACGATCTGGTCGGAAGGCGTCTGGGCGGGCGCGCTCTTTCCCGCAGCGGGCGCCCGGGCGCGGCTGGCCAGAGCTGCAACGGCCAGGAGAGCGGTGATCACCACGGCAACCGCCGCGGCCCGCGCTCCTCGCGGCACTCGCCCCGCGGAGCCTTCGATCATGCCCCGACCTTAGATCACGCTAGACGAGCACCCTCAGCACGTCTCGCTCGCACTCGAACTGAGCGGCGTCGACGTCGCCGAGGTCCTCGCCGTCGACCTGGAGCGGCTGCGGAGAGTCGCAGCGGATCTCGATGCGGTCGAGATCGTGACCGTAGATCGCGTCGCGCGGCCTGGCGCGGCCCGTGGCCAGGGCGAGCAGGAGGCGCGGAACGCCGGCGGCGCTGACCTTACGCGGCGCCAGCAAATCCAGGCCGAGCTCGAACCGGGCCTCCGGTGCGACGTGTACCGGCACGGGCCCCGCGTAGGTGTACGGGTCGCAGTTGGCGACGAGGGCAAAGGCGGCGCGCCCCTCGCCAACAACCTCGAGCGCGGGCTCGAAGCGAGCGCGACGCTCAGCCACCACCTGCACGACCGTCAAGGCGAACATCAGGTTCCCGGAACGGCCCCGCTCCTCCGTGCGGCCCCGGCGATCAACGCGGCGCACCACCTCGGCGGTGAGGCCGATCCCCGCGGCGAACGCGAACCGCCGGCCGTTGACGCGCCCGAGCGAGATGCGGCGCTGCTTGCCCTCAACCAGTTTCCGCGCGACGGCGATCGGGTCGCGCGGCAGGCCGAGCGCACGCGGCAGCACGTTCGCGCCCCCACCCGGGATGAACCCGATCGGCACGTCTGCGTCGAGCCCGTTCAGCGCCTCGTTGAATACGCCGTCGCCCGAGAGAACGTAGAGAGCCGAGCGCCCTCGAGCCTCACGCGCCAGCTCGGTCGCATGGCCCGGATGCTCCGTGCGCCGAACCTCGACATCGCCGAGCACCTCGGTCACGGCGGCAACGCGCCCATCCGAGACCGCGCTCGCGAAGGGGTTGACGATCAGGAGCGGCCGCTGCATGGTGGCGGACAATGCCAAGGATCGACCACGTCGCCTTCGAGACCGACGATCCTGATGCGCTCGCCGCCTTCTATGAGCGGATCTTCGGAGCGCGGGTCGTCAAGGAGCCCGGTCATCCGGTGATGGCCTATCTCGGCAACACGGGAGTTGCCGTGCACGGGACGGGCGGCCCCGGGCCGCACACAGGGGTGCGCGTGACGGAAGCGGAGCGCGCCGAGATCCGGCGTCGGCTCGACCAGGCCGGGATCGAGTGGCGCGAGCGCGATCACGACATCGCCGTCGGGCTCTTCTTCACCGACCCGGACGGCCGGACGATCGAGGCGATCACGTACCGCGAGGGTTAGCCAGGTGTCGCGTACCCACGCATGCCGTCGATGAGCAGCGCGTAGAAGCGATCGGCCAGCTCGTCGGTGTCGCGCCCCGGCTGCAGCCAGGTGTACGCCCAGTTGGCCGCCGACAGCATGAGGAGCGCGGCCGTCGCATCGTCCAGGTCTGTGCGCAGCTCGCCGAGCTCCCGGCCCTCGCGGAAGAACGCGCGGATTCGATCCTCGTAGCGCCGGCGCTCGGCGACGATCTCGTCACGCTGTGCGCCCTCGAGGTACCGCCATTCGCGGACGAAGACGGTCGCGACGTCGAGTTGCTCGGCGACGACGCGCAGGTGGCCGCGGAGAGCGAGGCGGATCTTCTCCGTGGCCCGCAGCTGCTCCGGAATCGCGTCCAGCGCCGCGTGGAAGGCGTCGGCGCCGTCGCGCATGGTCTCGTAGAGCAGGTCGTGCTTCGAGTCGATGTGGGCGTAGAGCGAGCCCTTCTGGACGCCCATCGCCTTGGCCAGATCGCCGATCGACGTGCCGTGGTAGCCCTTTTCGGCAAACAAACGCGCCGCTTCACGGGTCAACTGCGAGCGTCTCGTGGTCATAGTAGGATTCAGACCCTAACGATCGTTCGGTCTGGAGGTGTGATGAGCGCGCAAGAGCAGGAGTTTCTCGAGTACGTACAGGGCGGCGGCCAGGTCGAGACGAGTGACTGGATGCCCGACGACTACCGGGCGAAGCTCATCAAGTTCATCGAGATGCACGGCAACTCGGAGCTGATGGGCGTCCTGCCGGAGCGCGAGTGGATCCTCCGCGCACCGACGCTTCAGCGCAAGCTCGCCCTGACGGCGAAGGTGCAGGACGAGGTCGGCCACTCCCAGCTCATCTACCGGGTCGTCGAGGACCTCGGTAAGCCCAGGGCGCAGTGCCTCGAGGATTTGATCTCGGGCAAGTCGAAGTTCCACAACGTCTTCCACTACCCGACGAAGACCTGGGGTGACGTCGGGGTCATCGCCTGGCTCGTCGACGCCGCGGCGATCATCAGCCAGAAGGCGCTGCTCAAGTGCTCGTACGCGCCCTACGCGCGGATCATGAAGAAGATCTGCTGGGAGGAGTCGTTCCACATCCTCCATGGGCGCGACGTGATCCTGACGATGATGAACGGCACCGACGAGCAGCGTGAGCTAGTCCAGGAGGCGCTGAATCGCTGGTGGGGCCCGCTGATGCAGTTCCACGGCAACCCGATCCCGTCCGACGAGGATCCGATGTATCTCTGGCGGATCAAGAGCCAGGGCAACGGCGAGGCGCGCCAGCAGTTCCTCGACGGCTACGTGCCGCAGATCTGGGAGCTCGGCCTCAGCGTTCCGGACTCGAAGCTGCGCAAGAACGATGACGGCACCTGGGAGTTCACCGAGCCCGACTGGGACGAGCTGAAGCACGTCGTCACCGGTCACGGGCCGATGACGCAGGAGCGGCTCGACCTCCGGCGGACGGCTCGCGCCGAAACCGAGTGGGTTCGCCGTGCGGTGCTCGCCGAAGCAGCGTGATCTGGGAGGTCTTCAGGCAAGAGCGAAAGGGACAGCCCTTCGCGCACGCCGGGTCGGTCGAGGCGCCTGACGCAGCCTACGCCGACTGGTACGCGCGCGAGCAGTTCGGCCGGCGCGGCGAGTCGATCGCCCTCTGGGTCGTCGCGCGCGAGAACGTCCACGAGATCGGCGAGTTCGTCGACGAGCTCGAGCGCAACTACCACCGGGTCGACGGCTATCCGCTCAAGGAGAAGCTGAAGGAGGCACGTGAGCGAGCGGGCACAGCTGCTCCTGCCGATCGCTGACGACGAGCTCGTCCTCGGCTGGCGCAACTCCGAGTGGACGGGCATCGCGCCCTTCCTCGAGGAGGACGTGGCCTTTTCGTCGATCGCCCAGAACGAGATCGGGCACGCGCGGGCGCTCTACCAGCTCGTCGCCGAGGAGCTGGGCACGACCGCCGACGAGCTCGCCTTCGATCGCAAGCCGGAGGAGTACCGCTGCTCGGCTTTCGTCGAGCTCCGCTTCGTGCCGGACTGGGCGAAGACGATCGCGCGGCATTACCTCTACGAGCAGGCCGACGAGAAGCGCATCCGGGCGCTGATGGAGTCGGACGACGCCGAAGTCGCGGGCCTCGCGGCGAAGATCGACCGCGAGGAGGCCTACCACCGGATGCACTCGCAGATGTGGTTCGACCGGCTGCAGGACGAGCCCCGTTTCGTCGAAGCGGTCGAGGAGCTGCAACCGCTGGTGAACGATCGAGGAGAGCACACGCCCGAGTTCGCCGAGCTCTGGGACGAGATGACGATGGTGCGGCGCTCGGTCCCGGGGGCGACGTGGTAACCGTCGAGCGCGTCTGGGAGGCCCTGGCCGAGATCCCCGACCCGGAGATCCCGACGATCTCGCTCGTCGACCTCGGCGTCGTGCGCGACGTCGCCGTCGAGAATGGGCACGTGCGGGTCGAGTTCACGCCGACCTTCCTCGGCTGCCCGGCGCTCGAGGTGATGCGCGACCAGATGGCCGAGTCGATCCGCGCGCTCGGCGGCGAGCCCGACGTCCAGGTGATCCTCGACGACTCGTGGTCGACGGACCGCATCACGCCGGAGGGCAGGGAGAAGCTCCGCCGCTCCGGCTTCGCGCCACCGGCCCCCCGCGAGGCCGCCCCGCCGCAGCTCGTCCAGCTCCAGAGCGCCGCGTTCAAATGCCCGTACTGCGGCTCGAAGGACACTCGCCTCGAGAACATCTTCGGCCCGACCCCGTGCCGGTCGATCCGCTACTGCGCGAGCTGCCGGCAGCCGTTCGAGCAGTTCAAGACGATCTGACGCTTTCGGTAGCGTTGTCGCCGTGGCGCAGATCAGCATTCTCTACTGCCCGGTCTGAGACGGCTATGACGAGCGGGCTGCGAGTCTCGCGGCCGAGTTGAACGCCGAGACGGAGCACGAGGCGGTCGCCGAGGAGGGCGCCAAGAGTCAGTACGACGTCATCGCCGACGGCGAGCTCGTGTTCTCGAAGCAGCAGGAGGGCCGCTTCCCGGAGCACGACGAGGTGCGGCAGCTGCTCAGTGGCCGATCCCCATGAACATCCAGGCAACGAACCACGAGAACGCGTAGACCGGCGCCGCGACGAACAGGACGACCCCGAACGGAGTGGTGCTGCTCGGGAGGGCGCGCGTGAGCACCCAGAGCGTCGCCAGCGCAGCAACGACGCCGGCGCCGACGACGATTGGCTGCGAACCCAGCCGCCCTGCGTGATCCCAGTGCGAGGTGCCGTCCCCGTAGTAGGAATCGTCTGAGGCAGCATTGAACACGAGCCCCGCCAATCCGGCAACCATCACGAAACCGGCGATTAAGTATCTCATGTCTGCTATTATAGCGGAGATGCGATATGCCGCCTGAGGCCTTCGAGCGGCTGCGCGAGCGGCTCGCGCACGTCGATCCCGACCAGGGCTGGTTCTTCACGCAGGTCGCCGAGCAAGTTGCCACGCAGCGCAAGGCACGGGATCTGTCCCAGGCCGAGCTCGCCGAGTTGACCGGCACGACGCAGTCCGCAATCGCGCGGCTCGAGGCCGGCGGGAGGCCGCCCCGGATCGACACCCTGCTTCGGATCGCGGAGGCGCTCGACTGCGAGTTGGTCGTCGACCTCCAGCCGCGCGAGGCCTCCTGAGTAGAGTCTTCAGCATGCGGTTGGTCTTGGCCTGCGTCGCGCTGCTCGTCGTGCTCGGGCTCCCGGGATGCGGGGGCGGCGACGAAGAGAGCGAAGCCTCGTTCGTCGAGCAGGCGGACGTCGTCTGCTCCGAGGCCGAGCAGGAGATCAGTCGAGTTCCTCAGCCGCAGGATCCCACCGATCCACTTCAGCTCGCGAACTTTCTCGAGCGCGCGGTGCCTGTGGCGAAGGAGCAAAACGCGGACCTGAAGGAGCTCGAGCGGCCCGCCGAGCAGGAGGCGCAGATCGACGAGTTGATCGCCGCGCTCGATGCTGAAGTCGACGCGGCCGAGCGAATGCTGGCCGCCGCGAAGAGCGAGGACCGCCAGGCCATTCAGCAACTCCTCACCGAGTCCGGCCTCGCGAGCGCTCAGGCCAAACGCGCCGCCGAGGAGCTGGACATGGCGGTCTGCGGGGCGAGCTAGCTAACGGCCGGTGAAGCGGGGGTCGCGCTTCTCGAGGAAGGCCGCGACGCCCTCTCTGAAATCCTCGGTCTTCGTCGCCGCCGCTTGTAGCTGCGCCTCGAGCTCGAGCTGTTCCTCGAGCGTCGCATGGGGAGTGTGGTCGAAGAGTCGCTTGGTCATCCCGATGCCGCGCGTCGGCAGCTGCGCGTAGGTCTCGGCCAGCTCGGCGGCGCGTGCGGCCAGCCCGTCGCTTTCGACGACCTCGGAGACGAGGCCCCAGGCGTGGGCCTCGGCTGCTGAGAGACGCCGCCCCGAGCTCATCCACTCGAACGCCCGAGCCGGGCCGAGGAGCCGCGAGATGAAGTACGTGCCCCCGCCGTCGGGGACGAGGCCGATGTTGATGAACGCGGGCACGAACGTGGCGCTGTCGGCGGCAATCCGGAGGTCGCAGGCGCACGCGAGCGAGAGCCCGGCTCCGGCGGCGGCCCCGTTGACGGCGGCGATCACCGGCTTCTCGAGCGAGCGGATCGCGAGCACGGTGGGGTGGTAGTTCGCGCGCAGGCGTTCGGAGATGTCGTCCGCGCCCTCCCGGAACTCGGTCAGGTCCTGGCCGACGCAGAACCCGCGGCCTGCGCCCGTGAGGACGACGGCCCGGACGTCGTCGGCACGAGCATCCTTGAGCGCCGCGAGGAGCTGCTTTTGCGCCGCGCTCGTCAATGCGTTGAGCACCTCCGGCCGGTTGAGCGTGATCGTCAGGACCCCGCCCTCACGCCCGGTCTCGACTTCTGCCATCGCTCGCGCCTCCTCACCCGTGTGGACGAACCGGCGCCATCTTGGCGCATTTCGGCGTGCCACTCGTGCGCCTGTCCCCGATAGCCTCAACGCCGGAGGCGGAGCGGGTCAAGAACCCCGGGTGGGTGGGGTCTAAAGCCCCGCTCGCGCGCGCGACGTAGCCCGAGACCGCGGTGCTAGCTTGGAGCGATGGCAGGCATCAGCTTCGTCGACGCCCTCCTCGACCCCCAATCCGGCAATGAGTCGGCCGATCGCGACGGGCAGCGCGCCGACGACGAGGCGCTCGACGCATACTCGCGCGCGGTGACCTCGGTCGCCGATCGGCTCTCTCCCTCGGTCGCGAGCCTGCGCGTCTCGCGGCGTGTGCGCGGCGGCCGACGGCTCGACGGAGCCGGGAGCGCCGTCGTCATCACCCCGGACGGTTTCCTGCTGACCTCTGCACACGTGGTCGCCCAGGCCGACGGCTCGGGGCGCGCGTCCTTCGTCGACGGGCGCGAGCACGAGTTCCGCGTCGTGGGAGCGGATCCGCTTTCAGATCTGGCCGTTCTGCGGCTGGACGGCAGCGATCTCACCGCGGCCGAGCTCGGAGACGCCGAGCGCCTCCGTGTGGGCCAGCTCGTAGTCGCAATCGGGAACCCACACGGCTTCACGGGGTCCGTCACCGCGGGCGTCGTGTCGCAGCTCGGCCGCTCGCTGACCGTGGCCGCAGGCCGGATCGTCGACAACGTGATCCAGACGGACGCGGCGCTCAACCCCGGAAACTCGGGCGGCGCGCTCTCCGACGGCCGTGGCCGGGTGGTCGGCATCAACACCGCCGTCGCCGGCGTCGGCCTCGGCCTGGCCGTGCCGGTCAACGGGGCAACGAGGAAGATCGTCGCGGCGCTCATGACGGAGGGACGGTTCCGGCGCGCTTACCTCGGCATCGCAGGCGGACCGCGCCCGCTCCCGCCCCGTCTCGCCGCCAGGCTCGGCCGCAAGAACGCCGTCGAGATCGTCGAGGTCGTCGAAGACAGCCCGGCCGCAGTGGCGGGGCTACGGCCCGAGGACCTGATCGTCGAGGTGAACGGGCTTCCCGTCGAAGGGGTTAACGATCTTCAGCGGCTGATGGCCGGCGAGCTGATCGGGACCGACGTCAAGGCGCAGGTCTTCCGTGGCGGTCGCGAGCTCGAGATCACGCTCGTCCCGCTCGAGCTCGTCACCTAGCTCCTGGTCAGGAGACGACCCGCCACGTAGGCAAGTGCGGCAATCGCGGCGAGCCGCGTGACGTCGATGGCCGGCTTCCACGTCACCGCACCGTCGCGGAGGACCCACGCTCCGGCCGGCCGGCCAATGAGGCCGAAGCCGGCCCCACCCTCTCCATCCGAATCGCCGCCGCCTCCGGTACCGCCGAATACGGACGCCGCCGGCACGATCGTGACGCCGTCGCGCTCGACGGGATCGCCGTAGATCCTGCGCACCGTGATCGCGTCTCTGTGCCCCTGCAAGAGCGTGTCGAGATCCATCGTCTACCTCCCTTTGAACTCCGGCTTGCGCTTCTCGAGAAACGCGTTCAGCCCCTCCTTCGCATCCTCGGAGGCGAACGCGAGGGCGAGTAGGCGCCGCTCGTACTCCACGCCCAGCCTGAGGGTGCCCTCGAAGGACCGGTCGACCGCCTCTTTCGCCAGCCGCGTCGCGACGGGTGGCTTCTCGGCGATCGCGCGAGCCACCCGCTTGGCCTCGCCGAGCCAGGCCTCGCGTGCGACGACGCGCGCTACGAGGCCCGCCCGCAGAGCCTCGTCGGCGGACAGGAAGCGGCCGCTCAGGATGACGTCCATCGCCAGCGACTTGCCGACCGCCCGCGTCAAGCGTTGCGTCCCGCCGGCGCCCGGGATCACGCCGACCCCGGTTTCCGGCTGACCGAACTGCGCGGTCTCCGAAGCGACGATCAGGTCGCAGGCCATCGCCAGCTCACACCCGCCGCCGAGGCAGAAGCCCGAGACCGCCGCCACGAGCGGCGTCCAGAGGCCCGCGATCACGTCCCAGCGCTCGACGCGCCGCTGGTAGTAGAGGTCGATCGGCGACGACTTCGCCAGTTCCGCGATGTCGGCGCCGGCCGCGAAGGCTCGCTCGGAGCCGCCGAGCACGATGCAGCGCACGTCGTCCTCCCCGTCCAGCTCCGTCAGTCGCGTGACGAGCTCGTCCATCAGCTCATCAGAGAGCGCGTTCAGCGCGTCCGGGCGGTTGAGCAGGACGACGGCAATCGGGCCGTCGCGCTCAACGAGGACGAGCTGGCTCACTTCTTGTCCAGGAAGCGGCGCACGGCTCCCTGCGTTTCCTCGCTCAGCATCGAGAGCGACAACCAGTCACGAGCGTGCCCAACGGTGCCGTGCCAGGCGAGGTCGCGCCAGAAGTTGAGCTGCTGCTTCGCGTACCGGGTCGCTGTGGGGAGTTTCGTGGCGAGCTTCCCGACGACCTCGTCCACCTTCGCGTCGAGCTCGCCCTCCGGAACGACCCAGTTGACGAGGCCCCACTCCAGAGCCTGCTCAGCCGGGATCTCCTCGCACATGTAGATGACCTCCCGTGCGCGCCGATCGCCCACCATGATCGGCAGCCATTGCGTCGCGCCGCCTGCTGGCACCGAGCCGTGTTCGAGGCCCACGTGGCGGATGAATGCGCCGTCGACCATCACCGCCAGGTCGCAGGCCATCTGCAGCTCGTTGCCACCGCCAACGGCGATCCCATTGATGCGCGCGAGCGTCGGCTTGCCGATCTCGCGCAGCCGGTCGTGAGCGTCCTTGAACGCGCCGAACCACTTCCAGTAGCCGTCGGGATTGCCGAGGTACTCGTCGCCCCAGCTCTTCAGATCGGCTCCGACGCAGAACGCTCGGCCGGCGCCGGTGAGGACGACGACGCGGATCTCGTCGTCCCAGGAGGCGTCCTCGCAGGCACGCGCTAGCTCCCGCAGCATCTGGAAGTCGAACGCGTTCAACCGCTCGGGATGGTTGAGCGTGATCGTGGCCCGTGGGGCCGCCTTCTCGTAGACGATCCGCTCGAACCCGAGCTCCTCGGGTGAGGACGGCTCAGGCCTCATCGACCTCGGCGAAATGGACGTGGAAGGGAATGCCCATCTCCATGGCGTCCTTGCCCGTGGCCATGAACTCCTCGGTGCGGGCCGCGGTCTTGAATGCGTCCATGTCGGGGAACTCCCACTCCGCGTAGTACGGGTACCTCGGCTCACCCATCGGCGCGCCAAAGACGCGGCCGTGCCGGAAGCTCGAACCGGGCACCTGGCGGCAAAGCTCGGCGTGCTGCCCGTACCGCTCCGGGTCGGGCTCTGTCTCGTAGACGACGAAAACGCGAATCAAGCATCCTCCTTTCGACGCGAGGAGCGTAACCCGACGTCTTCGAGCACCGCCTCGATGAGCGCGTCGTGGCGACCGTGCTCGAGGTCCCCGAGGGGATCGCGCGTATACGCGAGCAGCTGGCCGTACGGGAGAGAGAACGCCGCGCGCATGGCGATCAGACGCTGCCGCTCCGGAGACTCACGCTCGAGCAGCACCCGTTCTGCATCGCTCAACTGCCGCACCTGGCCGATCCGCGACGGGACCACGAGGAACACCAAAAGCGTTGCCGGGACGAAGAAGGTGGCGAGCCCGAGAATGTCCGCCAGCTGGTGCGTCTTGTCCACGCCGTCCTGGCCGAGGTCCGCCACGTTGCCACCGGAGCCTTCGCCTGCCCCACGCAGCCCATCGGCAAGCTCGCCCCCGACGATCGGAGTGCCGTCGACGGCATCGGCTGCGGACTCGAATCCGTTCTGGATCGACGAGCCCGCCTCGTTCACGCCCTCGCCGAGCACGGCCAGGCGGTCGACCGCGTCGTGCACCTTGAGCGCGATCCACGCGAACAGCACGAGGAGCGCGATGGTGAGGAGATCGCGCGCGAGCGTCGAAGCCCGGCGCGTCGGAATATCTGGATAAAAGCGCATATCCGACGCGTACCCGGTTTGGCCTCGAACGTCTCGGGGAACTATCGGGACGTAACCGAGAAAGGAGGTGCCGACTAATGAGTTTGCTCTACATCATCTTGATCGTGGTCATCGTGCTCCTGCTGCTCGGCTTCTTCTCCCGCGGACGCTGGTAACCACTAGGACTAAGAAACTCTCGTACTAGGCCGCCCGGCACTTGCCGGGCGGTCGCATGGTCCGCCATTGTTAGAGGGTGTCCGGGGCCACAGCCACCGCATTCCTCGCGCGGGCCGACAAGGCATCGCTGCCGACGCTTGGCGGAATGGCGCGACCCGACGGAATCGTGATCGCGAGCGAACGTTTCTGGGCCTTTGCCCGCGCCGACGGGACTGTCGTCGAAGGCACGATGCCTGCGGCTTCGACCGCCTTCCGCAGGATCCCGCTCCTGCGCGGCATCGCCCGGCTGGGGGCATCCATGTCACCGCTCTTCCGCGGCGGAGGTGTCGCCGGCAAGCGCGAGAAGATCTTCCTCACGGCGGCGCTGCTCGCGCCCTGCGTGTTCGTGCTCTTTTCCGAGACGGCGACCCTGATCGCCGGGATCGTGCTCAGCGTGGCTCTGCTCGCCTGGCTCCTTCGTGGACGCACGCTCTATCTGCACGGGGCCGAGCACCGAGCGATTGCGGCCGCTGAGCAAGGAGCCCTGGAGGCGACGTGGCACGGCGACGCGCGACCATCGCGGTTCTCGCTGCGCTGCGGCACGAACTTCGTCGCGATCGTCCTGCCGGTCGGACTCGTTGCCGATCAGTTCTGGCCGTTCACGCCGGCGATCTGGACGCCTGTCGTCGTGGCGCTCCTCACGCTCGGCGTCTCGATGGAGCTCTGGCGCGTCGTGCAGGGGACCACGTGGTCGAGCATCAAGGGCCTGCTGTTGCCCGGTCTCGCGCTTCAGCGCCTGACGACTCGTGAGCCCCGCCTGGAGGAGACTCGGATCGCGCTCACCGCGGTCGCGTCAGTCCTCCGGCGCGAGCTGGCCTAGCACCCACCAGCCGGCCAGCGGAGCGGCGGCAAAGACCGCGAAGCCCGTGCGCCACGACGAAGCGTCGACGAGCGCGGCAAAAAGCGGCGCCGCGACGAAGCCGACGATCGACAGCGTCATCTGCTGAAAGCCGATCGCAGCGCCGCTTCGTGAGCGCCCGGCCAGCTCGGCGGCGGCCGTGTAGGAGAGGCCGTTCCACATCATCGAGAACGCCGTCGCCACGATGAGCGTCGGGACGAGAATCTCGAGCGGGACGCTGACGAGCGCCGCCGAGAGTGCGAGCGTGGCGAAGATCGCCAGCCCGACGAGCCGCAAGGGGCGGATGCGCGCGCGGGCGCGATCCGACCAGCGGCCGGCCCCGATCCGAAGCGCGATCGCGATCACCTGTGCGACGGCGAGCACCGCCGCGGCCTCTCCCGTCGAGAGCCCGCGCGCGTCGTGCAGGAACAGGACGAGAAACCCGGTCAACGCGATCTGGGCGACCAGGAACAGGCTGCTGCCGGTGCTCAGCAGCCAGAGGCGCCGGTCGCGAAGCGTCCAGGGCTCGGGCTCCTCGACAGCCCCGGTCACCGGCCGATCGCGGACTACGAGCACCGAGACCACCGCCGCCACCAGACAGAGCGCGGCGAGGAAGAGCAGCGCCCCGTCCAGCGAGCTCGCCCCGACGATTGCAGGCAGGGTCACGGCCGCCAAAGCGCCACCGAGGGGTAGCGAGGCCTGGCGCAGCCCGAGCGCAAACCCGCGCTCTTCCGCGGGAAACCAGTGCATGACCGCGCGCCCGCTCGCAGAGTTGACGCTGGAGCCAGCCGCGCTGGCGAGGCCGAGCAGCCCGACGAGCGCGTAGAAGTCGTCGACCGCGGCCGCGGCGCCGACCAGCAGGCCCATGGCAGTCAGCCCGACGGCCAGAGCCAGCCGCTCTCCCCACCGGTCGGCCGCCAGCCCCCAAGGGAGCAGCGTGAAGATCGGGCCGACCCACACGCTCGCGAGGACGATCCCCACCTCCGTGAGCGTGAGATCGAACTCCTCGCGGAGGATCGGTGCCAGCACAGGCAGGCCGAGCAGCACGGCCGAGAACGCGGTCGAGGCCGCCGTGCCGGCCGCGAGGACCGCCCAGCGGTAGCGATTCAGAGCTGGAACGGGTTGATCGGCTTGGGGCTCGTCGAGACGATCACGCTCTTCGTCTCCAGATAATCCTCGAGCGTGTCGAGGCCGAGCTCACGGCCGAAGCCCGAGTGCTTGTAGCCGCCGAACGGGATTCCCGGGAAGGCGGTGTACGGCATGTTGATGCCGACCGTGCCAGCCTTGATCCGCCGCGCCAGGCGGTGTCCGCGGCCGGGATCGCCCGTCCACACGGTCGCCATCAGGCCGTAGCGGACCGCGTTCGCCTGCTTGATCGCGTCCTTCTCGTCCTCGAAGGGGCTGATCGTCACGACGGGGCCGAAGATCTCCTCCTGGGCGACCTTCATCGAGGTGTCGACTCCGGCGAGGACGGTCGGCGGGTAGAACGCGCCCTTCCCGTCCTGCGGTTCGCCCCCCTGCACGACTTCGGCGCCCTCTTCACGGCCCGTTTCGACAAAGCCGTGGACACGCTCACGATGGTTCGTCGAGATGAGCGAGCCCATCTGAGTCTCCGGGTCGAGCGGATCGCCCACCTTCAGCCTGCCCGCCGTTTCCGAGAACTGCGTGACGAAGTCGTCGTAGATCGACTGCTCGACGAGGACGCGCGAGCGCGCCTCGCAGCTCTGGCCGGCCGAGTAGTAGATCGACCAGACCGAGCTCGGGATCGCGCTGGCCAGATCCGCGTCGGCGAAGACGAGGTTCGGGCTCTTGCCGCCGAGCTCGAGCGTCAGGCGCTTGATGCCGTCGGCGGCGCTCTTCATGATCTCCGTCCCGGTCGCTGTCGAGCCGGTGAAAGCGACCTTGTCCACCCCGGGGTGCTGGACGAGGTAGGCGCCGGTCGTCTTCCCGGGGCCCGGGACGACGTTGATCGTGCCCGGCGGGAAACCGACCTCGGCGGCGAGCTCGGCGATGCGAAGCGCCGTCAGGGGCGTCGACTCGTCGGGCTTGAGGACAACTGCGCAACCCGCAGCGAGTGCGGGGGCGAGCTTCCACGTCGCCATGTTCAGCGGGTAGTTCCACGGGACGATCTGCCCCGCGACGCCGACCGGCTCCTTCAGCGAGTAGTAGAGCAGGGAGCCGCCCACCGGGTTGGCGCGCCCCGCGATGGAGGCGATCGCAGAGGCATAGAACCGGAAGTTCTCAACGCCCTGGAAGAACTCGGCCTTGACCGACGAGATCGCCTTGCCGACATTCCTGGCCTCGAGCTCGTTGAGCTCTTTGCGGTTCGCCATCATTGCGTCGGCCAGCGCGTGGAGCAGCCGTGAGCGCTCCGGGCCGGGCGTCTTGCCCCAGTCGCCCGCCAGCGCGGCCTGTGCGGCTTCGACGGCGCGGTCGACATCGGCCTCCGTCGCCATCGCGGCCCTGGCGAGTGGCTCGCCCGTCGCGGGCTCGGTCAGCTCCTTGAGCTCACCGCCCGACGACTCGGTCGCCTCGCCGTTGATGAAGAGCAGGAACTCGCGCTCGGTTGCGACAGCCACGGCCGAGACGATATCGGGCTACAGGAAGTCTGCAGTGGTCAGTTGCTCCGTCAGGAGCCGCTTGAAGCGCTGTGGGTCGCCGTCGACGAAGTCGCGACAGAGCCGGTAGCCGTCCGTGTAGGTCGACACGTACGCGCGCCAGGTCGGATCGGTGATGAACGAGATCTGTTGCTCGGCACGCCGCTCGGAGGACAGGCTCCACCGCTTGAGGTAGTCCCGTGCCTCGTCGACCGACACGCCGTCCGAGTGCAGCATCAGAGCGACATTGCCCCCGACAAGCTCGAAGGGACGACGTGCTTGCTTGACGAGCTTCGAGAGCTCCGGGTCGTACTCGACGCCGATTGGGGCCACGTGCTTCGCGGTCAGGCGCTCCTCGTCGCCGAGCATGATCTCCGGCCCGAGGCCCGCGATCCCTTCGGAGACGAGCGCCTGCGGTGTCCCGATCAGGAAGATCGACTCTTCGAGCCGGCCCTGGTCCTGCACGAGTGCCTGCTCCTTCGTGACGTGCTCCGTGTGATGGCCCGGGTAGGTCTCGTGCGCTGCGAGCTCGGTCACGAAGTCCGGAGTCATCGCCACGTCGGTGTTGACCGCGATCCGGCTGCGCAGGCCTCCGAGGTAGTAGTTGAAAGCCGCCCACGGCTCCTTGGTGACGTACTCGACCTCGATGCTTTCGCCCTGTGGGAGACCGAACGCCTTCTCGGTCCGGGCACGGAGGTCGCCGACCAGCCCTGCGAAGACCTCGGCGAGCCGATCGCCCGGCACGACGTTGCCCTCGCGCCAGACTCGGTACCGCTCACCGAGTGAGCCGGTTCCGGGTAACAGCTCGTCGAGCTCGCGGTGGGCCGCCTCGAAGGCGTCCTCGGGAGTCCTCTGCGGGCGAACGCCGTAGCAGCGCTCGACCTCATCCTCGAAGGGAATCTCCTCGCCAGCCAGTTTTCTGGCGACCGTTTCCAGGCCCACGAGCTGCGCGTCGAGCCAGCTGTCCTCAGTCGCCTCCCGGAGTTCCGCTGCGTCGCGGGCGAGCTTGGCGGGTGCCTGCACCTCTTCGGCCTCCACCTGCTGCGCCAGCTCGGGCGGGCCGTAGTAGGCGTCGACGAGCCCGTCGATGTGTCGGCCCAGCCGCAGTCCCAGCTCGAGGTAGGAGGCGGTGACCTCCATCAACGCTCGAAGAGCGCGGCCTGCCCCTGGCCCACGCCGACGCACAGGGTGGCAAGGCCGTAGCGGCCGCCGCGACGGCGCAGCTCGTGCAGGAGGGTCACGACGAGGCGGGCCCCACTCATGCCCAGCGGGTGGCCGATCGCGATTGCCCCTCCGTTGACGTTCACGCGTTCCGGATCGAGCCCGAGCTCGCGGATGACGGCGATGCTCTGGGAGGCGAAGGCTTCGTTCAGCTCGACGAGGTCGAGGTCGCCGGGCTCGACCCCTGCGCGCTCGAGCAGCTTCCGCACTGCGGGCACAGGGCCGATGCCCATCACGCGGGGGTTGACGCCGGCGACTGCGCTCGCGACGAACGCGCCGAGCGGAGCTACGCCGAGCTCCTGCGCTTTCTCCTCGCCGGCGATGACCAGCGCCGCGGCACCGTCGTTGATCCCGCTCGAGTTCCCGGCCGTGACGGTGCCGCCGGCGCGGAACACCGGCTGCAGGCTCGCGAGCTTCTCCGCGTTCGTGTCCGGCCGAGGATGCTCGTCCCGCGTGACGTCACCCACGGGGACGAGCTCGTCGTCGAAGCGGCCCGACTCCGCGGCTTCGGCCCAGCGCCGCTGCGACCTGAGAGCGAACTCGTCCTGCTCCTCGCGCGTGACCGCGTAGCGCTCGGCGACGTTCTCACCGGTCTCGCCCATCGACTCCAGCGGGAACATCGCTTCCATCCTCGGGTTCGGAAAGCGCCACCCGAGAGTCGTGTCGAAGACCTCCGGTTCCTTGTCCGGGGCGTCTTCGTCCGGCTTCGCCATCACGAGCGGAGCGCGGCTCATCGACTCGACGCCGCCCGCGACGAAGAGGTCGCCGTCGCCGGCTGCGATCGCGTGACTCGCCGCCACGACGGCGGATAGCCCCGAAGCGCAGAGCCTGTTCACCGTCACCCCCGCGACTGACTCGGGAAGCCCCGCCAGCAGGGCGGCCATGCGCGCCACGTTGCGGTTGTCCTCGCCGGCCTGGTTCGCAGCCCCGAAGTAGACGTCCTCGATCTGCTCTGCCGGCACGCCCGCCCGCTCGACAGCCGCTGCGATGGCCGCTGCGGCCAGGTCGTCGGGACGCACGCCTGCCAGCGCGCCCCCTTTACGACCCACCGGGGTGCGTACGGCGGAGAGGACGACTGCGCGGCTCAAATCGCTCCTATCGCGGGCGGTGGCCGAAGAACCAGCGCTCGAGCGGGCGCAGTAGTTCCTTGCGGGTGAACGGCCGAACGTGCTCCGAGCGGCCATCACGCTCCGACACGGACAGATCGTCTTCGAGGATCTCGTTCGCACGCTGGAGCGCGTCGTCGAGCTCGAAGCCCTCGAACACGTAGTCGTCGGGGTGAGGCTCGTCGGTCGAGCGGTGCTGAGGGTTGATCGCGCGGCCCACGCCCCAGGCCCCGCCCTCCCGCCGCTCGATCCAGATCAGGATCCGCTCGTCGGTTCCGGCCTCGTCCACTCCGTGCAGCTCGCGCTCTGCGAAACGCCCGGCTGTGGACAGCTTGCGCACAGGACGAGGATACAATCGGCCGCGATGGCGATCGGCGACTTCTTTCGGAACCTGTTCAACAAGTCGAGTCACGTCGATCGGGTCGCGGCGTACGTCATCCGCGAGCACGAGCGAGGGCGCTCGCTGACCGAGATTCTCGACGACCCGTACGTGAAGAACCGGACGACCCCACAGGAGCGCGACCGACTCCTCGACCGGCCCGAAGTGATCCGCGCACTGGGCGACGACGTCGTCGGCCAGGCCAAAGTCGACCTCTAGCTAGAGCTCGCGGCCGACGCCGCGCTCGCGGGCGAGCTCGACCGCCTTCGTCGCGATCGCGACGTCCCAGGCCGCGAGGCCGTTCGACTTGAAGAGGACGATGTCCTCGGGTGACGCTCGGCCGGAGAACTCGCCGGCCACGACCTCGTGCAACTCGTGCACCTCGAGCCAGTCGAGGGTCCCCTGCTGGACCGGCTCGATGAGGTCGCCGGACTCGATCCGCGCCTGCTCCAGCGAGTCGCAGCAGACGAAGGCGGCGCGCTCGAGCACCTGGTTGTCGAGCTCGCGGTGCTGCGGGACGTTGGCTCCCATCGCGCAGACGAGCGCGCCGGGTTGCAGCCACTCGCCGCGCAGGACCGGGTCGGCGGAATTGGTGGCCGTCACCACGATGTCCTGACTCGCCGGGTCGCGATGGGTCTCGCCTGCTTCGGCCTTCACCTTGCGGCAGAACTTCTTCAGGCTCTTCTCCGTGCGGCAGTAGGCGACGACCTTCTCGATCGTCGGCACCGCCTCCCGAATAGAGGCGACCTGGCTCTCGGCCTGCCAGCCGCAGCCGAGGATCCCAAGCGTGGTCGCGCCTTCCTTGGCCAGGTACTTGGCCGCTACTCCGCTCGCGGCGCCGGTCCGCAGCTGCCCGAGCTTGTCGGCCTCGATGACGGCCTCCACCTCGGCCTTGTCGATGTCGAACAGGGTGACCACGAAGGACGTGCGGTTCGGCAGCGCGGCGTAGGCCTTGACCCCGCCGCGGGCCAACTCGTGGTCGACCGCCGACATGACGGCCATCGCGCCACCCTCGAAGCGGTGCCGGTGGCGCGGCCGGTTGTCGACGGCGCCCTCGGCCATCCGTGCGAAGCAGGCCTCGATCGCCGCCAGCGCGTCTGCGGGCGTGAGCAGCGCGTCCACGTCGGCTTCGGACAGGTAGAGCGGCATGCGCCGAGTCTACGAGGGCGACTTCGGGATGAAGCTGATGCGGCCGCCCGACTCCAGCAGCGCCCATTGCACGTCTTCGAGCGAGGAGATCTTCTGCAGCCGGGCCTCGCCGGCGACCTCCTCGGCCGTGATGCGCTCCTTGCGCAGGTTCTTCTCGATGACCTTGCCGTCCTCGACCAGGATCAGCGGCTCCGGCTCGAGCAGCGGGCGCACTCGCGGGAAACGCCACCCCGCGTAGGACATCGCGAGGGTCAGCAGTCCGAACATGCCCACCGCGAGCACGAGCCCGGTGACGGAGAGATCGTTCTGCGTCACGCCCTGCTGGAGCAGGTCGCCGACGACGACGAGGAGCAGGAGGTCGAACGGCTGGAGCGTGCTCAGCTCGCGCCGGCCGATCAGCCTCGTCAGCAGGAAGATGAAGAGGAACGCGAGGAAGGCGCGAACGACGATGTCCATCAGGGAAACACCGTCAGGGTGCGGTCGACCTCGGCCAGGAGGGTCTCGCCGTCGTAGAGCTCGACGTCCTGCGACCGGCGGCCTACGTTCGTCGGGTTGACCTGGTACTGGAGGAAGACGACTAGCTTGCGTCCGGCATCGACGTGGCCGAAATCGAGTGCCAGCCGGCCGTCACGGCTCGCTTCGCCGATCGGCGAGGGCTCGATGGTGTTGATCTGCATCTGCTCCGTCCACCCGCCGTCGAGAACCAGCGTGGCGTGGTCGATCTCATCCTTCGCCTCGACCGTGAAGCGACCCTCGTAGTAGAGGCCGCCGCGGATCGCCTCGGGCGCGAAGACTCGAAGGTCTGCCGCGGAGGCGGCGGCCAGGGACTCCGTCGGGCGCTGGCCGAAGACGTTCAGCAGCGCCGCCAGCGCGATGAGCGCGAGCAGGCCGAAGAAGATGCGTCGCACCACGAGCTCGACGCGCACCGCGCGATCGCGATTCTGCTTCAGGGTCAGGAACTGCGGCAGATCGGCCACGAGAGATCGTTCGCTGCCGCGGCCGTGGTTCCCTTTGTTAGCGACCACCACCGTCAGGGTGACGGGGAAGTTCCTGCGCTTGACCGTTGCTCGTGGTCGTCGCCTGAAATTGACCCAAATGTGTCAGGACATTCCGGCCAAACGGCGTCACTATGCGCGCCCGCCCACGGAAGGACGAAGAGAACGTGAAAACACTGATTGTGATCGCCGTTCTGACGGCAACGATGTTCGCCACTGCGGCTCCGGCCGAGGCAGCGAGCCCGCGCGAGCGAACACTCGCCCGCCAGGTGAAGACGCTCAAGGCCCAGAACGCCCTGCTCAAAGCCCAGATCACTCAGCTCGGCGCCCTGCTGACAGATCCCCGGCTTCGACCTGCGTACCCGCGGTCTCGACGATGACGCCTACTGGGGCACGACGCGTCTAGCTCCGCCTCCGCCAACAACCCGCAAACCCGCATGGCCACGGCGATGCGCCCGGCACGATTCGAACGTGCGACCTCTGCCTCCGCAGGGCAGCGCTCTATCCCCTGAGCTACGGGCGCGCGGCGCCTAGTCTAGCGGCGGCCTAAGGCTGCAAATCACCACGACGCCAAAGCGTGCGTCAAACCCCATCTCCCATCTCTACGGAGTTGTGGGAGAAGCGGATTCTCAGCCGGCCAGGCGGCCCATGCGCCCCGCGACGTCCAACTCGGCGTTCTCGGGGACCTCGGTCCGGACGTACGCGAGTGCTCGCCCCGGGATTGCACTGGTCACGCGGCCGACGACCTTTCCCTCGTACGTGATCTCTTCGCCACTCGAGGCCGAGTCGACCTCGAGCATGCGGAGCCGCCGATTGACTTTGCCGCGGTGCTGCAGCCGAGCGATCGGCTCCTGGCCGGGGTAGCAGCCCTTGGTGAACGAGACAGCGCGTTCGGTGAGCCCCGCCTCCGCGGGGAGCACCCGATCGTCGATCTCCGTCCCCCAGGCCGGGGTGCCGGCCTCGACCCGCAGGTGCTCGAGCTCGTCGGCGGAGAGCGTCGGCTCGATCGAGTCGTCGAGCACCTCGACTGCGGGCTCGCCGTAGTCGTCGTTCGGAATCCCGGCGCCTTCTCCGAACACGATCACCGAGCGATGCTCCTCCGGCTCGATCTCGACCTTCGCCGCGAACCGAGCGCGGGTCAGAGTCGAGCGAACCGCCTCGCCGAGGGCGGGCTCGGTCAGAAGCAGGAAGTCCTCGGGCCCGCGGCGGACGACGACGAGCGGTGCGATCACGCGTGCCTTCGGCGTGAGGAGCAACGCCTGGCAAGGGGCGGCGGTGACGTCGTTCGAGACCATCCGCTGCAGGAAGTCTTCGGCGTCCGGGCCCGCAACGCGCACGTAGTCCCGGGGTCGGCTGGCTGCCCTCTGTTCCACCGTAATTAGTGTAGGCACCGTGTTCCGCTCCAGAGCCGAGCGCAAGGTCGAGCAGGCCGGTTACGACCCGGCCCGGCTTCCTCCCGGCCAGTACCTGACCGAGAAGTGGCCCGTGCTCCACGCGGGCACCATCCCGAAGACGGACCTGGCCACATGGGACTTCACGGTTTCCGGGGAGGTCGAGCAGCCCTTGCGTCTCACCTGGGAGGAGCTGACCGCGCTGCCGGCGACCGAGATCACGCTCGACATCCACTGCGTCACGCGATGGAGCCGTTTCGACACCCGCTTCAAGGGCGTCCACTGGCGCGACCTCGCGGCGCTGACCGACCCGAAACCGGGCGCAAGCTTCGTCGTCGCGCAGGCCGAGCAGGGCTTCACCGCCAATGTGCCCCTCGCCGCGCTCGAGGACGAGAACGCGCTGGTCGCCTACGAGGCCGACGGCGAGCCCCTGACTCCAGAGCACGGATGGCCGCTCCGGCTCGTGGTGCCGAGCAAGTACTTCTGGAAGAGCGCGAAGTGGCTCCGGGGCCTCGAGCTCCTTAACCACGACCAGCCCGGCTTCTGGGAGCGCTACGGCTACCACAACGAGGCCGATTACTGGAAAGAGGAACGTTACGAGTTCTGATCCCTCGACTGAGGGATCGACCCGGGCACGGCACGGCCGATATCGCAATTACCCACCTCCCCCACCCTCATGCGGGGCCGCGGGAATACCTGCGAAACTGCATTCGAGAACAAAAGGGCCGGCTTTCGAGCTGGCCCTTTTTGCGTCCGGAGACGAGAGCCGCGGCCTGAATGCGAAAGGGGCCGGCTGGTGCCGGCCCCTTTCAAGAGCGTCCTTCCCGAAGGAAGGTCGTTACATCATCCCGCCCATGTCGGGCATGCCCGCCGGGGCCGGGTTCTTCTCCGGCGGCTCGGCGACGACTGCCTCGGTCGTGAGGATGTTCTTCGCGATCGAAGCTGCGTTCTGCAGCGCCGAGCGCGTGACCATCGTCGGATCGATGATGCCCGCCGCGACGAGGTCTTCGACCTCACCGGTGTCGACGTTCAGGCCATGCCCGGCCTTCGCCGTGCGGACCTTGTCGACGACCACGGAGCCCTCGAGCCCCGCGTTGTAGGCGAGCTGCCGAAGCGGCTCTTCGAGCGCACGGACGACGATCGCGGAACCGGTCCGCTCGTCGGCCTCGGAGCTGTCGCTCTTGATCGCCTTGACTGCGTTCAGGAGCGCGACGCCTCCGCCCGGGACGATGCCCTCTTCGAGAGCGGCCCGAGTGGCCTGCACGGCGTCCTCGACGCGATGCTTCTTCTCCTTCATCTCCGTCTCGGTCGCGGCACCGACCTTGATCACTGCGACGCCGCCGGCCAGCTTGGCCAGCCGCTCCTGCAGCTTCTCGCGGTCGAAGTCGGAGTCGGTGGTCTCGATCTCGGCCTTGAGCTGCTTGATGCGGGCCTTGATCGCGTCCTTGTCACCGGCGCCGTCGATGATCGTGGTCGAGTCCTTGTCGACGACGACGCGACGAGCGCGGCCGAGCTGCGAGAGCTTCGTGTTCTCGAGCTTGAGGCCCATCTCCTCGGTGATCACCTCGGCGCCCGAGAGGATCGCGATGTCCTCGAGCATCCGCTTGCGGCGGTCACCGAAGCCCGGCGCCTTGACGGCGACGGCCGTGAACGTCCCGCGAAGCTTGTTGACGACGATCGTCGCCAGTGCCTCGCCCTCGACGTCCTCGGAGACGATCACCAGCGGCTTGCCGGACTGGATGACCTGCTCCAGGACGGGCAGGAGGTCCTTGACCGCGCTGATCTTCTGGTTCGCAACCAGGATGTACGGATCGTCGAGCACGGCTTCCATGCGCTCCGCGTCGGTGATCATGTACGGCGAGAGGTAGCCCTTGTCGAACTGCATGCCCTCGGTGAACTCGAGCTCGAGCCCGAAGGTCTGGCCCTCCTCGACGTTGACGACGCCGTCCTTGCCGACCTTGTCGATCGCGTCGGCGATGACGTCACCGATCTCACGCTCACGCGCGGAGATCGTGGCGACCCGGGCGATGTCTTCCTTGCCCGAGATCTCCTTGGACTGCTTCTTCAGGTCCTCGACGACGCTGTCGACGGCCTGCTCGATGCCGCGCTTGAGCCCCATCGGGTTCGCGCCTGCAGCGACGTTCTTCAGGCCCTCGCGGACGATCGCCTGGGCGAGGATGGTCGCGGTCGTCGTACCGTCGCCGGCGACGTCGTTCGTCGCGGTGGCGACCTCACGGACGAGCTGCGCGCCCTGGTTCTCGAAGACGTCCTCGACCTCGATCTCACGCGCGATCGTGACGCCGTCGTTCGTGATCGTCGGCGCGCCGAACTTCTTGTCCAGCACGACGTACCGACCCTTCGGGCCAAGGGTGACCTTGACCGCGTCGGCGAGGATGTTGACGCCCCGCTCGAGTGAGCGCCGCGCCTCCTCGTTGAACTTCAGTTCCTTGTGTGCCATGCGTTAGTTCCTTTCTCCTTCCTAAGGCACCGCGTGCGGTGCCGACTTCAGGACGCGCGGGCCTTGCCCGTGCGTCCGTCGGAAATGACCGGTCGATCCGATCTCATCCGACCAATTCGGCTCTCCTCGCCTAGGCGCTTGCGCCCGCGAGCTCCTTCTTCTTGGTCGATTTAGAGCCCTTGGACGAGACGACCTTGGCGAGCACATCGGACTCGCGCAGGATCAGGACGTCGTCGGCGCCGAGCTTGATCTCGGTGCCGCCGTACTTGGAGTAAATGACCTCGTCGCCTGCTGCGACTTCCATCGGGACGAGCTCACCTTTGTCGTTGCGGCCACCCGGGCCAACTGCGAGGACCTTGCCGCGCTGCGGCTTCTCCTTCGCGGTGTCGGGCAGGACGATGCCACTGACGGTCGTCTCCTCTTCCTCGAGGGGCTCGACGATCAGGCGGTCGCCCAACGGTTGAACATCCATCTATTTGCCTCCCTACGTTCGTACTTTGTGACAGGGGTTGGCACTCTTGCTTGTCGAGTGCCAGAGCATGGTATCAAGCTTGGTTGCGCCAGGCGGCGCCGTCGGCAGGCCCGGAAACGCGCTGGTCACTTGAGTTTGTGACACTAACGCGATGCGTCGAGAATTCTCGGCCGGCGGCGTCCTCGTACGGCGCCTTCGGGGCCGCTGGTGGCTTGCCGCGATCCGTCCGGGAGGCCGACCGGAGGGGCTGTGGGCGCTGCCCAAAGGGCTGATCGGGCCAGGCGAGAGCCCTGAGGAGGCGGCGCTCCGGGAGGTCGGGGAGGAGACCGGGCTCGAAGCTGCCCCGGTCGAGAAGCTGGGCGACGTGAAGTACGTCTACACGTGGGCGGGCGAGCGGGTCTTCAAGATCGTGAGCTTCTACCTCTTCCGCTACCGATCGGGCCGCATCGGGGACATCGCGCCGGAGCAACGGATCGAGGTCGACGAGGCGCGGTGGCTACCACTCGAGGAGGCGCCGAAGCTGCTGGCGTACAAGGGCGAGCGCGAAATGGCCGCGAAAGCGCTCGCCGCGCTGGAGAAGCCCGTATGATCCTGCCGCCTCTGCCTGCCGTCCCATGCGCGACAGCCTCATGTACGCCCTGAACTTCTACTCACCAATGGTCGCCGACCAATTGCGCTCTCGCCGCAAGACGGCCACGATCCGTCTCGGGGACAAGTCCCAGAAATACAAGAAGGGGATGATCGTCCAGGTGCTCGCGGGCGCGAGGTACAGCCCGCGGCAGAAGATCTTCGAGGCGGTCATCGACAAAGTCGAGGTGAAGCGCCTCGCGGAACTCTCGCCGCGCGACATCGAGCACGACAACCCCGAGATCCGGCGCCCGGAGGACCTCGCGACGTTCCTCGGCCAGCTCTACAACCGCGAGGTCACCGAGGACGACACGGTGACGCTCATCCGCTTCAGCGAGATCCGCCTGATCTAGCTACGACCGGGCTTGCGGATGGGCCCGCCGAACGCCGTGGGCGGACGGAGCTCCCCGCCACAGGCCTCGCACTCGACGGCGAAAGCCGACGAGAACCGCGCGTCGCACGCCGGGCAGCGGGAACGGATCTCCCCCTGGCACTGCGGGCAGGCCTCCGGTAGCTCGCCCTCCGACTCGTCGAAGTAGCGCTGGGCGAACCCGCACCGCAGGCAAAAGGCGACCCAGTCCCCGAGCGTCTTGCGGCGTTCCTCGCGCAACCAGTCGGATGCCTTGCCCACGGCTCTACGTTAGCCATGTTGCTCGCGCCTCTGAGAGAGGTGTACTGTCGCCCCGTGCCCATCCTGATCGCGTTCTTCCTCATTGCGTGGCTCTGCAACGCGCTCTCGCTGGCAGCAGCCGACTGGATCTTCGACGGCGTCGACATCGACGGCTTCTGGCCGTTCGTCATCGGCGGGGCCGTGCTCGGGATCGCGAACTCGATCGTCAAGCCGATCCTGACGCTACTCACGCTCCCGCTGGTGATCCTGACGCTCGGCCTGTCGCTCTTCGCCATCAACGTGGCCATGCTCGCCCTCGCCGAGTGGATCGCCCCCGACTTCTCGATCGACGGCTTCTGGACCTACATCGGTGCGACGATCGTCGTCTGGCTGGTCAACTACATCCTCCACGGGCTGTTCGGGCTACGCGGGAAAAGAGAAACAGTCCTCGTAGTCCGTGACCAAGCCGGTCGCATAAGCGGCGCGCGGCCTCTCCGCGTTCAGGGCGTTCAGTGGCTGAAGCTCGTCGCCGTGCCCTCGTGCATCGGTGCCGGTTGCTTCTGGAGCCGCGGAGCTGCTGCTTGACATCGGCCACCAGCAGGTCGGCGACGTCGTGACTGAAACCGCGCTTGACCACCACGCGGAGTGCGGCCAGGTCGGTCCGATTCTCGGGGAAGGTGTAGGCGGGCACGAGCCAGCCGCGTTCCCGGAGCGCGTTCGAGACGTCGAAGACGGTGAAGTTGTCGACGTCGTCGTTCAGCGTGAACGCGAAGACCGGGAGCTCGTCGCCCCGCGTGATCAGCCGGAACGGCCCGAGCTCCGCGATCTGCGCCGGAGAGGTCGCGTAGCGACCTCGCGCGCGTACGCCTGTGCACCGCGCGGTAGCCGTCGAACCCGAGCCGCAGGAAGTTGTAGTACTGCGCCACGACCTGCCCGCCCGGGCGCGAGAAGTTGAGCGCGAAGGTCGGCATGTTGCCGCCGAGGTAGTTGACCCAGAAGACGAGGTCCTCGGGGAGGGCCTCCGCGTCGCGCCAGAGCGACCCAGCCGACGCCGGGGTAGACGAGCCCGTACTTGTGGCCCGAGGCGTTGATCGACGCCACGCGCGGCAGCCGGAAGTCCCACTCGAGGTCGGGGTCGATGAACGGCGCGACGAAGCGCGCCGGATGCGCCGTCGACGTGGACCGGCACATCGAGCCCGGTCCGCGCCTGCGAGGTCGTCGAGCGCGTCGCAGATCTCCTTCACCGGCTCGTACGAGCCGTCGAAGGTCGAGCCGAGGATGGCCACGACGCCGATCGTGTTCTCGTCGCACAGCGCGACGGCCTCCTCGGCGGCGAGGTGAAGCGGTCGCCCTCCATCGGCACGAGCCGCATCTCGACGTCCCAGTAGTTGGCGAACTTCTCCCAGCAGACCTGGACGTTGATGCCCATGACGAGGTTCGGGCGGTCGGTCGGCTTGCCGGCGGCCGCGCGCGCGCTGCTGCCAGCGGCACTTCAGCGCGAGCCCGCCGAGCATCGCCGCCTCGCTCGAGCCGGTCGTCGAGCAGCCGACGTCGCGCTCCGCGTCCGGCGCGTGCCAGAGATCGGCTCAGCATGTTGACGCAGCGATCTCGAGCTCCGCGGTCTGCGGGTACTCGTCCTTGTCGATCATGTTCTTGTCGAGGCACTCCGCCATCAGCGCCTCGGCCTGCGGCTCCATCCAGTCGTCACGAAGGTCGCGAGGTTCAGGCGGGCGTTGCCGTCGAGCATCAGCTCGTCGTGGATGATCTGATAGGCGACGTCCGGCGGCAGCTCGCCGGCCGGCAGCTCGTGGCGCGGAACGCGGTTGCCCTCGAGCGTGAAGAGCGGGGAACATCCTGGGTCGATCGTCATCGGAAGGCTCCTTTGTCGTACGAGCGACTCAACTCTCGCCTGGCGAAGCCGCGCTGCATCGTCCATTCGGGGTGAGTGCGTGCGTACCGCCGCATGAGACGTGTCCGTCCGCGACCTGGTGGATGGCCGTCCTGTTCGCCGGCGGATCGGCCTGCTTCGTGGTGGCGTCGCTTCCCGGTTTCGTGCAGCTCGTGGGCTCGGAGGTGGTCGGAGTCGTCTACTTCGTCGGCTCGCTCCAGTTCACGTCGGCCGCGGCCATCCAATGGCTGGCGACGATCCGGCGGCTCGGCCTCGACTGGTGGAGCCAGCGCGATCCAGTTCGCGGCACGCTCCTGTTCAACCGCAACACGTACGACGCGATGCAAGCGGGGTTGGATGCGAACTCATACGACCGGCTCGTATGGACGCCCGACGTGCTCGGCTCGATCTGCTTCCTCGTCGCGAGCTACCTCGCGTACGCGCAGGCCTGCGGCGGTTTCGTCCGCCTTCCGCGGCGAGACCGCGAGTCGGAGATCGCGAAGCTCAACCTCGGCGGCTCCGTCAAGTTCGGGATCGCAACGATCGCGTCGTACTGGGTTCCGACGTCCGGAACCGTCCGGGACCTGGCCGCCTGGAACGTTCAGGTGCCGGCGGCTGAGCTACTCGGGGCGCTCTGTCCAGCCGGGCCAGAAGTCGACGACTCCACCCTTCGCGCCGATGCCCGCCGGCCGAACGCGCGTCGTCTCCATGAGCGCGCCGGCCGGAGGCTCGCCCTCGGGTTGCTGGCCGTCTCGCTCGCAGCCGGCTGTGGCGGTGACGAGCGGGAGGGCGAGCTCCTCGACCACCGAGTGGGCGGACGGGGTCTGCTCCGCGATCACGACCTGGAGCGAGATCGATCACGGCCAGGCCGACTCGCTCCGGGGCGGGAACCTGACCGAGGAGGGGTTGAGGAACGCCGTCGACGATTTCGAGAGCGCGACGAGCGACTTCGCCGACGACCTATCGGGGCTCGGAGCCCCCGACACCGAAAGCGGCGAGCAAGCCAAGGAATCCCTCGACGAGCTTTCCGTCAACGTCGAGCAGAACGTCTCGACGATGAGAGGCGCCGTAGACGACGCGTCCGGCGCGAATGGGGTCCTCGAGGCGATCAGCACGGTGAGCGGAGCCTGTCCACCATGGCCAAACAGCTCTCCGCAACGTTCACCGAGCTCGAACAGCTGGATCCCGGGGGCGAGCTGGAGGGCGCCTTCAGGGACGCCGACTCGTGCGACGACTCGGGGAGGACGCGTCGTGAGCTCCACGATCGTGGTCGGGTACGACGGCGAAGAGCCCGCTGCTCGGGCGCTCGAGCGTGCCATCGAAGAGGCGCGCGCCACCGGAGCCGAGCTTCTCGTCGTCTCGGTGGCCGAGATGCCGCTCAACCCGGAGGGGCCGCTGAACTTCGGGACGCTCGACGACTCGCCTGCACGGATGATGCCGCTGGTCGAGCCGAGGGAGCTCGAGCCGGTGCAGGAAAGGCACGCACGAAGATGGAAGCCGCCGGGATCGCGGGCGACTACGTGTGGGCTGCCGGCGAGCCCGCAGCGCCATCGTCGGGGCCGCGAAGGACGCGCGCGCAGCTGATCGTCCTGGGCGCCCACCACCACGGGATGCTCAGCCGTCTCATGGGCGGCGACGTCGCCGCGCAAGTGAAGCGTGATGCCGGCTGCGACGTGCTCGTCGTCGAGTGACGGCTCGAATCGGGCGGATCGTGATCGCCTAGACCGCGACGCTCACCGGGGACGTCGCGATCCAGACCGCGGCGGCAAGGAAAATGAGGTAGCCGACCACGAGCATCGTCTTGCGTAAGGCAGGGGCATGGAGCTTCGTGCTCATCCCCGCGAAGAACAGCGCGACTGCGAAGAGAACGACGCCGAGAACGTAGTTGGACGCCCGCTGGATGTTCCTGTGCACCTGGGCACTTAGCGCATCCGCGTTCTTATCCAGCCGAGCGGCTTCGGCCTTCGCAGCCAGCCGGTACTCAGGCAACGCAAATGGTGTCGGCGGGGCGCCTGCCGTCTGGAGCGGTTTCGTCGCGATCCACGCGTTGAACGCGGGCTTGAACTCGTCCCGGAAGCGTGCCCGGTAGAAGTTGACCAGCTCGGTCTCGCCGCTGGCATACGCGTCGACCCACTGCATGAATGTTGCGACGTCGACCTGCTTCTGCGCGTTGGACAGGTCCGCTGCGCGAGCCGCCTGGATCCGGGCCTTGTTGACGCTGCCCGACGTCTTCGCCTGCTCCCCGTTCCAGCGCGTTGCCTGATAGCTGCTCCATGCGGTCGCGACGGCCGCGATTGCGAGCAGAACTGTGGCGGCGATCTCGACCCAGTCCCGCCCGTGGCTCTCGTTCACGAGGTCGGGTTCCCCCGAGCGTCACAGGGCAGCTGCACGCGCTCGTCGATGGCCTGCAGCGCCTCGTCGATGATCCGAAGCGTCCGTTCCATCGCGACGGGCCGGACGCCGCCGACCCCCTCCTGAAACGGACTGTCGAGGAACTGGATCAGAAGCAGCATCACGGTGACGACCGTGGCGACCGACCCCATCAGCACCGCCTGTGTGGTCGCGCCCTCGGCTTTGTCGGCGAAGAACAACATGAACACGAAGACGACACCGGAGATGAGGATCATCGCCACCCACAGCGGAGTGGGGATGACGCCGACCGCCCCGTGGATCCGGTCGGTCCGGGCCGCTTCGCGATCGGAGGTCTGGTCGAGCCATTGATCGTAGGCTGCCTCCTGGCTCGGCGTCTGCGGACGAACAGTCTGAAGGGTGCGGAAAAGCTCGACTCCCCAGGGGTTGATCGCATCCCCCTGGGTGCCTGCCTCCGTGCGCGGCCATTCGGTGTGGATCACAGACCGGCCGTAGCACACCAGTTCGCCGGTGAGCTCGGCGTTGACGGGAGTTCCTAGGAACTGCGCGGTCTGCACCTGCTGCGCGAGGACGAGCGCCTCCTGTTCGGCGCCTGTTCTCGACTGGTCGTAGCTCTCGAATGCGAGGAAGACGACGAGCCCGAGCAGCACCGAAAACCCGGTCGCCAGCACACCGAAGACACCTGAGGCACGGTCGCCGTCTGTGAAACGGCTGCCTTCGGGCGCGCCTCGCCGCACCAGCAGCATCGCCGTCACCGCGAGAGCGGTGATCACGACGATGACGATGGCCGGCCAGATGAGGTTCAGTGAGAGTCACCCTGGAGCCGCTGCCGCCAGCCGGAGAGCACGCCGTGAACCTGCTCCGCTCCGATGATCGCGTCGTCGGGCAGCGGGAGCTCGACGGGATGGAGGATGAAGGCGCGCGTCTGTGGCCCTCCCAAACCGCCGTGAAACGAGATCAGCTCCTCGAACGCGCAGCCCTCCTCGAGATCCGGCTCGTAGAAGCTGCCGACCATGATGTCGGCCACGTGTGCGAACCCGTCCGTGCGCAGGAGGTGGCGGGGCGCGGTCGGGGAGAACGGCGCCAGGGGGTCGTCGCCCTCGACGGTTCCGTCCGCGAGGTAGTGGGCCCCGGCGGCGCCGAGCGCAACCGGGCCGCGCTCCGACGAGCGAACGAGGAGCCAGCCGACGTGTGGGTGTGAGCGGAGTGCCGGGATCAGCCGGGGGTGGCGCTCGTCGATCTCCTCCAGCGTCAGCCGGCGCGGCTCCTCCATCAACGAGATCAGCCCGAGGTTTCCCGAGCCGAGCACGACGACCTCTCGATCCGAGACGTCCTGCTTCGACCGCTTGCCCTTCTTCTCGTCCGGCCGCCCGGTTGCCTCACCGACTGCGAGCCCCACCATCGACTGCTGCTCGTCGCCTCCGGTGATCTCCTGGACGGCGCCGTGCTCGAGCGAGCGCTCGACGAGCTCGTCGAGCCCGTAGCCGTTCCTCTGCTTGAACGTTGCCCCCTGCGTTTGCCCGTGATCCGAAAGGACGACGAGCTCGTAGGGGCGCGGTGCGTAGCGGCGCGCACGGTCGATGCGGCCGAACTGCTGGTCGAGCTTGCGCAGCGCTTCCAGGGTGTCTGCTCGCTCCAGCCCCGAGTGGTGCGCGACCTCGTCGTAGCTGGAGAAGGTCGCGTAGACGGCTGGGGGCCGCGCATCATGTCCGTGAGGACGCCGTAGACGATCAGGTCGCGGACGACCACGCACATGGCGCCGCGCAAGAACGGGTAGACGCCGCCCCGGTATCCCCGCGGTGCACGTCACGGCGTTTCGCGCGCAGCGCCGCGGCCCACTCGAGCAACACTTCGAACGCGAACAGGACAAGCGAGCAGTACGTTAAACCGTTCGCGAAGAACGGCGATAGCCCGCGTTCGCGCGCTCCGCCTCCATCCGGCTGACGGTCAGGATGACCTCCTCGGCCTGGCCCGAGAGCAGGTTGCCGCGACTGAGCCGCCGTTGAGAGCAGGCCGATGCCCGTGGCCCGATCGCGCTCGATGCGCGCGCAGTCGTCGGGAGCCGAGCACGCCGTGAGCATGCCGCTCTCCTTGTCCACCCAGCGGAACGCGGGGATGTCGTCGTTCGAGCCGAGCAGGATCCCGGCCTGGCTCGCCCCCGTCTGCGAGGAGAGGTCCGTCTCCCACTCGGTCAGCCCGTGCGTGCCCTCGGCGACCCAGCGGGCCATGTTCGGCGCGTTCCCGTCGCGCATCGCCCTCCGGAGCACGGTGAGAGCGAGCCCGTCGATCTCGAGGTAGATGATCCCGGCCACGTCCGTTCGGGTCGCGCCGCCCTGGCGCTTGGCGATGCGCTGGACGACTCGGAGCGTGTAGGTGTCGTCGTCGTTCGTCCCGAAGATCACCTCGAGGAAGACGCTGACGGCCGCGACCAGGAGCGCAGCGAGCAGCGCCCAGCCGAAGTTGTCCACCACGAAGGTGTTCTCCAACGCATCCGACGCGAGCTTCAGCACGAATGCGTTGGCCACCATGACGAGCACGAAGCCGAGCGCCAGCATGAACGGCAGCCGCAGCGCCGCGAGCACGGGCGGGATCAGCGCGTTCAGCGCAGCGACGACCGCGGCGACCGCCAGCGCGCCGGCTGCCCCCGCGATGTCGACGCCGGGGAGGATCGCGGCAGCCACCCCCAGCGACAGGGCCGTCAGGACCCAGGACAGCAGCAGGCGAAGCGGCTTGAACCGCGGGCGCTCGGGTTGCCAGGCGACGGCTTCCCCATACGCGGCCGGCGAGGGGGCCGCGCTCATTCCGCGTCCTTCCCTGCCCTCTTCGCCTCCTTCTTCGCCGCCCGCGACGCCTTCTGCTCTTCGACCTTGACCTTCGCGTCGCCGTACGCACCGCCGACGAGCACCTTGCCACCGGTCCAGCCGAAAACGAGCAGCACGAGCACGAACGCGAAGGCGACGTTCCAGGCCGTGACGATCAACTGCTGCGCGCTCGAGTAGGCGACAGCCGTCTCGTTTGCGACGTCACAGCACGTGTTCAGCGCCAACGCGTTCGTCGCCTGGGTGATGCCGACGGCGCCGGGCGTGAAGGAGACGACATTCGCGAGCGACCCGGAGCCCGTGATCCACATGATGGACTCGAACGTGACCGGAATCGCGAAGGCGGCCAGGAAGATGCCGGTGACGGCCAGCTTGCACAGCCACGAGGCCAGCGACGGCAGGAACGCTCTGGTCAGATACCGCTTGGGTGTCGCGAGGATCACCCCGCCCTGCTTCGCCTGGGCCCACAGCTTCTTGACCTGCCGCCAGAAGATACGCCCGACGAGCACGATCAGGACACCGCCGCCGGCCACGACCAGGATGGTCCTCGCCGGATGGTCGGAGATGTTGCCGAAGCTCTCGTCGAACGACCCGGGCACGGAGAGGAAGAGGTACAGGTAGACGAACGTGCCCGCGATCGTGAAGAAGATCTTCTGCACGAGATACGCGGCGAACGAGCCGGCGACCGTCGCGCTCGGGATGATCGCGACGAACATGAGCAGCGTGACGAAGGTGCCTATGTTCGCCGGCAGAAAATTGTTCATGGCCACGCCGACCGCATACGCAGTGACGATGGGGGCGAATGCGACCTCGCCGGGGTATGCGGCGCTGAGAATGCCGTAGTAGGAGAGCCCGGCCAGGACCGTCTGACCGGTCTGGAAGAGGAGACCGGCAACGATGTAGCCGACCGGAACCGCCTTGATCTGATCCCAGAGCTCCGACAGCCACCCCCGGACGTCGATGCCGAGCAGATCGAGCACGACGAGCACCAACGCGGTGCCGAGGAGCCAGGCCCCGACCTTGACCAACCGGCGACGGCGCGAGGGGTCGTGGAACGGAAGCACCGTCGCCGGGTCGGGCTGAGCAGCAATTTCGGTCATCGATACATGGGGAGTCTCGCGCCCACCGAATACTTCCGACGCCTCAACCGGCGAGCATCATCCGATCAGCGTGAATTTCGGGCGGAGTTCATGCGATCCGGGTGATGTGCAACCAAAGGCGACACGGTTTGCTCAAGCCGACTCGAGGGGGGCCGATGACGGACGCGACGACCGAGTTTTTCAGGGGACTTGCCGACCGCGGGCACGAGCCGTTGCTGGAGAGAGCGACAGGAACCGTCCGGTTCGACCTCTCGAGCGGCAAGCGCACGGCCCGCTGGCTGGTAACGATCAAGAAGGGCGACGTCACCGTGTCGCAAAGGAATGCCCGGGGCGACTGCGTCGTCCGCGCCGACCGAGGTCTCTTCGATCAAGTCGTCAAGGGTGAGGTGAACGCAATGGCGGCGCTCCTCCGCGGTGTGATGGACATCGACGGCGACCCCGCGCTGCTCGTCCTGTTCCAGCGCCTCTTTCCTGGGCCGCCGAGCGCCACCGGCAAGCCGCCGGTCACTCTACGAAACGGAAGCGATGAACGACGGCCTCATAAAGATTCTCGACGGCAACACCTTCGTGGTCACCGACTCGCGCGGCGACATCGAGGCGTCGCTCACCGACCCGACCGGGCTCTTCTCGTACGACACCCGCTTCCTCTCCAAGTGGGTGCTGACGGTGAACGGCGAGCGTCTCAATCCACTCTCGGTCGACGACTTGCAGTACTTCGAGTCGCGGTTCTTCCTGGTGCCCGGCACCGGAACGGTGTACGTCGACGCGAAGCTGTCGGTGATCCGCCGGCGGGCGGTCGGCGACGGCTTCCACGAGGAGCTGACCATCCTCAACCACGACGAGAAACCGGCCGAGCTCACGATTCGCATCGAAGCCGAGAGCGATTTCGCCGACCTGTTCGAGGTCAAGGATGCGCTCAAGAAGAAGGGGAAGTACTACAGCCGGGTCAAGAACGGACGACTTGTGATCGGGTACGAGCGTGAATCCTTCCGGCGCGAGACCGCGATTTCTGCGTCGACGCCTGCGAAGCTCGACAAGAAAGGCCTGAGCTTCAAGGCCCGCATAAAGCCGCAGGGTGAGTGGACGACCGACCTCGAAGTCGTGGCCACCGCCAACGCGGGCGGAACGCCCGTCCCGACAAAACACAAGCGCGGGGAAAGCCGCGCTCAGTCGAACATGAAACGGAGCCTGGAAAGCTGGCTCGAAAAGGCGCCGCGCCTCGAGTGCGACTGGGATCCGCTGAAGACGACCTACCGGCGGAGCCTGGTCGACCTTGCCGCGCTTCGCTTCTCGCCCCGTATCGCTGGAGGGCGAAGCCTTCCTGCCGCCGGCTTGCCCTGGTTCATGACCATGTTCGGGCGCGACAGCATCTTCACGAGCCTGCAGGCACTGCCGTTCACGTCGGAGCTGGCGGCAACGACGCTCCGTGCGCTCGGAGACTGGCAGGGGAGCCGGGTCGACGACTTTCGCGACGAGGATCCAGGACGCATCCTCCATGAGATGCGCTACGGCGAGATGACGGCCTTCGAGGAGCGGCCGCATTCGCCCTACTACGGCTGCGCGGACGCGACGGCGCTGTACGTAGTGCTGCTCGACGAGTACGAGCGATGGACAGGCGACCGGCGCCTCGTGCGCGAGTTGGAGCGGGAAGCGCGAGCCGCCCTGAAGTGGATCGACGACTACGCCGACCTGATGGGAAACGGGTACGTCTCGTACCAGCGCCGCAATGAGGAGACCGGGCTCGAGAACCAATGCTGGAAGGATTCCTGGGACTCCATCTCCTATCGCGACGGCCGGCTCCCTGGCTTCCCACGCGCGACCTGCGAGCTCCAGGGCTACGCCTACGACGCGAAGATGCGCGGGGCCCGTCTGGCGCGGCTCGTCTGGAAGGATCCAGTGCTCGCAGACGAGCTGGAGAAGCAGGCAGCCGACCTGAAGCGCCGCTTCAACCGCGACTTCTGGGTCGAGGACGGCGAGTACTTCGCCCTCGCGCTCGACTCGGAGGGCGGCCAGGTCGAATCACTGGCCTCGAACAACGGACATTTGCTCTGGAGTGGCATCGTCGAGAAGCGCAAGGCGAAGGCGGTTGCTCAGCACCTGATGGGACCGAGGCTCTTTTCCGGCTGGGGCGTGCGCACACTCGCCGAGGGCGAGGGTCGCTACAACCCGATCGGCTACCACGTCGGAACGGTTTGGCCGTTCGACTGCTCCTTCATCGCCTGGGGCCTCCGAAACTACGGCTTCAAGGAAGAGGCGGCCATAATCGCGGCGGGCATTCTCGATGCTGCGGAGTTCTTCGAGGGACGCTTGCCTGAGGCCTTTGGAGGTTACGAGCGCGGGGTGACCAAGTATCCAGTCCAGTACCCCACGGCGTGCAGCCCCCAGGCCTGGTCGACCGGGACGCCGCTGCTCTTGCTGCGAACGATGCTCGGGCTCGAGCCGCTCGGTGACAACTTGATCGTCGATCCAGCTCTTCCGGCGAACATCGGACATCTCGAGCTGCTCGATGTTCCAGGACGCTGGGGCCGAGTCGATGCGTTCGGGCGAGGGCGTGTCGACCTCGAGACACCGCGCCCGCGACGATCGCGTCGGAGCTAGGGCGAGAGGACGGGCGCCTGGCGCCGTCCCGCGGTCTTGCTTGCGAAACCACGCTTTGCGATCCTCGTGACATGACACGTGCGACAAACGCCCAGGACGTCGCCGCCGGCCTGCTAGCCAGCGGCGTGCGTGCCGGAGCCGCGGCGGCTCGGCTCGCGCTCCTACCCGTGCGCCTCGCCGCCCGCGCGCCGATCGTGGGGCCGCCACTGCAACGCGCCGGAGAGGCGCTCGCATCTGATGGCCTCGAAGCCCGAGCCAGGAGCCGCGAGCAACTCGAGGCCGCGGCGGACGAGCTGCTTGCCGCGCCCGAGGTCGAGCGAACCGTCGACAGAGCGCTGGCGGGCCCGCTGACCGACACGTTCGCGCGCTCCCTCGCCAAGCACGGGTCGCAGAGCGCGTCGCCGCGGAGATCGCCGCTACTCCCGAGTTCGAGCAGGCGGTCGTGGATGCTCTCGACCACGAGGCGACGCGGCGGCTCGTCGACCGAGCACTCGCGAGCCCCGGCCTCGAGCGCCTGGTGATCGAAGCACTCGAGAGCCGGCTCACCGCGGAGGTCACCGATCGCGCGCTCGACAGCCCCGAGATGCAACGCGTGGTCGAGCACGTGGCTTCGAGCCCGGCGGTGCGCTCAGCCATGCGGCGGCAGACGACGTCACTGGGGGAGGAGCTCGTGGGCGGCGTTCGACGCCGCGCCGAAAGAGCCGACGACGGCGCTCAGCGCAAGTTGGGCAGGCGTCAGGTGGCGCACGTCCCGTACGCCGGTGTCGCCACCCGGGCGTTTGGGCTCGCCGTCGACGTTCTGCTCGCCCAGATCATCTTCCTCACCGGCGCCGCTCTCGTGGGGCTAGTGGCATCGTTGGTCGGGGACTTGCGACCGGCCTGGCTGGTAACGGTTCTCGCCGCTGCCGGGTGGGCACTCGTCTCGGGCACCTATTTCGTGCTCTTCTGGACGGCTGCCGGGCAGACCCCGGGGATGCGCCTGATGCGCCTCCGGGTGTCCGATCATCGCGGGCAACCACCGAGTCTCGGCCGGTCCGTCGTGCGCTTCGTCGGTCTTGTGCTGGCGATCGTGCCCCTGTTTGCCGGTTTCTTGCCGGTGCTCTTCGACGAACGCAGGCGCGGTCTCCAGGATTTCCTGGCCGGGACGACCGTCCTCTACGTCGACCGTGAGCCGCTAATCGCCGAAAGTGCGTCGACGACCGAAGCTCTCACTCAGAGCGGGTAACCCGGTCGTTCGCCGGATCCTCCGCGGTCTCGACTTCCAGTACGAGGCCGTTCACCGCGACTACCCGCACGCGCGCGCCACGAGGAAGCTCCAGCTCGCGTTGGCCTCCCAAATCTCACCGAGTACTCGGACATGGCCCGAAGGGGCGAGCCGTTCGGCCGCCACGCCGGTTGCACCGACGAGGTTCTCCACGCCTGTCTGGACCTTCTCGCGCCCCATGCGCCGCTGCCAGTACACGACCTCGAAGACAAAGACCGTGCCGGTCACGAGCGCGCCGATGACGTTCCACGGCGAGGGGACGAAAATGAGGAGGAGCAGAGCAAGTAGGAGGAACATCGGACGCTTCCGCCAGATTCGCCCCAGGCGCGGCGCGCGCATCACCCCTTGCGGATGAATCAGAGGGCCGAGGCAATTCATCCCGTTTGGGCGATGAGGCGGATTGCGCCGACCGCGAGGATCGCTGGACACTGCACAACAGGAGGAGTACTTGATGCCCGAGAGCCCCCAGCGCCAGGTTTTGCCGATTCCCGACCGGCAGTACGTCGGCGTCACGACGTACGACGCCAAGGATCCGGACACCGCGTTCCCACCGATCGAGCCCCTTCGGCCGCCAGAGGGCGCGCCGAACGTGCTCGTGATCCTGATCGATGACGCAGGCTTCGGCTCGTCGTCAGCGTTCGGCGGACCGTGCGCGACGCCGAATTTCGAGCGCCTGGCGGACAACGGGCTCAGGTACAACCGCTTCCATACGACGGCACTTTGCTCGCCGACCCGGCAGGCACTTCTAACGGGCCGAAACCATCATGCCGTCGGCATGGGCGGCATCACCGAGATCGCGACGTCGGCTCCGGGATACAGCTCGATTCGCCCCAAGTCGGCGGCGCCGCTGGCAGAGACACTGAAGCTCAACGGCTACGCGACCGCGCAGTTCGGAAAATGCCACGAGGTTCCGGTCTGGGAGACGAGCCCCATGGGCCCGTTCGACGCGTGGCCGAGTGGCGGCGGCGGGTTTGAGCACTTCTACGGCTTCCTCGGCGGCGAGACGAACCAGTACGCGCCGGCGATCTACGAGGGCACGGTTCCGGTCGAGCCTGACCGCACACCGGAAGAGGGGTACCACTTCACGGAGGACATGACGGACCACGCGATCGACTGGATCCGCCAGCAAAAGGCACTGATGCCGGACAAGCCGTTCTTCGCCTACTTCGCCCCCGGCGCGACGCACGCTCCACACCACGTCCCCGTGGAATGGTCCGCGAAGTACAAGGGCGAGTTCGACCAAGGCTGGGACAAGGTCCGCGAGGAAACGATCGCACGTCAGAAGAAGCTCGGCGTCATCCCCGAGGACGCCGAGCTCACCGAGCGTCCTGCTGAGATCCCCGCCTGGGACGAGACGCCTGACGACATGAAGCCGATCTTCGCGCGGCAGATGGAGGTGTACGCGGGCTTCATGGAGCACACCGACCACCATGTTGGCCGGCTCATCGACGCGCTCGAAGACCTCGGCGTCCTCGACGACACGCTCGTCTACGTGATCGTGGGCGACAACGGCGCTTCCGCCGAGGGAACGCCGAACGGCTGCTTCAACGAGCTCACTGTGCTGAACGGCGCGGCCGCACTGGAAACGGTCGACTTCATGACGTCGCGGATCGACGACTTCGGGACGCCGAGAGCGTACAACCACTACGCGGTCGGCTGGGCGCACGCGATGGACACGCCGTACCAGTGGACGAAGCAGGTCGCCTCGCACTGGGGCGGCACGCGAAACGGCACGATCATCCACTGGCCCGAGAAGATCAAGTCGAAGGGTGAGGTGCGGACGCAGTTCCATCACATCATCGACGTCGCCGCCACCGTCCTGGACGTGGCCGGACTACCCCATCCCACTTCAGTCCACGGGATCCAGCAGATGCCCCTCCACGGCACCTCGATGGCGCCGTCTTTCGACGATTCGGCGTCCCCCGAGCAGCGCGAGACGCAGTACTTCGAGATGTTCTGCAACCGGGGCATCTACCACAAGGGCTGGACCGCCGTCACGCGGCACTCGACCCCTTGGGTGATGAGTGAGTTGCCACCGCTCGCCGAGGACGTGTGGGAGCTTTACGCACCCGACGACTGGACGCAGGCGCATGACCTCGCCGCGAAGCAGCCGGAGAAGCTCGCGGATCTCCAACGCCTGTTCATACTCGAGGCTGGGAAGTACGACGTCTTCCCGCTCGATGACCGCCGCGTCGAGCGTTTCAACGCCGACCTCGCCGGCAGGCCGCAACTGGTACGCGGCAACCGGCAGATCCTCTTCGGCGGCATGCGACGGCTCACCGAGAACTCGATCGTGGTGACGAAGAACAAGTCGTTCGCGCTTACGGCCGAGGTCGCGGTTCCGGAAGGGGGAGCGGAGGGGGTCATCATCGCCCAGGGCGGAGCTTTCGGCGGCTTCAGCCTCTATGCCAAGGACGGTAAGCCGGCCTTCTGTTACAACCTGTTCGGCCTGCAGCGCTTCAAGGTCTACGGGGAGGCGCCGCTTCCGCCCGGGGAACGCCAGGTGCGCCTGGAGTTCGCCTACGATGGAGGCGGATTGGGCAAGGGGGGCACCGCGACGCTGTACGTCGACGGGACCAAGGTCGGCGAAGGCCGAGTCGAAGCGACGGTGCCGATGCTCTTCTCCGCCGACGAGACGACCGACCTCGGGACCGACAGCGCGACGCCGGTGAGCGATGACCACGGCCCGACCGAGACCCAGTTCACGGGCCGGGTCAAGTGGATTGAGATCGATCTCGGCGAGGATGCGGAGGACGCCGACCACCTGATCACGCCAGAGGAGCGCCTAAGATCGCAATGGCGAGGCAGTAGCCGGCTCGGCTAGGCGAACACGCGGGAGCGGATGTCGCCGCCCGCCGCCGCGATCTCTCCGAGCTCGTAGAGCAAGTTCATCATCTCGAGGTCCGGACGAGCTTCGCCGCATGCCCTGAAACCAGTCGACCGGAATGCGAGGACCAGGCGGAGGATCGAGAGGATCAGATCGTCCGCCGCATCTTGAAGCGACGAGCCTTCGCCGCGCGCGAACCCGCCCAGGTCGAGGCGAACGCGTCCTCCGGCTTCTGTGACGCTAAGTGCGGGCATCCTCAAAGATATATCGGCCGCGGGGCCTCTGTTCACCAGTCTCGGCTGACCTCGTAGGGACGCTCGCAATTCATCCCATCCGGATGATGCTCGCTAACCGGGATGACTGAGATTGCAGCGATGGGCCCGTCCCCCGTGGCCGACACTACGACCGCCCCAGCAAGGTCGGGGCTTGTCCTGGCCTCGCTCATCCTCGTGGTCGTCGCCGCGACCGAACCTCCGCCAGTGGTGACGTCGCCTTGCCCTCCATCGCCAAGGAGTTCGACTCGGGACAGACGGCGCTCAATCTGATCGCGGTCGGCTACTCCCTGGGCCTCGCCGCGTCGGTGCTCTACTTCGGAGCGCTGGGGGACCGCTACGGGCGGAAACTCATGCTGATCCTGGGCATGGCTCTGTCGATCCCGGCGTGCCTCCTCGCCGCGTGGGCGCCGTCGGAGGAGGTCCCTTCTTCCGCAGCTCGCCTGCTCGGGCCGGGTCTCCGCCGGCATGGCGTTCCCGACGACGCTGGCCCTGATCACAGCTCTCTGGTCGGGGCCCGGGCGATCAAAGCGATCGACTGTCGCGGGCATCGGCGTGGCGATCTCCCGCTCGGTCCCTATAATCTCCGGTGCGCTGCTGGAGGAGTTCTGGTGGGGGTCGGTGTTCCTGATCACCCTGCCGCTGGCAGTCGTGGCACTCGTGATGGCCCTGACCTTGGTGCCGGCTCACGTCAACGAGGCGACTGACCCGGTTGACAACCTGGGCGGTAATCCTGTCCGTCGTCCTCGTCGCGGCGCTCGTGCTCTCCATCAACTTTGCCGCCGTTCCCAATATGGGAGCTGTCACCTTGGGGCTGGCAGCCGTCGCCTTGGCCGGCCTGATCGCCTTCGCGCACCGGGTACGGCGCGCCAGAATCCCCTCTACGACCTTCGAATCGCACGGCGCCGCGTGTTCTGGGTGGCCGCTGTCGCGGGAACGATCGTGTTCGGCACGCTCATGGGCGCGATGTTCGTGGGCCAGCAGTTCGTTCAACAACGTGCTGGTTATTCGATGCTCGAAGCCGGGTCCGTGATCCTGCCTGCGGCCTGGTGCATGGTGGGCGGCTGCGCCACGCTCGGCCAAGCTCGTCGAGGCGCGCGGCGCGCGGGTGACGCTCCTCATCGGTTACTTCTTCTGCCTGCTGGGTTTCCTCGCCATGCTGCTGCTTTGGAACGAAGGCAGCTCGTACTGGGCCGTCGGCCTCGCCTACGCGCTCGTAGGGCTCGGAGTCGGCTTCGCCGGAACGCCCGCCTCGCACTCTCTCACCGGCTCAGTGCCCGTTCGCCGCGCGGGCATGGCGTCGGGGACGGCAGACCTCCAACGTGATCTGGGCGGGGCGATCATGCAACGATCCTAGGCGCGCTGCTCACGGCCGGTTATGCGGCCGCGGTCGCTACGGCGATCGCTGCCGCACCGAACAAGGACAAGATCGGGGGGGGGGGGGGGGGGGGGGGGGGGGGGGGGGGGGGGGGGGGGGGGGGGACTCGAGCGCGACGACCTCGTCGATCCGGTCGAGCCCTTCGGGCCGGTGCGTGATCAGGAGCACGGCGCGCCGTCGGCGGCGCCGAGCACGTCGTCCATGAGCGCCTCGGCGGTCGCCGGGTCGAGGTGCGCGGTCGGCTCGTCGAGGACCAGCACCGGCGCGTCCGCGAGCAGCGCCCGGGCGACGAGGCGCTGGCGCTGACCGCCCGAGAGCGCGTGCCCTCCTCGCCGACGAGGGTGTCGAGCCCGTCGGGCAGCGACGCGACCCAGTCGCCAGGCGCGCGCGGCCGAGCGCCGCCACAGCTCGTCGTCGGTCGCGGCGGGCCGGGCGAGGCGGAGGTTCTCGCGGATCGTCGAGTCGAAGAGTGCGCTTCCTGCCCGGCGAGGGCGAACGTGCGCGCGGACGTCCTCCTGCCGGTACTCGCGGACGTCGCGGCCCGCGAGTCGTCACGCGGCCCTGCTCGGGGTCGAGGAAGCGGAGCAGGAGGTTCGTGACGGTCGTCTTGCCCGCGCCGCTCGGCCCGACGAGCGCGACGCGCCTGCCCGGATCGAGCCGCAGGTCGAAGTCGCTCGAGCGCGCGGCTCGTCGCTCGCTGCGTAGCGGGCGGTCACGTCCTCGAGCGCGACGGTCGCCGGCGCCGGCGGCGGCGGCAGGGCGCGCCGGGTCGCGCATCGCCGGCTCGCGGTCGGTCAGCTCGAGCACGCGCCGGCCGGACGCGAGCGTCGCCGAGAGCTCGCGCGCGGCCGCCGGGAGCGGCGCGACGGCTTCGAACGAGGCAAGCGCGAGCAGCGCGAGCGTCGCGACGAGCACGCGGTCGAGCGTGCCGGCGTCGTGCGCCGAGACGGCGACCGCGAGGACGCCCGCGACCGTCAGGCCGGCGACGAGGATCGAGAGCGCGTCGCCGAGACCGGCGACGAGCGCGTCGCGACGGCCGAGGCGGGCGAGCTCGCGGTCCGCGCGCGGACGCGGGCGAGGCGTCGCCGCTCGCGCCCGTAGACCACGAGCTCGGGTGCGCCGCGCAGGAGCTCGACGAGCTCGGCGGTGAGCTCGCCGCGCGCCGGCCGCCTGGCGCCGCCCGCGGCGCGCGACCGAGCGCCCGCGCGAGGAGCCGGGACGCGACACCCGCCGACGAGCGAGACCGGCGCGAGGACGCCGCGGCGGCGGGCAGGACGCGGCCGTGACGCCGACGCACGCGGCCGCCGACGGCGAGCGCGACGAGCGGCGGCCCGAGCCCGCGGAGGTAGAGGCCCTGGAGCGCGTCGACGTCGCCGACCATCCGCGCGAGCAGGTCGCCGCGCCGGTAGCCGTCGAGCTGCGGCGGGCGCGAGCGGCTCGATGCGCTCGTAGAAGCGCGCGCGGATCCGGCCGAGCGCGCGCAGCGCGAGGTCGTGCGAGCGAGCCGCTCGAGGTAGCGCGCCAGCGGCCGCGCGAGCCCGAAGAAGCGGACGGCGACGATCGTGACGGTGAGCGAGAGGATCGGCGGCTGCTCGGCGGCGCGCGAGATCAGATAGCCGGCGGTCGCCATCAGCGCGACGCCGAAGCCGACCGCGAGCGCGCCGAGCAGGACCGAGAGCGCGACGCGCGGCGCGCCGGGACGCCGGCGAGCGCGACGAGCCGGCGCAGCGTCCGCGTCATGCGGCCTCCACCGCGGCCTCGGCGATGCGGCCGCCGTCGAGGCGGACGATCCGGTCGGCGCCGCGCGCGAGCTCCGGGCGGTGGGCGATCAGGAGCACGGTGCGCCCGGCGCGCAGCCGCTCGACCGCCGCGCCGACGAGCTCGGCGCTCTCCGGGTCGAGGTTCGCGGTCGGCTCGTCGAGGATCGACGAGCGGGGCGTCGCGGAGGAACGCGCGCGCGAGCGCGATCCGCTGGCGCTGGCCGGCCGAGAGCGGGCGGCCGCCGTCGCCGACGACGGTCTCGTAGCCGTCCGGGAGCTCGGCGACGAACGCGTCGGCGCCGGCGAGCGCGGCCGCGGCCCGGACGCGCTCGTCGTCGGCGGCGGGGTCGCCGAGCCGGATGTTGTCCGCGACGGTGCCGCGGAAGAGCGTCGGGCGCTGCGGGCACCCAGGCGATCTGCGCCCGCCAGGCGGCCGCGTCGCAGGCGGCGAGATCGACGCCCCGGCGGTGACGCGCCCGCCGTCGGCTCGGCGAGGCGGAGGAGGAGCGACGCGACCGTGCTCTTGCCGGCGCCGCTCGGCCCGACGAGCGCGACGGTCTCGCCCGGGCGCGAGCTCGAGGTCGACCGAGTCGAGCACGGCGCCCGCGCGCGCCGGGTAGGCGAACGAGACGCCCTCGAGCCGGACCGGCGCCTCGCGCGGGCTCGGCGCCGCGGCGGCGCCGGGCGCCGGAGCGCCTCGGCGGCTCGTCGACGAGGTCGAGGAGCCGCTCGGCGACGGCGAGGCCGTCGGCGCTCGCGTGGAACTGCGCGGCGAGGTTGCGCAGCGGCAGGTAGAGCTCCGGCGCGAGCACGAGCACGGTCAGCCCGGCCTCGAAGCCGAGGCCGCCCTCGACGAGCCGGACGCCGACGGTGACCGCGACGAGCGCGATCCCGAGCGTCGCCGCGAGCTCGAGCACCGTGCCGGAGAGGAACGCGACGCGCAGCGTGCCCATCGTCGTGCGGCGGTAGCGCGTCGCTGACCTCGCTCGATCTGCTCGGCCTGCGCCTCGCCGCGGTTGAAGGCGCGGAGCGTCGGCAGGCCGCGCACGACGTCGAGGAAGTGCGTCGCGAGCAGCGCGAGCGCCTGCCAGCGCTCGCGCGTGCGCCGCTCCGTGTAGCGGCCGACGAGCCACATGAAGACCGGCACGAGCGGGAGCGTGAGCAGCATGACGCCGGCCGAGACGAGGTCGATCGAGGCGACGAGCGCGAGCACGGCGAGCGGCACGACCACCGCGAGCACGACCTGCGGCAGGTAGCGGGCGAAGGTCGTCTCGAGCGCGTCGACGCCGGCGACCGCGGCCGTCGCGACCTCGGCGCTCTCGGCGCCGTCGAGCGCCGCCGGCCGGTCGCGCAGCCGCCGCTCGACGAGGTCGAGCCGCAGCTGCGAGAGCACGTCGTCGCCGCCGCGCCGGCCGACGACCTCGAAGCCCCAGGCGGTCGCCGCCCGCGCCGACCGCGCCGGCGACGAGGAGCGCGAGCGGCACGGCGACGTCGGCGAGCGAGGCGCCGCCGAAGGCGCGGGCGGCGACGCGCGCGAGCAGGACGGCCTGGGCGAGCACGAGCAGCGCCGCGACGACGCCGAGCGCGGCGTCGGCGGCGAGCAGCGACGCGCACCGGCCCGCGCGCGGCGCAGCAGGCGCGGGTCGAGCAGCCGCACGGGCTCTAGCCGCCGGTCTTCCGCGCGACCAGGTCGACCGGAGCTGCCGACGTCCTCCCCGCCGAGCCGGGCGCGGAAGACGTGGTACGTCCAGCGCCTGGTAGAGCAGGACGACCGGCAGGAGAACCGCCGCGACGACGGTCATCACCGTGAGCGTGTAGTGCGCCGAGGACGCGTTCTCGATCGTGAGGCTGTTCCCGAAGTCGGGGTCCGAGACCATCACGCGCGGGTAGAGGCTCACGAAGAGCGTGACGACGACCGCGCACGATCGTCGTCGCCGTGGCGACGAACGCCCAGCGCTCGCTGCCCGGCCCGCACGAAGACGACCGCGACGACCGCGGCGACGCGGCGACCGCGACGGGAAGGATGCCGCGGGAAGAGCGCCCTTGTCGTTCATGTCGCTCGCGACGACGAGCGTCCAGACGAGGAAGCCGGCGCCGACGACCGCGGCCGCCGGCGCGAGGCGCGCGCCGTGCGCCGCGCGCGCTCGCGCAGGTCGCCGAGCGTGCGCAGCGTGAGGAAGACCGCGCCGTGGAGCGCGAAGAGGAGGCAGAGCGCGATCCCGGCGAGGACGGTGTAGGCGCTGAAGAGGTCGCCGAAGTCGCCGGCGAAGCTCTGGTCGGAGTCGATCGGGACGCCGTGGAGCAGGCTCGCGAGCGCGATGCCCCAGAGGAACGGCGCGCCGACCGACCCGATCGTGTTCATCCAGGCCCAGAACGCCCGCCAGCGGGGGCTCTCGGCCTTCTCGCGCCACTCGAACGAGAGCACGCGGACGATCAGGAGCGCGAGGATGAGCAGCAGCGCGAGGTAGAAGCCCGAGAACATCGTCGCGTACCAGACCGGGAACGCGGCGAACGTCGCCCCGCCGGCGATCACGAGCCAGACCTCGTTCCCGTCCCAGACCGGCCCGATCGACTCGAACATCGTGCGCCGGTCGGCCTCGCTCCGTGCCGAGGACGGGCAGCAGCATGCCGACGCCGAAGTCGAAGCCCTCGAGCACGAAGTAGCCGGCCCAGAAGAAGCCGAGCAGGCAGAACCAGAGGATCTCGAGCGTCATCTCAGTACGCCGGCGCCGGCTGCGGCGCGCGCTCCTCGCCCTCGCGCCCGACCTCGGGAGGGTCGAGCCGGGCGTAGCGGCGCATGAGCCAGAAGTCGAGCACGCCGAGCATCGCGTACAGGGACGACGAACACGCCGAGGCTGAGGCCGACGGTCCACGCGCTGACCGTGCTCGAGACGGCGTCCTCGGTCTTCAGCAGCCCGTAGACGACCCAGGGCTGGCGCCCGGCCTCGGTGAGGATCCAGCCGGCGAAGTTGGCGAGGAACGGGAGCGCGATCGCCGCGATCGCGGCCCGCTGGAACCAGCTGCGCCGGCTCGAGCTTCCTGCGCCGTAGAGCCAGGCGCCCCAGAGCGCGAGCAGGAGCAACAGCGTCCCGAGGTACGCCATCACGCGCATGCTCCAGTAGATGAGCCTGACGTCCGGGATGTAGTTGCCCGGGCCGTACTGCTGCTCGTCCTGCGCCTGGAGCTCGTTGAGCCCGACGACCTGCCGTCGAACGAGTTCGGTCGCGAGGAACGAGAGCAGGCCCGGGATCTCGATGTCGAACGACGGCGTCTGGTCGTCCTCGGTGAAGCCGCCGATCTGGAAGAGCGAGAACGCCGCCGGCTGCTCGGTGTCCCAGAGCGCCTCGGTGGCGGCGATCTTCATCGGCTGGGCGTCGGTCACGGCGACGCCGAACTCGCTCCCGACGCCGAGCTGGACGAACGTGACGGGCAGCGCGACGATGATCGCGAGCTTCGCCGCGCCGCGGAAGAGGTCGACGTTCCGCCCGCGGAGCAGGTGCCAGCAGGAGACGCCGAGCACGAGGAAGCCGCCGGTGATCAGCCCGGCGAGGATCGCGTGCGTCCACGCGAAGAGCACGAACCCCTGGAAGAGGATCTCGAAGATGTCGTTCGCCTCCGCGCGCCCGTCTGCGAGTTGATCTCGTAGCCGACCGGGTGCTGCATCCAGGAGTTCGCGGCGAGGATGAAGTACGCCGAGAGCCAGGTGCCGAGCCAGACGAGGTAGATCGTCGCGAGGTGCACCTTCGGCGAGAGCCGGTTCCAGCCGAAGACCCAGAGGCCGATGAAGGTCGCCTCGAGCATGAACGCGCCGAGGCCCTCGATCGCGAGCGGCGCGCCGAAGACGTCGCCGACGTAGCTCGAGAACGCCGACCAGTTCATGCCGAACTGGAACTCCATGCACGAGGCCGGTCGCGACGCCGATCGCGAAGTTGATCAGGAAGAGCGTCCCGAAGAAGCGCGTCAGGCGCAGCCACTTCTCGTCGCCCGTCCGGTGCCAGAGCGTCTGCATGACCGCGAGCGAGCGGCGCCAGCCCGAGCGTCAGCGGGACGAAGATGAAGTGGTAGAGCGTCGTCAGCGCGAACTGCCAGCGCGCGAGCTCGAGCGCGGTCGAGGCGAGCGTCACGCCACGGTCCGATCAGGTCTTCACCGTGATCCGGCCGGAACGCTCGTGGGTGAAGCCGGCCCCGGTCCAGTCGACGACGGCCTTGGCCCGGTCCTCGCCTGTCGAGAGGAGCGCGAGATGGACGGCGCCCCAGGCGAGCTAAGCCGTCTTGCCCTTCATCGTCCGGCCGCCCAGCATCTGCATGACGGCCGCCCGCGGCCGATCGTCGCCATCGTGCCCTTGTCGTTGTAGGCGAAGGGCTCGGTCTCCTTGCCCGCGATGCGCCGGGCGATGTTCTCCCCGGCGCTGCTCGCCTGCCTGGAGCGCGACGGAGCCGAGCTGCGGGCAGGACCTCCTCGGTCTTCGTGTCGGTGATCCAGGCGATGTCGCCGACCGCGAAGACCTCGGGATGGCCGGCGAGGCTGAGGTCGGGCTCCGACAGCGACCCGATTGCCGCGCTGCAGCTCGAGCCCGAGCGACTCGCACGAGCGGGTTCGCCTGCAGGCCCGCGCCCCAGACGAGCGTGTGCGCTTTGAGCACCTCGCCCGACTTGAGCGTCACGCGCGTCGGGCGTGACCGACGCGACGATCTCGCCGAGCTGCACCTCGACGCCGCGCTTCTCGAGGGCGCCTTGCGTGTAGTCGCGGATGTCCGGCTTGAACATCGAGAAGAGCTCGGGGCCGGCCTCGACGAGGGTGATCCGCGCCTGCTCCTGCGGGAGGCCCGGGTAGTCCTTGACGAAGTTGCCGCGGTAGAGCTCGGCCAGGGCGCCGGCGCGTCTCGACCCCGGTCGCCCCGCCGCCGACGATGACGACGTTCAGCGCGCCGTCGTCCACGAGCGCTGGGTCCTTGTCCGCCGCCTCCCAGCTGCTCGCAGGAGGTGCTCCTTGAGGCGCACGGCGTCGGCGAGCGTGTACATCGGGAAGGCGTGCTCCGCCGCGCCGTCGACGCCGAAGAAGTTGACCTTGGCGCCGAGCGCCAGCACGAGGTAGTCGTAGGCGAGCGGCGCCATCTCGGCAACTGGACCTCGCGGGCGCCGAGGTCGATGGCGGTGACCGTCGCCTTGTGGACGGCTACGTTCGGCTGCTCGTGGAGCAGGTCGCGCAGCGGATGGCCGACCGCGGCGCTCGAGCAGGTCCGTCGCCAGCTGGTAGAGGAGCGGCTGGAAGGTGTGGTAGTTGTGCTGGTCGACCACCACGACATCCGCGTCGGCTTTCCGGAGCTTCCGTGCGGCGCCGAGGCCGGCGAAGCCGCCGCCGAGGATCAGCACGCGTGGACGCCGAGCTGGCTCACGCCGGCCTACCCGACGAGTCCACATCTCCGTAGACGTGAGCGATCTGCACGCTAGGGGGGCGACGGCGACGGTCCTCACCGCAGCGGGATGATTCGCGCTCGCGACGGCGGTCGCGAGGAGCGGGAGCACGAGAACGGAGATCATCCCGGCGCCGATCAGCGACGTGCCGACGTCGTCGGCGATCGCGCCCGATCGGTGCCGATCCCGACGATCGCGACGATCAGCGGCAGGCCGGTCGCGCTGAAGAGCGCAAGGCTGCGCGTTCGGCGCGGCCCGAGCTCGCGGAGCCAGAGGAGGGACGGGATGCCGCGGACGACGACGAGGAGCGCGAGGAAGAGCGCTGCGAGCGCGAGGCCGGTCGGCGTCAGCAGGCTGTCGAGGTCGAAGTTCATCCCGGTGACGACGAAGTAGATCGGGATCAGGAACCGAACCCGATCCCCTCCAGCCGCATCCGCACCGGTCGCGGCTTCCGGGAATCGAGGGCCAGCCCGACGACGAGGCCGGCGGCGAACGCGCCGAGCACGAAGTCGAAGCCCACCTCGATGGCGAGGAAGACGAGCGCGGCGAGGATGAAGACGGACAGCCGCACGGCGGCCTGACCGGTCGTGTGCAAGGTCTGCTGGAGGACGCGGACGAGCCGCGGCGGCCGCGCGCGGAGCGCGGCCGCCGCAGCAAGCAGCACGACGACGCCGAAGGCGAGGAGGAGCAGCGTCTCGGTGGCGGCGCCGTAGCCGCCCGTGAGAAAGATCGAGATGACCACGATCGGCCAGAACTCGCCGGCGACGCCGGGCCCGAGGACGGCCGACCCGAGCGGCGTCGGAAGCAGCCGCGCGTCGGCGAGGATCGGAACGAGCGTTCCGAGCGCGGTCGTGCTGAGCGCCACGGCGAGCAGCCAGGCCTCGGCGTCGAGGCCGGCCTCGTGCAGCACGAGGCCGACGACGATGCCGATCGCGAGCGAGATCGCCCAGCCGATCGTCCCGCGCACGAGCGAGCGGCGCGCCACGCGATGCACGACGAGCTCGAGCCCCGCGAAGAAGAAGAGGAAGACGAGGCCGAGGTTGGCGAGGAAATCGATGTGGCTGTCAACCTCCGCCAGGTCGAGCCCCTCCGGGCCGATGAGAATCCCGAGCACGATCTCGAGCACGACGGTCGGGAAGGAGGAGCCGGCGGTGCAGCCTCGACAGGATCGCGCCGGCGCTCGCCGCGGCAAGCACGAGCACGAGCGACCGCGTCCGGAAGAGGGCGCCTCCGCCGCGAGCAGAAGGTGGGCGATCACGCCGACATCGTAGGCACGATTCCCCACGTGCTCGTGAACGAGTCGCCGGGCTCCAGCCGGATCAGGGCCTCGCCGGTACGGAACGCGTCGGCGGGCACGTCATCGGCTCGACGGCGAGGCTCCGCCGGGCGACGTCCGGAAGCGGGTCTCCGGTGAAGAGCATCAGGTAGCGGAAGCCCTCGTCGACCCAGAGAGCCAGACCGTTCCGGCTCCGGGTCGCGGAGCTCGACGCGAGCGAGGCCGTCCTCGTCGCGCTCGAGGTCGGTGAAGGCATGGTCGAGTTGCGTCGTGCCGATCGGCCGCGGCCGCCGGAAGTCGTATTCGGTGCCCTCGACGGGCTCCTCGCCGACCGGGATCCCGCGTTCGTTCGACTGCAGCACCGTTCGGCCGGGCCGCACAGAATGATCGAATCGACCTTCTCCGTGCCGACCGTCAGGTACGGATGTGCACCGGCCCCGTACGGGCACGGCGGGGCCGGTGTTGGTGGCCGTCGTCGAGACGCGAAGGCCCTCGTCCGAGAGCGCGTACTCGATCCGGAGGGCAACGGAGAACGGGTAGCCGGGCTGAGGATGCAGCGAGTGCTCCAGCACGACGCGGTCGGGCTCGTGCTCGGCGACGGTCCACGCCGCCCAGCGGACGAGCCCGTGGATCGCGTTCGTTGCGCCGGCTCGTTGAGCGGCAGCTGGTAGCGGCGCCCCTCGAACTCGTACGTGCCGTCCTCAATCGGTTCGGCCACGGGATCAACACCTGCCCCCGGCCGGACGTGCACAGCTCGTCGACTGCGTAGCCGTCGAGAAGCTCCGGCCCCCGGCCGAGTACGAGCGGAGGCCAGCGCCGACCTCGACGACGACCGCCCGCTGATCGCCGGCGAGATCTCGATCTGGTCGCCGGAGGGAGCGTCAGAGCGGCATGCGCTCTCAGGTGGTCGCGGTCGAGCGTCCGAGCGCCCATCCGCTCGAGCAGGTGGTCGCCGACGCGGAGCGCGTTGGCCATCGCGGTCAGCGCCGGGTTCACGGCGCCGATGCTCGGGAAGAAGCTGGTGTCGACGACGTAGAGGTTGTCGAGCTCGTGGGCCCGGCAGTCGCGGTCGAGCACCGACGTCGCCGGGTCGGCGCCGAACCGGCAGGTGCCGGCCTGGTGGGCGCAGCCGGCGACCGGGATGTCGTTCTTCATGTACGCGAGCCGGTGGATCAGGTGGTCCGAGTGCATGCCCAGATGGCCGAGCATCGACTTGAGCTGGTCGTAGAGCGCTTCTCGGCGCTCGCGTTCGTCTCCGTGTAGCTCAGCTTGACGTTGCCGTCGCGGTCGAGCGTGACCCGGTTGTCCGGCCGGGGCAGGTCCTCGGTCGACAGCCAGAAGTCGACCGCGTGCCGGGCCATCCGCTCCAGCGTCCACTCGCGGCGCGAGCTTCGTCTCGATCGGCTTCTCGCCCGGAACATCTGCGCCTGCGACTTGCCGACCATCTGGATGTTGCCCATCGGGTAGTCGAAGTCGTCGCTGCCGAAGTAGAAGTCGTTGAGCCCAGGGTCTTCTGGAAGACGGTCGGGTTCGGCTCCTGCGACAGCGCGAGCACGGCCGGCTGTCGTGGAACATGTAGTTGCGCCCGACCTGGTCGGAGCCGTTGGCGAGGCCGTTCGGGTGCTTGTCGTTGGCCGAGCGAGCAGGAGCTTGGCCGAGTTGGCGGCGCCGCAGGAGACGACGACGATGTCGCCGGCGTAGCGCTCGGTCTCGCCGTCGTGCTCGACGACGACCTCGGTGACCGCGGTGCCCGCCGCGTTGGTCTCCAGCCTGACCGCCTTCGCGTTGGTGAGCAGCGTCACGTTCGGGTGCTCGAGCGCCGGCCGGACGCCGAGCACCTCGGCGTCGGACTTGGCGTGCACCAGGCACGGGAAGCCGTCGCAGTCGGCGCAGCGGACGCAGTCGCTGTAGGGCATGTTCGCCTCGTTGAGCATGATGCCGCACGGCGCGTGGAACGGGTGGAAGCCGGCCGCGGCGAGATCGTCCGAGAGCTGCTGGATCCGCGGCTCGTGCGAGACCGCCGGGAACGGGTACGGCGCGCTCGCCGGCGGCTCGGTCGGGTCCTCGCCGCGCGCGCCGTGCACCTGGTAGAGCTGCTCGGCCTGCGTGTAGTAGGGCTCGAGCTCGTCGTAGGAGATCGGCCAGGCCGGCGAGATGCCGTCGTGGTGCTGCAGCTCGCCGAAGTCCTGCTCGCGCAGCCGGTAGAGCGCCGCGCCGTAGAGCTTCGTCGCGCCGCCGACGAAGTAGTGGACCTGCGGCTGGAACGGCTTGCCGTCCTCGTCGTACCAGGTGTCCGCCGAGATGTAGCGGTTGTCGACGAAGACGTCGTGCGACGACCAGTTCTCCGGCTCGCGCGGCAGCCAGTCGCCGCGCTCGAGCAGCAGGATCCGCTTGCCCGACGGCGCGAGGTGCGGGCGAGCGTGCCGCCGCCGGCGCCGGTGCCGATGATGATGACGTCGTAGGTGTCCATCACTCAGTACTCCTCCAGCCGCTCGGCGAGGATGATCCGCGCCGCCGCCTCGATCAGCGCGAGGTGCGAGAACGCCTGCGGGAAGTTGCCGAGGTGCCGGCCGGTCTCGGCGTCGAACTCCTCGGCGTAGAGGCCGAGCGGCGAGGCGATCCGCAGCAGGCGCTCCATCAGGTCGCGCGCGCGCTGCAGCTCGCCGACGATCGCGAGCGCCGAGACGAGCCAGAACGAGCAGATCAGGAACGTGCCCTCCTTGCCGGACAGGCCGTCGTCGGTCTCGTCGGTGCGGTAGCGCAGCACGAAGCCGTCCTCGGTGAGGTCGTCGGCGATCGCGTCGCACGGTCGCGCGCAGCCGCTCGTCGTCGCCCGGCAGGAAGCCGAAGATCGCCGCCAGCAGCGTCGAGGCGTCGAGCGCGTCGGTCTCGTAGTGCTGGCGCAGCACGCCCTCGTCGCTGACGCCGTGCGCGAGGATGTCGGCCTGGATCTCGTCCGCGGTCGCCGCGCCACGTCGTCCTGCAGCTCCGGGTCGCCGCGGATCTCGGCGAGCTGCGCGGCGCGGTCGAGCGCGACCCAGCACATGAGCTTCGAGGAGACGTAGTGCTGCGGCTCGCCGCGCGCCTCCCAGATGCCCTGGTCGGGCTCGCGCCAGACCTGCGGTCGCGCACTCGGCCTGGGTCTGGACGATCGGCCAGAGCCGCCGCGGCAGGCGCTGGCTGCGCCGGGTGTGCAGCAGGATCGAGTCGAGCACGGCGCCGAAGACGTCGTTCTGGCGCTGGTCGAAGGCGCCGTTGCCGATCCGGACCGGGCGGGCGCCCGCGTAGCCGGAGAGGTCGTCGCGCGTCGACTCGGTCAGGTCGCGCCGGCCGTCGATCCCGTACATGATCTGCAGCGCGCCGTCCTCGTTCGGCTCGAGGTCGGCGACGAACTGCATGAACTCGTCGGCCTCCCAGTCGAGGTTGAGCCAGTGCAGCGCCTGGAGCGTGAAGGTGGAGTCGCGCATCCAGGTGTAGCGGTAGTCCCAGTTGCGCTCGCCGCCCGGCGTCTCGGGCAGCGAGGTGGTCAGCGCGGCCACGGTCGCGCCGGTCGGCATGTAGGTCAGGCCCTTGATCGTCGAGCGCCGAGCGCTGGATCGGGTCGCGCCAGCGGTGGTCGGGGATCCGCGCCCGCTGCCAGCCAGGCGCGCCAGAAGCGCGTCGTCGCGGCGAGCCGCGCGTCCGCCTCGTCGACGTCCTGCGGGCGCGGCGAGCTCCTCGGCCCACGAGAGCGCGCAGTAGGCGCGGTCGCCCGGCTCGAGCACGTGCCGCGCCGCGGACCGGTCGCCCTCGATGCCGAGCGCGAGGTCCGTCTGCAGCCGGATCGTCTGCCCGGCGCCGCGTCGCGTCGGCGGCGTGGCGGTCGCCGTCGACCAGCGTCCACTCGGCCGGCGCGCGGCCGTAGTCGAAGACCGGCTCGCAGACGAGCTCGACCTCGACGCTGCCCTCGAGGCACTCGACCGTGCGCACGAGCATGTGGTCGGCGTCGTCGTCGGCCGGCGGGCGCGTGTGCGGCGTGACCGTGTCCTCGTGGTCGCGGGGCCCGATCGTCAGCGCGTCGCGCACGACGACCCAGCCGGACGGCGTCTTCCAGGTCGTCTCGAGCACGTTCGTGCCCGGCTCGTAGGCGCGCGCGGTCGGGTGGTTGATCCCGAACGGCCCGAAGCGGAAGGAGCCGGCCTCGCGGTCGAGCAGGCTGCCGAACACGCTCGGCGAGTCGAAGCGCGGGACGCAGAGCCAGTCGATCGCGCCGTCGGGCGCGACCAGCGCGCCCGTGTGGCAGTCGGACAGGAACGCGTAGTCGGCGATCGGCGGGAACGGCGACGGCGCGGCGGCGCTCTGCGCGCTGCGGCTCGGGTGTCGGCTCGGCGGCGCGTCATGCCGTCACCCACGGCCCGTGCCAGCCGCCGTGGCCGGCGACCAGCTCGTCGGCCGCCTCCGGCCCCCACGATCCCGGCGCGTAGGGGTGCACCGGCGGCGGCGCGTCGAGCAGCGGCTGCATGATCCGCCAGGTCTCCTCGACGCCGTCCTGGCGGGTGAAGCGGGTGCTGTGGCCGACCATCGCGGCGTGGAGCAGCACCTCGTAGGGCGTCGCGCCCTCGCCGCCCTCCTCGGCGAACTCCATGTCGAGCGTGATCGGCTCGGGCTCGCGCCGCGTCGGCCCGGTGCGCGTCGAGCGCTGAACCGGATGCCGGTCGACGGGTCGAGCTTGACCACGAGCTGGTCGGGCTCGGGCTGCGGCCTCCGAGCGCGGCGAAGCCGAGCCGCGGCGGCTGCTTGAAGACGAGCCGGAGCTCGGTCTGGGTGACCGGCAGGCGCTTGCCGGTGCGGATGAAGAACGGCACGCCCGACCAGCGCCAGTTGTCGATCTCGAGGCGCAGCGCCGCGTAGGTCTCGGTCGTCGAGTCCGCGGCGACGCCGTCGATGTCGAGGTAGCCGTCGTACTGGCCGCGCACGTAGTGCGCCGGGTCGGCGTCGGCGATCGACGCGGAAGAGCGCGACCTGCGCGTCCTTGAGCGTCTGCGGGTCGCCGCCCGGAGGGCGGCTCCATCGCGGCCGCCGCGACGACCTGCATGAGGTGGTTGACGACGACGTCGCGCAGCGCGCCGACCGGGTCGTAGAAGTGGCCGCGGTCCTCGACGCCGAAGTTCTCGGCCATCGTGATCTGGACGCAGTCGACGTAGTTCCGGTTCCAGACCGGCTCGAGCATCGTGTTGGCGAAGCGGAGGTAGAGGATCTCCTCGAGGCCCATCTTCCCGAGGAAGTGGTCGATCCGGTAGAGCTGGGACTCGTCGATGTACTGGTGCAGCTCGGCGGCGAGCGCGCGGGCGGAGTCGAGGTCGTGGCCGAACGGCTTCTCGACGACGACGCGCGCCGGTCTTCGTCAGCCCGGCCTCGGCCAGCCCCTTGACCACCGTGCCGAAGAGGAACGGCGGGATCTCGAGGTAGAAGACCGGGGACTCGAGCGCCGTCGATCGCCGTCGCCACCCGCTGGTAGGTCGCGGCGTCGGCGAAGTCGCCGCTGCACGTAGGAGAGCCGCGCCGCGAGGCGGTCGAAGACCGTCTTCGTCGAGCTTCTCGCCCGTGCCCTCGATCGACTCGCGCGCGCGCTTCGTCGAGCTGCGTCGATCGGTCCAGTCGTCGACCGCGACGCCGACGATCGGGCAGTCGAGCAGCCCGCGCGCCTCGAGCCGGTAGAGCGAGTGGAACGTCATCACCTTCGCCAGGTCGCCGGTGATCCCGAAGACGACGAGGACGTCGGCGACCTGCGGGCCCCCATTCCGCGCTGCGGCCGTCGATGCTCGCGTGACGCTCGGAGCGACCGTGCCGGCTCCGCTAGTCATTGCCCACCTCCCAGTCGTTGCTTCGACCTCGACCTTAGTGGCGTGATCTGGGAACGGCGTCATCCAAGCTGGATGATTTATGCGGCCCGACGGCGTGCACCAAACGGCAACATTCATCCGGTCAGGATGATGTGTCGTCGGCGCCCTTCCAGTGCAATTCAGCGTGACTGCGGCGATTTGCAGTGTGGGGACTCGTCTTCCGCATCCGTCAGTACCTGAGGGAGAGCCTCTGGTTCTTGCCGGTCCTGGCTGGAATCCTGGGCGCGCTCGCTGGCGGCGCTCGGGACCCTCCTCGACAAGTCGATCGAGCTACCGGCTTACTGGCAGTACTCGGCGTCGACCGGGAGCGCCGTGCTCGCCGCGATGGTTGGCGCCACGGCCGCGCTCACCGGATTCGTGGTCACCGTCAGCATCCTCATCGTGCAGATGGCTACGGGCACGTTCTCGGCGCGTTACATGCGGCTCTGGCAGCGCGACCGGGTGCTGCACGTGCTGCTCGCGATGCTGGTCGGGACCTTCACGTTCTCGTTTGCGCTTCTCAGGCGAGTCGAGGAAGACTCCGTCCCGAATCTCAGTATCTCCGCGACCGGGCTCCTGATCACCCTGGACATGTTCCTCTTCCTGGTCTTCCTCGACCGGTCCATCCACCGGCTCCGGCCTGTCGCCGTGGCGGCTCTCGTCGCCGCCGGAGGCCGGCGAGCCTTCGAGTCCGCCGTCCGCACTGCGGCCGCGCCGCGATGCGCCCGAGATGCTCGCAAGAGCCATTCGAGACCGCGGACGAGGCGACGCTGGTCGTCCGAAGCCCGCGGGCTGGAGCGATCCAGGCGTTCGACACCGACGGGCTCGTTCGGTTCGCGCGCGAGCACGAATGCACACTTGTTCTCAGCCATGCCGTGGGCGACTTCGTCCCGGCCGGGGCGACTGTGCTGCGCGCCTACGGCACCGCCGCGCTTGGCCCGTCGACTGAGCGTCGCCTGCAACAGCATGATCGCGCTCGGTGTCGAGCGGACGATCGAGCAGGATCCGGCATTTGCCGTCCGCATCATGGTCGACATCGCGATCAAGGCTCTGTCGCCGGCGGTCAACGACCCGACGACCGCGGTCCAGGTGATCAACCACCTCGGCGAAACGCTGCGCGTGATCGGATCGACCGACTTTCAAGGCGGAAGGGACGGTGGTGACACGCGTTCGCGTGTGCTGATCCCGGCCCGTCGCTGGGAGGACTTCCTCGCACTGGGCGTGACGGAGATCCGCGAGTACGGGGCTTCCTCGATTCAGGTCGTGCGCCGTCTCCGCGCGATGCTCGAGGAGTTGCACGGTGCGGTCAGGCCGGAGCGCCGGGCCGCCGTCGAGGAGGAGCTGGCACGCCTCGACGCGGACGTCGAGCGGACGTTCGGCGGGTCGAGCGATGCCGACCGCGCGACCGAGGCCGACCACCAGGGGTTGGGTGGGGCGACCGCTCTCGAACAGACCGAACGTGCTCGAGAAAGCCGCGATCATGGCCATCCTGCTGCTGGTGCTCGGGGCGAAGCTGATCGGAGACTCGATCGGAGGACTGAGCTAGCCGTCGACGAGCTCGAGCGCCTCGGACACGTCGTAGCCGAGCGCCAGTCCGAGATTGGGAGCCGCAGAGACGACGCGCGCGACCCCGACGATCGGCAGCACGGCGATCAGCGTCCCGACGATCTCGTCGCGGGACGCGCCGGCTTCGAGCCCGGCTTCCACCGCGCTCATGAACGAGGGCGGTGCGGCGTCCATCGCGATCAGCGCCGCGATTCGCGCAAGGGCGTGCGACCGTCGGTCGATCCCGGCCAACGTCGCATTGGCGCATTCCTCGCTGAGCAGCGCCTCGATGTAACGATCATCGCGCAGCGCGAGCTTGCGAAGCGTGAGCTTGTACTGGTCCACGGAGCTGTCTTCTTCATTCGACGCCTCAGCGCGCCCGAGGACATCACCCCGAGCGGGTGAAATCGCCTGCGTGCGTCGCCGGCGCCGCGTCGACCAGCCCGAGCTCGATTGCACGGTCGATCGCCTCGCTCCTGCTCGACGCGTCGAGCTTGCGGTAGACCGAGATCGCCTGTGTCTTCACCGTGTTGCGGGAAACGAACAGCCGCTCGGCGATCTCCCGGAAGGAAAGGTGGGTGGTCAGCAAGGGAAGCAGGCGAAGCTCGGCCGCAGTGAGCGTGGACGCCCAGCCCGATGACTGCGAGGCGACCGTCGAGAGTTTCGCTCGCACGTCTTCCGCTTCGGCGACGAGCGTTCCGAGTTTCGGACGCCGACGAATGATGTCGTCCGCCTCGCGGTAGAGAACCGCGGCGCCGCGGGCATCTAAGAGGGCCAGATGCGCCTTCGCGAGCTCGAGCCGAGCCTGCACTGCGAACCACGACGTGGCGTGGGTCATCATCGGGCGCATGCGCTGTGCGCTCACGAGTGCCTGCCGAGCTCGCGCGCCTTGCCCTTTGGCGATAGCGACCCTCGCCGTGGCCGCCAGAAGGATTGCGGTCACCGCATAGTCGGCCGAGGGCGCATTGTCGATGAACGAGCAAGCCAATTCGAGCTCCGTCTCCGCTGCGGAGAGCTCACCGCGCTCCAGCGCCAGGAGCGCGAGCTCGGAGCGCGCCACTACGCCGGCCCAGACCGCGCCTCCGGCGACGGCCGCTTCAGCAGCCTGTTCGAAGTCGGCCTCGGCTCGGTCGAGATCGCCCGAGAACAGAACCGCTACACCTTGCAGGACGATGCTGGCCGGGCGCCACGGGCTTGCGGCCGACAGGTGAGTCACTGCGAGCTCTGCGTCGACCTTCATGTGCTCGACGCCCTTCGCACAGAGCAGCGCGCGAACGGCCGCCGCCCAGGCCTCGAAGGGGCTCCCATCCGGCATAGGCCCCTCGACCTGGGAGGTCTCAACAGCTAGTGCCCATCGCTCGGCGACGTCGGGTCGGGCGCGCAAGGCGTGCAACCAAACGCCGAAAACCGCGATCGCCGGGTACCGCTCGAGGAGCGCTGGATCGTCGAACGTCGCAAGCCAGCGCTCGACGGTGGTCACCAAGCCGATGCGGTAGTACGGGGACGCGAACGCTATGACCAGCCGGGCGAGCTCGTCGGTGTCGCCGGCTGCGGCCGAGTACTCGATCGCGGCCTCCGGCTCGCCATTCGCCTCGCACCATGCAGCGGCCCTGCGATTGAGACTGGCAGGGAGCTCAGGCTCGCGCCGTTCGAGCTCTGCTCGGAGCATTTCCCTGAATAGATGGTGGTAGCGGAACCACCGGCGCCGGTGATCGAGGGCAACGACGAAGAGGTTTTCGTGCTCGAGCTGCTCGAGCACCTGCGTCGAGTCGTCGCGCTCGAGCACCGCGTCGCACAGGGGGCCGCACATACGATCGAGAATCGCGCTCCGCAGCAGGAATTCGAGCTCAGCCTGCCCGACGCGCGCAAGCTCCTCGGCCCTCAGGTAGTCCGTGACGAAGCGGTCGTCGCCGCCGAATGACGCGAGTGACGAGCCGTCGCCGCCAGTCGAGAGCGCGGCGAGATAAAGGCCGGCGGCCCAGCCCTCCACGTGCTCGTTCAACGCTGCCGCCTCGGACGTCGTCACGTCGAGGCCCGCCGCACCGAGCAGCGCGTGCGCCTCCATGTCGTTCAGGGCAAGCGCGCTAGGCCCGAGCTCGAGCAGCTCGCCGTCGGCGCGGAGTTTCGGGAGCCCAAGACGAGCCTCCGTGCGCCCGGAGAGCACCAGCTGCGAGCCTTGGGGCACGTGGGGGAGGAGTGCGAGTACGGCATCCAAACAATCGTGGTTCTCGAGCTCGTGCACGTCGTCGAGCACAAGCACAAGCGGATCGCGTCGAGAGGCCAGCGCCAAGCCGAGACGTGGGAGGCCTCTCGCCCACAGCGAGTCGCCGGCCCCCGTGAGCGCCTTGAACACTGCGGGCCCGACCGTCCCGTCGATGTTCAACGCCTCGGCGATGTATGTCAGGAGGACGGCTGGGTCGTTGTCGCGGTGGTCGAGCGAGACCCAGGCGAAATGGCGAGCATCCCGTGCGGCCCACTGGGCCAGAGCCGTCGTCTTGCCGTATCCCGGTGGTGCCACGACGCTCACGAAACGACAGTCACGTCCGCGAGAGAGGCGGTCGACGAGGCCGGCGCGCTCGACTAGACCCTGCCGTGGTGGCGGGACGTCCAGCTTCGACCGCAGCAGCTCGAACGCCGACCCAGGCTCTCCCTTGCGGGTCGTGGCACTCCTGGCCAATCGGCTGCCGATGCGCTGCGGCACGACATTTCTCCCTTCACGACCCCCGCCCACAAAGGTAGGCGTAACACCCCACCGGAGGCAAACTTGTACCGATCTGGTGAAGCCGCTTACGTGGCCGGAACGGGAGGGGCGAACTGTTCCTCTACCCGTACGGCTTCGCGTGCCGCCCTGAGGTCACGGCTGATGTGGACCGCCGCCGACGTCAGCGGCGCGGCGAGGATCAGCCCGATCATGCCGAAGAGGCTTCCCGCGGCGATGGTCACGAACAGGACAGCGAGCGGGTTCAACTCGAGTGTTGCGCCGAAGGCGATGGGCTGGACGACCTGCTGGAGCATGCCGTTCGCGAGGAGAACGATCACGAGCATGACCGCGGCTGTTCCCGTGCCCTCCGAGGCGAGCGCGATCATCACCGCGAACGCGCCTGACACGAACGCGCCGATGAAGGGGACGTAGGCCGTCACGAAGGTGACCACCGCGATCGTGCCGGCCAGTGAGACTCCGAGCACAAGCGCGCCGAGGCCGACGACAACTCCGTTGAATGCCGCCACGATCGTCAAACCGAGGAAGTACTTTCGCAACGAGTTGAGGACGTTGTCGGTCACCGTCGTGGCGACGGGGACCGGAATCCCCATGTGCGTGTCGACAAAGCCTCTGATCGAGCTGAAGTCCTTGAGCAGGAAGAACGTGCTGAAGAGGACGAACGACACGAAGAACGCGAGCGAGGTCAGGCCCTGGATTCCACTTGCCAGTCCGTGCAGCAGCGTGCTGCCGGCACCCTCGACCGCGCTACTCACGTCCTTCTTGGCCTCCGACGTATCGTCGGCGCCCGCGTCGTTCGCCCACCCTTCCACCTTGTCGAGCGCCTGCGACGCGTACGTCTTGATCTCGTCGCCCTGCTCCACGATTCCTCCGAGGACGAGCAGCAGCACGATGACCCCGAGCGCGAGCAACATCAGCAGCACGAGGGCCGCGCCCGCAGCTCTTGGGACCTTCCGGCGCTGCAAGGCGTCGACGAGCGGCCCGGCGACTGCGGCGGCGATCGTTCCGACGATGACCGGTACGAGGATCGTCGAGATCGTGGCGAAGATCCAGATCGCCCCGATCAGCAGGATCCCGACACCCACGAGGAACCACGCGAGGAATCCCAGGTCTCGGAGCCAGGCCGGAGGGGCGAACATGCGAGCGAGGTCGGTGGGGCTCGCGTCAGGCTCCGCGGTACCAGCGGCGAGTGGCTCGTCCTGCCGGTCTCCGCTCCGATGGAATCCAGGGATATTCATTGTGGCGACTCAAACCGATTCGACGCCGAGACGTCATCACCTCGGTCGAGTACTGAAAACCTCATCCCATCGGCGTGATTGAAACGCCCGTAATAAGCGTGCGATAAAAGGCCATGCACTGGGCCCTAGCAGTCGTCGCCTTGACGCTGCTCGCGTTCGCGGCGATCTCGGGCCGAATCGCAGGCACGCCGATCACCGCCCCGATGATCTTCACTGCCGTCGGACTGCTCTTCGGCGCGGAGGCGCTGGGACTCGTGGATCCCCCGCCGGCGGGGGAGACGGTCAAGCTGCTCGCCGAAGCGACACTCGCGCTGGTCCTGTTCGCTGACGCCTCGCGGATCGACGTGCGAGTGCTGCGCTCCGAGGTTTCGGTGCCGGCGCGCTTGCTCGGGATCGGCCTGCCGCTGACTCTCCTGGTCGGATTCGTCCTCGCCCTCGTTGTGTTTCCAGAGCTCCTCTGGGCCGAGGCGCTGCTCCTCGCTGTGATCCTCGCGCCCACGGATGCGGCGCTCGGTCAGGCGGTCGTCACACTGACTCGGCTCCCGAGCCGTGTCCGACAGGGGCTTAACGTCGAAAGCGGCCTCAATGACGGGATCTGTGTTCCGTTGTTCTGGATCGTCCTGGCGATCGCGCACGCCGAGTCCGGGGCGATCGGTGACGGCGCAGCGGTTCGACTGGTTCTCGAACAGATCGGCTACGGCATCCTGGCCGGAATGCTGGCCGGCATCCTTGCCGCAGGCATCGTCGTGGTGGCAGGCCGGCGCGGCCTCGTTGACCACTCCTGGCTCCAGGTCGTGCCACTGGCCGCTGCCGGGCTCGCCTTCGGGATCGCTGATCCGATCGGGGGCTCCGGTTTCATCGCTGCGTTCGTGGGAGGCTTCGTGTTCGGTGTCCTCCGTCGGCGAAGCGGAGGTGAAGTAGCCAATCTCATCGAGGAGGTCGGAGAGGTGTTCGGCGCGGTGACGTTCATCGTGTTCGGCGCCGTGCTGCTCGGACCGGCGTTCGGAGACGTCACCTGGTCGGTCGCGCTGTACGTCATCCTTAGCCTCACGGTCGTTCGCATGCTCCCGGTGGCGGCCGCGATGGTCGGAACCGGCGCACGCAGGCCGACCGTGGCCTTCCTCGGCTGGTTCGGGCCGCGAGGGCTCGCGTCGATCGTGTTCGCGGTACTGGTGATCGAAGAGGGTGGTCTACCGCACGACGATTTGATCCTCACCACGACCTACGTGGCGATCGGGCTGTCGGTGCTCGCTCACGGCTTGACGGCGGCGCCCCTGGCCAACCGCTACGCCGCCTGGTTCGAGTCGCATCCGCGGGACGCGGTGCCGGGCCTCGAGGGCTCCGAGGTGGCGGACGTTCGCTGGCGACGCGCCGGCATCGACGCAGGCGTCAGTGGCCAAGAGCGAGCGTCAGCAAGGTGACGACCGCGAGACCGACGCCAGCGGCGGCGAGCAAGCCGGCGAGTCGATTGGAAAGCTCCGACCAACTCCCGCCAGCGAGCGCAGCGTTCACCGCCCGCCAGCGGACGTAGCCGAGCCCGATGAAGGCGAGACCGAGCAACGCGAAACAGATCCCGAGTACGACATATGGCCAGTTCGAGCCACTCGACAGCCCCGGTACGAGTTTCCCCACGCCGACGCTGACGGCGAATGCGGTGAGGCCGCTTCGCCACCACGCAAGGTAGGTCCGCTCATTGGCAAGGTGCGTCCGCCGAGTGGCGTCTTCCACACCGGGCTCGACTACCGGGACCATCGTGGTCGGACCCTAGCCAAGGAGTGAGCTAGTCGAGCATCGTCAGCGTAAAGGCGAGGCCGAAGCCGAGCGTCGTCAGCAGCCCGACGAGCTTGCCGCCGTGCTCGAAGGCTTCGGGCATCATCGTGTCGGCGAGCATGGTCAGGATCGCGCCGCCCGCAAACGCAAGCACGAACGCGAGCGCGTCGGGGCCCGCCGAGTCGAAGACCGCGTAGCCGAGGAGAGACGCCAGCCCGCTGACGACGGTAACGAGCACCCAGAGGCCGAGGATCCGGCCGCGCTTCCAGCCGTCCGCCACCAGGCCGGTGGTGGCCGCGATCGCCTCCGGGAGATTCGAGAGGAACACCGCTGCGATCACCGCGACGCTGACCCCGGTGCCCTCGAGGAGCCCCAGCCCGATCACAGCTGACTCGGGAATGCCGTCGAGGACGATCCCGAGCACGATCGCGAGGCCGGAACCCGCTCCGGCAGTCCTGCGCATCTTCTTGCGTTCGTCGCCGCCCATCCGGTCGACGAGCAGGTCACCGACGAAGAACGTCAGGGCGCCGGCCGAGAGCCCGAGCGCGAGGCTGCCGTTCCACGCCGAGGTCTCGAAGGCCTCCGCCACGAGCTCGTAGGCGACGGCGCTGATCAGGACACCCGCGCCGAACGCCATGATCCAGCCCAGCCAGCGCTCCTTGATCGGGAGCACGAGGGCGAGGACTCCGCCGAGGATGAGCGACGAGCCGGCAAACAGGCCCCAGCCGAGCGCCGCGCCCATCAGGCCGATGACTCTACGCGTTCAATCACGCACGACACAACGGAAGCCGATGTGCCCGGTCGATGTGTCGACGGTCTCACCCTGGCGCGCCGCTGGGCGGTAACGGAGGCAGTAGTTGGGGGCACACAGGTGCGAGCCGCCCTTGATCACCTTGCGCGGAAACCGCTCTCCCGGCCGCAGCGGGGGAGCGCAGCAGGGGCTCGCCGTCTCGGAGCGGTCGGTTCTGAACCAGTCACTCGTCCACTCCCAGACGTTGCCGGTGACGTCGTAAAGCCCGTAGCCGTTGGGGGCGAAGCTGCCGACGGGAGACGTACCCTCGTAGCCGTCCGCTTTGGAGTTCCGCCACGGGAACTCGCCCTGCCACGTGTTCGCCATCGGCTTGCCGTCGGGATACTCGTCGTCGCCCCAGGCGAACGCGGCTCCGTCGAGCCCGCCGCGGGCGCCGTACTCCCACTCGGCCTCGGTCGGGAGCTCCTTGCCCGCCCAGGTTGCATAGGCCTCAGCGTCTTCGTAGGCAACCTGTACGACCGGATGCCGGTCGCGACCGTTGATCGTCGTCCCCGGCCCACCCGGCTTCTTCCAGAACGCGCCTGGGACGTATTCCCACCAGTTGCGAACGTCGCCCAGCGGCACGGGGCCTGAGGCCTTGCGGAAAACGACCGAGCCGGGCACGAGCAGATCCGAGTCGGCGTCGGGGTAGTCGGCGGGGTCGAGCGGCCGCTCGGCGACGGTGACGTAGCTCGTCTCCCGGACGAAGCGCCTGAACTCCCCAGCCGTGACGGGGTGCTCGTCGATCCAGAAGCCATCGACCTGGGTTCGCCGGACCGGCCCCTCCTCCGGATAGAAGGCCTCGGAGCCCATCAGGAACTCGCCGCCTTCGACCCACACCATGTTCTGGGCGGGTGCACGACGCTCAGCGGTCGGCATCGCGGCTTACTCACGCGCCAGCAGCGCGTGCGCCTCCTTCTCGAGGTCGAGGTACTGGTCGTCGCCGGTGCTGACCTCGACCTGCAGGATCGTCCCGCCTTTGAACGTCGCCGGGGCTTTGTACTCCTTGCTGACTGCGTCACCCGAGTCGCGGCCCACGCAGAGGCCATCCCCGCAGAGCGTGAAGAAGGAGAGCTGCGTACGCATCGCGCCCTCCGCGACGACGTCCTCGTCGACGTAGAGCTTCGTGGTGCCAAGCGACTCGCCCCGCTCGCCGGTCGACTCCTTCGCGAACTCCATCCCCAGCACGTGCTTGCCCTGTTCGAGCTCATCCGAGACGAACTGCTGCTCGGGTGGCAGGCCGAGAAAGTTGTAGACGTACCAGAGCTTCCGGTCCTTGAGGAAGAGGGCATGGCCGCCGAAGCGCGAGCCGTGCGCGAAGATCACGCCCTCCGCGTCCGGGCTCGTCAGCTCGACGTCGGCGAGGATCTTGTAGGAGCGGCCGCGCGTGGACGCCGCAACGACCTCGGGAACCTCCGCGGTGCCCGGGTAATAGAGGTACGTATCGCGCGGCTCCTCAGGCTGCGGCCTCGGGTCATTGAGAATCTCGGGCGGAAAGCGGTCGTCGAGGGGGAGGACGTTGTACTTGGCAGCTTCCTCGAACCAGAGCTCGACTAGCTCCTTGAGTCTCTCCGGCTGCTCATCGGCGAGGTTCTTCGCTTCCGCTCGGTCCCGCTCGAGGTCGAAGAGCTCCCACTCGTCACGGTCGTAGTTGCCGATTCCCGAGAGCGGACCGTGGACTGCGACCGCCTTCCAGCCCTGGTCCCAGATTCCACGCGTGCCGAGCATCGCGTAGTACTGCCGCTTCTTCTCCGTAGGCGCCGCCGCCTCGTCGAAGGAGTACCGCATCGACACGCCCGCCAGCGGCACCTGCTCGTGTCCGTTGAGCGTGCTCGGAAACTCCAGGCCACAACACTCGAGAATCGTCGGGACGATGTCCGTGGCGTGGTGGTACTGGTGGCGGACCTCGCCCTTGGCCTTGATGCCCGCCGGCCAGTGGATCACGAGCGGGTCGCACGTCCCGCCCGCGTACGAGTACCGCTTGAACATCTTGAACGGCGTCGAGAACGCAACAGCCCAACCGGTCGGATAGTGGTTGTACGTAGTCGGGCTGCCGAGGTCGTCGATGTGCTTGAGGTTTTCCTCGATGTCGTCGGGCCAGCCGTTGAAGAACAGATTCTCGTTGACCGAGCCGTTCGGGGTTCCCTCGCCCGAGGCTCCGTTGTCAGCGCAGTAGATGATGATCGTGTTCTCGAGCTGCCCGGACTCCTCGAGGTAGTCGACGATCCGTCCGACCTGGTGGTCGGTGTACTCGGAGAAGCCCGCGAAGACCTCGGCCATGCGCGCGAAGAGCTTCTTCTCCTCGTCTGAGAGAGATTCCCACGGACGGACGTCGTCGGCGGGTGAATACGTCCCTTCGGGCATCGGGTTGAGCGGCGTGAGCTCGGTGCCTTCGGGCATGACGCCCTTCTCGATCATCCGGCCGAGCACCCAATCGCGATACGCCTCGTAGCCATCGTCGAACTGGCCCTTGTACTTGTCCGCCCATTCCTTCGCAACGTGGTGCGGCGCATGATTGGCCCCAGGGCAGAACCAGGTGAACCACGGCCGAGAGGGAGCCGAGACCTTGACATCGCGGATCATCTGGATCGCGTTGTCCGCGAGATCCTTGGAGAGGTGGTAGCCCTCCTCGGGTTGGTACGGCTGGTCGATCAGGCGGTTGTCCTCGATCAGCGTCGGATACCAGTTGTTCGTCTCGCCCCCGAGGAAGCCGTAGAAGCGATCCCAGCCTTGGTGGAGCGGCCAGTTCGACTTCGGGGCGCCGGCGTGGGTCTCCTCGACCGGCACGTTGTGGTTCTTGCCGAGCCAGAACGTGCTCCAGCCGGCCTGGCGCATCACCTCGGCGAGCGTTCCGCACTCCGGCGGGATGTGCCCGTGCGATCCCGGGAATCCCGTGGAGGCCTCGGTGATGCAGGCCATCCCGTTCTGATGGTGGTTGCGCCCGGTCAGGAAGCACGAGCGCGTCGGAGAGCACAGCGCCGTCGTGTGCCACTGGCTGTACGTCAGGCCGTTGTCGGCGAGACGCTCCAGAGTCGGCATCTGGATCCGACCGCCGTAGGGCGACCAGGCTGCCATGCCGGTGTCGTCGTAGAGCACGATCAGGACATTTGGCGCCCCCTCCGGCGCCTTCGGTGGGATGTAGGGCTCCCAGTCCGGTGTTGACTCCCGGATGTCGGTGTTGATGACTCCCTTGAACGACTCGCTCATTTCAGCCTCCCTCGTGCGGATACGGGAGAGCTTCAACGTTCAGGGGCGTCCGATCATCACCCAGATGTGACGAGACAGCGCAACGCGGGACGAATCACCCAATCCGTATGATGACCCCGCTGTGCGGCAGCGAGAGGCTGCCACAACTCAGCGGAACCCCCTCGCTCAACTTCCAGGAGGCACTCGAATGATCCTTGCAGCGGATTACCCGTTCCTCGATGTACTGTGGACGTTGCTCGTCTTCTTCCTATGGGTGAGCTGGTTCATGCTGCTCTTCCATGCGATCGGCGACGTGTTTCGCCGGCGTGACATAGGCGGTGGGTCGAAGACGCTCTGGCTGATCTTCATGCTGTTCCTCCCATTCCTCGGCGTCTTCGTCTACCTGATCTCGAACAGCGACGGCATCGCGGAGCGGAATGCAAAGCAGATGGCAGCGTCCGGGGCGGCCGGGGCGGCAGCCGCGATCGAGCAAGCAAAGGGACTGCTCGACAGCGGCACCATCAGCCAGGAGGAGTTCAACGCCATCAAGGCCAAGGCGATCGCCTGACGTTCAAGAGTTTGACGAAGACGAAGAGGTGAAGTCTCCGGCGGCGGCAGTGCGCCCCTACGCAGTGCCGCCGCAGTAGATTCGCTCGATGCGCCGCTGGCTTCCGCTAATCATCCTGGCTGCCGCGCAGTTCGTGATGGTGCTCGACTCGAGCGTGATGAACGTCTCGATCTCGCAGATCGTGGACGATCTCGACACGACCGTGACCGGCGTCCAGCTCGCCATCACCGCCTACACGCTCGTGATGGCGGCATTCATGCTCGTCGGAGCGAAGCTCGGCGACATCTGGGGCCGCGACCGGACGTTCGGCATCGGTCTCACTGTCTACGGCCTCGGCTCGCTGACTACCGCCCTGAGCCCCAACCTCGGCGTGCTCCTCTTCGGCTGGTCGCTCGTCGAAGGGCTAGGAGCCGTGCTCGTCATCCCAGCCATCGCCGCACTCACCGCGGCCAACTATGAGGGGAAGGATCGTGCGTTCGCCTACGGGATCATCGGCGGCGTCGCCGGGGCCGCCATCGCGGTCGGCCCGGTCATCGGCGGCTGGGTGACGACGAATTTCACGTGGCGACTCGTATTCGTCGGCGAGGTCGTGGTCGTGGTCGCCATCCTCGTCGTGCGAAAACGAATGAAGCCGTCCCCAAAGCCGGAAAAACCCCCGAAGCTCGACCTCCTCGGTGCGGCCCTCTCCGCCGCGGGCCTGGGCCTCATCGTCTTCGGGATTCTCCAGAGCAGCTCGTGGGGCTGGGTGCAGCCCATCGACGCGCCCACGATCGGGGGCGAGGAGATCACTCCGTTCGGCTTCTCGCTGGTTCCGTTCCTGATCGTCGGCGGTGTCTTCCTCCTCTGGTTCTTCGGCCTGTGGCAGGAACGGCGGGAGCGGCTCGGCCAGGACACGCTGCTCGAACGCGCTCTCCTGGGCATCGAGACGCTCCGGGCCGGGCTGGTGACGCTGATGTCGCAGCAACTCGTCCTGATGGGCACCTTCTTCGTGCTCCCCGTCTACCTCCAGGTGGTTCTGGGTCTCGACGCCTTCGAGACGGGAAAACGGCTGCTGCCGATGTCGTTGACGATGCTCATCGCAGCCCTCACCGGGCCGAAGCTCTCCGCGCGGCTCGCGCCGAGGCTGGTCGTGCAGATCGGCCTCGCTGCAATGGTGATCGCCGCTCTCATCCTTGTGGGAACGATCGACGTGGAGCTGAACGAGACGGCGTTCAAGCTCTCGCTCGCTTTGTTCGGGGTCGGCGCCGGTCTGCTGATGTCGCAGCTCGGCAACGTGATCATGTCGTCGGCGCCGCCGGAGAAGACGAACGAGGCAGGCGGCCTCCAGGGAACGGCCCAGAACCTCGGCGCCTCGCTTGGCACGGCCCTCATCGGCTCGTTGCTGCTCGCCGGCCTGCTCACCGGCTTCCAGACGCGCATCGCCGAGAACCCGGAGCTGTCGCCAGAACTGCGCACCCAGATCCAGGAGGCGACCCAGAAGGGCATCGAGATCGTCACGACCGAGCAGGCAAACGCGGTCGCGATCGACGCGGGCCTCAGCCCTGACGAGGCCGACGCTGTCACTGCCGACTACGCCGACGCCCAGCTCGATGCGCTGAAGAAGGCGATGCTCGGCGTGGCGCTCCTCGCGCTCCTGTCCCTCCTGTTCACGCGCCGCTTGCCAGGTAAGCCCTCCACAGCAGAGCCGTGAGCTCTCGCTTCGATGAACACGCCGCCGAGTTCCGGGCGGTGCGGCGGCAGATCGAGGAGGCGATTCTGCCGCTTGCGACGTCGGTCGACGGGAGGCGCTTCGAGCTGCAGGCCTCATTGCACGGACTGGAGCTCGAGGTCGGTGGCTATGTCGTGCTCGAAAGCGATGACGAGAGGCGGCTCGGTCAAGTCGTGGCGCTCGAGCTCACCCGCGTCGACTTCTCCGACGTGACGAGCGGCGAGGGGGCGCTCGAACTTCGCTCCCGGCTGACAATCCGGGCCGCCCGCGGGGAGGGCGTCGTCCTCGACGGTGATGGACGGCCCTTTCATGATGCGCTCGCGCGCCCAGCGGATCCCGCCGAGGTGGCCGAGTGGCTGGCGACGACCCGTCCCGCAAGGGCCACGCCCTCGATCGGCGAGCTCCTGCTGGCGCCGGGCGTGCCGGCAACGCTCGATGCCGGCGGATTCGATCGACACACGTTTCTGTGCGGCCAGTCGGGCTCGGGGAAGACCTATTCGCTGGGGCTCGTCCTGGAGAGACTCCTCGTCGAGACGGACCTTCGTCTCATCATCCTCGACCCGAACTCCGACTACGTCCGACTCGGAGAGCAGCGGGCAGACGCAGACGCGCAGCTGGCCGAAGGCTTCGCCGAGGCCGCGACAGGGGTCGTCGTCAGGAGCGCCGGGAACGGGCTCCAACTCGGAGTCGGGGAGCTCGATCCGAGCGCGCGTGCGGCCGCGCTGGCGCTCGACCCGGTCACCGACCGAGAGGAGTTCGCGCTCGTAGACGAGATGCTCGGAGCGCGCGTGGCCTTCGAGGAACTGGCCAAATCAGACGAGCCACACGCGCGTGCGCTTCGCCTTCGAGCCGAGAACCTCGGCGTTCCACGCTGGCAGCTGTGGGCGCGCGGCCGGCCGGGGTCGCTTGTCGACGATGTCGAGCGTCGCGATGCCCGCTGTCTCGTCGTCGATCTGGGCTCCCTGGCGACACGCCAAGAGCAAGCCGTCGCCGCGGAGGCCGTCCTCGCAACGCTCTGGCGCCGGCGCGCCGATCGCGAGCCCGTCCTCGTCGTGATCGACGAGGCGCACAACGTCTGCCCGCAGAAGCCGGACGACCCCGTAACGGCGCTCGTGACCGACCATGCCGTCCGGATTGCCGCCGAAGGGCGCAAGTTCGGCCTCTACCTGCTCGTCTCGACCCAGCGGCCGCAGAAGGTGCACGAGAACGTCCTCAGCCAGTGCGACAACCTCCTGGTCATGCGGATGAACTCGCTCGCCGACCTCGGCTTCGTCGGCGACGTCTTCTCCTTCGTTCCGCCGACCCTGCTCGAGCGCGCGACGGCTTTTCGCCAGGGCGAAGCCCTCGTCGCCGGGAAGATCGTCTCGCACCCTTGCTTCGTCCGCTTCGGCGCACGCGTCGCCGAGGAGGGCGGTTCGGACATCCCCGCGGATTGGGCGCGGCCGTAACTGGGAGCGCGCCGAGCGAAATTGCATTCCGCGGCCCGGTGGTGTTGGATCCTCCACGTGGGAGGAAAATTCTGGGTCGGAATGCTGGCGACCATCGTCGGGATCGGGATCGCCGCGGGGATCTTGTTTCTGATTGTCGGCGGCGCGCTTCTCACCTGGGGCATCCTGGGCGCGCTGATCGTGTTCGGCGGAATCGCGCTCGGGATCGCGTGGGTGTCCGACCGCCGCAAGCAGGCGCAGTACGACGAGTCCTAGCCAGATCAGCGGCTAGCCGAGCTCAGCGAAGGCTTGCGGGCCGACCGGCATTCGGGATTCCCGCAACGCCGGCCGCCCCGCTTTGCATTCTCTTCTCGTTAGTCCCGGATCGCGCCTGGTCGGGTCACCGCCCAGATCACCCATACGTCGAGCGCGATAATGAGGATCGCCCAGAACGGGTAGTACGGGATGAAGAAGAAGTTGGCGACCGCGCTCAGCGAGGCCACGAAGATGGCCATCGCGGCTCCCCACGTGCTCCGCGAAAAGAGTCCCCAACCGGCCGTGATGAGGAGGAGTCCGATGATGAGGTGGACCCATCCCCAGGCGGTCACGTCGAGGTCGAAGACGTAGTTGCCCGTGACCACGTAGAACTGGTCGTCGAAGATCGCTGACAGGCCGGCGATCGACTGGAAGATGCCGATCAGCAGCAACATCGTCGCTGCGAAGGTGATGCCGCCCGTTGCCCAACCGGAGACCGGCTGGTCTCGTCCTGTGTCGTACTGGCTCATCGTGTCTCCCTTGGCTGGAATGTCGGCGTGGAGTCTGTTCCACGCACGTACGCAATTGCAAGGATTCGGCACTTCGGCCCAGGTTCCTCGTGAAGTGGGGAATCTCGAGCGTTCTACGCCGGGCGCGCAGCGCCGGGCGCGACGAGGCGGCGGGCGACGTTCCGCACCTCGAAGGCCAGGACGCACTGCCAGATCCCGTACACGACTGCCCAGGCGCCGACGAGGGTAACGATCACGGCGAGGGTCAGCCCCGGCCGCCGCAGTGCCCAGATGCCGATCGGAACCTCGATCAGGCCGAGCACGAGCATCAGCCACCAGTAGGGCACCTGGCGATTGGCAAGCGACCCGACGATGTGGATCAACCCGTACGAGACGACGAAGATGCCGACGAAGACGCCGACGACGACGATGCCCTTGTCCGGCCAGACGATCAGCGCAATCCCCGCAGCGGCGGCGAGTGCGCCTCCCGCGAGGTTGGCCCCGCGCCCGCTTCCGTCCAATGGGCGCGTGAGCGCGAGCGACAGTCCCTGCAGGATGTACATCACGCCGATGAACGTGCCCAGGCTCTCCACCGACCACTCGATGCTGAGAATCAGAGCGCCGAAGACGATCGAGATCAGCCCGCCGATGAGCAGAAACGGCCAGTAGCGGGCGACGCCTTCAGCGTCGGCTCGGTCGAAGCTAGCTCGGTTGGTCAGCGGGCTCATCAACACTGCGGTGGCCCCCTTCTGTCGCTTGCAGCGAGTCTATTCAGCCCCGCTGCGGGACTGCGCGCGGAGCAGCCGCTCCACCTCGGCCAGGCGACGGTCGATCTTCTCGAGAGCCTGCTCTTCTGCGGCCTCTAGCGCTGCCGCGCGCCGCGAGACCAGCAGCGACGCGATAACGCCCGTGAGCAACGACAGGGACGCGTACCCGAAGACCATCAGGCCGGCACCCACGAAACGCCCAGCCGGGTCCGTGGGCACGACGTCCCCGTAGCCGACTGTCGTCACGGTCGTCACCGCCCACCAGAGAGCGAGACCGAGCGTCGGGAAATCGTCGGGGTCGACAATCCGCATGAGGGTGCCCGCGACGAAGACCAGCGCCGTGATCACGAGCATCAAGAACGGAAGGATGCGACCGGTCTCGAACGCGCGCTCGAGGCGACGGGCACCAAACCGAAACAAGTTCTGTCGGATCACGATCAGTCAGGTCTAGCAGCGCGTCAGGACGCCAGGCATCGCGACGCAAGTGAGAAGGTTCGGGCGTGAACGCCCGCCGCACCGGAGAGCGAATTGCAGGGCTCCTCTACGGAACGATCGTCGTGATGTCCGTCATCGCCGCCTCCGCTCAGGGCCTCGAACGCGACGCTGCCCGGATCGCGGGACTCGTCGTCGCGACGAACGTCGTCTTCTGGCTGGCTCATGTCTACGCCCACTCGGTCGAGCTGAGCGTCGTCAGGCAGGAGCGATTGACCGGCCGAGGGCTCAAAGAGGTCGCCGGCCACGAGGCTTCGATTCTCACCGCCGCAGTGCTCCCGACCGCCGCATTGCTGCTCGGCGCCTTCGACCTCATCGGCGACCGTGGAGCTATCTGGCTCGCCTTGGGCGCAGGGACGGCTGCCCTCGCCGCGCAAGGCCTCGCCCTCGCACGAATCGAGAAGCTCGCCTTGCTCGGAACGGCGACGTTGGTGCTCGCCAACGTCCTGCTGGGCTTGGCGATCGTCGGGCTCGAGGTGTTCATCGCCCATTGACCCCCATTCCGACCAGCGCTGACCGCGCACTCAGCTGGGCGCAGCAGCGCGTGCCCGGTGTCCCGCACGCCCTCGATGCGCTCGACCGGGAGCGCGTCGCCGGCGGCACCCTCCTCGCCGGAGGCCTGGCGTACAAGCTCTTCTTCTGGCTCGTTCCGCTCGCGCTCGTGGTTGCCGCGGTCCTGAGCTTCTGGGAGCGTGAAGACTCGCAGAGCCTAGCGAGCGCAGGCCGCGAGTTCGGGCTCAGCGCCAGCGCCGTTCGAGCGTCAATGGAGGCAATCGAGCAGTCGGCGTACGGGCGCTGGTATTTCCTCGTAGTTGGTTTCGGACTGCTCATGTGGTTCTCGATCGGAGTCGTCCGCGCGCTCCGCATCTCATACGCGGTCGCCTGGGGCGTTCGCCCCGAGCGGATGCGGCACCCGATCGTCGCAGGGGAAATCTTCACCCTGCTCGCGGTCGCTCTCATCATCGTTTCCGGAGCGACGCAAGTAGCGCGCGAACAACTGGGCGCGGAGGGGCTCCTGCTGACGATCGCGCTCGTCCTTGTGTACTCGGCAGTCGCGCTTTGGATGATGAAATTGCTTCCGCACGCGGACGCTCCGTTGACCGCGCTCCTACCGGGAGCCGTGCTGGTCGCGGTGGGCGTGCAAGCGATGCACCTCGTCGTAGCGCTCTACCTGGGGCCGAAGCTCGGGCGCTCGTCAGAGTTGTACGGCGCTCTCGGAGTGGCGACTGTGATTCTCCTGTGGCTCTACTTCACCGCTCGCCTCCTCACGGCCTCCGCGTTCCTCAACGCAGCGCTCTGGGAACGCAAGCGACGCACAGAGGCCACCTAGCCGAGGAGTGCCATATGCTCGCGCGGTGAGCGAGGGGACGGACTCCCGCAAGACCGTCGCGATCGAGATTCCGATTCGGACACTCATCGTCGCGGCGTTCGTGGTCGCAGTTGCCGCGGCACTCATCTCGATTCGCGACGCGCTCCTCATTGTCTTCATCGGCATCTTCCTGGCGCTCGTCTTCGAGTACCCAGTCCGCGCGCTGATGCAGAGGACGCACCTGTCGCGAGGACCGGCCGCCGCGATCGTCGTCCTCGGCACCGCGGCCATCGGTCTCGTCCTGGCGTTGCTCCTGCTCGTGCCGCTGGTCGGCGGCATGCGCGATTTTCTCCAGGACCTGCCCGAGATCGTCGCCGACCTGAGGGAGTCCGGTGAGCTCGAGTGGCTAGGCGATTCAGGTGCCGGCGAGAACGCCCAGGCGGGAAGTGAAGACCTGGCTGCGGAGGTTCCCTCGGCGGTCAGCGCGCTCCTCGGCGTGGCCGGAAAGGCGTTCAGCGTCGGGCTCGCGCTGTTCACGATCCTCTTCCTCTGCTTGTTCCTGATCATGGACATGCCCAGGCTGAAGACCTCGGTGACCAGCCTGCTCATGCCGGAACCTGCCGAGCGCACGCTCTCGGTCTGGGAGGCCGTCACTCATACCGTCTCGCGCTGGGCGATCGGGGCGCTGACCATCGCCGTCATCGCCGGGGTCATTCAGGGCGGGACCGCATGGCTGCTCGGATCGAGCTATGCCATTGCCCTCGGTCTGATCGCCGGACTGCTCGATCTCATCCCGAACCTCGGCGCGACCATAGCCGGATTCATTCTCGTACCGGCACTCCTCGCCGAGGAAGGGCTGACCGCTGCTCTGATCATGCTCGTGGTCGTTCTCGTCTACCAGCAGCTCGAGAACAACGTGCTGCAACCGGCAATTCAGGGCAAGGCGACGGATATTTCCCCCTTCTTCATCATCCTCGGAGTCACGGTCTTCGGGGCCCTTCTGGGAGTACTGGGCGCGCTCGTCGCGATTCCGGTCGTGGCCTCGATTCAGATCGTCGCACGTGAGGTGACCGCCGACCGCCGCGCAAGGGTCGCCGCGGCGAACGCTTCGCTGGCGGGGGGAGTCAAGACCTCCTAGAAGGCGAGGCGCTCGCCGGGCTGCAGTACCCGGACGTCGACCTCGGGAGCGGCCGAAGCCGCCTCGCGGACGAATGCCAAAGCCGGCTCGCTCAGGAAGGCCGGGGCCTTGCGGAGGCCGAGGTAGAGCGGCAAGTAGGTGCCCCAGTGGATGGGCACCGCGATCCTGGGCCGCAAGAGACGCAGCGCGTTCGCGGCGCTGACCGGGTCGAGGTGAATCCCGCGGCCGAGCGTTGCGCCCCAGCCCCAGATCGGCAGGAGCGCCACGTCCAGGTCCGGGACGAGGCCCTCCATCCCGTCGAATGGGCCTGTATCGCCGGCGAAGTAGACGTTGCTCGAGCCGAAGAGGGCATAGCCAACCGCGTTCGCGCGCACGCGGCCGAAATGGCGGCGACTGTCGTGCTCGGCCGACGTCACACGGAGGCGCAGCGGCCCGAACGAAAGCTCGTCGCCCTCGTCGACCTCGACGACCGACTCGAAATGCTTCGGCGAGCAGGCGGCCGAGGCCACGCGGCGCGACGACGGGAACCGACCGGTCGAGCCGCTCGAGGGACGGCACGTCGAGGTGGTCGTGGTGTCCGTGAGAGACGAGGATCGCCGCGAGCCCTTCCGTCACGCGCGGGTCTAGAGGAACCGCCCGGCGGAGGTGTCCGACGCGCCGTCGCAGGAGCGGGTCGGTGAGCATTGCCAGGCCGTCCAGTTCGATCCGGACGGTTCCGTGGCCTACATAAGAAACAGCGCCCACGACCCGAGTATGCTCACCGAGTGGCAGACCGGACGACCTCACGTTGGCGGATGGCTCTGGCCTGGACGCTCGTCGTCCTGGGCATCCTGCTCGCAGTGGTCGCCGTGGTCGCCGGCTACATCCGCTACCAGGCGCTCGACACCGAAACGTTTCGGGAACACCTCGGAGGAGCTGATCGCCGATCCTGTCATCCGCGACCAGATCGCCACGACCCTCGTCGAGCAGCTCTATGGCAACGTCGACGTCGAGGCCGAGCTCGAGCGGCGGCTTCCCCCGACCAGCAAGGGCTCGCCGGGCCACTGGCCGCGGCGACCCGCGAGCTCGGTGACCGAGCGGCGCACCGGCTTCTCGAGCGACCACGCGCACAAGAGCTCTGGGTAGAGCCTCGTCACGCGTGCACACCGCCAGTTGATCGCCGTGCTCGAGGACGACACCGGCGCGATCAGCACCGAGGGAGGCGTCGTCGTCCTGAACCTGCAACCGCTCGTGATCCAGGTCGGCGAGCAGGTCGCCGTTTTCGGAGCGGTCGCCGAGCGCCTCGGCCCGGACGCAGGTCGCATCGAGATCATGGAGGCCGACCAGCTCGAGACCGCCCAGGACCTGACGCAGCTCTTCAAGAAGATCGCGACGTTTATCTGGATCGTGCCTTTCCTGCTGTGGGGCGTCGCGCTCTGGCTCGCGCGTGGACGGCGGCGCCCGATCTTGCGAACGATCTCACTCGGCCTGGTAGTGGGAGGCCTGCTCGTGCTGGTCGCCCGCAAGCTCGGGGGCAGCTACGTCGTGGACGGGCTCGTCCAGTCGGATGCAGTGCGGCCTGCCGCGCAGAACACGTGGGACATCGTCACCGCGCTCCTGGCGGACGGAGGCTGGACGATGATCGGTATCGGCGTGGTCGCGCTCCTCGGTGTGTGGCTCGCAGGCCCATCACCGAGTGGGACCGCGGCCAGGCGCGAGCTGGCGCCCTTCCTGGCGCGCCCCGAGCTCGCGTACGGCGTCGTCACGTTTCTCTTCCTCCTGCTCCTCCTGTGGGGCCCCGTCGTCCAGACCCGGCGCCTGTACGCCGTCGTTGCGGCAGCGCTGCTCCTGGCGCTAGGGCTCGAGGTACTCCGGCGGCAGGCAGCACGCGAGTATCCCGGCGTTCGTGCCGACGACCTCGGCGCATCCGCGCGAGGCGCCTACGCTCGCCTGCGGGGACTGGGGGGAGGCGATCCACACGTGGCCGAGCTCGAACGCCTCGCTCGCCTGAAGGAACAGGGAGTGCTGAGCGACGAAGAGCTGGCGGCCGAGAAGGCCCGCCTCCTCAACTAGCGGATTGGCTGGGCGTACGAGGTGGTGCGGCGCTGCATGGCGCCGCGTCCGTACGAGCCGATGTCAGCGATGACGCCAAGAGCGACGAAGATCCACTCCCAGCCGTTCACCCCGCCGGCAGGGCTCCACAGGAGGACGTAGATGAGCGTCGTCCACGGCAGGAAGACGACGCCGAGCAACGGAACGACCCACCCGTCAAATGCTCGATCGACGAGGTTCGTGAACAGCCAGAGGATGACAAGGGTTATCCGCGCCGAGATCAACATCAGGAGGAGAAGCAGGCAACCCATGGCGAGCAACCCTATAGCGGTTCGCGGCGGCCCAGCACCCCTGCGGTTAGAGTTTCACGGCTGATGGCGATCGCCCGAGAAGCTGAGCCGGTCGGCTCCCTGCGCGAGATCCGCGAAGCGGGTCTCGACCGGGAGGATCTGCTCACGATCTATCGGAACATGCTGGTCACGCGCGGGATCGAGGAGCGCGGCCACATCCTCTACAAGCAGGGCAAGATCCCCGGCTCGTTCTACACGGGGCGGGGGAACGAGGCTTCTGCGGTGGGCGTGGCGACCGCGCTCGGCCCCGAGGACGTCGGCACGCCGCTACACCGCGACATGGGCGTCCACGTCACCCGCGGCGTGGAGCCGTGGCGGATCTTCGCCCAGTACATGGGCCGTGAGGACGGCCCGACGAAGGGCCGCGACGGCAACGTGCACATGGCCGACGCCAACCTCGGGCTGATCGCGATGGTCAGCCACCTTCCGGCGATGCTCCCGGTGGCCGTCGGCGCCGCGCTCGCCTTCCGCATCCGCGAGGAGAAGCGGGTCGCAGTGGGCTGGTTCGGCGAGGGCGCCTCGGCGCGCGGCGACGCGCACGAGGCGATGAACCTCGCCGGCGTGCGCCGCCTGCCTGTCGTCTTCATCTGCGACAACAACCAGTGGGCCTACTCGACACCGACTCACCTCGAGTACGCGTGCGAGACGCTGGCCGACCGCGCACAGGCCTACGGGTTCGAGGGCGTGGTCGTCGACGGCACCGACGTGCTCGCGGTCTACCGCGAAGCGAAGCGGGCAATCGAGAAGGCGCGCGAGGGCGGCGGCCCGACGATGATCGAGTCGATGACGCTCCGCATGGAGGGCCACGCCGTCCACGACGACGCGTTCTACGTTCCGAAGGAGCTCTTCGAGGAATGGGCGAAGCGTGACCCGATCGAGCGTTTCCGCAGCTGGCTGCGCGAGAACGCCGAGCTGACCGACGACGAGGAGGAAGAGATCCTGAGCGGCGTCAAGAAGATCCTGAACGACGCGCTGAAGCGGGCCGACGAGTCGCCGCTGCCTTCCCCCGACTCCGTGACCGACGGCGTCTTCGCGACGCCGGAAGACCTCGACACTCCGCACCACAAATAGTGGCTGAAAAGACTTATCTGCAGGCAATTTCCGACGGCCTCCGCCAGGAGATGCAGCGGGACAAGCGCGTATTCGTCATCGGCGAGGACGTGGGCGTCTACGGCGGGGCCTTCAAGGTCACGCTCGGCTTCCAGGAGGAGTTCGGCCCATGGCGCGTGATCGACGCACCACTCTCCGAGACGGCGATCGTGGGCGGTTGCACAGGCGCGGCGATCATGGGCATGCGCCCGGTCGCGGAGATGCAGTTCGCCGACTTCATCTCGTGCGCGTGGGACCACCTCGTCACGGTCGCGGCCAAGCAGCGCTACCGCGCCGGGACGCCGGTCCCGATCGTCGTCCGCCTACCGTCGGGCGGCGGCTTTTCGGGCGGGCCGTTTCATTCTCAAAACCCCGAAAGCTCCTTTGCACATATCCCGGGCCTGAAGGTCGTCTGCCCGGCGACTCCGGAAGACGCGAAGGGCTTGCTGGTGAGCGCGATCGAGGATCCGAACCCGGTCCTCTACTTCGAGCACAAGCACCTCTACCGGCGCATCAAGGCCGAGGTGCCGGACGAGCGCTACTTGACGCCGTTCGGAAAGGCCCGCGTCCACCGCGAGGGCGACGACATCACGGTCGTTACCTGGGGCGCCATGGTCTACACGGCCGAAGAGGCCGCGAAGCAGCTCGAGGAAGAGGACCTGTCGATCGAGATCCTCGATCTGCGCACGCTCATCCCGTGGGACCGGAAAGCCGTCCTGGAGAGCGCGCAGAAGACGTCGAAGGTGCTCGTGCTCCACGAGGACACACGCACCGGCGGCTTCGGCGCCGAGATCGCGGCCACGATCGCCGAAGAGGCTTTCGAGCACCTGGACGGGCCCATCAAGCGCGTGACCGCGCCGGACTCGCCGGTTCCGTTCTCTCCGCCGCTGGAGAAGGCGTACATCCCGCAGGTGGAGGACGTCGCCAAAGGACTCCGAGAGCTGGCTGAGTACTAGCGCTTATGGCTACCACCAGCGCCGTCGACGTGGTCATGCCCCAGATGGGCGTCTCGGTCTCCGAGGGGACGATCACGAAATGGCTGAAGCAAGAGGGCGAGGAGATCCAGGCCGACGAGTCGCTGCTCGAGATCTCGACGGACAAGGTCGACACCGAGGTGCCGAGCCCCGCCTCGGGGATCGTGACTCAGATCCTCGTGCAGGAAGGCGAGACCGTCGAGGTGGGAACGAAACTCGCGGTCATCGGCGGCGAGGCCGGCGGCGCGCAGGCCGAGGCCCAGCAAGAGGCTCCTCCCCCGGAGCCCGCGACTCAGGAGGCGGCAGCGGAAGCCGCGGCGTCCTCGGGCGCCGAAAGCCCTGCCCCCGCACCTGAGCAGGCTCCGCCCGCGCCCGCGCCCGCGCCCGCCTGCGCCCGAGCCCGCGGCAGCGCAGGCCGGCAACGGCCAGCAGGCCGACGGCAAGAGCTTCGTGTCGCCGGTGGTCGCGCGCATCGCCTCCGAGCACGGGATCGACCCCACCCAGGTGCCGGGCACCGGACGCGGCGGACGGGTCACCAAGAAGGACATCCTCAAGTTCGTGGAGTCGGGCGCGCCCGCACAGGCTCCACCGGCCGAGGCGCCTGCACCCGAAGCGCCTGCGCCGGAAGCACCCGCCCAGCCGCAGCCCGCACCCGCAGCAGCAGCGCCGACAGCGCCACCGCAAGCGGCCGCGCCCACCGAGGCGGCAGGCGACGAGGAGCTCGAGCCGATGAACGCCATGCGTCGCGGCATCGCCGACCACATGCGGCGCTCACTCGACACAGCGGCGCACGTGACGAGCGCGATCGAGGTCGACCTGTCCCGTGTCGTCGCCATCCGCGAGAAGCTGAAGCCGGAGTACCAGAAGAGTTACGGCGTCAACCCGACCTATCTCATCTTCGTCGCGCGCGCAGTCGTCGAGACGCTCAAGAACTACCCGTGGATCAACGGTGAGATCCGCGGCGAGCAGATCGTGACCCGGAAGCACATCAACCTCGGGTTCGCCGTCGAGCTCGCGGAGGGAAAGGGCCTGATCGTGCCGGTCGTCAAGCACGCGGAAGGCCTGAACCTGCTCGGGATGGCGCAGGCCGTAACGGACATCGCCGAGCGTGCGCGCAACAAGAAGCTGACGCCGGACGAGGTCCAGGGCGGGACGTTCACGATCACGAACCCCGGCGGCTACGGCACGTTCCACGGGACGCCGGTCATCAGCCAGCCGCAGTCGGGAATCCTCGGCACCTACGCGCTCGTCAAACGGCCGTGGGTGATCCAGGACGAGCATGGCAAGGACGTGATCGCGATCCGGCCGATCATGAACATCACCCTGACGTACGACCACCGGCTCGTCGACGGTGCGCTGGCCGGTCGCTTCCTCCAGGAGCTCAGGCAGAAGCTCGAGTCCTGGGGCGAGTCGGACTACTAGCCGTGGCCCAGACCGTCGTCCCGATGGTCGCGTACGAGGACGCCGCGGCCGCGATCGACTGGCTGAGCCGCGCGTTCGGCTTCCGCGAGGACCCGGACGAGCGCTACACGGAGGACGGCCGCGTCACGCACGCCGAGCTCGATGTCGGCGACGGTTCTGTGATCTACGTCGCGAACCCGACTCCGGACTACGTGGGCCCGAAGCGGCACCGAGAAGAATGCGAGGTGGCGGCGCGCTGGTCGAACGTCCCGTGGGTCGTCGACGGCATTTCGGTGCAGGTGGCCGACGTGGACGAGCATTTTGCCCGCGCCGAGGCGGCGGGCACGACCCTTCTCTCGCAGATCGAGGAAAACCCCTTTGGGCGGCTGTACCGCGCCGAGGACGTCGAAGGCCACCGCTGGATGTTCATGCAGCCGAAGGACGCGAGCGCGTGAGCGACGAGCAGATCGTGAAGCTGACCGTCGTCGCGAACGAGATCGAGGCGGAACTGATTCTTTCCCTGCTGCGAACCGAGGGAATCGAGTCGACGCAGCAGATGACGAACTACGGCGCCGGCGGCATCGACGCGGTGGGCTCTGGCGGCCCGCGCGAGATCCTGGTGCGGGCGGAGGATCTCGAGAGGGCGACAGCACTGATCGAGGAACAGTGATGGCTGCGCTCGAGGGAAGCTGCCACTGCGGCGCGGTCCGCTTCGAGGTGACCGAGGACTTCAGCGCGGTCCGGATCTGCCACTGCACGACCTGCAAGAAGCTCTCGGGCGGAGCGGGGACGACGAACGGGCGCGCACGGACGGACACGATCCGCGTCGTCGCGGGCGAGGAGTTGATCCGCACGTACCAGCCCGACGAGGGCTCGTCCAAGAGCTTCTGCTCCCAGTGTGGGTCGAACCTGTTCGGGGGCGGCTGGCCGGAGTCCGAGTCCTCGAGCGTGCGCATCAGCGCGATCGACTCGCCGTTCGACCGCAAGCCCGAAGCGCACACGTACGTCCGCTCGGTCGCACCATGGGAGAACTTCCCGGACGACGACCTCGAGCGCTTCGACGAGCGCGCTACGTGATGGCGCGACCCGGCCACCTCCTGAACCTGGGCACGGTCCCCTACCGCGAGGCCTGGGACCTGCAACGGTCGATCTCGGCGGCGGTCTTGCGAGGAGAGGCGCCCGACACGGTGCTGCTCCTCGAGCATCCGCCCGTGATCACACTCGGGCGGCGGGCCGAGGAAGGCGAGCTCCACGTCCCGGAGGGCGCCGTCGTCGAGATCGTCGAGACCGACCGGGGCGGCAAGTCCACCTACCACGGGCCCGGCCAGCTCGTTTGCTACCCGATCTTCGATCTCACCCGGCACGGGCAGGACGTCAAGAAGTACTGCCGCGACCTCGAGGAGGCGATTATCCGCACCCTCGTCTGCGGTGGGAGTCGAGGCCAAGCGCATCGACGGTCTGACCGGCATCTGGCTCGAGCGCCCGCCCCGCAAGATCGCGTCCATCGGCGTCCACATCTCGAAGTGGGTGACGACGCACGGCTATGCGCTCAACGTCGATCTCGACCCGGCGCCGTTCACCGAGTGGATCACGGCCTGCGGTCTGGAAGACGCAGCCTTCACGACCGTCGCGCGGGAGCTCGGGCGGCCGGTCACTGTCGACGAGCTGCGCCCGCACGCGGCAGCCGCAGTCGAAGAGGTCTTCGATCTCTCCTTGACCGAGCCGCGGTTAAGCGGCCTGGAGCAGCTCCGCGTCCTCGACGGCGGCGATCAGCGCGTCGACGACGACCGGGTCGAACTGCGTTCCTGAGTTTCGGCGGACCTCGGCTACCGCCTCGGCCGTCGGCATCGCCTTCCGGTACGAGCGGTCGGTCGTCATCGCGTTGTAGGCATCGCAGCAGGCGACGATCCTGGCGACGAACGGGATCTCCTCCCCGGCCAGCCCGTCGGGATAGCCGGTTCCGTCATGCCGCTCGTGACAGGAACGGACGATCTTGCCGATCTCGCCGAGCAGTCCGCCGACGCGGTGCAGCAGGCGCTCGCCCTCGATCGTGTGGCGCTTGACGATCTCGAACTCCTCGTCCGTGAGCTTCCCCGGCTTGTTGATGATCTCGTTGGGGATCCGGATCTTGCCGACGTCGTGCAGCAGCGCTACGAACTCGGCGTCACGCCGTTCGCGCTCGGAGAGACCGAGCTGGTCGACCACGGATAGCGTGAGCGCGACCACGTCGCGGCTGTGCTCGCCCGTGTAGCCGTCGTCGGCCTCGACGACATCGCCGAGCAGAAAGGCGGTGCCTCGATAGGCGTCGCGGAGCTCGAGCTCGTGGTCGATCCGGACGCGCCGATCCTTCGCGAACACCGAGAGGAGCCCGACGAGCGGAATCGCGAGCACGACGCCGAACGGAGAATCGACCGCCGCGAACGCGACGGCGAGCCCCATCGAGCCGAGGCCGCCGTCGATCATGTAGACCCAGCCCATCGCCCGTAGCTGGACATTGGGGGGCACGCCGAGCGCCGTCCACTCGCGGAGTGCGGAGCTCCCGAAATCGAGAGCGAACTGCGCGCCGAGAGCGGCCAGGTACAACGGCCAATCGCTCAGACTGGGGTCGGGCTCGCCCGCGAGCGCAAGGACGAGCGCAGGCCCGATCGCGTGCCAGCAGTTGACGAGGCGCATGAAGATCCGCTCGTAGTGGAGTGAGCCCCGTGCGTACTCCGTCATGCTCCCGAGGACGACGCCGGCGGCGACCGCGAGCGGGACGATCCCGACCGGAAGCACGAAGAGCATCGGAACGAGCACCAGTTGCGTCGGCACCGCCGAGCCCGTGCCGATCTCGAAGTCGAGGTGGAAGGCCAGGGCGTAGACGCCGATGAGCAGCAGCGTCGCGATCACGCCCGGCGAGCGATCGGTCGGCAGCAGGCCGGCCATCAGGATCGCGCAGACCAGGAAGGCTCCCGCAGAAACGAGAAGCGAGAGTCGCTCACGCCGGGCTACACGGTTCATCCGGCGGGCGCGCTGCTCCTCGATCACGCGTTGAGCCGCCGGGTCGGATCCGGTTACAACCGCAGTCGACATATGCCGGACAGAAATCGGCCTCCCCACGGGCTCACGCGAGGGGGAATTCACTCGTACGAGGGATCATTTGGCCCCGAAACGCCCCCTAAAGGGTGATGCAGCTACCCCATATGGCCCGACACTGAGACCTATGACTACTGCGGCTCGTCACCCACGTATTTTCCTGCTCGGTTTTGCGATCGCCGGCCTTCTGGCAGCGACCGCCCTGATGGTTACTCCCTCGGCTGAAGCGGGGCTAATCGGGACCGGGCCAGCTTCAAGTTGCACCACGTCGTCGAAGGTGTTCGCCCCCTGGGGCGACAACCGCAACTACCAGCTCGTCCCCGGTGGCGCGTTCGAGGCCGGCACTCCGGCCTGGTCGCTCTCCGGCGGCGCAAAGGTCGTGGCCGGCAACGAGCCCTTCTACGTTCGCTCGGCGCAGGACAAAAATTCGCTCTACCTGCCGAACGGGAGCTCAGCGCTCTCGCCGACGGTCTGCTTCGGCCTCGGCGACTGGCATGCGCGCTTCTTCGTTCGCAACGTAGGGTCGACCAGTGGGAAGCTGAGGGTGGACGTCGCCGTGAAGAGCTTGCTCGGCGTGGTCAGCCTCTTGGACGGGGGGACTGTCAGTGGGACCGGTGTCTGGGCCCCATCGCCCAACATCGGTCTCACGCTTACCAATGTGTGCAGCCTGCTCGGCGTGAAGGCGGTCTCCTTCCGCTTCCGCCCTATGGGCACGGGTGCCGCCTTCCAGGTCGACGACGTCTACCTGGATCCCTGGAAAAGCTTCTAGCGGTCGGCGGCGAGACTCTTGGCGGACCAGCGGAGACCCGGAACCGTCGTCATCGCCGGCTAGAGATCGGGCAGCCAGCCGTCGCCGTACGCGACGCGATTCGACGGGGGAAGGTCGGCATACGCTTCGGCCGGTTTCGTCGTCTCCTTCTTGACCGAGACGCCGTGCTTCCGCGCAGCTTTCGAGACCGGGTAGACCAGGCCCTTACGGCGAAGCCCGCGAGCGCCGACCGCCAACACCACTGAGGGGCCGTCACCCGCGCCGACGATGATGTGCTCCGTCTGCGGCGGGCTGTGAAAGAAGTCCCACGTCTTCAGCTCCCGCTCCTCGTCCTCGACGATCAGCAGGCACTTGCCGGCGACGACGAGAAACCCTTCCTGCCCGTTCTCGCGGTGGTACCGCCCCAAGGCTTCGCCCGGCTGCAGAACGCTGATGTTGATCCCGAGCTGAGGGAAAGGGCGCTTGCCCTCGAAATCGCAGTAGACACCGAGCGTCTCGCGCTCGCGCCAGCGCGCTTCCCGCGCATTGATCACGAACCACCCGTCGCCATCGTTCACCAGGCCGTGCTTCGTCTTCCTCGCGGGCGTCTCCGAAACCATCACCCGTACACTAAAAGACGTGCAGAAGTCGCTTCCCGTGGCTGATCGGCCGCGCCGGCCGGAGTGGATGAAGGTCCGCGCGCCGAGCGCCGACACGCGCTACTTCGACGTCAAGAAGCTGATCCACGGCGCGAGCCTGAACACGATCTGCGAAGAGGCTCGCTGCCCGAACATCTCGGAGTGCTGGGGGCGCGGCACGGCGACGTTCCAGATCCTCGGCGATACCTGTACCCGGGCCTGTCGCTACTGCTACGTCCACTCCGGCAAGCCGGAGCATCCGCCGGACCCGCTCGAGCCGCTGCGCCTCGCCAACACGGCGGCGCAGATGGAGCTCCAGCACGTCGTCGTGACCTCCGTCGACCGCGACGACGTCCCCGACCGCGGCGCGGGGCACTACGCAGCGACCATCCGCGCCTTGAAGGCCAAGCTGCCCCACGCGACGGTCGAGATCCTGACGCCGGACTTCCTCGGCGTCGAGGAGGACGCGCTCCGGACGATCCTCGTGGAGCGACCAGAGGTCTTCAACCACAACATCGAGACAGTGCGCCGCCTGCACGCCCGCATGCGCGGGGCGAAGGCCTCGTACGACAAGGCGTTGTGGCTCCTGGAGCGCGCGAAGGAGCTCGCCGACTACCCCGTGCTGACCAAGTCGGGGGTCATCGTCGGCCTCGGGGAGACGAACGACGAGGTCGTCGACACGCTGCGCGACTTGCGCGCACACGGCGTCGACGTCGTCACGATCGGCCAGTACCTCCAGCCTTCGGCAAAGCACGCGCAGATCGACCGCTGGGTGCATCCCGACGAGTTCCGGTGGTTCCGCGAGCAGGGCGAGGCGCTCGGCTTCGGCTCTGTCTTCTCGGGGCCGCTCGTTCGCTCGAGCTACCGGGCCGACGAGCAGCGCCACGCAGCCGCGACCGGCCGCGGCGCAGTCGCGTACTAGGAAAAGAAGAGGGCCGCCCTGGGGCGGCCCTCTCTTCTCTATCTACCGACTAGACGGATCTAATCGTCGTCGTCATCGTCGTGGTGCCCACCTTCGTCAACCGGGCACGGCGTGACGTAGAACAGCGAGTCCGACGAGCGGGCGTGCTGCTGCCCGTGCGCGTCGGAGTGCTGCGAGTAGCGATCAGCCCAGGCGTCGGACTGCTCGCAAGCCGGGTTCCGGCCTGTTTGTGTCCGAGACGAGCGGCCGTTCCGGGCGTCGGTCCACATTGCCCAGACGTTGCCGTCGTTGTCGACCTGCACGTTCTCGTAGTCACCGCAGAAGATCCCGGCCCTGAAGCAGTAGTCCAGGTTGTACGGAGTATCGGAGATCCCGAAATTCCGGAACGGGAAGGTGTTCTGGGGTGGGTCGACGTAGTTGTCCGGCGGATTGACCGGCCCCGCCGGCTGCGTGATGATCGCCGCGTTCGGATGGACGCACTGGCGACCGGCAGCCGTCGTGATCGGTCCCGTCGTCGTGATGTGGCAACGGCCGCCCCAGAACCAGTGCAGGTAGTTGCCCTGCCGGGTCTTGGAGGTTGGCCATTCACCGACGCCGACCGGCGACGTGGTGTCGAGACGCCGGTCCTGCCACACACCGTGCAGCCGCCCGCTCCTCGAGATGTCGAGCCACGGGAAGATCTGGTCGTTCCCCGTGTGGACACCAGCCGGACAGGCAGGGCGCCCGCCGCGGCCACAGTCACGAAGGGCCGGAGTCGTCGACGGGTCGTCATTGACCCGCGTCGGCCCTGCCCAGGTCGTGCCGCCGTCGGTCGACTTGAAGCCCGACACGTCGGCGTTGGAGCTGACCCGCGTGCCGTTGCGGTTGTCGGCGATGACCAGGTAGAGGTCATCGGCGAACGCGCCGCCGCGCTTGTCGACGATGAATGCACCGCGTGCGTTCATGCGGTAGCAGCTGTTCGTCAACACCGACCGTCCACCCTGCTGGCCACGAGTGGCGCAGTCGGGCCTGCCGCCCGCAGCGCCTGACTGCGGGAAGTTGACGTCGAACACCGGCGTGATGAACAACGGCGGTGACCAGGTCGCGCCTCCGTCGAACGACTTGACGATCACGTACTGGTTCTCGTCAGGCGTGTCGAAGTTCTCGAAGAGCACGTACACGGCGCCGTTCGTCGGCTGGACGAGCGGCTGTGAGCCCTGGTTGTCGCTGCAGCCGGCTGCTCCGCCGACGCAGAACGCTGCACTGCCGTTGATGACCTGTGCCGGCGACCAAGACCGAGCCCGGTCGTCGGAGTGGCTCTCGAAGATCCTCGAGCCCACGTCGTCGAATCGGGTCCACGTGATGTAGATCCGATCCGGGCCGACATGACCGTCCGGGCACGGAGTGGGTGTGTGCGTAGGCGTGAAGCACTGCGGTGCGACGCCGTTCGGCCGCGGCCCCGCAGTCCCGTACGGCTTGTCGTCGAACGGAACGCTTCCGTTCAGGATGCCGTCGGGATCGGGATTGAACGTGACGACGCCGTCGCCGGGCTGGCGCGGGTCGCCGTTCCCACCACAGACTCCGCCCGCGTTCGGAACGCAAGGCCGCGTCCACGTGAATCCGCCGTTTGTCGAGCGGTTCACGAAGATGCCACCCGTGTCGTTCTCCCGCTCGAAGCGGATCTGCCCGTAGTACGCGGTCCCGTCCCGGTCGAAGATCGCGATCGGGTCGCCGCCACCGTCGATGTGATCCTTGGGCGCGGCGGCCGGGTATGAGCCCGGCGTCGGGAAGTGGGTGATCCCGTCGTACCAGTTGTGGCCACGGTCGGTCGTCACGTAGAAGCCCGACGAGCCCCAACCGAGCCGGTAGTCGTTAGCTCCACCGAAGACGTTGTGCGTGTCCTCCGGATTGATCGCGATGCTCATCTCGTCTTGCGGCATGCATGCGAGGTCCTGGTTCAGGCGGATGTCGTCGCCTCGATCGCTGAGCCGCTCGACCGCATCCTCGTCCGTGCGGCGCAGGCTCCGATCTCTGATTCCTGCCTGCGGGCACTCTGTGATGTTCGCTCCGAGCGCGACGTCACCAAACTCGACGCCGCCCGAAACGTCGGCCGACTTGGCCCCGGTCGGGAAATCTCGCCCAGTGCTACCCGACGAATGGGCCGCTGCGGACCCTCCAAGAACTAGCAGCGCGACAAGCGCCGCCAGGAGGGCCCAAACTCCTGTGAGCCTCCTCAATCTTCCTCTCCCTTCTACTGTCGTGTGGCGCGCCACCGTGTCGGCCCGCCAACCGGCGCAAATATACGACTCGATAGGGTCGAGCGCAACGGGAGGATCCGCCAGGTTGAACCAGGTAGATAGGTGTTCTAGCGCTCTGCGCGTGCGAAGAGCGGGCGCGTCTGGCGGTCGATCTGCGCAATCACCAGTGGCGGCGGCCGACCGAGATACATCCCGTTCTCCAGCAGGCCGTCCGTGACGTCCTCGATCTCGGGCCACGTGGAGATCGCCGGCACATGCCGGATGGTGGCGATCGCGTCCAGCCAAGCCTGCGAGTTCGCCGGCTTCTGGCTCGGGTCGAGGAATGCATCAGACTCCGCGACCTCCTTCAGGGACGGGACCGTCCGGCCGGTCTTGGCGATCACCGGCGAGCCCTCGGGCCCGACCGCGTACTCGACGAACCGCCAGGCCGCGTCCTTGGCCTTGGCTGCTTTCGTCATGCAGTACGCATCGGAGTGCAGGATCGACGCCGGCTTGTCGTAGTACGGCAGCGAGGCGACGTCCCAGTCGAACTTCGCAGCCTCACGAAACGTGGGTACCGCCCGCCGCGAGTCGAGGAACATCGCCAGCCGGCCGTGGGCGAACCGCGTTTCGTCGTCCTCCGCCTCGACCTCCTCGTCGTTCGGCACGACTCCGAAGACCGTGCGCAGGTCGAAGAACTGGCTGATGGCCTCCTCGGCCTGCGGCGTGTTCAGCGTGAAGCGAGTCGGGTTCTCGTCGTCGTCGACGACTTCACCGCCGTTCGACCAGATGAACGGAGCGAGCCTGATGATCACCGGCTCGACGCCGAGACCGTAGATCGCTGGTGTGGCCGTGCCGGCTTGGGGCATGTCCGGGTCGGCGCCGCGGACCATCTGTCCGTTCTCGTCGCGCGTCATCTGCTGCGCCTTCACGACGAGCTCGTTCCACAACATGCCGTCCCTCGGCGGAGGAATGTTGAAGCGCTTGAACAGATCCTTGTTGTAGTAGACGACCAGGCTCGAGATGTTTTGCGGCAGGCACATCAGCTCGTCCTTCCAGCGGAACGCGTCGAGTGCCTGCGAGTAGAAGTCGTCCTCTTTGAACTTGCTCGAGTCGCTCACGTAGGGGCCCAACGGCTCGAGCACATCCCGGGACGCGTACTGGCCGTAGAAGCGGTAGTTCATGAGAAACAGGTCTGGCGGCGAGCCACCCGAGATGGAGCTGGAGAGGCGAGCGATGAGATCCTCTCGGTCGCTCGCCTCCACCAGCTGGACGTCGATGTCCGGCTCTTCCTCCTCGAACGCCTCGATCAGGGTTCGATAGGCGTTGATCTCGGCTGGGTCACCGAAGACGAGAAAGCGCACCGAGCCGGACGACCCACTGTCTGACCCCCCACAGCCGACTACGACTGCGCACAGGAGGAGGGCCGTGAGCAGCCCGGAGCCGAACTTGGGTAGGGACGCCATGGCGCTGCATTGAAGTTGCTGCGAACCGTCCCGTCAAGGGTCTATTTTTGGCTTGATCAAGCCGTTTTCCGCGCTATCGCGGTGATATCGCACGGCTCCGTTCGGTGCTATCAACGACGAGAGGGCCGCCGTGGCGGCCCTCTCGCTTCGTTCGTTGCCTAGTCGCGCTTAGCGCGGCAGGTTGAGGTACCAGGCGCTGAGCCCGTGCGTGGCCGCGAAGAGCCTTCGCTCCTCGGGCACGATCGTCAGCCCTGGGACCGTGACGTTCGGCATCCCCGACCCGGCGAGCACCCAGCTGGTGTCTCCATCCTCGAGCTTGGAGACGCCGAAGTCGCTCGACGCGTACAGGTCGCCGGTGACATCGTCGTAGACGAGATCGCCGACCGGGAGATCGCCCCAGTCGTGGTCGATGTTCGTCCACGTCGCTGTACCGGTGGCCGGGTTGAAGTGCACCTCGAAGAGGTGGCCGCCCGGCGCATTCGAGTTGTACCCACTGTACGAGACCCACGCGTGGTTCCCGTCGGCGGGATCGACGTAGATGCTCGTGATGTACCTGCTCGGAGTCGCGGGAGACGGTAGGTCGATCCGGCTCCAGGTGACCGAGGTCGCGACTCGCCTGGTTCCCAGGCCCGGCTCGGGTGGGAACTCGACGACAGGCTCGGCGTTGACGTTCTTGGAGACGAAGACGCGACCGGTTGAGGTCGCAGCCCACGCCGTCGACGCGTCGTCCTTCGTCCGTTCGACCGCGGACAGGTTGCCGCCGGCTCGATCGCCCCACGCGGCATCGGTCAGCCGAACGTTGCCGAGCTCGGCCCAGTCGCCGCACTGGGCGCTGAAGTTGCCCGTCCATTCGTTGCAGACCACGTGCGCCTCGGCGATCGTCCTCGTGCCGAGACCGGCGGTCTTCGTCCGGTAGGCGGTGCGGTTCGTGCCGGCGAACATGGTCTTCGAGACGACCGGGTCTCCGATCACTGGAGCGTAGAACTCGCCGCCGGTCTGTAGCGGGTCGCCCGTCCAGATCCACCTCTCGAAGTCACCGTTCTCGAAGTTCACGTCCGGCGACGCGCCGGTGAAGTTGTGGAAGCGGAACGATGGGATCGCGACGTCGAAGCCGGACTGGCCGCCGTCGCCGATCATCGTGTTCTTCCATTCCTTCTGGTAGTTCTTGCCCTCCCAGGTGCCGTTGTCCTGCGTGCCGCCCTGGAGGATCCGCACGTTGTGCGGGCTCACGGAGAGGCTCTGGAACTCCAGCGTGGAGACCCCGGAGTTGGCGCCCTTCAGAAGCGCAGGGATGCGCGAGAGCATCTGCCTACACCTCGTCAGATTGTCCCCCGTGAGACCTCGGCTGTCACACCAGGACGATCGGTTGACGAACTGGCCGTTCGACACCATCACGCCACCGTCGTTCGTCTCCGCGAAGAGGAACGGGTTCTGCGGATGGACTGCGATGTCGTGCTGGTCGGGATGGAGCCCGTGCGGCTGCACCGGGTCGGTCCCGTCGTAGGTCATGTCGGTGGCGCTGACGCCACCATCCGTCGAGAGGACCACGCCACGCTTGTTGGCGATCGTCTCGCCGTACGAGTACGAGCCGCCGATGTAGACGACGTCGGGATGGCCCTTCGGCGTCTCGACGAACTGGTCGTACCAGCACTGCCCCGTACACAAGTTGCGTGTCGCCCAGCCTGGGGACGCTGTGGTCGGAGCGGTCAGGTCCGTGAAGACCGGCGCGCCCGTGGCCACGTCGTCGCTCCGGAACAGCCGCGAGTACTGGCCGCCGGCATTGGTGTGACCTTCGTAGATGTACATCCGAGTCTTGCCGTTGGGCAAGCGGTTGACGTCGATCGAAGGACGCGTCTGGATGATGGCCGCGTTCAGAGACGGCTGGATCTGCACCCATGTGGCTCCCGCGTCGTTCGAGCGCCAGACACCTCGTGCATACGAGGACGCGTAGAGGATGTTCGAGTCCGACGGGTCGAGCTCGACGTTGCGAACGCCGCGCGGCGAGCACACGCCCGTGTTGTTGAACTCGGCGATCGAGCCCGTGCAGGCGGCGGCGCTGGCCGAGCCGTTGTGGATGAAGCTCCAGGTCGCCCCGCCGTTCGTGGTCTTGTAGAGGCCCCACTTGGTAATGCCCGGAACGGGCCGGGTCACACCGGCGCAGCACGAGGACGAGTACCCGCGAAGGGCGGTCGTCGTGCTGGCATAGATGGTGTTGGAGTCGCCGGGCTTGACGACGATCGCGCCGACGCCCTTCCCGGTGAAGTCGGTGTCCCCGATCTTCGTCCAGGTCTCGCCCTCATTGGTCGACTTGTAGAGACCGGCGCCGGCCAGACAGCCGCTGGCGCAGATGTTGGCCTCACCAGTGCCGGCGTAGATCGTCTTGCGCGTCACGTCATTCGGGTCGAACGTGATCGCTCCCGTGGAGTTGATCCCCAGCGGGCCGCCCAGGTAGTCCCATTTGACGTTGTTCGCGAAGATGTCCTTCGTGCGCCAGATGCCGCCACCTGCGGAGCTGACATACGCGATGCACTTGTTCGTACACGTGTCGTCGATGGCAATCGCTGTCGTGCGCCCAGCGGCGACGTACGAGTTCGGTACGTACAGGTCGGCGTTGCGGAAGCGTTCGAGCGGGTAGAGCGCTTCGCTCGGGCCCGCGAACACCCATTCTCCTCGACGGCCCTTGCCGCGGTTGAACCGGGCCGACTGGGCAGTAGCCGCAGCAGCCGCCCTGTTCATCTCGGAAACCGAGATCACCGGGGCCGGATAGGAACGGTGCGCGTACTCCGCGGCAGCAGCGCTGCCCGGGCCCTCGAGGGCCATGCCTTGATTACCTGGCAAGGCCTGCTTGAGCTTGGCCAGATGTGCTGCCAGCGCGGGTGGTGTCTCCGTTTCTCCCTGAGCGGCAGCCTGGCTGCTGCCACCCCCCGCCGAGAGCACGGCGAGAGCCGTTGCTGCGGCGACGAGAACGAGCGCGGCAAGCCCGCTTAACGCGAGCCTCTTGCGCCTGCGTGTCATCAACTGTCTCCTCCCCTGTCGGGTCGATCCCGGGCGCTTCATGCGACCGAAATAGCGGCGTGCTGGGGCCGCCTCTTCGTCGAGGCTTCGCTCGAGCCGGTGCACTAGCTCGGCGTTCAGGCTCCTACCTGCCCGCGCGGCGGCCTCGATGATTCGCGGCCGCAACTCCTCGGGCATACGCAGGAGGAATCGGTATTTCTCCCCAGACAACCGCGGGGAGACTGCCATATAGAGCACCTGATATCAAGCGAGGTGATATCGCCGGTGTGTGGCAATATCGCCGCATGCTGCGGCAAACCGCGATCGCACTGCTCGTCACAGTCGCGCTCGGTTGCGGAGCGGGCTCGGCGGACGGCGGCTCAGAAACGGCCGGCAAAGCCTCGCTCCAGGTCGTCGGTCAGGCCCCGCTCACGATTCAAGGGCGCGGCTTTACCTCTCGGGAGAACGTGCGCGTGTCGGCTGCAGGCCGGCAGTGGCACTCCAAGGCGGGCGCGCGTGGCTCATTCGTGCTCAAGCTGAGCGGCGCCAACCCCTGCAGAATCGTGCGCATCGTCGCTGTCGGCTCAGACGGCAGCCGCGCCATCCTGAGGATGATCCCGGCGCGAGCGTGCGCGGCTCCGTAGCGCTCTAGAAAGGTGAGGGGCCGCCCGGAGGCGGCCCCTCGTTCCTTCGCTGTTTCCTAGGTACTACGGCGTGACGTTGTTGATGATCACGTCGCCGCGGCCGACCGTCACACCCGCGACGGTGACCACGTTGACCGAGCCGAGCAGGACGCGTCCGGCCTCGGGCACCGCACCTGCGGTCACCGAGCCGTTGACCGTCCACGACGAACCGCCCGGCCGCACGGCGTCAGCGTCGGTGATCGACACCGAGCCGAGTGCGGGGTTCTCGAACGTGTCGACGTAGTTGTACGTCGTCGTCCCCGCCGGGACGTCGAATCCGTCGACGTCGACCTGATACGTGGCGGCCGTCGGGTTCGCCAGCGTGACCGACTCCTCGGAGTCGCCGTCCGCACTCTGAGCGACGAGCGTCCGAGTCGTGCAGGTCGCATCGCTGCAGCGGAAGACGAAGAGGTCGAGGTCGGCTGCCGGGTCTGACGGGCTGCCGATCGTCGCCCGGAAGGACGTCGTGCCTGCCGGGATCGTCGTCGTGTAGTGCTGCAACTCGTGGTGCGCGATGCTGAACGGGCCCCTTCGGGCGCTACCGAGACCCGAGCCAACGGCCCGGCCGGTGAACGTCGCGAAGTTGTTCGTCAGCGAGTACGTCCGAGGCACCGGAACGCCGACCTGTGCGGTCGGGATGATGTCCGGGTTCGGCGAGACGCTGACGCCGAAGAGCGACGCCGTCAGCGTGAACGGCGCGTTTGCGACGTCAGACGTGCGCCGTGCCTCGACGGTCACCTCCCACACACCGGCGGTCGCGTCAGCGGCCGTCCGGCTGAGCGGGTCACCGGTCGCACAACCTGCGACGACCGGCAGGTAGCACGACGTGCTCGCGTTCGAGTCGATGCCGAGGCCCCACGGGTGGAAGCGCAAGAAGCGAACCTGTCCCGTGCCGGCCTCGTTGCTCGGGCCTGTCATGTCCACCTTCAGGACCGGGCTGCCTGCCGGGACGCGGAAGAAGAAGCGCTGCACCTGGTTCCGGCCGGCCATCCCGGTCTTCGTGACCGCGTAGCCGTTGGCTGCGGTCAGCGTGTCGGGGACGATGACGGTGTTCATGGTCTGGTACTCGATCCCGTCGGTGGACGAGTTGTCCAGGTTCAGGATCGCGGAGTGGATACCCGTGCTGGACGGGTTGACCTGCACGGGAACCTGCGTCGGAACGTTGTGGCGAAGCAGAACGTTGTTCTGCGACGAGAACGTGCCGTCGTTGCCGACCCACCGGAGGTGGTACAGCACCGGCCGGGTCGGGCCGGAGGTTCGGGTGAACGTGTAGGTGCGGGTGTACGACTGACCGAGCGTGACGCCCTCGCGATCGAAGATGCCGTGGCCGAAGCCGGGCTCGAAGAGGAAGTCGCTCAGGATCGTGTTCACGCGAACACGTGACGTGATGTTCACGGGCTCCACGCGGTCCTTGAGCAGCTCCCACGCAGCGGGGACGTTGATCAGGCCGTTGCCCTGGTCGGCGGCGTTGTAGTCGCCGAGGTAACGAGCCGTCGAGTTGAACGCCATCCTCAGCTCGGCGGCATGGTGAGACACCCCTCTCTGCCTGGCCGCACTGACCAGGAGCGCAGCCGCGCCCGCGGACTGAGGAGCGGCCATCGAGGTGCCGTTGAACATGCCGTAACCGGGCGGAAGCGTGTGCACGCCTGCGACCGGCTGGCCGACCTGCCAGGTGGGCACGGTCGAGATCGCCGCGCCTGGCGCAACGATCTGTGGCTTGAACGAGCCATCCTCGGTCGGGCCACGTGAGCTGAACGGATGGAGATTGTCCACGGCAGTCGAGTCCGAGCCGTAGTTCTTCTGCCAGGTCTCCTTGTGGATGTACGCACCGACTGCCATCGCCTTGGTGGCCACGGCCGGGTCGCCGATCGTGTTCTCGCCCGGCCCGCTGTTGCCGGCGGACAGGAACATCTGGACGTCGTTGTCGTCGATCAGGCGGTTGTAGAGAACAGCACGCGTGTTGGTCGGGTCGTCGACGTTGAGCGCCGGCAGCCCGCCGATGCTCATGTTGACGACGTCGACGTTCGCCTGCTCGATCACGAAGATCATGCCTTCGATCAGAGCGTGCGAGGTGCAGCCCGCGGTGAAGAGGCACGCGCGGACCGAGACGAGCTTCGCTCCGGGTGCGGCACCGCTCATCTGGCCGCCGAAGAGGCTGTTTCCGGCAGTGATGCCCGCAACGTGGGAGCCGTGCGCGCCGGAGACGATGCCGATGTTGACCCAGTAGAGGCCGGAGATCTGCGCGGCCTCTGGCTGGACGACGAACGGAACCGACTCACGAATCGGCGTCGCCGGGTTGTCATGGCCGAAGCGGCCAATGTCGCGGTCGATGCTGAAGTCCTGCATCGGCGACTCGTCGGCGAGGCTGCTGTCGTTGTCGGAGTCGATGAGCAGGACGTCGTCCGTGGTCGTGGTGTCGCTTCCCGGCTGCCAGAGCATCAGGAAGAAGTCACCGCACGTAGCGTCGCGGTCGAGGTCCGACCCGCAGGCGATGCCGTACTCGCTGGTGGCACCGAGCAGGTCCTCACGCATGCGAGCGACGCGGTACTGGCCGTTCGGAATGCCCGTGTAGGTGCGACCGAACTGGACCGTCGTGCCGTCCGTGACCGGCGTGAGCACTCCGGTGAAGAACCGCCAGGTCGGGTCGCCGTCCGTGGCCGGATGCGTATAGGTCACCCAGTCCTGGATCTTCGGAGCACCCGTGCTCGTCGTGTTCAGGCTGGGGTGGTCGAGGTCGACGCCGGAATCGACGATGCCGACCGTGACCCCGCGACCGTCCCAGGACGGATGGGCCTGGACGAACTGCGCCGCGCCCGTGTCACGGGTCGGCATGTACGGGTTGCTGCGAGGCGTGCTCGCATCCGGCGCAGGCTGTGGCGTCGGGTTGACCGCACCGTCAGGATGAGGATCCGGCAACGGAACGACTGCGTCGACGTTGATCGCCTGGATGCCCGCGAGCTTCGAAGCAGACTCCGCCTTGCGTAGCGGCATGAGCACCCGCACATAGCCAAGCCTGTTGTGGCGGTAAACGACCTTGCCGCCGAGCTTCCGCAGCTTTTTCACCACAGGAGCAGTCTTGTAACGCGGTGTGACGACGAGCAGCGAGACTCTCGCGACGCCGTGCGAGCGCTTCTTCGCGAGTAGTGCGTGGTCTTGCTTGGAGAACTTGCTCTTGAGCTGGTGGGGCTTCGACGCCGCGCTGGCGCCGATCACGACGAGGCATGCGGCTGCAACAGCAACAAGCCCCGCGAGGACACCCCCTCTGATCCCTGACAAAATGGAACTCCTCTCCCTCTTGTTTTAGAGCGATCGACTTCCCCCCGGGCACTCATTCAGGCACGCCGAACGCCGCAGGCGACCCCGTCCTCGGAGCTGGGTAGATGATTCTCTATCTCGGTACGTCTGTCAAGCGAAACTTGGTGATTTTTGGCGGAACGTGCAGCGCTTTAGTCACCGTGGGGCTTCGCCATCGCGCGCAGGTCTAGCGCCTTGTCCAGCGTCTCTTCGTCGACCCCGGCGTCTCGCGCAACGTCGCGCAGCGGGCGGCCGCTGGCAGCGGCTTCCTTCACGATCTCCGTGGCCTTGTCGTAGCCGATGTACGGGTTGAGCGCGGTCGCGGCCGAGAGCGTCAGCTCCGCATAGCGCTCCGCTTGCTCGCGGTTGGCCTCGATGCCGTCGACACAGTTCTCGGCGAGCAGCCGTGCGCCTGCGGCCAGCAGGCGGATCGAGTCGAGCAGGTTGCGCGCGATCAGAGGGACGAACACGTTCAGCTCGAGGTGGCCCTGCATGCCCCCGACCGTGATCGCCATGTCGTTGCCGATCGCCTGTGCGGACACCTGCGTGACGACCTCGGGGATGACCGGGTTCACCTTGCCGGGCATGATCGAGCTGCCCTTCTGGAGCTCGGGGAGCGTGATCTCCGCCAGGCCGGCCCGGGGGCCAGAGCCGAGCAGGCGCAGGTCGTTGGCGATCTTCGTCAGCGACACGGCAACGGTCTTCAGAGCGCCGGAAGCCTCGACGAGGGCGTCGCGCGCGCCCTGAGCCTCGAACGGGTCGGCGGGCGGTGAGATCTTCAGCCCCGTCTCCTCGGTGAGGCGGCGGCGTACGCGCTCCGCGAACTCGGGGTGCGTGTTCAGGCCCGTGCCGACCGCTGTTCCGCCCAGTGGGATCTGCCCGACGCGCTCGAGGGTCGACCCGACGCGGGCGACGCTCTGTCGGATCTGCGCCGCGTAGCCCGAGAATTCCTGGCCGAGCGTCACCGGAACGGCGTCCATCAGGTGCGTCCGGCCGGACTTGACGACGTCGTCGAACTCGAGCGCCTTCCTCTGCAAGGACCCGGCGAGTTGCTCGAGGGCCGGGAGCAGGTCGTTGGTCAGCTGGTCGAGCGCTGCCAGATGGACGGCCGAGGGGAAGACGTCGTTCGACGACTGGCCCATGTTGACGTCGTCGTTGGCGTGTACCCCTTCGCCGGCTAGGGAGGCGATGACCTCGTTCGCGTTCATGTTCGACGACGTGCCCGACCCGGTCTGGAAGACGTCGATCGGGAACTGATCGGCCAGCTCGCCCGTGGCGACCCGGTCGGCGGCGGCCGCGATGCGCTCGGCCTTCTCGGCATCGAGGAGCCCCAGTTCGGCGTTCACCCGTGCGGCCGCTGCCTTGATACGGCCGAGCCAGGCGGCGACGGAGGGCGGAATCGGCTGGCCGGAAACCTGGAAGTTCTCGACGGCTTTACGGGTCTCCACGCCCCAGAGCTCCTGCCTCTCGTCGGTCGCCGCCACGCCTCCGAGTTTAGCCCCGGCTCTCGGGAGCGCTAGGAGGGTTTGGTGGAATTGACTCGTCGCCGGGGTGCGATGGTCGTTCCGGGGCAAGGACGCAGGGAGCCCCAATGCTTTTCAGCATTGGGGCGACTGAGGACGCCGCCTCGGGGCGAGCAGCGCGGCCCGGCGGCACAGATCCATTTCGTCAAACCCTCCTAGGAAGCTTGCGAGCTGTCAGGCCGGAGCATCGTGTAGACGAGCAAGCCGATGAACGGAAACACGAGCATCGCCACGGCCCACAGTGCCTTGGACCCGCCGGAGAGATCAGCCCGCTTGAAGACGTCGAACAACGCCCGGACCCAGAAGACGAGAAAGAGCGCGATGATGGCGAGAATGAGGAGCCGCATGAGCCTGCGACGAGCTTACTCAAGCTGGCTAGATCAGGCGTAGTCGCCGGCGCTCCGGCGGGAACTCACGCAGCGCGCGGCGAACCAGCTCGGAGAGATCGGCGGGAGTGGCCCAGCCGACATAGCCGCAGCGAGCGCACTCGCCGGCTTCGACGCTGCCCGAGCCGTTGGCGACTTTACGCCGCTCACCGCATCCGAGACATTCAACCGTTACGCGATCCACCTCACTGCTTTCGGCACAAGCCAACGAGCGGGCCTCCCTCGGATGAGGGATGCGCAGGCTCATTCGCCCGGGGCGGTGAGAGCACCTCCCACGGACCGGGCTAGTCGGTGGAGTACTTGGGCTGGACCTTCTCCCCCCGAATGTGTGCGATCGCGTTGTTCGCCGCGATCGCGGCCTCGCCCATACCGATCGTGATCAGCGTGATCTTGCCCGGATAACCGGCCACGTCACCCGCGGCGTAGATCCGCGGGAGGTTCGTCTCCATCGTCATCGGGTCGACCTTCAGCTGCCGCTTGCCCTCCAGCTCGATGCCCCACTCCGCGATCGCGCCCAGGTGAGAGTGGAAGCCGAGCAGCGTGATGAGCGCCTCGCAATCGACGCGCTCGACCTCGCCGGTGGTCGTGTTCTCGATGGACACGGCCTGGATCGAACCGTCCCCGTGCACCTCGCGCACCTCGTGCGGAGTCATGATCCGGACGCGCCCCTCTTCCTCGAGCTTCTTCGCCTCGTTCAGGGATGACTCGAGTGCGCGGAAGCGGTCACGACGATGCACGAGCGCGATCGGCGTACGGGCCGTGTCCTGGAGGCCGAGCGTCCAGTCGAGCGCCGAATCGCCGCCGCCGACGATCACGCAGGCCTTGTCCTTGAACACCTCTTTCTGGCGCACGAAGTAGTGCAGCCCCTTGCCCTCCCACCGATCGATGTCGTCGACGCCCAGCTTGCGCGGCTCGAAGGCTCCGTGCCCGGCGGTGACGATCAGCGCGCGCGACAGGTACGGCCCGCCTTTGGCCGTCGCCAGCGCGAAGAGCTCCTCTCCGTTCTCGTCGACGCGCTCGAGCGTCTTGGCCTCCTCGCCGAGAATGACCTCGGCTCCGTACTGGAGACCTTGCTCCGCGCACATGTCGACGAGCTTCTGACCGAGGATCTTGGGGTGGCCGGCCACGTCGTAGACGTGCTTCTCGGGATAGGTCGCAGCGACCTGGCCGCCGAGCTGCTCGAGGCTCTCGACGATACGCACTGATGCGTCGCGGTGACCGGCGTAGTAGGCGGCGGCGAGCCCGGTCGGACCTGCTCCCAGGATCGTGATGTCAACGACGCCGTTACTGCTCGCCATTGCGGGAGATGCTAGTGCTCGAACGTCGAGCTAGTGCGAGCAGCCCGAGCCGCAGCCACCGGCTGCATGAGGATCCGCCCCGGCCGCAGCCTCGTCCTCCACCTGGAAGGAGTGGCCGCAACCGCACGCCGACGTCGCGTTCGGGTTGTTGATGGCAAACCCGCCCTGGAGGCCGTCCACGTAGTCGATCTCCGTCCCGCTCAGGTACGGAGCGCTGAACGGGTCGACCACGATCTGGATGCCGTGCGAGTGAAGCTCGAGGTCGCCGGCCTGTGGGGCCTGGTCGAACCCGAGCGCGTATTCGAAGCCCGAGCAGCCACCGCCCTGCACCGCGATGCGGAGCACGCCCGCCTCGGTCTCGCCCTCCTCGGCCATGAGCGCCTTGATCTTCGTCGCAGCGCCCTCGCTGAGGGAGACGATGGTCTCGTGTTCGACTGTTGCCATCTGGACGCATCGTAGCAGCGTGCCCCGGCGTTCCCGACCCCCGAAAAGGGGTCGAGCTTGTAACACCAGATACCCGCACGGTTGAGCGGTTTCGCCAGTCGCTCGTAGCGCTCTTCAGCGTGGTACGTTTCCGGCGTCTTGGCCCAGGCCGGCTGCCTCGCAAATGCTCGATAGCTGGCTTCCCTTTCTGATCTACGGGAGCCTGGCAGTGGCGATCCCGGCCTCGATGATCGCGATGTCCTTCCTGTTCGCAACGCGGCCCAAGCGAAGGGTGCGCACGCGGACGCTCGCATTCGAGTCGGGCGTGTCGCTCGGGCCGCCGAGACTGCAGCGTTTCACGATCAGCTTCTACTTGACGGCGATGCTCTTCGTCGTCTTCGACGTCGAGATCGTCTTTCTCTACCCGCTTGCCGTCGTGCTGGAGCAGCTCGGGTGGTTCGGGTTCGTCGAGCTCTCGTTCTTCCTCGGCATCCTCGCCGTGGCCTACGTCTACATCTGGCGAAAGGGGGCACTCAAGTGGCGGTGAGAAAGAAGCAACGGCTCGCCGACTACGGCCTCAACTCGGAGCGAGTGCTGTGGCGCGGTAAGGGCCCCGGAGTCTTCGAGCAGGAGCTCTCGCCGCTCGAGGACCGGCTCATGCTCTCGACCGTGGACAAGGCCGTGGCGTGGGCGCAGGGCAGCTCGATCTGGCCGGACACGTTCGGCCTCGCCTGCTGCGCGATCGAGATGATGTCGATCGTCTCGTCCCGATACGACATCGCGCGCTTCGGCGCCGAGGTCTTCCGCTCCTCGCCGCGACAGGCGGACCTGCTCATCGTCTCGGGGCGCGTGGCGCACAAGATGGCTGCGCCGCTCCGCCAGATCTACGACCAGATGCTCGAGCCGAAGTGGGTGATCGCCATGGGCGCCTGCGCCAGCTCGGGCGGGATGTTCAACAACTACACGATCCTCCAGGGCGTCGACAAGATCGTCGCCGTCGACATCCACGTACCGGGCTGCCCACCGCGGCCGGAGGCGCTCGTCGAGGGGATCGTCCGCCTCCAGGAGAAGATCAAGGCGGGGGTGCCGCCGGCCTACGAGATCCGGGGCGTCGCAAGCTGAGCCCCTTCGAAGGAGTCCCCGGTCTCGTGGAGCGCCGCGAGGCACACGGCGAGACGACGCTCGTGGTCGACCCTGCACGGCTGCTCGAGGCCTGCACGTTCCTCCGTGACGAGGAGGGGTTCGCGCTGCTCTCCGACATCACGGCGGTGGACTACCTGGGGTGGGGTGAAAAGGGTGTGGCGGGTTATTTCGGCACCGGCACCGGCCGTGACCTGAACACTCCCGCGGGACAAGGCGCCTCGGTGCATTCGCAGGGCTTTGCCCGCTCACCCGAGCCGAAGCCCACACGCTTCGCGATCAACTACCACCTCCTCGCCGTCGTCCCGGGTGCGCCCCGAGTCCGGGTTCAGGTCTGGGTCGAGGAGAACCAGCCGGTCCCCAGCGTGATCGAGATCTGGCCGACCGCCGACTGGCACGAGCGTGAGCAGTTCGACCTGATGGGCATCACCTTCGAGGGCCACCCCCATCTGCGCCGGATCATCATGGAAGACGACTGGGAGGGGCACCCGCTCCGCAAGGACTATCCGCTCGGCGGCGAGCCCGTCCGTTTCTCGGGAGAAGAGTGATGGCGGTCACCGAGCGCCGGAGGATCTACGAAGGCTCGCGGATCCCGTCTCCGATCCCCTCCATGCTCGTGCTCCCCGAGGAGCTCCGCGCATCCGACGAGATCCTCCAGGTCAACTTCGGCCCGAACCACCCGTCGACCCACGGCGTCCTCCGGCTCGTCGTCGACCTCTCGGGCGAGCGCGTCGTCGGCCTCCGCGCGGTGATCGGCTACCTGCACACCGGCTTCGAGAAGAACATGGAGCAGAAGACGTGGTGGAAGGCGATCACCTACGCACCGCGCGTCGACTACGTCTCCTTCCAGAACAACGAGCTCGTCTTCGTGCTCGCCGTCGAGAAGCTCCTCGGCATCGAGGTGCCGCCGAAGGCCACCTGGATGCGCACGCTGCTCGCGGAGCTGAACCGGATCCACTCGCATCTCGTGTTCCTCGGGACCGCCGCGCTCGAGCTGGGAGCAATCTCGATGTTCTGGTACTGCTTCCGCGAGCGCGACCAGATCCTCGACCTCTTCGAGATGGTCACCGGGTCTCGCATGCACACGCGGTACTACCAGGTGGGGGGTCTCGCCGAGGACATCCCGAAGGGCTTCTATCCCGAGGCCCGCAAGTTCTGCGAGTGGATGCCGCAGGCGATCGACGAGTACGAGACGATCCTCTCGCGCAACGAGATCTGGCTCGAGCGCACGCAGGGCATCGGGCTCCTCTCGGCTGATGACGCGATCGCGCTGGGCCAATCAGGGCCGGTGCTGCGGGCTTCTGCGGTCGACTGGGATCTGCGGCGGGACGAGGGGTACCTCGCCTATCCGGAGATCGATTTCGACGTTCCCGTCTACCCGAACGGCGATGTCTACGACCGCTACAAGGTGCGGATCGACGAGATGCGCCAGTCGACGCGCATCGTCGAGCAGTGCCTCGACGCCATGCCCGAGGGCCCGTGGATCGCGGACGACCGCAAGGTCGTGCTCCCGCCGCGACACGAGCTGCACACGTCGATGGAGTCGCTCATCCACCACTTCAAGATCGTCACCGAGGGTTTTCTGGTGCCCGAGGGCGAGGTGTACGTGGCGGTCGAATCCCCACGCGGCGAGCTCGGGTGCTACCTGGTCTCCGACGGTGGGCCGCGGCCGTGGCGAGTCAAGTTCCGGGCCCCGTCCTTCGTCGCGCTCGAGGCGACCGCGACCTGCATGAGCGACGCGCTCATCGCCGATTTCATCGCCATCGTCGGCTCCCTCGACACGGTCATGGGCGAGGTCGACCGGTGACGCTCGCCGAGCAGATCCAGGAGATCGCAGCCGGCTACCCGCAGAGCAGGTCCGCGGTGCTGCCGGCGCTCCGGCTCGCGCAGGAGCAGTACGGCTGGCTGTCGCCCGACGCGCTCCGCGAGGTGGCCGACGCGCTCGACGTGACTCCGGCCTACTGCCAGGCCGTCGCATCCTTCTACGACATGTTCCACATGAGGCCTGTCGGCCGGCACCTGGTCGAGGTCTGCACGAACATCTCGTGCGCGCTCGTCGGCGCGCAGCAGGTGCTCGAGGCGTTCGAGTCGGAGCTCGGGGTCAAGACGGGCGAGACGACCGAGGACGGCGGCGTGACGCTCCGCGCGCTCGAGTGCGCCGGCGGCTGCGGCTGGGGCACCGTCGTCGCGATCGACCACAGGTATCGCGAGCCGGTCAGGCCGGAGGACGTGCCGACGATCGTCAGCGAGCTGCGCGATGCCTGAGCTGGCACTGGTCCTGGCCGGCGCCGACGAGCGCGACCTGACGAAGCTCAGCGAGTACCGGGCCGTCGGCGGCTACCGGTCGCTCGAGAAGGCGCGCGGCATGGACGCCGAGGCGGTCATCGAGGAGCTCCTCACCTCGAATCTTCGCGGCCGTGGCGGCGCCTTCTTCCCGATGGGACGCAAGGCGAGCTTCATCCCGAAGCCCGACGACGTGCCGAAGCCGCGGTACGTCGTGGTCAACGCCGACGAGTCGGAGCCGGGAACGTTCAAGGACCGCGAGCTCATGTTCCGCGTCCCGCACCGCCTGATCGAGGGCTGCCTGATCACGGCGCACGCGATCCAATCGCAGAACGTCTTCATCTACATCCGCGGCGAGTACCTGGCCGAGTTCGAGGTTCTGCGGGCGGCTCTCGACGAGGCGCGGGACGAGGGCTTGTTCGCGGGCGTGACCGTGGTGCTCCACCGCGGCGCCGGCGCGTACATCTGCGGCGAGGAGTCGGCGCTCCTCGAGTCCCTCGAGGGCAAGCGCGGCCAGCCACGCTCGCGGCCGCCGTACCCCGCCGTGTCGGGGCTGTACGCAGCGCCCACGCTGATCAACAACGTCGAGACGGTCGCGACGGTGCCGAAGGTGATCGAGCTGGGCGGAGCCGAGTACGCCAAGATCGGCGCGCCGCCGAACTCGACCGGCACTCGACTCTTCTCGCTCTCGGGCAACGTCGTCCGCGGCGGGAACTACGAGCTCGAGCTCGGCACGTCCCTGAACGACCTGATCTTCGAGATCGGTGGCGGCATCCCGAACGGCCGCAAGCTGAAGGCGGTGATCCCGGGCGGATCTTCGGTGCCGGTCCTCACGGCCGAGGAGGTCGATACCCCGCTCGAGCACGACGCCATGACGGAGCGCGGGTCGATGCTCGGCTCGGGCGCCGTGATCGTCATCGACGACCGCTGTTGCATGGTGCAGCTCGGCCTGCGCGTCGCGCAGTTCTACATGCACGAGTCGTGCGGTAAGTGCACGCCGTGCCGCGAGGGCACGCGCTGGATGGTGCAGCTCCTCCACAAGATCGAGGACGGGCGGGCCGAGCACGAGGAGCTCGACCTGCTGCTCTCGGTATGCGACCGCATCCTCGGCAAGTGCCTCTGCCCGCTCGGCGACGCGGCCGCCATGCCGATCGCCAGCTACGTCTCGAAGTTCCGCGACGAGTTCCGCGCGCACATCGACGAGCGCGGCTGCCCGTTCGGCGGCGAGTCGTCGCTGGAAGGCGTCTTGGCCCCGGTCGATCAGCACACGCACGCGCCGGTAGCCGAGGTGCCCGCATGAGCAGCCGGGACCTGTCCGGTGCCTGGCACCGGACATGGCGAGACGGTGATTGGCCGTTGGCTACCGGAGGGCGGTTGCGAGCTTTTGACGGTGGAAAGCGTGGCCAAAGTCGCATGTCGGGAGAGGTCGCGTGAGCGCGCCGGAGCTCGTCACCGTCACGATCGACGGGCGCGAGGTGCAGGTTCCGAAGGGGACCGGCCTCGTCGAGACCGCACTGGCCGCTGGGATCGAGATCCCGGTCTTCTGTTACGAGCCGCGGCTCGGCCCGGCGATCGGTGCGTGCCGCATGTGCCTGGTCGAGGTCGAAGGAATGCCGAAGGTGCAGGCGGCCTGCGTGCTGAGCGCCCAGGACGGCATGGTCGTCTCCACCGCGCAGAGCTCCTCCGAGGCTGCCGAGGCGCAGAACGCGACGCTCGAGTTCATCCTCGTCAACCACCCCCTGGACTGCCCGGTCTGCGACAAGGGCGGCGAGTGCCCGCTGCAGGACCTGACGTTCCGTTGGGGCCCCGGTGCAACCCGCATGGAGTTCCCGAAGCGCACCTTCGAGAAGCCGATCCCGATCTCGCCGACGATCGCGCTCGACCGCGAGCGCTGCATCCTCTGCTACCGCTGCACACGCTTCTCGGAGGGGGTGTCCGAGGACGGTCAGCTGATCGCGGAGAACAGAGGCGCGGCGTCGGTCATCGCCACTTTTCAGGACGAGCCGTACAAGGCGCCGTTCTCGGGAAACATCATCGAGCTGTGTCCCGTCGGCGCGCTGACCTCGACGCAGTACCGCTTCGAAGCGCGCCCCTGGGAGATCCAGAACGTCCCGACCGTCTGCGGCATGTGCCCGGTCGGTTGCAACGTCCATGCGACCACACGCGAGGGCAAGGTCAAGCGGATCCTCTCGAGGAACCATCCCGAGGTCGACCAGGGCTGGCTCTGCGACAAGGGCCGCTTCGCGTACGCGCACGTTCGCGCGCGTGACCGGATAACGGATCCGCTGCAGCGGATGGGGCCGCGCCGGTACGAGGAGATCTCCTGGGAAGCGGCCCTGGACGAAGCGGAGCGGATGCTCCGGAAGGCTGAGGGCCGGATCGTGACCGCGTTGTCCGGCTCGGAGACGGTCGAGTCGGCCTACGCGCTCGCCAAGTTGCTTCGGCAGGGGCTCGGCGCGCATGCCGCCGTCCTGCCTGAAGAGGTTGACCCAACGCTGGACGCCTTCCGCGCCCCATTGTCCACGATCGGGGACGCCGAGATCGTCGTCGTCCTCGGCGACGATCCTGTGGTCGAGCGCGCGCCGATCGTGGATCTCTGGATCAGGGCCGCGCGCCGGAACGGCGCCGAGCTCCTGACCTCGACCGACGACGAGGGCGTGCGGTCGAGCGAACGCGTCGTGGTCATCTGGTCGGGGCCGGGTGGAGAGGCGCTGCCGGCCCTAGCCGCGGAGCTCGGGATCGCGGACAAGCCTGGCTCAGCCGCGTTCCACCTGCCGGAGACGGCAAATGGCCGCGGGGTCGCAGACGCGTGGGCCGCGGCAGGGGACATCGACCCGGATGACCCCGAGCCGATCGGGCTCCTCATCGTCTCCGGTGACGAAGCCGTAGCCAACCCGGACGTTCGCGTCATGGCCGAGCAGGCCGAATCCGTGCTGGCGATCTCGATGTTCAGGACGCCGCTCATCGGCTGGGCCGATCTCGTCCTGCCGGGAACGAGCTACCTGGAGCGGGACGGCACCTATGTCAACCTCGAGGGTCGCCTGCAGCGCCTGCGGCGGGCGGTCATCCCGCCCGGCCCGGACGAGCTGGCCTGGCTGGCAAAGCTGGCTGAACGCTTCGACGTCGAGCTCTCGCCGTACCCGTCCCAGGTGTTCGCCGAGATCTCGGCAATCGCGTACGGCGGCCTCGACTACGGCCTCGTCGGCGAGCACGCGCCGCTCCCGCCCCCGGTCGAGCTGGGGAAGGTCCAGAAGCCGAAGCGCACACGGGCCGCGTCCGGCAAGGGGCTCCGCCTGATCGCCTACAGGCCGCTGTTCTCAGGCCCCGCCGTCGAGCGCGTGCCGGAGCTGCATTTCCAGCGGCCGGGCCCCGAGGTGGAGCTCTCGCCCGACGACGCGCGGCGCCTCGGCGTCGCCGGCGGCCAGCTGGTGCACGTCAAGTCGAACGGCACGTCGGTCGAGCTTCGCGCGCGCGTGACCAAGGACCTGGCCGCCGGCGCCGTGCGCGTGCCGGGGCCGTACGCAGGCGACCTCGGGACGCATGTCGAGGTCTCCCCATGAACGAGCCCTGGTGGATCGACACCATCAAGGCCGTAGTCATCATCAACTTGCTGCTCGGCCTGTTCGCGTACTCGACACTGCTCGAGCGCAAGCTGATCGGCCGCATGCAGCTCCGCTACGGGCCGAACCGGACCGGGCCCTTCGGCCTGCTGCAACCGATCGCCGACCTCGTGAAGCTGATCCGCAAGGAGAGCTTCGCCCCGGCCACGGCCGTCGACCTCCTCTACTTCAGCGCACCGGCCATGTCCGCCGCGACGGCGCTGGCCGCCTTCGCCGTGATCCCCTTCGGCGAGGGCTGGCACGTCTGGGACTACGACATCTCGGGTCAGATCATCGACGTGCCGATCTCGCTGATCCTGATCTTCGCTCTCGGCTCGCTCGGCATCTACGGCTTCATCGTCGGCGGCTGGGCCTCGGACTCGAAGTACTCGCTGCTCGGGGCGATGCGCACCTGCGCGCAACTCGTCTCCTACGAGGTCGCGCTCGCCATCTCGGTCCTCGGCGTGATCATCATGGCCGGCTCGCTCTCGCTCACGGAGATCGTCGAGCAGCAGTCGCAATCGGTCTGGTACGCCGTTCCGCAGATCGTCGGGCTGGCCGTCTTCTTCATCGCGGGCATCGCAGAGACGAACCGCCCGCCCTTCGACCTCCCGGAGGCTGAGACCGAGCTCGTCGCCGGCTACCAGACGGAGTACAGCGGCATGCGCTTCGGCCTCTTTTCCATGGCCGAGTACATCAACATGATCGTCCTCTCCTCGCTCGCCGTGACGCTCTTCTTCGGCGGCTGGCTCGGGCCGTGGGCGCCACTCGGGCCACTCTGGTTCTTCCTCAAGCTCCTCGCCTTCATCTGCGTCTTCATCTGGCTCCGCGCCACTCTCCCCCGGCTGCGTTACGACCAGCTGATGGACTTCGGCTGGAAGGTCCTGTTGCCGGTGGCGACGATCAACGCGCTCGTGACCGCGGCTCTGGTGATCTGGCTGTGAGCCCGCAGCCTTTCGACTCGCTGGGCGGCTTCGGCGTCACGCTGCGGCAGATCTTCAAGAAGCCGATCACCCAGCAGTACCCCGAGTACAAGCGCCCGGTCTATCCGCGCTTCCGCGGCCGGCACCGGCTGTGGCGGCACGAGAACGGCCTCGAGAAGTGCGTCGGCTGCTCCCTCTGCGCAGCGGCCTGCCCGGCCGACTGCATCCGGGTCGTCGCCGAGGAGAACACGGCCGACGACCGGGTCTCGGCAGGCGAGCGCTACGCGCGCATCTACGAGATCAACCTCTCGCGTTGCATCTTCTGCGGCTACTGCGAGCTCGCGTGCCCGTTCGACGCGATCACGTTGGAGAACGAGTTCGAGATCTCCGAGTACTCGCGCGACGACCTCATCTACACGAAGGACATGCTGCTCGCCGAGCCGATCAAGAGAGTTCCCGTCGCCGATCGCGACCTCTACGACACGCCGATCCCGGCTTACAAGGAGCGGAGCTAGTGGGCAACTTCGTGGTCTGGGTGGTCTGGGTCGTCGCCGTCTTCGCGTGCCTGGGGTCGGGTGTCGCGGTCATCACCTTCACGAACCCGTTCTACTCGGCGCTTGCGCTGATCGGCAACCTCGGCGCGCTCGCAGTCCTCTTCCTGCTCCTCTCGGCGGAGTTCGTCGCGGCGGCGCAAGTACTTGTCTACGCAGGCGCGGTCATGGTCATGTTCTTGTTCGTGATCGCCTACCTGGGGCGGCGCGCCGACTTGCCGTGGAGGGGAGGGCCGAGCTGGCAGGCCCTCGGGGCGACGGCCGCTGCGGGCGCGCTGCTCGTGGAGATCGTCGTCGTCATCGGACAGAAGGCCAGCGATCGACTCTCGGACGAGGCCGACATCTCGCGCGCGTTCGGCGGGCCCGAGGGAATCGGCCGGCTCTTCCTCACCGACCACCTCCTCGCCTTCGAGATCACCTCGATCGTGCTGCTGGCAGCGGCCGTCGGCGGGGTCGTGCTCGGCACCGAGGTCAAGCGCCGCGAGGAGCTCGAGACGTGATGGGCCCGGATGTCACCTGGTACCTCGCCGTTGCGGGCTTCCTGTTCGCGATCGGCGCTCTCGGCGTGATGCTGCGACGCAGCCCGCTCATCATCCTCCTCTCGCTCGAGATCATGCTCAACGGGGCGAACCTCGCGTTCATCGCGTTCTCCCGGCTGCACGGCCAGCTCGACGGGCAGGTCTTCGCCCTGGCGGTGATGGCGATCGCAGCGTCGGAGGTCGTCATCGGCCTCGGCCTGATCGTCGCGCTGAACCGCCGCGACCTCGAGCTCGACGTCGACAAGATGAGCACGCTCCGCGGATGAGCGGCGTGCGCCTGATCCAGGTGCCCTACCACCTCGGTCGCAAAGGGGAAGTCCTCGGGGCGGGACCGGCTCCGCTCGCGCAAGCAATCGGCGGCGACAGCGTCGTCATCGAGCGGCCAGGTGAGTTCCGGAACGAGGTCAAGGCGGTCTTCGACGTCGTCGGGGCCCTGGCAGCCGCAGTGCGCGAAACCGTCGACGAAGGTCACTTCCCACTCGTCCTGGGCGGGAACTGCTCGAGCGCACTCGGCGCCGTCACGGGCCTCGACCGGGACGTGGGAGTCGTCTGGTTCGACGCGCATGGGGACTTTCACACGCCCGACTCCACGCCCACCGGCTTCCTGGAAGGGATGGTGCTCGCGCTGCTCACAGGGGAGGGGTGGGACGAGCTTCGCCGCGGGCTCCGCACCGTCCCACCGGAACGGGTCGTGCTGGTGGGCGCACGGGACTTCGAACCGACCGAAGAGGAGCGACTTGCGCGCTCGTCGGTCACGCGGGCCGACGCGGGCTCACTCGGTGCGGCACTCGACGCATTGGCCGAGCACACAGACGAGGTCTACGTGCACATCGACCTCGACGTGCTCGATCCGTCCGAGGGCGTCGCAAGCGCATGGGCAACTGACGGCGGGCTCGCTGCCGAGGAGCTCAGGACGGCTCTCGACGAGGTTGCTTCGCGCTTCGAGATCGTCGCAGCGACGCTGTCGGCCTACGACCCCGCCGTGGACGCGGAGGGCCGCATCCCGCCGATCGCCGCAAGCCTCGTGCCTCGGCTCCTGCCCGCCGGGGTGCGCTCGTGACCGCCGCCGCCTGGGTCTGCCTGCTTTCGCCCCTGGGAGCAGCGGTGCTGATCACGCTCGGCGGCACCGCCTGGTCGCGCCGGGCGACCGGGTACCTCGCGACGCTCTCGACAGCGGTCTCGTTCGTCGCGGCGGTGGTCTGCTTCTTCTCGATCCGCGGCCGCAGCGACGAGGACAGCGCCGAGCTGACGACGGCCTGGACGTGGCTGAGCGCGGGCGACTTCGACGTCGGGCTCACACTGCTCGTCGACCCGCTCTCGGTCCTGATGATGCTGATCGTCTCCGGCGTCGGCTCTCTGATCGTCGCCTACTCGATCGGCTACATGGACGGCGACGACGAGGAACGCCGCTACTTCGCCTACATGGCGCTCTTCGTCTTCTCGATGCTGCTCCTCGTCCATGGGCGGCAACTTCCTGATGTTGCTCGTCGGCTGGGGCCTCGTCGGCCTCTGCTCCTACCTGCTGATCGGCTACCACCACGAGCGGCCGAGCGCCGTTGCGGCCGCGAAGAAGGCGTTCATCATGAACGCCGTCGGCGACGCGACGATGGCGCTCGCCTTCTTCCTGCTGATCCAGCGGACGGGCTCGCTCGACTTCGGCGCCGGCGTCGAGTGGGCGAGCGGCGCCGAGGGCAGCTGGGCGGTCAACCTCGTAGCGCTCGGACTGCTCGGCGGAGCGGTCGCCAAGTCGGCGCAGATCCCGCTCCACACCTGGTTGCCCGACGCGATGGAAGGCCCGACCCCCGTCAGCGCCCTCATCCACGCGGCGACGATGGTCACTGCCGGCGTCTATCTGCTCGTGCGGCTCGGGCCACTCTTCGAGCACGCGCCGAATGTTCAGCACCTTGCAGCGGGGCTCGGTGCGATCACGCTTCTGGCCGCCGGCCTGATCGCGCTCGTCCAGGTGGACATCAAGCGCGTCATCGCCTACTCGACGATGTCCCAGATCGGCTACATGTTCCTCGCCGCCGGGCTCGGCGCCTATGCGAACGCGATGTTCCACCTGATGACGCACGCGTTCTTCAAGGCGCTGCTCTTCCTCGCCGCCGGAATCGTCATCCATGCGCTCGCCGGCGAGCAGGACATGCGGAAGATGGGCGGGCTGAGAGGACTGCTGCCGCGGACGTGGGTCGCCTTCCTGATCGGCGCCCTGGCGCTCTCGGGCATCCCACCGCTTTCGGGCTTCTTCTCCAAGGACGCGATCCTTGCGTCCGCGCTCGCCGAGGGCCCGTACGGAGGGCTCCTCTTCGTCGCGGGCGTTCTCGGCGCCTTCCTCACCGGCCTCTACACGTTCCGGATGGTGTTCATCGTCTTCGGGGGCGAGCCGTCGCCGTATGCGCGAGAGCACCTGCACAAGCCGGAGCGGACCGAGCCCTGGATCTGGATGGCGGTGACGGTCGGAGCGCTCGCCGTGCTAGCCGTGGTCGGCGGCTGGGTCGAGATCGCCGGCGTCTGGCATCCCTTTGCCGACTTCCTCCATCCTGTCGTGGAACCGCTCTTCGAGCCGACCGGCACCCAGGACGTGATCGCGTCGGTCGTCGGCGTCTCGGCCGGCATTCTCGGCATCTGGCTCGCCTGGTGGCTCTACTCGGCCAGGAGAGAGCCCGTGCCGCGAATGCGCGCCCTGCAGGCGATCCTCGAGCACAAGTTCTACTTCGACGAGGCGTACGACTGGCTCTTCTACCGGCCCGCGACCTGGCTCGCCGCTGCCTTCCGCACCCTCATCGAGCGGCCGCTGATCGCCGGCACGCTGACCGGCGTCGCCTTCAGCGCGCGCCGCGCGGGCGGTGAGGTCGCCGAGACCCAGACGGGCCTCGTTCGCATGTACGCGTTCGTGATCGCAACGGCCGTGGCCACGCTCGCCCTCGTCTTCGTGTGGGTGCGATGACGGGCTGGCTCGCGACCCTGCTCATCTTCCTTCCCGTCGCCGGGGCGCTCTTCGTGTGGCTCGTCCCGCTGCCGCGTGGGGTGGCCGGATCCTTCGCGCTGCTCGTGGCCCTCGTCGAGGTCGGTTTCTGGATCAACGGGCTGATGCGCTTCGACTTCAACCGCGAGGGCGCGACGCCGAACTTCGACCAGCAGCACGTGTGGTTCAGCGATCTCAACGTCTCGTACCACGTCGGGTTCTACGCGTTCTCGTTCTGGCTCGCGGGACTGACCGTGGTCGTCGCGGCGGCATCGATCGCGTACGCATTCTGGGCCAGGCGGGAACGGCCGCGCGCCTATTTCGGGCTCATGCTCTTCCTGACGGGCGCGACCGTCGGCGTCTTCGCCGCGCAGGACATGCTCGTCTTCTACGCCTTCTTCGAGGCGATGCTGATCCCGCTCTACGTGCTCATCGGAGTGTGGGGCGGCGCGGGCCGGATGGGGGCCACGATCAAGTTCGTCATCTACACCATGGCCGGCTCGCTGCTGATGCTGGCCGCGGTCATCGCCTACGGCCTCTCGCAGGACACCTTCGACCTCGTCGAGGCGACCCAGAGCTCGAGCGACTGGATCTTTCTGGGCTTCGTCGCGGCCTTCGCCGTGAAGGCTCCGATCTTCCCGCTGCACGGCTGGCTGCCGGATGCCTACCGGGAAGCGCCGCCCGAGGTGGCGGCCATGCTCTCGGGGGTCGTCTCCAAGGCCGCCGTCTACGGCTTCTTCCGGATCTGCCTGGCCAAGTTCCCGGAGCCGTTCGACGACTACCGCACGCTGATCCTCGCCCTCGCCTCCGCGGGCCTCGTGTACGGATCCATCCTCGCCTTCCGCGCCCCGGACCTGCGGGGCGTGATCGCGTACTCGAGCCTCGCGCAGATGGCGCTGATCGTCATCGGAATCTTCGCCGAGAACATGGCCGGCCTGAGCGGCGCCGTCCTGCAGTCCGTCAACCACGGGCTCATCTCCGCCTCGCTGTTCCTCCTTGCAGGCGCGATCGAGCGCAGGGCCGCGACCGGCGACCTCGACCGGCTCGGCGGGCTCGCACGCGGGCGACCTGCCCTGGCGACCGTCCTCATGGCCACCGGCGTGATCGCCCTCGCGGTGCCGGGCTCCTCGGCGTTCGCCGGCGAGTTCCTGATCCTCGCCGGGATCTTCCCGTGGGGCTGGGGGTGGGCCGTCGTCGGGGCGATCGCGATCGTGCTGGCGGCGATGTACATGCTGCGCCTGATCTCCGCCGTGCTCCACGGCCGCCCGGCAGCGGCCGCGGACGACAGCATCCTCGACCTGCGGCCCGCCGAGCTCGCGATCGTCGTGCCTCTCCTCGTCCTGCTCCTGGCCCTCTCGGCCTGGCCGGCCGCGATCAGCGACCACATGGTCGAGAACTCCGGCGACATCCCGGTACTCGCTGAGCTGACCGAATGATCGAGACGCCCTCCGTCGACTGGTTTGCCCTCGCCCCCGAGCTGGCGATGCTCGCAGCGGCAGGGGTCGCACTGCTCGGTGCGGTGCTCCTCCCACGCCTCTGGATCCGTCCGATCGCGGCGTCCGCGTGCGCTCTCGGCTTCGCGGGCGGATTCGTCGCCGCCGCGCTCCTCTTTTGGAAGACCGGCACGCCGAGCCTCGAGGTCGCCGACGCGATCTCCCGCGACCGGCTGGCAGCGCTGGCGCAGATGATCGTCGCCGGCTCCGGGTTGCTGGCCGTCGGGATCTCCTACTCCTCGCGCCGCCGGGTCGAGCACGTCGGCGAGTACTACGCGCTGCTGGCCGCCTGCGGCGGCGGCATGGCCTTCCTCGTCTCGGCCAGCAACCTGATGACGCTCTTCCTCGGCCTCGAGTGGTTCTCGGTCTGTCTCTACGTGCTCTGCGCGATGGATCTCGACTCCGTCCCATCGCTCGAAGCCGGGCTCAAGTACCTGATCGTCGGCAGCTTCGGCTCGGGTGTCCTGCTCTTCGGCTCGGCGCTCATCTACGGAGCCACGGGCGAGCTCGGCTTCGCGGCCATCGCGGACGCGACCCAGTCTGCGGGGCTCGACGAGGACCCGCTGCTGCTGGTCGGGCTCGCGATGCTGATCGCGGGGCTCGCGTTCAAAGCCTCGGCCGCGCCGTTCCACCAGTGGACGCCTGACGTCTACGAGGGCGCGCCGACGCCGGTGACCGCGTTCATGTCGGCGGCCACGAAAGCCGTAGCCCTGGTGCTGACACTCCGGATCCTGACGGTGGCCTTCCCGGAGCTGGACGAGCTCTGGACAGTCGCCCTCGCCGTCATCGCCTGCATCTCGCTCACGATCGGCAACCTGGCGGCGCTCGTCCAACGGCGGGTGAAGCGGCTCCTCGCGTACTCGTCGATCTCGCACGCGGGGTTCATGCTGATCGCGATCGCGGCGGCGAACGAGCTCGGTGGACGAGCGCTGCTCTACTACCTGATCCCGTACTGCGCGGCTTCACTCGGCGCGTTCGCCGTGGTCGCCGCGCGCGAGCGGGAGCTGAACGCTCCGGTCACCCTCGACAACCTCGCCGGGCTCGGCTGGGAGCGGCCGCTGCTCGGGGTCGCGATGTGGTCCTTCATGCTCAGCTTCGCCGGCTTTCCGCTGACCGGCGGCTTCGTCGGGAAGTTCTATGTCTTCTCTGCGGCGTACGAGGCCGGCTGGACGTGGCTCGTGATCTTCGGCGTCGCGGCCACCTTCGTGAGCCTCTACTACTACCTCGCGGTGATCCGCGCGATGTACATGCGGCCCGCCGCGGAGCTCACGCTGGCGCCGGCCGGCGGCTCACCGCCGCGTGAGGTGCTGCTTACGAGCGCAGTCTTCGTCGCGATGGTCGTGAACGTCGGCGCGTTCTTCGCCGTTCAGCCGCTCATCGATCTAGCAAGGGACGCGGCGGACTCGCTGCCACTCTGACGCGCGCGGGCCGCGGCTCGAAGAAGACGGACAGCAGCGCTTCCAGGCAAAGAAGACCGAGGCCCAGCGAGAGCAGGTTCGTGGCAATCGCGGGCGTCGCTGCGTCCGCGATGGCCGGAGCGCGAACCGTGGCAGTGACGACGAGCAGGACGAGCCCCATCGCCGACAGGACGGGCAGCAGGTAGAGCGGCGTCTCGGCCCGGTCGTCGGCGCGCAGGTCGAGCAGCTCGCCGAAGGCGCCGAGAGCGCCGACCGCGGCCGCCGGGACCGCCACCAGGAGCGCGTGGAAGGCAAGGCCGTGCGAGCCCGACGCATCGAGTGCAGCCGCCAGCAGGGCGAGTCCGAGAGGAAGCCAGCGTCGTGCCATGCCCGGTGGTTCGACCTTGATGCAGGTGATCCTCCCGTTAGTGTCGGACGGCTTTGATCTTCTGGCTGGGAGCGCTGGCAGTCCCGATCGCCGGGCTCCTCCTGCTGCTCGCCCAGCCGGATCTGGACCGAGGCTGGGAGCACCACCCGGCGCACTTCTGGCTCGTCATCGCGATCGCCGTCGTCAACGTCGCGCTCGGGCTCCTGGCAGGCGAGACCGCGCGCCGGCTCGGGGACGCGCGCCTCTTCCTCGTGTCCATGGCGTTCATCGCCAGCGCCGCGTTCCTGGGGCTCCACGCGCTGGCGACCCCCGGGGTGCTGCTCGAGGGCAAGAACACCGGATTCGTGATCGCGACGCCGATCGGACTGTTCATCGCTGGATGCTTTGCAGCGGCCTCGGCTCTCGACCTGGAACGGCGTGGCGCGACCGTCATGCGGCACCGAGGACTGATTCGAAACTCCCTGCTGGCCGTGATCGCCGCCTGGGCGGCCGTCTCGCTGGCCGAAGTAGGCCCGCTGAACGAGCCGCTGCCGCCGGAAGACGCACGCGGGCGCCTGATCGTGCTCGCGGTGGCCGGGACCGCGCTCTACAGCTTCGCCGCGATTCGCTACCTGGGCTTCTATCGGCGGAGTGGCGACCGGATCCTGATCGCGATCGCCGCCGCGTTCGCCCTGCTCGCTGAGGCAATGATCGCAATCGCCGCCGCTCGGAACTGGCACCTCTCCTGGTGGGAGTGGCACGCGCTGATGGCGGTCGCCTTCGGGCTCGTCGCCTACGCCGCGCGAGAGGAGCACAAGCGCGGCGGCTCCCCGTTCGCCGGCCTCTACCTGCGCGACACGATTGCTCGGCTCGACAAGCGCTATGCGCACGCAATCGACACTGCCCTGGAAGGGGGTGATCCAGCTCAGACGGACTTGAGCATGGAAGAGTCGAAGCTCGTCGAACGGGCGGCAGGCGAGATCCGCCGGCTGGAGGACCTCTTCAAGCCCTACCTCTCACCGCAGGTGACCGCGCGGCTCAAGGCCGATCCCAGTGCGGGCCTGCTCGGCGGCGAGACCCGCGACGTCAGCGTCCTCTTCGCCGACCTGGAGGGGTTCACGTCCTTCTCGGAGGGCTGCTCGGGGCCCGCGGAAGTCGTGGAGATGCTGAACGAGTACTGGGGCCAAGCAGTGCCGGCGGTTGCCGAGGAAGGTGGGATGGTCGAGCGGTTCGCGGGAGACGCAGTGATGGTGGTCTTCAACGCGGCGGAGGATCAACCGGACCATGCGGCTCGTGCGGCGCGGGCGGGCCTCGGCTTGCAGAAGGCGGCCGCGCAGCTGGGAGAGCGCCACCCCGGCTGGCCGCGCTTCCGCGTCGGTGTCAACTCCGGGCCGGCTCTGGTCGGCAATGTCGGCAGCGCCGAGCACCGCAGCTTCACGGCCATCGGCGACACGACGAACCTCGCCTCGCGCCTCCAGAGCGCTGCCCAGCCGGGCCAGGTGCTGATCGGAGCCCGGACCTTCGCGGAGCTCGGAGGCAGCGCCGTCACGGAGCCGCTCGCACCCCTCTCGGTCAAGGGAAAGAGCGAGCCAGTCCAAGCCTTCCTGCTGATCGAAGCTCGCTAGTCTCCGCGCCATGGCGAACGTCCAGCTGACATGGCTCGGCCATGCTGCATTCCGATTCGACACGCCCGGCGGGAAACGCGTCTACGTCGACCCGTTCCTCGACAACCCGAAATGCCCCGAGAGCGAGAAGGAGCCGGAGCACATCGACCTGATCGCGCTCACGCACGGGCACGACGACCACGTCGGATCGACGGTCGAGCTGGCGCAAAAGTTCGGCTGCCCCGTGGTCGCGCAGGTCGAGCTGCGCGGCTGGCTCTCGACCAAGGGGCTCCCGGAGACGATGGAGCACGCCCCTAACAAGGGCGGCACCGCCGAGGTCGACGGAGTGAAGGTCACGCTCACGAACGCGTTTCACTCGAGCAGCGCCTTCGAGGACGGGAAGTTCCTCTACCTGGGCGAATCGTGCGGCCTCGTGATCGCTGCCGACGGGACCTCCCTCTACTTCGCGGGCGACTCCTGCGTCTTCGGCGACATGAAGATCATCGGCGACATCTACAAGCCCGACGTGGCGATTCTCCCGATCGGCGGCCACTTCACGATGGATCCTGTCGAGGCCGCTTACGCGCTCGATCTGCTCGGCGTGAAGCGCTGTGTCCCCTCCCATTACGGCACGTTTCCGCTCCTCCGAGGAACCCCGGACGAGCTGCGCGCCCTGGCCCCCGATGTCGAAGTCATCTCGCCCGAGCCCGGCGAGACGATCGAGCTTTGAGGCAGCGCTGGTTCGGCGCGACGGGCGAGCGCGTCCCGGAGCTGGGGGTCGAAGGCGAAGCGGAGTTTCCGAGCGAGCCGCTGATCCTCGACGACGTGTCTGACGTGGACAAGCTGCGTGAGGAGTTCGACCGGGGGACGCCGGTCATCGTCCGCGCCGACTCCGCCGAGAAGATCCTCGCCGCGCTCGCGCGGCCAGAAGTCGCAGCGGTGCTGGTTCCGCCCGAGCAGCGCGAACTGCTGGACATCGACCTGGTGGAGTTGACCTATGGCTAAGCGAATCGCCACGTACTCGATTGCCGCCTGCGACCTCGAGGCTGGGCAGTGGGGCGTCGCCGTGCAGTCGAAGTTCCTCTCGGTCGGATCGGTCGTGCCCTGGGCCGAGCCGGGCGTCGGAGCGATCGCGACCCAGGCGTACGCGAACCCGCGATACGGCCCGAACGGGCTCGCCCTGCTGCGCGAGGGCAAGTCGGCCCAGGAGGCCGTGGACGAGCTGACGGCCGCGGACGAGGGCCGGGAGCAACGGCAGCTCGGCATCGTCGACGCGAAAGGGCGCGCGGCCACGTACACGGGAGGGGAGTGCTACGACTGGGCCGGCGGGCGTACCGGCGAGGGGTACGCAGCGCAGGGGAACATCCTCGTCTCGGCGGAGACCGTCGACGCGCTGGTGGAGACCTTCGAGGGCAGCGGGGGCAAGCCGCTGGCCGAACGGCTACTCGATTGCCTGGCCGCCGCGCAAGCGGCAGGCGGCGACAAGCGCGGCCAGCAGTCCGCGTCGCTGCTCATCGTCGAGCAAGACGGCGGCTACGCACAGCTGTCCGACATCGTCGTCGACCTCCGCGTGGAAGACCACGAGCGGCCGATCGAAGAGCTGACGCGTATCTACAAGCTGCACCAGGCGATCTTCGGAGAGACCCCGCGCGACCAGTGGGTGCAGGTCGACGACACGCTGGCGGAAGAGCTGCGAGAACGGCTGGCCCGGCTCGGCTACGAGGGAGAGCTGGGCGACGCGTTCCTCCGCTGGGCGGGGAATGAGAATCTGGAGGAACGCGTTGACGGAATCGTGGCCGTGGACCCAGTCGTGCTCGAGGAGTTGCGCAACAGATGAGCGCCTATGAAGTAGTGCATCTCGACGAGCTCGAGCGGCTACCGGTCGACGACGAAGGGCTCTTGTGGCGGCCCCTGCGCCGACGGATCGGGCTCGAGGCGTTCGGCTCCAATGCCTGGACGGGGGCCAAGGCCGGCGACCGCGTGGTCGAGGAGCACAAGGAAGAGGACGGGCACGAGGAGCTCTACTTCGTCGCGAGCGGGCGCGCGACGTTCACGCTTGGGGACGAGGAAATCGACGCTCCACCGGGCACCGCGATCTTCGCGCCGCCGGGAACCAAGCGCGGAGCGATTGCCGCCGAACCTGAAACGACTGTCCTCGTCTTCGGCGCCAAGCCCGGCGTACCGCACGAGATCTCGGAGTGGGAGGACACGTTCGCCGCCTACGCGTACTTGAAGCTCGGCGACGAGGAGCAAGGGCGCAAGGCGATCGAGTCTGCGCTCGAGCGGGACACGTGGCGGTCGCACTACCACGCCGCCTGCTTCGAGAGTCTCGCCGGCAACCCGGATCAGGCCCTCGAGCACCTGCTGCGAGCCGTCGAGCTCGACGCGAAGGCTCTGGAATGGGCACAGGACGACCGCGATCTCGACTCGATCCGTGACCGGCCGGAGTTCCCGGCATGAGCGCGGAGCCCAGGGCTGCACACCTCTCGGAGCTCCAGATCGGAACGCCTGAAGGACGGCGCTGGGCTCAGGCCCGAGCCGAGTTCGGCATCACCGCCTTCGGGGTCAACGCCTGGACGGCTGAGGGCACCGATCAGGTCGTCATCAGCGAGCATGACGAAGAGAAAACCGGGCATGAGGAGCTGTACTTCGTGGTCAGCGGCCACGCCGTGTTCACGATCAACGACGACGAAGTCGACGCACCGGCCGGGACGTTCGTCTTCGTGCGCGATCCCGCCGCGAAGCGCAAGGCGGTCGCAAGGGAGGCGGAAACGACCGTCCTCGCCGCCGGCGGAGCCCGGGGCAAGGCGCATGAGCCCGTCGAGTGGGAGCGAGACGCGCATGCCCTGCGGCACTGGGCGACCAAGGATTGGGACGCCGCCATTGCGGAGCTCTCCGAGCTGCTCGCCGAGCATCCCGACCGCGCGAGCACTCTCTACAACCTGGCGTGCGCCGAGAGCCTCGCCGGAAAGAGGGAGGACGCGCTCGGCCACCTTCGTCAATCACTGCAGCTCGACGGGAAGTTCGCCGAGTACGCCGCGGACGACTCCGACCTCGACGCGATCCGCGACGATCCGGAGTTCTCAGCTCTCGCCGGGCAGGCGAACACCACCGGCGCGAGCTCGTAGGCCCGGAACCGGGTCGGCCTCGGGCCGCGCGACGATCAGCACGGCGCCGTAGCCGCCGCCGGTCAAGGAGTCGACGAAGAGCTGCAGCCCGACCGCGAGCGCGAACGCCTTGTGGGCCTGCTCGCCGCCGAACGGGATGAGATCGTCCTCGGACGCCTCGCCCGCGAGCACCGCGCCATAGGTGACCTTCCCCATCGAGACGTCGCTGACGACCGGGCGCCCTTCCAAGCTCGGAATGCCGATCGCGAGGGGATTCGTGCCGGCGAGCGGTGGTCCGCCGTCGGGGTGCCCGAGTCGCGGCGGGGACGTCGCCGTCAGCGCGGCTACGAGGCCGCCGTTCGCGAGCCTCCGCACCCAGTAGCCCAGCATCCCGGTGGGAAAACAGTTCGCCGCGACGACGACGCGCGCCCGCTCGGGCGGGTCGGCGAGCTGGGCGTCGCAGATCGCGGCGAGCGTCAGGTAGCCCAACGCCCCGTTACCGTCCCAGCGCTCGAAACCCGGCTCTGCGGTTGTCCGTTTCGGCCGGGCTCCGGGATTGAGATCGGGCAGCGATTCGAGCCAGTCCACGCGAGTAAGCCCATGGCCGCGCTTGCTCCGCGCCTCGGCGTCGAGAAAGTGGTCGGCGAGAACAGCTGCGTCTTCGTCAGGAAAACCCAGCTTCGCGAGCCGCTCCTTCACAGAATCCTTACCGCTTGCACCGAAAGCCATCACGTCGGATTGGGATCTTCCTGGTTGGAAGCAACCCACGGGAGGTCTACTCCATGCGCCGAACGAAGCTTCTTCTTCTGAGTGCGGGGGTCGCCGCGCTCACAGCTACCGGCATCGCGGCTGCCTCAGCGCTGCACCATCGAGCGCAGACCACAGACGTGGCTGCAACCTTCGCGGCTACTGCAACGCACCAGAGCTCTCGCACCTGCACGGCCCACGGCGGGGCGATGTTCCGCATCACGAACACGGTCTGGCGAGGGACCTCGACCAGCACGGAGCCGCGTCTGGCCGGGACGTTGACGCTTCGCACGCGCTCCGTCGTCAACGTGGCCACCGGCGACGGATGGCTGAGCGGATCATGGGCCTCACGCGCCGCTGCGGCAACCAACGGCGGCTCGCGGCCCGGCGCCAATGCCGGTCTGACCGCCGTGATCGACGGTGCGACACACGTGGACGGGATCGCCAACGGCCGCGTACACCGTCCGTGGGGTCACCTCCGCGGCAACTGGTCGGCTGCGATCGCAGGCGACTCGATCACCGGAGCGCTCGGAGCGAACGCACCCGCGGCGCCCGACAACTCGGCGATCATCTTCCGCACCGGCTGCAACTAGCCCAAACGCGGAAGAGAGACTGGACGAGGGCGCTTGGGGGGCGCCCTTCGTCTTGCTAGGAGAGAACCGGCAGCGGCTTGAACGTCGAGCGCTTCGCCTCGACGAGGCCCTCTGCGATGCCCGCGATCGCCAGCGAGGTCTCCGACTTGGGCTGGGTCCAGACCAGCGGCTCACCCTCGTCCGCAGCCTCGCGTAGAGCCGGGTCTAGCGGCACCTGGCCGAGCAGCGGGATGTCCAGCTCGTCGGCCAGCTGCTGCCCGCCCCCGGAGCCGAAGATCTCCTCGCCAGTTCCGATGAGGTACGACATGTTCTCGATCGCGCCGACGAGCCGCATGTTGGTCTTCTGGGCCATGTGGGCGGCACGCACGGCGACCTGTTGCGCAGCCGGCTGTGGCGTGGTCACGACGAGCACCTCCGCCCTGGGCAGCAGCTGGCCGAGCGAAATGGAGACGTCGCCGGTCCCCGGTGGCATGTCGACGACCAGGATGTCGAGCTCGCCCCAGTGGACGTCGGAGAGGAACTGCTCGAGAGCCTTGTGCAGCATCGGGCCGCGCCACATGACCGGTGCGTTGTCCTCCAGGAAGAAGCCGATCGACATCAGCTTGAGCTCGTCGCGCACCGGCGGGACGATCATCCGGTCGACCAGGACCGGCTTCTGGTGAACGCCGAGCATGTGCGGGATCGAGTGGCCGTAGACGTCGGCGTCGAGAACCCCCGTCTTGTGGCCGAGTCGCTCGAAGGCCGCCGCCAGGTTGGCGGTCAGCGTCGACTTGCCGACTCCGCCCTTGCCGCTGGCCACGGCGAGCACGCGGGTGGACGCGTCTAGAGACAACCCCTTCGACCGAGGCGCGACGCCGCCGCGCAACTTGGTCGTGAGCGCAGCCCGTTCGTCGGGCGTCATGACGTCGAACGCGAGCGAGACCGACTCGACGCCCGGAAGGGGCAACACGTGCTCGCGGACCTGGCGCTCGAACGAGTCGCGCAGCGGGCAGCCGGCGACGGTGAGCGCGATCGTGACCGCGACATGGCCATCCTCGACGTTGACCTCGCGCACCATGTCGAGCTCGGTGACCGGCCGCTTCAGCTCGGGGTCGATGACGTTGCCGAGGGCGGCGATCAGCTGCTCGCGGGAAGGCTCCATGGATTCACCGTAGCAGCGTCATGAGCCGCGTTGGTCAACGCAGACGCCCCGGCTACGCCGTTCGCCACGTAGCCACCACGGCGCCGAATTGTCCGAGCTGCGCAGGCGCACTTTCCCCGCTCCCGTTGGCACCGTCGCCGTCACCGTGCCGTTCCAGGCCGTGCACCAGATCGCGGCTCCCGCCTTTCGGAGCCGCTGAATCGCTTCGGGGTCGGGATGGCCGTGCCCCCGGTTGACGGAGATGACTGCGCTCTTCGGCTGGACTGCCTCGAGGAAGAAGTCGTGGGAGGCGAACTTCGAGCCGTGGTGCGTGGCGAGCAGCACATCCGCGGAGCCGAGCTGCCGCCGCTGCCACTCGGAGACAACCGCCCGCTCGCCTGCCGTCTCGATGTCGCCCGTGAAGAGAAGCCGCTTCCCGTTGACCTCGAGGGCGTACACGACCGAGCTATTGGAGACCTGGTGGTGCTTCATGAACGCGCCGGGGGACGGGTTGAGGATCGTCCACTTTGCTCCGCCGAAGTGGAAGACGTCGCCCGTCCGGACGTACCTGAGAGGGACGCGATGGCGCCGGATCGCGCTCATTACGGCCCTGTTTGCATCCGTCGCGCTCCAATGAGCGTTTCGGCTCATCAGGACCCGCTTGACGGTGTACTTCCCCGACTCGAGCACCAGCGCGGCGTTCTTGACGTGGTCGTCGTGAGCATGGCTCAAGATGATCGCCTCGATCTCACGAGAGCCCGTGTCCGCTAGCGCCTTGTCGAGCGCCTTGTAGAGGAAGGGGATGTTTTGCTCGCCGGTGTCGCTCAGTACGACCGCGCCGCCGACGCGGATCACGACCCCGTCACCCGCGGCGACATCGACGTACACGATCTCAGCTTTGGCGCGCGCCGCTGAGCCCTGGGGCGCAGCCGATGCGGAGCCGGCGATCAGCACGAGCGCGCTCACGGCGATCGCCGCTCCCACTCTGGTGGGCCCGTGCCTGGCACGTGCCTGGCACCGGTGGTGGGTGGACATGGCCCTCTAAGCCTAGGCCAAGCCGGCTCGAGGTCGGCTACGTCGCGACGATGTGCGCGAGGCGCTCGGCCAGTTCCTGGGTGCCGGCGGCCGCCACCGGCGAGCGCGCAGCGACGTCCAGCGGAGCGGCTTCGAACGGGCCCGCATCGGCGAAGACGATCGGCAACGAGCACTCCTGCAACAGGAGCTGCGCGGCCGCGATGTCGACTGCGCGGGCCTCCTTCAGCGAGCAGACGGCGTCCACGCGGCCGGCCGCGAGGTGGCACAGCGACAGAGCGAGCGAGCCCATGATCCGCAGCCGCTTGGCAAAGCCCGAGAAGGCGACCGCCTTGTCCGCAATCGCCCCGGCAACCGTCGCCTCGACGGAGAGGATCTCGATCGGGTCGACCGGACGCGACTCGCCGAGGCGGGTCTCGCCCAGCCACGCGCCGCCGCCACGCGTCGCCGACCACTCCTCGCCCGAGCCGAAGTCGTAGACGTAGCCGAAGTGGACGTCACCCATATGCGCGCCGTCGGCGATGGCGATCGAGACCGAGAAGTACGGAATCCCTCGCTTCGCGTTCATCGACCCGTCGATGGGATCCAGGACCACGTGGGTGGTCGGTTTGTCACCGAAGGACCGTTCGCCCAGCTCTTCGGACACCAGGTGGAAATCGTGCCCCTCGGCGTGCAGGCGCTCGAGCAGTGCCACGATGGCGCCTTCCGCTGCGGCGTCGATCGCGGTCGTCTCGTCGCCGCCTTTGCCGTCTCCCGTGACCGGCTCGCGATCGAGCCGGCCGGGTAGCTCGACGAGCACGCGCTTCACCTCGATGACCGCGGCACGGCAGAAACCCGCCCATGGCTCCGGGCCGTGAATCACGGCTCGAGAGGGTGGATGAGGAGCCCCGAGAGGAGCTTCGGGAAGAAGTACGTGCTCTTCTGCGGCATCGTCTCGCCACGCTTGGCGACCGCGAACACGTCCTCGATGCGGGTCGGGCGCATCAGCACGGCAACCTCCGCCTCACCCTTGTCCACGGCGCGCACGGCCTCCTGCCAGTCGGGCGTGTACGTCAGGCCCTCGTGGCCGAGGCGGTCGACCAGGCGGACATCCAGCTCGCCGTCGCCGTCGAGCGCGAGCTCGGTGCGCCCGTCTCCGTAGACGACGACCGCCGCTCGATCGCGCGGGAGCGAGTTCAGCTCGGCCAGCGCGTCCTCGGGCCCCGGGCGCGCTTCGCCGCCGAGGGTCTCCGCCGGCCGCGTGCCGAAGACACGATGCGTGGGAAAGATCTCGAGGCCCGGGTCGTCCACTGAGACGAGCACGACGAGCATGTGCCCGCTGGCCGGAGTCCCGGTCTCTTCGTGGTACGCGAGGGCGGTCTCGTACCGATGGTGACCATCGGCGATCAGTAGCTGGCGATCGGAGAAGGCCTCCGAGACCGCGGCCGCCTCGTCGAGCCTCCAGAGCCGGGTGCCCTCGACGTCGAGGTCCGGCGCGCGCTCGGGAACGTCGAACGGCCGCTCGCCTTCGTGGAGAAGGAAGATCGGCTCGAGCTGGGCGCCGACCTCGCGCAGGATGCGGAGGCGCCCCTCCTTCGGCCCGCGGTGCGTGCGCTCGTGCGGCAGCACGGTCCCGGTCTCGTACGGCTCGACCTTCAGCGACCCGACCAGGCCCGTCCGGGTTCGCGCGACCCCGTCGGGACCGACGTAGTCCTGCGACAGCGCCCAGAACCCCGCTTCGTCCGGGACGAGGACCTTCTGCTCGCGCCACTCTCGGAAGAGCCGACCGGCCTCGGCCTCCGATTCGGGCAGGGTCAGATGAACGACGTTGTGCGGGTTCTTGGCGAGGTAGCGCTCCCGCTCCTCGGGCCCGATCACGTCGTATGGAGGCGCGACGAGATCCTCGAGCGGCCCGGCCTGCCGCTCGTCGTACCGCAACGCCCGAAACGGCTTGATCTCGGCCAAAGCGTCGCCACCCTACCATCCGTTTCTGGACCTAGACTTGGGCCGTGTCCGCGATTGCCGAGCTGGAGCAGGACCGAGTCGTCGAGGCTGTCTACGCGGTCGCCAAGAAGGAGCGTCTGCGCACGAAGGGCGGCGCGCCGTACCTGGCTCTGGAGCTGGTCGACCCGAGCGGTCGCATCGAGGCCCGGGTCTGGAACGACGTGGAGCTGCTGGATTCGCGGTTCGCGGAGGGCGACGCCGTCCGCGTCCTCGGCCGCGTCGACCTCTTTCGCGACAAGCTCCAGCTCGACGTGCGCTCGATCGAGCCCGCCGAAGGCCAGGATCCCGCCGCGCTCTCGCCCGCGCTGCGACGAGACGCCGACGAGCTCGACGGCTTCCTCGAGTTCCTGGCCGGCGAGATCGCGCATCCGGGACTGCGTGCGACGGCCGCCCGTTTCGTCGACGACGTGGACTTTCGAGGTCAGCTACGAAGCCTGCCCGCCACCACCGACGGTCATCACTCCTACGCCGGCGGCCTCCTCGAGCACACGGTCGGAGTGGCCACGCTCTGCCGCGAGACGGCGCAGCTGCACCCGCGCCTGCGCAGTGACCTGCTCCTGACCGCGGCCGTCCTACACGACGCCGGCCGGACCCTCGAGCTCACGCGCGGCCCTGTCTTCCGCCCCACGGACGAGGGCCGGCTGCTCGGGCACGTGCACCTGGGTCTTCGGTTGATCGAGACGCGGGCGGCGGCGCTAGAGGCAGAAGTGCGAGCCGAGCTGCTGCACGCGGTCGCCGTGCACCACGATGCCCGCGCCGCACGGACGGCCGAGGCTGCCGTCCTCTACCACGCGAATCAACTCGACGCGGTGGCCGCGACCCGCCCCGTCAGCTAGCCGGCGGCCGTAGCCAACACCGTCTCGGGCTTCGCCGAGCCGCCGAGCGCGAACGCCAGCGACTCCACTGCGGCCGGCACGAGCCGGTAGAACGTCCAGGTTCCGCGCTTGCGTGCGACCTCGACCAGACCGGCCTCGCGAAGAACCTTCAAGTGGTGCGAGATCGTCGGCTGGGAGAGGCCGAGGTGCTCGAACTCACAGACGCAGCACTCTTCGTGATTTGCAAGCGAGTTCACGATCGAGAGCCGGGTCGGGTCCGACAGCGCCTTGAACTGCCCGGCGAGGGCGTTCAACTCCTTGCCCTTCAGCGGCGGGGAGCCCGGTGCGCAGCACTGGATGGGGGAAATGGTCGCGATCTGCTTCATTGACAAACTTCAATATAGCAACTAGCGTCTTGTATTGAAAGTCATCGATCTAAGAGAGGAGGCCGATATGTCCTGTTGCGGTACTGGCTGCTGCGATGACGACGGCGGCTGCTGCTAGCGAGGAAAGCGCGCGCTTCTCATCTGAAATTTCGCCGCCAGAGGAGGAACGCCAAGGGGAGGAACGCGGCCGCGAACGCATACGAGGCGAGCGGCGTCGGCACGATCTCTTTCGACTCGGCCTGCGGCCCGCCCTCCCCAGCACCGCTTCGAACGGCCTCGATCGCCTGTCCGAGGTCGTCATCGTCGAAGGTCGCGCCGCCTGTCGCCTCCGCGAACGTCTGTGCAGCCTCCGCGGCTCCCTCCTCGGGCACATAGCGTGGGTCCGGAGCTCCGTCCACGTAGATCCGCTCGCGATCGGAGCCGATGCGGATCACGATCGTCTCGATCCTCGAGTCGCGGAAGGAGTCACGGAGAAACGCCTGGTTGAAGGGGCGGCTTTCGGAGTCCGTGAAGATCACGAGCACGCGGTACCGCGCGCCCGGCGCGAAGAAGCCCTGCTTCGGCAGGCCGGTGAACGCCTCGAGGCTACTGCCGAGGCCGTTCCCTCGCTGCACCGAAGCCGGCCGTTCGATGCCGAGCGACTTGTCCACCGTGAGCTCGAACGACCGGTAGTTGGCCGTCGGAAAGAGATGCGCGAGCACCCGGTCCGTGACGGAGACGACGCCGACGCGCAGCTCCGGAAGTGCCGCGCGCATCTCCTTGCCGTGCCGCACGGCGCGCTCGAACCGTGTGTCGGAGCCCGCCGAGGAGGACGCCGCCATCGAGCGCGTCGTGTCGAAGGCGAAGAGCGCCTCTGCGTCGTTGCGGACGGTGCGCGTCCGCTCGCGCTCCAGCACCGGCTGGGCCGCACCGACCGAGACGAAGACCGCGAACACCACGATCGCGGCCACGTAGGGCCAGCCGCGCGCGAGCGGGGCCGGCAGCTTCAGCACAGTCCGGGCAATCCGCGCGCGCGACTCCGCGAGCAGAAGCGCGAAGACGGGCACACCGACCGCCAGACCGACGATGGCCGCCTCCGGGCTGAGGAACGTCAGGCGCATGATCAGTACCCGTGCCCGCGGCGAAGCTGCGCCGCCCCTGCGATGCCGCGGCCGCGCGCGTTGACGCCGTAGCGGATCTGCAGACGCGCGGCGTTCGGCTCGAGCAACCGCAGCACGAGCTCGAGGTTGAACATCGCCTCCTCGTTCGCCGGGTCGATCCGTAGGGCCTTGCGAAAGCCGTTCAGGCTCCGCTCGAGCAGCTCAGGTCCGTTTTGCGGATCGCCCAGCGCCTCCTCCAGGATCATGATCGCTTCGAGGTTCGCCGCCTTCGAACGCGCCGGAGTCTCCATGCCCGCTGTCTCCGCGCGCGCAAGAGCGAGCTGAGCGTCGGCGCGGAAGGCGCGAGCATTGAAGTCGTACGGGTCTCGCCCGCGGAGGCGAAGCAGCTCATAGAGCCGGCTGGCTCTGCGAAAAGCGACGTCGTCCTCCGTGCGGAGAGTCTTTTCCAGCGCCGGCGCGTCGGTCTGCACCTCCCAGAGGCCCTCCCGTGCAGGCTGGGCGCGGAATGCAGCGTCGCTGCGGCGAATCTCGGCTTCGATCTGCGAGGCCTCGCGGGCCACGAATGCGGAGGCCAGGGCCGCGGAGAGGCAGAGACCGGCGAGCACGAAGGGCAACACTCGGCGGGCGCGCGCCCTCACGACCGCTCCCCCGTCCGGCGCCAGGTCAACCGGCCACAGTAATGCTCGTTGAGCGCGAGGAGCAGGAGCGCGACCAGGCCCACGGCTGCGAGATCGACCGGAAACGCCTCGGCCGTGCGCACCGGTTTCCGCGCGGCCGTCCGTGGAGAAAGGTTCGCCCGGCGCACGAAGGCCTCGCGTCCTATCAAGCGCCGAAAATAGAGGCGATCGTCGTTGAACGCCCGGAGTGCGACGACGTGGAGCGGGATCTCCTGCGCCCTGTACGTGATCAGCTCGCGGGTCAGCGCCGGCACGTCGAAGAGCGAGTCGTCCAGGTCGCTGACGAGGAGCACGCCGCGATGGGTCATCTTCTCGCGCGCGAGCACCTCCCGCGCCATCCGCAGGCCCGCCGAGATCCTCGTACCGCCCCGGAAACTCTCCGACCACGGATTCTGCTGCCGGCCGCGCGAGCGAGCCTGCCGCAGCTCGGCAGGTGTCATCCGTTTCGTCCCCGGTGGACAGTTGAAGCCGGGCGGCAAGTCGCAGTTCTGAACGGGAGGCGTGAAGATGCGGAGGTACGCCGACAGCTCGCTGGAGCTGGTCCCCGGCGGCACCGCTTCGTACGCAACGTCCGAGAAGAGCACGAGCCCGAAGTCCTGGCCGGTCTTCGACAGGTACTCGATCGGGCGCAAGAAACTGCGGCCGGGCCCGCCGACGCTCGCCGACATGTCGAGGACGAGGACGCCGCTCTCGCTGCCGGGGAAGAGGGTCCTCGCGCGCTTGTCCGGGTCGCGGCCGAACGACACGGCCAGCGCGACCGCGACGAGAATCACACCGGCGAGCGCGAACCGGATCAGCGCCGTGCGACGGACGTTGGCGTCGAGCTCGAGGGCATCCGCCACCGGGATCGCCTGTGGACGCCGGACGCTCATCGAGCCTCCTCGGCGATCACGCGCTCGACCTCGTCCGACAACGGCTCGACGGTCGATCCGGACGGGTCGCGGCGCCGCCAGGCGAGACTGGGTGGCGGTCCGCGCCAGGTCCGGCTCCTCCGTCTGCCGAAGCTCGACCGCGAGTCGCTCGAGCGCACGGCGGCTGTCAACGCGCTCACCGCCCTCGGTCGAGCGCCGCACCAGGTTGAGCGCCCGCTGGAGCGGCGAGAGCCGTGCGCGCCGCCGGGCCAGCGCCGAAGCGGCCAGGGCCGGCAACGCCAGGGCGCGCGTGAGCAGGAACAGCCCTGCGATCCCGAGCAGGACGGCCAGCCCATACGCCACCGATGTCACCGTCGAGGGAGCGACCCGATACGAGAGGGGCGGAAGGTCTCGCACGTCCGCGAGCAGCTCGAGGCCCTCCAGGTCGTTGCTGCCGATCCTCGAGGCGGTTCGCACCGGGGGCCAGTCCACCGATGCGATCTGTGGATCGCGAAGCGCGATCGGCTTGTACTCGACCCTCGTCCGCGGGACCTCCAGAAAGCCACTCTTGGGCGCGAGACACTCGCGGGTAAGGCACGCGAGGACGAACTCGGTCCGCACGCGCGTGATCCCGTCGAACGACTCCCGGCTCTCGGAGCGCGATGTGATCGTGTACGGAGCAAAGCGCGGGGTCGCCTTCACGCTGTCCGCCTCGATCCGGGTCGAGTCGAAGACGACCTCGAGGCGGGCGGTGACCGGCTCGCCGAAGAGATGCGCTCGCGGCTCGAAGCTGGTGGCGGTCGAGACCAGCTCGCCCCTCAGCGTCGGCGTTTCCCCGCCCGAGTCGTCCCGGCCCATGAGCAGCACGACGGCCACGACGAGGATGGCCACCGTGGCCCCGGCAAAGACAAGTGCGAGTCTCGGTCTCAGAACGGCGCTCCTCCCGGGTGCAGGCGAAGCTCGGCCCAGGTCATGAAGCGGCTGTAGATCTCGTTCCGATCGGTGGTCGCAAGGAGCAGCGGCTCGAGCCCGAACCCCTGTAGCTCCTCCAGCAGGCTCGCGAGTCGATCCTCGTTCTCGCCTTTGCGACGTGTCACTTCGCGCCGGCTCAGCCGGACCGCCTTCACGCCGCCCGTACGCGCATCGGCGAGCGGGACGACCACCGAGGACACGGGTGGGAAGCTCTGCTCCCACGTCGGGTCCTGGATGATCACGGGCACGATCTCCCAGGGCAGCTCGAGCACGGTCGCCCAGATCTCCGGGGCCGGGGGCACTAGGAAATCGGACAGCACGAAGACGAAGCTCCCGGGCGGCAGCGAGCGCCGCGCGGCGACGAGATGGTGAAACGCCTGCGTGAGGTTGTCCCTCGGCGCCTTGTACTCGGGCCAGAGCAGATGGCTCTCCTTCACGCGCCAGAAGTCCTGCTGGCTGTGCGGCGGGCGCCAGAAGGGCTCCGAGTCGCCGTTGGCGTAGTCGAGGTAGCCGACGAGCCCCCGGGCCTTGGCCGTGCTGTCGGCGATCTGCCGGCCCGCCTCGAGCATCACGTCCGGCTTGGACAGCCAGGGGAGGCTCTGCGGGTACAACGCCATCTCCGGCCGCCGATCGCAGAGGATCACGACCCGGGGTGCCTCCTCGGCGAAGCGCTCCCGGACGATGAACTCGTCCGTCCCGCGCGCGGAGGACAGCCGCGCAGAGGCGTTCCAGTCGATCGTGTCGACGTCGTCGCCGGGCTGGTACGGGCGCGAGCTGGCGACGTCGGAGCCCATCCCGCGGCGGACGCTTCTCACAGCGCCGAAGGCGAGCCCGATCAGCCTGCGGCGCGGAACGAGCGGGAACGTCAGCTCGTACTGCGCGGACATCGGCGGCTAGCTGGTCTGGATGGGTACGACCTCGCCCGAGAGGTCGGCCTGCGGGCGCGGGCAGCTCTCGAGGCAGCGGGCACGGAACTGCCTGAGCGTCTCCGGCCAGCCGAGGCGGCGAACCTCGACCAGGAAGGCCGGCGTGAAGAGGATGCGGTGCCCGATCACGGGGAGGAAGAGCTCCTCGACGTCCTCCGGCGCGACGTAATCGCGGTCGTGCAAGAGCGCCCAGGCGCGCGCGGCCTTCTCTAGCGCGAGGCTGCCGCGAACCGAGGCGCCGATCGCGACGGTGTCGAGCTCGCGCGTGGCCCGAACGAGATCGATGATCCAGCGCTCGAGCAAATCGTGAACGTAGACGGCCTCGACCGCGTGTTGCAGGGTCTCGATCTCGTCGAGCGAGACTGCAGGCTCCACGTGCTTGAGCGGATGCCCGCCGCGCTGTTCGCGAACGATCCCGATCTCTTCCTCCGCATCCGGGTAGCCGAGCGCGGTCTTCAGGAAGAAGCGGTCGAGCTGGGCCTCGGGAAGCGGGAAGGTGCCCTCGAGCTCGATCGGGTTCTGGGTGGCCAGAACGAGGAAGGGCTCGGGCAAGATCCGCGTGACGCCGTCGACGGTGACCTGGCGCTCGGCCATCGCCTCGAGCAGCGCCGACTGCGTCTTCGGCATCGCGCGGTTGATCTCGTCGACGAGCACGACGTTGGCGAAGACCGGGCCCTGCCGGAACTCGAAATCGCGACTCTGCTGGTTGTAGACCGACAGCCCTGTGACGTCGGTGGGCTGGAGGTCCGGCGTGCACTGGATGCGCGAGGGGATCGCGCCCTCGACCGTCTGGGCGATCGCGCGTGCGAGAACGGTCTTGGCGGTGCCGGGCACGTCTTCGAGGAGGACGTGGCCCTCACAGGCGAGCGCTGCGAGCACGAGCTTGATCTCGCGGCTCTTGCCGTGCACAGCCAGCTCGATGTTCGCCACGAAGCGGTCGGCCACGCCGACGGCCTGCTCGAAGCGCTCTTCGCGCCGGTCCGCGGTCTCGGTCCCGTCCATGCCGGGCTTCAGTGTAGGGGCCGCCCGCCCCGCATCGGGGTCACCGTTCACCGCTTAATCAGACGTTAAAACGGACATTTAGTACGTCGCCGTCGTTGACGACGTACGTTTTGCCCTCCAGGCGCTGCAGCCCGCGGCGGGCTGCCTCGGCGTGACTGCCGCTCTCGATCAGGTGCTCGAACGAGATCACCTCGCAGCGAATGAAGCCCCGCGCGATGTCCGTATGGATCGTCGCCGCCGCCTCGAGCGCCGACTGACCACGGCGCAGAGTCCAGGCGCGCGCCTCCTTGTCGCTCCCCGTGAAGAACGTCAGCAGGCCGGCCTCGTCGAAGAGCGTCGCGACCGTCGCTTCGAGCGCCGACTGGCCCTCGCGGAAGGCCGCGGCATCGTCGGAGCTGAGCTCGGAGAGCTCGCCTTCGAGCTGGAGGTCGAGGCCGCCCTCGCCGTTGACGATGCGAACCAGCGGCTTCGTCGTCAGCGGCTCGAGCTCGGCCGGGACCGGGTCGGGATAGTCGGCCAGTGACCCGCCGGCCTCCACATACGCGAGCACCCGCTCCAGGCTCTCGACCTCCTTGCGCGTCTCGGGATCGCCGGATTTGGCCTGCTGCCTGACTCGCTCGAGCCGACGCTCGACGTGATCGCGGTCGGCCAGGATGAGCTCGAGCGCCAGGGATTCCGCGTCGCGCTCGGCGTCGACGTCCGGGCCGAAGCTGCGGCTGACCGCGATCAGCGCATCCACCTTGCGCAGCTCGCCGAGCACGGAAGCGTCGAGCCCGGGCGGATCGACCACGCGCATGGCTGCAGGTGTCGCCTTCGCGGAGTGCAGCACCTCGGCCAGCCGGCCCAGCCGCTCGTCCGGCACCGAGGCCATGCCCACGTGCGGCTTGCCGTACTCACCGGCGGGTGTGGGAGCGCCGGTGAGCGCCCGAAAGAGCGTCGTCTTCCCCGACCCGGGCAACCCGACGAGCCCGACGTCGAGCGGCATCTACCTGGTCACGTGCTTCTGCAGGGACGCGAGTGCGCGATGCTGCAGCGACTTCACGGCTCCCTCGGTCTTGCCGAGGATGGACGCCACCTCCATGTTCGCGAAGCCGTAGAGGAACTTCAGCGTCAGCACCTGGCGCTGCTCGGGCGAGAGCTTCTCGATCAGCTCGAGCATCCCGGCGTGACTGATCGAGTCGAAGGCCTGATCCTCCGCCGAGGATTCCTCCGACCCGACCGGCTCGGGCGGCTCTTCCTCCGGCTGCACGCGGCGGTTTGCACGGAAGTGGTCCATCGCGAGGTTGTGCGCGATCCGGAAGAGCCAGGCCGAGAAGGGCACTTCCCGCCAGCGGAAGCGGTTGATCGCCTCGAGCATGCGCAGGAAGGTCTGTGTCGTCAGATCCTCGGCGTCGTGACGATTGCCGACGCTGAGGTGCAGGTAGCTGTAGATGCGATCGAAGTAAAGGAGGTAGAGCTCCTCCAGCGCGTCGCGGTGGCCTAGTTGTGCGCGCTCGACGAGAGCCCGCACTGCCTGCGACTTCGTCTGCCGACCGACTCCGCCGGAGCTATCCGCCGTGGAAGCCGACGCGTCCCTCGCGGGAGAAGCGCTTGACGTAGACGATGCGCGCCAGCGCGAGCGTGTACCGCCCGTCCTCGGCCTCGAGGTGGATCGCGCCGTCGACCTGGCCCGACGAGAGCGCCTTCTCGAGCTCGTCCGACGTCGCGGTCTCGACGAATGCGCTCATCACCTGGCCGCCCTCGAAGCCGACCTCGATCCGGACTCGTCCGTTGTCAGGCAACGGCCACCAACTCCGCAAGCACGCCGTGCATCGCGTGCGGATGGATGAACGCGACCTCGAGGCCGAAGAGCCCGGGGCGGGGCTCCACATCGACCAGCTCCACACCTTGCTCGGCCAGGCGATTCAGATGGCCGTGAAGGTCGCTCACCTCGTAGGCGACATGGTGCATCCCGGGACCGCGATTGGCGATGAACCTGCCGACGGGGGTGTCGTCGCCCAGCGCGCGCAGGAACTCAACTCGGCTCTCGCCGACGCGAACGGCCACTGCTTCGACACCCTGGGACGGCATCGTCTCGCGATGCTCCAGTTCGGCGCCGAAGACCGATCGGTACGTCTCGACGGCCTCTTCGAGGTCCTCGACCGCCACGCCCAGATGGTGAATCCCCTTCGCTTGCACCGCGAAGGTGATGCTACCGGGCGGGGTCTGCCTCCTCGGCGGCTTCGCCCCTGATCGGCACGACGCGGCCCACGGACTCGCTCATGCTGGACTCGGCCTGCGTGTCGGCCAGGAGGGCCTGCATCTCTTCACGGACGAGCGTTTCCTTCTCGAGGAGGGCGTTCGCCAGGCGGTCGAGCGCGGCGCGATGCTTCGTCACCAGCCGGACCGCCTCGTAGTAGGCGCCGTCCGTGAGCCGGGCCTGCTCGAGGTCTCGCAGCTTCTTCGTCTCCTCGGAGAGGGCGTAGTTGTCAGCCCGCATCGTCCGCGACACGACTCCTTCGGACATGCCGTACTCGAAGACCATGGCGCGGGCCAGGTCGGTCACCTTCTCGAGATCGTTGGCGGCGCCGTTCGTGACGCGGCCGAACACGACCTGCTCGGCGGCACGGCCCGCCAGCGCGATCTTCATCCAGTCGATGAACTCCTCACGCGTGTGGAGATAGCGCTCCTCGTCCGGGAGGTTGAACGTGTAGCCGAGTGCGTTCCCGCGAGGAACGATCGTCGCCTTGTGAACCGGGAAGCCGTCACCCATGAGATGCGACATCAGTGCGTGGCCGCCCTCGTGGTAGGCCAGGATCCGCTTTTCCTTCTCGGACATCACCTTGCGCTGCTGCAGGCCGGCGATGACGCGCTCCAAGGCCTGGTCGAAATGCGCCTGGTGGATGTACTGCTGGTTCTCGCGGCCGGCGACGATGGCCGCCTCGTTCGCGATGTTGGCGAGATCGGCGCCTGTGAGGCCTGCGGTCTGGCGGGCGATGGTGGTCAAGTCGACGTCTGCGGCCAGAGGCTTCCCACGCGTGTGCACCTGGAGGATCGCGTCACGGCCGGGCAGATCCGGCGGGGAGACGAGGATCTGGCGATCGAAGCGTCCCGGCCTGAGCAGCGCGGGATCGAGATCCTGGAGCCGGTTGGAAGCGCCCATCACGACCACCTGGTCGCGGTTGCCGAAGCCGTCGAGCTCGACGAGCAGCTGGTTGAGGGTCTGGTCCTGCTCGCGGTTGAAGCCGCTACCGGAGCGTGCCATGCCGACTGCGTCCAGCTCGTCGATGAAGATGATCGAGGGCTCGTTCTTCCGCGCCTGCTCGAAGAGCTTGCGGATTCGCGCGGCGCCGAGGCCCGCGAACATCTCGACGAACGCCGAGGCGCTCTGCGAGTAGAAGTTGGCGCCCGACTCGTGGGCGACAGCCTTGGCGAGGAGGGTCTTGCCCGTGCCGGGAGGCCCGTAGAGCAGGATCCCCTTGGGCACCCGGGCACCGAGCGCTGCGAAGCGCTTCGGGTTCTTCAGGAAGTCGACGATCTCCTCCATCTCGGCCCGTGCCTCTTCGAGGCCCGCAACCTCGTTCCAGTTCACGAGGGACTTCGAGGTCGGCTGCACGTGGGCCGACTTCACCCGCGGCATCACCTGGAGGGTGCGCCAGAGCAGGTAGATGATGAAGCCGAACATGACGAGCGGCAGCCAGATCAGCGCCATCTGGCCAATCTCGCTCAGGTAATGGCCGATGTCAGGCATCTCCGCGCTCCATCGGCACCTCGGCCCTGAAGCTGTAGCCGTGGCTACGTGAGGCTTGCCACGACCGCGTCGGCGGTCGTGAACTCGACGCCGGCTGCGCGCCAGGCCGCCGTGCAGTGCTTGACGCGCTCCTCGTCGAGACCTCGGGCCGCGTCCTCGACGAACCGCACCCGCCGGCGGCGGAGCAGGAAGCCTCGGATCGCCGCGTCGTCGCAAACGTCTGTGGCCACTCCGAAGACGATGATCTCGTCGGGGTCGAGCGCGTCGAGCACCGGATCCGTGTTCGGGTTCGTGAAGACGTTGAAGTTCTTCTTCAGGAGCAGGATCTCGCGGCGACCGCCGATCAGCTCGGGGACCAGGCCCGGCGGAAAGGGCAGAAGGGCGAGGGGCAGCGGGTCCTCTTGCGCGGTCTCGGGGATCCTTTGAGCGCCCCGGGTTCCACGGAGGCAGTGCGGGGGGTAGGTGTTGCGAAAATCCGGCTCGTCGCTGATCTCGGGATCGGTCAGCTCGTGGTCGTCAGCGGAGGCGACGTGGACGATCCCGGCCTCCACGCGCCGCCTCGACGAGCCGCTTCATCGCCGGGATCGCCTCCTCGGCTTCAGGGACGTAGAGCTTGCCGTCCGGGAGCATGAAGTCGACCTGCGTGTCGACGTCCCACAGGATCACTTTCGTCACCGAACCGGCACCCATGGGCGCGAATTTCCTCGATACCGTTGCGTCGGGGAGGAGGTTGGGGGTACCTGAGTATTAGGCAACGTGAGCGTGAGCGTTAGGCAACGCGCTCGAGCCGCGGGCTCGGCCTGAACCAGCGGCCAACCTTGGCGGAGGCCCGCCCGTCGGTCATCACGACATCAGCCGTGAAGTCGTTCTCGCCCCGGATCAGCGAGGAGCCGATCCCGTACGCGTCGACCGGCACGCTGCTCTCCTCGAACGCACTGATGCGCTCCGCCGTGAAGCCACCCGAGGCAACGATGCGCACCTGCTCGAAGCCGTCACCGTCGAGCGCCTCGCGCACCTTGAGGACGAGACGCTCGTTGACCCCGCGCGGATCGAAGTCACCCATCTCGTTCCACAACGACCTGTCGACGAGCTGCCCCGAGGTGTCGAGCCGCACGCCCCAGAGCCGGGGCCCGAGCGCGCGCGCCACTTCCAGCGACGTGCGCACGGAATCGTTCTCGAAGTCGACGAGCACGACCACGTTGAGGTCGGCCGGCGCCCACTCCGCGAACTTCGTGGCCGCGAGCACCGTGTTGCCTCCGTACGAGGCGATCAGCGAGTGCGGCACAGTGCCGACCCCGCGCCCGCCCCACCACGACGACTGCGCTTCCGAAGTGACGCCGATCGGCGCGTCGACCATCGCCCCGGCCACGTAGGCCGCCCAGCCGTCACCGGTCTGGACGAGATGGTGATCGTGCCGCGCCGCCATGAAGATGACGGGCTTCCCGTTCGCCGCCTTGAGGACCCGCGTCACGTTGGTGGCGATCAGCGTGCGGCGCGCCATGACACCGAGATACGGAGTCTCGAGGTGCGCGAACAGCGTGTAGTCGCCCTCGATCGTCAGCACTGTCTCCCAGGGTGCGATGTCAGCTCCCTCGTACAGGGCGTGGACGGTCAGCGCCTCCCAGTCGTGCGAGCAGAGCTTGAGGATCGCGATCGCCTCGTCGATCCCACCGAGCACCGAGTCCTTGCGCTGGAAGACCTGCATGACCACGCGCGGGCGGCGACCGTCGGCGAGCAGAGTCTCGCGCGCATGATTGAAGTAGGCGTCGGTGTAGTAACCCTCCCGCATCTTCTCGACCGGGAGATCGAAGATCTCGGGCGGGAGCCGCTCTTCCCTAGTCCTGACTGCCATGTTCGAGCTCCAGGCAGGCCGCAAGGGCGGCCTCTGCGACTTCGAGTTGCTCGGGAGTCGGCTCCGCCGTCGCCAGGCGATGCTGGATCTCGTGACCCGGCCTGGCGAGCGCCTTCGCCACACGGTTCTCCGGGTGCCGCACCATCCAGGAGAAGATCTCGGTCGAGGCTGCAACTGCGCCCAGCGAGGCGAGGGCGCGTGCAGGCGTACGCAAATGAAGCGGGGCGCGTGCGGCCAGCACGTTGCCGATGGTCAGAGTCGCGAGGAGCGGGCCGAGCAGGTGCGAGCCGCAGCGCTCGTGCTCCTTCTCGCGGGCCTCCCCGTGCTCGTGGCTGCCGATCGCGATGTGCTCTGCGCCGTGGTAGGCGGCGAGATCGTCGCTCCGGAGAGCGAGCACCGCCGGAACGAGCGAGGCCACGGCGCCGACGAGCTCCTGCGCGGCGGGTGACAACCGTGCCGAGCCGCGGGCAACCTGCACGGCGGCTGCACTGGCGATCATCGCGGTCAGCACGCGGGGGCGCTCGAAGGGCAGCTTCGCCTCGGGCATTCGCCGCCGAACGTGCGGGACGAGAGCGATCACCTCGGCGAGGCGAGCCGGCCCGCGGAGAAGCGGGTTCGTCACGCTGGAGGCGCGGTAGCGCTTGTAGTCCGCGAGGACCTTCAGGCGGCCGTCAGGCAGGCGAACGGCGCAGCCCCACGAGTTGGGGCCGTGCACGAGCACGCCGTTGGCCAGGGCCATGCCGCCGAGCCGGACTTCTTGATCAGACATTGCTCTGAGGTTATCGACTCAGAGTCGAATTGCGCCTATCACCCGGGCGGCGTAGCGCAGGAACTCGGTTCCGAGCTCGAGATCGTCCACCTTGACCCGCTCGTCCGCAGAGTGGACGAGGCGCGTCGCGAGCTGCGGATCCATGTAGCGCATCGGAAAGAAGCCGTAGGCGACGGTCCCGAACGCCGCCCTCGGCCAGTGGCTGTCCGTGAATCCGGCGAGACAGATCGGCGCCGGGGCCGCCTCCGGCTCGGTCTCCGCGACCCAGCCCTCGATCGCATCCCAGAGCGGCGTGTCCATCGGCGAACGCGTCCCGCCGTGCCCCTCCAGCCACTCGAGCTCGTAATCACCTTCACCGAGCACGTCTCTGATCACCTGCTCGGCCTCGTCCTGGGTCTGCCCCGGGAGCAGGCGGCAGTCGACCGTCACCTCGACGAGCGACGGGATCACGTTCCGGGTCTTGGAGGCAGAGATCATCGTCGGCGACAGAGTCATCCCGAGCTGCGGCTCGACCAGCTCGACGGCCAACGGGTCGATCGCCCGGGCGCTGTCCAGCAACTCGGCAGGGGCCGGCGCGTCCTCGCCGGTGACGAGCTTCATGAACGCCGCCACCTCCGGCTCGAGCTGTGGCTGGGGCGAGAACTCGCCCAGCCGTTGGATCAGCTTGGCCGCCTTGACGAGCGCGTTGTCGGCGATGCCCGGCATCGATGCGTGCCCGGCCCGCCCGTGGACGCGCAACACGAACGGCGAGGTCATCTTCTCGGAGGTCGAGCACAGGTAGAGCGGCTTGCCGCCGATCTCGACCCGGTCGCCGGCGCCCTCGTTGAGCACGTACTCGGCGCGGACGGCGTCGGGATGCTCGCGGCAGAGCCAGGAGCAGCCGAAGTCCACCCCGACCTCCTCGTCGGCCGCCGCGACGAAGATCAGATCGCCGTTCGGCTCGAAGCCTTCGCGGGCGAGGGACGCGATCGCAACCGCGCTGCCCGCCACCTGTCCCTTCATGTCGAGGGCGCCGCGGCCCCAGACCTCGCCGTCCCGAACTTCGCCCGACCACGGGTCGAGCGCCCACTCTCCGGGATCGGCGTGAACGGTGTCGGTGTGCGACAGGAACGCGAGCCGCGGCCCGGTGCCGTTGCCCGGGATCCGCGCGACGAGGTTCGCCCGATTCGGGGCTTTGGCGTAGAGCTCGACCTCGACCCCGTTCTCCTGGAGGTACTCACGCAGCAGCTCCGCTGCCAGGGTCTCGTTCCCGGGCGGATTGACGGTGTCCAGGCGGATCAGCTTCCCGAGGAGATCCGTCGCCTCCTCCCGCAGCGAGACGGTGGCCACGGGCTATTCGTCTTTCTTGGCGAGCTCGGTGAGCTCGTTGCGGGCGTCCCAGAGCTCCGGGTAGTGCCGCCGGTGGATGAGACCCTCCAGCAGCTCGACCGGCGTACCCTGGGTGCCGACGACGAGGCCGCCGATGATCCGCTCGACGACCTTGAAGTGCCGGATCCGCCAGAGCGTGACCCGCTCGTCCCACTCGGTCAGCGCCTCGGCGAGCTGGTACAGGTCCTCGAACTCTCGGCCGCGCTGATAGAGCTCGACCACCGAGACCCCGGCGGCGCGTCGCAGCTCGTGAAAGGCGGAGCCGAGGTCCGGCGACACCCTGCGCACGGCGTTGAACCCCGGCGAGTCGAAGCCACTCCCGTGCCCCAGGACGGGGCGAATCCAGCGCGTGTATTCCCAGGGCGACTGGTGCTCGAGCATGTCCATCAGCGAGATGACGATCTTCATCCCCTCGTTCGCGCGGCGCAGCAGCCGGAGCGCCGCGGCGAGCTCCTCCTTGCGAATGTGCGCGGTCGCCGTCTCGACCTCGAAGGTCGCGTGCTTCAGCCAGAGCTCGCTCGACTGGTGAACGGTCTGGAAGAGCAGCTCGTCGTGATGCGCGGCCTCTTCGGGGGTCTTCTGGAGCGAGAGCAGCTCGTCAGTTCGCAGATAGCGCTCGTAGTCGCTCGCGCCCGGGCCGGGAAGAATCGGCGCGAACTCGTCGCCGGCATCGTCGGAGCCGTGCCCCGGTGGGACTTTCGCCGTCTCGTGACTCGCCACACGGGGAGCATACTTTCGTGACATGGGAGACCTCTTCTCCGACGCTGCCCACGAGCGCCTGCCGGACACGGCCCCACTTGCACTGCGCATGCGGCCACAGACCCTCGACGACTTCGTCGGCCAGGAGCAGGTTCTCGGGGAGGGCTCGGCGCTGCGGCTCGCCATCGGAGAGGACCGCGTCTCGTCGTCGATCGTCTACGGGCCGCCCGGGAGCGGGAAGACGACCCTCGCGCGCGTGATCGCCAACTCGACCGGGGCCGTCTTCGAGGAGCTCTCCGCCGTGTCGGCCTCGGTCAAGGACGTCCGCGAGGTGATCGCGGCGGCCCGCGAGCGGCTCGGCGCGCACGGGCAGCGAACGATCCTCTTCCTCGACGAGATCCACCGCTTCAACAAGGCCCAGCAGGACGCGTTGCTGCCGGCCGTCGAGGAAGGGACGGTGACACTGATCGGCGCGACCACCGAGAACCCGTACTTCGAGGTCAACTCGGCTCTGCTCAGCCGCTCGCAGATCTACGAGCTCGAGCCGTTGTCGAATGAGGACCTGGCGGTGATCGTCAAGCGCGGGATGGCCGAGATCGATGCGGAGATCCCCGACGAGCTGGTCGAGCAGATCGCGAGCCGCTCGGGCGGCGACGCACGCAACGCGCTCAACATCCTGGAGCTCGCCTGGAACACGGCCCGGGCCGAGGGCATCCCCATCTCCGAGGATCACGTCGAAGACGCAGCGCGGAAGCGGCCGCTCGTCTACGACAAGGGCGGCGACGCGCACTACGACTTCACCTCGGCGTTCATCAAGTCGATGCGCGCGTCCGACCCCGATGCGTCCGTCTACTACCTGGCGGCGATGCTCGAAGGCGGCGAGGACCCGCGCTTCATCGCGCGCCGCATGGTGATCCTCGCCTCCGAGGACATAGGCAACGCAGACCCGCGCGCGCTGCTCGTGGCCGTTGCCGCCGCGCACGCCGTGGAGCACGTGGGCTTGCCGGAGGTACAGCTCAACCTCGCCCAGGCGGCGATCTACCTCGCCCGGGCGCCGAAGTCGAACGCCGTCATCATGGCGCTCGCGGGAAGCCCAGGCCGACGTCAAGGAGCACGGACACGTCCGGCCGCCCGACGCTCTCCGCGACACGCACTACTACGGGGCCAAGAAGCTCGGGCGCGGCAAGGGCTACATCTACCCGCACTCCGACCCACGCGGGTTCGAGGTCGACAACCTTCCCGAGCCGCTGCAAGGCAAGAAGTACTATCGGCCGTCCGGTTCCGGCGAGGAGAAGGGGGACGACGATGGCGACTGAGAAGACTGCGAAAGCGACCTGGGAGGGCACGCTGGCCGAGGGAAAGGGGCGCTTCAGCCTCGGCAGCGGGGCCGCGACCGATCAGACCGTGACCTGGGCGGACCGCGCAGAGGAAGGCGAGGGCACGAGCCCCGAGGAGCTGATCGCGGCCGCCCACGCGAGCTGCATCCTGATGGCGCTCGCGGGTGGGCTCGCAAGGGCCCAAACGCCGCCGACGAAGCTCGAGTCCGAGGCCACGGCGACCTTCGACAAGGTCGGCGAGGGCTTCGCGTTCACGACGATCCACCTCACGATCCGCGGTGAGGTCGAGGGCATCGACGAGGAGACGTTCAAGCAGGCCGCCGAGGGCGCCAAGGAGAACTGCCCGGTGTCGCAGGCCCTGAAGGGCAACGTCGAGGTCACCCTCGACGCCTCGTTGGCCTAGCGGCCTTCCGCCGAAAATCTCCGATTTTCGGCGGCGTAAAGCACCGCAACACCTTGTCGTGACACCGCGTACCTCGCACCCCACTTGGTAGCGAGACTGGGCTGCCACTTGGCCTCCCGCCGGGCAAAGCCCGGCTCCGGCCCACAACGGACCCTTAGCAACGAATCGCCTTGGCTCCTTCGCCATAGTCGAGACGCTACCTCGCAGGTAGCTAGTCGCTTCCTTTCAGGATCCGCTCTGCGGCGAGATAGCCGAAGCCGCCCGGGTCGAGCCTGCCCAGCTCGCGCCAGGCGGCTGCGGCTCGCTCGACGTCGTACTCCACCCGCCGGAACTCGAAGTCGTCGTCCCAGGTTGCCCATGCGCCCCGGGGGTCGCCGTCGAGCGGCATCCCGACCGAGCCAGGATTGACGAGGTCTGTCCCGCTCGGGCCCGGCCGCCGGAACTGCTGGTGGCTGTGCCCGAAGACGACCGTCCGATCGTGCACACCCGTCAGGAGCCGCTCGTCGTCAGGGCTCGGCTCCGGCGGGAAGCTGTCGACGTCGGAGAGCGGCGAGCCGTGGACGTACAGAATCCCGTCCAGCTCGGCATTGGTAGGAAGGCCGTACAGCCAGTCCTCTTCCTCCTTGGACACTCCCGACCCGTACTGCTCGTACGACTCCAGGACCTCGGGCCGGTCAACTGGCGGCTCCTTCAGCCAGCGCTCGCCGTTTCCGCGGATCCAGAGCGCGTTCGGTAGCTGCCTGAGGAGCGCCAGGGTCTCGTTGGGCCAGGGGCTCGGCGTCCCGTAGTCCCCGCCGAGGAACCAGCGGTCGATGTCGAGGCCGTCCGCGTCCTCGAGAACCTGCTCGAGCGCGGGCAGGTTCCCATGGATGTCGTAGAGCACGCCGAGCACGAACGCTAGGGTCGCACCAATGAAGATCGTCTGCCTCGTCAAGCAGGTCCCGCACTTCTCGGCGATCGCGTTCGACCCGGAGACGAAGTCGCTGAAGCGTGAGGGCGTGCCGCTCGAGCTGAACGTCTTTTGCCGCTACGCGGTCCAGCATGCCGTCGCGATCAGGGAGCAGGTCGGCGGCGAGGTGATCGCGATGACGATGGGCCCGCCACAGGCCGAGGAGGCGTTGCGCGAGTGCCTCGCGCTCGGAGCGGATCGGGCGATCCAGCTCTCGGATCGCGCCTTCGCTGTGGCCGACACGCTCGGCACCTCGCGCACCCTGGCGATGGCGTTGGCGAAGGAAGGCGCAGACCTGGTCCTCTGCGGACGCAAGACGCTCGACTCCGAAACGTGGCAGGTGCCGCCCGAGGTGGCCGCATTCCTCGGCTGGGCACACGTGACCAACGCGGCGGCGCTGGACGCCTTCGGTGGACGGCTGCAGCTCACCCGCGAGACGGACTTCGGGTTCGAGATCTACGAGGCCGAACCGCCGCTCGTCGTGTCCGTCGGTCGCCCGCCCGAAACGCCGGGGTCAGACCCCGAGGGGTCAGACACCGGCACTATCGACGTTTGGCAGGCGAGCGATCTCGTGGACGACCTGCAGGAGGACGACAGGCGCTTCGGCCAGCCGGGGTCCCCGACCCGCGTGATGGCCGTGCGCGACTCGCAGCCCGAGCGCAACCGCGAGCGAATCGAGGACATCGACCAGGCGGCAAGCCGGATCCTCGAGCTGCTGGCGGAGCGCAAGCCCGAACCGTCGCCGTGGGAGAAGCCGCCGCACGCCGCCGAGATCCCCGGAGCGAGCTACGACTGCTGGACGATGATCGAGCTGGCCGGCCGCCAGCCGCGTCGCGTCTCGCTCGAGTTGCTCGGCCGCGGACGGGACCTCGCGGGGAAGCTCGGCGGCCGGAACGTCGCGCTCGTGTTCGGAGCGTCCGGGGTCGCGGAGGAGCTCGGCCGCTACGGCGCCGAGGTCGTCTGCGTGGTCGACGACGAGGCGCTCGCCGAGTATCACCCGGAGCTCTGGGGCGAGGCCCTGAAGCGCGTGCTCGCTCAGGAGCGCCCGCACGTGCTCCTCATCCCCGCCACGGGCCGCGGCCGTGATTACGGGCCGCGCGCAGCGGGGGAGCTCGAGCTCGGGATGACGGGCGACTGCGTCGGCGTCGACATTGCCAAGGCGGGGCGCCTGCTGCAGCAGAAGCCCGCGTACGGCGGCTATATCACCTCGGTCATCCTGGGCCGGACGACGCCGCAGCTCGCGACCATTCGGCCGCGGATGTACGAGCCGGTCGAACCGCGCGACGACGCCGATGTGGAAGTGCGCAACCTGGAAGTGGGCGCGCTGCCGGAGCCCCGCGTGCGCCGGGCCGGCGGGACCAAGACCCGCGACTCGTACCGCATCGACGATGCCGACGTCGTGTCCCTCCTCGGTTCCGGCATCGGCGGGCCCGAGCCGATCCCACTGATCGAGGCCGGGGCCGCAGAGGCCGGGGCGGCGGTCGCCGGCACGCGCGAGGTCTGCGCGGCGGGTTGGCTCCCGCTCACGCGACAGGTCGGCATCCTCGGCCGGCCGGTGGCGCCGCGCCTGCTCGTCGCCGTCGGCGTCCGAGGAGACGAGGAGGAGGCGGCCGGCTTCGTAAAGGCCACGGTCGTCGCGGCCGTCGGCGCCCAGGACGACGCGCCGATCAACGAGGTCGCAGATGTGATCGTCCCCGGCGACTGGCGGGAGACGCTCCGGCCACTCCACGACCGGGTCCTGGCGGGACTCCGGTAAGGCGAGGGCCGCCCGAAGCCTTGACAGCCGGGTGCGCCCCGGCATAAAAGGTCTTCGCGGGCTCCCGCCGAACTGACCCGTGACTGTTTCCTCTGCGGAGTCGAAGAGAGCGTTGACGCAGACGGACCAACCCCCGACGAAGACGAGCGGCCTCGACGCGCGCGCCCGGCACGTGTTCGGCGTCTTCCCGCGCGTTCGCCACCGGCCGGAGAATCCGGGACCGAGCGAGGAGCGCGAACGGCGGATCTTGCCCGTGCTCGTTCCGGTGATCGTCGCCGGCATCGTCGTCACCGCGGCGGCGGCCTGGTCGTTCGTCGCTTCAGTGCCGAGCGGCGACACACTGGCCGGGCTGCTCGCCCTGCTGGTCGCCGCGGTCGTCGCCGAAGCGTTCCCGTTGCCGATCGAGCGTGTCCCGGTCGGCCGCACGTCGCTGGCGACCATCTTCATCGTCGCCGCCGCGACGATCTACGGCTGGGCAGCGGCCACCGTCGTCGCCGTCATGACCATGGCGCTCGTCGAGCTCGGGCGCCGCCGGCCCCCGAGCCGCGTGAGCTACAACGTCGCGCTTTACGCGCTCTCGGCGGCCGCCGCCGGTGGAGCCGCAAGCCTCGTCGACGACTCCGGCCTCGGCTCGATGGCCCTGGGGACGCTGCTGGCCGCCTGCGCCTTCTACCTCGTCGACATCGGTCTGCTGGCCGCGATCGTGTCACGTGCGACCGGCGAGCCCGTGCTCCAGTTCCTCCGCGGCGTGGTGGCGTGGACGGCGATTCCACTCGCCGTAATGGCGTCCCTGACGATCATCCTCGTCGTCCTCTGGGACCAGTCGCCGTTTCTCGCCGTCGCCCTCGTCGGCCCGCTCGTCGCAGTCGACCTCTACGAGCGCTGGATGCACGGGTCTTTGAGCAGGCTCCGCGAGCTCGACCAGCTCAAGGACGAGTTCATGGCCGTCGTGTCGCACGAGCTGCGCACGCCACTCTCGTCCGTCTACGGGGCGGCGATGACGCTGCAGCGACGCGAGCTCGAGCCGGAGGGCCGTGACGCGATGCTGGACATCATCTACCGGGAGTCCACGCGGCTCGCGCAGCTCGTCGACCAGGTGCTGTGGGCGAGCCGCATCGACTCGGGGCGCTCCGAAACGGTGATCGAGAGCCTCGACGCCACCAAGCTGGCGACGGATGTGGTGGTCGCCCAGCGCGCGCACCTTCCGCCCGGGCTCTCGCTCGAGCTCTCATCCGAAGTTCCGGATCGCCTCGTCGCGGGGGACGGCGAGAAGCTCCACCACGTGCTCGACAACCTCGTCGAGAACGCCGTCAAGTACTCGCCGGACGGTGGCCGGATCGAGGTGCGGCTGGAGCCGGCGGACGGGCACCTGCGGGTGACCGTGCGGGACGAAGGGCTCGGCATCCCCGTGGCGGAGCAGGCTGGCATCTTCGACAAGTTCAAGCGGCTTGATCCGAACCTCACCCGCGGCGTCGGCGGCACCGGCCTCGGCCTCTACATCTGCCGCGAGCTCGTCCACCAGATGGGCGGACGCATCTGGGTCGTCTCCGAGCCGGCGATGGGCTCCGCCTTCTCGTTCGAGCTCCCCTGGGCGAACCAGTCGTAGCGGTCTCGCACCGGACTGTGGTGAACCCGAAGGTGGCGAGGGCCGGAATCGAACCGGCGACACCACGGTTTTCAGCCGTGTGCTCTACCAACTGAGCTACCTCGCCGCGTAGTGAAGCACTCTCCAGCCTAACGAACACAACTGCTAATTCACTTGCGCCCTTTCACGAGGCAGGGCAGCGGCGAGGCAATCCCGCGGCTCTGCGCCAAGATCGTCTCGCTGGTGGATCCAGCGGTGCGACTCCGTCAGCGGACGGACGCGCACACTGGCGTCGTAGAAGCCCATTCGGCCGCGGGGCTGACGGACGTGGCGGCGGCGTCAATCAAGTACTGCGACGAGGACGAAGACGATCGCAACGACGCTTTGCAGCGAGTGCACGATGATCCCCATCCAGGCGCTCTGGAAGCGTTGCGTGGGATAGGCATAGAGCATTCCGTTTACCAGCGACTTCGGGATCGACCATGGTTGATGCAGGTGGTAGAGCCCGAACAGCACCCCGTTTGCTAGCCAGGCTCTCCGGCCGAAGACGCCCTGCATTCGGGGAAGCAGCAGCCCACGGAAGAGCAGCTCCTCGCCGAGCACAGTGTTGAAAATGCTGAACACCACGACTACCGCGAACCAGCCCCACGCTCCGCGGAAGAAGTCCTTGCCACGGTCTTCGCTCAGGAACTCGGTGAAGTCCCTCGGCGACGGTCCGGGGACTGCCGAGGGGGACACGAGTTGCGCGGAAGCCACAAGGCTTCGCGTACGCGGAACCAGCGAAGTGTTCTGAGCTCGAGCCGGACGAGGATCAGGACCAGCACGAACTGCCAAATCAGCCCTGCGGTAATACAGATCAGCAGCGCCTGAGCGAACGGATCCTGGCCCTCGAGATGGTCTCTGAGCAACGGAGCGACGATCCATGCGAGAACGCCCATCGGGACAGCGGCTGCCGCCCACACAGCGAGGATCTGAGCGAGCGAGTACTGCCTTATCTCCACGTTCTGCCCGCCATCTCCTGTCGGCGCGCGCTCACTCATGTCTGGCCCCTCCGGCCTTGATTGGAGCGCGAGTCTAGGCCACAGCTAGAGCCCTCGCGGGTCGAGCAAGCCAGCAGAACGCGCTTGGACCGCTGGAGACTTCCCGTGGCCCTTACGAGGTGCCGCTCTTGAGGAGGGCTCGGTTGAAGAATCCGACGACGCGTCGTTCGTACTCTTCGGGCCGCTCGCGGATCGCCGCCGTGTGGCCGACTGCTGGGAGCTCCCAGTACTCGAAGGGTTCTTTCGCGGCCTCCGCATAGTGGCGGTTGAAGTCGATCTCGGTCGGGAAACCGCCAGCCCCTATGAGGAGTAGCGGCGTCGGCGTGATCTCCGCGACCCGATCCTCGAGAGGCAGACCGGGCGAAGCGCCCGAGTAGATGCGGCCTGCGGTCAGGAGCGTCCAGAAATAGGGCGCGGCTTCGTCGATGCCGAACACCGCCTTCTGGTCCGCGAATGACGCGGCAGTCGCACCGTCGCTCACGACCGCCTTCAGCTCGCGGTGTTCGGGTGCGACGTGGAACAGGACGTCGGCTCCGGTGGAGAGGCCGAGCCCGCCGATGCTGCCGTCCGCGACGTCGCCGCGCGCGCCGAGGAACGTAAGCGCGCCTTCGACGTCCTTCTCCCATCCCCATCCCCAAGCGTTCGGGGTTCCCTCGCTCTCACCCCGGCCGCGCGAGTCGTAGACGAGGACGCCGTAGCGGTGTCGGCGCAGGAGCTCGGCGTGGTCGAGGGATCCGGTCCGATCGCCCCCGCCGCCGTGGACGAACACAACGGCTGCGCGGTTTCGAGAGGGCGCGTACCAGCCTGAGAGCCGGAGACCGTCGGACGACTCGAACTCGACGGCCTCGTACCCATTCGGGGTGGCGGGGATGGGTTCTCGGTACTTGTGCGTCGGCACGATTGCGGCTGTCATTGGGTAAAGGGCGACGTAGAAGCCGACCAAACCGACCACGACCGCGATAGCCCGGTTGATCCAGCGGCGGCGCGCTGTCGCCGCGCCCTCGCCGCGGTGTCGCCACGGGATCCAGATCGCGAGTCCGATCAGCACGGGGCCGGCTGCTGCAGCGAGGGCGCCTGTCAGGTCGCTGTGCGCGGGGCCGTCCTTCGTGATGTGGATGACGTGCAGGACGCCGTTCGTTGCGGCGAGAAGACCGAATGCGAACGCGATCGCTGCGCGGACGCCCGGCCTGAACCGCGGGAAGACGACGATCGCCGCCAACCCGGCGCCGAGAGAGATCGCGGCCGCCAGCGCATGCTGACTCAGAGCGACGCCGGGTTGCCGGTTGAGCAGCGCGTCGTCGACAGCGTGGAGCAACGCCACAGCTGTCGCGATCCGGAAGACGCTCGTCTCCCAGCCCCAAGCGCGGATCGACCTCATCCGTATTGGAGGGCCTCGAGAACGTTCAGCCACGGGCCAGGTTCAGCAGCTGAGTGACGTCCGGGGTCTAGCGTGTGCTCTACCAACTGAGCTACCTCGCCGCGACGGCCAAGTGTAGCCAGCACCCGTGCGACGTCACTCGCTAGGGAGATCCGAAGCGACCCGTTACCCAGTGTGCCTGGACGCGCGCGGCCGACAGGATCGCCGGATAGACGGCGGCCTCGTCGAGATCGCCCGACAGGTACCCGTAGCCGGTCGCCTTGCCCAGCAGCAGCTCGCCAGCATTGGACACGCTCCCGGCCATCGCGCCGGCGGTGAAGCGGCTCGTCCCGTCGACGTAGACGGTGATCCCGGTGTCACGATCGAAGACGGCCACCACGTGGTGCCAGGCCCCGTTGTCCACGCGCAGCGCCGGCCCGTACACCTGGCGTGTGACGGTACCGTCGAAGATGTTGACGCGGATCTCACCTATGTGGCCTGGGTCGTCAGTCACAGTCAGCTGCCAGTGAGGCGGTGTCGGCGTCCCGAGCGGGCGCTTCGAGATGACCGTTCGCTCGCCGTTGGCGTTCGTCTTGACCCAGGCCTCGGCGGAAAAGTCGCTCGTGCCGAGGTCGAGGCTCCCGTCGGCGGGGTCGCCCATGGTGACCTTGTCGTCTGAGCCATCGAAGCGGGCGGCTGTATTGGGATCGCCGAAAAGCGCACCGGAGACGGGATGGATGACCCCGTTCTGGTACGTGCCGGAAGCGATTCCGAGCTCGTCGCCCGCCGTCGTCCCGATTGCCTCACCCAGTCGCCAGTAGGCCCGCGGCGCGTCGCTCAGCACCTCGGCGCGATACGAGCCGGCCGGAGGCGGTGGCGGCGGAGGAGGTGGAGGAGGTGGAGGGAGCGGAGGTGGCGGTGGCGGTGGCAACGGCGGGGGCGGTGGCGGTGGCAGAGGTGGCGGTGGCGGTGGCGGTGGCGGCGGTGGTGGCGGCGGTGGTGGCGGTGGCGGAGGCCCGCCCGGCGCGCCGTGGCAGGAACCGTTGCCCGAGTCCGTGTACGTCGCTCCGGCGACCGGCACGAACTCCCAGTCGTAGGACCCGGCATGAAGCGTGAGCTTGATAACGCCATAGTCGTCGTCGTTCTGCGCCGCGCTGTTCGGGCGGAGCGAACCGAAGTCGTAGAGGAAGAACCCTCCCGTGCCTACGGTGAACTGCGGGATCCCGTACACCAGATCGAGCCCGCCGCTTGGGTTCTGGGGCAGGAAGCGCTCGTAGAGATGCTCGTGCCCGCTGACGATGACGTCGGCTCCGTACTCGTAGAGGGCATTCCAGAACGGCTGCACCCAGGGAGCAAACGATTCGCGGTGCACCCGGCCGGAGTTGAACCGCGGGTGATGCCAGTACGCGATCGTGCAATCGGCCGGGTGCGCCGCGAGGTCGGCACGGAGCCAGGCATCTTGAGGTGAGCCCGGCCCGCAGCCGCCCACGGAGCTGCAATTGCTGTTCAGCGCGATCACGTGCCACGAGCCCAGGTCGTAGCTGTAGTAGCCCTGCCCGATGGTGCCGGCGGCATTCCCGAAGTATCCGAAGTAGCCAGCCGCGTTCGCAGTGTCGTAGTCGTGGTTCCCCGGGCTCGGCCGCGTGCGTGACTTTGCGCGTCCCCAGCTCGGGCCGTAGCAGTCTGCAAACTCCGCCGGCGTGCCGGTGATGTAGACGTTGTCTCCCGCCGTGAAGACCGTCGCGCTGGGGAAGAGGTCGAGGAGCGCGGCGGTCTCATCGTCGCCGTCGAACGGGTCGCACGAGGCGATATCGCCGGCGCCAATCAACACGGGGTCGGACGGCGGAGGAGGAGGCGGGGGTGGCGGCGGTGGAGGCGCTTCGACGACGGCAAAGGTGTTCGCGGAGCTCAGGCCGACGTTGCCCGCGGCGTCCGCTTGCTGCGACCGAGCCGTGTAGGTGCCGAGAATGAGCGCGCCCGCGTCCGTCGAGTACGAGCCGTTGCCGGCACGCGTCGCGGTCAGTGTCTCCACCAGGGGCCCCGAGGTATCCGACCCCGCGAAGATCTCCACCGTCACGGTCGGCGAGTCACCAATCGCCGTCCCGCCGGTGCCGAGGAGAGCTGGCGTGACGTCCGTCGTCGAGCTCCCATTCGCCGGGGTGGAGAGCGTGACGACCGGCGCCGTAACGTCGACCGCGGATGCTTGATAGTGAGCTTGGATCCTCGCGGGCGTCGAGCAGGGCGCGATAGACAGCAACCTCGTCCAGGTCGCCGCTGAAGCTGCCGAAGTTGCCGGTCTTGGCGAGCTGGAGGTCTCCTGCATTCGAAATGTCTCCCGTAATCGCCCCCGAAGTGAATCCGGAGGAGACGCCGTCAACGTGGAACGTGATCCCGGTATCTCGATCGAAGAGGACGACGACGTGGTGCCAGGCCCCGTTGTCGACTCGAGCCAGGCTGTAGGCCTGCCGCGTACCGCTAGCACTCCGGACCGTCGCTCGGAGCTGCCCCGTGTGCCCGGAGTCATCGGTCACCTCGACGTGCCAGTAGCGGTTCGACGCGCGCTTGCCGATCAAGCTCCGGTCGCCGTTCAGTGACGTCTTGAGCCAGGCCTCGACGGCGAAGTCGCCCGAGGCGAAATCGAAGATCCCGCTCGCCGGATCGCCCATGGCGACCCTGTCGTCGATGCCGTCGAACCGTGCCGCGGCATTCGGGTCGCCGGGGAGCGCGCCGAGCACACCGCGCGTCACGCCGCCGAGGTAGCTACCCCCGTTGCCGTTCTCCGTCTCGTCGACTGCTGTGGCGCCGCCGGCCTCGGCGAGGCGCCAGTAACCGGCCGGAGTATCGGACAGGACCTCGTCGCGGTAGGTGGTCGGAACGGCGAGAACGCTCGCGCTGCTGACCAGTAGCGCCAGCGCGGCCAGCACGACTACGCCCGTCGCCCGCTGGATGCCGCCGCCACGCCCCTTCCCCGAGCCTCTCCGCCGCAATTCCGCACCTCTCCCGCCGCAGTTGTCTCAGCATGGTTCTACGGATCGAACGACCTTGTCAATGGGCCGGACCGCAACAAAGCCTTAACGAGATTCTCAGCCTCCTCTTAGGCGCCGCCGGTTTCCTGACTGGCTTACCCCACTCCAGGAGGAAGCGTTGAACGTGCAAGAAGAGCTGAGCACAGAACAGGATTCACTCGAGCGCGCGCTGTTCGAGATCAAGCGCGTCATCGCCGGACAGGACACGATGCTCGAACGGGTGCTCGTCTGCCTGCTCGCGGACGGGCACCTCCTCATCGAGGGCGTCCCCGGGCTGGCCAAGACGCTCACGATCAAGACGACGGCCCAGGTACTCGGAGGCACGTTCAATCGCGTGCAGTTCACGCCGGACCTCGTCCCGAGCGATCTCGTCGGCACCCGAATCTACCGACCCAGCGACGGCTCGTTCGATGTCGAGCTCGGCCCCGTCTTCTGCAACTTCCTGCTGGCGGACGAGATCAACCGGGCGCCCGCGAAGGTCCAGTCCGCCTTGCTCGAGGTCATGCAAGAGCACCAGGTGACGATCGGCAAGGACACGTTCGCCGCGCCCGATCCGTTCCTCGTCATGGCGACACAGAACCCGATCGAGTCCGAGGGGACTTATCCGCTCCCGGAGGCTCAGATCGACCGCTTCATGCTCAAGGTGGTCGTCGGCTATCCGGAGCCGAACGACGAGCTGACCGTGGTCGAGCGCTCTCTCAGCGGGCTGGCGGAGGTGCGGTCGATCCTCAGCCTCTCCGAGCTTGCCTCGCTGAGGCACGCGACCAGGCAGGTGTACGTCGACCCTGCCCTGTCGCGCTACGCGATTCGACTCGCGACCGCCACCCGGGTGCCCGAGGAGATCGGGCTCCCCGAGCTGAAGTCGTACGTATCGTTCGGCGTCAGCCCCCGCGGACCGATCTCGCTCGTCATCGCGGCTCGTGCACTGGCCCTCATCAGGGGACGCGACTACGTGTTGCCGCAAGACCTTCGCGACCTGGCGAAGGACGCGCTCCAGCACCGCATCGTCCTCAGCTACGAGGCGCTGGCCGCTGAGGTGGGCCCGGACTCGATCGTGGACGCAGTCCTCGAAGCCGTCCCGGTGCCGGACATCGACCTGGCCGAGCGCGCGGCGTGACCGCCCTCGGCGGCCAAGGCAAGGTCCGGACGCCTGCCCGGCCGGGCCCGGGGCCCATCCCCGAGGCGCTCCTGCGCACGCTCGACATGAAGATCGGACGGCGGATCGACGGCCTGCTCGCCGGCGAGCACCGCACTGCGATGGTCGGCGTCGGAACCGAGCTCGCCCAGATCCGCGACTGGGAGCCGGGCGACGACATCCGCCGGATCGACTGGAACGCCACGGCCCGCACCGGCGGCGTCCAGGTGCGAGTCGATGTCGCCGAGCGCGCGCTCACGTCCTGGATCGTGCTCGACGCTTCTCCGTCGATGACGTTCGGAACAGCCGATCGGCGGAAGTGGGACGTCGCCGAGGGCGTCGCACTCGCCGCCGGCCACCTCGGGTCGCGCCGCGGAAACCGGGTCGGCGCGGTCACCTTCGGAGGCAGCGCCAATCTGATGCTTCCGCCGCGGCAGGGCCGTGCCGGGCTGCTCGGCGTCCTCCGCGCGGTGCGAGAGGATCCCGAGGTCCAGCCCGCAGGGGCGACATCGGTCGGTGCGGCTCTGGAGCAGGTCGGACGGCTGGCGAAGCAGCGGGCACTCGTCGTCGTCGTCTCCGACTTCCGGGGACCGCGCGACTGGAAGGCGCCGCTGCTCAAGCTCTCGGCCCGGCATGCGGTGATCGCCGTCGAGATTCGGGACGCGCGCGAGCAGGAGCTTCCAAATGTCGGCCATCTCTGGCTCGTCGACCCCGAGACTGGTCGGCGACTGCAGGTCGATACCGGAAGGCGGCGCCTACGAGAGCGCTTTGCGGCAGCCGCCGCGGAGGAGCGAAGGGCCCTCGAGCAGGAGCTGAGGTCGCTCGGCGTGCCTCATCTCGTGCTCTCCACCGCCGGCGACTGGCTCCGGCACTTCGCGCGCTTCGTCGACCGGGAGGGGCGACGATGACCTTCGCGACTCCGTTCCTCCTGTGGGGGCTCCTCCTCATCCCGGTCGCCGCTCTCGCCTACATCTGGTCGCAGCGGCGCCGGATCAAGTACGCGGCGCGTTTCACGAACCTCGACCTGCTCGCGAACGTGGTCGCCGCGTCCCCAGGGCGCCGACGCCACCTACCTCCTGTGTTCGCACTGGTAGCCCTCGCTGCGCTCCTCGTGGCGCTGGCGCGGCCGCAGACGATCGTGGCGGTTCCCAGAGATCAGGCCACGGTCGTCCTCGCGATGGACAGCTCGGCCTCGATGACCGCGACCGACGTCGAGCCCACCAGGCTGGACGCGGCCAAGTCGGCTGCCTCCTCCTTCCTCGACAAGCTTCCAGCCCGTTTTCGAGCAGGTCTCGTGTCCTTCTCCAGCGGCGCCAGCGTCCTCCAAGAGCCGACTGAGGATCGGGAAGCCGTCAGCTCCTCACTCGAGAGCCTCGAGGGAAGGGTCGGTACCGCGATCGGCGACGCGATCCTGGCCTCGGTCCAGCTCGCCCCGGAGGAGGATCCCGAGGCCCCGGACAGCAAGCCGCTCTTCGCAGTGCTCCTCCTGTCGGACGGAGCCAACTCCGCGGGCATCGATCCCATGGAAGCAGTCGAAGTCGCCAAGGAAGCCGGAGTGCCCGTCTACACGATTGCGCTGGGAACCGACGCCGGGACCATCGACTTGCCGGACGAGTTCGGCGTGTTGCGGCCGTTCCCGGTCCCCCCTGATCCGGAGACACTCCAGCAGATCGCCGAGGAGACCGGCGGGCGGTTCTTCGAGGCGCCGAGTGAGGCCGACCTGCAAGCGGTCTACGAAGAGATCGGCTCGCAGGTTGCGACCGAGGACGAGAAGCGCGAGCTGACAGCGGCCTTCGCCGGAGCCGGCGCCGTGTTCCTCATCCTGGGCGCCGGCCTGTCCCTGCTCTGGTTCGGCCGGCTACCTTGAGCCGGAACAACTGAAACGGGAGCAGCGCGAGGCAGACGAGCTCGCGCGCGAGCAGCAGAGGCGGGCGTGAGTGGCCCGCCGCGGCGACTGAGAGCCGGATGCCGCTTCCTCGCGTCGCCGCCCGCAGGAGAACACGCACACGGGCGCGATGCCAGGGTGACGTGACGACGACGAGCTCGTCGGCGCCGAGAGCGTGCGCGGCAGCCGCGATGTTCAGGGCGTTCTCAGACGTCGAGCGGGCCTGAGGGTCAGAGATGAGGCGAACTGCGGGCCCAGTCCACGCCGCACGCATCAGCTCGGCTTCGGGCGACGGCCTCGAGCGGCGGGCCCAACCGGAGAAGATGACGGCGTCGGCACCTACCGCCAACTGCTCGGCGTGCGCGAGTCTTTCTGCGCAAATCGGGTGCAGATGCGCGGCCCGGCCACCTGAATAGCCGAGCACCGCCACGACGCGCTCGGTCATGGCCCTCGTCGGCGCCGCAAGTATTCCGCAGAGAGAAGCGTGCCGGCGACAGTCAAGACGAGCACGATGGCCTTGCTTCCACGAAGCTTCGACTCGCCGGTCGCGCGCTCCCGCATTTGCACCGGAACCTCGCGCACGCGCAGACCCTCCTCGTCGAGACGGAAGACGGCCTCTACCTCGGGAGCACCGCTCGTGTACGGCCGGGCGAGGATCGGGATCGCCCGCGCGTTCGCTGCATACATGCCGCTCGTGGCGTCGTGGAACGGTCGGTCGAGCACGACCTCCATCGACCTGCGCAGAAGCCCTGTGCCCAGCCTCCGAGAACGGCTCGACTCGTAACGCTCGCGTGAGAACCCGTTGCCCTCGCCGGTCACGAAGCGCGAGCCGACCGCGACGTCGCATTGGTCATCCCGAACGAGCCCCAGGAGGTTGCGCAGCTCCGGCACCGGGTGCTGCCCGTCGGCGTCGACCCGGCCGCAATAGTCGTACCCGTGCTCTGCCGCGTACGTGTAACCGGCCGCAATCGCAGCCCGCAGGCCGCGGTTCTCCGGGAACGAGAAGACCTCCGCGCTGTGCTCCTCGGCGACGGCCACCGTGCGATCCGTCGAGCCGTCGTCCACGACGAGAACGTCGGCGTCAGGAAGCTCTCGGTGGAGCTCGTCGAGTACCGCCCCCAGGTTGTCTTCCTCATTCCACGCCGGGACGAAGACGACCGTGTCGCTCTGTTCGCTCATGTCCGCCAGCCTACTGGCGAACTATTTCCGGAGCGATCGAACGGCATCGAGCACCAGGTCGACCTCGCCGGGCGTGTTCACGATTCCGGGCGCGAGCCGGGCGTACGAGGGCGAGTAGGGCGTCACGGTTGCGATCACCCGCCGACGACGGAGCGCCGCGATGACCGCAGACGGGCTCATCCCGTCGACTGTGAAGCAGACGATCCCCGCCGAGAGGGAGTCCGAGAACGGCGTCTTCAGCGTCACGTGCCCGATCTTGGCGAGGCCTTTCTTCAGCTGCCGGGCGAGCGAGTCGATGCGCGCCTCGACTTTGGCCTTGCCGATCGACTGATGAAAGCGAAACGCCTCGGCGAGCGCCCAGCGATGCTCGAAGGAGTGGAAGCCGCCTGGAGTGTTGGCCGCGCCGTAGCCTCCTCCTCCGAACGAAGGAATCGTGGGCCCCGCGTGGGGCCAGGCGGTCGGGTCGCCCCATACGAAGCCCGTGCCGCGCGGCCCGAAGAGCCACTTGTGACAGCCGGCGACGAAGAAGTCGCAACCGAGCGCGGGCATCGTCACGTTCTCGACCCCGATCCCGTGCACGCCGTCCACGCAGAGCAGGACGCGGTCGTCCTCTCCTCGCGACGAGTTGATCTCGGCGAGCCCGTCGGCGATGCGGCGGACCGGCAGCTTGACCCCGCTGCTCGAGTGCACCCATGTGACGGCGACGACCCGCGTGGCCGAGGAAACGGCCCCGAGAAGGGCGTCGACCATCACGTCCTCGGATGCATTCTCGGGCTGGGTATAGAGACGCACGCGCCGCACAGTGGCCCCGCTTCGCTCGGCCTTCAGACGGAGCGCCTCGTGGGTCGCGAAGAAGTCGTGCTCGGTCGTCAGCGCCTCTTGACCCGCGCGGAGGTCGATCCCGTTGTAGAGGAGGCCCAGCCCCATCGTCGTCGAGTCGGTCAGCGCGATGTCTCCCGTTCCGGCCCCCAGATAGCTCGCGGCCGCCGCCAGCACGCGCGCCTCGGCTTGCGATCCGTGCTCCTGGAGGTAGTGCACCGGGTTGCTGTCGAGAGCGTTCCGGTACGTAGTGACTGCGTTCCGCACCGAGCGTGGGTGCGAGGTGAGGTAGAGGAGGCCGAAGTGCAGGTAGCCGGGCTTGAGGCGGAATTCCTTTTGGATGTCGTCCCAGCCGCGCCGTGCGAATGCCCGGCTCTCGGAGGCCCACGCCTCTGCCTCGGCAAAGGGCCACGAGACGCCGCTCGCCGCGAGGGCAAGCCCGGAGCGAACGAGGAACCCTCTCCGGTCCACGGTCAGGGAGCGTACGTGAAGGTGGTCACACCACGAACGCGTGCCGCCAGCGTTTCACGATTCTCCACTGGAGGTACACGATCAGCGCCGTCAGGGCGAACATGACGAGGGTCGCCGCGGACGCGTAGCCGTAGCGGAGGTACTCGAAGCCGTTGCGGTAGATGAACAGCGGTAAGTACGTCGTCGCGTACGGAGCCGGGCCGCCGCCGGTGACGAGCAGCGCCGGCACGAAGTTCGCCTGGAACGAGAAGATCGTGTCGCGGAACATGAGCAGCAGGAGCGTCGGCGCCATCAGCGGCAGCGTCAGCCGCCAGAACATGAAGAACGGCGAGGCGCCCTCGACGTCGCCGAGCTCGTAGAGCTCCCCCGGAATTCCCTGCCGCGTCGCCATCGCCACGATGAAGCCTTCGCCGATGACGAAGAGGCTCATGATGATCACGGCCCACTGGGCGGCCCGCGGGTCGGTGAGCCACGACGGTGTCGGCCCGCCGATCGCGTCGAGGGCGAGATTCAGCGGCCCGTAAAGAGGGTTGATGATCCAGAGCCAGAGCAGCGCGTAGGCGACGTCGGGCACCACAGTCGGCAGATAGGCAGACGTCCGATAACCAGCCACGCCGCGGAACTTCCGGTGCAGCAACAGGGCGAATGCAACCGCGCCCAGCAGCCGCAGAGGAACGGCGAAGAGGATGAACATCAGCGAGTTGCGGACCGACGTCCGGAAGATCTCGTCGTCCCAGAGATCGCGGAAGTTCTGCAGGCCGACGAAGCGCGGTGTCCGGATCAGGTCGTATTCCGTGAGCGCGAGCGCGAACGTCACGAGAGCGGGAAGCGCGATGAGGAACGCGATCCCGATCAGGTACGGAGCGAGCATGATCGCGTACTCGCGGCGCTCGCGGTCGTGCAGCATCAGGTGAGCGTTTCCCCGGTCGCTGCGTCGAACAGGTAGGCGTCGGCCGGGTTCGCGCGAACGCGCACCGTCGAGCCCACCGCAGGGCGCACATCGGCCCCGACCCGTGCCACGACGGGCGATCTGCCCGCCCGTAGATGCAGGTAGGTCTCGTTGCCGGCCATCTCCACGACCTCCACCTCCGCGGGTGCGCCGTCATCGCCCTCGTCGACCTGGACGTGCTCGGGACGGACACCGACCTCGACCTGCTCGGGAAGGTCCGGCCTCGCCTCGATGACGAACGGCCCGGCGTGCAGCGACCCGTCCGTCCGCTCCGCCGGAAAGAAGTTCATGGCGGGACTGCCGATGAAGCCGGCGACGAAGCGGTTCGCCGGACGGCGGTACACATCGTCGGGCGGGCCGAGCTGCTGGAGAACCCCCTGGTTGAGCACGGCGACGCGGTCGCCGAGGGTCAAAGCCTCGACCTGGTCGTGCGTGACGTACACCATCGTTGCGCCCACGTCCTGATGGAGCTTCTTCAGCTCAGCGCGCATGTACACGCGCAGCTGGGCGTCGAGGTTGGAGAGCGGCTCGTCGAGCAGGTGCACCTCGGGCTCGCGGACCAGCGCTCGCGCAAGCGCGACCCGCTGCCGCTCCCCGCCGGAGAGCTGGAACGGCTTGCGATCGAGCAGCTGCTCGCAGCCGACGAGCTCGGCGGCCACCAGCACCTTCACGCGAGCCCGCCCGGCCTTGACACCGCGAGCGCGGAGGCCAAACCCGATGTTCTCCTCGACGCTCAGGTGCGGGAAGAGCGCGTAGCTCTGGAAGACCATCGAGACGTTGCGCTCCGCCGGCCTGACGTCCGTCACGTCCCGGTCGCCGATGTGGATCGACCCCTCGGTGACCTCCTCCAGCCCGGCGGCGGTGCGCAGCGCCGTGCTCTTGCCGCAGCCGGAGGGGCCGACGAGGACGAGGAACTCCCCGTCGGCCACCTCGAGATCGAGGCCGCGGAGCGCCCGGACTTCTCCGTAGTCCTTCCGGACGCCCGCGAACCTCAGGTCGGCCATGACAGTGCGGCCCGCTAGCCCTCGGCGCGCGCGAAGATCGGCGTCGTCGCCTTCTCCAGCTGCGCGGCCACCTCCTTGGCCGGCGTGCCCTTGTACAGCCCGCCCTCGAGGATCGGCTCGGCCGCATCCTCGATCTCGGGCCAGGTCGAGATGCTCGGCACCTGCTGGATCACCGGGATCGTGTCGATGAAGACCCTCGAGCTTGCCGGCTTGACGCTCGGGTCGAGGAACGCGTCCGACTCGGCCACCGACTTCAGCGACGGCACCGTCCGGCCCGACCGTGCTACGACAGGCGCCCCTTCCGGGCCCAGTGCGAACTCCATGAAGCTCCAAGCCGCGTCCTTGTTCTTCGAGGCCTTGGTCATGCAGTACGCATCCGAGTGAAGAATCCCCGCCTGCTCCTTGTGCTGCGGCAGCGCGGCGATATCCCAGTCGAACTTCGTGATCGTCCGGAAGGTCGGCGTAGCGCGGCGCGACGACAGGACCATCGCCAGGCGCCCGTTCTGGAAGCGGGTCTCGTCGTCCTCCGCCTCGACCTCTTCGTCCCCGGGCACGACGTCGTGAACGTTGTGCAGGTTGAAGAACTCGGTCATCGCCTCCTGCGCCTCGGGAGTGTCGAGCGTGAAGCGCGTCGGGTTCTCCTCGCTGTCGACGATCTCGCCGCTGTTCGACCAGACGAACGGCGCGACGCGGATCAGCGACGCCTCCACACCGATGCCCTCGACGTCACCTTTCTTCAGCTTCTTGGCCGCGGCGACCATGTCGGCCCAGGTCCAGCCCTCCTTCGGCTCGGCGATACCGGCCTTCTTGAAGAGGTCCTTGTTGTAGTAGACGACCAGGCTCGAGATGTTCTGCGGCAGGCAGGTGAGCGTGCCGTTGAAACGGAACGCGTTCATGGCTTGCTCGTAGAAGTCCTCTTGCTCGAAGACCTTCGAGTCGTCGACCCGCGATTCGATCGGCTCCAGCACGTCCCTTGCTGCGAACTGCCCGTAGAAGCGGTAGTTGAGCAGGAACAGGTCAGGCGGCGTGCCGCCCGAGAAAGACGTGCCGAGGCGCGCGATCAGGTCGTCGCGGTCGCTGGCCTCGATCAGCTTGACGTTGACGTCAGGCTGCTGGTTCTTGTATTCCGAGATCACGTCGCGGTAGGCCTGGATCTCCTCGGGATCGCCGAAGACCATGAAGCTCACGTCCCCTGAGGCCTTACCGCCGTCGCTGCCGCCATCGTCGTCGCCGCCGCAGCCGGCAACGAGCAACACTGCGAACACAGCTAGAACCGCCCCTTTCACCCTTCTCTCCCTTCGTCGTTCCCCCGAGCTGGCAGGCGTACGCTCGCACCCCGGCCCGGTCCTGGTCAAGCAACAACCGTCAACGGCCGAGCCAGCCGGCGCCGCGAAACTCCTGCAGGAAGTAGCGCTGCACGTAGATGAACGCGATGACGACAGGCGCTGTCGCGGCCACGGAGCCCGCCAGCAGGAGCGGGAAGTTCGTGCGATCGAGCGTGGACAGCGCTCGCAGGCCGAGCGGCACCGTGAACTTTTCCTGGTCGAAGAGGTAGATCAGCGGGTCGAGGAAGTTGCTCCACGTGAAGACGAAGCAGAGCACGGCGACCGCGACGGTCACCGGCCGCACGAGCGGCATCGCAACCCGCCACCACGTGGCGAGCGGAGCGAGGCCCTCGAGCCGCGCCGCCTCAAAGAGCTCGGGCGGGATCCGCTTGAAGCTCCAGTAGAAGAGGAGCACGTAGAACGGCGAGGTGCCCATGATCGCGGGAGCCATCAGCGGCACGTAGGTGTTGATGAGGCCGAGCTCCTTGAAGATCGTGAAGCGCGGGACGAGGAGCGCGGTGAGCGGGACCATCAGCGCGATCAGCGACAGCGCGACGAGCGCGCCGGCAGGCCTCCTGGACAGTCGCGCCATGGCGAAAGCAGCCCAGGAAGCGGTCACGAGCGTCAACGGCACGGCGACGGCTACGACGATCAGCGAGTTCACCGTGTAGCGCGGAAGGTTGACGAGCTCGAAGGCGCGCTCGTAGTTGCCCCAGGCGAGGGGCGACGGAAGCAGCTCGGGCGTCCGCGGCGGCGGCAGTCCCGCCTGGCGCAGGGAGCCGCTGACCATGAAGTAGAGCGGCAGTAGGAAGACGACGGCGAGGAAAGCCGCAGGCAGGTGGCGCCAGTTACGCGACTTCATGCGCACACATTAAAAGGGTCGGCTGCGCCGACCCGCCGGAAGCAGGCTTCCGGCGGCGAAGCTCTGAACCTGTTTGCCGGCATACCGATCACCCCACCCCGCGTGTTCACCGGCTGGGCGCCATCCGGCCTGCGCTCGGGCAAAGCCCGGCTCCGGCCACGGGACGCAACGCCCGGTCCGACAAAGAAAGGGCGTCCTGGCCGGTGTCTCCGTGCCATGAACGCCCGTTGCGGCCAATCTAGCTGCTGGCCCTTTTCCGGGCAACGAAAGCGGTGCCTTTACCCGCCGCAATTTCCGACAAATCCGTGTAACCGCGAGCGTCGAGCTCACGTCTGAGGACTTCCGGCGGCACATAGATCGGCGTCTCGGGGCCGACCGACCACCCGAACACGACCCAGCCCTCCGGAGCCACCACGCGGTCGAGCTCGTCGAAGAACGGGATCATGTTCGCGAGCGTCACGAGGTCGAACCACTCGTCTCCGTACGGAAGGCGCTCGGCATCGGCCTCGTCGAACCGGACTCGGTCGGCCAGCTCGGGCGGAATCTTGCGTCGCGCCTCGGTCAGCATGCCCGGCGAGAGGTCGGCTCCCACGACCTCGGCCTTCGGGAAGCGCTGAGCGACCAAGAGGGCGACGGTTCCGGTCCCGGTGCCCAGATCCAGCGCCCGCTTCGGCTCCGAGACGCGGTCGAGCGCGGCCTCGACGGGCGCGAGCGCGTCGGGGCTCCGCCCCTGGTCCCAGACCGGGGCGATCTTGTCGAACATCCCTCGCATCGGACCGCGGAAGAGCTTCCACAGGCCCGGCCGCCGCACGACCTGGTTGGTGGCGATCCGTGCGAAGCGTCGACCGAGGTTCTGGCCGATGCTCATGGATCCAGCCGAATTCGGAGCTCGGCGCCCGCGCTCACGTTGAACGTCTGCGCCGCATTGCCGCCCGAGATGGCGAGCGCGATGTTCTCGTACGCATCCTCGTACAGGATGATCTCGCCCGCACGCGCGTCGGCAAACGTGCGGGCCGCGACGGCGTAGTACCGGTCGCCCGAGTGCTCGACCTCGACCTGGTGACCGGGCTCCACCCCACACGTGTCGAGGTCGGCGCGGGTCAGGTTGAGCTGCATGTTCCCGAAGCGGTCGACGTAGAGGCAGGTCGCGCGGATGCGCCGCTGGGAGATCTCCGGCTCGGGCAGCTCGAGCCGAACGAGAGAGGCCGGCTCGACGGCGGGCCCGAGCTCGGCGATGTCGAGACCCTTCGCGAGGTGGGCGGCCGCCGGCGAGAACACATCGCGCCCGTGGAACGTCGCCGACACGTGCTCGAGCGCGTACTCGGCGTTCGTGAGCTCGTGTGCAGCCTCCACGCCGCCCACCTTCTCCGCAGCGAGCATCAGCAGGCCGTTGTCGGGCCCGACGAAGAGCCGCCCGCCCGCCCGGATGGCGACGGCCCGCCGTTCGCTGCCAACGCCGGGATCGACGACCCCGACGTGCACGCCCTCGGGGAGGTACCCGATCGTGTTCGCGAGGACGAGCGCCCCTTGCAAGATGCTCTGCGGCTCGATCCCGTGAGTGAGGTCGATGATCTCGACCTCGGGCGCGATCCGCTTCATGACGCCGTGGCAGGTGCCGACGAGGTCGTCCTCCAGGCCGAAGTCGGTGATGAAGGTGACCGGCAGCATCAGCGCGACGCTAACCGACTGACGGCGCCGACGAGGCCGTCGAGGTCATGCGTGTTCGCCTCGGCCGCGACCCGCAACCCGAGCCCCTGGGCAACCTTGGTCGTCTGTGGCCCGATCGTCACGGCCGGGACGTCGGCTCCGAGCGCCGCAAAAGAACGAGCGGCGGAGCCGGAGGCCAGCACCACGACATCTCCTTCAGGGGTGTGCTCGGGGGTCACGAGCCGGGTTCGGTACAGCGGCACGAAGTCGGCCCGCAGCGCTTCGATCGCACGACGCCGCGAGCCCTCCGCCGCCGCGATGAGGATCCGGCCCTCGGGCCGTGGAAACTCCTCGAGCAGCCCGTCCTGCGAGGACACCCTGGGCACGAACGCCGGCTCGATGCCGAGCTCACGAAGCGTCTCCGCAGTGCCGGGCCCGACAGCCGCCACCTTGGGCAACGAGCCGTTCGCCCTCCGCGCGAGCTCACGCGCTCCGTTCGGGCTCGTGACGATCACCCACTCGTAACCTTCGACGTCGACGGCGTCTTCGAACGGCTCGATCTCGATCAGTGGGCACTCGACGACCTCGAGGCCCAGCTCCTCCAGGCGCGCTACGAGCGGGCCGGCTTGATCACGTGGCCTGGTGACGATGACCTTCACGCGGCGAGTGGGCGGAGCTCGGCGGCCAGCGCAATGGGATCGTCGCCGGTCCGCCGCTCGAGCCACCGTCCGTCCGGGTCGGCCACGAGAGCGGTCAGCGTCTCGCCGTCGTGATAGGCCGCGATGGGAGCGAGGCAGCCGCCGCCGATCGCTCCTACACACGCGCGCTCGGCTTCGACCCGCCGGCGCGTCTCGGCGTCGTCCGCGTCGCCGACGAGCTCCTGCTCGCCTGCACGAACCTGCAGTGCGAGCGCTCCCTGTCCGGCCTCTGGCAGCACGAGCCCCGGGTCGAAGCGAAGTCCGATCTCGTCCTCGAGGCCCAGCCTGTCGAGCCCGCACGCTGCCAGGACGACTGCGTCCAGGCCGCGCTCGCCGCGCTTGCGGAGACGGGTGTCGATGTTGCCGCGAAGCGGTTCGATCGAAAGCTCGGGCTCGAGCGCGAGGAGCTGGGCCCGCCTGCGAGCCGACGCCGTCCCGACCCGCAGGCCCGGGCGGAGGCCAGCTGCACCGCAGAGGGCGTCTCGAGGATCCTCGCGGGGCAGATAAGCGCCGACGGCGAGGCCCTCGGTGTCGGTCGAGGTCATGTCCTTGGCGGAGTGGATGGCGACGTCGATCCGGCCCGCGAGGAGCGCCTCCTCGATCTCCTTGACGAAGACGCCGCGCTCGCCGATCTGGCCGAACGGCTTCGAGCGGTCGCGGTCGCCGGCCGTCGTGATCGGTACGAGAGCGATCTCGGCCCCCCGCCTCCGCAAGCTGTTCGCTGCCAGGTCGGCCTGGGTGAGCGCGAGCCTACTTCCGCGGGTTCCGACCCGGACCAGCACGGCCGTCCTCCTCGCCGAGGCCGAACAGGTGCCGCGCCGCGTCCACATAGCCCGGGCCATCGGTCGCGGCCGCCTGCTTGAGACGCACGATCGGCAGATGGAGGAGCTTGTTCACGATCTGCGTCGTCAACGACTCGACCGTCTCGCGCTCGCTGTCGGAGAGACGCCCCAGACGCCCTTCGGCCTTCGCCAGCTCGCCGGATCGAACGCCTTCGGCCCACTCACGGAGCGACGCGATCGCGGGGACGACCTCGAGCGAGGCTTGCCAGTCGCGGAACCGTGCGACCTCCTGCTCCACGATCGCTTCCGCGCGCTCGGCCTCGCGACGGCGCCCGCTGAGGCTCTCGCTGACCACCGCCTCGAGGTCGTCGATGTCGTAGAGGTAGACGCCCTCGGTCTCGGCGACGGCCGGGTCGACGTCGCGTGGGACGGCGAGGTCGATGACGAAGAGCGGCCGGCCCTTGCGCGCCGAGACCTGGCCGGGGGTGACGACGAAGCCGGGGGCGCTCGTCGACGAGACGACGATGTCGGCCTCGGCCAGGCGCGCGGGAAGATCGTGAAGAGCGAGCGCTTCCGCCTGGTGGCGCTCGGCGAGCTCGCGAGCCCGCTCCAGCGTGCGGCTGGCCACCCAGCCGATCGTGGCCCCTCGTGAGGCGAGGTTCCGAGCCGCCAGCTCGCTGACCCCGCCCGCGCCGATCAGAAGGACACGACAGTCGTCGAGGTCTCCGAAGACCTGCTGGGCGAGAGCCGCCGCGGCCGAGGAGACCGACGAGGGGCTCTCGGCGATCGCCGTCTCGGCCCGCACCTTCTTCCCCGCATGCAGGGCCTGACGAAAGAGGCGATCGAGCACGGGGCCGGTGGCGCCGTCCTCGTAGGAGACCTTGACCTGGCCGAGGATCTCGCCTTCGCCGGGGACGAGCGAGTCGAGGCCGGCCGCCACCCGGAACAGGTGCAGGGCGGCAGCATCGTCACGGAGCCGGTAGAGCTCCGGCGTGGCCGACAACGCGTCGGCGGCGAGAGCTTCGGCCGCGTCGGGATCGGCGTGCGCGGCATAGACCTCCGTGCGGTTACAGGTGGACAGGCACACGACCTCGGCCCCCTCAGCTGCGAGGCGGTGAGCCAGGTCCCGGGAGCCCTCGCGGTCCAGGGCCACGCGCTCGCGAACCTCGACAGGCGCGAGGCGGTGCGACGTGCCGACGAGGACGACGCTCATGCGAAGTGCGTGGCGGGAAGGCCGAGTCGGAGGGCGATGACGAGCGTGAAGCCGACCAGCACGAGGTAGGCGGCCCGGCGGCCGCGCCAGCCGGCGCGGTAGCGCAGGGCGAGATAGGCGCCGTAGACGAGCCAGGTGAGCAGGGTCAGGCCGATGAGCAGGTCGAGGTCGGAGCTGTCTCGGACACGCGCGAAGCCCGCCGCCATTCCGAGCGTGAGGACGGGCAGCGCAACGAGGACCGTCCGGCCCGCCAGCTCGTCGAGTCGTGCCAGCGGCGGGACGCGGAAGCGCAGGATCGAGCGGCTGCGGTGCTTGAGCAACCGCTCCTGCCAGAGGTAGAGACCGGCCAGCGCCGCGGCCAGCGTGAAGCCGGCGAACCCGGCGAGCACCAGGCCGACGTGGGCGACGAGAAAGACCGTCGAGTACCGCTCGTCGCCCGAGTCTCCGATCCCGCCCGCGGCATACGAGACGGCGAGTAGCAGCACGGCGAGCGGCATGACGAGAAGCCCGAGGAGCCTGTACCGCGGCTTGCAGCCCCAGATCAGGTACGCCGACACTACGAGCCAGACGAAGAGGTTGAGCGACGCCGCCCACGTGCCCCAGGGAAAGCCGTCAGCCCCGGCGGCCTGAGCGATCAGGAGGCCCGTCTGCGCGAGCCAGCCGAGACGCACTCCCCACGTCCCGAGCAAACCGAGCCGTCCGGGTCGGCGCGCGTCGCCGGCATAGGCGACGGCTGCCTCGCCGTACGCGATCAGCGCAGGCCAGACGAGGAGCTCAACCACCGCGGCGCTCCCGGGCGAGCCGGGCCAGGTCGGCGAGCTCCTGTTCGAGGCGCCCGACCTTGAGCGCGATGATCACGAGGTACGCGAGCACGGCCGCTAGAAAGACGAGGTAGGCGGCGAGGACGTACTTCTCGGCGCTCGTCATGCGAGCTGCTCCCGCAGTTCCTTCAGGGACGCGTCGATGCGCTTGCCCGCGAGCTCGACGCGGTAGAAGGTCGCGGCCAGAGCGAGCACCCCTCCCAGGCAGATGCAGAAGGCGAGGAACATCTCCCAGGGCATCGCGACGCCGTCGTCGTGGGTGAAGACCGTCGGGTGGAGGATCGTCCCGGCGATCCGTACGGCGAGGAAGCTAACGGGGATCAGTGCGACGCCGAAGAGCGCGAAGACGGCGGAGTTCCGCTCTCGCCTCGGGCCGGGCTCGGTCGAATAGCGGAGCATGAAGTACGCCGAGTAGAAGAGGAAGACGACCAGGAAGAGCACGAGCTGCCGCTCGCCCCAGCTCCACCACTGACCCCACGAGGTCTTCGCCCAGATCGACCCGGTGATGAGGGTGAGGAGCCCGAAGATGACGCCCATGTGCACGGCCGTGTAGCTCTCGAGGTCATAGCGCGAGTCGCGGGTCGACAGCAGGCGGAGCGCCTTCCAGGCGCCGAAGCCGAAGAACGCGTACGCCGTCAGCGCGACCGGCACGTGGATGTAGAAGATCTTCTGGCTGAACCCCTGGTCGACGTCCTCCGGCGCCCAGAAGAGGGCGAGCCCGATGCCGCCCACGAGGAGAGCGGCGGCGGCGATCGCGAGCGCAGGGGCTGCTTTATTCAGTGACGACATACTCAAAGCTGGCCCACGCAAGGATCGCAAAAACAGCGTCGTACAGGGCGAGGAAACCGAGGAACGAAGCGGGATTCTCGGCCACGGAGGCGCCGACCCCGCCGATGACCGCCGGAATTGCTAGCGGCAGGAAGAGCAGTGGAAGGAGCAGTTCCCGGGAGCGGCTGGCGGCCGCCATGGCGGCGAGCAACGCGCCGATCGAGGCAATCCCGACGTCCGCGAGCGCGACAGCCGCGACGAGCTCCCAGCCGACCGGCTGGAAGAAGAGCGCGTAGGCCGGTAGCGCGACCGCCTCGGCGAGGGCCAGGAAGACGACGATCGAGATCACCTTCGCCGCCCAGATCGCACTGCGGTCGACCGGTGCCAGCACCAGACCGTCCAGCAGGCCCTGCTCGCGCTCGGCGGCAAAGGCGCGGGTCAGGCCGAGGAGGGCGGTGAAGATCAACGCGATCCAGAAGAGGCCGATCTCGGCGCGGTCGGAGGCATCGGCCGGCAGAGCGAAGTGGAAGACGACGAGCGCTGAGACGACGAAGAGGAGCATCGCCGGCAGCGTGTCGCGCGACCGGAGCTCCAGCAGCACGTCCTTGCGCGCGAGCGTCGCGACGTCGACGGCGTAGACGCTCATGCGAGGGCCAGCCGTGCCGTTGCGAGCGCCGCGAGCCGGGCGGGGTCGTGCGCCGCAACGACCACCGTGTGCCCACCGGCCAGCTCGTCCTGCAGGAGCTCGGCACCCTGGTCGTCGAGGGCCGAGAAAGGCTCGTCGAGGAGCAGGAGGGCGGGATCGTGCAGAAACGTGCGGCAGAGCGCCAGGCGCTGCAGCATTCCCTGCGAGTACGTGCCGGCCCGCTCGTTGCGGGCTTCCCAGAGACCGAAGCGCTCGAGCAGCATCCCGGTCCGCTCGCGGCGCTCGGGCACGCGGTAGAGACGGCCGTAGAAGTCGAGGTTCTCGAGGGCGGTCAGCTCGCGGTAGAGGAGCGGCTCATGCGCAAGGAAGCCGATCTGGCCGCGCTCGACGGCAACGTCGAGCTCTCCCGCGCTGGGCGCGTAGAGGCCCGCCAGGAGCCTGAGCAGGGTGGTCTTGCCGGTCCCGTTCGGCCCCGTCACCAGGAGGAACTCACCCCGCGGCACGTCGAGATCGAGGCCCCGGAGCACGCGCTTGTCGCCGAAGCGCTTCTGAAGGTCGCGTGCCGTGATCATGTCTGTCGGTGCGCGGTCTCCTCGCCCGCGAGGAGGTGCAGCGCATGCTCGAGGGCCGGCTGGAGGACGGCGAACCCGTCCCGGACGCCGCCGGTCGAGCCGGGCAGATTGACGACGAGCGTCTGGCCGAGCACGCCCGCCAGGCCGCGCCCGAGCAGGCCGTGCGGAGTCTTGGCGATCGAGTCGGCCCGGATCGCCTCGGCGATTCCCGGAGCGGAGCGCTCGAGCACGGAAGCAGTCGCCTCGGGCGTCACGTCGCGCGGCCCGACGCCGGTGCCGCCGGTCGTCAACACGACCCGGCTCTCGCGCGCGAGCTCCTCGATCGCCTCGGCGATCGCAGCCCGCTCGTCGGGGACGACCTTCCGGGAGACCTCGAACCCTTCACCGGCAAGCAGCTCCTCGAGCAGGTCGCCGCTCTTGTCCTCGCGAGTGCCCATGTCGACACCGTCGGAGACCGTGAGCACGGCGGCCTTCACGCGGGCTCCTTCGTCTTCTCGAGCAGTTGCACGGAGGTGATGACCATCGAATCGTCGATCGCCTTCGCCATGTCGTAGACGGTCAAGGCAGCAACAGTCGCCGCGAGCAATGCCTCCATCTCGACGCCGGTCTGCGCGGTCGTCTCGGCCGACGCCGTTATCTCGACTGCGGCGTCGCCGACCTCGAGTGAGACGTCGACATGCGTGAGCGGCAACGGATGGCAGAGCGGAATCAAGTCGCTCGTCCGCTTCGCGGCCATGATCCCCGCGATCTGCGCCGCCGCCAGGGCATCGCCTTTCGGCAGGCTCCGTAGCCGGGCGGCCGTCTCCGGCTTGATCGTCAGCGTCGCGCGCGCGACCGCCCGCCTGCGTGACATCTCCTTCGCGCCGACGTCGACCATCTGCAGGCCCCCCTCGTCGTCGACATGCGAGAGCTCGTTCACGACTGGGCAGCGCGCGCAGACCAACGGTCGAGGTCTGCGAGCTGGGTCTCGAGCCAGGCGCCGACGTCGTGCTCGCGCACGTAATCGCGAATCGCGTCGTGGCGCGCACCTCGCTCCTCCGGTGCCATCTGGATCGCCGCATGGATCGCCTGGGCCTGGGCTTCGATGTCGAAGGGGTTCACGGAGAGCGCCCACTCGCCGAGCTCCTCGTGCGCGCCCGTGTTCTCGGACAGGATCAGCACACCGTCACGCTCGTTGACCAGCGGGCCTTCCTTCGCCACGAGGTTGAGCCCGTCGTAGATCGCGTTCACGAGCAGCACGTCGTACTGCTTGTAGGCGGCGACGGCCAGCTTGAAGTTGTCCTCGATCTGGAGGTCGATCGGCGTCCAGCCCTCGCGTTGAAAGCGATCGTTCACGTGTCGCGCGGCGCGCTGGATCGCGCCGAGATACTCCGCGTACTCGGGGATGTCCTGCCGGGACGGATCGAGGAGCGCCAGCATCGAGACGCGGCCGTGCATCTCCGGATGAGCATCGAGGAAGTACTCGAAGGCCTTGAACCCGCGGACGACGTTCTTCGACGGGTCCGTGCGGTCGACGCGAAGCACCAGGAACTCGGGCCGCCGCGCGGCGAGCTCGGCCTCGAGGAGACGGACGTGGTCGCTTTCGGCCAGTTCCGCGAACTCGACAGGGTCGATGGAGATCGGGCGAGCCACGGCCTGCGTCCGGCCGCCGGCGAACGTGCAGACGTTCGTCTCGAAGTTGCACTCGCAGTCCACGAGGTCTCTGCAAGAGCGCATGAAGTTCAACCGCCAGCGGTCGGCGTGAAAGCCCACCACGTTGTTCGCGAGCAAGCCTTCGTGGATGGCCCTCCTGATCGGATCCGGCAGAACGCGCCACAGGTCCGGCTCCGGCCAGGGGATGTGCACGAAATGGGCGAGCGGGGTGTCCGGGCGCTGCTCGCGGACGAGCCCCGGCGCCAGGTACAGGTGGTAGTCGTGGAAGAACACGGCCGAGTCGGGCTCCGTCTCGAGCTCTGCGAGCACGGCGTCGGCGAACGCGGCGTTCACGGGCACGTAGCCTTCCTCCCACGCGTGGTAGAGGGCGGGGTCGATGTCCGGCGCATAGGCCAGAGCCCAGAGGTAGTGCTGGAGGAACCAGAGGGTCGGGTTCGCGACGACGTTGTAGAACCAGTCGTAGGCGGCCGGGTCGTGCGCGATCAGCCGGAGGCGGTATGCCGATCCATCCCAGGCGACCTCGTCGATCGCCTCGCCGCCCGCTTCGCCGGTCACAGCGCGGTCTTCCTCGGTCATCGCGCTGGCAATCCAGGTCACGTCGTGATGGGTGACGAGACTGCGGAGAGCCGTTACGAGGCCTCCGCCGCCCCTGCGCGCGACGCGCTTTCCGTCCTCGTCGCGCACGAACGAGGCCGGGCCACGGTTCGAGACGACGATCAGCTTCCGGCGGTCTGACACCGCCCTGGACCCTACTTAGGAGGCGGCTCCTGCGGTCACCAGCGCGGTTTCGCCGGTGTCGTTGCCCTCCATGCGGTTGAAGAGCGCCAGCCAGTCGCGCAGGAGACGGGTCATCAGGAAATGCTTCCGCACGTACTCCTTGCCCGCCCGGCCCCTCTGGTTCGCCGCCACGGGGTCGGCCATGATCTCGAGACACGCCTGGGCAGCCTCTTCGGACGAGTCGACGAGCCACCCGGTGACACCGTCCTGGATCTGGTCGACGATGCCGCCGGCCCGGCCTCCGATCGTCGGGCGCGCCTTCCAGAGCGCCTCGGTGACGGTGAGCCCGAAGCCCTCCTTGATCGACTTCTGCAGCACAGCGGCCGAGTGCACCTGGAAGGCATTGACCTCGACCGAGCCGATGTTGTTCAGGTTGGACAGGATGAAGATGTCCGGGTCGCCGTCGGCGTGCGCGACCGTACGGTTGTAGAAGTCCCAGCCCTCCGGGTCGTCGTGCGCCATCGAGCCGACGAGGGCGAGTTGGAGGGTCGGGTGCTGCTCCTTGACGATGCGATACGCATCGATCACGCCCAGCGGGTCCTTCCAGGGGTCGAAGCGGGAGATCTGGGTCAGGAGCGGACGGTCGATGTCGATCCCGAACTGGTCGACGACGTAGGAGGCGTCGTCGGTGGAGAGGGCCATGTTCTTGGGCGTCAGCGGATCGATCGCGGGCGGCCAGATGAAAGCCTCGCGCAGCGCGACCTCGTCGGGCACGTACTCCTTGCGGTGGAAGATCGCTGCGTCGTAGCGCTCGAGCGAGGGTCTCAGGAAGTCGACGACGTCGCGGTTCGGCGTGGACAGATCGATGTGACAGCGCCAGATCCAACGCGCCTCCGACGTTGGGTAGTGGTCGACGATCGACGCAGGCTGCGGGTCGTGGACGATCACGAAGTCGTAGTCGTCCTCGAATTCCTCCGCGTTCTCCGCGTTGTAGCGGCGGAAGATCTGCTTCTGGGCCTCGGTCAGGCCACGCTCGTCGCCCTGGAGTGCATTGTGGATCGTCTTCGTGACGCCGAAGAACTCGTCCGCGCCCTTGATGATCCGCCACTCGACGTCGAGCCCCGCGTCGACCATCAGCGGGATCAGCGCGTAGTTGATCTCGGCCACGCCGCCGCCGAACGCCGTCGCCGAAAGATGCACGACGCGCTTGCCACGCAAAGGCTCAGCGAGACGGTGGATCTCCTCCATCAAGCCGCGCGTCGCCAGCGACGCATAGTCGGCGAGGGACTTGTGTCCGGCGTTGACGAGTTGGAGCATCAGAAGGGGTCCCCGGAGGGGCTACGCGCAAGATAATCAGGAGAATCGGCTAGTTGCCGAGGAACTTGACGAAGCGGAGCCTGGAGCCGCCGCCTTCGGGACGCTCACCGGCCTCGAACTCGTCCGCGACGGCCCTGATGATCGCGATGCCGAGGCCCCCCTCGCTGAGGTCTTCGCCCTTCCCGACCGGTTGGTTCGGATCGAAACCGGGACCATCGTCCAGGACCTCCACGACCAGCCTGTCCTCGAGCAGCTCGTAGGAGACCTGCACGGTTCCCTCCTGTCCTTTCCCGTACCCGTGGCGGACGGAGTTCGAGCACGCCTCGGTGACCGCGAGCTTGAGGTCTCCGAGCGTCTCCTCGTCCAGCGGGCGAAGGCGCGCGAGACCGCTCAGTGCGAGCCGCACGAGCGTGATGTATTCCGGCTTGGCGGGGATTCGCAGTTTCACGGCCCGGCCGTCGCCACCAAGAACCGGATTCTGTCGGGCTAGCTCAGACATTGGCTCGGTCACTTCCTTTTGCCCAGGCGAGCAGGTTCTAACCCGCCTACCGCGTGTCAGGAGCGGCCGGCCGCTCACCGAGCTTGACGCGGAGCGCCACTCGTCGCCCGTCGCGCACGACGGTCATGCGCACGAGCTGCCCCGGGAGGCGGTAGGCAACCGAGCGGACGACATCGTCGGCACTGCGCACTTCCTGGCCGTCGATGGTGACGATCACGTCGCCGCCCTTGCTGATCCTCTGCCCGTTGAACGTCTCCTGGTCATCGGCTCCTCGGAGCCCGGCGCGGTCGCCCGGCGAGCCCTCTCGCACCTCGGCGACGATTGCTCCCTGCTCGACCTGGAAGCCGAGGTGGCGCGCGACGCTCGGTGTCAGATCCTCGGTCGTCACCCCCACGTAGCCGTAGGCGACACGGCCACTCGCCAGTAGCTGGCGCATCGAGCGCTTGGCAGCGTTGATCGGGATCGCGAAGCCGACACCCTCCGAGTCACCCGACTCGCTCCGGATCTGCGCGTTGATTCCGATCACGCGCCCACGGGCGTCGAAGAGAGGCCCGCCGGAGTTGCCGTGGGTGATCGGAGCGTCGGTCTGGATTGCATCGGTCACGCGGTAGCGCGAGGTCAAGGCGTCGATCGTCCGCGCGTTGGCCGACACGACGCCGACAGCCAGAGAGTCCTCGTTGCCGAACGGGCTCCCCATGGCGGCAACCGGCTCGCCGACGACGACGCTCGAGGAGTCGCCGAGCGGGACCGGCGTCAGGGCATGCGCAACGGGATCGACCCGCAGCACGCCGACGTCGTCGAAGGTGTCCCAGCCCACGATCTGGGCGGAGACGCGGTCGCCGTCCTTGAACCCGACGTATACGCGGTCGGCGGCCTTCGGCCGTTCCTCCAGGCTCTCGCCCGCGGTCGTGATCACGTGCGCGCTCGTCAGGATGACCCCCTGCGACGAGACGACGAACCCCGACCCCTGAGACTGCCGGCCCTCCGCGGTCGTGCCGAACAAGGCGTGAATCGTCACGACGCCGGCTGAGCGCGCGCCGTAGATGCGAGCCGGATCGAACCCGTTGCCGGAGAGCGGCCTCGCGGCGGGCTGGTTGCGCGAGGCCCCGTCGAACGTGAGGTCGGGGACGTCCGTTGGCAGGAAGACCGTCTTCGTGCCGTCGGTGTCGACGATCCCCGTCGCGGTTCCGATCAGGAGCACGACGACGGCGCCGAGAACCGCCGAGACGAGGGAGATGACCGCTATGACCCCTGGGCGCATACCCATCCCACTGTAGCGGCGACGGTCCGGCCGGTTGCCGTCCGGCTCGTTGTCTACTCTGACAACGATGCGGCAGGCAGCCAGACCCGGAACACGGTGCGACCGGGCTTCGACTCCAGGTCGATCTCGCCCTCCATCACTTCGGCCAGCTCGCTGGCGATGGCCAGGCCGAGGCCGCTTCCCGACGCCAGCGTGCCGTCCGAGCGGTAGAAGCGCTCGAAGACGTGCACCGCGTGCTCCGCCGGAATGCCTGGTCCATCGTCCTCGACGGCGAGCGCGGCCCGGCCGTCGTTCCGCGCGGTCTGGATGCGCACCCGGGTGCCGGGCGGCGTGTGCCGGAGGGCGTTCTCAACCAGGGCGCGCCCGATCTGGAGGACGCGCTGCTCGTCCCCGAGGGCCGGGATCTCGGCGTTGCCGGAGAGCTCCAACGTGTGCTCGCTGCTGCGGGCGACCGACTCGAACTCTTCGAGCAGCAGCTCGGCGACCCGGCCGAGATCGACGGGGGCGCGCTCGAGATGGAGATGGCCGGCGTCGAGCCGTGAGAGATCGAGGAGCTCCTCGGCCAGCTTCGTCAGGCGCGCGACCTGCTCCCGCATGCGAACGAGGAACTCGTGTCTCGTCGGCTCGTCGAGCTCCTCCTCGGTGAGGAGCTCCAGATGCCCACCTAACGAGAAGAGCGGCGTGCGAAGCTCGTGCGACGCGTTGGCGATGAACTCGCGGCGGGCTCGCTCGAGCTGGGCGAGACGCTCGCGCATGCGGTCGAAGGCGCGGGCCAGCTGGCCGAGCTCGTCCTGGGCGGTGTCGGTGACCGGCTCGTCGAAGCGGCCGCCCGCGATCCGGTCGGCCGCCTGCTCCAGTCGGCGGATCCGGCGCGCAAAGAAACGGGCGCCGCCGTAGCCGACGAGCAGGGCGGCAACCAGCGCGAGCGCTCCGGCAGTCAGCAACCGGCGCTCTACGAGATCGACCGTCTCGTCGGCATCGCTCAGCGAGCTCGATACGAGAACGACGTAGCCGGGGCCGGGGAGCTCGGCCGACTCGGCGAAGCGGTTTCCGCCGCGCTCGACGGTCCCCTCCTGGCGGGTGAAGCTGCTGACCGCGCTTCGCGCCACCGGATCCTCCGCCAGATCCTCTGCGTCGCTGCCACCACCAGCGTCGGCGAACGTGGCCAGCGTCAAAGGTGAGTCGTCGACGACCTGGAGCATGACTGCGCGAGTGCTGCTCGTGCTCGCGACGCGCTCCGCCAGCTGCTGCGAGAACACGAATCCCTCGGGAGCGTCACGCAGCCGTTCGACGAAGTCGCGCGCCGCCCGTCGCACCTGGTCCTCGCGGGCGTCGATCAGTCTCTGCTCGAGCGAGGGGACGACGATCAGGTAAACGACCGCGAGCGCGCCTGCGACGACGACGAGGAGCGCCAGGCTCAACCTCGCCCCGACGCTCCGTAGAGGAAGCCGGCTCACGGCTCTCGGAAGCGGTACCCGGCGCCGCGAACGGTGAGGATCAGGTCGGGGACGCTCGGCTCACGCTCCAGCTTTTCCCGGAGGTGGCGGACGTGGACGTCGATCGTGCGCGGCTCCCGATAGGCCGCATCTCCCCAGACGGACTCGAGCAGCGCGCGCCGGCTGAACACTCGCCCGGGTGACGCCGCGAGCGTGCGCAGAAGCTCGAATTCCACGTACGTGACCTCGATCGGGCTCCCGTTCACGTGCACAGACCTGCGCTCGGGGTCGATCCGCAGGCCCGCGACCTCGACCGCGCTGTCCATCCCGAACGACCGCTGTGACGTCCCGGCCCGCCTGAGCAGAGCGCGCACGCGGCTCCTGAATTCGCGAATCGAGAAGGGCTTCGTGATGTAGTCGTCGGCGCCGAGCTCGAGCCCGAGCACCTTGTCGAACTCGTCGTCGCGCGCCGTCAACATGATGATCGGGACGGTGCTTTCGGCCCGGAGCCGCTTGCAGACCTCGATGCCGTCGAGCTTCGGCAGCATCACGTCGAGGACGACGAGATCGATCTTCTCCGCCGCGAAACGCTTGAGCGCCTCCTCGCCGTCCCGCGCCGGGATCACGCGAAAGCCGTCCCGCTCGAGCGGGTACGTGAGGAGCTTCTGAATGGAGTCCTCGTCGTCTACGAGGAGAATGGTCGAGGAATCGGGCATCACAGAGTCAGCGCCCGGCGTTCGGCCGTACCTACTATAGCCAGCGCTTATGGCGACCCGCCCTCGCTTCGCAGAGCGGCGTCGAGCGCGCCGCGGGTCGCTCGAGCGCCCGATCAACGGGCGCATGTATCGCGGCACCTGGCTCCTGGTGGGCATCCCCCTCCTGATCGCAGCCTTCACGGTCTCGCGGCCGCAACCACTTCGGCCCCCCGCGCTGCCGCCGGCCTTCGAAGCGGCGGACGCGACCGCGGACGCACAGGAGCTCGCGCGGGACTTCCCCGACCGGTCGCCGGAGGGCGCGAACGCGGAGGGAGCCGCCGGCTGGGTGGCCGATCGACTCGATGGGCTCGGCTTACAGACTCAAAGAGACCGGTTTCACGTGGAAATACCCGGTCGCGGAGGTGTCGACCTGCAAAACGTGATCGCGAGGCGCGTCGGCCAGTCGACTGACGCGATCGTGGTCATGGCGCACCGGGACAACACCGGAACGGGGCCGGGCGCCAACGACAACGCGTCGGGAACCGCAGCGCTCCTCGAGCTCGCGCGCGCCTACGAGACACCAGCCGCGCCGCCCCTCCCGCCGCGACCGAATCACACGATCGTCTTTCTCTCGACCGACGGCGGGCTCGACGGAGCCCTCGGAGCGGTGCGCTTCTCGCGAAGCATCCCCTGGCGCGACCGCGTCGTGGCAGTGGTCAACCTGGACGCCATTGCCGGCAACGGCGAACCGCGGATCGAGATCGCCGGCGAGCGGTCGCGGTCGCCATCGGTCGCATTCGTGCGCACGGCCGCAACCCGGATCCTGGAGCAGAGCGGTCAGGAGCCCGGTCGAGTCGCCGCGCTCGGACAGCTGATCGACCTTGCGTTCCCCTTCAGCCTCTACGAGCACGCGCCGTTCGTCGGCCGCGGCACACCGGCGCTGACCATCACCACGGCTGGCACGAGGCCGCCTTCTCCGTTCGGTGACACACCCGATCGGCTCAACGGCCGGCGCTTGGGCGAGATCGGGCGCTCGGCGCAGACCCTCCTCGGCTCGCTGGATGCAGAGGTGGAACTCGCGCAGGGCACCTCGAGCCACGTCTACCTGGGCGCTCGCTCGGTGCGGGGCTGGGCGATCGTCTTCACCCTCTGCGCCGCGCTCCTGCCTTGCCTGGCGGTGATCGTCGACCTGTTCGCCCGCCTGCGACGGCGCCGCATCGCGCTCGCGCCCGCGCTGCGCAGCCTTCGGAGCCGATTGATCTTCTGGCTGTTTGCCGGCCTGTTGTTCGAGCTCTTCGCCCTGCTCGGAGTGTGGGGCGACGGCGCGGCCAGGCCGCTCTCGCCCGAGAATTCGCCCGGAACCGACTGGCCGCTGCTCGGTCTGACCGTTTTCACGTGTTTTCTGGCCGCGGCGTGGCTCGTCGTGCGCCCACGCCTCGCTCCGCGCAGGCCCGCGAGCGCAGAGGAGCAGCTGGCCGGGCACACCGCGGCCCTGCTCGCCCTCGGGATCGTGTCGTTGCTGGTCGTGGCGACGAACCCCTATGCGCTCATCTTCGTCCTGCCGTCCCTCCACGCGTGGATCTGGCTCCCGCAGCTGCGTGCAGCGCCGGGTCTCGTGCAGGCGGGAACGCTCCTCGCCGGCCTGATCGGCCCGGCGCTGCTCCTCGGGTCGTTCGCGTGGCGCTTCGATCTGGGCCTCGACGCACCGTGGTACATCGCGGAGCTCGCCGCGGTGGGTTACGTGCCGCTCGCCCCGGTGCTGATCGTCTGCTGCTGGGTCGCGGTCGGCGCACAGCTGACGACACTGGTCGGGGGCCGCTATGCGCCGTATCCCGAGGTCTCGGAGCGGCCGCCGGTCGGGCCGCTGCGCTCCATCTTCGGCCAGGTCGCCGGCGTCGCACGCGCGCGGCGACATGACTGGGCCGACCGCCGCGCCACCGGCGGCTGACGTCCTTAACCCAGGCGCAGATAGCGCGCGGAAGAGCCGGCCGCCACCTCGCCTTCACCCCGCGGAATGAGCACGAGTGCGTTCGCACCCGCGGCCCGGGCGATCATGTGCGACTCCCTTCCGGCCAAGGGCTCGAGGGTGATCCCCTCGTCGCCCACCTGCGCTCGCGCGCGAACGAGCTCGTCGCGGCCCGGATTGGCGCGCACGCTCTCGGCCAACCGGCCGCGCTCCCAGTCGGGCCCGGGATCCGCCGCGCCCTGCAGGGCACGCACCGCCGGCCTGACGAACAGCTCGTAGCCGACGAGCGCGGACACCGGATTCCCAGGCAGCCCGAACACCAGGCGCCCCTCGCGCACGCCGAACGAAATCGGCTTGCCGGGCTTGACCGAAACGCCCCAGAACACCTCACGCACGCCGAGCTCGGCCTCGACCTCCCGGACGAAGTCGTGCACGCCCACGGAGACGCCTCCCGTGGTGAGGAGCACGTCGGCCTCGAGCCCACGAGCGATCGCCTCGCGGTGCGCGTCCTCGTCGTCGGCGACCGACGGCAGACGTTCGACCTCGGCGCCGGCCGAGCGCAGCTGTGCGTCGAGGATCGGCCCGTTCGCCTCGTAGATCTGCCCCGGTCCCAGCGACTCGCCGGGGACGCGGAGCTCGCTGCCTGTGGCCAGCACGGCGGCCCGCGGGCGGCGCGCGCACGACACCTGCGCGACCCCGGAGGCGGCCAGCGCGCCCACCTGAGCTGCGCCGAGCGCCGTCCCTGCAAAAACGACCACGTCGTCACGGCGAAGGTCGCCGCCCACAGGACGAACGTTGGCGCCGGAGACGACAGGCTCGGGGATCTGCACATTGTTGTCATTTTGGACAACATACTCGATGGGGATGACAGCATCCGCTCCGACGGGCATGGCGCCCCCCGTGCCGATGCCCATGGCCTCACCCGGCTCGAGCGCCCGAGGCGCAGGCGAGCCCGCCGCAACATGGAAAGCGACCGGGAGCACGCCGGGCGTGTCCTCAGCCCGCACCGCGAACCCGTCCATGGCCGAGCTGTCGAACGGAGGCAAGTCAACCGCAGACCGAACGTCCTCCGCGACCACCCGGCCGTAGGCCTCGGCAACGGCCACGGGCCCGGCCGGCAGGGGGCGAACGTGCTCCAGAACGAGCCGCTGTGCTTCCTCGAAACTGATCAAGTCGGCCACGCTGCCGGAATAATCCCTGCCGATGATCTCCGTCGTCGTCCCGGTACACGATGAAGAGCGCAGCGTGGCCCTCCTCTACGAAGAGGTGCAGGCGGCGCTGGACCCGCTCGGCGAGCCGTGGGAGGCCGTGTTCGTCGACGACGGGTCGACCGACGGGACGTTCGCGGCGCTGACGCGCCTGCACGCGCACACGGACAACACCCGCGTTGTCCGTCTGCGGCGAAACTTCGGCAAGGCCGCCGCGCTCGCCGCCGGGTTCGCCCAGGCCCAGGGCGAAACCGTGGTCACGATCGACGGCGACCTCCAGGACGACCCGTCCGAGATCCCGCGCCTGCTGGCCAAGCTCGACGAGGGGTTCGATCTCGTCACGGGCTGGAAGGCAAAGCGGCGTGATCCGCTGCGACGCCGCATCCTGTCCCGGATCTTCAACGCCGTCAGCGGTCGTGTCTCGGGCCTGAAGCTGCACGATATGAACTGCGGGCTGAAGGCCTATCGAGCGGAGGTCGTCGACGGCCTGCGCATCTACGGCGAGCTGCACCGGTTCATCCCAGTGCTCGCCCACTACCGCGGATATCGGGTCGCGGAGCTGCCCGTCAACCACCGCCCCCGCCAGCACGGCCGCTCGCGCTACGGGCTCGAGCGCTACGTCCGCGGGTTCCTCGACCTGCTCACGGTCTCGTTCATGGGCCGGTACCGCCACCGCCCGCTGCACCTGTTCGGCGGCCTGGGGCTGGTGCTCGGCTTACTCGGCACGGCCCTCCTGGGCTACCTGACGGTCCTCAAGGCGATGGGCGAGGCGATCGGGCACCGTCCGCTGCTCACCCTGGGCGTACTGCTCGTGGTCGTCGGCCTCCAGTTCTTCTCCCTCGGCCTGATCAGCGAGCTGATCACGAGCCACAACGAGGAGCGGGCCACCGAGCGCGAGCACGAGCGCGAGCACGTCGACGAAGTCCTCTCGTAACGCGTGCGCGTCCTCTACTTCGGGACGTACGAGCGCGACTACCCGCGGAACACCCAGGTCATCTCGGCCCTCCGCGGAGCCGGGGTGGAGGTCATCGAACGCCATGCGCCGGTCTGGGAGAAGAGCCGCGACAACTGGAGTGCGCGCCCCGGGATCGGCCTACGCCTGATGCTGGCCGAGGCGCGACTGTGGTGGCCACCGCGAGACGAATACGACATCGTGCTGGTCGGGTACCCCGGTCATTTCGACATGCCGCGGGCACGAAGAGCCGCCGGCGGCCGGCCGCTCGTCTTCAACCCGCTCGTCTCGTTGCACGACACGATGGTCAGCGACCGCGGGCGCTACTCGTCCCGTTCGTTCGCCGCGCGAGCGCTCGCCGCTGTCGACAAGAAAGCCCTGGGGATGGCCGATCTGGTCGTCGCGGACACGAGGGCCAACGGAGATTTTCTGGCCGAGGTGGGGGAGATTCCGCGCTCGAAGGTCGAGGTCTGCTTCGTGGGAGCCGAGGACCGGCTGTTCCACGCCGGCTGGCGCCCGGACAACCCCTTCCGAGCCCTGTTCGTCGGCAAGCTGATCCCGCTGCACGGGCTGGAGACGATCCTCGCGGCGGCGCGGCTCGCGCCCGAGATCCCGTTCCGGGTCGTCGGCAGCGGGCAGCTCGAGCATCTGCTCGACGAGCGGCCCGACAACGTCGAGTGGGTGCACTGGGTCAACTACGAGGAGCTCCCGCGCGAGCTCTGGGGCGCGGGGGTCGCACTCGGCGTCTTCGGCACCTCCGACAAGGCTCTGCGCGTAATCCCGAACAAGGCCTACCAGGCGCTCGCCACCGGCGCGCCGCTGATCACCGGCGACACCCCGGCCGCCCGCGAGCTCCTCGCCGACGAGCGAGATGCGCTGCTCGTCCCGCCGGGCGATCCCGCCGCGCTGGCCGGGGCGATACGGCGGGTAGCGGCAGACCCGGAGCTTGCCCGCGGCCTCAGCGAAGGTGGTCGGAGGACCTACGAAGAGCAGGCCAGCGAAGAGGTGCTCGGCGCGCGGTGGCGTGGGTTGCTCGAAGCCCTGCTGCAATGAGCCCAGCCGAGCACGAGTGGGGGTCGGAGCCAGAATTCGTCGGCCCCCGGCACGCACTACGCGAGCGCCTGCTGCTCGACCTCTTCCTGTCCGGGAGCCCCGGGCCGAGCGTCCTCAACGCTGGAGCCGGGCAGGGAAGCTTTTCGCAGCGGCTGGCACGACTCGGGTTCGAGGTGACGAGCGTCGATGACTCGCCGGCGGCGGTTGACGTTCTCCGAGCTCGCTTGCCGGGCCCGATCGAGCTCGCCGACGTAACAGCAATGCCCTTCGCCGACGAGAGCTTCGACGCGGCCGTCCTCGGCGAAGTGCTCGAGCATGTGCCCGACGACGCGGGTGCGCTGTCCGAGGTCGCGCGCGTGCTCCGACCCGGTGGCGTGCTCGCCGTCTCGGTTCCGGCCAATCCGGCGCGCTTCGGCCCCAGCGACCGCTGGGCCGGACACCTGCGACGGTACGACCGCCGCATGCTGATCGGCGCGTGCGAGCAAGGCGGATTCCGGGTGCGCCGCTGCGTAGCGTGGGGCTTCCCTGTCTCGGCGCTCTACCATCGGCATCTCTATGAGCGACGGCTCGACCGGCACGGCGCCGCCCCTCCAAAACGCTGGGAGCGGCCTGCGCTCACGGTTCTCTCGCTCCTCCTCCAGGTCGACCGGCTCTTCGTCGGCGTCGAGCGGGGCGCTCTCGGCTACCTCCTCCTGGCAGCGCGCGACTAGCCCGCAAGCGCTTCTGTGGGCGTCGATGGCGGCCTACGCCGCCGGCTTTGCGGCACTTTCGACTCTCCGCCACCTGTCGTTTACGACCGGTCGCTTCGATCTCGGGAACATGGTGCAGGCCGTCTGGGCGACAGCCCACGGGCACCCACTCGCGATCACCGATCTCCAGGGAGAGCAGATCTCGCGGCTGGGGGCGCACGTCGATCCCATCCTCGTTGCGTTCGCGCCGCTCTGGTGGCTGTGGCCGAGCCCGGTGATGCTGTTGACCGTCCAGGCGGTGGCCGTCTCCCTGGGCGCGCTGCCCGTCTTCTGGCTCGCGCGCAAGCACCTGTCATCCGAGCGTGCGGCCCTCGGGTTCGCGCTTGCCTACCTGCTGTACCCCGCCGTCCAGTGGCTGACGCTGAACGAGTTCCATCCCGTCGCCCTGGCAACTCCGTTCCTCCTCTTCGCGCTCTGGTACCTGGACGAGGACCGGCTCGTCGCCTTCGCGGTTTTCGCGGCGGCGGCGTGCCTGTGTAAAGAGGAGATCCCGCTCGTCGTCGCCGCGCTGGGAGGTTGGTACGCCCTCGCCCGGCGGCGACGGGTGCCCGGAGCGGTGATCGCCGTCGCGGGCGCCGCGGCGGCAGCGCTCGCGATCGGTGTCGTGACCCCCCACTTCAACGCCGGCGCCTCCAACGCGTTCTACGGCCGGTACGACGAGGTCGGCGGCTCTCCGAGCGGGATCCTCGAGACTGCCGTGACCGATCCCGGCCGGCTCCTCTCCGTCGCCTTCGACGAGCGCGGCCTGGACTACCTGGCCGAGCTCGTCCTGCCGCTTGCGCTGCTCTGCCTCCTCTCGCCGTTGGTGCTCGTCGCCGCGCCCGAGCTCGCGATCAACCTCCTCTCGGCGACTCCGACCCAGACGTCGATCCATTTCCACTACACCGCCGGGGCGATCCCCGCACTCGTCGGTGCGAGCGTCTTCGGGGCCGCGTTCATCACGCGGCGCCGCCCCGGCCTCGCGGTGCCGCTCGCCGGCCTGGCAGTTCTCGCTTCGCTCGTCGCGAACTATCGACTCGGGCCGCTGCCGTTCTGGAGAGAGCTTCCGGGCGGCGAGACGCTGCAGGCCTACGCCACTCACGTGTCCGCACACGACAGAGCGGCGGCCCGGGCGGTCGACCTCGTGCCCGAGGGAGCCGTCGTCAGCGCCACGAACTCGCTTGGGGCCCATCTCTCGGCCCGCCGGCGCGTGCTCAGCTTCCCCTATGTCCGCGACGCGCAGTGGGTCGCGGCCGACGAGACGCAGCCGGGCTACGGAGATCGGATAGCGCCGCTCGCGACCGCCGTGAGGCTCGCTCGCCTCCGACGCAACCCGGCCTGGAAGCTCGAGTTTTCCGAGGACGGCGTGCTCGTCTTCCGGCGGGTCGGTCCTTAAATAGGCACGGCCTGAGGTACGAGGTAGACGCAGAGCGCGAACGCCAGAATGCGTGCGACCCGATCTTCCTCCGCAGCCGCCAGGGGAACGATCCACGCCGTGTACCAAGCCGCGAGCCAGGGGGTCGCCAGGAGAAAGAGCCCGCCGGCAAGAGCCAGACGCTCCTCGCCGCGACGGGCTCGGCGCAGTAGCGCTACATAGGCCGCGGCGAACCCGCCGAAACACAGTCCGAGTGCGACGGGCCTCGGCAAGCCGAGCTCCTGCAGTCGATGCGGGATCGAGTAGCTCGTCTCTTCCGCGGCATTCGCGGCGAGCGGGCCGAAGGCCGAGAGCCAGTGCCAGTCGTACCGCCACGTTGCGAGAGCCAGCACCACAGCGAACGCGATCGCGAAGCCGGCCAGGCCGACGCGGCGGCCGTTGGCACGGGCTTCGAGCAAATGCAACGGCAGGAAGAGGAGCGGAACCCACTTCACGAGCACCGCGAGCGCCCACGTTGCCCCCGCCGCACGTGGGCGGCCGTACACACCGAAGGCGAGTGCGCCCATGACCAGCACGGCCAGCCAGGCGTCGTTGTGACCGCCGCCCGCGAGGTGGAGCGCAAGCAACGGGTTCCAGCCCGCGAACGCACAAGCGAGGGCCCGCCGGCGAGCGAGCAGCGCCGCTAGTAACGCGGCGCCGAGAGACGCGACTGCGGCGATCGACTTGTAGATCCACGCTGCGGCGTCTTCGGACTCGCCGGCGGCCAGGGCGATCGGCTCCGACGCGAGCGTGAAAGCTGGGCCGTAGACCGACGTCGTGTCGCGCCAGTCCTCGCCGATGTGCCGAAAGGCGGGATCGTCGGGAAACTCGTCCGGTGGGTCGCGGTACGGGTTCCCATCCTGGACGGCGGCGATTCGCCCGTAGTCCCAGTAGGTCCAGGCGTCGGTCGAGATCAGGAGCGGCGCTGCCAGGGGCGCAAGCTGGATCGCCACGGCCAACGCCGCCACGGCCCCCAGCCTGGCGTGGCTTCGGGCCAAGGCGAGCAACCCGAGCCCATACGCGGCGAGCGCGGCCAGCGCGGAGCCAAGGAAGATCCAGGCCCAGGTCGCATCTCCCTCGGGATGGCCCCCGTTTCTCGGCACGAGCGGCGAGTCGCCGGGCCACGCGACTACGGCGCAGACGATCACGAGCGCCAGAACGGCAAGCCCCGCCGCGAGCGCGGGGAGAGGCAGGCGTCGCCTGCTAGCCAGGAGGCGGCGGCGGCGGAAGCGGCGGCTTGGGATCCGGCGGCGGAGGCGGCTCGTCCGGCGGCGGCGGCGGTAGCGGGTCGACCGGAGGTGGCGGAAGCGGGTCGACCGGAGGTGGCGGAGGAGGTGCCGGCTTCGGCTTGGGCGCCGTCGCCTGGGTCGTCGTCGCCGCCGGCGGCGGCGTGTACGAGCGGTAGGAAGAGACCTCGCCCGCATACTGGCCACGGGTGAACTCGCGCCAGATGGGCTCGTTCTTCGCCTCGGGGAACTCCCACTCGCGCGTGCCGTCGAGCGCACTCCCCATGAAGAGCCGCCAGATCTGAGCGGGGAACGTCCCGCCCGCGACGGAGATGCCGTGCACGCTCGTCATCGGGATCTCCGCCTGGGGGTACCCGACCCAGACCGTCGTCGAGAGGTTCGGGGTGTAGCCGCAGAACCAGGCGTCGGAGTGCTCCTCGGTCGTACCCGTCTTCCCGGCCGCGGTGCGCCCGATGGCGGCCCCCGTGCCGGTGCCGGCCTGGATGTTTTGCTCGAGGATGTCGGTCACCGTTTCGGCTACCCAGTCGGCGATCACCCGGCGGCGACGCGACTTGCCCCAACCCGCATCCTTGTCCTCACCGCCGTCGACGAGCTCGACCTTGCGGATCGCCATCGGCTCGGAGTAGACCCCGCCCGCGGCGAGCGTCGCGTACGCAGAGGACATGTCGAGCGGCGAAACGCCCATCGCGCCGAGACCGAGCGACGGCACGTACACGCCCTCGCGCGCCTTCAGCGAGGAGCGCACGCCGAGGCGGTGCGCCATCTGTGCCACTTTCTCGGGACCGAGGTCGAGCGTCATGCGCGCATAGACGGTGTTGTCCGAGGCCAGGGTCGCCCGCGAGATCGACGTGGACCCAGAGTACGAATGGCTGTAGGTCGCCACGTCCCAGGCCTCCGAATACGGGTCGGGCTGGTAGTGAAGAGGCGCCGAGACGTACGAGGTCGTGTCCGGGTTCACTCCTTCGGCGACGGCGGTCGCGAGTACGAACGTCTTGAAGGTCGATCCGGACTGCCGCCGCGACTGCGCGGCGAGGTTGAACTGGTTGCCGGTGCGACCCGGCGTGATGGCCGTCATGGCGCGAATCGCGCCGGTGCTCGGGTCGATCGAGACGATGGCGGAGGCCGGGTCGTCGTTGTAGTAGAGCGTGTCCCGAATCGCCTTCTCGGCCGCACGCTGATAGCGCCGGTTCACTGTCGTGTACACGCGGAGCCCACCGGAGCGAACGGTCTCGGCGCCGTACTCCTTGATCAATTCCTCGCGCACGTAGCTGAAGAAGTACGGCTCGTGGATCCGCGTGTAGATCTTCCCGCGCTTGAGCCTGAGGTCCTTGACTGCGGCGGCCGCCTTGTAGTCGGCGAAGCTGATGAAGCCACCCTCGTAGAGCGCGTTGAGCACGCCGTTTCGACGCTGGATGGCCCGCGCCGGGTACTCGAAGGGGTCGTACACCGAGGGCGCCTGAGGAAGTCCGGCGAGCAGAGCCGACTGCGGCAGCGTGAGCTTTCGCGCCGGCCGCGAGAAGTAGGTCTGCGCCGCCGCCTCGATGCCGTAGGCGTGGTTGCCGTAGTACACGGTGTTCATGTACTCAGCGAGGATCCGGTTCTTCGACCAGCTCCTGTTGAGACGAATCGCAAGGCAAGCCTCCGTGACCTTGCGTTGGAGGGTGCGCTCGTTCTTGCGGATGTAGAGGTTGCGGACGAGCTGCTGGGTGATCGTCGATCCGCCTTCGACGACTTTTCCCTCCTGGATGTCGCGCTTGAGCGCACGCGCGATGCCTTCGAGGTCGATCCCGCCATGGCTGTAGAAGCGCCTGTCCTCGATGGCGACGGTCGCCCTCTTCATCCAGGGGCTGACCTGCTTCAGCGTCACCGGCTCGCGGTTCTTCTCCGCGGGGATGGAGCCCAGAAGCGAGCCGTCGGCCGCGTAGACGAAGGTGTTCGAGCCGATCCGAGCGGGACGCAGGTCGTTCAGGTCGCAGTTCTTGCGGAGATCGCTTGCGCCGGCGAAGCCGAAGCCGGCGATCGAGGCGGCGAGCAGCACGACGACGCCGGCGATGACGGCGACCCGCCGGCGGCGGCGGGCGCGCGCGCGGCGGCGCTGCTGACGGCGCTTGGCAGCTGGTGGCCCGGAGCGCTCGTCGTCCCGTCTCGAGCGGCGGCCGTTCGGCGGCGGCGGGCTCACAGCAGGCCTTCGACTCGAAGTCGCGCGTGCAGACGGAGCCGAAGCTCACTGGCCAGCCGCTCGGCGCCCGGCGCGCTCGCCGCCCAGGCGCGCACGGTCACGGACGCGTCCCCGTTCAAGCCGGTGACGAGCACTTCGGAGCGGGGATCGCCGGCCGTCTCGGTCTTCAGCAGGTCGACCACCGCGTTCAAATCCCGGTCAAGGGGCACCTTCAGGGTCACCTCTGCGAGCTTCTCGGGGCTGACGATGGTGGAGTTGTGAATCGTATCCGAGGCCAGCTTCTCATTGGGAATCACGAGCCTGGCGTTGGAATCGGTGCGGATGAACGTGTAGTTGAGCCCGATCTCCTCGACTGTGCCCTCGACGTCGTCGATCGTGACGCGATCGCCGATCCGAAGCGGCTGGGTGAAGGCGATCACGAGGCCCGCGACGAAGTTGGCGAGCGGTCGCTGCGCTGCGAGGCCGACGACGAGGCCGATGACGGCCGACGAGGCGAGCAGCCCGCCGGCGATCGCGCGCACCTGCGGGACGACGAGGAGGGCCGAGAGGACTCCGATCATGATGATCACGGTCATCAGGCTGCGGCGGAGCACGCGATAGCGCGTCACCGCCTGAGGAGGCAAGTCCTTGCGCGCAATGCGAAGGTCGACGAGCTTGGCGAGGATCGCCGAGGCGGCGATGACGGCAGCAACGATGGCTAGACGCTCCCAGAGCTCCATGGCCGCTCTATTCGACGGCGTGTCGGAGCTTCCTCAACCCTGCCTTGCGCAGTCTTGGCGCGGAAAAGGCACAGAGCCGTGCGCTGCCCGCGGTTACGCTCAAGCCGGGCGGAGGGTGGCGCGACAACCCCACCCATTGAAGGGTGGGGTCTAGGACGAGGCAGTCCCTACGCGCGGGCGGGCGCGTCTAGAGGGGAAGAGGCTTGCGGCCCGAGAATCCCTCTTCGAGGCCGTGCCAGTACTCGATGTCGGCCTCCCCGACGTGCCAGCAGAGCAGGACCTCCTCACCTGCCCGCTGCGCCGGGAAGTCGATGAGCCCGCGGTCGAGGTCCTTGACCAGCGCCCCGACCTCGTGGATGCCGGCGACGCAACGCGCAACAGCGGTCGCCTCCTCGCCCATCCGGTCGTACAGCTCGCGCAGCTCACCGGGGTCGAAGTCGCCGCCGTTTCCGGCGATCGTTCCCGTGAACTCGGCCTCCCGCGCCTGCAGCTCGACGAAGACCCGCCGCCGCTCGATCATCTCCTCGGCGAGCGGCCGCACGACTTCGAGCAGCTCGTTCGCCTCTTCAGCGGTGAAGTACTTGGCGGCCACACAGCTATGATCGGGCCGTCGTGAGCGCGGGTCAACGGCTCCTGAAGCCAAGCGCGCCGCGCCCCGGCCTCCACGCGCGCAAGACCCGGAACCCGGCCATAGAGATCTTCCTCTGGAGCCGCGCGGCGATCTGGGCCGCCGCCGTCTTCGCCTTCCTCGTCTTCGAGCCAAACCGGCACCCGGAAGCGGCGCGCTGGGACGACCCCGCCGTGACACGCGACCTCGGCTTCGTGACCGACGTCTGGGCCCGCTGGGACAGCGTCTGGTTCCTGCGGATCGCGGAGCACGGTTACGCGTCGCTCGAGGGAACCGCAGCCGCCTTCTATCCGCTCTACCCGGCCTCAGTGGGCCTGGTCGGGCGTGCGTTCTTCGGGCACTACGTGCTGGCCGGGATCGCCGTCTCAGTGGCGGCGTCGTTGGCAGCGTTCGTACTGCTCCACGACCTCGCGGAGACCAAACTGGGAGCGGAGGGCGCTCGGCGGACCGTGCTCTACCTCGCGATCTTCCCGATGACGCTCTTCCTCCAGGCCGTGTACAGCGAGGCCCTGTTCCTGCTCCTGACCGTGGCCGCCTTCCTGCTCGCCGAGCGCGCGCGCTTTGCTCCCGCAGGCGTCGTTGCAGGCCTGGCGATGCTCACGAGACCGGTCGGGTTCGCCCTCCTGCCCGCGCTCGCCCTCATCGCGTGGCGCTCGCCCGATCGTGGGCGCGCGCTGACGAAGCTCGCGATCGCTCCACTGCTCTTTTGCGTGTACCCGCTCTATCTCTGGATCGACCGGGGCGACCCCTTTGCGTTCTTGCACGCGCAAGACGTCTGGACCAGGCACGTCTCTTACGCCGGACCGCTCGGTGGGATCTGGGACGGGCTGCGGGCCGGGTGGGCCGGAGTGCGGCAACTGGTTTCCGGGTCGCACACGACGACGTACTGGCCGGCCGTCGACGGAACCGACCCGATGCGCGTCGCAGCGGTCAATCTCGAGGCGCTCGCGTTCCTCGTCCTCTTCGTCGCTCTGACGATCGTGGCCTGGCGTCGTTTCGGCGCGCCCTACGGCCTCTTCGCCGCTCTCAGCCTCGCGATTCCGCTGAGCGTCCCGAGCGAGCGCTGGCCGTTGCTCTCCCTCCCTCGGTTCGGACTCGTCGTCTTCCCGTTCTTTCTGGCACTCGCCGCCCTGGGAGGCCGGCCGCGCGCGCACGTCGCGATCGTCTCGGTCAGCTCGATCATGCTCGGCGTCGCCATCGTCCAGTGGTCGCTCTGGCAATGGGTCGCGTAGAGCACCGCGTCTCCGGGGCGCTGATCGGGTGGGTCGCGTTCGTCGCGATCTTCTCGACGCTCCAATACGTGGGCCAGCTGCTCAGCGATCCACAGGAGGGTGTCGCCTACCGCTGGGCGTCTTCGATCTCGGCCCTGATCTCGTCGGCTGTCGTACTCGCGATCGCACTCTTGCTCGCCCGCGGCCGTGATCTCCGCGAGGCCTTCGCCCTGCGCAAGCCCCGGTCCTGGGGCTCCGCAACCGCGATCTCGGTGGCAGTCATCCTCACGGTGATCGCGGTTTCGGCAGCCCTCGCACCGTTCGCCAACCCGGAACAGGAACAGGGGCTCGTGCCTACGGAATGGCGCTCCGACCGCGTCGCCCCGTTCCTCGCGTTCGCGTTCACCGTGGTCGTCGTCGCGCCGCTGATCGAGGAAATGATGTTTCGAGGGATCGGGTTCAGCCTCCTGGAGCCCTTCGGAGAGCGTGTCGCGGTGATCGTCGTCGGTGTCGCCTTCGGGCTCGTCCACGGGCTCGTCGAAGGGTTCCTGATCATCGCCGTCCTCGGGGCCGGGCTCGCGGTGCTCCGGAGCCGCACGCAAAGCCTCTACCCGTGCATCCTGCTGCACTCGGCTTTCAACGCGACCGCGCTCGTGGTCGGTCTGACCACATGAGTACATTTCGAGCGATGCGGCGTGCTCTTCTCGTGGCGATCTTCTTCGTCTCGGCGCCGGCCGCGCAGGCTGCCCCCAACGTCTCGATCTCGCCCTCGGGCGTCGTCGGCCAGGCACCCTTCGCCGTGACGCTCACGGCCGTCGGCGCCGCCGACGCCTATAGCTGGGATCTCGGCGACGGGACGCGAGCCGAGGGACCGGTCGTCCACCACGCCTACGCCACCGGCCGCTATACGGCGACGTTGACAGCGACGCAGGGAGGCGAGACGGCTCAGGCCACGGCCACGATCCTGGCCGCGAAGCTGACTCTCTCCGCCCCGAAGAAGGGAACGTACGGCCGGCGGGTGCGGATGAGCGGCCGGATCAGACCCGCTCTCGCCGGCGCCGACGTCGTGTTGCGAGCCGCAGAGGCAGGGGTTGCCGCAACCCGCGCCGACAGAAGAGGGCGCTTTCACTTCCGCCCGCGACTCGGCCGGCCGGTGAGCTATCAGGTCGCCTTCGGCCCAGTCCTTTCGAACGTGGTCGCGCCGGCGGTGCGGCCGAGACTCGACGTCTCCGTCCCCCGCTCGCGCATGATCGGCCAGCGCCTCGTGATCGGTGCGCGGCTGCGGCCCGGCGACGCGGGCTCACTCCGGGTCCGTGTCTGGCGCGGAGGCCGCGAGCTCGCGCCGAGGTCGCTCGGCAGAGGCGGCGTGATTCGACTGCCTACGCGGCGGGCAACCAACTACGTCCTGCAGGTGACCGTCGAGCCGGCCGGAGAATTCGCGCGCGTCATTCGCACGGTGCGCAGTGCCGTGCACGTCCCTTACTTGTCCGAGGGCTCCCGCGGGCCGAGCGTTCGTATCCTCGAGCGCCGCCTCCGGGAGCTGGCCTTTGCGCTCCACGGGATCGACGGCCTGTACGCCCGCGACACGACCGAGGCAATCCTCGCGTTCCAGAAGCTCCACGGGCTTCCAAAGACGGGGCGAGTCGGGCCCGCGCTCTGGGCCCGGCTGCGGCGAGCGCACCGGCCGCGCCCCCGGTACCGCGGTACGCACCTGGAAGTGAGCAAGGGTCGCCAGATCCTGCTCGACGTCCGGCGCGGCCGAGTCTTCCGCGTCGTCCACGTCTCGACCGGCGCGACGGGGAACACGCCGATCGGCCGCTGGAGGATCTACCGCAAATCACGAGGGTGGGATTGGGTGCTCTGGTACCCGATGTACTTCCTGCGCGGCTTCGCCGTCCATGGCTACCCCTCGGTACCCGCCTACCCCGCGTCGCACGGCTGCGTCCGGGTGCCGATGTGGATCGCGCCCAGCCTCTTCGCCGCGCACCCGTACGGCCAGACGATCTACGTCTACTAAAGGCCGACCCGGCCTGGTCGCGGCCGCCACCGCGGCTGCCGCATTCACGGTCGCGCTCGTGGCCTACGGGCTCTGGCCCGAGCCGAAGGGCCAGGCGGTCACGTGGAGTGACCTGACTACGAAGGCGGGCCCGCTGACGATCACCCGCGAGACGAAGCGCGTCTTTCGCCGACGCACGCAGCTCGCCGAGTACCTCACCGCCGCCGGTGGACGTGTTCCGGCCGTCGACTTCGAGCGCCGGCAGGTGCTGCTCGTGTCACCAGGCCCCCGCTCGAGCACCGGCTACTCGCTGGAGGTGCTCGAGGTCCGTGAGCGGGACGGATCGCTGACCGTCACGGTCAGGGAGCGCACGCCAGGGCTCGGAGCGCGGGTCGATCCAAGTGTCAACTTCCCGTTCCGGCTCCTCAGCCTTCCGGCCGGACGTGACGTCTACGTCGACTGGCTCGGCCGCTGACTACGGCTGCTCGTCGTCGACCGCGAACTGATCGGGCGAGACGTCGTCGAGGAACTTCTTGAACTCGTCAACGATCTCTTCCTCGTTCACGTCATCGCCTTCGAACTCGATCGCGGACTCCTCGATCACGTCACTGGCGGCGAAGATCGGCGCTTCCGCTCGAACCGCCAACGCGATCGCGTCCGAGGGTCGCGAGTCGATCTCGATCTCGGAGCCGTTCTGCTGCACAGTGATGCTCGCGTAGAACGTGCTGTCGCGGAGCTCGGTCACGGTGATCCGCACGACATGAGCGTCGAGCTGCTCGAGCATGTCCGCCACGAGATCGTGAGTCATCGGCCGGGGGGTCGACGCACCCTGGAGTTTCATCAGGATCGCAGCCGCCTCGGGATGGCCGATCCAGATCGGCAGGAACTTGTTTCCGTCGGCGGTCTTCAAGAGAACGATCGGCTGCTTGCCGACCAGATCGAAAGAGACCCCGTAGATGACCATTTCCTGCATGGCTAAGCCTCAGGACGAATGTTAGCGCGGGGCTCTCTCGACACCCTCCCCCGAAAACGGCAGGCGACAGCCGGGGCGGAACGAATGAGTCGCGGTGGGCCGCAGTCTCGTTCCAACCGCGGTCGGTCGAGTTCCCGACCCGCGGGAGCCGATCGTCGGACGACGTCTGGTTCTCGAGCCCGCGCCGCGCGAGCTGGTGCTGGCGTTCCTGGCCGGGGACTTCTCAACCGTCCGGCCGGGATCAGGCTGGCCCGTCCCCGAGACCACGCCTGGTTCGCCTCCGTGGCGCCTCTCGATCAAGTACGACGTCGAGGTCAACTGGCTCGTCGTTCTCGAGGGGCTCGTGATCGGCGATTGTTTCACCCACGGAGGAGCTGACGGCTCGGGCGACATCGAGATCGGCTACGCCCTGGCGGAGCCTTACCGGCAGCTCGGGTTCGGAACCGAGCTGGTGGCGATGCTGTCCAATTGGCTGTTCGAGCACGAAGGCATCGCGCGCGTCGTCGCGCGGAACGTCGATGCCCGGAACGTCGCCTCTCGGCGTACGCTGGAACGCGTCGGGTTCAAGCTCGAGCGAGAGGGCGCGGGCCTGGCTTTCTACGCCCTCGAGCGGCCTCGAAAATAGAGAAAAGGCCCCGGAAACAGGGACCTTCTTCATGGGCGATCCTGGATTCGAACCAGGGACCTCCGCCTTATCAGAGCGGCGCTCTAACCAACTGAGCTAATCGCCCGGGAGCGCGGATTGTAGCCCGAGCTAGTGCAGGACCTGCGTGCGCCGGATGTACTCCTGCACGACGAGCAAGAACGACTCGTCGCCTGCGATGGCGTCGAGGGTGCCCCTCATCTCATCGTCCAGCTCGTCGTCGTGCGCCAGCTCGCACAGGAGCGGCGCGAGCCGCCCGTCCTGTGACAGCGCGGCCATGCGGAGGAAGAGACGACGCGTGTCGTCGTCCTGGGAAATGGCCTCCAGCGACTCGAAACTGTGCATCCACTCGGCGAGCATGTCCTTCTAGAACGAGGTCGGGGCGACAACGGTTACGGAGCCTCTGGAATCGCTCGCTCGAGCGCTTCGGCGAGCTCGGCAAGCTCCGTCTCGTCGGCCACCGGGATCTCGAGGCCCCTGGCGCTCACCCGCGCTGATAGCCCCGTAATCCGCTCCGCCGCCGCCCGGACACGCGCGGCCAGGTCGGGGTCGGCTGCGGGTCGGCGTCGGCGTGTCGTCCGCGCTCCGGCCCAGCGTGCCTCCCGCTCTGCCGCGCGGACCGACAGGCCCTGACGGACGATTCGGCGGGCCAGCTTGCGCCGGCCGTCGTTGTCGGGAACGGCCAGCACTGCTCGCGCGTGCCCCTCGGTCAGCTCCCCGCGCTCGAGCATCGCCAGGATGTCGTCGGAAAGCTCGAGCAGCCGCATCCGGTTCGAGATCGCCGGCTTCGAGCGACCAACACGATCGGCCAGGTCGCCCAGCGCGAGCTCGAACTCGTCCATCAGCAACGCGTAGGCCCGTGCTTCCTCGACCGGCGTCAGCTCCTCGCGCGCGACGTTCTCGACCAGGCCGAGCACGAGCGCGTCACGATCGGCCGCTTCGCGGACCAGCGCGGGGAGCGTCGCCACCCCGGCCTCACGGGCAGCCCGCCAGCGGCGCTCGCCGGCGATGAGCTCGTACCCGCCGGCCGGCCGCGGTCGCACGAGCAGCGGCGTGATCACACCCTGCACGCGGATCGACTCGGCAAGCCCGGCCGTCGACTCGTGGTCGAACCGCCGGCGCGGCTGCCGGGGATTGGCGTAGATGTCCTCGACCGAAATCTGGGCGAGCTCGGTCGTCGAGTTCCCGCCGATCAGCACCTCGAGCCCGCGGCCAAGACCGCGGCGGTTCGGTTCAGCGACGCTCGACAAGCTCCATCGCCACCTTCCAGTAAGCCTCGGCGCCGGGGGAGCGCCGGTCGTAGGAGATCAGGGGCAGGCCGTGACTCGGGGCTTCTGCAACCCGCACTGACCGTGGGACACGCGACTTGAAGAGCAAGTGCCCGAAATGCTGCTCGAGCTCGCCGGCAACGTCCGCGGCGAGCCGCGTCCTAGCGTCGACCATCGTGAGCAGCAGCCCGGCGATCGACAGTCCCGGGTTCAGGCGAGACCGGATCAGGCTGAGCGAGTGCAGCAGCTGGGAGAGCCCCTCGAGGGCGTAGTACTCGGCCTGCACCGGGACGAGGACGCGATGGGCGGCCGCGAGCGCGTTCACGGTCAGAGGCCCGAGGGACGGTGGGCAATCGACGAAGACGAAGCCATACGAGTCGGCAGCCGGCGCCAGGGTCTCGGCCAGATAGCGATCCGCTCCGTCGCGGCGCCCCAGCTCGGCCGCGGTGCCGGCGAGATCCTGCTTCGACGGGATCAGGTCGAGGTTCGCGAAGCGGGTCGGGCGAGCGAGGTCGCCGGGCGGCACACCGTCCAGCAGGTCGCAGCTCGAGAATCCGTTCGCCCGTTCGCCGAGACCAGAGGTCGCATTCGCCTGCGGGTCGAGATCGACGAGCAGCACGCGTTCGCCCGCCTCGGCCAGGCAGGCGGCGAGATTGATCGCGGTCGTCGTCTTACCGACGCCGCCTTTCTGGTTTGCGACGGCGTAAATGGTGCCCACACGGCCATTGTGATCAGGCGAGAGGACGTTTCCGGGCCATTCCGGTGCGCCGCGGGAAGCCTGCCGGGGTCGGCGCTGCCTTCCGCACGACTACCAGGCCCTCCTCGAGCTCCGGTGTCGCACCGCCCACCTGCTCCGCCACTCGCCCGACAGCAGCCAGGTCGGCGCTGGGCCCGACCCACAGGATTGCTGCGCCGCCGGGCCGCACGAGCGGCAGGCACCACTCGGCCGCGACCGGCGGCTTCGCCAGCGCCTTTGCCAGCGCGACGCCGAAGCGATCGGTCTCTTGCTCCTCTGCACGACCTTCGATCACATTCACATTCGGAAATTCACCGGCGGTCTCGCGCAAGAAGTCGCACTTCCGCCGGCTGGCCTCGAGGAGGACGTGCTCACGATCGGGCAGCGCAGCCGCAAGCGGTATTCCGGGAGACCCGCCGCCGGAGCCCACGTCGACGATCGGGCCTTCGAACCGACGGACGATCTCAACCGCCCGCAGCGCGTCGTCCAGCAGCATGCGACGCGCCTCGACCGGGTCGTCGATCGACGTCAGCCCGGGTGTTGCAAGCAGCGCAGCGAGCCAGCGTTCCAGGCGCGGGTCATGCACCAGACGGGGTGATGACAACCGCGCGATTCGGCTCGGTGCCGTCACTCGACGTCTCGACGCCGTCGAACTCTTTGAGCACGACGTGGACGATCTTGCGCTCGACGGCCGTCATCGGCTCGAGCGCCACCGGTGAGTGCGACGCAAGCGCCTCCTCGGCGCTCCGCACCGCAAGCGACTCGAGCGCGCCACGGCGCCGCTCCCGGTAGCCGGCCGCATCGATCGTCACTTCCTTGCGGTTCTCCGGCCACGCCCGCCAGACGATTGCGTTCACCAGGTACTGGATCGCATCGATCGTCTGCCCGTGCTTCCCGATCAACAGGCCGAGGTTGCTCCCCGACAGAGTGGCGACGAGGGCTTCGTCCTCTTCGACGATCTCGATCCGGCAACGGAGGTTGAGACCGCCCGTGATCCGTTCCAGGATCTCGCGCACGCGGGCGGCCAGCTCGGTCTCGGACTGACTCGGCTCCGCGACCGCGCTGGACTCGACCGAAGCGATGACACGTGCGGGCGCGTACCCGACTCCGAGCAGGCCCCGCTCGCCCTCCGAGACGACCTGAAACTGCACCGCGGATTTGTCGAGCTCCGGATGGAGCTTCTCGAGCTCGCGCAGAGCCGCCCACTTCGCCTCGCCGACGGTCTCGCCCGTGGACTCGACCCGCAGCGTGTCCTCGGTCATCGCCTGGCCCGCTTCTTCTTGCGTTTCACACGGCGCGGCGGGCCGGCAGGCTGGGCCGGCTTGGCTGCAGCCTCAGCCTTCGCCACCGGGGCTTCCTCCTTCGCCGGCGTGCGGGAGGAACGCTTGACCGGCTCTGTCGATTTCTTCGGCATCAGGCGCCGTGTGATCAGGCCCTGGCCGACCGTCCAGAGGTTCGTGGTCACCCAGTAGAGGACGAGCCCGGACGGGAAGTTGAGGACGACGAAGAGAAACGCGATCGGCAGGATCAGGAGCAGCGTCCGCTGCGTCTTGTCCATGGTCTGGGACATGAGCAGCGTGGACAGCGTTTGGCTGATCGCGTACAGCGCCAGCAGCATGTAGCCGGACCAGTGCGAGTTGGCCGGCGCCGTGATGTCGGGAACGAGGTTGAGCCAGTGCAGGTCGGCGACGGTCTCGCCCATCGCCTGGTACTTGGGGAACACCTCGTCGTCGAAATCGCGCAGGACGAAGAAGAGCGAGATGAAGACCGGGATCTGGAAGAGGATCGGAAGGCAGGAGGCGGCCGGGTTGATCTTGTTCTCCTTGTAGAACTTCATCAGCTCTTCGTTCCGCTTCTGCTTGTCGTCCTTGTAGCGCGCCTGCAGCGCCTTCATCTCCGGCATGTGGGCCTGCATCGACTGCATGGAGTGGATCTGGCGGACCGTGAGCGGGAGCAACACCACGCGGACGAGGATCGTGAGCGCGACGATCGACCACGCCCAGGACAGCCCGACCGAGTTGTGGAACCACTCGAGCAGCGAGGTCAGCGGGCCCTCGATGGGCTCGAGCAAGAAGAGCGGCGTCATGATCGGAAGAGCCTCTGCGTGTCGACGTAATCGACCCCGCCGTGACTCCAGGGGTTGCAGCGGAGGATCCGCCAGCCGGCGAGAATCGAGCCGCGGGCGAGCCCGTGCGCGCGCAGCGCGTCGAGGGCGTACTGCGAGCACGACGGGTGGTACTTACAGGTCGCCGGAAAGAGCGCTCCGAACGTGTAGCGGTAGGCGTGGACGAGGCCGAGCCCGAGGTAGGTCGGCAGGCGGAACATCATGCCTCCGCCTTCCCGAGCGCCTCGTCGATCCGCTCGCCGAGCCACTCGGAGCCACGCGACTCGGCCGACTCGGCGAGCCCGGGGCGCGCCACGATCACGTAGTCGCAGCCGGGCCGCACGGCCTCGATGCGTGCGCGCCAGGCCTCGCGGAGCTGTCGCTTCAGACGGTTCCGCACGACGGCAGTCCCACCGGCCTTCGGCACGGCGACGCCCAACCGAGGCTCGTCATCGGCCTCGTCGCGCGGGAACCAGTAGAGGGTCAGAAAGCGCGTCGACACCGAGCGGCCATGGCGGTACACGGTGTCGAAGTCCCGGGAGCGGGAGAGACGGTACCGCCGGTGCACTGCGCGCTAAGCCGAGAGCCGCTTGCGGCCCCGGGCCCGGCGGCGCTTGAGGATCGCGCGGCCGGCACGCGTCGACATGCGCGCACGGAATCCGTGCTTGCGCTTTCGTCGGCGCACGTTGGGCTGGTAGGTCCGCTTCACGGTCTTAGGGGAGAGAAAAAGAGGAACGAGCGCCCTTTTTCTGGCGCGCCGTTCGAGTATAGACGAGCGCACCCGGCACCCGTTTTCCACAGGTGCCACGGACCGCAAAGATGCTGCGAGACGCGACTGTCTGCACCCGTTCGACCCGCTCTTTCCACACCTGTGGAAACAGCTGTGGGTGAGAGGGAAATCCCTGCAAAAACAGTGTTTTTTACCCACTGGTGCGCCGCGTTGAGTGCGTGTCAGGACACTGGTATGCTCGCCGCTCGGTCCCCCCTCGAAAGGAGTCGACGGCCGGCGACGTGGAGCGCGGTCAACTACTGACAGCTGAGGATCTCTGGACCGCGATTTCAGACCGGCTAAAGGGGGCTCTCAACGACACCACGTACGGCACGTGGTTCGGCGACGCCGAGGGGCGTGAGCTGAACGACGAAGCCTTCGTCCTCGCGGTCCCGAACGACTTCACGCGCGAGTGGATCGAGGGTCACTTCGTCGATCTGATCGGCGCCGCGGTGCGCGACGCGACCGGCGAGGACCGCCGCGTCGAAGTCCGGGTCGACCACGACGTCAAGAGCGCCGGGCCGATGGAAGCACCACGGAAGAAGACGGCCGCCGCAACAGCGATCCAGGCGAAGTACACCTTCGACTCCTTCGTCATCGGCTCCTCGAACCGCTTTGCGCACGCGGCGGCGCTCGCCGTGGCCGAGGCTCCCGCGCAGGCGTACAACCCGCTCTTCATCTACGGAGGGACCGGGCTCGGCAAGACCCACCTGCTCCAGGCGGTCGGCCAGTACGTCGCCGAGCACTCCGGCTCGCTGACCGTCCGCTACATCACGAGCGAGACGTTCATGAACGACTTCATCAACTCGCTGCGCGACAAGCGGATCGAAGGGTTCAAGCAGCGGTACCGGACTTACGACCTGCTGCTGATCGACGACATCCAGTTCCTCGAGCACAAGGAGCGGATCCAGGAGGAGTTCTTCCACACGTTCAACTCGCTCTACGAGGCCGGCCGGCAGATCGTCATCTCGTCGGACCGCCCGCCGCGCGAGATCTCCACCCTCGAGGAGCGGCTGCGCTCACGCTTCGAATGGGGCCTGATCACCGATATCCAGCCGCCCGACCTGGAGACGCGGATCGCGATCCTTCGCAAGAAGGTGAAGACGGACGGCATCCACGTGCCCGATCCCCAGGTCCTCACCTTCATTGCCGGCCGCGTCTCGACCAACATCCGCGAGCTCGAGGGCGCGCTCACGCGGGTCGTGGCCTTCTCGTCGCTCACGGGCCGGCCGATGACCGTCGAGTTGGCGGAGGACGTGCTCAAGGACGTGTTCCCCCAGGGCGAGGCGCAAGAAGTGTCCATCGAGCGCATCCAGACGACCGTCTCCGACCGGTTCAGCCTCTCGATGGAGGAGCTCTGCGGGGACCGCCGTTCCCAGAACATCGTCTATCCCCGCCAGGTCGCGATGTATCTCTCACGCGAGCTCACCGACGCGTCGCTGCCGAAGATCGGGCGGGAGTTCGGAGGTCGCGATCACACGACGGTCATCCACGCGACCTCCAAGATCGCACGCCTGATCCGCGAGGACCGGTCTGTGTACAACCTGGTGCAAGAATTGACCGCGCGCATCAAACAGGCACGCTGATCTGTGCACAAACCGACTCGTCCCGTGAGGCCATGTTGAAGACCGCCGGTTCTCCCCAAAACGCGTCCCCAGGGCAAACCCGCTCCGGCAACCGCGCCAGGGTGTCGTCCCCCGAATTAACACCCTCTACGTACTACTACGATCTTCTTTATTAAATGACAGAGATAGAAACCGTTGTTGGAACTTCGATGAAGATCACCTGCTCGAAAGAGGAGCTCGTCTCTGCGCTGTCGGTTGTTTCCCGCGCGGTGTCGGCGCGATCAACCGTTCAGGTTCTCTCGGGGATCCTCATCCGCGCCGACGGGGACCAGTTGGAGCTCTCGGCGACCGACATGGAGCTGTCGCTACGGCTCTCCCTCGAGGGCCAGGCCGAAGGAAGTGGCGCGGTGGTCGTCCCGGGGCGCCTGCTCGTCGATCTTGCGCGCCTGCTCCCCGACACCGAGGTGACGCTCGAGTACAGCCCTGAGGAAGGAGCGGTTCAGGTCACCTCCGGGCCCTCGGTCTCGCGTCTGCAGACCTACAGCGCCGAGGACTTCCCGAAGCTTCCGGACGCAGCGAGCGCGCAGACCTTCTCAGTCGAGCGGTCCGCGCTCCTCGACACGATCGCGAAGGTTTCACGGGCCGCTTCGCGTGACGAGTCGCGCCCGGTCCTGACCGGGATCCTGGTGCGCTTCGAGGGCGGGAAGCTCGTCATGGCCGCGACCGACTCGTACCGCTTGTCGGTGAAGGAGACGGATCTCTCCGGCGAGGTGCCGGAGCTCGAGGCGATCGTGCCGGCGCGGTCGCTCACAGAGCTGGTGCGGATCGCGCAGGACGTCGACGAGGTCCAGGTCGGCGTCCAGGAGAATCACGTCGTGTTCGGCGCCAACGGCGTCTGGCTGACCACGCGCCGCATCGACGGGCAGTTCCCGAATCACAAGCAGTTGATCCCCGAGACCTTCGAGCACGAGGTGTCCTTGCCGCGCGAGGAGTTCCTGGAGGTCGTTCGCCGCACGTCGGTGCTGGCTCAGCGCAACTCGCCGCTGCGGCTGCGCTTCGCCGAGGGTGAGGTCACGGTGTCGGCTCAGACGCAGGATGTTGGCGAGGCTCGCGAGACCCTGCCGATCGCATTCACGGGCGATGAGCTCGAGATCGGCTTCAACCCGGAGTTCCTGCGCGACGGCATCGACTCGGTCGACACCGACGAGGTCACGCTGAAGCTCATCAGCCCCCTGCGCCCGGGCTTGATCCACTCGGAAGAGGAAGCCTTCTCGTATCTGATCATGCCGATCCGTTTGGCGGGATAGGTGGATTCCAGCGGGTCGACCGGTCAGTTCCGACGGACGCACGGGCAAAGCCCGCACGTCCTGAGGGCGGCGCCGCAAGCGGCGCCTGAGGCTGGCTGATCGTCGAGAACGTCACGCTCCGCGACTTTCGCTCCTACGCCGCTCTGGATCTCGGGCTCTCGCCGGGCCTGGTGCTGGCCGTGGGTCCGAACGGGGCCGGCAAGACGAACCTGCTCGAGGCGCTGCATGTCGGAACGCAGGGCTTCTCGCCGCGTACGCGCACCGATGCGCAGCTGATCCGGTTCGGGGCGGAGCGTGGGCGGATCGCGCTCAGAGGCGATCGTGGCGGCGCGAAAGTGGAGTCGGAGATCGTCCTCCAGGCGACCGAGGCCAAGCGCGCGACGTTGAACGGTGCGCGGCTGAGCGCCGCCGAGCAACTCCGCGGCGAGCTCGCAACGCTCGTGTTCACGCCGGACCGGCTCGCTGTCGTCAAGGGCGGCCCGGCGGCCCGGCGCGCCTACTTCGACCGGGCGCTGGGAAGGCTCTACCCGGCGCGCGCACTCGTTCCCGCCGAGTACGGAGCTGCCGTTGGCCAGCGGAACGCCTCCCTGCGACGGGTGGCTTTCGGGGCCTCCTCGCGCGATGCGCTGGCGCCCTGGACGCAACGGGTCGCCGAGCTCGGGGCCGCTCTCGTCGCCTCGCGGGTGGAGACCGTGGCCGAGCTCGGGCCGCGCTTCACCGAGCTGGCCGCTGAGCTCGGCCTCGAGGATGCCGAGGCGCGTTACGACGGGGAGCCGCCCACCGTGGAAGCGCTCGAAGCGCGCCTCGATCAGGACCTCGACCGGGGCACGACCGGCCTGGGGCCGCACCTGGACGACGTCGATCTGACGGCAGGCGGCCGCGAGCTGCGCCGGTTCGGCTCCCAGGGCGAGCAGCGACTTGCCGTGCTCGCTCTCCTGCTCGCGGAGGCCGACCTGCTGACGGAGCGCGGTCCTGCGCCTCCTCTGCTGCTGCTCGACGACGTGCTCTCCGAGCTCGACGAGCGCCGGCGCCGCATCCTCGCGGAGCGGGTTGGAGCCTCGGGGCAGGCGCTCATCACCACGACTGCGGCCTCCGCCTTGCCGATCGAGCCGGCCCAGCTCGTCGAGGTCACTCCCGGGAGCGCGCGGTGAGCCGCGGGATGAAGCCGGAGCGCATCGGCGACGACGTCAAGAAGGAGCTCGGTCGCTTCGGGCCCGTGGCGGGAATGGCCGAGCTGGTCGGGGTCTGGCCCTCTCTGGTCGGCGACCAGATCGCCAAAAATGCCTGGCCAGCCCGCTTCGCCCGCGACGGAACCCTGCACGTCGCGACGTCCTCGTCGGCGTGGGCGTTCGAGCTCTCGCAGCTCGCGCCGCAGCTGCTCGGGCGCCTCCAGGAGGCTCTCGGCGGCGTTGCTCCGGAGGCGATCCGCTTTGCGCCGGGGAAGCTGCCGGACGAGCCCAGCGCCGCGGTCGAGGAACGCGAGCGGAGGGTCGTGGAGCCTTCGGCGGAGGACGTCCAGCGCGCTTTCGAGCTGGCCGCGCGCATCGAGGACGAGAGCCTGCGCGAAGTTGTTGCAAAGACCGCTGCGCAGGGCCTCGCGAGGGCCCGTGACGACCGCTAGTTCTGGTAGAATGCCTTTTGCCCTAATTGCGGGAAAATGCAGGGCTTTTTTTAATGACTAAAGCATCTTACACCGCTAAGGACATCACCGTTCTCGAGGGTCTCGAGCCCGTGCGCAAGCGACCCAGCATGTACATCGGATCGACGGGCGTTCGCGGGCTGCACCACCTGGTCTACGAGGTGGTCGACAACTCCGTCGACGAGGCGCTCGCGGGGCGCGCGGATCGCATCGATCTGACGCTGCATCCCGACAATTCGGTGACGGTGGTCGACAACGGCTCGGGCATCCCGGTCGACAAGATGGCCGATACGGGCGAGTCCGCCCTGACCGTGGTTTTGACGAAGCTGCACGCCGGCGGCAAGTTCGGCGGCGAGGGCTACAAGGTCTCCGGCGGCCTGCACGGGGTCGGTGTCTCGGTGGTCAACGCCCTCTCCGAGCGCCTGACCGCCGAAGTGCGCCGCGACGGCAAGCTCTGGCAGCAGGAGTTCTGCCGCGGCGAGCCGACGAGCGAGCTCAAGGTGATCGGGAAGGCCGAGAAGGGCGTGTCCGGGACGACCATCTCGTTCCTGCCCGACGAGGAGATCTTCGACGAGGTCGAGTGGGACTGGGACACCCTCGTCCAGCGCCTTCGCGAGACGGCCTTTCTCACCCGCGGCCTGCACATCGTCATGAACGACGAGCGCGCCGGGGGCGAGCAGGTCGAGTTCCAGTACGAGGGCGGCATCCGCGACTTCGTCGCGTACGTGAACGAGCAGAAGGACCCCGTCCACAAGCACATCGTCTACTTCGAGGGTGAGTCCGAAGAGCAGGGCAAGGTCGAGGTCGCGATGCAGTGGAGCACGAAGTACGTCGAGTCGGTCTACTCGTTCGCGAACAACATCCACACGCACGAAGGAGGCTCGCACCTCTCCGGTTTCCAGGGCGCCCTCACGCGCACGCTCAACAAGTTCGCGCGCTCGATGGAGCTCCTCAAGGAGAAGGAGGAGAACCTCGAGGGCGACGACGTGCGCGAAGGGCTCGCAGCAGTCATCTCGGTGAAGCTGCGCGATCCGCAATTCGAGGGCCAGACGAAGACGAAGCTCGGCAACGCGGGCGTTCGCGGTCTCGTCGAGCAGACGGTCAACGCCAAGCTCTCCGAGTTTCTCGAGGAGAACCCGGCCGAGGCGAAGCAGATCATCCTGAAGGCGATCTCGGCGGCGCGAGCGCGGCAGGCGGCCCGCAAGGCCCGTGAGCTGACGCGGCGAAAGGGTGCGTTCGGCGGCGAGATGGCGAAGAAGTTCGCCGACTGCCAGATCCGCGACCCGGCCCTCTCGGAGCTCTTCATCGTCGAGGGCAACTCGGCCGGCGGTGCGGCCAAGGAAGGCCGCGACAAGTCGAACCAGGCGATTCTCCCGCTGCGCGGCAAGATCATCAACTCCGAGAAGAACCGCATCAACAAGGTGCTCTCGAACACCGAGATCCAGACGCTCGTCCAGGTGATCGGGACGTCGATCGGCGAGGAGTTCGACATCGCGAAGCTGCGCTACCACCGCGTCATCGTCATGACGGACGCCGACGTCGACGGGGCGCACATCCGCACGCTCGTCCTCACGTTCCTCTATCGCCACATGCCCGAGCTCTTCGAGCGCGGCCACGTCTACATCGCCGTGCCGCCGCTCTACCTCGTCCGGATGGGCAACCAGCAGAGCTATCTGGAGAAGGACGCCCAGCTCGAGGAGCTGCTCGTCCGCGAGAAGTTTCCCGAGATCGAGATCGAGGCGCGCGGAGGCGCCCAGGTCAAGCTCAGCGAGGCCAAGTACGGCCGCTTCCAACGCGCGCTGCACGAGTTCGAGGGCTGGGCCGGCCGGCTCCGCTCCGACTTCGGCAACCCGGCGGCCGACTTCGTCCTTGCCCACCGGCTCGTCGAGAGCGACGTGTCGACGCCGGCGGAGGCTGCGAAGTGGATCAAGGCCGCCAGCGAGAACGGCTACGGCCTCGACGCCAAGGCCGACGCGAAGGCGCTCAAGGTGCGAATCGTCGAGCTGGAGACGAGCGCGGCGACGGACATCGTCGTGCCGGCCGAGCTGTTCGAGTCTCCGATCTACGAGCACGTTCGCCGCTCCTACGAGCGACTGGGCGAGGTCGTCGGAGGGCTTCCGCCGTTCCGGCTGCGGTTCGGCAAGCAGGACGAGGAGGCCGAGACCTTCGAGAGCCTGCGCGCGCTCGCGTTCACGTTCGCCAAGCACGGCATCCAGATCACCCGCTTCAAGGGCCTGGCGGAGATGCAGTCCGACGAGCTGTGGACGACGACGATGGATCCCACGCGGCGCATGCTCGTGCGCGTGGACGTCGAGGATGCGGCGACGACCGATCTCTGGTTCTCGCGGCTCATGGGCGACGAGGTCGAGCCGCGCCGCGAGTTCATCGAGCAAAACGCCCGCGACGTGAGGTTCCTGGATGTCTGACCTGACCGGCGAACCGCTGGGCATCGGCCGGATCGAGCCGCGCGAGCTCGAGGCCGAGGTTCGGTCGAGCTTCCTCGACTACGCGATGAGCGTGATCGTCTCGCGCGCGCTGCCGGACGTGCGCGACGGGTTGAAGCCCGTTCACCGGCGGGTGCTCTATGCCATGCACGAAGCCGGCCTGCAGCCGAACCGGCCGACGCGGAAGTCGGCTCGCGTAGTCGGCGACGTGATGGGCAACTACCACCCGCACGGCGACTCGGCGATCTACGACGCTCTGGCCCGGCTCGCGCAGTCGTTCTCGATGCGCTACCCGCTCATCCAGGGGCAGGGCTACTTCGGCTCGATCGACGGCGACCCGCCCGGGCGCGATGCGTTACACGGAGTGCCGGCTCTCGCGGATGGCGACCGAGATGCTGCGTGACATCGACGCCGACACGGTCGATTTCGTCCCCAACTACGACGAGTCGCGCCGCGAGCCGACTGTCCTCCCGTCGCGCTACCCGAACCTGCTCCTGAACGGGTCGCAGGGCATCGCGGTCGGCATGGCGACGAACATCCCCCCGCACAACCTCGGTGAGGTCGTCGCCGCGGTGAACGCGATGATCGACGACCCCGACATCGATGTCGGGCGGCTCTCCCAGATCGTCAAGGGGCCCGACTTCCCGACCGCCGGCACGATCGTCGGCCGCTCCGGCATTCGCGACGCCTACCGCTCGGGCCGCGGCCGGCTGATCGTCCGCGGCAAGGCGCACATCGAGGTGCTCCGAGGCGGCAAGAACGCGATCATCATCACCGAGCTTCCGTACGGTGTCCGCAAGGGCGGTGAGGGCGGCGTGATCGAGAAGATCGCCGACCTCGTCAAGGCCGGGACGCTGAGCGAGGTCCCGATGACGGACGAGGCGCTGCAGGACCACTCCGACAAGGACGGCATGCGCATCTACGTCGAGCTGAAGCGGGACGCCATCCCGCAGGTCGCGCTCAACAAGCTGTTCAAGCACACCCCGTTGCAGACGACGTTCGGCTACAACGCAGTCGCGCTCGTCGAGGGCGTGCCGCGGACGCTCTCGCTGCTCGAGATGATCCGCCACTACCTCGACTACCAGCGCGAGATCATCTCGCGCCGGTCGAAGCACGAGCTGCGCCGCGCCGAGGCTCGCGCGCACGTCCTCGAGGGGTATCTCAAGGCCCTCGACAACCTCGATGCGGTGATCGCGCTCATCCGCGCTTCGGCCGACGTCGATGCCGCACGCACCGGATTGCAGGAGCAGTTCGAGCTCTCGGAGATCCAGGCGCAGGCAATCCTCGACCTTCGACTCCAGCGGCTGACTGCGCTCGGTCGCAGCGAGGTCGAGACGGAGTACAACGACCTGCAGGAGCGGATCGCGGAGCTGCGGGCGATCCTCGGCGACCCGGCTCGCATCGACGGCGTCATTCGCGAGGAGCTCGAGGAGATCAAGGAGATCTACGGCAAAGGTGACGAGCGCCGCACCGAGATCATCGCGGCCGAGGAGGAGTTCGAGCTCGAGGACCTGATCGCCGAAGAGGACATGGTCATCGCCATCTCCCAGGCCGGCTATGTGAAGCGGCTACCGGTCGGCACGTATCGCGAGCAGCGCCGCGGCGGCCAGGGCGTGATGGGCATGGGGCTGAAGGACGACGACTTCATCGAGCATCTCTTCGTCGCCTCGACTCACGACTACATCCTCTTCTTCACCTCGGTGGGGAAGGTCTACCGGCTGAAGGTCCACGAGCTTCCGCTCGGCACGCGGCAGGGCAAGGGGCGCGCGATCGCCAACTTCTTGCCGTTCCGCGAAGGCGAGACCATCCGCGCCGTGATCGCCACGCGCGAGTTCAAGGAGGCTGAGTACCTCGTCTTCGCGACGAAGAACGGGATGGTCAAGAAGACGAAGTTCGAGGACTACAACACCCCGCTCAAGGCCGACGGCATCATCGCCATCAACCTGCGCCCGAAGGACGAGCTCGTCGGGGTGATCCACTCGTCGGGCGACGACGACATCCTCATGGTCTCGCGCAAGGGGCAGGCGATCCGCTTCCACGAGTCGGACACCCGCCCGATGGGGAGGGCGACCGGCGGTGTGCGCGGGATGAACCTGCGCAAGGGCGACGAGGTGATCGAGATCAACCGCGCCGAGAACGATGCCGACCTGCTCGTCATCACCGATCACGGGTACGGGAAGCGGACGAGGATCGACGAGTACCCGGTCAAGGGCCGCGGAGGCCTCGGCGTGAAGACCGTTCAGCTCACCGAGGCCAAGGGCAAGCTCGCCGGCGCGCGGGTCGTGCGGTCGGGCTACCAGGTGATGCTGATCTCGACGGGCGGCACGGTGATCAAGATGGCGGTCGACGACATCAAGCGGCTCGGCCGTTCGACCCAGGGCGTGATCGTGATGCGGCTGAAGAAGAGCGAGCTCGTCTCGACCCTGGCACCGGTGGTCGAGGCGGACGAGGACGAGGTCGTCGCCGGAGCCGACGTCGCCGAAGTCGAGCCTGCCGCAGCTGAGCCTGTGGAAAACGAGCCCGTCGAGGAGTAGTTTTCGGCGAGAAACAGCCGCAATTTCAAGCGGTTTTCGCTACGTACCCTTCACAAGAGAGCGCCTTAGCGTTATACCTTGGCCGCATGGGGTCAACGTCTCCAAAGGGAGGGAACGTATGGCCGCCGGGCAGGTGGATCTCCTCGAACCCATTGACCTAGCCGATCATCTCGACAAAGTCGAGCTCTATCTGGGCCAGGTTTGCCAGATCGCAGGCATCTCGAAGATGCAGCTCGACTACTGGACGAACAAGGCTCAGATCCCCACGAAAGGTCACAAGCAGCGGATCTACGACATCGACGCGCTCGAAACCGTCATGCTGATCAAGCAGGCGAAGGACAAAGGCCTGAACCTCGGCGCTGCGATCGAAGCTGCGCGCAGCTTTCGCGAGCGCCAGGGCCACAACGGCTCGGCGAAGCTAGAGGGAGCCGCTCTCTCGTAGCGCTTTCGCGGCTTCTTCCGGCGGCATCGAATTGACGTAGAGACCCGCTCCGAGCTCGAGACCCGCGAGCACGGTTAGTCGCGGCAGCACCTCGAGGTGCCAGTGCCCGCCAGCGTGGGCCCAGGCATTGATCGGCACCGGCCCTTCGACGGCGCGCAGCCGGCTGATTCCGTCGCGCAGAAGCCGGAGCGCGGACGCGAACAGGTCCGCGTCTCCCTCCGGGCGATGCTCCGTCGGAGCGATCAGCAACTCGTACGGCGCGCGTCCGGCCGGGTGGGCCAAGAGCTGCACGCCGTCCGCGGAGTCGATCGCCAGAGCCTCGTGCTCCGCGAGGAGGCCGCAGAGCGCGCAGCCCTGCGCCTGCAGATTCGCCAGCTCCGCCGCGGGCTCGGGCGGCGTTTCGCGCAACCAGACGAGCTGCGAGTGACTGTGCGGAAGGCTCGCCCCGGCTTCACGCCCCTCGTTGAGGAGGATCTGGACGTAGGGGAAGCCGTCGGCTCGGGCGACCGCCATCCGCTGTTCCCAGGCGATGCCGATCGGCGCGATCTCGTCCTCCGCGAGCTCGGCGAGCGAGCGCACGTGTCGCGGCGAGTGGACGACGACCTCTTGCCGGTCGAAGGCCGGGTAGAGATTCGGGACGACGCGGGCCTGCCAGCCCGGGGTGTCGGGCTGCCGGCCCGGAGGCGCAACTGCGAACACCTCGGGCGGAGTGCGGTCCTCGCGGCCCTCGCAGAACGGGCACCGCTCCAGCTCTTCAGGAGTTTCCTGCTCGAGCTCCCCTCGCTTGGCGCCCGGCCGCTTTGCCCTCGCCGGCGCGATGACGACCGTCCGCCCCGAGATCGGGTCCCGCCGGACCTCCGTCAGCTTTTGGTGGTTCCGTAGCCGCTCGAGCCTTCGATCAGCGGGCGGAACAGCTCGATCGGGAGCGGCAGGATGATCGTCGACGAGCGCTCGGAGGAGATCTCGAGCATCGTCTGCAGGAAGCGCAGCTGGAGCGACATCGGGTTCTGGGCCATGACCTCGGCCGCGTCCTTCAGCCGCTCCGAAGCCTGGAACTCACCTTCGGCGGCGATGACCTTCGCGCGCCGCTCGCGCTCGGCCTCGGCCTGCCGCGCCATCGCGCGCTGCATCCCGCCGGGGATCTCCACGTCCTTGACCTCGACGATCGAGACCTTGATGCCCCAGGGCGAGGTCGCCTCGTCGATGATCCGCTGCAGGATCTCGTTGATCTTGTCGCGCTCGGAGAGCAGCTCGTCGAGCTGGTGCTGGCCGAGCACGCTGCGGAGGGTCGTCTGCGCGATCTGGGACGTGGCGACCATGAAGTTCTCGATCTGCACGATCGCCTTCTCGGGATCGATGATCCGGAAGTAGGCAACCGCGTTGACGCGGACCGGCACGTTGTCCTTCGTGATCACTTCCTGCGGCGGGACGTTCAGCGTCACCGTCCGCAGGTCGACTCGAACCATCTTGTCGATGATCGGGATCAGCAGGAACAGGCCCGGGCCCTTGGGCGGGGACCTCAACCGGCCGAGCCGAAAGATGACGCCTCGCTCGTACTCGCGTGCGACCCGGATCGCCGACGAGAGAACGACCAGTACGACGATCGCGACTGCGGCAAGAGCGATGAGCGCGGCCACGAACGCGATCCTACTAGGTGACTGCCGCGACCCTGAGGGTCAGCCCGTCCACGCCTTCGACGCGCACCTGGCTTCCGGCCGGGATCGACGCGCCGTCGCTCTGTGCCTCCCAGATCTCCCCGTGCACGAACACCTGGCCCGTCGGGTCGAGCGTCTGGCGCACGACACCAACCTGGCCGACCATCTCGTCCTGGCCCGTCACGGGCGCGAGCTTGCGCACCTGCACGATCTTCGTCGCGACGAGCGCCATCAGCAACGCAAGCGTCCCCGCGATCGCGAGCACGACGGTCAGTGACACCTCGTAGCTCTCGCCCGCCGGGTCGAAGAGCAGCAGCGAGCCGATGACGAAGCAACAGGCGCCGGCGACGGTTAAGGCCCCGTGGCTCGGTATGAACGCCTCGGCGGCGAAGAACGCGAAGGCCAGCACCATCAGCAGCAGGCCGGCCGCGCTGATGGGGAGGACCTGCAGCCCGAAGAGGCCGAGGATCAGCGAGATCGCGCCCACGGTGCCCGGGAAGATGAGGCCGGGATTCCACAGCTCGACGATGATCCCGAGCGTCCCGATGGACAGGAAGAGCACGATCAGCTCGGGGTCGATGAGCGTGTCGAGGATCTTTTTCCAGAAGGACATCTCGACCTGGTCGATCTCGGCGCCGGAGAGGTGCAGCACGTGACCCTTCGGCGTTGTCTTGTAGCCCTCGAGCTGCCGGAGCAGGGCCGGCAGGGTGGGTGCGATGGCGTCGATGACGTTCATGCGCAGCGCCTCGCGTGCAGTCAGGTTCGAGGCTTTCCGGACGGCCTGCTCTGCCCAGTCGCCGTTTCGCCCGTGCTCCTCGGCCAGCCCGCGAAGTGACTTCGCCGCATCGTTGATCACCTTCCGCTTGAGATCGGAAGGAATGTCCCCGCCGCCTGACGAGATCGGTGTCGACGAACCGAGATTCGTCTGCGGCGCCATCGCCAGGACGTCAGCCGCCTGGCCGATCCAGACCCCTGCCGAAGCCGCCCGGGCCCCTTCGGGGGCGACATAGACGATCACCGGGATGCGGGAGGCGAGCTCCTTCTTGTAGATGTCACGCATCGCCTCCGAGAGCCCGCCCGGGGTGTCGAGCACGATCACGACCGCGTCGTAGCCTTCGTCGTTCGCTCGGTCGATCTCGCCGGTCACGTAGTCAGCCGTGACCGGGTTGACGTCGTTCTCGAACTCGATTGCGAGGACGCGCGGGCGGTCCGGGGCTCCTGAGGCAACGGGAACCAGGGCCGCAGCCACACAGGCGACGACGAGAAATGTCCGCAGGAGCGGCCCTTTCACACTTGTAAGAATTGTATCTGGGAAGGCCCGGCAGCCTTGAGGGCGAAGGCGGTCTCTGGTTCCGTAGGAAGCCTTCGCCGCCCATGAGATCACTCTTCATCGCCCTCGTCTCACTTCTCGTCGTGCCGTCGACGGCGTTCGGCGCCGGCCTGTCGGCGGTCGCGCGTGACGTGCCGGCCGGCCGAGAGTTGGCCGCGCCCAAGTTCAACCTGGTCGGCTTGCACTGGCAGGGCAGCGGCGAGGTGTCTTTCCGCACGAAGCGGATCGGTGGGCGCTGGAGCACATGGCGTGAGGCGGCCCCCGAGGCTGAGGATGCTCCCGACCCGGGACGCGAAGGCGGGCGGCCCGGCTGGCAGATCGGGAACCCGTACTGGACGGGCGCGTCGAATCGGCTGGAGATCAGGACGCGCGGCCGGGTGCGCCGGGTTCGAGCGCAGTACGTCTGGAGCCCGGCCGGAGGAGTCCCGCCGCGTTCGATCTCGATCGCCGACTCGCCGCTGATCCTCTCTCGCCTCGCGTGGGGCGCGAACGAGCGCATCCGGCGAGGACGCACCAGGTACGCCGACGCGCTGCGCTTCGCGATCGTTCACCACACCGCCGGGTCGAACACGTACTCGAGGACGCAGTCGGCGGCCATCGTGCGCGGCATCCAGCTGTACCACGTGCGCTCGAACGGCTGGGACGACATCGGCTACAACTTTCTCGTCGACAAGTACGGCCAGGTCTTCGAAGGCCGCTTCGGTGGCATCGACCGCAACGTCGTCGGCGCTCATGCGGCCGGGTTCAACACCGGCTCGGTCGGAGTCGCCCTCTTCGGCAACTACGACGCGGGAGCGGTGACCCCCGCCGCACGCACCGCCCTGACGCGCTTGCTCGCGTGGCGGCTCGACGTCGGGCACCTCGACCCGGCCAGCCTCACGAACTGGACCTCCACGGGGAATCCGCGCTTTCCGACCGGGGCGCCGGTCACCCTGCGCGCGATCTCCGGGCACCGGGATACCGGTTTTACCTCGTGCCCGGGAGGGCGGCTCTACGGCGAGCTGAACAACATCGGGCGCATGGTCTCCGAGCTCGGCCTGCCGAAGCTGTACTCGCCGCGCGCGGTCGGCGGGCCCGGCGGGATGGTGCGCTTCACCGCACGACTGACGGAGCCGCTGCCCTGGAGCGTCGTCGTCGCCGACCAGAGCAATTCGGTCGTCGCCACCGGCGAAGGTGAGGGCACCGCGGTGGACTGGGTCTGGGATGCGCGCACGGTGCCGGCGGGCCGCTACACGTACTCGATCGACGCTGGTCCCACGGTGCGACCCGCCACCGGGATCGTCGCGGGAACGGTTCAGCGGGCCGCGCTCACCGCGCTCGCTCGCCCCGCGCTCATCACTCCGAACGGGGACGGGCGCCAGGAGACGACCACGGTGGAGTACAGGATCACCGCCCCGGCCACGGTGACCGCGACGGTCGTGGATTCCTTGGGCGCTCCGCTCGCGCTCCTCTTCACGCAGTCGAAGCCGGCGGGTCGTCACACCTTCCGCTGGGACGGGGCCGGTGTGGCGGACGGCCGCTACGGGATCCTGCTGTCCGCCCGGAGCGCCGCCGGCATCGAGACGACGGCCACGGTGACCGTGATCGTCAACCGCGCGCTCGTCGGTGTACGGATCGTGCCGCAGGTGTTCTCGCCCAACGCCGACGGGCGGTGGGACACGACGCAGTTCCGCTTCGGGCTCAACGGGCCGGCTCGCGTTGCGGTCTCCGTGCAGCGAAAGGGGAAGACGCTGGGTCAGGTCTTCGCAGGCCCGCGCCTCGGCGGTCCGCAGGCGATCGAGTGGAACGGCCGCTTCGCGGGACGCCTGGGGGCGGGCGAGTACAAGGTCGTCGTGCGGGCCACGAATCCCGTCTCGACGGTCGTCCAGGCGGTCGATTTCGCGTTGGATCTGGCGGCGCCCAAGCTGCAGGTCGTGTCCAAGCCCCAGCTCCGGTTCTCGATCAACGAGCCTGCCGACCTCACGGTGACCCTCGACGGGTCGCGAATCGTGAAAGTGCGGCGGCTGACGCCCGGGCGGTTCACGGTTCCATCCGGCGGAGCGTTCACGTCGATCCGCGCCGTCGCCCGCGACTTCGCGGGGAACGAGACCGCTCCGCTACTGCGGTAGGGCCAGCCAGCGGGCGTAGTGCTGCTCGAGCGACTCCAGGAGAGTGACGAGGAGCCCGACCCGGTCGACCGGCGCGTCCAGCTCGGCGAGGAGCGAAGTCGCGGGTTTCGCCGTGTCCTGAGGGAGCTCCGTCGGCTCGACGTTGACATTGATGCCAATCCCGAGCACGACGCGCCCGTCGCGCGCCTCGGCGAGGATCCCGGCGGCCTTGCGCTCTCCGAGGAGGACGTCGTTGGGCAGCTTGATCCGCGGCTGGAGCCCCGTCACGCGGGCGATGGCCTCTGCGCAGGCCTCAGCCGCGACCAGCGTGAGCTCCGGGAGCCGTGGCGTCTCGACGGCCGGCTCGAGGAGCACGGAGCAGAGGATGCTGACGCCGGCAGGCGAGACCCAGGTGCGGCCCAGGCGCCCGCGTCCCTCGGTCTGCTCCTCCGCCACGGCGAGCGCTCCCTCACCGTGCTCGGGGCCGAGCAGGCGCTGGGTCGAGGGGCACGTCTCGGCGTAGAGATAGGGGCGGCCGAAGCGGCCTCGAAGCTTCGGCACGACGTTTTCAGCGGCGAGAGTGCCCATCGTCACTAGACTAGGCGGCTCGTGGAAACCCGCCTTGAGACGCCGCTCGGGCGGGCAGAGATCGAGGCGATCCTGCCCCATCGTGAGCCGTTCCTCCTCATCGACGAGATCGTCGAGCTGGAGCTGGGTGTCCGTGCCGTTGCGCGCAAGACCGTGCGCGAGGACGAGTGGTATCTCGCGGGGCATTTTCCGGGCCGGCCGATCATGCCCGGGGTCCTGATCGTCGAGGCCATGGCCCAGACAGGCGCGGTCGCCGTCCTCTCCGAGGAGGAGAACCGCGGCCGGCTGGCGCTCTTCGCCGGCATCGACGACGTACGCTTCAAGCGGCTCGTCCAGCCCGGCGATGAGCTGGAGCTGACGTGCGTCCTCGAACGGGTCCGGGGACCGATCGGCAAGGGACGCGCGACCGCTCATGTGGCGGGCGAGCTGGCTGCGCGCGGAACGCTGACGTTCGCGGTGGACCGAAGTTGATCGGCAGCGCCACATCGAACGGCCGCGTCTCGATCACGGGCATCGGCTGCAACGCGCCGGAACGCGTGCTGACGAACGACGAGCTGTCGAAGATGGTCGACACCTCCGACGAGTGGATCATCGAGCGCACGGGCATCAAGGAACGCCGGGTGGCCGCGGCAGACGAAGCGCTCTCGGACGTCTCGATGCCTGCGGCCAGGGCCGCTCTCGAGCAGGCTGGCGGCGACGTTGACTCGATCGACCTGGTGATCGTCGCGACGGTTACCCCGGACATGGCATTTCCCTCGACCAGCGCGATCATGGCCGACCTGCTGGGGATGAAGAATGCTGCCGCCTACGACCTCTCGGCCGGTTGCACGGGCTTCGTGTACGCGATCGCGCAGGCGCACAGCATGGTTTCTGCGGGCCTGGCCAACCGGGCGCTCGTCGTCGGCGGTGACCTGCTCTCGAAGATCGTCGACTGGAGCGATCGCAGCACGTGTGTCCTCTTCGGCGACGGCGCCGGAGCCGTTGTGATGGAGCGGGTGTCCCAAGGCGGCTTCCTCGGCTTCGAGCTCGGCGCCGACGGGTCGGGCGGGCCGCAGCTGTACCTACCGGCCGGTGGCTCCCGCGAGCCGACGTCGGCGAAGACGTTCGCCGAGGGCGAGCACTACGTGAAGATGAACGGCCGCGAGGTCTTCAAGTTCGCCGCTCGGGTGCTCGTCGAATCGGCCGAGAAGGTGCTGGCCAACAGCGGAGTGTCGGTCGAGGACGTCGACGTCTACGTCCCGCACCAGGCGAACGTCCGCATCATCGACCACGCCAGGAAGAAGCTCGGCATTCCCGAAGAGCGCACGGTGGTCAACGTCGACCGCTACGGCAACACGTCGTCCGGCTCGATCCCGCTCGCGCTCGCCGATGCAGAGGCGGACGGGCGGCTGCGGCCCGGAGAGCTCGTGCTGATGACCGGGATGGGAGCGGGCCTGACTTGGGGCTCGGCCTTGATCGAGTGGACTGCAAACGGAAAGGTTGGCTCATGAAGGTCGCATTCTGTTTCCCCGGACAGGGCTCGCTCGAGGTGGGCATGGGCCGTGAGATCGCCGAATCGGTGCCCGAGGCGATGGATGTCTTTCGCAAGGGGAGCGAGGCCTCCGGTCTCGACCTCGAGCGCCTGTGCTTCGAGGCGCCGCTCGACGAGCTCGTCCGCACCGACGTGCAGCAACCCGCCCTCGTCGCCACGAGCCTCGCCGTGCTGGCGGCGCTGAACGCGCGAGGGCTCCACCCCGACTTCGTCGTCGGCCACTCGGTCGGCGAGTTCACGGCGTTGGCGGCCGCGAGCTCGCTCGACGTGGCGGAGTCGATCGGCCTCGTTCGCGAACGTGGCCTGGCAATGGACGAGGCGGCCCGCGTCAGCAACGGCTCCATGGCCGCGATCCTCGGTCTCGACGACCCCATCGTCGAAGAGCTCTGTTCGGAGATCGACGGAGTCTGGCCGGCGAACTACAACTGCCCGGGCCAGATCGTCGTGTCCGGGACGCAGTCTGCTGTGGACGAGCTCTGTAAACGGGCGGAAGCAGCCGGCGCACGGCGCACGGTGAAGCTCAAGGTTTCAGGGGCATTTCACAGTCCCCTGGTGGCGCGCGCAGCCGATCGGCTGCGGCCGGCGCTGGAGCGGGTTCGCTTCAAGGATCCCGTTGCGCCGTTCATGTCGACGGTGACCGCCAAGATCGAGCCTGCGCACCGGATGGCGACGCTGCTCGTCGAGCAGCTCACTGCGCCTGTGAAGTTCACGCAGGCCGCGCGTGGGCTCATCGAGGAAGGCGCCAAAGTCTTCGTCGAGGTCGGCCCGAGCAATGTCCTCTCAGGACTCCTGAAGCGGATCGACCGCACAGTGAAGGCCGTGTCGGTGAACAACCTCGCCGGGCTCAAAAAGGTCGAGGAGACAATCTCCGCTGCCTAGCGACGGGTTCTGCTCGCTCGAGGGAAAAACAGCCCTCGTCACCGGAGGGTCTCGTGGCATTGGCCGGGCGATCGCCGTCGAGCTCGCCGGCGCGGGCGCGGACGTCGTCGTCGGCTATCGCTCTGGGAGCGAGGAGGCCGAGACCGTCGCAACGCGAGATCGGAGGCCGCGCCGTTCAGGCCGACGTCTCCGACCCGGAGCAGGCGAAGGCGCTCGTCGAGGAGGCGGGCGAGATCGCCATCCTCGTCAACAACGCCGGCCTCACCCGCGACGGCGTGCTCGCGCGCATGACCGATGCCGACTGGCGCGACGTGATCGAGACGAACCTGAGCAGCGTCTTCTACACCTGCCGTGCCGCGTCGCGGGGGATGATGAAGCGGCGTGCCGGCGCGATCGTGAACATCTCGAGCATCGTCGGGGTCCGCGGCAACTGGGGCCAGACGAACTACAGCGCGTCGAAGGCCGGGATCATCGGCTTCACGAAGTCCCTCGCGCGGGAGCTCGGCAGCCGTGGAGTGCGCGCGAACGTCGTCGCCCCGGGGTACGTGAAGACGCGCTTGACGGACGAGCTGCCCGAGGAGGCCCGTGAGGCCATGCTCGGCAATACGCCGCTCGGCCGCCTGGGCGATCCGGAGGACGTGGCCGGAGCTGTACGTTTTCTGTGTTCCGACGAGGCCTCGTTCATCACGGGCGAGGTGCTGCTCGTCGACGGAGGGCTGGGAATGTGACGAACGGATCGCTGAACGGGCGCCGACGCGTGGTCGTGACGGGCATGGGAGCCGTGACGCCGCTCGGCAACGACGTCGAGTCGACGTGGGAAAACCTCGTGGCCGGGAAATCCGGCGCGGCGGACATCGAGCAGTGGGACGCCAGCGCGTACCCGGTCAACTTCGCGTGCGAGCTGAAGGACTTCGACCCACGCCAGTGGCTCGATCACAAGCAGGCACGGCGCATGGACCGCTTCGCGCAGATGATCGTGGCCGCGGCCCGCCAGGCCGAGGAGGACTCGGGGCTCGACGTCGAGCCCGAAGCCGAGCGCATCGGCGCCTCGATCGCCACCGGGATCGGAGGGCTCAAGGCGTTCCAGGACTGCTACGACCAACTCCTGAAGCGCGGCCCGGATCGCGTGAACCCGTTCTCGATTCCGCAGATCATCCCGAACATGGGCGCCGCCTGGGTCTCGATGGAGCTCGGGACGCGTGGGCCGCTCTCGTCGCAGTGCACTGCCTGCGCGGCGTCCAACATGGCCATCGGGGAGGCGACCGACATGATTCGGCTCGGTCGCGCCGACGTCGTCTTCGCGGGGGGGACCGAGGCCGGCGTGACGTCGGTCGGTATCGCCGGGTTCAGCGCGATGCGCGCGCTCTCACGCAGGAACGACGCGCCCGAGAAGGCGAGCCGGCCCTTCGACGCGGCCCGCGACGGCTTCGTGATGGGCGAGGCGGGAGCCGCGATCGTGCTCGAGGAGCTCGAGCATGCCAAGGCGCGCGGCGCGAAGATCTACGCCGAGATCCTCGGGTACGGGCTCTCGTCCGACGCGAAGCACGTCACCGAGCCGGATCCGACCGGCAACAACCCCGCGCGTGCGATGAGGATGGCCCTGGCCGACGCGGACGTCCAGCCGGAGGACGTCGACTACATCAACGCGCACGGCACCTCGACCCCGCTCGGCGACGCGAGCGAGACGAAGGTGATCAAGCTCGCCCTCGGTGAGGAGGTCGCGCGAGCCACGCCGGTGTCGTCGACGAAGGGCGCTACCGGTCACTGCCTGGGAGCGGCCGGAGCCGTGGAGGCGGTCTTCACGATCCTCGCCGTGAACAAGAACACGCTTCCGCCGACGATCAACTACGAGACGCCCGATCCGGCGTGCGACCTGGATTATGTGCCGAACGAGTCCCGCGAGGCCGAGGTGAAGGTTGCGGTCTCGAACTCGTTCGGCTTCGGCGGGCACAACGCGTGCATCGTCTTCCGCGAGTTCGACGACTAGCTCCGTGCAGCGCTGGGCCACTTTCGACTGCTACGGGACGCTGATCGACTGGAACCGCGGGATCAGCGGGGAGCTCGAGCGCATGTTCGGCGCCGAAGCCGCCCCGCGCCTGCTCCAGCGCTACCACGAGTTGGAGCCGGAGCTCGAGTCCGAGACCTACCGCAGCTACAGCGAGGTGCTGAGCCTTGCGCTCGAGGAGCTCTTTCGCGAGGAGGGCCTACAGCCGCCCGAGGGCGAGGCCGGCGCCCTGGCGCGCTCACTGCCGAACTGGCCGCCGTTTCCCGAGGTGCCGGCGGCCCTCGCGGAGCTGCGGAACCGTGGCTGGAAGCTCGCCATCCTTTCCAACAGCGACCGCGACCTGATCGCTGCGTCCCAGAAGCAGCTCGGCGTTCCCTTCGACCTGGCCGTGGTCGCGGAGGACGTCCAGTCCTACAAGCCGGCCCACGCTCACTGGGAGCGCTTCTTCGAGGCGACCACGGCCGATCGGAAGCAGCACGTCCACGTTGCCGCGAGCCTCTTCCACGACGTCGCCCCCGGCAAGGAGCTGGGCCTGCGAACGATCTGGGTCAACCGCCTCGGTGAGCAGGCCGAGCCGGAGCCGGACCGTGAGCTACCCGATCTCTCGACGCTCCCCGACACCGCCGACGAGCTGGTTCCCGCATGAGCTCGGTCCTGGTCCGCAACGTCCGAGAGGACGAGGCCGACGCGGCGGCCGAGGTGTTGAACGAGCATTCCCGCCGGCTGTACGGCACCGACGACATGACCCCCGCAGAGCTGCGCGAGGACTGGGCGGCGCCAGAGGTGGACTTTCCGGACAACGTGCTCGTCGCGGAAGTCGAGGGCCGCCTCGTCGGCTACGCCGACGTCATCCCACATGGTGAGACGGCGTGGCTGGATGTTCGGGGGACCGACTCCAGGGCGTACGACCCGCTGCTCGAGGCGATCGCCCGGCGCGCGGACACTCTCGGCCGCGACCACGTGCGGGGCTGGGCTCCCGAAATCGATCTCGACCTGCACGAAGCCTACGAGCGGGCAGGCTTCAGGCCCTTCAGGCACTCGTTCCGCATGGAGATCGAGCTCGGTGGAGACCTACCGGCGCCCGAGTGGCCCGAAGGCTTCTCCGTCCGCCCCTTCCGTGCAGGTGACGAGCGGGCCGCGTGGGAGGCGCAGCAGGATTCCTTCGCAGACACTTGGGGATTCACGCCCGACCCGTTCGAGACGTGGGCCCACTGGAACCTGGGTGAGTATTTCCAACCCGAGCACTGGTTCTTCGTGGAGACGGGCGGGGAAATGGCCGCCCTCGCGCTCTGCAGGCAGCCGGAGATCGAGCCTGGACTGGGCTGGGTGAACATCCTGGGCGTGAGGCCGGCCTACCGGCGCCGCGGCCTGGCGATCGCGCTGCTCCAGCATGCCTTTCGGCACTTTGCGGAGCTGGGCATGACCAGGGTCGGCCTCGGAGTCGACGCCGAGAATCCGACCGGGGCTGTGCGGCTCTACGAGCGCGCCGGCATGCACGTTGCCCGGCGAGACATTCGCTTCGAGCGAGTTACGGGATAATCGAGGCTTATGGCCGCCAAGATCGACGTCTCCATCGAGCACCGCAACCTGCCCGAGGAAGCGCGGGACGAGACGCCGCACCCCAACACCTGCCCCAAGTGCGATTCGCACTACAGGGACGACGAGCTCGAGGCCAACCTGCGGGTCTGCCCGCACTGCGGGTTCCACTTTCCGGTGCGGGCCCGCGAGCGGGTCACCCAGGTGGCGGATCACGAGAGCTTCGAGGAGGAGGCGGCCGACCTGCGCTCGGAGGATCCGCTCGACTTCTTCGACGTGCGCCCGTACCCGGAGCGGCTGGTCGAGGCCGAGCTGGGGACGGGGCTCGGCGACGCGATGATCATCGGCCGCGCGGCCATCGAGGAGCGCCCCTGCGAGCTCGCGGTCATGGACTTCTCCTTCATGGGCGGCTCCATGGGCAGCGTCGTCGGCGAGAAGTTCAGCCGCGCCGCGGAGAGCGCGATCGAGGGTCGTGTGCCCCTGATCTCGATCACCGCGTCCGGCGGCGCGCGCATGCAGGAAGGAATCCTCTCGCTCATGCAGCTGCCGAAGACGGTCTGCGCCGTGGAGGACCTGCGCGACGCCCGCTGCGGCTTCATCAGCGTCATGGCCCATCCGACCACCGCGGGTGTCCTGGCGAGCTTCGCCAGCCTCGGCGACGTCTGCGTGGCCGAGCCGGGCGCCCTGCTCGCCTTCACCGGCCCACGCGTGGTTCAGGGCACGACCCGGGAGAAGCTGCCCGAGGACTTCGGGCTGGCCGAGTCCAACTTCCGCTACGGGCACGTCGATGCGATCGTGCCCCGGCCCGAGCTGCGCGGCTTCCTGGCGAAGCTCCTGCGCCTCTTCTCACATGCCGGGTGAAGCCGAGCTTCGTCTTCGCGAGCGGCTGAGCCGTCTCCGCAGCCTGCCCCTTTTGCGGGGACCGAAGTTGTCGGGCGAGCTCGAGCGGCTGCAGCGCCAGCTCGAGCGCATCCAGGAGGGGGCCACCGACGAGGAGATCTGGAAGTTCGTCGAGCTCGCGCGGCACGACGACCGCCCGTACACGCTCGACTACGTCGAGCGGTTGTTCGAGGACTTCGTCGAGCTGCACGGAGACCGGGCCAGGGCGGAGGATCCCGCCCTCGTGACCGGGCTCGGAAGCTTCGCCGGCCGGACGGTGGCCGTGATCGGGCATCAGAAGGGCCGGGACACAAAAGAGCGCGCGAAGCGGAACTTCGGCATGGCCTATCCCGAGGGTTATCGCAAGGCGATGCGGGCGATGGAGATCGCCGAGCGCCACGGCTTCCCGCTCATCACCTTCGTCGACACGCCCGGCGCCTATCCGGGAGTCGCGGCCGAGCAGCACGGCCAGGGCGGTGCGATCGCCCGCTCACAGGCGTTGATGGCCAGGCTGACCGTCCCGACGGTCGCCTGCATCATCGGTGAGGGCGGTTCGGGTGGCGCGATCGCCATTGCCCTTGCAGATCGCGTGCTCATGCAGCAGAACGCGATGTACAGCGTGATCTCGCCCGAAGGCTGCGCGATGATCCTCTGGCGAGACGGCGCGGAGAAGATGAAGGCGGCCGCGGCCCTGAAGCCCGATGCGTTGCACTGCCACGAGCTCGGAGTGATCGACGTGATCGTCCCCGAGCCCGAAGGCGGCGCCCACACCGACCACGACGAATCGGCCGCCCTGCTCGGCGAAGTGATCAAGAACGCCTTCGACGAGCTGATCGGGGTTCCGGGCGAGGATCTGCGCCGCCGGCGCCGGGATCGGTTCCGCTCGCTCGGAATCTACGGTGCCAGGGCGGGCTCCGAAATACCCGCCGCGCCCGTTCGCTGAGCGGCCCCGACGACTTATCCACAGTTTCCACAAGGGAAAGCCATCCACAGCGTCCACAGTGTTTTCCCCGGTCCAGAATGCGCCGAGGCCGGCGTTTAGCCGGCCTCAAACGCTGACCCCCTGATTGTGGGACGAGCTTTTCGAGGCGTATCGCCCCGAGTCCCAAGTCATGTATCGCCGCTCGCGCGAAATGCAAACATCTCCTGCTCAGCGGACGTTTCCGACGCGACGGCTGAGTCGCAGTCGCGACAACGAATCCTCGTCTGATTTGGAGCGGAAGGATCTCGTTCGGTCTGGTCAGCGTGTCCGCGCAGATGTACCCGGCGGCCCATTCCAAGGGTTGACAATCCACTTCCTCCACAAGGGATCGACCCGGCAAGGCAAGCTAGCTAGGTGGCCAAGGCGAAGCTCGCCGAGTACAAGCGCAAGCGCGACCCGAAGAAGACCCCGGAGCCGTTCAGCGGCCGCAAGCGCGGCCAGGAGCCGATCTTCGTCGTGCAGCGACACGATGCGAGCCGGTTGCACTACGACTTCCGCCTGGAGCGCGACGGAGCGCTGGCCAGCTGGGCGGTGCCGAAGGGCGTGCCCCTCGAGCCGGGGCAGCAGCACCTCGCCGTTCACGTCGAGGATCATCCGCTCGAGTACGCGACCTTCGAGGGCGAGATCCCGAAAGGGCAGTACGGAGCCGGCACCGTCGAGCTCTGGGACCAGGGCACCTACGAGCTCGTCGAGGAGAAGAAGAACGGCGGGCTGACCGTTCGCCTGCACGGCAAGCGTCTCGAGGGGACCTACGCGCTGGTGCCCGCCAAGCTCTCGGGTGATCCCCGGAACTGGCTGATCATCCGCAAACGTGACCAGGACGGCGCCGTCTCCAGCGAGGGCACGCGGCGCAAGTACGCCCCGATGTTCGCGACGCTCGCCGACGACGTCCCCCGCGGCGCAGGGTGGGCGTTCGAGATCAAGTGGGATGGCTATCGCATCGTCGCGACGGTGGCCGGAAGCGAAGCTGAGCTGCGGACCCGGAAGGATCAGGACTACACGGAGCGCTTCTCGAACGTGGCCAAGGAGCTGGCGAAAGCGCTCAAGACGCCGGACTGCGTCGTGGACGGGGAGGTGTGCGCCCTCGACGAGAACGGCCGCCCCAGCTTCTCCGCCATGCAGCAGGGGAAGACCGGGACGCCGATCGTCTACTTCGCCTTCGACCTGCTCGAGGTGGAAGGCCAGTCGATCGTCGACCTGCCGCTCGTCGAGCGGCGGAAGCGGCTCGAGAAGCTGCTCGACAAGAGGAACAAGACGATCCGGTTCTCCGAGAGCTTCGACGACGGGCGGGCACTGCTACGGGCGGCCAAGCAGCAGAAGCTCGAAGGGATCATGGCCAAGCGGCTCGAGTCGAAATACCTCCCCGGCAAGCGCACGCGCGACTGGCTGAAGATCAAGCCGCACGGCCGCCAGGAGTTCGTGATCGCGGGCTACACGAAGGGGCAGGGGCGGCGCTCGGGCACCCTGGGCTCGCTCGTGCTCGGCGCCTATCGCGGAGGGGAGCTCGTCTACGTCGGCAATGTCGGCACCGGGTTCACGGAGCGGGAGATCGAGCGCCTCCTGAAGGCGCTCAAGCCACTCCAGCGGAAGACGCCGCCCTTCCCTGACCTTCCGAAGATGCCGAGGGTGCGCAAGGGCGACGTGGTCTGGGTCGAGCCGAAGCTGGTGGCCGAGGTCGAGTTCGTCGAGTGGACGCACGACGGCCGGCTACGGGCCCCCGCCTACAAGGGGCTCCGGGAGGACAAGGACCCAGGTGAGGTGCGGATCGAGGAGCCGATGGCGACCGAGATCCGCAGGGGCAAGCGCGTCCTCAAGCTCTCCAACCTGGACAAGCCCTTCTGGCCCGACGAAGGCATCACCAAGGGCGACCTTCTCTCGTACTACCAAGCGGTGGACGGCGCGCTCGTCCCGCATCTGAAGAATCGGCCCTTCACGATGAAGCGCTACCCCGACGGCTGGCAGGGCGAGTTCTTCTTCCAGAAGGACGCGCCCAAGCACATGCCTGAGTGGATCGAGACGCGGGAGATCGACGTCTCGACACGCGAGAGCCCGCGCCGCACCAGGCGCATCCGCGCGCCTCTCGCCAACGACGAGCTCGCGCTTCTCTGGATGGTGAACATGGGCTGCATCGACATGAACACGTGGTACTCACGGGTCGACAAGCCCGAGCGGCCCGACTGGGTGCTCTTCGACCTCGATCCGTCTCCTGACGTGGGCTTCAAGGAGACGGTGGAGGTCGCCCTGCTCGTCAAGCAGGCGCTCGATGCGCTCCAGCTCGAGAGCTTCGTCAAGACGAGCGGCGCCGACGGGATCCATGTCCTGGTGCCGATCGCCCGGCGTTACACCTACGCGGACACGCGGAAGTTCTCGGCGATCATCGCGGGGGCGCTGGCCCGCTCGTACCGGGGGCTCGTCACGACGGAGTGGACGAAGGCGAAACGGCGTGGCGTCCTGATCGACTCGAACCAGAACGGCGAGGGGAAGACGATTGCGTCGGTCTACTCGGTGCGGCCGAAGGCGGGTGCGCCCGTCTCGACACCGTTGCGCTGGGACGAGGTGACCGAGGATCTCGATCCGGCCGACTTCACAATGGACGTCGTGCTCGACCGCGTGCGGAAGCACGGCGACCTCTTTGCAGGTGTCCTGACGACGAAGCAGTCGCTCTCGACGGCGCTGAAGGCGCTCAGCTAAGTACTAGACAGCGATCGACTCGGGCAGGCGCTCGCGGGCGAGCACGCGCTCCAGAGCTTCGACGCATTTCGGGTCGAACGACGAACCGCTCTCCTCACGGAGAAGCGCCACGGCGCGCTCGTGCGTCCACGCGTCTCGGTAGACACGCTTTGACATCAGCGCGTCGTAGACATCGCAGACCGCGAGAATCCGCGCATCGAGCGAGATGGCCGAGTCGCCGATGCCTTGTGGGTAGCCCGAGCCGTCGAGCCGCTCGTGGTGATCCCGGACGAGGTGGCGTACGTCTCTGCCGAAGCCGAGGTCGCCGAGCATCACGTCTCCCCACTCGGAGTGGCGCTTGACCACCGAGAACTCCTCGTCGGTCAGCGGGCCAGGCTTCTTGAGGATCGAATCGGGCACCGAGAGCTTGCCGATGTCGTGCACGAGAGCGCCGGTGGCGAGGGAGCGGACCCGAACCGGCGAGAGGTCGAGCTCTTCGCCCACCTGCACCGCGAGCAGCGCCACGCGACGCGTGTGCTCCTCGGTGTACGCGTCTTTCTCGGCGAGCCGGACGGTGAGCGCCCGCACGTGCGAGCCGAGGTACGCCTCTTCAGTCGTGACGAGATCTGCACCGCTGAGATCACCCGTGAGCGGCCGCGACTGAGCCCCGCGGCGAAGGTCGAGTGCGACAGGGATCCCGACGATGATGATTCCCAGGAGCTCGAAGCCGTGTCCGAGCCACCAGCCGAGCTCCCAGTAGTGGAGCAGCATGGCGGGCGGTACGGCGGCGGCCAGCCAGACGATCCCGACCACGACGACCAGGTCGGCGCGGCGGCGGGTCAGGAAGAAGGTGCGGAGGGCGCGCATGCCCAGGAGGGTGTAGAAGCCGAGCCCGATTCCGAGCAGAGCCAGTGCGGGAGCGCTTCGCGGCTCCGGAACACCGGGCACCAGGCTCGGGATCAGGATCCCGGAGACGCCCATGGCGACGATCGCGGTGAGCAGCGCTCCCTGCAGGATCAGCAACGGTCGGATCCCGCCTACGCGACGGAACGCCGGCAGAGCCGAAAGCGCGAGGATTGCGCCGCCGATCGGCAGCGTCGCGCCGCCGGTGAACGAAACGACTCCGTTGTCGCCGAAGAGCAAGCCGGGGGTGGCGATCCCGTGCAGCGCGAGGAGGGCGGCCATCGTTGAGAACGCCGTCCCGACGAGAACGGTGCGAGTGTCGCGCCTACGCGCGCCGACGATCGTGAGTGCGATTGCTGCGGCCGCGGCTGGAAGCGCGGTTAGACCGACGCCTACGAAATGGACGTTGCCGCCGAACTGAACGCTCTGGCGCGAGAAGAAGTGCATCGCCGCGAGCGGAAACAGCGCGAGTGCTCCACCGATCGCGAGGAGGGGGACGATGCTGTCAATGGGCGGCCGCCGCACTCCACTAGTGATCGGGTGCCTTCGAGCCGCGCGCATCCCTCGAACGGGGGACACGTCACCCGGATCAGGCCCGGCGGAGCGTGAACTCGTACACGGAGCCGACGACGTCGAAGCCGAGCTTCTCGTACAGCTGCTTCGGCCAGTCCGCCTGATCTGCGAGCAGAAAGGTCAGGTCGTGACCCTCGGCCTTCGACACGGCCAGGGCGGCAGAGACCACGGCCCGGGCCAGTCCCTTGTTTCGGAACCGCTCGAGGGTTTGCACAGCCTCGATCTGAGCGGTCTGCCCGTCGGAGTAGAGGTCGCAGTAGGAGGCGAGGACACCGTCGACGCGGGCGGCGAAGAAACGAGCGCCGTCGGCAGCGAGGACCTGCTTGTGCTCCGTCAGCTGTCGAATCACGTCATCGTCGCTGCCGAAGTCCTTTCGCATGGCCTCGGCCCAGACCGGAGCGAGCGTCTCGGCGTCGACCTCCTCGACGAACGAGCTGTCCACTTCGCGGTCCGCCGGGCGTCGGTGCGGTTGGACGAGATCACGCTCGACGTGCCAGCCCAGCGCCTGGAACTCGCCGACCAGTCGCTCGCCGGCCGCCTGGTCGAGCACCTCGATCTTCCGGTGGCGGAGGCCGGCACCACCGAGTAGCGCGTCGGCTTCGGCGGCGAGGGCCTCGGCGGTCGCCACCTCCAGGTCCCGCTCCGCGAGGAGGTAGTTCAGGCTCCAGACGCGCGGAAGCGCTTCGTAGAGCAGTGCGGTTCCAAATCGTCCCGCCGGCCCGGTGCGCGTGACCCGGAACGCGTGGTCGCGGAGGAAGGCGACGCAGCGATCCGCCTCAGTCATCGCGCAGGCCTCGTGGATGGCCGAGCAACCCGAGCTCTGCGATGTCGCGCCGGAAGAAGAGCGAGACGGTCCAGTCCGCGACGACGCGGAGCTTCCGGGAGAGCAGCGGCAGCTGGTACAGGTGGTAGGTGCGGGTCACGAACCAGCCGAGAAAGCCGCGAAGGGGGAGGCCCATGACGTCGGCGATGCCCTTGTAGCGGCCCAGCGTCGCCACCTGGCCCAGCGTGCGATAGCGGTAAGGCCTCGGTGTTCCCTGGAGGTTCTTCGCCAGCCGCCGGGCCTGACGCAGCGCGTGCTGGGAGGTCGGGGGATCGGGCTGACCTGGTGTCGCCTCATTGGGCACACGGGCGCCGTCGCCGAGGGCCCAGACAGCATCGTGGCCTTCGACGCGCAGCGTCTCGTCGACCCGTACTCGCCCGCGCTCGTCGAGCGGTAGCCCGAAGTCCTCGAGCAGCGGGCTCGGTCGGTTGCCGGCCGTCCACACGAGCGTGCTGGTGAGGATGCGCTCGCCGTTCGAGAGCGTGGCGGCGTGTGGTTCCAGAAGGTCGAGTTTGGTCTCCACCTTGATCTCGACTCCGCGCCGCGTGAGTTGCGCGGCCGCGTAGTCGCCGAGGCGGGTTGGGATCTCGGGCAGGATCTTGGGTGCTGCGTCGACGAGGACCCAGCGAGTCGGCTCGTCGCGAAGCGACGGATAGTGGCGCAGGGCGTCTCGCACGAGGTCGGCCAGCTCGGCGAGTGCTTCGACCCCCGCGTAGCCCGCGCCGATGAAGACGAAGGTCAGCTCGCGGCGCCGATGGGTCTCGTTCGCTGCCGCGGCGGCGACTTCCAGTCTGCGAAGGACGTGGTTTCGCAGGTGAATCGCATCCGCGAGATCCTTGAAGCCGAGGCCGTGGTCGGCGAGCCCGGGGATCGGCAGCACGCGGGCGACGGACCCGACGGCCACCACGAGCTGCGCGTAGCTGATCGGAGAGATGCCGTCCTCGGTCTCGACCCGCAGGATCCGCCGTTTCGCGTCGAGCTCGGTGGCGTGTCCGAGCAGCAGCTCCGCGTGCGGGCACATCAGTCGCAGCGGGACCACGGCGTGCCTGGGCTCGAGCGTGCCCGATGCGGCCTCGGGGAGGAGGGGCGTGAAGAGCATGAAGTTGTCAGGGCTGACGATGGTTGCGCCGCGCTTCCGCAGGAGCCGTGCGACGTACGCGCCGGCGAAGCCGCCGCCGACGATCAACGTCCCGCCCTTCGCCTCGCCCCGGCTCGCCATCACGCCGTTCTACCATCGCTGCTCATGACCGGTACCCAGGTGTCCGTGATCGGCAGCGGCGAGGAGAACGAGGCCCGGGCCGAAGAGGTGGGCCGCCTGCTTGCCGAACGAGGCTGCACGGTCGTCACCGGCGGTCTCGGCGAAGTGATGGCCGCGGCGGCTCGCGGTGCGAAGTCGGCGGGCGGGACGACGATCGGTGTTCTGCCGGGCGAGCGGCTGGCAGACGCGAACGAGTGGGTCGATCACGCCGTCGCGACCGGCATCGGACACGCGCGGAATCTCGCCGTCGTTGCTTCCGGACAAGCCGTCATCGCCATCGGCGGCAGCTGGGGGACCCTCGCGGAGATCGCGTTCGCGCGCCGTCTTGGCCGGCCCGTCGTCGTCCTCGAGCCCGGGTGGCAGCTCGAAGGGGACGGCATCGAGCGCGCGGAGTCCCCGGAGCAGGCCGTCGACCTCGCTCTAGCCCACCTCTAGGAGCCGGCGCTCGAGGAAGTGCGCGCTCGACCGGGTTCGGCCCCAGCGCCAGGGCCTGTCGGTAGGCAGCTGCCGCCTCGGAGCGGCGGCCGAGCCGCCGTAGAAGGTCGGCTCGCGCGGCGTGCAGCAGGTGGTAGTCGTCGAGACCGTCGATCGCCGCGATCAGCTCCAGGCCCTCCTCCGGGTCTCTCGCGAGTGCGACGGCGATCGCCCGGTTGAGCTCGACGATCGGCGACGGCGACATCCGGGCGAGCTGGTCGTAGAAAGCCGCGATCGCCGCCCAGTCGGTCTGCTCCGCCTCGAGGGTGTCTGCATGCACCGCCGAGATCGCCGCCTGCAGCTGGTACGGCCCGGGCCGGCGGAGCCGAATGGCCCGCTCGAGTATCCGACGGCCCTCCTCGATCCGGTCGAGCCTCCACAGCGACCGGTCCTGATCCTCGAGCAGGACGAGCTCCCCGTCGGGGCCGGTGCGGGCCTCGCGCCGCGAGTCGTGGAAGAGCATCAGCGCGAGCAGGCCGAGGACCTCCGGCTCGTCCGGCATCAGGACGGCGATCAGCTTTCCGAGCCGGATTGCCTCGTCGCAGAGCTCGCGCCGAACCAGATCGTCCCCGGCCGTGGCGGTGTACCCCTCGTTGAAGACGAGGTACAGAACCGCAAGCACCGGCTCGAGCCGGTCGGTGAGCTGCTCGTCCGGCGGGACGCGGAACGGGATCCCGGCCTGCCTGATCTTGCTCTTGGCCCGCACGAGCCTCTGGGCCATGGTCGTCTCTGCGATCAGGAAGGCGCGCGCGATCTCGACGGTGGTCAGGCCGCCGACCTCGCGGAGGGTGAGCGCGACCTGCGCGTCGGGGGCCAAAGCGGGGTGGCAGCACGTGAACACGAGCGCGAGCCGCTCGTCGGGGATGGCGCTCACGTCGTTCTCGGCTTCGGGCAGCTCTGCGAGGCGCTGGAGCAGCTCCGTCTTGCGTTCCAGCGTGCGATCGCGCCGAATGCGGTCGACGGCCCGGTTGCGGGCCGTCGTGACGATCCACGCGCCTGGATTCCGCGGCTCGCCCTCGCTGGGCCAGCGCTCCAGAGCCGTCGTGAAGGCGTCTTGAACCGCGTCCTCGGCGAGGTCGAAATCGCCGAGGACGCGGATGAGGATTGCCACCGCATGCGCCCATTCCTCCCGGAAGACGCGTTCGACCGCGTTGCTCAACGCTCGACGATCGGGCGCACCTCGATCGAGCCGTACTCGGCTGCGGGGATCTTCGCCGCATAGTCGAGCGCGGTGTCGAGATCGGACAGCTTGATATCGAAGACGCCGCCGATCTGCTCCTTGGTCTCGGCGAACGGCCCGTCCGTGACGAGCACCTCGCCGTCGCGCACCCGCACCGTCTTCGCCGTGCGGACGTCGTCGAGCTCCTTGCCGCCGAACTCGGGATCGGCCTTGCCCAGTTCCTCGAAGAGCGCATACCACTTGGGGAGCGACTTCTCGCGGGCCTTGGTCGCCTCTTCCTCGGAGAGGTCGAACCAGGGCTCCTGCTCGCTGTAGACCATCAACGCGTAGCGCATCTCAGCTCTCCTCTCCCATGTGGACGGGCCGGACTTCGATTGCCCCGTGCTCGGCGGCCGGGATCTCGGCGGCCAGCCGGCACGCCTCGTCGATCGATTCGCACTCGAGGATGAAGTAGCCCCCGAGCGCCTCCTTCGCCTCGGCGTAGGGCCCGTCGGTGACGAGCCGGTCGCCGTTCCTCGCTCGGACGGTGGTTGCGGTGCCGGTCGTTTCGAGCTCGGCGCCGCCGACGACCTCGTCCCGCTTCGAAAAGGCCATGTACCGCTCCATGGCTGCCTGGCGCTCGCCGTTGCTCAGGCTCTCCCAGGCGTCTTCGCTTCCGTAGATCAGGGCTAGAAATTCCATCGGTCTCCTTTGTCTCAGCTGGCGCGCAGCCGTTCGAGCATCGTCTCACGCGCGAGGACGAGCTCCGGCCGGCCGAAGGGGTCGTGGTGGCGGAGCTCGTCGGTGATCGCGCGCTGCTTTGCGGTCTCACGCTCCACCAGGTTTCTCTTAAAGCGCCTCACCGTCTCGCCTCCTTTCCGTCGTTGTCACAGGTACGACGAACGGAAGGGCGTCAGATCGACACCATCCTCTGCAGGAGCGTCAGGGCGCCTTTCTTGTCGAGCGGCTCGTTCAGGTTCCCGCACTTCGGGGACTGCACGCAGGAAGGGCAGCCGGCCTCGCAGGGGCAGCCGGCGAGCATGCGCGCTGTGTCCTCGACCCAGCCCTCGAAGGCGTCGAACCCACGCTCGGTGATCCCGACGCCGCCGGCGTGGCCGTCGTAGACGAAGATCGTCGGCCGGCCGGTCTGGAAGTGGATGTTCGTCGAGAGCCCGCCGATGTCCCAGCGGTCGCACATCGCCCAGAGCGGCAGGATGGCGATCATCGGCGTGCTCGGCGGCGTGCAGTGTCCCTAGCAGCGTCGGCATGCGCTCGAGACCCTCGAGCTGCTCGGGCTCCGGGACGTACCAGACGGCCTCGGTCTCGAACGTCGTCTCGGGAAGGTCGAGCGGCACGAGCTCGATCGTCGACTGGTCGCGAATCGACTTCTTCTGGTAGCCGACGACCTGCTCAGTGACGCTGACGCGGCCGAACGCGAGGTCGAGCCCGAGCCGGCTCTCGGCACGGAGTGTTTGCTCGATGGCGGTCGTCGACTCCTTCTTCGCCTGTGTGTAGTAGTCGCCGGTGAACGGCTCGATGATCGCGCTCCGCGACGTGAGGTCGAGCGCGACGACCCGGTACTGCTCGCCGAGGTGCAGGTAGATCGCGCCCTCGTGCACCGTGGAGTACGCCTTCTCGTGCTCGACGGCGCCGAGCACCGAGCCGGATTCCGCCTCGACGACGGAGAAGACGTCCGGGCTCGTCGAGCGCAGGCCGAAGCGGCCGGCGGGGTAGTCGCGGCCGTCCCAGACGTAGCCGGCATCGGTCTTCTTCAGATCCGGGTGCTGGGCCGCGCGGCGTAGGGCCTCGGAGCCGAGGACCTCCGCGTCGGCCTCGTCGAGCGGCGCTTCGAATGCGGCGGCCGCTACGTGGCCGTCGAGCACGCGCGGGTTCTCGTGATCGGAGATCGCGGCTTCCACCCGGCGGTTGAGGAGCATCTCCGGCTCGCGCATGAAGTACTGGTCGAGCGCGTCGTCGGTGGCGACGAGCACCGCGAGGCCGTGTCCTCGACGGCCGGCACGTCCCCACTGCTGGCGCAGGCTGGCCATCGTCCCCGGGAAGCCGACCGAGACGACGCCGTCCAGGGCGCCGACGTCGATCCCGAGCTCGAGCGCGTTGGTCGCGCTCACGCCGAGCAGCTCGCCCGAGAAGAGGCGCTGCTCGATCTCCCGCCGCTGCGCCGGCGTGTAGCCGGCTCGATACGGCGACAGGAGCGAACCGTCGCCGAGGCGCTGGGCGGCCAGCCGGTGGATCAGCTCCGCGGCGCGGCGGCTCTTGGCGAAGACGAGCGCGCGTAGGCCCTTGGACACGAGCTCGGCGAGCAGCTTCGAGCCCTCGGCGAGCGAGCTGCCGCGCAGGCCGAGCTCCTCGTCGAGCAACGGCGGGTTCCAGAGCGCAATCGTCCGTTCGGCGCGCGGCGCGGCGTCGTCACCGACGACCGTCACGTCGAGGCCGCTCAGGTCACGGGCGAGCGCGCCCGGGTTCGCGATCGTCGCCGAGGCAAACAGGAACTGCGGCTCTGCTCCGTAGACGCGTGCGAGGCGGCGAAGCCGGCGCAGGACGTTCCCGACGTGCGAGCCGAACACGCCGCGGTAGACGTGCGCCTCGTCGACCACGACGTAGCGCAGGTTCGACAGCACGTCTCCCCAGCGGTCGTGGTGGGGCAGCACGCCGAGATGCAGCATGTCCGGGTTGGACAGGATGAGGTTCGACCACTTGCGCACCTGCCAGCGTTGCTCGGACGGCGTGTCCCCGTCGTAGATCGCTGCGCGCATGCCCTTGATCCCGAACGTGCCGAGCCCGCGCACCTGATCCTGGGCGAGCGCCTTGGTCGGGTAGAGATAGAGCGTCCGGTTCTTCGGGCTAGCCGCGAGGGCTGAGAGCACGGGCAGGTTGAAGGCGAGCGTCTTCCCGCTCGCGGTCCCGGTGGTGACGATCACGTGCTCGCCGCGCTGAGCCGCGGCCCAGACCTCGGCTTGGTGCTCGTAGAGCGAGTCGATTCCCTGGGTCGCCAAGGCATCGCGAATCGCGTCCGGTACATCGCGCGGAACCGGCACCGAGCGAGCCTCTCGGGCCGGCTCGGAGCCGAGGTAGGCGAGCTCTTCGCCCTGGAGCAGCTCGTCCCAAAGCCCAGTGCTTACGGCCATGAGGCGATGGTAGCCTTGAGCTACCGGGGTGCCCTGTCGTCAGGGCTGAGAACACACCCGCAGAACCTGATCCGGGTCATGCCGGCGAAGGGAGTGCATGACAATTTCCCGTTGTTTGACGATTGCAGGCTCCGATTCCGGCGGCGGCGCCGGCATTCAGGCCGACCTGAAGGCGTTCGCGGCCGCAGGCTGCTACGGGATGAGCGCGATCGTCGCGCTGACGGCTCAGAACACTCGAGGCGTGACTGCTGTGCACGAGGTGCCGCCGGCGTTCGTGCACGCGCAGCTCGAGGCCGTGTTCTCCGACATCGGTGTGGACGCGGCCAAGACCGGGATGCTCTTCTCCCGGCCGCTGATCGAGGCGGTCGCGGACTATCTGACCGAGCACCGCGTGCCGCTGGTGGTCGATCCAGTGATGGTCGCGAGCTCCGGCGCCAAGCTCTTGCAGGACGACGCGGCCGAAGCGCTCGTTTCGCGGCTCTTTCCGCTCGCGACGGTGGTCACGCCGAACCTGAACGAAGCCGAGGCGCTTGCGGGCCCCGGCTCGAGGCGTGAGCTGGCCGAACGGCTGCACGAGCTCGGCGCTCCGGCCGTGATCGTGACGGGGGGTCACGGCGACGATCCCGTCGACCACCTCTTCGACGGTAGCCGGCACGTCGAGATTCCCGTCGACCGGCACGACGTCCCGGCCACCCACGGGGCCGGCTGTACGCACTCGGCCACGCTCACGGCTCTGCTCGCTCGGGGTCAGACCCTCGAGGAAGCAGCTCGTGGCGCAGCCGCGACCGCAGCGGCAGCGGTGGCGAACGGCCTCACCGAGATCGGCCAGGGCGAAGGGCCCGTCGACGTGTTCGGCCTGAGAGGCGCCGCGTGACTCTCCAGACCGGCGCCGACCTCCGCGCGCTTCGCGTGCGCAAGCCGCTCGTCCACCAGATCACGAACTACGTGGTCATGAACGAGACTGCGAACGCGACGCTCGCGCTCGGTGCGCTTCCGGTCATGGCTCACGCCAAGGAGGAGGTCGAGGAGATGGCGAGCGTTGCGGGGGCGCTCGTGCTCAACATCGGCACGCTCTCGGGACCCTGGATCGAAGCGATGCTGCTGGCGGCGAAGGCTGCCAACGGGAACGGCGTTCCGGTCGTGCTCGATCCCGTCGGCGCCGGAGCGACGACGCTGCGCACCGAGACCGCGAAGCGCATCCTGGACGAGGCCGAGATCGCCGTCGTGCGCGGGAACGCTGCCGAGATCGCGACGCTCGCGGGCCGTGAAGCCGAAATCCGCGGCGTCGAGTCGATCGGTGCCGAGGGCTCCGGTGCGGAGCTTGCGCAGGCGGCAGCACGGGCGCTTGGCACTGTCGCAGCCGTCACGGGCCCGGTCGACCACGTCTCGGACGGCGAACGGGTGATGGCCGTCTCGAACGGACACGAGCTGCTCAGCACCGTGACGGGGACGGGGTGCATGGCGACAGCCGTCACGGGCTGCTTCCTGGCCGTTCGGCCCGACGCCCCCCTCGAGGCCGCAGCCGAGGCGCTGGTCGCGTTCGGCGTCGCGGGCGAAAACGCGGCCGAAGGCGCGACGGGGCCCGGGACGTTCCACGTCCAGCTCTACGACGCGCTCTACAACCTGAATCCTGAGACGATCGACGGGAGGGCCCGTGTGGATGAAATGTCACACACTTGAAGCGGGGACTGTCCCCGTTACGGGAATGTGACTCGATTGTGAAGTTGCACGCTTTGGTCAGCGACCTGGAGACGGCGAAGATCGCCGTCGAAGGAGGTGCAACCGTTCTCCAGCTGCGCCTGAAGGACAGGCCCACTCAGGAAATCGTGGACGAAGGCAGGCCGTTTCGTCACCTTTGCGCGCTGCACGGCATCACCTTCGTCGTCAACGACGACTGCGAGGCTGCCGTCGAGCTCGGCGCCGACGGCGTGCACCTGGGCCGCGACGACGAAGGAGCCGAAGCGGCGGTCGAGGCCGGCTTGATGCTCGGCACGTCGGCGGCGACCACCGAGGAGGCCGTGGCCTGTGAGCGGATCGGCGCCGCCTACATTGGCGCCGGCCCCGTGTGGGCGACGCCGACGAAGCCCGACGCAGACCCGCCGATCGGCCTCGACGGACTAGCTGCGATCTGCGAGGCCGTGTCGATCCCAGTCGTCGCCATCGGCGGAATCGACGCGTCCAATGCGGCCGACTGCCTCCGGGCCGGAGCAGCCGGGGTAGCGGTGATTCGCGCCGCTGCGGACGCACACGCGGTGAGGAGCGCGGTCGATGAAGCTCTCGCAGCTCGGTGAGACCGGCCTGCTCGCCGCCCTCGAGGGGCGCGGGCTCGCCGAGGGGATCGAGAACGACGCCGCCGAGCTCGGGCAGGGCCTCGTCGTCACTCAGGACGCGCTCGTCGAGGGCGTCCACTTCCGGCTCGACTGGCTTTCCTGGCGTGACCTCGGCTGGCGCGCCGCCGCAGTCAATCTGAGCGACCTCGCCGCCTCCGGCGCCGAGCCCGAGGCCCTGATCGTGACCCTGGGCGCGCCGCAGGAGACCCTGCTGGACGACGTTCTGGAGCTGTACGAGGGAATCGGCGAGGCGCGTGTGCCGGTGCGGGGAGGTGACACGACGCGGGCGTACCACATCGTGCTCTCGGTGACCGCGCTCGGGCGCTCGGAACGGGTTCCGGGCCGGACCGGCGCCCGTCCCGGTGACAGACTCGTCGTCACGGGGCCGCTCGGGGCAGCGGGAGCCGCCTTTCGCCGCAACACGTACGTGCGCCCGCCGCTCAGGCTCGAGGAGGGCCGTGCACTCGCGGAACACGCCCACGCGATGCTCGACGTCTCGGACGGCCTGGCGGTCGACGCGGGCCACATCGCACGGCGCTCCGGCGTGCGCTGTGTGATCGACCTCGAGCGCGTGCCGCTGGCCGAAGGCGCCGAGCTCTCCGACGTGAGCTTCGGCGAGGACTTCGAGCTGCTCGCCGCCGTCGACCGCGACACGCCGTTCGTCGAGATCGGCCGGTGCGAGGAGGGAGCCGGCGTCGAGGTTCGTCTGCGCGGCGAGCCCTACGAGCTCGGCGGCTGGGACCACTTCACGGCTTGACACGGCCGCCGGGCCGCTGCCAGTCTGGGTGGCAGCTTCGCTCGTGGCCAGCTACGTCATCAAGCGGCTTCTCTGGGCGGTCGTGCTCTTCTTCGCGATCACGCTCGCGAGCTTCGTGCTCTTCTTCGTCATCCCGAGCGAGCCGGGCCGGGTCGGCGTGGGCCGCTCCTCGGAGGCGATCGACCTCCGCAACTCGCTCGGCGTCCAGGGGCCGATCCACGAGGAGTACGGGACGTTCGTCTGGAAGGTGCTCCACGGCTCGTTCGGCGAGTCGTGGACCCTGAGGCGAGACGTCAGCGACATGGTGGTCGAGGCAATCCCCGTGACGGCATCGCTCGTCTTCGGAGGCGCGATCATCTGGATGCTGATCGCGATCCCGGTGGGAATCCTGTCGGCGGTCAGGCCACGATCGCTCCTGGACCGGGCAGCGACGGTCATCGTCCTCATTGGCATCTCCACGCACCCGGTCTGGATCGGGCTCCTCCTCTCCTACTACTTCGGGGCGAAGCTCGAGCTCTTCCCGATCGGCGGTTACTGCGACCTCGTCACTCCGGCCGCGCGGTGCGGCGGTCCCGCGGATTGGGCTTACCACCTCGTCCTGCCCTGGTTGACCTTCGCGCTGCTCTATGCGGCGATCTACATGCGGATGACTCGCGCGAACGTGCTCGAGGCCAAGAACGAGGACTACGTGCGGACGGCCCGGGCAAAGGGTGCCAGCGAGGGGCTGATCCTGCGCTCACACATCATGCGCAACGCGTCGCTGCCCCTCGTGACGATGCTGGCGATGGATCTCGGCGTGTGGCTGGTGAACGCGATCTTCGTCGAGCGGGTCTACGGCTTGCCCGGGCTCGGATCGCTGCTCGCCGCGAGCGTGCGCAGGAACGATCTCCCGGTTGTGCTGGCGATCTTCGTCCTGATCTCGATGACGATCGTGATCTTCAACCTGGTCGTCGACCTCATCTACGCCAAGCTCGATCCGAGGGTCTCGCTCGAGGCGACCGACCATGAGGGCACCATCGTCCGAGAGAAGCGCCGGGGATCGGCCACCGCTCCGGAAGAGGCCCCGGCGGCTCAGCCTACGTAGAGAGCCAGTCCGCCCAGGCTTGCTCGTAGTGCGAGCGTGAGCGGGCCCCGACGACGGTTTCGCGAGCCTCGCCGCCTGCGAAGAGAATCGCCGTCGGGAGCGAGAGCACGTTGTACCGCGAGGCCGTCACGAAGTTGTCGTCGACGTTCAGCTTGGCGACCTCGACGCGGCCCGCCTGCTGCTCCTCGAGCTCCGCCAGCACCGGCTCGACGGCGTGGCAGGGGCCGCACCAGGGCGCCCAGAAGTCCACGATCACGGGCCGCTCCGACTGCAGCACTCGGCCTCGAAATTCGCGTCTGTTACCTCGCGCACCGCCTCGAAAGCTACAGGCGACCGAAGAGAGCGCGCGCGCGGAGCACCGGCACCTTCCAGACCGCCTCGAGCACGATCGCCTTGCTCATCTTCGAGCCGCCGACCTCGCGGTCGGCGAACGTGATCGGCACCTCGACGACCCGGAAGCCGGCCCGGATCGCCCGGTAGGTCGTCTCGATCTGGAACGCGTAGCCGAGCGACGAGATCGCGTCGAGGTCGATGCGCTCGAGCACCTCTCGCCGGTAGCACTTGAAGCCGCCCGTCAGGTCGCGGACGCCGAGCTGGAGCAGGACCTGCGCGTAGAGCGACCCGCCGCGCGAGATGAACCGGCGCAGCAGGCCCCAGTTCCGGGTGCCGCCCCCGGAGACGTACCGCGAGCCGAGCACCAGGTCAGCCTCGTCAGCGGCCGCCGCCAGGCGGGGTACGGCGCTCGGATCGTGGGAGAAGTCGCAGTCCATCTCGAAGATCCGCTCGGCCCCCATCTCCAGAGCGCGCGGCGAATCCGGCGAGGTAGGCGGGGCCGAGGCCCTCCTTCTGCTCGCGGTGCAGCACGTGGACGCGATCGTCGGCAGCGGCCAGGCGGTCTGCGATCTCTCCGGTCCCATCGGGCGAGTTGTCGTCGATCACGAGCACGTGGAGGTCGTCGACGTCGAGCGCGCGCAGCGCGTCGAGCATCGGCTCCAGGTTCTCGCTCTCGTTGTACGTGGGTAGGCAGATCAGGTGCTTCACGGCCCCTATCATCGCCAGCGTGGCGAAGACGCTTCCGAAGAACGCCGACGTCGCCGACCAGTTCGACCTGCTCGCGGACTTCCTCGAGCTCGAGGGCGGTGACCAGTTTCGGCCGCTGGCCTATCGCCGCGCCGCCCAGCGCATGCGCGAAACGGGCGGGTCGATCGCCCAGCTCGCCGTCGACGGGCGGGCCAAGGAGCTGTCCGGAATCGGCAAGACGATCGAGGAGAAGATCGTCCAGATCGTGGAGGACGGGCAGATCGAGGCCCTGGCGAAGCGAATCGAGCGGATCCCGCCGGGAGTCGTCGAGTTCATGCGCCTCCCCGGGCTCGGCCCCAAGACGGCCCGGCGGATCTGGCAGGAGCTCGGGATCTCGACGGTGGAGGAGCTCAAGCAGGCCGCGGAGGCGGAGCAACTGCGGACGCTGACCGGTCTCGGCCCGAAGACGGAGGAGAACGTCCTGCGTGCGCTCGCCCGGCCGAAGAAGGAGATCGAGCGCATCCCGCTCCTGGGCCAGGCGCTGCCGGCGGTGCGAGCCGTCGTCTCCGTCCTCCGAGAGCATCCCGCGGCCGACCAGGTGTCCGAGGCGGGAAGCGCCCGGCGCCTGAAGGAGCGGGTGCGCGACCTCGACATCATCGCCACGGCGAGCGATCCCGCCGCGCTCACGGAGTACCTGACGAAGCTGAAATGGGTCGACGAGGTCGCGGCTCACGGGAAGACGAAGGCCGTCGTCGTCTCGAACGAGGGTCTGCGCTTCGACCTGCGCGTCGTGCCCCCCGATTCCTACGGCAACCTGCTGCAGCACTTCACCGGGTCGAAGCAGCACAACGTCGCGCTCCGCGAGGACGCCGTCCGCCGGAAGCTGTCGGTCTCCGAGTACGGCGTCCAGAACACCGAGACCGGTGAGATGTTCACGGATCGCAGCGAAGAGACCCTCTACGAGCGGCTCGGCTATGCCTGGATCCCGCCCGAGCTCCGCGAGAACATGGGCGAGCTGGAGGCCGCGCGCGAGGGGCGCCTTCCGCAGCTCGTGGAGCTCTCGGACGTGCGCGGCGACCTGCATTCGCACTCGACCTGGTCCTCGGACGGGAGGAACACGATCGAGGAGATGGCGCTCGAGGCCAAGCGGCTCGGGCGCTCCTACCTCGCGGTCACCGACCATTCGCACTACCTCCGCGAAGGCCGGCTGGACGCTCAGAACCGTGAACTGGACGCCGTTCAGGAACGACTCGGGCGCTTCAAGCTGGTGCGGGGGATCGAGGTCAACATCCGTGCGAACGGCGAGCTCGACGTCGACGACGACACGCTTGCCCAGCGCGACTGGGTGATGGCCTCGGTGCACTCGGGGTTCGACAAGGACCTGACCGGGCGCGTGCTCGCCGCGATGGAGAATCCCCACGTCGACTGCATCGGCCACCTGACGGGCCGCAAGCTGAACCGCCGGCCACCGGCCGATATCGATCTGGAGCAGGTCGTCGAGAAAGCCCTGGAATCGGGCACGTTCCTGGAGATCAATGCCCAACCCGACCGCCTCGACCTGCGCGACGCGCACGCGCGGCTGGCAGGCGAGGCCGGCGTCAAGATCGCCATCTCCAGCGACGCGCATCAGATCAGCGCGCTCTCGAACCTCGAGTTCGGCGTCGCCCAGGCCCGGCGCGCCTGGCTGGGCCCGGAGCAGATCCTGAACACGCGGCCCTGGGGCGAGGTCAAGAAGCTCCTCAAGCGCCCGTGAGATATCGCGCCGTCATCTTCGATCTCTGGCAGACGCTCATCCCGTGGCCGACCGAGTCGGCGAAGGCGCTCTACGTGGAGATGGCGGATTCGGTCGGAGCGCCGCGTGAGCAGTTCGAGGAGGTCTGGCTCTCGGGACGTTCGGCGCGGGACACGGGCCCGATCACCGACAGCGTCCGCTGGGTGTTCGGCCAGCTCGGGCTCGATGATGCTGACCCGCAGACGATCGTCAGCCTGCGCCGAGAGTGGACGCGCGAGTCGATCGTTCCTCGCCCGGATGCAGTGTCGACCCTCGAGGAGCTCCGCCGCCGCGGGCACGAGCTCGGCCTGATCACGGTCTGCTCGACCGATGTCGCAGAGCTCTGGGAGACAACGCCGTTCGCCGGCCTCTTCGACGCCACGGTTTTCTCGTGCGAAGTCGGCATCTCGAAGCCCGATCCGCGGATCTACGAGCTCTGCTGCGAGCAGCTGGACGTCGAGGCCGGCGATTGCCTCTTCGTCGGCGACGGCGCGAACTACGAGCTACCCGGCGCCGAGAAGGCCGGCATGACCGCGCTCCAGCTGCGCGCGCCGGGTGAGGACCTCACCGAGCCGGGCAAGGAATGGGAAGGCCGGTTCGTCGAGCGGCTCTCTGACGTACTAGAGCTGGCGTAGCAGCTCGAGCAACGCCGCCGGCGAGTCGACGACGATGTCGGCCGCGCCGACCAGCTCGTCCGGGGCCTCGTCCGAGGAGACCGCGATCCGGACGCCGACCTCGAGCCCGTCGAGCGCCCGGAAGGCGTCGACGTCGGTCGTGTCGTCGCCCGCGAACAGCGCGCGCGAGAGGCCGGCCTCAGCCAGCACGTGTCGTGCCGCCGTGCCCTTGTCCGCGTCGATGGGCGGCCGTAGCTCGAGCACCTTGCGCCCAAAACGCGGCACGAGGCCGGCTGCGCGAGCCCGGTCGGCCACCTCCTGGAGGTATTCGAGCGCCGCGTGCTCGTCCTCAGCCTCACGGTAGTGGAACGAGACCGTGAGGCCCTTGTCCTCGACCGGCCAGTCGACCTCTCGCGCGAAGGCTCGGATCCGCTCCGCCCAGGCCGCAGCCTCCGGCTCGAGCTCGAGGCCGTGGGAGCCGACGTACCGGACACCTTCGACGCCGACCATGCGGCGCGCGTCTTCACCGGTGCGGCCGCTGATGCAGGCGACGAGGGCGTAGCGAGCGACGAGCCGCGCGACCTCTGCTTTCGTCTCGGCAGGTACGTGCGCTTGCTCCGGACGCGCCTGGATCGGCGCGAGCACACCGTCGACGTCGAGCAGGATCGCCGCGCGCTCGGGCTCAGCCGCCAGGGGCGCGAGCAGTGCGTCGGGCTCCACGCCTCGTACGATAGGGGGGTGCGGCTGGTTCTGATCGGTCTTGCCGCCGGCTTCTTCAGCGCGCTCTTCGGCGTCGGCGGCGGGATCATCGTCGTGCCGCTGCTCATCTTCTTTCTCCACTACGTCGAGCGGGAAGCGATGGCGACGTCGCTCGCGGCGATCGGCCTGATCGCTCTCGCCGGCGTCATCACGTACGCGTTTCACGACGAGGTGCGCCCCGCCCATGCGCTCCTGCTCGGGGTCCCCGCGGCGTTCGGCGCCGTCGCCGGCGCGACGCTGCAACAGCGCCTGAGCAACCGATCGCTCGCTTTCGCCTTCGCCGCGCTCCTCGCCGGGGTGGGGATCACCCTGCTCCTCTGATGCTGGAGCTCGTGCTCGTCGTCGTGCTCGGCGTCGGAGCCGGCGTCATGGCCGGGCTCTTCGGCGTCGGAGGAGGGATCCTCTTCGTCCCGATCCTCGTCCTCTTCTTCGACCTGGGTCAGGTCGAGGCCGAGGCGACTTCACTACTCGCCATCCTGCCGACCGTGGTTGCGGGGACCTGGCGGCAGCATCGGTACGGGAACGTCCACTGGCGCCCGGCTCTACTGATCGGGCTCGTCGCCGTCGTTGGCGTGCAGGCCGGGGCTCTCGTAGCGGTTGCGCTGCCCGAGGACGTGTTGCGCCGCCTCTTCGGGCTGCTCATGCTCGGAGCCGCCGCCCAACTCGCCTGGCGCGCCCGCGGTCTATCCTGAGTCCGTGCAGGACGAGGTCTGGATCCCGCTCGTCGATGAGCCGATCGGCGCGATCGTCGCGCAGCTCGAGGGCGAGAACGAGGACATCCGCCGGCTCATCGACTCGCCGCACAAGCTGCTCGCGTTCCGAACTTTCGCCTACATCCGGGTGGGAATCGTCCTCGGGCGGCTGTTCGTCGAGCGTGACGACGCGCCCGGCGACGGCAACGAGACCTGGGTCGAGCAACTCGCCCGGGAGCCCGAGGTGCGCGCCGAGCTGCTGCAGGAGCTGCGCGCAGTCGCCGAGGAAGTCTCGGCCGAGAGCGAGCCTGAGGACCCGGCCGCCCCGGACGAGGAGGTCCGCGAGCGTTTTCGCCTCGCCGCCAGGCGCGCCCTCGAAAGCTGAGGGGTTCCCCCGCGACCTTCATAATCCCCGGAGTGGCACGGCTCACCACTCTTGCCCTCGGCGTCTGCGTGCTCATCCTGTCGGTGGGGTCTGCCTCCGCGGCTCGTAGCCAGGCGGCGGCACCAGGGCCGATCGCACGGGCCTTCGCGATCCAGGTCTCGGTTCCTGGCCAGGGCGGCAGCTCGGCTGCCTCGGTCTCGGCGCCTCCGGACGCGGTCGGTGTCGGCGGGAGCTTCGCGTTCCCTGGTGACGGCTCGGTCGTCTCGGCCGGCTCGGTGACCTCGGGCGCCTTTGCCGCCCCAGGCCCGTCCGCGACGGCGAGCGCGTCGGCGGAGGCGAGCTCGATCACGCTGTTCGGCGGAGAAGTCACCGTTGCCAACGTCACGGCTCGCACCCGTGCATCGGCGTCCAAACGAGACGCCACGGCTGATTTCTCGGGCTCGGCGATCAGCGGCATGGTCGTCTCCGGCCAGGCGGTGGCGACGGGCCCCGGGGTTCGGGTCGCCATAGGCGACTGGGCTCATGCCGTGACCCTGCAGCAGGGGACGAGCTCGTTGGACACCGTGAGCTCGAAGGGCGAGCGAGCGTTCGCCTCCGTGCTCCACGTGCGCGTCACCGCCGACCACAACGGAATCCCTGCGGGCACCGAGGTGATGATCGGCTACGCCGAAGCCTCGGCCCAAGCCGCCGACGCGGAGCCGCCGGTGCTCAAGAAGAAACCGGCGGTGAAGAAGCCTCGCAAGGCGCCCGCCAAGAAGAAGGCACGCGGTTCCGGCATCGGCCCCGAGCTGCCCTCGCTGATCCGTCGCCCTCCGCCCGACGTGACGCCGCGACTCACGGCCGGCGGGTACGTGTTCCCGGTGTTCGGGCAGTCCTCGTTCGTGGACACCTTCGGCGCCCCCCGGGGAACGATCGCCTCGGGCTGGCACCACGGCCAGGACATCTTCGCCCCGCTGGGGGCTCCGCTCCTCGCGGTCGCCGACGGCACGGTTTTCTCGGTCGGCTGGAACCGCGTCGGGGGATGGCGGCTCTGGCTACGCGACCGCGAGGGGAACGAGTTCTACTACGCACACCTCTCCGCGTTCTCGCCGGCGGCCGTGAACGGCACCGAGGTCAAGGCCGGGACCGTCCTCGGCTTCATGGGGAGCACGGGTGACGCGGAGGGCACGCCGTACCACCTCCATTTCGAGATCCACCCCGTCGGCCTGCTCCATCTGGGCTACGACGGAGCCGTGAACCCCTATGCGTACCTCATGGCCTGGAAGCGGCTCGAGGACATCGAGTTCGCAGCGGTCGCGGGCTGGGCTCCTCCGTTGGCGCCGTCCAGCAACGCTCAGAAGCCGGGCGCGATCCCGCTTGCTTCGACCGACATTGCCAGCGCGGACGGCCTCGACCCCGGGTCGCTCCAGCGCGTCCTGAAAGAGGGCGCGTCAGGGCGCAACCTTTCGGAAGCGCCCTAGCCCACTCCTAGATTTCGCGCGCTACTTGGAGTTCGAGTCCGAGCGGTACTCGAACTCGTCGCCCTCGCCGAAGATCGTCTCCTGCAGCCAGCGGCGGGTGCCGGGGCCGGTGATGGGGTTGAAGAGCACCCCGAGGACGATTCCGGTGAGCAGCAGCGTCGTGTTGCGCCCCTTGTGGCCGTAATTGCCCTGCACGCGGTCGGCCGCGTCGCGCAGATCCTCGATCGCGTCGCGCAGGCTCTCCTGGATGTCCTTGTCGGTGGCGACGCGAGCGGCAACCGAGGTCACTGCGCGCCCGCCCAGGAGCTCGTCGTAGATCTCGCGGGCCGTGCCGATCGCGCTCTTGACGTCCTCGCGCACCCGCTCGTCCGTGAGCGCCCGCTCGATATAGGGCCGTGCGTCTGAGGCTCGATCTCTCAACTTGGCCATTCCGGTGTTCCTTTCTTTGGTTTCTAAAGCGACTCTACCCCGGAAGTGGCCCCGAGAAACTCCGCTAGGAGGGTTTGGCGGAAGCGGCCTTTCGGCGCCTGTTGATATCCGTGGGCCTGCGAGCGGCGCCGACTCCATCGAAAGCCACGTCGAGAACCTCCTCGATCGTGTCGACCGGGACGAACTCGAGCTCTTTGCGCGTTTCCTCGGGCAGCTCGATGAGCTCCGGCTCGTTCTCGCGCGGCATGACGACCTTCTTCACGCCCGCCCGCTGGGCGGCCAGGATCTTCTCGCGCAACCCGCCGATCTGGAGCACCTGGCCCGTGAGCGTGATCTCGCCCGTCATCGCGACGTCCTCGGACACGGCCCGCCCGCTCGCGATCGAGACGATCGCCGTCGCCATCGTGATGCCGGCGGAAGGCCCATCCTTGGGGACCGCGCCCGCAGGCACGTGCACGTGGATCTCGTGGTCGTCGAACCAGGACGGATCGAGGTCGAGTTGGTCGGCGTGCGAGCGCACCCACGAGAGCGCGGCCTGCGCGGATTCCTGCATGACCTCGCCCAGCTGGCCGGTCACTTTCAGCTGGCCCTTGCCGGTGTAGGCGGTCGCCTCGATGAAGAGCACGTCGCCGCCCACCGCGGTCACCGCGAGCCCGGTCGCCACGCCGGGCTCGGAGGTCCGCTTGCGAACCTCGCCGGCGAAGCGCCGCGGCCCCAGCCACTCGCGCACCTTGGCCTCGTCGATGCTGATCTTGTCCGGCCCGCCCTCCGCGACTCCGCGGGCCGCCTTTCGGAACAGCCCGGCCAGCTGCCGCTCGAGGTTGCGGACGCCGGCCTCCCGCGTGTACTCGCGGATGACGAGTCGCAGGGCACGGTCGCCGAGCTTCACCTTCGAGCGCTTGAGCCCGTGGGCCTCGAGCTGCTTGGGGACGAGGTACTTGCGCGCGATCCCGAACTTCTCTTCCTCCGTGTAGCCGGAGAGGTGGATCACGTCCATGCGGTCGAGCAGCGGGCCCGGGATCGTGTCGAGCTGGTTGGCGGTGCAGATGAAGAGCACCTTCGAGAGATCGAACGGAAGGTCGAGGTAGTGGTCGCGGAAGGTCGAGTGCTGCTCGGGGTCGAGCACCTCGAGCATCGCGCTCGCCGGGTCGCCGCGGAAGTCGGCGCCCATCTTGTCGATCTCGTCGATCAGGAACACCGGGTTCCTCGACTCGGCGTCGCGAAGAGCGCGGAGGATCGTTCCCGGCATCGCTCCGATGTAGGTGCGCCTGTGCCCGCGAATCTCGGCCTCGTCGCGGACACCGCCCACGGAGATGCGGACGAACTTGCGGCCGAGGGTGCGGGCGATCGACTGGCCGAGCGAGGTCTTACCGACCCCGGGCGGGCCGACGAAGCAGAGGATCGGGCCCGAGAGGTCGTCCTTGAGCTTGGACACCGCGAGGTACTCGAGGATCCTTTCCTTCACCTTGTCCAGGTCGAAATGGTCCTCGTCGAGGATCTCGCGGGCTCGCTTGAGGTCGAGGTTGTCCTCCGTGGTCGCGTCCCACGGGAGGCTCAGGATCCATTCCAGATAGGTGCGGATGACCCCGTACTCGGCGGCCGCCTGCGGCAGCTTCTCGAGCCGCCCGAGCTCGCGGTCGACGGCCTTGCGAACGTCGTCGGGCAGCGTGATCGACGCAGCGCGCTCGCGCAGCTCCTTCAGCTCCGCCTGCTCGGGGTCGCCCTCGCCGAGCTCGTCCTGGATCGCCTTCAGCTGCTGGCGCAGGAAGTACTCCCGCTGGGAGCTCTCCATCTCGGACTGCACCTGGGACTGGATCTTCGTGCCGAGCTCGACGACCTCGAGCTCCCGGTTGAGGATCACCGAGGTCTCGCGCAGGCGCTTCTCGACGTCCAGCTCCTCGAGCAGCAGCTGCTTCTCGTCTGTCTTGAGCCGCAGCGTCGAGGCGACGAGGTGGCAGAGCGCGCTCGGGTCCTCGACGTTGGCGGCGGCGAGCGCCAGCTCCTCGGGCAGGTAGGGCAGCTGGCCGATGATCCGCGCGAAGAGCGTGCGGACGTTCTGGGTCAGCGCCTGCAGCTCGCGCGTCTCGCGCACGACGTCGGGCACCTCTTTGAACCGCCCGACCAGGTACGGCTCGGACCGGACGCGCTTCTCGAGCTGGATGCGTCGCAGGCCCTGGACGAGGATGCGCTGCGTGCCGTCGGGAACGCGAATCATCTTCTGCACGACTGCAGCGGTGCCGACTTCGTAGAGGTCGTCCCAGTCCGGGACCTCGATCTCACGGGAGCGCGCGGCAACCAGCGCGACGAGGCGGTCGCCGGCGATCACGTCGTCGATCAGCGCGATCGAGCGCTCCTGGCCGATCGCCAGGGGCAGCATCGAGTCCGGGAAGACGACCGTGTCCTTGAGCGGCAGGACGGGGAGGGTCGAGGGGATCTCGACCTCGTCGACCGCTACGCCTTCGTCAAAGAACTCGGTCATTTGGTCCTCTTGATCGGGATCGAGACGCGGACGGGCTCCGACGGTCTCTTCGAAACGGGCATCGTGATCGTCAGGACGCCTCGTCTGTACGCGGCCTTGCAGGACTGCACGTCGATGTGCTCGGCGAGCGCGATCTGACGCTGGAACCGGCCGTAGTCGATCTCCATCTGCTGGTACACCCGCCCGGCGGCGCTCGGCCGGCGACGCTCGCCGGCGATGACGAGCGTTCGCTCGTCGGCGTAGATCTGGATCCGCGAGGGATCGACGCCGGGCAACTCGGCGACGACGGTCAGCTCTCCCGTGCGCTCCGACCGGTACACGTCCACGGACGGCCGATATCCGCCGCGGCGGCGGCTGAAGCGCGGGGCCTGCCAGAGCTCCGCAAAGAGCTCTTCCATCTCCCCGCGGAGACGATCGATTGGGTCACGCGCCATCGGCGTGATGGTACCGCCGACCTCCTTTGTGACCGAGTGGTGAGTTCGGCCTTGACATGGTTGCTAGTGGCCACTAACCTGGCTGCCGCCAACGCTACAGCATCTGCGGCTAGGAGGGGGAGGAAGCACTGATGGCTGACCTACGCGACGGAACGTCGCGCTGCCCACGAGCGTCTCTCGACCGGCGGGCTCGCACGCTGGACGCGAGCCTGCGCCACGCATCCGTGGCGCGTTGTCCTCGGCTTCCTCGCCACCGTCGTGCTGCTAATCGCCCTGGTCGTCGACGGTCGGCGGCTCGCTGCGCGACGAGTTCGAGATTCCCGGGTCGGACACGCAGAAGGCGACCGACCTGATCGAGTCTGAGTTCGCGTCCGAGCAGGGCGGCGTGCTGAACATCGTCTTCGCCGCGCCCGAGGGCGAGCGCCTCGACACGCCGGAGCGCAAGGCGGCGATCGAGCAGGCGATCGCACGGCTGAAGTCCTCCGAGTTCAAGCCGACCGACGACAAGGTCGGCCTGGAGAGCGTCAGCGATCCGTTCAGCGAGGACACGTTCTCCGACAACGGGCGCATCGCCTACGCCGAGGCCCAGTTCAACGAGGTCATCTTCGAAAAGGATCGCGACGCGGTCGCTCGCCGTGCAGGACGCCGTCCGCGAGACCGTCGAGCCGGCCGGGCGTGATCGTCGAGTTCAACGGCGACGCCGAGTTCCCACCGATCGAGCAGGGAACGCAGGAAGCTGCTCGGCTTGCTCATGGCGCTGATCGTCGTGCTCCTCTTCGTCTTCCGCACGTTCGTGGCGATGCTGATCCCGATCGCGCTCGCGCTCACGGCGCTGGCGACGGCGTTCCTCTTGCTGTTCATCCTCGCCGGCCTGACCGACGATCAACACGATCACGCCGATACTCGTGTCGATGATCGGCCTGGGTGTCGGGATCGACTACTCGCTATTCATCGTCACGCGCTTCAGGCAGTTCCTCCACGAAGGGCTGTCACCGGCGGACGCCGCGTGCCGAAGCGGGCGCCTCAGCGGGCCGCGCCGTGCTCTTCGCCGGCCTGACAGTCGCGATCTCCGTCACCGGCCTGGCCTTCTTCGGCCTGGACTTCGTCACCAAGCTCGGCATCGGCTCGCGCGCTCGGCGTCCTGACGACGGTGCTGATCGCGAACTCGCTCCTGATCGCCGTGCTGCGGCTGCTCGGGCACAAGGTCGACCGGCTGAAGGTGCCGTTCCTGCCGCCCGATCGACGACTCCGAGGCCGGCACGCGAGAAGACGCATGATCGCCCGCTGGGGCCGGTTCGTGACGGCTCACGCGCGAGGCGTGTTCGTGGTCGCGCTGCTCGTCGATCCTGGCCCTGGCGGCGACGTCGGCGCTCGTTCGTCTGGGCGCTGCGGACCAGGGCACGCAGCCGAAGGAGCAGACGGCCCGCCAGGCCTACGACCTGCTCGCCGAGGGCTTCGGCGCCGGCTTCAACGGCCCACTCCCGATCGTCGTGGACGTGAACGACGATCCGCAGGCGCCGCAGAAGATCTACGACCGCGTGCAGGGCCTCGAGGGCGTGGCCTCCGTCGCGCGAGCCGCAGTTCAACGACGAGAAGACCGTCGCGATCATCTTCGTGACGCCGGATTCGGCCCCTCAGGACGAGGCGACCGACCAGCTCGTCGACCGCCTGCGGGACGACGTCGTCCCGGCGGCGACCGAGGGTGGCGATGCGGTCGCCTACGTCTCGGGCCTGACGGCGGCGTTCAAGGACATCGCCGAACGGATCATGGACCGGTTGCCGCTCTTCCTGCTTCTACGTCATCGGCGTCACGTTCATCCTGCTCGCGATGGCGTTCAGGTCGATCGTGATCTCGCTGACGGCGGCGATCACGACGATCCTGTCGGCATTCGTCGGCTTCGGCGTGCTCACGCTCGTGGTGCAGGAGGGCCACTCTGCTCGGGCTCACGGGCCTCGACCGGACCGGGCCGATCGAGACGTTCGTGCCCCCGATCGCCTTCGCGATCCTCTTCGGGCTTTCGATGGACTACATGGTCTTCCTGATGAGCCGCATCCGGGAGGAGCACGTCCACGGCCTGATGACGCGCGAGGCGGTCGAGCACGGCATCTCTGCCATCGGGCGGGTCATCGTGGCCGCGGCTGTGATCATGGGGACGGTCTTCGCCGCCTTCATCCTCACGCGCCGATCGCATCCCGAAGGAGTTCGGGCTGCTGCTCGCGGTTGCGATCCTGACCGACGCGCTGATCGTGCGGATGACGCTCGTGCCCTCGCTCCTGACGATGCTGGGCGAGAAGTCGTGGTACATCCCGCGCTGGCTCGACCGAGCTACTTCCGAACCTGACCATCGAGCCGCCGCACGACACCGAGGTGCCGATCACGACCGAGCGACCGGTGCGCTCGCCGGGCTCGGGCTAGCGCACCAGGGCCCAGAGCACGATCGCGATCACGACGATCAGAACCAGCCAGGCCCAGCGCATCGCCACGAAGGCCTTGCGCTCGCCTGGTCCAGGGCCCGGTTCCGGGGTGTAGGGATCGAGTGGCGGGGACGGCTGCCGCGGCAGGTCGTCTTCGCCCTCGAGCACCTGCGGGTCGTGCTGGACCTCTCGCTCGTGCTCGTCGGCCATCGCGGGGACCGTACCTAAGCCGTAGCATCCGCCCGACATGAAGGGCGTCATCCTCGCCGGCGGGATCGGCAGCCGACTCCATCCGCTGACGCGGATCACGAACAAGCATCTGCTCCCGATCTACGACCGCCCGATGGTCACGTACGCCATCGAGGCGATCGTGAAGAGCGGCATCACCGAGATCATGGTCGTCACCGGCGGGACGCACGCGGGCGAGTTCTTCCGCCTGCTCGGCGACGGCAACGCGCACGGGATCGAGCGGCTCTCGTACGCCTACCAGGAGCGTGAATCCGGAATCGCAGACGCGCTCGGCCTCGCGGAGCGGTTCGCCGCGGGTGACCGGGTGCTCGTGATGCTCGCCGACAACGTCTTCGGGCAATCGATCAAGCCGGCCGTCGACAACTACGCCAAGCAGGAGCGCGGCGCCCGGATCGTCCTCGCCCGTCAGGAGGACCCGGAGCACCTGCGGCACCTCGGGGTCGCCGAGCTCGACGGGGACCGTGTCGTCCGCATCGTCGAGAAGCCGGAGAACCCGGCGAGCGACCTCGCGGTGACGGGGCTCTACTTCTACGACGCCACGGTGTTCGAGTTCGTGCCCACGCTCTCGCCGTCGGCGCGTGGCGAGCTCGAGATCACGGACGTCAACAACTGGTTCATCGAGCAGGGCGCGATGGAGTACGACGTGCTCGAGGGTTTCTGGGGTGATGCCGGCGAATCGATCGACGCCTACTACGCCGTGAACGACTACGTGCGGCAAAACGGCGCGAACCGTTGATGGAGGGCGTGCGCAGGATCCCATTGCGGCGGTTCGAGGACGAGCGCGGCTGGTTCGTCGAGATCCACCGGGCGAGCTGGTTCGAGCGGCCGATGCGCCAGACGAACGTCTCGTTCTCCCGGCAAGGCGTGATTCGGGGCCTGCACTACCACGAGCGCGGCCAGGACGATCTCTTCGTGTGCCTGCAAGGGACGGCCCGGGTCGTCGTCCTCGATCTCGAGAGCGGTGAGACCTTCACCGAGGACATCGGCGACGCGAACCCGGTCGGCATCTACGTTCCCGGCCGCAACGCGCACGGGTTCGAGGCGATCACCGACCTTCTGTTCTGTTACCACGTGACCGAGGAGTACGACCCGGAAGCTCCCGACGAGCACGAAGTTCCCTGGGACGATCCTCGCGTCCGCGACCTCTGGAGCACCCGATCGCCGATCCTGTCGGCCAGGGACGCAACCGCGTCGTCATAACCGGCGCCGGCGGGCAGCTCGGCTCGGCGCTGGCCGCGGCATTCCCCGAGGCGGACGCGCGTGACCGTGCGAGCTTCGACATCGAGGACCCGCCGGACCTCGGTTACCGCCCCGACCTCATCCTGCATCCGGCTGCGTGGACCAACGTCGACGGTGCCGAGTCCACTCCGGCCGAGGCTGTGCGCGCGAATGTCCGCGGCACGCTGAACGTCGTCGCGCTGGGAGCGCCGGTCGTCTACTACTCGACCGACTACGTCTTCGACGGGCGGAAAGAAGAGCCATACGTGGAGTCGGACGAGCCGCATCCGCTCTCGGTGTACGGCCGGACGAAGCTGGAGGGAGAGCGCGAGGTGCGCGACGGCTGGGTCGTTCGCTCACAGTGGTTGTTCGGGTCGACCGGGAAGAACTTCCTGCTGACCATGCTCGACCTGGGCAGGCGGCAAGAGGAGGTGTCGGTCGTCGACGACCAGCGTGGGTCGCCGACGTTCGTCGGGCACCTCGCCGAGGCGACGAAAACGGTGCTCGACCTTCCGTACGGCACGTATCACCTCGCCGCCGACGGGGAGGCGACGTGGGCGGAGTTCGCCGAGGCGATCTTCGAGGAAGCGGGCATCGAGTGCCGGGTGCGCCGGATCTCGACGGCCGAGTACCCGCAGGACGCCGAGCGGCCGGCCTATTCCGTCCTGCGGAGTGAGCGCGGAGCGCCGACGCTTCCCCACTGGCGCGAAGGCCTCCGTGCCGCTCTAGAGCGGCTCTAGAGGCCGGCCAACGAGCCCTGTCCGGTGCCTGGCACCGGACACGGCTGCGAAGGGGAGTGGCCGCGAGTCTGGGGCAGCGTTTCATCGCTGTGCCGCTCGCAAAAGGGACCTGTCCGGTGCCTGGCACCGGTCGTGGCTACTTCGTCCAGGCGGTTTCTTCGACCTGGAGCCGTTCCTTGAGCGGCTCCCACCAGGGGCGGTTCTCGGCGTACCACTCGACCGTCTCCCGCAGTCCCTCGTCGAAGCCGATCTCCGGCTTCCAGCCCAACTCGCGCGCGAGCTTGGACGAGTCGAGGAGATAGCGGCGGTCGTGACCCGGCCGGTCGGGGACGATCTGCTTGAGGTCGGCGCTCTTGCCGGTCAGCTCGACGACCACGTCGGCGATCTCCTCGATCGACTTCTCGACGCCCGAGCCGACGTTGTAGGTCTCACCGATCCGGTCTGAGTGGAGCACGAGGTCGATCGCGCGGCAGTGATCGCGGACGTGCAGCCACTCGCGGCGGTTCTGCGTGGACGCGTACATCGGCAGCGACTTGTCGTCGAGCGCGTTCGTGACGAACAGCGGGATCACTTTCTCCGGGAATTGGAACGGCCCGTAGTTGTTCGCGCAGTTCGTGATCGAGATCGGGAGCTCATACGTCTCGTGGTAGGCGCGGACGTAGTGGTCGGCCGCTGCCTTGGACGCGTTGTACGGCGTGCGCGGGCGGTAGGGCGACTCCTCTGTGAACGCCTCTCCCGAGTCGAGCGGCAGGTCGCCGTAGACCTCGCAGGTCGAGACGTGATGGAAGCGTGAGACCCCGGTGCGCCGCCCCGCCTCGAGCAACAGCTGCGTGCCGAGGACGTTGGTGCGCGCGAACAGGCCGGGATCGACGACGGCCAGGCTGTTGTGCGATTCGGCTGCGAAGTTGACCACGACGTCGATGTCGTGCTCGCGCAGGGTGTGCTCGGCGAGCTCGAGGTCCGCGATGTCGCCCTGCACGAACGGCGCCCGGTCCTCCGTTCCCGCGAGATTCTCGCGGTTACCTGCGTAGGTCAGGAGGTCGTAGGCGACCACGTGGTCGTCGGGATGCTGCTCGAGCCAGAAGTGGACGAAGTTCGAGCCGATGAAGCCGGCCGCGCCGGTGACGAGGAGTCGCACGACGTCATCGTACGCCGCACTTGCGCCGGGCCGCCGTCACCTCCGGGTGCGGCCCGAGCAGCTGCTCACGGCGGTCGAGATACGGGAGCGCCTCGTCACAGCGGTCGAGCTCGACCAGCGACCGGCCGACGTTGTAGTTCGCGTAGCCCTCGTAGGTCTCACCCGTCCCCTGGAGCTGCTGCAAGGCCCGCCGAGCGATCGGCAGCGCCTCTGCGTACCGACCGGACCTCATCAAGCTCGTCGCCTGGTCGGTCAGGGCCTGCCCGCTGGCGCCGGGCGGAGGGGGTGGGGCCGGCTCCTGCTGGGTCGTCGCGGGCGCCGTCGTCACGATCGTCTCCGTCCTCGTCTCGCCCTGAATGGTGCTCGTGACGGTCTGCGCGGTGGGTTGCCCGTCGTCACCCCCGCCGCCCAGTGCCGCGGCGAGCCCGACCCCGATCAGCGCGGCCGCGAGCAGTCCGCCGCCGATCAGGGCGGGGAGAGGGACGCGCTTGCCGGCGGGCGCGGCCACCGGCACGAACTCACGTGTCGTCGCGCCGGCGTTTCTCAGCGCCTCGCGGAGCGCAGAAACGAAATCCGCAGAGGTGGGATAGCGCTCGGCCGGGTCCTTCGCCATCGCGCGCCGGAAGACGGGATCGAGCTCCGGCGGCAGGTCGCCGCGCTCCGACACCGCGGGAACAGGGGCGTGGACGTGCGCAGCCGCCTCGGCCGTCGGGTTGTCGGCCTGGAACGGGCGCTGACCGGTGAGGAGCTCGAAGGCGACGACGGCGAGCGCATAGAGGTCCGTCGCCGGTGTCGTCGGCTCGCCTCGTGCCTGCTCGGGGGCGAGGTAGCCGGCCGTGCCGAGGATCGTCCCGGTCATCGTGAGCGAGTCGAGGCCGGCGGCGCTGGCCACGCCGAAGTCGGCCACGCGCACGGTCCCGTCGCCGGCGAGCAGCAGGTTCCCCGGCTTGACGTCGCGGTGGACGACACCGTGGTCGTGCGCCGCGTCGAGCGCCGCGCCCGCCTCGTCGAGCCACGCGAGCACCCGGCCGGGATCCTGGGCCCCGTGCTCGCGCAGCCGGTCCTCCAGTGACCCGCCCCGCAGGTACTCCATGACGATGAACGGCCGACCCTCGTGCTCCCCGACGTCGAAGATCGTCACCGTGTTCGGCTCGCCGGAGAGCCGTGCCGCGGCGAGCGCCTCGCGCGTGAAGCGGCCGCGGAGTGCCTCGTCGGCCGAAAACCGCTTCGCGAGCACCTTGACGGCGACCGTTCTGCCGAGCGACTCGTCCTCCGCGCGGTAGATCTCGCCCATGCCGCCTTGCCCGATCAGCTCGGGTGCGCGATACCGGGAGGGAAGGATGTCCGTCGTGGTCGTCATGAGGTTTGCAGGTGCGGCCGCCAGAGGCCTTTTCTCCGCAACGGGCGACCCGAAAACGTGAGTGAAGTTCCTGTAAAGGAGGAAGACGCGCGAACCCGCATCAGCTAGCCTCAAATACTCGGAGGCCCAGCCTCACAGTGGCGCGCCCCACGCCGAAAACCCAGGTAACGAAATGGCATTTCGACGCATCACGCTGATCGCCGTGCTCGCTGCCTCACTGGCGAGCTTGGCCGCGCTTGCGCTGGGCCCGGAATCGGCGGCCCGGAGCTCGCAGCCGGGCCCCGCTTCGTTCCTCGTCAGCGGGCGCGGCTGGGGACACGGCGTCGGCCTCTCGCAATGGGGCGCGTACGGCTTCGCGCGGCAGGGAATGTCGTTCGACCAGATCCTGGCCCACTACTACCAGGGCACGACGCTCGGCCCGGCGCCGCTCTCGCGCGTGCGCGTGCTGCTCGTCCCGGGCCAGGCGCGAGTCACCGTCACCTCTGAGGCGCCGTTCCGCGTGCGCGATGCCCTCGGCCAGACCTACGAGCTCACAGCCGGCCCGCACCAGTTCGGGCCGGGATTCCGGCTCCGGGTCAACGGGCGCCAGCAGCTCCAGCAGCTGACGGGCCCGCTGACCTTTCTCCCCGGCACAACGCCGCTCAGGCTCGAGCGGCCCTACCGCGGCCAGTTCGTCGCCTCCGCCGCCAACGGCAAGGTGCGCATCGTCAACCACGTCGGCCTCGAGGCGTATCTCTTCGGCGTCGTTCCAGGCGAGATGCCGTTCTACTGGTTGCCGGAAGCGCTCAAGGTCCAGGCGGTCGCCGCGCGAAGCTATGCGCTCGCGGTGCGCAAGTCCGGGTCTGACTTCGACCTCTATCCAGACGTGCGCAGCCAGGTCTACAGCGGGATCTCGGGTGAGCGCGCTTCGACCAGCGCGGCCGTGCAGGCGACCGCCGGCCAGGTCGTTCTCTATCGCGGTCGCATCGCGACGACGTATTTCTTCTCCACCTCGGGGGGCCGGACGGCAACGGTCAGCGATGTCTGGCCGGGCAGCGGCTCGATTCCGTATCTGGTTTCCGTTGACGACCCGTACGACTCGCTTTCCCCGCACCACGCCTGGGGCCCGTTCTCGGTGCAGAGCCGGCGGCTCGCGCGAGCGCTGCAGGTGCGCGGCCGCTTGCTCGACGTCCGGCTCGCGGTCGGCCCGTCGGGACGGGTTCGCACCGTGACCTCGATCGGCACCGGTGGCCAGAGGACCGTCTCCGGCGCCGACGTTCGCCGCGCGCTGGGGCTCCGCTCGACCTGGTTCCGCATCAGTCTCCTGGCGCTGACGGCGCCGAGCGCTCCGGCGACCTTCAACACGCCCCTGACGCTCTCCGGCGTTGCTCGCGGCCTGGCCGCCGTGACGCTCGAGTTCCGCCCGCTTCGAGGCTCGTGGCGCGCGATCGGGTCTGCCCGCGCGGCTCAGAACGGGACCGTCAGCATCTCGATTCGACCCCGCGAGACCGGGGACTACCGTCTCGTCAGCCGTAGCACTCGGAGCGAGCGCGTTCGTGTCGCGGTGGCTCCGTACGTTCGCTTCCACGCTCTGACGGACGCCACGACGCTGCGCGGGTACGCGCGGCCGGTGCTGCCGAATGCCGCCGTTGCGATCCAGCGCCTGGACGGCACCACCTGGAGCAACGTCGCTTCCACGACGGTCGATGCGAACGGAGATTTCCAGGCCCAGGTCGTGCTGGCTCCGGGGGACTATCGAGCTCGTGTCTCGCCCGGACGCGGTTTCGTGCCCGGCGTCACGCCCGTCCTGAGGGTCGGCCCGGCATGAGAAAGCTCGTCGTCCTCGCCGCCGGGCTCGCGCTCGCGCTGCCCGCTCCCGCTGCCGCCGGCCGCTTCGCGCTCGGTGTCGAGCGAGGGTTCTCCCCGGAGCGTGTGGCGGACCGGGTCGAGGCCGCCACCGGCCGGCCGGTCACCGTCATCGGGCCGTTCGCGGTCGCCGTGGACGTCCCGAACGCGCAAGGGCTCGCCGCGGTGCATGGCGTCTCCTACGTGGAGCGCCTCCGCTCCCAGCGCCGCCTCACCTTCGTCCCCAACGACCCTCTGGCGAGCCGCCAGTGGTACGCAGATCGCATCCGGGCGTTCGACGCCTGGCCGAAGCTGCCGATCCTCCCGCGCGTGCTGGTGGCCGTCATCGACTCGGGCGTCGACGCCGACCATCCCGAGCTCGAGGACCGCATCGCGACGGGTCAGAGCTTCGTCAAGAGCCCCTGGTGGTGGGACTCGAACGGTCACGGGACCTTCGTCGCGGGCCAGATCGCAGCCGAGATGAACAACGCGCAGGGGATCGCCGGCCTCGCGCCCCCGGTCGACCTGCTCATCGCCAAGGTCGTGCGGAGCGACGGAACGATCTCACCCGAGGCGGAAGCCCGTGCGATTCGCTGGGCTGTCGACAACGGCGCCGACGTCATCAACCTCAGCTTCGGCGGCATGCGCGATCCCTACGACTCGGGACGCGACACGTACTCGCGGCTCGAGGCCGCAGCCGTCGAGTACGCGGTCAAGCACGGCGTGCTCGTCGTGGCGGCCGTCGGCAACGGCGACAAGGCGCCCCACGCGCCGTGGGAGTACGCCAACTACCCGGCGGCGCTGCCGCACGTGATCGGGGTCAGCGCGATCGCGCGGGACGGAACGGTGCCCGACTTCTCGAACCGCGATCGCGTCTTCAACGACATCGCCGCTCCCGGCCAGGACATCTTCTCGACCCTGCCCCACGTGCTGACCCAGGATCGGGTCGGGTGCGTGCCGCAGGGCTATTCCGAGTGCGGCCCGACACAGTTCCGGCGCGGTGAAGGCACGTCGTTCGCAGCCCCGCAAGTCTCCGCCGCCGCTGCAATCGTGCTGGCCGAGCGCCCGGAGATGCGCCCGGACCAGGTCACGGCCGTTCTCGAGCGCTCGGCGGCGGACGCGAACTTCGCGCGAGGCTGTCGGCGCTGCACGGTCGGCCGCGACGAGTTCACCGGCTGGGGTGTGCTCGACATCACAGCCGCTGTCAACTCACTCGTCTTGCCGGCTCCGCCTGCCGACCAGTTCGAGCCGAACGACGGTGTGGCAAGCCAGGTCAAGCTCTGGGGCAAGCGGCGACGGAAGATCGCCGCCACGCTCGACTTCTGGAACGACCAGGTGGACGTCTACCGCGTGAAGCTTCGACCAGGGCAGAAGGTCACCGCTGTCCTGCGCGGCCCGCGTGAAGCGGAGACGACTCTGCTCCTCTGGAGGCCGAACACGAAGAGCCTGCAAGAGCCGAGACCCGGCTCACGGCACCTGGCCGCGAGCGCCACCGAGGGCTCGGTCAAGAAGGTCGTCCACCGCGCCGGCAAGGGCGGCTGGTACTACCTCGAGGTGAAGCTCTCGACCCCGATCTCGGTCCGCTACTCGCTTCGGTTCGTCAAGACGAAGCCGGTCAAGCCTCCGGTAGCAGCTCGTCGTCCGGGACGGACCTGATCTTCCGGGCCGGGTTCCCGACCATCACGGCTCGAGGCTCCACGTCCGTGAGGACGACGGCCCCCGCACCGACGAAGGCCTCCTCGCCGACCTCGATCCCCGGTAGCAGCACCGCCGCGCCGCCGATGCGCGCGCCACGTCGGATCGTCGGCCCCTTGCGCAGCTCGTGCCGGCGCTCGGTCCTGCCCATGTAGTTGTCGTTCGTCGTCGCCACGCAGGGAGCGATGAAGACCTCTTCCTCGAGGGTTGCGTACGCCGTGATGTAGGCCATGGCCTGAATCTTCGTGCGAGCGCCGATCGTCGTGTCGTTCTCGACCAGGGAGCCGCGGCCGATGACGACGTCGTCGCCGATCTCGCAGCGCTCGCGGACACAGGCCTGGTCGCCCACGATCACGCGGGCGCCGATCGTCGTCCCGGCGAAGACGATCGCGCCTGTCGAGATGATCGTCCCCGGGCCGAGCTCGAGTGGCGGCAGCTCCTCCCGGGGAGCCGTCGAGCGCGGCGAGAGCGCCGGTTGCTTGCCGAGGACGGCGTGATCGCCGACGACGCAGCCCTCTCCGAGAACCGTTCCCGGATAGACGACGGCGGTCTCGGCGACGCTCAAGCCGCGGGAGTCCGGTCGAGTGAGCTCTGGAGCTGCTCCAGCGTGCGCACCACCGCGAGGCCGTCGCGCGCGACCTCGAGCCGGTCACCGCTGCCCTCGACGAGCGAGACGAAGTGTCGGCACTCGATCCTGAGCGGCTCCTCGTTCGCGACCTTCGGGATGTGGATGTCCCCCGTCCGCACCTGCCATTCGCTGGCCGGCCGGAGCACGGGCCCCTTGTCGTGCACCGTCAGCTTGCGCTCCGACTCCATGTCGTCGAAGACGGCCATCTTGTCGCGCCCGACCACGGTCACCTTCCGCATCTTCTGCGGGTCCAGCCAGGAGAGATGCATGTGCGCGACCACGCCGGACGGAAAGCGGAGGTAGCAGAAGACGACGTCCTCGACGCCCTCGCGCAGGAAGGACTCGCCGCGTGCCCAGGCCTCCACCGGCTCCTCGCCGACGAGGTAGAGCATCACGGACAGGTCGTGCGCGCCCAGCGACCAGAGAGCGTTCTCGTCGCGCCGGATCTGGCCGAGGTTCTGGCGGTTGCCGTAGAGGTAGAGCACGTCGCCGAGCTCTCCCGCGTCGATCAGCTCCTTGAGCTTGGCCACCGCAGGGTGGTACAGGAGGAGATAGCCGGGCATGAAGACGAGCCCACGCTCCTCGGCCAGCGCGAGCAGCTCCTCGGCCTCGGCGCTCGACTGGGCCGGCGGCTTCTCCACGAACACGTGCTTGCCGGCGAGCAGCGCCTGCTTGGCGAGGTCGTAGTGCGTCACGACCGGGGTCGCGATTGTGACCGCGTCCAGCTCCGGATCGGCCAGGAGCTCCTCGAAGTCGCTCGTGGTCCGCGCGCCGGGGTAGCGCGTGGAATGCTCGGCGAGGAGGTCGGGAGAGAGGTCGCAGAGCCAGCGAAGGTCGGCGAGCTCGGCGAAGTTGCGGGCGAGGTTCGGGCCCCAGTAGCCGAGCCCCGCGTGGCCGATCCTGATGCTCACAGCTTCCAGACCTTCCCGTTCTGCGCTCCGTTCGCGCCTGTCGCGTTCCGCAGGTCGACCACGAGCTTGGCGCGCTCGACCAGGTCGTCGTAGTCGATGCCGCTGTGCGCCGTGACGATGACGACGCAGTCGGCTCCGTCGATGTCGAGCGGCGCCGAACTAAGGCCGTGCTCGGGCAGCTCGGGCACGTTGGGGTCGTGGTAGGAGACGTTTGCGCCCTCGCCCTGCAAGAGCTCGATCAGCTTGAGCGCCGGCGATTCCCGGGTGTCGTCGATGTCCGCCTTGTAGGCGACCCCGAGCACGAGGACCTGCGAGCCCTTGAGCGCCTTCTCCTGGGAGTTCAGCGCCCGCACGACCTTCCCGAGGCACCACCACGGCATGTTCTCGTTGACCTTTCCGGCCAGCTCGATGAACTCCGTATAGAAGTCGTATTCCCGCGCCTTCCAGGTCAGGTAGAAGGGGTCGATCGGCATGCAATGCCCGCCGAGGCCCGGACCCGGCTGAAAGCTCATGAACCCGAACGGCTTCGTGGCGGCGGCGCCCACGACCTCCCAGACGTCGATGTTCATCCGGTCGCAGAGCTGCGCGAGCTCGTTGACGAGCGCGATGTTCACCGAGCGGAAGATGTTCTCCAGCAGCTTGGTCAGCTCGGCGGCCTCCGGCGACGACACGGCCACGACGCTTTCGAGCGCGCTCTCGTAGAGCTCAACGGCGCGCTGCGTGCAGGCGGCCGTGATCCCGCCGACGATCTTGGGCGTGTTCTGGGTCGTCCAGTCCTCGCGGCCGGGGTCGACTCGCTCGGGCGAGAAGGCGAGGTAGAAGTCGTCGCCCACCTTGAGGCCGCCCGCCTCCAGCAGCGGCAGCAGGCGCTCCCGCGTCGTGCCGGGGTAGGTCGTCGACTCCAGGACGACGAGCTGCCCCTTCTGCAGGCGTGGCGCGATCTGCTCGACGGCGCCGAGCACGATCGAGAGGTCCGGCTCCCGCTGGGGGGACAGCGGCGTCTGCAACGCGATCAGGATCGACTCCGCCTCTTGGAGGCGGTCGTAGTCGGAGGTGGCACTCAGCGTGCCCGCCTCGACGAGCGGCTGCAGTCCCTCCGAAGGGACGTCTTGGACGTAGCTCTCGCCACGGTTGATGGCGTCGACGCGTTCCCCGTCGACCTCCACCAGCAGCACCTGACGCCCCGCCTCAGCGAAGACCTGTGCCAGTGGGAGACCGACGTAGCCCGCGCCGACGATGCCGACAGGGCCGTTCATGGCCGCGATCCTACCGAGGTGCTAGTACGTGCTCGGGCCCGGCAGGCGCTGCCGGCCCGCGGCCGCGGAACCAGAGCCTCGTCGTGGCGTCGTTCTTGAAGAACTCGAGCAGGAGCGTCGACACTTTCTGCGTCCCGGTCTTCGAGGGATGCGTCCCGTCGTTGTCGACGTCCTCGCACGCCCAGGTGAGCCCGTCCCTCCTGCCCTTCATGCCGTCCGTCCAGAGGTACGGGCCCCAGCCGATCCAGGGGCCGGTCGCCTTCTTCTGCATCCGGTCACGGATGAGCCAGCGCACGGCGAACGCACTGTCGTAGGCCTGCGGCTCGGGGCTGCGCGCCGTGATCGCGTAGCCGGCATAGGTCCGGCTGCCGAGGTAGATGAGGCGCAGGTTCACGAAGCGCGCGCGGAGGACGCGCACGATCGCCTTCAGGTTGGCGTGGAGCGCCCGCGCGTCCTGCGGGAACGGGCGGCTGTCGCCCGTGATCGCTTGCTTGAGCCAGACGACTTGAACCTGATCCGGGTACGAGTTGGACTCGTTGAGCCGGTTGTCGACGAGCTGCCAGTAGGGAGAGGCGGGCGACTTGATCCTCTGCGCGTCCCAGCCGGCCTCGGCACCGTCGACGAGCTCGACGAACCCGCTCTTCAGGGGGTCGCGATCGGCTCGGGACTTGAAGTCGGAGAACTCTCGCGTCGTGTTCGACATGCCGATCGAGAGGACGACGATCTTCCCGTCGATCGGTCGTACACGTCGGGCGGCTGCGAGTCCGAGCCGCTGGTAGGCCGGAGAGGGGCGGTTTCGCCCAAACGGATAGAGGCCGCCGCGTTGTCCGCGGTAGCGTCGCTGGCCCATGTCGGTGAGCGGGACGAGGCCGGTGGTCGTGCGCCCACAGTCGGCGCGCGAGCGGGTCGGCTCGGCAGGTGCATCAACCGTTGCCGCCCCGAGCGCGACCGTGGCCGCAAGAGCGATCGGGACAAAGAGCTTCATGTGTCTCGTTAAGCGTACGCCCGCCCTGTTAGCGGTCTGTTAGCTCAGTCGCCCAGGCCCCTCAGAGCGCGAAAAGCCCGTGGCTATACTCGCCAGCCCCGGGCCGTTAGCTCAGTTGGTAGAGCAGGGGACTCTTAATCCCAAGGTCGAAGGTTCGAATCCTTCACGGCCCATGCTCGAACGCGGGAGGGGGCCCGTAGGCCCCCTCCGTCTCCTTCGTGTCGAGGGTTGCTATTCCACGTGGATGTCGTGGCCGATCTCGACGGCTCGGAGCGCGTCCACGATTCCGTGTCCGTACCAGCCGTTGAAGACCGGCGTGCCCTCGCAGTAGCTCGTGAATTCGGGCGGACGACCGACGTGGGCGTAGCTGAACGTGCCGTCCGGCATGTTCGACATGCAGGGCGTGTCCGTTGCCGAGGCCTCGAGGTACGCCTGCGTGAACAGCGGATGGAGCGAGATCGCGGTGCCACTCCGGTGGCCGTACTGCGAGACGATCAGGGCAGCCACACCGGTTGCATGCGGCGAGGCCATCGACGTGCCCTGGATCCACTGGTAGTACGCGCACGTCGAGCCCCTGCAGTCGCGGACGACGAACGGCGTGTTCGGAGTTCCGTCGTCGTTGAGCTCGCCGTTGTCCTCGGCCACGTTCCTCGGATACGCGGCGAGGATCAGGTTCGGGATGCCATTCGCCGGCCAGCCCGTGTCACGGAACCAGCCGCCGGGAGCCGACGACCGCTGTCTCCTCGTAGCTCCAGTTCGAGTAGTCGGCCTTGGTCTTGCTCGGACCAACCGACGAGACGCTGATCACGTTGTTGCCCTCGGTAGGCAGGTCGAGGCACGTGTTGTTCACCGTCCGATCGTGCTCGTTGCCGGGCGGGAAGTTCGGGCTCTGCCCATCGAATAGGGGCAGGCCGACGTCCTCGTGGCCGTTTCCAAGCGCGGCGACGAGCGTGACGCCGCGCTGGTGCGCGTAGTCCAGCGCTCGCTGGGTTGCCGTGATGACCGTCTTCTGCTCCGCCTGGTCGAGCGCCGAGTCTTCCGGCACCGGGTGGAGCGGGTTTCCGCAGTTGTAGAGCCACGGGTCGATGAAGTAGCTCATGTTCGCAACGTCGATGCCGTGGTCACCCGCGAACGTGAGCGCGTCCACGCTCGGCTGCAGGAAGAAGAACCCGGAGTCCTGGCCGGCCCGCAGGTTCACGAGCGTCACGTTGGGGGCGACGCCGGCGACTCCGAGGCGGTTGATCGGCGAGGCAACGGTGCTCGCCACGTGGGTGCCGTGCGAGTTTTCGTCGACGTCGTTCGGGTCGTTGCACGACCCGTCGCGCTCTTCTTCGCAGGCCCCGTCGATGAGCGGGATGTCGACGGTGAAGTTCCGGCTCAGCGACCTGTCGAAGTTGGACGCGATGTCCGCATGGTTTCCGTCGATGCCCGTGTCGAGGATGCCCACGAGCACACGCCTGCTGCCCTTCTCCTTGTGGTAGGAGCCGTCGGGCGTGGCGTGGATCATCCGCATGTCCCACTGCAGATGAGCCAGCGGCTCGGGTGGGTCGTGGCTATCGGGCGTAGCGCCCCTCTGCTGCGGAGCCGCCTTGGTGCCCTGGGCAGCACGCTCGGCCCCACGCAGCTCCTCGCCCGTCACCTTCGGCCGCAGCGCCGGGCGAGCCCTGCCGATCGGAACGTTGCGCGCGACGCCGTCGATCACAGCGGAGCGAGCGGCATCGGCGCGGAAGTGCGTGTTTGACGAAAGGACGGTGGCCACACCGACCTTGAAGTTGGCCCGCAGGATGCGGCCGTCGGCCTGCCTGATGGCGGCCTTGAGCGCCGCGGGCGAGGCGGTGGGCTCATAGAGGACGATGTAGCGCGTCGGCCTCGAGTCGGATCCTGCCTCCGTCCCGACGGCGATCGAGCCGATCATGGCGACAGTCGCCAGTGCGACGAACGCAAATAACACTCTGCGCATGGTGAACCTCCCCTTTCCCCCCGTGGGCTTGCGATTTGACCACCTTCCTTCCTTGTGGTCAAGCGCCCACAGCCGAGGAGTCGGCGAGCGAAGCTCGTGCTACGCGACGAGCTCGTCGCGGACGCGCGTGTGCACTTCGATGAACGCCTCGACCACTTCGGGGTCGTACTGCGTCCCGGCGCAGCGCAGCAGCTCACGGCGCGCCTCCTCTGCCGTCAACGTCCGCGCGTAGGCGCGCTCCGACGTCATGGCGTCGTAGGCGTCGCAGACGGCGATGATCCGGGCGCCGAGCGGGATCTCATGCCCTTGCAGGGCGTCGGGGTACCCGGTGCCGTCGAAGCGTTCGTGCGTCGAGCGGACGAGTCGGGCGACCTGACCGAGCGCGGGCGCCGCCGTCAGGATCCGCTCCCCGACCAACGGATGCCGGCGGACGATCTCCCACTCGGGCTCGGTGAGCAAGCCCGGCTTGGAGAGGATGGGCTCGGGGATCGACACCTTGCCGATGTCGTGGAGCTCCGCTGCCTGACGCAGTGTCTCGAGCTGCTCGGTCGGCACGCGAAGGCGCCGGCCCACTGCCTCCACGAGGTCGGCGACGCTTGCGAGATGCCGTCCCAGCTCCGAATCGCGCTCGTGCAAGACGCGGAGCAGCACGTCCATGCTCTGGCGTCCGGCAGTCGGCCGGTGCCGGTTCTTGTGGAGGTACATGCGGCCATCGGCGATCCGCAATGCGTCCGAAACGCGGCCGGCCTCCTCGGGGAGCAGTACCGAGCCGAATGAGCAGTTGATCGAGAAGCCTTCTCCCTCGATGCTGAGCGCCGTGGCCGCCGCCGAGATCAGCGCGCCGGGGCCGACTCGCGCCGCCGAGGCGAGCACGCAGAATTCGTCGCCGCCCATCCGGTAGGCGCGGCCCTGTCCCTCGACCGCGGCTGCGAGATTCGCCGCGAGCCGGACCAGCAGCGAATCGCCCGAAGGGTGCCCGAACGTGTCGTTGTAGATCTTGAACCCGTCGAGGTCGAACAGCACCAGCACGAGCGGGTGCCGGACGTCCGCCTCGCGGAGGTCGTGCTCGATCTCCTGCATGAAGCGCCTGCGATTCCCGAGGCCCGTCAGCGAGTCGGTGAGCGCCTCCTCGCGGCTGCTCTCGAGGAGTCGCAGCTTGTCGCGAAAGGTGAGAACCGCGCGCCCGATCACCGCGGCCAGCGAAGCCGCGGCCAGCAGCGAGCGCGAGCGTGTCCAGGCGCTGGAAGTGGTCGTAGACGAGGAGCCCGAGTCCGATCGCCGCGAAGGTCGTGGGCAGAGTCAGCGTCGGCCAGCCTTCGGCGCGGACCTCGGCGATCCGTCTGACCGGTGACCACGCAGCGCACGCGAGCAGGACCGGGGCGAGTACCCAGCCGACATCGACCAGTCGCCCCTCCACGTACGTGCCCGCAGCCGCCTGGTAGAGGTAGACGCTGTCGGCTACGCCGAAAGCGGCGAACCCGGCAGCCGTCAGCAGCCAGGTGCGGTCGAGCCTCCAGCCGTTCAGGGCGATGACGCCGACGACGAGCGCGACGAGCAGGAGGTCGAACAGGGGATACGCAAGGTTGGTGAGGACACCGAGCTTGTCGCCTCCGGTCGTGTCGAGCACAGGCTCGAGCACGACAGCCGCGCCGACGGCGCAGACGACCAGGCCGCCGATCACGCCGTCGAGCCAGAGGTTGCCCTTGAACTTCCCGATCCGCTTCAGCAGCAGGGTGCCGAGAGCCGCGTATGCGATGGGGTAGAAGGCGAGGTAGAGGGCGTCGGAGATGGACGGGATCGGCAACGTCTCGAGGTCTGCGAGGAAGAAGGTCGCAGTAGAGGTCCCCTGCCGTCCAGAGCCCCATCGCGAGCCCGAGCAGGAGCCAGGGCGCTCGCTCGACCGGGGAGACAACACCTCGCGCCAGGCAGCACGCCGCCGATCCGATGAGGATCGCGTTGTAGATCCAGGTTCCGGTGCTGCTGCCGGCCGCGCCGAGAAGCGTTATTACGACGTACAGAACCAGGAGGGCTACGAGTGCAAAGCAGAACACCGTCCCACCGCGTGCGCCGACGAGGGCGGCTTCGCCGACCCCAGTCGCGCGTGGATGACCGTTTAACCGCATGGAAAGTGTGCTTTACGCCGCTTTCCCGAAGTATCGGGCCACCTCGCGGCGTGCGTCGTGCCCCTATCGAGGGATTGGAGCGCCCTGGGCGTCCCTCGATCGAGGGACGTCATATCCCCCAAAAGGGGGATGTCGAACTACCCCTTTCGCGCCGATTTTCCGTTCCGTGGGCAGAGTTTTCGCAGCCTTGGCGGCGGCCCTCGCCGCTGCGGTTCTCGCCGGGCCGGCGGCGTCTGCAGGCAATCCTGAGATCGCCGCGCTGCAGGTGGGGCTCAGCTCTCGCGGGCTCTACAAGGGGACCGTCGACGGGGTTCTCGGTGCCGGGACGTCAGCTGCCGTTCGCCGGTTCCAGCGCAAGGCCGGTCTTCCGGCGGACGGCGTTCCAGGCCCCAAGACGCGGGCCGCACTCGGCCACTACGGCCGCAAGGCCCCACTCGGCCGCCGCACGCTCGTCCTCGGCACGCGTGGCTGGGACGTTGCAGCGCTGCAGTTCTCGCTCGCGTGGCACGGCTTTCCGTCGGGCCCCCTCGACGGTCACCTCGGTCTCCGAACGGAGGCAGCTCTCCGGCGCTTCCAGGTGTGGGCAGGGCTCAAGGCTGACGGCAGGGCGGGAGCCTCGACTTTCGTGGCGCTTCGCGCGCCCGTCCCCCGCTCTCCGCTCGTTCTGAGCGTTCCGGTCCAGGCTCCGACCGGAGACGGCTTCGGCCCTCGTGGCACGAGGTTTCACAGCGGGCTCGACTTCACGGCTCCGTCCGGCACTCCTGTGGCCGCCGCCGGCTCGGGCCTCGTGGTGTTCGCGGCCCGGCACGCCAGCGGCTGGGGGAACTCTCGTCGTGGTCAAGCACGCCTCCGGAGTCCGGACGCTCTACGCACATCTCTCGCGAATCGACGTCAAGCTCGGAGACCATGTCCCGTCCGGGGATCACCTGGGTCTCGTCGGAGCATCGGGTCAAGCCACCGGCCCGCACCTGCATTTCGAGGTGCTCGTTCGGGGCGCGGCCGTCGACCCACAGACTGCGTTTTGACGAGCGAGCCCGGGGCGGCGCGCGGCCACCCCGGGGGTCGAAAGCTCGTCCGTTAAGCCGGCGGACCGGCGGGGGGGCCCTCTTCGACGTAGGTTGCGCGGCGACGGCCTTGGAAGCCGCCCCACGACGACCAGAAGATCATCGAGAGGACGAGGCCGATGATTCCGATCACCATCAGGATCACGCCGATCGCGTCGACGTCGAGGCTGGCAATCTCACCGGTCACGCCCCAGATGAGGATCGCGCCGGCGGCAATCAGAAATAAGCTTGCTCCTAGTCCCATTGAACCTCCTTGTTGGGTCCAAGATGTACCCATGTAGCCCTTCGGACTAACTCCGCGCGATCCTCCGGCAAGCTCACGGCGGCGTGCAGTAGATTCGACCCCGGTGCGCAGGGGAGCAATCGTGCGGGTCGTCGCTATCGGACTCCTCGTAGGAGCGATCACGGCTGCGATCGCGGTTTTCATCCCGTGGCTCCCCGACCAGGCCTCCGAGGAAGCGGACTGGATCGACTTCGTCTTCTGGTTCACGACCGTGATCTGCATCATGATCTTCGCGCTCGTCGCGGCGGTCACCCTCTACTCGGTCTTCAAGTTCCGCGTGCGCCCGGACGACGATTCGGACGGCCCGCCGATCCACGGTCATACCGGCCTGGAGATCGTCTGGACGGCGGTGCCGGCGATCCTCGTCACGGCGATCGCCGTCGTGAGCTCCGTCGCGCTGGCGCAGAACGAGTCGATTCCCGACGACCACCTGACCGTCCAGGTGACGGCCCGTCAATTCGTGTGGAGCTTCAAGTACCCGCAGTACGGAGGGATCGAGTCCGGCATCCTCTACCTGCCGAAAGGCCGGACCGCCGAGCTGAGGCTGAACGCGCTCGATGTCATCCACTCCTTCTGGGTGCCCGAGTTCCGCCAGAAGCAGGACGCCGTGCCCGGCACGGAGACGAAGGTCGCTGTGACGCCGACCAAGACTGGACGCTACCCGCTCGTCTGCACGGAGCTCTGTGGGCTCGGACACGCCGTGATGAGGACGAGGTCGGTCGTGCTCGAGGAGGCTGCTTTCGAGAAGTGGGCACGGGATCGACAAGCGGCGAGCCCGGCCGGGAGTGGCGGATAGGCTCCGCGCCGAAATGACCGAGACCGCCGTTCATCCGTCGATCCAGCCGGCTCACGGCACGCCGAAGCCGCCGCCCACGGGCTGGCGCCTGCTCCTGGCCCCTGGCTGGCTGCGCGTGCCGTGGATGACCGCGCTCTTCTTCGCTATCGGCGCCGGGATCGTCGTCGGGATTCGCGCACTCGCGGGCTGGGACCCGCTCTTCGACTCGGTCGTGATCGTCACGGTGGCCGGGCTGACGACTGCCCCGATCGGCTTCCTCGCCGGCCTCGGCGCCTTCGACTACTGGACGAAGTACGCGCTCGGCTATCCGACGGAGCCCGAAGACCACTCGGGCCACGGCGCCTACAGCTGGCGCGACTACTTCCGGGTCAACACCGACCACAAGGTGATCGGGATCCAGTACGTCGTCACGACGGTGTTCTTCTTCCTCGCCGGCGGCCTCCTGGCGATGATCTTCCGCGCCGAGCTCGCCAAGCCGGGCATGCAGTTCCTCGACAGTCAGACCTACAACGGGACGATCTCCGTGCACGCCTCGCTGATGATCTTCCTGTTCGTGATCCCGGCGTTCGCGGGCCTCGCGAACTACGTGCTGCCGTTGATGATCGGCGCCCCCGACATGGCGTTTCCGCGTCTGAACGCATTGTCGTTTTGGCTGCTCCCGATCGCCGGCTTCATGATGCTCGGCAGCTTCTTCTGGCCGGGCGGCGCCTTCGGAGCGGGCTGGACGGGCTATGCGCCGTTGTCGGTGGTCGGCACGGACGGCAACGTGTTCTTCAACATGGGCGTCCAGTGGGCCGGCGCGTCCTCGATCATGACCGCCCTCAACTTCCTGGTCACGATCATCACCATGCGCGCGCCGGGGATGACCTTCTGGCGCATGCCGCTCCTCGTCTGGGCCAACTTCTCGACGTCACTGCTCGTCGTGCTCGCGACGCCGTTCATCGCGGGCTCCCAGTTCTTCGTGCTCTTCGACCGCGTGATGGACACCAACTTCTTCGACTTCAACGAGGGCGGCTACGTCCTCGGCTACCAGCACATCTTCTGGTTCTACTCGCACCCGGCCGTCTACATCATGATGCTGCCCGGCTTCGGCATCGCCTCCGAGGTCATCTCCGTGATGTCGCGGAAGCCGATCTTCGGCTACCGCCTGATGGCGCTCTCGCTGATCGCCATCCTCATCCTCGGCTTCTCGGTGTGGGCGCACCACATGTTCGTGTCGGGCATGGCCCCGTGGCTGCGTGTGCCGATGATGATCACGACGCTCCTGATCGCAGTCCCGACGGGCATCAAGGTGTTCTCGTGGTTAGCCACGACCTGGGAGGGGCGGATCCATCTGAACACGCCCATGCTCTGGGCCCTCGGCTTCGTCTCCATGTTCGTGATCGGCGGCCTCTCCGGGATCTTCCTCGGCGCCGTGCCGATCGACATCCACGCGTCGGACACCTACTTCATCGTCGCCCACATCCACTACGTGCTCCTCGGCGGCTCCCTCTTCACGATCTTCGCCGGCTTCTACTACTGGTTCCCGAAGATGACCGGCCGGATGTACAACGAGCGGCTCGGGAAGATCCACTTCTGGGGCACGTTCCTCGCGTTCAACGCGACGTTCTTCCCGATGCACATCATCGGCCTCCAGGGGATGCCGCGCCGCGTCGCCGACTACGACCCGCAGTTCGGCGACTGGAATCTCGTCATCTCCATCTCCTCGTTCGTGCTGGGCGCGTCGTTCCTGATCTTCATCTACAACATGATCGTGAGCTGGCGGTTTGGGCCGCCGGCACCTGCCAACCCGTGGCGGGCCAATACGATCGAGTGGCAGGTGTCGTCCCCGCCGCCCGTCTTCAACTTCGACACGATCCCGCAGGTCGTCGGCGGCCCGTACGAATACGGCGTCGCGGGCGCGCGTCACGCCGTGTTCAACGGCGACGAGGAGCACGCCGTCAAGCCTGCGTCCGAGTCTGAGAGGCCCGAGCATTGAGCCACGTCCTCGTGATCGCGAACGAGACGGTGGCCGGCAAGGGCCTGATCGAGGCCTTGAAGCAACGGGCCGCCGGCGGCGCGGACCTCGTCACGGTGATCGCGCCCGTGAGCAAGCCGCAGTCGGGCTACGTCGTCTACGAGGACACGCGGCGCGCGTCCGCCGGACGCAGGCTCGACCGCACGCTGTCGGCCCTGCACGAGGCCGGGATCAAGGCGCACGGCCTCGTCGTCGACGCCGATCCGGAAGACGCCGTGCGGGACGCGATGGCGATGCTCGACCCGAAGCCGGACGAGGTGATCGTCTCGACGCATCCCCGGGAGCGCTCCGGCTGGCTGCGCCGCAAGGTGATCGACCGCGTGCGCGACGCCGCGGGCGACGTGCCGGTCGAGCACATCGTGGTCGACCTCAGCGAGGAGGGCGTGGCGAATGTCCTCGTGCTCGCGAACGAGACGGTCGTCGGGGACCCCCTGCTCTCGAAGATCAAGGAGCGCGCTGCCCGTTCGTCGGCGAGCTTCCTCATCATCTGCCCCCAGAGCGACCCCAACCAGGGCACGCACCCCGAGGCCGAGCGGCGCCTACGCCGTGCCCTGACCGTCTTGCGGGGCGAGGGGATAGAGGCGCATGGCCAGGTCGCGCACCCGGACCCGTACACCGCGGCGACGCAGGCCGTCCACGACGAGCGTATCGACGAGATCATCGTCTCGACGTTTGCGCCCGACCAGTCTCCCTGGCTGAAGAAGGACCTCGTCCAGAAGCTGCACAAGGACACCGGCCTGCCCGTCGAACACGTCGTGGTTGCCGAAGAGGTGCCCGCGTGAGCGCGCATGCCGAAGTTCACGCCGCGCACCCGCCCGCCGCGCACCAGAGCTCCCGGGTCGATGCGACGACCCTCGGGATGCTCCTCTTCATCGCGTCCGAGATCATGCTCTTCGGCTCGTTCTTCACGGCGTACTTCTTCGTGCGGGTCGTGAACGACACACCGATGTGGCCGCCCGAGGGCTTCCACCTGCCGGTCTACGTCGCCGGCGTGAACACGGCGATCCTGCTGACCTCGAGCTTCACGATGCACTGGGCGCTGCAGGCCATCAAGCGTGGAAGCCGAGCCGGCCTCCAGGCAGGGCTCGTCCTCACGTTCCTCCTCGGCCTCACCTTCCTGCTGACCCAGATGCTCGAGTACTCGCGCATCGGCTTCGCGCCGAGGGACGGCGCGTTCGGCAGCGTCTTCTACGGGTTGACCGGCCTGCACGGAGCGCACGTCTTCGTCGGGCTGACGCTGCTCGGCTTCGCCACGATTCGCGCCTTCCGGGGCCACTTCACGCCCAAGGAGCACTGGGGCGTGGAGATCCCGGGGATCTACTGGCACTTTGTCGACGTAATGTGGATAGTGGTCTACACGACGGTCTACATCCTCTAGGCGATGATCAACCCCCTTCGCAGCGAGGCTGAGGCGTACCGCTTCCTCCTGCTGACGGTGGGGTATTTCGCCGCGATCGTCATCGCCACGCTTGCGCTCGGGCCCTGGGTCGGGTTCGCGGTCTTCGTCCTGCTGACCGTGGCGGGGCTCGTCTATCTCGTGCGCGCCCGGCGCACGGAGCCGCCCCGGCGGGTCGCCACCCGCGAAGGCAGCGAGAACGTGCGCCGCATCCTCGTCGTCGCGAACGAGACCGTCGGCGGCGAGCCGTTGCGCGAGGAGATCCGTCGCAAGTCCGAGGGCCAGGAAGAGCAGGTGCTCGTCATCTGCCCGGCTCTGAACTCGCCGTTGAAGCACTGGGCGTCGGACGAGGACGGAGCCCGTATCCAGGCGCAGCAGCGGCTCGACGCGAGCCTGGCGCGCCTGCGGGAGCTCGGAGTCGAGGCCCGCGGCGAAATCGGGGACGCCGAGCCGTTGCAGGCGATGGAGGACGCCCTCCGGCTGTTCGGCGCCGACGAGATCATCATCTCCACTCATCCGCCGGGCCGATCGCACTGGCTCGAGAAAGGGATCGTCGAGGGTGCCCGCGAACGTTTCGCCGTGCCGATCACCCACGTCGTTGTCGATCTCGAGGCCGAGCGTGCGGCTCCTGGCTAGCGCGCTGGTCGCCGCCGCGCTTCTCGCCGGCTGCGGGTACGGCGACGATGACGACGCGCAGTCCACGACCACCGTTGAGCCCGCGTCCTGGTCCGGTCCGCCCCGGCCGGCCGAGGACGGCACGATCTCGGTCGAAGGCTTCAACGAGTACGCGGAATCGCTACCCGAGGCCGAACGCCTGCCGAAGCCGCTGGCGGTCGAGTTCCTCCGGCCGAGTGAGCCGTATGAGGTCACCACCAAGATGCGGACCGGGGGTGCGACGGTCTTCGTGCTCCGCGACGACCTGGAGGACGACTCGGTGCGGGCGGAGCGGCACCAGCTGGGGTTCGGACTCGTCTCCGGCGGCGAGTGGCGCCTCTTCACGGCGCAGGTCGCCTACCGGTGCCAGCCGAACCGCGGGCACCAGGACTTCAGCCCCGAGCTCTGCTCCTAGCTACTTGCCCGCCGACGTGTTCACGAACTGCGCCACGGCGCGGATCTCGGCTTCGGTCAGCTGACCTTTGAAGGACGGCATCGCGCCCTTCCCGTTCGTCACCCGGTCGATGGCCAGCTCTACGCTCGGCTTGGCCTGGTCCAGATTCGGGCCGACGGTCCCGCTCGCGCCCGGCCGCGGCGAGCGTGTGGCAGGTCGCGCAGCCGGCCGACGCGAAGATCGCCTTGCCGTCCGCCTTTCCGCCCTTGCTGGGCGGCGGCGGTGCCGCCGCCTTGATCGCCTCGGGATCCCCGGCGACGTCCGCCACGTAGGCCGCCACGGCCTCGGCGTCCTCGCCCTCGACGAGCTTCGCCGGCATCCCGCTGCCCTCGGTCGGGTAGTAGATCTGGTCGAGGACGACGGCCGCGATCGTGCTGTTCTTGAATCCTTCTTCGCGTGGTCCTGCGAACGCCTCGTCGAGGTTGGGCCCGACGGTTCCCTTCGTGCCCGCGTCAGCAAGGACGTGGCACGCTCCGCATTGACCCTCGGCGCTCGTGAACACCTCTTTGCCACGGCTGGCGTTGCCCTCGTCGGGGAGGCCCTCCGTCCCGCAGCCTGCAGACAAGGCGGTCAGCGCGACGAGGGCTGCCGCGAGGAAGAGCCGCAAGCTACGACTGGGTCGACGCCCCGGCGGCCGCGAGCGCCTCGTCGCGGGCCGGATAGATCTGGAAGACACGGTCGAGGCCGGTGATCTCGAAGATCTTCGCGATGTTGCGGTCGCTGCAGACCAACGAGAGCTGGCCGTCCTGGCCGCGGAGCCGCTTGACGCCCCCCACCAGCACGCCGAGCGTGGTCGAATCGATGAACGTCGTTCCGGAGAGGTCGACGACGACGTTCTTCGCGCCCTTCGCAATCGCGTCCAGCAGCTGCTGCTTGAACTCGGGCGCCGTGTAGAGGTCGACCTCGCCCGTGAGTGCGATGACGAATGTCGAGTCGCCGATTTGCTCGGTGCTGACGTCGAAGTTCATGAGCGGGGGCAGTCTATCCAGGCTGTACGTTCGCGGCGCCGGACTCGAGAGCCTTGATCTGCTGTCGTGCATACGCGGCGTTCTGGTCGTCCGGCGACAGCTTGAGGAACGCCTTGTAGGCCCTGACGGCCTGCGGGATGCGGCGGGCCTGATAGGCGGCGTCGCCGAGCTGGAGCTGCAGGAGAGACTCGTCGTCTGGGTGCGTGGCGACGATCTGCGTGTAGAGCGTCGCGGCGCTGCCGAACGCGTTCTGCATTCGCTGGTTCATGTCGTTCAGCCGCTCGCTGTAGATCGACTGGAACTCCTGGTCGATCTTGCCGCCGAGAGCCCGCCCGAACTCCGATTCCTGCGGGGGGCCGAAGAGGCCGGCACCGGTCTGGGACTGGTACTCGGCGTACACCGTCGCGTACTCGTCGCGGGCGTCGTTCGCCTGGCCCAGGTACATGCCCGCAACCGTTCGCTTCACGTCGACGTCGCGCGGCCGTAGCCTGAGGTAGTCCTCGTAGGCCACGATCGCCTCGTCCTGCTTGCCCTCGCCCGAGAGGGCCTCTCCGAGCTGCTTGTACCCCTCCGGGTTCTCCGGGTCGTCCTTGATGTTGTCGCGCGCCTCGCCTACCGAGGGGCCTGCGCTCCCCGCGCCGGATCCCTGGAGGATGTCGCCGAAGCCTGTGCCCGGGATGTTGCCGCCGACGCCGAAGGCGACGAAGCCGACACCGAAGACGAGCGCGAGGAACACGAACACCCACTTCGCCTGCCTGATCAGGCGCGGGAAGAACATCTGCTGCTCGTACGCAGGGCGTTCCTGGCGCTTGGGCTTCTTCGTGGGGACCTGCGCCTGGGTTTTGCGCGGTCGGCGCTTCTGGGCGGAACGTGCCATGGTCCTAGGGTAGCGTGGCGTCAGCCGGGTGCCAGCGCTTCTCGAGGAACGCGGCCGCCCAGATCGAGCTCTCCAGCAGGATCAGCAGCGGCACCGTTTCGAGCACGAGGGAGACGGGGTCGGCCGTCGGCAGCGCGACCGCGAGTGCGACAGCGGCCACGATCAGGTACCGCCTGTTCTTTCGCAGCTGGGTCGAGTTGACGACGCCGAGCCGGACGAGCGCCAGGATGAAAATGGGCAGCTCGAAGAAGAGCGCGACGGCGATGAGCATGACCGCGACGAACGAGAAGTAGTAGCTCGCCCGGATCTGGATGTCATAGAGGTCGTCGTCGTAGTTCGTGAGGAACTCGATCGCCTTCGGCATGAGTACGAAGTAGCCGAACGCGAGGCCGCCGGCGAACAGGACGGTCGCGATTCCTACGAAAACGGCCACGATCCGTTGGGCGCTCTCCTCCATCGCCGGAGCGAGGAAGCTCCAGAGCTGCCACAGCAGAACCGGGAGCGCGAGGGCGAACGCGGCGTACAGGCTGACCTTGACGGAGGTCGTGAACGGCTCCGTCACGCCGAGGGTCACGAGCTGCTTGTCGTCGGGCAGGGGCTCGCGGAGCCACTCGATCAGGCGCTCGTGGAAGATGTACGCGACGACGAAGGCGACGGCGAGCGTGCCGAGCGAGATGAGCAGGCGCGTGCGCAGCTCGTCGAGGTGCTCGACGAGAGTGGCCTCCTCGCCGGGGCTGAGCCGCCTCGGCAGCCTCATGCTCGCCAAACCCTGCTACGTGGTCTTGGTCTTGGTCTCGTCGTGCGCGGTGGCCGGTACGACGGTCTCTTCCTGCGGCGGTGGCAGCTCGGCGGGCTCGTCCTTGCCGGAGATCGAATCCTTGAACTCCCGCATCCCCTTGCCGAGGGAACGGCCCATTTCGGGCAAGCGCTTGGGCCCGAAGACGAGCAGCACGACGAGGAGTAGGAGGAAGAGCTCCCAGAGCTGGATACCGAAGGGCACGTATTCAGGGTACCAGCCAAGCGCCGCGATTCCTGCCCGTAGGGGCTTCGATACCATGAGTTACGAACCGCAGCAAAAACCCGCATAGCTGAAAGGAATCAGGCAGCACAAAGTGGCACAGCTGGAGCTCAAGAACCTGCACGTCGCGCTCGAGGACGGCACCGAGATCGTCAAGGGTGTCGACCTCACCGTGAACGCGGGCGAGACGCATGCCGTCATGGGCCCGAACGGCTCCGGCAAGTCCACCCTGGCCTACGCGATCATGGGCCACCCGGCGTACGAGATCACCGGCGGCGAGATCCTGCTCGACGGGGAGAACATCGTCGAGATGGGGGCCGACGAGCGCGCGCAGCGGGGGCTCTTCCTCGCCTTCCAGTACCCGCACGCGATCCCGGGCGTCACCGTGACCAGCTTCCTGCGCTCGGCGCTCAACGCGCTGCGCAAGGCCCGCGCCGGGGGCGAGGACGACCCGGTCGCGGTCAAGGAGTTCCGCACCGAGCTGCTGGCGCAGATGGAGCACCTGAAGGTGCCGCGGGAGCTCGCCATGCGCTACCTGAACGACGGCTTCTCCGGCGGCGAGAAGAAGCGCGTCGAGATCCTGCAGATGGCAATGCTGAAGCCGCGCATCGCCGTGCTCGACGAGACCGACTCGGGTCTCGACATCGATGCGCTGAAGATCGTGGCCCAGGGCGTCAAGGAGCTCGTCGGGCCCGACATGGGCGCTCTCTTGATCACGCACTACCAGCGGATCCTCAACTACGTCACGCCCGATTTCGTGCACGTCTTCGTCGACGGACGTATCGTGGAGGAAGGCGGTCCAGAGCTCGCGCACAAGCTGGAAGCCGAAGGGTACGAGGCGTTCATGCCTGCACCAGTAGCCGGAGGGAAGTCCTAGTGGCCGTAACACCAGAGACCGAAGTCGTCCGCGGCATACGCGACGAGTACAAGTACGGCTTCTCGAACTCGGATGCGGCCGAGAACTACTTCTTCAAGTCGGGCCGCGGTCTCTCGCACGAGCTCGTCGAGGCGATCTCCGAGCACAAGAACGAGCCCGACTGGATGCGCAAGTACAGGCACAAGTCGCTCGACTACTTCCTCGCCCGGCCGCTTCCGGCGTGGGGCGGCAACGTCGCCGAGATCGACTTCGACAACATCTACTACTACATCAGGCCGACCGAGAATCAGGCCAAGTCCTGGGAAGACCTGCCGGCCGACATCCTCGACACCTGGGACAAGCTCGGCATCCCCGAGGCGGAGAAGAAGTACCTCGCCGGCGTCGGCGCCCAATACGAGTCCGAGGTCGTCTACCACAAGCTCCAGGAGGACCTGGAGGCGCAGGGGGTGATCTTCCTCGACATGGACTCGGGCCTTCGCGAGCACGAGGACATCGTCAAGGAGTACTTCGGGACGGTCATCCCGCAGAACGACAACAAGTTCGCGGCGCTGAACTCCGCCGTCTGGTCGGGCGGCTCGTTCATCTACGTGCCGCCGGGAGTCTCGATCGAGATGCCGCTCCAGGCCTACTTCCGCATCAACGCGGAGAACATGGGCCAGTTCGAGCGCACGATGATCATCGTCGACGAGGACGCCTACGTGCACTACGTCGAGGGCTGCACGGCGCCCATCTACTCGTCGGACTCACTGCACTCGGCAGTCGTCGAGATCATCGTCAGGCCGCGTGGCCGCTGTCGCTACACGACGATCCAGAACTGGTCGAACAACGTGTTCAACCTCGTGACCAAGCGGGCGGTCGCCTACGAGGACGCGACGATGGAGTGGGTCGACGGGAACCTCGGCTCGAAGCTGACGATGAAGTACCCGGCGATCTGGCTGATGGGCGAGCGCGCCCACGGCGAGGTGCTCTCGATCGCCTTCGCCGGCGAGGGGCAGCACCAGGACGCGGGCGGGAAGATCCATCACATGGCTCCGAACACGACCTCGGTCATCACCTCGAAGTCGATCTCGAAGAACGGCGGCCGCGGCGGCTACCGCGGCCTGCTCGAGGTGGCCAAGGGCGCGGAAGGGTCGAAGTCCAAGGTCGTCTGCGACGCGCTGATCCTCGACGAGGAGTCGCGCTCCGACACCTACCCGTACATGAAGATCGACGAGAGCAACGTCGACATCGGGCACGAGGCGACGGTCTCGAAGATCGGCGAGGAGCAGCTCTTCTACCTGATGTCCCGCGGCCTCTCGGAGTCCGAGGCCAGCGCGCTGATCGTGTCGGGGTTCGTCGAGCCGATCACGAAGGAGCTTCCACTGGAGTACGCGGTCGAGATGAACCGCCTCATTCAGCTCCAGATGGAAGGCTCCGTCGGCTGAGTAGAGCCGTGCAGGTCGAGCAGGTCGATTTCCTCTCTGTGCCCACGCGCGACATCGAGCGGGCCGTCACCTGGTACAGCGAGGTGTTCGGCCTCCCGGTCAGCGAGCACACCAAGGGCGAGGTCGAGACGCCGAACGTCACGCTCTCCTTCTGGAATCCAGAGGCTGACGGCGAGGAGTTCCAGCCGAATGTCGCCGGGATCGGGCTCCGCGTGCCGGACGTCGAGGAGGCCCGCCGCGAGCTGGAAGCGAGGGGGGTCGAGTTCCTGGGTGAGACCTACGACTCCGGCGTCTGCCTGATGGGGTTCTGCAAGGACCCCGACGGGAACACGGTCATCCTCCACCGGCGGTACAAGCCCCGTGGATAGAGCGGCCGCAGCAGAGCGCTACGCCGCGCTGCCGCTCCCGGACACGACCCAGGAGCACTGGCGCTTCACGGACCTGAAGGGCTTCGATCCCGACGCCTTCACCGCCAACGGACAGGTCCCGGTGCCTGGCACCGAGACAATGCTGGAGCTGGACGCGGCCGGTCTGGCCACGGTGACCGAGAGCGGTGTCCACATCGAGCGCGTGCCCGAGGGCGTGACGTTCGAGCTCCTCGACGAGAATCACCCGCGCCTGCACGAGCTGGTCGGCCACGACGAGAAGTTCGCCGCGCACAACGCGGCGATGTGGAAGCAGGGACTGCTCGTCCACGTTCCACGCGGGATCGTGCTCGAACAGCCGCTCTACGTGCGCCTCGCGAACTCGATCGACGGCGGGTCGCTCTTCTTCCGGCTCCTCGTCATCGCCGAGCCCGAGTCGCGGTTCACGCTCATCGAGGAATACACGTCTTCCACGCCCGAGCTAGCCGCCTACACGAACATCGTCTCGGAGCTCTTCGTCGAGCAGGGCGCCAGGCTCGAGTACGTCTCGCTGCAGAACCTCTCGCGCGAGACGTGGCACTTCGGGAATCACCACGCCCGGGTCGGGCGCGATGCAGAGCTGGACTGGGTGGCCGGCGGCTTCGGCTCCAAGAAGGGCAAGACGTGGATCCAGAACGATCTGGCCGGCCGGGGTGCGACCTCACGCGTGACCGGCGCGTACTTCACGGACCGCGATCAGCACATCGACTACGACACGTTCCAGCTCCACCAGGCACCCGACACGACGAGCGATTTCGCCTTCAAGGGCGCGCTGCGTGACACGTCAACGGCCGTGTGGCGCGGGATGATCCGCGTCGAGCCCGACGCGCAGAAGACGAACGCGTACCAGGAGAACCGCAACCTGATGCTGTCGCCGACGACGCACGCGGTGCCCATTCCCGGCCTGGAGATCCTGGCCAACGACGTCAGGTGCACGCACGGGGCGACGGTCAGTCGCGTCGACCGCGAGCAGCTCTTCTACGCGATGGCCCGCGGCCTCACGCACTCCGAGGCAGAGCGCCTCATCCTGCGCGGGTTCTTCCAGGACGTGCTCGACCGGATCGACCTCGAGCCGGTGCGCGAGGCGCTCAGCGAGGCACTCGAGGCTCGCATCCCGCAGGGGTAGCCCTAGGGGATTCTCGCGGCCCTAGCTATCCTGCTGGGCCGTGCGTCTTCCGGACAAAAGACCGCGTGCGCTGACGCTTGCACTGACTGCCGTCGGTGTGCTCGTCGCCGCCGTGCTGCTCGTGGGCGCGGTGCTCGTTGCGACCGGCGGGAGCGATGACGGCGGCAGCGCGAAGGAGTCGCTGAACACCGATTTCAAGGAGCCGCAGGAGTTCGACCTGAACGAGGTCTACGACGACAGCGGGTTCAGCTGCGAGGCACGCGACACGATGTGCGTCCGCAAGTTCCTCGTCGGCGTGACGGCCGACTACGGGCCGCGCGCCTCCCTCCCCGTCCTCGAGCGGCTACAGCGTGAGCAGCGGGTCGACCTTTCGGTGAACGACCACGATCTCGCGCACGCCGTCGGTCGCGAGACGGCCAAGGACTTCGGCTCGAACTTCGACGCCTTCGACCTCTGCCCGACGATCTTCAACTACGGCTGCTCGCACGGCTTCTTCGAGTACGTCCTCGCCCGCACGGACACGCCGAAACAAGCAGCGACGACCGTGTGCGAAACGGTCAGCGGCGACAAGAAACGCCTGCTCATCTCCGGTTTTTCCTGCTACCACGGCGTCGGGCACGGCGTGATGATGGCCCAGGCCTACGACGTGCAGGAGTCGCTCAACACGTGCAACACGCTCCCCAACTTCCCGGCCAAGGAGGGCTGCTGGCAGGGCGTCTTCATGGAGAACGTCAACGCCGGCATGAGCGGGCGCGCGCGCAAGGGAGTCTTCTCGCGCACGGATCCGCTCGCTCCGTGCGACAAGCTCCAGCAGAAGTACAAGTACCAGTGCTTCATCAACCACTCGGGCTGGCTCATGCTCGTCGGGAAGAACCGCGTCGAAGCCGCCGCCGGGTATTGCCTGCACGTGAAGGGCAAGGAACGCACGGCGTGCATGCAGTCGATCGGCCTCATGGTCACGAACCCGGTCTGGCAGGCGCAGCTCTCACGCAACGTGGGCCAGAAATCGCAGAGCGCTGTCGCCTGGGAGCTCTGCTCGCGCTTCCCGGCGGCGGGCCGCTCGGACTGTGTGGTCGCCGGCGTCGACAACCTCGCGAACTTCGACCAGTTGAAGGCCGACCGCCAGAAGGCGTTCTGCGCCGAGGTGACCGGGGCGCTCAAGAACCAGTGCTACGAGCGGATCGGGGTCAATCTCCTGAACCGGACGAAGGACCAGCCCACCCTGCGCTCGAGTTGCGCGGCCCTCGGTCCGAACGCGGGGCTCTGCCTGCGCGGAGCAGGGATAGCCGCATGAGGTTCAGCGCCGCGCTGCTCCTGGTCTTCTGCGCGCTCCTCGTGGGCTGCGGAGGGGATGACGGCGACGGCGGCTCCTCGAGCGGGGGCGACAACGTCGTGCACATGAAGGCCGACTCCTTCGACCCGGCGACCCTGACGATCAAGGTGGGGGACACGGTCGAGTTCAAGAACGAGAGCGGCGAGGACAAGTGGCCCGCCTCGAACGTCCACCCGACGCACGAGCTCTACCCGGGCTTCGACGCGGAGAAGACGATCCTGGACGGCGACTCGTACGAGTTCACGTTCGACCGCGCCGGGCGCTGGGGATACCACGACCATCTCAACCCCGACATCCAGGGAACGATCGTCGTCGAGTAGCCCGGAGCCGGGACAGGGCCCCTTTCCGCGGGTCGTGCCCGACTCCGCACTGCCGCTCGGGGTCCTGCTCGGCCTCGCTTCGATCCTCGTCTACATCACGTCGGGGTACGGCACGTCGATGCTCGCGCTCTGGGTGGCGAGCCTTGTGGTCCTCATCGTCTACTTCTGGAGCAGGAGCGCGCCCGCGCCCAGGTTCCCCAGGCGCGAGGTGATCCTGCCTCCGGCCCTGATGCTCGCCTTTGCGCCGCTCTACCTCGCCGCCGTTCACCGCTGGCCGGTGCAGGTCAGCTCCGACGAAACCGTGATCATGGACGTCGCTCAGCAGTACGCGGCCCAGCCGAATGTCGACCCGTTCGGGCTGAGCACCTATCTCGCGCGGCCCGCTTTGCTCTTCCTCGCCTGGGGCGATCTCGGTGAGCTGATCGGCGGCATCGACCTCCTCCACATGCGCCTTCTGCACGGAGCCTTCGGCCTGTTGACGATCGGCGCCTCCTATTTGCTCTTCCGCCAGCTGCTGCCGCGCGGCTGGGCGGTCTTCGCCGCCTGCGTTCTCGGGCTCAGCCACGCCTTCTTCATGATCAGCCGGCTGGCGATGCGGGAGAACACGGCCGTGCTCCTGGAAGTGATCGCCCTCGCGCTGCTCCTGTGGGGGCTGCGCAACGACCACATGCTCTCCACGTTTCTCGGCGGCTTCGTGGCCGGCCTGTGCTTCTACGTGTACTTCCCAGCGAGGGCGACCTTTCCGGTCTGGGTGCTGTTCCTGATCGCTCTCGGTGTGCTCTTCCGTAGCGAGTTCCCCGTGCGCCGCCTCGTCCGGGCCGGCCTGATCGGCACCGCCGGTTTCCTGCTGATGGCCACGCCGATCATCTACGCGGAGTCGAAGGCTCCTGATACTCCCGGTTCACTGCCGCAGAAGGAGACGCTCCTGATTTACCCCGAGGCGCGTGAGGTCCAGAAGAACTGGGTGTTCGAATCGAGTGTCGCGGGCGGGATGTGGAAGAACATCTCCTGGGGCCTGACGGCCTTCAACAACAAGATCGAGGATCACGGGTTCATCTATCTGAACGAAGGGCACGGCTTCGTCGACCCGTTGACCGGGATCTTCATCTGGGTCGGGGTGCTCTTCGTCGGCATCCGGCTCTTCCGTCGGCGCGGGGATCCCGGCGAGCTCTTCGCGCTCAGCGGCTTCATCGTGCTCTGGCTCTCGTTCGCCTTCTTGATCAACAAGGCGCCGAATTACACGCGTCTGCTGATCACGCTGCCGTTCGTCGCGTATTTCGTCGCGGTAGCGACCCGTTTTCTGGCCGGAAGGGTGCAGCTGCTTGCTGCCGACTGGCGACCCCAGTGGGCCAATCGGGCACGGATGGGCTTCGTGGGCGTGACCATTGCAGCCCTGGCAGCCCTCAATCTGGCGATCGCCTGGGACTTCATCCAGGAGGGGCGGAAGCACGGAGAACCGATCGGAAGCACCGGCCGCTACATCGAGTCTCATCGAGACGTCGAGGGCAAGAAGTTCTATCTGGCCGCGGACGATGCGAACTACAAGTACTACTCCTTCGGCAACATTTACAGCGATCGGCTGCGGCTCTTCGCGCACGAGGGCCAAGTGGGCCCACAGATCCCTCCTGAGAGCCTGAGCGGGTTCAAAGCGACACCGCCGTTCGCGATCTTCATGACGCAATCCCTCTGGTTGGTGGCCCGACAGGACCTCATGGCGAGCTACCCGAACGCGCAGCTGCACAACATCATGCCCGACGCAAGCCGAGTCGTCCTGGAAGTGCCGGCGAACTAGTACCGAGGTAGGCTGGATTGTGATGCGGGTCGTTTGGGCGCTTTTCCCGCTGCTCGTGCTCGTTTTGGGGAGTACGCTCTCAGCGCGGGCCTCGTCCTCCGAGGTCAACGGATTGATCGTCTTCGAGAGCACGCGCGACGGGAATCCGGAGCTCTACCGACTCGAATCCGACGGCCACACGCAGACGAGGCTGACAACGCATGCGGGCAGTGACTCGCAGGCTTCATGGACACCCGAGTCGCAGCAGATTGTGTTCATCCGGGACGGGGACATCTACGTGCGCTCGAGCTTCGGAATGCCCGGGCCTTTCCCGATTACCAACACGCCGGAGCAGGAGAGCGACCCCGTCGCTTTCGGTTGGAAGTACCTCTACGCCTCTACCCGCGACGGGAACACGGATCTCTATCGCCTCGACCCGTATACCGCGGTCGTCGAACGGCTGACGGACGATCCGGCTCCCGACACGCTGCCCGCGGTCGGGTCGGCCGGCCGCATCGCGTTCACGAGCACCCGCGGCGGCTCCTCCGAGATCTGGACGATGTGGTACGACGGCACCGGGGAGATCCGAATCACAGCCATGGGCGAAGCAGATTCGCCGAGCTACTCGCCGGACGGCTCGAAGATCGCCTTCACCGCACTGGGCGACATCTACCGCATGAACTGGGACGGCACGGACGTCCGACTCCTCGTCGCCAACGCAAGCAAGCCGAACTGGTACCCGGGGCACATCGTTTTCCAGCGGGAGCTGGACGGCCAGACCGACCTTTTCTCAGTTCACGAGGATGGGCTTGGCGAGACCCAGCTCACGTCGCACCCTGCGGACGACCGCGACCCCGCCTGGGGACAGATCCCACCGCCGCCGCCGGGGATCCCCCCGCCACCGCCGGCGCCGCCGCCTCCGCCGCCGGTGGTGCCGCCTCCCCCGCGTCCGCCCGCTCCTGCCCGGTGCCGGGTGCCGCGGGTGGTCGGGCTGACCCTCAAGCGGGCACGTCCGAGAATTCGCGCGAGGCGCTGCTCACCCGGCCGGATTCGCCGCCAACGGTCGAGGCGGGTCGGACGCGTGATCGCACAGAACCCGCGGCCGGGCGCAGTCCGTCGGCGCGGCTACCCCGTCAAGCTCGTGGTCGGTCGTAGATAAAGCCGTGCGCTAGCTGGCCGCGCCGCCGACGCAGTCGGCGAGGTCCTTGCCACGGGCGAACTTCGAGCAAGCCTCGCGCTTTGCTGCCGGGTCGGCGTTCTGCGTGCCGAGGATCGTGCCGAGGCCGTAGAAGCAGTGCGAGCGATATGCGCGCTTGACGAGCTCGCAGAACTGGCCGGCCCGCGGATCCTGGGAGTTGTTGTTCGCGATGTCGCGAACGGCGCCGAAGATGCACTCTTTCTCGCCGCTGCCGGCCCTCGCGCAGTAGCCCTTCGCCAGCTCGGGGTTCTGGGTCGCTGCACCCGAGGCGTCGCGTCCGTACGACTGGAAGCAGATGTCGACGAAGTCCTTCTCGCTCTTGCGACACCAGTCGGCCGCCTGCTCCCACTTCCAGCCCACCTCGGGGAGGATTCGCGAGGAGACGAGCAAGTAGCAGTAGAGCTTGTCCTGGCGGCTCACGATGTTGCACGGATAGAGCAGGTTGTCCTTCTTGAGCCAGCGCGAGCGGAGCCCGAACGACGAGCTGAGGTTCTCCATGAAGACTCCGCCGCTGCACGAGACCTGCTCGAACTCGTCCGCGAGGCCGTGGCACATCGTCAGCGCGAGCGGCAGCTCGTAGCCGGTGTACAGCATCAGCCCATGCCCCAGTCCGTGCTCGCACTGGTAGTAGTTGAAGTTGTTGGACTTGATCTCCGGGTCGTTGCACGCCTCGCGTGCGACCGAGGCGGCCTTGTCCTCCTCGACACCGGCGAGCTTCCACTGCAGGAGGCCGTGGTAGTACCCGGATCCGCAGGTGTTGCTCCCCGCCACGAACGCCTTGCCGACCTGGCCGTCGAAGTGGCGGAGGCCGCCCGCGCCGATCATGTGCGCGATCGGGTGGCAGTTGCCCTGGATCGCGGGGTCGGTTTTCTGCATCTCGTCGAGCTTGTCGAGGGCAGCCTTGGGCCCGTCTTCGTAGGCGAGGTTGCCGAACGCCTGCTGGATGCATTGCGTGTCGCCCGTGCAGTCGTCGAGCTTCTTGTCGTCGGGCTCGAACGTGAACTTCTTGACCTCGCCCTTGCCGGCCGAAGTCGCCACGAACTCGGCCACCTCGCGGATCTCCTCGTCGCTCAGCTTGTCCTTGAACGCCGGCATGGTTCCGCCGCCGTTTCGCACCTGACGCTCGACTCGGTCGGCATTCGGGCGCACCTCGTCGAGGTTCGGCCCGACCGTGGCCGTGGCGCCCGCGGCCTCCAGCGTGTGGCAGCCGCCGCAGTTCGCGTCGGCGAAGACCTTGGCACCGCCGGAAGCAGCGACGCCCGTCTCCGTGGACTCCTTGTCGCTCCCGCCGCAGCCTGCTGACAGGAGAAGCACCGCGGCCAAAGCCGCTATAGCCGAGCCATGGAGAGATCGCACGGCCTCACATTGAAGCGGAAAATGCCCCGGGGGCGAACCGCTAGCGGGCGATGAGGCCGATGCCCAGGAGGATGATGACGACCCCGATCGCCTTCGAGGCTGTCAGCGACTCGCCGAGGAAGAAGTAACCGCCGAGAACGACGCCTGCGTAGCCTGCTCCGACGAAGGCGGGATAGATCGAAGTCGCCTGGTAGCGCCGGAGCGCAAGCAGCCAGGTCAGGAAGCTGAGCGCGTACAGCACGAACCCGACCACGAAACCGGGTTCCAGGAGAACGGCGCGCACCGAGCTCGGGGTCAGCTCGTCCACGTCCATCAGCGCCCTGCGCAGCAGGAGCACGCCGCCGGTGGTGAACAGCGCCGACGCTACGACGTACGCTGCCGCGGTCACGCCATCACTATAGGACCGAGCCCGGAGGCGATCCTGGAATGAACAGCGAGCATCGTCCTGAGTACTCGATTGTCGTCCCCGTGTACAACGAGGAGGCGGCGCTCCCGGAACTGGTTCGCAGACTGGGCCTTCTCCTCGATCGCCTGGACGGAACAGCCGAGACCATCCTCGTCGACGACGGGAGCAGCGATCGCACCTACGAGCTGATGGCGGCGGCCCGAGACGTGGACCCGCGCCTCAAGATCCTGCGGCTGTCCCGGAACTTCGGGCACCAGGTGGCGGTGACTGCAGGCCTGGACGTCGCGGCCGGCGACGCGGTCATCGTCATGGACGCAGACCTCCAGGATCCGCCGGAGGTCGTCCTGGAGATGGCGGCTCGGTGGCGCGAGGGCTACGACGTCGTCTACGCCGTGCGTGAAGAGCGGCACGGCGAGACGCGCTTCAAGAGAGCAACCGCTGCCGCCTTCTACCGCGTCTTCAGCGGAATGAGCGAGGTCGAGGTTCCCCTCGACGTCGGCGACTTCCGGCTCGTCGATCGCAGGGCGCTCGACGCGTTCAGGTCGATGCGCGAGTCGAATCGCTACGTGCGGGGGATGTTCAGCTGGATCGGGTTCCGCCAGGTGGGAGTGCCGTACAAGCGGGATGAGCGGTTCGCGGGCGAGACGAAGTACCCGTTCACCAAGATGCTGAAGTTCGCGACCGACGGAATCGTCAGCTTCTCGGCTGCCCCGCTTCGCCTGGCCCTCAAAGTCGGCTTCCTCGTCTCCGGCCTCTCTTTTCTCCTCGGCGTCGTCTTCCTGTTCTCCAAGGTGCTCGGCTTCTACTCGGTGCCCGGCCTGGCGTCGATCGCCGTCTTCGTCGCCTTCCTGGGCGGGATCCAGCTCCTGCTCCTCGGCGTCATGGGCGAGTACATCGCCCGCATTCACGACGAGGTGAAAGGCCGGCCCCTGTACGTCGTCAGCGAGGCGCACGGGTTGCTGGGCCCGAGGACGGCGAGGGCGATCGAGGTTCCCGCCTCGACCCCGGAAGTACCATAGGGACGTGGCCGTTCAAACCCACGCGAAGCTCGATGCCCGCAAGCTGCGCGGCGACTTCCCGATTCTCGAGCAGGAGATCCACGGCAAGCCGCTCGCGTACCTCGACTCGGCGGTCAGCGCCCAGAAGCCACGCCAGGTCCTCGATGCGATCAGGACCTTCTACGAGACCTCGTACGGCAACGTGCACCGGGGCGTCTACACGCTCTCGGAGCGCGCCACCGAGGGCTATGAGGGGGCGCGGCAGAAGGTCGCCACATTCGTCAACGCGCCGCAGTCGCGCGAGCTCGTCTTCACACGGAACGCGACGGAGTCGATCAACCTCGTTGCGTACGCGTGGGGGCTGTCCACGCTCGGCCCCGGCGACCTGGTCGTCGTCACCGAGCTCGAGCACCACTCGAACTTCGTTCCCTGGCAGTACGTCGCCAAGCGCACCGGTGCCGGGTTCCGGGCGATCAGGCTGACCGACGCCGGGGAGCTGGACCTCGATTGCCTCGACGAGATCTCGGCCGAGGGCGCCGTGAAGGTCGTCGCTGCGAACTACGTGTCGAATGCGCTCGGCACAGTGAATCCGGTCGAGCGTCTGGCCGCGTGGGCGCACGAGCAAGGAGCCGTGATGGTGGTCGACGCCGCGCAGGCGGCACCGCACCGCCGGGTCGACGTCCAGGCGCTCGGGTGCGACTTCCTCGCGTTCTCGGCCCACAAGATGTGCGGCCCGACGAGCGTCGGCGCGCTGTGGGGGCGCCATGAGCTCCTGGCCAAGATGGAGCCGTTCAATCTCGGCGGTCACATGATCCGCTCCGTGAACCTCGACGAGACGACCTGGGGTGACGTCCCGGCGAAGTTCGAGGCCGGCACGCAGCCGATCGCGGAGGCCGTCGGTTTCGGCGCCGCTGTCGATTACCTCGAGGAGGTCGGTCTCGAGGCGATCGAGCAGCACGAGCACGAGCTCGTTACCTATGCGCTCGAGCGGATGGCCGAGGTGGGGGGAATCACGTTCTACGGGCCTGCGCCCGACCGCCGTGCCGGGATCGTCTCCTTCAACCTCGACGGCATCCACCCGCACGACGTGTCGCAGGTGCTCGACTACGACGGCGTCGCGATTCGGGCCGGACATCACTGCTGCCAGCCGCTGATGCAGCGCCTCGGCGTGGCGGCGACGAACCGGGCGAGCTTCTACCTGTACACGATCCCCGAGGAGATCGATCGGCTCGTCGAGGGCCTGCACAAGGCCCGCAAAGTGTTTGGCTGAGCCCGCTCGGGTACGCTCGAACCGATGAACGAGTTCGAGCAGATGTACCGCGAGGTGATCCTCGATCACTATCGCAACCCGCGCGGGCACGGGGCGATGGACGATCCCGACGCGGAGGCGGAGGGCGTGAACCCGCTGTGCGGCGACGAGGTCACGATCTTCGTGTCGCTCGCCGAGGACGGGGAGACGATCGACGACGTCAAGTTCTCCGGCCGCGGGTGCGCGATCAGCCAGGCGGCAACCTCCATGCTCACCGAGATGGTCAAGGGCCGCTCGGCAACGGACGTGGCGACGCTGCCGAAGGAAGAGCTGCTCGAGGAGATCGGCATCCCGTTGACGCCGATCCGCCTCAAGTGCGCTCTGCTGGGTCTCGGTGTGCTCAAGGTTGCGCTGCACCGCGCAAAGGGCACTCCGCTGCCCGAGGAATGGGCCGGCCTCGACGACGAGTTCCAGGTCCGATAGCCGCCGTCAGCGTCTGCCCGCTCGATGAGCTGCCGCCGGGCTCGGTGAAGATCGTCCACGCCGGGCAGATCTCGGTCGGCGTGTACAACCTCGGAGGTGAGCTGTACGCGATCGAGGATCGCTGCTCGCATGACGACGGGCCGCTCGCCGAGGGCGACTTCGACCCCGAGGAGGGCTACGCCGTCTGCCCGCGCCACGGGGCGCGCATCGACATCCGAAGCGGGAAGGCGTTGAGCCTGCCGGCCGTTTTTCCGGTCGAGACGTTCCCGGTGGTCGTCGAGGACGGAATCGTCAAGGTGCAGCTGACCTGATGCTCGACGACCGTGTTCGTGCCGTGCTCGAGCGGCTCGAGGCCGAGGATGCGGCTGAACGGGAAGCAGGCGTCGCTCGCGAGCAGCGCGCGCGCCAGGTTGCACGTAGCACCGGCCAGTTTCTGTTCTCGATCGTTGCGCCACACTGGGATTGCGAGGTGCTCGAGATCGGCGGCTCGCGTGGCTACTCCTCGATCTGGCTCGGCGCGGGGGTTCGCTACTTCGGGGGTCGTGTGCTCTCCCTGGAGTCGGATCCGGCCAAGGTCGAGGCCTGGCGGCGCAACGTGGCCGAGGCTGGGCTCGAGGAGACCGTCGAGCTGGTCGAGGGCGACGCGTACGAGACGCTGCCCCAGATCGACGACGTGTTCGACGTCGTCTTCCTGGACGCCGAGAAGGAGGATTACGAGCGGCTCTTCCAGCTCGCTCGCGACAAGGTCGAGCCGGGTGCGCTGGTCGTCGCCGACAACGTGCTCTCCCATCAGGAGACCCTGGGCGCCTACTCGCAGGCCCGCCAGGCCGACCCGACCCTCGAGAGCGTGACGGTCCCGCTCGACCGGGGCCTCGAGCTCTCCGCAGTTCTGGCCTAACCGGCCAAGCCCGAACCGCCGGAAAGACACGTCCGCTCCTGACATCACCCGCGGCGTAAGCAAGCGCAATCAGTCAAGAAACGAGACATGTCCGGTGCCAGGCACCGGACAGGTCCCGCTGGCGTTCGTCCTGGTCGAGCCGCTACAGTTCGACTACCGCGGAAAGGAGGTGGTCCGGCTTGACAGATTGCAGTACGGGCAGTGGAGGTACCAGCGGGTAGAGGCGTGTCCCCGGGACCTACGGGGAATCGTCTAGCCAGCGTAGGGGACTAGCGCTCTCGCGCCGCCCGAGTTTCTCCGGATCGGGCCGGCAAAGCGCCTCTACCACTCCAACGTTGGTATCCGGATCAGGGGGTTGGCTAAAACCAACCCCCTTTTCTTTTCCTTAGACCGGCCGAGGCTCGATTCGTGCCTCGCGGTCAGGCTCGACGAAGTAGGCCGCCGCGCCATCGCGGGCTGAGACAGCCTCCCGAAGCTCCGTGCCGACGTAATGCAGACCCGCCGCGTCGTCGGCTGCGACTCCTGGCGGAAAACCGTCGGCCACGAGTTGCGTGTACACGGGCCGGCGCCGCTCCTCGCCGTCGTAGTGCGGGCACGCGCTGCCGGGTAGGAAGCCGAGACCGTCACGGATCCCCTCGAGCTCGGGGCCGAACGAGTCAGTCACTCCGGCCTCGAACCAGCAGATCATTCCGGCGCTCGACCCGCACATGACCACGCCACGTTCCCACGCTTCTCGGAGGATCGCGTCGAAGCCGTGCACCCGCCAGATCGCGAGCATGTTCGCCGTGTTCCCTCCTCCGACGAAGATCACGTCCTGCGAAACGACACGCTCGCGGAGATCGTCCGGCGGCCACGGGAAGAACGAGACGTGCGAGCAATCGGCGCTTCCTGCGAAGCGCGCGTAAAGGCTGACCAGGAAGTCAGCGTCCTCGGCGCTCGCCGTCGGCACGAAACACACCTGCGGCCGCTCCTTCCCCGTGAGCCCGAGTATGAACGCGCCGAGTCGCAGCCAGGCGTCGTCGTCGCTGCCGAACCCGCCGATAGCGACGATCTGCGGTTCGCTCATCAGGCCGCGCGGCGGAGCTGATCGTCCAGCGGCATGAGCGGCAGCTCGAAGGTTCGCACCGCCTCGTCGTTCGTGACCACGTTGTCGCCGGCCTCGAGCATCTTCAGCAGGTCGCGCGTGAGCGGGATGTTGCCCGGCAGGCGCTCTGTGAGCAGCGCGTTCGCCCGCATGAACGCCATCGGCATGTGCACGCTCGGACGGCGAACCCTCAGAGTTTTCTTCAGCCGCTCCCAGAACTCGTTCCAGGACACGACGTCGGGCCCGCCGAGCTCGAAGACCCGGTTCGTGGCCGGCTCGTGGTCGATCGCCTTGGCGAAATAAGCCCCGACATCGTCGCTCCAGATCGGCTGGATCCGCTGCTTGCCCGAGCCGATGATCGGCGTCACCGGAGCGATCTTCGCGAGCCGGCGGAAGGTCGGCAGGATGCCCCCGTCGCGACCGAAGACGAAGCTCGGACGGAAGATGACGTACGGAAAGCCGGACCTCTGGACGTCCTGCTCCATCTGCAACTTCGCCCCGTAGTACGGGACGACGTCCTTCGTCTCCTCGCTCGTGCCGAGCGCGCTCATGAGCACGAATCGCTTGGCGCCGCCCTCCTTCGCCAGCTTCAGCAAGTCGCGCGTGCCCCCGACCATGATCCGCTGGAACTGCTCGCGCTTGCCCTGGCGAATCGCGACGAGATGCACGACCACGTCGACGCCGTCGACGGCGCGGCGCAGGCTGACCGGATCGGTGACGTCACCCTCGACCAGCTCGCAGCCCCAGTTCCGAAGTTTCTCCGCCTTGCGGGCGTCGCGGACGAGGCACCGCACCGGCCGGTCCTGTTTCCGCAGCGCGTGTACGACATGCCCGCCGACGAACCCTGATCCGCCGGTGACCAGGATCATTGCTCGAAGTTCTTCCAGTAGCGGCTCGGCGTCGGCCCGGCCTGGCCCTGGTACTTCGAGCCGAGAGCGCCGGCGCCGTAGGGCGTCTCCGCGGGCTCCGTCATCTGCACGAACGAGAGCTGCCCGATCTTCATCGCGTAGTAGATCGTGATCGGGAGGTTCGCCACGTTCGAGAGCTCGAGCGTGACGTGTCCGTCCCAGCCCGGGTCGATGAAGCCGGCAGTGGAATGGATGAGCAGGCCGAGGCGACCGAGGGACGACTTCCCCTCGAGCCGCGCCACGAGGTCGTCGGGAAGGCGAATTCGCTCCAGCGTGGAGCCGAGCACGAACTCGCCGGGATGCAGGATGAACGGCTGCTCGTCCCCGATCTCGACGAGCTCGGTCAGCTCCTCCTGCGGCTCACGCACGTCGATGTACGGATAACGAGCGTTGTGGAAGACCCGGAAGAACCGATCCACGCGCACGTCGACGCTCGAAGGCTGGATCAGCTCCTCGTCGAAGGGGTCGATCTCGATGCGACCCTGGCCGAGGAGGCGGCGAATCGTTCGGTCGGCGAGAACCATCCGCGCGATTCTATGGTTGCGCCGTCCGAACCACAGCGATATGGTCACGCGCATGAAAAATCGCGGAGCTACCTGGGTGCACCTGATCTTCGCCACGATCATCGTGCTCGCCGTTCCACTGCAGGTCTATTTCATTGCTTCGTACTTCTCGGGCGCCGGCGAGGGCGCGCTCGACGCGCACGTGGATTCACAGGTGGTCTCGTCATACAATGGGTCCGAGCTGATCGTGTTCCTTTCCAGCCTGGTGGCCTTCTGGGGGCTGTGGAAGTGGGTCGGCTGGAGCTTCGGGCTCCTCCTGCTCGGAACCGTGCAGATCTTCCTCGCACCCCCGAACGAGGATCCAGCGAGCGGCTGGATACACGGACTCCATGGTCTCGGAGCGCTGCTCGTGTTCTTGCTCGCAGCCTGGCTCGCGATATCGTGACGCGCGCCTCCTCGGGTTGATGCAACCGCGAGCCGACATGGCTGCGGCCCCCGCGCCGCCGCCGCAACCGCCGGCCTAGCACTGGCCCTCTACGACTCGCTGGCCGGACTCGCGCTCGAGGTCGGGTCGTATATGAGCTCGATCGCATGGCGATCGAGGTCTCGAGCGGCTTCACTCGCGTCACGACACTGGTCCGCTTGCGCGGCGCTGGGGAGGAGGGAGTCGGCGAGGACGTGACCTACAGCGGCTGAGGACCATCCTCCGCCGGTGGACCTGCCGCTGACCGGCGCGCACACGGTCGACTCGTTCTCGCGGTTGCTGGATGGCCTCGAGCTCTTCACGCGCGAGCCGGAGATGGCCGCCTACGCGTGACTATCGGCGCTGGGCCTTCGAGGCCGCGGCTGTCGACCTTGCTCTCCAGCAGGCGGGAAGGCCGTTTGCTCGGCGGTCGGTGCGAGGACCTGCTCCGGTGACCTTCGTGGTCTCCATGCGGCCTCGACGATCCACCGACACCGAGAAGGTGCATGGCTGGCTGGAGCACTACCCCGGACTGCGCTTCAAGCTCGATCCGACGGACGACTGGACCGAAGAGCTCGTCGCCGAGCTGGCCAAGCTGGGCTGTGTCGACTCGGTCGACCTCAAGGGACAGTACAAGGGGACAGTGGTCGACCAGCCGCCAAATCCGACTCTCTACCGGCTCGTCGCCGAAGGTTTCCCGGAGGCCTGGATCGAGGATCCCGCGATCACCGAGGAGACGCGGCCGATCCTCGAGCCGCACGCCAAAAGGATCACCTGGGACGCGATCATCCACTCCGTAGCCGACATCAAAGGGCTCCCCTGGCCGCCACGGTCGATCAACATCAAGCCATCGCGATTCGGTAGCTGGCGCGACTGTGCGACACGTACGACTACTGCGAGGAGAACGGTATCGCGCCCTACGGCGGGGGTCAGTTCGAGCTTGGCCTGGGGCGCGGCCATATCCAGTACCTCGCGTCGCTCTTCCATTCCGATGCGCCGAACGACGTGGCGCCGGGCGGCTACAACCTTCCGCCGCCGCGACCCGGACTTCCCGACGAGCCCGCTGGAACCGGCGCTCTGAGCGCGACAGGCTTTCGGCTGGGCCCCTAGACCAGCGCGAGCTGCCGGTGCGACTCGAGCCCGGAGAGGCCGACCCCGACGAGCCGTAGCGCCCCGGGCCGATCGTCGAGCGCGCGGTCGAGGCACCCGCAGGCGAGCTCGGCGATTCGCTCCGGCGTCGTCGGTGCCGACCGGGATCCGAGGTCGAGCGGCTGCGGATCGAGAAGTCCGGAGTAGCGCACCTTCGTCGTCACGGTTCGTGGCGATCTCGCCGTTTCGCTGCAGGTAGCTCGGCGAGGCTCGCGGACATCCGCCGCAGCTCGTCCTTCAGCTGGTCGCGGTCGGCGATGTCCTTCGGGAACGTCTCCTCGTTGCTGATCGAGACTCGCTCAGAGGATGTCTCCAAGCCCGCCGATCGATCCCGCGCGCCCGCTGGCGGAGGATGCCGCCGACCTTTCCCGGCAAGAGCCGGCGTAGCTCGTCGTCTGTGAGTGCGGCGAGGGCGCCGATCGTGTCGACGCCGACCGCGCCGGAACCGGGCCTCGGAGCGCGGGCCGATGCCCGGCAGCTTGCGGATGTCGAAGCGGCGCCAGGAACGAAGCCTCGCGTCCCGGCGGCACGACGACCAGACCGCCCGGCTTGCGGAGATCGCTGGCGATCTTGGAGACGACCTTGCACGTCGAGACGCCGAGGGAGCACGTCAGGCTCGTCGAGCCGCGAACCGAGGCCTGCACGGCTTCGGCGAGCGCACGGGCCTTCCCGAAGTCCGCCGCAATCTCGCCCAGGTCGAGATAACCCTCGTCCTTCCCTGTGCGCTCGACGGTCGGAACGACCTCGCGTATCGGCTTTCCAGACCGCCTGCGAGTACTCGGAGTAGAGGCTGTGGCGCGGACGAACGAAGACGGCGTGCGGGCAGCGGCGCAGCGCCTCGGCGCAGCTCATTGCGGAGTGGATCCCGAACTTGCGGGCCTCGTAGTTCGCCGTCGCGACGACGCCCCGGCCGTGCGGGTCGCCCCCGACGACGAGCGGCTTCGCGCGCAGTCGGGATCCTCCAGCTCCTCGACGGCGGCGAAGAAGGCGTCCAGATCGAGGTGCCCAAGGATCACGCCGCGAAGCGTAAGGATCCGTCAGGGCGACAGGCGATCGATCGGTCCAGCCTTCGCCTGCGCTCCGGTAGCGCAGCCGGTCGTGGAAGCGGTTCTCGCGGTGCTGCCAGAACTCGTAGACCTCGGGCGTGAGCCGATAGCCGCCCCAGTGCGGCGGAAGGGGGACTTCACCCGGATGCTCGCGGTCGAACTCGGCGAAGCGGGCGTCGAGCACCTCCCGCGACTCCACCGGCTCGCTCTGCCGTGAGGCCCAGGCAGCGAGCTGGGCGCCGCGTGGCCGAGTGCGGAAGTACTCCTCCGACTCCTGCCGGCCGACGCGCTCGATCGGCCCCTCCACGCGCACCTGGCGACCCAGCTGGGGCCAGTGGAAGAGCAGCGCCCCGCGCGGATTGTCCGCGAGCTCGCGACCCTTGCGGCTCTCGTAGTTGGTGAAGAACGTGAACCCGTCGGGGTCGGCGCCCTTCAGCAGGACCATGCGAGCCGACGGTGCGCCATCCGGGGTCGCAGTGGCGAGTGCGACCACGTCCGTGCCCGCCTCTGCGTACCACGAGTTGAACTGCTCGAGAGGGTCGGATGTATGAACGTTATTCATGTATGCATCAAGCCGATCGCTGTTGTATCTTCAGGGTATGGCTATGACACGCGCGATCGAGATTCGGACCGCGATCCCGGGCCCCCGTTCGCAGGAGGTCATCGAGCGGAAGGAACGCGTGATCGCGGGGCCGCTGTCCCTCGTCCACCCGATCGTCGTCGCCGAAGGCCGCGGCGCCACGCTCACGGACGTCGACGGCAACACGTTCATCGACTTCACGGGCGGCGTCGGCTGCCTGAACGTCGGGCACTCGCACCCCCGCCTGGTCGAGGCGGCGCAGGAGCAGCTCACACACTTCGCCCACACCGACTTCACGATCGTCCCTTACGAGGTCTACGTCGAGCTGGCGGAGCGCATGATCGAGCTCGCCCCGTTCAGCGGCCCGGCCAAGGCGGCGTTCTTCAACGCCGGTACCGAGGCGGTCGAGAACTCGATCAAGTTCGCGCGTTCGTACACGAAGCGGCCGGCGGTGATCGTCTTCGAGGGCGCCTTCCACGGGCGCACGATGCTCGCGATGACGATGACCTCGAAGACGCATCCGTACAAGGCCGGCCTGGGGCCGTTTGCCCCCGAGGTCTACCGGGTCCCCTATCCGCACTCCTACCGCGGGCCCGACACGGCCACCGCGCTCGCCGCCCTGGAGCGCGCGTTCCTCACGCAGGTCGCGCCCGAAAGCGTGGCCGCGATCGTGATGGAGCCGGTGCTCGGGGAGGGCGGCTTCGTCGTCGCGCCCACGGAATTCGTCCAGGGCATCCGCAGGATCTGCGACGAGCACGGCATCGTGTTCGTCGTCGACGAGGTGCAGACCGGCTACGGCCGCACCGGGCGCATGTGGGCGATCCAGCATTACGACGTGGAGCCTGACCTGATGATCGTGGCCAAGTCGATCGCAGGCGGCCTGCCGCTATCCGGCGTGATCGGGAAGGCGGAGATCATGGACGCGCCGGAGGACTCGGCGATCGGCGGCACCTACGTCGGGAATCCCGTCGCCCAGGCGGCGGCGCTCGCCGTGCTCGATGTCTTCAACGAGGAGCACCTCGTCGAACGTGCCGGCTGCGATCGGCGACACGATTCGCTCGCGCATGGAGGCCTGGCAGGAACGCTGGGATGCCATCGGCGACGTGCGCGGCCTCGGCGCGATGCTGGCGATCGAGCTCGTGCTCGACCGCGAGACGAAGGAGCCCGACGCAGACCGTGCGTCGGCCGTCGTCGAGGAGGCCGCTCAGAACGGGCTGCTCCTGATCAAGTCCGGCGTGTACGGCAACTGCATCCGAGTTCTGACCCCGCTCGTCGTCACCGACGCGGAGCTCGAAGAGGCCCTCGGCGTCTGGGAGCAGGCGCTCGACAAGGTCCTCACCGCCTAATCGCGCCGTCAGCCAAACTTCGAGCCGTGATCGGAGAGCTGATCGCGGGCCGTTACGAGCTGCACGAGCTCGTGGGCTCGGGGGGCATGTCCAACGTCTTCCGGGCGCACGACCGGCTGCTCGAGCGCTCCGTCGCCATCAAGGTGCTGCACGAGCACTACAGCGCCGACGAGGACTACGTCGAGCGTTTCCGGCGCGAGGCGCGCTCCGTTGCGCAGCTGGCCCATCCCAACATCGTCACGGTCATCGACCGGGGCGAGGAAGACGGCCGCCAGTACATCGTCTTCGAGTACGTCGAGGGCGAAAATCTCAAGGGCCTCCTGTCGCACGGGGCGCTGCCGGTCGACGAGGCGCTTCGTTACGGGCTGCAGATCGCCGGCGCGCTGGACTTCGCGCACAAGCGCGGGCTCGTGCACCGCGACGTCAAGCCGCAGAACGTGCTCCTCACGGAGGAGGGCGAGCCCAAGGTCACGGACTTCGGCATCGCCCGTTCCGTCGACGTTCAGAGCGTGACGCAGTCGGGCACCGTCGTCGGGACGAGCGACTACATCGCTCCCGAGCAGGCGCGCGGCGAGCAGGTCGACCCGAGAACCGACATCTACTCCCTCGGGCGTCATGCTCTACGAGCTGCTCACCGGCGAGGTGCCGTACTCGGGCGACAACTTCGTCGCCGTCGCGATGCAGCACCTGCACGAGCCCGTCCCGAGCGTGCTCGATCAGCGGCGCGATGTTCCGGTTCGGCTCGACCTCGCCGTGCAGCGGGCGATGGCGAAGGACCCGGCCGACCGCTTCGAATCGATGGAGGGGCTGATCGACGAGCTCGACCGTTGCTACGGCGAGCTGGGCTCCGACGACGAGGCGACGAGGATCGTCCGGCCGTCGCGCAGGCCGCGCGCGAAGAGGCCGCGGCGTCGGCTGCCGGTGGTTCCGTTCCTGCTGATCCTGCTCGCCGCCGCTGCGGTGGCCGGCGGCGCCTACCTGTTCTTCGCCGACTCACCGAGCGTGCCGGTCGTGGCCGAGGACAACCCTTCGGGCCCCGTCAGGCTGCAGGCGGTGGGCGCCTACGACCCGGTTGGCGGAGACGGCGAGCACAACAGCGAGCTTGCGCAGGCAACGGACCGCGATCCGGCGACCGACTGGCGCACCGAGGAGTACCAAGACTTCACCAAGGACGGCGTCGGCCTCGTGCTGCGCGCCCCGGGGGAGGTGGCCCTCTCGAAGCTCACGATTCGAGCCGAGCCGGGCTTCAAGGCCAGGATCCGGGCGGGGAACGAGCCCCAGCGGGCCGTTCGAGAACGTCTCGGGTGAGAAGGACGTCGTCGGAGACGTCACGACTTTCGACGTCGACACCAATGACCAGACCTATGGCTACTACGTCGTCTGGCTCACTCTTCCACGAGAAGGCGGCCAGGCGCACATCTACGAGGTGACGGCTAGAACTTGAGCCGTGAGCGGCGCTCGTGCCGCTCCAACGCGAGCGCGATCAGCTTCTCGAGCAGCTCCTCGTAGGGGACGCCCGAAGCCTCGAAGAGCTTCGCGTACACGCTCGTCGCCGTGAAGCCGGGGATCGTGTTCAGCTCGTTGACGAGCACCTCGCCGTCGGCCCGCACGAAGCAGTCTGCTCGCGCCATGCCCTCGCACTCCGTGGCCCGGAAGGCCGCGACCGAGAGCTCCTGGACTCTCTCGCTCGCCTCCGGCGAGATGCGCGGCGGCACGATCAGCTCCATGCCGCCCTCGTCGTACTTGGCCGAGTAGTCGTACCAGTCCGCATTGGCCACGATCTCGCCGGGGATCGACGCCACCGGCTCCAGGTTCCCGAGCACGCTGCACTCGACCTCGACGCCGTCGACGAACTCCTCGACCAGCACCTTCTCGTCGTGCCGAAAGGCGAGGTCGAGGCCCGCGCGCAGCTCGTCCGGGCTGCGGGCCTTCGTGATGCCGACGGACGACCCCAGCCGCGCGGGCTTGATGAACACCGGAAACCCGAACGGGCTCTCGAAGCCATTCATCTCCCGCACGGTCACGCTGTCCGTCACCGGGATGCCCTTGTCGCGCAGCACCGACTTGAAGAGGTCCTTGTCCATGCAGAGCGCGGAGGCCATGACCCCGGCGCCCACGTACGGAACGTCGGCGAGATCGAGGAAGCCTTGCACCGTCCCGTCCTCGCCGAAGGGGCCGTGCAGCACCGGGAAGACGACGTCGACCTCCGCCAGCGTGGCCGGGACCTTCGACGCGGGCACGGGGAGCGACTCGACGTCGCTCTCGCCGCCCCGTTCGAGAGCGGCTCTGGTCGCAGGGCCGATCTCCCAGCGGCCGTCGCGGCCGATCTCCACGGCGACTGTCTCGTAGCGCGCCGGGTCGAGAGCCTCGACCACCGAGCGGGCCGACGCCAGGGAGACGTCGTGCTCGGACGAGCGCCCGCCCATCAGCACTGCGACGCGGACGCGGCTCACGGCGTCGGTAGGAGCCGGCCGACGAAGATCGTGACGGTCGTGCCCGCCGCGGCTCTGGTGCCGCCGGGCGGATCCTGGTTGATGACGATTCCGTCCTGGCTCGGGTCGATCGTCTCCTCGTCCTGGACGACGACGTCGAAGCCGGCACTCTCGAGCGCCGACCGCGCGGCCTCCTCGTCCTGGCTCGTCACGTCGGGGACGGCGGATTCCTTCGGGCCCTTGGACACGCTCAGCGTCACGGTCGCGCCGCGCGAGGCCTGCGCGCCGCCGGCAGGGTTCTGGCGGACGACGATGCCCTTCGGCTGCTCGGAATCCACGTCCTGGCGCGCCACCGCGAAACCCGCGGCCTGCAGCTGCGACGACGCAGACTCGAAGGTCTGGCCGACCACCGTCGGGATCCCGACCGGCTGCAGGCCCCGCGAGACGTTGATCCGTACGCTCGAGCCCTTGTTCACCCGCCTGCCGGTCAGCGGGAACTGGGCGACGACCGTGCCCGCTTCCTCCCTCGAGTAGACATCCGCGACCGTGAACTTCAGTCCGCGCTCCGACAGCGCGGCGATCGCGTCGTCGCGCGATTCCCCAATGAGCTGGGGAACCGTCACCTTCGGCGGGCCGAGCGACACGTAGATCGTCACTGCGCTTGCTCTGTCCACACGGATGCCCGCATTGGGGTCCTGGTCGTAGACGATCCCGAGCCGGAAGTTCGGGTTCGTGGTGGGAAGGCGCTTCACGTCGGGCTCGAGGCCCCTCTCGAGGAGGTTCTGGACGGCCAGGTGCTCCCGGATGCCCTCGACGTTCGGCACCGAGACCGAGCCAGAGCTGCTGAGCGAGTCCTGGATCCGGCCGTAGGCGAACCAGCCCGCCAGCAGCGCAGCGACGAGGCCGAGGATCGCGAGGAGCCACGGCCAGATCGTCCGCCGCCGCGGCGGCGGATCCTGATACCGGTAGGTGCCCGGGCGCCGTTCACGGCGGGGCGCGGCGATTGCGGTGGGCGCATTGGCGATTGACGTCCCGGAAAGGACGGCCGTCGCCGCGTCAGCCGTGATCGCGGTGACCGACCCGCCGTCGGCGATGTGCGCGAGCTCGGCGTCCATCTCCTCGGCGGTCTGGAAGCGGTCGTCAGGGTTCTTGGCGAGCGCGCGCAGCACGACCATGTCGAGATCGGGCGGGATCTCGGGCCGGATCGACGACGGCGGCCGCGGCGTGTCCGAGAGGTGCTTCATGGCGATCTCCACGGGGGACTCGCCCGTGAAGGGCACGTTGCCGGTGAGCATCTCGTAGAGGACGACGCCGATCGAGTAGAGATCCGAGCGCTGGTCGACGGCTGCGCCGCGGGCCTGCTCGGGCGAGAGGTACTGCGCCGTGCCGACAATCGCGCCGGCCTCGGTCATCTGGCTCGCACCCGCCCGCGCGATGCCGAAGTCCGTCACCTTCAGGCGCCCGTCGCCGTCGACCATCACGTTGTGCGGCTTGATGTCCCGGTGGACGACGCCCTTCTTGTGCGCGAAGCGCAGCGCGTTGAGGATCTGCCGCGTGTGGTGGATCGCGTCGCCGATCGGCATCGGCCCGCGCGCGATCAGGAGCTCCTTCAACGTGCGCCCGTCCAGGTACTCCATGGCGATGTAGTAGGTGCCCTCGGCCTCGCCCCGGTCGTAGATCGAGACGATGTTGGGGTGGGAGAGCCCGGCGGCGTTCTTGGCCTCGCGGCGGAACCGCTCCACGAAGCTCTCGTCGTTCGCGTGGCGGTCGTTCAGGATCTTGATCGCGACGCGGCGCCCGAGCTCCTCGTCCTCGGCCAGGTAGACGTCGGCCATGCCGCCCGCGCCGAGCTTGCGCATGACGCGGTACCTACCGTCGAAAAGCGTGTTGATGATGTTCGTGATCACGTTTTACACAGGGTAGGGAGTTCGACGCTCAACCAATCAGTGCCTGCATGATCTGGCGAGCGATGGGTGCTGCCGTGGTGCCGCCGGTGCCGCTCTGGCGCTCGAGCACGACCGCCACGGCCACCCGTGGGTTCTCGACCGGGGCGAAGGCGATGAACCACGTCGTGTTGCGGCCCTGGATCCCGGTTTCGGCGGTTCCGGTCTTGCCTGCCGTCGCTACGGAGAGCTTTCCGGCGGTACCGGTCCCGCAACAGACGACCCGCTCCATCATCTCCGCGATCGCGCGCGCGTGTTCGGGCTGGACGGCCTCGCCGAGCTCCTCGGGCTTCTGCTGGACGACGACCGTGCCGTCCGGGGCCACGATGCGCTCGACCACGTACGGCTTCATGACGACCCCGCCGTTCGCGATCGCGGCGGAGACCATCGCCATCTGCAATGGCGTGACCAGCATCCGCTCCTGTCCGAAGGCGAGGCGGCCGGGGTCGACCTGCGTGTCGTCCTTCGGGAAGAAGAGGCGGCCCTTGTCGTAGAGACCGCTCGCCGAGCGCTCGTTGACCGGCGTCTCCAGCGGCGGCACGGAATAGAAGCCGAACTTCTTGGCAGTCTCCAGGATCTTGATCCCGCCGATCGCCTTCCCGATGTTGCAGAACACCGAGTTGATCGAGTACTGCATCGCCTCGACGAGGTTGACGTTGCCGAACGGGCTGGAGGTGTCGTAGTTCTCGACGCGCTTGCCGTACTCCTCGCAGTAGCCCGGGTCGTTGAAGCTCGACTCGGGGGTGAACTCGCCCCCGTCGAGGGCGGCGGCCCCCGTGACGACCTTGAAGATCGAGCCCGGCGCGTAGAGCCCGGCGGTGACGCGGTTCAGTAGCGGCTGGCACCCGAACCTGGCGCGCGAAGCGGCCGGGAAGTCGTTCTCGATCAGGTTCGGGTCGTAGGTCGGGCTGGAGACGCTGACCAGCACCTTGCCGGTGCGGGGCTCGAGCGCGACCGCGGCTCCGCAGCGGCCGCCGAGGGCATTCAGGGCGATGCGCTGTGCGCCGGGGCGGATCGTCGTGTAGAGGTCGTTGCCCTCCACGGTGGACCCACGCAGCTTGTCGAGGGTCGTCTCGACGACGGTGTTCAGGTTCGCGTTCGCGCCCGTAAGGAAGTCGTTCTCGGAGCGCTCGAGGCCCGCGCGTGACCGGACTTGCGTCGAGTAGCCGACGATGTGGGCCGCCAGCCCGCGCGAGGGGTACCTGCGGAGGTACAGGGTCTGCCCCGCCGACTTCACGACCGTGTTCGTGGCCAGGACCGTGCGCCCGTCGGCGGCGTAGATCTCGCCGCGCTTGACGGTGAACTCGGCGACGCGCTGGATCGAGTTGTCCTGCTTGTCGGCGAGGTCGGGCGCGGCGTAGGCCTGCCAGTACGTCGTCGCGACCATCAGCGAGGCGAGCAGGATCAGGGCGACGACGGCGACCTTTGCGATCTGCTTGTTCACGACCGGTTCTCCGTGGTGGCGTTCGCTCGGTTCGAGACCAGCAGGAGGCCTGCGAGCAGGACGAAGTTGGCGACGATGCTCGACCCGCCGTAGCTGACGAAGGGGAGCGTGATCCCGGTCAGCGGAATCACCCGCAGCACGCCGCCGACGATGATGAACGTCTGAAGCGCGAAGCCGAACGTCAGCCCCAGGGCGAGCAGCTTGGAGAACCCGTCCTGGGCGAGCATCGCGATCCGGAAGCCGCGCAGGCAGAACAGCATGAACACGAGCAGCAACGCGGCGACGCCGACCAGCCCGAGCTCCTGGGCCAGCGCGGAGTAGATGAAGTCCGTGTTCAGGTACGGGATCAGCGGGTCGCCGCCCGAGTTGGCGAACGTTCCCTTGCCGAAGCCCTTGCCGCCGAAACCGCCGTTTCCGATCGAGTAGAGCGACTTGACGAGCTGGTACGAGTCGCATTCCTGCCGCAGGGCCATTCCGCCGGTCTGCGCGCAGTAGACCTTCTCCTCGGTCCACGGATTGAGCCAGATCGTGACGCGCGACTCGACGCGGCCCACGAGCTGGTACACGACCGCCGCGCCCGCGAGGAAGAGCGCCATGCCGGCGCCGACGAACCACGCCTTCGCCGTGGCGACGTAGAGCATCGCCAGGAAGATCCCGAAATAGAGGAGCGCGCTCCCGAGGTCGTTCGTCTCCACGAGGACGAGCATCGCCGCGCCCCAGATGGCGAGCAGCGGGCCGAAGTCCTTCAGCCGGCCCTGCGCGAGCACCTCGCGCTTCTCTTGGAGATAGCCGGCGAGAAAGACGATCAGGAAGATCTTGGCGAGCTCGCCCGGCTGGAACTGCAACGGGCCGAGCTTCACCCAGAGGCGCGCGCCGTTCACCGTCTGCCCGATCAGAGGCAGCGCCGGCAGCACGAGCAGGCCGATCGCAGTGATGCCGCAGATGTACTTGTACGAATCGAGGCGGCGAAAGTCGTGGCGGAGCAGGATCAGCGTCGCCGAGAACGCGGCCACGCCGACGACGATCCAGAGCCCCTGCCGGAACGCGTTGTCCGGGTTGAGGCGGTAGATCTCGGTCACGCCGAAGGCCGTGAGCAGTCCGGCCAGCGGCAGGAGGTACGGGTCGGCCTGGGGCACTGTGACCCTGGCCACGACGTGCGCCGCGACGTAGAGCCCGAAGAAGAACAGGGCGTACGACAGCGAGGCCGTGGAGACGACCTCCTGGCGCGCGATGTACACGCTGGCAAAGCCGAGGCTGGTGATGACCCCAACGACGAAGAGGTTGAGAAGCTCGCGGTTCCTGAGGGTCACAGGTACAGCGCCCAGTAGAGCCCGGCGGCGCCCGCCAGCAGGACGAGCACCACCAAGAGCACGATGAGCAGTGACAGCCAGCGGCTCCGCCTCCGCCTCTGCGGTGGCTCGGCGATCGCCTTGGCCTCGGTCGAGGGCACGACCATCGTGTCGACGGTCGGGATGCCCTCGAGGCCCGACAGGGTGTCCTCGTCGTCCACTGCCCCGTTCTCGTCGACCGCGGGCATCTGTGCGGTCTCCTCGGGCATGTCGGCGCTCTCGTCGGCGATCTCGAAGAAGACGACGGTGATGTTGTCCTCGCCGCCGCTCCGGTTCGCGGTCTCCACGAGCTCACGCGCGGCCGCATCCAGGTTTTCCCGGCGCTGCTCGATGACGTCGCGGATCACGTCGTTCTCGACCATGGACGTCAGCCCGTCCGAGCAGATGAGGAAGAGGTCACCGACGTGCGGCTCCACGACGAACGTGTCGACGTCGACGTCGGGGTCGGTCCCGAGCGCTCTCGTGATCACCGAGCGCTGCGGGTGGATCTCGGCCTCTTCCGGTGAGAGCTTGCCGCTCCGCACGAGCTCGGCGACCAGCGAGTGGTCGTCGGTGAGCTGCTCGATGCTGTCGTCGCGGATCAGATAGGCGCGCGAATCGCCGACGTGGCCGAACGTCACCTTGCCGTCCTCGACCAGGGCCAGGGTGATCGTCGTGCCCATGCCCGAGGCGCTGGCGTCCTCCGCCGAGCGCTCGAAGACCCGCCGGTTCGCCTCCTGGACGAGCGAGACGACGCGCTCCTCGCCACGGCCGTCGGCGGTGGTGCCCAGGGCGGACGCGGCCAGCCGCGAGGCGATCTCGCCACCCTTGGCGCCGCCCATCCCGTCGGCGACCGCGAAGATCGGCGGGTCGCAGACCCACGAGTCCTCGTTCCGTCGCCGCTTGCGGCCGGGGTGGGAGAGGCCCGTTGAGCGTCCGATCTTCATCGGTCGAAGCGGAAGTCGGTTTCGCCTACCCGCACGAGGTCTCCCGGAGTCAGCTTGCGTGGACGAGACAGCTTGACGCCGTTCAGGTAGGTGCCGTTGGTCGATCCTGCGTCCTCGAGCCAGACGCCGTCCTGGCGGGGCTCCACCCGGGCGTGCGAGGCCGAGGCGAAGTCGTCGTCGTCGAGCGCGACCGTGTTCTGAGACCCGCGGCCGATCGTGATCCCCGCCGAGTCGAGCGCGTACTCGCTCTTCTCCTCCAGGGCAGGGCTGCTGACGACGACCAGGCGGCCCATCGACGGCGAGTTGCGCTTGCCAAGGCCCGCCGCTTCGGCCTGCTGGGGCCCGAGGATGAAACTTTCCTGCGGCAGGCGTAGATCTTTGCTCGCCGTGCGGACGATTCGCCAGATGAAGAGATACAGGAGGCCGAGGAAGCCGATCTTCAGGAGCAGGAGAACGCCCTCGACGTCGACCGAGGAAACTGCCAGGAGTCTCATTTGCGCCGGAACACGAGCTCGGTCGAGCCGATCGTGATCCGATCGTCGTTATCGAGTCTCGCGCGCTGCTGGCGACGGCCGTTCACCGTCGTGCCGTTCGTCGAGTCGAGGTCGACGAGCCAGTAGGCCGTGCCTTCCTGGCGCACCTCGGCGTGTCGACGGGAGGCGTTCGGATCGGCGAGCCGGATGTCGCAGTCCTTCGAGCGGCCGATGACGACGCTCTGCCGGTCGATCGCGTGCTCCGTTCCGTCCACTGTGAGCGTGACGACTTCGGGCTCGACGCCGAGCTCCTCGGGAGTGACGGCCTCGGTCTGGGGCGCGGCCTGCGGGCGGTAGATCATCGTCGCGCCGGGCGCGGCTTCCGGCACGGGCTCCTCGGCGCCGGGCTCGGGCTGAACCATCCGCGTTGCGATCCCGAATTCGCCCACCTCGAGGTCCTCGTCCGTGTTCATGACGACCTGCGGCGTGGAGAGCAGCACATAGCTCTCGCGCCGCGCATGCTCGGCGAGGTACTCCTGGAGCTCGGTGACGAGGGACTCCTCGTAGGACTCGAACTGCTCGCGATCGTTCGGCGCCAGGTAGACGGCGTACTCGTTCGGCGCGTACACGCGCGAGACGGAGACCATGCGGTGGTCGTCCATTTCCTTGGCGAGCTTGCGCGCCAGCTCGACCGGTTGCACGTGTGTACGGAAGGCGCGACCGAAGACGCCTTCGAACAGGGACTCGATTTTCGACTCAATGGTGCGGAGCACGGCTACAGAAGAGGGGTTGCTGCCCTCGGGCAGCGAGTCTAGCGACGCGTTGCGTGCCCGAGCCGGTGGGGGTCGAGGGCCCGGGGCCACCGCGGACCACCCGCCGGTTTCACCCTAGCGACGAAAAGCGCACGCGTGGCGCGCGGAATCGTGCCGAAACTGCGCAACTGCAGCCGGCCGGGGCCGCCGCCCTGGAGCCGCCACTGCACGACGAGCGCCACACACGTGATCCAGGCGGTGGCGACGAACGAAATCGCAGAGCCGCCCGGCGCTGCGACCAGTGTTCCGGCCAGCAGCCCGGCGCCGAGCGCCACGATCGCCGGCTCGCCCAAGCGGCGCGCACCGGGCAAGAGCGCTGCCCCGGCCCCGAGCACGAGCCCCAGCAGGAGAAGCTCGGGCCGCGCCGTGAGCGATGCCCAGAGCCACTCGGCAACGGCGAGAGGGGACTCCACGTTCGCGATCCCCTCGAGCTGCGTCGCACCGGAGAAGCCCGTCACAAGAACGGCTGCGAAGGCATACGCGGCCCGCCGGAACCATCCGTCCACCCGCTGCAGGGCCAGCGGCAGCAGCCCGATCGCGGCGAGCGGAGCCAGGACGGCGCCGAGCGCGAAGACGAGCCCCGATCGCGGTCGTGGCCAGGCCAGGGCGAGCCATGCCGCCGCGACCGCCGCGTACACGATTGCGAGCCCGAGCGCGGCGTTTCCCAACGGAAAGACGGGGATGGCAAGAGCGAATGCAAGCCCGATGCGCGGACGAAGCGCCATCAATCCGGCTGCGAGCGCGCCGAGCAGCAGCGGCCAGCGCGGCGGGTAGAACGGCAGCGACGCCGCGACCCAGGCGACTGCGATCCCCGCCACGACAGGAGCGCCGATCAGCGCCGGTAGCCGGCGATCGAGCCGAAGCTGCGTCGGCCGCAGCGGCCGCGCCACGGTCTCTCGACGCGGCCCGCGTAGTGCACGCGCGAGCGCGGCGGCCGTCGGACGCTTCGCGGGGTTCACGGCCAGGGCCCGGTCGACGGCCGCTATGAGCTGCCCGGAGAGGTCAGGACGCACCGTCGCGAGGGAGGCCGCGCCCGACTGGATCTGCTTCCCCATCTCCATCGGCGAGGCCTGCCAGAACGGATGCCGGCCGGAAAGCGCTTCCCAGAGGAGGACGCCGACGGCCCAGACGTCCGCCGCCGGCCCGGCGCTCTTGCCCTGGAGGCGCTCGGGCGGGATGTAGGCGAGCGTGCCCGGGACGTCGCCGGCAGCGGTCAGCGTCTCGGCGTCCGCCAGCTGTGCGAGGCCGAAGTCGAACAGGCGAACCGAGACCTCGTCGCCGTCCGCGAGCAGGACGTTGGACGGCTTGACGTCACGATGGACGATCCCGTGCGCGTGCGCGTGGGCAAGCGCTTCGAGAACCTGGGCCGCCGCTTCGACGACCCCTTCGTCGTCGAGCTCCCCGGCGCGCAGGGCGTGTCGCAATGTGTGTCCTGGCACGTATTCGTACGGGATGTAAACGTGCCGCGAATCGCTCGCAAAGCCGAATGCCAGCAGGCAGTGGGGATGGCGAAGCCGGGCGGCCGAATGAGCCTCTCGTTCGGCTCTGGAGGCCGCTTTGCCCTCCTTGCCGATGATCTTGAGCGCCACGTCTCGTCCGTTCTTCTCGTCGTGGGCGAGCCATACAGACCCGGACCCGCCGGTTCCGAGAGGGCGCAGGGGCTTGTAGCGGCCAAGGACGAGGCCGTTTTCGGGGACGGGTTGCAAAGCGGTCGACATCCGCGCCTCCGCTTTGGCCGTGGCCCGTGGAACTCCTTTCCGAGAAGTTCCCAGCCGAGCAACGCGGTACAGTGGCCGGGCTTCGGCGCTGCCATGAGCGAGCGAGACAGCGACATCGAGTTCGATTTCTTCGACGAGGGCGAGACCCGCGAGGCCACGGAGGCCGAGCGCCCTCGCCGCCGAGGTGGTCGGCCCCCGGTCCGACCACCGACCGGCCTCACACCGCTCCTGCGCCTGATCGGGCTGATCAGCTTCGCGATCCTCCTCGTCGTCCTGCTCGTCTTCTGGGTCAACTCGTGCCGCGAGGACCGCCGCAAAGAGGCGTACACCGACTACATCGAGAAGGTGACGACGTTGGCAAACGACTCGCAGGCTCTCGGCCGCAACCTGAACGGCGTCCTCACGAGCCGCGGCCAGAGCCCGGCACAGATCGAGCAAAGGCTCGAAGGCCTGGCGCAACAACAGGAGCAGCAGACGGAGCAGCTCCGCGCGCTCGACCCTCCGGGCCCGCTGCGCGCACAGGACCGCCACGCGATCGAGGCCTTCGACTTCAGGCTCAGCGGGCTCCGCGGCATGGCCCAGGCGTTTAGCCAGACAGCCTCGTCCGCGAACGCCAACACGGCCGGTGGCCTCCTGGCCGAACAGGCTCAGCGGTTCATCGCCAGCGACATCGTCTGGGACGACCTGTTCAAGGACCCGGCCGCCGACGAGCTGGAGCGGCAGGACGTCACCGGGGTCGAGGTTCCCGATTCGAACTTCCTCCAGAACCCGGACATCGCCACTCGGCGCTCGATGAGCGGAATCTGGCAGCGCATTCGAGGAGCGGCGAGCGGCGGTGGCACCGACTGCAGCCCGCGCGGCACGGGGATCGTGAGCGTCACCGCTCTGCCGGCGCGCCAGCGGCTCTCTCCGAGCGAGACCAACACGGTCGAATCGACCAAGGACCTGGCCTTCTCGGTCGAGATCGAGAACTCCGGTTGCGCGCAGGAGTCGAGCATCCCCGTCCGGCTGACGATCCAGAAGAGCCCGACGCCGATCCAGAAGCGTCAGGTCCTCGACCTGATCAACCCTGACGAGACGAAGACCGTCGTCTTCAGCAACATCGGCACCGTGCCGTTCGCCGAGCGAACAACGGTCACGGTCGAGGTCGAGCCGGTACCGACCGAGAGCACGACGGACAACAACACCGCCGAATACCCGGTCATTTTCAGTCTCGGCTAGCTAGAACCTGCGCCGGCCATTGCCCGCTCGACCGCCTCGAGCTCCTCGGGCGAGAGCGCGACGGACGGCCGTCCGTGATCGAGCTCTTTCACGTAGACCCGGGCGTAGTCGCGGCCCTGGATCGCGCTGACGACGATTCCCGAGCGAGCTGCGTCGAGGAACGCCATCGTCGCCGACTGCTGGCCGCCCGCACCCTCGTAGGCGTCGTAGCGCACGATCGCCGTGTTCGAGATCGAGCCGTCCACGCGCCGGTCGACTCGCGTCAGGCCGGAAGCGATCTCGTCGACGGCTCGGTTGAGGTCGTCGATCCGGCCCTGGAGCGAGACGGCGAAGTCGACGAGGTCGCCTTTCCCTCCTCCGAGGAGCACCTCCTGGCCCGCGCGTAGACGCCGGACTTGCACCAGGAGATACGCGACGAGAGCAAGCGCCGCGACCGCCGCGCAGGCGGCTGCGATCGCGATCCAGGCGGCTCCGGAGAGGTTCATCGAGCGGAGATCCTAGAAGGCGGCGTCGGCTGACTAGCTACATTTCTCTTGCCATGGGACAGGTCTTGGTCCTCAACGCCAGCTATGAGCCACTAAACGTGACTTCGGTGCGGCGTGCCCATGTGCTCGTCTTCAAGGGAAAGGCGGAGGTCCTCGAGGAGCTCGCGCAGGGTCTCCACTCCGCGACCGACACCTACCCCTGGCCGCACGTGATCCGGCTCGTCACCTACGTGCACGTGCCGCGCGCCGTGCAGCGGAAGATCTCGCGGCGGGCGCTGTTCGCCCGCGACGGCTGGAAGTGCGTCTACTGCGGCCAGAACGGGGGTCGGCTGACGCTCGACCACGTGATCCCGCGCAGCAAGGGCGGTGAGTCGGTCTGGGAGAACGTGGTCACCTCCTGCGCGCCGTGCAACCTGCGGAAGGGCGACCGCCTGCTGCACGAGGTGAGCATGGTGCTGCGACGCGAGCCACGGCCGCCGCAGCCGGTGCTCTTCATCAAGCTGGCCGCGCCGAAGATCCCGACCGGCTGGCGCCAGTACCTACCCGACCTCGCGGCGGAAACGGCCGCCTAGGCCCTCCCACTCGCTCCACGAGCCCGGGTAGAGCTTGGCATCGGTGCGTCCGGCCTGGGCCAGGGCCAGGAGGGTGACGCACGAGGTCACCCCCGACCCGCAGTAGACGACGATCTCGGGGGCGGCCAGGAGCTCGGGCGGCACGGAGGTGCCCTCGGTAAACGGGACGTTGACCGCGCCCGGGATGCGACCCGGGATCTTGTCGATCGGGTTCGCCTCGCCGCGCCAGCGCGCTTCCGCTCTGGCGTCGACGACGCGGAGGCCGTTGTCGTCTAGGCGCGAGGCGATCTCGTCGGCGGCCATCGTGTCGTCGGCGCGAGACTGGGGCTCGAAGGACGCCCGTTCGACCTGCTCCTCGCCCTGGCTGAGCGGGCCCTGCCAGGCGTCGATCCCGCCCTGCAGGACGGCGCAGTCGTCGTGGCCGAAGTGCCGCAGCAGCCACCAGAGCCGCTCCGCGCCGCCCATCTGCCCGTATGCGATCACGAAGACACCTGGGCCGATCCCGGCCCGCGAGGCGGACTCGGCGAAGCGCTCGGCGCTCGGCAGCGGATGACGGCCGGCTCCCTCGATGGATAGGTCAGAAAGGTCCTCGTCCACGTCGAGGAACGAGGCGCCCGGAACGTGCCCCGCCAGATAGAGCTCACGCCCACGGGCCGGGTCACCGAGCTCCCAGCGGCAATCGACGAACTGGTAGCGCATCGCGCGATGTTGATTACGCAGGCGAATGCTGGGTGTCCTCGCTTCCGTTGAGTGCTGCGACACGTCAGCGAGGCGCGTGCTTCGGAAGTCCGGCCTGTCGGGCGGCGGCGACGGCTTCGAGACGCGAGTTCACTCCGAGGGCTCGCAGCAGATGGCGGACGTGGTTCCGGACCGTCTCCGTGGTCACGTGGAGCTCCTGCGCGATCTGCGTCGTCGAGCGTCCCTGCTCGAGGAGACGCAATACGTCGGCCTGGCGGGGCGTCAGGTGCGCGGGCGGCGTGCTCGGCTCCTCGTCGAGCGGGCCGGTCAGCAGCCCGAAGACGCCGACCACACGTTCGCCGCCCATCAGCGGCACGGCGCTGACCTCCAGCGCGAGGCGGGTTCCGTCGGTCGAGACGAAGGACCCCGCTTGTCTCGGTCGCCGCGGTCGTGCCGAGCACCTTGCGGGCGAAGAGCTCCTGCGCCCGCTCCCGGTCCTGGAGGCCGACAACCGACGTGAAGTGCCGGCCGCGGACGTCGCCGAGGAGGCGCTCAGCCGCCGGGTTGATCCACCGGACGACCCCGGCCGTGTCGAGGACGTAGCTCGGGACGGGATGCCGCCGAGCGCCCGCTCGCGTCGCCGCCGACCGCCAGCCCGCCAGCCGTTGGAGCCATTCCGATAGTGTGGCCGATCGACAAGGGTCTTGTCACGTGTCGCCGAAACGGCGAAGGGCGCCGTCGACGGCGCCCTTCGGGTTCGATTGGAGCTGGTGTTGCGCTAGTCCGTGGATCAGCGATCTGCTGGAAGGTCTGCTTCACCGGGATGCTGGCACCGGGGACGCAGAGCGCCCAGACCTGGACCTTCTCGGGATCCTTGTCCGGGGTCGCTCCGGCGTTGCCGCCGAACTGGACGATCCAGCCGTCGAGGCGATTTGGCTTCGGGGCATTTGTGGCCCAGTCCATGCGGCCGGGGAACGAGGAGGACACCGGGGTGTTGCGGCTGTTCGCGCCCGTCATCGAGGCCGAGCACCTGCACGCCACCGGAGATGGCGACGTAGTCGGTCCTCGCGGGGTCGGCGTCGCACGCCACGGGCGGCGATGGCCCCGGCGTTGGTGTTGCCCGCGTTGTAGAGCGCGGTGGCGTAGAACGCGCCGGTCAGCCCGGAGTCGCCCTTATCGCCCTTCGGCCCAGCGCCCCGCAAGGCCTGAAGCCGACGACGCCCGGTGCGCCCGCCGCCTGCGCTGTCGCCATTCGGACCCTCGCACGCACCGGTTCTCGCCCGCGCCTGCACCGGCGGGCCCTGCGGGCCGGCCGCGCCCTGCTGGCCCTTCAGCGCCGGGCGAGCGGCGGGCGCGAGATCGGAGAGCGAGATGACGCCGTTCTTGATCTGGGCGGACGACGTGATCAGGTAGTGGTTGGCGGCGAATGCGCCGGAGGTGATCGCGAGCACTGCGGCGAGCGCGGCGATCAGAGTGATTCCCTTTTTCAAGATCATTCCTCTCTTATCCCCAGGCCCTACAGCGACGAGGCGGGAGCAGCGTTTGGCCTGGGATCTTCACGCTGCGCTCGCGAGGACTACGGTAGGCCTACGCTGGCGGAGCGACAATGACCCAATGAGGTAGGTCGGTTCTGGGCGAAGCAGCCTCCGCACCGCATGTCGACGTTGGGACTTCATCGAACTCTCCGCGAGGACTACGCTGCTTTCGCGAGCTCGTTGAATTGGCCCTCGGCGCCGTGAGCTCGGCTACGCGATCGATTGTGACGTGGGAGCCCTCCTGCGGCGTATAGAGGGAAAAGGCTAGGAGGCAACGATGAAGATGATTCGGATCGCTGGTTTGGCCCTGCTCGTGCTGGCTGCGGCTGCTGTTGCGGGCGTAGGCATCCCCGAGACTGCCGGCGGGGCGGAGAGCTCACCGCTGCAAGGCATCACCGTGAACGGAACCGGCACGGCAAATGCCATCCCGAACGAAGCGCAGTTCTCGCTCGGCGTCACGACCAAGGGCAGCACCGCACGTGAGGCGCTCGCTGCGAACTCCGCTCGCATGGAGCGGGTCATCGCGGCGCTGAAGAGCGCAGGCGTCAGCGAGAGGGACATCAAGACCCAGGATGTGTCGGTCGGGCCGGGCTACGACAGCGACAAGGGAACCCAGAGCGGATACGCGGCGCGGAACTCGGTCGCCGTCACCCTGCGCGACCTCGAGCGGTCGAGCGCGGTGCTCGACGCCGCGTCGCGGGCCGGGCGCGAACGAGGTCTACGGCCCGTCGCTCACGCGGTCGAACCGCGAAGCCTACGAGGCCAAGGCGCTCGAGAGCGCTTTCGGGAACGCGCGCAAGCGCGCGGAGGCGCTGGCCGACGCGGCCGGCGTGCGACTCGGCCGGGTGACGGCGATCGTCGAGGGCTTCAACGGCGGGCCGGGACCGATGATGGAGATGCAGCGCGCCAAGGCCGAACACGGCTGTTGGTGCGCCCATCGAGCCGGGCAGCGAGGAGATCCAGGCCAGCGTGACGGTGACGTTCGCTATCGAGTAAAGACCATGTAAATACGCTTTTCTCTTCGGAAAGCTGGTGCTACCGTCGAGGGCCGTGAAGGAGCGTTTGCCGATCGCAATCTCCATCGCGGCCCTCGTCGTCGCCGTGCTCGGCGCCACGGGGCTCGGCGAGGCGGCCCAGAACGGCGTCACCGCCGGTGCGACGAAGGCGAAGCGCGCCACGGGCCTCGGCGCCGAGAAGAGCTCGGCCAGGCGCGGCCCGCGCGGTCCGCGCGGCTACCGCGGCTATCGGGGCTATCGCGGCCTGCGCGGCTTCCAGGGCCCGCCGGGCGACAAGGGCGATAAGGGTGACAAGGGCGACACCGGCCCGTCAGATGGCTTCTTCGCGAGTTCGGAGACCCCCGTCAATATCTCCGGGCAATCGCCGGCCTCGGCAACCGTCGTTCTCCGGCTCCCTACCTCAGGGCACGTTTCTGCTCATGGCAAAGGTCAAGGTCGAGGGCACCGCCGATACCACGGTCAGTTGCCATATCTGGGGTGCGGGGAGCAGCGTGGGTGGATCGCGCCTCGGATCGGGCGCCGGGTCATCGCAGGTCGCAACGATCTCGATGTTGGCTTGGGCGAGCGTGGTACCCCAGAACATGCAAGTTCGCTGCTGGAGGACTGGGCTGGTGCAAGCTCAAGTGACGGGCGTAGCCCTCACTGGCATCAAGGTCGCAAGTTAACGCGCCGGGTTAGGAGCTGACCACGCGCCGCGTGAAGGCCACGTTCAAGAAGCTGTAGCTCGCTCGGATTAGGCGAGCAGCGCGCGCAGCGCCGCGAGCGGCTCCTCGCAGACGCGGAAGTAGGCCCAGCTGCCGCGCTGTTCGCGTTCGACCAGGCCCGCGTGAGGAGCACCTTCAGGTGGTGACTGACGGTCGGCTGGCTCAGGCCGAGCGGCCGGTCAGGTGGCAGACGCAGGCCTCGCCGCCGGGCTGGGCCTGGATCAGGCTGAGTAGCCGCAGTCGCGCCGGGTCGGCGATCGTCTTGAGCGCCCTGGCGAGCTGCTCGGCGTCGTCGGCCTCGAGCGGGCCCTGCGAGAAGCGGCGGGCAGAGGCGGCGATGGTCGCGATCGTGCTTCACGAATTGCATATTGACAGACATCGATATCGTGCGCCATCGACTGCTCAGCACATTGATCGTGTCGATACCGAGGAGGCCAGCCGATGCTCGAGATGCTCGATCCCGTCACGCGGCAGCATGTCGAGCAGGCCGCCGAGCGCTCGCGGACGAGTTCGCGGGCATCTTCTCGCATGAGACGATCGACCGCTACATCGCCGAGTCGCTCGACCTGCTCGGCACGCCAGGATCAACGTCTTCGTGCCGGTGCTCGCGCACCGCTTCGCCCGCGAGCGGCTGAAGGCGCTCGGCCCAGGCGGAGGGACTGATCACGAAGGAGCAGCCGGAGGTGCTGTTCGTCTGCGTCCACAACGCCGGCCGCAGCCAGATGGCCGCCGGGCTCTCAAGCTCCGCTCCGAGGGCCGCGATCCACGTCCGCTCGGCCGGCAGCGACCCCGGCGAGCGAGATCAACCCGGCCGTGGTCGAGGCGATGGCGGAGCTCGGCGTCGACATGAGCGAGGAGTTCCCGAAGCCGCTCACGGACGAGGTCGTGCGCGCCGCCGACGTCGTGATCACGATGGGCTGCGGCGACGCCTGCCCGATCTACCCGGGCAAGAGGTACGAGGACTGGGAGCTCGACGACCCGGCCGGCCAGGACCTCGACGACCGTGCGCCGGATCCGCGACGAGATCGACCGGCGCGTGCAGACGCTGATCGGCGAGCTGCTGCCCGACAGCGCGTCGAACTGACCGCGCGCCCACTCGCCGCGGCGCGCTCGCGTCGCTCGCGGCCGAGTTCGTCGGCACGTTCGCGCTCGTCTTCGCCGGCTGCGGCGCGATCATGGTCGACGCCAAGACCGGCGCCCTCGGCCACGTCGGCGTCGCGCTCACCTTCGGGCTCGTGATCATGGTGATGATCTACGCGGTCGGGCACATCTCCGGCGCGCACTTCAACCCGGCCGTCACGCTTCGCGTTCGCGCTGACTCGGCACTTCCCCTGGCCGCGCGCGCTCGCGCTACTGGGCCGCCCAGCTCGCGGGCGCCCTCGCCGCGGCCGCTGCTCCTGCGCGGCTCGCTCGGCGACATCGCGAACGTCGGGGCCACGCTGCCGTCCGGCTCGCGACGGCCAGGCGTTCCTCTGGGAGCTCGTCCTCAGCTTCTTCTTGATGTTCGTGATCATGGCCGTCGCCACCGACACGCGGGCGGTTGGCGAGGCGGCGGCGATCGCGATCGGCGGCACCGTCGCCCTGGACGCACTGTTCGGCGGCCCGATCTCCGGCGCCTCGATGAACCCCGCCCGCTCGATCGGGCCCGCGCTCGTCGGCGGCGATCTCACGCCCTCTGGATCTACATCGTCGCGCCGCTGATCGGCGCCTCGCTCGGCGCGCTCACGTACCAGCTCATCCGCGCCGAGCCGACGCCACCGAGCGAGCTCTGATGACTAGGCCGCCTCCACTTCGGCCTCGAGTTCGATTTCCGGCACTGGCTCAGGCGCCGGCTCGTGACGATGCGAATGCCCCAACAGGTGCGAGTGCGCCTCCGTCCCGTAGCCGCCCGGCACCGGGATGTAGAACTCGGGATAGCCCCACATGCCGTGCTCGGCCACGTCCAGGCCTGACGTCTCGACGTGCTCCTCGACGCGGATGCCCCAGATCCGCTTCATCGCCCAGAGGGCGCCGAAGCAGGTCGTGAACGTGAACGCGCCGACCGCCGCAAGCCCGACGAGCTGGACGCCGACCTGGTGCAGTGAGCCCGTGTAGAAGAAGCCGCCGGCACCCGTGTTCAGCGTCGACGCGAGCGCGGGGACCGCGAACAGCCCCGTGGCGAGAGTTCCCCAGACGCCTGCCATGCCGTGCACCGCGACCGCACCGACCGGGTCGTCGATCCCCAGCCGCTCGACGGCCAGCACGCCCGTGACGGCGATCACGCCTGCGATCAGGCCGATCAGCACCGCCGCCCACGGGGCGACGAATCCACACGCGGCCGTGACGGCGACGAGCGCGGCGATGACGCCGTTCAGGGTCATGGTCATGTCCGGCTTGCGCATGACGAGCCAGGCCGTGACCGTCCCGGCCAGCGCGCCGGCGGCCGCGGCGAGGTTCGTGTTCAGCGCCACGTAGGCGAAGAAACCGACCTTGTCGCCGCTGACGACGCCGAGGGTGGAGCCCGCGTTGAAGCCGAACCAGCCGAACCAGAGGATCACGGTTCCGAGCACGGCGTAGGGCACGTTGTGGCCAGGGATCGCGTTCGCCCGCCTGCCGTCGAACTTGCCGATCCGCGCGCCGATCAACAGCGCGCCCGCGAGCGCCGCGAGGGCGCCCTGGTAGTGGACGACCGTCGAGCCGGCGAAATCCTGCATCCCGATCCCGAACAGCCAGCCGCCACCCCAGATCCAGTGCGAGACGATCGAGTAGACGAGCGTGAAGAACACGCCGAAGGCGAAGTAGACCCAGAGCTTCGCCCGCTCGGCCATCGCGCCCCAGACGATCGCCAGGGAGACTCCGGCGAAGACGACCTGGAACAGGTAGCCGGCGCCGGCCGGAACGGTCGTGAAGAACGCGAAAGGCGCCTCGCCGACCGCGAGCAGCGAGTCCGCCGACGGCAGGAAGCCGCTGGTGCCGACTAGCGCGTTGCCCTCGCCGAAGGCGATGCCGAAGCCAACCGCCCAGTAGACGAGCGTGCAGACGGAGAAGATGATGACGTTCTTGCCCGCGATGTGAGCCGCGTTCTTCATGCGCGTGAGGCCCGCCTCGAGGAACGCGAACCCGGCCTGCATGAACATGACGAGGACGGCCGCGAAGACCACCCACACCGTGTTGACCGCGATAAGGAGCTGGGCGTCCGTCATGCGACCTCGACCTCCCCGAGCGCCAGTCCCGTCCGGTTGTGCATGACGTTCTCGACGGGCGTCGTCCAGACGATCCCGTCACCCGATTCGTGTCCGGAGCGGGCCGAGTCCACGATCGCGTCGACCACCGCTCGAGCGAGCTGGTCCTCGACGACGAACGTGAGCACGGCCTTCGGCAGGAACCGCGACTCGAACACGCGGCCCCGGTACTCGTGCGTGATCCCGCGCTGGCGCCCGTGGCCGACCGCCTCGACGACGGTCACGCCCACGTGGCCCGTCTCGGACTCGACCGCGTCGATCACGGTCTCGACCCGTTCTCTGGTGACCACCGCCTCCACCTTCGTCATCTCAGACCTCCTCGCTTCGTCGTTCCAGGACCAGGACATCGCGCCACTCGCCGTCGAGTCGGGCCAGCCGCTCACTGGTACCGACTGCGCGGAACCCGCAGGCGAGATGGAGCGCGACACTTGCCTCGTTCTCCGGGAAGACCCCGGCTCTGATCGTCCAAATACCCCCGCGCTCGGCGTCGGCCGCTAGCCGCTCGAGCAAGGCCCGTCCGATACCGCGGCCCTGCGCGCTCGACTCCACGTACACGCTGTTCTCGGTGACACCCGAGTAGCACTCGCGCTGCGAGACAGGAGCGAGGGCAGCCCAGCCGACGACCTGCTCGTCCTCGACCGCCACCAGTCGATGGTCGGCGAGGTGGGACTGACTCCAGGCGTCCCAGTCCGGAACCTCGGTCTCGAACGTGGCCTGCCGCCCGGCGATGCCCTGCTCATAGATCGCGCTCACCGCGCGCCAGTCCTCCTGTCTCATTGCTCGAAGCTCCATTTCGTGTCCGGAAATGCAAAGAGCCCCGGGAGGCGAGTCCCGAGGCTCCATAGCCCAGACGCCCGCCTTCTGCGGCGAACGTCTGCTCACGAATGTAGGAGGCTGACCGGACGGAGTCAAGCCTTGTGTCACGGAGATCGTGTCGGTAAGGTGATCGGCGCAATGCTGCGCTGCGGTTGACAAAGAGCTCTCTGCGCGCCGCCTCCTGAGGCAGGCGCGCCCTCTTCGTGTCCCGCAATTCAGGAGCAGCACATGCCCGCAGTCGTAGTCGAAAACTTGCGCAAGGAGTTCGTCCGCAGTGACGGGCGCTCCCGCCTGCGCGGCCGCCGCGAGCGCGTCGAGGCGCTCAAGGGCGTCTCGTTCGAGATCGCGCGCGGCGAGTGCGTGGCCATCCTGGGCCAGAACGGCTCGGGCAAGTCGACGCTGGTCCGGCTCCTCTCGACCCTCCTCCTGCACGACGGCGGCTCGGCGCACGTCTTCGGGCACGACGTCTTCAGGGACACCCGCGCCGTGCGCCGGCTCGTCAACCGCGTTTCGGTCGAGGCCTCGTTCTTCAAGAAGATGTCGTCCGCGGAGAACCTCTCCTACGCGGCGCGGTTCTACGGGCTGACCGCCGGGCAGACCCGCGACCGGATCCCGGAGATCCTGGACCGCGTCGGCTTCCCCTCCAAGCGTCGTAACGAGGCCATGGAGGACCTCTCGCGCGGCATGCAGCAGAAGGTCGCGCTTGCCCGCGCGCTGTTGACGCAGCCGATCCTGCTCCTGCTCGACGAGCCGACGACCGGACTCGACCCGCGCTCCAAGCTCGAGGTACAGGAATTCATCCGCGAGGTGCGGCAGGTCCACGACGCCACGATCCTGCTCTGCACGCACGATCTCGACGAGGCCGAGACCCTCGCCGACCGCGTCGGCATCCTCGACGGAGGCCGCCTGATCGCGCTCGCACCGGCCGACGAGCTGAAGGCCCAGTACGGCGGCGAAACCCTCGAGGAGGCGTTCTTCTCGGCGACCGGCAAGGCCTTCGAGGACGAGAAGAGAAGGAGGACGACGACTGATGCCAGGAGCCGCCGCAACCCTGCGCCACGAGCTGATCGGCCTGTCCGGGGTCTTCGAGCGCAACGTCTACCTCGTCAAGCGCTACTTCTGGTGGGACGTCGCCTTCTTCGTCTGGACCGTCGCCAACACCCTGACGATCGTCTTCATCGCCGAGGGGATCGAGGCGACGGGCGGCCAGATCGACGTCGGCCAGGTGACGACGATCCTGCTCGTCGGCGCCGTTGTCTGGGCGTACCTCGGGATCATCTTCGAGATCCTCACCGAGACCGTCGCCTGGGAGCGCTGGGAGGGCACGATCGAGTACACGTTCATGGCGCCGCTCTCGCGCCCGATCCACCTGTTCGGGATGGGCCTGTTCGCGATCGTCTACGGCATCATCCGCGCGATCCTGCTCTTCGCCGTCGTCGCGCTCTTCTTCGACATCGACGTGGCGGGCGCGAACTTCCTCGCGGCGCTCGTCGTACTGCTGATCGCCTCGATCCCGTTCATCGGCATCGGGATGATGACCGCCGTCCTGCCGCTGATCTCGCCGGAGAAGGGGACGCAGCTCGGCTTCATCGCGCAGGGGATCCTGCTCGTCGTCTCCGGCGTCTACTACCCCGTCAGCGTCCTGCCGGAGTGGATGCAGTGGCTCTCCACGATCTCGCCGGCCACGTACGCGCTCGACGGCATGCGCGACGCGATCCTCGAGGGCGACGGCATCACGATGATGTGGGACGAGATCTGGCCGCTGATCGTGATCGGCTTCGTGTCGATCCCGCTCGGGCTGGAGGTCTTCCGCCGCGGCGAGCGCTACGCGAAGCAGCACGGGAAGCTCAAGAGGTCGGGATGATCCGCGTTCGGCAGGCCGAATCGGACGCGGACTTCGAAGCCTGGAGCCGCGTCAAGCGGGCCGTCCTGCCGAACGAGTCCGCCTGGACGCCGCAGGAGTTTCGCGACCGCGCCGAGCCCGAGCGGCTCGTGCTCGTCGCGGAGCTCGACGGCGAGATCGTCGGTGCGGGGATAGCCGGGCGCTCGGACATCGTCGGGCGAGGCTTCGTCGCGCCGCGCGTGCATCCGGATGCCCGTCGGCGCGGAGTTGGCACCGCTTTGCTCTTTCGGCTCGCAGAGCATGTGGCAGAGCCTCGGTCTCGAGGACGTATGGGGATCCGCCGACGATCCCGGCTCGTGCGCTTTCGCCGACCGGTTCGGCTTCGAGGAGGTCGACCGCGAGGTCGAGCAGGTCAAGGTGCTCGGCGACGAGCCCTCTCCCTCGCCGCTCCCCGAGGGCGTCGAGGTGGTGACGATTGCGGAGCGGCCGGAGCTCTTGCGCGAGGCCTATCCGCTGGCGGCTGAGGAGGGCTATGCCGACCTCGCCCTCGACGGTGACGTCGTCATCAAGCTGGACGACTGGCTGACCGACGAGGCGACGCTGCCCGAAGGGTCGTTCGTCGCGCTCTACGGCGGCGAGATCATCGGCTACTCGGGGTTGATGCGGCACGACAATCCCGGGACCGCCGAGGACGGACTGACCGTCGTCGCCCGCGCCTGGCGCCGGCGGGGCCTGGCCCGCGCGCTCAAGGAGCGCGAGCTCGCGTGGGCTGCCGCGAACGGCATTCGCGAGATCGTGACCTGGACCCAGCGCGGTAACGAGAGCATGCGGACCGTCAACGAGCGCCTCGGGTACGTCTATCGATCGGTCGGCGTGAAGATGATGGCCCGCTGCCGCTCAGAGCCCGGAATGGGGCGCCGTCGGCGACAACAGCCTTCTACGCCCTCGAGTTCCTGCTCTCGATGCCGGCCTTTGTCGTGATCGCCGTCTACCTCGTTAGCGAGGTCGGGCTCGACCCGCTCGAGCTGGTCCTCATCGGCACCGTGATCGAGGTAGCCGTCTTCGTCTTCGAGATACCGACCGGTGTCTTCGCAGACACGTACGGCCGCAAGCTCTCGATGTCGTCGGCATCCTCTGCAGGGCGTCGCCTGGTCGCTCGTCGGGCTCGTCTCCGCTTCATCCCGATCCTGATCGCGTGGGCGCTGTGGGGGTTCGGATACACCTTCATGAGCGGCGCGTACGAGGCCTGGATCACCGACGAGGTGGGCGTCGGACAAGGTCGGCCCGGTGTTCGTTCGTGGCCAGAGGCTCCGCCTTCGCGGGCGCGCTCCTCGGCCTCGGGCTCGGCGTCGCCATCGCGACGTACGACCTAGCCTCTCGGTCGTCATCGCGGGCGCGCTGACCGTCGCCGTTGGCCTGTTGGCCTCATCGCCATGCCCGAGTCCGGCTTTCGACGGCGGCAACGGGTCGAGGAACGCCCGGAGCTGGGCGAGCTGCCCTCCGACCGCCGCGAGGGCGCGCGGTTTGCACCGCCGTACGCCGCTGATCCTCCTTCTCGTGCGCAACCACGCTCTTCGCCGGCGCGGCCAGCGAGGCGTTCGACCGGCTCCGGGAGGCGCACCTGATTCGCGATGTCGGGCTCCCGCAACTCGGATCGCTCGATCCGGTCGTCTGGTTCGGGCTCCTCGGCGCCGCTTCGATGGTGGTCGGCCTCGTCGGGAACGACCGTTCTCCTTCCCACTTCGAGCGCGCACGGGGGCGGCATGGCACGACTGCTCTTCGCCCTGACCATCGTGCTGTCCGCCGGGTGGATGGCCTTCGCCCTGGCCGGAGGGCTTCGCACCCGCGGTGGGCGCGCTACTTGTCGCCGGCCTGGCGCGGGCCTCTGGGGCCGCTCTACATGACATGGCTCAATCAGCAGATCGCGGACTCGAGCGTGCGTGCGACCGTGATCTCGATCTTCGGACAGGCGGATGCGATCGGCCAGACTGCGGGCGGCCCGGTTCTGGGCGTGATCGGCAACGTCTTCGGCATCCGCGCGGCGCTCGTGCGGCTGGAGCCCTGCTCATCAGCCCGCCGTGGGGCTTTACGCGCGCGCCATGCGGCACGGCGGTAAGGAGCCGGAGCTCGATGAGCTGCCGGCACTGGACGCTGCCCTCCTGAGTCTGGGCGACTAAGCTGCGTGCAGTCGTAAGAGGCGACGAGGCCTCGGGCGCAGCTTCGCCCGGGGCTTTTTGCATTTCTACAGGAGGTCGGAATGGCGCAGGTGGAGATGCAGGACAGGGCGACGTCGAGCGCGGAGGCGCGGAAGGACGCGCTTCAGAAGATCGAGGAGACGGAGTCGAGTTCGTCCTGCTCTGGTTCACGGACATCGAGGGGCATCTGAAGAGCTTTGCGGTCACCCCGGGCGAGCTCGAGGACGCGCTCGACGACGGGATGGGCTTCGACGGCTCGTCGATCACCGGCTTCAACGCGATCGAGGAGTCGGACATGGTCGCGATCCCCGACCCGGGCACGTTCCAGCTGATGCCCTGGAACGAAGGCGAGACGAAGGTCGGCCGGATGATCTGCGACGTGGTCACGCCTGACGGCGAGCCGTACGAGGGCGATCCGCGCTACGTCCTGCGCCGCGCGCTCGAGCGGATGAAGTCGATGGGCTTCGAGACGTTCAACGTCGGCCCCGAGCTCGAGTACTTCCTCTTCAAGGACGACAAGGGCACGGAGACGCTCGACGAGGGCGGCTACTTCGCCATGACGACGATGGACGCCGCCAGCGAGCTGCGCCAGGAGACGGTGCGCGCGCTCGAGTCGATGGGCATCCCGATCGAGTACGTCCACCACGAGGTCGGCCCGTCGCAGCACGAGATCGACATGCGCTTCGCGCCGGCGCTCGAGATGGCCGACCACACGCTGACCTACCGGCTGATCGTCAAGGAGATCGCCAAGAAGGCGGGCTTCCACGCGACCTTCATGCCGAAGCCGATCTTCGGCGAGAACGGCTCGGGCATGCACACGCACCAGTCGCTCTTCAACGACGGGCGCAACGCGTTCTTCGACGCCGACGACCAGTGGCACCTGTCGGACGTCGGCAAGGCATTCATCGCCGGCCAGCTCCGGCACGCGCGCGAGATCTCCGCGGTCTTCGCGCAGTGGGTCAACTCGTACAAGCGGCTCGTGCCGGGCTACGAGGCCCCGGTCTACGTCGCCTGGTCGCGGCGCAACCGCTCGGCGCTGATCCGGATCCCGCTCTACAAGCCCGGCTCCGAGCAGGCGACGCGCGCCGAGATCCGCTGCCCCGACCCGGCCTGCAACCCGTACCTGACGTTCGCCGCACTGCTGCATGCCGGCCTCGAAGGGATCGAGCAGGGCTACGAGCTGCCGGAGCCGATGGAGACGAACCTCTACCACCTGACTCCCGAGCAGCGGAAGGAGCGCGGGATCACCTCGCTGCCCGAGACGCTCGGCGAGGCGATCGACGAGCTGGCCGAGTCCGAGCTCGCCAGGAAGGCGCTCGGCCCGCACATCTTCGACCGCTACGTCGAGCTGAAGCGGAAGGAATGGGACGAGTACCGCGTTCAGCTCACCGAGTGGGAGCGCGAGAGGTACTTGGCAGTCCTGTAGGAAAAGTGGAGAATGAGAGTCCTTCACCGGTCCCGCCGTTTGGCGGACGGCGAGGACCGCTGACGGCCGACTGCGGGAGCTGCTTGCAAAGAGCAGCTCGTGGTCGTTCCTGGCCGGGCGGGTAAGGGGAGTTTTCGGGTGAGTCTTTAAAGGAAGCTGAGAACGGCGTCACGGCCGATGCTGAGGCCGATCACGCCGCTGCGGCTGTCGATCTGCTCGATCGTGTCGGCCGGGACGAGCCGGCGGCGACGCGAGAGGAAGCCGGAGCGAACCGCGAGCGCGTCGGGCACGTCCGGCTCGGTGCCGTACATCGGGCCTTCGACCCGGCCGACGACACGGCCTTCTGAGTCCGCCACGATGTAACCGGCGGTCTCAAGTAGCTCTGGGCGTGCAACGCTCACGAGTCCAACCTACCCCCGCTCTGTTACGGGAAATCAGGGATGTCGTAAGGAGTTTGTTAAGCCTCGAAACGCTGATTCCTACAATCGACGGATGGACGCGTCAGCCCGGCACCTCCAGCTCCTCACGGAGACGATCGCCGCCGTCAACTCCACGCTCGATCTCGAGGAGGTTCTCGGACTGGTGGCGAGCAAGGTTGCCGGTGCGCTCGACGCCGACGCGTGCTTCGTCTACCTCTACGACGAGCGCGCGGACGAGCTCGTCCTGCGGGCGACGCACGGGACGCGGGTCGAGGAGATGACCCGCACCCCCGGATGAAGCCGGGCGAGGGGATCACCGGGACCGCGGCGTCGGAGCGCGCGCCGATCATGATCGCGTCGCAGGCTCATCTCGACGAGCGCTTCAAGGCGTTTCCGAACCTCCCCGAGGACGAGTACGAGTCGATCCTGGCCGTGCCGATCCTGGCCCGCGAGAAGCTGGCGGGCGCACTCAATATCCGGACCGTCGTCCCGCGCGAGTTCTCCGAGCGTGAGGTCGACCTGCTGTCGGCAATTGCCGCCCAGGTGGCGCAGACGATCGAGCACGCCAAGCTCTACGCCGATGCGCAAGCTCGAGTGGCGGAGCTCGAGGCCCTGGCGCGCATCTCGGAGGCGGTCTCCGAGTCGCTTTACCTCGAGGAGTCTCTCGAGGCGATCGTGAAGACGACGATGGAGGCCGTGGGCGCGACGGGTGCGGCGCTCGTGCTGGAAGACGGCGGGATCGCCTGGCCCGAAGGCCGTTCGGGCAGGCACGCCGTCCGACTGCCGCTGCGCTGGAAGCGGCGGCAGATCGGCGAGCTCGTCTGCGACCGCGACACGCCGTTCACGGACGCAGGAGCGGGCGCTGCTCGTCTCGATCGCCCACCACGCGGCCGTCGCGCTGGAGCACGGGCGAGCCGTGATGCGTGGCGTGCTCGCCCAGGAGATCCATCACCGGGTCAAGAACAACCTGCAGACGGTGGCGTCGCTCCTTCGGCTCCAGGCGCGGTCGGAGTCGACCGATCCGCGCAAGGCGCTCGAGGACTCGGTGAACCGGATCCTCGCCATCGCCGCAGTGCACGAGGTGCTGACGCAGCGCCGCGACGAGGAGGTCGACCTCGAGGAACTGCTCGACCGACTGCGGTCGATGCTCGTCCAGGGGCTCGGTGCCGAGAAGCGGGTCGAGTCGGTGCTGGAGCCGGTCTCCCTGGCCGGCAACCGGGCCACCGCGCTCGCGCTCGTCTTCAGCGAGCTCCTCCAGAACGCGCTCGAGCACGGCGGCGATCTCGTGCGCGTCGAGCTCGCGCAGCGAAACGGTCAGGTCGTGCTCTCGATCGCAGACGACGGCGAAGGCATCGAAGGCGATGACGGGGGAACAGGGCTCTCGATCGTGCGCGCCCTGGTGCGCGACGAGCTTCGCGGGACGCTCGATCTCGTCTCGGACGGCGGCCTGCGGGCCGAGGTCGTGTTCCCGGCGTGAGAGTGCTGATCGCCGAGGACGAGACGATCATCAGGCTCGACTGAAGGAACTGCTCGAGCGGGCCGGGTTCGACGTCTGTGCCGAGGCGCGCGACGGGATCGAGGCGGTCGAGCTGGCACGCTCGGAGGAGCCTGACGTTGCCGTGCTCGACGTGAAGATGCCGCGTCTGGACGGGATCGAGGCGGCGCGGCGGATCCTCGACGAGCGCCCGATCCCGATCGTGATGCTGACCGCGTACGGCCAGGAGGAGCTCGTCTCCCGGGCCGTCGAGGCCGGCGTCTTCGGCTACCTCGTGAAGCCGTTCCGGGAGCAGGATCTACTGCCGGCGATTCACACGGCGAAGGCGCGCCACGAGGAGCTCGCCGCGTTGCGCGAGGAGGCGGAGTCGCTGGCCGACGCGCTCGCGGCGCGCAAGGTGATCGAGCGCGCGAAGGGCTTGCTGATGGCGAAGGAGAGCCTCACCGAGGAAGAGGCGTTCGCCCGCCTGCGGAAGGCGAGCCAGGTGTCGGGCCGGCCGCTGAAGGTCGTCGCCGAGGCTGTGGTCGCGACGTTCGAAGCCGACTGAGTCGGCACACAACCGTGACACTTCCGTGCCGGGGACTGTCCCCCGGACGGGGCTCTTTTAGGCCTGCTGCTTGTCGAAGAGTTGCTCCCAGCGCGAGATCAGCTCTTGCAGTTCGTCGCGCCTGCGGCGATGCGTGGCGACGACGTCCACGTTGCCCCAGTCCTCGGCGAGCTTGCGCTCGAGCTCGGCGATCTCGACCTCGCGGGCGGCGATCTCCGCCTCCACCTGCTCGAGCTCGCTCGGGCCTCGGGGCTTGGGCGGCCGCGCCTTCTCCTTCCTCGCCTTCGGCGGCGGGGCCGGCTCGGCCGCTGCGGCCACGCGCTCGTCTCGGCGGGCGACGTAGTCGGCCCAGCCGCCGTCGTACGACCGGATCGTGCCGTCCTCGATCGCCAGCGTGCGGTCGGCGATCGCATCGAGCAGGGCGCGATCGTGCGAGACGAGGAGCACGGTGCCCGGAAAGGCCTCGAGCGCGGCCTCGAGTGCTTCACGGCTCTCCACGTCGAGATGGTTCGTCGGCTCGTCGAAGAGCAGGAAGTTGGAGCCGGACGCGACGACGACCGCCAGCGCGAGCCGTCTCCTCTCGCCCCCCGACAGCACGCTCATCGACTTGTCGTGCTCCTGCCAGCCGGAGAAGAGAAAGCGGCCGAGGAGGTTCTGCGCCGGAGGCCGGGTCAGCCCGGTCATCGACTGCACGCAGGCCAGCACGGAACCTCGCTCGTCGAGCTCGATCTCGTGCTGTGAGAAGTAGCCCGGCTCGACCCCGTGCCCCAACCGCAGCTTTCCTCCCGCCGGCTCACGCCGGCCGAGCAGCGTCTCGAGCAGGGTCGTCTTGCCGGCGCCGTTCGGTCCGACGAGAGCGATGTGCTCACCCCGCTCGATCGCGAACGAGACGTCGGTGAGCAGTTGCTTGTCGCCGGCCGCGAGGTCGAGTCCCTCGGCCTCGGCCACGGTGCGGCCGCTTCGCTTCGGCTGGAAGAAGTCGAAGCCGAGCTGCTTGCCGCGGCGAGTCAGCAGCGAGATCTCGTCCTTCACCTCCGCGCGCTCCTTCGAGAGCCGCCCGATCTGCGTGACCTTGGCCTGCGCCCGCTTGGCGAGGTTCTTCTTGGCCCTGAAGCGCTCGACGAAGCGCTCGAGCCGCGCGATGTCCTCGTCGTAGCGATCGGCGGCCTTCGTCGCGGCGGCGAGCCGGGCCGCCTTCTCGCGCCGCCAGTTGTGCCAGGGGCCGGCGAAATACGTCGAGCGGCCGGCCTCGAGCTCGAGCACCGCCGTCGTGACGGCTTCGAGGAACCAGCGATCGTGCGCCACGAGGATCACGCCCGCGTCGACGGACTGCAGCTCGCGCTCGAGCCATTCCAGGCTCGCGACGTCGAGGTGGTTCGTCGGCTCGTCGAGCAGGATCAGGTCCGGGTCCCCGCCGAGCGTGCGGGCCAGCGAGGCGCGGGTCAGCTCGCCGCCGGAGAACGTGACCAGCGGCCGCGCGAGGTCAGCGGCCGAGAAGCCGAGCCCGCGCGTCACCGAATCGAGCCGCTCGCGCCAGGCGTAGCCGCCGGCGTGCTCGAGTCGAGCCTGCGTGTCGGAGTAACGGCGCAGCGTTGCCGCCTCGTGGTCGCCGCCCGCCATCGCCTCTTCCAGCCGGCGAAGCTCCTCTTCTGCAGCGGTCAGGTCGGCCGCGCCGGAGAGCACGTAGTCGCGAAGCGAAACCTCGCTCTGCGCGGGCGGGCGCTGGTCGTGCAGCGCGACGCGGGTTCCCTTTCGCGAACGCGAGCGTGCCCCCGTGGAGGTCGGTCTCTCCGCTCAGGATCCGGAGCAGCGTCGTCTTGCCGGCCCCGTTCGGCCCGGAGAGCGAGACGCGGTCGCGGCGCTCGACCTTGAACGACACGCCGTCGAACAGCGACGTCGCCGGAGATCTCCTTGCGGAGGTTGGTTCCGATGACTACGGCCATTGACTCCCTAAGCGTAGGGAAGGGTGCGCAGCCACTCGCCGATCGCACGAGCCGTTTCCTCGGGTCGCGCCTCGAGCATCAGGTGTGGCGTCTCGTCCATCACGCGAACCTCGGCCTGCGGGACATTCTTGGCAAAGCGCTGGCGCCAGCTCGCTCCGGCGCACGTTCTCCTTCGGCGGCTCCGTGGCTCCGAGCAACAGGATCGGCAGCCCGGTTTCGGCCAGCCGCGCGTGGACGCTCGAAGGCGGTGAGCGGTCGATTCCGTACATCGCGGCGGCGTAGACATCGGGCCCTACGGCCGAGACCACCTCGCCGTTGTCCTCCCGATACGCGGATCGAACGTATTCCTCCAGCCCCGGAGACCAGCGCGGGAAGGCCGCTCGCGCAACATCTAGGACCGCGTCCCAGCTGGGGAAGCGCCAGCCCGGCTGGCTCCGCCAGTGCGCGCGTGCTTCGTCGAGCGAGTCGCCGTGGTCGTGCAACGGATCGAGGTAGCCCCCGTCGACGAGAGCAAGGGCGGCGACGCGCTCGGGGTGCGCAGCGGCAAAGTGAACGCCGAGGATGCCGCCCCAGGAAGAACCGCTCCAGACGACGCGCTCGAGGTCGAGCGCGTCGAGCAGAGAGCCGCGCGAGCTCGACGAGCGCGCCCATCTGGTAGGCGGAATCAGGGAGGCGAGGCGAGCCGCCGAACCCCGGCGCGTCGACTCCGAGCACCCGGAAGCCGTACTCCTCGACCAGGATCGGCCCCGCCTCGACCATTTGCAGGCTCGTGTGGGCGCCGAGCGCGTGCCAAAAGAAGATGGCCGGGCCCTCGGTCCCCCATTGGCGCAGCGAGAACCTCGGCGTCTCCCGCCGAGACGAGCCGATCCAGGTGGCTCACGCGCGCACTGGCGCACCGACGAGCCGGCGCGCTGCCTCTGCGATGTGCTGGGCGTCGATGCCGGCCGCGGCCAGGAGCTCGTCGGGCTTCCCCGACGTCGGCATCTCGTGCACCGCGAGCTGCACCACGCGTGGGCGCTCTTCGGTGTCGGCAAAGGCGGAGAGCACGGCCTCCCCGATCCCGCCTTCGGGCCAGTGGTCCTCGACGGTGACGATCCGGCCCCCGGTGGCCTCGGCGGCAGCGCGGAGCCCGTCCACGTCCACCGGCTTGACCGAGTAGAGGTCGATCACCCGTGCGTTCAGCCGTCCTGCGCGAGCAGTGTCGGCGGCCTCGAGCGCCTCGTGCAGCGTGATCCCTGCCCCGACGATCGTCACCTCGTCGTCGACGGTCTCTCGAACGACCTTGCTTCCGCCAACCGGGAACTCCTCGTCCGGCCCGTAGATCACGGCCGTGTTCGCCCGCGTCGTGCGCATGAAGACGATGCCGTCCAGATCGACCATGGTCTCGACGAGCTTGGCCGTCTGGTTCGCGTCCGACGGATAGAGGACGGTCGAGCTGTAGACCGCCCGGAAGGCAGCGAGATCCTCGAGCGCCATCTGCGAGGGGCCGTCCTCGCCGATCGACACGCCGGCATGCGATCCGGCGAGCTTGATGTTCGCCCGGCTGACGGCGGCCATGCGGACGAAGTCGTACGCGCGCGTGAAGAACGCGGCGAAGGTGGAGGCGAACGGCTTCCAGCCGCGCACCTGCATCCCGACCGCTGCAGCGACCAGCTGCTGCTCGGCGATGTACATCTCGAAGAATCGCTCCGGGAGCGCCTTCCCGAAGATCTCGGCGTACGTCGAGTTGCTCACCTCGCCGTCGAGCGCCACGACGTCGCCATGGGCGGCGCCGACCGCCGCCAGGGCATCGCCGTAGGCCTTGCGCGTCGCGACCTCCTCGCCGAGCTCGTAGGTCGGCAGCTCGAGGGGCTGCGTCTCGAAGCGGTGTGCCTCGCCAGGGTCGGGTTTGTGCACCTCGACCGTGATGTTGCGGATGCCGCCGAGCTCCTCGATCGCGGCCTCAGGGTCGTCGAGCGCCTTGCCGTGCCAGTTCTCCTTGTCCTCGACGGCGGCGACGCCCTTCCCCTTCTTCGTCTTCGCGACGATCACCGTCGGCTTGCCCTGCGTCGAGATCGCTTCTTCGTAGGCGCCGTCGATCGCCTCCACGTCGTGCCCGTCGATGGCGATCGCATGCCAGCCGAAGGCCTCGGCTCGAGTCACGTACGAGTCGAGATCCCACCCGTGCATGGTCTCGCCGCGCTGGCCGAGCCGGTTGACGTCGATGATCGCCGTCAGGTTGTCGAGCCCCTCGAACGACGCGTGCTCGAACGCCTCCCACATCGAGCCCTCCGCCATCTCGCTGTCGCCGCACAGCGTCCAGACGCGATACGGCAGTCGATCGAGCCGCTTGCCGGCGAGTGCGATCCCGACCGAGAACGGCAGTCCCTGACCGAGGGAGCCGGTGGCGACGTCGACCCAGGGGATGACGGGCGTGGGGTGTCCTTCGAAGATGCTGCCGAACTTGCGAAACGACAGCAGGTCCTCGTCGGAGATGGCCCCGGCGGCCTTGAAGATCGAGTAGACCAGCGGTGACGCGTGCCCTTTCGAGAAGACCAGGTGGTCGTTCGTCGGGGTCTCCGGGTTGTCGAAGTCGTACCGGAGGTACTTGTCGAGGAGCACGGCCATCAGATCGGCGGCCGACATGGACGACGTCGGATGCCCCGAGTTTGCGGCCGCGGACGATCGGACGGAGTCGACGCGGAGCTGTTGGCCCAGCTCGCGCCAGCGCTCGATGTCAGTCATGGGGGTAACGTAACCGGTCGTGGGCGGCCCGCCGGTGGAGATCGCGACATGAAGGTCGCTGTGGCCTTCGACCATCGCGGCGTCAAGCTGCGCGAGCGCATTCTCGAAGAGGTCGTTCGCAGCGGGCACGAGCCGGTCGACCTCGGAACCGACCGGCCCGAGCCGATGGTCGACTACCCCGACAAGGCGAAGGAGCTCGGCGAGGCCATCCTCGGCGGCCAGGCCGAGCGAGGGATCCTGGTGTGCGGATCGGGCGTGGGTGCCTCGATCGCCGCTTGCAAGCTCGCCGGGATCCGCGCGGCGATCTGCCATGACACATACTCGGCGCACCAGGGTGTCGAGCACGACGACATGAACGTCCTCTGCGTCGGCTCCGAGATCATCGGCGCCGAGCTCGCAGGCGAGCTGGTTCGAACCTTCCTGTCCGCCCGCTTCGACGGCGGCGAGCGCTTTGTGCGCAGACTTGCCAAGATTGAGGAAATGGAGAGAAGCAATGCCTGAGAGTCGCCTACATCAGCTGTCCGCCCTCGGCCAGTCCGTCTGGATCGACTCACTCTCTCGCGAGTGGCTTCAGACCGGCGAGCTCGAGCGGATGATGCACGAGGACGAAGTCGTCGGCGTCACGTCCAATCCGACCATTTTCCAGAAGGCCATGGCCGAAGGGGACTGGTACGACGAGCAGCTCCGCGAGGTGCTCGAGACCGAGAGCGACCCGAAGGAGATCTTCCTCCAGCTCGCCGTCCGCGACATCCAGGAGGCGTGCGACCTCTTCCGCCCGGTCTGGGACGGGGGCAAGGGCCAGGACGGCTACGTCTCGATCGAAGTCGATCCGGGCCTCGCGCACGAGACCGGCGCGACGGTCGAGGAGGCCCAGCGTCTCCACGAGTGGGTCGACCGGCCGAACGTGCACGTCAAGATCCCGGCGACAAAGGGCGGCCTGCCCGCGATCGAGGAGATGATCGCGCGCGGGCGCAACATCAACGTGACGCTGATCTTCTCGCTGCAGCGCTATGCCGAGGTCGCCGAGGCCTACATCAAGGGGCTCGAGCGGCTCGTCAAGGCAGGCGGCGACCCGAGCACCGTCGCGTCGGTGGCGAGCTTCTTCGTCTCGCGTGTCGACACGGAGGCGGACAGGCGGCTGGACGAGGCCGGGCATCCCGAGTTGAAGGGCAAGCTCGCGATCGCGAACGCAAAGCTCGCCTACCAGCGCTACAAGGAGATCTTCAGCGGCTCCCGCTGGGAAAACCTGGCCGCGAAGGGCGCGACCAAGCAGCGGTGCCTGTGGGCCTCGACCTCGACGAAGAACCCCGAGTACCGAGACGTCATGTACGTCGAGGAACTGATCGGGCCCGAGACGGTGAACACGATGCCGAAGGAGACCGTCGGGGCGTTCCAGGATCACGGGGAGGTCGGGCTCACCCTCGAGCAGGGCATCGACGAGGCCCGCGCGCTGTTCCGGAAGCTCGCGGAGATCGGCGTCAGCTACGACGACATCTCGGAAACCCTCGAGCGCGAGGGCGTCGAGAAGTTCGCCGACTCCTTCCGTGAGCTGATCGAAGGGATCGAAGAGAAGCGCAAGCAGCTAGCGCCGGCGTGAGCCCGCTCGACGTCGCGGAGCTCGTCGATCGCATCTGGGCCCGCGACCCGACCGTCTGGACTCGGACGGACGAGGCCGGCTGGCTCGGCTGGCTCGACGAGCCGAACCGGATGCTGGAGCGGCTCGACGAGTTCCAGGGGCTCGATGGAAGCGAGTACGAGAGCGTCGTCCTGCTGGGCATGGGTGGATCCAGCCTCGGGCCGGAGGTCCTGCGCCGGACGTTTGCGATCGAGAACTTCCATGTTCTCGACACCACCCATCCGAGCGCTATCCGCGAGCTCGAGCAGACGATCGACGTCGAAGGCGCGCTCTTCGTGGCCGCCTCGAAATCGGGCTCCACGCTCGAGACCCGCTGCCAGCTCGACTACTTCCTGAAGCGAGGCCGCGGGTTTGCGGCCATCACCGACCCCGGCTCGGAGCTCGAGGCGTTCGCACGCGAGCACGACTTCGAGTGGGTGATTGCCGGCGAGCCGACGATCGGTGGCCGCTACTCCGTGCTCTCGCCGTTCGGGATGGTGCCGGCGACATTGATGGGCCTCGACGTGCGCACGCTCCTCGAGCGCGCCGCCGTCATGGCCGAGTGGTGTCGGCTCCGGAACGAGAACCCCGGGGCCGACCTGGGGGCTCAACTCGGAGGCGGTTGGGCCGAGGGTCGGGACAAGATCTGCTTCGCGGATACGCCGGGCGGGATCGGCCTCTGGATCGAGCAGCTGATCGCGGAATCGACGGGCAAGGACGACAAGGGCCTCGTGCCCGCGCCCAGTGAGTCGCCCGAGGGCCCCGACCGCCAGGCTGCGAGCGTCAGGCTCGACGATCCCTACGACATCGGAGCCGAGTTCTTCCGCTGGGAGTTCGCAACCGCAGTGGCCGGGTCGCTCATCGGCATCAACCCGTTCAACCAGCCGGACGTCCAGGCTGCAAAGGACCGCACTACGGCGATCCTCGAGCGGGGGGACGTCGACCTGGCGCCGGAGAGCTCGGCCGAGGAGCTCTTCGCGCAGGCTCGCGAGGGGGACTACATCGCGATCCTCGCGTTCATCGATCCCGCGCGCGCCCGCGAGCTCGAACCGCTCGTCGCGCAGGCGCACGAGACCGGCTGCGTGGTCACGTTCGGGCTGGGACCGAGGTACCTGCACTCGACGGGCCAGCTGCACAAGGGCGGTCCCAACTCGATCCTCGCGCTCCAGGTCGTGGACGACCTGGGCGAGGAGCTGAAGATCCCCGGACGCAAGTTCGGGTTCCGCCGGTTGATCTCTGCGCAGGCTGCCGGCGATCTCGAAGCGCTCAAGGAGCGCGGCCGTCGCGTCGCGCGCGTCAGACTGGAGGACGCATGAAGCTGGGAATGATCGGGCTGGGCCGCATGGGCGGCAACATGACCGAGCGGCTGCGGCAGCACGGGCACGAAGTGGTGTCCTACGCGCGCAGCGGAGGCGGCACGGCGGACTCGCTCGAGGACCTCGTCTCGCAGCTCGAACCGCCGCGTGTCGTCTGGATGATGATCCCGGCCGGGGCGCCGACCGAGGAGACCTTCAAGACCCTCCGCGGTCTCTGTGAGGCCGGAGATGTGATCGTCGACGGAGGGAACTCCTACTTCCGCGACTCGCAGCGCCGGGCGGCCGAGGCGTCCGAGCAGGGCCTGCGGTTCGTCGATGCCGGCGTGTCCGGCGGCATCTGGGGGCTCCAGGTCGGCTACTGCATGATGGTCGGCGGCGACGATGACGCGGTCGCTCTGGTCGAGCCCGCCTTCCGCGCGCTCGCCCCCGAGAACGGCTACGCGCACACCGGCCCGTCCGGCGCCGGGCACTTCGTGAAGATGGTGCACAACGGGATCGAGTACGGCCTCATGCAGGCCTACGCGGAGGGGTTCGACATCATGCAGGGCTCCGAGTTCGATCTCGATCTCGGTCAGATCTCGGGGATCTGGCGCGAGGGCTCGGTCGTCAGGTCCTGGCTGCTCGACCTGCTGCATGACGCACTCGCGCAGCACGGCAACGATCTCGGTGACATCGCCGCATACGTCGAGGACTCGGGCGAGGGCCGCTGGACGGTCCTCGAGGCGATTACCGAGAGCGTTCCCGCCCCCGTGATCACCTCTGCCCTATTCGCGCGCTTCGCGTCCCGCGAGGACGAGTCCTTCGCGGCCAAGATCAACGCCGCGCTGCGCGAGCAGTTCGGCGGCCACGCCATCAAGACGAGTGACTGAGGTCGCCGAGAACCCTCTGCTCGAGGGCCTCGGGCGCACGCGCACTCCGGAGCCGTGCGTCCTGGTCGTGTTCGGAGCATCTGGCGACCTGACGCGACGGAAGATCTTCCCTGCGCTCTACTCGCTCGCTTGCCGCAGGCTTCTTCCCGAGCCGATCGCCATCGTCGGCGTCGCGCGCACGGAACTGAGCGACGACGAGTTCCGCTCGCGCATGGAAGAAGCAGTCCGTGAGTTCGCTCGCGACGAGTTCCGGCCCGATGTCTGGGAGACCCTCGCGGAGGCCACTCGCTACCACGGGACGGACTTTGCCGACGAGGCCGGGGAGGACCGGCTTGGCGCGCTTCTCACGGAGCTCGACGAAGAACGGGGTACGCTCGGAAACCGCGTCTACTACCTCGCCGTACCGCCGCAAGCGATGCCGACGATCGTCCAGGAGCTCGGCGAAAGGCGCACGTCGACGGGGTCGACGAGGCTCATCATCGAGAAGCCCTTCGGGCACGACCTCCAGTCCGCGCGCGAGCTGAACGGGGTCATCCACCGTTTCTTCTCGGAGGACGAGGTCTTCCGGATCGACCACTACCTCGGCAAGGAGACGGTTCAGAACATGTTGGCGCTCCGCTTCGCCAACGGGATCTTCGAGCCGATCTGGAATCGTCAGTTCATCGACCACGTGCAGATCACCGTCGCCGAGTCGCTGGGGATCGAAGGCCGCGCGTCGTTCTACGAGCATGCCGGGGCGATCCGCGACATTTTCCAGAACCACATGCTGCAGCTCGTCGCGCTGACGGCGATGGAGCCTCCGATCGACTTCACCGCCGACGCCGTGAGAAACGAGAAGGTGAAGGTGCTGCGCGGGATCCGGCCTCCGCAGCCCGACGAGGTCGTCCGCGGCCAGTACGGGCCCGGATGGGTAGAAGGCGAGAGAGTGGCCGGCTACCGGGAGGAGGAAGGCGTCGACCCGGAGTCGATGACAGAGACCTTCCTGGCGCTCGAGCTGCACGTCGACAACTGGCGGTGGGCCGATACGCCTTTCTACGTTCGAACCGGGAAACGCCTCCCCCGGCGCGAGACGACGATCGCGATCCAGTTCAAGCGCGCGCCGCACCTGCCTTTCGAGTCGACCGCGGCCGAGGAGCTGCGCCCGAACCTCTTGCTCGTCCACGTGCAGCCCGACGAGGGAATCTCGCTCGCGATCGGCGCCAAGGTGCCCGGACAGGGCATGCGCCTGCGAACGGTGCACATGGATTTCATGTACGGCGGCTCGTTCCGGACCGGCCTTCCCGAAGCGTACGAGCGACTGATCCTCGACGCGATGCGCGGTGATGCGACCCTCTTCACGCGAGCCGACGAGGTCGACGAGCAGTGGACGCTGGTGGACGCGATCGTCGAGGGCTGGAAAGGTGACCGGCCGAGCTTCCCCAACTACGAGGCGGGCAGCTGGGGGCCTCCTGAGGCCGACGAGCTGATCCAGAGGGGCGGCCGGGCATGGCGCCGCACCTAGCCCAAGTCGACGAGTGGGCCGGCGAAGACGTCTCGCTCCGGGAGGTCGACCGCGCGCTTTGCGAGCTCCGGGAGAGCTCGGCGAGCGAGACGGAAGGGCCGGATCTACGCACGAGCGTCATGACACACATCGCCTGGGTGCCTGCCGACTGGCAGGAGGCGGCACTCGGCACTCTCGCCGGGCTCGCGGAGCGGCACCCCTCGCGCTCGATCCTGCTCTTCCCCGACCCCGAGGCAGCAGACGGTCTCGACGCGAGGGCAGTCGTGCTCGCCTTCCCGCTCCCCGGCTCGCAGCGTCATGTGGCGGCGGAGGTAATCGAGCTGCGCCTGCGCGGCAAGAAGTCGGAGGTCCCGGGTAGCCTCGTCGCACCGCTCCTGATCTCGGATCTACCCGTGTTCGTTCGCTGGCGCGGTCGGCCGCCGTTCGGGGCTTCCGAGCTGGAGCAGCTGGTCGACCTGGCTGACCGGCTCGTCGTCGACTCGATCGAGTGGCCGGACTTGCCGGTGGCCTATGTGGAGTTGGCCGGCGTTTTCGACCGAGTTGCCGTCTCGGACCTCGCTTGGCGGCGGACGCTCCCCTGGCGCCGCGGGCTTGCCGGTACCTGGCCGAAAGTCGGCGAGATACGCGAGCTCCGAGTAGTGGGCCCTTCGGCCGAGGCCAGGTTGCTCACGGGCTGGCTGCGCTCGAGGCTCGGTCGTTCGGTCGCGCTGGCACACGAAGAAGCGAAGGAGATCACGCTCGTGTCGGCGGACGGCGAAGAGGTGAGCGCGCGCGCTGAGCCGCAGAGCGCCAGCGATCTGCTGTCAGACGACCTCGACCAGCTCGCTCGGGATCCGGTCTATGAAGGAGCGGTACGCGCCGCTAGCGCTTGATAGCCAGGGCTGCCTCCAACAACGCACCGGCGGCGAGGACGAGCGCATCGTCTCGCCCGACCAGCTGGATCGAGGCCGGCAGACCGTCCTCGGCTGGCCCGCAGGGCAGCGCGAGGACCGGCCAGCCGAGCGCATTGAAAGGCAGCGTGAAGCGGATCATGTCCTCGCGGAGATCCAGGTCGTCCGCGGGGAGCGGCGGCGGGACGAACGGGATCGTCGGCGTGAGCAGGAGGTCGAGCCCGTCGAAGGCCTCCTCGCAGCTCTCTCCGTACTCCTCGCGCGCGTGGACCCCGCGCTGCCGCTCAGCGTCCGTGACCGCAAGGCAGAGCTCGACCTTGGTGCGCACGTTGTCGCCGTAGAGGTCGGCGTTCTCGGAGAAGAGCTCGCGATGGACGTCGGCGACCTCACCCATGAAGGCCGGTCCGATTTCCTGGGGGAGCGGGAACTCGACCTCGCGCGCGCGTGGGAAGAGAGAAGCAGCGTCTGTGATCCGTGCGCCCACCAGTGGTGCAGCCCGGTCGACCCACGCGACCCCGACCTCGAGCTCCTCGAGCGACTCCAGAGCCCTCTGCACGAAGCCGGGGGCGAGGTGGCCCATCAGGGTCACGCAGTCCCCGACCGTGTGCGCCATCGGGCCGGCGTGGTCGAAGCTCGGCGCCAGCGGAAAACAGCCTTCGAGGGACACGAGCCCGTAACTCGGCTTGAAGCCGACGACGCCGCAGCACGCGGCGGGAATCCGGATCGAGCCGCCCGAGTCCGTCCCCAGGGCGGCCTCGGCGAAGCCACCGGCCAGTGCCGCTGCCGAGCCACCACTGGAGCCGCCGGCGATTCGGCCCGGTGCGGCCGGGTTGGGGACCGTCCCGAAGTGCGGATTGGTGGACGTGATGCCGTACGCGAACTCGTGCAGGTTGGTCTTCCCGACGTTCGCGTAGCCCGAGGCTTCGAGCCTGAGCACGACTTCCGCGCTCTTTTCCGGCACGTGGTCGGCGAAGATCGCCGAGCCGTACGTCGTGGTCAGCCCGGCCGTGTCGAACAGGTCCTTGACGGCGAGGCGAACGCCCTCACCGACACGCTCTGGGCGCGCAAGGAAGATGCCGGTCGTAGGATCGTCGTTCATTTTCAAACGCGAGGAGGCATGATGAACACGTACGTGATCCTGCGCCGGGGCGGCTGGAGAACCCCGGAAGAGCTCCAGGAAGCGGCGGGCCGTTCGGCCAAGGTGGGCGACGAGGAGATGTCGGACGACGTGCGCTGGATCCGCTCGTACGTCCTCGAGGAAGGCGGAAGCACGGTCGGCACCGTCTGCATCTACCAGGCGACCAGCCCGGACGCGATCCGCGAGCACGCTTCTCGCGCCATGCTGCCGGTCGACGAGATCATCCCGGTCGCCGACACGGTGATCGTCCGGCCGGATCCGCAGCCGGCGGCCGCTTAGTCGAACGCCCTCAGGCACGCTTGCGGTGCCGGCACCAGGACGCGCCCGCCATGAAGGCCTACGACCTCAACTGGATCCAACTGGAGGACTATCTGCAGCGGGACGACCGCGTCGTCGTTCCGCTCGGCTCGACCGAGCAACACGCTTATCTCTCGCTCGGCACGGACGCGATCCTCGCCGAGCGCGTGGCCACTGAAGCCGCCGAGCCGCTCGGCGTGCCCGTCCTGCCGGCGTTGCCGTATGGGCTGACGCCCAAGTTCGCAGCCTTTCCGGGCAGCCCGAGCCTGCGAGTCGAGACCTTCCTCGCAGTGGTGCGCGACCTCCTGGACTCGCTCCTCGGCCAGGGGTTTCGCCGGATCTTCCTCCTGAACGGCCACGGCGGGAACGCGCCGGCCCGAAACCTCGCCGAGGACTGGACTGCGGAGCGCGAGGACGGTCAGGCGCTCTACCACGAGTGGTTCGGTCCACAGACGTACGCCGTCATCCGCGAGATCGAGCCGGACGGTCAACACGCCTCGTGGTGGGAGAACTTTCCGTGGACCCGGTTGGCCGGAGTGGACATTCCCGAGGAGTCGAAGCCGCCGATGGACGAGGCCGCTTATCGGGCCGCCGACGCAGCCGGAGTTCGTGCGCTGATCGGCGACGGCTCGTTCGGAGGGCCGTACGCCCGGCCGCCGGAAGACCTCGAGCGGGTCTGGTCAACCGCCGTCGCCGAGGCACGCGAGGCTCTCGAATCGGGCTGGCGCTAGTCGAACGCTAGGTAGAGCAACGCGACGAGCACGGTTCCTGCGAAGAGCAGCACGAAAACGCCGAGGAGCGCGAGCCCCATCAGGTTGTTGGCGCGGGCCTCCTCGGGACTGGGCTCGCTCGGCTCGTGGACGGCCTGCGCGGAGTACGGCTCTGGGGACTGTTCGGTCACAGGATGGGGTCGAGCGCCATGGCCACGAAAAGGAGTGCGAGGTAGGCGAGCGAGTAGTGGAAGAGGACGCGTGCCCGCCGTGGCGTGCGCTCACGGCGCAGCTGCCAGGCGAGCCATAAGAAGAGCGCGCCGAGGGCCGCGGCCGCGGAGAGGTAGAAGAGGCCGAACATGCCCCAGAGGGCCGGCGCCAGCGTGAATGCGACCAGCGCCACGGTGTAGAGGACGATCTGGCGCGTCGTCTCGCGCTCACCGCGCACGACCGGCAGCATCGGCACGCCCGCAGCCTCGTAGTCACGGCGAATGAGGAGCGCAAGCGCCCAGAAGTGCGGCGGGGTCCAGATGAAGACGATGCCGAACAGCACCAGCGCGGGAAGCGTCAGGCTGCCGGTTGCCGCCGACCAGCCGACGAGCGGCGGAATCGCACCCGCAGCGCCGCCGATGACGATGTTCTGCGGCGTCGAGCGCTTCAGCCAGCGCGTGTAGACGAAGACGTAGAAGAGGTTGCCGAGCAGGGCGAGCGCGGCGGTCAGCACGTTGACGAAACCGGCGAGCAGCACGAAGGAGAGTGCCGACAGAGCGAGGCCGAACTCCAGCGCGTAGGTGGCGGGCACGCGGCCCGCGGCCACGGGCCGGCTACGCGTCCGCTTTCCCATCAGCTTGTCGATGTCGGCGTCCAGGACGTGGTTCAGCGCGCTAGCGCCGCCGCAGGCCAGACCGAGGCCCAATGTGGTGACGCCGACGAGCCAGAGCGGCGGCACTCCGCCCTCGCCGATGAACATTCCGCAGATTCCGGTCAGGAGCAGCAAGGTCATGATCCGCGGCTTCGTCAGGGTCACGTAGTCGCGCCACGACCCCGCCGGCTCGGGCTGCCCGCGGAACGCGAGGGCAGTCGTGACGAGCGAGGCGGCGAAGGCCAGCCCGGCGAGCGTCAAGTGGAGCCCGGGAGCCGTGATCGCAGCCGCAAGGCCGAAGAGCACGAGCGCCGCGAGGGAAGGCGCGAGGAGTTGCCGGTGCGCGACCCACGCCGCAGCAACCACGGCCGCGAGTGGCGGCAGTGCGAGCGCGGCGAGGACGCTGTGCCCTGTGCCGAGGTCCCAGACGCCCGATACCACGGCGAGCAGCGTCCCGAGCGCGCCCAGGAGCGCGCAGAGCTGCAGCGAGACGCTGGGTCTCATGCTGGGCGCTCCCGCTCCCAGATCCGGCGGCGCAGGTCGCGCAGCGGCCGCGAGCTCGTCACGTAGGGGACGGAGTCGAAGTTGTGCGGGGGCGGCGGCGAGGTCGTGTACCACTCGAGCGTGTCGCCGAGCCAGGGGTCGTTCGGCGCCCGCGAGCCGGGCCTGCGGCGCGTCTTCATGACGTTGAAGAGGAAGACGAGGATCCCGACCGCCATCACGTACGAGCCGATCGTCGAGATCAGGTTGTATGTCTCCCAGGTACCGCCGCGGTCATACGTGTAGATCCGTCGCGGCATGCCCTCGAGCCCGAGCAGGTGCTGCGGGAAGAACGCGAGGTTGAACCCGATGAAGAGCAGCCAGAAGTGCCACTTCCCGAGCCGCTCGTCGAGCAGCCGGCCGAACATCTTGGGCCACCAGTAGTAGAGCCCCGCGAAGATCCCGAAGATCGATCCTCCGAAGAGCACGTAGTGGAGGTGGGCGACGACGTAGTACGAGTCGTGGGCCTGGAAGTCGATCGGAACCGCAGCGACGAAGATCCCCGAGAGCCCGCCGATCGTGAACAGCCCGACGAAGCCCAGCGCGAACAGCATCGGCGTGTCGAAACGGATGTTTCCGCGCCAGATCGTCGCGATCCAGTTGAAGATCTTCACCCCGGTCGGGATGGCGATGATCATCGACGAGACCATGAAGAACCCGAGCAGCACGTTGGAGAGCCCGACGGTGAACATGTGGTGCGCCCACACGAGGAGCGAGTAGAAGCCGATCCCGACCGTGGAGAGGACGATCGCGGTGTACCCGAAGATCGGCTTGCGCGCGAAGACGGGAATCACCTCCGAGATGATCCCCATCACGGGCAGGATCATGATGTACACCTCGGGGTGCCCGAAGAACCAGAAGACGTGCTGGAAGAGGACGGCGTTGCCACCCTCCGCGGGCAGGAAGAAGTGCGTCCCGGCCTGCCGGTCGAGGAGCAGCATCGTCAGTCCCGCTGAGAGCGCCGGCAGCACCACGACGAGCAACGCGGCGTAGACCTCGATCGACCAGACGAACAGCGGCAGCCGCATCCACGTCATCCCCGCGGTGCGCATGCGGTGGATCGTGACGAGGAAGTTGATCGCACCGAGGAGCGAGGCGATGGTGAGGATGTGGAGCGAGAGGATGAGAAGGTCGATCCCCACGTCGTCCTTGGTGGCGGAATAGGGCGGGTAGATCGTCCAGCCGGTGTCTGCCGGCCCGCCCTTGGCGAAGAAGCTCGTGTAAAGGGCGACGCCGCCAAAGAGGAAGAGCCAGTACGAGGCCGCGTTCAGGCGCGGGAACGCCATGTCCCGCGCGCCGATCATCAGCGGCACCATGAAGTTGCCGAAGCCGGCGAGGATCGGCACCACGACCAGGAAGACCATCGTGATGCCGTGGATCGTGAAGAGCTCGTTGTAACGCTCGCGCGCGATGAAGTCGGCGTTCGGCTGCGCGAGCTGGGTGCGCATGAGGACGGCCATCAAGCCTCCGGCCACGAAGAAGAGCAGGCAGGTCCCGATGTAGAGGATCCCGATGCGCTTGTGGTCGACGGTCGTCAGCCAGCTGGCGACTCGCCCTCGCATCCAGGCGGGGTACTGAGGGTAGGTCTCGGTTCTAACCGCCACCGGAGGGTCCTTCCCCGATTCTGAGCGTCACGTATGCGATCAGCGCTCGCAGCTGCCTCTCGTCCCAGCCTTTGCCGACGGCAGGCATCGCACCCCGGCCGGCCCTGACGATCGTCCTGATCTGCCTCGGGTCCAGGGTGCGACCCGCGAGCGCTGGCCCGATCAAGCCTTGCCCCTCGTCGCCGTGGCACGGAGCGCACGCGCCCTGCCACGTCTGCTCGCCCAGGCCCACGGGCGGCCTGCCGATCCAGCGGTCGAACTCGGCCTGGGGCACGGCCCGCACGCTCGCGTACATGAGGGCGTGCTGCGCCCCGCAGTACTCGGCGCACTGGCCCTCGTAGAGCCCCGGGGCCTCGGCCTCGAACCAGAGCGTGTTCACCTTCCCGGGGATCGCGTCCTTCTTGCCGGCGAGCCGGGGCACCCACCACGAGTGGATGACGTCGTGGACCGGAGCCGTCAGCTCGAGCTCGATGATGCGGCCGACCGGGACGCGGAGCTCGTTCACCGCCACGCGGCCGTTGGGGTAGACGTAGTTCCAGTAGAACTGGCGGCCCTCGACCTTGATCTGGATCTTCTCGCCGGCCGCGTTCGCGTCGGGCGTGTTGGTGACGCCGGGGAGCTTGTAGAAGACGAAGCTGCCGATCGCGACGAGGATCAGCACTGGAATCACCGTCCAGATGATCTCGAGCCGGTGATGCCCGACGACCTGCGGCCCTTCGATCTCCCGAGGGCGGCCGCGACTGCGATAGCGGAAGATGAAGAGCAGAAGCGCGCCTTCGACCAGGACGAAGATCGCGCCCGTGAACCCGAGCACTATCCAGTAGGCGTCTCGGATGCGTTCTGCGGAAGGTGACGCGGGGTCCGGCGGGGCAATGCCGCCGTTCCCGGCGAGGGCGCCCTCGGTGAGGATGAAGGCGAGCGCCAAGAGGATCCACGAGAAGGCGAAAAGCTTCCGGCGCACAGGCGAGTGCATTCTATGAGGGTGCTTGCCGAAGGAGCCACATTGAGCCGGGTGTCGCGAGTGGCACTTCCCGCGTACGTCGCCTTGCCGATCGAGGTCTTCGTCAACGGCGTGCGCCAGCAAGAGGGGAGCGACTACCGGCTCGAGGGCCGCTCACTCGTCTTCGACCGGTCTCTCGAACGAGAGGGTCGCCTCGGGTTCTGGCGCTGGCTGTGGATGTTCCTCGGCCTCGTGGGCTCCTACCGCCAGAACGATACGGTGGACGTGATCTACGAGGTGGGCGGTCGCCGCGAGGTGGCGAGCGGGCTGCCTATCGAAGTGTCAGAAACTCGTTCGTTCCGCTGACGCCGGCCAGGCCGGGCTGCGTTCCGCCCGCGACGACGTGCACGCGGTTGCCGACGGCCACGACTCCGAGCCCGTGGCGGGGGGTCGGCAGGTCCGGCAGCCGTCGCCAGCGTCGGGCCATCACGTCGTACCCGTAGACGGTGCGGATCGTGCCCGCGAACTCCTCTCCTCCCGCCGAGACGATCAGCTTCCCGGAACCGGCTGCCCCCGTGCCGCCACGCTTGCCCGGCACCGGCGCTAGCCGTTGCCAGCTGCGGGCACCGGGCCGGTAGGCCTCGAACGTGCCCAGATTCGTGTCGAAGCCGAGCTTGCGGCCCGCCACCGCGTACAGGCGTCCGTTGAGAGCGGTCACGCCGAGGTGTTCACGGGGAGTCGGCCCGGGCACCCGCGTCCAGCGCCGTCGCGCGAGGTCGTACCGGAGGGCCTTCGTCGCGAGCCGGCGGCCGTCGGTGCGCACGACGCCGCCGACGACGTAGAGCTTTCCGTTCACGAACGCGGCACCCGCGGCGGCGCGTTTCTCCGGCATGGAGGGAAGGGCGGACCAGCGCCCGTTCGCCAGGACGTAAGCCGCAGCGAGTGGCTGCCCGTTGCCTCCGTACCCACCGGCGACGTACAGGCGTCCGCGGTACCCGGCGACCGCCGGATGGTGGGTCGTAACCGGGAGGTCAGGCGCCTGGCGCCAGCGGTTCGTCGCCGGCGAGTAGGCGTCGACCCTGGACGAGCCGTCGCCGGCCGGGGTGAAGCCTCCGACGACGAAGATCTCGCCTCCCGCCAGTGCAGCTCCGACCTCGGAGCGCGGGGCAGAAAGCGGCGCCGCCCGCTGCCACGAGCTCGGCGCAGCGCCGGCAACCGCTGCGATTGCGAGCAGGACGAGTGCCGCGGCGGCCGGACGGACCATGCCCAGATGGTAGAGCCGGGCACGATCCCCCGTAAGAGCGGCCGGTGGCACGGTGCCGCACCTGCGCCCGCCGGCCGCCCTCACGGGCAGACCCCAGAAAGTGCCCGGCTCGACAGTTAGATGCGGCGGGGTGTGCGTTTCTTGCGGTCTAGGAGGGTTTGACGAAACAGATCTGTGCCGCCGGGCCGCGCTGCTCGCCCCGAGGCGGCGTCCTCAGTCGCCCCAATGCTGAAAAGCATTGGGGTTCCCTGCGTCCTTGCCTCGGAACGACCATCGCACCCCGGCGACGAGTCAGTTCCGCCAAACCCTCCTAGCTACCGCGGAGCTCTGCGACCTGCTCGGCGATCCCCTGGTAGATCGGCTGCAGGAAGTGCGTCTCGCCGCGCTCGAATCGCTTCGCAACGAGATTCGGCGGGAAGACGACGAGGTCGCCCGGCTGCCCGTGGACGGCGATCTCGGTGCCGTGCTTGTCCGTGACCACGGCCCAGTCGAGCCCGAGCTCGTCGACCAGAACCTGTCCGAAGGCGAGCCCGAAGGCGTTGATCATCGGGTTCGGATCCTCCCGCTCGTCCTCGGGCTTGGCCGCCCACTCCGTGAACCAACTCGCGTAGAGCTCGTCGATCTGCGCGGGGCTGGCCTCTCCGCCTGCGGCTTCGCGGACGCCCATGACGTTCGTCCGCACCCACTCGGCTTCGGCGTCGTTCGGCGGCTCGATCGTCTGGTCGTCCATCAGGCTTCCGGACGCCGCGCGATCGCGAGGTGGCTCCACGAGAACCGCGGCTGGAAGTCGACCTTGTCCCACCGCCCGCCCGCCCACTGGGCGAGGCGCATGACGCCGTCGACGACGGGGCGCGCAAGACCCTTCTGGTAGCGGCGGAGGGCATAGGACAGCTCGAGGGAGAACGTCGTCCACGCTCCGGCGAGCGGCTGCACCTCGACCACTTCGAACCCTGCTTCTTCGAGCAGGTGGCGCAATCCGAAGGGCGAGTAGCGGAAAAAGTCCCGCGGGGCCTCGTGGATCCACCAGATGAAGGGTGCCGTCAGGATGACGTGCCCTCCCGGCTTCAGGAGGCGATACGCCTCTGCGATGCCGCGCTCGGGCTCCTCGAGGTGCTCCAGCACGGACGTAAGGAGCAACGTGTCCGCGTTCTCGTCCGGCAAGGGAATGTCGTAGGCGCCGGCGATGATGTCGACGGCGTCGGGGTTTCTCTCGCTCGGCACGAAGTCGATCCCGATGTGCTCGTCGACGTGGGCGGCGAAGAGCTCTTGCCAGGGCTTCGACCCGCACCCGATGTCGAGGAGCCGTCCCCGCGCATATCGCTCGGCGGAGTATTCGAGCACCTGCTCCATCACGCGGTAGGCGATCCGGTTGTGAACCGATTCGTTGGGGTGGTTCCAGCGGGTAGGACCGGTGGCCGAGAAGGTCGGCCGTTCGACGGAGCGGACTCGCATGGACGGCGTAGCGTAGATGTTGGGCTAGGCGAAACAGCCGAAGGTCGTTAGCGTGAGCCCATGCCGTCGAACGTGACCGACCTGCTCCAGGCAAGCCTCATCGGCGAAGCGCTCGACGACGGCCCCGCCCTCGTCTTCGTCGCCGACGAGAACATGCGCTACCTCGCCGTCAACAGCTACGCATGCGAGGTCCTTGGCTACACGCGCGAGGAACTGTTGCATCTGAGCGTCCCGGACATTGCCGTGGCGCCGGAGGCTGCCGATGTCTTCGCGCACATGCTGAGGCGCGCGACCGACTCGGGAGTGACCTCGATCCGGCGCAAGGACGGCGAGCTCCTCACCATGCGGTATTCGGCCAAAGAGACCAAGGCTTCGGCAATGACGTTCTGGGTCTCGCTCGGTTTCATCGAGAGTTAACGACGCAGCAAGACCCCGCTCGGGCACACTGTTGGCATGCCAAAGGTGCAGAAGTCAGAGCAGGAGTGGCGCGCCGAGCTGTCTCCCGAGCAGTACAAGGTGCTCCGGGAGAAGGGCACCGAGGCGCCGTTCACCGGCGAGTACGACCACGTCTTCGAGCCGGGCACGTATCAGTGTGCAGGCTGCGGCGCGGAGCTCTTCGTCTCCGAGACGAAGTACGACTCCGGTTGCGGCTGGCCCGCGTTCTATGCGCCGGCGAGCGAAGACGCGATCGACGAGGAGACGGACACGGCCTACGGCATGGTTCGGACCGAGGTCCTGTGCGCGAACTGCGGCGGTCATCTCGGCCATGTCTTTCCCGACGGGCCTCATCCGACGGGACAGCGGTACTGCATCAACTCGGCGGCCCTGAAACTGGAGGAGGAGTAGTGGAGAAGAAGGCCACGTTCGGCGCAGGTTGCTTCTGGGGTGTCGAGGCTGCGTTCCGCCAGCTCGACGGCGTCACAGGCACTCGTGTCGGCTACTCCGGCGGGCACACGGAGAACCCCACGTACGAGGACGTCTGCTCGCACGGCACCGGCCACGCCGAGGTCGTCGAGGTCACGTACGACGAGGACCGGCTCTCCTACGACGACCTGCTCCAGGTGTTCTGGGCCAAGCACGACCCGACCCAGCTGAACCGGCAGGGATGGGACGTCGGCGATCAGTACCGCTCGGCGGTCTTCTTCCACGACGCCGAGCAGCAGGAGGCCGCCACGCGCTCGAAGGCGCAGGAGCAGACCCGGCATAGGCAGCCTGTGGTGACGCAGATCGAGCCGGCGCAGACCTTCTACGAGGCGGAGGACTACCACCAGCAGTACCTCGAGAAGCGCGGTCGCTCGACCTGCACGCCTGCGTTGCGTAGCGCCGCCGCCGGTTAGAGCGGCATACCTGTCGAGCGCAGCATGCACTCGTTCAGCCCGAGCCTCATGAGCTCGTTGTTTGCTCGGCCCGCGAGCTCGCGGAGCGCCGTCGCCTGTCCCTGGGCGGCCCGATAGTTCTTCGCGCGTGCCGCGCTCGCGAGTCGCGAGACGGCGCGCTCATGCTCTGCGTTGAAGGTCAGGACCTGCGGGGGTGCGCCCAGGCGGGCCGCGCGCTGGTTATGTGCACGTAGGACGGCCAGGACGCGCCGGGCATGCGGAGCGATGTCCGTCAGCCGGGTCGGCCGCGGAAGTCTCCCGAGGCGTAGGTCACGCTTGGCGCATTCGGTGTTCAGGCGCGCCGCCGCGCTGCCGGGCTTCGGTGGGTCACCTGCCTTGGTCGCCTCTTCGAGCTTGCCGGCGACGTTGGTGATGCCCTCCTTCGGCAGCTGGGCCGGGCCGGAAATCGTGTACACCTCGAACTCGCACGCCGAGGTGAGAAAGAGAACGGCGATGACGCCGATGGCAAGGATGAGGAGGACCTTCATGGCGGCTTTCGAGGGGGATATCGGCGGTGTCGCGGATCTGGGCGATCACCCGTCCCAGTGGCGTCCTGTCTTATGCTGCGCGACGTGCCGGAATTCATGCTCGAGATCGTCGAAGGCCCCGAGGCAGGCCGGCGCATACCACTGAGCGGCCCGCTGGAGCTCGGTCGTGACCCGACGATCGGCGCTCCCTTGCTCCAGGACGAGCTCATTTCTGCTCGCCATGTCCGCGTCACCCCCTTGGACGACGGTGCGCGCGTCGAGGATCTCGGTTCGCGCAACGGCACCTTCGTGGAGGGCGACCAGATCTTCAGCCCTGCCTTTCTCGCACCTGAAGGCCAGCTGCTCGTCGGGGTGTCCGTGCTCCAGCTTCGGCCGACCTCCGAGGCCAGCGCCGGTCACACGGCTGTGCGGCCGATACCGACCAGCCTGACCGCGTTCCGGCCGTTGCCTACGGAGCAGCCTGCGGTCACAGCGGTTCGCCAGGTGCCCACGCTGGCAACAGCCGAGGCCGAACCGGACTACGTGCCCGCGGGCGCGTTGCAGTCCGACGCTGCCTCGGGCCAGCTGACCGGGCTGCTCGACGTGCACACCAAAGGCAAGGCCCGCGGCGCCCCGATCGGCCTCTTCGTCCTCGTGGCGCTGGCCGTGATCCTCTACCTCGCCCTGCGCTAATAGCCCTTGTAACAGTCGGTTCGGTGCGGTTAGTGATCGGCGAAGTAGATCGCCAGCGCGACGGCGGTTGCCGCGACCACGGCCCACGACAGGAGCATCGGCCCCCACTGGCGGCTTGCGATCCCGCGGCGGCGCTTGGTGCGCGGCACGGCGTAGGTGCCGAACGGCTCGGCCGGTGCGGCGTTGACCCCGGGCGCGGCGGGCGGGGCAGCAGCCGCGGCGGCTGTCGCCGGCGCGGGTCCCGGCGTGAATGCGGGCGAAGGCGAAGCGACTGTGGCGGGCGCGCGGGCCGCCTCGAGCTCGAGCACGTTCTGTCCGAGCTTGATCGTGTCGCCGCCCGAGAGCTTGGTCGGGCCGTCGATCCGGCGGCCATTGACGAACGTTCCGTTCAGCGATCCGAGGTCTTCCACTTCGAAACCGCCCTCGATCGGCCGCACGGCCGCATGCCGGCGCGACAGCTCGGGATCGTCGATCGTGACGGCGACACCTTCGCGGCCGATCACGAGCTCGGACTCCAGCTCGAGCCGCTGGCCGGTGAGCGCCCCTTGCGTAACGACGAGCGTGCCGCCTGTGCCGACCACGTGGCAAGCATAAGGCGGCGGAAGTACGCTTGCGACCTGCATGCCCCTCTCGGCTCCGCGTGACTCGACGATCGCCGTCGTCGGCGACGGGTTCGGCTCGCTGATCGTCTATGCGACCGCGGTCTACCTCGGGTTCCGACCCGAGGAGATCACGATCTACGGGCCCGCGAAAACACCCGTCGAGACGTACCAGCAGTTCGCCTACAACCTCGGTCAAACCGTGCTGCGCTCCGAATCCGAGTCGCACTTCCTCCCGGCCGACTGGCCCACGTTCGCGGAGCTCGAGGCCTGGTCGCGCAAGAGCCTGAAACCGCTGATCCGCTCGACGCGCCGCCGCTATAACCCGGGCGTCCCGGACATCCTCGCCGAGGCAAACGTCGTGGCGCGACGGCTCGGCTGGAACGACAACCGCTACGTGACCAAGGTCGGCTGGCTCCAGCGCGCGGATACGACGAACGGCGACGCGCCGCACTTCGTGCTCTTCGACGAGGACGCGAAGTACATCGGCCGCGCGAAGCACGTCATGCTCGCGTGCGGCCACGGGCCGCTGTCCTATCCGCCGGTGCTCGCCAAGGCACGCCAGGATCCGGCTCTGGCCGACCGGATCGTGCAGGCGTACGCGTCGAAGACCTACGACCCCAGTGGCCGGTACATCGTGATCGGCTCGGGAATCGCCTCGGTCAACGAGTGGGCGAACGCGATCGACGTGGGCGCCAAGTGCATCTCGCTCGTCCGCAACCCGACACCGGACGAGCAGGACCTGAACACCCCGCGCTGCTTCTTCGAGGCCCTCGGCATCGATGCCTTCCAGTCGCTCAGCTTCGACCAGCGCATGGAGTTCCTCGGCCGCATCCTCAAAGGCACCGCGCCCCATCGCCGCGGCTGGGACGAGAAGATCGCGACCGGCCGCAACGAAGGCCGGTTCGAGCAGATCATCGGCGAGATCGACGAGATCCAGCCCGGTCCGCTCGGCCTCAGGGTGCACATCATGAGCAAGCACGGAGAGGATCCCGGCTGGCTCGATGTCACCGGCGTCATCACCGGTACCGGGTTCAACAAGTCGGCGCTGTCGGTGCCTCTGCTCCGCCGGCTGATCGAGTTCTACAAGGTGCCGATCGAGGACGGCCGCATGAAGCTGCAGTCGAACTGCGGCCTGCCGGGCCTCGACCAGCCCAATTCGCGTTGCGCGGCGATGGGCATCCACGCGAACGCGGTGATCACCCACGGCGACACGATCGCCGGGCTCAAGTACATCGGACGCCGCTTCGTCGCGGACTGCTTCGAGGCCGAGAAGCCGAAGCGCCGCCGGTTCCTGTCGCGGCTCGCGATGCAACTGAGGCTCGCGGGCGAGACGTCCAAGACGGTGCGCCGCGTGCGCAGGGAAGAGCAGCTCGCCTAATGTGCCCCACCGCCCTCGGCCGCGTGCAGACCCGCGTCGCGATCCTGATCGGCCCCGCGATCCTGGCCACGATCCTGTCGATCGTCACCGAGAACGAAGGCTGGATCGTGACGATCGGGATCTACCTCCTCATGGGGGTCGCCCTCGACACGATCGTCTATCCGTACCTGATCAAGTGGCAGCCGCCGTGGCTGACCTTCGTGCTCGCGGTCGGGGAGTTCGTGATCCTGTTCGTGCTCGTCAAGACGCTCCAGCCCGGCCACGCGCCCTACGGCGACCCGGACAAGTTCATCGGCTGGGACGACTGGCGGCCGATCGCGCTGTACTGGGTGAGCTGGGTGATGGCGATCGTCACGAAGATCGTCGTCCTGCCGCTCTTCTCGCTCTCCTGGATCGAGAACGGCGGTGAGTTCCGCAAGGTGGGGTGGTCGGTTGCGCCCGAGTATCAGCCGTTGCCGATGCTTGCGGCGATCGACGACCGGCCCGCCGAAGGGAAGCTCGTTCGCGAGTTCACCTCGACGCACACGGTGCCGGACCTGCAGATCGCCCGGCCGCTCACTGCCCTGCACCAGACTCCCCCGCCCTCAGAGAACTAGCGCCGCGAGGCTTTGGCGGACGTAGACAGACGCTCCTTCAGCGCCGTCGACCTCTCGTTCTCGGCGGAGGCCGCGTACCTGCCGATCGCCGAGCACGGAGTCGTCGGCGACCTGCGCACGGTCGCTTTGGTCGGCACCGACGGGACGATCGACTGGTACTGCTGCCCGCGCTTCGACTCGCCGAGCGTCTTCGGAGCGATCCTCGACAAGAACCGCGGCGGTCGGTACCGCATCGCGCCGACGCTCGGGATCGGAACGGTCAAGCAGCTGTACTTCCCGGACACCAACGTCCTGATCACGCGCTTCCTCACGCCGGCCGGCGTGGCGGAGCTCGAGGACTTCATGCCGATTGGAGAGCGCCAACGCCTCATCCGCCGAGTGCTGTGCGTGCGCGGCGAGATGACCTTCCGCATCGAGGTCGACCCGCGCTTCGACTACGGGCGCGTCGAGACCGAGACCGTGCTGCACGAGCACGGTGCCGTCTTTCGCTCACCGGCACTCACGCTCGCGCTCTCCACGAACGTCGAGCTGCGATCCGGGGAGAACGGAGTCGTGGGCGAGTTCACCCTCGCGCCGGGGGACAGCGAGTCGTTCGTACTGGAGACCGACAGCGATACGCCCTCCGCGGCTGCTCCCGACGACATGCGGGGCGAGCTCGAGGACACTGTCGAGTTCTGGCGCCGCTGGCTGGCGCAGTCGCGCTATCGAGGGCGTTGGCGGGAGACAGTGCACCGCTCGGCACTGGTTCTCAAGCTGCTCACCTACCAGCACTCGGGCGCGATGGTCGCAGCGCCGACGACGAGCCTGCCGGAGCAGATCGGCGGCGGCCGCAACTGGGACTACCGCTACACGTGGATCCGGGACACGGCCTTCTCCCTGTACGCGCTGCTCCGGCTCGGCTTCACGGACGAGGCGGCGGGCTTCATGGACTGGCTGACGGACCGCCTGCGCGAGCGGGTCGGTCACGAGTCGGGACCGCTGCAGATCATGTACGCGGTCGACGGCAGCTCCGAGCTTCCCGAGGAGGTGCTCCACCATTTCGAGGGCTACCGGGGCTCCGCGCCCGTGCGGGTCGGGAACGGCGCGGCGAACCAGCTCCAGCTCGACATCTACGGCGAGCTGATCGACTCCGTCTACCTCTTCAACAAGCACGCCTCGCCGATCTCCCACGAAGCCTGGACCGACCTCGCCCGCATCGTGGAGTGGGTCTGCGAGAACTGGGACCAGGCCGACGAGGGGATCTGGGAGACGCGCGGCGGTCGCCAGCACTTCACGTACTCGCGGCTGATGTGCTGGGTCGGGGTCGAGCGTGCGATCCGGATGGCCCGCCAGCGCGGGCTGCCGTCCGACCTGGTCCGGTGGCTCGGCGTGCGCGACGACATCTACCGCCAGGTGCTGGAGCGCGGCTGGAACGCCGAGCGCGGCGCGTTCGTCCAGCACTACGACACAGACGTGCTCGATGCCTCGCTGCTGTTGATGCCGCTCACGAAGTTCATGGCACCGACCGACCCGCTCTGGCTCTCGACGCTGGACGTGATGTCCGACGAGCTCGTCTCGGACAGCCTCGTCTACCGCTACAACGTCGAGGCCTCCCCGGACGGGCTGAAGGGCGACGAGGGCACGTTCTCGATCTGCTCCTTCTGGTACGTGGAGGCCCAGGCCCGTGCCGGGCGCCTCGAAGAGGCGAGGCTCGCCTTCGAGAAGATGCTCACGTACGCGAACCACGTCGGTCTCTACTCGGAGGAGATCGGAGCCACCGGGGAGCAGCTCGGCAACTTTCCGCAGGCCTTCACGCACCTCGCGCTCATCAGCGCCGCGGTCAACCTCGACCGCCAGCTCGGCGCCTAGCTCCTGGCTACTCCTGAGGGGTGGGGCTGGCGATCGTCGGCGCAGCCCGGTCGCCGGCGGCGGCGACCGCCGTCGCGAGCAGTTCATCCGGCGACAGCGCACGGGCCGTCTCCAACGCGGTGGCGAACCCGGCGTCGGACAGGACCGACGTCAGGAAGCGCTCCTGGATCAGGCTCTCGGCCGGGGAGATCTCGGCGCCCGTCGTCTCCAGCAGGGCTCCGGCACACGCGGCGAGCTGGGACGCGTCTGCCGGCCTCTGCTCCAGCGCACAGGCTGCCGCGAGGGACTGCGCCCACTGGGCTGCGCCGCGGCGGTCATTGCGGTCCCGCGCGAGCTGGAGGGCTTCGACCAATAAGGCGCGTGCTCCCCGCGGATCCCCGTCGGCGCACAGCTCGACGCGGCCGAGGTTGCCCAGCGCCACCGAGATGATCCACGTGTCCTTGACCTGGCGGGCCAGGACGAGCGCCTCGTCGAGCAGCGTCCTCGCGCGCTCGTAGTCGCCGTTCAGGACCCGCGCGCGACCGTGCCCGACCAGCGAGTTCGCCACGAGCCGCTTGTCTCCGAGCGCGCGCCGGAGCGCCAGGCCCCGCTCGTACAGTGCGATCGCCTCGTCGCGGTCTCCGGCCGCGGCGGCGAGATCTGCGAGGGTCGTTGCTGCGCCCGACGCGGTCAGCTTGTCGCCCACCCGTTCGGCGAGCTCGGCGCTCTGCTCGGCCAGCTCCCGCGCCCGCTCGGGCTCGCCGCCGACGCTCGCAAGCCACGCGAGCTGCGCGAGGGCCGCTCCCTCCGCCCGCTCGTCGGCGGCCTCACGCGCGAGGTCGAGACTGCGCTCGAAGTCCGATCTCGCCACCAGGAAGTCGCCTTCGCCGACGGCCGCGTACCCGGCGGCGAAATGAGCCTTCGCGAGCGTGGCCGGCTCGACCGACCCGGGAGCGGCCAGAGCCTCGGCCAGCCGGGCGCGACCCTCGCGCATCAGCCCTCGCGTGCTCCAGAAGCGGACGAGGGCGCCGGCCAGCCGCAGGGCCAGCTCGACCTCGCCGGCGCCGACCGCCCACGTGAGCGCGGCGCGGATGTTGTCGTTCTCCTCGTCGAGCCGGTCGAGCCAGAGGGCCTGGTTCGCGCGCGTCAGCTCCGGCTCCGCGGCCTCGACGAGCTCGAGGAAGCGCGCGGCGTGGCGGCGTCGAAGGTCGTCGAGCTCGCCACTTTGCTCGAGCCGCTCGAGCGCGAACTCGCGGATCGTCTCCAGCAGAACGAAGCGGGGCTCGCCCTCGGCGCCGTCCCGCTGGCGGACGAGGCTCTTGTCGACGAGCGACGCGAGGGCTTCGAACGATGCGCCGAGGGCCATGCCTTCGCCGGCCACCGCGTCGGCGAGCTCGAGTGAGCAGCCGCCGGCGAAGACGCCGAGTCGCGCCAACAGCGTCTGCTCGGCCGGCTCGAGCAGGTTGTAGCTCCAGTCGATCGCGTTACGCAGCGTGCGCTGCCGCTCCGGCAAGTCCTCGGCGCCGCCCGTGAGCAGATCGAGGCGCTTCTCGAGTCGGCTCAGGATCGCCTGCGGGCTGAGCAGCTTCACTCGCGCGGCGGCGAGCTCGAGAGCAAGCGGCAACCCGTCGAGCCGGTGGCAGATCGCGGCGACCGCCTCCGCGTTCTCGTCGTCGAGTGCGAAGCTCGGCTTGACCGCCTGCGCCCGCTCGAGGAAGAGCCGCACCGCGGGTGCGTCCGCGAGGGGCGCGTCCCCGCCCGGGAGATCGAGCGGCGGCACCGGGAACTCGTGCTCGTCGCGAAGGTGCAGCGAGGCCTGGCTCGTCACCAGCACGGTGAGGCCGGGGACGGCTGCGAGTAGCTCGTGCACCAGCTCGGCAGCGGGTAGTACTTGCTCGAAGTTGTCCAGGACGAGCAGCGTGGGCGAGTCCTCCAGCCGGCGCGCGATCGCCTCTGCGACCGGCTCCGCCGCCGACTCCTCGACCCCTAGCACCTGCGCGACCGTCGAGCCGACGATGCCCGGCTCGGAAATCGGCGCGAGGTCGACGAAGAACGCCTGGCCGAGCTGGGGGGCGAGCTGCGCGGCCGCCTCGAGAACGAGCCGCGTCTTGCCGGTGCCGCCGAGGCCGGTCAGCGTCACGAGGCGCACATCCGGGCGGGCCGCAAGCTCGAGGAGCGCCGCCAGCTCCGTCTCGCGGCCGATCAGGGGCGTAGGCGGAGTGGGCAGGTTCGATACGGCTGAGGGGACCGGTGTGGCGACCGTCGCCGACGACGGCGCCGGGCCCGCCACCGAGGTGGCCGACCCGAGGCAGGCACGCGCGGCCTCGATCAGCTCGCGGCAGGTGTCGAAACGCGCGTCCTCCTCCTTGGCCAGCGCCTGCGCGAACACCGCGTCGAGCGCTGCGGGGAGCCCCGTCCGCGTCTCGCTCGCGACGGGCGGCGGATCCTGCAGGTGCGCGTGCATGACCGCCACCTCCGAGTCCCGGGCGAACGGCTTGTGCCCGGTCAGGCACTCGAACAGCAGACAGCCGAACGCGTAGACGTCCGCCGGCGAGCCGACCGACTCGCCGCGAATCTGCTCGGGCGCCGCATAGTCGAGCGTGCCGACGAAGAAACCGGTCTGGGTCACGCCCTTGCTCCTCGCCCGCTTCGCGATCCCGAAGTCCGTGAGGTAGACGCGGCCGCTCGATTCGATGAGGACGTTCCCCGGTTTCACGTCGCGGTGGACGAGGTCGCTGGCGTGGGCCGCGTCGAGCCCGGCGGCCACCTGCTCGAGAATCGTGATCGCACGCTCGGCGTCGAGCGGGCCCGATTCGAGCAGCTGGTGAAGGTCGCCTCCACCGACATGGCGCATCGCGATATAGACGACGCCGTCGGCCTCGCCCGCGTCGTAGATGGGGATGATGCTCGGGTGGTCGAGCGCGGCGACCGTCTGCGACTCGGAGATGAAGCGCGTGCGGAAATCCGCGTCGTCGACGAGGTCGGGCAGCAACGTCTTCAGCGCCGCCTTGCGCCCGAGCACTGCGTGCTCGGCCTCGTAGACGAAACCCATACCGCCCTGGCCGAGCAGACCCGCAATTCGATAGCCGGCGACCTGGGCTCCCGGGGCGAGCATGTCGCTCATCCCGGCCACGCTACATCGTCGGCGCGCTAAATCAGAGCTAGGGTGATGCCGCCGATGTTGGCGCCCTGCGGATCGACGAGAATCGAGTAGGTACCCGTGACCGTCAGCTGAGCGGTGATCGTCACGGCCATCGTCCCGATGAGGGTGGGTGCGACCAGGTTCGACCCGTCCGGCCGCGAGATCGAAACTCTCGTCGAGCAGCAGGAGGAGGTGCCGATGCTGACCCCGCTGAGCCTCAGGCTGATCCTTTGCCCCGCGGCGCCGCTGAACGTGAGCCTCGCGTTCTGACCGGGAACCGGGGCGAGGGCGAGCGTGACCGGTGGGCCGCCGATTGCGATCGTTCCGCTGAGGTCGGGCGGAACGTCGTAGAGGGTCAGCGTCGCGTTGCCGAGGTCGGTTCCCTGTGGGTCGAGGAAGATCGTGTAGGTGCCGCCGGCCGGTAGCAACTGGGTGTCGATGAAACCGCCGCCCGTGCCGAAGAGCAGCGGCGTCATGAGCGCCGAGCCGTCAGGTTTCGTGATCGAGAGCCTCGCCGAACAGCAGGCCGAGGTGCCGATCGTGACCCCGCTCGCCCTGAGGCTGACGCGTTGTCCGGGGATGCCCTCGAACGCGAGTCGTGCGTTTTGGCCGGGCACGGGCCCTGTGCTGACGCCGACCGAGGCGCCGCCCGGCGAGATCGTCTCGAAGGCATCCGCCGGCACGTCGTAGAGCGTCAGCGTCGCGCCGCCCAGAGCCGTTCCTTGCGGGTCGACCAGGACCGTGTACCGGCCGCCAACGGGGAGTACTTTCGTGTCGACGAAGCCGCCGTTCGTGCCCATCAGCGTCGGACCGGCGAGGTAGGCGCCGTCGGGCTTCAGGATCGAGAGGTTCAGGGAGCAGCACGTCGAGTTGCCCATCGTGATGGCGCTTGCCTTGAGACTGACGCGCTGCCCGGCTACTCCGTCGAACGTGAGGCGCGCGTTTTGCCCCGGCGTAGGCCCGATCGTCACGCTTGTCGCGGGCCCGCCTGGAAGGAGCTCTCCGCCGATGTCGGGCGGCACGTCGTTGAGCCACAGCGTCGCACTGCCGAGTGCCGTGCCCTGCGGATCGACCAGGATCGTGTACGTGCCGGCCACGGGCAGCGTCCTCGCGTCGACGAAGCCGCCGTTCGTGCCCAGCAGGGTCGGTGTGGAGAGGTTGGAGCCGTCGGGCTTCAGGATCGAGAGGTTCAGGGAGCAGCACGTCGAGGTGCCGATCGTGACTGCAGCTGCACCGAGGCTGACGCGCTGCCCTGGCATGCCATCGAATGTGAGCCGTGCGTTCTGGCCTGGGATCGGGCCGATGCCGACGGTCACAGAGGTGCCCCCGGCGACGATCGGCCCGACGACGTCAGCCGGGACCTCGTACAGCGTGAGGGTCGCGCTGCCCGTACCGGAGCTCTGCGGATCGACCAGGATCGTGTACGTGCCGCTCGCGGGCAGCGTCCTCGTGTCGACGAAGCCTCCGTTCGTTCCCATCGGCGTCGGCGGAACGAGAGTCGTCCCGTCCGGCCTGGCGATCGAGAGCGTCATCGAGCAGCAGGTGGAAGCGCCGAACGTGACGCTCCCGACCTGCAAGCTGATCCGCTGTCCGACGGAGCCCTCGAAGACGAGCCTCGCGTTCTCGCCGGCGGCCGTGGTGGTCACGGTCAGCGGCGAGCCGTCTGGTGCGATCGGGTAGTTGCGGATAGCCGCTCCGGACACGGAGCGGGTGTCGGTGAGCCCATTCGCAGCAGCCGACGCGGTGATCGTCACAGGGCCTCCGGCCGAGGGCGTGAAGGAGCCGGTGTGGAGGCCGTCACCTCGATCGATCAAAGCGAGCGGCTCGCCGTTTGCCGCGGCGGTCAGCGAGACGCCCGCGGGGTCGCCGCAGCGTGCTGCAAGGAATCCGACTGTCACCGGCTCGCCGACGGGGATCTCGAACGGCGACTGGGGCGATTCGATCCACACCTGAGGCGCCGTCGAGCAGCGAACAGCCGAGTTTGCGTTCAGCCGTCCCCCCGTCGAGCTCGCCGCGTCCAGCGCAGTCTTGGGGTCGACGGTTCGAAGCAGGAGCGCCTTCAGGCCAACGGCCGTCGCCGCGGGAAAGGCCGCCTTCGCGAGCGCCGCCGCGCCGGCGACGTGAGGCGCCGCCATCGACGTCCCGTCCTGGTGGCGGTAGGACCCGCCCGGCCAGGTCGAGTAGATGCTCGTCCCGGGCGCGCTGAGGTCGACGGTCCGGCGTCCGTAATTCGAGAACCAGGCCCTGCGGTCGAATGCGTCGGTGGCCCCGACGGAGACGACGTTCGGCAGGTCGAGCGACGAGGGGTAGTTCGGCTCCGTGTCTGTGTCCGTGAAGCTGTTTCCGGCGGCCGCGACGAAGAGTGACCCGCTCGCGTCGGCGGCCGCGACCGCGTCGTGTAGAGCTTGCGAGTAGTCCTCGCCGCCCCAGGAGTTGTTGGTGACGTCGGCTCCTTCGGCGCTCGCATAGAGGATCGCGCTGACCGCGTCGGCCGTCGATCCGGTGCCGGACGCCGAGAGGAACTTGAGCGCCATGACGCTGACGTTCCAGTTGACGCCGGAGATGCCGAGACCGTTGTTGCCTGCGGCGCCGATCGTCCCTGCGGTGTGTGTGCCGTGGCCGTTGTCGTCGAACGGGTTGTTGTCGTCGTTGACGAAGTCCCAGCCGCGCCAGTCGTCGAGGTAGCCGTTGCCGTCGTCATCGATCCCGTTCGAGCGACACCCCGCGCAGTCCTCGCCGGCGTTGACCCACATGGTCGGCGCGAGATCCGGGTGTCCGAAGTCGACCCCGGTGTCGATGACGCCGACGACGATGTCGTCACTGCCGGTCTCGACGGCCCAGGCCTCCTTCGCGTCGATGTCCGCGTCCGGGGCGCCGGCGACACCGGCGACGACCTGGCCGAAGTTGTTGAGACCCCAGAGAGAGTGCAGCGACGGATCGTTGGGCGTGCCCGCGTGATCGTGCGCCGAGAGCCGGAAGTTCGGCTCGGCATAGAGGACCTCTGGATTGCGCTCGAGGGCCTGGATCGCGGCCGCTACGTCTAGTGAGCTGACCGAGGCCAGAACGCTGCGGATTCGTCCGAACCGGCGCTCCTCATGAGCGGACACGCGCGAGAGAACCTGACGCTGACGCGCCGGCGCGACACTGGGCTTGAAGGCGACGATGAGCTCGCCGGCCACTGCGCCTCGGGCCGGGGGTTCAGCAGCGTTGCCCGGGCGTCCACCCGCCGGGCCGGCGACCACGGCGGCGATGATGACGGCCTGCAGGGCGAGCGCGAGCAGCGCTGCGACAAGCCGCCGGCGGCGGGACTGCTTGCGCATTCGCTCCAGTTATCGGTCACGAAGGCGGGTAGCCGGACACTCCCTCAAGGCATCCGTAAGGCGGAGGCCCCGCCGGAGCGGGGCCTCCATCTCTACCTCAGTGGACCTGAGACTCAGTCGTCGTCGTGGTGGCCGTGCGTCCGCTCGAAGTTGCCGTGGCTAGAGGGCGAGCAGTTCGGCCACGAGCTTCGTGATCCGCTCGTCCATCTCGTCGCGAATGGTGCGGACCTCGTCCACGAATCGCGCCTCGCCGGGATCGGCGAACTCCCAGTCCTCGTAGCGCTTGCCCGGATAGATGGGACACGCGTCTCCGCAGCCCATCGTGATGACGACGTCGGCAGCTCTCACGACCTCGTCCGTCAGCGGCTTCGGAAACGCGTCCGACAGATTGACTCCGAGCTCGGTCATGGCGTGCGCAACGAGGGGGTTGATCGCCTCGGCCGGCGCCGATCCTGCCGAGCGCGCGTGGATGCGACCGCTCGAGCGCAGGGCGAGGAGGGCCGCTGCCATCTGCGAGCGCCCCGCGTTGTGAACGCACACGAAGAGCACCTCGGGGTGCTCCGTCACTGGGTCGAGCGCTGCGGCTGCGTCGCTCATGCTGTCGAAACGATGCCGATGGCTGCCGGCTGCCGCAATGCGGTCCACCGGACCCTCACCAGACCTTCACCAGCTGGGGCGACATTGGGCCTGAAGCCGCCGATCGCCGATCACTAGATCAAGGGATTCCCTTCCAACTCCGAAACCGGCATCCTTACGGGATCGCCCGTCAAGTAAAACGGGCGTCTGGGGTTAGGGGTTACAACGGGGAGAGGGGAACATGCATCACGTCTGCGGCGAACGACCCTTGCTCGGAACGCTGCTCTTGGAGCAGAACGCGGTGAGGGAGGACGACCTTGAGCGCGCACTCCGGGCTCAAGCTCAGAACGGTGAACGATTGGGGGAGATCCTCGTCGAGCTCGAGCTGCTCTGTCGGCCGGCTCTCGACCGCGCAGTTGCGAGCCAGTCGGGGGTCGAGCTCGAGGAGGAGCGCGGTTACGGCACGGGTCTGCGGGCCGAGCTGGAACGCCGGCACCGCGGTCGGCGAGGTCTTCCGGCCAAAGCGGGCGGCAACCTCGGAGGCGCCTCTGCCTAGCGGGTCGTAAGCAGGATCATTGGCCGGCAACGCCTCTAGTCAGGCTTGCCGGCCATCGCCCAGGCGGCGACCAGGTACGCCGCCAGGAGAACGAGCGACAGCACCATCGTCGCCTTGAGCGGGCCTGAGCCCTTCCCCTGCCGCAGGCGGTACACGCCGATGCCGCCCACGATCAGGGACACGAACAGGATCAGCCCGCCGAGGTCGGCGACGAAGAATCCGATGGTCAGCCAAGTGGGCACGAGCTCGTCCGGCAGGTCGTCCCAGCCCTCCTTGGAGGAGATCCAGCCGGCGCCGATCCGCATCAGCACCCAGCCCGGGAGCGAGACGGCCAGCAGAGTCCAGTAGCCGAGCTTGAGGAACCTTGCTTCGCCTCTGGCATAGCCGAGCGTGGCCGCGCCCGCGAGGAGGCCGCCGACGAGGATCATCGCCCCCAGGACGTGGAGAAAGAGCGGGAAGTTCCAGCTGTCGGGACGGATGAGGGCGAGAACGCTCATGCGCCCGGCTTCCAGATCATGTCGATGACGATCAGCAGGATCACGATCGACACCAGCACCTGCAGGACGAGCCCCCGTGTCGTTCGGTTGAGGGCGAGGAGCTCCGGACTCGGCCCGGTCTGACCGGCCGCCTGCAGCTCTTGCGCCTTCTTGACGGGCGGCGCGAAGGCGGCGCTCGCGCGCTGTCCGAGCGCCGCGGCGACGATCCAGAGCACGATCGCGGCGACGATCCAGCCGTCCCAGATGTCGTAACCGCCGACCGAGAACGCGAGAAAGATGCCGAGGACGATCGTGCCGCCCATGCCGATCCCAATCGCCGCTCCGGCCACTTTCGACAACGGGCCCATGCGGAGGATGTCCGCCGGAGTGTCCGTCTGCCAGCCGGCCACGACCAGCACCCAGAAGAGCGTCATCCCGGCGACCATGGCGAAGGCGCTGAGCACGTGCAGAGCGAGCATCCAGTCGTCAAAGCTCACGCCGTTCAACCCTACAAGAGCCCCTCGTCTCTGCTTGGCTGCATTGGGATGAGGGCGAGGATGCTTTGGGCGGCGGCGTTGGTGTGTGGCTTCGCGCTGGGGCTGAGCGCGCTGGCCGGCGCGGCCGACCGTCGATCCGCAGGGCCAAGCAATCCCGCCTCGAGCTGGAGCGTGGTCTCACCCATGCCGCAGGACCTGTATGGGGCAGCGGCAGTCTCCAACGGCACCTACGGGTACGCGGCCGGCGGCTACTCGGCCGGCACGAGCACGACCCTGAGCACCTTCTACCGGTACAACCCGGTCAACGAGCGGTGGGAAACCTTGCTGCCGCCGATGCCCGCCGCCGTGGCCATGGCGTCGGCCGTCTTCTATCCGACCACCAACAAGATCTACGTCTTCGGAGGCGAGGATCCGAGCACAGGCGCGGTCACCAACGCCACCAGGGTGTTTGACCTCGGCACAAGCACGTGGAGCTCCGCGGCGAACATGCCGGGGCCGCGCTGGGCCATGGCGTCCGGCTACAACAGCGCGAACGGCAGGATCTACCTGGTCGGCGGCTACAGCACGTCCGACCCGACGAGCGCGCAGGCGACGACGTGGGAGTACAACCCCGGCGCGAATACGTTCACCGAGCGGGCAACGATTACGCAGGCAGTGGGCGGTGCCGCCTCCGGTGTCATCGGCGGCCATCTCTACGTCGCGGGTGGGCGCGATGCATCCGGCGCCGTGGTTGGCTTGACCTGGGACTACGACATCGCGGCGAACACGTGGACGGCGAAGGCCGGCATGCCGAGCCCGACGAACGTGCCCGGCAGCGCCGTGGCCAGCGGCAAGCTGTGGAGCTTCGGAGGCGAGAGCTCCTCCTTTACGCCCATCGGCACGACCGTGGCGTACGACCCGGCTACCGATAGCTGGGCGACCGGCCCGAGCCTGAGCCTCGCCCGCGCGGTCGCGGGGGGGACGGCGATCGGAACGACGCTGCTGGCGGCCGGCGGCGGAAGTGTCGCGGCGTCGACTGCCAGGGCCGAGGTCCTGGATGCTGGTGCCGCTGCTTGTGCGAACCCCGCGACCACGTTCAGCCAGGCCTTCGACGGAGTCACGCCGCCCCAGCTGCCGGCAGGCTGGATTGCGACGAACGCCCAGGGGCCTGCGCCGCTGTGGACGACCTCGAGCTCGGGCTTCCCCCCGCCGCCGTTCGACTCGGCTCCGAACGCGGCCTTCATCGACAGCCCGCAGGTCGTGAGCGACAAAAGGCTCGAGTCTCCGAGCATCCCCATCCAGACGAGCTCGGCGCAGCTCACCTTCCGGAGCAACTACTACACGGAGACCACGTTCGACGGCGGAGTGCTGGAGATCAGCATCAACGGTGGCGCCTTCCAGGACATCCTTCCCGCAGGCGGTCGCTTCACCGTCGGCCGCTACAGCGGGACGCTCTCGCAAATCAGAGACAACCCGCTCGCGGGTCGCCTGGCCTGGACCGGCAACTCGAACAACGGCTTCATCACGACGGTCGCGATCCTGCCCCCGTCCGCCGCCGGACAGAACGTCGTGCTGCGCTGGCGGCTGGGCACCGACACCGGCATCGGGGCTCCCGGCTGGCGCATCGACTCGATCAACATCACCGAGTGCCTCTCTCCGCCGCCACCACCACCGCCACCGCCGCCGCCACCACCTCCTCCTCCTGCGCCACCGCCTCCGCCACCTCCGCCCCTCCGCCACCACCGCCTCCATCCGCCTCCACCGCCTCCACCTCCACCACCGCCGGCCCCACCGCCGGCTCGCTGTCGCGTGCCGAACGTGATCGGCCTGCGCCTGGCAACGGCGAGGGCGCGGATCCGGGCACGGCGCTGCCGAGTCGGCACGATCCGCAGGGTTCGCTCCCGGCGCGTCGGCCGGGTCGTCGGCCAGAGCCCACGGGGCGGCTCCGTCCGGCGGGTCGGCTTGAGGGTCAGCCTGCGGGTCGGCCGCAGGTAGAGCAGGCGGTCTAGGAAACCACCGCTAGCGCGAGTTGATCTGGCTGAGCGCCGCCAGTAGCTCCTGGTGTCGCCTTTCCTCGTCGGGCATGCCTTCTTCGATCGGCTCCGGCCGGAGACGTCGCGTCATCGCGGCCACCGGCTTGACGACGAAGAAGAAAACCGCTGCCGCGATCGCAACGAACTGGATCACGTCGGTGATGAACGCGCCGTAGCGGAAAACGGCGTCGTTGATCGTGAAGGTCAGGTCGCTGAAATCCGGCTTCCCGATGAGCATTGCGATCACCGGCATGAGCAGGTTGCCCACGAGCGAGTTGACCACCGCGGCGAACGCTAGTCCCATCACGAAGGCGACCGCTAGCTCGACGATGCTTCCTCGGAAGAGGAAATCTCGAAACTCGCTGAGCACTGAAGGCCTCCTCTCGCTGGCTGAGGCCGAGATCCTATTTCCCCGTGCCTATCTGCGCCCTACCCGCAGATTGACCCTGTAATTGATCGCGCGGACCGCCCCGCCACGTGGGCTCTGGCCGACGACGCGGCCGACGCGCCGGGAGCGAACCCTGCGCACCGTGCCGACGCGGCAGCGGCGTGCCCGGATCCGTGCCTTGGCGGTGTTCAGCCTGAGGCCGAGCACGTTCGGGACGCGACAGCGGGACGGCGGTGGGGCTGGAGGCGGCGGAGGCGGAGGGGGTGGCGGCGGTGGCGGTGGCGGCGGAGGTGGCGGCGGTGGCGGCGGTGGTGGCGGCGGCGGAGGTGGCGGAGGTGGCGGTGGTGGTGGTGGTGGTGGTGGCGGTGGAGGAGGCGGCGGTGGAGGAGGCGGTGGAGGAGGCGGCGGTGGTGGTGGCGGCGGTGGACCGGTCGTTATGACCAGGTTCCAGCTTCCGAGGCTGCCGCCGTCGTTGATCTCGTCGTCGACGATGTACAGGCTCCAGGTGCCGTTGGGATTCGTCCCGTTGAAGACCGCGAGATTGACGTTTCCGCTCGGCGCCGGCGCCGGAGCGGGGAAGCTGTCGGTTCCCGGCCCCACATAGTTGGCCGGCCGGTAGGAGCCCGCGGCCAGCGCCGTCTCATCGGGAAGCTCCTCGGCAGCAGCGTCGTCGAGCACTAGGTCGAGATCGACGGCGTCCGTTTGCCCACCGGCGTCGGACATGAGGAATGCGTTCTGGCCGCCGGGCCCGACCAGCAGGACGTCGATGTCGTCCGGCCACGTATGGCTGAGGCCGTTCAGCTCGAGATTGACGTCCGTGACCGTGCCGCCGAGGCCGGAGATGACGCAGTTCGACGGATACGGCGTCGCCGGGCCCGGGCCGATCGGGATCACGACCCCAGGACCACACCCAGGAGGCGGCGGCGGCGGCGGTGGTGGTGGTGGTGGTGGTGGTGGTGGAGGTGGAGGTGGTGGTGGTGGTGGAGGCGGTGGTGGTGGTGGAGGCGGTGGCGGTGGTGGTGGTGGTGGTGGTGGTGGTGGTGGTGGTGGTGGTGGTGGTGGTGGTGGTGGTGGTGGTGGTGGAGGTGGTGGTGGTGGTGGAGGCGGTGGTGGAGGCGGTGGTGGAGGTGGCGGTGGCGGTGGTGGCGGTGGTGGTGGAGGTGGTGGTGGAGGTGGTGGTGGAGGCGGTGGTGGAGGTGGTGGCGGTGGCGGAGGCGGTGGTGGAGGTGGAGGCGGTGGTGGGGCGGAGGCGGTGGTGGTGGCGGAGGCGGTGGAGGCGGCGGAGGCGGCGGAGGAGGAGGACCGGGCGTCACCACAATCGGTGCTGTGGGCCCTGTCGGAGTCACGGAAACGCCCGGCCCGGCGGCTCCTGCGGTGTTGGTGTATGTCCCCGTCGTCGAGGAGACGGTGACGAGGAAGTGCAAGAACTGCGAGCCCGTGGCGGGAACGGGAAACGACCCGCTCCAGGTCAGCACCTGCCCCGCGATGGCCGGATCGGTGGTCGTCGCACCCGTCGTCGAGCCTGGGACGTAGCTGAAGCCCTCCGGAAGCATGTCGGTGATCGTCGTGAGCGTGGCCGGCTGCGCGCCCGGGTTCGCGATCGTGATCGTGTAGCCGTTCTGGCCGCCGGCGGGGGTCGACCCGCTATCCGCCGTCTTCGAAGCCGTGAGGACGGTCGCGCCCTGCTGGCACGTTCCCCCGGCAGCCGTTCCGAGCCGGAGCTTGTCGAGGAAGATCGCCGAGTCGTAGATGTGGTCGCCCTGGTCGAAGATCGAGAGGTACAGGCTGTGGGCGCCGGAGGTGATCGGCGTCGATGCGCTGAGGAGCGGCGTCGCACCGTCGTAGGTCGTCCCGGCCGCTTCGCCCTCGCTCATGCTCGCCGCGCCGGCGGCGTTGATCGAGATCTCGTTGTGGGCCTCGTCAAAGGCGAAGTTGTGCGGGGCGGTGATCGTCGAGCCGGATGTCGTCCAGTCGGAGGTATCGAGCTCGGCGATGAAGGCGTCGTTGTAGGCGGTCTGGACGTACTCGGGAAACTCGTCCGAGAGAAAGCGGAAGTCGATCGAGAGGCAGTTCGGCCCCACCGGCACGTCGAGGTCGACCTTGAGCACCGTTACGTCGTAGTCGGTGTCGCCACGAACATTAGGTCCGCCGACGTCCGCCCCGGTGCTTGGAGACGTGTTCGGGGTCTCGGCGAGCGTCGCGTCGCCGCTCGTCAGGATCGCGTAGCTCGAACCATCCGTCGGGAAACCGCCCAGGCTCCTCGTCTGCGCGTCATACGGCGTCCCGATTGGCGGCACCGCGGCGAAGCTTGCGCCGGTGACGATCGCTGTCTGCTGCGCCATCGCCTGCGCGAGGTCGAGCGCGGTCGGCTTGTTCGTGTACTCGGTGTCGGAGTCGTTGTCAGGGTTGGTGTCGCCAACATCCCCGGAGACGGTGGCCACGCTCGAGATAGCACCCGGATCGGTCTTCGTGACGGTAATCGTGATCGTGGCGCTTGCGCCGTTCGCAAGCGTCCCGATGTCACAGGTGACGGTGCCGCTCTCTTCCCCACAGGTCCCGGTCGTCGGCGTCGCCGAGATGAACGTCGTTCGCCGGTGGAGGACCTGCGACATCGCGACACCGGGCGCAATGCCCGGGCCGTTGTTCGTCACGGTCGTCGTGTAGGTCAGCGTTCCACCCGTCGCAACCGGGTCCGGCGAGTCGGCGACTGTCACGCCGAGGTCGCCGGGAGTTCGAAGCAGTGTCTGAACCTCGGCCGTGTTGTTCTCGGTGTCGGGATCGGGCTCATTGCCGTCGACGCTCGCAGTGTTCGTGAGCGTCCCGGGCAGGGACGGAGTGATCACCGTGATCGCCAGGTCCACGGTGTCGTTTCTCGCGACCGAGCCGACCACACAGGTGACGGTCCCGGACATGTGTGTACAGCCCTCGCTGGCCTCGTCGAAGGTCACTCCCGCTGGAAGCGTGTCGGTCACCGAAACTCCGGTCGCGTCGTCCGGCCCGTGGTTGGTGACCAGCAGCGTGTAGGTGAGTGGTGCGTTCGTGGCGGCCGGATCCGGTTCGGCGTACATCACGATCGCGAGGTCGGCTCCAGGGTCGACGACCGTCGTTTCCACCGTCGCCGTGTTGTTCGAGAGATCTGGATCCGTGTCGGTCGTCGTGACGGTCGCGCTGTTCGTGATCAGCCCCGTCGTCGCGGGGGCGGTTACGGCAATGTCGACGGTTGCCACATCGAATGCGAGGATCGTCCCGAGGTTGCAAGTCACTGTTCCTGTGGGAGGCGCGCAGCTGCCCTGGCTCGAAGTGACCATCCCGGCCGTGACGCCGGGCGGGAGCGTGTCGGTCATCACGACACCGGCCGCGTCGTCGGGGCCGTCGTTGACGATCGTCACCTGGTAGCTGAATGCGCTGCCGGTGGAAACCGGGTCCGCGGAAGCCGATTTGTAAACCGCAAGGTCGGCGGTCGCCAGGCCGGCGTCGGGAAACAGGGCCGCCTGAGAACCGAATGAGGCCACGGCTCGCTGGACGGGCGCGCGGCTAATCGAAGCCACGGTCCGCTGCGCGGGCGCGCCGCTTTCTCGCCGCGTCGTCGCGCCGGAAGATGCGGGCGCGCTCGAGACCGCGATCAGAAGTGCAAAGACGAAAACGCCGAACGCACCGACGGCGAGACGGATGGAGTACATGGGCCGCAGACCCCTCTCGATGTAGGTAGGAGTTCTCCCGGAGGTTTACAACCTTCTGGCATCTCGTACAAGGGGTGGGGGAAAGCCGGCGGCCAATCCGGTCAGGGCGATCGACCGTATTTGTCGCAGGACGCGCTACCTCGACCCCTTGGAATGGAGGAGCCATGTTTTTCCGCCACTCAGGACTCGCTGTCGGGGCGATCCTGCTCATCGTTGCCATTGGTGCGAGCACCGCGGCGGCGGGGGTGAATCGCCGTGACCGGAGGCCGCCGACGACGCCCACGAACCTCCGCATCACCGCGACCACCGACACGACCATCACGCTGGCCTGGAACGCGTCGACCGACGACTCGGGCAACTTCTCGTACCGCGTCACCGAGAGAAGCCCCTTCAACACAAATACGGTCGCCGTTCCGCAAACGCGGACGACGACCACCTTCACGCGCCTGTGGCCGGAGCAGACGTACAGCTACACCGTCTACGCCGTCGACGCCGCGGGCAACCGCTCGGGCGACAGCAACACGGTCACCCACACGGTCCCGGCAGACGTCACACCGCCGGCGCCGGCGCCGCAGCTGACCGCGAGCCCGATCAGTCCGGCGCGGGCCAGCTTCTCCTGGACGGCGTCGGTCGACAACGTGAGCCAGGTCTTCTACACGATCTACGCCAACGGGATCGAGCAGGCTTCCTTCTTCAGCGAGACGCACTACTGGGCCTTCGATCTGACGCCCGGGGCGACCTACGAGTTCCAGGTCGTCGCGAGTGACGTCTTCGGGAACGCCGTCGAGGGCAACACCGTCACGATGACGATGCCGTCCACCACCGACACGGTGCCGCCGACGGCGCCGACGAACCTCAGCGGGTCGGTGATCGAGAACGAGATCCACATGAACTGGGGCCTCTCCACCGACAACGCGGATCCCCAGTCGCAGATCCTCTACGAGTTCTACTTGAACGGTGTGGCGAATCGCGGCGACGTGCTTTTCGGGAGCTCGGGGCTCGTGTACTGCCGGCACGCATCCGGCTCGACCGCGGTTGTGGCCAGGGCGGTGGACTCGTCCGGCAACCGCTCGGCGCCGAGCAACGAGATCATCGTCCAGTGTCCTTAGCTCTCTAAGGCACTTCTGGACCATCGGTGCCTGGCACGTGCCAGGCACCGGTGGTGCTCACGCAGCACGCGGGAGCTGGCGGCCGGCGAGGTAGGCCGTGATCCGATCGGCGTCGAGCGGCAGGACGCCCAGCTCGGGTGGAGGCCGGCGCACGAAGCCGCCGATGAGCAGGAGATCCTCCGCCTGCTCCGGTGTCAACGGCTCTTCCAGACGCCCGCGGGCGGACCGGCAGAGCGCCAACCCGGCTCCGATCTCGAGGCTCGCGCCCGCACCGGGGGGTAAAGCCCGAACGGCGCACACGCCGCCGCCGCAAACGAAGAAGGCCTTCCGCCAGCCGGGCTCGATCATGGGAGCGATCAGGCAAACCTCGAGCCTGCGCAGCCGCTCCAGCCGGCGCAGCCGATCGATCATGTGCTCGAGCGCTGAGATGCGATCGCGTAGTCGAGCTGCCTCTTCATAGCGGAGCCCTTCGGCCAGGTGCGAGAGTCGCGCACGGAGGCGTGGAAGCGGCCCGTCCTCGAGGAGGCGATCGAGCTCCTCGGGCGTGCACGAGGACAGCGCGCGCGCCGCGAGGGATGCTCGCCGCCGACTTGCGATCGGTCCCAGCTGCGTCATCGTCTTGGTGACGACGAAGTCTTCTCCTCTGCTCTTCAGGTAGAGCCCGTGGTGCTTCCTGCGGCTGCGCGCGTTCGCCGGCGGCTGGAGCTCTCGGATGAGGCGCAGCTCTTCGAGCGCGGCTTCGAGCTCCGAGCCGAAAATGCGCCATTCGATGCGCTCGAGGGCGAGCAGTGCCGCTTCGACGGACGGGCGCTGGCGATCGCTTCGGAAGTAGGAGCGAAGGCGCGCCCGCAGGTCGCGCGCCCGCCCCACGTAGAGCACCTGCTCGTGCCGGTCCCGAAAGAAGTACACGCCGGGCCGTGTGGGCGCGCCTCGCGCCAGCGAGCGTTTGTCGTAGACCAGTCGTTTGCGAGGAGCAGCAAGGGCGCGGAGATCGGAGAGGCGGCGCGCGCCGATCTCCTGGGCGAGGCCGATCAGGAGCACCAGCACCTGCGCCGTCGCCTCGGCATCCGGCAGGGCCCGGTGGCACGGCGTCGTCGGAACGCCGAAGAAGTGGACGAGCGAGGCGAGGCTGACCCGGCGCACGCGCCCCTCGAGCAGTCGGCGAGCGAGTGCGGCAGTGCAAAGCGGCGGCTCGGACAGGCGCCGATCGTGCATGAGCGAGAGTTGCCGTTCGAGAAAGCGCTGGTCGAAGCGCGCGTTGTGCGCCACGAGGAGCGAATCGCCCGCGAACGTCAGGAAGCGGCCGAGCACGGTGGAGATCGGCGGGGCCCCGCGCAGCTCCTGATCACGCAGTCCGGTGAGGCGGGCGATGGGGTCCGGCAGCGCAACTCTCGGGTTGACGAGCGACTGGAACGACTCGACCGGCTCCAGCGCCTGCACGCGAACCGCGCCGACCTCGCAGATGCGGTCGCGAGCGGCGGAAAGCCCGGTCGTCTCGAGATCGAAGACGACGAGCTCGGCCTCTTCGAGCAGCGGGTCGGGTTGCGTCCCGGCCAACGAGACGGTCGCCCCCGTGCAGAGGATCCGACTGTCGCCCGCGGTGACCTCGGCCAGCAGCGAACACGCGAGGCCGTCGGAGATCGACGAGGTCGCAAAGAGGGCCTGGGCGGCGTCCGACGCCGACAGCGGTCCGCGCTCCTCGAGCGTTTCCACCAGCCGATCGAGCGAATCCAGCGCCAGCTGCACCTCCTGAAATGAAAGCGAACATATGTTCGCTTGGCAAGTTCGGCTGTCAGTCGGGCAGCAGCGGCACGGTGAGACCCTGGCCGCGTCCGAGCAGCACGGCTCGCACGATCGAGGCCGATCCGAAGCGCCGGCGAACCTCGTCGAGAGCGGCGTCGAGCGCGTCGCTGTGACCGCCGAACGGCAGCACGAGCTGGAGTGAACGGCCGTCGTCCAGGTTGGCGACAGCGATTCCGACGAGCGTGATGCCACGGAGCTCGATCATCGGCACGGCGACTGCGAGCAGCCCTCTGGCCGTGTCGAGAATCGTCCGGGTGTTCGCCGTCGAGTACGGCAGCGTGTGCGACCGCGTTGCCCGCGAGAAGTCATCGAAGCGCAGTCGAAGGACGACGGTCCGGCCGACGCGGTTGGCGGCTCGCATCCGGCCCGTGACGCGTTCGACGAGCGCGACCAGCGTGGCATCGACCTCGGCGAGCGACGTCGGTGAGCGCCCGAGCGCACGCTGCGAGCCGATCGAGCCCCGGCGCCGCCGCACTTGCACCCGTCGCGGGTCACGGTTGTGGGCAAGCGCATGCAACTGCCGTCCCGCCGCACGGCCGACGAGTGTGACCAGCGTGCCCTCCGAAAGGCGCGCGACCTGACCGACCGTCGTGATCTCGACGTCGCGCAGCCGTCTTGCGGTCACCTGCCCCACGCCCCAGAGCCGCTCGACGGGCAGCGGGTGCAGGAAGGCCAGCTCACCGTCCGGTGGCACCGCGAGCAACCCGTCCGGCTTCGCCACCCCGCTTGCCACCTTGGCCAGGAACTTCGTGCGGGCGATCCCGACGGTGATCGGCAGTCCCACCCGCTCGCGCACCTTGCGCCGCAGCTGCACGGCGATCTCGGTGGGCGTCCCCGAGAGCCGCTCGAGCCCGCGGACGTCCAGGAACGCCTCGTCGATCGACAGTCCCTCGACGAGCGGCGTCGTGTCGTCGAACACCCGGTAGACCTCCTTGCTCGCCTCCGAGTACGCCGACATGCGCGGGCGAACGACTATGGCGTCGGGGCAGAGCCTGCGCGCAAGCGTGAGGCCCATCGGCGTCTCCACGCCGTGCGCCTTCGCTTCGTAGCTCGCTGCAAGGACGACCCCGCCACCGACGATGACGGGCCGTCCGCGCAGCCGGGGGTCATCCCGTTGCTCGACGGCCGCGAAGAACGCGTCGACGTCGGCGTGCAGGATCGACGCCTCGTGCTGCACGAACATATGTTCGCATAAAGGTCAGCCCGCTCGGGTCAGAACAGCCTCGACCCGCCGGTACGCGGGCGATTCCGGAGGCAGCTTGTCGAGCGCCTGGTGGAGGAGGACGACGGCCTCCTCGCTGTGGCCTCGACGGCGCTGAACGAAGCCGAGATTGGCGATCACGCGCGCCTCGTGCTCCTCGTCGCCGAGTGCGCGCAGGATGATGAGCGCGTGTTGGAGCTGCTCGACGGCGGCATCACCGGCTCCGCCATGAGCGAGCGCGAGACCGAGCTGGTTGCGCGTGAGCGCCTCACTCCGCCGGTCACCCAGGTCTTTGACGATCGCGAGCGCGGCGCGATGCTGTGCGGCTGCCTGGGAGGGGTCGCCCTCTCGTCGGAGTCGACGTCCGCGCTCGTTGAGCCCCGCAGCCCGGCGACCCGGGTCGTTACGGGCGATTCGGGGGACGAGAGCACGGATTCGGAGCGCGCCTGCCCGCGCCTTGATCTTGTCGAATGAAGCCGCAATGGACCGTCGGGCCGACCGCAGGGCCGACGTGACCTCGATCTCGCGTGCTCGGTCCCTTCCGATCACGCACAGGCCGGCGATGAGCATCAGCAGCGACAACGCGAGGACGACCGGAAAAAGCGACATCGCCGTCAGCAGCCCGGCGAAGAGCAGCCACATCCCACCAGCGGCGTGCAATCGGCGCCGCGTCTGAGGATCCGTTGGCACAAGCGCTCGCAGTCTTGTCACGAGGGCCTCCATGAAGCTGCTCCACTTCGGCGTCCGCCTCGCGCTTCCTGCCCCCTGGATGCCGCCGGCATGAATCGAACATGCGCAAGGCTTGACTCCGCGGTGCGAGTCCTTCACGCTGGAGTAGCCGCCAACCGAGGGGGACCCGTGGAGCACCATCAGCTGCTGCGGCTGAGTCGGTGCGTTTCCCAGGTCCTCGCCGCTTTGCTCATCGCGTTCGGCCGGCGACGTCTCATCCGATCGTGCGTTCGCCGCTGCCCGGCTGGCGATGCGCTGACGTTATCGACCTGATGGCGGGCAGATCACAAGGAGGAAGCATGCACCGAAAGCTCATAGCGTTGGCAGCGGCGGTCAGCATCGCTCTGCTCGTATCCGGAGTGGCAGCGGCCTCCATCACGATCTTTGAGCCGCTCTTCTTCCGCCTCGGGTCCGTCAACGGACAGATGGGCGTCGGCCCCGGCCCCTGGAAGAGCTCTCCCCCCGGAACGATTAACTGTGTCGATTGGCCGGTCGCAACCCCCCCAACAACTCACACAGGACAGTACGACCAGGCGGTTGTCGCCAGCACCCCCGCTCCTTCCGGCAATCCTCCTGGGTTCGGCTTCCAATCGCTGCGTATCTCGAACGCATGTGCGTCTGGTGAGTTCTCCAACCAGACGTATTCCCCACAGGAGCCACTACCGGTTGGCGAGGCGCGGCTCAACAAGGTGTTCATCGCCGAGTTCGCGTTTATGTCCACGACGCCCGCCCACCAGCCCGGACTGTTCTTGAGCGTCAGCCCGGACTCTGGCGAGGGCTCGCGCATGTCCTGGGTGGGCCTGGAAGACACCCCGGACGGTATTCGGGTCAGCGTCAACGACACCCCCGACGTCGATGGCAAGTTCGTCGCGCACCCTGCCCCTGGTCCGCCGCTTAGCCGCAGCAGTCCACACAGGATCAGGTTCTGGATCAAGGTCAACCCGGGCATTGACAACGACCTGGTGCGAATCTCTGTCGACGGTGTGGACCTTGGTCAGTGCTTCACGACGTGGGAGAACTACTACCGCACCGCTCCGGAGCAGTCACCACCCCCGAACCGCAATACGCCCGCGACCATTAACAGCCTGCAGTTCCGCTCCAGCGTGCCGGGGCCGCCTGCCCTCGCCGGTGGTGGCTACCTGTTCGACAACGTGAGTATCACTCCGAGTAACGGCCCTGGTCCGCCAGGGTGCGACGTGCCGATCGAAAAGGAAGCCGACCAGAGCACGGTGCGCGCCGGCGGCCGCGTCGGCTACCGGATCACGGTCCGGAACCGCGGCCGTCTCGCCGCCCGCAATTTCCGGGTCTGCGATCACATCCCGCGCCGGATGACCTTCGTGAGTGCCGACCGCAAGTTGCGTCGCCTCGGCCGCCGGCGCTGCCTCATTGTCCCGCGCCTGCAGCCCGGCCAACGCGCCAGCTTCCACGTCGTGCTCCAGGTCGATGCCGACGCGCCGCAGGGCACGGTGACGAACATCGGCGACATCACGCCGCCTCCGGTAACGCAGCCCTCGCCCGCGGAGCCAGCCGCCCCGGGGGCGCCGGCCGCCCCGGGGGCGCCGCCTAGGGTCATCGCGAATGCCAAACCGATCGCGAGGACTGCGGTGAGCGTGAGGATTCTCAGGCGCGTGCCTAAGCGGCCGAGGTTTACCGGATAAGCGCCATCGCTGGGCCGCTCGGCAGCGAGCGGCCCAGCCCATGTCTCTGCTGCGATTACGAGGTGGCCCCGGCAAGAATCGAACCTGCGCACGCGGTTTAGGAAGCGCTTCGCGCGTTTGGAGAAGTCCTGCACAGGCTGTTCCGACCGAACTGGGCGAGCCGCGCGCCAGTGATCGCGCCAGTCTCCGCCTTTGTGCCGACAGTCGGAGCTTGACGCGCCGTCACTCAGGTTGTTCTGGCGCGTCCGCCCTCATAGTTGGGCGAGTCGATCAGCGGGGTGATGCGGTCCGGGCTGCGGCGACGGCTTCGAGTCGGGAATGGACGCCGAGGGCCCGAAAAAGGCGGCGGATGTGGTTCCTGACCGTCTCGGGGCTCAGGTGGAGCTCGGCGGCGATCTGCTTCGTCGAGCGGCCCTGCTCCAGAAGACGAAGCACCTCGACCTGACGGGGGGTGAGATGCGGGGGTGGCGCTGTCGTGGTGTCGTCGGGGCGCTCCTCGAACAGCCCGAAGACACCGACCACCCGTTCACCGTTCATCAGCGGCACCGAACTGATCTCCACGGGGACCCGCGTGCCGGCGGTCGAAACCAAGACGCCGGGCGCATCGGTGGACGGGGAGGTGCCGAGCACCTTCTGTGAGAACAGCTCGCGGGCGCGCCGGCTGTCCTCGGGCGCGACGACGGAGGTGAACTGACGACCGCGAACGTCGCCGACCACACGCTCGGCAGCCGCATTGATCCAGCGGACGACTCCCGTCGTGTCGAGGACGTAGCTCGGGACGCCGACGCTGTCCAGAGCCTGCTGGAGGTCCCCGGCGATTCCCGGGCGGGTGGCCATCACGGAAGTGTGGCTGATCCGCACGCCCAGCGGTGGTTTGTGAGCTCTCGCACAAGATCGATTGGTCGTCGTCGCCTGCGGCAATGGACTCATTCGCGTCACTGGTGCGCCCACCCGGCGGGCCTACTGTTGCGTCACCCGCCCGGATTGGCCAGGCGGTCGAAACGGGAAAGGGATTATGTCTTTCAAGCGATGGATCCCTCTGGTGGGTGCGCTCGGCCTGATGGTGATGGTCGTAGGCGTCGCAGCAGGGGCAACGAACGGAAAGAGCAAGACCCGCACGGTCACGCGAGCGTGTTTCTGGGTCGAGTCCAAGGGTGACCGAGTCACCCTCAACGACGTCAAGATCAGCAGGCTCAACAAGACCGACGTGCGCTTCTGCATCGTCGGGAAGACCGGCAAGTCCGTCCGTGGCGTCACGGGCCTGGTCGGCCCCGCCGGCGCTCAGGGCTTGCAGGGCGAGCGTGGCTTGGTGGGCTCGCAGGGCATTCAGGGCCTGATCGGCCTCGACGGCTCGCAGGGCGAAGTCGGCCCGCAGGGTGAGATCGGCCCGCAGGGTGAGATCGGCCCCCAGGGTGAGATCGGCCTGACTGGTCTGCAGGGCATCCAGGGCGAAGTTGGCCCGCAGGGTGAGATCGGCTTGACCGGTCTGCAGGGCATCCAGGGCGAGCGTGGCTTCATGGGTCTGCAGGGCTTCCAGGGCCTGATCGGCCTGACTGGTCTGCAGGGCATCCAGGGCGAAATCGGCCCAATGGGTCCGGTTGGTGAAACAGGTCCGCAGGGCATCCAGGGCGAAGTCGGGCCAACAGGTCCGGCAGGTGCCGAGGGTGCGGCAGGTCCGGCAGGTGCCGCGGGTGCCGAGGGTCCCGCAGGTCCGGCAGGTCCGGCAGGTGCCGAGGGCCCCGCAGGTCCGGCAGGTCCGGCAGGTGCCGCGGGTGCCGAGGGTCCCGCAGGTCCGGCTGGCGAGCAAGGCCCAGCAGGCCCGCAGGGTCCGAAGGGTGCGGACGGGCTCAACGGCTCGAACATCGTCGCGGTCGACGTCAGCGACGCCTCAGGGCAGAAGACGAAGGTCGCCCTTTGCCCGCTGACGCCAGATCCCGACGACGCTGCAGCCAACCGGCTGTTCGCCCTCTCGGGCGGCTTCTCGGCTCAGGGCTCGGTCACGGAATCGTTCCGCAATGCCGACGGCCATGGCTGGACGGTGACTCAGTCGAGCGGAAACACCGACTCACTGCACGTGTTCGCCTATTGCGCCTAGACGCCTAGCGTCTGCCTTCACGAAGAAGGCTTGGTGATCCGGAAAGGCCGGGGGTTCGTACCCCCGGCCTTTTTCCTTCCACAGCCTCCGTCAGGGTTCCGTCGTGGCCGTTGTGCTCGAACCGTCGCGAAGCGGCTCTAGAAGTGGCGATGCCGCCGGCATGAATCGAACATGCGCACGCGGTTTAGAAACTAGCGTGCCTTTTACAATTGACAGACGGGTGAAGCAGGAGTACCTTGGCTCCAAGGCGACGAAGGGGTTTGATGGGGAAAACCGCGATCGTTGCTGCGGCTTTTGAGCGCTTCGACACTCTGGCGTTCGGATGCAGATCGGCGTCGCTCCTCCTCAGGAAAGTCTGCGCAACGAGGCCTTACGTTCGCGCGGTTTCGCCGTCAGTTGCCTCTAGAGTGTTCTACGGCTACCCGATCCCGAGCTGATGGGTCTGCGCCGTCTGACATTTCTGGGCGTCGGCTTTTCGGTTGCTGTTGCGACCTTGACGGTGGCGCTCGGCGGGGCTGGTGCGGCGGGCGGGAAGATCGTCGCGGACAGCGGCTTTCGGCCCAAGGTTGACGGGTTCGGGTTCGAGAACTACGGGGCCGGGAAAGCGAATCTGTCCGCGAACGAGGTCCGGATGTTGTTCGGCAGCAGGGCGTGCGCGTTCACCACAAAGTCGGGTTCTTGTGTGTTGACGCCGCCCGGGGACGTGTGGCTCAAACAGCTGAACCGGGAGATGAGCGGCGGGCACTGCACGGGTATGTCCGTGCTCAGCCTGATGGTCTTCCGAAAGCTGTACCCCGCTTTCGGGCGACGCACGTACAAGGTGCGGCTAGGCGGGAACGTGCGGCTGCAGCGGGCGATCGCCTACGCGTTCGCGTGGCAGCTGTTGCCGGAGGTCATAGACAAGACGGTCGACGGAACGCCCAGCCAAATACTGCGGACCTTGATGGCGGCCTTGCGGGAACGCGGTGGAGAGACCTACGGCATGGGGATCTACCAACCCGGATTCCTGGGAGGGCACGAAATTACGCCGTACGCCGTCGAGGAACGCGCGGGTGGACGCTTCGACATCTTGGTCTACGACAACAACTTTCCCGGTGTCACGCGCAGGGTCCACATCAACACGCGCGCCAACACGTGGAGCTACGAGTTCGATCCAGGCCAGCCGGGCAGCCTGTACAAAGGAAACGCGAAGACCAAGACGCTCACGCTCTCTCCGATCTTGCCGGGTCTCGGCGTGCACCAGTGCCCGTTCTGCGCTCCGCGGCGTGCCAATGCGCCGCGCTTCAACGAAATCCGTCTGGAAGGCAATCCGTTCAACCACGCTCACCTGTTGATCGTCGACAAGCAGGGCCGTCGACTAGGTTACGTCGGGAGCCGGTTCGTCAACGAGATTCCGGGAGCCAGCGCCGTCAGGCCGCGGACGGCCGCCGGCTGGCGCGGGCGCCAAGAGCCGCTCTACCGCATCCCGGCGCAGCTGGATCTCAACGTCACCATCGACGGCAGCGGGCTGCGCGGTCCCGACACCGAGTACCTGTCGATGATCGGCCCAAACCGCGACGCTGCGATCGACCAACTGCGCATGCGACCAGGCGACCGCAACTCATTCGAGGTGTCCGGGGCTGTCGGTCGATTCGCGTACCGAAGCGCAGCGGGGCAGGCCGAATCACCGCTGTTCCACATCGGCCTCGTCGGCTCCGGCAAGGCGTACCGAATCGGCATCAAGGCGACCTCGCTCGCAACCCGGTTCGCTCCTGACGAGCCAGAACGACCCGGCTCGTGGAACGCTGACGTTCCATGACGCGGGCACCGCCACCCAAACCTTCAAGATCACCCTCGCGCACTATGCGCAGCGACAGGTCAGAGAGCTAGAGACGCGCCAGATCGAACTCACTTCCACCCAGAGGGCCGTCATCGACTACGGCAGCATCAAACCCGGCCAGAGAACGATTCCGGTCACGATCACGAATACCGAGGTTGCCCCGTAGCTCGTAGAACCTCGGAGGTCTGCGGCCCTCCCGCCTCTTGCGAAGATCGAACGCGCATTCAGCCTCGACTTCGCCAAGGTTCTCCTCGAGCCCGGCCGTGCGACCCACGCGCGAGCAGCTACAGCAGCAAATTCGCCTAACTGCGGCTGTCGCGCGGCTGTGCACCGCCGCGGCGACGGCTACCGCTTCGGCCGTGTGACCAGCGTGTGAGCGCTGCGTGAGCGGGTCAGCCGATGCTGCGACGAGCCAACCAGAAAGGGGCAGACATGACCAAGACCTCCGACATGGGGCGTTTGGCCGCAAGGATGCAATCCGTTGCGGCACGGCTTGCGTTGATCGTCGCGGCGGCGTGCGTGGCGCTCGCAGCCACTGGAGGCACGGCCCGCGCCGACGACGACGACAACGGTAATGCCGCGCACGGGTACACCGCGGCGCTGACGGCTCTCACGGGCCCCGCGGGAGCCGACCTGACGATCGACGTCGACGCGCCGCCCGGAGCGAGTGCGGTCGACGTGCTGACGAGGGTTCAGCTGAAGATCTACGCGGCGGACGGTTCTCTCGCGGACGTCAGCAACCTGAACGACATCGCCGCCGAGAACGGCGTCGCGAACATCGAGCTCGGTCCGGTCCCGCGTGACCGGCTTGGTGGAGGCCGCAGATGCGCATCCGCGACCTGGCGCACGAATGTCGTGCGGGCGTTCACCGAGGACCCGGGTGCGTCCGGATCTTGGTGTTACAGGCGTGTTCGCACCGGCGCAGACGACGACGTCGCGGCCGATCGACGTGGTCGCCGACGTCGAAGAGGTCAACGGGGAAACCGGCGCCACGGCGACGGTGACGCTCATGCTCGGCCCGACGCCGCTCGCCGAGCCGCGAGCGGTCTCCCTCGCACCCGGCGGCACGACGTCCGTCGCATTCGCCGACGTGACGGTGCCGACCGCGGTCGCGAGCACGCTCGAGGTCGTCCTCAGCGGGGCTGCGCCGGCGGAGACGGACGCGACCAACAACCGTGCCTCCACGACCGTAGACGTGAGCGAGCACGAACTGGTCGTCTCGAACGTGCTCGTCCCGAGCCTGGGCGGCTACGGCGCCCAGTTCAACCAGCACGTCTACGCACCGATCACGAACCTGCCGCCGGAATCCTTCGACGACCTCGAGACGGCGGTGAAGGAGTTCGAGCCGCAGCTCGTCCGCATCTTCTACCACGAGGACTGGGAGGAGCCGGGGCAGCCGCGCTACAACCCGGGAAACATCGAGTCCTTCCGGCGCACGGTTGCGCTCGCGCAGGAGGCCGGCGCGGCGATCAACATCACGTACCACTCCGTCGCAGGCGCACGTCTTGCGCCGGTTCCCCACATGAGGCGGTTCGCCGACGCGCTCCAAGACCTCAGGCAGCGAGGTAACACCAACGTCGTCTGGGCGACGGTCGGCAACGAGCCCAACACCCCAGGCGCACTCGTAACCCCCCAGCAGTGGGAGGCGATGTACCGCGCTCTGCACGCGGAGCTCGAGGCGCGGGGGCTACGGGACGAGATCAAGCTCATGGGCGGCGACCTCATCGAGAGCTCGGGCGTGCGCGACCACGAGATCTGGTTCGAGTACATGACGACGCACATGGCCGACATCGTCGACGCGTACTCGGAGCACGTGTACTGGTGGTACGACACATTCAATCTCGAGGGAGCGTGGCGGTTCCAGTACCGGCTCCGCGACATCCGCAAGCTCGTCGTGGACGACAACGCCCCGGAGACGCGGCGCCCGTCGTACATCATGGAGTTCGGCGTGCGTGGGCACAACACGGTGCCGGGGAGGCCGACGGTCATCAGCCACGCCTATTACGAGGACGGGACGTACATGCGGGAGACGAACGTGGCAGCGTTCCAGCAGCTCTGGTTCGGCATCGCGGCCGCGCAGCTGGGCTTCGCCGGCGCCGCCAAGTTCGACCTCTACTGGGGCCTGTACGACTTCAGCAGCGCAGGCAACCAGTCGTACTGGATGCTCGACCCGGTCTCCGAGGGCTGGGAGACGTTCCCTAGCTACCACGCGCTGCGGCTGCTGCTCTCGACGACGGAGCGCGGCTGGCAGGTAGTCCGCGTCGAGCCGTGGGAGCAGGACGATTGGGATCCGCTCGTACGCGACGAGCCGGAGAAGGAGATCACGGCGTACGTCGGTGGCGACGAGCTGACCGTCGCCGGCCTGGACACGCGAGGACGTCTGCTGAACACGACGTCCGAGGAGACGCCGATTTACAGCATCGGCGGGCTGCCGCCGTCGACGCGGTTCAACCTCGCGATCTGGAACGGCACCGCGGACGGACGGACGCTGCCCGCGACGGAGATCACGACGAGTCCCGCGGGCGTCGCCCGCTTCCCAGTGCCGCTCCACGCGGCGTTCGCGCTGACGACTGTGGACGTGTCGTGAACCCGAGCCCGAGGGCGCGGTCGGGGACCGCGCCCTCGGGCTCGTCGCCACTCCACAAGCAGCGCCGCGACCCAAGGTCGGATCCGGCGCGTCGCTTCGCGCGTGTCGCGCGGCGAAAGCGGTCGATTTGCAGCGTCTTGGCGAACGGGAGCGACGGGACTCGAACCCGCGACCTCCGGCGTGACAGGTCGGCGGTCGACACGCGCGCCAGTTGCGCGCCAGTCGACATCCTTCCCGTGCGGTTTGGAGCGGTCTTTACCGGAACTCCCGACCCGGCGTTGTGCGAAAGAACGCCTGCTTAGCGTGGGGATCTCCGCAGCCAAGCGGTATGCCCCCGGCATGAATCGAACATGCGCACGCGGTTTAGGAAACCACTGCTCTATCCACTGAGCTACGGGGGCGCCCGCTCAGCGTAGCGCCGCCTATTGCCGGATTGCACGGCGTAGTAGTAGATTCGACGCGCCGTCCTTTGTCTGATCTAGAACCTTCGCCGGACGTTGAGGACACCGGGGCCGGCGGCGGTCTCGGCGCCTTCCTCAATAGCGCTCCCCGTGTCACCAAGGATCCCGACGGCATCGAAAGCGGGAACATAGGAGTCCGAGTCCGCTCCGACGAATCGATCGTGACGATTCGGTTTGACGACTTCGTCCTCAAGCACCTCTAAAATGCGCTTCTAGGTATTCGCAGCGCATTACGTCCAGGCGCTGACGCATGCTTGCGCGATCTTTACAACCAGGTCTTGCGGACGACCGATGTTTCGTCTATGTTCCGACGCGGTAAAGTGTCCAAGCACATGATGATCTCAGTCAGCATCCAACCAGTCCTTACCGAGGCGGCCACGGCCGCGTTGGCAGGTTCGTGCTGGAATCCTTTCGGCCATAGGAAGGCCCAGCTCGAAGACGCGCAAGCCCTCGCTCGGAGGTGTGGAGGCTAGTTTTCTAGCCACATACTGCTCGAAGCGAGGGCGACCCACCGGGTCGCCTTCGGCGTTTTGGAAGCAGTTCGAAGCCATGTGAGAACGAAAGGTTGATGCTCAGCTTGAAACAGATCTAGATCGAATCGAGGCCCCGCTCGAGAGAGAAAGGCCCCTGCCCGTGGTGCGGTAATGGTCGCGCTGTAAAAAGCCGCTATTTCCGCGGACAATTCCACGAGAAAGGCGCAGGCACCGGGCTCCAAAGCTCCTCCACGTAGGACGATCGGCGCGCAGCCGGCCAGCTGCAGCCGAGCGATCCAGGGTCGAAGGGTAGAGCGAGTGGCTTAAAAAACGTCGTTCGGCTTGCGCTGGACGAGACATGAGGTGAAGAAGCTGTGCCATTGCGTCGACCCCTGAGGCGAGGGGCGGATGGAGGGCGCGGCCTTAACCGATCCGGGATCGTCTAACCGGCAGGACACCACGCTCTGAACGTGGAGGTCGAGGTTCGACCCCTTGTCCCGGAATAGAAAGCAGGGGCGAGTAGCTCAGGCGGACAGAGCGCCTGTCTTACAAGCAGGATGCCGCTGGTTCGAATCCAGCCTCGCCCATCACCCAGCTTGTGGCCGTAGCTCAGCCGGTAGAGCGCCCGCCTGAAACGCGGGGCGCCGCAGGTTCGATCCCTGCCGGCCACATAACACCGAGGCTCCGTAGCTCAACTCGGCAGAGCCCCCGGTTCTTACCCGGGAGGTTGCAGGTTCGACGCCTGCCGGAGTCACTGGAAGGACTGCCATGGGCGCGGTACCCCGTTTCGAAGACGGGCGGGCCTGACCGGCCTTGGGGGTTCGACTCCCTCTCCTTCCGCTCTCCGTTCCGGCGTGGTCGAGTCGGTAAGACACGCGACTGTTACTCGCGAGGCGCAGGTTCGATCCCTGCCGCCGGAGCCTCGTGCCCCCGTGGTCGAAGGGCTTATGACGCCGGGCCCTCAACCCGGAAACGCGGGTTCGAGTCCCGCCGGGGGTTTCACGACTGGCTGTAGGGGAGTTGGCACCCCACCGGCTTCGGGCGCCGGAGATCGCAGGTTCGACTCCTGCCGGCCAGACTAGCGCGGTAGAGGAGGGGCCGTCCTCGCGAGCCTCATGAGCTCGAGACCGCGGGTTCGAATCCCGCCCGCGCAATTGGAACGGCCGCGCCGCCGAGGCCGCGCGGCCCTTCCCCCTTCGGGGGCGTAGCTCAGCTGAGGAGAGCACTCGCTTGTCAGGCGAGAGGTCACCGGTTCGAGCCCGGTCGTCCCCGCCTCGCTTCCCTGACCGGCGTCCCCCTCCCGCCCGGCGGAGCCGGGCTCCGGAGGCCGCCTCGCGCCGCTGAGCACCCTCCAGCCGGCGGGCCGTGTGGCTGAACACTGTCCCGCCGGCCTCCGGGCACTCAGCGGCACGTCAGGAAACCGAGGGACACCTCTGGTCTAGGTTCATGGTGGCCGTGGTGTAACGGCAGCACCCGGGGTCGTGATCCCCGAGGTACCGGTTCGAATCCGGCCGGCCGCCCCTTTCGTACGCGGACGCTGAGCACGGGAGAGCTCCCCGCGCTGTAAACGCGGTGCTTCTGGCTGTGGTGGTTCGACTCCATCCGTCCGCACCTTGGGGATGAAGCTCTGGTGGCAGAGCGTCTCGCTTGCAACGAGAAGGAGCGGGTTCGACTCCCGCCGTCTCCATCCAAGCCTCCGTAGTGTCAACGGCGAGCACGCGCCCTTTGTACGGCCGGGGTGCGGGTTCGATTCCTGCCGGAGGCTCCTCGCTTCCCTAACCGGCGTCCCCCTTCCGCCCGGCGGAGCCGGGCTCCGGGGGCCGCCTCGTGCCGCTGAGCGCCCTCCAGCCGGCGGGCCGTGTGTCCTAACACTGTCCCGCCGGCCTACCGGGCACTCAGCGAGCACGTTCAGGAAACCGAGAGAACGTTTCTCTATAGGCCCGTGGTGTAACGGAGCACGGCGAGCTCCAACCTCGCTGGTCCGGGTTCGAATCCTGGCGGGCTTGTCGTCGCGGGCCGGAGTGGGCCGGTTATCTGGGTAACGCGGGTTCGACCCCCGCCCTGCGCCAGCAAGTCGGTGCAGGTTCCGGCTTACACCCCCACGACCGCGACGTTTTTCCGGCTGCGGGCCGGAGCAGTCACCGGTTATCGCCTTCTAAGCGACAGGTCGCGGGTTCGATCCCCGCCCGGAGTGTTTTCGTGCTCCGGTAGCTCAGTGGTAGAGCAGTCCCGGTCTGCACCAACACGACCGCAGTCTTCTTCCCCTCCAGGCCGCGGGCCGGAGAAGGTCGGTTATCTCCCACCACGGAGCACCGGGAGGCCGAGAACCTCCGCCCGACAAGTCGGGTCTCCACCTCGATCTTCAACGACACACGACCGCGGCTACCTCGTTCGGCCTGCGGGCCGGAGTGGGGCGGTTATCGGCAGAGCGCCCGGCCAAGGGGCCGGGAGGTCGCGGGTTCAATCCCCGCCCGGCGCCCAAGGGCGTCGGTAGCTCAGTTCTCTTCCGCTTCGCGACTCCACGACCGCAGGAACTCTCCGCGGGCCGGAGCCATGTCGGTTATCGGACCTGGTCCGAGCATCGCTCGCCAGGTGACCCGACGGGCGCCACCACGACCGCGGTTCTCTCGAACCGAAAGGAGGGACGCGATGTCCTACCTCGCGCAGTACGCGACGCGGCGTCCCACTGCGGACCGTCGGCCGCGACGCGGAGTCCGCGTCGACGAGCAGACGAAGCTCAACCATCCGCAGTTCTGCGGAGGCGCGTACGTCCGCGTCTTCGTCGAGAACACGTCGCGCAAGCGCGTTCCGCCGGCGGCTTCCCGAGCCGCGGCTCCGCCTGCGAATCGCCGACTGCGACAACGAGATCAACCTCGAGTTCTCGGTCGAGTCGGCGGAGCGGCGCGAGAACTCGCTGCACAAGATCGACACCCTGCTCGCCGCGCTGGACCGATTCCGGGAGGGACTCGCCGACGAGGCGGCTCTCTACGCGGACCGTGCAGCACGCGCGGGCCAACCGATGAAAGGAGGTGCGCACGATGTCCTACCTGAAGCAGCACGGCACGCGGCGCGTGCCGCAGTGGGTCCCGATCGCCGGGCTCGAAGCAGGTCGCGAACAGCGCCGGCGGCTACGCCTGGGCGGTCGACGACTGGACGCGCCTGCGCCGCTTCCTCGTCCTCGGCTCGGAGGGCGGCAGCTACTACGCCGACGAGTGGAAGCTGACGCGCGAGAACGCCGCAGGCCGTCGAGCGCTGCCTCGCGGCCGACGGCGCGCGCACGGTCGCCGAGATCGTCGAGGTCAGCGAGCAGGGCCGCGCGCCGAAGAACGACCCGGCGCTCTTCGCGCTCGCGATGGCGGCAGGCGTCGGCGACGAGCGCGACGCGCAAGGCCGCTCTCGACGCGCTGCCGCGGGTCGCGCGGACCGGCACGCACCTGTTCCAGTTCGCGCAGTTCGTCGAGGGCTTCCGCGGCTGGGGCCGCCGCTGCGGCGCGGTCGGCGCGCTGGTACGCGTCGCAAGCCGGTCGACGCGCTCGCCTACCAGGCGGTCAAGTACCGCCAGCGCGACGGCGTCGACGCACCGCGACCTGCTGCGGCTCGCCCACCCGGCGCGGCGCGGTCAGCGCCGGCAACCCGACGCTCGACGGTCTCGGACGACCACGCGCGGCTGTTCGAGTGGATCGTCCGCGGCGGCGAGACGGACGGCCTGCCGCGCACTGGTCGAGGGCTTCGTCGCGCGCCCAGGCGGCCGAGACGCCGGCCGAGACGGCCGAGCTCGTCCGCGAGTACGGCCTGCCGCGCGAGGCGCTCCGAGCCGAGCACCTGACCTCGCCGGAGGTCTGGGAGGCGCTGCTCGAGGACATGCCGATGACGGCGCTGATCCGCAACCTCGCGACGATGACGCGGGTCGGCGTGCTCGGCGCCGGGCTCGGCCGGCACCGCGACGGTGGTCGCGCAGCTCGGCGACCGCGAGCGCATCCGCCGGGCGCGGGTGCACCCGATCGCGCTGCTGGCCGCGCTCCGGACGTACGCGGCGGGTCGCGGCGTCCGCGGCCAGCGACGACGTGGAACGCCGGTGCGGCGCAGGTCGTCGACGCGCTCGACGCCGCGTTCTACACGGCGTTCGAGCAACGTCGAGCCGGCGGGCACGCGCCTGCTGCTCGCGCTCGACGTGTCGGGCTCGATGGACGTGCGGCTCGGTCGCCGGCGTGCCGGGCCTGACGCCGCGTGACGCGTCGGCGGCGCTCGCGCTGGTGACGGCGGCGACCGAGCCGCGCTACGAGATCGTCGGCTTCTACGCCGGCCGGCGCGGCTGGTAAGACGCGGCACGCGGCGCCGTGGGCGGCTCGAGCCGACGGCCTCACGCCGCTCGCGATCAGCCCGCGGCAGCGGCTCGACGATGCGGTGCGGACGGTGAGTCGGACCTGCCGTTCGGCGGCACCGACTGCGCGCTGCCGATGCTGTACGCGCAGGCCAGCGAGCGGGAGATCGACACGTTCGTGATCTACACCGACTAGCGAGACCTGGGCGGGCGACGTTCACCCGGCCCAGGCGCTCGCAGGAGTACCGCCGGGCGTCGGGCATCGACGCTCGGCTGGTCGTGGTCGGCATGGTCTCGAACGGGTTCTCGATCGCAGATCCCGAACGACCCCGGCATGCTCGACGTCGTCGGCTTCGACACGGCCACGCCGCAGCTGATCTCGGACTACGCCCGCGGCGAGATCTGACGCGGCGCGGGAAGACGCGCCCCGGCCAATCGTCCAGGCTGGGGCGCCGCCGTCGAGAATGCGATTTGAAAGGAGGAGACAGTGGAGAGCGCAAAGCTCGTCGAGCGCGGAACGATCCTGCGGGCCACCGTCGGCTCGACGCTCCATGGTCTCCACCACGGCGGCCAGGACGACCGTGACGAGATGGCCGTCTTCGTCGAGCCGCCTGAGTACCTGGTCGGGCTCGCCCGTGCGCGCAGCATTCGAGGCGGTCTCTACGGGTTCGAGCATTTCGTCGAGCGGACGCAGCCCGAAGGAGTTCGCTCCGGGCCCGGCGACCTCGATCTGCGTCGCGTACAGCCTTCGGAAGTACGTTCGTCTCGCCCTCAAGGGGCACCCGACGATCCTGCTGCTGCTCTTCGTTCCCGAAGAGAGCCTCCTCGTCCAGACGGATCTCGGCGAGGAGCTCCGTGCGCTGCGGCCCGCGCTCCTCTCGCGGCGGGCCGGCCGGGGTTACCTCGGTTACCTGCGCGGCCAGCGGGAGCGACTGCTCGGGACGCGCGGGCAGATGCGGGTCAACCGGCCCGAGCTCGTCGAGGCGCATGGCTACGACACGAAGTACGCGATGCACGCAGCCCGCCTCGGGTACCAGGGCGTCGAGCTCCTGAAAACGGGCTGGCTGACACTCCCGATGCCCGAGCCCGAGCGGTCGCGCGTGATGGCGATTCGCACGGGTGAGCGGTCGTTCGAGGACGCGATCGCGGAGATCGACGAGGTGGAGCGGCTCCTTGCGGACTCGCTCGAGCGGACGACGCTCCCGCGCCGAGCCCGACCGCGAGCGGGTCAACAGCTTCCTCGTCGACGCCTACCGGCGCGCGTGGCGCTGGTAGGGCAGGACGCGCCCCGGCCGAGCTGTCCAGGCCGGGGCGCCGCGGGCGGATGTGGCGCAATCTGGCAGACGCACCGGTCTCAGAAACCGGTTGATGAGGGTTCGAATCCCTCCATCCGCACCATTACAAGCCTCCGTAGCTCAGCCGGAAGAGCAGCGGGCTTCGACCCCGCGCGCAGAGGTTCGACTCCTCTCGGGGGCTTCGCGACACCGTGGCCGAGTGGCGAGGCGCGCGGTTGCAAACCGCGCCGACGGCGGTTCGAGTCCGCCCGGTGTCTTCGGAGGGTTTGGCGAAACAGATCTGTGCCGCCGGGCCGCGCTGCTCGCCCCGAGGCGGCGTCCTCAGTCGCCCCAATGCTGAAAAGCATTGGGGCTCCCTGCGTCCTTGCCTCGGAACGACCATCGCACCCCTGCGACGAGTCAGTTCCGCCAAACCCTCCTAGACGAACGACAATGAAAGGAGAAGCACGATGCAGATCAAGACCTTTGGCCCCGTCGACGAGCGGAGCCTCAAGCAGCTCGAGCGATGCATGGAGGCGGGCGACGCCGACTTCGGCGTGCTCTGCGCCGACCATCACCCGGGCTACAGCCAGCCGATCGGCGGCGGCATCGCCTACGAGGGCTACGTGTCCCCGTCGGGTGTCGGCTACGACATCGGCTGCGGCAACAAGGCCGCTCGCACGAACCTGACGCGGGCCGACCTCGACGCGCTGGGCGGCATCGACATGCTGATGGGCGAGATCACACGCCGGATCTCGTTCGGCATGGGCGTGCCGGCGACCGAGCGGGTCGACCATCCGGTGCTGGACCAGATCCGCAACGCCGACTTCGCGCCGCAGCGGAAGCTGATCCAGCTGGCGGAGTCGCAGCTGGGCACGGTCGGCTCGGGCAACCACTACGTCAACCTGATGGAGGACGAGGAGGGCCTGATCTGGATCGGCGTCCACTTCGGCTCGCGTGGTTTCGGCCACAAGACGGCGTCGGGCTTTCTCGCGCTCGCGAGGGCCTGCCGTTCGGCGGCCGGGCGACCGAGGGCGAGATGGACTCGCCGCCGGTGCTGTTCGAGATCGACTCCGAGCTGGGCGAGTCGTACATCGCCGCGATGCAGGTCGCGGGCGACTACGCCTACGCGGGCCGCGACGTGGTCGTGGCCAAGGTGCTCGAGATCCTGGGCGCCGAGGCGACCCACGAGGTGCACAACCACCACAACTTCGCGTGGCTGGAGGAGCACTTCGGCCGCTCGTACTGGGTGATCCGGAAGGGCTGCACGCCGGCCCGCCCGGGTCAGGAGGGCTTCGTCGGCGCCTCGATGGGCGACGAGTCCGTGATCCTCGAGGGCGTGGCCTCGGACGAGGCCGTCGAGTCCCTCTACTCGACGGTTCACGGCGCGGGCCGCGTCATGAGCCGTACGCAGGCGGCAGGCCGTGTGCGGAAGCGGAAGCGCTGGACGTGCACCGACCGCGACTGCAACCGCGTGTTCCAGGAGCAGGGCTCCTGCCCGGATCATCCGGGCGCCCGGATGAAGAAGGTCTGGGTCGAGGAGCAGCTGAAGCCCGGCCTGGTCGACTGGCCGGCCGTGCAGGCGCGCCTGCGCGAGCAGGGCATCGTGCTCGTCGGCGGCGGCGCGGACGAGGCGCCGGAGGTGTACAAGCGCCTGCCGGAGGTCCTCGGCGCGCACGCGGCGTCGGTGCGGGTCAAGCACCGCCTGCGGCCGCTCGGCGTGGCGATGGCCGGCCGGGACGTGCAGGACCCCTACAAGGACTAGTGGGGGTGGGAGGCCCGCGCAAGCGGGCCTTCGACGTTCTTAGACTTCGTTGAGCTCGGTGCGGCGCTCGTCGAAGCAGTCCTGCGCCCAGCGCTCGGCCGCCTCGATGAGTCGCCCGCGAAGCTCGAGGACCTCGTCCTCGGTCGACGGGAGCGAGTCGGTCGGTACCTCGACCCGCACCTGGTGGACGGCCGCCTCGGAGCGATCGTCGAACTCGTGCCGGTCCTCCGAGACGATCGCCAGATCGTGCACCTTGTCGCGCAAGACCTCGGCTAGCCCGTCGATCTCGGCCGGTGTTGCCTCACGTCCTGCGAACAGGCCGAAGTTGACGCGAATCTCGAGACCTGGCGGCTCGAAGGTCCTCGTCGCGAAAGCGATCGCCGGCTCTGCTGGCCCCATTGCAAGGCATAGGTGCCCGGTCTGGCCGAAACTAACCCTCGCGTGGAACCCAGCGGAAGCGGCGTAGCGCCAACACGGTCCCCGCAGCGCCCCAGGCGGCGATGACTGCCACGTCGACCGGGCGCTCCCAGATCTGCTCGCCGTCCAGGGAGATCGCTGCCACGAGGTCGATGAAGTACTTCAGCGGGAAGATGTCGGCTATGACCGTCAGGAAGGTCGGGAAGCTCGCCTGAGAGAAGAACGCCCCGGAGAGGAAAGACAGCGGGATGTAGATCGCATTGACCGCCGCTGAGACTCCTTCCGCGCGGTGTACGAAGGTCGAGGCCCCGACTCCGATCGCTGCGAACGAAGCACCGCCGAGCAAGAGGGCCGCCGCGAGCGAGACCGGGCTCTTCGGGAAGTTGCCGTCCAAGAGCGTCATCGACAGCGCGACGATGCAGACGGTGCTCACCAAGAAGGCAATCAAGGTCGTGCCGAGGACGGCTGCGATGTAGGTGAATGCGGGCAAAGGCGTCGCCCGCAACCGCTTGAGAATGCCTTCCTCTCTCCGGATCACGAGCACGATCGCGAGCCCGGCAAACGCGGTCGACGCGACCCCGTAGCCGATCATCCCGCTCACGAGGTAGTCGGCGCCGAGATGGCCGTCGATCTCCTCGTCGCCGTAGGCGTAGCCGAGGATGACGAGAAAGATGATCGGCAGCAGGAACGTGAAGAACGCGAGCTCGCGACTGCGGATGTAGAGGAGGAGCTCGCCACGAAGCTCGTGAACGAGGAGCCTCATTCGGTGCGCTCCTGCGTCAGCGAGAGATACACGTCCTCGAGACTGGGTCGCCGCACCTCGAGCGCTTCGAGCTCGACGCCGTTCCGTAGCGCCTCGGCCGTCAGCTCGTTCAGCACGCGGGTCGGCTCCTCCGTGTGGACGACGACCTCTTCGCCGTTCACCCGGTAACGGATCTCGGTCGGCGGCAGGGCTCCCGTGAGCTCGCCCGGGCCGGCCAAGGGCTGCGATCTCTCCGTCGCGCAGCACGGCGACGCGGTCGCAGAGCCGCTCGGCCTCGTCGAGGTAGTGCGTCGTGAGAAGGATCGTCTTACCGAGGTCCCGGAGCGAGCGGATCGTTTCTCCGGCGCGACGGCGAGCTTCCGGGTCGAAGCCCGTCGTCGGCTCGTCCAGAAAAACGAGCTCCGGGTCGCCGACCAGAGCAAGCCCAAAATCGAGCCGGCGCTTCTGTCCTCCCGAGAGCGTGTGCACGCGTTCGCGCCGCTTCTCCTCGAGCCCGACGATCCCGATCACCTCGTCGAGGTCTCGAGGACGTTCGTAGTAGCCCGCGAAGAGCCGGAGGATCTCGACCACGGTCAGCTGGGCGTAGAGCGAGCCGGACTGGAGGACGACCCCGATCCGCTGACGCCAGTCGGCGCCGGCCGTGGCCGGGTCGGCGCCGAGCACCTCGACCAGGCCGGCATCGCGATCGCGGTACCCCTCCAGGATCTCGACAGTGGTCGTCTTCCCGGCGCCGTTCGGGCCGAGCAGCCCGAAGACTTCGCCGACCTCGATCTCGAAGGAGACGCCGCGGACGGCCTCCACCTTCCCGTAGGCCTTCTGCAAGCCCTCGACCGTCACTGCGCTGGACATATCTACCCGATATGATCTAACATAACTGGTAGATATGTCAAGCCTGAGCCCGACCGCGCGCGTGATCCTGGGGATGCTGAAGCTCGGCGTCCGCACCGGCTACGACATCAAGAAGGCGATCGACTTCTCGACGCAGTTCTTCTGGAGCGCGAGCTACGGACAGATCTACCCCGAGCTCAAGCGCCTGCGCGAGGCGGGGCTCGTCCGCGCCCGCTCCCAGCCCCGCGGAAAGGTGAAGCGCACCGAGTACACGCTGACCAAGGCAGGCGAGCGTGCGCTCCACGAGTGGCTGACCGATACCACAAGCTCCATCTACGAAATGCGCGACGAGGGTCTGCTCAGGCTTTTCTTCGGCGACGTCGTCTCGAAGGAGGACGTGCTCGCCAACCTGCGCGTGAGGCGCGAAATCTTCGAGCAGGTGCTCGCCCGCTTCCGCGAGCTCGAGCCCGACGCGCGCGAAGGTTTTGCCGAGGAATCGCAGCTCTATCCGTACCTGGCGCTCAGCTACGGGATCGGGATGCTCGAGTGGTCGGTCGAGTGGTACGCCGAGACCGAGCGGCGCCTCGAGGAGGGTCAGCCTCTGACGGAGCGGATCGCCAGCGCCACGTCGTCGGAGTAGCGCGGCGAGACCAGCGTCGCCGTGCCGCCCGCGTGACGCACCGGCGCGCGCTTCGTCGTCCGCCCTGTCTTCGGATCGACCCATTGAGTCTTGTACCTGCCCTTCGGCAACCCGAGCTGCAGTCGCGCCGGTCCGCTGCCCCCGCTGACGTAGATCGCGTACTCGCGACCGCGCCACCCGAGGGCGTGAACCGTCGCACCGGGCGGGATGCCGTGCCTGATCACCGAGCGCGCAGGGCGTAGTCGCACGAGGTCGAACGACTCGAGGAAGCGCTTGAGGAACGCGAGCTGGTTGCGGAGAGGTGCTCCGCCGCCCCCGTAGTGGAAGTCCTGCGGCAAGGGGTGCGTCCCGGCCTCGGCCTCTGCCGTGAAGCTCCAGTCGAGGTTCGAGAACACGCTCCCGCCGGCGAGCAGGAACTCCCAGCCCTCGCTCCGGTACGGGTGGTCGGCCGGCCCTCGGAAACCGGTCTCGTCGTGGGCGATCGCCCGCCCTCGCCGGTAGTTGGTGCGCGCCGCCTGTGGCTTCGCGTAGTGGAAGTTGAGAATCGAGACAGCCGGGTGCTCGGACGCGATCGCGAAGCCGACGTTCCCGACATTGCGGGCGATGAGGTGCCGCCGTCCGAGTGAGCGGTCGGTGCGGTCGATGACTCCGATCATCCTGTCCTCCCACTGCCGGGGAGGTGGGCAGGACTCGACTCCGTCCGGACAAGACGCGTGGTACGGCTCGTTCAGCGGCTCGTAGTAGACGTTGTCGAAGCCGTTCAGCTCGCGGACGATCTTCTCGACGAGACGCTCCTGAGCCCGCAGGAGACCCGGGTCGCCGTCGACGCGATACGCGTCTCTCGCCTCGACACCGCCGACGCCGTTGACGTTGTTTCCCGCGTGCAACGGGCTGGCGCTCCAGTTCGAATCACCGTAGTTCGCCGAGAAGAACACGACCTCGACGACCACGCCGCGCCGTCCGGCCTCGGCTACGAAGTGACGGAGGCGCGTGAAGTACTCGGAGTCCCAGCGCTCGAGGTCGAACTTGTTGCCGCCGAGGGCATAACCGGGCGTGTCGCTGCGCGCCCACGGCGCAAGCAGGCGGTCGCGCGGAACGAGGCTGTCCGCGTACTGCTCGCCGCCCGACGAGCTGCGGGCCACATACGAGCCCGTGAAGAGCCTCGTCTGGTTGAGGCCCAGGCGCCGGAGCTCGTCGAGGTAGACGACGTAGTCGAAGTCGCGGTGGACGACCGCCCCGTAGACGCCCGAGCCGACGAGGATCGCCGGCTTGCCGCGGAACAGGAAGTAGTGGCGGTTCTTGGGGTGGAGGCTGAGCGGCGCCGGGGCTGCTGTGTCGGCACGCGGCTGCACGGCCCGTCCGGAGAAGAGGGCGAGCGTCAGAATTGCTGCCAGGCCGGCAGCCACGGCCCCCCGCAGCATGCTCGGATCATAGAGTGGCCTCGTGGCGACCTTCCGCTACGTGGTGTGCGACGTCTTCACGGACCGACCTCTGGCGGGCAACCAGCTCGCCGTCTTCACGGACGCGCGGGAGATTCCGGACGACACGATGCAGCAGCTCGCGCGCGAGATGAACTTCTCGGAGACCGTCTTCGTACTCCCGTCGGAAGCAGGTCACGCGCGCATCCGGATCTTCACGCCCACGAACGAGATGCTGTTCGCAGGCCATCCGACGCTCGGTTCTGCCTTCGTCCTCGCCGGGCCGCTGCAGCTCGACGAGATCAGGCTCGAGACCGGCAAAGGCGTGATCCCCGTCCGACTCGAGCGCGAAGGTGCGCGCATCATCTTCGGGCGCATGGAGCAGCCGCTGCCGACCGTCGAGCCGTACGCGGAAGCGGACACGCTGCTGGAGGCGCTCGGCGTCGAGCGCTCGGAATTGCCCGTCGAGGCCTACGACAACGGCATGGGTCACGTCTACGTGACGCTTGGCTCCGAGGAGGAGGTTGCGGCGTTGAAGCCCGACCTGTCGCGGCTCACCGACCTGCCGCCCTTGCTCGGCGTCAACACGATCGCCGGCGAGGGGTCGCGCTGGAAGACGCGGATGTTCGCGCCCGGCGGCGGCGTGGACGAGGATCCGGCGACGGGCTCCGCGGCCGGGCCGCTGGCGGTCCACCTCGCTCGCCACGGACGCATCGCGTTCGGTGACGAGATCGAGATCTCACAGGGCGCCGAGATCGGCCGCCCGTCGACGCTCTACGCCCGTGTCGACGGCTCGGCGGACAAGCTCGAGAAGGTGGAGGTCGGCGGGTCGGCCGTGGTCGTCGCGCGAGGCGAGTTCCGGCTGTAGTGACTTGATCTCCCAGGGGCGCAACTCCACGGCCTGACCGGCCAGCGTCGCCGTCGCGCGGCTCGGCGGTCTGGTTGACGACGCGCGCCTCGAGTTGGTCGCCCCGCCGCCGTAACGCGGAGAGGATCACTCCGTCGCCGCTCAGCTCGAGGCCCGGCGCCTTCCGGCACGGCCGCTTGCCTGCCTGCTCCCGGTGCCGTCAGGAACCGATGCTGGTAGGCCTCCATCTGCTCGAGCACGCCGGCCTCGCAACCACGACCCGGAGTGCGGGAAGAGCGCGAAGCCGATGCTCCACGGCCCGAGACACTGCGCAGCCGGCAGGGCGAGCTCCGGGCCCGCGTTGACCTCCCGGTAGGGGTTGTCGGGGCGGCTGATGAGGCCGATCGAGCGCAGCAGCGTCAGGGCGAACTCGCGTCCTTCGACGACTTCGTACTCCATGACATGGTCGAGCAGCACCGCGACTCCGCCCGCGTCGACGAAGCCGCGCGCGGGGAAGGTCGGCAGCGGGACCTCGCCGTGCCCGCCCTCGGCCTCGAGCCCGCGCTCGACCACTGCGAACTGCCCCTCGGCCGCAGAGGTCTCCGTACGTTCGGGAAGCGGGATCTGGAAGCGCAGCCGGTGATTGCGACACGGATTGTCGAACGAGACGCGGAGCCGGCAGAACGGTTCCCCGGCGCGGAGCTCGACGTGCATCGCGACCTCGACGCTCTCGCCCTGCCAACGGTAGCTGCGAACGACGACGAGCTCCCAGCGCACCGGGCCCCTGGCGAGGAAGTCGACGCGCACATCGCCTGGCTCGTCGACCTCTACGTCGTCCGGGGGCGGCGCGTAGTTGTAGCTGTCGCCCACGTCCAGGCTGTCGACGAGCCGACCGACGCCCTGTAGACGGCGACCCCCGCCTTCCAGCTCGAGCGTCCCATCGGGGGCGAGCCGGACCTCGAGCAGCCCGTTCGCTAGCGAGTCCGTCTCCTCGGCACCCGTGCCTGGCACGTGCCAGGCACGGCTCGGCTCCTCGGCGGGCACGGGGCGGATCGACGTCCAGCCGAGCGGAGGTGCCGGAACCATCCCGACGAGACTCCGCGTGTCGCCGTTGCGCGCGGTCTCCTGCGCCGGCACGACACTCCCGTCCGGGAGCTCCAGCGCAACCGCTGTCCACTCCTCGGGGATTGGCAGCTCGATCTCGATCAGGTCGGTACGCGTCCGTGGGCTGGGGTTGACGACGGCCACCGACCCGCGCTCGACTCTCCGCGCGACCCGCTCGAGGGCGTCGGTCGCCAGACCGGCAGCGATCTGCTCGGCCTCGGCGTAGCGGACGAGCACTTGCGCAGAGACCTCGTCGGCGGAGCAGCCGCAGATCGAGTCGTGCGCGGAGTTCTCGAGCACCCGTCGCCACGCGAGGTCGAGCAACCGTTCCGGCCAACGCTCGCCATACAGCGCCTGCAGAGGCTCGGCATAGCGCTCCAGGCCGCGTTCGGCGCGAGCACAGGCAGCCTTGAGGTCGATCCGCGCCGAGGTGACGCCCATGAGCAGGTTCGCACGGGCTCCCGAACGCAGCTCGCCCTTCCAGTGCGGCCATCCGCCCCCCTCGGCTTGCCCGAGGTAGGCAGGCAGCGTCGTCAGCTCGATCCGGACTTGCTCGCCGGCTGCGTCGATGAGGTCAGGCAGGCCGGGATCCGGCTCCGTGTGGTCGTTGCCGTACATGGCGAGCAGCGGGTCGTCGCCGTAGAACGGCCGCAGCGCCTCCTGCAGGGCGACGACCTCGTCGCCCAGCCGCTCCGGGTGGGCGAGCACATGCCCGGCGTTCCCGTACCCGCGCGGCAGGTACTCGGTGCGAACAACGGATCCGTCGGGCGCCTCCCACGTGAACGCGTGGCGGTCGATCGCCGCCGGGACGCCGCGCCACACCACGGCCTGTTCGATCCCTGCCAACCGCAGGATCTGAGGCATCTGCGCGACGTGGCCGAACATGTCCGGCAGGTAGCCGATCTTCATCGCGCCGCCGAGCTCGTCTCCGCGAGCGAGCCCGTGCTCGAGGTTGCGGACGATCGTCTCGCCGGAGACCAGGAACTCGTCGACGAGCGTGAACCACGGGCCGATTACCAGGCGGCCCTCGGCGACGAGCGCTCGGATTCGCGGCGCTGCCTCCGGCCGGATCTCGAGGTAGTCGTCGACGACGCTGAGCTGGCCGTCAAGGGTGAAGACGTACCGGGAGTCGTCCTCGAGCAGGTCGAGCAACCGATCGATAAGCCCGACGAGCTGCAGCCGAAAGCTCTGGAAGGGGAGGTACCACTCCCGGTCCCAGTGGGTGTGCGGGACGAGCTGGACGGGGTTACTTGACGGAGCCGGCAAGCAGTCCCTGCACGAAGTACCGCTGCAGGGCGAAGAAGACGATCAGCGGGACGATCATCAGCAAGAAGGCGCCCGAGGCCAGCAGGTGGTATTCGGCCCCATAGGTCCCCTGCGTCTCGACGATCCGCTTCGTCATCGGGAAGAGATCCGAGTCCGAGATGAAGACCAGCGCCATGATCAGGTCGTTCCAGACCCAGAGGAACTGGAAGATCGCGTAGGAGGCGAGTGCCGGTACCGACAACGGAAGCACGACGCGCAGGAAGATGCGCAGGTTGGACGCGCCGTCGACGCGGGCCGCTTCGATCAGGTCGCGCGGGAGCGTGATGAAGAAGTTGCGGAGCAGGAAGACCGCGAGCGGTAGGCCGAACGCAGTGTGCGCGAGCCAGATTCCGACGTACCAGTCGGAGACGCCGAGATCGCGGAAGAGGCGCAGCAGCGGCACGAGCGCCATCTGGATCGGCACGACCATGAGCGCGACGATGATCAGGAAGATCGTGTCCCGAAACGGGAAATTGATCCACGAGAAGGCGTACGCCGCCATGGCCCCGAGCGCGAGCGGAATGAGCGTCGAGGGCACGGTGATGATGAGGCTGTTGACGAAGCTGGAGCCCATCCCCGCGTTGTCGAGGACGAGGTCGTAGTTGTGCAGGGTGAACGCGAAGTCGTTGAACGTCGTCCACCAGCCCGTGGCCTGGATCTGGTCTCGTGGGCGGAAGGACGTAATCGCCAGACCGATGGTCGGGACGAGCCAGATGACCGCGATGACGAGCAGCGCGATGTGGACCGGCGTTTTCGCGATGAAGCCGACGATCCGCCCGCTGGCCGTCGACGGCGGTCGCTTCGCCTCGGCCGCAACGCTCACGTGACCACTCGCTCGCTGCGGAAGCGGCTGATGTTCCAGATCATCAGAGGGAGGACGAGGATCAGCATCACGACCGCGATCGCCGCGGCGTAGCCACCCTCGCCGTTCGCGAACAGCTCGTCGAACATCTGGGTGGCGATCACCTCGCTCGAGTTCCCCGGCCCTCCGTCAGTCAGGACATAGATGACGTCGAAGAGCTTGATCACGTTGATCGTGAGCCAGACCGTGACGACGGCCAGCGGCAGGGAAAGCAGCGGAAACTGGATGCGCCGGAAGATCGCCCACTCGTTGGCTCCGTCCGTCTTCGCGGCCTCGATGATCTCCTCGGGAATGCCCTTGAGAGCAGCGGAGAGCACGACCATGGCAAAGCCCGTCGATGCCCAGACGTAGGAGAAGATGATCGCGTAGTTGACCGTGTCGGCGCGCCCGAGGAACACGATCGGATCGATGTTGAAGATGTTCGTCGCGATCGCATTGGCGACACCGATGTCGGGATCGGGCTCGTAGACGAACTTCCAGATGATCGCGACGGCGGTCGCTGCGATCGCCATCGGCACGAAGACGATCGCCTTGATGATCGACTCGTAGCGAACGCGAACGGCCAGGACGGCGATCAACAGGCCCAGCGACAGCGAGATCGTCGTATAGAGCAGGGCCCACTTGATGTTGTTGATCAGCGCGCCCTCGGGCGGGAAGTCGTCTCGATCGAGGAAGACCCGGTCGCGGGTGAACAGCCGCTCGTAGTTGTCGAATCCCACCCAGGAGACGATGTCGAGCTTCGAGTTCGTGTCCCCGAAGCTGTACATGATCGTCCAGACGAGCGGATACGCGACCAACGCGCCCAGCAGGATCACCGCCGGGGCGATGAAGAGCAGCCCTTGCCAGCCCTGGCCCTTGAAGATCGAGTGCAGCCTCCGTCCCCGGGGTCTTGCGACTGGCCCGGGGACGGATTGGCTGCCCATCTGCGGTTGCTCTTGCCCTTAGACGCCGAAGCCGGCCTGTTCGGCGTCGGACTGGTAGTCGTCGAGGAGGCTGTCCATGTTGTCCGGCGTCTTGATGATGTTCTGGAGCAAGGTGCCGAAGTTCTGGCCGAGGGTCCCCGGCAGGAGGTCCGAGCCGTCGAAGCGGAATGTCTTGGCCTCCAGGAGCTGTTTCGCTTCCTTGCTGACCAGGTCGTTCGGGTAGTCCTCTGCCGTCACGCCCTTGTTCGGTGAGGCGATTGCGCCCGTCGAGACCCAGATCCGGCCGGCCTCGGGCGTGGCGAGGTACTCCAGCAGCTTGGCCACGTCCTCGTTGTTGACGAAGGCTGAAGCGACGTCGCCACCGCCTACGACGGTGCCTTCGTCGTCGCCGCCGATCTGCGGGAAGTCGAAGAAGTCGATGTCGGTGCCCGGCTTCAGGCTCGGGTTCACCTGCCCGATGGCGATCCCGCCGACGAAGCCACCCTCGTAGAACAGCTCGGCCTTCGGGTTCTTACCGAAGACCCGGCCGATGCTGTCCACGAAGCTGATGCCGAGGACCGTGTCGATGCCCCCGGCCATGTACTCGTCGTTCATGATCTTGATCATCTCGTTCAGGGCGTCCTTCACGGACTGGTCGTTGAACTTGACCTCACCCGTCTCGAAGAGCTGGCTGTACTTCTCGGGCCCGGCCTGGCGGACGTAGATCTGCTCGAACCAGTCCGTCAGCGTCCACGAGTTGTCGTCACCTTGCGCCCCGGCGGCCCATGGCGTCTTGCCCTTGGCCTTGTACTGCTTCGTGAGGTCGATCAGCCCGTTCCACTCAGTTGGGATCTCGAAGCTGTTCTCCTGGAACGAGGCCGGCTTGTACCAGACCGTGCTCTTCGAATTGGCCTTGGCCACCACGCCGTACACGGTGTCGTCGACGGTGGCGAGGCTCGTCCACGTCTCGGTGTAGTTCTCGTTGATCTCGTCCGGGTCGAGACCGAGATCCTCGAGCGGGATCAGGGCGTCGTCCTGAGCCAGCTCCGCGACGAAACCGGGACGCGGGATGATCGCGACCATCGGCGGGTTGTCGGCCGCGAGCCGGGTTCGGATGACGGGCAGGAAGTCGCGGGCCGACTCGTACTTGGTCTTGATGCCGGTGTCCGCGGTGAACTGCGTGAGGACCTTCTGGAACGCCTCCTGCTCGCTGCCGCCCCAGAGCGAGAAGATCGTGATCTCCCCCGTGCCTTCTGCCGTGTTGCCGCCCCCGTCGTCGTCGCCGCCGCACGAGGTCGCTGTTCCGACCGCGAGCAGGCACACGGCGAGGAGCGCGATCCAGCGCCTCGTCATTGCGTGGCTCCTTTCGGTTCGTCGTAGATTCCAAGCCCTGATTCCGGGTCGAAGAAATGAAGTGCGCGCGTGTCGACGGCGATTTCTGCCGTCTCGCCGTTCTTGACCTGCGATTCGACCCCGAAGCGCCCGACCAGCGTGGTCTGCTGTTCCGCGCGCGCATCCTCCAGCCCCGAGACCGCAACCTCGCCCACGTCCGCCGCCAGCTCCTTGACTTCCTCCGTCAGCGCCGGCGGCGCATTGATCTTGAAGTGCGCCATCAGCTCCGAGCCCAGCGCCTCGGTCAGCTCGACCTCCGCGCGCAGGCGCTTGCCCTCGGGCAGGTCGCGCACGAGGCTCGCGTCCTCGAGGTGCTCCGGGCGGATGCCGAGCACTACGTCGCGCCCCTCGAAGCTTTTTAGCGCGGGCCGCGCAGCGAGCACGTCGTCGTCGAGGGAGATCCGCTGATCGCCGAGCACGGCGGCCAGCGTCCCGTTGCTCCGTTCGAGCGAGGCCTCGACGAGGTTCATCGCCGGGCTGCCGATGAAGCCGCCGACGAAGACGTTCACCGGGTGGTCGTACAGTTCCTGGGGCGCCGCGACTTGCTGCAGCTCGCCCTTGCGCATGACGGCGACGCGGTCGCCCATCGTCATTGCCTCGACCTGGTCGTGTGTGACGTAGATCGTGGTCACGCCGAGCGAGCGTGTGAGCCGGCTGATCTCGGCGCGCATCTGGACCCGAAGCTTCGCGTCGAGGTTCGAGAGCGGCTCGTCCATCAGGAAGGCCTGCGGCTGGCGAACGATCGCGCGCCCCATCGCGACGCGCTGGCGCTGGCCGCCCGAGAGCGCCCGCGGCTTGCGGTCGAGGAACGGGTCGAGGCCGAGAACCTTCGCCGCTTCCTGGACGCGCTTGGCGATCTCCTCCTTCTTCATCTTGCGCAGCCGAAGGCTGAACGCGATGTTGTCGAAGACCGTCAGGTGCGGGTAGAGCGCGTAGGTCTGGAAGACCATCGCGATGTCGCGGTCCTTGGGCGAGACCTCGTTGACGACCCGGTCGCCGATCCGGATCTCGCCCTCGCTGATCTCCTCGAGCCCGGCGACCATTCGGAGGGCCGTCGTCTTGCCGCACCCGGACGGGCCCACCAGCACCATGAACTCTTCGTCCTCGGTCTCGAGATCGAGGCTGGCGACGGCCTTAGTCCCGTCAGGGAAGATCTTCGAGACGTCCGAGAAAGTGACGGCGGCCACGCTCGCGGGGGAGTATCACTTACGACGGGTAGGGAGCGACCGATGAGCGCTTTCGTTTGACGCTCGCAGCGATCGTTGCGAGACAGAACGCGGCCGCGAAGCTCGGCAGGGAGGCGCCGATCCCGACCCCGGGCTGACGGGTCTCCTCGACGATGTCGACCCACCAGCTCGGGCCGAGCGGAGGCTCGTGAAGCCAGTGGTAGAGCGCAAAACCGATGAGCCAGGAGGCGATCAGCGCCGGGCGGTACGCGGGCGCGGAGAAGATGTCCTGCTCGCGGTAGCGCCTCCCGACGACGAGCCAGTCCGCCAGGAGCACGCCGAACAGCGGCACGAAGAAGGAGCCCAGGAGCAGGAGGAAGGACTCGTACGTGCGCAGCTCGATCGTGAGCGCGCCGATGGTGGCCGTGGTCGCGACGAGGGCGATCAGGAGGCGTTGGGAGGCCCAGGGGACGAGGTTCTGGGCCGAGACGGCCGTCGAGTAGATGTTGGCGAAGGCCTCGTCCGTCTCGTCGACCGTGACTGCGAGCAGGGCGAGCGCGGCTGCGAGGCCGCCGGCAGCGACCGCCGCCGGCACGTCGACCGGGTCGGAGATGCCGCGTCCCGCAACGATGAAGACCCCAATCGCGAGGATCCACGTCGCCCCCAGGAAGTAGCCGACGCCGGAGCCGACCAGCGCGGCCCGGCGACCGCGCGAGAAGCGCGTGTAGTCCGCGACGAGCGGCACCCACGAGACCGTGATCGCGATCACGAGGTCGATCCCGAGCCAGATCGACATCCCGCCCTCGCCCTTGGCCGACCAGAGCGCGCCGACGTCAGGCTCGGACAGCGCCCACCACGTCAGGTAGACGAGCGAGCCGAGCACGGCCCACAAGGCGAAGCGACGCAAGAACCGTCGTACGAAGCCGACCGGGCCCATGAGCGCGAGCGCGGCGGCAGCAGCCCCGAAGAAGATCGTCCACGCCCACTGCGCCCGGAAGCCGAGGATCTCGTCGGAGAGTGCGGCCGCGGCGGCGGCGATGATGATCAGCTCGAAGGTCGCCCAGCCGAGGCACTGCGTGATGTTCAGAGCCGTCGGGAGGAACGAGCCGCGCCGGCCCAGGGGCGCGCGGAGGAGCACCATCGACGGGACGCGTGCATCCGCACCGATCATCCCGGCCGCACCGAGCATCGCGTTCCCGATCACGCTGCCGACGACGACGGCGATCAGCGCGTCGCGCAACGACAGCGCCGGCACGAGCAGCGAGCCGATGACCAGCACGAGCAGCGAGACGCCGAGGTTCCCCCAGAGCATCGTCTGGTCGAGCGCGCCCAGCACCCGCATGCGCTCGGGAACCGGCTCGATGCCCCAATTCGGAGTTTCGTCCTGCAACGGTCTCCCTTCGCCGGTCCTAACCGGATCAGGTTCGACGGGTCTGATCTCAGCCGCCGCTTTTGCGGCGGCACCCCGGGTGCAGCACTCTATCCCGGGCTGCGTCCTAGTCGAGGGGCGTGAGGCGGGTCGCGGTCGCCTTGAAGCTGGCGACCGCCGTCTCACCGTGGCGGAGCCCGAGCTGCGCGGCGGAGGCCGCCGTGATCTCGGCCGTCAGCGGGCCGATGCGGACTCGAACGCGGTTGCCGACCGGCACGATGCTCACGATTCTCGCGCGCACGTGGTTCTGCATCGAGTCCCGAGCGGCTTCGCGCGCAAGCGAGATCTCCCATGGCTGAACCAGGACGCCTACGCGTCCCTCGACGTGGTCGGCTGACACGACGACGGTGCCTTCGTCGAGAGCGACCTCGGTCAAGCCGTCCGCCCGCCCCGTGGCGTGACCCGGGAGGAGGTTGCCCCCGGCAAGCTCGGCGACGAAGGGTGTCGCGGGGGCGGCGATCAGCTCACCCGGCGTGCCGATCTGGACGACCTTGCCCGCGACGAGCACGGCGGTGCGGTCGGCCAGTGCCGCCGCGTCGTTGAAGTCATGTGTGACGACGATCGTCGGGAGACCGGCCTCACGCAGGTGCGTTCCGAGCTCCCCGCGCACCCGCGCCCGGGTCTGGGTATCGAGCGCCGCAAGGGGCTCGTCCAGGAGCAGCACGGAAGGTCTACGGGCGAGAGCGCGCGCCAGGGCGACCCGTTGGCGCTCCCCCCCCGACAGGTTGCCTGGTCGCTCGTTGGCAAGACCCGCGATCCCGAACCGCTCGAGCAGGTCGCCGATCCCGTTCTTCGCGCCGAAGGCGACGTTCGCCTCGACGGTGAGGTGCGGGAAGAGCGCGTAGTCCTGGAAGACGAGGCCCGTTGAACGGCTCTCCGGAGGGACGTCGATGCCGCGGGCGGCGTCGAACCAACGTGTCTCGCCCATGCGGATCGTCCCGCTCTGGGGGCGAGCCAGGCCGGCAATCGCGCGCAGCATGGTCGACTTCCCCGCGCCGGACGGTCCCGCCAGGGCGAAGGTCTCCGCGCCGACCTCGAGAGCTAGCTCGAGGTCGAAGGCGCGGAGGGCGACGGAGAAGTCCAGCCGAAGAACGTCCATGAGGTCAGGGCCTTCACTGAGGCGAGCACGACGACGCTGACGACGATCAGCAAGACGCCGAGTGCGAGCGCCGCGTCGAAGTTGCGGTCGAGCTCAGCGTAGATGGCGAGGGGCGCAGTTCGCGTCACCCCCGGGAAGCTGCCTGCGAAGATGATGGTCGCGCCGAATTCCCCGAGGCCTCGCGCGAACGCGAGCGAGGAGCCGGCCACGAGGCCGCCGGAGGCGAGCGGCAGCGCAACCCGCCAGAACGTGCGCCCCGGGCCTGAGCCCAGGGTTCTCGACGCGTCGAGCAGGGTGCGGTCGACGGAGGCGAAGGCCGCGATCGCCTGGCGCACGTAGAAGGGGCTGGCGACGAAGACGATCGCGAGCACGACCGCGGTCTGCGTGAACGGGATGCTGATCCCGAGCGCTTCGAACTCCTCTCCGAGGAGCCCGCGCCGGCCGAACGCGGCAAGGAGGCCGATTCCCGCAACGGCGGGCGGCAGGACGAGCGGCAGCTCGACGAGAGTGATCAAGAGGCCCCGCCCGCGGAAGTCGTGCGTGCCGAGGAGGTAGGCGACGGGAGTGCCGACGAGCAGGATGATCACGTGAGCGATGGCGCTCGTTTTCAGGCTGACGAGCAGTGCGTCGCGCACCTCCTCGCTGCCGAGTCCTGCGATCAGGTCGCCCGGCGCGACGCGGAGGAAGAGGGCGACAAGGGGGAGCAGGAGGAAGGCGAAAGCGATGACGGCTGACAGCGCCAGCAGCGCTTGGAACGGGCCTCTCACGGGAGCCCGAAGCCGGCGTCTTGGAGAGCATGGCGGCCTTTGTCGCTTAGTAGTAGCTCGGCGAACTCACGAGCTTCGGCTTCGCGCTTCGTCGCCGAAACGACGGCGACCGGGTAGCGAATGGGCACCTGGATGTCGGCTGGTAGCTCGATCGACAGGACGTCGTCACCGGCGGCCTTGGCATCGGTGGCGTAGACGAAACCGGCATCCGCCTCGCCCAGGGCGACCTTGGCCAGGACGCCCTTCACGTCGTCCTCTTCGCTGACGACTCGGCCGAGGATGTGCTTCCTGCCCGCCTTCTCGAGCACCTCTCGCGTGTAGTCGCCGACGGGGACGCCTTCGGCGCCGATGACGAGCTTGACGCTCGCGTTGTCCGCGTCAGCCAGCGAGCGGATTCGTGCGCGGTTGTCTTTCGGAACGACCAGGACGAGGCGGTTGGTCGCGAAGATCGCCGGCTCTTCGAGGAGGCGGTCGTCGTAGAGCTCGTCGGGGTACTTCGGGCTCGCGGCTGCGTAGACGTCGGCCTCGGCGCCTTCCCGAATCTGGGTGGCGAGCTCATCGGACCCGGCAAAGTTGAAGACGGCCTTTGAGTCCAGGGCCTGGAAGACATCGGTCAGGGACGATGCTGCGTAGACCTTGAGCTCGCCGTTTCCCCCCTCGTTACCGCCGCCGCAGCCGGCGAGGACGAGGACTGCTCCGATCGCTGCGAGTGCTTTCACCGCTCGATCAGGACCGACGTCGCCTTGACGAGCGCGGTCGCCGGGACGCCCGGCTCGAGCCCGAGTTGCTCGGCCGCCTCCCTCGTGATCACGGAGACGATGCGGAACGGGCCTGCCTCGATCTCGATCTGGGCGAGGAGGCCCTCGATCTTGACGTCGCGCACGGTGCCGGCGAAGCGGTTTCTCGCCGAGAGCTCGTGCTCGGCGCCGCCACCGCGAAGGCGATCGACTTCGCTGACGGGGACGAGACGCCGGTTCGCCGGGTCCCGCTCGGTGCGGATGCGGCCCTGCCGATCCCAGCGCCGCAGCGTGTCGATACTGATCCCAAGCCGGCGAGCCGCTTCCCCAACGCTGTAACTCTGCATAGGCACCACCTATGTACCACACCCACCGGGGTCAGACCCCATTGAGGCGGCTCGACTCAACCGGCCGATCAGGCCGCGTCCGAGACGAGGCCGTCCAAGACGAACGCGCGGAAGCGACGCCTCGCTTCAGTCGGCTCCGAACCGAAGTCGGCCAACGCGGCACCGACGTCGAGGAGGGGGAGCGGATCGACCAGACCGAGCACGGCGCTGTAGCTACTCCATTTCCACGCCTCCGGTCGGGTTACGAGCCCCGCTCGCACCGGGTTGAGCGCGATGTACCGATGCACCTCGGTCGCATGGCCCTGGCTCTCGACGAGGACTGCGCCATACCGCGCCTCGAAGACATGCCCACGCTCGGTTCGGTTCCAGTTGGCCCATTGGCCGTACCGACCGTTGAGGTACTGCATCCCAGCAGCGATGTCGGCCCGAGGTGTAGTCACGAAGAGGTGAAAGTGGGTCGAGAGCAAGCAATAGGCTCGGCAGGACCAGCCGTAGCGGAGGACAGTCGCCCCGAGAAGCGCGAGAAACCGCTTCCGCTCGCGGTCGTCGCGAAACACGAGGCGGCCGACGTTGGAGTGAGCCGTGAGGTGGTAGAGACCGCCGGCGAGCTGGACGCGGTGGGGGCGAGGCACGATCCGACGATAGGCGCGAACAGGCGAGGCCCCCCGGGCCGAGCCAATCTTGTGACGAAGGTGTTCGGGGTCAGACCCTAGAACGTGGCGTCTCGCACGCCGCTCATGATCAGGCCCGCGACGAAGAGCGCGACCGCGAGCCGGTAGATGACGAACACCGAGTAGTTGTGGCGCCGCACGTAGTCGAGCAGGACGTCGATCGCCACGAAGCCGCTCGCAGCTGCGGCGAGCACTCCGACTGCGAACGGACCGAAGCTCCCCGGCGGCAGGTCGGCGAGCAGCACATCGCTAACCCCCTTCCAGAGCACCGCGCCGAGTGTCGTCGGCACGAGGAGTAGGAAGGAAAATCGCGCCGCCGACTCGCGGTCGAGCCCGAGAAAGCGCGCCGCCGAGATCGTGATCCCCGACCGCGAGACCCCCGGCATCAGGCTCAACGCCTGAGCGAATCCGATGCCGATCGCCTCGCCGTAGCGCAGCCGACTCATGTCGCGACGCTCGGGCGTCCGGTCGGCGATCCACAGCACGATTCCGAACACGGCCAGGAAGATCGCGATCTGCCAGGGCTCGCCGAGTTGGGAAACGATGAAGTTCTCGCCGAGTGCCCCCACGACGGCGGCAGGCACCGTGGCGAGCACGACCAGCCAGGCCAGGCGCTCTTCCGGCCCCTCGACGCGCCGGTGGCGAATGGAGCGGAGCCCGGCGACGATGAGGCCGGCGATGTCTCGCCGGAAGTAGGTCGTGACGGCGACGAGCGTGCCGATGTGGAGGCCGACGTCGAAGGTCGCGTTGAAGGCGTCGTTCTCCTTCAGGTACGTCCAGTCCGCGAGCCAGGGCACGAGGATCAGGTGCCCCGATGACGAGATGGGCAGGAACTCGGTCAGGCCTTGAACGACACCGAGCACGAGCGCCTGCCAGCCAGACAACTGCCCTGCCTGCTCGCCGACTCGCAATGAAGCGAGCACGATGGCCAGGACCAGCGCCGCCCCGGCCAGAACATAGATGCCGCTTCGTGCTCGCATGGCCGCGGATCAAAGCAGGCCCGAGCTGGTGTCCATCCGGTGACAAAACGCGCACGGCTTTTCCCCAGCTGTGGAAAACCACCGTGTATCGATCTGGTTAACGCCGGCTTCCGGTCGACCGACACCGGTCTACGATGCGATCCCGTGGCCGAGAGAAACGTCCAGCTCGTCTCCGGTGAGGAGCTCGACCTCTCCGGCCTCACCGGGCGAGCGCTGCCCTCGCGCGTCTACACGGAGACCTACTTCGACACCGCCGACCAGCGCCTCGCCAGGGTCGGCTTCACACTGCGCCGCCGCGTCGAGAACGGAAAGGGAACGTGGCAGCTGTCGGTGACGAGTGACGGCGCAGGGCTGGACGTCGAGGCTGTCGGGGGGCCGGCCGCACCGCCGGCTGAGCTGAAGGAGCTCGTCTCGGCCGCGTCAGGAGGGTTCGAGCTCGGGCCGGTCGCCCGCTTGCGCGCGCGGGCGGGCGGGATCCGCGTCCGGCAGGGCCGGCACTCCCTGGCCAAGGTGGCCGTGTCGTCAATCGCGGTCCTCGACGGCCGGCGTGTCGTCCGCGAGCTCAAGGAGATCGAGATCGAGCCGCTCGCCGCAGATCGCAAACAGCTCGCGCGGATCGAGAAGATCCTGCGCAAGGCCGGCGCGCGACGCGCAAAGCCGCAACCGCGGCTCGCGCGCGCCGTCGGGGCCGAGCCCGTGGTCGAGGCGCCGGCGGCGACTCCCGAGCTGGAGTTGCTCCGCGGCTTCTTCCGCGAGCAGTACGCGCGGCTCCTCGCACACGACCCCGGCGTCAGGCTCGGGTCGACGCCGCGGGACCTCCATCAGCTCCGCGTAGCCGCCCGCCGCTTGCGTTCCGTTCTCAAGACTGCCGCACTCGTGCTTGATCAGGGCTGGGTCGAACGGCTCCGCGAGGAGCTCTCCTGGCTCGGCGGCGAGCTCGGGCCCGCACGTGATCTCGACGTCATGCTCGCTCATCTGCGTGAGGAAGTCGCGACCCTTACTCCGCGCGACCGAAAGGCATTGAAGCCGGTCCTGAAGAAGCTCGAGAGCGAGCGCGAGAGCGCTCAGGAGCGCGTTCTCAGCGCCCTCCGCAGCGAACGCTATCTGGGCCTCCTCGCGAGCCTCGAAGGGGCGTCTGCTGGGCCGCCTGCGGGAGACGCAGGAGCCTCGCTCGAGGACGCCGCCAGAGCAGAGTTCGATCGCCTGCGCAAAGCGATGGCCGAGCTCAAAGACTCGCCTTCGGACGAGGCTCTTCATCGAGCGCGGATCAAGGGCAAGCGCGCTCGGTACGCGGCTGAGCTGCTCGAGCCCGCGCGGGGGAAAGCGATGACCCGGCTCGTCGAGCAGGCGAAGCAGTTCCAGGATGTGGCCGGGGAGCACCAGGATGCAGTCGTGGCGGAGGAGAGGATCCGTGAGCTCGCCGCCGGCTCGCGGGCTCCGGCAGCGCTGGCCGCAGGGATTCTCGTGGGCAGGCAGTTCGAGCGACGCCGGCGGGCTTCCGCTGGCCTCCCGAAAGCCTGGGCCAGGCTCGACGAGGCCGCGGCGAAAGCGTGGGCCTGAGTCGCATCGTTCGCTCGGCCGGAGGAGTCGTCTGGCGGCCGGCGGCGCACGGAGTAGAGGTGCTGCTCATCCACAGGCCCCGCTACCAGGACTGGAGCTTCCCGAAAGGAAAGGCGAAAAAGGAAGAGACCGACGAGGATTGCGCGGTGCGCGAGGTGGAGGAGGAGACGGGATTGCGTTGCTCGCTGGGACCAGAGCTGACCGGCACGGACTATCGGGACGCCAGAGGCCGCAAGAAGCACGTGCGGTACTGGGCGATGGAGCTGCCGGAGGGCGCCGAGGCCGTGGCGGGTGACGGCGTCGACGAGTGGATCTGGCTGCCGCCCCAGGACGCTGAGGAGCGATTGACCTGGCAGCGCGACGTTCCAGTACTGCGGTCGCTCCCGGAGCGGGCATGACCCTGCTGCTCATCCGCCATGCGTCCGCGGGCGACGCCGGTCAGTGGCAGGGAGACGATCGACTTCGTCCACTGGACGCGAAAGGCCGCCACCAGGCCGAGGCGCTCGTCACGCTCCTGGCGGAGTTCGACCTCGACCGCATCGTCTCGAGCCCCTATCTGCGCTGCGTCCAAACGGTCGAGCCGCTCGCCCGGTCGCGCGAGCTGGAGAGCGAGCTCGACAACGCGCTCGGCGCCGACCACCTCGACGACGTCCCATCCGTCCTCGAGCGGTTGCGCGGCCAGGATGCCGCTGTGTGCACCCACGGCGACCTGCCCTGGCTCGGAAGCCGGTCGTTCAAGAAAGGATCGGTCTGGGTGCTCGACGAAGCGGGCGAGCCGGCTCGCCACTTGCCACCGGCCTAGGCCGCCTCCGCCGCGGCCCGCTCGAGCAGCTCGAGGGCCGCACCCTCCCGCAAGCCGGCCCGCGCGACGACGAGCGGAACGCCGAGCCTGCGCTGCGCCTCCGCGAGCACGATGGCACCAGCGGCGAGTGTCTCGGCGCGCCAGGGCTCGAGGCCACAGCCCGCAGCGAGCTCGTGCGACGACCGGCGGGCCACGCGCTTCCTGGCCTGAGTCAGAGCTCTCGCGCTCAGTGTCCGGCCGACGAGGCGCCGCAGCGCACGCGCCGTTCCTCCGGTCGCGAGAGCGGCGCGCGGGAGCGGCGGAGCGAGCCCGGAGAAGCAACGGTCGACCTCGGCCTCGGCGGCGGCTACTTCGGCGGGCCGCGCCGGATCGTGCGAGAAGCAGCGCTGGGCCAGTCGCCGAGAGCCGATGTCGAGCGACCTGAACCACACCGGGCCGTCGAGGGGGGTCCCGAAGACGATCTGCGTGGAGCCACCGCCGACGTCACAGACGGCGATGCTGGCCGGCGGCGAGGGTAGGGCGGCAACAGCGCCGGCGAAGGCGAACCGGCCCTCCTCTTCGGCGCTGAGGGCGTGGACGTGCGCCCCGGTCGCGGCTGCCAGGGCCGCCACCAGGTCGGCGCCGTTCTCGGCCTGCCTGCCGGGCGCGGCCACCAGCACCTCGAGCCGGTCAACCCGCTCCTCGGCCGCAACCCGAGCTAGCTCACGAGTGAGCCGGACCGCGTCCCGCAGCTTGCCCTTCGAGATGGCGCCGGTGCGCTCGATGTCGCGCGCAAGGCCGGAGGCGGCACGTTCCTCACGAACGGTTGCCACTCCGCGATCGGCCCGTGTCGCCACGAGGAGGCGCACCGTGTTCGAGCCGACGTCAATGATCCCAACACGCATTCGAGACCTCATTCTGAGCCGCGCATAGGTCGGCACGGCAACGGCTATCCACGGCGTGCTGCAATCCGGCGACGGGCCCGCGCGACGCGCACTCCGCATCAGGGCGGACTGGGCGCTGAGCGGGCGATCGTCCTTCTTCGGGCGAAGTCGTTTCCAGGTGCTGTCGGCGCGGAGCTCCCATGCCTGGGCGTTGTCGGCGAGCAGCGCGTCGAACATGGCGGAGATCTTCTGCCGGGCACGCGCATCCTCCACCGGCACGACGATCTCGACCCGGTCGTCGAGGTTGCGCGGCATCAGGTCGGCGCTTCCCAGCAGGTAGGTCGACTTGCCGCCTGCCTCGAGAACGAAAACGCGGCTGTGCTCGAGAAACCGGCCCAGGATGCTACGGACACGGACGTTCTCGCTGAGGCCCGGCACACCCGGTCGCAGCGAACAGATCGAGCGCGCCACGATGTCGATCTCCGCACCGGCCCGCGACGCCTCGTAGAGCTCTTCGATGATCGCCTGGTCGGTGAGCGCATTGACCTTGATTCGGATCCGCGCGCGCTTGCCGGCCCGCGCCGCCTGAGCGACCTTGCGGATCTCCTCGATCAGCCGCGTGCGCAGCGTGAAGGGAGCCACGAGCAGCTTGCGGAAGCGCTGTGGACGCCCGAACCCCGTCAGGTAGTTGAAGAGATCGGCGACGTCTGCCGCGATCTCCTCGTCGGCGCTGAAGAGCCCGAGGTCCTCGTACGTGCGCGCCGTCAGCGCGTGGTAGTTGCCGGTGCCCACGTGGACGTAGCGCCGCAGGCCGTTGGCCTCGCGACGCACGATCAGCGTTGCCTTCGCGTGGATCTTCAGGTTCGGAAAGCCGTAGACGACATGGACCCCGGAACGCTCGAGAGCGCGCGACCACTCGATGTTCCGACGCTCGTCGAACCGCGCCTGTAGCTCCACGAGGCAGACGCTCTGCTTGCCGCTCTCGGCGGCCTCGATGAGAGCAGGCACGAGCGGCGAGTCGTCGCTCGTTCGGTAGACCGTGGTCTTGAGGCCGATCACGTTCGGGTCGCGGGCAGCAGTCCGGACGAACGCCTCCACGCTCGTCCCGAAGGACTCGTAGGGCAGATGAACGAGCACGTCGCCACGCCGAACCTCGCTGAAGAGATCGCCGGGCCCGTCATCGAAGGCCAAACGCGGTTGCGTGACCGGTCGCCATTGCTCGTCCTTGAGCTCTGGGCGGTCGAGGGCCGCGATCTGGTCGACGTCGGCGAGGTCGAGCAGGCCGTCGACCGGGTAGATCTGGTCGTCGTCCACCGCCAGGCCCACTTTCAGCTGCTCCAGCATCTCGGCGGACATCGCCTCCGAGACCTCGACGCGCACCGTCCCGCCGAAGCGGCGCCGGCGCAACTCGAGCTCGACGGCCTCGAGCAGGTCGTCCGCCTCGTCAGAGACCTCGAAGTCCGCATCGCGCGTGACCCGGAAGGCGGCGCATTCGGTGATCTCCATCTTCGGGAAGAGCGCGGAGAGCGAGTGGGCGATCACGTGCTCGAGCGGCAGGAACGTGCCTTTGCGCCCGACGGAGAGGAAGCGCGGCAGCAGCTCGGGCACCTTCACTCGCGCGAAGCGCTGCTCACCGGTCTCCGGGTCGCGGACGAACACGCCGAGGCTCAGCGAGAGCGGTGAGATGTACGGAAACGGCTGGCCCGGCCCGACCGCGAGCGGCGTCAGCACCGGGTACACCTCGCGCTCGAAGCGCTCCGCGAGCTCGGCGAGCTCCTTGTCGGAGCAGTCCGCGATGCGGCCGATCACGATTCCCTCGGCGGCGAGTGCCGGCTGGAGCTCGCGCTTCCACACCTTCGCCTGCTCGGTGGTCTGCGCAAGCGCGCGCTCGCGGATCTCGGAGAGCGCCTGCTGCGGGGTGCGCCCGTCCGGCGAGCGCATGGTCAAGCCCGAAGCGGCCTGCTCCATCAGGCCGCCCACCCGGACGGAAAAGAACTCGTCGAGAGCCGTCGAGAAGATCGAGCAGAACTTGACCCGCTCGAGGAGAGGCACGTCTCGGATCGGCCACGAGCCCGAGCACGCGCGCGTTGAAGTCGAGCCAGGACAGCTCGCGGTTGAGGAGGTGCTCGGCGGCGGCTTCCGCCTTGGTCGCAGATTCGGCTACAGGCACTACTTGGGGAGGGCCTCGAGCTTGTACCCGACCCCATAACGTGTCTGGAGGAAGCTGTGCCGCACCGAGCGGCCGTCGACCTTCTCGCGCAGCTTGCGCACGAAGACGTCGACGGTTCTGTCGCGGCGGGTGAGTCGGCGCCCCCAGATCCGCTGGAGGAGCTCGTCCCGCGTCAGGACGCGCCCCTTGTCGAGCGCGAGCGCGTAGAGGAGCCTGAACTCTGTGGGCGTCAGCTCGACGTTCACGCCGTCGACGTAGGCCTGGAAGCTCTTCGGGTCGATCATCAGCTCCTCGATCTCGAGCGCCTCGCCCCGGCTCGCGTCCTGCGCGCGGACGCCGCGGCGCGCGGCCACACGAACACGCGCGACGAGCTCCTTCATCGAGAACGGCTTGACGAGGTAGTCGTCGGCTCCGATCTCGAGCGCGTGGATCCGGTCCTGCTCGCTTCCGCGGGCGCTGACGACGACGATCGGCGTTCCGATCCCCTCGCTCCGCGAGGTCTCGATCAGCTTCCAGCCGTCCAGTCGCGGCAACATCAGGTCGAGCACGCAGACATCGGGCCGCTCGTAGCGGAGACGGGCGATGCCGGCCTCTCCGTTCCCGACCCAGAGCGGGTCGAACCCCGCACCGGCGAGGTGCGTCGCCATCGCCTTCGCGATCACGTCGTCGTCCTCGACGATCAGCACCTTTGCCATTGCTTCACAGATCCTTCACCCCCGGAGACCGCGGCGGGGTGCAGGGTTGGTGAACGATTGGTAACCGGGTGGTGAACGAACGAAGGCCCCGGCCTCAGGCGGGGGCCTTCGTCTCAGGTGGCCCTACCCCTTGCCCCTGAACCCGTTAGTCGTCGTCGTCACCGTGGCCCGCGCGGCGGAGCAGGAGCAGCTGGCCGTCCTCGACGGTGCTCTCTCCGGGCGCGGTCGTCGGCGGGTGCGCCTGGACGTCGAACAGCCAGGTGCCTTTGCCGAACAACTTCGACGTGTCGATGATGCCGCTCGTCTCCCAGATGCCTGGGCCGACGGCAATCCCGTCCCGGCCCGGCGGGTCGAGCTCGGCGACCCGTGTGGCCGAGGAGCCGTTGACCGAGCTTTCGCCGATCCGGAACCGCCAGATCGAGCCGTCCCGGTTCTTGGCCGCCATCACGACACGGCTCTGGGCCGTGCCGTCCTCGTTGATCATCAGGTAGTCGTCACTCGTGTCGATGTTGTCCGGGCTGATCGCTGTGTCCCCGCCGGCGGCGATCACGTTGTCGGCGTTGACCTCGACTTTCAGCGAGGCAGAGCCGAGCACGTTGTCGCTGTCGAGGTTGAGCGAGTAGACCCGGCCGAGGTCGTTCGCCGGCGTGCTCCCGGGAAGCGTCGGCGCGCCGCCCGTCGTCACGAAGACGTAGTGGTCCGAGTTGTCCTTGTTGAACGCTCCGTCCTCGGGCCGGGCGAAGCGGAAGGCGCCGCGCGCGTCGCTTGCGGCCTCGAGCTGTGCCTCGGACAGATTCTCCGCGCCAGGGATCTCGACCCACTGGACCTGGATCGTGCCGTTGCGGAAGACGTCCTCGCTCGACTGCGCCGCGTTGACCGGGGCGAGCACGTACAGCGAGCCGTTGTCGAGGCCGTTACGCCTGAGAACGCTCGCACTGGAGCGGGACCTTTGTGCCGACGTACATGTAGACCTGGCTGTTGACGCTGCCCGCTCCGAGGTCGGCAGGCCCGTCCTCCATGCCCATGATCACGACCTGGTTCCCGTGCTTGTTGGGCTGCACGAGGCTGTTCTCCCAGGGGAAGTGGCCGAGCTTGGGGAGAGCGTGCGCTTCGTTGTCGAAGATCGCGACCGAGAGCCCGCCCAGAGGGCTGAACGTCGCCGGAGCGCCGGCCTCCTCGTTGGCAAAGTAGATCCAGCGGTCGAAGCCGTCGGGCGGCCCGGCGATGGAGCCCGAGCAGAAGCGACCGAAGCCCCGTGTGGTGTTGGCCTCCGTCGCGGCCGGGCCGACATAGGTGTTCTCGAGGTACACGTCGTCGTAAGCGCGCTCCGCCGCGAGGACCTCGCCGTGCCTGCTCAGCGTCACTTTCGAGACGATCGCGCCCCGGTTTCTGGGCTCACCGATGGTGGTGCGAGAGATGTTCGCCTGGGTGAGCTCGTGATTCATGTAGAGGGTCGTACCGCGACCGTGTGCCTTATGTGCTCCGAGGCCGTCTGGTATTCCGACCATCTGGTAGCTCTTGCTGGGATCGCTTGCCTCCGGGACGGTGTCCCCGACGGAGAGCAGCGGCTCCGTCTCGTAGCCCTCCGCGATCGCCACTGCATACGGCTGCACCGTCGTCTGAAAGCCGCCGGACGCGGCCGCGCCGATCGCGACCACTCCGGCGAGCGCGAGCGTCGCGATGATGGCGACGCCTCGTTTCCTGTTCATTGAAATTGCTCCTCCTCTCGAGGGTTCCTGACGCCGCGAGTCTCAGCGGGTCACGGCCACGCGTGGGCATCCGCGTGGTGAAGAAGGCGTTACGAGGCGGTGAGGGGGCTAGCTACGCGAGGGCCGCGAGCGACTCGCGCCGCTGGCCGAACGCGGCATCGGCCAGGGCCTCGGCCGCTGCGGTGAACACGTTGCGGTCGAGCGAGTAGTCGTCCGTGAACTCGACCGCGCCGTTGACCTCGATCACAACCCAGCCGCCGGTGGGCGTGGGTAGCAGGTCGATGCCGACCAGGTCGGCGTCGACGGCGGCAGCTGCGGCGAGCGCGAGCTCCCGGGCAGCCAGTGGTGGAGAGGTCGGCTTCCGGACGCCGCCCAGCGCGACATTCGTCCGCCACTCGCCGGGAGCCGCGAGCCGTTGGACCGCGCCGACGACCTGGCCGGAGGCGACGACGATCCGCAAGTCGCGCCCGAGCGGCGGGATGAGCTCCTGGATGAGCGCACCTTGTCTGCGAAACCATCTGCGCGCCGACAGCTCCTCGAGGCAGGCTCGGGCGCTGGTCCGGTCGGCGCACATGTGGACGTCGATGCCCCAACTGCCGAACCGCGGCTTGACGACGAACGGCGGATCGAGCGTCGGCGGAGTGTGTGGATGCGTCACGTGCCGCGTGGTCGGATGCGGCACGCCGGCGTCCTTGAGCAGCCGGGCTGTCATCAGCTTGTCGTGGGTGGCCGACAGCGTCCGCAACGGGTTGAGCATCCGGATCCCTTCCGCCTCCAGCCGCGCGAGCTCCCAGGCCCCGGGCTCGATGCCGTCGACGGTCGGGAGCACGTCGAGGCGAGCCAGCGCGGCGTCGCCGTCGCCGAGGCGTCCGAGCGTCTCGGCGGGGGAGAGCAACCTGGCCTCGATTCCCGCGGGCATCGCCTCGAGCAGCCTGAGATTCGTCTCGGTCTCTCGGTGGGCGATCAGCGCGAGCTGCATGTCGCTACACACTTTGCAGGAAAATTCGCCGTCGAACCGACTGCGCAACCACATCTTCTCCAGTTGGGCACCAACCGGCCCCGTCGAGATCAGGCTGCGAGGTCGGCTTTGAGGCGCTGGATGCGACGCTCGATGTCGTCGCGGATCTCGCGGACAGCCTCGAGCGGGAGGTCGATCGGATCGGTGAGATCCCAGTCGAGGTACTGCTTCCCGGGCAGCACCGGGCAGGCGTCGCCGCAGCCCATGGTCACGACGACGTCAGCCCATTCGACGTCGGCCCGCTCGATTCCCTTCGGGCGCCGGTCCCGGAGGTCGATGCCCAGCTCGTCCATCGCCGCGATCACCTCGGGGTGCAGTTCGCTCTCCGGCCGGCTGCCGGCCGAGCGCGCCTCGAAGCCTTCGCGCTCGGCGAGCGCCTGCGCCATCTGCGAGCGGCCCGCGTTTCCGATGCAGACGAAGTAGAGGTTCATTTCGGCACCGCCTCCAGCTTGTACCCCACGCCGTACCGGGTCTGGAGAAACGTGTGCGCGGAAGCCTGGCGGTCGATCTTCTCGCGGAGCTTGCGGACGAAGACGTCGACGGTCCGGTCGCGATGGCCTTCGCGGCGCCCCCACAGCTTCTGCAAGAGCTCGTCTCGGCTGACCACGCGGCCGCGCTCCAGCGCAAGTGCATAGAGGACGCGAAACTCGGTGGGAGTCAGTCCCGCGCTCTCGCCGTCGACGTACGCCTGCACCTGCTTCGGATCGATCCGCAGCTCCTCGATCTCGATCGCCTCGCCGTCCTCGCTGCGCTCGGCACGGGTCCCTCGCCGCGAGGCCGCCCGGACGCGGGCGACGAGCTCCTTCATCGAGAAGGGCTTGACGAGGTAGTCGTCCGCCCCGATCTCGAGGGCGTGCACGCGGTCGTGCTCGGTGCCGCGGGCGCTGACGACCACGATCGGAGTCCCGATGCCCTCTTCGCGGGCCTGCTCGATGAGCCGCCACCCGTCGAGGCGCGGCAGCATGAGGTCGACGATGCACACGTCCGGGTGCTCGAATCGCAATCGCGCCAGGCCCGTTTCGCCGTTGTCGACGACGACCGGCTCGAAGCCCGAAGCCGTCAGGTGGCTCGCCATGCCCTGGGCGATGACGTCGTCGTCCTCGACGATCAGGACCTTCGCCATACTGAGTCACGATAATGAAGCGGCTGTTCGGAGCCACGGTCGACGAGAGGGAGCAGCGTTTCGAGGAGCTCGAGATCGAGGCTGGGCGCGCGAGGGTCATCATCGAGGAGAGCAGGGAGAACGTCGTCGTCGTCGACGCCGATCTCCGGGTCATCGCGGCGAGCCGGCGGGCGAGAGAGTCGATCGAAGGTCTCGAGCCGGGAAGCTCGCTGACCGTCGACCTGCTCGAAGGCAAGCACGGCCACGGGCCGATCGTCGTCCCCTACGAGATCGGCGACCGGCGCGAGGCGCTCGTCTATCTCGGCGAGCCAGGCGATCTCGCCGCGTACGAGGAGCTGCGAGCCGGGTTCACGGCGGCGGTCTCGCACGAGCTCCGCACGCCGCTCGCCCGCCTGCTCGCGATGCTGGAGACGGCGCTCCTGCCCGGAGCCGATCCGTCCGACCTGCTCGAGAACGCGCGGCAGGAGATCGAGCAGATGAAGGAGCTGATCGACGACGTCCTCTTCCTCAGCGAGCTCGAGACCGGCCGCGCGATCGTTTCGCTGGGCTCGACCGCGGCGGGACCGGTGGTCGCTGACGTGGTCCGCCGGCTGGGAGATAGCGCGGACCGGGCCGGAGTGCAGCTCGAGACCGACGTCGAGAATGGCGTGCGGCTTCCGTTGCGGCCGAGAATGCTGCGGATGGTCGTGGAGAACCTGGCCGCGAACGGGATCCGCTACGCCGGCGAGGGAGCCACGCTCCGACTCACCGTTGCCCGCACCGGCGACGAGCTGGTCCTGACCTGTGCGGACGACGGTGCCGGGGTCGACGAGGACGATCTGCCCAGGCTGTTCGAGCGGTTCTATCGCAGCGACCGGGCGCGGGCGTCGCGAGGCACCGGCCTCGGCCTGGCCATCGTCAAGCACGTCGTGACGGCTGCGGGAGGCACGGTCGAAGCGGAGGGCGCCCTCGGCCAGGGGCTGACGATTCGCTGCCGCTTCCCCGCGCCCGCCTAGGCGCGTTCACCACCTGTTCACCACTTCGTCACCGCATGTCGACGCGCGCCTGCCGGACTATTCGGGGTAATGGCACCGCCCAGAATCAGGGGTCTCGTCCTCGTGCTGCTCGCGCTGCTGCTCGCGCTGCCGGCCGCCGGCTGCGGCCGCGACCGGCCAGCCGCCGAGACCGCGCAGGAGACGACGGACACGGGCGCCTTCCCGGAAGAGGACCTGTCCGGGACGGTCCGCGCCGACGGGTCGAGCACCGTCGCGCCGCTCGTCAGCCTCGCCGCCGAGCGGTTCCGCACGGAGGAGCCCGGCGTCAAGGTGACGGTCGGCATCTCGGGCACCGGCGGCGGCTTCGAGCGCTTCTGCCGCGGCGAGACCGACCTCGCGAACGCGTCGCGCCCGATCAAGGACGAGGAGATCGCCGCCTGCAAGAAGAAGGGGATCGACTACCTCGAGCTCCAGGTCGCGAACGACGGGCTAACCGTCGTGATCAACAACGGCAACGACTGGGCGAAGTGCCTGACCGTCGAGCAGCTGAAGAAGGTCTGGCAGCCGGGCTCCAAGATCAAGAACTGGAAGGAGATCGACCCGAGCTTCCCGAGCCAGGCGCTGACGCTGTTCGGTGCGGGGACCGACTCCGGCACCTTCGACTACTTCACCGACGCGATCGTGGGCGAGGAAGGGGCGAGCCGCTCGGACTACACCGCGACCGAGGACGACAACGTCACGGTTCGCGGCGTCGCCGGCGAGAAGGGGGCGCTGGGCTACTTCGGCCTGTCCTACTACGAGAGCAACAAGAGCCAAGCTGAAGGCAGTCGAGATCGACGGCGGCGACGGCTGCGTCGCGCCGAGCGTCGAGACCGTGCAGGACGGCACGTACAAGCCGCTGTCGCGGCCGCTCTTCACGTACGTCAAGAAGTCGTCGGCGCTCGACAAGCTGGAGGTGGACGCGTTTCTCCAGTTCCTCCTCGACAACCAGGAGACGCTCGCGAGAGGGGCCCTCTTCGTGCCGCTGACGAGCGACCAGCTCGAAAAGTCTCGGACCGTGCTGGAAGGCGCGGCGACCGACGTCGACTGATGTTCACCAGATTTTCCCAGGACGTTCACCCCACCGGCACCCAACCGCTTCGTGCGTCCACCAAGAATGGCGTCGACCTACGAATGCGGAGGGAAAACGAATGAGAAAAGTGTCTTACGGGACTGCGGTCCTGCTTGCGGTGACGGCGGTGTTCGCGCTCGCACTTGCGGCCACGGCTACTGCGAAGACGTCCGGAACGCAGGTGTCCGGGCGAATCACAGCTGATGGTTCGAGCACGCTAGGGCCGTATACCACGGCTGCAGCCGAGCGCTTCGAGCGCGCGAACCGCGGCGCGCAGGTCGTTGTCGGCATCTCCGGCACGGGCGGCGGCTTCGAGCGCTTCTGCAAGGGGGAGACCGACCTGGCGAACGCGTCACGGCCGATCAAGTTGACCGAGGCCAAGAAGTGTCAGGACAACAACATTCCGTACATCCAGTTCCTGGTCGCGAATGACGGGCTCTCCGTCGTCGTGAACAAGAACGTGACGTGGCTCAACTGCATCACGCCGGCCGAGCTGAAGAAGATCTGGGACAAGGGCTCCAAGGTGGACAACTGGAACCAGGTTCGGCCGAGCTTCCCGGACGTCCCGCTGAAGCTCTTCGGGGCGGGAACCGACTCCGGCACCTTCGACTTCTTCACGGAGAAGATCAACGGCAAGGCCAAGCAGAGCCGCTCGGATTACACAGCGAGCGAGGACGACAACGTGCTGGTTCGCGGGGTCGAAGGCGAACGCGGCGCGATGGGCTACTTCGGCTACTCGTACTACGTCGAGAACAAGAGCCGGCTGAAGCTGCTCCGGATCCACAACGGCACGTCGTGCGTCGCACCGAGCATCGCGAGCGTCCAGGCGGGCACCTACAAGCCGCTCTCGAGGCCGCTCTTCATCTACGCGAAGAAGACGTCCTTCAACCGGGGCGTGGTGCGGGCGTTCATCAGGTACATCATCCTCAACGAGCGCTCGATCGCACGGACGGCGCGCTTCGTCGCGCTGACCAAGCGTCAGCTCGCGAAGGCGAAGCGGCAGTACAACGCAGCAGTCAACAACCGCTAAGGACTGAAGGGGGAGGGCTCACAGACTAGGTGTCGACGAGTGAGCTCTCCCCTGTTGTTCCGCAGCTAAAAGCGGTACGCAGGCGCTGGGGCGAGGATGTCATCAAGGGACTCCTCGCCCTTTGCGCCCTCGTATCCGTGGCGACGACGGTCGGCATCGTCATCGCGCTCTTCATCCCGGCGATCGAGTTCTTTCGCGAGGTCTCCCTGTGGGACTACCTGACGGGAACGGAGTGGACGGCGCTGTTCAGCGAGCCGAGCTTCGGCGTCCTGCCGCTCGTGGCGGGAACCGTCCTCGTCTCGCTCGTCGCGGTCCTCGTGTGTGCGCCGTTCGGGCTCGGGGCGGCCATCTACCTCAGCGAGTACGCGCATGAGCGCGCCCGCAACATTCTCAAGCCAACCCTCGAGGTGCTGGCCGGCATCCCGACCGTCGTCTACGGCTACTTCGCGCTCACCTTCGTCACCCCGTTTCTCCAGGGCGTCGGCTTCAAGATCGGGCCGTTCAGTGCCCTGAGCGCGGCCCTCGTCATGGGCATCATGCTGATCCCGACCGTGGCCTCGGTTTCCGAGGACGCGATGTCGGCGGTTCCGCGCGACCTGCGCCAGGGTGCCTACGCCCTCGGCTCGACACGCATGCAGGTCTCGACCCGGATCGTCGTCCCGGCAGCGATCTCGGGGATCATCGCCTCCTTCGTGCTGGCGATCTCGCGCGCGGTGGGCGAGACGATGATCGTTCTCATCGCCGCCGGCGGCCAGCCGAACCTGACGCTCAACCCGACGGAAGCCGTGCAGACGATGACCGCCTTCGTCGCGGCGACCGCCCAGGGTGACGTCGCCACGGGGACGATCGCCTACAAGACGATCTTCGCCGTCGGCGCGACGCTGTTCGTCATGACGCTGGTGATGAACATGATCTCGATTCGCCTCGTGCGGCGGTTCAGGGAGGTGTACGAGTGAGCTCGATGCCAGGTGCACTGGGCGGAGGCGGGACGCGCCGCCGCGGCTATCTGAGCGGGCTCGTGTTCCACGGGTTCCTGCTCTTCTCGCTCGCGATCGGCATCGTCACGCTCGGCGCGCTGCTCATCCAGGTATTTCTCGAAGGCTGGCAGTACGTGGACGCCGTTCTGCTCTTCGAGCCGCCCTCTGCCGACCCCGCGATCGCCGGCGCGAAGCCCGCGATCCTGGCGACGATCTTCCTCGGTGTGCTGCTGATCCTGTTCACCGTCCCCATCGGGGTCGGCACCGCCGTCTACTTGGAGGAGTACGCGGACCGAGAGCGTTGGTACAACCGCTGGCTCGAGATCAACATCCAGAACCTGGCGGCCGTCCCGTCGATCGTCTACGGGATTCTCGGGCTCGCGTTCCTCGTCCGCGGGCTCGGCCTCGGCCGCGTGCTGCTCGCCGGCGCGTTCATCCTGACGCTGCTCGTCCTGCCGACCGTGATCATCGCCGCCCGCGAGGCGATCCGGGCCGTCCCAGGCTCGATCCGCGAAGGCGCGTACGCGCTCGGCGCGACGAAATGGCAGGTGGTCTGGCGGCAGGTGCTTCCCGGAGCCACGCCCGGGATCGCGACCGGGTCGATCCTTGCACTGTCGCGAGCCCTCGGGGAAACGGCGCCGCTGCTTCTCGTCGGTGCCCTGACCTATGTGTCGTTCAACCCGACGCTGCTCGGTGATTTCACGGCGCTTCCCGTACAGATCTTCCAGTACATCTCCCGGCCGCAAGAGGAGTTCAGGGGGGTCGCTGCAGGGGCGATCATCGTCCTGCTCGCGATCCTGCTGACGCTGAACTCCGTCGCGATCTGGGTTCGCAATCGCTACCAGAGAAAGTGGTGAGCATGGCCGAGACCACGAATGCACCTGGCACAATCGCCGAAGTGAGCCTCGAGAACCTCGTCCAGCGCGACGACCGCCGGCAGCCCGCCCGCGGAGCGCGCCAGGTCGTCTTCGACGTGAAGGACCTGAGCGTCGCGTACGACGGGCAGCCCGCGCTCAAGGACGTCTCGCTCGAGATCTACCGGAACTACGTGACGGCTTTCATCGGCCCGTCCGGCTGCGGGAAGAGCACGTTCATCCGTTGCTTCAATCACCTGAACGCCCTCATTCCGGGGGCAAAGATCGAGGGGAAGATTCTCTACCACGACCAGGATCTCTACGGGCCCGAGGTCGACGCCGTGGAGGTGCGGAAGCGGATCGGGATGGTCTTCCAGAAGCCGAACCCGTTTCCCAAGTCGATCTACGACAACGTCGCCTTCGGGCCGCGGGTGCTCGGGATGACGGACAACCTCGACGACCGCGTGGAGAAGGCGCTGCACCAGGCGGCGCTCTGGGACGAGGTCGGTCACCGGCTGAAGAAGAGCGCGCTCAGCCTTTCGGGCGGTCAGCAGCAGCGGCTCTGCATCGCGCGCTGTCTCGCCGTCGAGCCGGAGGTGATCCTGATGGACGAGCCGGCTTCGGCGCTCGACCCGATCGCGACCACGCGGATCGAGGATCTGATGCACCAGCTGAAGGAGGAGTACACGATCGTCGTCGTCACGCACAACATGCAGCAGGCGGCGCGCGTGGCCGACATGACGGCGTTCTTCAGCATCGAGCGCGGCGAGGAGGGCGAGCGGTCGGGGATCCTCGTCGAGTACGACTCGACCGACAAGATCTTCACTCAGCCCAGCGACAAGCGGACTGAGGACTACGTCACCGGGCGCTTCGGATGAGCCGGATGAGGGTCACGCTTCAGGTCGAGCTCGACACGATCCAGGCGAACCTCGTCGAGGAAGGCGAGCTCGTCCTGCGGGCGCTGCGAGGCGCGATGGAGGCGCTGGAGCAGCGCGATCCGGAGCTCGCCGACGAGGTGATCGCCTTCGACGACGAGGTCGACCGGCAATACGAGGGCATCCAGGAGGCAATCGCCTCGCTGCTCGCCCGCCAGGCGCCGGCCGCCGGGGACCTGCGGCTGGTGCTCGGGATGCTGCACACGAACCTGCACCTCGAGCGCGCGGCCGACTACTGCGTGACGATCGCGAAGCTGACCAAGCTCGTGTACGGGATTTCGCCGGATCCCAAGCTGATCGAGGCCTTCCACGAGATGGGCGTGCGCGACGAGGAGATGATCCGTGCGGCGCTCGATTCGTTCGTGGACCGCGACCTGGCCGCCGCCGAGACCCTCGTCGATCTCGACGAGCTCGTCGATCGCGGCAACCGCCGGGTCGTCCAGCACGTGCTCGCGCTCGGGAGCAACCCCGCGCTGCGCGAGTGGGGCCTCCGCATGATCATCGTCTCGCGCTGCCTCGAGCGGATCGGCGACCACGCCGTCGACATCGGCGAGCAGACCGCGTATCTCGTCACGGGCGAGTTCCGCGAGTTCACGGACGCGTCGCACGTCGACGACGACTCGTCCTCGAACAATTCGAAGCAGCTCGAGGACGAAGGCGACCGGATCGTGCGCGGCGCCATCGCCGGCCTCTTCGAGGACGGCGGCGCTGACCCGCTGACGGTCATCCGCTGGAAGGACATCTTCGAGGCCCTCGAGGAAGCACTCGACGCCTGCGAGACCGCCGCCGACCTCGTCGGCAACATCGTCGTCAAGAACGTGTAGGCGTGGACGACTTCACGCTCGTCGCCGTCGTCGCGGTCGCATTGTTCTTCGACTTCACGAATGGGTTTCACGACACGGCCAACGCGATCGCCACGAGCGTGTCGACACGCGCGCTCTCTCCGCGAGCAGCGGTCCTCAGCGCGGCAGTCCTGAACTTCGCCGGCGCGTTTGTCTTTCTCCAGGTGGCGGCGACGGTCGCGACGGGAATCGTCAACCCCGATGTCATCACGCTCGACGTCGTGCTCGCGGGGCTCGTCGGGGCGATCACCTGGAACCTGATCACGTGGTACCTCGCACTACCCTCGAGCTCGAGCCACGCGCTGATCGGCGGCATGCTCGGCTCGCGATCGCCGCGACACGGATTCGACGTCGTCAACTGGGAAGGGCTCAAGGAGAAGGTGCTGATCCCGTCCTTGCTGGCCCCGTTGCTCGGGTTGATCGGGGCGGCGGCGCTGATGACGGTCATTCTGTGGATCATCCGCAAGCGTGCGCCCGGGATCGTCAACCGAGTCTTCCGGCGCCTACAGCTCGTGTCGGGCGGCTTCGTCGCTTTCACGCACGGGACGAACGACGCGCAGAAGACGATGGGCATCATCACGCTCGCGCTGATCTCGTCGGGCCACCTCGAGGCGGAGCCGTTCTCACGTGCCGACCTGGGTGATCGTGAGCGCCGCGACCGCGATGGCGGCCGGGACGTATGCGGGCGGCTGGCGGATCATCAAGACGCTTGGTACACGGGTCGCGAAGCTCGACCCGCCGCAGGGGTTCGCGGCGCAGACGTCGACCGCGGTCATTCTCTGGATGACGGCTCGCTACGGGTTCCCTCCAACACCTAAGCTCAACACTCCTTAACAGAGGCGCAAAGCGCGGTTAAACGGCCTGCGCGCATAGTCAGAGCATGCAATTCCGAGGGCGGCGAGAAACCCTCGCTCCCGCTGCGGCGCTCCTTGTCGCCGCGGTGGCAGGCGGTGCCGTCGCACTCGGCGGCGCCAAGTTGACGGGATATGGGGAGGGGACCACGACCGTCCGGGAAGTGATCAGGGACTCCGCTTCGGGACAGTCGCAGGTCGCCTCCCAATCCCGCCTTCAGAGCGCCCTCTCGATCGGGGACATCTACAGCCGCGCTGCGCCCGGTGTCGTCCAGGTCACGACCACGACCAAGGTCGAGGGTGAGGCCGATCCGTTCTTCGGCTTCGACGTGCCCGACGAGACTCAGCGCGCACTCGGCTCCGGCTTCGTCATCGACAAGGCCGGCTACATCGTCACGAACTTCCACGTCATCGAAGATGCCGATACGGTCGAGGTCAGCTTCTCGAACAACGACTCGATGAAGGCGAAGATCGTCGGCAAGGATCCGTCCACCGACATCGCACTGCTCAAGGTCGAGGCGAGCTCGCGAGCGCTGCGGCCGCTGCCGCTGGGTGACTCGGCCCCGGTGCGCGTCGGCGACGACGTGCTCGCGATCGGCAACCCCTTCGGCCTCGAGCGCAGCGCCACCCGCGGCATCGTGAGCGCCGTCCAGCGACCGCTGCGTGCGCCGAGCGGCTTCACGATCGATCAGGCGATTCAGACCGACGCAGCGCTGAATCGCGGAAACTCGGGCGGCCCGTTGATGAGCGCGCAAGGTCAGGTGATCGGTGTCAACTCGGCGATCGAGACTGCCGCCGACGGACAGGGCAACGTCGGCATCGGGTTCGCGGTGCCGATCAGCACGGTCCGGGACGTCGTGGCACAGCTCAAGGAGAAAGGCCGGGTCGATCACTCCTTCCTCGGAATCGAGGCGCGCCCCGTGGCGGCGAACATCGCCAAGGTTTTCAGGCTCCCGGTGAGCAAGGGCCTCATTGTCGAACGTGTCCTCCCCGACAGCGGCGCGGCAGACGCGGGTCTGCAAGGGGGCAAGACCCGCGTCGTCGTCGCCGGTGAGAGCTACATGGTCGGCGGCGACATCGTCGTCAAGGCCGACGGAGCCGAGCTGAGCTCGAACGAGCGGCTCCGCGAGATCGTCGCGGGCAAGGAGCCGGGTGATCGACTGAAGCTCGAGATCTACCGGGGCGAGGACCGCAAGACGGTCGAGATCAAGCTTGGGCGGCAACCTCCCTCTCCCCAGGGATAAGCGGCCCTAGAAAGCGTCCCCCGCCAACCCGGCGCTCAACCCCCGGCGGGGGACGCCCTCTCTTTCGGGACAGGTCCCAGGGACTGTCCCTGGGACCTGGGGTGTCAGGCCTCGACCGGAACGGGCCTGACTTTCTCGGCCGCGGCTTTGAGGCCCTCGCCGAACGTTGGATACACGTGATGCATCCAGGCGATGTCGTCGACGGTCGCGCCGAGCTTCATCGCCAGCGCGAACCCCTGGACGATGTCGCCCGCGTTCCGCGCCACCACGTGGATGCCGCGAACTCGACGCGACTCCCGCTCGAAGACGAGCTTGTAGAGGATGTGCTTCGCCTCGATGAACTGCGCGCGCTGGACGCCGTCGTGCTCGGACGTCTCGAAGTCGAGCCCCTCGGCTTGCGCGTCTTGCTCCGTCAGGCCGACTCCCGCCACCTCGGGATCCGTGAAGATCGACGTCGGTAGCACCGAGTAGTCGGCGGCGCGCGCGTCGTCGGTGAACATGTCGTCCACGGCCAGGCGAGCCTGGTACTGGGCAATCGGCGTCAGCTGCGCCAGCCCGGTCACGTCGCCGGCGGCCCAGATCCCCTCGACCGAGGTGCGCAGGTGCTCGTCGACGACGATCCCGGCCTGGTGGCGCTCGATCCCGATCTGCTCGAGGTTCAGCGCTTCGACGTTCGGCACCCGTCCCGAGGCCAGGAGGACGTCGGTCACGCTCACCTCGCGTGTGCCTTCGCCCTCATTCGGGACGATCGTGGCCGCCACTGATTCGCCGCGCTTCTCGACTCGCTGGACGCGCGAGCTCATGACGAGCTCGATGCCCTCGTCCCGCAACGCGGCGGCCAGCTCGTCGGCGGCCTGCTCATCGGTGCGTGGGGCGAGGTGCTCACGGGAATGGACGACGGTCACCTGCGAGCCGAAGCGTGAGAACGCCTGGCCGAGCTCGAGCCCGGCGGGCCCGCCGCCGACGACCAGCAGCGACTCGGGTAGCTCGGTCAGCTCGAGCGCCGAGACGTGGTCGATCCAGTCGATGTCTTCGAGGCCTTCGATCGGCGGGATCGCCGTCCGCGAACCGGTGCTGATCAGGATCCGCTCTGCGGCCAGCTCCTCGTCGTTGACCCGCACTGTGTCGGCAGCGACGAGCTCGGCCTCGCCGTCGTACGTGTCGAAGCCCTGCTCGCGGAGCTGCTTCACCCACTCGGGCTGCGGCTTCTTCAGCGCGTCCTTGCGCGCCTTCACGCGGGCGAGGTCGACGCGGGCCGGCCCGACGTCGATGCCGACGACGGGCGCGAGGCGGTTGACGTCGTGCAGGAGCTCGGCGACGACGAGGTAGGCCTTGGTCGGCTTGCACGCGACGTTCGGGCAGCTGCCGCCCCAGCGCGTGCTCTCGATCAGGGCGACCTTGGCGCCGTGCTCCTGTGCCGCCTTCTGGGCTCCCGCCCGAGCGGCCGAGCCCCCTCCGAGCACGATCAGGTCGTACGGGTTCGCCGGCATCGCGCGCCTCCTTTCCGTCGTCGTCTAAGGCGGAGGCTAGCCTTGCGGCGTGCCGATCGAGGCGCACTTCGGAGAGAGCACTCCCTGGTCGGTCGGCGTCGAGGAGGAGCTGATGGTGCTCGACGGCGAGACGCTCGCTCTGTCCCCACGCGCGGATGAGCTGATCGAGGCGAGCAAGGACACGGAGCACGCCGGGCTCTTCAAGAGCGAGCTCTTCGCATCGGCGCTCGAGCTGAACTCGGGTGTATGCGAGAGCGCCCCGGACGCGCAGGCTGTGATCGCCGAGCTCCGTCGCCTGGGGGCGGAGCTGGCCAACGCACGCGGTCTCGAGCTCGCGGCGGCCGGCACGCATCCGTTCAGCCGGCCCAAGGACCAGGAGATCGTCGACGAGCCGCGGTACACCGAGTTCGTCGCCTACCTCGGGATCTCCGCGCGACGGCAAGGCGTGAGCGGCCTGCACGTGCACGTCGGCATGCCGAGCGCAGATGCTTGCTTCCACGCCCTCGAGGCGACGCTCCCCTGGCTGCCGGTGATCCTCGCCATGTCTGCGAACTCGCCGTTCCTCGCCGGAGAAGAGACCGGCCTGGCCTCGAACCGGGCCGAGGTGCTTGCCCAGCTCCCGCGAAGCGGCGCGCTGCCGGCTTTTCGTTCCTACGAGGAGTGGGAGGCGTTCGTCGACCGCTTCGTACGGCTCGGAATGGCTGCCGACTACACCCGCTTCTGGTGGGACGTCCGCCCACACCCGAAGTTCGGGACGCTGGAAGTGCGGATGCCCGACCAGCCGACGAGCCTCGCCGTGACCAGCGCGTTCACCGCTCTCGTCCAGGCGCTCTGCGTGACCGTGTTGGAGGCCGATCCACCCCCCTACGACCCCCCGATGCGCGGCATCTACCAGCAGAACCGGTGGGGAGCGCTGCGCTTCGGGCTCGAGGCGGAGCTCTTCCATCCGAGCGGCGAGCGGGTCGCCAAAGCGTCGGAGCTCGCGGCGGAGCTGATCGAGCTCGTGAAACCAGCCGCTGAGCGCCTCGGATCCGCCGATCTGCTCGAGTTCGATCTGAGCACGACCGAAGGCGAGCGGCAGCTCCAGGCTCGCCGGGACGGAGGCTTGAAGGCCGTCTGCGCAGACCTCGTCGAACGAACGCTAAGCTCGGGCTGAGTGACCCAGACCGAGACGTTTCAGATGAGCGGGATCCGCTGCGAGCGCTGCGTCGGCCGGCTCGCGGGCGCCCTCCGGGGGCACGACGGCCTCGAGTTCGCGAACGCGAACCTGATGGGCGAGGTCATCCTCTCGTGGGACGAGGACAAGACGAGCCGCGAGGCCCTGCTGGCGGAAATGGCCCGCGTCGGGTTTCACCCCGTGGCCACTTCCGCCCTTCCAGCTAGCTAGCTAGTCCTTCGTGTGCTCGTACCGGTCGCCCAGTAGCGCCGGCGACTCTGCCGGCACGCCCTGATCGGTCTCGCCGCCCAGTTGCTCGCGGGTCTCGGCGCGCTCCTGGGTAGCAGGCGTGAAGTCCCCGCTCTCGGTGGACGCCGCCTCGGAGCCTTCCGACAGGCCGTAGTGCAGTGCAATCGCGGTCTCGTCGACCTCGCCGTTGATCTTGGGCGAGTCGCAGAAGATGTCCTTGGTGACGGTCATGCGCACGACCTGCTCGCCGTCGTTCACCTCGGTGAACGTGCGTGGAAGCGCGTGCTTCGACTTGCGGATCGTGCCCTGCTCGACGATCAGGTGGTCGCCATGCGTGCCGACGACCTTGCCGACCTTCTCGTCCTCGATCGTAACGACGTCATAGCCTTCCATCAGACCTCCTGATTGCTTGCACGATTGCTCTACCCGTTCGTAAAGCGGGTCAACCATCGGGAATAGGACACGTCCAGCTTACGTTTGTGGTTGCTAGGGTCGCCGGGAAATGAGCGAGACCGAAAGCGAGGCCCGGCGGCTGGCAGACGATGCGCGTGAGCGTGTCCGTTTCGAGGAGGAAGCTCTTGACCTTGCTGACCAGGTGTACCGGGTGGCCCGGGGGCTCGTGAGCTCGAAGGAAGAGGCAGAAGACCTCGTGCAGGACACGTACGCACGCGCTTTCCGGAGCTGGCGATCGTTCACGCCGGGCACCAATCTGCGCGCCTGGCTGCTCCGGATCCTCACCAACCTGAACATCGATCGCGGACGGCGCGTGCAGCGCTCGCCCGACATGCAGTCGCTCGAAGAGCGCGACTACTACCTCTACGACCGCCTGGAGGCGACGTCGGGTGACAAGGACGAGGACCGCGTGATCGAGCGCCTCTCGCAGGACGACATCGTCGACGCTCTCGCCGGGGTGCCGCACGACTTCCGCGACGTGGTCGTCCTCGTCGACATCGGCGACTTCTCGTACGCCGACGCGGCGCAGATCCTCGACATTCCGGTCGGAACCGTCATGTCACGTTTGCATCGTGGTCGGCGTATCCTGAAGAAGGAGCTGGCGGATGTGGCGGTGAAGGACTGATGGCCATCGACCCGTGTGACTGGTGCGAAGAGGTACTGCAACCCTTCCTCGACCGGGAGCTGACCGACGCCGAGATGAGCGAGGCGGAAGGGCACCTCGACGAGTGCGCGTACTGCCGCAAGCGGTACCGATTCGAACAGAGCCTGAGGCGCTACGTGCGCCAGGTCGTCGAGCCGATGCCGGTCGAGATGAAGGCGCGCCTCTCGGACCTGCGCCTAGAGCTCTAAAGGCGCGCCGGCCCGACCACGACGACCAGGCGCTTCGGGTTCCCGAGGCCGGGTAGCGGCTTGGCGGGAACCTGCAGCTCGTCGGCGAGCCGTTCGGCGATGCGCTGGCCTCCCGAGTGGAAGTAGACCGCCGTCTCCGGGTAGTCGAACCGATCGGCACGCGAGACGCGCTCGATGCGGTACGCCTTCGAGCCGATCCGGTCTGCGACCCGGCGCGTGTAGTTCATGTCGCCGCTGCCGTTCAGGACGTCGACGGAGATCTTCCAGGTCGCCGGCAGGCCGGCCTGTGAGGGGCTCGTCCGCTCCGGGCTCGAGCCGCGGACGAGACCGGGCAAGAGAATCACTGCCGCCACAGTCGCTGCGACGACCGAAAGCCCAACCCCGAACGCGGTCTTGCTCTTCGCGTCCGTGAGGGTCGGGCGCGGCAACACGGGCAGCCCTGAGAGCTGGCGGGCCTCCCGGCGGCTGATGCCGAGCGACGTCGAGTAGAGGAGGAGAGCCGTGACCGCAGCCTCGCTCGACTCGAAGCGATAAAGGCGACCTTCCTCGAGCCAGGAAACCTCGTCGGCCGTCAGCTTCGCGAGCTTCGCGGCGCGCTCGACCGTCAGCTGGCGGCGCAGGCGTGCGGCCGCGAGCGGGGGTCTCTCAGTCTTTCCTCTGAGTTGGCTGACGAGCTCCACGATGGACTCTCATTCTTCGCCGGTCGGCGGCTTGAACCTCTCAGGGAGGTCATCGGCAAAATCGACGTCTCCTGGAGGATCGAGGTCGTCGCAGGCGACGAGGAGCCCAGGGAGCTTGCGGGCGCCCTCGTCCGGGATCCGTTCCCAGACCGAGCGGGCGAGCAGCACGGGATGGAGCCGCTGGCCTCCATAGGTGGCCGCGACGACCTCGGCAGCGCTCTCGCGCCAGACGTCGATCACGCGGTCGATCGCCTCCGGCGCGATGTCCGGACCGTCCGCCAGGACGACCACGGCGGCCTGGGCCTCCGGAGGCAGACTCTCGCAGTCCGCAGCGCAGCGATGCGCCGACCCCGCGTTCCCACTCCGGGCAGGGAACGACCGTGGCATCCGTCTCGACCTCATGCGCGCCGGTCACGACCACCACGTCACCGACCGAGCTCTCGCGCACGCGCGCGAGTACCTCGTCGAGCAGCACCCGTTGCTTCGGGGAGCCGAAGCGAGTCGACGCTCCGGCGGCAAGGACGACGGCGCTGACCAAGAGACTGCGCGCTGTACTGAGTTACGAAGTTTCTACTTTGACGGTCTTGATCTCGACGGGCTCGGTCGGACGCTCGTCCGGGCCGCCCAGCTTGCCGATCTTCTCGACGACGTCGAGACCCTCGACGACCTTTCCGAGCACCGCGTAGTCGGGCCCGAGGCCCGAGTCTTCGGCAGTGACGACGAAGAACTGACTTCCGGAAGTGCCTGCGGGCTCGCTCGGGGTCTTCGCCATGGCGACGACGCCCTTCGTGTACTTCGCGTCGTCGGGCGGGACGTCGACGGTCGAGTATCCGGGCCCACCGGAGCCCGTGCCGGTCGGGTCGCCGCCCTGGATGACGAAGCCCGGGACGATTCGATGGAAATTGATCCCGTTGAAGAAGCCCTTGTTGGCCAGGCTCACGAACGAGGCTGACGTGCAGGGCGCAGTCTCGCGGTCGAGCTCGATCGTGAAGGTGCCCTTGTTCGTCTGCATGACCAGACGGTAGGTCTTGCCCTCTTCGAGCTCTGCCAGTTGAGCGTCTCCTTGCACGTCGCAGTCGGATTGTTGCGCGTTGCCGCCGTCGCTGCCGTCGTCACCGCCGCAACCTGCGAGCGCAGCGACCAGGAGCAGGAGCAGCAGGCGCCTCACGAGACGGCCTCCACGGCCCGCCGCACCAGCGTGCGCGCGACCTCGACCTTGTACGCCGTGCCCGGCAGCGGCGTGGCCTCCTCGAGCGCGTCGGGGGACTCGAGGGCCCACGGAATGGGCGCGACACCGGCCAGCGCGAGCCGAACGTCCTGGCCGAATCGAGCTGCCGCGACCCCGACAATCGCGAACGAGAACCGCCGCCGGTCCATCGCCTTCAGATACGTGCTGGCCTCCGGTCGCGGCACGTCCAGCTCGAGGATCAGCTCGTCGGGCTCGATCGTGGTCACGTCCCGATTGTCGTCCGTCGGGAGCCGGTAGAGGTCGGCAACCGAAAATTCGCGTCGGGTCGTGCGCACGGTGGCGCCGAGTGCGAGCAGCGTTGCCGCGAGGTCTGAAGGATGCGCGGAGGCGCACTGCTCGTTGCCGAAGATCGCGTGCTCACGGTGCTCGCCCTGGCGTGCGTGGCAGCGCTCGCCGCCGTGCAGGTAGCACGGGAAGTTGAGGCGCCAGTACCAGCAGCGCGTCGCCTGGAGCAGGTTCCCGCCGATCGTGCCCATCGAGCGGAGCTGGGGCGAGGCGGCGAGGGAACAGGCCTCTTGCAGCGCCTGGGGGATGTCGGGGTCGACTTCGAGCTCGGCGAGCGTCGTCCCGGCGCCGATCCGCGTCCCGTCGATGCCGCGCGGCACGACGTCGCGGATCGCAACCAGTGTTTCCGCGCGCACGAGGCCGTCCCGGATGAGCGGGACGAGCTCGGTGCCGCCGGCGAGCGCGACCGATCCGTTGCCCAGCGCGGCCGTGGCGGCCTCGGCGCTCTCAGGACGCTGGAGCTGCAACCTTCTCCTTCTGCCGCTCGTTGGCCTCGCGCAGCGCTCGCAGCATCTCTTCCCGCGAGATCGGCAGCGAGCGCACGTCGGCGCCCGTCGCGTCGCGGATGGCGTTGGCGATCGCGGCGGCAATCGGCACGATCGGGGGCTCGCCCAGCCCCTTCGAGCCGAGATTCGTCAGGTGCTCGTCGGGGATGTCGAGGAGCTCGGTCACGATCTCGGGCGGAACGTCGGCAATCGTCGGCAGCCGGTACGCGTCGAGGCTCTGCGTGAGGATCGTCCCGGTCTGCGGGTCGAGCAGCCGCTCCTCCGAGAGCGTGTGGCCGATGCCCTGGATGATCCCGCCCTCGACCTGACTCGAGGCGCCCAGCGGGTTGATCACGCGGCCGACGTCGTGGATCGCGGCCACCCGGTCGACCTGTACCTCGCCGGTCTCCGTGTCCACGGAGACCTCGACGACCTGGACGCCGAAGGTCAGCACCTGCATGCCGGCCGGGTTCGGCCCGCGCGCGCCCTTGCCGAGGATCTGCGCGTCCTCCAGTAGCCCCACGACCTCCGCTACCGCCCATGAGCCGCCGTCGGACGAGACGACCTGGCCGTTCTTCAGCGACAGGACACGCTGCTCCTTGTCGTAGCGCTGAGCCGCGATCTCGACGATCTGGCGTCCTGCGTCGGCCGCCGCGGCGCGCACGGCCGGGCCCATCGACGGTGTGGTGGACGAGCCGGCCGAGATCGACGCGTACGGCCCGCGGGCCGAGTCGCCGAGCACGAAGTCGACGCTGTCGAGTGGCAGGCCCAGCTCCTCGGCGGCGATCTGCGTCATCGCCGTCGCCGTGCCGGTGCCGATGTCCTGCATCGCGGTGATCACTGTCGCTCGCCCGTCCGCGCCGAGTCGGACCCACGCATAGGAGGGCGGCCCGCCTCCGCCGTACCAGACCTGGCTGGCCATGCCGACACCGCGCTTCCAGGCGCCCTCGCTGCTCGCGCGAATCTCGTGCCGCCGCTCCCAGTGCGGCTCCGCGCGCTTGTAGCACTCCATCAGCCTCTTGGAGGAGTAGGGCCGGTCGTCGTCGGAGTGCGAGTAGTTCAGGCGCCGCACCTCGAGCGGATCGAGGTCGAGCTTGGCGGCGAGCTCGTCGAGCAGGCACTCGAGTCCGAACGTGCCCTCGACGAACCCCGGCGCCCGGAAGGCGCGCATCGGCGGCGTGTTGATCTTCGCGCCGTACGTGACCGTCTCGACGTTGTCGCAGGCGTAGAGCATCTGCATCGGGCCCTCGGTGGTCGCGGTCCAGCCGGACCAGCCGACCGCGTTCACGAACTCGCCGGACAGCGCGACGAGCGTGCCGTCCGAGCGGGCGCCCTGCCTTGAGGCGCTGGATGGTCGCGTTGCGGTTGCCGGTTGCCTGGTTCTCCTCGCGCCGGGTCAGCGCACAGCGGACGGGCCGGCCGGTCCTCCGCGCGAGCTCGGCGGCGATGAACGTGTGGTCGCCGGCGCCGTTCTTCGATCCGAAGCCGCCGCCCATGAACTCGCAGACCACACGAACCTTGTCGGGCGGCAGGCCCAGCTGCTCGGCGACCTCGTCGCGCACGCCCCAGATGAACTGGGTCGAGATGTAGACGTCGAGACGGTCGCCCTGCCACTCGCAGATCGTCTGGTGGGTCTCCATCGAGTTGTGGAGGACGGTCTGGGTCCGGAACTCGGCCTCGACGACGGCATCGGCTTCGGCGAAGCCGCGCTCTACGTCGCCGCGCTCGTACCGGCGCGGCGCGATCAGCAGCTGCTGGCGCCGAACCGCCTCGTCGGGGTCGAGGACGGGCTCCAGGACGTCCCAGTCGACGTCGATCAGCGCGACCGCGTCGCGGGCGGCGTCAAAGGTGTCCGCCGCGACCGCTGCTATTGCCACCCCGGGGTAGCCCGCCTCGTCGACGAGCACGTCCAGGTCGTCCGGCCCGATCGCGGCCCGCACACCGGGGGCTGCGAGCGCGCGGGTCAGGTCGATGCTCTGCACGCGCGCGTACGCGTGCGGGGAGCGGAGGACCGCCGTGTGCAGCATCCCGGGCAGCTGGACGTCTGCCGTGTAGCGAGCCTCGCCGCGCGCGCGCTGGGGGCCCGTGATCCGCGGCGTGGGGCGGCCGACGATTTCGCCGGGCCCGGGCGGCCACTGGTCGAGCGCGTCCTCCTCGACCACGAGCCACACGTCCTCGTAGCGGCCCTCGACCTCCTTCTCGGTCTTGATCAATCGCGCCAGGAGAGAATCGCCTCCTCGATCTTGGGATAGGCCCCGCAGCGGCAGAGGTTGCCCGCCATCTGGTGGCGGATCTGCTCACGGGTCGGCGCCGGATTCTCCTCGACTAGCGCCAGCGCGGACACGATCTGGCCCGGCGTGCAGAAGCCGCATTGCAACGCGTCGGCGCGCACGAACGAGTCGACGAGCGGATGGTCGCGCAGGCCCTCGATCGTCGTCACGTCGCGCCCCTCGACGGTGTGCACGAGCGTGATGCACGACAGGGTCGGCACGCCGTCGACCAGCACGGTGCAGGCTCCGCAGTGCCCCTCGTTGCAGCCGATCTTCGTCCCGGTCAGGCCGAGGGCGTCGCGGAGCGTCTCCGCCAGCGACCTGCCCACCGGAGCCTCGAGCGAGTACGACCCCCCGTTGACGACGAGCTCCACTACGCCCCGGACGTTACCGCCAGGATGTCCGCGAGGTGGATGAGTGCGAACGTTGCTCGATTCGCGGGCACGCGATCCTCTTCGTCGAGCTCGGGCAGCGACCGCCAGAGCTCGCGCGCGGTCAGGAGCAGCTCGCGGATCCGTTCGAGGTCCTCTGCAGGCTGCCCGTCGCGGTCGTTACAGGCGTTCAGCGCGAGCCCGATGACGCCGACCGTGTCCGGCTGCCTCGTCCAGAGCAGCGGCGTCGCCATCGACAGGTACTGGTGGATCCGGGCCAGTGCCATGGACTGCGTGAAGGTGCCCCCACCGAGGGGCCCGGACGGCTCCAGCGGAGCCTCGCCGTCCGCTATCCGGTTCGCGTTGCCCGCGAGCATCATGCGCAGCCGCTCGTCGTCGAAGCCCGCGAGCTTCGCCGTGCGGAGCGCGATCAGCAGCGAGCTCGGCTGGCGGCCGTACGGGTAATCCGAGGCGTACAGCACCTGCTCGGGCGAGACCTGGTGGAAGAAGCTCAGCAGGTCGACGGGGCTCCAGACGGAGGTGTCGAAGAAGACCCCGGCCTTGCCTCCAAAGCGTCCGGCGAGCCCCGACAGGTCGGCGATCCCCGCGTGGGCGATGATCAGCTGCGCGTCCGGGTAGGCATCGACGAGGCGCGCGAGGTTGTCGGCGATCGGCGGCAATCCCCGGCCGCCGTGGATCAGGATCGGAACGCGACGCTCGGCGGCGAGCGCAAAGACGGGCGCCAGCCGCTCGTCGTTCAGCAGGAAGCGCTGCGCGCGAGGGTGCAGCTTGATGCCGCGCGCGCCCAGGTCGAGACAGCGTTCGGCTTCGCCGATCGGGTCTTCCGTCAGGTCGAGCCGCACGAACGGGATGAAGCGGCCTTCTGAGCGCTTGCCGTGCTCGAGGCTCCGGTCGTTCGGTGCGCGGAAGCCCGGGTGCCGGTCGGGCTCGTCCATGCAGAACATGAAGCCGCGCGAGATCCCGAAGCGGTCGAAGATCCGCTCGAGCTCCTCGTAGACGCCGCTGAACCCGTCGATGTCGTTTCCGAGGTGGACGTGGGCGTCGAAGATCTCGGCGTTCTCGGGCAGCTCGGAGCGGAGCTCTTCCTCGTAGCTCCCCAGCAGTTCCAGAGCACGATCGAACGCCTCGTCCACTGCGACTTGAGTCTAGTCGCGCGCCGGTCCGGTCTCTCCGACTAGCATTCAGCGGCCGATGGCCCGCGACGTCCTCATCTTCGCCGACTCGGTGATCTCTCCCGAAATGCGCCACGAGGTGCCCGTCGTCATCCCGGACCCGTTCCTCTACGCGGAGAAGGGCGGCGAGCGTTATGTCGTCTCGACCGCGTTCGAGGTCGACCGCGTCAAGGAGGTCGGCATCGACGCCAGACCCTGGGAGAACTACGGCTACGACGAGCTGATCGAAACCGGCATGCCGCGGGAGGAGATCGTCTGGAAGCACATCAACCTGAACGCGTGTCGCGAGCTCGGGATCACGGACGCGCTCGTTCCGCGTTCCTTCCCGACGCTCACCGCGGACTACCTGCGCGAGAACGGCATCACACTCGAGCCCGACCACAAGTTCTTCGCCGACCGGCGCCGCGTCAAGAACGAGGCCGAGATGGCCGGCATCCGCAAGTCACAGAAGGCGGCCGAGGCCGCGATGGGCGCAGCGCGCGACCTGATCTTTCGCGCGGAGCCTGCGAACGGCGGGGTCAAGGTCGACGGCGAGACGCTCACGTCCGAGCGCCTCAAGGCGGAGATCCGCCGCGTCTTCAGCGAGCACGGCGTCTCGGGCGACGACTTCATCGTTTCGCACGGGGCGCAGACGGCGATCGGTCACGAGCTCGGCCATGGGCCGATTGCTCCCAACGAGCCGATCGTCATCGACCTCTGGCCGAAGGATCCGGACTCCGCCTGCTACGCGGACATGACCCGCACGTTCGTGGTCGGTGAGGCGCCCGAGGAGCTCGTGAAGTACCACGGGCTCGTCAAGGAGGCGCTCGACCGCTCCTTCGCCGCGACCAAGGCCGGCGTTGCCGGGTCGGAGGTCTACACGATCGTCTGCAACCTCTTCGAGGAAAACGGCCAGAGGACGACGCTCTCGAAGGCTCCCGGGGAGGTTCTCGAGGAGGGCTTCTTCCACGGCCTCGGGCACGGTGTCGGCCTCGAGGTGCACGAGGCGCCTTCGCTCGGCCGCGGCGGCACCGGCGATCTGGTGGCCGGTGACGTCGTCACGCTCGAGCCCGGGCTCTACCGTCCCGGCTTCGGCGGCTGCCGGCTCGAGGATCTCGTCCTCGTCACGGAGGACGGCGCCGAGAACCTCACGAACTTCCCTTACGACCTGACGCCGTGAGCTCGGAAGAACCTCGGTCGCCCGCGATCGAGACGATGCAGGAGGAGGAGCGGCGCTTCCCGCCGCCTCCGGAGTTCGCTGCGCAGGCGAACGCGCAGCCCGACATCTACGACCGCGACTTCGACGAGCTCTGGGAGACCGAGGCCCGCGAGCGGGTCACCTGGTTCGAGCCGTTCACGGAGCTCTACGAGTGGGAGCCGCCGTACGCGAAGTGGTACCTCGGCGGCAAGCTGAACGTCTGCTTCAACTGCGTCGACCGCCACGTCGAGAACGGGCTCGGCGACAAGGTCGCCTACCACTGGGAGGGCGAGCCGGAGAACGATCGCCGCGGGATCACGTTCAGCGACTTGCAGCGCGAGGTCGTCCGGCTGGCGAACGGGCTGAAGAAGCTCGGCGTCGGCAAGGGCACGCCGGTCGGGATCTACATGGGGATGGTTCCCGAGCTGCCGATGGCGATGCTCGCCTGCGCGCGGCTCGGTGCGCCGCACACGGTGGTCTTCGGCGGCTTCTCGGCCGAGGCGCTCGCCGACCGGCTGAACGACATGGAGTGCGAGGTGCTGATCACGCAGGACGAGGCGTGGCGCAAGGGCTCACCCGTGCCGCTGAAGCGGAACGCGGACGATGCTCTCGCCCAGGCGCCGGGCGTCGAGCACGCGGTCGTGCTCCGCCGGACCGGGAACGACGTGCCGTTCGACGAGGGCCGCGACCAGTGGTGGGACGAGCTCGTCGCGCCCGAGAGCGAGGACCCCTCGTCGTGCCCGTGCGAGCCGATGGACTCGGAGGACCTCCTCTACCTCCTCTACACGAGCGGCACGACCGCGAAGCCGAAAGGGATCGCGCACACGACCGCCGGCTACCTGGTCGGCATCGCGACGACGCACTACTACATCTTCGACGTCAAGCCGGAGTCGGTGTACTGGTGCGCGGCCGACGTGGGGTGGGTGACTGGTCACAGCTACATCGTCTACGGGCCGCTCTGCAACGCGACGACTGGGGTCATGTACGAGGGCGTCCCCGACTACCCGGACAAGGACCGCTGGTGGGAGATCGTCGAGCGCTACGGCGTGGACATCCTCTACACGGCGCCGACCGCGATCCGCAGCCACATGAAGTGGGGGCCGGAGCACGCGCAGAAGCACGATCTCTCGACGATCCGCCTGCTCGGCTCGGTCGGGGAGCCGATCAACCCCGAGGCGTGGATCTGGTACCGGGACGTGATCGGCGGTGGCCGCGTCCCCGTCGTCGACACCTGGTGGCAGACGGAGACGGGAATGATCATGATCACGCCGCTGCCCGGGGTGACGACGCTGAAGCCGGGCTCGGCGACGAAGCCGTTCCCCGGGGTCGACGCCGCGATCTTCGACGAACAGGGCAACGAGGTCGGCCCGGGCGGAGGCGGCTACCTCGTGCTGCGCCGGCCCTGGCCCGCGATGCTGCGCGGGCTCTATAAGGAGCACGACCGGTACGTCGAGACGTACTGGTCGAAATATCCGGACACCTACTTTGCCGGCGACGGGGCGCGCATCGACGAGGACGGCGACTTTTGGCTCCTCGGCCGCGTCGACGACGTGATGAACGTCTCGGGCCACCGCATCTCGACGATCGAGGTCGAGAGCGCGCTCGTCGACCATCAGAAGGTGGCGGAGGCCGCTGTCGCCGCGCGCGCCGACGAGCGAACGGGGCAGGCGATCGTCGCCTTCGTCAGCCTGAAGGGCGGGCAGGAGGGCTCGGTCGAGATGCTCGAGGAGCTCCGCAACCACGTGTCGGTGAAGATCGGGCCGATCGCCAAGCCGGCGAACATCGTCTTCACGCAGGAGCTGCCGAAGACGCGGAGCGGCAAGATCATGCGGCGGCTGCTGCGTGACGTGGCCGAGAACCGCCCGCTGGGCGACACGACGACGCTGGCCGATCCAACAGTGGTCGAGGAGATCCGAGACCGCTCAGCCGGCGGCGACGAGGATTAGCTAAGGGGCTCGAAGCACCCGCGAGAGCGAGCGGGCGGCACCTTGAGCTCGGAGCGTGACCGTGAAACGCACCCGCGTTCCTGCTCGGACGTTCTTACGCGCGTACCACGCGAAGTCGATGGTGCGGGTCGAGCCGAGGAAGTTCGAGTCGGTCTTGCTGGCCGACCACAGCCTGCGCCCAGAGAGGGTTCGGATAGCGGCTTGGGCCACGACAGCGCGGGTATTCGCTCCGTAGCTGACCGTGAAGTCAATGTTGCGTAGAAACATGTAGCGACGCATGCGCAACCCGCGCACCTGAACCTGAGCGGGGATCAGGAACGCCTGCGGAGCGCTTCGATAGAACTCGGCGCCCTCCCTGCTGACCGACTCAATCAGCCACCAGTAGCGCCCCGCATAAAGACCCGAGGTCGGCGCCCACCGATACGTCTCGTTTGGCCAGAAGAGGGCTGTGTCGGCGACATTCTCGTCGTAGAACTTTCCCTCCGGTGTCGTTTCCGAGCGACGCGCGATATAGAGCGCCCATGGCTGCTCCTCCGCAGGCATCGTCCATGAGAACACCGGATGCGAGGAACCGACGATGGCTTCCGGCGCGGGGGAGATAGGTTGTGGCGCTGAGTACGCGGAGCCCGCGAGAACACCGGCGGTGATGACCAACGCGAGCAGCTTCACGCGATGACTCTAGCCTCTGGAGAAGGTGACGAGTGTTGAATTTCTGATGGACGAGCAGCTGCGGAAGAGCTAGCTCAAGAGCTTCTCGAATCGCTCCTGCTCGGTCTGCTCGAACGGGCCGATGAGCGCTAGGTTCAACGCGTTCTTGCCGATCACGTCCTGCGCCACGCGCTGCACGTCCTCGACCGTGACCGCGTCGAGCTGAGCGAGGATCTCCTCCGGCTCGGTCGCCTCGTTCTCGAGCACCTCGCGCCGCAGCCCGAACATGATCAGGCCGTGCGGGCTCTCGACCTGGAGCACGAAGCGCCCCTTCGCGACGTTTCGGGCCTTGTCGAGCTCCGCCTGTGGCACGGGCTCGTCGGCGATCCGCTTCAGCTCGGCGACGATCGTCGTGATCGCCTCGTCGATCCGCTCGATGTCGACGCCGGCCTGTGAGTAGAGCGACCCGGCGTCGGTGTAGCCGTGGTTCATCGCGTACACGTAATAGGCGAGACCGCGCCGCTCGCGCACCTCGGTGAAGAGCCGTGAGGACATGCCGGTGCCGAGCACCGTCGTCAGCACCTGCAGCGCGTAGCGGTCGGGGTGCACGAGCGGATAGCTCCGCACGCCGATCACGAGGTGTGCCTGGTCCGAGGCCTTCGTGTGGATCCTGACCCGATGCCCGCCGTTGTCCGAGATCTGCACGGGGGCCGGTTCGCCCGTCTCGTCGCCAGGCAGGTCGCCGAGCAGCCGCTGGATGTCGGCCTCGAGGCCGGGGTCGATCTTGCCGGCGACGCCGACGACCATCCGAGCCGGCTTGTACCAGCGGTCCGTGTAGTCGAGGAACGTCTCGCGCGTGGCCGCGCGCACCGTCTCCTTGCGGCCGATGATGTCCCAGCCGAGCGGCTGATCGCCGTAGAGCAGCGAGTCGTACACGCCGCCGATGTAGTCGCGAGGCGTGTCGAAGTACATGTTCATCTCCTCGACGATCACGCCCTTCTCCCGGTCGACCTCCTCGGGGTCGAACTTGGAGTGACGCAGCATGTCGACGAGGACGTCGAGCGCGACCTCGCGGTGCTCCCCCGCGCACCGGACGTAGTACCCGGTGTACTCCTTGCCCGTGAAGGCGTTGAACTCGCCGCCGATGCCGTCGATCTCGTAGCCGATGTCCCGCGCCGTCGGTCGCCTCTCCGTGCCCTTGAAGAACATGTGCTCGGCGAAGTGAGCGATCCCGCTGGTCTCGGGAGTCTCGTAGCGCGAGCCGGCGGCGAGCATGATGAAGCAGGAGACCGACTGGGAGTGGTCCATCGGCGCAGTGAGCAGCCGGAGACCGTTCGGCAGGGTCTGGAGATCGAAGACGCCCATCAGGCCGCCAGTGCCTCGCGCCAGTGGTCGGGAACCTCGACGGCGCGAGCCGCCGAATAGTCGTACGAGACGATCACGGTCTTGGCCTGGGCCGCGACCTTGTCGCCGACTCGGACCTCGTAGGCGAGCTCGAAGCTCTTCGTCCCTACTCGAACGGGCCGCACGCCGATCTCCAACTGGTCGCCTTCGGAGAGGGGCGCTCGGAAGTCGACCTCGGCGCGGGCCAGGATCATCTCCGGCACGTCGGCGCCCAGCGGGCGCAGAAAGGCGATGCGCGCGTCCTCCAGGTAGGTCAGGTACACGGCGTTGTTGACGTGCCCCATGGCGTCCACGTCGCGGAAGCGCACAGTGTCGTGATGCACGAAGTCGAATCCCTCCACAGGGCGTGATGCTAGCTAGGAGAGCACCGGGGGAACCCCTGGTTCCCCCGTGAGCCCCCTCCTTGCGGGCGCGAACGCGCTTTGAAGGTGTCAGGAGCCGGCGACTGGCGGTGGCATTTCGAGCGTTCCCCTCTCCTTCGTCAGCCTCCCGCCGGGCAAAGCCCGGCTCCGGCGGACGTTCGCTGCGTCGCTCGGTGAGTTAGCAGCTTCGCCGGGAGAAATCCTTCTCGGCCACCTGGACGTACAGTAAGGACATGAAGCGGCTCGTCGCCATCGCGGCGGCCGCGCTGCTCCTCGCGCCGGCCGCGCCCGCCTTCGGGAAGGAAGAACTGCGCGCGCTCAGCGTCTGCGGTCCGGTGCTCTGCAACATCGTTCGCGACACCGGGCTCATCGCCGAGCTCGACGCAGTTCTTCGCCTCCGAGAAGCGGACGGGCCCGCCGCCACTCGAATCGTTCTACGGAGTGGACACGGTGACGAGCGGCGGGGCAACCGGCGCCGGGGAGTTCTTCCCGACGGCGGGTGTGCTGCGCTGGCGCCCGCCCTCCGGCGAGGCACGATGGCTGGCCCTCCCGACCCGTGTTGCCGCTTCGCTGCGCAGAGCCGGCGCCGGAGCGGGGCCGTACGAGCCCGGCGTCACACACGCGACGGCAGGCGGCAAGCCCGCGAAAGACGCAGCTGGATACGCGGATCTCTTCAACGACGTGCAAGAGGCGACACCCCCTTCCGGCGAGACCATCCCGCTCGTCCTCCGCTTCCGCGCCGTCGGGCGCAGCCCCTGGCCCAAGCGGTACCGCTACGCGCCTGCGACGGACACGCTCGTCTCCGAGGGTCACGCCATGCAGGTCAGCAGCGAGACGGCTTCGCTGATCGAACAGGACGCAGGCCTCGCCGGAGGCGGCGAAGGAACTCCGCGCTGGGCGCTCGCCGGCTTTTTCGCAGCCGGCCTGGCCGCCGCCGCGCTCGTCGCTAGGAGGGTTCGCGCCAGGCGCTGAGCAGTTCCGCCTCGCGCTCTGGAGAGAGGCCTGCCTCGTCGGTCGGCTCCGCCAGTTCGAGCGTCTCGCGAATCGTCTCCTCGAGCGGCCGGAAGCTCAGCCCGGCCTCGATCGCCGGAAAGACGTCGGCCATGTGCATGCCGATCCACTCGGGGTCGCGAAGCCACAACGGCAGCTCCATCCATTCTCCGACTTCGTGCTCGGCCAGAAACGCGTCGGGCACCCAGGTGAAGGCTGCATCGCTCCCTGACACTTCGCGTGCTGTCTCGAGCACGTCGCCCCAGGGCCGGCCTGGGTGCGTGGCGTTGAAGGTCCCGGAGACGCGGCCCTCGGCGAGGTCGATCAGCCACCTCGCGAGGTCGCGGACGTCCACGAACTGCACCTTGCGCTCGGGCGGCGCCGGCGCGAGCACTTCGCCGCCGCGCGCCACCCGGTGCGGCCAGTAGGTGAACCGCCCGGTGGGATCGTGCGCACCGACGAGCAGGCCCGCGCGGATGTTCGAGTGCCGGCGGGGGAAGACCTCGGCGACGGCGTGTTCGCAGAGCGCCTTGAGCGGGCCGTAGTTCCCTCCGTCTTCGTCCATGACGAGCTCGTCGACGGGCCAGTCCTCGATCTCGGCGACGGCGCTCTCCTCGGTGTTGCGGCCGCTCTGCTCTGCATAGACGGAGATGCTGGAGACGAACAGGTAATGCTCGACGGCGTCTGCAAGGAGCTCGGCCGAGGCGCGAACGACGTGTGGCACGTAGCCGGAAGGATCGACGACTGCGTCCCAGTTCCGGCCTTCGAGCACGGCGAGGTCGCCGTCGCGATCGCCGCGCAGCTTCTCGGCCTCGGAGAAGAGCTCGGGGTTCGTCTCGCCCCGGTTGAAGAGGGTCACCTCGTGCCCCCGGGCGAGCGCGCCCTCGACCGTCGCGCGCCCGAGGAACTTCGTCCCGCCGAGGACGAGCAGCTTCATTCCGGCACCGTATCCTCAGCCTCCTGGACGCCAGCGAGCAACCCGTCGCCGTTCTCGGCGCCACCGGTTACACCGGCTCGCTCGTCTGTGAGCAGCTCCGTGAGCTCGGTCTGCCGGTACGGCTTCTGGGCCGGCGTCGAGAGGAGCTCGAGCGCCGCGCGCAGTCGGGCGACGAGCTCGCCGTTGCCGACGTCACGGACTGGGACTCGCTCGCGGAGGCACTCGACGGAGTCTTCGCGGTCATCTCGACCGCCGGGCCGTTCCAGCCACAGGGCTTCGCGACCGTCGACGCGGCGATTGCCGCCGGTGTCCACTACCTCGACTCCTGCACCGAGCAGGCGTACTCGCGTCAGGTGTACGAGCGGTTCGGCAGCCGCGCCGCTGAGGCCGGAGTCGTCCTGCTGACCGCTTTTGCAAATGCGCCGGGCGATCTCGCCGCCGGAATCGCTGTCGACGGCCTGGACGGCCCGCTCGAGGACGTCGTGGTCGCCAACGAGCAGTCGGGCTTCGTCTTCAGCCGGGGGTCGCGCGAGACCCTGGCGCAGGTGCTCGAGCAGCCGCAGGCCGCCTGGGAAGACGGGCGTCTGGTCCCCTCGCGGTTCGGTGCGACCACGAGGCGCGTCCGGTTCCCGTCAGGCGAGCACACTGTCGTCGAATGGGGCGGTCCCGAGCCGCTGACCATCCCGCGGCATGCCGACGTGCGCCGAGTCCGCGCCTACGCGCGAGCTCCCCGCCTGGCCGCGAGCATGGGAAAGGTCGTTCCGCATCTGGCTCCGCTCGTTCGGCTCAGCGCTCGCGTCGGCCGCCCCGGCCCACCGCCGGAGAAGCGGCGCCGGGCGACGTTCAGCATCGTCGTGGAGGCGACCGGGCCTCGAGGAGGGCGCCGAGCGACGCTCATCGGGCGAGATGTCTACGGAACGGCCGCGCTCGTCCTCGCCCGCGGGGCGCAGGCCGTTCGCGACGGCGAGGCCCGCGGCGTGGGTGCGCTCGCCCCGGCCGAGGCCTTCGAGCCGGGCTCATTCGTCACGCGGCTGGCCCCGCTCGTCCAGCTCGAGTCGCTTGTGGATTTGTCTGTGGATTTTTGACTGGCGGCAGGGTGACCGAGTAGGTTCCGACACGTGCGGTTGAGACCGCTGAGTGAGGCCGAGGCGTATGCCCGCTGCTACGGCGACGGGGACGAGAATGTGCGCGCCATGAAGGTCACCGCACGAACACCGCGCTACGAGTCGGCGATCTCCGGGGAGTCTCTCCGGGAGGCCTTCGAGGAGCGACTCGACGGGCGAGAGCCGGACGAGCCTGCGGCCAACGGTCGCGAGCCTGCAGCTGCCTGAAACCGGCGCGCTGCCGGACGTCCTCGCGCCCGGCCTCGACGTCGTCTTCTGCGGGATCAACCCGGGTCGCGTGTCCGCAGCAGCCGGCGCCCACTTCGCCAATCCCCGCAACGACTTCTGGCGCCTCCTGCACGAGACGGGCTTCACGCCGAGGCTGCTCGACCCGCAGGAACAGGCCGAGCTTCTCGAGCTGGGCATCGGCGTCACGAACGCCGCGTACCGGACGACGCCCGGTTCCGGCGACCTCCGTCGCAGTGACTTCGCCGGGTCGGCCGAGCGCCTCGAGCGTGTCGCGACCGAGCTTCGACCGCGCGCGATCGCCTTCGTCGGCAAGGAGGCCTATCGCGGAGTGTTCGGGGAGCGCCCCCAGCTTGGGCTCCAGGCCCGCAGGCTGGGCGAGACCGCGCTCTTCGTCCTGCCGTCCACGTCGCCCGCCAACGCGGCCGTGCCCTACGCCGAGCGGCTCAGCTGGTTCAAGGAGCTCGCTACTTCTTTAGGCCGTCGAGACAGCCCTGCTTGATCGAGTCGTGCGCCTCGGGTTGCGCCGGTGTCGTCCGGGCCACTGCCTCGGCGACGGCCTCGGGGGTCTTCTCTGTGTTGTAGGTCGCGGCCAGATCGGTGACGGAGTATCCGTCGCACTGCTGGAATCCCATGGTGTGGGCGAGCTCGTCCTCGACCTCCCCGCCCGCCTTGCTGCCGCCGTTGGTTCCGGTGCCGCCGCTACCGCCGTTTCCTCCGCCGCCGCAGCCCGCCAGGAGGGCGAGCGCAGCCAGCAGGGCCGCAAGGCGCTTCATGGACTCATCGTGACACCTTTCCGGGAAAAGTGGGTCAGCCGCGCCAGCGATTCGTGATCGGCACGCGGCGGTCGCGTCCGAATGCGCGGGGGCGCAGCTTCACGCCCGGAGGAGCCTGTCGCCGCTTGTACTCGGCGCGGTCGATCATCGAGAGGGCGCGCGCGACGACGTCACGGTCGAACCCGTCCTCGGTCAGCTCCTCGCGGGAGCGGTCGAGCTCGACGTACTCCTCGAGCACACGGTCCAGCTCGGCGTAGGGCGGCAAGGAGTCTTCGTCGCGCTGGTCGTGCCTGAGCTCTGCGCTGGGCGCTCGCTCGATCGTCGTCTGCGGGATCAGCTCGCGCCCGGCCCGATCGTTCAGGTGCCGCGCCAGGCGGAACACGTCTGTCTTGTACACGTCCTTGAGGAGGGCGAACCCGCCGGCCATGTCGCCGTAGAGCGTGGCGTAGCCGACGGAGAGCTCCGACTTGTTCCCCGTGGCGACGACCAGCCAGCCGAACTTGTTCGACAGGGCCATGAGGAGCGTCCCGCGGGCCCGCGCCTGAATGTTCTCCTCCGTGAGGTCGTCCTCCTGGCCCGAAAAGACGTCACTGAGCACGACGTCGAAGCGCTCCACGATCGGCTCGATCGGCAGCTCGAGGAACCCAGAGCCGAGGTTCTCGGCGAGCTTCCTCGCGTCGGCCCGCGTCTCGGCAGAGCTGTACCGCGAAGGCATCGAGACGCAGTGCAGCCGTTCCGGCCCCAGCGTCTCCGCGGCCAGGGCGGCCGTGAGCGCGGAGTCGATGCCGCCCGAGACGCCGACGACGATCTCCTCGAAGCCGTTCTTCTCGACGTAGTCCCGGAGCCCGAGCTCGAGCGCCAGCCTCATCTGCTCGAGGTCCTCGAGCATGGGCGCGATGGTCGGCTTGACGGGTCGGTCTCCCGTTGCCCGCGGAGCGCCGATGTGAACGACCGGAATCTCGGGCGCGGGCTCCCGCTCGCTCTCGAGAGTGCGCCGGCGCACGTCCCGCAGCCGGCGGCCCACGGCCTCGATGGGATCGACGTCCACGATCAGCAGCGCCTCTTCGAACCCGGGTGCACGGGCGACGACCTGGCCCTCGTCGTCCAGCACGACGGAGTGTCCGTCGAAGATGAGCTCGTCCTGGCCCCCGACTGCGTTGACGAACGCGACGTAACAGACGTTGTCGCGCGCGCGAGTGGCCAGCATCTGCTCGCGCTCGCGCTCCTTGCCGACGTGGAACGGCGAAGCCGAGATGTTCGCGATCAACTGTGCGCCCCCGAGCGAGAGGTCGGTCGCGGGCGGCCCGGGCTGCCAGATGTCCTCGCAGACCGTTGGGCCGATGAGCACGTCGCCGTACTCGAGCAGGACGAGGTCGCGGCCGGGAGCGAAGTAGCGGTGCTCGTCGAAGACGCCGTAGTTCGGAAGGAAGCGCTTGTGGTAGATCGCCTTCACTTCGCCGGCCGCACAGACCGCGAGCCCGTTGTGCAGGTCGCGCACGAAGTGCGGCGCGCCGACGAACGCCACGATGCCGCGGGCCGAGCGCGCGATCTGCTCGAGCGAGTGCTCCGCTTCCTTCACGAACTCGGGCCGGAGCAGCAGGTCTTCCGGCGGGTAGCCGGTCACCGCCAGCTCGGGGAAGAGGACGATCTCGGCGCCGGCCTCCTTGGCCTTCTCCATCCAGCCGACGATCTTCTCGCGGTTCCCCTCGAGGTCGCCGACCGTGGTGTTGATCTGAGCCAGTGCGAGGCGCATGGTTTTCGACTCTGAGTCTAAAACGTAGTGTACCGGCCGTGGAGCAGATCACGATAGACGGGCGCTTCAACGGGCCGGAGGGCTCGGGGAACGGCGGGTACACCTGTGGGCTCGTCGCCGGGCTCCTCGGCAGACCGGTTGAGGTCACGTTGCGCAGGCCGCCTCCTCTCGACCGTCCGCTCGACGTCGAGCAGGAAGGCGAGCGCGTGCTCGTGCGCGACGGGGACGCTCTCGTGGCCGAGGCCGCACCGGCGAGGGTCGACCTCGACGTGCCCGCGCCGCCCTCGTACGAGGAAGCGGAGCGCGCGTCGGCCGGCTACCCGGGCTTCGGAGAGCACGCCTTCCCGAACTGCTTCGTCTGCGGACCGGAGCGCGAGCCGGGCGACGGGCTGCGGATCTTCGCGGGACCGCTGGGCAACGGTCGGGTCGCGAGCCCTTGGACCCCGGCCGAGGTCACGCCAGAGCTCGTCTGGGCCGCTCTCGACTGCCCCGGGGCGATCGCCGTCGGATATCCGGAGCGCGGCGAGACCCTCCTCGGCCGGTTCGCGGTCGAGATCGAGGAGCTCCCGCGGGTCGACGAGCGCTGCGTCGTCGTGGGCTGGCCGCTCGGCGAGGAGGGCCGCAAGCTCTACGCCGGCACGGCGCTGTTCGGCGAGGACGGGCGGCAGCTCGCGTCGGCCCGCGCGACCTGGATCCTTCCGCTACCGCTGTAGGCGGATCTCGTTCAGGTCGTTCTGCTGGATCTCGTCCGCGCGGGCGATCAGATCGTCGATGTCGTCGTGCTCGGCGTGGATGTAGCGGCCTGCGAGCGCGTCGGCACGGCCTGACGCCAATGCGACCACGAGCTTCGGCGCCAGCTCCGGAGGTGTCCATGGCAGATCGTCGCCAAAGCCGCTCGTCATCTCGGTCTTGACGAGCCCCGGGCTGAAAAAGAAGACGGGAATCCGACCGCCGAGCTCGTTGTGCAGCGTCTCTCCGTACCTGCACACGGCCGCCTTGCTCGCCGGGTAGTCCGTGTGGCTCATTCCCGGCAAGTAGGCGGCGCCGCTCCCGGTGATCACGATTCGCCCTCTGCCGCGCTCGAGCATCCCGGGGATCACCGCCCGGCACGAGAGATGCACGCCGAGGACGTTGATCTCGAGGACGCGCCACCAGTCCTCGGGCTCGGCCTCCCAGGTTGGTCGTCCCTGGCCGCCGATGCCTGCGTTCGCGACCAGGAGGTCGATCTCGCCCGCCTCGGCGACGGCGCGCTCGACGGCGCCACGGTCGGACACGTCGAGCTCGACGGCCCGTCCGCCGATCTCCTGTGCGACCTCCTCGACCTGGTCGCGTGACCGCGCGCCGACGACGACCGACCAGCCATCCTCCGCGAGCGCGCGTGCGATGCCGGCGCCGATCCCACGGCCTCCTCCGGTGATGAATGCGGTGCGGGGCTCAGACGGCATTGGCGATCTCCTCCAGGGTCTCGGGGTTCTCGAGTGACGACAGGTCGCCCGGGTCGGTCCCGAGCGCCTTCGCCCGCACCGCGCGCCGCACGATCTTGGCGCTTCGCGTCTTCGGCAAGGCGCTGACGAAGAGCACGCGGTCGGGCTGGAACGCCTTGCCGAGCTCGGCCGCGACGGCGCCCTTGATCTCCGCGGCGAGCTCGTCGCCCGGCTCGCGGCCCGGGACGAGCGCGCAGAACACCCACGCCACCTCGCCCTTGACCTCGTGCGGGATGCCGACGGCGGCCGCCTCGGACACCGCGGGGTGCGCGACCGCGGCAGACTCGATCTCGGCGGGGCCGATCCGCTTGCCGGCGATGTTCAGCGTGTCGTCAGAGCGGCCGTGCAGGAACCAGTAGCCGTCCTCGTCGACGGAGGCCCAGTCGCCGTGCGTCCAGATCCCGGGGAAGCGGCGCCAGTACGTGTCGAGGTAGCGCTCCGGGTCGCGCCAGAAGCCGCGGGTCATGCCGGGGAACGGCTTGCGGCAGACGAGCTCGCCGACCTCGCCGCGAATCGAGTTGCCCTCGCCGTCGACGACGTCCATGGCCATGCCGAGAGCGGGCCCGCCCAGCGAGCAGGCCTTGATCGGGACGACCGGAGTGGGCGACAGGAAGCACGCGCCGACCTCGGTCCCGCCCGAGCAGTTGATGATCGGACAGCGGCCGCCGCCGACCTCCTCGAAGAGCCACTGGTAAGGCCCGGGGTTCCAGGGCTCGCCCGTGGTGACGAGCACCCGCAGCGAGGAGAGGTCGGCCCGGGGCTCGCCGTGCGGGATCAGCGCGCGCGTGAGCGTCGGCGAGATCCCGAGGATCGTCACGCCCTCCTGCTCGATCACCTGCCAGAGCCGGTCCTGAGGCCAGTCGGGCGCGCCCTCGGCGAAGACGAGCGTGGCGCCCATCGCGTGGCCGCCGACCACGGTCCACGGCCCCATGATCCAGCCCATGTCGGTGACGAAGTGGATGACGTCCTCCGGCCCCGCGTCGGCCTGGTAGGCGACCTCGCGCGCGATCGAAACGAGGAAGCCGCCCTGGACGTGCAAGACGCCCTTCGGCGCGCCGGTCGTGCCCGAGGTGTAGGTGAGGAGGTACGGCGCCTCCGAGTCGAGCTCCGCGGGTGGCAGCTCGCCCGGGCTGTCGGCGACGAGGTCGTCCCAGGGCGCGACGACCACGTGCTCCAGGGCCGGCGCCTCCGTGCGAGCCTCCTCGAGGATCTCGCGCATCGGCACGTCGCGCCCACGCCGCTTGGACGTCTCGGTCGTGATCGCGACCTTCGCCTCCGACGCCTGCAGCCGCTGGGCCACGGCCGGCGCGGCGAACCCCGAGAAGATCGGGACCTGGACGGCGCCGATGTGTGCACACGCGTGCGAGGCGATGGCGACCTCCGGCGACATCGGGAGGAAGATCGCGACACGGTCTCCCTCCACGACGCCCAGCCCGACGAGCGCCTCGGCGAGGCGCGTCACCTCGCTCGACAGCTCCTTGAACGTCAGCTCTCGCCTTGACCCGTCCTCTCCGAGGCCAACCGCGCCGACGGCATCGGGCTGCGACTCCGCCCACCGGTGCACGCAGTTCCAGGCGATGTTCACCTTGCCCCCGACGAACCAGGTCGCCCACTCCGGCCCGCGCGTGACGTCGACCACCTGATCCCAGGGCCGCGAGAACTCGAGGCCCAGGTCCTCGATCGCAGCGGGCCAGAACCACTCCGGATCCTCCTGCGAGCGGCGCACGAGCTCCCAGTAGTCGTCGAGGCCGTGCTTGCGCATCAGCCGCGTGACGTTCGCGCGCTCGAGGGTCGCCTCGTCGGGCTCCCAGATGAACTTCGTAGCCGTTTTCGCCATTTGAGATCCTGGTACTGTTAGTGAACGCTAACTAGGAGTGGAATGCGGGCAAGAATCTTCGCAGAGGAGAACCGGAAGTGGTGGACGCTGGCCGCGGTCGCGTTTGGCCTCTTCATGATCATGCTCGACAACACAGTCGTGAACGTCGCCCTGCCCACGATCGGGCGCGACTTCGAAACCGGCCTCTCCGAGCTCGAGTGGGTGGTCAACGGCTACGCCCTGACGTTCGGCGTGCTGATGCTGACCGGCGGGAAGCTCGCCGATCTCCTGGGCCGGCGGCGAATCTTCATCGCCGGGCTCGCGATCTTCACCCTCGCCTCTCTCGCCTGCGGCCTGGCCACGAGCGCCGACTTCCTGATCGGCGCCCGGGTCGTGCAGGGAGTCGGCTCGGCGCTGATGAATCCCGCGACCCTCTCGATCATCATCGCCACGTTCCCGCCGCGCCAGCGCGGGATGGCCATCGGTATCTGGGCCGGGATCTCTGCGCTGGCACTCGCGATCGGCCCGCTCCTCGGTGGCCTGATCACCGACCACATCCACTGGAGCTGGGTCTTCTTCATCAACGTGCCGATCGGGATCCTCGCGATCGTCGTCGCCCGGCTCGTCATCGACGAGAGCCGCGACACCTCTGCCGTCCAGCGCCTCGACCTCCCGGGTCTGGCCACCTCGGCGATCGCTCTCTTCGCGCTCACCTACGGCCTGATCGAGGCCAACAAGCACGGTTGGACGTCGCCGCTCATCCTCTCGCTCTTCGCCGTGGCGGCCCTCGGTCTCGTCGCCTTCGTCCTGCTCGAGCAACGCCAGAAGGTGCCGATGCTCGACCTCTCGCTGTTCCGGAACCCGACGTTCGCGGGTGCGAACACCGTGATGATGCTCGTCGGGCTGGCGATGTTCGGCGTCTTCCTCTTCGTGACGCTGTTCATGCAGAACGTGCTGCAGTACTCGCCGACCCAGGCCGGCGCGACCTTCCTGCCGATGACGATCTTGATCGTCTTGCTGGCGCCGATCGCGGGCAAGCTGTCCGACCGGATCGGGTCGCGCTGGCTGGTGTCCGGAGGGATGGCGCTCGTGTCGCTCTCGCTGGTCCTCGACGCGCAGCTCCATGCCGGCTCGAACTTCTGGAACATCCTGCCGCCGCTCCTCGTCGGGGGGGCCGGCATGGGGCTCGCCATGACCCCGACGACTGCTGCCGCCATGGGCTCGGTGCCGATGGACAAGGCCGGAGTGGGCTCGGCTGTCCTGAACAGCATGCGACAGGTCGGCGGCTCGCTGGGAATCGCCATCCTCGGCGCCATCGTCGCCTCGTACATCACGGTCGGGCCGACGGATCCCCGCGCGCAGGCCCAGTTCATCGAGGGCTTCCAGGCCGCGTGCTACGTCGCGGCGTCGATCGCGTTCGTCGGGGTGATCGTGGCCGTGGCTACGATCCGCAAGGTCGTCCACGCCGAGGCGCCCGCCCCCATCCTCGAGGCCGCATGAGCTCCCGGCTTCCGGCCGAGGAACGCAAGGCCGCGGTGCTCGACTGCGCCTGCGGCATCTTCTCGACGGGGAGCTATCGCGGTACGACGACGGCCGAGATCGCGCGCAAGGCGGGCGTCACCGAGCCGATCCTGTACCGCCACTTCGACTCCAAGCGAGACCTCTACCTCGCAGTCCTCGAGGAATCCTGGCGACTGCTCCGCGAGCTCTGGGACGGCGTCGTCGCCGAGGAGAAAGACCCAAAGCTGTGGGTCCTCGCAATCGGCACGGCGTACTTCGAGGCCACCGATCCGAGGCTCCATACCGCGAATCTGTGGATTCAGTCCCTGACCGAGGCGAGCGACGACCCGGAGATCCGCAAGTACCTGCGGAAGCACATGCGCGAGGTGCACGGCTACGTGGCAGATGTGATGCGGCGCGCCCAGGAGGCCGGCGGCGTCCTGAAGGACCGCGATCCGAGCGCCGAGGCATGGATCTTCCTCGCCATCGGCCTGCTCGGAACCGTCGGCCGCCGGGTGGGCGGCCTGGTCGACGAGGACTTCCCCCAGATCTTCAATTCCCGCCGGCAGTGGATGACGGGCGAGGTCGATCTCCCACCGGCTCCGAAAGTCCCAGGCGCGTAGCCAAAAAGGTGAGGCCCCCGGCTGCGGCACCGGGGACCTCTGATCTGGCGGCGGAGTCCCACCTTTTTGGCGCATCCCCCACGATTAGAGGCGACGACCCGGAGGCTTTTGGCTCTGCGGCCCAGCCAACGCCTCCGGGCCCTTACGTCGCCAATCTGTGGCGCGCCCCTTGCAGCGTCCGACCTGGCGTCTGGCGGAGCTACAAGGTGAACCGCACTATAGAACTGGATTTCAACGGAGTCAAGTAGCTCAGTCAAGTGATTTTGAAGTCGCTTGGTTGACCCGTTTTGCCCCTAGACATGACCCTTTTGGGGGATTACCGCAGATGGAGGTTGCGCTTAAGTGAAGCATGCGCTTGACTGCACAGTGCACTAGCCGCCATGACCGCACCGACCACACAGACCCCGCTTCGCTCCGCCCGCCCGGCCACCACGAGGCTAGGCGACCGCGTTCGTCAGCTGCGCGTGGCTGCGGGCATGACCCAGACCGATCTCGCCGGCGATCGCTTCTCCAAGGAGTACGTCAGCCAGATCGAGCGCGGGAAGACTCGCCCGACCGATGAGACGATCGCCTGGCTCGCGAATCGGCTCGGCGTCGACGGCGGCTACATCGCGAACGGCGTCTCGGTCGACGACCGTGGCCGCATCGAGGCCACGCTCGCGCGCGCCGAGGCCCTGACCGAGGCCCACCGCTACGAGGAAGCCGCGGGCGAGTACGAGAAGGTCCGGCCGGCGGTCGCCGCGACGGCTTCCACCGAGCTCGAGGTCCGCACGATCTCGGGTGAGGCCTGGGCCCGAATGAAGCAGGGCGAGGTTCGGCCCGCGATCGAGCTTCTGGTTCGCGCGCAAACGCTGACGGAGGGCCCGAGCTTCTCCGACGTCGACCGCGCCGAGGTGCTCTACCGCCTCGCAGTCTGCCGCTACAAGCTTTCCAGCATCTCCACGGCGCTCGCGCTCTTCAGTGAGGCCTACAACCTCGCCGAGCGCTCCGAGCTGCCGTGCGACGTGCTCCGATCCAACATCCTCGCCTACCGCTCGCGGTGCTACCGGCGCCAGCGCGACCTCCAGGCCGCGCAGGACGACGTGGAGCGCGCGCTGGAGCTGGCGCAGTCTCTCGACGACCGCCAGACCACGGCGAACGTGTACGTGCAGGCCTCACTCGTCGCCGAGCGCCAGGGTCACTGGGTGCTCGCCCGCAACTACGCGGAGCGCGCCAAGGCCTACTACGAGGATCTGAACGACAGTCGCAACGTCGCCGGCCTGCTGAACAACCTCGGCGGGCTGAACCTCATGCTCGGCAAGCCCGAGCAGGCGATCGAGTACCTGAAGTCCTCGTACAGCGTCGCGCTCGATTCCGATTCGATGGAGGAGGCAGCCCAGGCCACCGGCTCACTGGCCGCGGTTCACCTCGAGATGACGGACTACGAGCAGGCGGAGAAGTTCGCCCGGCAGGCTCTCTCACTCCTCGAAGGGCGTATGGACTTCCTGCACGAGATCGGGCCCTCGCAGCTCGTGCTCGGCAGGTCGCTCATGGAGCAGGGTCGGCTGGACGAGGCGGAGCAGATGTTCCGCGCCGCCGACGGCAGCTTCGAACAGCTTTCATCCATCAGCCACCGGGCCGGGGCATGGATAGCGCTCGGCGATCTTGCCGCGCGCAGGGGGGACGACCGCACGGCTGCACGCCAGTACCGGAACGCCGCAGAGGCGCTCCAGGACGTGAGGTTCTAGTGAAGGAGGTGAACTTCGTGCGCACAAAGTTGATTCTCCTGATCGCCCTGACCTTGCTGATCGTCCTGGCCCTGCAGGGCATCGCCGAGCTCCCATTCCGGGATAGCTGGTGGGACGGCGGCTAGTCCAGGTCTAGTTCTCTATGCGGCCGTCCGCTTGGGCGCGGGCGGCTAGCACCCTTTCCTTAGCCTCGCGCTCCAGCCTCTGAGCCCGCTCAAGCAAGAGATTCGCTGCGGGGGTCGAACGAGGACGTGCAACAAAAGCTCCTCCTCTCCCCTGACAGCGGCGGCGGGTCTCCCGTCGCCGCTTCTTTTCTGACTTCGTCGAGGGAATGCCCCTGGCCCCGAGGTCGTTGAGGGGTTTACAGTTCCCCGTTCCTCGGGAGGATAAGACCCTTGGATACCAACGCCGCCACAGTCAAACTGACGGATCTCGCTTCCTGCGGGGGCTGCGCCGCCAAGTATTCCGCGGCCCGCCTGGAGGAGCTGCTCGCGGGCTTCGTGCCCGCAGAGGCAGAGAACCTGCTCGTCGGGCTCGCGCCGGCGGACGACGCCGCCGTCTACCGCCTGGACGACGAGCGCGCCCTCATCTTCACGCTCGACTTCTTCCCGCCGATCGTGGACGACCCGGCCGACTACGGCTCGATTGCGGCGACCAACGCTCTCAACGACGTGTTCGCCATGGGCGGCACTCCTCTCCTCGCACTTTCGATCGCGGCGTTTCCCGAGGAGTTGCCGATCGAGATGCTCGCCGCGATCTTCGCCGCGGCCGACGAGCAGGTTCGGGCCGCGGGCGCGTTGCTCGCCGGGGGACACACGATCCGCGACGCGGAGCCCAAGTACGGGCTCGCGGTGATCGGCACGGTGCACCCCGATGGGATCTGGACGAAGTCGAACGCGCAGCCCGGCGACGCGGTGTACGTTACGAAGCCGCTCGGGACCGGCCTGATCATGACCGGGCACAAGCGCGGCGAGATCGGCACGCAGCAGCTCGAGCGCGCGGTCGGCTGGATGAAGACGCTGAACGCCGGTGCCGCAGACGTCCTGCGCAAGTTCCGTGTGAACGCCGTCACCGATGTCACCGGCTTCGGCCTCTTCGGGCACGCCTACGAGACAGCGGATCGGAGCGGCGTGCGCATGGTCCTCGAGTCGGAGCGGTTCCCGGCGATCGACGGCGCGCTCGACCTGGCGCGCAAGGGAGTGCGCACGAGCGGCGATCCGCGCAATCGTGACTTCGCCGGGCGGCATCTCACGCTGAAGGGTGTCCCCGAGACGCTGGTCGCGCTTGGCTACGACCCGCAGACGGCCGGCGGGCTCCTCGTCTCCCTGCCCGCCGAGCAGGGCGCCACGCTCGAGGCCGAGTTCGCGGCGCGCAAGCTCTTCCTGCGGCGAGTCGGCGCCGTCGAAGAGGGCAGCGGCGTCGTCGTCGCCGGCTGACCCTAGGCGGATCGCATCATGCGGCAAGGGATGATCCACGGGCGGTTCCAGCCCTTTCACAATGGGCACCTCGAGTACATGCGTGGCGCTGCGGAGTGCTGCGACGAGTTGTTCGTCGGGATCACGAACCCGGACCCGGCGCGCGTGAAGCCGGAGCCTGCGGACCCGGCCCGTCATCTGCCCGAGTCGAACCCCTGGAGCTACGTGGAGCGCGTGCTGATGGTCAAGGCCGCGGCGCTCGAGGTCGGCCTCGACCTGGAGCGCGTGCACGTGATCCCGTTCCCGGTCAACGAGCCGGAGCTCTGGCCCGCGTACGTCCCTGACGGCGTCACGCAATACCTGCGGCTCTTCTCGGACTGGGGCGACGAGAAGCTCGACCGCCTGCGGGCCGCGGGCTACGAGGTCGTCATCCTCGACGAGGGTGCGGAGAAGGAAGTGTCGGGGACGGCAGTGCGCGAGGCTCTGCGCACGGGCGGCGACTGGGAACCGCTCGTCCCGGCCGGTGTGGCGAGGGTCATTCGCGGCCTCGATCGCGCGCCATCCGGCTCACCATCCGCTTAAGAGGTACCCCCAACCTCCTCCCCACGCCAACGGTAACGAGAAAATCCGCACGCGTGTGAAGCGGAGCTGCGCCGAAACTGTGCCGGTTTCCGGTTAGCTTCGCCGCGTGCACCCAATCGTCGTCGTCCTGCTCGACGGGCTCGCCGACCGCGCGCACGCTTCGCTCGGCGGGCGCACGGCCAACGAGGTCGCCGCCACGCCGAACCTCGACCGGTTCGCCGCATCCGGTTCCTGCGGCGTCCTGTACGCCGTCGGCCCGGGCCGCGCGCCGTCGAGCGAGGTCGCGCACTGGTCGATGCTGGGTTACACGCCGCAGGAGTTCCCGGGCCGTGCGGTGTTCGAGGCCCTGGGCGAGGGCCAGGAGATTGACCCGGACGATGTCTTCGCGTTCGCAGCCCTCCGACCGGCCGAGCGCCGCGACGACGGGATCTGGTTGACCGGCCGGCCCCGCTACGGAGACGACGAAGACGATGCTGCCGAGCTCGTCGCCGCCTGCGCGGGACTCGAGCTCGACGGTTTCCGTTTCGCACTGAGCCACCTCCGCCGCGGCGAGGCCGTGCTCCGCATCTCGGGCGGCGCCGACGACCGCGTCACCGACACCGACGCGTTCTTCCGCGATCGCCACCCCGTGCTACGACCGCTCCCGCTCGTGCCGGAGGCGGAGCGCACGGCGAGCGCGGCAGAGTCCTGGACACGGCGCACGATCGAGCTGCTGGCCGAGCACCCCGTCAACCAGCGCCGAACAGCAGCCGGCCTGCCCGTCTTCAACGTGATCACGCTGAAGTGGTGGGGCCTCCCACGTCCGGTCCCCACATTCGCGGAGCGCCACGGGGTTCACGGCAGCTTCGTTGTCGGCTCCCCGTTCCTCCAGGGACTCGCCCGCTCGGTCGGGCTCGATCCGATCGAGGCCCCCGAGAGCGGCGACGCACCGGCCGACCTCCGCGCCCGCGTCCAGCAGATCACCGCCCGCTTGGAAGCCGGGGACACGTTCGTCTTCTCGCACCTGAAGGCGACCGACGAGGCCGGCCACACGAAGGACCCGGCCGTGAAGCGGGCCACCATCGAGGCGCTGGACGCCGAGCTCGGCACCTTGCCCACCGACCGCGCGATCGTGTGCGTGACCGGCGATCACGCGACACCAACCTACGCAGACGTCATCCACTCGGGCGACCCCGTGCCGTTCCTGCTCGCCGGCCCGGGCGTGCGGCCCGACTCGGTCGAGACCTTCGGCGAGCTCGACTGCGCCGGAGGAATCCTCGGGCACCTGCGCGGGCCGGACATGATGCCGGTGCTCCTGAACGCCGCCGACCGCCCGCTCTTCCTCGGGTCCCGCCCGACGCCGTTCGCGGGCGCCGACGGCTACCCGGAAGTGCTGGAGCCGCTGCGCTAGATGGGCAAGCATTTCCGCGCCTTCGCGATCGCCGCCGCCGCGTCGCTCTACGTGATCGTCATCACCGGAGCGCTGGTGCGGTTGACCGCCTCGGGCCTCGGCTGTGACAGCTGGCCCGGCTGCCAGGAGGGCGCCTTCTTTCCAGCCGAGGATCATCACGGCTTCATCGAGTTCGGAAACCGCGTCTTCGGCGCGATTCCGATCTCCCTCACGTTCCTGACGTGGCTCGCGTCACGCCGAGTCGGCTCGCGCTTCGTTCAGCGCGTCGCCCTCGCGACCTTTCTCTTGACGCTCGTCCAGGCGCCCGTCGGCCTGGTCGTGATCGCGACCGACCTGGAGCCGATCGCGGTCGTCGTGCACTTCACGCTCGCGCTCGTGGCCCTCGCGGGCGCGCTGATCGTGCTCCTGGACGGCGTGGAACCCCGCAGTCGACGAGCCCCCGCCGGGGGAGTTGCGGCGCGCAGGTCTCGTGCTCGCGGGAGCCTGCCTGGCTCTCGTCGTGACCGGCACCTTCGCGACGGCTGCCGGCCCGCACTCGGGTGACCCCGACGTGGGGCGGCTCTGGGTGCTCGACAACGCGATGTGGGTCCACGTGCGCGCGGCGGGGCTCTTCGGCCTCGCCCTCCTGTTCGTGCTCGGCTATCTCGTGGCTCGTCGCGCGCGCTCGCCGCGCCTGTTCCGTGTCGGGCTCGTGGTCGCCGCGCTCGCCGTGGCGCAATCCGCCGTCGGCGAGCTGCAGTGGCAGCTGGAGCTTCCATGGGGCATCGTCCTCGCCCACGTGGCGCTCGCCGCGGCGGTCTGGTCGGCCACAGTCGTGCTCGTGACGTTGTTTCATCAGCCGCTAAAGCCTCAGCACCTAGACTGAGGAGGTGCCCGAAGAGCTCCGCATAGCGAGCCGGCCCAGCCTCGAGCGGCCGACTCTGATCGCCGCCTTCCGAGGCTGGAACGACGGTGGCCAGGGCGCCTCGCTCGCTGCTGGTTACCTCGCGAAGCTCTGGGGTGCGGAGCGTTTCGCCGAGGTCGACCCGGAGAACTTCTTCGACTTCCAGGCGACTCGTCCGCACGTCACCCTGGAGGAGGGCGTGACCCGCCGCATCGACTGGCCGGCGACGGTCTTCTACCACGGCCGCCCGCCGGGTCTCGACCACGACGTCGTGCTGCTGCTCGGCATCGAGCCGAACCTCCGCTGGCGAGGGTTCACCGACATCGTCGTCGGCTTCGCCAAGGAGCTCGGAACCGAGCTCGTCGTCACGCTCGGAGCGCTCCTGGCAGACGTGCCGCACACGCGGCCCTGCCCGGTGACGGGCACCGCGAGCGACGAGCAGCTCGTCGAGCGCCTCGGCCTCTCCGCCTCCCGTTACGAGGGCCCAACCGGGGTCGTCGGCGTGCTCCACGATGCCTGCCGCGGGGTCGACCTCCCGTCCGTGAGCCTATGGGCCGCAGTGCCGCACTATGTCTCGCTCACCCCCAGTCCGCGAGCCGCCCTCGCCCTCTGCGAACGGCTGGGCGATCTGCTCGGCACCAGTATCGAGACCGAGGAGCTCGAGGAGGCCTCGTCCGCCTACGTCGACCAGGTCTCGGAGGCGGTCTCGTCCGACCCCGACACGGCGACGTACGTCGAGGAGCTCGAGACTCGCGCCGACGAGATCCTCGAGGAGGACGTGCCGTCGGGTGAGGCCCTTGCCGCGGAGCTCACGCGCTTCCTGCGCAACCGCGAGCGCGGGAACGGCGAGCCCGACTTCGCCTCGGACCAGTAGCTACCCGAAGGTAAAGGCGTACGCCGAGACCCCGGGCGAGAACCGGAGCTCGAGCTGCGCGACCTGAACACGTGGCAGCTCCAGCAGCGTGTAGAGCCGGCTCCCGTCGACCTGCACCGTGCTCCGCTTCTTCCCGTCCAGGAACACCTCCACAGGGCCCTCCCCGCCGAGCACCAGGTGAACGACCTGCGCCTGGAAATGAAGGCGCAGCCGAGCGCCCAGCCCGGCGACGAGGCGCTGCTCCTCGACCGTCATCTGGCCCGAGTAGGCGAACTCGTTGACCGCGAGCGGTCGCCGCGGGAATCGGTATGCGGCGGGCTTGTCGGGGGCGAGTGAGTCGCCGGCGAACTGCTCCGGCGAGAGTCGCTCGTACCCGAGGTAGGTCTCCGGTGTGTACCGCGCCTGGGGTGTGCGGTCCGCGATCCGCACCGGCTCGGGTAGTTCGTCCTTGCGCTCGGCGAGGAGAGCGCGGATGTGCGACTCGGTCGTGTCGTAGGCGCCTTCGCCGAAGTGCGCGTAGCGAAGGTGGCCGCGTGCGTCGATGAGGTACTTCGCGGGCCAGTACCGGTTCGAGTAGGCGTTCCACGTGCCGAAGTCGTTGTCCATCGCGACGGCGTACTCGAGGTCGAGCCGGTCGATCGCGCTCCGCACGTTGTCCTCCACGTGCTCGAAGGCGAACTCCGGCGTGTGGACGCCCACGATCTGCAGCCCCTGCTCGCGATACGTCTTGTCCCAGGCCCTCAGATGCGGCAGCGTCCGGAGGCAGTTGATGCACGAGTAGGTCCAAAAATCGATGAGGACGACCTTTCCGCGGAGCCCCCCGATCGTCAGCGGGCGCTCGTCCGGCGTGTTGATCCACTGCCCGATTCCGGTGAAGCCCGGCGCGGCGCCGTAGTCGTTGAGGCCGGCCGAGGTCTCCCGGGTCGGCCCGCGCACCTTCGCCAGCTCGCGCTCGGCACGGTCGCTGCGCTCGACGCGATCCTGGATCGCCTTGACGTAGTCGGGGACCGCGGTCTGCGCGTGGCGGTCGAGGTTGAACGCGATTGCAAGCGCCGTCAGGGCGACGACGACGCCGAGGGCGCGACGGAGGTTCTGCGCCTGCGGGCGCAGCCTCTGCATCGCGGCGGCTCCCCCGTAGGCGATCGCGAGCATCGGCACGGCTGCGCCAAGGGAGTACGAGACCGTGAGCACGACCGCCCGCCAGCCGACCTCACTCGTCGCTCCGAGCACGGTGATCGCTGCCAGCACCGGGCCGGCACACGGAACGAAGACGAGCCCCAGGCTCGCGCCGAGGACGAAGCCGCCGCCGAGATCTCCGGCCGGCCGGCGGCTCAACCGGTAGAGCGGCCGCTCCACGATCTGCCCGAAGCGGGGAAAGATGAGAATCGCGGCCACCAGGAACAGGAGCACGATCGCCACATCGCGCATGAAGTCCTTCGGCAGGCCCAGCTCGTCGAGCAGCCAGACCCCGCCGAGGGTGAACGCGGAGAAGCTGACGATGAGCCCGGCGATGATCGCGAGCGGACGGCGCCCGCCGCCGGTGGCTCCGCCCGCGAAGAGGATCGGCAAGACGGGCAAGACGCACGGCGACAGGGCCGTCACGAAGCCGGCGACGAGCCCGATTGCGATCAGGACGAGCAAGGCTTCAGGGTAGAAACCGGGGGATTAACAGGGTGTTACGCCTCGGCGACACGTGCGGGCGCCGTGGCGCCGTCACCCGATGACGGCTCTACCGGTCGCGGCTTTCGCCGCCGCCGCCGCTTCGAAGGCGACGGGCCGTTGGACGAGGCTCCGTCGGCAGAAGCCTGCCCGCTCGGCGTTGCCGCTCCCTCCGGACCCTTGCCCTTCTTCTTGCGCCTACGCCGCCGCCGGCGGCTCGTCTGCGCTTTCGGCGGCGGCAGGTTCTCCGCGAGCGCATAGGCGACGTCGGCCAGCGCCCCCAGCTCCTCTCGAGCGCCCTCGATCACCCGGTTCGCCTTCGGCGTGTAGCCGTCGGCGGAGGCCAGGAGCGCGGCGCCGACCTCGATCGGAAGCTCGAGCGCCGCCTTGGCGAGCTTCGCCGCATTTTCCTCGTGACGATGACCGCGTGAGTTCGCCAGCGCGCCGAGGAGCCGCTTCGCTTCCGGGAACTCGGCGCTGACTTTGCGATCCTGCGCCTTCCGCGTCGCCCGGGCGAGCTTCCACGTCCAGCGGGCGAGGATCTGCTCCGGCGCATCGGCTTTCCCCTCGCCGATCGCGCGGAGCAGGATGCGCGATCCCTGCACGCGGTCCTTCTCCCAGGGCGGCGCCTGCGTGACGAGGGTGACGAGGTCGTCGAAGTCGGCCCGCTCGACCGTCATCGAGACGCGGTCGGCGAGCGCCATCATGCGCAAGCGCCGGTTCGGGTTCTCGGCAGCCGCGGTCGTCAGGAACTGCTCGAGGCAGACCTTGCTGGCCTTCCCCTCCGTCAGCTTCTTGACGAACTCGGAACGCTCCTCGAACCGCACCTGGCGGCCGGCGATCGAGGCCCAGTAGCGCTGCTCGTCCTCGTCCAGGTAGCGCGGGTCGATTCGCTGCCACTCGCGCTGGATGACCGATAGCCGGCGGCGCACGTCCGGTGTGACCGGGACGAGCCACGGCGCCGGCGAAAGCTTGCGGCGCGCGCGACGGTTCGGTCTCCGGCGTGGCGCCGGAGTAACGCGTGCTCCCTCGCGGTAGAAGTCCGAGCCCAGGAGGCTGTGCAGGGAGATGACCCGCTCGTTGTGCGTCGATCCCTTGTTCACGAAGTCGACGACGATGCCGGCCTCTTTCCGCGGGTGCATGCGCATGATCCGGCCGATGCGCTGCTGATAAACGCGGCGGCTTGCGGTCGGAGCGAGGTGCATGACGACCGTCGCCCGTGGCGAGTTCCAGCCTTCGGCGAGCAGCATCGCGTTGATCAGGACGTTGATCTCACCGCGCTCGTAGGCGGCCAGCGTCTCGGCCAGGCGCACGGGTGGAGTCCGCCCGCTGACCGCTTCCGCCTTCAGGCCCGCGGCGCGGAACTCCTGCGCCAGGTTGTAGGCGTGATCCACGCCCGCGGCGTAGACGATCCCCGGCGTGTCGTCGAAGCGATCGCGATAGAGGCTCGCGGCTGCCTGGTTCAAGGCCGTGTGATCGAGCACGGCGGCCAGTGCGCGCTCCTCGAAGTCTCCGCCGACGATCGGCACCGAGTGGATCGCGGCCGCAGGTGGAACTCGCAGCGAGCGGAGCGGCGCGATCAGCCCACGGCGGGCCGCGTCGGCCAGCGGCAAGTCGTCCACGGAGGCCGGGAAGACGTCGGAGACCTGCTTGGCGATCAGCTGCTCCGTCGCCGTCATCCCGATGTAGATGGGCTCTGGGAAGCTCCGGATCGCTCGGCTCGTCTTCTCGCCGAGCGCCGTGTGGGCCTCGTCGGCGATGACGAGCTGGTACGCATCTCGGTTGATGCTGTCCACGTGGCGTGCGAACCACGCGTAGGTCTGGATGGTCACGAGATCTGGCCTGGGCGGCTTCTTGCCGCGCTCGACGATCGGGGTCAGGCGGTCGCCATAGCCCTCGGCCGTCAGCTCCCGGATGAACTGGGAGACCAGCAGCCGGCGATGCGTGAGGATGAGGACGCCTTCCGTGCGCGCCGCCTCGACGAAGCCGGCCGCGGCGATCGTCTTGCCGGATGCGGTGGGATGACGGAACCGGTAGCGGCGAACGGCGCCCGGATCCTCCTCGGGCGGAGGCTCCTCCTCGGCCTCGGGCTCGTCGTCTACCTGCACCTCGGCTTCGGGCTCCTCGTCCTCCTCTTCGTCCTCGTACTCTTCGAGACCGTTGCCGTTCCCGTTCGCGGGCTCTTCGCCGCGCTGCACGGCGGCGATCAGCTCGGTGAGCATCCCCGCCAGCGCGTCGATCTGATGGCGGCGCAGCTCGGTGCCGGACGCGAGCTTCGGCGGCTTCTCGGAGAGCACCCGCTCGAGGCCGAGCATGAGCGCGAAGCGCACCTTCCACTCCGGGGACGGTGTCTTGCGGCCCTCCTCGATCTCGGCGAGGGCCTCGTCGAGCGCCCGGCGCCGGGCGGTCTCGGGCGCAAGCGCCTGAGGCGGCTCCTCGCCGTTGTGAATGAAGGGCTCTCCGGCCCATTTCTCGGCGCGCTTGGCTGCGGCGACGAGTTCGTCGGTCGCCGCGAGCGTTACGGATCGCTGCTCGGTGGTCTCCTGCATGTGTGCGGCGTGCCTCGGCTGCCGCGTTGCCTCCAGAGAAAGGGCGCGCTCAGAATCCCCTAGGTGAGCGTCGCTCCTAGAAGGATACCGTAACCGCGATGCAACTCGACCATTTCGTGATCGCAATCTCCGACTGGGAGCGGTCGAATGCCTTCTACAGGGACGTGCTCGGCGCCGAGCTGGTCGAGCAATCGCCCGGCCGCTGGGCCTATCGTTTCGGCCAGCAGCAGCTGAATGTGCACGGCCCCGGCGTCGAGCCCGGGTCGAACGTCGCCCAGATCCCGGTCCAGCCGGGCAACAGCGACCTCTGCTTCGTCTGGCGGGGGCCGATCGGGGCCGCGGTGGAGCACCTGGAGGCGCACGGCGTCGCCCTCGAGCTCGGCCCCGTCGGCCGACCTGGTGCCCGGGGCGGCGGGACGAGCGTCTACTTCCGCGACCCCGACGGCTCGCTGCTCGAGCTCATCTCCTACGTGTAGCGCGCCCGCCCCTACTTCTTCACCACCAGCCGGTCGTCCTCGGCGGAGAGGATCTCCAGCTCACGTCTTCCCTCCGGCGCCTGGTCGCTGTCGAGCACGAGCTTCTGCCCCGCCAGCTCCCAGGTCCCGGTCCGCTTCTCGGGGGCGTCCGTCGGCCCCGGCGCGGACTCGACGAACTTCCCGTCGGGGAGCAGCTCGAAACGCATCCGGCCCCGCGAAGGCGGGAACTCGCGCTCCGCGGGGCGGAAGACCATCTCGTGCTCCGTGTCCTCCTCGTGGGAGTGCACCCAGCGGCGGCCGAGCGCGTGCGCCGGGAGCTCCGTCACTTGCCGACCTTCTTGCGCGGCCCCGACAGCGTCGCGTTCATGCGCAGCACCTGGGCCGGCGTGAACATGAACATCGCGTTGTCGTCGACGTAGTCCATGTAGTTCATGAACATGTCTCCGTTGGGGCCGTTGTTGCACGAGACGTGTGGGAACGTTGGCTTCCCCGTGTTCGGGAGCTGCTGGTTCGGCGTATCGGTGACGAAGTCGGTCCCGCCACAGTCGTTGCGATCGCCCCAGATGTGGCGCAGGTTCAGCCAATGGCCGACCTCGTGCGTTGCCGTGCGCCCGAGGTTGAAGGGTGGCCTGGCGGCGCCGCTCGTGCCAAGAGCGGTGTAGAGGATGACGACGCCGTCCGTCGCCGGCGGCCCGCCCGGGAACTGCGCGTACCCGAGGAGCCCGTCGGCGAGGTTGCAGACCCAGATGTTCAGGTAGCGGTCGGAGGGCCAGGCGTCGGCGCCGCCCTGCGCCTTCTTCTTCACGGCATTGCCGGAGCCGAACGAGTCACGTGTCGTCGCCGTGCGCGTGATCCCCGTGGTCGCCTTCCCCGAGGGATCCTTCTTCGCCAGCTGGAACTTGAGGTTCGCATCGCCGACGAGGCCCTTCCAGACGGGCGGCACCTTGCTCTTGTCCGGGTTCGTCGCCCGGAAGTCCTTGTTGAGGACGGCGATCTGGCTCTTGACCTGGGCGTCCGAGATGTTCTCCGCCGGGAGCTTGTAGACGACGTGCACGACGACGTCGATCGTGAGCAGCTTCCGCAGGGCGCGCAGCGCCTGTCCGGTGCCGATGCTGCGGCGGATGCCCTGCTCGATCTTGTCCTGGTTACGCCGGTAGCTCGGCAATGCCTCCGCCAGCTGCGCGTCGACGACCATCGTGGCGCACTGACGGCGTTTGGGTGGTGCCATGTCGAAACTCTCCTCCCTCATTGGATGGGTCTCCAACACCCTGGGTGCGGTCGGATCCTGCTCGACACGCGCTCAGCCGCAGTGTGGAGTGCGGAGCGATACGACGTGCCCATCAAAGCCCGTTTCTCCAGCCTGGTCAAGTTGAGCTTGACACCGGTTCGAGCGCAGTCGAACATTCCGGCCGAACGCTCTGCGGCGTTTCGTCCATTCGGAAGGAGGGGCGATGGCCCGCAGGTTCGATCCCGGATACGGAGAGCAGCCTTACCGGAAGCTGGTCGAGGACGAGCCGGGCAAGACCGCCTACCCGATCACGGACTTCCGGGTCGAATGGGGGCCCGTCTTCCACCGCGGGCGGCTCGACGGCAGCGCCCGCGTGCTGGTCATCGGCCAGGACCCGGCGCAGCACGAGACGATCGCGCGCCGCAACCTGATCGGAGAGGCGGGCCGGCGCCTGCAGGGCTTCCTCACGAAGCTCGGCGTCGAGCGCAGCTACGTGATGGTCAACACCTACCTGTACTGCCTGCTCGGCAAGAAGGGGAACCAGCACCGCAACAACAAGAAGATCGCCGCCTACCGGAACAAGTGGTTCGAGGCGATCTTCGACTCCAGCGACATCGAGGCCGTCATCGCTCTCGGCTCGCTGGCCGAGAGCTCGTGGGAAACGTTCAAGGCCACCCCGGCGGGCCAGAGCGCGAACGCCGAGTTCGTCCGCATCACGCACCCCACGCAGCCGGAATCGAGCGGCGGGCCGCACGCGGCCGCGATCAAGGCCCTGCTCCAGAACTGGAACACGGGGCTCCAGAAGCTGCACCCGCTCCAGAATCCCGACAAGCAGGGGCCGCTGCGCCTCTTCGGCGACAAGTTCGGGCCGGGCGACAAGTCCCCGATTCCCAGTCGAGGACCTGCCGGCCGGGAGCCCGGAGTGGATGGCCATCGAGGACAACTGGGCCGACCGGACGGGCACGGGGCAGAAGAAGCGCCGCACGATCACGGTCACCGTCCCGAAGGAGTACCTGTCCTGACCGACTCCTTCGAGGACCGGTACACCGAGGGCATCCTCGACGAGGTACCTCCCGACTCGGAACGGCGATCCGCTCTAGCCGAGCCGACCGCTGCGCCCGCGGAGCCGTTCGCGCTCCGCGGCTGCGTGCTCACTCCGAAGAAGAAGCTCGACGACGGCTACGTGGTCGTCAACGGCGCGACGATCGCGTCGGTCGACACGAAGAAGCCCGCCGGGATCAAGATCATCGAGACGGACGGGGTCGTCCTGCCCGGGTTGATCGACCTGCACGGCCACCCGGAGTACAACGTGTTCTCGGCCTGGGAGCCGCCGAAGCTCTACGCGAACCGGTACCGCTGGCGCGACAGCAAGGAGTACCAGGTCGTCGTCCGGGAGCCGTGGAAGAAGCTGGTCGAAGAGCCGTCGCTGCTCCGGGATCTCACCCGCTACGCCGAGGCGCGCGCACTCGTCGGCGGCGCCACCGCGATCCAGGGCGCGAGCGGAAAATACCCCGGCAAGGAGGAGGCGCTCGTCCGCAACGTCGACCTCCGCATCTTCGGCGAGCACAAGGCGCGATCGATGATCGACCTCAGCCGCACGACTCCCGAGGACGCGGCCAAGATGCGGGCCAAGATCGACGCCGGCGAGGTGACCGCGCTGTACGTGCACCTCGCCGAAGGGCTCGACGACCGCTCCCGCAAGGAGTTCACCGAGCTCAAGGAGGCGAAGCTCCTCACACCCGCCACCGTGATCATCCACGGCACCGCGCTGACCGAGGCACAGCTCGGCGACGTCAAGGACGCCGGCGCGAAACTCGTCTGGTCTCCGCAGAGCAATCTGAGGCTCTACGGAGAGACGACCGCCGCCGCCCGCGCCCTCGAAATGGGCATCACGGTCGGGCTGGGCGCCGACTGGCTCCCGAGCGGAAGCCAGAGCCTGCTCGCCGAGCTCTCAGTAGCCCGTCGAGAGCTCGAGCGGCAGAAGGTCGACCTCTCACCCGCGCAGCTGAACAAGAAGCTGCTGGAAGCGGTGACGACAGACGCTGCGAAGGTCGCGGGGCTCGACGGGAAGCTGGGCGAGATCGCCAAGGACCGCGTGGCAGACCTCGTCGTCCTCGAGCGTCACCTGGACGACCCGTGGGAGAACGTCCTCACTGCGGCGCCTGCCTGGGTGCAGCTCGTGACGATCGGCGGTGACCTGGCCTATGGTCGAACCGACTGGATGAACGAGCTGCTCGCGGACACATCAGAGCTCGAACCGCTCGTCGCCTGGGGGAACCGAATGCTCCTCGATACGAGCTATGCCGCTGCGGGTGCCGATGTCCCGCCGCCGAGGCTCAAGGAAATCCGCGAACGGCTGCTGGCCCGCTACCCACAGACCGGGCCGATCTTCGCCTGAGGGAGGGCCCGATGCCGCCGAAGAAAAAGTCGCCGAAGAAAAAGTCCGCACGCGCGCCGCGCACGACCTTCATCCAAACGGCTCCAGACCCGAGCGAGGCCAACCTGAAGAAGATCGACCACATCGTCGTCCTCATGCTGGAGAACCGCTCCTTCGACCACATGCTCGGCTACCTGAAGCTCGAAGGCGGGCTTGCGGTCGACGGGCTCGAGGCCGGGATGTCGAACTCGCACGCGCACGGGACGTTCAAGGTTCACCACCTGCCGTCCACGAAGCTCCGGAAGTCGCAGGATCCCGGCCACTCCGGCAAGGACGTCGTCGAGCAGCTCTCGAACGGCAACGGCGGCTTCGTCTCGAACTTCGCGAAGAAGATCGGCGAAACGCCCGGAGTCGTCATGGGCTACTACAACGACGACGACCTACCGGTGTACGACTACCTGGCGCGCGAGTACGCGGTCTGCGACCGGTGGTTCTGCTCCGTGCCCGGTGCGACCTGGCCCAATCGGCTCTACGCGGCCGCCGGCCGAGGAGCCGGCAGCAAGGACAACAACCGGAAGCCGATCTACGACGTGCCCTCCTTCCCGCGCCAGCTCGACGCGTCCAAGAAGTCATGGTTCTGGTACGCCCACGAGCACGTCGGCACGCTTCGGCTCATCGATTCGAAGTATCGCCTCGGGCATCTCAACCGGTTCCGCTACTTCGACAAGCGGACGCTCGCCGTCGGCAAGAGCTTCATCGAGCACGCCACCAGGGGCGAGCTGGCCGCGGTCTCCTGGATCGACCCGAACTTCGTCGACTTCGACCTGCTCGGGCCGGGCGGGTCGAACGACGACCATCCGCCCTCGGACCTCAAGGCCGGACAGGATCTGGTCCTGAAGCTCTTCAACGCGGTCGCCGGCGGCCCGAAGTGGAAGAAGACGCTTCTGGTCATCACCTACGACGAGCACGGCGGCTTCTTCGATCACGTGCCGCCGCCCGCTGCGCCTGACGACCGGCCGGCTTTTCGGAGCTATGGGCCGCGCGTGCCGGCGATCGTCGTCTCCCCGTGGATCAAGAAGGGCACGGTGTCGAGCACGGTGTTCGACCACGCGTCGATCATCAAGACGATCCTGCTCCGGTTCTGCAAGCGCGCCGACGGACGGATTCCGGACATGGGGGCGCGCGTCACCGGCGCGAACCATCTGGGCGAGCTCCTCACGCTGGGCCAGCCGCGCCCCGCGCCGCCGAAAGCCGCCGTGCGGCCGTTGATCGAGGCGACTGCCACCTGGCGGGCGAACGTTGCGCGCGAGCGGATGGAAGGGCTCGCCGAAGGCGTCGCGCCGGAGCCGCCGGAGCTCAACGAGCTGCAGGAGGGCTACCTGAAGGCCCAGGCGACGCTGCGCGCCCAGGGTCTCCCGGAGGGACAGCCTTAGCCCGCGCGCTCTTGCACAGATTCGGCGCGCGCCCTACCCTTTGGAAGTAAGTGCGGCCCAGCCAAAGAGGGAGACCCTTTGGCAAACGAATCGACTCTGTCAGCGCCGATCCAGGCAATCCGAAGGCTGGTCGGCAGACGGGCTGAGGCCGCGCCGCCGGTTGCCGTCTCCTTTCCGGAGCTCGTCTGGGCGCATTTCATTCGTCAGCGTGAGGTCCACGACACCGGGAACCTGAACGGCGCGGCGGACGAGGAGTACCGCAGCCGGCTCGCGGCCTTCGAGGCCTCGCAGGGCCAACTGGTCAACGCCTACTGGTGCGTGTGCGAGGCCTCTGCTGTGGCGCTGACTGCCAAGCCGCGCAAGACTGGCTTCGGCCGCGTGTTCCGGCAACCGCCCGAGATCCGGTTCCACTCGGCGACCGACTGGGTCACGCGGGACTCGCCGGAGATCGCGAACGTCCTACACTCGTGCGAGACGCTTGCCGTGCGCGCGTCCGAGATCCTCCGCGGCCCGACCGAGCGCATCGCGATGCAGTGGATCCTCGCGACGGCCGGGCACATGCTCGGCTTCGCCGATCAGAGCGAGGGCAAGCGCACTCGCTCGGAGACCGCGCGCCTCGTGAGGAGAAAGCGCAACGAGCTCGAGAAGATCGAGGCCTATTACCACCGCGCGGGAGAGAAGGTCGGCCGGCTCGTGTACTTCACCGGGATGCTGCTCGGGGTCGCTCTAGTGGCAGCTACGGCCCTCGCTGCGGGGATCCTCGGGCAGTTCTTTACGCAGGTCGACCTCATGGACGAAACGACTCAGAACCTGATGGTGTCGTACTCGATGGGCGCCGTCGGCGCCCTGATGAGCGTGATGACCAGGATGTCCTCGAGCAAGGTAGGCGTTTTCAACGTCGATTTCGAGGTCGGCCGCGGGCCGCTTCGCAGCCTCGGCGCGTTCCGGCCCTTCATCGGAGCGACCTCCGCGCTCGTCATCTTCTTCGCGATGAAGGCCGATCTTTTCCAGATCCTTCCAGCTCAGCAGCAAGAGTCCATCTACCTGTTCGCAGTCGTCGGGTTCATCGCCGGCTTCAGCGAGCGCTGGGTCAACGTAATCTTCGGCCGCGCTCAGCGCGTGCTCGGCACCGTGGAAGAGCCGAAGCCGAAGCCGCCAAACGAGGAAGGGAGCCCCCGTGTGTAGGTCGTGCTCGATCTATTGCATCGTCCCGCCGGTCGTCTTCGAGCAGATCGCGAAGAACGGCAGCAAGGAACAGCGTGAGTGGGCAATCGAAACCGTGAGCCGCGACAACTCGCTTCGCGTGGCGCGGATTCAGAACTCACTGGCGCGTGGAGGCGGGCCGATCCGGGCCGACGCACTCGCGACCACTGAGCCCGGCCAACCGAAGCGGACCGTCTACGACGCCAAGAACCAGGAGCAAGTCACCGGTGAGGTCGTCCGGGCGGAAGGCGGTCCCGTTGTGGGGGACGAAGCCGCGGACGAGGCTTTCGACGGTCTCGGCGCGACCTACAAGTTCTGGTACGACCTCTACCAGCGCGACTCGATCGACGACGCCGGTCTCCCGCTCGACGCGATCGTTCACTACGGCGACAAGTACGACAACGCCTTCTGGGATGGCCAGCGCATGGTCTTCGGCGACGGCGACGGGGAGATGTTCAACCGGTTCACGATTGCGCTCGACATCATCGGGCACGAGCTTGCGCACGGCGTCGTCGAGACGACGGCGAACCTGAATTACTGGCAGCAGCCGGGCGCGCTCAACGAGCACGTGGCCGACGTGTTCGGCTCACTCGTCAAGCAGTTCAAGAACGGCGAGAGCGCAGAGCAGGCGGACTGGCTAATCGGCGCCGGGCTCTTCACCGACCAGGTGCAAGGCACCGGCGGGAAGCCGGCCGCACTCCGTTCGATGGCGGCACCCGGGACCGGCTTCGACGACGACGTGCTCGGCAAGGACCCGCAGCCGGATCACATGGACAAGTTCGTCGAGACGACGCAGGACAACGGAGGCGTGCACATCAACTCCGGTATTCCGAACAAGGCGTTCCACAACGTTGCGACGGCGCTCGGCGGCAACGCCTGGGAGAAGGCCGGGACGATCTGGTACTCCGCGCTCCGGGATCCCCGCGTCAAGCCTACGGCTCGGTTCCTGACCTTCGCGAAGGCGACCGGCCGCGCGGCTAACCGGCTGTACGGCGACGGGAGCGACGAGGCCAAGAAGGTGGCCGACGGCTGGAAGGCGGTCGGGATCGAGATATAACGCGGCTGTGAGCGGCAACGGGCTTCGCATCGAGTTCCAGCGCTCAGGAGGCTTCGCCGGCCTCACGATGAGGACGGAGGTCGACACCTCCGAGCTACCGCCCGAGGACGCGGAGGTCTTCGAACGGCTGGTCGCGAGCCTGGAAGGAAGCGGCGTCGGCGCCTCGCCGCCGGCCGGCAAGCCGGACCGGTTTCAGTACGAGTTGACGGTCACGCGCGGCAAGGAAAGCCGCCGGTTCCAGCTCGCCGAGCAGGATCTGACGCCCGAGGCACGCGAGCTCGTGAGCCTGCTCGTCGAACGCGCCCGCCAGCGCGACTAAGCCCGAGTGCCCGCGCCGACGTCGGCAAGCAGACCGCCGGCGACGCGCTCCGAGACGCCGGTCTGGTCGAGGTGCTTCGTGATGCCGCCGAGGAAGAAGGGGAACCCCGCGCCGAGGAGGAGTGCCGTGTCGACATCCTTCGCCGAGGCGACGACCCCTTCTTCGAGCAGGTGCCGTGTCTCGTCGGCGAGCGCTTCGCGCGCCGCCTCGAGGATCTCGTCGGAGCTCTGCGGCTGTTCGCCCTGCTTGGCGACCTCCAGCTTCCCGTTCGCATAGTTCTCCAGGGTCGGCGACAACGGAAACCGGTCGGGATACACCTCGTTCAACGTGCGGAGCACGTGGTTCGCGACGCGCGGGCCCACCATCTGCAGTAAGACCGACGGAGCCATCGGGAGGCCCATCCTGAGCAGGGCCTCGTCGGCCTCTTCAACCGAGTTTCCGTTCTCGATCGCACCCAGGGGGACGGTCATCATCCGCGTGAGGAGCCGGTTGACCACGAAACCGGGGGCGTCGTTCACGAGGACGGGCCGCTTTCGCAGCTTGGTCGCGATTTCGAAGGCCGTGGCCAGGGTGGCGTCGTCCGTCTCGGGCGTGCGCACGACCTCGACGAGAGGCATGAGCGCGACCGGGTTGAAGAAATGGAGTCCAACGACGCGTTCCGGATGCTGGAGCCCGGCAGCCATCTCGGTGACCGACAGCGCGGAGGTGTTCGTCGCGAGCACGCACTCCGGCGAGATGACCTCCTCGAGCTCGCCGAACACCTGCCGCTTGACGTCGATCTCCTCGAACACGGCTTCGATGACGAGGTCGCAGTCGGCGAAGCTCTTCCACTCGGTCGAGCCGCTCAGGAGTGAGGCGAGCGCGACCGCGGTTTCCTGAGGAATGCGTCCCCGCGACGCGGCGGACGCCAACTCGTCGCGGATCGACTCGATCGCGCGCGAGACCGTCTGCTCGTCGAGGTCGCGCAGGACGACCGGTACCTGCAGCCGCCGCAGGAGCAGCGTGGCGAGCTGGCTGGCCATCAGGCCGGCGCCGGCGATGCCGACCTTCCCGATCGCGCGCGGCTCGACGTCGGGCCGCCCCACCTGTCGCTTCGCCCGTCGCTCGACGAGGTCGAACGCGTACAGGGAGGCCTGCGCCTGCCTGGTCTCCAGGAGATCGGCGAGGGCCTCCTGCTCGGCGCGGTAGCCCTCCTCGATCGACCACTCGGCGCTGCCTGCGATCAGGTCGAGCGCCCGATACGGAGCCGGGGCGGCGCCGTGGACGACGTCCTCCACCTGGTTGCGGGCCTTGCGCACGACTTCGGTGAGGTCGGAGAGATCGGCGTCCTCGCGCGGCGGCGACTCCTTGGCCAGCGCGATCGCCTCGTCGATCAGCCGTTCGGGGGCGGCGACGCGATCGACGAGGCCGATCTCCTGCGCCTTGCGCGCGTCGAGCATCTTGTTCTGGCGCAGCGGGTTGTGGACGATCAGCTTCACGGCAGCGTCCGCGCCGACGAGCTTCGGCGCCAGCTGGGTCGCGCCCCAGGCCGGGACGAACCCGAGCAGCACCTCCGGCGAGCCGATGTGGCGCACGTCATCCGCTGCGACGCGGTAGTCGCAGTGGAGCGGTAGCTCGAGCCCGCCGCCGAGGCTCATTCCGTTGATCGCCGCGACGGTCGGGTACGGGAGCGCGCGGATCCGCGCGAAGAGCCCCTGCCCGCCGCGGCTGCCGGCGATCGCCTGCTCGCGCGTCTGGACCAGCGGGAACTCCTGAAGGTCGGCCCCGGCCGCGAAGCTCCCCGGCTTGCCGGTGATGATCAGCGCGGAGAGCGCCTCGGCTTCGAGCTCGGGGAGCAGCGCCGCGAGCGACTCGAGCGCCGCGCGCCCAAAGACGTTCGGCCGGTCCGGATCGCCGTTGTGCATCGTCACGATGCCGACGTCGCCTTGCCGCTCCAGCCGGAACTGCGTCACGGGCTCGGGCACGAAGGCAGGTTATCTTCGACTGGATGGCTGAGTGGAGCGAGCACGCCGAGCGCGAGATCGCGCGTTACCGCGACGGTGAGGCGCGGCTGCCCGACGCGGACGATTCGGATCCGCGCCAGAAGCAGCTGACCCGCATGGGCAACGCGGCCGGTGGCGCCGGGCTCGCCCTCCTCATGCAGGGCGACACGGACCAGGCCTCCGAATGGTTGCACCGAGCCGCCGACCGCTACCAGGAGAGCTGGGAGGAGGCGCCGCCGGATAGCTGGGGCCGCCCGATCGGCGCGATGAAGGCGCTCGTCCTCGCAGCCGATTGGGACGACGCCGAGGACACGGCGCGCTGGGCGCTCGGGCTCGTCGGCGCAGCCGACACGCCGTCGCCGATCGGCCGCTACGCGGCCACGCTCGCGCACCTGATCCTCGGCGAGGACGAAGAGGCGCTGACCGCTCGCGAGCTCGCTACGGGAGAGCGAGGACTTCCCGCAGGACGTGGCCGACTCGCTCGCCACCCTCGCCGCCGGCGACCGTCTCGGCTACGCGTACGCGATCGAGAGCGTGCTCGAGTCCTTCGTCAGCGCGCGACGAGTACCTCGAGGACATCCCGGTTGCAGACACGGTGCTGGTGCTGCAAGCGCTCGCCGAGCGGCGCGACATCGCCACCGACCTCAGCTCCCCGCTCCTCCCGGCCAAGTAACGGACGGTTGCTAAGTCTGGCGCGCCGAGGGAGTGCTGGGTGGGTGCATGACGCCCGTGAAGACGAGCGGCTCGGCGTCGGGCTCCTCGCAGTCGCGGGCCTTCTCCACGAACTCCGTGAGCAGCTCGAGCGCCTTCTCCGGCGTGCAGCGCACGGTGACCTGCGCGCTGCGGAACCCGCCCTGCTGATGGGCCGCGAACGCTTGCTGGACTTCTTCGAGCATCGCCGCCTGCAGGTCGGTGGCGAGACTGGAGTGGAGGAGCTGCGGAGCAACGCGCACGGTCTTGGCCAGCGCGCGATAGGGCTTCTCGCGGCCGGACCCGCCGTCGGCTCGCTCGATCAGGCCGGCACGTAGGAGCATCTTCACGTGGAAGTGCAGGTGGCCCGGGTCGACGCCGAGCCGCTGGGCGAGCTCGCGGTTCGTCATCGGGTCCTCGCCGTCCGCGCCGAGCATCTCGAGCACGCGAAGGCGAAGCGGATGGCCGAGCGCCTTCAGCTGCTCCGGTCTCTCGAGCGTGAGCACGTCGGGCGGGGCGGGGGCGGCGTCCGCCATCGGCCGTATATATAGGAATCAACCCTTAGTTGTCAAGCTTGGCAGCGGCGGCGCGGTCCAGGAGGACGATCGTCTCGCCGTCCGTCGAGCGGACGAGGCTCGCCGGCACCTGGGGATCAGGCGGACCGGCAAAAGCCCTCGCAACCGCTTCAGCCTTCGCTTCACCGAGAGCGAGGTACAAGACCACACGCGCGCCGCACAGCACCGGCAGCGTCATCGTGACTCGCTCGACGTCGTCGCGTGGGACGGCCACCGCGCGGCGCTCGCGCTCGTCCAGTGCCGGTGCGCCCGGGAAGAGGGAGGCGGTGTGGCCGTCTGGCCCGATCCCCTGGAAGGCGAGGCCGAGCGTGACGCCCTCCAGCAGTCGGTCGTACTCCTCGGCCGCCTGCTGGCCGCCGAGCTCACCGCGAATGCGGTGCACGGCACGTGGCGGCACGGTGATCCGGTCCAGCACGGTCTCGCGCACGAGTCGGTAATTCGACCGCTCGTCGTCCGGCGGCACGCAGCGCTCGTCGCCCCACCAGAGCGTCGCGCTGCTCCAGTCGGGCTCCAGCTCGGCCGCAAGCTCGTATGCCGGTCCCGGTGCCGAGCCCCCCGAGAGGGCGATGTCGTCTCCCCGGCGGGCAGCCTGGGCGAGCAAGTCCCCCGCTGCGCGGCGCGCTTCGGCGGCGGTGTCGAAGACCTTCAGGACGAGTCGGCTTCCCTGAGCTCTTGCGAGCGCTCCATCGCGGCCTGAATCGCGTTCAGGAACGCGGCGCGCACACCTGCCCGCTCCAGCTCGCGGATCGCCCGAATCGTCGTCCCGCCCGGCGAGGTCACCATCTCGCGCAGCTCGACGGGGTGCATCTCTTCGTCCCGCAGGAGCTTCGCGGTGCCGAACATCGTCTGCACGACGAGGTCGGTCGACACCTCACGTGACAGGCCGAGCAGGATCCCGGCCTCGATCATCGCCTCGGCGAGCAGCGCGAAGTAGGCCGGGCCCGAGCCCGAGACTGCTGTCACCGCGTCCATGTACGGCTCGGGCACCTGAACGACGCGGCCGACGTGCTCGAGCACCTCCTGCGCCTCGGCGAGGTGGCCGTTGTTCGCATGTGCTCCGGCGCAGAGGCCCGCCACGCCTTCATGCACCGTCGCCGGCGCGTTGGGCATCGCGCGCAGCACCGGGACGCCGTTCGAGAGGTGCCGCTCGATCTGCTCTGTCGTCACCGCGGCCGCGACCGAGAGCACCGTCTGCTCGGCCGAGACCTTCGACCCGATCTCGCCGAGCAGCGCGTCGAAATCCTGGGGCTTGACCGCGATCACGATGAAGGCTGCGTTCGCGACCGCGTCCGCGTTGGACATCGTCGTCTCGACCTCGTAGCGCTCCGCCAATTCGTCGAGCCGCTCCTGACGCCGGCCGGTGACGACGATCTCGTCCGGCTGGCGCCAGCCCGAGCTGAGCAGCCCAGAAAGGAGCGACTCGCCGATCTTGCCCCCACCGAGGATCGCGATGCGCCGGTCGTCGGCCATGCGGGTGAGTTTAGGCGGCGTACCGGGCTCTTACGCGCTCGCGCCTGATCATGGGGCCGTTCAGCTGGACCGGCACGAGGCCGCGACCCCAGCCCGCCAGGAGGTAGACGCACGCGAGGCCGGCCCACTCCTCGTACGGCGCCAGCAATTCTGCAGTGTCGTCGACGTCGGCCCAGCGACCCCGGATCGCCGAGCACAGCTTGAGGAGCCCGAGGTCGCCGACGATGCCCCGGTCGAAGCGGCCGAGGCCTTCCGTCCACAGGACACCGATCGACCACGGGCCGATGCCGCGCTCGCGGAGGAGCCGCTTCTCGGCGGCGTCGCCCGGAAGGTCGCGGAAGCGTTCGAGATCGAGCGTTCGGGAGATCCGGACTAGCGCCGTCGCCTTGCGCGATGGGAGCCCGAAGCGGTAGAGCTGCGCTGGGGCGAAGCCCGCGAGGTGGTGCGGACGCGGAGGCGCCTGCAGGCCGCCCAGCTGCTCGGTAGTGGCGCGAATCAGGTTCCGTTCGATCGCGAAGGCACGCCTCGCCTCGATCAGCTGCCCGCAGATCGCCCGCAGGAGCGCCTGGGTGACGGTCGAGGTGCGCATGGGGCGGAGGCCCTTCAGATGGCGGATGGCCTCGCGGAGCAGCGGATCGTCGGCGAACCGGCGGATGAACTCGCTGTGGTCATCGTCACAGGCCAGGACGAAGCGGAGCTGCGCGAGACCCGCCTCGGTCTGGGCCCGCAGATCGAGGGTCCCGTCGCCTCGTTGACTGGCTTGCGCGAGCTCGGGACCGTCCCCGGCATCGACAATTGCCGTCAGCGTGCGGCCGTCGACTCGACGCGTCGCGTCGCGGGCCCGCCGGCACGTGAGCGCGAGCGAATAAGGCCCGCGCGGGCGTAGGGAGGCCTCGATCGTCACCGAGGCAACCCTACGCGGTGCTGCGGCTAACGACCCTGTGGCGCTGGCCGGAGGGTGGAGGCCGGCCGGAGGGTCTGAGGACGCACGCGCTGGCGGCGCGGGCGACGGCTCATCGCGAGCCGGCGGGCTTCCGTCTGCTCTCGGATGAGAACGGAGCGGGACTGGACATCTACTGGGTACAAGCCGCGCCTCCTTTCGAGGTAAAGTATCTTTAGATCGAACTACTACAAGGTAGCAGTAAAGTCTCTTGACGTCAAGAGACTTTAAGGAGAGAATTACGACCATGACCAAAGTCGAAGCGCGAGACCATGTCGACGACTTCCTCGAATCGGAGTTCCTCGAGGAGATCCCGAATCTCGATCTGACCGTCGAGGGGATCGTCGACCGGATCATGGGCATCTCGCGGCGCTTCAAGCGCAGCCTCGAGGAGACGCTCTCCGAGCACGGGCTCAGCTACGCGGACTGGCACATTCTGGGCGCGCTCGCTCGCAAGAGGAAACCCAGGTCGGCCGGAAAGCTGGCGGAGGTCAGCGACCTCTCGAGCGGCGCGATGACGAACCGCCTCGACCGCCTGGAGGAGGCGGGCCTGGTGCGCCGCCTCCGTGATCCGTCAGACCGCCGCGGCGTCCTCGTCGAGCTGACCGCGAAGGGCAGGCGCGCCTACAACGAGTCGGCAGGCGCAGAGGCGGCGAAGGAGGCACTGATCACCTCCGCGCTCAATAAACGCGAGAAGGAGCAGCTGAATGCGCTGCTCCGCCGCCTCATGCTCGAGTTCGAACGGCGCGAAGCCGAATCGGCCTAGCCGTATCGGTAGACGATTCGTCCGCGCTGCAGGTCGTACGGCGAGAGCTCGATCTTGACGCGGTCTCCCGGCATCATCCGGATCCGATAGCGGCGTAGACGCCCGGCCGTGTAGCCGAGCGTCTCATGACCGTTATCCAAGGCGATCCGGAACTTGCCGTTCGAGAGCGCCTCGATGATCTCGCCGTCGAACTCGATCTTCTGTTCCTTGCTGGACACGGACACTTACCCGCCCGTTGGGGTGACGTTGGTCGCTTCGGGACCCTTCTGGCCCTCTCGGACCTCGAACTCCACCTTCGAACCTTCGGTCAGAGACTTGAAGCCCTCACCTGCGATGCTCGAGTGATGAACGAAGACATCCTTGTCGCCGTCGTCCGGCGCGATGAAGCCGTAGCCCTTCGCGTCGTTGAACCACTTGACGGTTCCACTTGCCATATAGATACACCTCCTTCTCAACCTCACGAACGGGAAGAGGAGGCGCTTACGCGCTTTACCACCCCACACGCTCTTTTGTACGCCTCAAGCCTAGCAGGGTAGGACTGGCACGATTGCAAAATGGCTGAACCAATCGATCCAAACGTAGATATCGGTCACGTGCATTTGAAGGTCTCCGACCTCGACCGCGCGGTGGGTTTCTACCGTGACGTGCTCGGATTCGAGGAGACGACCCGGCTAGGCGACCAGGCCGCCTTCCTCTCGGCGGGCGGGTACCACCATCACATCGGGCTGAACACCTGGGAGAGCAAGGGCGGCTCGCCTCCGCCGAGGGGCTCGACCGGCCTCTTTCATACGGCCTTCCGCTACCCGGATCGGGCAGCGCTCGCCAAGGCCTTGCGCCGGGTCGTCGAGGCGGGAGTCCCGCTTACGGGCGCATCGGACCACGGTGTCAGCGAGGCGATCTACCTCAACGATCCGGACGGGAACGGCGTCGAGTTGTACTACGACCGTCCTCGCGAGGACTGGCGGCACGATCCCGAAGGCAATCTCGTCATGATCAGCGAGCCTCTCGACCTGAACGCCCTGCTGGCCGAAGCGCAGTGAAGCGGCGAGCCGTCTTCATCCTGTCTCTGGCCGCAGCACTCGCGCTGCCTTCGGGTGGGAGTGCCGCGAGTCTCGGACCGACCTCTCCGCGGGCGGCGATCCTCTATCAGGCCAAGCTCTTCCGCCAGGGCAAGTTCCGGGTCAAGTACATGACGACGTACACCGCGAACTTCCGGGCGCGATGCCCATACGCGAGGTATGTGGCGGATCAGCGCTACGGCCGGCGCATCATGGGGTCGCGGTTCACTCTCCGTGACGTCCGTGTCCGGCTCCAGTCACCGACGCGTGCCCTCCTGGCTTACAGGTACGTCAGCGGCGACGGGCGGTGGGTCGTGGCCGTGACCTTCAAGGACGGCGACGTCTACGTAAAGCAAGGCCGCTTCTGGTACGACGAGCACGACCGGGTAACGCACTGCTGAACGCTGCTATACCTCCGAGGAGGTAGATGGCCAAGCCCGTCGAGCAGCTCGAGCGCGTGATCATCCGTTTCGCAGGGGACTCCGGTGACGGCATGCAGCTCACGGGTGGGCGCTTCACGAGCGAGACGGCCCTGATGGGCAACGATCTCTCGACGCTGCCCGACTTCCCGGCCGAGATCCGCGCGCCGGCAGGCTCGCTGCCCGGCGTCTCGGGCTTCCAGATCCACTTCTCCGACCACGACATTCTCACGCCGGGCGACGCCCCGAACGTGCTCGTGGCCATGAATCCGGCCGCTCTGCGGACGAACCTGAACGACCTGGCGCCGGGCGGAACGCTGATCGTCAACACCGACGCGTTCACCGATCGGAACCTGCAGAAGGCGGGCTACACATCGAATCCCCTGGACGACGGCACGGTCGACGACTACCTCGTCCAGAGGGTGCCGCTGACGTCACTGACGCAGGAGGCGCTCAAGGGTGTCGGCATCACGAGTCGCGAGGCGGAGCGCTCGAAGAACATGTTCGCGCTCGGGTTGATGTCCTGGCTCTACACGCGCCCGACCGAGGGGACGATCGCCTACATCGAGAAGAAGTTCGCCAAGCGGCCGGAGATCGCCGAGGCCAACGCGCGCGCGTTCAAGGCCGGGTACGCGTTCGGCGAGACCGCCGAAGGCTTCGCGACGCAGTACGAGGTGGCGCCGGCCGAGATGGCGCCCGGGACGTACCGGAACATCACCGGCAACCAGGCCCTCGGGCTCGGCCTGGTCGCGGCCAGCGTCCAGTCGAAGCTGCCGCTGTTCCTCAGCGCCTACCCGATCACGCCGGCCTCGGACGTCCTCCACGACCTCGCGCGGCACAAGAGCTTCGGGGTGCGGACGTTCCAGGCCGAGGACGAGATCGCCGCAGTCGGCGCTGCTCTCGGCGCGAGCTTCGGCGGGTCGCTGGGCGTCTGTACGTCGAGTGGGCCTGGCATCGTCCTGAAGCAGGAGACGATCGGGCTCGCGGTGGCTCTGGAGCTTCCGCTGCTGATCCTCGACATCCAGCGCGCAGGCCCCTCGACGGGGATGCCGACGAAGCCGGAGCAGGCCGACCTGCTGATGGTCATGTTCGGGCGGAACGCGGAGTCTCCGGTGCCAGTCGTGGCCGCGTCCACGCCGGGCGGCTGCTTCGACGCGGCGATCGAGGCCACACGGATCGCGCTCAAGTACCGCACGCCCGTCTTCCTGCTGTCGGACGCCTATCTCGCGAACGGTTCCGAGCCGTGGCTGCTGCCGGACGTCGAGTCGCTGCCCGACATCTCCGTCGAGTTCGCGACGCAGCCGCCGGTGGAGGGCGCCTTCATGCCGTACCAGCGCGACCCGGAGACCCTGGCGCGCCAGTGGGCGATCCCCGGCACACCGGGCCTCGAGCACCGGATCGGCGGCCTCGAGAAGGAGGACGTGACCGGAAACGTCTCGTACGACCCGGACAATCACGATCACATGGTCCGCCTGCGGGCGCAGAAGGTCGCCGGCATCGCGGCCGACATCCCCGAGCTGGCCGTCGACGATCCCGACGGCGGCGCCGAGCTGCTCGTGCTCGGGTGGGGCGGGACGTACGGGCCGATTCAGTCCGCTGCGCGCCGCATCCGGCGCGAGGGCAAGAAAGTCGCCCATGCGCACCTGACGCATCTGAACCCGTTCCCGCGCAACACGGCCGATGTGCTCGCCGGTTACCCGAAGGTGTTGATCCCCGAGATGAATCTGGGGCAGCTGCTCAAGCTCGTCCGCGCCCAGTTCCTCGTCGACGCGCACGGATACAACCGGGTGCGCGGCCTGCCGTTCCGCTCGGACGAGCTGGCCGAGGCGATGGAGACAATGCTGTGAGGGGTCGCTTTCCATTCGCGACGCTGATGGCCGTGGTCGCGGGAGTTCTGCTGATCGTCTCGGGCGAGACGATGTGGGCGCTCGTCTTCTTCGCGATCGCGGCGGTGTTCGGCGCCATAACGCTGAGGAGCGCCAGGTGACCGAGAACGGCGAAAACGGCAACCCGCTCGTCCAGCTGACCGGGAAGGACTTCAAGTCCGACCAGGAAGTGCGCTGGTGCCCGGGCTGCGGGGACTACGCGATCCTGGCCGCGGTGCAGTCGTTCATGCCCGAGCTCGGGCTTCCGCGCGAGCGGATCGTCTTCGTGTCCGGGATCGGCTGCGCGGCGCGCTTCCCGTACTACATGCAGACCTACGGGATGCACTCGATCCACGGGCGCGCGCCGGCGATAGCGACCGGCCTGTCGGCGTCGCGGCCGGATCTCAGCGTGTGGGTCGTGACCGGCGACGGTGACGCGCTGTCGATCGGCGGCAACCACCTGATCCACGCTCTGCGCCGAAACGTGAACGTGAAGATCCTGCTCTTCAACAACCAGATCTACGGGCTGACGAAGGGGCAGTACTCGCCGACGAGCCCGCTCGGCACGAAGAACAAGTCGACGCCGATGGGGTCTTTGGACTGGCCCTTCAATCCAGTGTCGATCGCGATCGGCGCCGAGGCGACGTTCGTCGGGCGCTCGATCGACACCGACAAGAAGCACCTGACCGAGGTGTTGCGCCGGGCGGCGAAGCACCCCGGCACGGCCTTCGTCGAGATCTACCAGAACTGCAACGTCTACAACGACGGCGCCTTCGACGCGGTCAAGGAGGAGAAGGAGAACCAGATCCGCCTCGAGCACGGGCAGCCGGTGCGGTTCGGAGCCGACGGCGAGAAGGGCGTCGTCCTGAGGCCGGACGGCGCGTGCGAGCTGGTCGACGTTGCGACCGTCGGCGAGGAGGCGCTGCTGGTTCACGACGAGCACCAGCAGGAAGGCTCGCTTGCGTTCGCGCTCTCGCGGATCTCGCACACTCCGCACGGCCCGACGCCGATCGGCATCTTCCGCGACGTCGAGCGCCCGGTCTACGACCAGCTCATGGCCGAGCAGCTGGCGACGGCGCAGGCCGAGGGCGCGGGCGAGCTCGCCGGGCTGCTCAACAGCGGCGACACCTGGCAGATCACTTAGTCGGGATCTGGGCGAGCTCTTCTTCTAGTTCCTCGAGCGCTGCCCGGAGGATCGCTATCCGCTCGAGAACCGGCGCGGGCGCGACGATCCCGGATTCCCGCCCGGCAGCCAACCGGCGGCGGCGTTCCAACTCGCGCGCCTCTTCCATCGAGTTGAGCACGATCGCGATCAGCACGTTGACGACGATGAAGACCGCCACGCCGACGTAGGTCACGAAGTAGACCCAGGCCCACTGGTGGATCTCCATCGCCCGCTCCATGTAACGCGGGAAGTCCTCGAGCGTGAGGATCACGAACAGGGACAACATCGCCGTGCCGATGTTCCCCCAGTCGTTCGGTAGCTCGTCCCCGAAGAGCAGCCAGCCGAACATCCCGTAGACGAAGATGATCAGCGCCGTCAGCAGCACCATGCTGCCGAGCGGCGGCAACGACCTGGCGACGCCCTCGACGAGCAGCCTGAGGTCGGGCAGCACGCGCACGACACGCACGACCCGCATCAACCGTGCGATGCGGAGCAGTGTCGACGACTCGCGGATCCCCGGCACGAACGCCATCGCGACCACGACGAAGTCGAAGATGTTCCAGCCGGAGCGGAAGAAGTCCTGGGGCCGCCGCCCATACGCCGCGATCCGGAGCGACACCTCGATCACGAAGAAGCCGAGGAAGATCGCGTTCAGCAGAGCGAGCGTGTCGCCGTGCTCGCGCTCGATCTCCTCGTAGGTCTGCAGTCCGAGGACGAACGCATTCGCCAGGATCACCGTCAGGACGATCGCGGTGAAGAACGGCGACTCGACCAGCCGCCACAGTCGTCCCGTGCGTTCGGGCACCGCCATGCCCGTCATTTTCGGTTCGCGGTCGGCTATAGGAGGGTCTGGCGAAACCCGGCTGAGCCGCCGGGCGGCGCTGCTCGCCCCGAGGCCGCGTCCTCAGTCGCCCCAATGCAGAAGAGCATTGGGGCTCCCTGCGTCCTTGCCTCGGAACGACCATCGCACCCCGGCGACGAGCGAGTTCCGCCAGACCCTCCTATTCGAACAGCGGCAGGAACTGGTCGCGCCACTGGTCGTCCGGGATCGACCGGCGGAAGAAAGCCTCGAGCACGCTGCGCGGCGACGTGCCCTCGAGCTTCGCCAGGAGGCAGGTCACGGCCGCGAGCTGATACGAGAGCAGGTCAGGGTCGATGCGGGCCACGCGAACGGCCTCCTCGAACGCCCAGATCATCTTCTCGGCGTCCACGGCCTTGCCGTTCGCGCGGATCTCGCGCGCGAGGTCTTCGAGCTCGAAACGGTCCCAGTCCACGGCTTCGCTTATCGGCTCTTCGACGGATGTTCCGGATACCTCAGACCGGGTACAAACAACCTGTTTCCAAGCTCCTGAGAGGAGGTGCCGCGATGGAGACAAACAACGACATCTACACGTACCAGGATCAGACAATCGGTGACGCCGACCTGATCGGCTATTCCGTCGACGCGACGGACGGCTCGATCGGCAAGATCGACGACGCCACCAACGAAGTCGGTGGAAGCTACATCGTCGTCGACACCGGGCCCTGGATCTTCGGCAAGCACGTGCTGCTGCCGGCCGGGGTCGTGCAGAGCATCGACCACGAGAGCAAGACCGTGTACGTCAGCCGCACGAAGGACGAGATCAAGGACTCGCCCGAGTGGGACGACGAGCGGAAAGCGGACGATTCGTACCGTTCCGAGGTCGGGACGTACTACTCGACCCGCGACTAGCTACGGCCTGAACGAGGCGGCGGCCGGGGAGCCCGGTCGTCGCCTCTTCTCGTTTTCTATCCGCTAGCTGAAGAGGCCGGCAACGCGTGTGTACGCGCTGGTGGCGCTCGTCGCGAGCAGCACGAAGGCGGTGAGACAGGCGAGCGTGATGACCGTCAGGACGGTCCCGTACTCGGCCATGGTCTGACCCTCTTCGCGGGCTGGTAGCTCGAAGATCTTCATGGTCTTGAATATCGACGGGCACGGCGCGACGCGAAACCCCATTCGACGGGGATTCGCGTCGCCCGCGACGGGTGATCCTTCAGCTCGCGCGGCTGCGAATGGCGACGAGCCGGCGGTACCGCTTGCTGACGGTTTCCTCCTGCTGTCGCTCCCTCTGCTTGCGCGCCCGCAAGAACGCTGAGGCTTTTGCCTCTTCGAGGGAGCCGCGGTATTTAGGGGCGAAATGGCTGGACACGCCCGAACCTCCTTCGGACTCGCTCGGCGTGGCCGCTACGCACTCTTTGTACCTACACCCACTAAATCGGCAATCCCCTTTAGGTCCTATATCCCTAGAAAGTAGGTCCTACATTCCTAAAAAAAGGCCGTGGCGCGGGGGGCGGGCCGGGCGGCGACCCGCTCCCCGCGCCACGGCGCGGTGAAGCTTCCGATTCGTCGATTACGTGATGTAAGCGGCGACGCGGTTGACGGCGGACACGATGTTGCCCGACAGGAGCGCTAGCGCTCCGAAGACGGCGATCGTGATGACGGCCAGGACGACGCCATACTCGGCCATCGTCTGCCCTTCCTCGCGCCGTGGGAACTCTGCGAACAGGTTGCGGATCTTCTGCACCTCGTTCACCTCCTTCGCTGCAGCGGTGTACTTGGCTAGGCCCGAGCGCTCGGAGGGAAGACCCGTTGTCGCGTAGTTGGGATGAAGTGGTATCGCCACTCTCGGTCAGCGGATTCCTTCCTTCGGCGCGGCCGCTGCACCGATAGGCACTCGATTGGCCTATGAATCGTCCTCGCGCGCGCTGGTCCAAATCCCCCGCGACAGGGATGTGTCAGCGAACGCGTGTGGCGGCGAAGATGGCCTGGCGGAATTCGCCATTGACCGGCGCTGAAGCGAGTGAGAACACAGGAACCGCGCGGCCTGCGACCCACGAGGTCGAGATGTAGTCGCCGAGCATGCGGCCGAAGCTGGCTTCGGCGATCCACGACAGGGGCATCGTCTCGGCCGTCAGGCGCCGCGTCCTGCTCCAGGTCGCGCCTCGGTCGGGAGACGTGATCAGGCCGACGTCGACTCCGGGACAGGTTCGCTCGGGGTCACAGGCCTCGACCAGCTTCATCGTGTGGTACGTGACGGCGAGCCGTCCAGTCGCCGGCTCGACCGCCAGTCCGGGGACGAAGCGGTGCACCGCAGCCTCGATCGAGTCGATCGGGACCCGGGTCGGCGCCGACCAGCTGACGCCGTCCCGCGACACCGCCAGCGCGACATCGGCGGCGCAGAGGTTCGAGAAGTGACAGTCGCTCCACGCGATGTACACGTTGCCCCGCGCATCCACGTCCATCGAGGGCAAAGGCCCGGCTCGCATGCCCGTCACCTGCGACTCCTCGATCGAGGCGACGAGTGTCGCCGGCCCCCAGGTCTGGCCACCGTCGACCGAGCGCACGGCCCCGACGTGGTTGCCGCCGAGGTTGAGCGTGAACACCTCGAAGGAGACGATCACCGACCCGTCGGGCCGAGCTGCCGGTTGCACGCCGTTCGGAAGGTGGCCCGGGACGCGCCCGTACATGACGACCGGCGCCGACCACGTACGGCCGCCGTCGTTCGAGCGGGCGGTTCGCAGCTGGCCCGTGCCAAAGCTCAGATAGGAGAGGTAGCACCGGCCGCGGAACCGGCTCGAGGGCCAGTTGTCGCAGGTCAGCCACTCCTTGTCGAGCTCCTCGACGGGCGCGCCGACCACCGCCCGGACGGGCAGGCTCCACGTGAGCCCGTCGGCCGAGCGGCTGACCAGCAGCACCGTGCCGGCTGGTGAGACGCCGAGCGACGCGATCAGCCAGGTCCGATGCGCGGCGTCGTAGGCGACCACAGGATCGGTGACGAAGTCGAGTGTGCCGCCGAGCGTGGAGAAGACCGTCGTCCCCGGCAGGAAGCCCGAAATCCAGGTCTGGCCTCCGTTGCGCGAGGTCGACCAGCCGATGTTCGCCGCGCCGCCGCCGGTGAAGCGACCGGTTTGGAAAGCCGTGACGATCGTTCGGCCGGCGGACATGCTGTCCGGCTCGACCTGCGTCTCGTGCTGGGCGAGCCCGGTCCGGTACGGATCGCGCGAGATTTGCCGGGCGACGACCTCGCAGTCGGCTGCGACGAGGTCGGTTCGCTCGGCGTTGACGATGTCGTGGCCCCGCCCGCAGTTGACCGAGTCGCGGGCGCGGTCGGCCTGGACCGCGATGCGGTCGTCGCCCGGTCCTGCGAGCACGACGTCGCGGCCTGGGCCTCCGTGGATGAAGTCGGGCCCGGCGCCCGCCGTGATCCGGTCGGAGCCCCCGCGGCCGTAGAGCATGTCTGCGCCGGGGGTCCCACGTAGACGGTCGGCTCTCGCCGTGCCGTTGACGAGCGCGGCGCTCGTTGCCTCGACCCCGATCAGCAACCCGGCGAAAAGGGCCGCTATCCAGACTCGACGCACGCCACGACTCTACTCTCACGTTCACCCAACGACGAAGCCCGCCTGGTGGCGGGCCTCGTGGGGAGCAGGGATGGGAGGGAGAGAGTCCTAGTCGGCGTCGACGTTCGAGCTGGTGACGACGCGAACCTGCTCACAATTGACGTGCACGTCGGATTCGGCCGAGTTCAGCCAGACCCTGTCGTTGCCCGGGCCACAGTCGAGGGTGTCGACCAGGTCGTCGTTGGCGAGCGCGTGGAGGACGTCGTCCCCCTCGCCGCCGTTCTCGACGTCGGCGCCGTGGCCGACCCAGAGGCGGTCGTTGCCGAGGCCTCCGTCGACGGTGTCGTTCCCGTGGCGGCCGCGGATGACGTCGTTGCCGTCCGAGCCGCTCAGGATGTCGTTGCCGTGGCCGCCGAAGATGCGGTCGCGACCGGGGCCGCCGTCGACCGAGTCGTTACCCGGCCCGGCGAAGACGAGGTCATGCCCGGAGAGCGCGGTGACGGTGTCGTTGCCCGCGCTTGGCGAAGATCTTGTCGGCACGCGGGGTGCCGGTGAGCACGTTGTCCCCGTTCGTTCCGCGGATGACGACGTAGCGGTGGGCGACCGCGGCGCCGACGACCGAGAGAGCGAGCAGGGCCATCAGTCCGAATACGGTGAGACGGGTTTTGTTCTTCATGACCGTGAGTCTTTCGCCGGCCGCGTGAGCGTGCGGTTGCCGAATCGAAAAGATTCCGGGTGTTTTTGTAAGGAGCCTGTTAAGGGGCTCGGGCGCGGCTACGCGGCTTCGAGTGCGACGACGCGCTCGTCGCGGCCGTTCCGGTACTCGGGGCCGAGCGCCTCCGTGAGCTTGCGCTCGAGCTCACCGCTCGCCGCCAGCTCCTCGACGATGTCGGCGCCGCCGACCAACTCGCCCTTGACGAAGATCTGCGGGATCGTCGGCCAGCCCGAGAGGGCGGAGAGCTCCTGGCGGAAGCGCGGGTCGGGGAGGATGTCGACGGCCGTCACCGGTGCACCGGCGCCGCGAAGCGCCGAGAGCGCTCGCTGCGAGTTGCCGCAGGCGGCGAAGGCGGGCGTGCCTTTCATGAAGAGGGCGACGGGCTCGGACTCGATGATCTGCTCGATCTGGCTGCGGAGGTCGGTCACTCAGGGTCCTTTCGTGGAGATGCGGAGCTCATGGATTGTGCCGTCGGCGAGCGGTCGCTCGAGGGCGGCGTAGACGAGTCGGTGCTGCTCGACCAGCGAGAGCCCGGCGAAGCGCGGGCTCGAGACGATGACCTGGAAGTGGTCGCCGCCGCCCGTGCGGTCCTGCACGTCGAGCTCGGTCGCGTCGGGGAAGGCCTCGGCGAGGAGCTCGCGGAGCGGGGTCGGTCGCGGTCGTCATCGCCTCGGATCGTAGCCCGAGCCGTGTCCGACACCGCCATGGCCGGTGCCAGGCACCAGACATGCTAGAGAGGCGGGCCGAGGCCTTCGAGCTCCCACTCACGCCCGTATGTACGCGTGCTGCGCCTGGTGCGAAGCCGCGGCCGGCGGCGGGCCGGTAGGAGGGAGACCGCGCGGGCGCGGGCTCGGAGTGCGCCCTCGACCGCGGCGCGGACGGCGCTCGGCGGCTGCGGGAAGCCGAACGCGGCCAGCAGCCGGTCGTCCATCAGCGCATAGATCGCGTGAGCCCCGAAGCGCCTCGGGAGCCCGGGGAACCACGCCAGGAACATGTCGCGTGTCGCTGGCCGACCCGTTCCGCCGCGGGCGAGCGCGCAAAGTGCCGCTCCTCGTACTCCTCGTTGAAGCGCTCGAATTCCTCGTACCGCTCCGGGAGCTCCCTGATCGCCATCAGCCGCCGACCTCGAGCCAGAAGTGGAACGACGCCAGGCGCTCGGCCTCGATCAACGGCCGCCACCCGAAGCGCGCATTCCAGCGGATCGGCTCGAAGACGAACGACGAGAGGACGTACAGAAAGTCGTCGTTCGAGATCTCGAAGCGCCCGTGAATCTGGTTCATCCTGCGGATCGCGCGGCGCCCCTCGGGGCTGTCGTAACCCATCTCGCCGATCGTCGAGAGGATCAGATCCGTGTCGTCGTAGCGCTTCTGTGCCCGCGCAGCGAACTCGCCGGTCGAGTCGAGGAGCGCGGCGACCAGGGGACGGCGAAGGTTCGGAACAGGGCCAGTTCCAGCGCGCGAGTCGTGTCCCAGGGGAACTCGTAGCAGGTGTCGAGCCGGACGATGCGCGCGTGATCGGCCACCGGGTCGAGCCGCCGGATCTCACCTAGCCAGCGTGATTCGTCCACTCGAATGACGATACTGCCGGGCGTGAGGCTCCTCTCGACGCGCGGCTTGACCGCCGCCAGCGCGCGTCACCCCTGGCGCACGATCACCGTCTGGCTGATCACGCTGGTGCTCGCCTTTGGCGCGATCGTGACGATGCTCGAGTTCACCTCCGAGGCCGAGATCACGGCCAACCCCGAGTCGGAACAAGCCTACGACCTGCTCGCCGAGCGGGTTCCGCCGGGCCCGCCCGAGGAGGAGGTCACCGAGGTGATCGTCGTTCGGTCGAGTGGGCTGACCGTCGCTCACCCACGGTTCCGCCGGAAGGTGACGGAGCTGGCGGCCGAGATCGAGCGCCCGGACCAGGTCGTCACACAGGACTTCTACGCGACGCAGGACAGGATGCTCGTCTCGCAACCGGATCGGCGAGGCGTTGATCACGGTCGGCCTGCTTCGGGACGCGGAGAACGACGTGAAGCCCGTCATCGAGGCGGTGAAGCTTGCGAACGAGGACGACTTCGAAGCGTCGATCACCGGCCAGTGGACGTACGACAACGACCTGGTCGAGCTCTCCCAGCACGACCTCGAGAAGGGCGAGCTGCAGTTCGGCCTCCCTGCGGCCTTGCTCATCCTGCTGATCGTCTTCGGCGCGGTCGTGGCCGGTCTCGTGCCCAATGCTGCTGGCCCTGATCTCGATCGTGATCGCGCTCGGCCTGGTCGCGATCCTGAGTCAGTTCTTCGACCTCTCGATCTTCACCCTGAACATGCTCTCCGGGATGGGCCTCGCCCTCGGGGTCGACTACGCGCTGTTCGTCGTCTCTCGGTTCCGTGAGGAGCGCGCGCGGGGCCTCGAGAAGCCGGCGGCGATCGACCAACAGGGTCCACGGCGAGCCGGGCGGTCGTCTTCAGCGGGTTCGCGTTCGTGGTGGCCATGAGCGGCCTGCTCCTCGTCCCCGACACGATTTTTCGCAGCCTGGCGACCGGCGCGATCCTCGTCGGAATCGTCTCCGTTGTGGCAGCGCTCACACTTCTGCCCGCCCTCCTGAGCCTGCTCGGCGACCGGGTCAACTCGTGGCGCCTCCCCTTCATCGGGCGTTCGGCGGAGTCCGGCTCGGGGACGGAGGGCCGTTACTGGTCGGCGATCGTCCGAGCAGTGATGCGGCGCCCCGTCCCCACCTTGGTCGTGACGGTCGCGTTCCTGCTCGCGCTGTGCATCCCGGTCCTCGACCTCAAGATGGGCTTCGTCGGCGTGCGGGCGCTTCCAGACCGCTTCGAGTCCAAGCAGGGCTTCCTGGCCCTGGAGGAGAGCTTCGGCGCGGGGACGAACGACAGCACCCAGATCGTCGTCGACGGAGATGTGTCCTCATTACCCGTTCAGGCGGCGATCAAGAGGCTCGAGAGTCGCCTGCGCTCAGACGCGGCCTTCCTCGCGCCCGAGACCACCCCGTACCCGGAGCAACAGCTCGTCAGCATCGAGACGCTGCTCAGGGGCGACAGCCGCGACGAAAGCGCCTACGACGCGGTGCGGCGGATCCGCGGCGAGTACGTCCCCGAGTCGTTCCGCGGAGTCGACGACGCACGTGTCCTAGTCACCGGCGAGACGGCCGAGGGCATCGACTACTTCGACCTCATGGAGCAGTGGATGCCGATCGTCTTCACGTTCGTGCTCGGGCTCAGCTTCATCCTCCTGATGGTCGCCTTCCGCTCGATCGTCGTCCCATCAAGGCGATCCTCATGAACCTGCTCTCGGTCGGCGCGGCCTACGGGCTGACTGGTGCTCGTCTTCCAGAAGGGCGTCGGCAACGAGCTGCTCGGCTTCCAGCAGGTCGACGCGATCGAGGCGTGGGTGCCGCTCTTCCTCTTCGCCGTGCTCTTCGGCCTCTCGATGGACTACCACGTGTTCCTGCTCAGCCGGATCCGGGAGCTCTACTCGACAGACCGGCGACAACACGGAGTCGGTCGCGCACGGCGTCGCATCGACCGCGCGGATGATCACCGGCGCGGCGCTGATCATGGTCGCCGTCTTCGGCGGGTTCGCCGTCGGCGACACTGCTTGCTTCCAGCAGATGGGCTTCGGCCTGGCGGTGGCGGTCCTCATCGACGCGACGATCGTGCGCTCGATCCTCGTGCCGGCGTCGCATGAAGCTGCTCGGCGACCGGAACTGGTACCTGCCGAAGTGGCTCGAGTGGCTGCCGGATCTCGAGGTCGAGGGAGATTCGGCGCGTCATTGAGTGGGAACACCTAGCGCGTGCCCCGGCGCAGACGCAGAGTTACACAGGTCGACCACACCCCGCCACCTCCACGCAGGCCGCTGCTCTGGCCCTGGCTGCTGCTCCTGCTGCTGCTCGTCGGGGCCGGGATTGGGCTCGCGTATTTCCTGACGCGAGACGACGACGAGTCTTCGTCGGCGAACCGTGTTCCGGCCGTGGTCGGGCTCAGGGAGGCCCTCGCCGTCGAGCGGTTGCGCGCAGACGGCTACCCGGCCGATGTCCGTCGAGCTGTCAACCCGGCTCAGGTCGGCAAGGTTATCCGCCAGATCCCGAGCGCGGGGGCAGAGCTCGAGCCCGGAAAGACCGTCGTGATCGTCGTCGCCCGCCGGCCGAACACGGTCGACGTGCCGAGAGTGGTCGGGCTCGACGTCGCCGACGCGTTCGAGCGGGTGCAGGCGGCTGGGTTACGCGCCAGGTCGGTGGAAGTGTTCGCGAGACAGGCGAAGGGCCGCGTCGTGCGCCAGCGCCCGCCTGCAAGGGCCGAGGCCCGCCGCGGCGCAACCGTCGTCCTCACGGTCTCCAAGGGCCCGCAGCTCGTTGCCGTTCCAGCGGTGATGGGCCAAACGGAGGCTGCTGCAACCGCAGTGCTGCGGAGGATCGGGCTTCGGGTCAACATCGTTCGCGTCCCGGCGACCGGGGCCTGTGCCCGAGGGACAAGTCGTCGCCCAGAACCCGAAGGGTGGAGTAAGGGCGCCGAAGGGATCGACGGTCCGGCTCAACATCGCCTCTGCGGCTGCGCCCGCCGGCGGCTCGACTCAGACCGTGCCGACGACGGGAGAGGCGCCCGTTCCGAACGTCGTCGGCTCGCGCGACACCGATGCGATCGCACGCTTGCAGGCGGCCGGTTTCCGCATCTCTTCGACTCCCGTGTCGTCCACGCGGCCAGCCGGAACGGTGCTGACGCAGTCCCCGGCGGGAGGGACGACGGCGACCCGCGGCTCGACGGTGCGGATCACCGTGTCCGGAGGTCGACAGGTGCGCACCGTGCCGGACGTCGTCGGCGAGACCGAGGCCGCTGCGGATCGCATCCTGCGCAACGCCGGGTTCACGGTGCGAGTGGTGGACAGGCCTGTTACCGATCCCGGGCAGCAGGGGCTCGTCGTCGAGCAGGACCCAGGGGCCGGAACACGCGTGCAGGGCACGACTCAGGTGACGATCTACGTCGGCCGCCAGGCCTGACCTGAACTGCAACTCTTAGGCGATGCCGCGCATCGCCTGGATCGTGCTCTCGGCCGTGGCCGCCCTGCTGTTTGTCGGGCTCGCCGGCGCAGCCTTCGTGATCGCCTCGGGCTCCGGCTCGGAGGCCGATGGGCCGGAGACGGCGCTCACCTGGGCGAGCAAGTGGCCGGCTGGAGCTTCCGCTGGCGGGTGACGACCAGGCGCTCATGCTGGCGCAGCACAAGGGTCGGGTGCTCATCGGCATGGCCGCAGGCCGGGAGGGCCGGTCGAGGTGGCGGCCCTCGGCGGCGAGACGCCTATTTCGTCCGAAGACCTGTCGTTCGCCGTCGACGGCAGGCCCGTCACCGCCGCGCCCTGCGGACGGGCATGCTTCCGGCTCGACGTTGATGCCTTCAACGGCGCGCGACGGAGGATCACCGTGAACGCGCCCGACAGGTTCGAGTTCGTCTTGCCGAAGGCGCTACCCCCCTCGGAGAGTGGCTCTTTGCGAGAGTTCAGCGGGAGATGGGCTCCCTGCGTACGCACCGCTATACCGAGCAGTCTGACCTCAGGGCCGGCGGCGGAGCCCGGTCGACCTTCGAAGTGCGGGCCCCAAATCGACTGGCGTTCCGGACCGACGATGGGTTCCGCTCGATCATCATCGGGCGGAACCGATGGGACTTCCGCAACGGGCGCTGGGAGCGCTCGGCGTTCCCGGGCCTCCGCGTCCCCACGTACATGTGGGATGGCGCGCACAACGCAGGCTCCTTGGGACGACCCGCTTCCACGGCCGGCCGGTTCAGATCCTCTCGGTCTATGACGACCGCCCGATCCCCGCCTGGTTCCGACTCGTGGTCGATCAACAGGGCCGTGTCCTCGACGCGCGCATGATCGCGCCGAGTCACTTCATGCGCCAACAGTTCCGCGACTTCAACGGGTCGATAGTGATCCGGCCGCCGAAATGACCCATCAACACCGCCACGGCCTCGACCGAACGCGCAGCCGGCGGGCGCTCGGCGCCGTGCTCGTGTTGACCGCGGGCTACACCGTCGTCGAGCTCGTAGGCGGCCTGGCCACCGACAGCCTGGCGCTGCTCGCAGATGCCGGCCACATGCTGGGTGACACGGGGACGATCGCGCTCGCGCTGTTCGCGTCGTGGCTGGCGGCCCGCCCGGCGACTGCACAGCGGAGCTTCGGCTACCGGCGGGCCGAGATCCTGGCTGCGCTCGCCAACGGAGCCGCCCTGGTCGTGGTCGCGATCTGGATCTTCATCGAAGCGATCGAGCGGTTCTCGAATCCGCCCGAGATCCTCGCCGGCTGGGTGCTCGTCGTCGCGGGCATCGGGCTGGTCGTGAACCTCCTCGCCGCGGGGATCCTCGCGCGCGCCGCGGGTGAGAGCCTCAACGTTCGAGCGGCCTACACGCACGTGCTCACAGACCTGGCGGCCTCCGCCGGGGTGATCGTCGCCGCGCTCGTCGTGCTCGCGACCGGCTGGCGATATGCAGACCCGCTCGCCGGCCTGGCCATCGGGCTGCTCGTTCTGGCCAGCTCGTGGACGATCCTGCGCGACTCGGTTTCGATCCTGCTCGAGTCGACTCCTGCCGGGATCGACGCGGTCGACGTCGGGCACCGAATGGCGCAGGTCGAAGGGGTGGTCGAGGTCCACGATCTGCACATCTGGACGATCACGTCCGGCTTTCCGGCGCTCTCGGCGCACGTGCTCCTCCGCGCAGACGACGATGGCCATGCCCGCCGGCGAGAGCTGGAAGCGATCCTCGCGGACGAGTTCGGCCTGCGCCATACGACGCTCCAGGTGGAGCACGTAACCGAGCGGCAGCCGGTGCAGATCACGCCGCTACGCAAGCAAGACTGAGAGCCCCGCCTTCAGACGGGCTGGCGCCGGCGCTCTTCGCTTGCCCTTTCGAGGGCGGCGAGGCCCTCGCGGAAGCTCGCGGGGATCTTCGGAGCCTCCTGGACCGCCTCCTGGGCGGGGTCAGCAACGGGCCTGGCGCCGAGTCGTACGAGGGCGCGCTCACGCTCGGCGAGCTCGGCGGCCTGGTGACGTAGGCGGCCCAGCGTGTCCATCTTCTCCCGCTCGGCCGCCTCGACCTCGCGCTCGCGGCGTGCGAGCGCCGCCGTGCGGGCGCCGAAATCGGCTTCGGCCGCAGCGAGGTCGCTGTCGCGTTGCGAGAGCGCTGCCGACCGTGCCTCGACCGCGCGAGCGCTCTCGGCTGCCGCCTGCTGTTCGAGCTCGAGGTCGGCGCGCAGCCGCGTGAGCGTCCGCTCGATCTCGTCGAGGGTCTGCTGCCGTTCATCGAGCCGCTCGCGCTGCTCGGCTAGGCCCGCCTCTACGCCTTCGACCTCAGACGAGCGCTTCTCGAGATCACGCTCGCGGGCCGAGAGCGCGGTCTCGCGGTAGGCCTCATCCTCAGACGACGCCGCGGCGTCGGATCGCCGCGTCAAGGGCCCGCGCTTTCGCCGGAGCTTCCGCTCCTTCTGCTCGAGCTCGTCTCCGCGGGCGGCGAGAGCCGCTTCACGGCGCGCCAGGTCGCTTTCCTGGCCGTTCAGGACGCCCGCGCGCTCGTCGAGCTCGACCGATCGCCGGTCGAGGTCGCCTTCCAACTCGCCCGCGGAGAGTGCTTTGGCATCAAGCTCGTCCGCGCGGCGCTGGAGGATCGACTCCCGCTCAGCGACCTCCGCTTCCCGGTCGGCCAGGCCCGATTCCCGGTCGGTGAGCGCCGCGGCCATGCTCGGGAGCTCCCGCTCTCGCTCCACAGCCTCCGCTTCGCGCTGATCGAGCTCGTCTGCGCGGCGCTGGAGGATCGACTCGCGCTCCGCGAGCTTCGCTTCGCGGTCGGCGAGCGTCGACTCCCGGTCGTCGAGCGCTGCCGCCTGGCTCGGGAGCTCTCGCTCTCGCTCCACGGCCTCCGCCTCGCGCTGCTCGAGCTCCTTGGCGCGCGCGGCGAGATCCGCTTCTTGCTTCTCCAGGTCGGCGGCAGTTTCGCCCTGCGCCGCCGTTGCAGCCTGTTCGCGGTCCTCGAGCTCAGTCGCGCGCGCGACGAGCTCCGTTTCGCGGCGTTGGAGCTCGGCCGCCAGCTCGTCGTGGGCCGCGGCCGAGGCGTCGACCTCGGCAGCTCTCCGTTCCAGGTCGGCGAACGCGCGCTCACGCTCGGCGAGCTCGTTGGCGTGCAGCTCGAGTTGCGCCTCGCGCGCGTCGGCGTCTCTCCGCGCCAGGGCCAGCACTTCGTCGGCCGCCTCGAGCTGCGCGGCTCGCGCATCGACCTCCTCGATCCGCAGCTCGAGAGCCCGCTCGTGCTCGGCGATCGAGCGCGCGCGGCTGTCGAGGGCCGCCTGGCCGTCCTGGGCTGGCTGTCGCTGCTTGCGCTCCGTCAGCGGCAAGAACCAGTGCCGTTGGGCGCGCAACACACGGGCGCGTCGCCCGAGCCGGCGCTCGTGGTGCTCGAGGCGCTGCTCTTCCTTGCGCAGCTCTTGCTCACGGCGGCCGATCGCCTCGGCGCGGTCGCGCAGGCGCTCCTTCAGCTCTTCGATCTCGGCCAGCCAGTCGGCGTGGGCCGCCCCGTTGCCGACGTCGGCCTGCTCCTTTTTCTCGTTTGTGCCACGCCTGGCCACGCTCGCTCGACAGTAAACGATTTGAGCCGAAACCCACACCGTGATATAGACCGCGTGCAATGCGGGTGGGGAGGCTAGTCGTGCTCGCCGGGCTGGCGATGCTGATCGCAGCCTCCGTCTCCTACGCGCACATTCATGGGCCGCACGGGATCGGCGGCGACAAGTACCGCAACACCACGAGCCAGCACGCGACGAACGTCGAGCCCGACTCGTTCGCCTGGGGCAACACGATCGTCTCTGCCTACCAGGTCGGCCGCTTCAACAACGGGGGCGGCAGCAACGTCGGCTTCGCGACGTCGACCGACGGAGGGCAGACCTGGATCAAGGGCGGCCTCCCCGGCACGACCGTCCACGCGACTCCCCCCGGGCCCTGGGCGCGTGTCAGCGACCCGGTCGTCGCCTACGACCCCGAGCACAACGTCTGGATGATCGGCACGCTCGGCATCAACGATCAGGCCGTCGGCGCAGCCGTACTGACAAGCCGCTCGACCGACGGCGGACTGACCTGGCAGCCGCCGGTCACGGTGTCGGTGGCGCCGGGCACGTTCTACGACAAGAACTGGCTCGTCTGCGACACGTGGGCCACGAGCCCGCACTACGGCAACTGCTACGCGGAGTGGGACGACAACGGCCTCGGCAACCAGATGCTGATGAGCACGTCGACGGACGGAGGCCTGACGTGGGGCCCGAAGATTCACCCACCCACGGCTGTGTCCGGGCTCGGCGGGCAGCCGGTCGTCCAGCCCAACGGCACCGTTGTCGTGCCGTACACGGCCAACTACGGCTCGATCCAGGCGTTCCGCTCGCAGGACGGTGGCGCTTCCTGGATCGGCAATGTCCAGGTCGCACCGCAGTCGTTTGCGCCCGTCGCGGCCGGCCTTCGCGACCCGCCGTTGCCATCCGCCGAGGTGGATTCGCTCGGCAAGGTCTGGGTCGCGTGGCACGACTGTGCGTTTCGCACGGCCTGCGCGATGAACGACATCGTCTACTCGACGTCCACCAACGGCGCGACCTGGACGCCGAAGACGCGGGTCCCGATCGACCCGACGACGAGCACGGTCGACCACTTCCTGCCCGGCATCGGCATTGACCCGGTCGGCCCGCCGGGGCGGATCGGCATCGTCTACTACTACTACCCGAACGACTCCTGCAGTGTGTCCACGTGTCAGCTGACCGTCGGGTTCATCAGCTCAGGGGACAACGGCGCCACGTGGCACGCCCCGCAGACGTTGAGCCCGCCGATGAACGTGGCCTGGGCGCCGAACACGACCCAGGGGCGCATGGTCGGCGACTACTTCTCGACGTCGTTCGTCAACCACGAGGCGCACCCGGTCTTCGTGATCGGCACGGCACCGCCGGCACCACCGAGCCCGGCCTACCACGCGCTGCTTTGGGAGGCCGGGATCACCGTGCCGCTCGGCGCGGGCCCATTCCGCACGAAGAGTGACCGTGTGTGGACGGTGTATCGCCCGAAGTGGCTCGTGCGCGAGCTGGCGACCGCGCCGCCGCCGCGCGCGAACTAGCCGAGAGCGGCGCGGGCCGCGTCGTCGAACGGCGTCAGCTCGAACTGGACGACGTCCCTGATTCGATCGTCTCCCGTGACCGTCGGGTTCCTCAGCCCCTCGATGAGGGGGCGCGCAACCGATGCCTTGACAGGCGTGACGAGGTGCAGCCAGTACGACGAGAGGCGGGGAGTCAAGGCCGGGATCTCGACGATCAGGCGACGCTTGCCGCGTAGCCTGGCGATCCGTTCGATCATCTCCCGATAGGTCATCACCTCCGGCCCGCCGACGTCGAAGCTCTCGCCCCGAGCCTCGTCTTCGCCGCAAACGCCTTCGAGGTACCGGATGACATCGGCGAGAGCGATTGGCTGGGTCTGCACTCCGACCCACCGCGGGCAGACCATGGCGGGAAGGCGGTCGACGAGCGCGACGATCGTCTCGAAGCCTGCACTTCCTGGCCCGACGACGATCGCTGCGCGCAGGGTCGTCACGGGGACCGAGCCGGCGGCGAGCTGCTTCGCCGTCTCCAGGCGGCTTCGTAAATGTGGCGAGAGATCCGGCGAGTCGTCTCCGAGCCCGCCGAGGTACACGAGTTGCCGCACGCCCTCTTGCTCGGCCGCGCGCGCAACGGTGCGCGCGGCCTGCAGGTCGCGCTCTTCGAAGTCGCTCGCTCCCAGGGAGTGAACGAGGTAGTAGGCGACCTCGACGCCGTCCAGGGCGCGGCGCACGGCGTCCTCGTCCGTTGCGTCGGCGACCGCCCAGTTCACGCCGTTGCCTTCATGGGGACGCCGCGAGACGGCCACGACGTCGTGCCGGCGGGCGAGTAGGGGAAGCAACGCGTTGCCAATCGTCCCCGTGGCCCCGAAGACCGCGACCTTCACGTTGCGCCCTCGCGGACGAGCCGGGCGAAGTAGCGGCGGCTGACAGCGGAGTGGATGCGCGCCTGCACGTGTGAGTAGAGCCCAGGAAGCAGGCCGAGGCGCGGATGGAAACCCGAGATCGTCGAGGTGAGGACGTTGCCGCGCTGCGCAAAGGTGATCGAGCCGCCCGCTCGCCTGGCAAGCAGCCCGCCGTCGATCGGGTACTCGCACACGACGCGATCGCCGACAGCGTCGAGGCGGGGGAGCCCGAACTTGAGCAGCGGTGCCCCGAATGCACGCAGAGCCAGCCCCTCCGACGTTTCTCGCATGCGAACCAGGCCTGCTGTCGTCCTCTCCACCTCGTCCCAGTACGCGGCCGCGAGACGGCGCCCGTCTGCCTCGGAAGCGTTCACCATTGCGAGTGGCGCGTAGGCGCGCTCCTCCGATTCGACAGCCTTCATTGCGCGCGAGCTACGAGGTCGGCCGCGCCCAGCGGGTCCGCGTCGAGGTGTCGGGCCCCGGTCTTCTTGACGGCCTCCGGGCCGGCGCCCGCCCCGGCGATCCAGAGCGGAGCAGCTCGTGCGAGCTTGCGCAGGGCTGATTCGGCTCCGGCAATGCGCTCCGACGAGCTTGCGGCGACCACGACCGCGGCGGGCTCGAGCGCGCGCGCGGCCTCGGTGAGCGAGTCGAGTGGCGTGTCGGGCCCGAGGAATGTGATCCGCCAGCCCCGCGCCCGCAAGGCGAGGCCGAAGACGATGAGCGCCAGATCGTGGTGTTCCCCGGGCGCGCAGGCCAGGAGCGCGCGTGGCCCGGCGCCCTGATCCCAGCCGCGGGCGAGGCCGAGCAGCCGTCCCCGGAGGAGGTTGCTGGCGAAGTGCTCGTCGGCAACCGACGCCTCGCCTCGCTCCCAGCGATCGCCGAGCTCCCGGAGGTACGGCAGGATCACATCGCCGAGGACCGTCTCCAGAGACAGGTTCGACAGCAGCTTGTCGATAGCCACATGCGTGGCTGTCTCGTCGAGAGCGTTCAGCGCCTCCCGCAAGCCGTCGGCTCCCTGCGCGAGAGCAGGAGCGTCATCGGGGCGGGGTTCATCTTCATCGAGGGTCCTACGCGCGGCCTGTGCCGCCGACAGCCCTCGCTTCAGGTGGTCGCGCATGACGGCCACCCGGCGCTCGTCCTGGGGCGAATAGAGGCGGAAGCCGCCTTCCGAACGGGTGGGACGAAGGAGGCCGTACCGACGCTCCCACGCACGGAGGAGCTCGGTGCTCACACCCGACCGACGGCTCAGCTCGCCGATCCGGAGGTATCCGTTCGCCGCTTCCATGGCTGCAGTGTACAGACATTGAACAGACACTTGACAAGCAGAGCTCAACTCTGTACGTTGCTTGGACAAAACCTCTACAGAAAGGAGCTCACCGTGAAGAAGATCGACATCCTCGCCGCCACGCTCGTCATTGTCGGCGGGCTCAACTGGGGCCTCGTCTCGGTGGCCGAGTTCGACCTCGTTGCGACGCTCGTCGGCCTCGAGTTCGGCGAGACGAACTTCGCCAGCCGTGTCGTCTACGGCCTCGTCGGACTCTCCGCCGTCTACCAGGTGGCCCAGCAGCAAGGCATCCGCCGCCGCTGGAGCCGCAACCCTCAGGTCACAACCGCCTAACACAGAAAAGGAGAACCACAATGCGCAAGCTCTTCGTATCGATCCTCGCCGCATCCGTGCTCACGATCGCGGCGATCTCAGCAGCGGCGACCAGCGCCGCCCCGGCCGCCCCACCGGCGGCCGACCAGAACATCGTCCAGACGGCGGTTGCCGCCGGCCAGTTCAAGACCCTCGTCATGCTCGCCAAGCGGGCCGGGCTGGCGGGAGCGCTGACCGGCGAGACCAAGCTGACCGTGTTCGCACCGACCGACTCTGCCTTCAAGAAGGTGCCGAAGGCGACGTTGAACAAGCTGCTCCGCAACCGCGCGCAGCTGCGCCGGGTGCTGCTCTACCACGTCGTCGCCGGCGACGTGAAGGCGGCACAGGTCGTGAAGCTTCGGTCGGCCAAGACCCTTGCCGGGCCTTCCGTTCGCATCCAGGTTCGCGGCGGCAACGTGTTCCTCAACCGCTCGACCAGGGTCGTGAAGACCGACATCGCGGCCTCGAACGGGACGATCCACGTCCTGAACAAGGTCCTCATTCCACCGACCGCCTAAGGCAGGCGCTTCGGATCGACGGGCGGCCCTCACCAAGGGCCGCCCGTCCTGCTTAACACACCCTCAACACGGCCTCGCGTACAACTAGTCCGATGCGGACTAGAGAACGCTCGAAAGTCGCACAGCTGACTACGACGGAGGGCGCGGTGCTCGGTCTCCTGGCCATGGAGGGCGAGCGAACCGGCTACGACCTGCTCAAGCTCGCGCGGCGCAGCGTCGCGCACGTCTGGGCGCCGGCCAAGAGCCAGCTCTATGCCGTCCTGCCCCGGCTCGAGCGCGCCGGGCTGGCTCGGTCGCGCGCGGGAGGGCGGGAGCGTGGGCCGGACCGGCGGCTCTACCGGATCACGAAGCGTGGCGAGCTTGCGTTGAACGGGTGGCTCGAGACAGTGGAGCCGGGCGATCGAGACGGGTTCTACCTGAAGTCGTTTCTCGGGAGCCTGATGAGCCGGGAGGCGCTCGTCGGCCACTACCGGCAGTTCCGCGTCGACACCCTCGAGCAACTCGCCGTCTACCAGCAGCTCGAGCCGACGAACACGCGGCGCGGCCACGACTACTACCACTACTTCCTGCTCAAGCTAGGCATCGAGCAGGCGGAGCTGGCCCTCAGGTGGGCCGACGACGTGCTGGCGGAGCTCGAGCAATGAGACGTGCTCTCGTCTTGCTCGTGCTCCTCGCCGGCCTGGCGGCTGCGACCGGCAGCTCTGCGGAGACGAGCCGCTCGCTCGCCGGCACGTGGACCGGGAGCTTTCGACTCCCGCTCGGCACAGAAGGCGTGGGCATCGCCGTGCAGATTCGCGGCTCCAGGGCTGTCGTCGTGCTCCCGCCAGGACATTCGGCGCAGACGACGGTGCCGGCCAGGACCACCCGCGGGCGTCTCAGCTTCCGGCTGCCCGGCCGGCCGGCACCGGTCGTCTTCAGTGGCCGGCTCAACAAGAAGGCGATCGTCGGGACGGTTCGACAGGGAGCGCTGCGTGGAACGTTCCGCCTACAGCGCGGGCGGATGCCCGATTGGGGCGCGGTCGGGATCTACACGTTCGGCGACGGGCGGGCGATGGGCGTGCTCGACACGCCGTTCTTCCCGTGGACCGCGGCCGAGTTCGACTCCGGGGAACTGCACGCCGTCTACCCGCTGCGGCGAGGGACGTATGAGATCGGCGCCACCCTAGGCACTCGCCGGCCTTCGATCGGCATGGCGACATTCGGGCCCACCACGCTGGTCTGGCGGCGCGCCGGCGCTCCCGACCAGCGAGCGACGCGCATGCCGCTACGACAGGAGGAAGTGCGCTTCCGCAGCGCGCAGGGCGCCTGGATTGCGGGCACCCTGACGATGCCGGCTGGGGCGGGACCGCACCCCGCGGTCGCCGTCGTGCACGGCTCCGGCGCCGTGTCCAGGTCGGCGACCGGGCCTGTCGCCTCGTTCTTCATACGGCACGGCTTCGCCGTGCTCGCCTATGACAAGCGCGGCATTCACCAGTCGGGCGGCCGGTATCCGGGCGACCTCGCCGACGAATCGACGATCGACGTCCTGGCCAGGGACGCCGAGGCTGCGGCTCGGTTCCTGGCCGCCCAGCCCCGGGTGGACGATGCGCGCGTCGGCCTCTGGGGCGTGAGCCAGGCGGGGTGGATCATGCCCCTGGCCGCGAGCCGGGAGCCGGCGATCCGCTTTCTCGTCCTGCTCGTCTCACCGCTCGAGACGCCGGGCGAGAACAGCGTGTACCAGGAGTTGACCGGCGCCGGCGCCGAGCCCCCGCGGCTGACGCCGGAGCAGATCGACGCCGAGGTGCTGCGCCGCGGGCCGAGCGGCTTCGACCCGGTGCCGGCCATCCGGTCGCTGCGGATTCCGGCGATCTGGGTCTACGGCGGGCTCGACATGCACGTCGCCACGCGCATCAGCGTCGAGCGCCTGCGCCCGATCGCAAACGAGGCCGGCCGTGACTTCTCGTGGGTCGTGCTGCCCGGAGCGAACCACAGCCTCGTCCACACGAATCAGGGGCTGAACGAGGAGGTCCCGCGCGCCGACCGTTTCGCGGCCGGGTTCCTTACGACGGTTCGCGACTGGCTGCGGGCGCGGACGATCCTGCGCTGACGGCTTGCTGAACCCAGTGCCGTAGCTCGCCGAGGAAACCTGGGTCGATCGTGTGCGGAAGCGGATACTCGCGGTAGAGCACATCGGCGCCGGCCGCCTCGAGCTGCTCCTTCGCCTGCCGTCCCCATTCGACGCCGATCACGGGGTCGTAGGTTCCGTGCCCGATGGCGATCGGCGGCAGTGGACGCTCGAGGTCGAGCGTGAAGCCCTCGACGGTCGGGATGAACCCGCTCAGGGCGAGCACGCCGGCCGGGCGCGGGCGGTTTGCACCGAGTCCTAGGGCGTAGCTCATGACCGCGCCCTGGGAGAAGCCGCCGATCACCGTTCGCTCGAGCGGGACCTCGAGGCTGTCGAGCCAGGCCGAGGCGCGCTCATAGCTGCCGAGGAAGGTCTCCGGGTCCGGGAAGCCGAGCTCGCGGATGACGTACCAGTGGTGGCCGCCGGGCGGCAGCAGCAGCGGGCCGCGCGGTGTGACGCCGAGGAGCCGCCGCTCGGGGTCGAGCGCATCGAGCAGCGGGTGCAGGTCGTTCTCGTCCGTCCCGCGGCCGTGAAAGAGGACGAGCGCCCCCTCGGGCTCGCCGGCAGCGGGGCGGACCCTGGCTTCGAGCAGCTCGGTCAGCTCTTGGCCGCCCAGGCCTCGCGCGGATTCGGCAGCGGAGTCAGGGCAGGCTCGACCTGGTCGCGGAGCTGCTCGTAGTTCGGTGGCAGGGAGAGGCGCTCGCCGAGGGTCTCGAGCGGCTCGTCGGCGGTGAAGCCCGGGCCCATGGTCGCGATCTCGAACAGCACGCCGCTCGGCTCTCGGAAGTAGATCGACTTGAAGTAGAAGCGGTCGATGACCGGTGTCGGGGAAGCGCCGGCCTCCTGCACGCGCTGCCGCCAGGCTTCGTGCTCCTCGGGCGGCGACGACCACGCAACATGGTGCACGGTGCCCGCGCCTGGGATGGGCGGATCGTCCGTGGCGTCGTACTCGTAGAGCGAGCCGCGCCGCTCCCCGCGGGCCTCGAACGCCGTGTCGCCGCGGCTCTCGAACCCGAGCGTCTCGTCGAGGAAGGCGCGGCTCCGATCGGGCTGCGAGGAGTAAGCGCGAACGCCGTGGAAGCCCTGAAGCGCGAGCTCGGACGGGATCTCCGGGCTCTCGGCGATGAGCGGGTCGTCCGAAGTCTCCGCGACGACGAGCTCGAGCCCGAGTCCTTCCGGGTCGGTGAAGGTGAGGCCGTTGTCTGTCCGCGACACCTCGGTGCCCTCGGCGCGGAGACGGGTCTCCCAGAAGTCCACTGCCTCGTCGGAGGCGACGCGCCAGATGACGCGGTGCACCATTCCCTCGCCGGCCTGGCCGCGCCGTGCTCCCGGGTACTCGAAGAACGTGATGTCGGAGCCGGGCGAGCCCTTCTCGTCGGCATAGAAGAGGTGGTAGACGGTCGGGTCGTCCTGGTTGACCGTCTTCTTGACGAGGCGCAACCCGAGGACGCGTGCGTAGAAGTCGACGTTGCCGGGGGCGTCGCCAGTGATCGCGGTGATGTGGTGGATGCCTTCGAGGCGCATGCGGTTCCCTCTCATCGAGATTTCAGACCGAGTTCCTAGGGTACTTTCGTATCACGGCCCTGGAGGCTCAACCAGCCATGTCCGGTGCCTGGCACCGGACATGGGCAAAATGGCCGCATGCCGGATGCGGACTCTCTGTGGCTGTTCTCGCTGGCCGCGCTTGCGCTGCTGCTCGTTCCTGGTCCCGCGGTGCTCTACATCGTGGCGCAGAGCGTCGACCACGGTCGCCTCGCCGGGCTCGTGTCGGTGGCGGGTGTTCATCTCGGAACGCTCGTGCACACCGTCGCGGCCGCGGTCGGCCTCTCGGCGCTGATCGTCTCCTCGGCGCTTGCCTTCAGCGTCGTCAAGTACGCGGGGGCGGCGTATCTCATCTATCTCGGGATCCGGCGGCTGCTCGATCGGGACTCGCCTGCACGCGTGGTCGTCAGCAGCCGGCCGCTCGCTCAGCTCTTCTGGCGAGGGGCGATCGTCAATGTCCTGAACCCGAAGACGGCGCTCTTCTTCTTCGCGTTCGTGCCGCAGTTCGTCGACCCGGAGCGGGCGGTCTGGTCGCAGGTGGCCGTGTTCGGGCTCGTGTTCATGGCTCTCGGCTTCATGAGTGACGGCCTCTACGCCCTGACCGCGGGGACGTTCGGGAGGTGGCTCCGGCGCCGGCCCGCGGTCCTGCGCTACGGGTCGGGCTCCGTGTACGTGGGTCTAGGTGCGCTCACGGCGCTTTCCAAGCGTGCCTGAAGTTGACGTGTCCCCGAAGACGCGGCACCATGCCCTCCCGTGACGCCGAGGGTTGGCGGCGCATCCGGTTCAAACGTCTGAGGGGAGAGTCTCGATGAGTTACGTCCGCGCGCGCCTTGCGCTCACCGGTGTGTGTATCGGAGCGCTGCTAGCGCTCGCAGGCACGGCCGCCGGAGCGTTCCCGAACGGTCCTTCGCCGAATCTCGTCATCAGCCAGATCTACGGTGGCGGCGGGAACTCGGGTGCGACCTTCACGCACGACTACATCGAGATCTTCAACCGCAGCTCCGTTTCGGTCTCCCTCGACGGCAAGTCGCTGCAGTACGCGAGCGCGGCAGGCACCGGCAACTTCGGTGCGAACTCGGGACAGCTGACGGAGCTCTCCGGCACGCTCGCGCCTGGGCAGTACCTCCTCGTTCGTGAAGCGAGCACCGCGGCTGTGGGAGCTCCCCTGCCGACGCCCTACCTCGACGATCCGACCCCGATCAACATGTCCGGGACGGCTGGAAAGGTCGCGCTCGCCAACGGCACGAGCACCCTTGGGTGCAACACCGCCGCTACGTGTGCCGCAAACGGAAACGACACCCGGATCATCGACCTCATCGGGTACGGAGGGACGGCGAACTACTTCGAAGGCGCCGCGCCGGCGCCGGCGCCGTCGAACACCTCCGCGGATTTCCGCAACGACGGCGGCTGCCAGGACAACGACTCGAACGGAACCGACTTCACGGCAGCCGGGGCCAACCCGCGCACCTCGGACTCGCCGCGTCATTTCTGCTCGACCGACCAGTCGCCCTTCGTCGCCGCGACCACTCCCCCGAACGGCGCGACCGAGGTACCTACCAACACGAACATCACCGTCACCTTCAGCGAGCCGGTGACCGCCGCTCCCGGCGCGTTCGCGCTCGCGTGCACCACCAGCGGCGCCGTGGCGCTGACGGTGACGCCCGAGGGCGTCTCGACGTCCTACGTCCTCGACCCGCAGAGCGATCTTCAGCGCAACGAGACGTGCACGGTGACCGTCGAGGCCGATGCTGTCACGGACACAGACGAGGTCGACCCGCCGGACCACATGGCGGGGGACCACGCGTTCAGCTTCAGCACGACAGGGCTCACACTCCGCATCCACGACATCCAGGACCACGCCCATCTATCGCCATACGACGGCAGCCTCGTCTCCCAGGTCCCGGGGGTTGTCACCGCTGTCGCCCCGTCCGGCTTCTACATGCAGGACCCGGCGCCGGACGCCGACCTGCGCTCGTCCGAGGGCATCTTCGTCTTCGGGACGACGGCCGTCGTCCCGGGAACCGCCGTGCAGGTGAGCGGCCGCGTCCAGGAGTTCCGGGCCGGCTGCTTCCCGTCCTGCCCGCCGACCGCTAGCGGTTTCGACAACCTGACGATCACCGAGATCGTCACGCCCACGGTCGTCTCCACAGGCGCCGTGCCGGCGATCCCGGCGACCGTCATCGGGCTGGGCGGCCGAGTGCCGCCGACGATCGAGATCGAGAACGACTCCGCCGGCAACGTCGAGACGAGCAACACATTTGACCCGTCCGAGGACGGCATCGACTTCTACGAGAGCCTCGAGGGCATGCTCGTCCAGGTCAACAACGCCGTCGCGGTGGGGCCGACGAACGGTTTCGGTGAGATTCCCGTCCTGAGCGACAACGGCTCGTACGCGAGCGTGAGGACCGGGCGCGGAGGCATCGTCATCCGGGCGAACGACTTCAACCCCGAGCGGATGATCCTCGACGACGTCATCAGGCCGACGCCTCTCGTCGACGTTCGCGACGGTTTCACCACTCCGGTGCAGGCGGTCGTCGACTACGGCTTCGGGAACTTCAAGTTCCTCGTCCTGAACGAGCTGACGCCGGCCGACGGCGGGCTGACGCGGGAAGTGACCGAACCGCAGCGCAAGAACGAGCTCGCGGTGGCGACCTTCAACGTCGAGAACCTCGACCCGACCGATTCGCCCGCGAAGTTCGCTGCCCTGGCGCGGCTCATGGTGCACAACATGCGCTCGCCCGACCTCATCGCGATCGAAGAGGTTCAGGACAACACCGGGCCGGCGCCGGATCCGTCGACCGATGCCAGCCTGACCTGGCAGATGCTGATCGCGGCGATCGAGGCCCAGGGCGGTCCCACCTACGACTATCGCCAGATCAACCCGCTCTTCAACCAGGACGGGGGCGAGCCCGGCGGCAACATCCGGCAGGGCTTCCTCTTCCGCACCGACCGCGGGTTGTCGTTCGTCGACCGGCCCGGCGCGACGGCCGTGACGCCGAACGAAGTCGTGGACACGCACCACGGCGCTGAGCTGCTCTACAGCCCGGGGCGGATCGACCCGGCGAATTCGGCGTTCACGAACAGCCGGAAGCCCCTCGCAGGCGAGTTCCGCTGGGGCGGGCGCACGATCTTCGCCATCGCCAACCACTTCAACTCCAAGGGCGGGGACGACCCGCTCTTCGGGCGCTTCCAGCCGCCGATCCGGTCCAGCGAGGTGCAGCGGCACCAGCAGGCGGCGATCGTGAACGCGTTCGTCGACGATCTGCTGGACGCAGACCGACACGCCAGGGTCGTCGTGCTCGGCGACATCAACGACTTCCAGTTCTCAGAGACCGTGTCGATCCTCAAGGGCGGCGCGCTCGTCAACCTCATCGACACGCTGCCGACGTCAGAGCAGTACTCCTACGTCTTCGACGGCAACTCGCAGGTGCTGGACCAGATCCTCGCGAGCTTCCAGCTTTATCGCGCCTTCCGGTCGTACGACTCGGTGCACGTGAACTCGGAGTTCCACGACCAGGATTCGGATCACGAGCCGCAGGTCGCCCAATTCAACATCGGAGGGGCCGACGAGGACGATGATTAAGTAGTTATCGTCAGCACCGTGGGCGTTCTGCCACGGCCTGTCGAAGAACTGCTCGAGACGGCGCTCGTCAGCGAGCTGACGGTCGTCGACGGCTCCGGGCTGCCTGTGACGCACCCGCTGATCCCGCTCTACGACGGCGAGGTGATCTACCTCACCTCGAGCATCCTCTTCTCGAAGAAGCTCGAGCACATCAAGGCGAATCCGAAGGTCTCGATCTCGATCAGCGACCCGGTTGCGGTGGACGTCGAGCCGTTCCGGCGCGCGACGATCCAGGGCGACGCGACCGTCGACGACGCGGACCTCCATGCGGGCTGGGAGCGCGTGCTCCCGCTCTGGCGCCAGAAGGAGCCCGCGATCGACATGTTCCTCGGGAAGCGCGTCGCGCTGCCGCTCTTCTTCGAGCGCGGAGTGATCGAGGTGCGGCCGACTAGGGCGTTTCTGTGGCCAGACGGAGCGACCGACCGGCCGCCGCAGGTCTTCGATGTGGCGAAGGCGATGGCGTGAAGCCGACTCCCGAGCTGATCGCCGGCCTGGAGAGCCGCTTCGAGCATGCGGTGATCGCGTTCGTCGACGACGACGGATACCCGCTGTCTGTCGCGACGGAGTTCCGTGCCGATCCCGACCGCGGGGTCGTGGTCCTGAACGCGGTCGCCGGCGAGGAAGTGCAGCCGCCCGAGGGCGAGCGCGTGAACGTCGTCTTCAGCCACATCCGGCCGCAGCCCGGGATCGGCTACGACGAGCGGCGCTACGTCTCGCTCTGGGGGCCGCTGCGCATGGTGGACGGCGGGCTCGAGCTGTCGCCCGACCGGGCGGAGGGGTGGGACGAGCAGGAGATGTCGTTCTTCGAGCTCTCCGAGCGCGGCGTCCCACAGGCCCGGAGGTACCTCGACCGGCTCTCGGAGGACACGGGCCGCGAGGTTCGTCCGCGACTGTCGTTCGGCTGGCTCTTCCTGCGCGCGACGAGGCTCCCGTTCCTCACGGCGACGTTCGTCCCGGTGCTGCTCGGGATCGCCGTTGCAGCCTGGGTAAACGGGTTCAACTGGTGGCTCGCGCTGCTGACCGTCATCGGCGGGGCGTGCATCCACCTCGGCCTCAACGTCGCCAACGACGTGTTCGACACGCAGAGTGGGGCCGACGAGGCGAACGTCAATCCCACGCAGTTCAGCGGCGGCTCGCGCGTGATCCTCTACGGCCTGGTCTCGATGCGCCAGATGGCGCTGCTCTCGCTCGCGTTCTACGCCGTCGGCATCGGGATCGGCGTCTTCCTGGCCGCGAAGAGCGGCTGGGGCCTGTTGTGGATCGGCGTCGCCGGCGCGTTGATCAGCCTCTTCTATACGGCGCCGCCGCTCAAGCTCGTGCATCGCGGCCTCGGCGAGGTCTGCGTGGCGCTCGGCTTCGGGCCGATCATGGCCCTCGGGGCCTACTACGTGCAGACCGGGGCGTACGACCTCGAGCCGCTGCTGGCTTCGATTCCCGTCGGGATCCTGATCGCGCTGATCCTGTACCTGAACGAGGTGCCGGACCGGCCGGCGGACGCGAGGGCCGGCAAGCGGACGCTGCCCGTACGGTTCTCGAAGGAGGCCGTCATCAATGGCTACGTCGGAGCAGTCGCCGTCACCTTCGGGCTGATCGCCGTCTTCGCGATCACCGGCCTGCTCGTGCGGCCGACGATCATCGCGCTCGCCGCCGCTCCGCTCGCCCTGCCGGTGATCCGGGCGCTGCGGGAGTCGTATGAGCAGCCCTACGCGCTCATGCCTGCCATGGCGAAGAACATCCAGCTGCACCTGTTCACCGGGCTGCTTCTCATCGTCGGCTACGTGATCGCGATCGTCGCCGACGGCGTGTTCGACGATCCGCCGTCCTTCCTGACCTAGGCCAATGGCCGACGAGCGCCGCGCCCGCTTCCTGGCTTTGCACGCAGCCGAGGAGCTGTTCGTGATGCCGAACCCGTGGGACGTCGGCTCTGCCCGGCTCCTCGAGGTGTCCGGTTTCCAGGCGCTCGCCACGACGAGCGCCGGCTTCGCCTGGTCGCTCGGCAAGCTCGACCAGCGCGTGACTCGCGACGAGCTCGTCGCTCATGTGGCGAGCCTGGCGGACGCGACCTCGGTTCCGCTCAACGTCGACAGTGAGCGTTGCTACCCGGACGACCCCGGCGGTGTGGGGGAGACGGTCGCGCTGCTCGCCGACGCCGGAGCGGCGGGGCTTTCGATCGAGGACTACGACCCCGCGACGGGAGCAATGGATGACGTCGAGGTCGCCGCGCAGCGAGTCGCCGAGGTCGCCGGAGCGGCTCACCGGCTCTCCGATCCGATGGTCGTCACGGGTCGGGCCGAGAACCACATCCGCGGCGTCGACGACCTGGACGACACGATCGAGCGCCTGATCGCGTACCGAGACGCGGGCGCTGACGCCGTGTACGCGCCGGGCTTGTCGCAGCTCGACCAGATCGCGAGGGTCGTGGAGGCGGTCGGGGTCCCTGTGAACGCCCTCGCGCTACCCGGCGGGCCTTCGACCGCCGAACTGGCCTCCGTCGGCGTGCGCCGCGTCTCGACAGGCAGCCTCCTCGCCGGCGCCGCCTACGGGGCGCTGATCGCGGGAGCGCGCGAGCTCAGCACCGACGGCACCTCGGGGTACGCGGAGAGCGCCGTTCCGCGAGATGTGCTGAAGGACGCGTTCGATCGCTAGCGATCCTCTCCTAGAGACCCGGCTACCGAGCGTTCTCCCGCTCCGTCCTCGGCGCGGCCTCGCCTATCTGATCGTCTTCGCCGCGGCCGCGGTCGGCACGGGTCTCGTGCGCACGGTGACGACGACCTATCTCCCGCTCCTGCTCGCGGACATCAGGGAAGCGCCGGCGCTGATCGGCCTGGTGATGATGGTGAACTCCGCGGCCGGGTTCGCCATGCCCCTTCTCGTCGGGCGCTGGAGCGATCGGCGGCACACGCCGCGGCACGGGAGACGGCCGTTCATCGTCGTGGGCAGCCTGCTCGCCGCGGGCGGACTGAGCGCCGTCGCGCTCGGCCAGGGCACGACGTACCTGGTGCTCACGCTGGCCGGCACGCTCGCCTACGTGGGCGTGAACATCGTCATGACGGCCCATCGGGCCCTCGTCCATGACGGCTTCGAGCCCGCTGACTACGCACAGGGCAACGGCGCCCTGGAAGTCGCCTCGCTGCTCGGTGGTCTCGCCGGGCTCGCCCTCGGCGGCCTCCTCACGGCGCTGGCCTTGTGGGCGCCCTTCGTCCTGGCGGCCGTCGGGATGCTCCTGTTTGCGTGGCCGACCGTCTGGCGGCTGCCCGTGGCCGACCCCGGCGAATCCGAACAGCCGCAACACCGGCCGCTTCGCTTCTACGCGACCACGATGATCCGGCCCGGCGTGCGGGCGCTCCTCGCCGCGGAGATCCTCTGGGTGATCGGCTATGCCGCGCTGCCCGTCTTCTTCATCCTCTATGCCAGGCGCGTGCTCGACCTCTCACCGGCTCTCGCGTCCCTGTGGCTCGCCGCGTTCGCGCTCGGCGCGGGGCTGGTCATGGTTGCGGCAGGCTTCGTCCGCAATCCGAGCCTGCACAAGCCGTTCCTGGGGCTGGGAGTCGGCCTCATGGGCGTGGGCTTTCTGGCCGCGGCAGCGTCCACCAATCTCGTCGCCGTCTCATTTGCGTGCGGCCTGGCGGCGGCGGGCTTCGGTCTGCTCTCGACGCTCGGGTTCTCGCTTTTCGCCGCGCTCATCCCTCGTGGCGAGGCTGGCGGTTATACGGCTCTGTACTACTCGCTCCGCGCCGTCGCCTCGGCGATCGCGGTCCCGCTGATCGGATTGACAATCGCCGTCAGTGGGAGTTATCGCTCCCTGTTCGTCGTCGGCGGCGTGGCCACCCTGGCCGCGCTCGTGCCGCTGGCCTTCGCTCCAAGCCCCGGCGCCGCAGCGGATCTGACCCAGAACCTGCGCTAAATCCAGTCCGGGGAAACCGTCGTATCTAGGGGCGGACAACACGCCGCCACGGAAGGAGCCCCTGATGTCTCTCCGAAGCACCGCTTTGCTCGCGAGCACGCTTGCGCTCGGACTCGTATTCATCAGCGCAGCCAGCGCCGGACGAGGTGGGGGGCCTACGACGCCGACCAACCTCCGAATCACCGCGACGACAGCGACCAGCATCTCGCTGGCGTGGGATCCCTCGAGAGCCGGCTCGAGCAACTGGTGGTACTGCGTGCAACGGCCCCCCAACGGCTGTATCCGGGTCAACCCGCCGCAGACGACAATCACGCTCGGACAGCTGGCGGCAGGACAGACGCACTCGTTCGCCGTCTACGCCATCGACTCTCGCGGCCACAGGTCGGAGAACAGCAACGTCGTGAGCTACACGACGCCGCCCGACACGACGCCGCCGAGCCCGCCGCCCAACCTCAGCCTCACGTCCGTGTTTCCGACGCGCATCTCAGTCGCCTGGACGGCGTCGATCGACAACCTGACTCAGGTCTGGTACACGCTCTTCGTCAACGGAAGCCCGTACGCCTCGAACATGATCGGGACCCGTGCTCTGACGCTCGTCCACCTCTCGCCGACGACGACATATGAGTTCAGGGTCACGGCGCGGGACGGTTACGGCAACACTGCCCAGAGCAATCTCTTGTCCGTGACGACGCCGGCGGTCACCGACACGGTTCCGCCGACAGCGCCGACGAACCTGACCTTCTCCCCGGAGACTCAAACGCCCGAGGCGTGGCTCGACTGGACACAGTCCACCGACAACACCGATCCGCAGTCGCAGATCCTGTACGACGTGTACCTGAACGGCGTACGGAACGACGACGGGGTGATCGGGTACGGCGAGACGGTCACGTATTGCCGGGCGCCAGGTCCGACCGAGATCGTGCTCAAGGCGGTCGACACGTCCGGAAACGTGTCGGCCCCGAGCAACGCGCTTCTCTTCGACTGCTAGTCACGAGCTGCACCAGCCTCGACTAGGTTGAGGCCGAAATGCCGTTGCAGAACCGGGTCACGCCGCTCGGCGAGCTGGTCGCGGATTCTGGGCGTGGTCTCGTCTACGGGAACCGTGGCTGCCTCCACGACGAGAACGGGCGAATTCGGCGGCGGTACAACGGCAAGCGCTGGATCGCCTGCCGGCTCCAGTTCCGTGGCTGGCAGCGCGGGCCGTTGCTGCAGCCCGGACGCTTCACCGAGCTCTTCTTCCTCGACGACGCAACCGCGCTGGCCGCAGGGCATCGCCCCTGCGCGCTCTGCCGCCGGGAGGACTACAACCGCCTGGTCGCGATCTGGACCGAGCTTCACCCCGGCCAGACAGGAGCCGATGCGATCGACGCACAGCTCCATGCCGAGCGCGTCGCACCGGAGACACGAGCGCAACGGCACCACGAATCCCGACTCGATGAGCTCCCGGACGGCTCGTTCGTCCTTCGGGAAGGCGCACCCTGGCTGGTGCTCGGCCGGGGCCTGCTGCGTTGGACGGCAGCCGGCTACGTCGAGCGCAGGCGGCGGTCCGCGGACCAGCAGATGCAGCTGATCACGCCACCGTCACTGGTCGAGGTCCTGCGCTCCGGCTGGCAGCCGCTCGTGCCGCTACTGCATGCGTCGGCCGGCTAGCCCCGCTGAGGTAGGGCGCCGAGCGGGAGGTCGTGCTCGCGCGCCCAGGCCTCCCAGTCCTCGGCGGTTCGGGCCCGGAACGCATCTGCGAGCGCCTCGTGCGTGAGCTCCTCGAGGCCGAGCTCCTCGGTCAGCCTCAGCCGAAAGTGCGGCTCCAGCGCGGCGACGGCTACCCAACCCTCCTGCGCGGGGTAGAGACCGTACGCAGGGTTCCCTCCGCCCAGGGAGCCGCCGAGTGCGGTTGCGCCGTGGCGGAGCGGCGCCGCGAACGCGGATGCGGCATCAGCCAGAGCGACCTCGGCATACCCGGCCTCGCCGCCGCGCTCGCGGGCGAGCAGTAGGGCGACCGCCGCCGTCGCGGCCAACTCGGCGCCGCCGAGGTCGGCGAGGAGCGTTCGCGGCAGGTCAGGCGGCACAACGAGCCCGTGCTCCGCCGCGTAGGTGAGGTCGTGGCCGGGGAGCTCCTGGTCGGGGCCTGGGTGCCCGACGATCGCGACCTGGCAGAGGCGGTTGAAGCGCAGGTGCAAGCCGTCCCAGGCGAGACCGAGCCTCGCGAGCGCGCCCGGGCGACTCGACGTCAGCAGGAGATCGGCCGGCTCGAGGAGCTCGTCGAGGCGCGCACGGTCCGCCGCCTGCTTCAGGTCGAGCGTCACGACCTGTTGCCCTGCGCGGAGCTCGTCGTACCAGGCCGGGTGCGCGGCGGCGAGCGGGTCGCCCGCCGGCGGCTCGACCTTGGTCACCGAGGCGCCGAGCGCCACGAGTCGCGCAGCCGTGGTCGGCCCGGGCACGTTGACGGCGAGCGAGACGGCGCTGACGTTCTCGAGGGGCCGCATCAGCGCGGAGGCATCCGCAACGCGCCGTCGAGCCGGACGACCTCCCCGTTCAGGTAGGGGTTCTCGACGATGTGCTTGACGAGCGCTGCGAACTCGTCGGGGCGCGCGAGCCTGGCCGGGAACGGGATCTGCCCCTCCAGCGCCTGCCTCAGGTCCTCGGGCAGCTGCGCCAGCATCGGCGTGTCGGCCGGCCCCGGCGCGATCGTCATCACCCGGATCCCGTGGCGCGCCAGCTCGCGAGCGATCGGCAGGGTCATCGAGACGACGCCGCCCTTCGACGCCGAGTAGGCGGCCTGCCCGATCTGTCCCTCGTAGGCGGCATTCGAGGCGGTGTTGACGATGACGCCGCGCTCGCCGTTCTCGTCGGGCTCGTTCCGGGCGATCTTCGTCGCGGCGAGCCGGATGACGTTGAACGTTCCCGTCAGGTTGACCTCGACCACCGCTCGGAAGAGGTCGAGCGGGAACGGCCCGTCCTCGTCCTTTCCGACCACGCGCGCCGACGCGCCGATGCCGGCGCAGTTCACGGCGCCGTGGAGCTCGTCGAGGGAGTCGACGAGGCCCTGGACGCTGTCCTCGTCCGTCACGTCGGTCTCCGGCAGGTCCGCCACGACTGCGTGGCCGCCCGACTCCTCGAGCAGGCGCACCGTGGCGGCGCCGAGGCCGGAGGCGCCACCGGTGACGACGAAGGTCTTGCCTGAGATTTCCACTACTTGCCGAAGGCGGCTCGGCGCTCCACATCGGCGGGATCGACCATGTGGCCGTCACGCTGGACGTAGCCGTCCTTGCCGCCGACCACGACGAGGACGAGGTCCTCGCTCTCGCTCGCGTTGGAGACCTTCCGCGGGGTCGTCGACTCGACGTGGAGGAGCCCGCCGGGGCCCAGCTCGCGGGTCTCGCCCTCCACCTCGACGCGTGCCCTGCCGCTGTGCACGATGTACAGCTCGTCCTGCGTGTCGTGGTAGTGGTGGAAGCCCTCGTAGCCAGGCGGGTACACGACCGCATTGGCGCCGAAAGCCGTGATGCCGAGCGGCACGCGGATCTTGCGGAAGCCGTACCCCTCGCCGAGCTCGTCGATCGATCCGAACGCGTAACCCATGCTCTCCTCCTCGTCGAGTCGCGCGGATGGTCTCACGCCACGCCGACTAGGTCCTAGGACCAATGTCCAATTGCGACCTGGACCGGACCGCGGCGACCCTCCACAGCTTCAAGGGCGAAACCACAAATCAATTCGGAGGTAGGAAATGATCATGACACGACGCATCTGGGTCCTCGCGACCCTGGCCGCGCTCGTCGCGACCGTCACGGTCGCCGCCGCCTGGTCTGCGGGCACGAACGGGATCGCTTCCGGGAAGCTGGTCTTCTCCGGCGTCGACCCGAGCGACGGCACGTCCGACATCTACGTGCTGAACGCCAACAATGGCTCTCAGGTCAACATCACTCATGACCAGCAGGTCCGAAAGGACCTGAGCCCATCCTGGTCCCCTGATGGAACGAAGATCGTCTTCGAGCGGTTTTTCGGGAACGGGAGCTCGAACATCATGCTCGCCAACCCCGACGGAAGTGGGCTCGCGACGCTCGTGGGGTCGGGACCGATCGACACGTCCAGCCCGCGCAACGTCGATCCCAGCTTCTCGCCGGACGGCTCCCAGGTCGTGTTCGCGAGCGACGTCGACGGGAACTTCGACCTCTATGCCGTCGACACCAACGTCAATTCCGCCGGGCCACGCATTCCAGCGCTCATTCGCCTCACGAAGACGGAGGCACCGGTACGGAACTTCGATCCGTCCTGGTCGCCGGACGGAAAGACGATCGTCTTCTCGCGCAGCGGCGTCCAGAAGTCCTCACGCTCGGCCGCGGGTCTCTACCTGCTCAAGCCAGAGAGCCGTGAGGTGGTGGCCCAGCTGACGTCGACGACCAGGGGCCTCGGCGACCGCGGCGCGGTCTTCTCGCCGGACGGCACGAGGGTCGCCTTCTTCAGCGACCGGGCAGGCAACAACGACATCTACGTCCGGAATCTGTCCGCCCGCTACGTGGAGCAGATCACGACGAGCCTGTACAGCGACACGGATCCCACCTGGGGCCCGGACAGCCAGGCGCTCACCTTCGTGAGCACCCGGAGCGGGGCGACCGAGTTCTGGGTTCTCAACCTGATCGGGATGACACCCGGCCCGACCCGGCCCGTGCAGCTCACCTTCGACAAGCAGCAGAAGAGCCATCCAAGCTGGGCACCGCTCGGGATCAGCACCGTTCCTGCGACGACGTAGGACCGGGTACCGCACAAGCTTCTCCTCAATCCAGGCCGCGCTCATTTCGCCCGAGCGCGGCCTGGGTGCCTGATGCCGCGAACGCCCGATCGCTGGGGACCTCAGGCGCAGGTTGCACGTGACGGGCGCGGCTCCGGCTGCCAAACTAGGCGTCGTGACCGACGTCGCCGACGCGATCCAGATCGACGAGGCTGCATTTCGCGGTTCCGTCGTCCGCCCGGGGGAGCCGGAGTACGACGTGCATCGCAAGATCTGGAACGGCTCGTTCGACAGGCACCCGGCGCTGATCGTTCGGTGCGCGGGCGTCTCGGACGTGATCGCCGCGGTCAAGTTCGGGCGCGCGAGCGGCCTGCCGGTTGCGGTGCGGAGCGGCGGGCACTCGTTCCCCGGCCTGTCGGTCGCGGACGACGCCTTGATGATCGACCTCTCGCCGATGAAGGGCGTGCGCGTCGACCCGGACAAGCAGACGGCGCGCGTGCAGGCGGGCGTCCTGCTCGGCGAGCTCGACCGGGAGACGCAGGCGTTCGGGCTCGCGGTGCCGTCCGGCATCGTCACCCACACCGGCGTGGCCGGGCTCACGCTCGGTGGCGGGATCGGCTGGATCATGCGCAAGCACGGACTGTCGGTCGACCAGCTCGTGTCGGTCGATCTCGTGACGGCCGAGGGAGAGTTCGTCAAGGCGAGCGCGGACGAGAACGAGGATCTCTTCTGGGGCGTGCGCGGCGGCGGCGGCAACTTCGGGATCGTCACGGAGTTCGAGTTCAATTGCGTGCCGCTGGGCACGCAGGTGCTGGCGGGGCCGATCTTCTGGCCGATGGAGCAGTCGGGGGACGTCCTGCGCTTCTATCGCGACTGGGTCGCGGAGGCGCCGGACGAGTTGATGACGCTGGTCGTCCACCGCAAGGCACCGCCGCTGCCGATCGTCCCGGAGGAGCTGCACGGAAAGCCGGTCGTGATGGTCGTCTGCTGCTGGGCCGGCGACATCGAGGAGGGGGAGAAGTTCATCCGTCCGCTGAGAGAGTTCGGCTCGCCGGTCGCGGACGTCTGCGCGCCGAAGCCGTACCTGACGCACCAGGCGATGCTCGACCCGAGCTTCGTGCCGGGCCGTTGGTACTACTTCAAGAGCTGTGACATCGCGGAGCTGAGCGACGAGATCATCGACATCACGATGGAGCGGTCGCTGCAGATCAAGTCGCCGATGACGTCGTTCCCGATCTGGCAGGGGGGCGGAGCCGTCTCGCGGGTGGGCGACGACGAGACCGCGTTCAACGGCCGTAAAGCCGCCTTCACGTACAACATCGGCGCTTCCACGGAGACGAGCGAGGGCTTCGAAGAGGAGCGTGAGTGGGTGCGGAGCTTCTGGTCCGCTCTGGAGCCGTGGCACCAGGGCGTGTACGTGAACTTCCTGGGCGACGAGGGGGCGGAGCGGGTTCGCCAGTCCTACGGGCCGGAGAAGTACGACCGGCTGCAGGCGCTGAAGCAGAAGTACGACCCGGACAACTTCTTCCGGATCAACCAGAACATCCCGCCGAGCTAGGCCAAAACCGATCGCGTTCGGCGTTCGTATTCACGGACGTGAAGTCGGCACTGGCACTCGTGCTCGCGGTCGTTGCGCTCACCCTCGGCGCGACGGCCTGCGGCGGGGACGACTCGTCGTCGAGCGACGAGACGACGACGGCGGCAGCCTCGACAGGCGGGGCGGCGTCGGGCACCCTCGAGGGCGAGACCGGGCCGGGGTTCGAGATCGAGGTCTTGCAGGACGGTCAGGACGCCGAGACCGTCCAGGCCGGCACGTACACGTTGGATGTCGAGGACAAGTCCGACATGCACAACTTCCACCTGATCGGGCCCGGTGTGGACGAGGAGATCACCGACGTCTCCTTCGTCGGCGAGAAGTCGGTCACGGTCACGCTGGAGCCGGGTACCTACACGTACCAGTGCGACCCGCACGCCGCGAACGGCATGAAGGGCACCTTCACCGTCACCTAGAGCCGGAGCTGAGGCGCTTGTAGTCATTCGCCATTCGGTGCGATGGTTTGGGCGGTGACGAAGTTCGCCGCCACGCTCGCAGTTACCCTGACCATCGCTGCACCCGCTCTCGCCGGTCGCGGATTGCTCCCGCCGACTGCGCTCCGCGGGCCTGAGAATCGGCTGCACCAGTACCCGACGATCTCGCTCGCAACTCCCGAGGAGCTAGCTGCGGCGAAGCGGCTCCGTGCTGAGCTGAGGCACTCCGTCCACCGTTGGCCCACGCCGCGGGCCGCGAAGGCTGCCGGCTTCGACACCCGCCGTGTCCGTCGGACGGGCGATCCGGCAGGCTTCTACCTGCACGCTGAGCACCGCCCCAACAGCAACGACCACCTGTACCTCGACCCCCGGCGACCCGAGGCGCTCATCTACGCGAACCCGCGCGGACGCCCGCTCGTTCTCATCGGGGTGATGTTCAGCGTCCCGCGCGGGGTCAGAGGTGCAACCCCCGGCGGACCGATCACGCGCTGGCACACGCACCGGGTCTGCGCCCGTGGCACCAGCCGAGGGCGGGCGCCACGCCGCGACGGTACCTGCCCGCGCGGAACCCGGCCGCGGCAGGGAAGCGAGATGCTCCACTTCTGGCTGACTCGAGACCTACGGAGCGCGTTCGCGATTCACGCCCCGCCACCCGAGCTCTGTCGCGACGGCCTCCTCGCCGGCGATCGCTGTCGCCATAGGGGCCATCATTCGCGGTAAGAGACACGGGTCCGGTCTGGCTGTGGTCATCGCAGTCGTTCTGGTCGCGACGGCCCCGTCGAGCATTCGCGACGCCCCGTCGCCCGCAAAGCAGGGTGACGCGTCGCGCGGCTTGAGCAATGGGTTCAGCGACTCGCGGGCGGTCGTCGCGGCCTTCGCGCGCCGGAGCTATCGGCCGGGTGACGTCGCACGACTCCGGCTCTTCGGTCGGTACTCACCCCTGAGCATCGAGTTGCTGCACGTAGGCCCGGAAAGCGAGCCGACGATCGGGAACGGGACCATCGAGGGCGTGGTTGTCGCGCAAGCCGTCCGGCTCAGCAGTCCCCGCCGCGCTGTGCGCCTGCGAATCGGGGACTGGGAGAGCGGCGTCTATGCCGCCCGCCTCAGGTACCGGGGCAGGATCGGCTTCGCGCCGTTCATCGTCCGGCCCCGGCGCCTCGGCCTGAATCAAGTCGCAGTCGTCCAGCCGACCTACACATGGCAGGCGTACAACCGGCGCAGCGTCGACGGTCGCCCGGGCACGTGGTACCAGACGCCGAGGCACAGGACCGTTGAGCTCTGGCGACCGTACCTCTCGCGCGGCGTCCCCCCGTTCTTCCGCCGGTACGACGCCGGCTTTCTGCGCTGGCTTGCGCAGACCGAGAAGCCTGTCGACATGCTGGCGCAGGAAGACTTCGAACGGCTTTCTGGTGACCGGCTGGCGCGGCTGTACCGCCTGATCGTCTTCCCGGGCCACCATGAGTACGTGACGGTGGCCGAGTACGACGCGGTGAAGCGCTACCGCGACCTGGGCGGCAACCTCGCGTTCCTCTCGGCGAACAACTTCTTCTGGCGCGTCAGCCGACACGGCGAAACGATCACGCGCATCGGTCGTTGGCGCGACCTGGGGCGTCCAGAAGCCGCGCTCGTCGGCGTCCAGTTCTTCGAGTGGAACCGCGGCGCCCACCGAAGCACGCCGTACACGGTTCGAGGCGCCGAGCTCGCCCCATGGCTCTTCGCGGGAACCGGACTCCGGAACGGCGCACGGTTTGGCCAGTTCGGGGTGGAAGTCGACCGACGGGCCTCGGCGTCTCCCAGGTCGATCCGAGTCCTTGCGACGATCGAGAACGTCTTCGCGACAGGCCATCCGGCTGAGATGACGTTTTACGAGACGCAGGGGGGCGCGCGCGTCTTCGCGGCCGGGGCGTTCACGCTATCCGGGACGCAGCTCCGGCAGCCGACAATGTCACGGTTCCTCGAGAATCTGTGGAACGCGCTCAGCGCACCCGGTTGACCAGCGCCTCCAGCTCGTCGACACGCGCCTGACGCGAGAGCCTCGCCCTCTGGTCGTCCGAGAGGCGTACGGGTTCGAGGCGGCCCTCGTCGAATCGTTCCAACAGTCGAGCGAGCGCCCAGCGGATCGCGTCGACGTCGTCCGGCGCTACGACGTCGCCCGCGTCCGCGTCGCGGACGATCGCAGCCGCTTCGCCGTCCGGCGGGACTGCAGCCAGGATCGGCCGGCCGGCCGCGAGGTACTCGAAGAGCTTCGCGGGGACTATCCCTCGTCCCAGGCCGCGTGAGTCCGGGACGAGGAGCAGCAATGCTTCGGAGTCACGCTGGAGCGCCAGTGCACGTCGACGTGGCACGTGGCCGTGAACCTCGATCCGGTCCGCGAGGCCCAAGTCGGACGCATATGCGCGATCGCGGGGCCTGAAGTCGCCTGCGAAGCGCACGATCACATTCGCATTCGAGGCAGCGACGGCGCGAAGGACGGGTCGGGGGTCGCGCTCGCCGTAGAAGCTTCCCGTGTGAGTCAGCCGGAATCGATTGCCGGCCGAGTACTTGAGCCCTGCGAAGTCCTCGAAATCGCAACCGTTCCGAATCAAGGTCACGGGCGACGCGCCTATCGACTCGAGCTCACCGGAAATCGCCTCTGTTGCCGCGACGACGGCGTCTGCGTACTGCGCCACGAGGAGTGCGATGCCACGTTCACCGGTTCGCTTCACGCGCACGAGTGCACGGTCGGTTCTACGGTCCGGGTTCGCGAGCAGCGAGTCTCTGACGTCTGCAATCCACGGAACACCCGTCGCGCGCTTCGCGGCGGCTCCGACAAGGTGAACGGAAGCCGGCGAAGAGCTGGTCATGACCACGTCGATTCCGTGGCGTCGGACGAGGCGGACCGCGGCCGGGGTCGCGGTGAGCACCCACAGGACGAACTCGTCCGGCACCAGTAGACGTGGAAAGAAGTGGCGTGCGTGAGCGAGCGCGAGCCCGGAGCCACGCTTCCCGAATAGCTCGTCGCCGAGGCGGCGCGCCCGCGGGCCGACGAAGCGAACGCGATGTACGGCAACCGTTCCCGGGACGCGTGTGTCGTCGTCCGTCGAAACCCATTTTGGGTCGCCCGGCGCGAGGACGTGCGTCTCCACTCCGCGTGCCGCCAGGTGGGCGGCGAACTTCAGCGGCCGGTGGACCGTCCCCGCCGGCGGGAAGAAGTAGGAGATCAGCGCGAGCTTCGTCAGCGCGCCCTCGGCCGGTCCGCCTCGCCGAGAACGGCCTTGTAGACGCGCTCGAGCTCGTCGCCGAACCTCGTGGCGCCGAACCGCCGGCGCGAGACCGCTGCCGCGCGGTGGCCCACGTCGGGATCTCCTCTTTCGAGGACATGCTCGAGAACACGCGCAAGGGCGCGCGCATCTCCAGCAGGCGAGAGATAGCCCGTCTCGCCATGCCTGACCAGTTCGCGCGGCGCACCGCAGTCGGCGGCCACGACGGGCTTGCCGAGCGCCATTCCCTCCGCGATGACGAGGCCGAATGCCTCCGGCGCGACGGACGTGTGGACGACCACGTCCATCGCTGCCATCCACGACGCGACGTCGGCGCGCGCGCCCGTGATCTCGACCCGACCAGCAAGTGGTGCCTTGTCGGCACGCGCGCGCAACGATTCGCAGTACGCATCGGACACGCCGGCGAGCCGCCCGCCGACGAGGTAGAAACGGGCCGTGGGAAACCGCGGCGCGAGCAACGCCGCCGCATCGAGGAAAACTTGCTGCCCCTTCCACGGGATGATGTGCGCGAAGAGTCCGACGTGCGGGCCGGCGCCCGAGACTTCGGCCGTCGTCACACCGGCGGCGGTCAGGAAGCGCGGTTCGACGGCGTTGTAAACGAGAACGAGCTTCTCAGCTGGAACGCCGAGGGCAGTCAGCATCTCCTGCACGGCGCGTGAGACGCAGATGAGTCTTGTTGCACGGCGGCTGATGAGCCTCAACGTCGCGCGTCTCGGCCAATGCGGCGGCTGGGCATCCTGTGCGTGCAGTAGGAAGTGGACGCGGGTTCCGCCAGCCGCGACGAGCGCGTAGAGCCCTGTGATCAAGCTGAACGCATGCACGACCTGGACCTGCTCCCGGCGACAAAGCCGGCGGAGCTCGAGACCGAGCGTGGCGACGCTACGAAGGTATGCGCCGAGCTCCCGGACGTTCCGCGTGCGGCGCATCGGGAGGAACTCGAACGGACGGACGGCGATCCCGCGCTCGCTTGCCGCTCTCGCGAGTGACGTGTCCCCAGGACAAGCGAGCAGCACGCGAAAGCCGCGGCGACGAAGCTCCTCGAGCGTCAAGAGCGCGATCCGCTCCGATCCGCCCAGACAGTTGGTAGGGACGTGGAAGCGACCGGCGTGCTCGAGGCCGATCACGGTTATCGGCTGTGCCGTCTGACTACGCGTAACTGCATTACTACCCCGGAACGCCACTTTGGCAACCGGGTCGAACGGGCTAGACGGCACCTTCACCGTCACGTAAGCGTCCGTTAGTCGAACGTGAGCACGGTGCGGATGCCTTCCTGACGCTCCATCGCAGCGAAGGCATCGTTCACGTCGTCCAGCGGCATCTTCGCCGTCACGAGGGCAGCTGCGTCGAACTCGCCGGCGAGCCAACGCTCGACGAGCTCCGGTACCTGCGTCCTGCCCTTGACGCCGCCGAACGAGGAGCCGGTCACCCGCCGTCCGGTGATCAGGAGGCGCGGGACGATGTCTAGCGTCTCGCCCTTGCCGGCGACACCGATCATCGTCGCCAGGCCCCACGCCTCGCGGGCGGCCTCCACTGCCTGCTGCATGACGCCAACGTTCCCGGTCGCCTCGAACGTGTAGTCGGCTCCGAAGCCGTCGGTCTCCGATCTGATCCACTCGACCGTCTCGTCGTCGGCGACGCGCGTATCCGTTGCGCCGTGCCTTCGCGCTTCGGCAAGGCGGCTCTCCGAGAGGTCGATCGCGATGATCCGGTCCGCTCCGGCTAGCCGGCAGCCGATGACTGCGCCGAGCCCGACGAGGCCACAGCCGAAGACGACGCACGTCGAGCCGGCCTGGACCTGGGCCGTGTACAGCGCGGCGCCGAGCCCAGTCGAAAGGCCGCACGCGAAGGGCGCGCAGCCGTCGAGCGGCGCCTCCGGGTTGACCTTCGCGAGCGCGATTTCCGGCACCACCGTGTGCTCCGCGAACGTCGAGGTGCCCATGAAGTGCCGGAGCGGCGCACCGTTGCGGGCGAACCGTGTTGTGCCGTCGGGCAGGAGACCGACGCCTTGCTGATCTCGGATGGCCACGCAGCGATTCGTCCGGGCACTGAGGCAGTGGGCGCACTGGCCGCACTCCGGCGCGAAGAGCGTCACCACATGATCGCCCGGCGAGACGAAGGTCACGCCAGGCCCGACTTTCTCGACGATTCCGGCCCCTTCGTGCCCCAGAACGCAGTCCGTGTACCCGGTCGGATCGGCGCCGGAGGCGGCGTAGAGATCGGTGTGGCACACGCCGCAGGCCTCGAGTCGCACGAGTGCCTCGCCGGCTTTCGGTTCCGCGAGCTCGACCTGCTCAACGACTAGCGGCTGCCCGAACTCCTGGAGCACAGCGGCCCTGACTTTCATCGGTCGATCCTACGAGCCAGGCGGCCCGTTCGTAGGTACCATCGGTTCGGCAATGACGCTTCGCCGCCGCGTCTTTTTGCTCAGCTGTGTGGCGTTCGCGCTTGTCTCATGCGGCGGGGACGGGGGCAACGACTCCGGCGTACCCGACGGCGCGCCCAGTGAAGTCTCGAGCTTCGCCGAGGAGTGGCCCGCACCGAACCAGGATCTCGGGAACCGCCGCGTCGCGACCAGCGAGATCGACTCCGGCAACGTCAACGAGCTCGGTGTCGCCTGGACGGTCCCGATCGAGGGCGGCGGCACGTTCGGCAACTACGCGTCGACTCCGATCATCGCCGACGGCGTCGTCTACACGCAGGACCTGACCTCGAACGTCAAGGCGATCGATCTCGAGAGCGGCGACGTTAAGTGGTCGAGGGAGTACAACTCGCCGAACGTCGGCCCGAACGGCGTCGCGCTCGGCTACGACAAGATCTACGGCGCGACGTCGGAGTTCGCGTTCGCGCTGAACAAGGAAACGGGCGCCGAGGAGTGGCGCTCGAAGAACCTGATCCGGAACCAGAACGAGGGCATCGACATGGCGCCCGCGGTCTTCGACGAGACGATGTACGTCTCGACCGTGCCCGGGAACACGAAGTCGTTCTACAAGGGCAACGGCGCCGGGGTGCTCTGGGCGCTCGATGCGGAGACAGGCCAGGAGAAGTGGAAGTTCTGGACCGTGCCCGAGGACCTGTGGAGCGCGCAGCACAAGAACATCAACAGCGGCGGCGGCCTCTGGCATCCACCGGCGTTCGACGAAAACGGCGACGTCTACGTGGACGTGGCGAATCCGGCGCCCTGGGCGGGGACGAAAGAGTTCCCCTGGGGCTCGAGCCGGCCGGGGCCGAACCCGCACACGAACACGCTCGTCAAGCTGAACCGCGAGAACGGGGAGATCATCTGGGAGCGGCAGGTGCTCCCGCACGACGTCTACGACTGGGACCTGCAGTTGCCGCCGATGTTGACGAAGGATGGCGACCGCGACCTCGTGGTCGTCTCCGGAAAGCTCGGCATCGTCTACGCGGTCGACGCGGGCGACGGCTCCGTCGTCTGGCAGAAGGCGGTTGGCAAGCACAACGGCCACGACCGCGACAACGAGCCTGCGCTCGCGGGCGACTACGCCAAGATGCCCAAGCTCCCGCTCACGCTGCTGCCCGGCATCCTCGGCGGGGTCGAGACGCAGATGGCAGTCGAGGACGGTGTCGTCTTCGCGCCGGTCGTGAACCTCCCGACCGTGTTCCAGACGCAGGAGAAATACGCGCTGCAGATTCCCAAGGGGACCGGCGAGATGGTGGCGCTGAACCTGGGCGACGGCTCCGTCAAGTGGAAGCGTGACCTGGCGCAACCGGCCTACGGGGCGGCGACGATCTCGAACGACCTTGTCTTCACGACGACGTTCGAGGGCAAGCTGATCGCGCTCGACCGCGAGAGCGGTAGCGTCGTGTGGGAGAAGCAGATGCCGGCGGGCACCAATGCGACTGTCGCGATCGTCGGCAATACGATCGTCACAGCCGCGAGCTTCCCGCAGAGCAAGGGCCAGAAGCCCGTGATCATCGCCTATCGGCTCGGCGCGACCGGCGGCGGGACGACGACCGGTGCAGGGACGACCACCGGCACCGGCGAGGCGAGCGGCGAGCAGGTGTTCGCCTCGAACTGCGGCAGCTGCCACACTCTCGAAATAGCCGGGACCTCGGGTGACATCGGCCCGAACCTCGACGAATTGCAGCCCGACGCGGCGACGGTCGAGGCCAAGGTGCGAAACGGCGGCGGCGGAATGCCCGCTTTCGACGGCCGCTTGAGCGACGCCGAGATCACGGCCGTGGCGAAGTACGTCGCCGACAACGCCGGCAAGGGCGGCGGCTCCGGCGGCGGCGACGGCAGCGGCCCGTAGTCAGTCCGGCTGCCATCCCAGGTCAGCGCTCTTCTTCTTCGACCGTCCGTTCCGCTGTCGGGAGCGCCTCGAGGCGCTCGTCCGGGATCGGCTCGCCGCTCTCCACCGAGAGGCCGTAGGTACCGCCGGCCAGACGGGCCTCCGCACGCTCGAGGGCAGCGAGGTCTTCGCGTAGATCATCCGACAGGCCCTCGTCGAGCTCGTCCTGGTAGAGGTCGGCCGCGTGGTTCCCCGGATCCTCTGCATCTGGAGGCTCGCCCGTGTCCTGGCGGCTGAGGCGGGCCAGCGACTGCTCGATCCGCTTTCGCTCAACGGCCAGGAGCTCGCGAGCCCGGTCAGGATCCATCAGGCCACGTTATCGCGTCTTCGCAGGCCGGGAAGGGCGCTCCGCCTCGAGTGCCCGCGCCAGGTCGGTGATCGAGAGAAATCCGGCCAGGCGCCCGTTGTCGACGACGAGGCCGCGGTTCACATCGCTGGTGGAGAACTGGGCGAGCGCGTCGATTGCCGACGCGTCCTCGTCGAGCAGCGGGACCGCGTCGCGGGGAATCATCGTGTCGCGCACGTGGCGCTCGTTCCACTCGTTGCGCGGCACCGCCGCCACGGAGCGGAAGGCGAGGAGCCCGATCGGGTGCCCTTGCTCGAGCACCGGGTACGTCGTGTATCTCCGCGACCAGGCCACGTCGTCCATGAACTGGCCGAGGCTGAGGTCGGCATCGACGGTCACTGGCTCGCGGATCATCAGGTCGCGAACCTTCAAGCCGTCGAGCGCCTGCTGGGTCGCGATATAGCGCGCTTCGGCGGTCGCAGCCTGGAGCAGGAACCAGCCGACGAACGCGAGCCACGCGCCACTGAAGGCTCCTTCGAAGATGAACATGAACAGTCCGAGCGAGATGAGCAGGAAGCCGAACCCGCGTCCGATTCCGGACGCGACCGACGTCGCCCACTGCAGGTCGCCCCTGAAATGCCAAAGAGCCGAGCGGAGCACACGGCCGCCGTCCAGCGGCAGCGCCGGCAGCAGGTTGAAAGCGAGCAGGATCAGGTTCGTGTAGCCGAGCCAGGCCACGACGCCGTCGATCGCGTTCGGGAGCCCTGCGAAGACGGCGACGAGGACGAAGAGAATCCCCAGCGCGAGTGAGACCAGCGGCCCGGCGATCGCGATCCGGAACTCGGCGCCGGCGTTCGGAAAGCTGCCCTTGAACTGCGCCACCCCGCCGAACAGCCAGAGGTTGATGCCCTCGATCTCGACTCCTTCACGCCGTGCCTGCAGTGCGTGCCCGAGCTCGTGCAGCAGGAGCGAAGCGAAGAAGAGGAGTGCGGCCGCGACGGCCATCACGATGTACTCACCGTCGGAGAAGCCGGGGTTTTGCGACGGAAAGACGGCCGACGCGAGCGACCAGGTGATGAGCGCGAACACGATCAGCCAACTCCAGTTGGCACTGATCCGGATGCCCGCGATCGAACCCAGCTGGAACGTCGGGTTCATGCGGTCGAGTATGGCGGGTAGGAGATCATCACGGCATGGAGTCGATCCTCGAGGCGATCGGAAACACGCCCCTCGTCCGCATGCGCCGGTGCGCGCCGTCGAACGGAGCGGAGCTGTGGCTGAAGCTCGAGTACCGCAACCCGACCGGGTCGATGAAGGACCGGATGGCTCTCGCGATGATCGAGGGGGCGGAACGCGACGGCTTGCTGTCCGCGGGCGACACCGTTGTCGAGTACACGGGCGGAAGCACAGGCCCTGCGCTCGCGCTCGTCTGCCGGGCGAAGGGATACCGCGCGCTGATCGTGATGGCCGACTGTTTCACCGAGGAGCGCTTTCAGCTGATGCGGGCGCTGGGGGCGGAGATCGACACCATCCCGTCCGTCGAGGGCCGGCCGAAGGTGACCTCCAAGGACATCGACAACATGGTCGCGCGCGCCAAGGAGCTCGCGAGTGCGCCCGGCCACTACGCGACCGACCAGTTCAACAATCCGTACATCATCCCCGACCACCGCGACCGGCTCGGCCGCGAGATCTGGGAGCAGAGCGAAAGGCGCGTGACCGCGTTCTGCCATGGCATGGGGACCGCCAGCTCGGTCCTTGGCGTCTCCGCTGCGCTCAAGCCTCACGGTGTGTTCATCCAGGCGCACGAGCCGGCTTCGTCGGCCGCGATCAGCGGCGGTGAGCGCGGGCCGTTCCTCATTCAGGGCTGGACTGGCCTCGTCATGCCGCACTGGGACCCGGAGAAGGTCGATCACCTGGAGCCGATTGGAGATGACGAAGCGGTCGAGATGACACTCCGGCTCTCGCGCGAAGAGGGCATCTTCGCGGGTATCTCGACCGGGGCGAACGTGGTCGGCGCGCATCGGCTCGCCGAGCGGCTCGGTCCTGACGCGGTGATCGTGACTCTGGCCGTGGATACCGGCTTCAAGTACATGAGCGTCAGCCCGTACGCCGAGCTGAACGTCTAATCCGGCTGCGGATTAGAGGAGCTCTGCGATCAACGCCGCGGCCTTCGCTGCCCCGTCGGTCTCGACCGGCCGGTAGTCGACCTCGCGCCCGATCTCGTCGGCGATCGCCTCCGCGATCGACTCCGGAGTCGCCGTCGCGAACTCCATGCGGCGGCCGGCGCCGTAGCGCTCGAGTCGGTGTCGCACGTGGAAGTTCTGCTCGAAGTGGTGGTCCAGCGGGAAGTAGAGGAACGGGCGCTGGTTCGCCGTCAGCTCCATCGAGGTCGTCAGCCCGCCCTGCACGACGGCTAGGTCGCAGGCCGCGAGCTGGCGGTAGAGATCGTGCACGTAACGGCGAATCTCGAGCCCTTCCGCCTGGGGCAGGGTTTCCGGGTCGATCCTCGGTCCGGCAACGACGATCATCCGCAGCGCAGGCACGCGCTCCTTCGCCTCCGGGAACGCGTCGATGACGCGCCGAAGCAGATGGGCGCCGACGCCCGAGCCGCCGACCGTGACGATGCAGACCTGCTCGTCCGCGGCATAGCCAAGCTCCGCGCGGAGCGCCTCGCGGTCGACGAACGCAGCGGGGTCGAAGCCGGTCACGTAACCCGTGAGGTCGTAGTGATCCTCGGTCCAGTCGCGGATCAGCGGGAGGTCAGGCCCGAAAGCGTCCGGGACGATGTCGTCGGCGTTGCCGACGTAGAGCGCGCGGTCGCGAATGCGCGGGAAGCGCGCGATGTGCTCGATCATCTCCGCGTTGTAGTCCGTGGTCAGGAACGCCTCGCGCTCGCCGCCGTCGGACATCGGGAGCCAGCCGACGAAGTCCGTCAGCCACACGTAGGCGGCCTGCTTCTGCTCGGGATTCTCGTGCAGGTAGTAGTCGAGCTCCCACGCCTCGTCGCCGATCCAGAGGTCGTACTGCTCGTCGCGGACGAGGTCGTGGAAGACCATGAAGTTCGCGAGCAAGATCTCGTCCATGCGGCGGATGGCCTGGAAGCAGTGCAAGTCGTGTTCTGCGCACTCGCTCTCGATGTGGCTCGACTCGTTCGCGAGCAGTGCGCTCCCGGGATGGATGCGCTCGCCGCGCGCCTCGAGCACCTTCGTCACCGGGTGTTGCGCGAGCCAGTCGATTTCGAGGTCGGGGTGGAGCTTCCGCAGCTCGTCCGCAATCGCTGCGTCGCGTTGCGCGTGGCCGAGCCCGATCGGAGACGAGACGTAGAGGGCACGTTTGCGGCGCGACTTGCCGCGCACCCAGCGGGTGGGCGGCGACGGCGGCGTAATGAACTCGCGCAGGAGGAGGTTGACCTTGACCGGATCGCGGACGTGCGGGCCGTGCCCTGAGCCTTCGAGCAGGACGAGCTCGCCGCCGGTCTCCTCGGCGAGGGCGATCCCGCGGCCGGGGCCCGTGATTCCATCTTCCGAGCCCTGGATCACCAGCACCGGGCACTGGAGGCGGCGGCACAGGTCGCGCGCCGTGTCCTCATCCATCCACTCTCTGAGCTGCGTGGCGACGAGCGTCTCCGCCGTCGTCTCCAGGGCCCAGCCGATGCAGTCCTCGATCGGCTTCGTCGAGTGTGGCTCCGTGAACATCTGCGAGAAGAAGTACTCCAGGAAGCCGCGGTAGTCGCGGAGCCAGTAGTAGCGGTTGTACTTCGCCCAGCCCTCGTCCGTGTCCAGCTCCTCGTTCCACGGGTAGAGCTGGCGATCTGCGACCGGTTCGCCGAGCGGCACGGAGGGGCAGATGAAAACGGCTCCGTCGATGCGCTCGGGGTGCTCGGCCGCCAGGATCAGCCCGCGCTGCGCCCCGAGCGACAGAGAGACGAACACCGCACGCTCGGTCTCGGTCGCATCCAGCACGGCGAGCGCGTCGGCGGCGAACTCGCGCTCGTCGTACCCGCCCTTGGGCGGGCGGTCCGAGCGGCCGTTGCCACGGCCGTCGAACGTGACCACCCGGCAGTGGCGAGCGAGGTACGGGATCTGCATCTTCCAGTGCCGCGAGTGGATGATCGACCAGGTCGGAAGCAGGAAGACGGTCGGTTCGCCCTCGCCGTAGACCTCGTAGTAGAGGTTCACGCCGTCGCGCTCGACGTAGCCCGACGCGTCGGGGTAGCGCGCACGCGTCTGCTCGGACGCCGGCGCTTGCAGCTCAACAGTCATTGTCGCTCCTTCAAGAAGGCGTCGATCCACGCGAGCAGCTCGCTGTGCCCGGTCTGGATGTCCCCGAGCCGCTCGACGATGATCCCGATATTGAAAGTCATTACGAGCGAGACGAGCGCGTCGAGCGGCATCTCGATGCCGAGCTGGCGATGCGGCTCCTCGAACGCCTCGGTGAGCACCGTGCGCCACTCGGCGTTCACGCGCGCGAGGCGCTCGCGCAAGTCCGGCTGATTCCACCCGAGCGCCTGGAGCTCGAGCCAGACCTTCTCGTAGGCGACGTCCTCGCTCACGAGGTAGCGCATCGCCGTCCGCCACTTCTCGAGGAAGGGCATGTCGGCGGCATACATGTCGCGCTGGCGCGCGATCAACCGCTCCGTGAACCGTTCGAGCGTGCGCACGAGCAGGTTCTCGACCGAGCCGAAGTAGTAGTGGACGAGGCCGTGGTTGACGCCGGCCTCCTCGGCCAAGCGACGCGTCGTGACCGCCGGGTAGCCGGCGTCGACGAGCACGCGCTCGGCCGCGTCGAGGAGAGCCTCCTCCGCGGCCGAGCGCGCAGCCGAGACCTTCGCTATGCCCATGTCCAGAGCGCGTTCACGATCTTCCAGCCCTCGGGTGTCCGCACGAGCTGAACGTACTCCCGATAGACCGCGGAGTGAACCGTCGCATTCGCGATCGTGCCGTGGACGTCCACGACCTCGACCTCGATCCCGCGGTCGCCGGGGTCGCGCTCACGTCCGACCCCTCTCGCCGTGGCGTCGATCATCCACTCCGCGGTCGTCTCGTCCAGCATCCGGTCGTCCTGCTCGAGCGAGCGCTTGGCGAGGCCCGGATGCAGTGCTCGCTCCACGCGGCCGGCATCGCCGTCGAACCAGCCCTCGAAGTAGTCGAGCACCGCTTCCACGATGGCCGCTTCAGCTGCCGTTCGTTCCTCCAGAACCATCACCGCCTCCTCATCCAGTCGACCAGGTGGCCGAGCCGCGTCCGCCAGACCACGAGCACTAACGGGCCTGCGCTCGCCCCACTTCCCGCGAGCAGGAGTATCAGGTGTTCGCCCGCGTGGTGAGCGACGATCACGGAAAGATCTCCGTCGTGCAGTCACCGCCCTGGAGCCGCACCTCGTGCGCGCGCGCGGGTCCACCCGGACGGTCGTGCAGGTCGACGAAGAAGTCGCGGTCGACCTCCATCCCGCCGTTGGGATCGCAGTTCACGCGTAGCAGCCACGACTCGAGGCCTGGATAGAACTGGTTGTCCCAGGTCGAGTAGAGCGAGTTGCTGACGTAGAGCCGCCGCCCGTCGAACGAGAGCTGGAGCATCTGCGGCCCGCCGTTCAGCTCGCGTCCGGCGTCGCTCGGGTTGCCGAGCAGGCCGCCGAGCCAGAGCTGACCCGTCAGCTTCGGGTTCGCCGGGTCGGAGACGTCGTACTGGCGCAGGTCGCCGTGCAGCCAGTTCGAGAAGTAGAGGAAGCGGTCGTCCATCGAGAGCACGAGGTCGGTGATCAGACCCGGCACGGGGAAGGGCCAGCCTTCGAGCTCGATGCTGTCGACCGCGATCACCTGGTCGGCGCCCCAACCACCGTTGTCGCGGCGGAAGCGCCACATCGTGCTCGAGAGCGCGGCGCCGACGAAGCCCTCTTCCGCGTCGGGGTCGTGAAGCCAGCGCACCTCGAGCGGGACCAGCCCCGTCTCACCGAGGTCGACCGTCTGCTCGAGGCTGCGCTCGGCGAGGTTCCAGAAGTGGAGCCGGCTCCCGTAATGGCCCGCCGTCACGTCTTCGAGATCGAAGCCACCCTCGTAGCTGTTCGGCTCACCGAACTCGGATGAGATCAGGACGTTCTTGCGCGGCTGGTACCAGAAGTCGTAGTTGAGCGGAGGCGTCTCGCCGCCGTTCTCCCAGCGCCCTTTGACCTCGAACGTCTTCGCGTCGAGCACGGCGAAGCCGCCCGCGCCGTTCCCGTCCGCGTCGCCGAGCATGCTGATCACGATGTTGTCGCCCGGCATGCAGTGGACGGTGTGGGGGCGCGTGTAGCCGGTCTTCGCGAGCAGTTCTTCGGGCTCGATCACCTTCTCGATCCGCGGCCGGCGGGGGTCGTCCGCGACGTTGACGATGTGGATCCGCGACGAGCGGAAGCCCGGCACGATCAGGTGCGAGCGATCCGGGCCGTGGCAAGCCGAGCTGCAGCGGTTCCAGCCGAAGTGGTGGAGCTCGTCGCCGACGTTCGGCATCGGCGTCTCGTGGACGATCCGCCCGTCGGCGGCGTCGACGACCGCGAGGAAGTCCGGAGACTCGACGCCGGTGCCCTCGTGCAGGCAAGCGAGATAGAGGAACTCCTCCTTCGGCCCCTCGACCGCCGCCTGCGGCGAGGCGTAGAGCGATGGGGCGCTGTCCGCATGCATAGTGACCCTCCTTTACAATCGACTAAGTCATTTGACTAAGGCAGTCTGACGCAATGCGGCGGCGCGTGTCAAGTGCAAACTTGTGGCCATGCGCTCCGAACTCCCCACCGGGCCGGGGGGAACGATGGAGAGGGCCCGCCTGTCCGCGGGTGCGCTCCTCGCCCTCAGGACCGGCCGAGGCGCGTGGCACGCCGAGGCGATCGGAGCGGACGAGCTCGACGAGGGCCAGGCGGACGCCGAGTTCCGAGGCGTGCTCTTCTGGGTGAACCTCGCGCGGAGGGACAAGCAGATGGAGCCGAGCGCACAGGTGCTGCAACCGGAGCAGATTCCGGTCCGGCAGGAGGGGGACGCGACGGTCCGGACGCTGGTGGGCGAAGGATCTCCCGTTCGTCTGGGGACGCCGGCGCTGATCCTCGACATCGAGCTGCCGGAAGGTGGGGCGGTCACCACACCGGTCCCACCCGAGTTCCAGGGCTTCGCCTACATTCTGGAAGGTGAGGCCGCCTTCGGTGCCAACCGGCGACTGGCGAAGCCGCCCCAGCTCGTGCTCTTCGGTCGCGGTGATGAGCTCAGGGTCACCGATGCCGTTCCCGGCACTCGGTACCTCCTCATGACCGGTGAGCCGTACGGGGAGACCCCCGTGTTCAACGGGCCGTACGTGGACTAAACGGTGTTCGGCCTCGACGAGAGAATCGCCGAATCCTCCGCCGGCGCCTCGCTCTGGATCGTTCTCGCCGTCGCCGTACTGCTCGGGCTACGCCATGCGACCGATCCGGATCACCTCGCCGCGGTGACGACGCTCGTCGCGAGCGGGCGGGAGCGCGCCGCCCGCCGCGCCGGAGTGCTCGGGCTGGCCTGGGGGCTTGGCCACGCGGCGGCGCTGTTCGCCTTCGGGCTGCCGATTCTCCTGCTGAACAGGTTTCTCCCTCCGCTGTTTCAGCAGGCGGCGGAGACGGCGATCGGGGTCGTCATCGTCTACCTCGCGCTGCGGCTCCTGCTGCGCTGGCGCCGCGGTGAGCTTCGCTTCCACGCGCACCCGCACGCACACGGTGCACGGACGCGTCGTGCGGCCTTCGCGATCGGGCTCGTGCACGGCATGGCCGGAAGCGCGGGCGTCGGCGTGCTCGTCCTCGCGTCGGTTCGGACGACCGCCCTCGCCGTTCTCTCGCTCGCCCTCCTCGCTGTCTTCACGGCGGTCTCCATGAGCGTCCTGTCGAGCGGGTTCGGCTCGCTGCTCGTCTCACGTCCCGCCCGCGCGGCGTTCGGCGCCGTTGCGCCTGCGCTGGGCGGGGCGAGCCTTGCCTTCGGGATCTGGTACGCGACGGCGGCCTGGAGCCTCGCTCCGTACCCGTTCTAGTCGCGCATAGGGTTTGGCCGGAACGATGAAGGCGATCGTCCAGCACGAGTACGGCTCACCTGACGTCCTGGAGCTTCAGGACGTCGACCTGCCGGTCGTCGACGACGACGAGGTGCTGGTACGCGTCCGCGCGTCGTCCGCCAATCCCGCGGACTGGCACTTCATGAGGGGCATGCCGTACGTCATGCGACCCCAGTCCGGACTGCGCAAACCGAAGAACAGCGTCCTCGGACGTGACATCGCAGGGCAGGTCGAGGCGGTCGGCAAGGACGTGACGGGGTTTCGGCCAGGCGATGAGGTCTTCGCCAATGTCGAGACGGGTGGCTTCGCCGAGTACGCCTCAGTCTCGGAAAGCCTCCTGGTGGCGAAACCCGTCAACCTGACGTTCGAGCAGGCTGCGGCGGTACCTCTGGCCGCGTTGACGGCCTTGCAAGGTCTTCGTGACGCGGGACATGTCCAGGCGGGACAGAAGGTCCTGATCATCGGCGCGTCGGGCGGCGTCGGGACGTTTGCCGTGCAGATCGCGAAGTGGTTCGGCGCGAACGTGACCGGCGTGTGCAGCACGAAGAACGTGGAGCTGGTCCGTTCGCTCGGCGCGGACCATGTCAGCGACTACACCCAGGCGGACTTCACCCAGAGTGGGCAGGAGTTCGATCTCATCTTCCAGTTGGCGGGAACCAGTTCGCCGTCAGACCTCAGGCGTGTGCTCACCTCCAAGGGCACTCTCGTGCTCAGCAGCGGAGACTCGGACGGTCGCTGGATCGGTCCGGTGGATCGCCTCGTCAAAGCGGTCGTGCTGTCACCGTTCGTCAGTCAGAAGCTCGGCTCGTTTCTCGCGAAGGCAAATAGGGACGACCTGAAGTTCCTGAAGGAGCTCATCGAGGCCGGGAACGTCACGCCGGTCATCGACAGGACGTATTCGCTGGGCGAAACGCCCGAGGCGATCCGCTATCTGGAAGAGGGACACGCCCGAGGGAAGGTCGTCATCACGGTCGCGACCGACGGCTGACCCCGGTGCCTGGCACGTGCCAGGCACCGGCTCGTCATGGTGATGGAGAGTACTGGCGCCGCCCGCCTTCGCTGGACGGCGCCAAGTCTGTTTGCAGTCCTCGTTCTCGCTAGCCGGTGAACGGCGGCCTCACGATGCGCTTCCTCGCCTTCACCTTCTTCGCTGCCTTCACCTTCTTGCACTGACCTCGGACCCGCTTCGTGCCCTTGGGGCACTTCTTCGCCTTTGCCTTGCGGGTCACTGGCGGAGGCGCCGGTGGCGGTGGCGGAGGTGGCGGCGGTGGCGGTGGCGGAGGTGGCGGTGGCGGTGGCGGAGGTGGCGGTGGTGGCGGTGGTGGCGGCGGTGGCGGCGGTGGCGGCGGTGGTGGCGGCGGCGGTGGTGGCGGCGGCGGTGGTGGCGGTGGCGGTGGTGGCGGTGGTGGTGGTGGTGGCGGTGGTGGTGGCGGTGGCGGTGGCGGTGGCGGAGGTGGCGGAGGCGGCGGTGGCGGAGGCGGCGGAGGAGGCGGAGGTGGCGGAGGTGGCGGTGGCGGTGGCGGTGGCGGTGGCGGTGGCGGTGGCGGTGGCGGTGGTGGCGGAGGTGGCGGTGGGCCGCCGCACTCGATGACGTTCCCGTCCCCGTCTACGATCGCAAAGCCGGCTACCGCGGTCGAACCCGGCGGGTCGAACAGAGCCCGGATGATGTCGTTGTTCGAGTTGTTGTCGACGGGATTCGTTCCTACCGGCCCGTAGGCTACGACCACGGTTGAACAAGCGCCGGCGGGCACGGTCCACGTGAAACTGATGGTCGTCCCGGACTTCGTGCCCTGAACCGTTGTGTTGCCGAAATTGGAGCTCTTGATGACAACGTCCGCCTGCGTAGCGCCGGCGAGGTCGGCATCGGTCACGCCTCTGATCGTGCCCGTGATCGAGTCGCCGATCTGGACCTTCCACTTCGTGCGGTTGTGGGGATCCCCGGTCCCCGGCAGCCCGCCCGTCGGGCGGTCGAGACTGCCCGGTGCAAGGTTGTCCAACGTGCCGCTCCCGGCGCTAGCCGATGGTGCGAGAACGAGCACACAGAGTAAAAGCACCGCACCTACTAGCCACGATCCCGTCGGCGCGCGCGAAATCGCCGCGCGGTCCGACCCGCATTGGGTCATCCCCCTCATTGCCGCAGTCCCCCTTTTCCCCTCTAATTAACGAATGAAGGACGTGATGAAAACGACGCCCCTTCGTCATCACAGTAAAGGGTTTTGCGATTTCCGCAACCCGTCGTTAGCTCGCATGCAGGGCTTCGCGTCCCCCAGGTGGGTGATTACGCTGCGGCCGTCTGACGGATCCTGGCCAGGTCGAGCGCTTCCTTGATCGTGAGCTTGCGGCCAATCTCGGTGGCGCGGGCGGCATCGTCGGCCGAGAGAGCCGCCCGTGCCTGGTCGACGAACTCGCGCCCCGGCGTGTCGTCGGAGTAGACGTTGACGATGCCTTCGTGGTCGGCGTAGACCTCTGCCGCGGCAGCGATTTGCACTGCCTTCTCGGGCCGCTGCTCGACCGCCTCGGTGGCCGCTAAGCCGATCAGCGAGAGCCCGACTCCTCGAACACTCGCCACGTCGTCGTAGGCCTGGACCGAGTCGAGGAAAGCTCGACGCGCGACCGTAGTGTCCTCGTGCCGGAGGTGCGTCCAGGCCATCTCGGAGAGGATCCGGGCTTCCTCCGCTCGGTCACCGATCGCTTCGTACGCAGTGAGAGACTGCCGGTAGAGATCGAGGGCCTCTGCGAAGTCACCGCGCAGCGCCGCCAGCCCCGCGAGGCCACCGAGCGACAGGCCGGCTCCTTCCGCGTCGCCGACCCGCTGCTGGATCTCGAGCGCCTGGGAGTACCTCGCGTGCGCCGTATCGAGGTCGCCCGCAACAGTGTGGAGGACGCCGTCGAGGCTCGAGGCAAACCCCTCGGCCCAGGTGAAGCCCAGGGAGCTGCTCCTCTCGATGCTCTCCCTTGTCCACCTGAGCCCGGCTGCGAGATCGAATCCGAGCAGCCCGAAGCCCTGCAGGAACGCCACAATGCATAGCTCACGCTCGGCCTCGAGCTCTGCGGCGATGCGATACGCCTCCGCCCACTCGTCGTTCGCGCGCTCGAACTGACCAAGGACGTGCGACGCCAGTCCCGCTGTGAGAAGCGCGCCCGACCGGCCCACACTCCGAGAGTCACTACCGTCGGCGTCGAGGAAAGATGCGGCGTACTCCTGGGCGGTGAGGTTCTTGCCGCGGATGTGCCAGTACATCCACAGGTCGCCGCACAGCTGCAGACCCTCTTCGCAGGCAATTGCGTCACCGTCCTGCGCCCTCGCCAGGAGTGTGTCGAGCGCGGCCTGAAGGTTGCTCTCGTCGGCGATGCCCCGTTCGAGAGATCCGATCTGGTCGGTGCCCTCGATGCCGTCGCGGAGCTCGCGGGCGAGCTGGGCATACCGACGGGCGTGTCCCAGGGCGACTTCTCTCGCCTCGCCCGCGACCTCGAGCCGCTCGCGCCCGTACTCCGCGATCGTCTGCAGGATCCCGAGCCGGTTTCCCTGGGCGCCGGTCTGCACGAGAGCCTTGTCGACGAGCGATTCCAGCTCGTCGAGGACGGTCTCACCGTGGTCTGCGCAGACGGCCTCGACATCCGCGAATGTGCATCCTCCCGCGAAGACGGCCAGGCGCCGGAACAGGCGCTGCTCCGACTCCTCGAGGAGCGAGTGGCTCCAGTCGATCGTGGCGCGCAGCGTCTGGTGCCGCTCAGGGCTGTCGCGAGGGCCGGAGGTGAGCACGTCGAGGGCGTCGTCGAGCCGCTCGAGCAACGCCTCCGGGGACAGAAGCCGCAGGCGGGCGGCGGCGAGCTCGAGCGCCAGCGGCAGGCCGTCCAGGCGGCGGCAAACGGCCGCGACGGCCCCGGCGTTCTCGGCCGTCAGCTCAAACGCGCCTGTCGTCGTTGCGGCGCGCTCGACGAACAGAGCGATGGCCGGATACGCCATGAGCGACTCGGCCGAGTCCGTGTCCGACTGTTGAGGGACTGCAAGCGGGACGAGCGGGTATTCCCGTTCGGCGGCGATCCGGAGTGGGGTCCGGCTGGTGGTCACGATCCGCAGCTCCGGGCAGCTGTTGACCAGCCCGGCCACGTCCGAGGCCGCCGCCACGACCTGCTCCAGGTTGTCCAGGAGCAGGAGCGCCTTCCGGTCGCCGATGAGAGAGACGATGCCCTCACCGAGCGTCCGTCCTTCGGCCTCCTTCACGTCCAGCGCGTCCGCGAGAGCGGGTAGAAAGTCCGAGGGCTCGGTGACGTCGGCCAGAGCGACGAACGCGACGCCGTCGAGGAAGTCGGGCGCGAGCAGCCGGCCGACCTCGACCACGATGCGAGTCTTGCCGACACCTCCTGGGCCTGTGATCGTGACAACACGGTGTTCCCGAGCGAGCTCGACGAGTGACGCCAGGTCCGCGTCCCGGCCGAGCAACGGCGTGGCCGGGTCGGGCAGGTTGCTGGGCAGGCTGGCGAACCGCTCGCCCTTGCCTTCGAGCGCCGCCGGATCCGGCACCACGAGGCCATCGGCCGAGACCGCGTAGAGCTCGAGCGGCCGCCCGACGTTCTTCAGCCTGAACCGCCCCAGGCGGACGACGCCGACGTCGCTTCGGTTCTTGATCGGGTCGTACGCTGCGTCGGACAACATCACTCCGCCGGGAACCGCGAACGACTCGATCCGTGCGGCGATGTTCACTGCGACGCCCGTGAGGCGCTCGGGCTCGACGACCACCTCGCCCACGTGCACGCCGATGCGAACCGGAACGTCCGCCGCTGCGAGCTCTCGCTGGATCTCGATTGCGGCGAGCACTGCTGCGAGCGAGCTCGGGAACATGCTCATGCTGCCGTCCCCGAGCCGTTGGACGATCGTCCCCTCGAAGGCGTCGTGGTGGGTCTCGAGCGCGCTTACATAGCGGTCGCGGTTGTCGATTCCCAGGCGCTCATCCTCCTGGATCATGGTCGTGTACCCGACCATGTCGGTGAACATCACCGCGACGAGCCGACGTTCGAGCCGCTCATTCACGGCTCCTCCCTCGGCGTGGGGAGGGGGAATGCCGACACTCGACGACCATATCGCGCGTCTTCGTTCGTCCACTTGAAGGACGTCCTTCGTTAACCCGTTCTCGAGCTGGTGCTGTAGGACTAGCGGCGAAGACGTACAAGGAGGCGAAATGAGAGACGCTCGAGGCGACTGGAAGCCTGTTGCACGTCGGCTGTGGGTCTGGCCGGTTGCGGTTCTGCTCGGCTTCCCGATCGGTGGGCTGGTCGCCGACCTGGTCGTGGATGGGGTGGATTCCGTGGGAGCGGCCCTCGTCGGCGGTCTGATCGCCGGCGCAATCATCGGAGCCGCAGAATGGTTCGCGTTGAGGCGCTGGGTGTCGTGGCTCTGGATCGCGGCAACGAGCGTTGGAATGAGCGCGGGCCTGACCGCCGGCGCGGCGCTCGTCGATTACGGGATCAGCCGGGGAGACGTCGTCATCATGGGCGCCGTGACCGGTGCCGGTGTCGGCGCGCTGCAAGCGCTGGTGCTCGCACGGCATCGGGTCTCCGGCGTGTTCTGGTGGGCGATCGCGAACCCACCGGCCTGGGCGCTTGGCTGGCTCATCACGTCGTACGTGATCTCGACGAACGTCAAGGAGCAGTTCACGAACTTCGGCGCGAGTGGAACTCTCGCTTTTGGGCTGCTGACGTGGCTCCTGCTCGCAGTGTTGCTCCGAGACACGGAGCCCGACACCGCTTGATGAGCATCTAGACGCGTGCGAAGAGGAAGAGCCCGAAGCCGAGCATCTCTCTGCCGCCGAGCTCGATGTAGCGGCGTCTGCCGTTCCGGATCCACGCGAGGAACTCCTCGACGCGCGGCTCGTCGGGATGCGCGGCGGCGTAGCGCTCGCCGTTCAGGCTCCAGCGCCACTCGTAGCGGTCGAAGTCGTCCGTGCTTGCGGTGACGGCGTAGCGCGGCTCGAGGCCGTGTGCGGCGGCGGCTTCGAACAGGCCGCCGTAGACCGGCAGCTCCTCGCGGGTCGCTTCGAGCGCCGCCAGGTAGGCCTCGCTCGGGTCGCGGCGCCAGTACAACTCGCCGAGCAGGACGAGTCCGCCCGGGTGAACGTGCCCGGCGAGCCGAGCCAGGGTCGAGCGGTAGCCGTCGAACGTGGCGCCGAGCGCCGCAGCGAGGTCGAACGGCGCCTCCGCCGCGAACGTCGTCAGGTCGTCCTCGACGAAGGTCAGCCCCGAAGGCGCCCGCTGCCTAGCCTCCTCGAGTAGCTCCTGTGAGAGGTCGACGCCGACCCCGGTGATCGCGTGTCGCGCGGCGATCCGCAGCAGCAGTTCGCCCTTCCCGCAGCCGAGATCGAGAACCCGGGCGCCCGACTCGAGCTCGAGCACGTCGATCACCTCGTCCAACTTCGTCAGCGGCACGGGGTTCATCAGATCCATGCCGTCGTGCGCGATTCGCGACCAGTCGGCGCGCTCCATCGTCGGCAGTCTGCCTGGCACCGCCGTATTAGCGGCGCGTGAGCGGTACGTGAGCCGGTTCGCCGATCGTCCTCTGCGTGATTGGCTTTCGTGGCGACATAGAAGGATTGCGGGCTGTCGCGGTGCTGCTCGTCGTCCTCGACCACCTCGAGGTGCCGGGCTTCAAGGCTGGATTCATCGGGGTCGACGTGTTTTTCGTGATCTCGGGATTCCTGATCACGAGCCTGCTGGCCGCCGAGTACGCGAAGAGGGCCGACGCGAATGGGGGACACGGGTCGATCTCGATCCCGAGCTTCTACCTCCGGCGGGCGAAGAGGATCCTCCCGGCTGCGCTGGCCGTGATTCTCACGGTTGTGGTCGCGTCTCGATTGCTGCTGAACCCCTTGCGGGTCGAGCAGGTCGAGCACGACGCGCTCTGGACGCTGTTCTTCGGGGCGAATTTCAACTCCATCAACCAGGCGACCGACTACTTCGCACAGTGGGCCGACGCCCCCTCGCCTTTCCAGCACTACTGGTCGCTCGCGGTCGAGGAGCAGTTCTACCTCGTCTGGCCGGCGCTCTTCCTGCTCGTCACGCTGGGGCGCGGCCTCAGCCTGTTCGGTCTCGTGGACCACTGGCGGGCCCGCGTGGGCGTGGCGATCGGCGCTCTCGCCGTTGTGTCACTCGCCTGGTCGATCGTCGCCACGGCTCACGAGCCGCTCAGCGCCTACTTCTCGACATTCACGCGTTCGTGGGAGCTGGCACTCGGCGCGCTGATCGGTATCGGCGTTACCGGCGCAACGCAGTTCCGGGGCCCGGTCGCCGCGGTCTTCTCGTTCGGCGGCGTTGCGCTTCTCCTCATCGCCCTCGGGCTCATCGACACGAGCACCCCGTTCCCGGGACGTGCGGCGCTTCTGCCGACCCTCGCGACCGCGCTGCTCATCCTGGGCGGATTGACCGCGAAACCACCGTTGCCCAATCGGGCGCTCTGCCTGAAGCCTCTGCGTTTCGTGGGACGGATCTCGTACTCGGTCTACCTCTGGCACTGGCCCCTGGTCGTCTTCGCGGCGGCTCTGTACCCCACGGCAAGCGACGAAGTCTCGACCCGCTTCGTCATCCTCGTCCTCACGCTCGCCCTCTCGACCATCAGCTTCTATCTCGTCGAGCAGCCGGGGAGAAAGATCTCACTGGTGCGAAAGGACGCTCCACTGCGCAAAGCGAAGAGGCTGGGGAGTGTCGCCTTCGGGACGGCCGCGCTTGTCGTGGTCTTCGTCGGCGCGCTCTCCGTCATGCCCGTCGAGCGTGGAGGCGCGGAGGTGCGAGTTGCCGCCGGCTGGGCGGTGGAGCCGGCTTCCGGCGCAACGGGCCGAGCGGAGACGGTCTCCGCGCGGAGCGCGACGGGATATCCCGCGGTTCTCCGTGCCTGGCAGCGGAAGGTTCGAGCCGGGCTGGCAATCCGGACGCTTCCGAGCAGCCTGCAGCCGCTGCAGCCGCATCTCGGTCATTACGTCGAGCCGTCGTGCAACCGGAACCTGGCCGGGATCGTCGCGGGAGAGTGCGTCGTCGGAAACCTTCGGGCCACGCACGTGGCGGTGTTGACCGGTGATTCCCATGCCGGAATGTTCCAGGTCGCGCTCTCGCGCGCCTTGGGCCGAGGGTCCTGGCGTCTCCACATCTTCCAGCGCGGCGGTTGCGGCTGGGCCGGCAGCGTCCCTCCCGGTCGACCGGTTACCCCGAGCGAGTGCCGCGCGTATCAGGCGGAAACGGTGTCGCGCATCCGAGCCCTAAGCCCGGACGTGATCGTGCTCAGCGAGGCCGACGTGATCAAGCCGTACCGCACGAAGGCCCAGATCTCCGCCAGTCTCGCGGTGTTCTCGAAACTCGCGAAGCGGGTCATCGTCCTCGGGCACACGCCGGGGATCTACCCCTTCGCCTACTGCCTGTCCGGGTCCTCCGACATTTCCAGGTGCGCTCGGCTCCTGTCCGGCTCGTACCGGAGGGCCGCGCTCTACGAGAAGATCCTGGCGACGCGCGCCGGAGCCGAGTTCGTCGACACGTCGGCGTGGTTCTGCGTCCCGGTCGGCGGCGGCCGCGACGCGTGTCCGTCGGTCATCGACAACGCTCCGGTGTTCAGGGACGGCGCCCACGTGACCTCGGGTCTGGAACCGAAGCTCATCCCGCTCTTCCGAGCAGTCCTCAAATCGACCTAGACGGGAGCCGGGACGACGTCCGTCCGCCGCAGGTTCCGAACCTCGTCGATCAGCAACACCAGCGCCGTCGCGGCGACGATGACGGTGGCGGCTCCGACGAGTGTCTCGGTGACCCCGACACTCTCTGCCACCGGTCCGGCAACCGCCGCGCCGAGCGGGATGAAGACGAACGAGCCGAGGGCGTCGTACGAATACACACGGGAGAGCTGATCGGGCGAGATCTGCTGCTGCATCGCGACGTCCCAGAAGACACCGAAGATCTCCATTCCGAACCCAGCCGCGAAGGCCGCGAGCGCGATCACGACGGCCGGCGCCGGCACGGCGAGCAGGACGATCGGCAGCGCCATCGGAAAGATCGCGAGCGTCGCGACGAGCAGCAGCCGGTCCGGCCGGTAGCGCAGAGTGAACACGCCGCCGACGATGAAACCGGCTGCTTGTGCCGCGAGGATGAAGCCCCAGGCGGCAGCGCCGCCGAGCTCGTCGTCTGCGACGATCGGGCCGAGCACGGCCCATGCGCCCACACCGGCGGCGTTGACGAAGGCGAACTGGACGACGATCCCCCAGAGCCAGGCGCGGGAGCGGAACGCGTCCCAGCCCTCGCGCAGCTCGCGCACGAAGTGCCGTTCGGGCATCGTCAAGTCGCGCGGCAGCCGCAGAGCCACGAGGAAGACGGCGCCTGCGAAGTACGTGGCCGCATCGAACGCGAGCGCCCAGCCCGAGCCGATCACCGCGACCAGGATTCCGCCGGCCGCAACACCGCCGATCTGTGTGCCGTTCCGCGTCAAGCGCAGCAGCGCGTTCGCCTCTTGAAGCAGGCGGGCGCTGACGGTCTGCGGGACGATCCCCTGCGCGGCCGGGTAGAAGAAGGAGGTCGCCACGCCGCGGATCACCTGGAGGACGACCAGGTGCCAGATCTCGGCGACACCCGTGAGCACGAGCGCGGCGATCGCGGCCTGAGCCCCTCCTGCGACCAGGTCGGAGACGACCATGACGTGATGGCGCGGCAGCCGGTCGGCCCAGATTCCGCCGACGAGGATGAAGAAGATCTGCGGGACGAAGCCCGCGGCGATGACGAGCCCGAGGTCCGTCGGCGACCCGGTCAGGTCGAGGACGGCGAACGCGAGCGCGACGGGCGCGAACGCGCTCCCGAAGAGCGAGACCGCCCGCCCCAGGAAGAGCAGGCGAAACTCCCGCTCGCCGAGCGGGCTGAGCGCGGCGCGGAGCACCGGCGTACGCTAACCAACGGCCGCCGGGACTTCGTTTACGGCAGCGTGTTGTTAGCGAGCGCGGGCGGCGACGGCGCGGGCGACTTGGCGCTGGTGGGTGATCGGTGAGCCTCCGCCGGTGAAGGCGAGCAAGACGACGTTCCGGCCCCGCCGGAAGCCGAGGAAGTCGACATACACCGGGATGGCGCCGCGGTTGGTCGCGACCGAGAGAGCGACTCGGTATGCCATCGACTGTTCTCCTACGCGCGGGTCAGCGAGTGAGCGGGCGGCGACGACTCGGCTCCCGTTGCGCCGCGCCTCCTTGTCCAGGAGCCGGGCGACGCAGGCCAGCACGACCGGCCGCGACCCCTTCCGGAAGTCTCCGGTCGCATCGGCGCGGCTCTTGTACACCTCGACGAACGACTCGATCGACCCACCGCTCTGCTCGAACTTCGATCGCGCTGTCCCGGTGATCGTGAACCGCGAGAAGTCGAGGTCGACACCGGGGCAGTCCAGCTTCTCGTCGGGCGACTCTGGCGACGGCCGGCGCACCCAGCCGGAGGCGAGGTCCGAAGCTCGCACGGTCGTCCGCTTCGCGAGCGCCACATCGACCGGCCGCAGGCGCTCCTGTTCCGGCCGAAAGCGACCCGCCTGCGCCGAGGCGCTGACCAGCAGCGCACAGACGAGCAGCAACACGATCGCAGTGGTACGACGCATGCTCCTGCTTTCGGCCGACCGAGCCGGCGGCTGATGCCCCGCGGGAGGGATCCGAGCCAGCTACCGACGGCCGACGACCAAGCTGACCCTGTAACCGCGTGGTCGTACGACTCCGCCGCGCGGACGCTGGGAGATCACCCGCCCGACTCGTCTTGAGCGCGCGGGTCGGACTGTGCCGACACGGCAATTTCGGGCCGAGATCCATCCGCGGGCTGTGGCGAGTCGCAGTCCGATCACTTTCGGCACCCGGCACTTAATCGGTGCCGGTGGTGCTGGCGGCGGCGGAGGAGGAGGAAGCGGTGGTGGTGGAGGAGGCGGTGGCGGTGGAAGAGGCGGTGGCGGTGGAGGAGGCGGAGGAGGCGGAGGAGGCGGAGGAGGAGGAGGCGGAGGAGGCGGAGGCGGAGGCGGAGGCGGAGGCGGAGGAGGCGGAGGTGGAGGCGGCGGCGGTGGTGGCGGCGGCAGTGTGTGGCACTCACTCACAACGACGTCGTCGATGTTCCAGCTCGAAACGACGGACGCCCCAGCCGATCCGACGCTGTGGCCGATGCGGAAGCGTAATTGGCTGCTCTGGTACGGCGTGAGGTCGAAGCCCTGCCACACCCACTGATCCTCGGTGATGCCGGGGCCGCTCGTCCAGATCGTGATCCAGTTGGGCGCGCTGTAGACCTCAAGCGTGTTCACCATGTTCGGGGCGAGATCGGAGTTGAGCCAGCGCCAGAATTCGACCCCCACGTTTCCATTGGGGATCGACGCGTTGATTACGGGGCTCGTGATGTACCAATACGGATGGGGGTTCGTCGTCGAGTTCCCGCCGATCACAACTCCGGCGACACCGTTGTCCGAGTCGGGCGTGTGGTCGACGGCAGGATCCGGGTAGCCGATTTGGTGGCCGCTCGATTGCGACGCCGGCCCGATTTCCCATTCGGGCCCGAACGCCCAGCCGGCCGAGTTGTTCGCGAACGAGTCGCTGAAGCGTATCGAGCACGTAGCGGGCGTCGTTTTCGCCGCCTCGGCGGAGCCATGGCCGCCGATCGCAATGAACGCGCCGACCAACAAAGCAGCCAGCAGCAGGAGAAGCGCGGCACGTCGCACGTTCATCGAACCACGGTCCTACGCTTCTTCAGTGACGGTGTCAACACCGGAGACAGGGCGCGGCTTCGCGGGTTGCGGATCAGGCGGTAGCTACCGGATCAGTTTGTAGACGCGACCGCCCTGCCCAGCCGCATAGAGCTCGCCGCGCGCGTCTTCGCCGAACGTCGTCAATCCAGGAAGAGTGCCGCTCTCGCGGCGCACGTCCACTGCGGCCCCATTCTCGACGCGAAGGCTCCAGATCGCCCCGCTGCAGTAGTCGCCGAAGAAGTAGCGGCCGCGCGCGGCCGGCACCGCCGAGCCGCGGTAGACGTCACCGCCTGTGATCGACCCCGTGCAGCCGGTGCGGCCCGCGTGGGCGTAGGCGTGGACCGGGAAAACGAGCCGGCCCTGCGGGTTTGGCGGCTTGTCCTCCTTGGTCGCGCGGGCCTCCCAGACATCCCAGCCGTAGTTGACGAGCTCGCCGAGTGCGGCGCGCGGCTGGTAGTCGATCTCCTCGAACAGCCCTGCGCCGACGTCGCCGATGTAGAGGTCGCCGTTCGCGCGGTCGAACGAGATCCGCCAGGGATTCCGCAGGCCGAGCGCGACGATCTCGGGCGCGGGCGGTCGTTGCGCCACGTCGAGTCGCCAGAGCTTGCCGAACGGCTCGCTCATGTTCTGGGCGCGGTTCTGCGGATCGTCGCAGCACTCGCCGTCGCCGAGGCCGAAGTAGAGCTTGCCGTCCGGGCCGAACGCGATTTCTCCGCCCTTGTGCTCGGCTCCGGGCTGGCGGAGAGTGAACAGGACGCGCGCCGTCTTCGGCAGCGCGGCCGTGCTGTCCCTGTTCGCGCGGTACTCGACGATCCGCGTGTTGTTCGGGACCGCCGAGTAGTGGACATAGAAAAGCCGGTTCCGCGCGTAGGCGGGGTGAAACGCAATCGAGAGCAGCCCCTGCTCGCCGCCGACGCTGACCCGACGGCCGAGGTCGAGGAACGGCTTCCGCTTGAGCTTGCCGCCGACCGCGACGCGGACGCGGCCGTTCTGCTGGACGACGTAGAGCTTTCCGCGCTCCGAGCGCGGCGCGGCGAGGTGCGTGACCTGGCTCGTCCTGACCAACGGGCGGAACTTGTAGGTGCTCACAGAGCGTTCCGCCGGAGCGGATCCTGCCGCCACGAGAGCCAGGCCGGCGATGGCGAGGAGCGATTTCACGCCGCCAACGGTAGGCTCGCTATGGTCCTCCCGGAAGGGCCAATTACGTCCATGTCGACAGGACCACTTCTCGGGCTCGAGCTCGACCGCGACGGTCCGCTCGGCCTGCAAATCGAGCGGCAGGTACGCGAGCTGGTCCGGTCCGGCGCGCTCGAGGTGGGGCAGGCATTGCCATCGACTCGAACGCTCGCCGCCGACCTGCGCGTCTCCCGCGGCGTTGTCGTCGGTGCCTACACCCAGCTCGCCGCCGAGGGCTACATCGCGGTTCGACGCGGCGCGGCTCCGACTGTCGCAGCCGCCGCCTCTGCGCCGGTACAGGTGGAGAACGACCCGAACCTGCCGTTTGCGCGAGCAACGTGCCTTCCGGACTTCGCGCTCTTCCCGCGTGCGCAGTGGCTCACCGTGGTCCGCTCGTCGCTTCAGGACGCGGCCGGACAGGACTTCGCGTACGGGGAGCCGCAAGGAGCGTCCGACCTCCGGCGGCGCCTACCCGCGTTCCTCGCTCGGACGCGCGGCGTGGTCGGCACCTCCGACCGGATGTGCATCTTCGCCGGCTCGTCGCAGGCGCTCTTCGTGCTCGCGTCGGTCCTGCGGGCGAGAGGCGCGACGCGCATCGCGGTCGAGGACCCGAGCCACCGCTGGCGTGCGACGACGCTCGCCGCCTCCGGCCTCGAGCTCGTGCCGGTCCGCGTCGACGAGGGAGGTCTCCGTGTCGACGAGCTCCCGGACGTTCCGGCCGTCGTCGTAAGCCCCGAGCACCAGTTCCCGACGGGAGCGACGCTCCGCCGGAGCGACGGCGCGCCCTGCTGGACTGGGCGGCGGTCGGCGACAGGGTCGTGATCGAGCACGACTACGACGGGCATTTCCGCTACGACCGTGCACCGGCAGCCGCGTTGCAAGGTCTCGCGCCGGAGCGCGTCGCGTACGTGGGGAGCGCGAGCGCGTTGCTTGCCCCTACGGTGCGGGTCGGCTGGGCCGTGCTGCCCGGAGCCCTCGTCGCGCCCGTCGTGGAGTATCTGTTCGCTACGTCGATCGCGGCTCCGCGGCTCACGCAGCTCGCGCTCGCGGAGTTTCTGGAGCGCGGGTTCCTCGACCGGCACCTGCGCAAGGCCGGAGCCGCCTATCGGCGCCGACGCGAGGCCCTCGTCACCTCGCTCACGAGGCACGTCCCGGAAGCACGCGTCGTCGGCAGCGCCGCCGGCCTGTTCCTGTCCATGTCCTTTCCGGCGGACACCGACGAGCCGGCGTTGCTCAAAGCCGCTCGGGAGCAGGGAGTTGGGTTGGACGGCTTCAACGAGCACGCAGCGATGCCGCAGCCGCCCGGAGCGGCAATCGGGTTCGCCTGCGAGTCGGAGCCGGTGCTCCGCTACGGCGCCAGGATCCTGGGCCTCAGCGGCGAGGCTGGGGGGCGAGAGACCGAAGCTTCTCCGCCGTCGCCTTTCGAGCCGGTCGGCTCTGTGACCGCCTGGCCCCGCAGCGCCTCACGAGAGAGCAGATAGCTCCTCCTTCCGCGATCGCGCGATCGGGACGAGGTCGTGCGCCTTCGGCGACGCCGCAAGGTTCGTGCAGCGCGTCAGGTAGAACGCGCCCGGTGCCGCCGCTGGGCCTCGCGGTCTGCACACCAATGGCAGCAGTAGCGCTTGCTGCGGTTCTTGGTCGCGTCGACGAAGACGCCGGTGCAGGGCGGCCCCGAACACGTGCCGAACCGGGTGAGTCCGTGTGCTTGCACGATGTCGATCAGACCGGCGGCCGCTGTCGCACCGAGATGAGCCGCGATGGATCGTTCGCTCGGCCCGAAGCGGACCTTCCACGTACCGTCGACGTGTTCCAGGTGAGGAACGGCTGCAGCCTCTTCTGCTATCTCGTTCAGCAGCCGCGCCGCTTCGCCTACGTCCTGCGCTAGGAAGACGCGGCGTAGGCGAGTGCGCAATTGCCTGATCTCGATTAGGTCACGCTTCCGCGCTATGCGCGCCGCCTCCGGCCGGCCGACTCGGTCGAGGAACCTGCGCAGGTCATCAAGTGTCGCAAGCCGCTCGTAGGGCTCCATAAACGTGTCCCAGGTATTTGCGATCGCGACCGCCAGGTCCGCTGCTGAGTCCTTCGGATTCCCGACGATCACCAACTAACCAAACCCCGCTTCATCAGTCTCAAAATAGTGTTAGACACTGACACCCTAGCGAGGAGGGAACATGGGCAAGCTTGGCATCACGGTCGTTGCCGCATTCGCGCTGATCCTCTCGGCGCCGGCGGCAGCCAACCCACCGACCCGCGTGGAGGAGCACGTCGACAGGACGACCACGATCCCGGCCGGCGCGCTCTGCTCGTTCGAGTTCGTGGTGCGCTCGGAGGGACACCGCACGACCACGACCTACACCAACTCGGATGGAAGCCTCGACCGCTTCACGATCCATCTCACCAGCTGGCACACCACCTACACGAATCCCGCCAACGGGAACATGCTCCGTGTCACCTTCTCAGGCCCGGTCATCGTGGAGGCGCTTCCTGACGGCAGGGCGCGTGTCCAGATTCCCGGCAACGACCCGCACATCGTCGCGAGGGGCGAAGGCCCGATCTACACCGACAGCGGGCTGATCGTCTACATCGCGCCGGACCCAGAGAACTGGGTCGAGCAGCTCGAGGTACTCCACGCTGCCGGCGGCCGCCGCGAGAGCGAGGACTTCGTCGCAGCTGTCTGCGGCGCGCTCGCCTGACACCTTTCTCGAGGGGCCCCGCCTCGGCGGGGCCCCTTCGTTAACGCTTGTTGACGACTGGTGGCCCTGCATCAACCAACGGGCCACGACTTGCGATTCCGACCGATGGCGTGAGAAGCGAAAGCTCTGCCTATACATGGAGTTCGAGAGACGGGAGCGACGGGACTCGAACCCGCGACCTCCGGCGTGACAGGCCGCGTAAGCGCCGCCACGATCCTTCACGGAGCGACCCGAAAGAGGTTGAATAGCTGGGGGTTCGACTCAGCGTCGAGCGTCAGCTTCAACGACTTGGCACGCGCTTCCCCGGCGGTTCCGCCCCATCCTGGCCCCATCGCGGCGTTTTCGCGTAAGACTTTTCGCGTTAGACATCTGCAGTGGATCTTCGTGATGAACGCCGACGGGAGCGGCCAGATCAATCTCACCAACAACCGGCGTTCAACTCGCGCCCGCCTGGTCGCACAACGGGGCGGAAGATCGCGTACCTCATGTCAATCGGCGGGCCGGCCACTCGAGCATGCTCAACAGGACGCGGACATGCTACGCCCTGTGCTCGTGGAAGATCACTCCAAGTTCATGCCCTTCAGAAGGATCCGGGCGAACGACTTCAACAAGGAACTGCCTGTTCGGGAAGAGGTCATGAAGGCGAGCCTTCCACATTGCGGTAAGTCGCTCGGCTAGCCATTCGTCGTCTTCCTCACTCGTGCCCTGGAGCCCAAAGAGAAGGTCGAGTTCCTGAAAGTTGAAAGATTCTTCGACCTTGTCATGGTCGCCGCTGTATCGCTCAATGGCCTCCCGTAGACGCTGCATGTCGGCCTCATCCTCGAAGGTTCCCTCCAGGAAGACCATGCCTTCGATCTCCACGAAGTTCGGCCAAAAAATCCGGCTGTAAAGAAGCGCACGCTCACCGACAGAGGCATTCACCAGCCGTGCTGGGATCATGTCGAAGTCGACATTCAAGGGGTGATCTTTGTTAGACGCGTCTGCCATCTCAGTAACCGTTTGGCAACTCCCAGGGCTCGGGTGGCCTCGGGACCTTCGGCTGACCCCCGATCTTGCCGGGCTTCGGCTCGTAGATGACGGGTGGGCCAATACCCCCATGTCCTGGACGCCCCGTGCCCCGAAAGCGCTTTACCGCTCTCCCCCGCTCGTCATACGTCGTATAGCCCGTTACCCTTCCCGTCGCGGGATCGCGCTTAAAGGCAGTGTGTGGGCCCAAGGCGCGAGGATCAGGCCTCACTCGCTTAACCCGCCCTCCCGAGCTCGCAACCCTTGCGGCTGCACCGGCGCGCACGGCTCTTCCCGGCGGCGTCAAGGACGCGATTCCGAACACGATTGAGCCGGCCGCCTTCATCTTGTCCCACCCGCTTGCGCACGGATCCCAGAGCGTTTCCGTACCGCTCTGGATCTCTGCGAATGGCGAGAGCATCCACTCAGCCCCGCCGGCGGCGAAGTACTGCGCAAAGCCGGCGACCCCACCCCGCTCGACACCGCGCTGCGCTTGGTCTTGCCAGAACTCGATGTGACTCCGGTAGTCCCCGATGACCCCGACCGCGCCGCCGATCGCCTTTGCGCCGCCGGTGGCATCCTTCTTGAAGTCCTTCCAGCCGTATAGCCCGAGCGGGTCGACCAGCACCGTCGGCCGCCCGTCCACGTAGACGTAAGCGCTGCCGTAGGCGCTGGCGAGCGGGTTTTCGAGGGGGTCGAGCGCCCCGAACTGGCCCGTCGCCGGGTCGTACTGCCGTGCGCGCAGGTGGTACTGGCTCGTCTCCGGGTCGAGGTACTGCCCGTTGAAGCGAAGGCGGTTCTCGGGCGCGGTGCCGGAGACGTTGGTCGCGCTCAGCGCGGCGCCGTAGGCCTCGTAGCTGTAGCGCCACTGCGGATCGCCGCTCTCGTCGGTCAGATCGGTGACGGTACCGAGCGGGTCGGAGTGGTAGAAGAAGGTCTCGGAGGGGTTCTCCATCGAGACGGGGCCGAGCGGGCCGCCGATGTAGCGGCGGACGAGGTCGCCGTCGGTTTCGCGCTCTAGGGCGAGCTCGGGGAGGCCGCTCTCGGCGAGCGGGTCCCAGACATGGCGCAGGTCGGTGCCGCCGCCGACCGAGGAGGAGACGCGGCGGCCGTCGCCGTCGTAGCCGTAAGTGGTGGTGATGCTGGATGCGGTCGTGGAGGCGAGCTGGCCGGCGAGGTCGTAGCTGAAGCTGCGGCCGCCGGAGGTTGCCTGGTTGCCGTTGTCGTCGTACGTGTATGTGGTCGTGTTGGTGCCGTCGTCCGTCTCGGTCAGCTGGTCGGCGGCGTTGTAGGTCGAGTCGATCGTGCCCGTGTTGCCGACCGAACCGGTGCGCACCTCTTGTGTGCGGTTGGAGACCTTGTCGTAGGCGTAGCTGATCTTGTTGGAGGCGCCGGAGCAGTTGCTGGCCCCGGAGGAGACGCCGAAGCAGGAGGCGGTGAGCCGCTTGCGGGTGTCGTACTCGTGGGCGTCGTAGCTGTCGCTTACGCCGCGCGTCGTCTGTACCTTGGTCGGGTTGCCGGCGGCGTCGAGCGTCCGGAGGAACTTGGAGAGGACGGTCGAGCCTTGTTTGTTCTCGACCGTCGTCAGCCGCCCGGCGCGGTCGAAGGTGCGGGTTGCGACATGGCCGTTGCCGGACGGGAGCGTGGCCACGGTCAGGTTGCCGTCCTCGTCGTAGTCAAAAGTCGTTGCCAGTCCGCTCGAGGTCAGGCTCTCGAGGCGCCCGTCGTCGTCGAAGGTGCTCTCGGCGAGCGTCGCGTCGGGGTAGGTGCGATCGGTGATGTTGCCGGCTTCGTCGTAGGCGTAGGCGAACGTCCCGTTCAGGCCAGAGCCGCCGCCGGTGCGGGTCACGCCGGTGAGCCGATCGGCATCGTCGTAGCCGTAGCTGACGACGCCGGAACCGTCTGTCAGCTCTTCGAGACGTCCGGCGAGGTCGTACTCGCGGTCGACGTCGGCGGTCGAGTCGGAGTAGTCGACCTCGGTCTGCCGGCTCATGCGGTCGTAGCCGTAGCTGATCGTCCCGTCGCCGACCGTGCCGGTCGAGCTTCCGGCCGGCGTCTCTAGCGACTCGAGGTTGCCGTTCGGGTCGTAGCCGTAGTTCCAGGTCCCGACTTCGGTCGTGCGCTGTGTGAGCAGCCGGTCGAGGTCGTAGGCCCAGCTCGTCTCGTGCTCGTTCGGGTCGGTGCGCAGGGCGAGGTTACCGGCCGCGTCGTAGCCGTAGGTCGTCTCCAGGTTCCCGGTTCCCCCGGCGGCGGGTGGGGTGACCTCGGCGAGTCGGTTCAGGGCGTCGAATGTGAAGCCGGTCGCGTTCCCGCGCTCGTCGGTGACCTCGGTGACGTTGCCGACCTCGTCGTGGGCGTAGGCGACGTCGTTGCCGAGCGGGTCGGTGACGAGCGTGCGGTTGCCGTCTGCGTCGTATTCGTACTCCCAGGTGTAATCGGCAGGCGTCCCGCCAGCGGCATTCCCGCGCGCCTCGACCATTGTTGCCGTGCGCCCGTCATCGTCGAGCGCGTAACTGGTCTCGTTTCCGAGCGGGGTCGTCGCGCTCGCGCGCTCACCGGTCGCGAAGTAGCTGTACGACCAGTCCATCCCGCGCTCGTCGCTCTCGGTCTCGAGCCGGTCGAGGTTGTCGTAGGCGTACGTCCGCTCATTGGTGAGCGCATCAGTGCGGGTGGTGACGTTGCCGTTCTCGTCGTAGAGAACGCTGGTCTCGTGCTCGAGTGCGTCCGTCCACTCGTGCGGGCGGTTGAGCGCGTCATAGGCGGTCTCGCGCGTGCCGCCGTCGGCGTGCGTCTCGCTCGTCCGGTTGCCGGCGTCGTCGTAGCCGTACGTTGACGTCCAGTCGGAGGCGGTGGCGCCGGTTTCGTTTCCGTTCGGCTCCACGAGCTCGTCGAGCTGGCCGGCCGGGTCGTAGTCGTAGGTCGTCTCACGGCCCTCGGCCGATTCGAGCGACTGCAGCTGCCCGTCGGGCCAGTAGAGGCGTGTTTCAACACCGGCACGGGGGTCGGTCGTCTTCCAGAGCCGGTTCGCGGCGTCGTACTCGAAGCTGGTGACGCGATCGGTCAGGTCGTCCTCGGTGCGGGTGACGGACTCGAGCAGGCCGTTCGCGTAGTAGGTGTAGTCCGTCACCTTCCCGCGCGCGTCCGTGAACTGCTCGACCTCGTCGCCGTCCTCGTACGTCCATTCGCTCAGGTAGCCGGTCGCCGGAACAGGGACGTTGCCGCGCGGGCTGCGCCTGCTCGTCAGGCGCCCGGAGGAGTCGTAGCCCATCGTCGTCTTGAAGCCGAGCGGGCTCGTGCTCTTGGTCAGGTTGCCGGAGGAGTCGTAGTCGTAGCTCGTTGTCTTCAGGCGCGGGTTCTGGACGCTCTTCAGCAGGCCGACGTTCGAGCTCGGCGGCGTCGGCGAGGAGGTCGTCGTCCAGTACTTGAAGGTCGTGAAGCCGCCCTCGCGGTCGGTGATTTTCTTCAGCTGCCCGACCTGGTAGTCGGCGCCCGCCGCGCTCGCGTACTCGTGGGCGGTCGTATGCCCGCGCCCGTCCTCCTCGCTCAGGAGATCATTGCTTGCGTTGAAGGTGCGCTCGATCGTGTAGTTGAGCGGCGCGGGCGCGATTTCCTTGACGAGGTTTCCGAAGGCGTCGTACTTGAAGCGGCGCGTGTTCCCGCGCGCGTCGGTGACGGTCGCGCGCCGCGCCTGGCCGTCATAGGTGTAGGCGGTCGTCCGATCGAGCGGGTCTGTGACCTCGAGCAGGAGGTAACTTCGGTGCTTGTAGACCCAGTCGCCGCGGCCGGGAATCGTCACCGTCGTCAGGTCGTAGCCACCGCTCGTCGTGTACGCGTACTCGGTTGCGTCGCCGGTGCCGTTTTCCTCGCTCGTGACGCGCGCCTGCCCGTCGTAGACGACGTCTTGGAGCTGGAAGTGTCCGCTGGGGTCCTCGATGTCGGTGAGGAGGCCGCTGCCGTCGTAGGAGAGCGTCCACGTCTCCCCGCGCACGTCGAGCACGCTCGTCAGTCGCCCGCTCGTGTAGCCGTACTCGACGTAGCGGGAATCGGGGAGCGTCACGCGCTCGATCAGCGACCCCGTATAGGTGATCGCAATCGATCGGCCCGCCGAGTCTGTGATCGAGGTCAGCTTGCCGCTCGTGTAGGCGAGGCTCGTCGCCGGCCCGAAGCGGGGCTTGATCTGCGTCAGCTTGCCGTCAGCGTCGAAGGTGAAGCTGCGCTGGTCGCGCGTCTTCAGCTCGTAGGAGATCGGGCTCGTCGAGGGGCGCTTCAGCGTCCCGTCGAAGCCCTTGCCGAGGTAGCTCGCCGCGCCGCTCCCGCCGCCGGAGGCCCTCGTGAAGCGCGTCCGCTGCCCCGAGCCCGCTCGGTACTCGAGTTCGCCGGTTGTGGGGTTGACGACCGTGATCGAGGCCTCGTAGGGATGCGCCCAGCCTGTCCCGAGGGTGCCCGAGCTCGCGTCGCGCGAGTTGTAGGCGCGCGTCCACGTAAACGGAATCCCGGGGCCGGCCAGGCGCAGGTCGGTGGCCGATTCCGTCAGCGAGCCGGAGGCGGTGCTGACCGGGTTGCCTGTGTAGGCCAGCGGTCCGCCGGTCGATCCGCCTTCGAAGCTGAGCGCGAGTTGCGGATCGACGCATTGGCAGTCCATCGCCCCAAAGGTCTGTTCGAGCGCGAGTCCGCCCATGATCGGCGGTGCCGGCGGCGGGAAGTGGAGATTGGGGATCTCCTCGCCGGCCGGGTTGACGAGCACGTAGTCGTTCCCGCACCAAACGATGCCCGAGACATCGAGCTTGTGCGTCACCGGCCCGCGCGGGACAGGGAGGGCCGTCGCCGGGTTCGTGTCCGGCGCGCCGTAGCTCAGGTGGCCGTTCTGCGAACCGACCGAGCAGGGAACGAAGCCGACGGAACCCCAGTACGTTCCCCGCCAGTCAACGTCGAGCGACTCGCGGGTCACGCGTAGCTGGCGCCAGGTCTCGGTCGCCGTGAACCCGAACGTGCCGTTGTCGTAGATCGCGTTCGCGGTCTCGCCCGAGATGTTGCCGTCGGGACCAAGCGCCTGCGCGCTCGCGCCCTGGTCGATGTAGACGCCGAAGCCACCGTTGTACAGAAACGAGCTGCCGCTCACCGTCGAGGTGCTCGGCGTATAGGCGCTTGTCACTCCGACCTCGAGGCCGTCGTTCTTGTTCGACCAGAAGGCGGAGTCCTCGATCACGACCCGGGCGTTGAAGTCGTTCAGTCCGTCGCCGCTCGAGGAGGCGAAGAAGCCGTTGCTCTCGAACTTCGACCGGCGAATCGTCGCCGAGGACGCCGTCCCGTTCGTCCCTCCGTGGATCGCCACGCCCGACACCGAGCTCTGCGAGAAGGTCGAGTCCTCGATCGTGATCGTGCCACCGTTGATCTTCAGCATCGCCGAGGTGCCGCCACCGGCCCCGCCGCCGCCGTAACGCGCGTTCACATAGGTGAAGGTCCCCGTCCCGGCGCTAGTGCCGAACGTGATCCCCAGCCACTGGCCGGCCGCCGAGTCAGTCGACGAGGTGACGGTGACCGGCGCGGACGAGGTGCCGGCGGCGGAGAGCGAGCCGTTCACGGTCAGACTGCGCGTGCTCGCATTCCCTTTCACCGTCACGCCGGCCTGGATCGTCAGCGTCACGCCGGAGTTGACCGTGACGTTGCCAGTCATGATGTAGGGGCTGTTCGCCGCCGTCCAGATTGTGTCCGAGGAGATCGTCCCGGAGACGTTCGTCGAGGCGGCGGCTGGAGGGGCCAGCACGAACACGAGCAAAAAGATTGCGAGGGCAGCGAGTTGCTGCGCCTGCGACCGGCAGGCATGCGCACAGCTCACGGCGGCGCGATAAACGGTAGGCACGCGGCCTTCTCCAATCACGCCGCAGTTCGGGTTTCGCGGGCGGCATCCGCAACCGGAGCCCGAGGTTGCTGCCTCATGGCATCACGCACCGGCGATGAAGGCAAGGGCCCGGAGCACAAGATTTCCGCAGTTTGCGGGAGCGTCCGACCGGATAGCTTGCGCCGAGCGTCGACGTCGAGCGCGCCGCGGTCGGCTGACCCGGATTACCACGATTCGCCTCGCGCCGTCCGCGGTCGCTCACGATCGTACGGGTTGCTTATGGGTCGCAAGACAAAGGCGGCCCTCTCGGGCCGCCAAAGAAATTCCCTGCAAATCGACGATGGAGCTAGCCGGGCTCGAACCGGCGACCTCCTGGGTGCGATCCAGGATCGGCGGCATATGGCGCGGACCCGGGTTTCCCCGGAAAGTGTTCTTTTGCAGGTCTTTCGTCGAGCGCCTCTGCCGTATCAGGCCTCGGCCGTCAGCCCTCTGCATGCAGGGCGGGGTTGCACATGGGTTGCAGCCCTAAGGTCGCCGTTGTCGCATTGCGAGCGGCATGGAATGCGGCGTCCCATGGCGTGACAGGCCGGTCAAGCGGCGCCACTATCCTCCACGGGGCGACTTCGAAAAGGCGGTCCTGCCTGACACGTTTGGTCACAGTCGATCCGAGGTCGCGACTCAGCGTTCGAGTTAGAGATCGTGCCCTCGGTCGCGCTCGATCTCCTCTCGGTGACGAGTGAGTTCGACCGCGCGCTCGCCGTCGGGTCCGTACACCGCGTGACGAAACCGACCCTTTAGTCCTCCGAGTGAAGGCGAATAATCTGCGCGTAGAAGCTCTCGGTAGGAAGGTCAGCAAATGGCGCCAAGGCCCAATACTTTAGAGGTAATCCCTCCAGTGATGATCTGAACGAGAGTTGCTGTTTCCGTCGGGGTCGCCAGCCGCTTCGGCTTCGGCGCGCTCCTTTCGCCGAACGCTCCAGAACGAGCGACTCCGGATCGACGGACAGGTATTCGCCTTCCTCCGGCTCGACGGTTCCGTCTCATCGTGAGTGTCGGATCGAAGCGCCCCTCGTCGAAATCCTCCGGTGGTGTGGGAACCTGGAAGGTGGTTCGGCTTGCTGCTCGAGGGTCTCCCTGTATCGCCGCTTGACATCAGCCCCAGTCGGGCGGATGATCGGGAACGTTCAAGGTCGTCCCTCTGCGGCCGGGGTAACCCGTCAGCAAGGAGGGAGGTTCTTTATGACCCCGCACAAAGAAGCGGTGCCGGATCGGGTGGGACTCAGACGACGCCGGGCAGTCCGAGCCGTCAGGGCGATCGTGGCAGTTGCAGCCGTTGCGGTGGCGCTCGCTCTGCCGACCGCTGCCAGCGCGACGCACGACGGGAGCGGCTACTGGTTCTGGAACGGGTATCTACCGAAGGCGAACGGAACCAACTACGTGTACCACGCAGGCGGAGGCCCTATTTGCTGCTCGTGGGTCATCGTGCGGATGAGCTGGGAGCCGTGGACGCACGATATGCGGTTCATCTGGATCAAGTACGACGGTGGCTGGCTCAGCTACTGGGCGCAATCGAGCGGTCACCAGAATGAGTGGGACATCACTCAGGTCCTGCACGCGAGCAACTACGGCGGTATTCGATACGGCGGATGTCAGAACCACGTCGACTGGGCCTGGTGGGCCGTCTGGACGAACTGTCACGTCAGAAACTACATTTGAGGGGATGAGCCCTATGGCGAGAATGGTTCACAGAAAGTTGCAGGTTGGCCTCGGACTTACGGGTATCACGGCGCTCGTCGTCCTCTCAATTGCCTGGACGGTTCAGGCGAGCACCGCGGGCAGCAACGCTTCGGGAGCAGCCGCAACGTGGACACCGGGAGGAGAGCTTCCCGGCGTACCCCTGCCCGGCTCGACGACTCTTTCGGCTCGGGGCCAGTTAGGTGTCCAAGCGGCGGTCGCGATCTCACCTGGTATAGATGCGCAGAGCATCCGCGAGGTCGTTTCAGGCGGCGCATTTGGGCTCGGTATGAGGCTCGTCACGGCGAGAGGCCCAGGTGGAGCGGCCTGCGTCTCATTCATCACCGAGTCTGGCGGCGCTCGACAGTTCTCTTGCTTCGACTCGCCGAGTGGCGACGGAGCGCTCGTTCGTTTCGCAGCAAGTGGCGGTTCGATCGTCAACAAGACTGATTGGACAACGCTGGTCGGGCTTGCACGCAGCGACGTCTCGCGAGTCACGATGCTGACCCAGAACGGGACCGAGCGATCCCTCGCGCTCAACCGCTGGCGCGGCTTCACATACTCAGCCGCGTCCCCCGGAGACTTTCCCGCCACCCTGCGCGCCTATGACGCGGGCGGGTCGGTCATCGACGAAGTGCAGACGCTGCCTTAGCGAGCTTTATAGGGCTTCTGGAGGGGGCGAGGCGGACATTCGCGCCCTCCAGAAGCCGGCGGAGGCGCCGCGAGGCGAGGGCTTGCGGTCGATCCACGCGAAGCGCTCGAGTTCATCGACCGGGACGAGGCGCGTGCCCCAATCCATCTCCAACGTTTCGATGAACGGAAGGACCCGACGGTTGAACGTTGAGGCGCTGATGCCGAGCGGCTCGGCGGCTTGGCGCCGGGTGTAAGCGAGCCGCTCGACGCGGGTCGCCTCGCGAACGACCGGCGGTGACATGAAGGCAGCTCTTGACGAGCCTCCTGGCCCCTCAGAGTGTGATCGACGAACGAGCGGCCCTCAGCGCGGCGGCAGCACTGGCTGTCTGTAAATCTCTTTGCCGTCCGCGTCAAAGGCGACTAGCGCGGTGAACTTGCCAGCCGGGATCGAGGCAAAGGAATACGTGTTGTTGGCGACACGCGCCTCATCGGCAATTTCGCCAGCCGCGTCTTCGAGAGCAACTTTCACAACTCCGTCCGCGGCGATTCCTTCGCTCCGCCAGACGGTTACATCCCGACGAGTTGGATCGCCGTGGAAGACCGTAAAGTCGAGTATCGGCCGGTTGGTCGAGGGGAAGTCATTTACGCAGATGATCTGTCCCAAGCTGTACTCGGCTGGTGGACCGGCAGGCCCGGCGGCGTAGCAGTTGGAGCCGATGCGGTAATAGGAACGCCCTGCACTCGTCCCCAAGCGGTTGACTTGCTTCCCGGTTGTCCCATGCATCCTCCCGAGCGCGTTCCGATCCCGAGGAAGCAGCGAGGTAACTGCGGTGCCCTGCGTACCTATACGGTCGAAGGGCAGAGAAGGAGTTTCACCGCCCGCCATACTCGTCGCAGCGACCACGCTCCCACCAATGGCTGCGACGACAGCGACCGCGACGAGTGGCCCTCGGATCTTCAAGCGTGGCGGTCGAATCATGTTGAGGAATCCACAAGAAGGTAGGACTGACCGCCGACGTAATAATTGACGAAGTTGTAGAGGTATCCGCCACACCCCAATTCGGATGGCGTGTGGTAGTGCTCGGTCCAATCCCCCTGCATAAAGTCCCAGCAAGTCCCTCCGGCGCTGGAAAATCCGTGCGTGATGTAACCCCCGCTGTGCTTATGGAGGTACTGATCCGCCCAGTAGTTGTAACCGGACGAGACGCTCGGATTGACTGTAGGGCTCATGACGTTGTGGCCCCACTGCCAGTAGCCAGCCCCAGCCGTTGCCGGACAAGCTAGAGCGAGCATCACAGCAACCATCACGAACGCTCGCCTCATCGCGCGCGAACCTAACACGGGCGATGCCCAGAGTCAAGACCGGCAGGCTAAGGGCCAAGCCGCTACCGATGCTCCTCGACTCGGTAAGGGACGCTGAGGTCGTACAGATGAACGGCGTGGGGTAAGCCCGCGCCCGGTTTGGGGTAGCCGCCCGGCCAGCTAGCCTGAGTACCGCATGGACAAGCGGCTACCGCGTTTCGCTAGACCCTCCTAGTACACGATGGTTGTCAAATGTCTAATCGCCTGACTCGACCCGTGCGTTAGACCGGACTGCTGAAGCTCTTCGTCCCCGCCGAGCCGCCGCCGCAGGAGTCAGCGGGGATTGGATACGCGCCTCTGGCGAGATCGTGGGTCCGAGATTCCAGACGCTCCTGCCGTTTCGGCGTCGGTGAGAATCAGCAGCGAGCCTTGGTGCCATCCCCCGCCGCCGGCGAGGCGAACGTCGATCGTGTCGCCGTCGACGGGCGCTGCGTGGAGCGCCGAAGGTGACCAGCACGAGGACAAGGATGTGATGTATCTGAGCTCCGTCCAGATCCCGGGCGACTCGCCCCAGTCGGCGTAGTAGTCGTCGACGCCTCTCGGTACCGATCGCTCGTAGTAGCACTCCTGGCCGGCGTGAGCTTCACGACGGTGAAGCACACGACTACCAAAGCAGACTGAAAGCCATTTTGCATCGGGATGCATCTGTGTGTCGCGTGCTATTGCGGCGGGTAGTTGCTGTACGCGTGAGCCTCCGCCCGAAGCGTCAGCGTTCGAGCCCGCGGCTGAGTTCGCGGTCGAGTTCGATCACGCGGCGTAGACGGAGCAGGGTGGGGATCTCGTGCTCGCGTTCGAGCGCGCCGAGCATGCGGGCAAGGTCGCCGGGGGAGGCGACCTGGGGACGCACGCCCTGCCCGAGCGGCTCGCGGCTTGCGTGGCGGCGGAGGTCGTCGTAGCCGTGGCTGCCGGCGGGCTCGGGGACGAGCTTGAGCTCGCCGGCGCGGGTGTCGAGCTCGATCACCGGGTCGCGCAGGTCCAGGCGGTCGAGCTGCTTGCGGTCGCGGCGGCGGGCGTCGAGGTCGTCGAGCGCCTTGGCGAGCCGGGAGAGGTTCTCCTCGCGCATCGAGGGCGTGACGTCGAGGCCGTCGGTGAGCTCGCCGGTGCCGTGGATCACACGGGCGAAGGCGCCGATCACGACGAAACTGACGCCGCGTGCCTGAAGCGCGGCGAGCAGCGCGTAGGGGTCGAACGCGGATGCCCGATTCGCCACGATCCTCCCCTCAGCGTCCCTTCCCGGCTCGATGCTTCCCGAGCTGCTCGAGCATCTGCGCGACCCGCTCGCTCGGGGTCGCCATCAAGGAGCCGCGCAGCTCCTTGTCGGCGCTCTCGTCGAGCGGCACGAGCACGAGGGGGATGTCGTAGCCGCAGGCGTGCACGCAGGCGAGCAGGCTCTCGACCGGCGGCGAGATCACGCCTTGCTCCCAGCGGGCGATCACGGAGCGGTCGCGACCGGTTCGCTCCGAGAGCTCGCTCTGGGTGAGGCCCGCCCTGGTGCGTGCCTCCCGGATCAGCTCGCCGCCGCGCACACCCGAAGTCTACCGCGCTCATGCGTCATGAGCTATAACCACAGTAGGACTCATTTATGCTATCCTCCCGCTCGATCGAGAAGGAGCAGCCATGGAGTCGATGATGACCGCCCGCCAAGTCGCCGAGCTGCTCGGGGTGCACGAGAACTGGGTCTACGACCAAGCCGCAAACGGCGCGCTGCCGAGCTACAAGATCGGCGGCACCCGCCGCTTCGATGCCGAGGAGCTGCGCGCATGGATCACGGAGCACCGCGAGCGCGACAAGCCCAAGCGGCGAGAGCGGAAGCCTCAGCACCACCGCCCGAAAGCGACGAGCCGATCGGATGAAGGACCGCCTAGGCTGTTCGAGTAGGGATGGCGCACCTCGAGTCGTACCGGCTGCGCGACGGAAGCAAGCGCTACCGCGCGCGCTGGGTCGCGGCTGACGGCCGCGCGCGCTCGCGTTCGTTCGTGCTCAAGAAGGACGCCGACCGGTTCGTGCTGGAACAGCAACGCCGGGCTTCGCTCGGCGCGCTCTACCAAGCGCCGCCGGAGACGCTCGCTGAGTTCGCCGCCGGCTGGCTCGAGCGCTACGCCCTGCGCGTTCGTCCCTCGACGCTCGCGCGCGTTCGCGACGTTCTGCCGCACCTCGACCTCTTCCGCTCGGTCGCGCTCGACGAGATCCGTCCCGCCGCGGTCGAGGACCACATTGCGGCGCTCGCCCGTCGCACACCCCGCCAGGCTGAGCTCGCGCTCCGTGTACTCAAGCAGGTGCTCGCGAACGCGAAGGAGCGCGGCCACCTGGTCGACGAGGGGGTATTCCGTGTGAAGGCGCCGCGGCAAGACCAACCGGAGATGCGGTTCCTCGACTGGGACGAAGTCGAGGAGCTCGCCGCCAACACCGTCGTCCCCTATGGCAACCTTGTCCTGCTCGCGGCGCTCACAGGCATGCGACAGGGAGAGCTGTTCGCGATGCGCGACCGTAACGTCGATCTCGATGCGCTGACTGTCCAGGTGCAGCACGGCGCCTACCGAGGCGAGCTCGTACCTGTGAAGACGCGCGCGTCGCGCCGGAGCGTCGACCTCTCGAGCACCGCCGCACGTGTCCTGCGTCGACAACTACTCGCCAGGAAGCCGAACGACCTCGGCCTGGTCTTTACGTCACCGCGCGGTGAGCTCTTGAACGACGACAACTTCCGCCACCGCATCTTCCGGCCGGCCGTCCGCCGCACCAGGCTGACCGGCCTGCGTTTCCACGACCTGCGCCACACCTACGCCGCGCTCATGGTCGCCGCCGGCGCCCACCCAAAGTACCTCCAGGCTCAGATGGGCCACTCCTCGATCCGCGTCACGCTTGACCTCTACGGCCACCTGTTCCCGGACGCAAACCGGGGCGTACTCGACAGCCTCGACGCGCTCACGGCCCCATCCATGCCCCATCGCGCGAATGCTTCGAAGACCGCGCCGAAAGAGAAAGTCCCTGTTACCAGGGACTTCGAAGACGGGAGCGACGGGACTCGAACCCGCGACCTCCGGCGTGACAGGCCGGCGTTCTAACCAACTGAACTACGCCCCCGCGGGACGGACAGTCTAGCCGCGCTCCCGCTGCACTCGAAGTCGATTAGCCATCGGCGTACGCTTCGCGCGTGACCAAGCGCCGCCAGAAGCACCTCGTGCTCATTCTCGCCCGCGAGTTCGCGTCGAACCTCGCCACCCCGATGCTGATCGTCGACGACCAGGGCATGCTCATCTTCTTCAACGAAGCGGCTGAGGAGATCATCCAGCAGACGTTCACGGAGACCGGTGAAGTCCCGTTCGAGGAATGGTCGACGAAGTTCGACCCGCGGACGATCGACGCCGAGCCGCTGCCGGCAGAACGTAGGCCGACCGGGATCGCGTTGTACGAGCGCCGTGCGGCGCACGAGCGCCTTCGGATCAAGAGCGCGGACGGCGTCGATCGCGACGTCGCGGTGACCGCGTTCCCACTCTTTGCGCATGCCGACGAGTTCGTCGGCATCGTGGCGATCTTCTGGCGGGAGTAGGGCGTCGTGCGCGTGACGATCTGGGGCTGCCGTGGATCAGTGCCGACACCGGGGCCGGAGACAGTCGAGTACGGCGGTAACACCTCGTGCGTGGAGGTCACCCTCGACGACGGAACGGTCCTCATCTTTGACGCCGGCACTGGAATCAGAGGCCTAGGAGCCGAGCTAATGAAGCGTGGCGCGCGCCACATCCATCTCCTGCTCACCCACCTGCATCTCGACCATCTGGAGGGGCTCCGGTTCTTCGCACCGCTGTGGGACGAGGGCATGCAGGTGGACGTCTGGGGGCCTCCGTCGACGGTGTTGAGCCTCCAGGAGCGAATCGCGCGGTCGTTCTCGCCGCCCCTGTTTCCGATCGATCTCCGCGACGTCCCGGCGGAGTTGTCGTTCCACGATGTTCCGCGCGCGCCCTGGGTCATCGGCGGAGCGACTCTGACGGCGCACTTCGTCGTTCATCCTGGGCCGACGGTCGGGTATCGAGTCGACGCCGCGGAGGCGAGCCTCGCGTACGTGCCGGATCATGAGCCGTCCCTCACGGGGATCGAGGGCAGGTCCAGCGACTGGATCTCCGGGGCGGAGATCGCCTCCGACGCCGATCTGCTTCTGCACGACGCCCAGTACTCGGAAGAGGAGTACGGCGACCGCGTGGGCTGGGGTCATTCGAGCGTCGCGGACGCGGTGGCGTTCAGCCATGCCGTTGGCGCCCGGCGCCTGCTGCTCTTCCATCACGAGCCTCTGCACGGCGACGAGATCTTGTCGCGGCTGGAGGACGAGAATCAGGTGACGCTCGCCCGCGAAGGCATGGTCGTCCGTCTGCCTTAAGCGAGCACGTCCAGAATGCCGAGCGGGCGGCGGAACGGCGCGACGAGGTAGGCGCCGTGCGCCTTGTCTCGAGACTCCTCGAGCAGGCGCCGGCCGAGCGCCATGCCCACGTCGTTCGCACTCGGGCCTGCGTCCCGAAGCTCGTTCAGGATCGGCTCCGGGACGATGATGCCCGGCACCTCGTTATGGAGCCGCAGGGCCAGCTGGTGGCTCCAGACCGGGAAGATCCCGACGAGCACGGGGATCGGCCACTCGCCGCCGAGCCGTTCCACGAAGCGGTCCATGTACTCGAGGTCGAAGATGATCTGCGTCATCGCAAAGTGCGCACCGGCGTCGACCTTGCGGCGGAAGCGCTCCACCTCGGCGTCGAGATCGTCTTCGGAGGGGTTGACCGCGACCCCGATGTAGAACGAGGTCTCGGCGTCGATCGCGCGCCCGTTGTAGTCCTCGCCGTTGTTCATGCGCGCCATCAGGTGCGCGAGCCCGACCGAGTCGATCTCGTACACGCCTCGCGAGCCCGGGTAGTCGCCGACCTCCGGCGGATCGCCGGTCACCGAGAGGACGTTGCGGATCCCGCACGCGTGTGCGCCGAGGAGTTGCGACTCGAGGCCCATGATCGTCGCGTCGCGGGTCGTCAGATGGGGAATCGTCTCGAGACCGATCGAGCGCTCGATCTCGACCGACAGCATCAGCGCGCTCGCGGCCGCCCGGGCGGTCGCGTTGTCGTTGATGTCGACCAGGTGGGCGTTGCCCGAAGCCTTCAGAGTCCGCGCGACGTCGAGCATGCCGTCGTAGCTTCCTCCCAGCGGAGGATCGATCTGCACGGAGACGACGAACTCGCCCTCCCGGAACATGCGCGCCAGCTCGGTCTCTTCCTTCTCCTCGGCCAGGCGGACGACCACCTCGTGCTCCGCGAAGACGAGTGGCGCGGTCGGCGCTCGTTCCTCGGCTACCGCCTCTGCGATGGCGGCGATCTCCGTCGGGGTCGTTCCACAGCACCCGCCGATCACTCGCGCGCCGAGGCTCTGCGCGTGTGCGGCGAACTCGGCGAAGTAGTCGGGCGTCGCATGCGGATAGACGATCCGGTTGCCGGCCATGCTCGCGAGGCCGATGTTCGGCATGGCCGCGAGCGGGAGGCCGTTGCCGCTCATCGCGTTGAGCGCCCGCAGGGCGGCCTGAATCCCGGCACCGTGGTTCGCGCCGACGGCGGCCACGTCGAGCTCCTCGAGACGGTTGACCGCGTCGCGTGCCGTCACTCCCGCGAGCGTCTCGGCCTGCTCGTCGAACGTGAGCATGGCGAGGATGGGGAGCGACGAGACGCTCCGTACCGCGGCGATCGCGCTCTCCAGCTCAGCGAGGTCGAAGAAGGTCTCGACGGAGAAGAGGTCCACGCCTCGCCCTTCGAGGATTTCCGCCTGCTCGGCGAAGATCTGCGTGCGTTCTTCGTCCGAGACCGCTTCGAGCTCGCCGAGCGGCCCGATCGAGCCGGCGATGAACACGTCTCGGCCGGCCATCTCCCGCGCGTCGCGGGCGAGTTTGACGGCGGTCGAGTTGATCGCGTGCAGGTCGTCTTCGAGGTAGTGCGCGGCGAGCTTCCGGCGGTTGGCGCCGAAGGTGTTCGTCTCGATCAGGTCGGCGCCGGCGGCGATGAAGCCGGCGTGGAGCTTGACGACGGTCTCGGGCGCGCGCAGGTTGGCCTCCTCGGGCACGCGCAGACGGGGCGCGGCGCTCGAGACGAGGACGCCCATGCCCCCGTCGGCCACGATCACGGGGCCGTTTGCGAGGCGTTCGACGAAGCGGTTGGCCACGCGGCCACTCTACTGACCGAAAAACGCCGTACGCCCCACCCTGGGTGGGGTTGTGGCCACCCTCCACCCGCTGTGAGGCTAGCCCGCTGCGAGGCACCCATGTGTGGCGGAAATGCGCCGGTTGAGCCAAAGCTCGTCCACAGCCGTGGAATCAAGTAGACGCGTCAACCCACAAAAGGGGATGGATCAAGCGACCCATCGTCGCCCATGCTCCAACTACCGATCAGGCCCCGATGCGGCGGGGGCTAGATCGGAAGGAGGGACGGGCCCCGATGCGGCGTGGGCCTTATCTCTTCGAAACTTACTGCGGCTCTCTTCGGAGACGTTGAGCGGGGCCGGGCGGCGGCCCCGCTCGGCGATTTGCCAGAGGCGATGTTCAAGTCGTCGGGGCGAATTGCCGAAAGTGGATCTGACTCCTTTCAGTGTCTGCGGGACTGACGGCAAGCTTTCCTGCGGCAGGAAGGGTTAGGAGAAGCGGCGGGGCTGACCCGCCGCTTTTCATTTCTCTGACGAAGGCGATCGCGCAGGGCGCCTGGGCCTCGGACGCTCACGGCCCGGCGGCAGTCCCGGTGCGTTCGGCCGCCCCGGGAAATACTCGACGGCTGACTGCCGTCCGCGAGGCTGAGGGTAGAGGCGCATCAAAGCGCGCTCCTCTTCGGGTACTCCGACCCGGATCGAGAGCCCGAGAGCGTCCAGATCAGGCGACATCAGGGGGTGATCGTGCGTCCAGGCGCCGCTCGCCAGCAGGTGCGCAACGTCCCGTGCGCGCACCGGGCTCATCCGGCGCTCGAGCAGCTTGGTCGCAAAGGCCTCGACCTGACGGAGTGCCTTCCAGGCGATGTCGCCCAGGATGAGCGTCTCGTCCTGGTGCGCTCCGGGTCGATCGAGGGCGGCGATGATCGAGGCCGCGGGATACTGGCCGAGCTGAGGGTCGATCGGGCCCAGTGCCGCATGGCGGTCGAGGACGATCTCGTCGGCGGCCAGCGCGATCATCGTCCCGCCGCTCATGGCGTAGTGGGGAACGACGGCCGTGATGGGCCCATCGTGGTCGGCGAGTGCCGTGGCGATCTGGCTCGCGGCGAGCACGAGACCGCCTGGAGTGTGGAGGATGATCTCGATCGGGCGGCCGGCCGGCGTCTCGCGAATCGCTTGCAGCACGCTCTCCGCGTCGTCGAGGTCGATATGCCGCATGAGCGGAAGGCCGAGCAGAGAGATGGTTTCCTGCCGGTGAATGAGCGTGATCACCGTGGCCTCGCGCTGCTTGGAGAGCTTCTCCAACGCGCGTCTCCTCTGCGCGGCGAGCGCCGCCCGCTGAAGCGCCGGCTGGAGCGCCAGGATGATGACGAAAAGGAGGAGGAGGGTCGTGAAGTCCAACGCGGCCGACTCTACTCGGGGTGAAGCACGCGGCCCTCCATACCGCCTGCGACCGTGACGACCTGTCCGGTGACGTGCCCCGAGAGCTCGTCGGACGCGAGGATGACGACCTGCCGGGCGACGTCCTCTGGCTGCCCGACCTTCCTCAGCGGCATCGTTCGAGTCACGCGACGCACGAGGTCGGGATCGGTCAGCGTGTCGCGGGTCATGGGGGATTCGGTCCACCCCGGAGCGACGCAATTCACGCGCCCTAGCGGGGCAATTCGGCCGATCTCGTTCTTCAAGCTGAGCAACAGGCCGTGGGCGATCGCCGACTTCGCTGCGGCGTAGTCCGCGTGGCCGGCCTCGCCGAAAAGGCCCGCGGTCGACGCGACGAGGACGAGGCTGCCGTGCCCGTTGCGCTCCACTTCACGGAGAAATGCGCGCGCCGTGAGAAAGGTCACCGTCAGGTTCCCGCGGACCGTCTCCTCCCAGCGATCCAGCGGAAGTCGCCAGGCAGGGACGTCCTCCTCCGGCCAGCTCCCGGCGACCGCGGCGCAGACGTCCAGTCCGCCGAGCTCCTCGACGGCTCGCTCGAAAAGGGCGTCGACCTCGTCCTCACGTGCGAGGTCGGCGCCGAAGAACGGCGCGCCGAGCTCCTCCGCCACGGATTCGACCCGCTCGCGGCCTTCGTAGTAGTGCAGGAACACGTGCGCGCCTTCCGCCGCGAACGCCCGAGCACAGGCCGATCCGATGCCGCCCGAAGCTCCCGTGACGAGGACCCGCTTTCCGTCAAGTCCCGTGTCCATCCGCGGGAGGCTACTTTCCTCGCAGCGTAGTCTGCGCTTTGATTCCCTTCATGGAAGTAGTGGAGACCGACGCCCAGCTGGTCGCGCGCTGCCGCGCGGGTGATGACGATGCCTGGCGCGAGCTCGTCGACCGTTTCTCGCGCTACGTCTACGCGATCATCGTCCAGGCGTTCCGCCTGCCCGAGCACGACGCGGAGGACGTCTTCCAAGAGGTGTTCACGCGCGCGTACGAGCAACTCCACAAGCTGCGCGACGACGATGCGATCCGCCCGTGGCTCGCCCAGCTGACGAGGCGCCTCTGTATCGACACGCTGCGCGCCGGGGCGCGCGAAGGGCCGGGCGAGGAGGCGATCGAGGAGCCGGCCGGCGTCGACGACACGATCACCAAGCTCGACGAGGCACTCTCGGTCCACGACGCGCTCGCCACGCTTCCGGACAATTGTCAGGAGATCCTCGATCGCTTTTTTGCGCGGGACGAGAGCTATCGATTGATCGGAGAAGCCCTCGATTTGCCCTCCGGCACGATTGCCAGCCGGATTTCCCGCTGTTTGGTGAAACTCAGGACAGAGCTCGAGGGAAGAGATTCGGCCTCTGCGCCGTCTGGTGGTTGACGCTTTATGAACAACTTCAACGAGGAAACCCTGGCAGAGCTCCTTCGCACGCTGCCCGCGCCGCCACAGGCATGGGTCCGCGCCGCGCAGGAGATCCCGCTCGCGCGACGCGGTCTCGACGAGATCGTGGAGCGTGCCCGCGCCGACCGCGCCTTTCGCGACGCGCTGATCGCCGACCTGGAATCGGCGCTCGAGGCCGAGGGCTACGAGCCCGATCCCCTGCTCGTCGAGGCACTGCGCGAACGCTTCCCGTCCTAGCCTAGACTCGGTCCATTGACCGACCTGCTGGACGCTTCGCTTCGCGACTTCCTCGACACGCTCGCGGGTGAGGGCCCGGCCCCCGGTGGCGGATCGGCGGCTGCGGTCGTCGTCGCGATGTCGGCCGGCCTCGTCGGGATGGTCGCCCGCGCGTCGAAGGGCGACTGGGACGAAGCCGGCGGAGTGATCGGGCAGGCAGAGACCTTGCGGGCCCGGGTCTCGCCGCTCGCGCAGGCCGATGCAGACGCGTACATGGACGCGCTGACCGCCCTGCGGGGGAAGGGCGACGTGGAGCCGCGCTACCGAGACATCAAGCTCCGCGAGGCGCTCGAGCTCGCGGCCGATATCCCGTTGCAGATCGCCGAAGCGGGTTGCGACCTGGCCACGCTCGCAGCGCTGCTGGTGGAGAACGGCAACCCCGAGGTGCGCGCGGACGCCGCCGTGGCGGCAGTGCTTGCCGAAGGCGGAACTCGTGCGGCAGCCAAGCTCGTCGCCGTCAATCTCGCTGCGAGCGAAGACGACGACCGTGTCCGGCAGGCCGGGGCCCTCGTCAAACGCGCCTCCGAAGCGACTCAACGCGCTCTGGCGGCTGCGGAGTAGAGTCAGGTCGATGTCCCAGGACCTTCGGCCAGCCTGGAGTCTTCCGGCCGGAAAGGCGGCCGACAGGATCGTCCTGCCCGTCGAGTGGCCGGTCCAGGTCACCCGTGAGTGGGCATGGGGAGACTCGACTGGCAAGGGCGTGAGCGTCTGCATTCTCGACAGTGGTGTCGATGCCGGCCACGAGCTCGTCGGCGAGGTGAGCAGAGCCGTGGCGGTCTCACTGGACGCGAGCGGGGAAGCTGTCGTCGAGGAGGACACGGAGGGTGATCTCTGCGGGCACGGCACGGCCTGCGCGGGTGTCGTGCGCTCGCTCGCCCCCGAGTGCGACATCGTCAGCGTTCGCGTGCTCGGTGCAGGGTTCACCGGATCAGGCGACATCCTCCTGGGCGGACTCAAATGGGCGGTCGAGCAGGGCTTCGACGTCATCAACATGAGCCTCTCGACGACGAAGCGCCAGTTCGCCGGCATCTTGCACGAGCTCACGGATAGGGCCTACTTCCGGCGCACGGTGCTGGTCGCCTCTGCGCACAACATGCCCGTCGAGAGCTACCCGTGGAAGTTCTCCTCAGTGATCTCCGTCGCCAGCCACGAGGAAAGCGATCCGTTCACGTTCTTCTACAACCCTGATCCGCCGGTCGAGTTCTTCGCGCGCGGGGTCGACGTCGAGGTTGCCTGGGTCGGTGGCAGCAAGATCCGCTGCACGGGCAACAGCTTCGCGACACCGCACATGTCCGGCGTCTGCGCGCTCATTCTCAGCAAGCACCCCGAGCTGACGCCCTTCCAGTTGAAGAGCGTCCTACACCTGACCTCCACGAATGTGGCAGGTGGCGCGTGAGCGAAGAGCTGAGGGCTGCTGTCGCCGCGGGTGTCGCCGGCTCCGAAGCGGGATACCGCTCGCTCCTGCAGTCCACGGTCGAGGTCGCGCGCGCGATCTTCGGTGCGAAGGCGTCGTCCGTCTTCCTGCTCGACGAGGAGACGGACGAGCTCGTCTTCGAGGCTGTCGCCGGCGAGGGCGCGGAGACGCTCGTGGGCCAGCGCTTCCCGTCGAGCCAGGGTGTTGCCGGGTGGGTGCTCGTCACCCGGCAGCCGCTCGTGATCGAGAACGTGACCGAGGATCCCCGTTTCGCCAAGGAGGTGGCCGAGAGCACCGGCTACGTGCCGCAGGGCTTGATGGCGGTCCCGCTCCTCCACGAGGAGCAGGCGCTCGGAGTGCTGGAGGTGCTCGATCGGCCCCAGCGCACGCAGTTCTCACTGGTCGAGATGGACCTGCTCGGGCTGTTCGCGAACCAGGCGGCGATTGCGCTCGACCTGCTGCGGCGTGCGCGGAAGGCCGAGGCGGTTCTCGACTCGGGCGCGGAGGGCGCCGGCATCGTCGCCCGGCTCGCGAGCACGGTCGAGTCGCTCGAGGACGAGCGTCGCGCAGCCGGCTTGAAGGCGATCGCTGCGCTCGAGGAAGTGCTCAGAAACGACGAGGGCGGCTACTAGCCGCCCTCGTTACGAAGCTTTTTCGCCGCGATCAGTCTGTGCTGGGGCTGTCGCCCAGGTAGTCAGCGCTTGGGCTGTCGGTGCTCGGCCTGTCTGTCATGCCGTGGGCCTCGACGTCGTCGCCCTCGTCTGTCCGGTCTGTCGATGGGCTGTCGGTGCTCGGCCTGTCTGTCATGCCGTGTGCCTCGACGTCTTCGCTGACGCCTTCGCTGACGCCCTCGCGCTCGTCTGTCCTGCCCTCGTGCTCGTCTGACCTTGCCACGTGAGTCCTCCTTTTCAGTCCGCCACCCTCGGGCGGAACGTTACGCCCCACCAGACGGTGGTCGGGGCTGAAATCTTCCCTCGTTCGCTTTGAAAACTCAATAGCGGCTGCAATCCTGCTCTCGTGCGGGAGCGGCTAAGGGAGTCGAAGGAGGCGTTCTCCGCCGTCTTCTCGAACCCTGCGCTGCGGCTCGTGGAGCTGAGCTGGGCGCTCACGACCACCGCGTACTGGGTCTTCATCGTCGCCCTCTCGCTGTTCGCCTACGAGGAGGGCGGGGTGGCAGCGGTCGGCCTGGTCGGCCTCATCCGCGTACTGCCCTCGGTGGTCGCTGCGCCGTTTGCCGCCGTGCTCGGCGACCGCTATCCGCGACATCGCGTGCTCTTCCTCGTCAACGTCGCGCGCACGGCGTTGATCCTCGGGGCGGCCGCGGTCGCGCTACTCGACGTCCATGTCGCCGTGATCTACGTCCTGACCGGGCTCGTCGGCCTCATGCAGTCGCTCTTCCGTCCGACCCAGGCTGCGCTGCTGCCCTCTCTGGCGCGCTCTCCGGAGGAACTGACCGCCGCCAACCTCGTGCTGACGACGATCGAGAGCGTCGGCATCTTCATGGGGCCGGCGATCGGCGGGATCATGCTCGCTCTGACCGGGACCGACGCGGTCTTCGCGGCGTCCGCGGTCGCGTTCCTGCTCTCTGCGCTGCTGCTGGCGGGCGTGAGGCCGGAGCGCGAGGCCGCCCGGGCACCGATGAAGAGCGGGCTTCTCCGGGAGAGCTTCGCGGGGTTCTCGACGATCGCGCGCGACTCGCGGCTGCGTCTGATCGTCGGGCTCTACGGGGCGCAGACGCTCGTCGCCGGCGCGCTGAACGTCCTGATCGTCGTCATGGCGCTCGAGCTCCTCGACATGGGCGAAGCCGGAATCGGGTTCCTGAACTCGGCTGTCGGCGTCGGCGGCCTCCTCGGCGGCTTCGCCGCCCTCGCGCTTCTGAGCCGGGACAAGCTCGCGTCGGACTTCGCGGTCGGCCTCGTGCTCTGGGGAGTGCCGATCGCGCTGATCGGGATCTTTCCGAACACTCCGCTGGCCCTGGTGTTGCTCGGCATCGTGGGCATCGGGGTCACGCTCGTCGACGTCGCGGGCCTGACGCTGCTGCAGCGTGCCGTCCCCGACGACGTGATGACGCGGGTGTTCGGTGTCGTGCAGAGCGTCTTCGTCGGCACGCTCGGCCTCGGGGCGATCATCGCCCCGCTCCTGATCGAGCTTTTCGACGTTCGCGGCGCGCTGATCGCCTCGGGATCGCTGCTGCCGGTCCTCGCGATCGTCTTCTGGGGACGATTGCAGGCGGTGGACGCAGAGACCCTCGCACCGGCCGAGCTCGCCCTCCTCCGCAGCCTCGCCCTCTTCCGGCCGCTACCGCCGGCCACGCTCGACCAGCTCGCCTCGGCCCTGATTGCGGTCACGGCGACGGACGGAGACGAGATCATCCGCCAGGGAGACAGCGGCGACCGCTTCTACGTGATCGCCAACGGTACGGTCGACGTCACGTCCGAGGGCCAGCCTGTGGCGACACTCGGGGAGGGCGACTACTTCGGTGAGATCGCCCTCCTGCGCGACGTGCCGCGCACGGCCACGGTCACAGCCAGGGGCGACGTCGAGCTGTACGCGCTGGAGCGCGACGAGTTCCTCGGCGCCGTCACGGGCCACGCCGAGAGCGTCGAGGCCGCCGACGCCGTGATCGCAAACCGGCTCGCGGGCCTCCGTTCCGGCGTCGCCTCGGTCTAGCCGAGGCCTTTGTCGCGCAGCTCTGCGATCGCCTCGGGCGACTTGTCGAGCTCGAGCCCCATCCCGCGCGAGATCTCCGGCGCTTTCGTGAACTGGATCTGCCGGTACTCGACGACCTGGAAATGGTTGCCCCACGGATTGAGGAAGTCCAGGCCGCGGCCGGCCAGGATGCGCGCGCCCGCCTCTTCCAGCGAGCGCCGGGCAACTTCGAGATCGTCGACGACGAGGCCGATGTGTCTGTGCGAGTCGGGCTCCTGGGTGCGGCCGGCCGACAGCGCGATGAACTGGTCGCCCATGTCGATGAAGGCCATGCCCCGTCCGCGGCCGCGCAGCGTGAAGTCGAAGATCCGTCCGTAGAAGTCGAGCGCCTCGTCGATGTCCTCGGCCTCCACCGCTATGTGGTTCACACCGACCAGTCGGGCCCGCCTCGCCATCGCCTAGCGACGATAATCGTCCGGATGGATCCCGTGAACATTTACGACGTCGAGCTGACCCGCGACGACGACGACCCAAAAGGCTACGAGGCGGGTTACGTTCGCCTCGGCCCCCTGCTCGGGTCAGAGCGCCTCGGCGCGAGCATCTACGAGCTCGAACAGGGCAACAGCAACTGTCCGTACCACTACGAGTACGGAAACGAGGAGTGGCTGCTCGTGCTCTCGGGGAAGGTGACCGTGCGGCATCCGGGCGGCGAGACGGAGCTCGGCCCGGGCGCTGTTGTGTGCTTCCCGAACGGCCCGGACGGTGCGCACAAGCTGACGAACAAGGGTTCAGAGAAGGTGCGGCTGATCATGATCTCGACGAAGGTCGATCCGAGCATGGCCGTCTACCCCGACAGCGACAAGATCGCCGCCTGGCCGGGGCCGGGCGGAGACGAGGATGCAATCAGGGTCCGTCGCGAGAGCAAGGTCGACTACTGGGACCGAGAGGTCGACTGAGCGCGCTCGAGCCGCGCGCCGACTACTTCCTCCAGGTACTCGAAGGCGATTCGCTCCAGGCGCTCGTCGATCGTGGCGCAAGCATCGGCGAGCACCGTGACCTTGAAGCCCAGCTCGCGCGCGTCGACCGCGGTCTGCACGACGCAGGCCTCGGTCGCCGCCCCGGCGAGCAGGATCCGTTCGACCTCGAGGTCGCGCAAGATGATGTCCAGCGGGGTGTGGTCGAACGCCGAGTAGCGGGGCTTGACCACGAACCGGTCTCGTTCCTGCGGCGCGATCGCTGCGACGAGCTCTCCGCCGGGTCCCTCGACGGCCTTCCGGACCTGGCCGGGGCCGTCTCCGTCCCAGACACCTTGGTTGTCGTTGGCGTAGATCACCGGGATGCCGGCAGCGCGCGCGGCCTCGAGGGCGGTGATCAGCGCGCCGTGCCGTTCGCGAAACGAGGCCAGTAGCTGCTCGCCGTCCTCGTGGCGAAAGTCGTTCAAGACGTCGACGAGGAGCAGCGCGTCGTTCAGTGCTCTGTCGGCTCCAGCAGGCCCGAGCGGGCAACCGAGTAAAACGCCAGGTACGTCGCAGCCAGGAAGACCGTGAAGACAACGGTCACCGCTACTGCGTGCGGATAGGCGAGCGGGTTCGCGATCCCCGTCCACACGTCGCCGAGCACCCGCTCAGGGCGCACAATCAGATCCCAGGAGTTCCAGCGCAGGTAGCGGCCGAGGTAGACGCCGAAGGAGCTCAGGCTCAACACAACGAGAGCGAAGAGCCACGCATTTACAGCGCCCGCCAGCCGGCGGACGACCGCCTGCATCAGGTAGAGCGAAGCGAACCCCAGGGCCAGGCCCGCCCAGGCAGCGGCGCCAACCAGGATCGCGTCGTACCAGATCGGCATCCCGGCCCAGGTGCGGAGGTGCTTGATATCGGTGACGATGTAGGGCGCGTTCGGAAAGAAAATGAGCCAGAGCGCCGCGCCGGCGATCAGCGGAAAGCGGGCCGCACCGCGCCGGAAGCCGTCGTACACGAACAGCGCGAGCGCGAAGGGGATCCAGGCGAGGAACAGGTTCCAGATGAGCGCGCCGTAGTTGAGGTTGCCGCTGTAGACGATCCGGAAGCCGATCATCGCGTACACGAGGAGCGTGAGCCCAAGCAGCGATGCAAGTGTGCCGAGGCGCCTGTCGCTCATCCGTCTCAGCCTAGCGAAGGGTCTGGGAAATCGAATGGGCGGTGGCGGGCTCGAACCACCGACCCCCTTCTTGTAAGGCGAGTCGCCCCGGTTTGGGCCTGTTGCATGTCTTGCACTTTCAAATAGAGTTAGGTTGGCGCGTCCATGAGACCTGCATGGGGTCTCGTCGCGGCGCCGACCCTTACGAGATGCGACTGATTCCCCAAGCCCAGCCCCTACGCCCGCGTCGTGCCCTGATCGTGGCCATTTGCGCGCTGGTGTCGGGAGTTCTGCTGGCTCCGACCACGAGCGCCGCCACTTCACCGTACGGACACCTCAAGATCACATATCGAAATAAGTCGACGTACGTCTGGCAGGTCAACGAGGCATTCGCAAGTTGGAACCGTGCAGGAACTCCGTTCCGGTTCGTGCCGGCGGCACCGGGTAGGCAAGCCGACATCACTGTCACGCAGAAGGCCTACATCGGCTCGCCCAGGAGCTCAATTGCCGGGTGGGGCGGCATTGGCTTCGTGCAGCTGAGCGCAGCGCGCTTGAAATCGCCGAAGGGGTTCCACAACGGGCAGGTGAGGATCGTCGCGCACGAGATCGGCCACGCGCTGGGACTTGGCCATTCGCCCAACCGTTGCGCGATCATGTATTCGTCGATCGACTTTCCCAGGAGCCGTCCTTGCAGCATCGTCGAAACGCGGTGGGACGGACGGCAGCACTGTGGTCCGCGCGCGGCTGATGTCAAAGCCCTCGCCCGACTTTCGCGCTTCAGGCCGCGTTCAGTCGCATGGCAGGGCTATTGCACGACGCCCACCAATCCCGCCAAGGCTGCGAGAGGCCCGTTCGTCGCGGGGACGCTCACCGGGGAGCCGCGGCAGAACCCCTTTGAGGGCAGCGGCGTGCAGCTCACGCTGACCAACAACGGCAATACCCTGCACGAGATCGGCTCGTACGGAATCGTCGTGGTCGACGCGGCCGGCCGGGTGCTGTCAAAACCGTGGAGCTTCTTCCCGGACTGGTATTACGCGATCGGCTCTCCGCCCGCACCGGGCCGTTCTGCATCCGTCGTGCTGCCGCCGTGTAACGGCGAGCTGCCACTCCTCATGCGCATCCGGCTGGCGTCACAGCACCACGATGCATTCCTCGGTCCGGAGGTGCAGATCCGCCTGGACTCGTCCGATGGCGATCCGGCAGCCCCCGCCAACGAATGCAGCAGCTCATAAGCTGAAGGCGAAGGCCCCCGGTGTACCGGGGGTTTCTCTTAAGCGGTGACGGGCTTGGACCGCCGACCCCTGCTTGTAAGGTGAGCCGCCCCGGTTGCGCGGCCTGTTGGACGCGGCCTAGAACCCCCAATCCCCCTAGGGATCAGGTGGCATACGTCGGACTTCGACGCTAGGACACGGGGGCTTCAGGCGGGGGCGGGGGCTCAGGCGGCGGGCTGGGATCGGGAACCACTCGAAAGGTGCCCTGCTCGGGTCGACCCGGGCCCCGATGCGGGAAGCAGACCCATTTGTGGAGGCGCGGCTTCAGCTCTTGATTCCTTGCGACGGAGCGCCCGACGAAACGGGCGGTGGTGCCCGTCGCAATGGTCGACACCAGCATTCCGTGCCGGCGAGTCCGGTCGACGAAAACAAGGGTGTACTTTCCGGCGTAGATCGGCTCTCCGCGCTTGCAACATGGGCGAGTGATCGAAAACTTGGGGCCGGGCAGGACCGTGAACACGATCGTCCCTCGAAAGACCAGCTCGCCACCGCGACGGTGTTGTTGCGTGCCCGCCGCGGGCGCCGCAAGAAGCGCAACGCTCAGCGCGAGAACCAACGCTCCAGTTGCGCGTGTCAGCCCCGCGTTGGTCATGTCGCCACGTTACTACTCCGCCTTGAGTACGGGAAATTCCGCTGGAGCAGGGTTGCAGGTTGAAGAACGTGCCGGCGCGGCAGCTGGCGACAGGGCTCGCCATTCCCTTTGGGCCGGGGCCGGACCCTGCGCGTGATCGAGAAGCGGGACGACCGCGGCGGCGCTGTGCTGCACCTAGAGGGGGACGCCCCCGAAACGCGGAGAGCCCCACCGAAGCGGGGCTCTCTAGATCCTCTATCTCTTAGGGAGGGATTTTGGACCGTATATATACGTACTCCCAGGAACCCTCTTCGGTTTTTTGGGTGGACAGGGCGATCGCGCGGCGCGGTTCACCGGCCGCGGCCCGAACGTCAGCACTCATTTCTCTTATGGGCGGTGACGGGCTCGAACCGCCGACCCCCTGCTTGTAAGGCAGGTGCTCTCCCAACTGAGCTAACCGCCCATGCCCCCAGCGGGATTCGAACCCGCGCTGCGGCCTTGAAAGGGCCGTGACCTGGACCGCTAGTCGATGGGGGCCCTGGCGCGTCCAGTGTATCCGCGGAGGGCGGCGATACACTCGAAACGCGGGCCGGTAGCTCAGTTGGTAGAGCAGGGGACTTTTAATCCCAAGGTCACAGGTTCGATCCCTGTCCGGCCCATGTTTGCGTGCTCTCTCAAAAGTGCGCAAATCTATTCAAAACGGCTCAGGTTGGACGTTTTGTAGTAGGGCGTCTCCCTCGATCGAGGGACTCCGATCGCGAACGGCCTGCCGAACCCATAGGTAGGCCGGAGTCCCGCAACGACCTCGTGCCATCGCGAAACCTCGCGAGAGATCCGCCCTTAGCACCGCACCGCAGGTCGGAGAAAGCTCGTCGACCGCAGGTCCCGTCGGCGCTGACCGCACGCTAAGGAAGGCTTTACATGAAGCTGTTCAAGCACAAGCGAGCGACACGCTCGCGCTCCGCCGCGCCGCCGGCCATTGGGATGTTCGTGGTCGCGATCCTCGCGATGCTGTCGTTTGCCGGCAGCGCTCTATCTGCGCAGCCGACCGTCATCCTCGGAAACGCCGATTCCTTCGGCGCCCTTTCGTTCACCGCCATGACCAATGCCGGCGCCCCCACTGTGGTCCACGGCGACATCGGTTCGTCGACCTCGATCGACGCCGGCGTGACCCATCCCGGGTACGGCGCATACGGCCCCGGCACCTTTCAGCTGGCGAATGCTCAGGCCAGCCTCCTCACCGCCTACAACTTCGCGGAGGCGCAGGCACCGACCCAGTCGATCACCGGCCAAAATCTCGGCGGAGACACGCTCCTTCCGGGCGTCTACAACTCCACCGGCGGCATCCTGATCGACGACCCGATCCCGCTGACACTCGACGGGAACGGCGACTCGAGCTCGGTCTTCATCTTCCAGGCTGCAAGCAGCGGAAACCTGATCGTCGAGTCGACGTCGTCGATCGTGTACACGAACGGCGCTCAGCCGTGCAACGTCTTCTGGAAGGTCAACTCGGCGTTCCTGAGGAACACGAACTTCACGTTCATCGGGACGATCCTCGCGCTGACGCAGATCACGCTGACCGAGAACATCACCGTCGAAGGCCGGGTCCTGGCTCGCAACGCGGACGTGACCTTCATTCACGACACGATCATCAAGCCGACCTGCGCGACGCCGTCGCCGACGCCTCCGCCGCCGCCCGGTGGCGGTGGTGGTGGTGGTGGTAGTGGACCCGGTGGGACCGAGGGCTCCCAGCAACGCTCCGACTGGCAGCAGACGATCGTTGCCCCTGACGGAAGGCCGCTGCCGCCTCGTGTGACGCCGGTGGTACCGCCGACGCCGCCGAGGCCGAGGCCGAGGCCGCCCGTGAACAACTTTGGTCTAACCGGTTGAGCATCGCCGGTTGGAAAGAGCGGCCACGAGTGGACGGTGACCCCGTCCGCTCGTTTCCTCTCCCCGTGAGCATCACCTCCCTGGCGGCAATCGTGATCCTCGCCGCGACGTGGACTGCAGCGGCGCCGGCGACGGCCCTGCGGCCCACCGTCGTGAAGCCGAGCCAGGAGTTGGCGGCTCTGCGCTTTTCGCACAAGGTGTTCTCGAAGCCCTCCAAGGGCTCGACGCGAATCGCGCTGGTTTCGTCCCGACGGCCAATCACCGAGGAACGAACCGTGCTGCCCGTGCTCGGGCATGGGACCAGCCGGGACGGGCTTCGGTGGCTACGCGTCAGGCTCCCCGGGCGCCCGAACGGAAGAACGGGTTGGATCACCCGACGCGGGACGGTTGCCTGGCGGACGAACTGGCACCTCGTCGTCTACACGTCCTCGCGACGAGTGGCCGTCTACAAGAGCGGCCGCCGGGCTCGGGTCTTCAGCGCCATCGTGGGTCACGTTTCGACGCCGACTCCAGCGGGCCCGTTCTTCGTCGAGGAATCGATCCAGATGCCGCGCGGCGCGCCAGGGGCGCCATTCGCGCTCGCCTTGAGCGCCCGCTCGAACGTGCTGCAGGAGTTCTCGGGTGGCCCGGGCCAAATTGCACTCCATGGCCTGAGCAACGTCGGTGGCACGCTTGGTTCGGCGGTCTCCCACGGCTGCGTGCGCCTGGACAACGCTGCGATGCGGTGGCTGGTATCGCGTATCGGCCCCGGTACGCCGGTGACGATCACACGGTAAGTCGTCCGACCGCTAGCGCCGATCAGCACAAGGATCGACCCTCTCTGGGGGGTCGACAGCTCAAGGTTTCCGGCTAGCATCCGACACTTACGAACAGGCCAGGGTTGCGCCGTTTCCGCGTTCCGCAGCCCGCTGACCGTTCTCTCCTATGCCTTCCCGCCCCCGCAGCCAACTGCTGGCGTGCGCATTTGCCGCGCTGGTCTTCGCCTGCGCCGCCTTCTCGGCGGTCGCCGTCTCGCGGGTGACGAATGCCCGGGCCGGGTCTAGCGGACTGGTGAGCACCGGCGATCGGCCGACGCCGTCGCGCCACTCACCGAAACGGGTGATGATTCGGAAGCCGACACTCGGCACACGTGCTGCCAAGATCGCACTCAAGGCCGTGGGCGTGCCGTATCGCTGGGGAGGCGCGTCTCCCACGAGCGGGTTCGACTGCTCAGGGCTCGTCTACTGGGCCTACGGGAAGCTCGGTGTCGAGCTCCCGCACAGCTCGTACGCGCTCTACGACCTGGGACGGCGCATTAGGCCCTCCCGGTTGAAGGCGGGTGACCTGCTCTTCTTCTACGGGCTCGGCCATGTCGGCATGTACATCGGGCACGGGCGCATGGTGCACGCGCCGTCCTCCGGCCGGCTGGTGGAGACGGTCACGCTCCGCAGCTCGAACTACGGGAGCCGACTAGTCGGCGCCCGGCGCATCGTCCCGGGCTAGACCTCGCCCGAAAACGTGTCGCAGGCGCTCGGATCGCCGCTGTCGAAGCCCTTCTTGAACCAGGTCGTCCGTTGCTCCGACGACCCGTGCGTCCAGCTCTCTCGGTTGACTCGACCCGTGGCTTGCTCCTGGATGCGGTCGTCGCCGACCGCCGCCGCGGCGGCCAGGCCCTCCTCCAGGTCGCCGCTTTCGAGCAGCTCCTTCTCGTAGGCCGAGTGAGCCCAGACGCCCGCGAGGCAGTCGGCTTGCAGCTCGAGCTTGATCGAGAGCTCGTTTGCGTCTTCCGAGCCCGAGGACTGCTTGCGCTGCACGTCGTCCATGACGCCGAGCAGGTTTTGCACGTGGTGCCCGAACTCGTGCGCGATCACGTAGGCCTGTGCGAAGTCGCCGGGCGCACCGAACCGCGAGCGGAGCTCGCGAAAGAAACTGAGGTCGAGATACACCTTGCGATCGAGCGGGCAGTAGAACGGCCCCGTCTGCGTGGAGCCGACCCCGCAACCGGTGCGCGTGGCGCCTTCGAAGAGGACGAGCCTCGTCGGCTGATACTGCGTGTTCGAGTTGGCGAAGGCAGTCGTCCAGGAGCTCTGCACGTCCTGGACCACGAACGAGACGAAATCCTTGAGCTGGGCGTCCGGGTCGGGGCCCGGCTGGCCCTGGGCCGCCGGGAGCTCGGGCAGGTTTTCGAGCGGCCCCCGCCGCCGCCGCCGTCACCGCCGCCACCAAGGAGATAGAAGAGGAGCAGCACGACAAGCCCGATACCGCCCGCTCCGCCGCCCAGTGCAGCGGGCGATGCGCCGCGCCGATCCTCGACTTGACCACTGCCGGTGCCTCTCCGCCACCTCACGCACAGATACCTACCCCGTTGCGTTTAGAACCGAACCGGAGACGGTACGGACCCAGGCAATTCACGAAAAGGAGAGATCGAATGGCGAACCCAGCACCAGTCGGAAGTGACGTTTCCACGGGGACGTACAAGTGCACCAACTGCGGCTACGAGTTGACCGTTCAGTCCGTGCAGTCGCTGCCGCCATGCCCGAAGTGCGAGGGGCCTCAGAACTGGGAGCCCTTGACCGGCGGGGACAGCTCGCAGGATCCATATCCGAATCAGAACTAGATAAGTCTCGGGCTGAGGCCGACGCGCGGTTAATCTCCGCGCGTTGGCTTCGCTCGACGGCAAGAGCGCAATCGTCACCGGCGCCTCGAGCGGGATCGGCGCGGCGATTGCGCGCGCGCTGAGAGGCGCGGGCGCCAAGGTCGCCGCCGGTGCCAGGCGCACCGAGCGGCTGGATGCCGATGTCGCACTCGAGCTCGACGTGCGTAGCGAGACGTCGTCCATGCAGTTCGTCTCACGCGCGCTGACAGAACTCGGTGGCCTCGACATCTTGGTCAACAACGCGGGCCTAGGGCTCGGCCGGGATCCTTTCGAGGAGTCGAGCGAAGAAGACGAGGCCACGGTCGTTGAGACGAATGTCCTTGGACTGATGCGTATGACCCGCCTCTGTCTGCACCAGTTCCGCGACGGCGGGCACATCGTCAACGTGGGCTCGATCGCCGGCCGCCAGGCCTATGAGAACGCGGCCGTCTACGTCGCGTCCAAGTTCGCGGTGCGCGGTTTCACGTACGCCCTCCGGGAGGACCTGCTCGGCCGGCCGATCCGGCTGACGCTCGTCGATCCAGGGCTCGTCGAGTCCGAGTTCTCAATCGTTCGCTTTCGCGGCGACCGCGAGGAGGCGAAGAAGCCCTACGAAGGAGTCGAGCCGCTGACCCCGGATGACATCGCCGAGTGCGTGGTCTTTGCGCTCACGCGTCCGCCGCACGTGAACGTGGACGAGATCGTCATCAAGGCGCTCAATCAGTCGAGCCCGACCCGCATCGTTCGCGAAGAAGCCTGATGGCGATCACGATCCTCGAGGGCTCGAACTTCTGCATCTGTGATGCGAACGGCGACTTCAGCTGGCCGACGAGCGGGCTCTTTGCCCACGACACGCGCTTCCTCTCGCTGCTCGCCATGACAGTGAACGGAGAGCGCCCGCTGCTCCTCTCGGCCGGGAAGGTCGAGTACTACTCGGCGGCTTTCTTTCTGCGGAATCCGCCGGCCGGGGAGCTGGAGCAGGACTCGATCTCGATTGCACGGCATCGGTTCGTGGGGGAAGGCATGCAGGACCGGCTGATCCTGCACAACCACTCCATGCAGCCCATCGGGTTCGAGCTGGCGCTCGAGTTCGCCAACGACTTCGCAGACATCTTCACGGTCAAGAACCACGACTTCGCCCTCGGCGACCCGTCCCGCGCGCAACTGCCGCCTCCCGCCGAAGTCCGCTTCGAGCCGCTCGAGAACCAGTTCGTGATCGAGGACGACGCCGGAGACGCGAAAACCCAGGTGATCCTCTCGCAGGCGGGCCATGCCGAGGAGCCGGGAAAGGTCCGCTACTGGATCGAGCTCGAACCTCGAGCTGCCTGGGATCTGAACGTCGAGATCGTCCCCAGTCTCGACGGGGAAGTGGTCATGCCTCGCGTCGCCAAGCGGCGGTTCGGCGAGGAGCGGGAGCGCGTCGAGGCGTCGCTCTCCGCCTGGCAGCTCCGGGTGCCCCAGCTCCGCGCCACGTGGAACGACCTTTCGGACTCGTTCACTCGCTCGGTGGCCGACCTCGCGTCGCTGCGCATCCACGGCGGCCAGGGGCTCGGCAACCTGCCCGCGGCGGGAATGCCCTGGTTCATGACCGTCTTCGGTCGCGACACGATCATTACGTGCCTGCAGACGCTGATGTTCGGCCCCGAGCTCGCGCGGAGCGCACTCGAGGTCCTGGCCGAGCTGCAGGCCACCGAGGACAACCCCGCCATCGACGCCGAGCCGGGTAAGATCGTGCACGAAGTGCGCCGCGGCAAGGCTGCGAAGCACTGGTTCGAGACCTACTACGGGACGATCGACGCGACACCGCTCTACCTGATCCTGCTCTCCGAGGTGTGGCGCTGGACGGATGACGCGGCGCTCGTCCGGCACTTCCGGGAGCCGGCGATGCGCGCTCTCGCCTGGATCGACGAGTACGGCGACGTCGACGGTGACGGGTTCATCGAATACCGGAAGCGCAGCGAGACCGGGCTCGACAACCAGTCGTGGAAGGACTCTTGGGACTCGCAGCGCTTCGCCGACGGCCGGCTCGCGGAGTCCCCGATCGCGCCCGTCGAGGCGCAGGGCTACGTCTACGACGCGAAGCGCCGCATGGCCGAGCTCGCGCGCGAGGTCTGGCGCGACCGTGAGCTTTCCGAGCGCCTCGACCGCGAGGCCGAGGAGCTGCGCGCCAGGTTCAACGAGGCCTTCTGGAACGAGGCCCGCGGTGGCTACTTCGTGCTCGGGCTCGACGGCGAGAAGCGCCAGATTGACTCGCTCTGCTCGAACATCGGGCACCTGCTGTGGACCGGAATCGTCAAGCCCGACCGGGTCGACCAGGTCGTCGATGCGCTCATGGGGCCGGACCTGTGGTCGGGCTGGGGAGTGCGCACCATGTCCGTGGCGGACGGCGGTTACAACCCGCTCTCGTACCACAACGGCACCGTCTGGCCCCATGACAACTCGTTGATCGCCTGGGGCCTCGCGCGCTATGCGCGCTGGCAGGAGGCGCACAGGATCTGCAGGCGCATGCTGAACGCGTCCGGGCACTTCGACCACCAGCTCCCGGAAGTCTTCGCAGGGCTCCCACGGGCGGAGACGCCGTTTCCGATTGCCTATCCGACGGCGGCCCGGCCGCAGGCGTGGGCGGCCGGCACACCCGTGCTCCTGCTCCAGCACCTGCTCGGCCTCCAGCCGGATCGCCGCCAGCACCAGCTGCGGTCGGTCTTCCCGCTCGAGCTTCCGTCGTGGGCGGGTACGCTCAGGCTCTCCGGGATCAGAGCCTTCGATCGGGTCTGGGACGTGCGTATCGACGACGCTCGCGTAAAGGTGGAGGAACGTGGCTGATCCGCTGCGCGTTGCGGTTCTCTCGCCGGTCTGGTTCGCGGTCCCGCCGACGGGTTACGGCGGCATCGAGCTCGTCGTCTCGCTGCTCGCCGACGGGCTGGCGGAGGCCGGGCACGACGTCACGCTCTTCGCCTCGGGTGACTCGCTGACCAAGGGGAAGCTCTCCTCCGTTTATCCGACGGCGCCGAGCGAGCTCATCGGGCGGGCGATGCCGGATCTGCGGCACGTGCTCGCCTGCTACGACCGGGCCGACGACTTCGACGTGATCAACGACCACACCGGCATGCTGGGCGCTGCCCTCGGCGGCCTCGTCGACACTCCCGTTCTCCATACCGTCCACGGTCCGCTCGACGTCTTCGAGCCGCAGGAGGTGTACGGCCGGATCGCGAGGGTGGCGCCCGAGGTGGGGCTGATCTCGATCTCGGAGAACCAGCGGCGGCCGATGCCCGATCTGCCGTGGGCGGCGACGATCCCGAACGCAATCGACCTCTCCATCTACCCCTGCAAGCCGCATCCCGGCGAGTACCTGCTCTTCATCGGGCGAATGAGCCCGGACAAGGGCGCACACCGTGCGATTGCGGTCGCGATGGAGCTCGGCATCCCGCTGAGGATGGCCGGCAAGCGGGCCGAGCTGAAGGAGCGGCAGTACTTTGCGGAGTTCGTCGAGCCGCACCTCGGCCACGGCGTGGAGTACCTGGGCGAGGTGACGCACGGAGAGAAGGTCGAGCTCCTGCAGGACGCGCGGGCGACGCTGTTCCCGATCGAGTGGGAGGAGCCGTTCGGCCTCGTGATGATCGAGTCGATGGCGTGCGGGACGCCGGTGATCGCGACGCGGCACGGCGCAGTGCCCGAGGTGATCGAGGACGGGGTGAGCGGCATCATCGTCGACAGCTACCGGAAGATGGGGGCAGCGCTCGAAGCCGCAGACGCGCTCGACCCGATGGAGTGCCGCCGGTACGTCGAGGAGCGCTTCGCCCCGGAGCGCATGGTCGACGACTACGTGCGCGCCTACCGCGAGGCCATCGCCAAAGCGGCCTAGCCTGGGGCAGACCGAACGCGGCGCGGGGCTCAACCAAGCCGACCCGCCTCCGGTTCGGGGTCAGACCCCCTTGATAAGGGGCGACTCAAGGGGCTGGTTCGGACACGGGCGCTAGCTGCTTGTCCCAATAGCGCTTGAGGCCGGCGTAGGACTGCCAGAACGGCGCGGCTCGCTCGTAATACGGGACGCTCTCGTCGCCGTCAGCCTCGAGGATGTCGGCGCGCGCGGCTTCCGTGAACTCTTCCTCACTCATCCCCTGGCGGACTCGCTGTGCCCAGACGCGCAGCTCCCGCCGCAGGCGTCGCAGGTGGTCTCGTGGGCTCTCCACGACCCCGAAGTGGATCAGCGCCAGCCGCTCGGCCGCGTGGCGCTCGATCTCGTCGATCGTTCGCTCCCAGGCCTCGAGGTCGATGTCGGGGGGCGGAGTCGGGGGGAAGACGTAGCGTCCGGGGACGATCCGGACACCGGCTGCGTCGCCCGCGTAGAGAGTGCCCGCGCCGTCGATGTAGCTGACATGGTGGGACGCGTGGCCGGGAGTGGGAAAGCAGTCCAGCCCGAGCACACGCTGGCCAACGACGTTGAGATTCTGCTCCGGAACGGGCGCGAGCTCGCCCCAGAGCGTGTCGAACGTGTCCCCGTAGAGGCGCCGCGCGCTCCGTTCGAGCCGCGCCGGGTCGATCAGATGCGGCGCGCCGACCTCCGACACGTGCACCTGCAGATCGGGATGCTCACGGACGAGCACCCCGGCGGCACCCGCGTGGTCGAGATGAATGTGCGACAGGAGCAGGTGGCGCAGTTCGGTCAGCGCCAGCCCCTGCTCTGCGAGACGTTCCTTCAGCGCCGGGACGCAGGAGGTCGGCCCGCAATCGAAGAGCGCGGGCCCGTCGCTCGTCTCCAGCAAGTAGACGCCGATGACGCGCTCGGCGCCCTGGTGCTGGAGGTCGAGCGGCCTCGTCAGCGCGACGGTTCCTACGCGCCGGCGGTAGCCGCGGACCGAACGAGCGCGGCTTCGAGATCCGCGATCAGATCGTCGACAGACTCGATGCCGACTGAGAGCCGGATGAGGTTCTTCGGGATCGGGAACGGCGACTCGGCCGTCGACGCATGCGTCATCTGCGCCGGGTGCTCGATCAGGCTCTCGACCCCGCCGAGGGACTCGGCCAGCGTCCAGATCTTGGTCCGCGCGACCAGCTCGATCGCTTCCTCCTCGGAGCCGGCGAGGAACGAGATCATGCCGCCGAAGTCCTTCATCTGGCGCTTCGCGATCTCGTGGCCGGGATGGCCCGGCAGCCCCGGGTAGAACACCTTCTCGACGGACTGATGCGATTCGAGGTACTCCGCAACCCGCCGGGCGTTCGCGGAGTGCCGCTCCATACGCAGGGCCAGGGTCTTCAAACCGCGGAGCGCGAGCCACGAATCGAACGGCCCCGGCACGGCGCCCAGCGACTTCTGCAGGAAGTACAGGCGCTCCGCGATCGTCGGGTCGTTCGTGGCCACGAAGCCGCCGATCAGGTCGGAGTGGCCGCCGATGTATTTCGTCGTCGAGTGCAGGACGATGTCGGCGCCGAGCTCGAGCGGTCGCTGCAAGTAGGGCGATGCGAACGTGTTGTCGACGACCACGATCGCGCCGACCTCATGCGCGGCCCTGGCTGCGGCCTCGATGTCGATCACGTTCAGGAGCGGGTTCGTCGGCGACTCGAGCCAGACGATCCGCGTCTTCTCGTCGAGGTGCTCGGCGAGCCCGTCGTTGATCTGATCGGACGAGAGGAACGTGACGTCGTAGCCCTTCGGCTCGTAGACCTGCGACAGCAGCCGGTAGACGCCGCCGTAGACGTCGTTCACCGAGACGATGCGCTCGCTCGGGTGCACGAGGTGCAGGACCGTCGTGACCGCCGCCATCCCGGAAGCGAACGCGACGCCGTGCTCGGCGCTCTCGAGCGAGGCCAGGCAGATCTGCAGGGCCGTGCGTGTGGGATTCGCGCTGCGCGCGTAGTCGTAGCCCTTGTTCTGGCCGACCGCGTCCTGGGCGAACGTCGAGGTCTGGTAGATCGGGACGGTGACCGAGCCGGTTGCCGGATCCGGCTCCTGTCCTTCGTGAATCGCTCGGGTCTCGAAATCCATGTCGCCGATTCTAGTTGCGGAGGCTCTCTCGCCAGAGGGCGGGCACGCGGCGCGCGTACGAGACCTCGTTCGCGCCGAGCCACTTGCCGAGCCTGCCGATGGCCTTCGCGATGGCCGGCCCGGCGCTTTCCGGCGCGCCCTCCTCGGCGAACACGGCGTTGACCCGATAGATGCTCGCCTTGCGGTCCATGGTCGAGTCGACGCGGCCGATCAGCCGATCCCTGTGCAGGATCGGCAGCACGAAGAACCCGAACTCACGCTTGTGCTTCGGCACGTAGATCTCGAGGCGGAAGCGGAAGCCGAAGAGCGCCTCTGTTCGTTCGCGGTTCCGGATCAGCGGGTCGAAGGGGGAGAGCAGGATCGTCGAGCTCGAGCGTCGTGGCTCGGCCTCCGGGTGGACGAGCCGTCGCCCGAGGCCCTCGACCTCCGCGACGCGGCCGAGTTGCTCGGCGGCCTCGCGGATCCCGGGATAGGGGCCGCCCACGAATGGCTCGAGGCGCACCTCCTGCGGTGTCGCCACCCCGAGCCCGCGCAGTGAGCGGTCGGCGGTCAGGCGGACGGCTTCTCGCACCGTTAGCGGCTTCCTCGTCCTGACGTGCTCAGGCACGACCCGGGCGGGCAGATCCCAGAGCCGTTGACCGCCCTGGCGACCCGAGACGAGCACCTTGCCCTGCAGGGAAAGCAACTCGAGCAGCCTCGATAGGTTGCGTTCGTTCGTCCAGCCGGTCGACGCCCACGAGCGCACGGGGAGATCGCCGAGGTCGCGCGAGCCGAGTGGCCCGTTGCGCCGCAACTCGGCGAGGATCTGGCGCCTAGCGGCCGAGTTGTCGGCGAGCCACTTTCTGATCTGCTCATTCCAGGCGCCCGAGCCCTCGAAGGCGGGGAAACGACGCATCGTGAACTGATGGAGCGGATACTCGTCCGTCGGGACGAGCGCGGCGGAGTACTCGTAGAGCGCACGCTCGTCGCGCAGCCGCTGCAGCTCGTCGAGCTCGAACGCTCCGAGCCGGCTCCAGAGAACGAGCAGGTGGTTGCGCTCGACGGCCCGGGTCGGGTCGAGCTGCAGGTACCCGATGTGCTTCGCGACATCGACGATCGACGTGCCCTTCGGAGCTGGTAGCAGCTGGGCGGCGATCGCCATGCGGCGCGCGTCTGCGAGGCTTAGTTGCACGAGCCTCGCCACATCGCAGGCACCCGGCGGGAGTACACGATCTCGTCGGCACCGAGCCATTTCGACAGCCTTCGCACCGCCCCGGCGATACCTGGCCCGGCGCTCGCCGGCGCGCCGGGCTCGGCGAAGATGCCGTTCACTCGCAGAACTCCTGTCTTGCGGTCGAAAATCGGCTCGATGCGACCGATCAGCCGGTCACCACGCAGGATGGGGAGGACGTAGTATCCGTGCACCCGCTTCGCCTTCGGGACGTACATCTCGAGTCGGTAGAAGAAATCCCAAAGTGCTTCGGCGCGGTTGCGGTCGTGGACGAGGCGGTCGAACGGAGAGAGGAACGTGACGCGGTTGCCAACGCGCCCGTCGACGGCTTCCGGGTGCGCGACGAGCCGGCCACGCTCGAGCCTCACCCCGAGCGAGCGGAAACGCTTCTCGTCGCGGAGCCGCCGTGCTTCGGCCACCGGGACGGTCTCCGTGTCCGGGTACCAGCGGTCGGCCAGATCCCACAGTCTCTGGCCGGACTGCCGGCCGGCGATCGCGATCCGGCCGCGCAGGTGCAGCAGCTCCAGCATCCACATGAGGTGTGCTCGGGTACCCCACCAGACATAACGCTCCTTGGCCCGGGCGGACTGATGCTCCAGCTCCCGCGAAAGGAGTGGCCCGCGTCGCTCGAGCTCGCGGAGCACGTACCTCTGTAAGCCCGACTCCTCCTCGAGGAACTCCTTGGCCCACTGATCGCGCTTCGTCGCGTTCCAGGGCTCGCGCATCTGCGCCCGAAGCAGCGGCAGATCCTCGATGGGCCAGATGAACGCGTTCCACTCGAAGAGCTTCCTCTCCTTCAGGAGTCGATCGAGCTCGCCACGCTCGTAGGGGCCTAGCCGGCTCCAGAGGACGAGGTACTGCGGCGGCGCGACGGTTGCGATCGGGTCGATCTGCAGGAAGCCGAGACGGCGGACCGTGTCGAGCACGTTCTCGGCCGACCCGTCGAGCAGCTGAGCCCGGACGGCGATCCGGCGCGCTTCTGCGAGGCTGACGTCGGTGAGCTTCACGGCCTTCGTACTCTCACACCTGCAGCCGCCTCCCCGACGGGTCCTCGAAGTCGGCTGCGGCCGCGGCGAGCTGGCTCTCGCGCTGGCCGGCGCCGGCTACGACGTAGTCGCGGTCGATCCCGAGGCTCCGGAAGGGCCGATCTTCCGGCAGACGACCATCGAGGAGCTGGACGAGCCCGGCCCGTTCGACGCCGTGGTCGCGAGCTTCTCGCTGCACCACGTCCACGACCTCGACGCCGTCCTCGACCAGCTGCGTGGCCTGCTGGAGCCCGACGGCGTGGTGATCCTGGACGAGTTCGGCTGGGATCTGCTCGACGAGCAGACGGCCGAGCAGTACGACCTGAACCCCGCCGAGTGGCGAGCGGAGCACGACGATCTCCACGGCTTCGAGCGGCTCCGCGGCGCTCTCGAGGCTCGCTTTGACGAGCAGCACTTCAGCACGGGGCCGTACTTCTCGCGCCATCTCGGCGCCGACGAGGACGAGGAGCACGAGTTGATCGCCGCAGGGAAGATTCGTCCGCTCGGGTTTCGCTACGTGGGGAGGAATTGATGGCAAAGGTAGTCATCGGGATGACAGTCTCGCTCGACGGGTTCGTCGAGGATCAGACCGGCAGCGTCGCGCGTCTCTATCCCGACCTCGCCGACCTTCGGGACACGGCCTACATGCAGGACTTGATCAAAGAGACGGGGGCCGTCCTCATGGGGAGGAGGGCGTTCGAGATGGGGGACCCCGACTCGTACGTCGGGAACTACGAGTTCCAGGTGCCCATCTTCGTGATCACGCACAATCCGCCGCCAGTCCCGCCCGGGCAGGACGAGCACCTGACGTTCACGTTCGTGACCGACGGTGTCGAGTCAGCGGTGCGTCAGGCGGCCGCCGCCGCGGGGGACAAGGCCGTCCAGGTCATCGGCGGAGTCGATGTGACCCGGCAGCTCCTCGAAGCAGGCCTGGCCGACGAGCTCCGTGTCGACGTCATGCCGGTGCTGCTGGGCTCCGGCCGTCGGCTCTTCGAAGACGGTCTCGAAGACGTCCAGCTCGAGAAGCTCGGTGTGCAGGAAGTCGGCCCGCGGACGAGCCTCAGCTTCCGCATCAGGTAATCAGCCGGTCGAGTTTCCGCGGTTGTGCGCCAGGTACTCGAGCAGGTCGGTGCGCGTCAGCACGCCGATCGGCTTGCCGCCGCGCGCGACTACGACCGCGTTCGTACGACCCGTCAGCGTCGAGTAGACCTCGTCCAGCTTCTCGTCGGTGTCGACCGCGGCCAGTGGGGGCTGCATGGCCGCAGCGACGTCCTCGTTCAGGGCGTCCGGGCTCTTGAAGACGCGCTCGAGCAGGTCGCGGTCGTGCAGTGAGCCGATCACGTCGGCGAGCGAGTCGACCTCGCCGTTCCGGACCACCGGCAGCTGCGAGATCGAGTAGCGCTGCATGAGGTCGATCGCGTCGCCGACCTTCTGGTTGGAGAGGATCGTGACGAGGTCGGGAATGTCGGGCTCCTCCGTCCTCTTCGCGCTCAGCACCTGCTCGACCGTCGGTGTCGGCGTGTCGCGCTCGAGGAAGCCGAGCTCGAGCATGTAGTTGTCGTCGAAGAACTTGGACAGGTAGGCGCGGCCCCCATCGGGGATCAGCGTCACGACCGTCTTGCCCGGCCCCAGCTGCTTCGCGACCTCGATCGCCGCCCAGACCGCCGTGCCGCCCGAGCCGCCGATCAGCAGGCCCTCTTCGCGGGCCATCCGCCTGGCGGTGACGAACGAGTCCTTGTCGGACACCGTGACCCACTGGTCGACGACCGACTTGTCGAACGTCTCCGGGTAGAAGTCCTCGCCCACGCCCTCGACGAGGTACGGGTGCATGTCTTCGCCCGACGTGTAGATCGAGCCCTCGGGGTCGGCGCCGACGATCAGCACCTCCGGGTTCTGCTCCTTGAGGTAGCGGGCCGTGCCCGAGATCGTCCCGCCCGTGCCGACGGCGATGACGAGGGCGTCGATCTCGCCGCCCGTCTGCTCCCAGATCTCGGGGCCGGTCGTCTCGTAGTGCGCCTGCGGGTTGAACTCGTTCGTGTACTGGTCGGGCTTGTAGGCGCCGGGGATCTCCTCGGCGAGCCGATCGGAGACCGAGTAGTAGCTCTCGGGCGACTCTGGCGCGACGGCATAGGGACAGACGACGACCTCGGCGCCATAGGCACGAAGCAGGGAGATCTTCTCGCGGCTCATTTTGTCGGGCATGACGAAGATGCAGCGGTAGCCCTTGAGCGCCGCCGCGATCGCGAGGCCGGTCCCCGTGTTGCCGGAGGTCGGCTCGACGATCGTTCCGCCCGGCTTCAGCTTTCCCTCGCGCTCCGCAGCTTCGATCATCGTGATCCCGATCCGGTCCTTCACGGAGCCGCCGGGATTCAGGTACTCGAGCTTGGCGACGACGGTGCCTGCGTCCTCGGGAACCAGCCGCTGGAGGCGGACGAGCGGGGTGTCGCCGACGAGGTCGAGGACGGTCGGATACTCGCGCGCCATAGACGAAAAAGGGTACTCGACTACCTAATGCCGAAAGTGCCGCCGGTGGGTGAACACCATCGTCGCGGCTGCCCCCTCGACGGCGTCGATCACGTCTTGATCGCGCTTCGAGCCGCCCGGCTGGACGATCGCCTTCACCCCGGCGTCGAGCGCGGCCCGCGGGCCGTCGGGGAACGGGAAGAACGCGTCTGAGGCCAGCGCGGCTCCGGTGAGGTCGTGGCCGTGCTCGCGCGCCTTCTCGATGGCGATCTTGACCGCGTCCACACGGCTCATCTGGCCGGCTCCGATCCCGATCGTCTGCAGGTCCTTCGCGATCACGATCGCATTGGACGTCGTGTGCTTGCAGACCCGCCACGCGAAGAGCAGATCGCCCCAGTCCGACTCGTCCGGCTTGCCGCAGACGACGTCCATGCTCTCGCGGTCGGTGGTGCCCCAGTCCCGATCCTGCACGAGCAGTCCGCCTAGAACGCGCCTGAAGTCCTTCTCGCTCGGGTCGAATCGGCGCCGCTCGTGGTCGACGAGAATCCGAGTCGCCGGTTTCTGCTGCAGAGCCTCGAGCCCCTGCGCGTCGAACTCCGGGGCGAGGATGACCTCGACGAACTGCTCGGCGATCTTCGCCCCCAGCTCGTCGCCGACCGGGCGGTTGACCACGATCACGGCGCCGTAGGCCGAGAGTGGATCCGCCGCCAGAGCGCGGTCGTACGCCTCCGCGATCGAGCCGGCGACGGCCACACCGGCCGGGTTCGCGTGCTTGACGATGACACAGCACGGCACCGTGAACTCCATCGAGAGCAACCGGGCCGCGGAGAGGTCGCCGAGGTTGTTGAACGAGAGCTCGCGCCCGTGCAGCTGGCCGACACGTGAGAGCAGGTGCCGCCGCGCGCCTGACTGGGCGTAGTACGCCGCGCGCTGGTGTGGGTTTTCGCCGTAGACGAGGTCGGTGACCTTGACGAAACTCGGCGTGTAGGTCTCCGGGAACGCGTCGATGTCGCTGAACCAGCGCGCGATCGCCGCCTCGTAGGCCGCTGTGGTCGAGAAGGCCTCGGCCGCGAGAATGCGCCGGGTCTCGCCGGAGATGCCGCGCGACTGGCGCAGCTCGGCGAGGATCGGGCCGTAGCGCTCGGGCTTGCACACTGGCGCGACGTGGGCGAAGTTCTTGGCCGCCGCGCGCAGCATGGAGGGGCCGCCGATGTCGATCATCTCGACCGCGTCCTCCTCCTGGACACCGCGCCGTGAGATGACCTGTGTGAAGGGGTAGAGGTTCACGCAGACGAGGTCGAAGGGGCGGATGCCGTGCTCGTCGAGCGCCGCGAGGTCGTCGGGGTGGTCTCGCCGGGCGAGGATTGCGGCGTGGATCCGCGGGTGCAGGGTCTTCACGCGCCCGCCGAGGAGCTCGGGGATCTCCGTCAGGTCCTCGACCCGCGCGGTCTCGATGCCGTGCTCCTCGAGGTGGTCGGCGGTGCCGCCGCTGGCGACGAGCTCGACGCCGAGCTCGGCGAGGCCCTCCGCGAACTCGACGAGGCCTTCCTTTTCGAACGTGGAGAGGAGGGCGCGCTTGATCACGGCGCGATCAGCTCGCGGACGGCCTGCGGCAGGAGGCGGTGTTCGACGGCCTGGACGCGTGCGCGCAGCGTTTCGACGGTGTCGTCGTCGTGGATCGGCACGCGCTCGGCCACGATGACTGGGCCGGTGTCCATGCCCTCGTCGACGTAGTGCACGGTCGCGGCCGTCTCTTTCACACCGGCCGCGAGCACGTCCTCGATCGGATGCGCGCCCGGGAAGTCGGGCAGCGGCGCCGAGTGCGTATTGACGATGCGGCCTGCGAAGCGCTCGAGGAATGGAGCACGGAGCAGGTGCATGAAGCCGGCGCAGACGACGAGCTGGACGCCTTGCGCGGCCAGCCAATCCGCCATGGCAGCGTCACGCTCCTCCCGGGTCGGGAAGCCCTCTTGCTCGAAGACCGCAGTCGGTATGGCGGCTGCCTCAGCTCGGTCGAGGGCGCGCACGCCGGACGTGTTCGACGCGACCGCCACGATCGGCAGCCCGTCGTCGATCAGGGCCTGAAGGTTCGAGCCCTCGCCGCTGACGAGGACGCCGATCAAGCCAGCCGCCCGATCGGTAGCCACTCGCCGGGCTCGTCCGGTTCCGCCACGACCGCGCACATGCCGATGCCCATGTTGAAGACTCGGCGCTGCTCCTCTTCGGGCACGCTCTGCTCGGCGAGCCAGTCGAACACCGGCGCCCGCGGCCACGAGCCCCACTCGATCTCGGGCGTGACTCCATCCGGCAGGACGCGGGTCAGGTTCCCGAGGATCCCGCCGCCGGTCACGTGCGCGAATGCCTTCACGTCCGTCGCGATGCGCAGGGCGCGTACCTCGTCGACGTAGAGGCGGTGCGGCGCGAGGAGCAGGTCGGCGTCGAAGTCGCCGTCCCCCAGCAGCTTGCGGACGAGGGAGTACCCGTTCGTGTGCAGGCCGGACGAGGCGATGCCGAGGACGATGTCGCCGGCCTCGCACCGTGAGCCGTCGATCACCTGGTCGCTCTCGACGAGCCCGACGCAGGTGCCCACGAAGTCGAGCTCGCCCTCCTGGTAGATGCCGGGCAGCTCCGCGGTCTCGCCGCCGAGGATCGCGCAGCCCGCGGCGCGGCAGACCTCGGCCAGGCCCTCGACGAGCTCGGCGACCTCGTCCAGCGAGAGAGTGTTGGCGGCGACGTAGTCGAGGAAGAAGAGCGGGTCCGCGCCCACGCAGAGGACGTCGTTCACGCAGTGCGCGGCGAGGTCCTTGCCGGCGCCATGCAGTCGCCCGGCGCGACGCGCCAGCATGAGCTTGGTGCCCACGCTGTCGGTCGTCGCGGCCAGGAAACGGTTCTCCCCGAGGGGGTAGAGGCCGGCGAACCCGCCGAAGCCCTTCGTGCCGGTCGACTCGACGGCGGCCCGCAGGCGCTCGACGATCGACTCGGCGAGATCGAGCGAAACGCCTGCCCCGGCGTAGGTCTTGTCCCCCACGGCCCGAGTCTACGACGAGCAGCGGCCAGGTCCGTTCCCACCCCTTGAGTCGCCCCCACTCAATGGGGTCTGACCCCGGGTCGGGTTGCGGGCCGCTCAACCATGCGATTCCGGTTCCCGGGTCTGACCCCGAGCGGCCTAGACTCGGTCCGTGGACCTGTTTCAGCTGTTGCCCGTTTTGGCCGGTGCGGGTCTCTACGCGCTCCGCGTGCGCGGCCTGCGCCGCCGAGGGACGCCGCTGCCCACCTGGAAGCCGGTGCTCTTCGGGCTCGGCGTCCTCCTGCTGATTGTCTCCCTGACGTGGCCCCTCGAAGAGCTCGCCCTCGAGTCGTTCGCCTTTCACATGGTCCAGCACCTGCTCCTCGGCGACCTCGCGGCGCTCTGCATCGTCGCCGGCCTCACCGGCCCCGTCCTGCGGCCGCTCCTGTCCGTACGGGCCGTGCGAAGCCTGCGCGTGCTCTCTCACCCGCTGGTCGCCCTCCCCCTGTGGGCCGCGAATCTCTACGTCTGGCACCTGCCCTTCCTCTACGAGGCAGCACTCCGGCATGACGCGGTCCATGCCCTCGAGCACGTGTCGTTCTTCGTCGCCGGCGCCATCATGTGGTCGCCCGTTCTCGAGGTACTGCCCGCGCCGGAATGGTTCGGGACGGCCTGGAAGATGGGCTACATGGTCGCCGTGCGTGCACTCTCGACGGTGCTCGGCAACGTGCTCGTGTGGTCCGGCGACCCGTTCTACTCGTTCTACGAGGACGCCGACCGGCCGTTTGGTCTCTCGGCCGCCGGCGACCAGGGGATTGCCGGCGCCATCATGATGGTCGAGGGCTCGCTGGTCACTCTGGGCGCCCTTGCGTGGCTCTTCCTGCGCCTGGCCGCGGAGGGTGAGCTCCGCCAGGAGCTGCTGGAGCGGGGGCTCGACCCTCGCGCCGTTCGCCGGGCGGTCCGCTACGGCCGCGCGGAGGACATGGCCAAGTAGCGCGGAAGGTCAATCGTTGCCGTGCGCTCCACGGGGATCCACCACGTCGACCTCGTCGTCTCGTCGATCGAGCGCAGCCTGCCCTTCTACCGCGATCTCCTCGGACCACTCGGCTGGCACGGAGTCACCGAGGTCCAGGGCGAGCGTGACGAGACGATCTGGTACCTCTGGGGCCCAGGCTCGTCACTCGGAGTGCGCGAGGCGCTGAGCCCCCGCGCGGAGCCGTTCGACCGCTACGAGATCGGCGTCCACCACGTTGCGTTCGAGGCCGCCTCACGCGCCGCGGTGGACGAGCGGGCGGCCTGGGTCAGCGCGCAGGGAGGCGAGATCGAGAGCGGTCCAGAGGAGTACTGGTACTCGCCGGGCTACTACGCGGTTTTCTTCTACGACCCCGACGGCATGAAACTAGAGATAGTTCACGTTCCTGGCCACGCCGCTTGACTGAAAGGAGCAATCTGGATGAGTCAGCCTGAAGGGTCCCGACCGAGCTACGGGTATTCGCCGGGGGCGAGCCTCGACATCGCTCGGCTGCCGATTCCCGGCAACGCAGAGTTCCCCGTCTTCGTGATCGTCCTGATCGTCTTCGGGCTGATCGCGATCTTCGACGACCATGTGAGCGCCGACCGCTTCGTGTGGGGAGCGACCTGGGTTAGCGCCGCTTACTTGCTCTCGCGTGGGATCGCGAAAGCCAGCCGCGTCCTCGAGCAGTAGCAGTAGCGCGTGACCAAAAGGCCCTGGCGGGCCTGAACCCGCCAGGGCCCGGCTGCGCGTTCCTGATCGGCGGCGCGATGAGCCGAGCGACCGGTGTGACCGAGCCGATCGGCGGTGGCGGAAGCGTGTTCCCCATCTGCGTCTGGGCGTTCAAGTGGTTCCACGTGACGCCTTGCGGGACCGGACTGAACTGGAAGGCGTCGACGCCGCGCACGATGTCGTTGGCGTAGATCTTGCCGTTGTACCAATACGAGGACCAGGTATCCGCGGGCCCGCGCCCCTCGACCGCGTCGTAATAGCCGATCTCGACCGGGGCACTGGGGTTCGTGAAGTCGATGACGCTCGTCCCCCCGCCGTACCACGCTGCGACGAGGAGATAGCGATCGGACACGGGGATGATGTTCCCGTTGTGCACCGAGCAGTAGGCAGTCCCCTGGTTCCGCGGGATCATGTACGAGCTCATGAGCACCCCGTCGCTAACGCGATAGATCCGGATCTTGCCGTCGTGTGTGGGCGCGCAGCGACCGGTGAAGCTCTCGTCCATGTAGACCACGTATTGACCGTCCCAGGTGAACGCAGCCGAATGCCAATAGTTGAGCGTCGCGTCGTCGATGTGCCTCACCGTTGGTCCCGTCGTAACCGGAATGGCCGGATTCGTGATGTCCCAGAGCTGGCCTTCGCTCTGGCAGGCGGCGGCGGCCTTGTTGATGGCCGGGAAGACGGTGATGTCGTGGCAGCCGCGAACGGAGCCGTACGGCTGGCCCTCGATCACGGGCTGCGCGATCACGCTCGCATTCTCAGGAGCATTCAGCGGCACCTCGACGATCGAAATCTTGTTGTGCGGGGACTGGCAGTTCGGGCCCGAGCTGCCGGGAGCCGACGAGATATAGAGCAGCACGCGGTTGTCGTCGAGATCGGGGACGAGCGTATGCGTGTGTGACCCGCAGTCCGTGTACACGCCCTTGATGTAGTAGGGGTGGCTCACGGGTTGGGGCTCCGTCGCCGGCGTGATGTCGAAGATCCGGATCCCTTCGAAACAGGTGGGACCGCACGCGGTCGTGTCGCTCGTGCGGACCGGGCTGCAGTACAGCCGGCCGTTCGTCTGCGGCGAGTCGACCGACATGAAGAGGAGCAGCCGGCCGTTGTGCTCCCAGAGCGACACATCGTTCTGTGGCCCACGGCACGGGAAGTTGACGATCAGGGCGCCGGTCGTGACGTTGAAGATGCGGAAGCCGTCGTAGTTTCCGGCGACACCGATGTTGCCCCAGATGGCTATGTCCGAATGCGTGCGAGTCGGCCCCTCAGGCAGGCTCCAGAGGAGATCCATGTTCGGGCTGTGCTGGTCGTTGTTGTGCGTCGCGGCGGCTGCCCCCGGCCAGACCAACAACGTCAGGAAGGCGGCGGCGAGGAGATATCGGAAGCGCGACATGCGGCGGTGCCGCGATCTTAGAAGGTTTTCCTACGCGCGGCTAGGTTCGAAGCGGAACTTGGCGAGCCGAAGCTCGTCGGGCACGTTGGTCGGGTAGCGGCGGGTGAAGCACGCATTGCAGAACTCCGACTCCGGCCTGGTCGTCGCCTCCTGGGCGCCTTCGAGCGAGAGGTAGGCGAGGCTGGTCGCCCCGATGTGCTCGCGCACGGCCTCGACAGAGCGGTCGGAGGCCACGAGCTGCTCCTCGTCCGCGAAGTCGATCCCGTAGAAGCAGGGCGACACGATCGGCGGGGAGGAGACGCGAACGTGCACCTCCTGCGCCCCGGCCTCGAAGAGCATGGCCACGATCTTGCGCATCGTCGAGCCGCGCACGATCGAGTCGTCCACGACCACCATCCGCTTTCCGGCCACCTCGGCCAGCGGGTTGAACTTGAGCTTGATGCCCTGCTCGCGCAGACCCTGGTCGGGCTGGATGAACGTCCGACCCACGTAGCGGTTCTTGATCAGGCCCTCGGAGAAGGGGATCCCGGTCGCCCGGGCGAACCCGATCGCGGCGGGGGTGCCCGAGTCGGGCACCGGCATGACGAGATCGGCCTCGACCGGCGCCTCTGCAGCGAGCCGCTCACCCATGCGTACGCGGACCGCGTGCACCTCGATCCCGCCGAGCGTCGTGTCGGGCCGGGCGAGGTAGATGAACTCGAACAGGCAGAGCGCGCCGCCGTTCGCCAGCGGCAGCGCCTGGCGCGAGCGCAGCCCACCTTCGTCGATCGCAACCAGCTCCCCGGGCGCGATCTCGCGCTCGAGCTCGGCGCCGACGAGGTCGAGCGCGCATGTCTCCGAGGCGAGCACGTAGTCACCGCCGATGACCCCGAGCGACAGCGGGCGGAAGCCGTACGGGTCGCGGAAGCCGACCAGCGTTCCGTTGGCGAGGAGGACGACGGTGTACGCGCCGTCCAGACGGCTCATCGCGTTGGCAACCGCGTCCTCGAGAGGAGCCGGGTCGTTCGCGATCAGCGCGGCGATGACCTCGGTGTCCGAGCTCGTGCTCAGCCGGATCCCGTCCGCGGCCAACTCGTCGCGGAGCGTCGATGCGTTCGTGAGGTTGCCGTTGTGCCCCAGCGTGACCGTGCGTGCGCGCCCGTGCTGCACGATCGGCTGCGCGTTCGTCCAGTCCGTCGAGCCCGTGGTCGAGTAGCGCGTGTGGCCGATCGCCGTGTCACCCTGCAGGCCGCTCAGCTTCTGCTCGGTGAAGACCTGGGCGACGAGCCCCATGTCTCGGAGCACGGTGAGGCGGCCCTCGTCGGAGACGGCGATTCCGGCCGACTCCTGCCCGCGATGCTGGAGCGCGAACAGGCCGAAGTACGTGACGCGCGCAACGTCACGCTCGGGGGCGCGAATGCCGAAGACGCCACACATCTAGGAGATCACCTCGTAGGCCTGCCGCAGGTCGTCGAACGGGACTCCAAGGAGACTAGCGCCGGTGGCGGACCCGATGACCCGTGCGGGCACGCTCAGGTCGGAAATTGCATCCGCCGGGCAGGCGACGATCGCCTGGCAGCCCCCTTCGCCGAAGAGGACGAGCGGGTCGTCGGGCAGGTCGAGCTCGGCGCCGATCCCGCTCGCGATCGCCGCCTCCGCCAGGCAGACGGCGAGGCCCCCCTCTGAGACGTCGTGCGCGAGCGTGCAGAGAGGCGCGGACTCGTACAGCGCACGTACGAGCGCAGCTTCCGCGGCGAGGTCGAGCGAGGCCGGCCGCCCGGCGGGCTCGGCGTAGAGCGCCTGGTACTCCGAGCCGTCGAACGAGAGCTCCGGCTCGCCGACCAGCAGGATCGCGTCGCCTTCGTTCCAGGCCGCCGGCACGTGGCGAACGTCTGGGACGAGGCCGACACAACCGACGACCGGCGTGGGGTGGATGGCGCGCCCGTCCGTCTCGTTGTAGAGCGAGACGTTGCCGGAGACGACGGGGATGCCCAGCGCCTCGCAGGCGGCCGCCATGCCCTCGATCGCCTCTGCGAGCTCCCAGGCGATCTCCGGCTTCTCGGGATTGCCGAAGTTGAGACAGTCGGTCACGGCCAGCGGCTCGCCGCCGGCGCACGCGACGTTGCGCGCCGCTTCGAGCACGGCCAGGGCGCCGCCCGTATGCGGGTCGAGGCGGGCGATGCGGCCCGTGCCGTCGAGCGAGACGGCGAGACCGCGAAACGAGGGCAGCAGCCGCAGCACGGCGGCGTCGAGGCCGGGGCGCTTGACGGTGCGCGAGCCGACGAGCTGGTCGTAGCGCGTGTAGATCCAGGACCGGCTGCAGATGTTCGGCGAGGCGAGGAGGTCGAGCAGCGCCTGCTTCGTGTCAGGCCCTTCCGGTCGGGGCGCGGGCGCCGCCGGCTGCCGCGGCTGTCGGGGCACTTCGTAGCGCGGCGCCTCATCCGTGAGCAGCTCGGCGGGGATCGCGCCGACGACCTCGCCCTCGAAGAGCGCGCGGAGCTCGCCGGTGTCGGTCACCTCGCCCACGGCCGTGGACGGCAGCTCCCAGCGGGCGCACACCTCCTCGACTGCGGCCAGCTGCTCCGGCTGGACGACGGCCACCATCCGCTCCTGGCTCTCGGAGATCATGATCTCCCACGCCTCCATGTCCTCCTCGCGGAGCGGGACGCGGTCGAGGTGGACGTCGATTCCCTGGCCGCCCCTCGCCATCTCCGACAGGGACGAGGCGAGCCCGGCGGCGCCGCAGTCCTGCAACGAGACGACCAGGTCGCGCTCGACGAGCTCGGCCGAGACCTCGATCAGCTTCTTGCCGTTGAACGGGTCGCCGATCTGCACCGAGGGCCGCTTCTCGGCGTCGTCCTCGCCGAGCTCCTGGCTGGCGAGCACGCTTGCGCCGCCGATCCCGTCACGACCGGTTGCGGCCCCGTAGAGGACGACGACGTTCCCCGTTCCTTGCGCGCGCGCCGACTTGACCCGATCGGCCGGCAGGAGCCCGACGCACATCGCGTTGACGAGGCAGTTGTCGCGGTACGCCTCGTCGAAGACGGTGTCCCCGCCGACCGTGGGAACCCCGACACAGTTTCCGTAGTGGCCGATCCCCGAGACCGCGCGCTCGAACTGCCAGCCCGGCTCGCCGAAGCGCAGCCCGTCGAGCAGCGCAATCGGACGCGCGCCCATGGCGACGATGTCGCGGAGGATGCCGCCGACCCCGGTCGCGGCGCCCTGGAACGGCTCGACGGCGCTCGGGTGGTTGTGGCTCTCGACCTTGAACGCGACCGCCTCGCCTTCGCCGAGGTCGACCACGCCGGCGTTCTCGCCCGGCCCCTGCAGCACGCGTGCCCCTTCGGTCGGAAAACGGCGCAGCAGCGGCGCCGAGTGCTTGTACGCGCAGTGCTCCGACCAGAGCAGCGAGAACACGGCGAGCTCGAAATGGTTCGGCTCGCGGCCCAGGAGCTCCTGGATACGGTCGAACTCCCCGTCGGTGAGCCCGAGGGCGCGGTGCAGGGGCTGTTCCGCGACCGGCGTCAGGTAGTTCAGTCTAGTGCCGCGTCCGGCTCGCTTTGACCTGTCACCCGATGGGTAGCCTCTGATGGTGCGCGGCTACGTCCCACTTCTGCTCGTGCTGGCGGCGCTCTGGGGCTCCTCCTTCATGTTCATCAAGGTTGCGGTCGACGAGCTCGCGCCGACGACGACGATGGGCTTCCGGCTCGCCCTGTCCGCGATCCCGCTCATCGGGTTGCTCGTCGCGCGCCATGGCTGGCACAAGGCCTGGAGCGAGATGCGGAAGATCACGAAGCCGGCGATCATCCTCGGCGCGGTCAACACCGCGGTGCCCTTCACGCTCATCGCGTGGGGCGAGACGAAGGTCGACTCCGGCGTCGCGGCGATCGCGAACGCGACAGTCCCGATCTTCGTCGCGGCCCTCGCCATCCACTTCCGGCCGGCTGAGAAGTCCACCGGCCTGCGCCTGTTCGGGATCCTGCTCGGCATCGCGGGCGTCGCCATCCTCGCCGGTGTTCGACCCGAGGGCGGCTGGTGGGGATTCGCGGGCACGATGGCCGTGGTCGTGGCCTCCTTTGCGTACGCCATCGGGACGATGTACACGCAGACGCTGCTCGTCGAAACGGAAAACCTGGTGCTGGCCGCGGCCTCGATCATGTGGGGCGCGATCCTGCTCCTGCCGATCGGCCTCGCGCAGGCTCCGAGCCACTTTCCGAGCTGGAAAGTCGTCGGCTCGGTGGCGGCGCTCGCCTTCCTGGGCACCGTGATCGGCCAGCTGCTCTTCTTCCGGCTGATCTTCAGCTACGGCTCGGCTCGTGCCGCGCTCGTCGTCTACCTGCTGCCCGTGACCGCGCTCTTCTACGGCGCGCTGTTGCTCGACGAGCCGATCACCGTCCAGGCGATCGCGGGTCTCGTGCTGATCCTCATCGGGACGGCGCTCGGTTCCGGAGTCGCGTTGCGGCGGCGGCGGCAGGCCGAGGCGGTACCGGCCGCGCCGTGAGCGAGATCCTCTCCGGCGACGGCTTCCGGCTCCGGCGGGCGAGCCCTGACGACGCGGAGTTCTACGCGGAGCTCGCTTCGCACGAAGACGTCGAGCCCTATCTCGCGGTCGTTCGCGCCCATACGCGCGAAGACGTGCAGTCCGAGATCGAGCAGTCCGTGGCGGAGCCCAGGGAGACCGGGCGGTTCGTGATCGAGGTCGAGCAGGACGGCGACTGGCGGCGCGCGGGGGTCCTCGGTTACGACGTCGCGAACCGCCGCAGCCGCATCGCGCACCTCGGCGGACTGGCGGTGCACCCGGACTTTCGCGGCCGCCACCTCTCCGACGAGGCGGCGCACGTTCTTCAGCGCTACCTGCTCGTCGACCTGGACTACCACCGGCTGCAGCTCGAGGTCTACGGGTTCAACGAGCGGGCGATCAAGCATGCCGAGCGGGCCGGCTTCGTACGCGAGGGCGTCAAGCGCAAGGCGTACTGGCGCCACGGCGAGTGGGTGGACGGCGTCATCTGTTCGGGTTGTTGCGAGAGGATCTCGAATGATGAAATGGTGGCTGCTTGTCGCCGGCGCAGGGCTCGCGTTGCTCGTCGCTGCCTGGGTCATGGGTCGCGACTCGGCGGACGCCGCTCGAGACGTATCGCGTCGGAGGTCTCTCCTTCGAGCACCCGGCAAGTTGGCATGTCCTGTCGCCCGCGGCGCGTTCCGAGGTCTTCGCCTATGCAAGCACCGACCGGCTCGAGGACCCGTGTCGTCTCTCCTTCGACACGGTGAGTTGTGACTGGCCCCTCACCCGGCTGAGCAGCTCGGGCGCCCTCGTGACGGTTTCGCGCTCAGCCGACGACTTCAGAGAAATGCGAGGGGTGCGAACGACTATCGGCGGTCGGAAGGCTCGGGTCCAGATTCGAAGACCCGGGGTCTGCAATGCGGTCGGCGGCGACTACACGATGCTCACGCAGATCGAGAGCGACCGGACCAACCACTACCTCGTCATCAGCTGTCTGCGAGATTCGAACGGCTCAGGCGAACGTGATGCGCGTCGCCTGGTTTCCTCCATCCACTTCGACCGGGAGGCGTGAACCAATGGAGCTCATCCACACCTGCTACCGGATCACCGACATCGACCGCTCGGTCGCGTTCTACGAGGCACTCGGCTTCGAGGAGCGGCGCCGCATGCCGATCCGCGACGAGGCGACCAACGTCTTCATGGGCCTCCCAGGCGACGGCGACCGGCTCGAGCTGACCTACAACCACGGGGTCGACTCGTACGAGCTCGGCACGGGCTACGGCCACATCGCGGTCACGGTGGACGACCTCGACGGGACGCTGGCCCGCCTCGCCGAGAAGGGCATCGAGCCGGAGAAACCGCCGTATCAGGTGCGAGAGGGCGGCTCGCGGCTGTGCTTCGTCCGCGATCCGGACGAATACCGGATCGAGCTGATCGAGCGCTCCGGCTAGTCACTACCTAGTTTTCTGGCGGAGACCGGCGTAACCTCGCAGGTCAGCATGAGCGAGCTGACCGCGACAGCCAAGGTCGCTTCAGAGGCCTCCCGCGAGCGGGACCGGACGATCCGCCATCGAGTGCGTGAACGGCGGTTCTGGGGCTACCTCTTCTGGGGCTTCATGGGGCTGGTGATCGCGGTGCCGGAGCTCTCGGCCGCATTCCTCAAGGAGTACGTTCCGTGGCCCACGATCTCGGGGACGATCGGCTACCTCGAGTACTGGCATCCGTGGGTCGCCATCATCGTGGTCGGTGCGATCGTCTGGTGGGCGCTTCACGTCGTCGAGTTCGGGCCGGAGAAGAGGCCCGTGCTGGGAATCGACATCGACGAGAACCCCGAGAAGCGATACGTGAACACGCCGGGCGGCATGAGCACCAGGGCAGTGCAGATCACCCCACCGTCGAATCGCTTCGGCATCATCTACATGCTGATCGGAGCGATCGCGGTCATCGTCCCCAGCTTCGCGGTTGCTCTCGTCATTCGCCCGGACGACGAGTACCTCCTCGGCGAAGTTCTCTACGGCGCGATCCTGATCTTCTGGATCTTGATTCCCCTGTACCTGGGCTACCAGGGGAGGGACGTTCCGTGGCCCACGCTCTTCGAGACGTTCAGGGCTTTCGCGCACCTCGAGAAGTTCAAGGTCATGGCGACCGTAATCGCCGGCGGAATCCTCGTGCTCCTGATCCACCTCGTGCTCTATCCCTGGCCGTCGACGATTCCCGACATACAGGATCTCCACCGGCAGTCCAACGATCAGCGGCACCAGGAGAAGAAGGAAAGCGAGCCTTCACCGTTCGCCCCTTAGCTGCGGACTTCGATGACGCGGCCGGCCACTAGAAGCCGGAGTTGTAGGTCGAGCGAAGTGCTCCGGGCGGTGGGCATCGGGTTTAGGATCGACCCCGGAAATCAGGCCGCAATTCGAGGGACGGGGGATTCCATGCGACGTGCCTGGCTCTATCTGGTCTTTGCGCTGAGCGTTCCGGTTGCGCTGCTGGTCATCTCGACCGGCGGTGCCGCGCAGCCGGCTGTTACCGAGGGGACACCGACGGCGATCGGAAGCGGCGGCGCGGTCGCCACCGTTGAGACGCTCGCCAGCGAGGCCGCCGTGGAGGCGCTGCGTGACGGCGCGAACGCGGTCGACGCCGCAGTCGTGGCTGCGGCCGTCCTGGGCGTCACCGAGCCGTTCTCGTGCGGCATCGGCGGCGGCGGCTTCATGGTCATCCGGACGAGCGACGGCGAGGTCACGACAATCGACCACCGCGAGACGGCGCCGGCCGCGATGCGACCGAATTCCTTCCTCGAGAACGGAGTGCCGCTGCCGTTCAACGACGCGCGCTACAGCGGGCTGTCGGCCGGCGTGCCGGGGACCGTGCGCGGCTGGGACGAGGCCTTGAATCGCTTCGGGACGATGACGCTCGAGGAGGCGCTGCAGCCGGGAATCGACGTCGCCAGCGAGGGGTTCGTCATCGACCAGACCTTCTTCAGCCAGGTGCAGCAGAACCTCGACTACTTCGACGATGTTCCCTCGACCCGCGCGCTGTACCTGGACCCAGACGGCACGCCGCGCGACGTGGGGACGGTGCTGCGCAATCCCGACCTGGCGCGAGCGTACGCACGAATCGGTCACCTGGGCGCCAAGGGCTTCTACCGGGGCGCGATTGCCGACGCGATGGTCGAGTCGGTCCGGCACCCGCCCGTGGCGTCGGACGCCAACCACGTCTGGCGCGCAGGGCTGATGACGATGCGTGACGTCAAGGACTACACGGCGCCCGAGCGCGAGCCGACGAGGGTCGGTTACAGGGGGCTCGACGTCTACAGCATGGGCCCTCCGTCGAGCGGCGGCTCGACAGACGGCGAGGCGCTGAACATCCTCGAGGGATTCGACTTCGACGCCTCGGACCGCGCGGAGGCGCTGCACTTCTTCCTCGAAGCCTCGCGCTTCTCCTTCGCCGACCGCAACGCGTACGTGGCCGATCCCGATTACTTCGACGTGCCGCTCAGGGGCCTGTTGTCTGACGGATTCGCGGCCGAGCGCCGGGCGCTCATCAATCCGAACCAGGCAGCGACGAGTCCGGTACCGCCGGGCAATCCGTATCCGTACGACACCGCCGGTGAGGCCAGCGCGACGGCGGAGCAGTCGGAGACCACGACGCATCTGAGCGTGTCCGACCGCTGGGGCAACGTCGTCTCCTACACGTACACGATCGAGTCGACCGGAGGGAACGGCGTCGTCGTGCCCGGTTGGGGCTTCCTCCTCAACAACGAGCTGACCGACTTCAACTTCGACTCGCTGACGCATCCCAACCGCGTCGAGGGCGGGAAGCGGCCGCGCAGCTCGATGAGCCCGACCATCGTCCTCGACGACGGTCAGCCGTTTCTGGCCCTCGGCTCGCCCGGCGGCTCGATGATCATCACGACGGTGCTGCAGATCCTCGTCGACCGCCTGGATCTCGGGGCGACGCTGCCGCAGGCGATCGCCGCGCCACGGGCGAGCCAGCGGAACACGTTGCTGACCGCGGCGGAACCGGCTTTCATCAACTCGCCGGAAGGTCAGGCCCTCGTCGCCCGGTTTGGTCATGGGTTCTCGACGACGGCCGAGATCGGCGCCGCGACCGGCATCGAGTTCCTCGGCGGCGGCCGTGTGCTCGCGGCCGCGGAGCCGCAACGCCGTGGCGGAGGTAGCGCGATGGTCGAGGAGCCGGAATAGGTCGGCCGTCAACGCTCTACGGAGCCGAGCAGTCGCGCTTTGCCCGGTACCTGGAGCGCCGCGAGCAGCGCCGCCCCGACCTGATCGCGCGCGAGCTAAGGCGGCGGCTGCTCGGAGGGTTGCGCGGCCGGGTCATCGAGGTCGGCTCGGGTGACGGGCGCTCGTTCGAGTTCTATCCACCGGCCGTGAACGGCGTGCTCGCCGTCGAGCCTGACCCGACGGCACGCACAGCGGCGGAGGAACGGGGCCGAAGCGCGCCCGTGCCGATCGAGGTCGTCGAAGGCTTCGCGGAGGCGCTTCCTGCCGAGGACGGATCGTTCGATGCCGCAGTCGTGATGGGGGTCCTCTGCAGCGTCCCGGACCCGGCCGCGGCCCTTCGGGAGTTGCGGCGTGTCCTGGCGCCCGGCGGAGAGCTCCGCTTCTGGGAGCACGTCCGGTCTAGCAACGCCCTCTTCCATGGGTTCCAGTGCGCGACCGACTCGCTCTTCTGGACGAAGGCGCTCGGTGGCTGCGAGACGACCCGCGACACCGAGAGCGCCATCCGCGCAGCCGGGTTCGAGCTCGTCGAGCTCGACCATGGCTTCCACTCGTCGTCCCTGCTGACGCTTCCCTGCGCGCCGTACGTGTTGGGTGTTGCGCGCTCGTGACCAGCTCTACCCAAGGGCCGTGCGGGTGGGCGCGCCCTTCGCGACCCGGACGGTTACCGCATTGAGCTCGTTGAGCGCGCCCAGCTAGCCGCGCGCTTTCTTCGCGTCGAGTTCCGCCTGACCCTTCTCGGTTCTTCCACGTCTTTGAACTTCTTGGCACGCCACGACTTGATCTCAGCCGCGTGCGGCGTGCAGGCGTCCGCCGGAGCGGAACCAAGCTATGCGGCCCTCGTCGTCACGCACGAAGTCGCCGCGCGAGCCGGTGAGCGGGCCGTCCTCGACGAAGACCCGGTCGGTGTCGTAGAACGCGAGCGTCGCCGCCGGCGGAGGCGGCAACGGCGGCGTGTCGTTGGTCGGGAAGCCGGCCTTGAAAGTCGTCTGGCCGACGAGTCGGCCGTCCACGGCCCGGAGCTCGATCTCGGACCACGGGTTCGAGTAGACGCCGGCGTACTCGGCGAGTTGTTCGTGCGAGAGATGGCGCGGCTCTGGGTCGCGTGCGTCGATCCCGAGGTAGAGGCGCAACGCGTGGCGCGTGACGTCACGGAGTACGTCGCTGCCCGCTGGAGAATGATTAGTCAGGATCGCGAGCGCGAAACCGGCCTCGGGCGCCAGCATCAGGCGCGCCATCTGGCCGTTCGTGCCGCCGTCGTGCTCGGCGAACACAAACCCGTCGACCTCGCGAACGAACCAGGTCAGGGCCATCTTGCGCCCCAGGTCATCGGTCTCGATCTGTGGCTCGCGCATTTGCGGCCCGGCAGGCCATTCGAAGTGGAAGCGCGCGTAACGAAGGAGGTCACGGACGTTTGAAGTGATTCCGCCGGCCGCGCTCGCGGCACGTGCGAGCGACCAGGGGCGAGCGACGATCGTCCGCCCGTCTTCGTCCCTGTGCCCAACGGCGAACCGGTGGCTCATCACCTCCTCGGAGAAGAAGAAGCTGCTTTTCATCCCAAGGGGTTCGAGCACGAGCTCGCGCGCCGCAGTCTCGAACGGCCTGCGCGTGAGCACCTCGATCACGCGACCCGCAACGTAAAAGCCGGAGTTGCAGTACGACCAGAGCTGCCCGAGCGGCGCCAGCTGGGGGAGCTCCGCAACCTCGAGCAGGATCCGCTCGACCGCGTCGTCGCCGCGGCTCGGGTCGGCGAAGTAGTCGCCGAACCAGCCGCCGGTATGGGTGAGGAGATGGCGCATCGTGACGCGCTCAGCGACGTCGTCGTCCGCGAGCCGGAGTGCAGGCAGATAGCGCCGGATCGGGGCGTCGAGATCCAGCTCGCCCTTCTCGACGAGCTGCAAGGCCAGTGTGCCGGTCACGGTTTTCGTGATCGAGCCGATCTGGAAGAGAGTCCCTGCGTCGACCTCGAGCGGATGCTCGACGCTCGTAACCCCGAAGCCGGCCACGTCTTCAGCACCTTCGTGGTCGACGCCCACGGACGCTCCAGGTACGCCGAACCGTTCGAGCGATTCCCGGGCTGCCTCGCGAAGCGTCTCGAACCGAGTCACGGCCAAGAACCTAACGGCCGGCCCATGGGGAATGAGCCGAATGGGGGTGGCGGACGACCCGCCACCCCCATTCGTGCGCCTAGAAGCCAGGCGGTCGGCCGACGTCTGGCCTGGAGTAGTCGCAAACGCCGGTCGGGAAGATCTGCTGCAGCCGCGCCACCTCAGTGGCGTTCGGCAGCCACGGTGCGTACGTCCCGTCGGCGATCGCCGTCGCCACCGGCTTGAGCGCGCACTTGAAGACGCTGCCCTCGATCGGGCCGCCCGCGACGATCCGCGAGGTCGAGAACAGCGGGAACGCCTGCGTGCACGGCCCTGCCGAGGCCGAGTCGAGGATGCCCGCCCATGCGTCGTTACCAGCGTAGGTGAGCGAGCCATTCGTCGCGAAGCACGAGTCGACCGCCGCGGCCGGCTTGTTGCCTGCCACGCCGTCCTCTGGGTTCGCGCGGATGTTCGCCAGCCACTCGTCAATGACCGCGAACGCCAGCGGCGTTTGATCGGATGCACGGGCGGGCCGTGCGTCCGTAAACCAGATCACCTGGTTCGAGGCATCGCCGTCGAGGTTGAGCATCCGCTTCCGCGAGGCGAACGACTGGTGCGAGTTGTGCATGTCGAGCTCGGCCTCGAGGTAGTGCCGCCAGTCGATGATCGGGATGTCGATGTCGCCCCGGAAGACGATCCCCGACGTGTAGGCGGCGTTCGCTGCCTCCATGTTCCCCTCGCGCCGCGGGGCAGGCGTCGCGCCTCCGTCGGGGCTCAGCCGCATGTTCCTTCGGCTCCACGGGTCCCAGGTGGCCGGGTTGGAGCAGCCGGGCACCGGGAAGAACGGGCAGCCCTCCTGCACCATTTCCCTTGTTTCTTTCCAGCTCCCTACGGTCGAGTTCAGATTGAGGAACTCGACGGGAGCGATGTTCCCGTCGTTGAGCGCCTTCAGACCGTACTGGACCCCCACGTTGTCCGACGGCACCTTCGCATAGCCATCGGCCTCGACGCCGTAGACGTTCCGCAGGTCGTCCCAGTGCGTCCACTTGACGGCCGCGAGAACGGCCGGGTCGTAGAACTCGGAGCCTGCCCCGGCCGTGCCGTAGTGCGGATTGAGCGCGAGCGGCGTCAGCCCGCGCCAGCCGCTCACGCACTCGCTGTTCCCTGGGAGGCCGCCGCGGTAGGGATTCGGCCGCGTCGCGCTTGCGTTCATCCCCTCGATCCAGGTGCGGTTCGGCCACACGGCCCACTTCGGATTCGCACCATCGGTGACGTCCATGAAGTGCTCGAGCAGCTCGCAGTCGCCGACGTGAATGGTCTGCGTGACCATGTCGGGGTACGAGTACTGAGGGATCGCCGCGTCGATGATCACGCCCGGGTGCCGTTGGGCGTAGACGTACTGCTGGATCGCTCCGCCTGAGCCGCCGACACCGACCGTGTACAGCGGCACGCCGTAGCCTTCGATGAAGCGCTCCTTCGTCATGATCGCCGTCTCGGCGCCCAGGACGAGGTTGTAGTGCGTGGACGTCCGCGTTCCGCTCGAGTGGACGATCGCGTAGCCCTTCGAGAGGCCGATGTCGTAGAGATGGCTGCCACCGAGCGTGCCCTGGTTGTGGCCGATCGCGACGCCACCGTCGAACGTGTGGATCAGTCGGCCGTTCCAGAGCGACGTGTCCGGCGCCGCGGCCGGGTCGCCGGGCGGAGCGAGGATCGTGATCGCGTAGATGAAGCGGTTGATCGTCCCGCGCTCACGCCGCACGACGTACGGCACCGTGCGACCGTCGAGCGTCGTGGTCGTCGCGACGTCCGCAGGTAGCGGCCCGGCGGGGAGGGGGCGGAACTGCCCAGCCGTTGTCCGGTACTGGAAGTCAACGACCGTGTTGACGGTGCAGTCCTTGCTCCAGCCCACGAGCGGGGTGTTCGGATCGCCCGGGGTCTGGTACAGACGCATGCCGACGCCTGCCTGATTGTCCACCTGCGGGAACCCGAGGCCCTGAGTCTGGGTCTTGCAGACGAACGGCTGCTGCTGCGGGCCCGAGAAGATCGGTCCCGTCACAGGGTGGTTCACGAGCGTCAGTTCAGCAGTCGGCCGGCCGTTGCCACGGCCGTTCGAGTCGGCGAAGAGCGTGTTCGAACCGAGGCGAAGGTCGGTCACCATGCCGGTGAGCGTGCGGGTTGACTCGTTGAGCTCGAGCGTCGACGTGATGTCGACGCCGTTCCGAAACAGCGTCGCTTGGTGCAATGGGACGTTGCGCGGGATCTCCAGCTGAACAAGGGCGTCCCCGCCCGTCACCATGGTGGCGGGGCTCGAAAGCACCCGGAGCTCGAAGTCGTGCTGTTCCGTGGTCCACGATGCCGGAGCGCTCACCAATGCGGCGGCAAGTACGAGCCCGGCCCAAGCCAGTCGCTTTCTCATGGTTCCCCTCCCACTCGTTGCCCTCGATGGCGAGAGCGAACTATCTCATCCGGGAGCGCCGCACGCCGCTTTCGCGGCACCAGAGAACGTGCCTTAGCGTCTCAGGTAAGCGACGCGGCCCTGCTCGCCCGAGGCCCAACAGGCCCAGCCCCCCGCACAGTCCACCGTGTCGAAGCTTCCGCCGTCGAAGTTGTGCCAGGAGCGACCGGCATCGGCGCTCGCGTCACTTCCGCTCGGCCCGACGATGATCGCGACCTGACCGTTCACCCAGTGCGCGCCCGAGCGGTACTCGTCCGGCGCGTCGCGCGACGAGCTGCCAGGTCGATCCGCCGTCGTCGGTCAGAGCAAGGGCATCCGGCGACGCCGTGGGCAGTAGGAAGTCGCCGCCCGAGGCGAGGCCGTGGCGCGGGTCGCGGAACGCGAGCGCGAAGATCCCGGCGCTCGGGCCGCTGCGTATCGGCGTCGAGCTCACCTCCCACGTCTGGCCGCGGTCGCCCGAGTGGAAGACCCGAGCCTCGACGTCGCCGCCCGTTCCGAAGAAGGCATCGCGTCCACCCGCGGTAGTGATGCACTGCCCACTCGCCGCGAAGGCGAACTCACCGGGAAGCGCCGGCGGCATCTCCGTGTCGAGCACGCGCCAGCTCCGGCCGCCGTTGCTCGTGGCCAGGATCCGGAACCGTCCCTGCACGGGGTCGGACAAGGCCAGTCCACGGTGTCGGTCGAAGAACGCCATGCAGTCGTAGAACGCGTTCGGATCGTCGTTGACGAACGCGAGCGTCCAGCTCTGGCCCCCGTTCGAAGTCACGTACACGCGGGATTCCTCGCCGGGACCGATCGAGAGGATCACGGCGTTGCTGGCGTCGAACGCTTCGATGTCGCGGAACTGCAAGAGCTCGGTACCTGGAGGGCCGACGCTTTGCCACGTGGTACCGCCGTTGACGGTGCGCAGGACGGTGCCCTGGCTGCCGCTGGCCCAGACCACCGACGAGCTGACCACGGATAGGCCACGGAGCCGAGCGCTCGAGCCGGTCGGCGTCAGCTGCCAGGAAAGATCGGTCCTGCCGCCGGGTGCGAATGCCAGCGACGTCGCTGCGAGAGCCAGAACCACCGCGATCAGCGAGATCCGTCTCAACACAGTCCGGAAACCTAACGGGCCTGGTGTGCCGTTGCAACGAGTGTCGGTACAAGCGCCGCGGGCTCGGGCATCGCCGAAATCTCCTGGGCGACCCTTCGTGCCGACTCTCTGTGCTGATCGTCCTCGACGAGGGCGACGACCGCCTCCCGCGCGGCCTGCGCAGTCAGTTCGTGCGGAAGCAGGAGCTTGCCGACCCCGATCGCAGCGCACTGCTGCGCATTCTCGAACTGGTCGGCGCCCTGCGGCACGACGAGCATCGGCAGCCCGTGCGCCAGGGCGGCGAGCGTCGAGCCGGAGCCGCCGTGGGCTACCGCCACCGTTGCCAGTGGGAGGACGAGCGACTGCGAGATGTACCGCTCGACGTGTGCGTTCTCAGGGATCGGCCCGAGCTCGCCGGGGTTGCTCCTGGGTCCGACGGTCGCGATCACGTTGCACTCGACGTCGGCCAGCGCGTCCAGCAGCACACGGAACACCGAGAGATCGTTGAAGACCGTCCCGAGCGTGACGTAGACGGTCGGCCGCTCGGGAAGCCGGCCGAGCCACTCGGGCGCTCGTTCCGTCGCAGGTGGCTCGACCGGAACCGGCCGCAGGCGCTCGACGCGGGCCCCCGCGGGAGGCACCTCCGTCTGGAAGCTCGGCGGCGCGATGTCCACATAGATGCCCCGGAACATTCCACCCAGCGGATCTGCCGACAGCCCGGCTGCCGAGGCTGCTGCCGCGACGATGTCCACGGGGACGAGCCGGCCGAAGCTGTGGTTGGCCGACGGGATGCCGGCGTCCTCGGCGGCAACGGGCGCGGCGAGGTCGGCGGAGTCGTGGACGATCAGGTCCGGCTGCCAGGTACGCACGAGCTCACGGAGCTCGTCGATCTTGGCCGGCGCTTCGATCGTCCCGAACATGTGCGGGAACAGGAACGCGCGTCGTTCCTCGAGCGGCAGCGCCAGGTGCTCAGCCTGGAACGGCTCGAATCGCGTCCAGCGCTCTTCGTGGTCGATGCCGGCGGGGAGAAAGGAGAAGCCGGCCGCCTCGACGTGCTCCTCGAAATAGGGCGACGTAGTGAAGGCGACCTCGTGCCCGGCTCGGGCGAATGCGCGCGCGAGCGGCACCAAGGGATGGAAGTGGCCGAACCCGGGGACGCAGCTGAAGAGGACTCGACGGGCCAGGATTACTACCGGCTGCGCGGCGACTGCGCGCCCAGCAGCCAGGACGTTCGGACTTCGCGAGCGCGACCCTCGAGCGCGGACAGGAGCCCGGTGAGCTCGTCGAGATGCGCGCGAAAGTCGTGAACGCGTCGAAACGTGCCGGCGATCGCCCCCAGGGAGCTGGCGGGATCACGGTCGAGCTCGGCCAGCCGCTGCTCCAGGCGCTGAAGCTCCCCGCCCAGGATGAGCGTGCAGGCTCGACCCTCCTCGGAGAGCTTCCGTAGCTCCGCCTCGGTGACCGGCCGCTCCGGGTCGTCGAGCACCTCGTGCAGTCGCTCCTTCAGAGCAGTGTCGAGCTCCAGCCAGGCCTCGGGCATCGTGGCCTCGCAGCGTAACGAGGCTTCGTCCTACGCGGCGTCGCGGTGCGCCTGGGCCCGTTCGACGGGCAGCAGGCCGGCATACAGAGCGACCTCGTCGAGGTCCCCCTTGTAGTACGGGTGCGTGGCCGCCTTCCCGATCTCGACCTGGCCGGTGTTGCTGACGTCGAGTGTCATCGCCAGCGGTATGAAGTTCGTCGCCCCGTCGACCCAGAGCGTGATACCCGCGTCGCGGTCGAACCACGCGATGACGTGGTGCCACGCGCCGCCGAGCACGCCGTTCGTCGAGTACGCGGTGCGCGTGTTCGTCCCGTCGAAGTAGATGACCCGGATCTTGCCGTTGTGGTCGGGGTCGTCCGTGACCGTGAGCTCCCAGTAGGGCTCGCCCGCGGTGGCGGAACGCTTCGAGACGATGGTGCGCTCGTCGCTCGCGAGCGGCCTCGTCCACACCTCGACCGTGAAGTCGTCGACTCCGAAGTCGAGGCTGCCGTTCGCGGGATCGGGCACTGCGACCTTGTCGTTGCCGCCGTCGAAGCGCGCGGCCGTGTCCGCGTCATGCGTCGCCGGTGCGACTCCGAGCACGACACCGCCGTTGTACGTCCCGTTCGTTCGCTCCTGGTCCTCGTGCGCGACGGTTCCCGTCAGCTCGCCGAGGCGCCAGTACGCGCGCGGGTTATCGGCGCGGACGGCCTCTGCGTATGCCTGCCCGCCAGGCGGCGGCGGCGGTGGTGGTGGTGGCGGCGGCGGAGGCGGCGGAGGAGGAGGCGGCGGCGGCGGAGGCGGCGGAGGAGGTGGAGGGGGCGGGGGAGGGGGCGGTGGTGGCGGCGGAGGGGGTGGGGGAGGTGGCGGTGGCGGCGGAGGAGGAGGTGGCGCGCCGCCGGTGACCGCATTCGTGAGCACGGCCCCGAGGCCTTCGAAGCTCGCCACGTCGGTGCAGGTTCCACCGGGGGTCACCGCTGCTGCGCTGTTGAGGCTGCCGTACGCGGGGCCGTTCGGGTTGGAGGCACAGTTCACTTCCGGGCCGACCGCAAAGGCGCGAACGACCGTGTTGGCGTCGAAGTGCCCTGCCATCGCCCACATCTCCATGGGCGGGTACCCGGTCGGCTGCCCGCCCGAGGTGAACCCCGTGGAGCGGAACGTGTTGGGCCGTTCGGATACGAGCACGATCACCTTCTCCGACTCGGGCCGTGCCGCCGCCAGCTCTCGCTCCGCTGCCTGCAGGGCGCACGTAAAGCATGTTCCGCCGCCGAGCGACACTCTGTTCAGCGCGTCGATGACGTCCGGCCTGCCGTTGTTGTTCGGATCGGCGTCCGGAGCGATGAGGTGCTGTTTGCCGCTGAGCGCCAGGTTCACGTCCTGATCGGGCTCGGCGACGTTGATGATCACGAGCCCGGCGTTCTCGACGAACGGCGTCGTATCGGCGTTCGCCTGCGTGATCCCGTTCTTGAAGCACTGGAGGCGGTTGCCGCAGGTGCCCCCCGAGGTGCCCGCACTCCCGGATCGCGAGAGGCCCCACACGACGGTCTTGCCGGTGCCGGGTGAGGCGGCGTCGATCGTCGTTCCCTCCCCAATGACGATCGCCGACGACGCAGCTCCGGGTAGAACCACCGCTACGAGCACGAGCGCAGCCACGGCTGCGGCCACGCCTCCGGCAGAGACCGTTGGCCGGCCAGCCACTGAAGCTGCCGCCTGATTGACCCTCATTCGCATTGACAAATCGCTCCAGTCCAGCATGGCGCGGGGCCAGGGTGCCCACAATGGGCCGCTGGACCCATATGTGGGCCCAAAGCGCTCGAAAAATTCCCCTGCGAAGCCTCGAGGGACCGAAGGTCCTAGTGGGCGGCGTGCCCGGCATGATCGAATAGCGCCGTGGCCGACGAGCTCGCGCAGCGCCTGCTCGAGCGTGAGCTCGAGCGTTTTCAGCGGGAACATCCGCGGTCCGCTCAGCTAGTCGAGCGCGCTCAGTCCTCGCTGCTGGCGGGAGTGCCCATGCACTGGATGGTGCGGTGGCCCGGAGGCTTTCCGATCTACGCCAGCGAGGCGTCAGGGGCGCACTTTCGGGACGTCGACGGCATCGAGTACGTCGATTTCTGCCTCGGGGACACGGGAGCCATGACGGGACACTCGCCGGAGCCGGTCGCTCGCGCGGTCGCGGACCAGGCCGCGCGCGGGATCACGCTCATGCTTCCCAGCGAGGACGCCCTCTGGGTGGGCGAGGAGCTCTCGCGGCGGTTCGGGCTTCCCCGCTGGCAGTTCGCGCTGACCGCCACCGACGCCAACCGGTTCGCGATCCGGCTCGCTCGCCTGGTGACGGGCCGACCGAAGGTGCTCGTCTTCAACTGGTGCTACCACGGCACCGTCGACGAGACGTTCGCCACGCTTCGGGACGGTCACGTCGTCGAGCGGAATGGCAATCTTGGTCCGCCGGTGCCGCTCGACGCAACGACGCGCGTCGTCGAGTGGAACGACGTCGATGCCCTCGAGCGTGAGCTGGCGCACGGCGACGTCGCCTGCGTCCTCACCGAGCCGGCCCTGACGAACGTCGGGATCGTTCAACCCGAGCCCGGTTTCCACGAGGCGTTGCGCGACCTCACTCGTCGTACGCGGACGCTGCTGATCGTCGACGAGACGCACACGCTCTGTGCAGGTCCCGGCGGGTACACGCAGGAGCACGGGCTCGAACCGGACCTGCTCACGGTTGGAAAGGCGATCGGGAGCGGGATTCCCGCAGCGGCCTACGGCTTCTCCGCGGAGGTCGCGGATCGCGTCGGGGCGGCCATCGGCCGGGACGAGTCGGATATCGGCGGAGTGGGAGGCACGCTCGCGGGCAACGTGCTCTCGCTGGCGGCGATGCGGGCCACGCTCGAGCACGTCCTCACCGACGACGCGTTCGCGCACATGATCGAGCTCGGCGAGCGGTTCGAGCAGGGAGTCCAGGCCGCGATCGACGACGCCTCCCTGCCCTGGCACGTAACGCGGCTCGGCGCACGGGTCGAGTACCTGTTCCGCGCCGAGCGCCCGGTGAACGGCAGCGAGGCGGCTGCAGGCAGCGATCACCTGCTCGACCGGCTGATCCACCTCTACGCCCTCAATCGCGGGATCCTCTTGACGCCGTTCCACAACATGGCCCTGATGTCGCCTGCGACGACTGAAGCGGACGTCGACCTGCACACGCAGGTGTTCGGCGAGGCAGTCGGCGAGCTCTCGGGCTAGTGCTGCTCTGCGGCCTCGGCTTCGGCCTTCGTCTTGTGCACCGTTCCGTCGGGGTGCTCCGGGGGCGCGTACGTCGTCACGAGGCGGAGCTTCAGGCCGCCCGTGTTGATGAAGTTGTGCAGCGTGCCTGCCGGCACGAAAACCATGTCGTTCGGCCGCACCGAACTCGACTCGCCCTCGAGCACGGCCTCGCCGTTGCCTTCGACGAAGAACAGGATCTGGTCGCCGTCGTGGGTCTCCTCACCGATGTCCTCGCCGGGCTGGAGCGTCATGACGACGACCTGGCTGTGCTCACCCGTGACGACCGTCTGCCGAAAGTAATCGTTCTGCCTGGCGAGCTCGACGTAGCTCCGGGCCCGGACCATGCCGCTGACCTTACCCGAGGCGGCGCTCGATCTCGGGCCCGTCCAGCCCGTCGACCTCGACGATCTTGCGGCGACCCCTCTGTCCTCCGACGACCGCCACCCGGCTCCGCGGCACGTCGAGCGCTCCGGCCAGCAGCTCCACGAGCGCCTCGTTGGCGCGCCCTCGCTCCGGCGCGGCGGCCAGCCGAGCGCGCCAGCCGTCGCCGTGGCGCCCGACCAGCTCGGTCCGAGAGGCGCCCGGAGAGACGGTGACGGTGATCCGGGTCAGGCGGTCAGGTCGCGCGCCATCTCGTCGAAGCAAGCCACGTAGTCGTCCGCGGCTTCCTCGGTGTGCGCGATCGACAGCGTCCACTCCTCCTCGCGCCCCGGCGTCATGAAGATCCCGCGGTTCAGGTTGTAGAGCCAGGCGAGATCCGCCAGTTCGGCGTCCTGGTGCTTCTTGAAGGTCGCGAAGTCGGTGATCCTCTCGCTCGCGAACGTGACGCAGCCCTTGCTGCCGATACCGACGCTGTAGCCGGGCAGGCCGTAGCGGTCGATGACGTCCTGGCAGCCGGCCAGCGTGCGCTCATTGATCCGGTCGAGATGCTCGTACGCGCCGGGCGTCAGGACCTCGAGCAGGCTCGCCTTCGCGGCGGCCATCGTCAGCGGGTTCCCGTTGAACGTGCCCACCTGGTAGACGCTGCCGTCTTCGACCACGGCCATGATCTCCTCCGTGCCACCGATCGCGCCGGACGGGAGGCCGCCGCCGAGCGTCTTCGCGAGCGTGATCATGTCGGGCTGGACACCGAAGCGCTCGGTAGCGCCGCCGGCTGCGATGGCCAGGCCCGTCTTCACCTCGTCGAAGATCAGGACGACTTCGTGGCGATGGGTGATGTCGCGCACCGCCTCGAGGTAACCGTCCTCGGGCATGATCACGCCGAGGTTCATCATCACCGCCTCCATGATCAGGCAGGCCGGCTTGCGCCCCTCGGCGTCGAGCTTCTCGATCCGACGCTCCAGCGCACCGGCATCGTTGTAGGGGACGGCGATCGTGAGATCGGCGACCGCCTGAGGGACTCCCGCGCCGTAGGTCGTCGAGGGGATGTCGTCCGGGTCGACCTCGGTGTCGACGTCGCCGACCGCGACCATGACGCCGTCGTGGTGGCCGTGGTAGGAGCCGAAAATCTTCAGGATCGTGTCGCGTCCGGTGAGAGCGCGTGCGATCCGGATCGCGTCCATCGTCGCCTCGGAGCCCGAGTTGTTGTAGCGCCACTTCGGCAGCCCGAAGCGGCGAGCAAGCTCCTCGGCGACCTCGATCCCGTCCTCTGTCGGCGCCGCGAAATGCGTCCCGAGCCGTACCCGCTCCTCGACCGCCTTGACGATCGCCGGGTGCGCGTGCCCCTGGGGCATCGCGCCGAAGCCGTTGTGGAAATCCCAGAGGTGGCGCCCGTCGGCGTCCCAGACGGAGGCGCCCTCGCCGCGCTCGAGGTAGATCGGCCAGGGGTCGCGTACCTGGTACGAGGACGGCACGCCTCCCGGCAGCACCTTCCGGGCACGCTCGAACATCCGCTTCGAGCCCTGCGTCTGCTCGTCGAGGCGCTTGCCCTCGCGTTGCGTCAGCTCGCGGATGCGGTCACGGTCGAGCTCGATGGGGGTGCGAATTGCCGTCATGCGGGTCGAGCCTCACGTCGCCGCTGCAACAGGATGTTGATCGTCATCAGGCTGATCGCGAAGACGAAGATCATCGTTCCCATCACGTTAACCTGCGGCGGGGCGCCCACGCGGGCCGCTCCCCAGACGAAGAGCGGGAACGTGATCTCGGACCCGGAGTTGAAGTACGTGATCACGAAGTCGTCCACCGAAAGTGCGAACGACAGGAGCGCGCCCGCCAGGATCGCCGGGGCGATCAGCGGCAGGGTGACCTTGCGGAAGGTCGTCCACTCGTTGGCGCCGAGGTCCATCGCCGCCTCCTCGAGGCTGCGGTCGAACCCGATCAGCCGCGCTTTCACCGTCACGACGACGTAGCTGATGCAGAACATGATGTGGGCGATGAGGATCGTCGTGAACCCGAGGAAGACGTTGACGTTGATGAAGAGCGTCAGCAGCGAGGCGCCGAGGACGATCTCCGGGGTGGCCATCGGGAGGAAGATGAGAAAGTTGGTCGCGCCGCGGCCGCGGAATCCGTACCGCACGAGCGCGAGCGCGATCAGCGTGCCCAGGGCCGTGGCGACGATGCTCGCGACGAGCGCGATCTCGATCGAGAGCACCATCGCGTCGCTGAGCCCCGGCACCCCGTTCCAATTGCGCCAGTGGTCGAGCGTGAAGCCCTGCCACGTGTAGTTGTAGCGGCCAGCGGGGTCGTTGAACGAGAAGAGGATCACGACGCCGATCGGCACGAGCAGATAGGCGAACGCGAGGATCGCGTACACCGTGAGCAGGTGTCGGCGCACGAATCTCATCCGGTGAGCTTCTCCGTCCCGATCGCGCGTGCGTAGATCGCGATCACCACGAGGATGACGGCCATCAGCGTGAAGGAGAGCGCGGCGGCGGCCGGGTAGTCCGCCAGCTCCAGGAACTTGGACTGGATGACGTTCCCGATCATCGCCTGCTTGGGCGTGCCGAGCAGCTCGGCGTTGATGAAGTCACCCGCCGCCGGGATGAACGTCAGCAGCGTTCCCGCCACGACTCCGGGAAGCGATAGCGGCAGCGTCACGCGCAGGAACGCCTGGATGCGGCTCGCGTACAGATCCTCGGCCGCTTCGATCAGCCGCTCGTCGATTTGCTCCAGCGACACGTACAGCGGCAGCACCATGAAGGGCAGGAAGTTGTAGGTGATCCCCGCCACGACGGCTGTCGAGGTCGCGAGGAGACGGCCGCTGTCCCCGAGGATGCCCACGTCGCGAAACACCCCGACGATGAGGCCGTTGTCGGCGAGGATCGTCTGCCAGGCGAGCGTCCGGATCAGGTACGTGACGAAGAACGGCGCGATGATGAGGATCAGGAGCAGGCTCTTCCAGCGGCCGCCGCGGAAGGCGATCCAGTAGGCGAGGGGGTAGCCGATGCCGAGCGCTAACGCCGTCGCGAACCCTGCGTAGACCAGCGAGCGGATGAGCTGGTCGCGGTAGCGGTCGATGCCTTCTGCGTAGTTGCCCCACGCCCAGTCGAAGGCGTAGCCGATGTCGAAGGTTCCCGTCTCGAGCGACTGGTACGCCAGGAACCCCAGCGGCACGAGGAAGAAAACGGCCAGCCAGGCCAGCCCGGGGACGAGCAGCAGGTACGGAGTGAGCCAGGGGTGGCGGTGGAGGAACCCCAACGGTCTTCCCTACGCGCCGAGCACGGCCTGCCATGCCTCCTGGTACTTGGTGTTCTTGAGCGCGGCCGGGTCGATCTGGTGGACCTGAGACAGCGTCTCCTCCGTCGGGAAAATGAGCTGGTTGTCCGCGGTCTCCGGGTCGGTCTTGGCGAGCTCTTCCTTGGCGCCTTTCACCGGGGTCACGTAGTTGATGTAGGCAGCGAGCTTGGCCGCCACCGTCGGGTCGTACACGTAGTTCATGTAGACGGAGGCGGTGTAGACGTCGCCGCCCTTCGGGATCAGCATGTTGTCCGTCCAGATCATCCCGCCCTGCTGGGGAATGCCCCACTTCAGGTTCGGGTTGTCGGACTCGAGCTGGACGATGTCGCCTGACCACGCGAGGGCAGCCTTCAGATCGCCGTTCGCCAGGGGCCCGGTGTAGTCGTTACCGGTGAAGCGGCGGATGTGCCCCGAGTCGGACGCGGCCTTCACGCGCTCGAGAGCACGGTTGAACGCGTCGTCGGTGACCTTGCTGGGGTCGTCGCCGTTGGCGAGCATCACGACGCCGAGCGAGTCCGAGAAGTTGTCCAGCATCGTCACGCGGCCCTTGAGGGCGGGGTCCTCGAGGAGCTGGTCGATCGTGGTGATCGGCTTGGTCTGCTTGGCGTCGTAGGCGATGCCCGTCATGCCGGACTGCCACGGCAGGCTGTACTCACGGTCGGGGTCGAAGGGCGGGCTTTTCTGCACGTCGACGAGGTTGGCGATGTTCGGGATCGCGTCCTTGTCGAGCTTCTCGGCCCAGTCCTTGTCGATCATCACCGAGAGGTAGCGCTCGTTGTCGGTCAGGACGACCAGGTCGCGGTCGATGGACTGCCCGCGGGAGAGCGGGCCCTGGATCTTCCCGAAGTACTCGGAGTTGGAGTTGATGTCCTCCGTGTAGACGACGTTCACTCCGAACCTCTGCTTGAACTCCTCGAGAGTCGGCCGCTTCTTGGTCTTGTCGTCGACGTCCATGTAGTAGGTCCAGTTCGAGAAGCGAAGCGTGGTCGCGAGCTCGTTCTTGCCGGAACTTCCGTCATCGCTCTCGCCGCCGCACGCGGCCGCAAAGCCGGGAATCGAGACGAGTGCGGCGCCGAACGTGGCGCGGCGGATCAGCTCTTGCCGGGTGAGTCGAGGGTTCACTGTGCCTCCTCCGTGATGTCGACGACGAAGGTCGCTTCGGGGTCGAAGCCGACCGTGATGGGATCGCCCGGCGCCGCAAGTCCTGCGCCCGGCTCCGAGTTCTGGACGTACACCGTGAGCCGCCCCGCGGGAGTGTCGACGACGTACTGCGTCGACACACCGACGTACGCGCGCTCGAACACCTTGCCCGCGAGCGTGTTGACCTCGCTCCCGATGCGGATCTTCTCCGGCCTGATGCCGACTGCGACCCTGCCCGTGCGTCCCTGCAGGGCCTCGGGCAGCACGCGCACCACGGTGCCACCGTCGAGGCGGATCGTGTCCGTGCCGGCCGCCTGGCCCGGGAGCAGGTTGGAGACGCCTAGGAAGCTCGCCACGAAGTCCGTCCTGGGCCGCTCGTAGAGCTCGCTGGGCGGGCCGAGCTGCTCGACCTGACCGCGGTTCATGACGGCGATCGTGTCCGCCATCGTCATGGCCTCTTCCTGGTCGTGCGTCACGTGGACGAAGGTCACGCCGAGCTCGTGCTGGATCAACTTGAGCTCGAGCTGCATCTGCCGGCGCAGCTTGAGGTCGAGGGCTCCGAGCGGCTCGTCGAGCAGCAGCACCCGCGGCCGGTTCACGAGCGCGCGAGCGAGGGCGACCCGCTGCTGCTGGCCGCCCGAGAGCTGGCGCGGCTTGCGGGACTCGAGGCCGGCGAGGTCGACGAGCTTGAGGATCTCCCGCACGCGTCCTCCGATGTGGTTCTTGAGGACACCCGAGCGGCGCATCCCGAACGCGATGTTCTCGAAGACCGAGAGGTGCGGGAAGAGCGCGTAGCTCTGGAAGACCGTGTTCACGTCGCGCTTGTAGGGCGGAAGCCCGAGCACGCTCTGGCCGCCGAGGAAGATCGCTCCGGCAGAGGGCTCCTCGAAGCCGCCGATCATGCGCAGGGTCGTGGTCTTCCCGCAGCCGGAGGGCCCGAGCAGGGCGAAGAAGCTGCCGGCCGGGATCTCGATCGACACGTCGTTGACGGCGACCATGTCGTCGAAGCGCTTGGTGACGTTCTCGAGCCGTACGTCGGCAGGCTCGGTGGCGACCTCGAGCGCCTGTTCAACCTGCTCGCGGAGAGCCACTCGAGTCAGTCCAGCTTGACCATGACGTGCTTGACCTGCGTGTAGTCCTCGAGCGAGTACGCAGACAGGTCCTTGCCGTATCCGGACTGCTTGTAGCCGCCGTGCGGCATCTCGGAGACGAGCGGGATGTGGTCGTTGATCCAGACCGTCCCGAACTCGAGCTTGCGCGCCGCGTTCAGTGCCCGGGCCACGTCGCGCGTGAAGACCGACGCGGCGAGGCCGTAAGGCACGTCGTTCGCCCAGGCGAGCGCCTGGTCGTCGTCCGCGAACCGCTGGACGGTGACGACGGGCCCGAAGACCTCCTTCTGCACGATCTCGTCCGTCTGGTCGACGTCGACGACCACGGTCGGCTTGACGAAGAAGCCGCGATCGCCGTTCGTCCCGCCGCCGGTCAGCACCTTGGCGCCCTGCGCACGATCGAGGAAGCCGAGCACGCGGTCCTGCTGCGCCTTGGAGATGACGGGGCCCATCTCGATGTCGTCGCCCGAGGCCGGATCTCCGACCTTCATCGACTCGACCGCGGGCACGAGCTCCTCGAGCAGCTTGTCGTAGATCTCTGGGCCCGCCATCACGCGAGAGGCGGCCGTGCAGTCCTGGCCGGAGTTCCAGTAGCCGCCGATCTTGATCGCCTCGGCGACCTGCGCGGGATCTGCGTCGTCGAAGACGATCACGGGTGCCTTGCCGCCGAGCTCGAGGTGCACGCGCTTCAGCGTCTCGGCTGCGGCCCTGGCGATCTCCTTGCCCGTCGCCACGTCGCCGGTCAGCGAGACCATGCGCACGTCCGGATGACGCACGATCCCGGCGCCGACCGGCTCACCGTCGCCGGTGATGACGTTCAGCACTCCCGCCGGGATGATGTCGGCAGCCAGCTGCGCGAAGCGGAGCGTCGAGAGCGGTGTCTGCTCCGACGGCTTGAGGACCGAGGTGTTGCCCGCGGCGAGCGCGGGCGCGAACTTCCAGACCGCCATCATCAGCGGGTAGTTCCAGGGTGCGATCTGACCGACGACGCCGATCGGCTCGCGCCGGATCATGGACGTGTAGCCGCGCATGTACTCGCCCGCCGAGCGGCCTTCCAGCAGGCGTGCCGCACCTGCGAAGAAACGGATGTTGTCGGAGCAGACGGGCATCTCGTCCACGGCGGCCGCGAGCGGCTTGCCCACGTTCTGCGACTCGATCTGCGCCAGCTCGTCGGTGTGCTCGTCGATCACGTCGGCGAGCTTGAGCAGGACCTCGGCCCGTTCGCCGGGAGTCGTCTCGCGCCACTCCAGGTAGGCCTGCTTGGCCGCCTGAACCGCGCGATCGACGTCCGCTTCGGTTCCCTTGGGAACCTCGGCGATGACCTCGCCGGTCGCCGGGTTGACGATCTGCTCGACGCCGCCCTCCGCAGCATCGACCCATTCGCCGCCGACGAAGTTCTTGTAGGACGCCACAGTCACGCTCATCGAAACCTCCTCGTCTCTGCGCGCCAACCTATCTCATTGCTTGGCGCCGGCTGCCGCTCCTGCGGTGCCTCCGACGCCGGCCGGTTCGCGAGTCAGCCGCTGCGCGATCCAGACCGGGATCACCGAGAGCAGGATCACGACCACTGCGACGACGTTGATGACCGGCAGCTGCTGCGGCCGGGCGAGATTCGTGAAGATCCAGATCGGGAGCGTCTGCTCGGCGCCGGAGGTGAACGTCGTGACGATGACCTCGTCGAAGGAGAGCGCGAACGCGAGCAGGCCACCGGCCAGGAGCGCGGTCCTGAGCTGCGGGAAGGTGACGTAGCGAAACGTCTGCCACGCGTCGGCACCGAGATCCGACGAGGCCTCCTCGAGGAACGGCGAGGCTCGCCGAAGCCGGGCGATCACGTTGTTGTAGACGACGACGATGCAGAACGTTGCGTGCCCGATCACGATCGTCAGCAGCCCGAAGTCGATCCCGAACCGGACGTAGGAGGCGTTCAGCGCCATCCCGGTCACGATTCCCGGCAGCGCGATCGGGAGGATGACGAGGAACGAAACCGTCTCTCGGCCGAAGAAGCCGTGCCGGGCCACGGCAAGCGACGCGAGTGTTCCGAGCACGAGTGCGATCGCCGTCGCCACGAACCCGCACTTGACCGAGAGCCAGAGCGCGCTTCGCACGTCCTCGTCCCGCCAGGCCTCACCGAACCAGTCCGTCGTGTAGCCAGTGATCGGCCAGCCCTGCGTGGTCTCTTCGTTGAACGCGTAGAGCCCGATCACGAGCAGCGGCAGGTAGATGAACGCCAGGGTCGCAGCCGTCGCGAGCCTGAGCAGGACGCCGCCGACGGTCACAGGCTCTCGAAGGCGCCGGCCCGCCTCGCGAGGGCCAGGTAGACGACCATGATCAGGACCGGGATCGTGGCGAACGCGGCGGCGAACGGCAGGTTGTTCGCGACACCGACGTTCGTGTAGACGACGTTCCCGATGAAGTTCGTGTTTCCGACTACCTGGGGCGTGATGTAGTCGCCGAGGGTCAGGGAGAACGTGAAGATCGAGCCGGCGACGATCGCCGGGAAGGCGAGCGGGAAGACGACGCGCCTGAAGGTCCCCAGCCCGCGCGAGCCGAGGTCGGAGGAGGCCTCGAGCAGCGAGTTCGGGATGCGCTCGAGCCCCGCGTAGATCGGCAGGATCATGAACGGCAGCCAGAGGTAACTGAAGACGAGCCACGTGCCGGTGGTCGTGTAGCCGGGGCCTTCGAGGCCGAACGGCTCGAGCGCCCAGTTCAACGGGCCCTGACCCGACAGGACGATCCGCCACGCGTAGACCTTGACCAGGTAGCTCGCCCACAACGGCGTCAGGATCGCGACGACGAGGATGCCCCGGGTCCTCGGCGACGCGATTCGCGCCATGTAGTAGGCGATCGGGATCGCGAGGACCGCGTCTGTGACGGTCACGGCCGCCGCCAGCCCGACCGTTCGTAACGTGATGCGCCGGTAGACGTCCTGCTCCCAGAGGGTCCGGAAGTTGTCGAGGGTGAACTCGCGGACGATGTCGCCGGTGAAGGGATCCACCTGCCAAACCGCTGTGATGAAAAGCACCGCCAGCGAGCCGAGGTATGCGATACCGAGCCACGCGAGCGGCCAAGCGAGGAGGAGCCCGAGCCGCGCGCGCGGGTGGCGGAAGAGGAAGGACGAGAGGCGCCGCCCCGGGCCTTCGCGGGGCGGCGCCTCTCCGTAAGAGGCCGAGCTCAGGCGGCTAACCCTTGATCTCGGTCCAGGCCGCGGTCCATTCGGAGTAGTCCTTGCACACCTCGCCCCGGTCGTCGCCGCAGTCCTTGATCGGCGTCTTCCAGTAGGCGACCTTCGAGAAGTACTCCTCGTCCTGCGCGTGGAACGTGTCGCAATGGTTCTTGTCCTTCGTCAGGTTGCAGGCCTCCGCGTTGACCGGAGCCTCTCCGAAGTACTCCGTCGCCTTGGCGTTGGCCTCCGGCGAGATGATGTAGTTCATCCAGAGGTACATGCAGTTCGGGTTCTTGGACTTGGACGCGATCATCCACGTGTCCGACCAGCCCGTCGAGCCCTCCTTCGGGAGGATTCCCTGCACCGGCACTTTCGCCCCGGTCAGCTGATTCACCTGGTACTGCCAGGTCGTGCCGACGACGGTGTCCTTGTTGGTGAACGCCTGGATCTCCTTCGCGGCGTCCGACCAGTACTCACCGATGTTCGCGTTCTGCTGCTTGAGCAGGTCGACGGCGGCCTTGAACTGTGCGTCGTCCAACTCGTAGGGATCGGTGATGTTGAGGTCGGGCTGGGTCGCCTTCAGGTAGACGGCGGCGTCCGCGATGTAGATCGGGCTGTCGTACGCCGTGATCTTGCCCTTGTACGGCGAGGTCGCCTCCCAGACGACGCTCCAGCTGTCGGGTGCGGGCTTGACGACATCCGTCCGGAACATCAGGAGGTTGGCCCCGCGCCCGTGGGGCACGCCGTAAGGCACGTCGTCCACGGTGTTGTGCGGCTGGTCCTTGAGGCCCTCGAAGACGACGTCGTAGTTCTCGATCATGTCCAGATCGACCTCGGCCACGTCGCCGCCGGCGATCAGGCGCAGTGTTGCGTCGCCGGACGCCGAGACGCCGTCGTAACTGCCCGTCTTCATCAAGGTCACCATCTCGTCCGAAGTCGCTCCGACCTTCGAGTTGACCTTGCAGCCCGTCTCTTGCTCGTACGGGGTCACCCAGTCCTTCTCGACGTAGCCGGCCCAGTTGATCAGGTTCACCTGGCCCTCTTCGCGGGCTTTCGCCTTGATGTCGTCGATGTCGCTGCCCAGCCCCTCGACGCTCGCGGCCCCGTTGCCGTCGCCGTCGTCGTCGCTGCCGCAGCTGGCCGCGGCGAAGGCGAAGAAGATGAGCAGGCCTGTCAGCGCAAGCGCGCCGAGAGCCCGCCTTCTCCATGTGGTCATTCGTCCTTCCTTTCCGACCCCGGGTCGATTGCGTACGTGTGCTCAGGGCGCCATTGCAGGCGCACGTTCCTTCCTCGAGCCTCGAGCGCCTCTGCCGATGAGACCTCGAGGTTTTGCCGGACGACCATTAGCCGCCCGCCCGCGTCCAAATCGACGATGTACCTCGTGACCATGCCGACGTAGACGACTTCGCTGATGTGGCCCGACTCGACGTGGGCGCCGGCCTCGGCCTGGTCGTCCGCGTCGAGCATGCGGATCTTCTCCGGGCGCACGGTGAAGCGGCTCGGGCGGCCGTTCAGCGTCCGCTCGAGCACGTTCGAGACGCCTACGAAGCCGGCCACGAACTCGCTCTGCGGCCGCTCGTACACCTCCGCGGGACTCCCGACCTGCTCGATCCGGCCCTCGTTGAAGACCGCCAGGCGGTCGCTCATCGTCAGCGCCTCCTCCTGGTCGTGCGTGACGTAGATGAACGTGATGCCGACGTCGCGCTGGATCCGCTGGAGCTCGATCTGCATCTCCTGGCGGAGCTTGAGATCCAGCGCGCCCAGCGGCTCGTCGAGGAGCAGCACCTGCGGCTCGTTGACGATCGCCCTTGCGAGCGCGACCCGCTGGCGCTGGCCTCCCGAGAGCTGCGAGGGGCGCCGTGGGCCGAGCCCAGCGAGCCGCACGACCTGCAGGGCCTCCTCCACGCGTTTGCTCCTGATGCCCCGGCGAACGCCTTTCACTCGCAGGCCGTAGCCGACGTTTTCCGCGACCGACATGTGCGGGAAGAGCGCGTAGTCCTGGAAGACGGTGTTCACGTCTCGCTCGTACGGCGGCTGCGCCGTGACGTCGGTTCCGCTGAGCAAGACGCGACCCTCGTCGGGCTGCTCGAAGCCGGCGATGAGCCGGAGCGTGGTCGTCTTCCCGGAGCCCGACGGCCCCAGCATCGTGAAGAACTCACCGTGCTGGATCTCGAGGTCGACCCCGTCGACGGCCGCGACGTCCCCGTACGACTTGCGCAGCGACTGCAGGGTGACGTCAGGCGCCGGCGTCGCCAAGGGCGCGCTCCAGGATGTCCAGACCCTGAGAGAGATCCTCGTCGGAGATGACGAGCGGAACGAGGATCCGGATCACGTTGCCGTAGGTCCCGCACGAGAGCAGGAGCAGGCCGTGCTCGCGCGCCGCGGCCGTCGTCGCCTTGGCGAGCTCGGGAGCCGGCTCCTTCGATCCCTTGTCCTGAACGAGCTCGACCGCCTGCATGGGGCCCAGCCCTCGCACCTCGCCGAAGTAATCGTTCCTTCCCTGGATTTCCACGAGCCGACTCTCGATGAGATGAGTGAGCTCGTCTGCGCGGGCACGCCATTTGTCGGAGGCGACCTCGTCCAGCACGGCCAGTGCTGCGGCGCAGGCGACGGGGTTGCCGCCGAAGGTTCCACCGAGCCCGCCGGGCTCGACCGCGTCCATGATCTCGGCGGTGCCGGTCACCCCGGCGAGCGGGAGGCCCCCGCCGAGCGACTTGCCGGACACGACGAGGTCCGGCTCGACGCCGTAGTGCTCGATTGCCCAGACCGGGCCGGTGCGGCCGGTGCCCGACTGCACTTCGTCGGCGACGAACAGCGCGCCGTGCTTGCGACACAGCTCGAGCAGCCGTGCTGGGAAGTCCTCGGGGAGGGGGATGAACCCTCCCTCACCCTGAACCGGCTCGACGACGACACAGCCGATGTCGTGCTCGGTGAGCAGCGACTCGACTGCGCCGAGCGAGTCGTCCGAAGTCACGTCGCGGTAGGGGTACGGGCCGGGCGCGCGAACGACCTCGGGCGCAAAGGGGCCGAAGCCACGTTTGTAGTCCTCTTTGTGCGTCATCGTCATCGTCAGGAGCGTTCGTCCGTGAAAGGCGTTCTCGAAGACGAGGACGCCGGGCTTCCCCGTCGACGCGCGCGAGATCTTGACCGCGTTCTCGACGGCCTCGGCGCCCGAGTTCATCAGCAGGCTCTTCTGGTCGCCGCGCCCGCAGGGCGAGAGCTCGCCCAGGCGACGGCAGACGTCGATGTACGGCTCGTAGAGCCCGACCATGAAGCACTGGTGGAGGTAGCGGTCGACCTGCTCGTGGATCGCGGCCACCGCCGGCGGGAACCCGTGGCCGGTGTTCTGGCAGCCGAGGCCGCCGGCGAAGTCGATGTAGACCTTGCCGTCGACGTCCTCGACCCGGGCACCTTCGGCACGGGCGACCACGATCGGCGTCGTGGCGATCCCTCGCGCCACGTGGCGCTCGCGCGCGGCGAGCACGCGCTGCGAGGAGGTTCCCTGCTCGACCGCCATCGCGGCGATTCTCGCACGAAAGTCAGCGAACCTCTGCGATCCTGCTTCAATCGCTGGGTGATCGCGGTTATCGGTGCCGCCGGGACGATCGGTCGGATCGTCGTCGACTTTCTCGAGGAGTGGGGACTGGACGTTGCGCGCCGTGACGCGCGGCTCGAGGGCGACGAGCACGTCGACGCTTCGGATGCAGCTTCCGTGGCTCGCGCGCTGGCCGGTTCCGACGTCGTGGTCAACTCGGTGGCGTACCGGCTGAATGTGCCCGTCATGCGTGGGGCGCTGGAGGCCGGGGCGCACTACGTCGACCTCGGAGGGCTCTTTCACGTCACGCGTCTCCAACTAGAGCTCGACCACGACTTCCGCGCTGCGGGGCTGACCGCGATCCTCGGCATGGGCTCGGCGCCCGGGAAGTCGAATCTGCTCGCGAGGGCAGCGGTGGAGCGGCTCGACGCCGAGCCGTCGTCGATGGAGATCTGGGCGGCCTCGCGGGACCCGGCTGCTGCGGACCACCCGTTTCCCGCGCCCTACTCGGTGCGGACGCTGCTCGACGAGCTGCAGATGAAGCCGATGGTCGTCCGCGACGGTGAGCTCGAGGAGGTCGAGCCGCTCTCAGGCGAGGCGGAGCGCGAGTTTCCGGAGCCGATCGGGCGGGCGAAGGGCATCTACACGCTGCACTCCGAGCTGGCGACCCTGCCCGCTGCCTACCCGAGCCTGCGCGAGGCGAGCTTCCGGTTGTGCCTGGCGCCCGGGCTTCTCGACAAGCTGCTCGCCCTGGAGGAGGGCGAAGAGCCAGAGCCGTACGTGCAATCGGAGCGGGCGGCTGCCGCCCACGTCGTGGACGTCGCCGCGAACGGCTCGCGCGTCGCGGGCATGACGTGGACGCGCGGAGGAAGTGCCCGCTCGACGGCCGAGCCTGCAGCTCGCGCGGCGGTCGAGGTCGCCGAGGGTCGGCTCTCGGCTCGAGGCGTGCACGCCCCCGAGGCGGCGGTGTCCGACCCGGAGGGCTTCCTCGCGTTGCTCGACACCGAGGTCACCTGGCACTAGGGCCTTGACCAGGCAGTCGCGGCTGTCGCATGCTTCGGCCGTCCGCTACGAGGAGGCGAGATGGCCCGCACACCACTTGTCAGACACTTGGAAGAGGCGGCTTCGGTTGCGCGTGAAGCCTGGACCCGCGGGGTCGAGGTCGATGAAGTGCTCGAGGAGCGCGCTGCCCGGACGATCACCCGGCGCGAGCTCCTCCGGGACGCAGGCGTTGCCGGCGCCGTTGTCCTGGGCGGTGCGGCGTTTGGACGGTTCGCGCCTGCGGCCAGGGCGAATCCGCCGCTCCGCATCGTCGTCGTCGGCGCGGGCCTTGCCGGGCTCACCTGCGCCTACCGGCTGCAGCAGGCCGGCTTCGCGGCGTCTGTCCATGAAGCCTCCGACCGTGTCGGCGGACGCTGCTGGACTCTGCGCGGCGCCTTCGCCGACGGTCAGTTCGTCGAGCGCGGGGGTGAGCTGATCGACCAGGGCCACACGCACATCCGGCACCTCGCGCAGCAGCTCGGCCTGCAGCTGGACAACCTTCTCCAGGCGGAGCGCAACGGAACCGAGCCGACGTACTACTTCGACGGCGCGCCGTATCCGTTGCGACAGGCGACCCTCGATCTCCACGCGATCTGGCAGACGATCCACAGCGACGTCTCCGCGGCGAGCTACCCGACGCTGTACAACAGCTACACGCCGCGCGGCTACGAGCTCGACCACATGTCGATCCGCGACTGGATCAACGTGTCGGTGCCGGGCGGGATCGGATCGAGGCTCGGCCAGCTGCTCGACGTCGCCTACAACATCGAGTACGGCGCCGAGACGAGTCAGCAGAGCTCGCTCAACCTGCTGTATCTCCTCGGCTACCTGGGACAGGGCAAGATCCGAATCTTCGGGCCGTCGAACGAGAAGTCCCGCGTTCGTGGTGGAAACGACCAGATCCCAGCGCGCCTGGAGAGCGCGCTCGCGGGCCAGATCACTCTCAACTCACAACTCATCGCAGTCCGTAAGAACTCGGACGGGACGTACAACCTGACGTTCCGGCAAGGGAGCACGACACGGACGGTGGGGGCGGATCGAGTCGTGCTCGCACTGCCTTTCTCGATTCTCCGCAGCTCGGTGGATCTGTCGCGTGCGGGCTTTCGCCCGCTCAAGCGGACGGCGATCGCCGAGCAGGGCATGGGGACGAACTCGAAGCTCCACGTCCAGTTCCTGAACCGGCACTGGGAGTCGCTCAGGTCGAACGGCGACACCTTCTCCGACCGCGGCTACCAGAACACCTGGGACGTCACGCGGGCGCAGAGCGGAGCGTCGGGCATCCTCGTCGACTACACCGGCGGGACGATCGGGGCGAGCTTCGGCACCGGCACGCCGGAGGAGCGGGCCCAGCAGTTCCTCGGGCAGATCGAGCCGGTCCTGCCCGGCATCAGCGCGAAGTGGAACGGCCGCGCGACGGTCGACTTCTGGACGGGCTACCCGTGGACGCGAGGCTCGTACTCGTACTGGAAGGTGGGCCAGTACACACGCTTCTCGGGCGTCGAACGCGAGCCCGAGGGCAACTGCTTCTTCTGTGGCGAGCACACGTCGATCGATTTCCAGGGCTACCTGAACGGGGCAGTCGAGACAGGTGAGCGTGCGGCGGGCGAGGTCGTCGACTCGGTCGCGTAACTAGGCACAGAGACGGCACACACCCGCGCGGAAGCGGCCGCTACGTTGCCGGCATGGCGACCAAAGCAGCGACACCGTGGGGTCCGGCGACCCTCGTCGAGGAGCTGTGGGTTCAGCAGCGCGCCGGCGAGAAGCGCTTCGCGTCGGTCGTGCAGCTTCTCGAGAGCAAGTCCGGCGAGCGGCTCGTCCGCTTTGCGTATTCGACCGACGGCACGGCTCGCCGCGGGCCCGTCACCCTTCGCGCGCGCGACATCGAGAAGCTGCGCGAGGCGCTCGGCAAGCACCCAGGATTGGAGGAGACCTTGCGCTTTTAGACGGACACAGCCATACGCTCGCGAACGGCGTCCACGACCGAGCCCAGGACGAGCGCCCCGTCGGTCGAGCCGACCAGCGGATCGACCGCGTGCTCGGGGTGGGGCATGAGGCCCATGACGTTGCCTTCGGCGTTGATCACGGCTGCGATGTCGGCCACCGAGCCGTTCGGGTTGGCCTCGTAGCGGAGGACGATCTGCCCATTGGCCTCGAGCTCGCCGAGCAGCTCGGTGTCGGCGAAGAAGCAGCCTTCGCCGTGTTTGATGGGGATCGTCACGTCCTGGCCGGGCTCGCAGCGCGAGGTGAAGGGCGTGTCGGTGCGCTCGACGCGCATGGTCACATCACGGCAGACAAACGAGAGCGACGCGTTCGGGCGCAGCGCGCCGGGAAGGAGGCCGGCCTCACAGAGGATCTGAAAGCCATTGCAGACGCCGAGAACGAGGCCGCCCCCGGCTGCGAAGTCGGCAACCGCCTGCATGGCCGGCGAGAAACGGGCGATTGCCCCGCAGCGCAGGTAGTCGCCATACGAGAAACCGCCGGGCAGGAGGACGGCACCGACCTCGGGCAGGTCGGCCTCCCCGTGCCAGACCAGCACCGGTTCCACGCCCAGGCCCTCCAGGGCCAGAGCCGCATCGCGGTCGTCGTTCGAGCCCGGGAAGACGAGGACGCCGATGCGCGGCTTCACTGCAGCTCGATCTCGTAGCTCTCGATGAGCGGGTTGGCGAGCAGCTCGGCGCACATCTTCTCGACCTGCTCGCGCGCCTCGGCCTCGTTCGTCGCCTCTACCTCCAGGTCGACGAGCCGGCCGACACGGGCGGCTTCCACCGAGAAGCCCAGATGGCGCAGCGAGTTCTCGACTGCCTCGCCCTGGGGGTCGAGGATCCCCGGCTTCGGCCTGACGAGCACGGAGACCTTCATCGAGAGACGACTCCCGGATCGGCCGCGTAGTCGTCGAAGGTGATCCCGGTCAGGCGCTCGAACGCCTCGATGTAGCGCGCCCGTGTTCCGGTGACGACGGCGTCCGGCAACTCGGGGCCGGGGTCCGTCTTGTCCCAGCCGAGCGACTCGGCGTAGTCGCGGACGAACTGCTTGTCGAACGACGCCTGGCTCTGGCCGGGTTCGTACTCGTCGGCCGGCCAGAACCGAGACGAGTCCGGAGTGAAGGCCTCGTCGGCGAGCAGGAGCGTGCCGGCGTAGTCGAGGCCGAATTCGAACTTCGTGTCGGCGATGATGATCCCGCGACCCGCCGCGTGCTCAGCCGCGAACCGGTAGAGCTCGATCGCGACGCGCTCGACGTCGGCTAGCTGCTCGGCTCCGACCAGCTCGGCGGCCTGGTCGCGCGTGATGTTCTCGTCGTGTCCCTCCGTCGCCTTGGTCGACGGCGTGAAGATCGGCTCCGGCAGCTGCTCGGACTCGCTGAGCCCTTCCGGCAGCCGGTGTCCGGAAACCTCGCCGGTCGCCTGATAGTCCTTCCAACCCGAGCCCGTGATGTAGCCGCGGACGACGACTTCGACCGGAAGCATCTCCAGCCGCCGGCACTCCGTCGAGCGCCCGTCCTCGCGCACGCCGAGCAGATGGTTCGGGCAAATGTCCTTCGTGCGGGCGAACCAGAACGCCGAGAGGCCGGTCAGCACGCGGCCCTTGTCGGGGATCTCGGTCGGCAGGACGACGTCGAAGACCGAGATGCGGTCGCTGGCGACGAGCAACAGCCGCTTGTCGTCGAGCGCGTAGAGCTCGCGCACCTTTCCGCTTCCTACGTGGACGGCCTCAGGCATGAACGGGCTCCTCCTTTTGGGTCAGCGCACTGAGCCGCTCGAACACGGCATCCACGTGGCGGGTGTACGAATCCAGAGTCGAAGACGGCGTCCAGCGCGCCGCTGTCCAGGTGCTTCGCGATCTCCTGGTCCTCGCGCGCGAGCGAGGTGAAGTCGCGCTCCTCCTCCCAGGCACGCATCGCGTGCGCCTGGACGAGCCGGTAGGCCTCGTCTCGAGCCAGGCCGGCATCGACGAGCGCGAGCAGCAGACGCTGGCTGAAGAAGAGGCCGTGGCTCGAATCGAGGTTGCGGCGCATGCGCTCGGGACTGACGACGAGTCCTTCGACGAGCCAGGCGAGCTTCTCCAGCATGTAGTCGAGCGCGAGGAAGGAGTCCGGGATGACGACGCGCTCGGCCGACGAGTGCGAGATGTCGCGCTCGTGCCAGAGGGCGACGTTCTCGAGCCCGACGAGCGCGTTGGCGCGCACGACGCGGGCCAGCCCGCAAATCCGTTCGGCGACCACCGGGTTCTTTTTGTGCGGCATCGCCGACGAGCCCTTCTGCCCCTTGCCGAACGGCTCCTGGACCTCGGCGACTTCGGTCCGGGCGAGGTGGCGGATCTCGAGCGCGAATTTCTCCAGAGATGCTGCGCAGACAGCCAGCGCGGACAGCAGCTCCGCGTGCCGGTCACGCTGGATGACCTGGGTCGAGGCCGGTGCCGGCTCGAGCCCGAGCTGCTCGCAGGCCAGGCGCTCCACCTCGGGGTCGGTCGCCGAGTAGGTGCCGACGGCGCCCGAAAGCTTGCCGACGCGGATCCCCTCGAGCGCGCGGGCCAGCCGTTGTCGGGCACGGTCGAGCTCGAAGGCCCAGACGGCGAGCTTGAGGCCGAAGGTCGTCGGCTCGGCGTGCACCCCGTGCGTGCGGCCGATCATCAGTGTGTTGCGGTGCTCCTCGGCACGCGAGACGACGGCGTCGAGGGCGCGCTCGATCCCGGACCGGATCAACTCCCCGGCCTCGCGGATCTGCAAGGCGAGTGCGGTGTCGACGACATCGGAGGACGTGAGCCCGTAGTGGAACCAACGACCCTCCGGGCCGAGCCCATCGGCTACGGCGTCGACGAACGCGGCGAGGTCGTGCTGGGTCTTCTCCTCGAGCTCGGTGACGCGGGCCGGGGAGGGCGGACGGGCGGCGGCGCGGATCTCGCGGGCCGCGTCGGCCGGAACGACCCCGACCTCGGCCCACCCATCGAGCGCTGCCAGCTCGACCTCGAGCCAGCGCTCGAGCTTGCCCTCCTCCGACCAGATTCTGGACATGGCCGGGCGGGAGTAGCGGGCGATCACCGGTCCGATTCTAGATACGGCTCAGGAAGGCCGGTTTCCGGCAGGCGTTTCGGTTCTCGGGTTTGGGCCGGCCGAGAGGCGGAACACTGCAGGCATGGACACTTGGCTCATCATCGTGATCGTGGTCATCGCTGTGATCGTTCTCGCCGTTCTCTTGCTCGCCTCACGGCGTGCTCAGGCTGCGCGTATGGAAAAACGCCGCGACGAAGCGCAGGAGTTGCGCTCCGCGGCCGACGAGCAGACGCAGCGGGCTCAGGAGCGCGAGGCGCTTGCCGAGGAGCAGGCAGAGCGGGCGCGCAAGGAGCGGGAGGCGGCGGAAGCCCGCATCGAGCGGGCCGACGAGATCGACCCCGACGTCGACCGCGACAAGGACGCGTAAGCGCTCTCAGTCTGAGGCGTTGGCCAGCGCGAGAATCCTCGCGGCGAGAATCGCGGCATTCCGGGCTCCGTCGACCGACACGCAGGCGACGGGCACCCCGGGCGGCATCTGCGCGATGGCCAGGAGCGCGTCGAGCCCGCCCGCAACCGACTTGCTCGACCGCAGCGGGACGCCGATCACCGGCAGCTCGCTGTAGGCGGCGACCACGCCCGGCAGCGCCGCCGCCATCCCAGCGCCGGCGATGAGAACGCGGACCCCGCGGCTCTGTGCGTTCGTCGCGTACTCGGCGACGCCCAGTGGGTCGCGGTGCGCCGAGAGGACGTTCAGCTCGTTCGAGATTCCGCGCTCGTCGAGCTCCTTGACCGCAGCCGAGATCGCTTCGCGATCAGACTCCGAGCCGATCAGGATCCCGACGAGCGGCCCGTCAGGAGCCAACCCTCACCGCCCCTTCGGCGATGTCGCGCCGGTAGTGAGCCCCAGCGAAAGAGACCAGCTCGCACGCCGCGTACGCGCGGGCGCGCGCCTCGTCGAGTGTGTCCGCAGTCGCGGTCACGTTGAGGATGCGACCGCCGTTCGTGACCAGCTGACCATCGCGCACGGCCGTGCCCGCATGGAAGACGACCGCGCCACCGGCCTCTGCTGCGTCGACGCCCTCGATCGGAGTTCCGGAGTCGTTCGACTCGGGGTAGTTCTCGGCGGCGACCGCCACTGTCACTGCAGCGCGGTCACTGACCGCCAGCTCGGTCTCGCTCAGATCGCCCTGGGCGGCCGCGAAGAGCGCGCCGAGCAGATCACCCTCGATGCGCGGCAGGATCGCCTGGGTCTCGGGATCGCCGAACCGGCAGTTGAACTCCAGGACGCGAGGCCCGTCCGGGGTCAGCATGAGCCCGGCGTAGAGGAGCCCGGTGAATGGCGATCCGCGCTTGGCCAGCTCCGCGAGCACCGGCAAGTGGACGGTCTCGAGCAGCTCGTCGAGCTCTGCCGGGCCGACTTCCGGGACCGGGGAGTAGGCGCCCATGCCGCCCGTGTTGGGACCCTCGTCGCCGTCTCCGACCCGCTTGTAGTCGCGCGCGGCTGCGAGCGCCAGGCCGCCGGCCCCGTCGCAGATCGCGAAGAGGGACACCTCTTCGCCCTCGAGCAGCTCCTCGATGACCCAGCTCTCGCCGAGCGCGCGCACCGAGAGGAGGGCCGCGTCGAGCTCGGCCTGCGTGCGGCACATGAAGACGCCCTTGCCGGCGGCCAGGCCGTCCGCCTTGACCACGCAAGGGGGGCGGGCGACGGACATCGTCTCGGCTGCGGGCACCCCGGCGTCGCGCATGATCTCCTTCGCAAACGCCTTGGAGCCCTCGATTCGCGCGGCGGCCGCGCTGGGGCCGAAGACGGAGACGCCCGCCATCCGAAGCTCGTCGGCGACACCTGCGACGAGCGGGGCCTCGGGGCCGACGATCACGAGGTCGGCCGGGAGGTTGCGCGCCAGCTCGATCAACGATTCGCCGTCCTCGGCATGAATCGGGTGGCAGGTGCCGAGCTGGGCGATGCCGGGGTTCCCAGGGGCCGTGTGGAGCTCTTCGAGCTCCGGGCTCTGCGCGAGCTTCCACGCGAGTGCGTGCTCGCGTCCTCCCGATCCGACTAGGAGCACTTTCACCGGCGCGAGCCTAACCGAGTACGGCTTCGACGCCTCGCCGTGAGAGCACGTGCTCGCGGGAGGCACCGGTGCCGATCAGGCAGACCTCGACACCGAGCTCGCGCTCGACGAACTGCACGTACTCGCGCGCGCGCGCGGGAAGCTGTGACACGTCGTCGAGGCCGTTGAGCTCCTCCTCCCAGCCGGGAAGCACGTCGTAGACCGGCTCGCAGTGGTGGAAGTCGCTCTGGTGCGCCGGGAACTCGGAGGTCTCCGTGCCGTCGCGGAGGCGGTACCGGACGCAGACGGGCAGCTCGGAGAAGGACGAGAGCACGTCGAGCTTGGTCAGGGCGAGCGACGTGAGGCCGTTCAGGCGGACGGCATAACGCAGGCCGACGATGTCGAGCCACCCGCAGCGCCGCTCCCGGCCGGTGACCGTGCCGTACTCGCCGCCGAGCTCGCGAAGCCGTTCCTGGTCCGGCCCCTCGATCTCTGTGGGGAAGGGGCCCTCGCCCACGCGGGTGACGTACGCCTTCGCGACGCCGATCACACGATCGATCCGGGTCGGCCCGATGCCGAGGCCGGTCGCGGCGGCGCCTGCGATCGGGTTGGACGAGGTGACGAACGGATACGTGCCGTGATCGAGGTCGAGCAGCGTGGCCTGCGCGCCTTCGCAGAGCACTCCCTTGCCGTCGCGTAGCGCATGGTCGACCAGCAGGGACGTGTCCGCAATGTAGGGGCGGAGCCGCTTCGCGTAGCTCTCGGTGCCCGTGACGATCTCCTCCAGGTCGAGGGGGGCCGCCCCGTACACGCGCTCGAGCCAGACGTTCTTCTCGGCGAGCGCGACCTCGATCTTCTGGTGCAGGATCTTGGGGTCGAACAGGTCCTGCACTCGGATGCCGAGCCGCGCCGACTTGTCCGCGTAGGCCGGGCCGATCCCTCGGCGGGTCGTGCCGATCTGCAGGTTCCCGAGCCGTCGCTCGCTCGCACCGTCGAGCGCGACGTGCCACGGCATGACGAGGTGGGCGTTCCCGGAGACCCGGACCGTGTCCGTCGAGATGCCGCGCGCCTCGAGGTCGTCGAGCTCCTGGATGAAGACTCCCGGATCGATCACGCACCCGGCGCCGAGGATGCACTCCTTGCCCCAGAGGATCCCTGACGGCATGTGCTTGAACTTGTACGTCTCGCCGTTCGCGATGATCGTGTGCCCGGCGTTCGGCCCACCCTGGTAGCGGCAGACGAGATCCGAATGTTGCGCCAGCAGGTCGACGATCTTCCCCTTGCCCTCGTCCCCCCACTGGGCGCCCACGATGACGGTGGCCGGCACGGGGCTTGAGTCTGCCAGAAGGGGCAGCGGGCGCCGCGGTCCCCGGCTCCGCTTGTAGGGTCGCGTGATGCGCTTTCCCCTCGCTGCTCTCGTCACCGCGCTTGCTCTCGCCGCTTCGGGATGCGGAGGCGACGGCGGCGGGAACAGCGTCGAGGGTGCGAGCCCGGATGAGTGGAGCGGCGACATCTGCACGGCGGTCTCCGACTGGGCGCGCGACCTCCAGACTCGCGCCGGGCAGCCGCCCAAGAGCACGCGCACGGTCGAGGACGTCCGCGCACAGCTCGTCGACTTCATCAGCGACGTGGTCACGCGGACGGACGAGATGCTGGCCGACGTCAGGGCGGCGGGCCGGCCGTCAGTGGAGGACGGCGACAAGATCGCCCGCGACCTGCTCACCAGGCTGCAAAGCCTGAGGACGACCCTCTTTCGGGCGCGACAAACGGTTCAACGGCTGCCCGACGACCCCGCCAAGTTCGGGCCGGCGGCCCAGGACCTCGGCGCGTCGATCCAGAAAGCCGGGAGCGACATCGGCGACCAGATCGACCAGCTCGACGAGAAGTACGACGCGGAGGAGCTCTCGAAGTCGTTCAACGACAACCCGCGCTGCAGCGACCTGGCACGGGAGGGCTCTTCCTAGGCCGCGAGGTCCGCGAACTTGGCGTAGCGCTTGAGAAACGAGAGCTTCTCGGAGCCGGTCGGGCCGTTGCGGTGCTTGGCCAGGATGACCTCGGCCAGGCCCTGCTGGTCCGACTCCTCGTTGTAGTACTCGTCGCGGTAGATGAAGAAGACGAGGTCGGCGTCCTGCTCGATCGAATTGTGGACGATGACATCGTTCGCCACGAAGTTGTGGAGGCCCTCGACGGTCAGGTCGTACGTCTCTTCGATTCCGTCGGGCTCGAGCTGGACGATTTCGTCCCAGCAGACCTCACCGGTCGTGGCGATGGTCTCGCTGCGCGAGATCAATTGCGCAATTCCTCCGTGCGCTTCTGCCGTGGCTGCCGGATGCTCGTGCCGCAGCGGCGAGGACATTCCCAGCGGGAGGGCGATCCGGATTCCGGGCGCCATGTCGTCGAGTCGACGCCAGCCGTCAAGAGCCCGGAACTTGTGATTGCCGGTCGCGCGAATCGTGTGACCAAGCCGAGTTACGAGACTGAAAACCGGCTTCCGTCCGTTCGAGAACGTCCGTAGAACTCGCCGCGGCTCCATGCGCCACGTCTCTTCATTGAGCGCCATCACGCTCACGCCCTCCCGGCCCATCAGGTCGGCAATGGGCACGTACACGCCGCTTTCCGGCAGGAAGACGCGTGCGTCTCCGGTCAGGCAGCCCGACTCGCGCAGGTCGGACAGGATCGGCCGCTTGTCGTGGCGCTGCTCGACGGCGCGGGAGAGCTGTGACATCGCCAGCACCGGGGTGTCGAGGTCGCGGGCGAGCACCTTCAGTTGCCGCGAGATCTGGGAGACCTCCTGCACGCGGTTCTCGGCGGTCGAGCCCGAGGTCATCAACTGCAGGTAGTCGACGATGATCAGGCTCAGGTTGGGCTCCTGGGTCTTCAGGCGCCGGGCCTTCGAGCGGATCTCCATCATGTTGATTGACCCCGTGTCGTCGACGTAGATCGGCGCCTTCGCCAGCTTGTCGCAGGCCGCGGTGAGCCGGGGCCAGTCGTCGACCGCGAGCTTGCCGCTCCGCAGTCGCTGCGACTCGACCTTCGCCTCGCTGCACATCAGCCGCTGCGTGACCTCGGCCTTCGACATCTCGAGCGTGAAGAGCGCGACGGGGTGCTGGTGCTTGACGGCGATGTTCGCCGCCATGCAGAGGCCGAGCGCCGACTTGCCCATGCTCGGGCGGGCGGCGACGATGATCAGGTTGCCGGGCTGGAACCCCGACGTCAGCCGGTCGATGTCGCGGAAGCCGGACGGCACGCCGCTGAGTTCCTCGCCTGCCTCGTACAGCTGCGTGATCCGCTCGAAGCTCTCCTTCAGGAGCGCCTCGATGTGACTGAACTCGGTGGAGGTGCGGTTCTGCGAGAGCTCGAAGACGATCTGCTCGGCCTGGTCGACGAGCTCCCTCGCGTCGCCGGGACGCTCCCAGCCGAGTCGCGCGACCTCGCCACCCGCGCGGATCAGCCCGCGGAGCGTGGCCATCTCGCGCACGATGCGGGCGTAGTGCGCGGCGTTTGCGGTCGCCGGCACCAGCGCCGCGAGCTCGTGCACGCGCCCGCGGTCGCCCACCGCCTCCAGGTCGCCCCGCTCGCCGAGCTCGTCGACGAGCGTGATCGCGTCGACGGGCTCGCCGCGGGCATAGAGGCCGAGGGCGGCTCGGTAGATCTTCGCGTGACTCTCGCGATAGAAGTCGCCCGCATCGAGGACTTCGCTGACCGCCCCGATCGCGCCGGGGGAGAGCATCATCGCGCCGAGGACTGACTCCTCCGCGTCGAGATTCTGCGGCGGGACCGGGGCAGTGTCAACGGACTGGGCGACGGCGGCCACGTCGACATTAGTGGGGGCTGGAAGGCCGGATTTCAATGCTGTTGAAACCGATCCTCAGAAGCCGGGACGCTGGAACGAAAACCGCCGATATGCAGGCATAGGGAACACACGTTCCCGCCATTGTCCACATCGATGCGGACATCGTCCCCACGACGCCTCACAGCACGGGCAGGTCGAAAATCGCCCACTTTGCGGAACGTTCGTGATGTTGTCCACAGGCCGGTGCAAGGCTCTGTGGAAAACTAGTTTCGCTCTTGTGACTCCTCGTCCGAACCGTCGTCGATAGCCGCGTCGACAGCCCGGTCGAAAGCATCCTCGGGCACGTCCTCTTCACCCTCGATCGGCTCCTCGACGGGAGCGGGCGTCTCCGGCTGCTCGGCCGCCGCGATCGCAGCCTCCAGCTCCTCGTCCGAGAGCTCGGCAACGTCCTCGACCTCCGCCTCATCCTCGACCTCTGCGACGGGCTCGGCCTCTTCGGGCGCGATCGGCTCCTCCTCGATCTCGGGCGGCAGCTCGCCGCCTTCGGGGATGACCAGCGTCCGCACCGGGACGACGACGTCGGCAAAGAGCTCGATCGGGATCTCGTAGCGGCCGATCCGCTTGATCGGGTCGGACAGCTCGATCTTCTTGCGGTCGACGCGGATCTTGTGCTTCTCCCACAGCGTGTCGGCGACGTCCGTTGCCGTCACCGAGCCGAAGAGCACTCCGGTGTCCCCGGCCTTGACGTCGAAGCGCAGCTCGGTCTGGCCGAGCCGCTGCGAGATCTCCTGTGCCTGCTCGAAGCTCTGCGCTTCGTGGAGTGCTCGGTGGGCGTTGACCTTCTCGAGCTCGGCCACGCGTGAGGGCGTCGCGGGCTCGGCGAGCTGCCGGGGGAGCAAGAAGTTGCGCGCGAACCCGCGGGCGACTTCGACGACCTCGCCGCGCAGGCCGATCTTCTCGACGTCTTGCCGGAGGATGACCTTCATCAGTTCGTGACCTGAGGCACCGCTTGCGGTGCCGCCTCAGGACGTGCGAGCTTTGCTCGTGCGTCCGTCGGAAATGACCGGTCGATGACGATGGAATTCATCAGTTCGTGACGTAGGGCAGCAGCGCCATCTCGCGGGCGCGCTTGACGGCGACCGCGACCTGCTTCTGGTGGCGACGACAGGTCCCGGTGATCCGCCGCGAGCGGATCTTGCCCTTCTCGGAGACGTACCGGCGAAGCTGGTTGTAGTTCTTCCAGTCCACCTCGTCGACCTTGTCCTTGCAGAAGTAACAGCTCTTTCGCCGCCCGGGAGCAGCGGGCCGTTCGCGCCGCCCGCCGCTACGGCTCCCGCTCGAGCCGCCCTGCTGCCTCTCTCTGTCCTTTTGAGCCATCGTTAGAAGGGGATGTCGTCGTCGGCAGCTCCGCCGCCGAAGTCGGCCTTCGGCTCCGAGCCCGCGGTCGCGCCGGCGGGTACGAACTGCGGCTGGCCGCCGCCCTCGGCGTCGCCGCGCGAGCCGAGAAACTGAACGGTGTCGGCGATGATCTCCACCGCCTGGCGCTTCGTCCCGTCCTGCGCCTCCCACTCGCGCCAGTCGAGTCGACCGTCGACCGCGATCGGGCGGCCCTTCGAGAGGTACTGCGCGCAGCTCTCGCCCTGGTTGCCCCAGACGGTAACGTCGAAGTAGTTGGGCTTGTCGCCCCACTCGCCGGTCTGCCCATCCTTCTGGCGCGTGTTGACGGCCAGGCGGATCTTGCAGACAGCGGTCCCGCTCGGCGTGTGGCGCAGCTCGGGATCCTTGGTCAGGTTGCCGACGAGGACAACGCGATTGATGTTCGCCATGGTGTTACTCCCTTTCCTCTGTTTCGATCGCCGGAGCAGCGTACTCCGGCTCGCGGTCGGTATCGGTCGGCGGCATCTCGCGCGGCGGGGCCGAGGTCGCCGTCGTCGTGCGCCCGGGCTTCGGGCGGCGGACGGCCAGGTGGCGCATGACGCCGTCGGTGATCTTGAGGATGCGCGAGACCTCGTCGAGCGCATCGGGCTCTGCCGCGAACGTCAGCAGGTGGTACGCGCCGTCCGGCTTGTGGTCGATCTCGTAGGCGAGCTTGCGCCGCCCCCAGACCTCGTGCTTCTCGAAGCGCCCGCCGCCGCGTTCGAGGAGCTCGCGCGTGCGCGTCACGATTTCTTGCTGGCGCTCGTCCGGGGTCTCCGGATCCAGCATGAGCAGAATCTCGTAGTCGATCATGTTCCCTCGTGCCTCCCTTCGGTCTGGAGCGGCCTCACCGGGATGCGGCCGCCCGGGGAACGGGACGGCGGCTGGCGAGGCAGGTGGCGCGGGACACGATAGCATCGCCGCCATGAGAGGCCGCCTCGCGCTCGTGCTCGGTGGCGCTGCGGTCGCAGGAGCGACTCTCCTCCGACGGGTCCGCGGCAAACCGGCCCCGTCGCCGACAGTGGCCGACGAGCATGCGGACGAGCTGCGCGCCAAGCTCGCCGAGTCCCGCGCCGTCGTGGATGACCGGGAGGAGTTCGAGTCGGCCGAGACGCCGGTCGACCTCGCCGAAGACGTGGCGCCGGACCTCGGGGATCGACGCCGGGCCGTGCACGACCGCGGCCGGCACGTCGCCGAGGAAATGCGTCGAGGCGCCTCCGACTAACGCTCGTCGCCGCCCGTCGGCGTGCCCCTTCGGGCTCAGAGAATTTCGGCCTGTCTCCCTTAATTTGGCCGAGCCTATTCAAAAGTAAGAAAGAGTGGCACTATGTCCGCGTGGCGACGGTGCGTTTGCGGCGCACAGCAGGACCGTCCACTGCGGTCACGCTCGGGCTCCTAGGGGCAGCCAGCTTTTGCCTGTTCGTTTCGGCATCCGCGCTCGCGGCGCCGAAGCCCGATCCGCTGCCCGTGCCGAAGCCGCAACCCAAGGCACCACCGCCACCGCCGGCTCGAGAGCCCGCGCCGCCGCCGCCACCGACGTTTGAGCCTCCGCCTCCTCCGGCAGCCGTTTCTCCGCAGCCGAGTGCGGCTGAGATCGCGAGCGCGCAACGCAGGGACGCCGAGGTCGCAGCGGCTCGCCGACGGGCGGCCGAGCGCCGCGCCGACGCGGCTCGCGCACGAGCTCGCCCCCTCGAGATCCTGCCGCCGAGTGCCGCCGAGGAAACGCTCGCTCCGGCGAGCGGCCCGGCCATCGCCGTCGTGCCGGCGCCTGCGAGCCCCGAATCGGGGGGCTCGGTTCTCACCGTCTTGCTCGTAGGCCTCGCGGCCCTCGCGCTCGTTCTACTCGTCATGGCGCTGGTCCCCGCCCACATGGTGCCCTGGTACTGGGCCGAGGACTTGCTCGTCCGCCGCCGGCAGCAGTTCGCAATCAGCGGAGTGATGACCCTGGTGTCGGGAATCTTCTTCGCCTTCATCTTCCTCAGCGGCTAACGGATCAATGCTGCGGCGCTCACTCCTACCCGTCCTCGTCATCATCGTCATCGCCGCCTCGCCGGCAGCGGCCACTTCACAGGCGGAACCGCTGTCGAACCTCGCGATCGACGACGTCACGGTCGCCGCGGGCGACTGGACTACCACCGACGACGATGGGGGGCCGACTCTTTCGATCAACGACGTCACTCAAGCCGAAGGCGACTCGGGCAGCTCGAACGCGACCTTCACGGTCACTCTGAGCGAGGCCAGCCTCCTGCCGGTGACTGTCAACTACGCGAGCAGCAACGGCACGGCAATTTCCCCGGACGACTACACGGCCACAGGCGGCAATCTGCTCTTCCTTCCCCTCGAGACCTCCAAGACGGTGGACGTTGCGCTTATAGGTGACGCGCGTGATGAGATAGACGAGACCTTCACGGTCGTCCTCTCGGACTCGATCGGAGCGCCGCTCGACGACGACGTCGGACTGGGGACGATCACTGACGACGATCCCGAGCCTTCCATCTCGGTCGACGACGTGACCGTCACCGAGGGCAACTCGGGCACGGTCCTCGCCAGCTTCGACGTCACGCTGGCACCGGTCTCCGGCCGTGAAGTCACCGTCCAGTACGCGACGGCCAATGGCACCGCGACGGCGCCGGCCGACTATGCCGCGACCAGCGGCGGGCTCACGTTCGCCGCCGGCGAGACGACGAAGCAGGTGACCGTGCCCGTGCAGGGCGACATCCTGGACGAGAGCAACGAGAGCTTCACGGTCGGGCTCTCGAACGCGGTGAACGCAACGGTCGCGGACGGGCAAGGCGTCGGCACGATCACTGACGACGACGGGTTCCCGTCTCTCTCCATCGACGACGTGACGGTCACGGAGGGCAACGGAAGCTCGGTGGACGCGGTTTTCAACGTCACGCTCAGCTCGGCCAGCCTGCAGCCCATCAGCGTCGACTTCGCGACGGCCGACGGAAGCGCGATCGCAGGAGCCGACTACAGCTCGACGAGCGGTACGGTCAACTTTCCTTCCGGGCAGACGTCACGGACGATCACCGTCCCGGTGGCGGCGGATCTCCTCGACGAGATCGACGAAAGCTTCACCGTCCGGCTCAGCGACCCGACGAACGCGTCGATCACCGACGACTTGGGTCTCGGAACGATCGCCGACAACGATCCGTTGCCGTCCTTGGCGGTCAACGACATCACAGTCGTCGAAGGCAATACGGGTACCACCGCGGCCGTCTTCACCGTCACGCTGAGCGCGCCAAGCGGCCGAAACGCCTCAGTCAGCTTCGCGACCCAGAACGGATCGGCAACGGCGCCGGCTGACTACGTCAGCGCAACCGGAACACTCAACTTCGCCGCCGGGCGAGACCACGAAACAGGTGACCGTGCTCGTCAACGGTGACGTTCTCGACGAGACGAACGAGACGTACACGCTGAGCCTCTCGAACGCCACGAACGCGACGATTCTCGACGGGAGCGGGACGGGCACGATCAACGACGACGATGGGATGCCCTCGCTCGGCATCAACGATGTCTCGGTGATCGAGGGCGACAACGGGACGACGATGGCACGCTTCACAGTCAGCCTGAGCGCGCCGAGCGGCCAAAGCGTGAGCGTCCAGTACGCGACCGCGAACGGCACGGCGATCGCCCCGGCCGACTATCAAGCCCGCACCGGCACGGCGACGTTCGCACCAGGCGTCCTGACGAGCGAGATCTCGATCCACGTCGCGACCGAAACGCTCCCCGAGGTCAACGAGATCTATTTCGTCAACCTCTCGAACGCGACGAACGCAACGATCGCGGACGCACAGGGCGTCGGCACGATCATCGACGACGACGGGCTGCCGACGCTCGCGATCGACGACGTCACCGTGCTCGAGGGCAGCTCGGGTACGGCCAGCGCGATCTTCACTGTCTCGCTGTCGCGGGTGAGCGGCCAGACCGTCAGCGTCGGCTACGCGACCGCGGATGGCAGCGCGACCGCTGGAGCCGATTACACGACCACGGGCGGGAATCTGCTCTTCGACCCAGGGCAGGTCTCGCGCACGCTCACGGTCCCCGTCACGAGTGACACCCTCGACGAGGTCGACGAGATGTTCTTGGTCAACCTCGCCAACCCGGTCAACGCTGCCATCGCGGATGGCCAGGGCATCGGCACCATCACCGACGACGACGGGGTCACGTCGGTTTCCGTCAACGACGTCACGGTCACCGAGGGCAGCGGGAGCGGCGTCAACGCGAACTTCACGCTTAGCCTGAGCGCGCCGAGCGGCCAAACCGTGAGCGTCCAGTACGCGACCGCGAACGGCACGGCAACCGCCCCGGCCGACTACACAGCGCTGCCCTTGACGACGATCACGTTCTCGCCGGGTCAGGTGACGCGAACGGTCACGGTGACGGTTGCCGGCGACCTGCTCGACGAGATCGATGAGTCCTTCACGCTGAACCTGTCGAACGCGGTCAACGCGACGATCTCCGATCCGCTCGGCCTCGGGACGATCGCGGACAACGACCAGCCGCCGACGCTCTCGGTCAACGACGTGGCCGTCACGGAGGGCAATACCGGCACAGTGGCCGCGAACTTTGCGGTCACGCTGAACACGGCGAGCGGGCGGCCCGTCACGGTCGACTTCACGACGGCGAACAACACAGCGACCGCGCCTGCCGACTTCACAGCCGCGGGTGGCAGTCTCAACTTCGCCGCGGGACAGGTCACGAAGCAGGTCACCGTGCTGGTCAACGGCGATGCCCTCGACGAGGTCAACGAGACCTACTTCCTCAACCTCGCGAACGCGTCGAATGCGACGATCACCGACGGTAGCGGCCTCGGAACCATCACGGACGACGATCCGGCCCCGACGCTCTCGATCGGCAACCGGACGGTCACCGAAGGCGACTCGGGCACGGTCGACGCGACCTTCACGGTCACTCTCAGCGCGGTCAGCGGGCGAACAGTCACCGTCGACTATGCGACCGCGAACGGGTCTGCGACTGCACCGGCCGACTACACGGCCGTGGCCCAGACGACCCTGACGTTCAACCCCGGCCAGACGACGCGCACCATTACGGTGTCGGTCAACGGGGACGTGCTCGACGAGCCCAACGAGACGTTCGACGTCAACCTCTCGAGCGCGGTCGGCGCGACGATCGCCGACGGGACCGGCGTCGGCACGATCACCGACGACGACCCGCAGCCTGAGCTCAGCATCAACGACGTCACGGTCACCGAGACCAACACCGGCACTACGACCGCAACCTTCACCGTCAGCCTGAGCTCGCCGAGCGGCCGAACCGTGAGCGTCCAGTTCGCCACCGCGAACGGCACGGCGGTTGCGCCGTCCGACTACTTGGCCGCCACCGGCACGGTTACGTTCACCCCAGGCCAGGCGACGAGGACGATCGCGATCCAGGTCGCCGGCGACACGACCGACGAGATCGCCGAGAACTATTTCGTCAACCTTTCGAACGCGACGAACGCGACGATTGCGGACGCACAGGGAGTCGGCACGATCATCGACAACGACGGTGTCCAGGAACTGTTCGTCGACGACGTCACGGTCACCGAAGGCCAGAGCGGGACGGTGAACGCAAACTTCACGGTCTCGCTGTCAGCGGCTAGCGGGCAATTGGTGAGCGTCGGTTGGGCGACGGCTGACGGCACCGCGACGGCGCCGGCTGACTACACGGCGGGCGGCGGCAACGTCGTCTTCAACCCCGGCCAGACGACGCGCACCGTAACGGTGTCGGTCAAGGGGGACCTGCTCGACGAGAACGACGAAATGTTCAGCGTGCAGCTGTCCGAACCGACGAATGCGACGATCGCCGACGGCACCGGTATCGGCACGATCACCGACGACGACGCGCTGCCGGGCCTCTCCGTCAACGACGTCACGGTCACGGAGGGCGACGCCGGCACGGTAGCTGCGGCCTTCACCGTCAGCCTCAATGTTCCGAGCGGGCGCGACGTGACCGTCGCCTATGCGGCGGTCGACGGGTCGGCGACGGCCGGTAGTGACTACGTGGCGGCAAATGGTGGACTGGCCTTCGCGGCCGGCGAGACAGCCAAGGCGGTCACGGTCACAGTGACTGGCGACTCGCTCGACGAGGTGAACGAGACCTACTTCCTGACCCTCTCGGGCCCCGAGAACGCGGCGCTCACCGACGACCAGGGCCTTGGCACGATCACGGACGACGACCTTGCTCCAGCCCCGCCGCCGCCACCGCCACCGCCACCGCCACCGCCACCGCCGCCGCCAGCACCCCCGGCACGGCGCCCTGCGGCGGCGCGGCTCTCGGCGCTGTTCTCGCCGGTCGGCGGAGCGCGACTGACCGCACCTCCGCTGCTCCGCTGGCGAAAAGTGCCGAAGGCGCACCACTTCAACGTCCAGGTCTACCGGAACGGCCGCAAGATCCTGAGTAGGTGGCCGACCAGGCCGCGGTTCCAACTCCGCCGGAGTTGGAAGGAGCACGGCCGCACGTACAAGCTCCGCGTCGGCACCTACACGTGGTTCGTCTGGCCGGCCTACACCAAGACGCGCTACGGCCGCATGCTGGGCAAGAGCAGTTTCCGGATCGTCGGTCGCTAGACCGAGCGGCCAGGGCTGGTAGAGAATCTCAGCCCGCTTGTCTTTACTTACCTGAGGCTATTCAAAACTCAAAAAGAGTGTCACTATGTGTGCGTGGGGGAAGGTGCGTTTGCGGCGCACAGCTAGACCGTCCACTGCGGTCACGCTCGGGCTCTTAGGGGCAGCCAGCTTTTGCCTGCTCGTTTCGGCCCCGGCGCTTGCGGCGCCAAAGCCAGATCCGCTGCCGGTCCCGAAACCGCAGCCCAAGGCTCCGCCGCCGCCACCGGCTCGACAGCCTGCGCCGCCGCCACCACCGACCTTCCGTCCTCCGCCTCCTCCGGCGGATGTCGCTCCGCCTCCTCCGGCGGTCAGCGCTCCGCAGCCGAGCGCGGCCGAGCGTGCAGCGGCCCTCGCAGCGCAACGCCGCGCCGCCAAGCTCGAGGCCGCCCGCCGCCAGGCGGCCAAGCTCGCGGCCAAGCGTCGCGCCGCCGCGGCCCGCGCCAAGTCCCGGCCGATTCAGATCCTGCCGCCGCCGAGCGGAGCCGCCGAGGAGTTGCCCGCTCCGATAAGCGTCTCCGAGATCAGCCTGGTGCCGGCAACGGCGAACGCCGAATCGCGGAGCGCGGCCGTCCCGATCGTCCTCGTCGGCCTCGGGGCCCTCGCGATCGCGCTGCTCGCCATGGCTCTGATCCCCGCCCACCTGGCGCCGTGGTACTGGGTCGAGAACCTGCTCGCCGGCCGCCGGCAGCAGTTTGCAATCAGCGGGGTGATGTCCCTGGTGGCCGCAGGGATCTTCTTCGCCTTCATCTTCTTAAGCGGATAACGGATCAGTGCTGCGGCGCTCACTCATACCTGTGCTCATCGCCATCTTCGTGGCCGCCCTGGTCTCGGCTGCGTCGCGTGCCGAGCCACTGTCGAACCTCTCGATTTCCGACGCCGTGGTCACCGAGGGCGGGTCGCCCGACGCCACGTTCACGGTCACGCTGGACGTGCCGAGCGGCGTGGACGTCACCTTCGACTACGCGACGAGTGACTTCACCGCGAGCGCCGGCGACGACTACACCGACACCAGCGGCCAGCTGATCATCCCGGCCGGGGAGACCGAAGCGTCGATCTCGGTCCCGATCCTCGACGACTCGCTCGACGAGTTGGCGGAGACCTTCACGGTCACGCTGTCGGGCGCAGTCGGCGGCGGGGTCGACGACGCCGAGGGCCAGGGCACGATCACGGACGACGATGCGGCCCCGTCGCTCTCGATCAACGACTTCACCCAGCTCGAGAGCGTCCCGAATGCGACCTTGACCGTCAGCCTGAGCGCGGCCAGCGGCCAGACCGTGACCGTCAACTACGCGACCGTCGACGGCTCGGCGATTGCGCCCGGCGACTACATCGCTAACACCGGCCTGCTCACGTTTACGCCGGGCCAGACGTCGAAGACCGTCGACGTCGCCGTTATAGGTGACGCGCGTGACGAGATAGACGAGAACTTCACGGTCGGCCTCTCAGTCGCCGCCAACGCCACAATTGCCGACGACCTGGGCCTCGGCACGATCACGGACGACGATCCCGAGCCTTCACTCTCGATCGACGACGTCACGTTCACCGAGGGCGACTCCGGCACGACGAGCGCCACCTTCACGGCCACGCTCTCCACGGCCAGCGGCCGCCTGGTGTCGGCCAGCTACGCGACCGCCAACGACTCGGCGGTAGCCCCGGGCGACTTCGCCGCGGCCACGGGCACGTTGAACTTCGCCGCCGGCGTGACGACACAGACGATCACCGTGCTCGTCAACGGCGACCTGCTCGACGAGGCGAACGAGACCTTCCTCCTCGACCTGAGCTCGCCCTCGAACGCGACGCTCGGGGACGGCCAGGGCATCGGCATGATCACCGACGACGATCCGGAGCCGTCGCTGTCGGTCAACGACGTGACCGTCCCGGAGGCCAACGACGCCACGTTCACGGTGACCCTCTCGGCGGCAAGCGGCCGCACCGTCACGGTCGACTATGCGACGGCGGACGGTACGGCTACCTGGCAAGAGCACACGTTGGAGGAGACGGACTACGGACAGGTGAGCGGAACGCTCACCTTCTTCGCGGGGCAGACCTCGAAGACCGTCACGGTCGACGTCCACGACGGCAACCACCACGAGCTTGCCGAGACGTTCTTCCTGAACCTGACGAATGCCTCGGGTGCCTCGATCTCCGACGCGCAGGGCGTCGCCACGATCATCGACAACGACCCAGCCCCGGAAGTCACGATCGACGACGTCGTGCTGAACGAGGCGGACGGCGAGCTGAGCTTCACTCTTTTGAAGAGCGCCCAGACCGGCGCACCCGCGACCGTCGACTACACGACCACGAGTGGATCCGCGACCTCGCCCGCCGACTTCACGGCAGTGAGCGGAACGGTCGCCTTCGGCGGGCCCGACGCAGTCGCGCACGTCGTGGTGCCGATCGCCGACGACGCTCTCGACGAGGGCAACGAGACGTTCACGATCACCCTTTCGAATCCCCAGGGCCTGACGATCGTCGACGGGCTCGGCGTCGGCACGATCACGGACGACGATTCGGAACCGTCACTGTCCGTGAACAACGTCACGGTGACGGAGGGGAACAGCGGAACGGTCGCAGCCACCTTCATCGTCTCGCTCTCACCGGTCAGCGGCCAGACCGTCACCGTCGACTACGCGACGGCGAACGACAGCGCGTCGAGCGGCCTCGACTACCAGGCTGCTGCCGGCACGCTCAACTTTGCCGCCGGCGTGACGACGCAAACCGTCACCGTCCTCGTCAACGGGGACACGGTCGACGAGAACGACGAGAACTTCTTCCTCAACCTGTCCAACGCTTTGAACGCGTCGATCGCCGACGCGCAAGGACTCGGGACGATCACTGACGACGATCCGCTGCCTTCGGTGGCGATCGGCGACGTGACCGTGACCGAGGGGGACACGGGCACGGTCACCGCTAGCTTCAGCGTCACGCTGGCACCGGCCTCTGGCCGTCAAGTCAGCGTCTCGTACGCAACGGCCGATGGCACCGCGACGGCGCCAGCGGACTACTCAGCGACCAGCGGCGGGCTCACGTTCGCCGCCGGTGAGACGACGAAGCAGGTGACCGTGCCTGTGCACAACGACGTGCTCGACGAGATCGACGAGAGCTTCACCGTCGGGCTCACGAGCCCGGTGGACGCGACGATCTCGGACGACCTCGGTCTCGGCACGATCCTCGACAACGACCCGCTGCCTGCGCTCTCCATCAACGACGTAACCGTGACGGAGGGCGACGGCGCCAGCGTCAACGCGAACTTCACGGTCAGCCTCGGCGCGCCGAGTGGGCGCCTGGTGACCGTCGACTTTGCGACAGCCAACAGCAGCGCGACAGCGCCCGCTGACTACCAGCCGGGCAACGGCACCGTGTCCTTTGCGGCGGGTGAGATCGCCCAGCAGGTGAGCATCCAGGTCAACGGCGACCTCCTCGACGAGATCGACGAGAGCTTCCTCGTCAACCTCACCAACGCTCCGAACGCGGTCATCATCGACCCGCAGGGCATCGCGACGATCACCGACAACGACCCGCTTCCCGAGCTCGCGGTCAACGACGTGACGGTGACCGAGGGCGATGCCGGCGCGGTCAACGCCAACTTCACGATCAGCTTGAACGCGCCGAGCGGGCGCCCGGTCTCCGTCGACTACGTGACTGGCAACGGGACGGCGACTGCGCCTGCCGACTACACGGCAGCCGCCGGAACGGTCAATCTCGCCGCCGGGCAGGCCTCGCAGCAGGTGAGCGTCGTAGTCAACCCGGACCTGCTCGACGAGGAAGACGAGACCTTCGCCGTCAACCTCTCGGGCGCGGTCGACGCAACGATCACGGACTCCCAGGGCCTGGGGTCGATCACCGACAACGATCCACTGCCGGCCCTCTCGGTCAACGACGTCACGGTCACCGAGGGCAACTCGGGGACGACGAATGCCGTCTTCACGGTCACCCTCGGCGCACCAAGCGCCCGCACCGTGACCGTCGACTATGCGACCGCGGATGCGAGCGCGACGTCGCCCGCCGACTACGTGGCAGCGACCGGCCAGCTGACGTTCTCGCCGGGGCAGACGACCCGCACGGTCCCCGTGCTGGTCAACGGCGACCTCGTCAACGAGGGCACCGAGACCTACTTCCTCAACCTCTCGAATCCCGGCAACGCGACGATCGTGGACAACCAGGGCGGCGGCACGATCATCGACGACGACGGTGCGCCCACCCTCTCGGTGGACGACGTCACGGTCACCGAGGGCAATGCGGGCTTCGTCAGCGCAACCTTCACGGTCTCGCTGGCGCCCGCCAGCGGTCAGATCGTCAGCGTCGGCTACTCGACGCAGGACGGGACGGCGTCCTCCCCGGCGGACTACACGGTCGCCGGCGGCAGCCTTGTCTTCCTGCCCGGCCAGACGACGCAGACATTCACGGTGCTGGTCAACGGCGACGTGCTCGACGAGATCGACGAGAACTTCACCGTCCACCTCTCCAATCCGGTCAACGCGATCATCGGGGACGGGATCGGGCTCGGCACGATCACCGACAACGACCCGCTGCCGACCCTGGCGATCGACAACGTCACAGTCGCGGCCGAGGGCAACTCCGGGACCGTCAACGCGACCTTCACAGTCAGCCTGAACACGCCTAGCGGGCGCGCGGTCTCGGTCGACTACGCAACGGCGGACAGCTCAGCAACGGCACCCGCCGACTACGCGGCGACGGGCGGATCCCTGGACTTCGCCGCCGGCCAGACCACGAAGACGGTCACGGTCGTGGTCAACGGCGACGTGCTCGACGAGATCAACGAGCAGTTCCTCGTCAACCTCTCGAACCCGTTGAACGCGACTTTCAGCGACTCAGTGGGCGTCGGGCAGATCAACGACGACGACCCGCTCCCGGCGCTCGCGATCGGTGACGCGACGATCACCGAGGGCGACGCGGGCACCGTCAACGCGACTTTCACCGTCACGCTCACGCCCGTCAGCGGCCGGCCGGTGTTCGTCCAGTACGCGACGTCCGACGGCAGCGCGACAGCAGGCGCGGATTACGACGCGATCGCCTCGACGACACTGACCTTCCTGGCCGGCGAGACGACCAAGACGATCACGGTGCCGGTGCACGGCGACCTGCTCGACGAGATCGACGAGAACTTCACGGTCACTCTCTCGGGAGCCGTCGGCGCCGCGATCACTGACGGCGTCGGCCAGGGCACGATCACCGACGACGACGCCCTGCCGCAACTCACGGTCGACGACGTGACGGTCACCGAGGGCGATGCGGGGAGCATCGACGCGAACTTCACCGTCTCTCTCACTCCGGTCAGCGGCCGGCAGGTCACCGTCCAGTACGCGACCACCAACGGCTCGGCTACGGCACCTGGGGACTACACCGCCACGAGCGGCTCGCTCACCTTTACTCCCGGCCAGACGACGAAGACCATCTCGGTCCCGGTCAACGGCGATGCGCTCGACGAGATCGACGAGACCTTCAACCTCAACCTGTCCGTGCCCTCGAACGCGACGATCTTGGACGGGGCCGGTCTGGGCACGATCATGGACGACGACGGGCTCCCGTCGCTCTCCGTGAACGACGTCACCGTCACGGAGGGCAACGGAGGCGGAGTGAACGCCGTCTTCACGGTCAGCCTCACTTCCGCCAGCGGCCAGGCGGTGAGCGTCGACTTCGCAACCGCCGACGGCACCGCGACCGCCGGAGCCGACTACACGGCGACGAGCGGCACGCTCAGCTTCACCGCCGGCCAGACGACACGGACGATCACCGTTCCGACGAGCGGCGACCTCCTCGACGAGATCGACGAGACGTTCACGCTCGGCCTGACGAACCCGGTCAATGCGGCGATCTCCGACCCGCTCGGGCTCGGGACGATCACCGACAACGACGCAACGCCCACGCTCTCGGCCGAGGACGTGTCCGTGACCGAGGGCGATAGCGGCACTGTCAATGCGACCTTTGCGGTCGAGCTCAGCGCCCCCAGTGGGCGGGCTGTCTCGGTCGACTTCGCGACCGCGAACGGGAGCGCGACCGCCCCCGCCGACTACGTGGCGACGAGTGGGACGCTCGATTTCGCCGCGGGCCAGACGGCGAAGACGGTCACCGTGGTCGTCAACGCAGACGTTCTCGACGAGATCAACGAAACGTTCACGACCGTGTTGTCGAACCCGACGAACGCGACGATTGCCGACGGCACGGGGCTCGGAACGATCACCGATGACGACCCGCAGCCCGAGCTCGCAATCAACGACGCGACAGTCGCCGAGGGCAACTCCGGCACGGTCGATGCCACCTTCACGGTCACCCTGAGCGCGGTGAGCGGGCGGACGGTCACGGTCAACTACGCCTCGGCCAATACCACGGCGACCGCCCCCGCCGACTACACGGCGGTAGAGCGGCACGCTCAGCTTCGCGAGCGGCGAGACGACGAAGACGATCACCGTCACGGTCAACGGCGACCTGCTCGACGAAGCGGACGAGACCTTCGCCGTCAATCTCTCCAACGCCTCCGGGGCCACCGTGACCGTTCCGCAGGGTCACGGCACGATCACCGACGACGACCCGACTGCCGACGCTGACGATCAACGACGTTCCGGTGACCGAGGGAAGCTCGGGCACGACTGCCGCGAACTTCACCGTCACCCTGAGCGCGCCGAGCGGCCGCACCGTGACCGTGGGCTATGCGACCGCGAACGGGACGGCGATGTCGCCCGGCGACTATCAGGCGAGCGGCGGGACGCTGACCTTCGCTCCGGGCCAGACGTCACAGCAAATTTCCATTCAGGTCGTCGGTGACCTGGACGACGAGGCCAGCGAGACCTACTTCCTCAACCTGTCCGGCCCGACGAACGCGACGCTCACCGACCCGCAGGGCGTGGGCACGATCATCGACGACGACGGCCAGCCCGTGCTCTCGGTCAACGACGTGACGGTCACCGAGGGGCAGTCGGGGATCGTCAACGCCAACTTCGCGGTCACCCTGTCGGCGCCGAGCGGCCAGACGGTCAGCGTAGGCTACGCCAGCGCCGACGGGACGGCGATCGCCGGGGCCGACTACACCGCGACCGGCGGCAATCTCGTCTTCAACCCCGGGGTCACCTCGCGCACGCTGACCGTGCAGGTGACGAGTGACACGCTCGACGAGCTCGACGAGACGTTCCTCGCGCACCTCACCGATCCGGCAAACGCAACGATCGCGGACGGAGAGGGCGTCGGCACGATCACCGACGACGACAACCCGCCGAGCCTGTCCATCGGCGACGTCACGGTCACCGAAGGCCAGTCGGGCACGGTCCCCGCCACTTTCACGGCCACGCTTTCGGCCCAGAGCGGGCGCACGGTGACAGTCGACTACGTCACCGCGAACGGCACGGCCACGGCGCCGGCCGACTATCAGGCGACCACGGGGACCCTGAGCTTCCCGCCCGGCGTGACGACGCGCACCGTCACCGTTCTGGTCAAGGGGGACACGTTGGACGAGGCGGACGAGACGTACTCCGTCGACCTCTCGAACCCGGGTAACGGGACGATTGCCGACCCGCAGGCGCTCGGCACGATCACGGACGACGACCCGGCGCCGACGATCTCGATCGGCGACGCCACGGTGACGGAGGGCGACGCCGGCACGGCGAATGCCACCTTCACGGTCGACCTGAGCACCGCGAGCGGCCGGCCCGCGTCGGTCGACTACGCCACTGCAAGCGGCTCTGCGACGGCGCCGGCGGACTACCAGACGGCGAGCGGAACGCTCAATTTCGCTGTCGGGGAAACGACGAAGACAGTCACCGTCCTGGTCAACGGCGACTTGCTCGACGAGATCGACGAGAACTTCACCGTCAGCCTGTCGAGCGCTGTCGGCGCAACCATCGGCGACGGCCTCGGGCTCGGAACGATCACCGACAACGACCCACTGCCTTCGCTGAGCATCAATGACGTGACGGTCACCGAAGGCGACTCCGGCACGGTTGCCGCAGCCTTCACGGTCAGTCTGAGCGTGCCGAGCGGACGCAGCGTGACGGTCGGCTACGCGACCGCCAACGGCTCGGCGATTGCGCCGGCGGACTTCACGGCGGGCACGGGGACGCTGAACTTTGCGGCCGGCCAGACCTCGCAGCAGGTGACGGTGCTCGTGAACGGCGACCTGCTCGACGAGGTCAGCGAGAGCTTCTTCCTCAACCTGTCGGGCCCGACGAACGCGACGATCTCCGATCCCCAGGCCGTGGGCACGATCATCGACGACGACGGGCTGCCGACTCTCTCGATCAACGACGTGACGGTCACCGAAGGTCAGTCGGGGACTGTCAACGCAAACTTCACCGTCACGCTCTCGGCGTCGAGCGGGCAGACCGTCAGCGTCGGCTATTCGAGCGCTGACGGGACGGCGCTCGCCGGGGCCGACTACAACGCGACCGGCGGCAACCTCATCTTCAACCCCGGGATCACGACACGGACGCTGACCGTGCAGGTGACGAGCGACACGCTCGACGAGCTCGATGAGAACTTCTTCGTGAACCTCGCCGATCCGAACAATGCGGAGATCGCGGACGGCCAGGGCACCGGCACGATCACCGACGACGACAACCCGCCGACCCTGTCCATCGGTGACGCCACGGTCGCCGAGGGCAACACGGGGAACGCAAACGCAACCTTCACCGTCACGCTCTCGGCCGCGAGTGGCCGAACGATCACTGTCGATTACGCGACGGCGAACGGGTCGGCGATCGCCCCGGGCGACTACGCGGCCGTGCCTCCCTCGACGCTCACGTTCAACCCGGGGCAGACCAGCCGAACACTGACCGTCCTCGTGAACGGTGACGCGCTCGACGAGGTGAACGAGACGTACTTGGTCGACCTCTCGAGCCCCACGAACTCGACCATCGCCGACCCGCAGGCAATCGGCACGATCACCGACGACGATCCCCTCCCGACGGTGTCGGTGAGCGACGCGAGCGTCACGGAGGGTGACGGGGACACCGCTGCCGCCACGTTCACGGTCACACTCAACGGGCCGAGTGGTCGCGGTCTCTCCGTCGACTTCGCGACCGGTGACGGAAGTGCAATCGCGCCCGCCGATTACGCAGCGGCGACGGGCACGCTCAACTTTGCGGCCGGGGAGACGACGAAGACGGTCAACGTCCTCGCCGCCGGCGACACGCTGGACGAGATCGACGAGACGTTCACCCTCAGCCTCTCGAACGCGGTCAATGTGACTGTGGCGGACAACCTCGGGCTCGGCACGATCACCGACAACGACCCGCTCCCCGCTTTGAGCGTCAACGACGTGACCGTCACCGAGGGCGACAGCGGCCCGGTGGCCGCCACGTTCACCGTCAGCATGAACGTCCCGAGTGGCCGCGCGGCCTCGGTCAGCTACGCGACGGCTGATGGGACGGCGACTGCGCCGGGCGACTATGCGTCGGCGGCTGGGACGCTCAACTTCCCGGCGGGCCAGACGACGAGGACGGTCACCGTCAACGTCAACGGCGACGTGACGGACGAGCTGAACGAGACCTTCATGGTCACGCTCTCGGCGGCCGTCAACGCCACGATTCTCGACGCGCAGGGCGTCGGCACGATCATCGACGACGACGGCTTCCCGTCACTCTCGATCAACGACGTGACGGTGACCGAGACCAACAGCTCGGTGAACGCGGTCTTCAACGTCAACCTGAGCAACGCCAGCGGCCAGACGGTCAGCGTCGCCTTCGCGACCGCCGACGGGACTGCGATCGCGGGTGCCGACTACACCTCGGCGAGCGGCACGCTCGAGTTCGCGCCCGGGCAGTTGACGCGGACGATCACCGTGGCCGTCACCGGCGACCTCCTCGACGAGATCGACGAGAACTTCACCGTCACCCTGACGAATCCGGTGAACGCCTCGATCACCGATGACATCGGGCTCGGGACGATCGCCGACAACGACCCGACGCCGACCCTGACCATCAACGACACGACCGTGGCCGAGGGCGACTCGGGCACCACGGCCGCGACCTTCACGATCACGCAAAGTGCTCCGAGCGGCCGCGCCACCTCGGTCGACTACTCGACGTTGAACGGCTCGGCGACCGCGCCTGCGGATTACACGGCCGGCAGCGGCACGCTCAACTTCGCCGCGGGGGAGACCACGAAACAGGTGACCGTGCTCGTCAACGGTGACCTCCTCGACGAGTCGAACGAGACGTACACGTTGAACCTCGCCAACCCGACCAATGTGACGATCGTCGACGGGCAGGGCCTGGGCACGATCAACGACGAAGACCCCCAGCCCTCGCTCTCGATCGACGACGTCACGGTGACGGAGGGCGACAGCGGCTCTGTGGTGGCCAACTTCACGGTCACGCTCAGCACGGTCAGCGGGCGGACCGTGTCGGTCGACTACGCGGCGGCGAACGGGACCGCGACGGCCCCTGGCGACTACCTCGGCACGGGCGGAACCCTCATCTTCCTGGCGGGCGAAACGACGAAGACCGTCACCGTCCAGGTCAACGGCGACACCCTCGACGAGGCGAACGAGAGCTACTTCGTCAACCTCTCGAACCCGTCGAACGCCGCGGTCACCGACGGCCAGGGTCTCGGCACGATCACCGACGACGATGCCATGCCTGCGCTCGTGATCGACGACGTGACCGTGACCGAGGGTGACGCCGGCGGGACGACTGCCAACTTCACCGTCAGCCTGAGCTCATTGAGCGGCCAGACCGTGACCGCCCAGTTCGCGACGGCGAACGGCACGGCGACCGCTCCGGGCGACTACACGGCTCGCACGGGCACGGTCTCCTTCAGCGCCGGGCAGCTCACGCGGACGATCGCGATCCAGGTCGCGCCGGACACGATCGACGAGGTCAACGAGACCTACTTCCTCAATCTCTCGAACGCGACCAACGCGACCATTACCGACAGCCAGGGCGTCGGCACGATCATCGACGACGACGGGCTGCCGGAGCTCTCCGTGAACGACGTCACAGTCACCGAGGGCCAGAGCGGCACGGTGAACGCGAACTTCACGGTCTCGCTGTCGGCTCCCAGCGGGCAGCCGGTCAGCGTCGGCTGGACGACGGCCGACGGCACGGCGATCTCTCCGGCCGACTACGTCGGCGGCGGCGGCAACGTCGTCTTCAGCCCGGGGTCACCACACGGCAGTTCACCGTCCTCGTGAACAGCGACACGCTCGACGAGCTCGACGAGACGTTCACGGTCCACCTGGCCGATCCGAACAACGCCACGATCGCTGACGACATCGGCCTCGGCACGATCCTCGACGACGATGCGCCGCCTGTCCTGACGATCAACGACGTCACCGTCGCCGAGGGCGATTCCGGCACCGTCAACGCCGTCTTCACCGTCAGTCTCGCGCCGGTCTCGGGTCGCGCGGTCTCCGTCGACTGGGCGACCGCTGCCGGTACCGCAGGCTCGCCCGCCGACTTCGAGCCCGCCGGCGGCCAGCTGGCGTTCGCGGCCGGCCAGGCGACGAAGCAGGTTTCCGTCACGGTCAACTCGGATCTGCTCGACGAGGTGAACGAGACGTTCTTCGTGAACCTCTCGAACCCGACGAATGCCACCATCGGCGACCCCCAGGGACTCGGCACGATCACCGACAATGACCCGCTGCCGACGCTTGTGGTCGACGACGTGACGGTAAACGAGCTCGACTCCGGCACGGTCAACGCGACGTTCACCGTGAGCCTGAACGTGCCGAGCGGTCGTCTCGTGACCGTGAACTACGCGACTGCGAACGGGTCCGCTTCGGCCGCTGACTACGACCCGGTGATCGGCGCGCTCTCCTTCGATCCGGGCCAGACGACGAAGCCGATCACGGTTGTCGTCCACTCCGACGTGCTGGACGAGGCCAACGAGACGTTCTTCCTGAACCTTGCCGGGCCGTCGAACGCAACGCTCGCCGATCCGCAGGGGCTGGGGACGATCAACGACAACGACCCGACACCCACGCTGTCGGTGAACGACGCGACGGTGATCGAGGGCAACACGGGGACCGTCCCAGCGACCTTCACAGTCACACTCAGTGCCCCGAGCGGCCGCAGCGTCACGGTCGACTACGCGACCGCCAACGGGACCGCCGTCGCGCCCGGCGACTACGCCGTTGCGAGCGGCATGCTCACGTTTGCGGCCGGCGAGACGACGAAGACGATCAACGTCCTGGTCAACGGCGATGTCCTCAATGAGGCCGTGACGGAGAACTTCTTCTTCAATCTCTCGAACGCGACGAACGCGACGCTCACGGATGCCCAGGGCGTCGGCACGATCACGGAGGACGACGGCACGCCTGAGATCGCGATCAACGACGCGACGGTTTCGGAGAACAACGCTTCGGGAGCGAACTTCACCGTCAGCCTGAGCGCCCCGAGCGGCCAGACCGTGACCGTCGACTATGCGACCGCGAACGGCAGCGCCACGGCGGGAGCCGACTACACGCCCGGCGCCGGCACTCTCACCTTCACCCCGGGTCAGACCTCGAAGCAGGTGAACGTGCTGGTCGTCAACGACTTGCTCGACGAGATCGACGAGACGTTCCTCGTCAACCTCACGAACGCCCAGCAGGCGACGATCGCCGACCCGCAGGCGGTGGCGACGATCACCGACAACGACGCGACGCCCGCGCTCTCGGTCGACGACGTCACGATCGACGAGGGCAATGCCGCCCCCACGGCCGTCGCGACCTTCACGGTCACCTTGAACGCGCCGAGCGGACGTGACGTGACCGTCGACTACGCGACAGCGAACAACAGCGCAACGGCGCCGGCCGACTACACGGCGGTCAACGGCCCGCTCGCCTTCACGCCCGGTCAGACGACGAAGACCGTCAGCGTGACCGTGAACGGCGATCAGCTCGACGAGGCGAACGAGACGTACTTCCTCAACCTTTCGAACGCGGTGAACGCGACGCTCACTGACCCCCAGGGTCTCGGAACGATCACCGACGACGACCCGCTACCGGCGCTGTCCATCGACAACATGACGGTGCTGGAGGGCGACCCCGCGAGCGCGACGGAATCAGTGCCCGCGACCTTCACGGTCACCTTGAGCGCAGCGAGCGGCAGGGCCGTCTCGGTTGCCTACGCGACGGCGAACAACACCGCGACTGCGCCGGCGGACTACCTGGCGACCAGCGGAACCCTCAACTTCGCGGCCGGCGAGACGACGAAGACGATCACCGTGACGGTGAACGGCGACGAGCTCAACGAGCTCAACGAGACCTACTTCGTCAACCTCACGTCGCCCACGAACGCGACGCTCGCCGACGGCCAGGGCCTGGGGACGATTACCGACGACGACGGCACGCCCGAGATCTCGATCGTCGACCACATCGTCTCGGAGGGGGTCTCGAACGGGCTCGCCACCTTCACGGTCAACCTGACCGCGGCGAGCGGGCAGACCGTGACCGTCGAGTACGCAACGGAGAACGGGAGCGCGATCGCGCCCGGCGACTACGGGGCCGGCAACGGGACGGTGACTTTCAGCCCGGGCCAGATCTTCCGGACGTTCACCGTGCCGATCGTGAACGACAGCCTCGACGAGATCGACGAGACGTTCCTCGTCAATCTCTCTGCTCCGCAGAACGCGACGATCTTGGACGGCCAGGCAGTCGGCACGATCACCGACAACGATCCCTTGCCGACGCTAGCCGTCGATGACGTGACCGTGCTCGAGGGCGACAGTGGGACCGTAGATGCCACGTTCACGGTCAGCCTCAACGTTCCGAGCGGCCGTGGAGTGAGCGTCAACTACGCCACGGCCAACGGGAGCGCGGTTGCGCCGGGCGACTATGCCCCGGCGAGCGGCGCGCTCGCGTTCGCGGCCGGCGAGACGACGAAGTCGATCACCTTGACGGTCAACGGCGACGTGCTCGACGAAGCGAACGAGACCTTCTTCCTCAACCTCTCGAGCCCGACGAACGCGACGTTCCTCGACAACCAGGGGATCGGCACGATCACGGACGACGACGGCACGCCGGCGCTCTCGATCAACGATGTGGCCGTCACGGAAGGCAACTCGGGAACGATCAACGCGATCTTCATGGTCACCCTCGCACCGGTGAGCGGCCAGACCGTGACCGTTCAGTACGCCACCGCCGACGGGACGGCGGTCGCGTCCTCCGACTACACGGCGGTCGGAAACACACTCACCTTTGCACCGGGCGAGTCGACGAAGACGATCGCGGTGCAGGTACGCGGCGATACGTTGATCGAGGCCAACGAGACCTTCCTCGTCAACCTCTCGAACGCGACGAACGCAGCACTCGCCGACGGTCAGGGCCTGGGCACGATCACGAATGACGACGCGGCTCCGCCCCCGCCGCCTCCACCGCCTCCGCCACCCCCGCCACCTCCGCCACCTCCGCCACCGCCCCCGCCACCTCCGCCTGCGCCTCCGACGACAGGAGCCAAGCTGTACTCACCGGTCAAGGGCGCTCGGCTGAAAGCGGCACCGATGCTCAGGTGGCGTGCGGTGGCGCGTGCTCGTCACTACAACGTCCAGCTCTTCCGCAGCGGGCGCAAGGTCTACTCCGCGTGGCCGACAAAGCCGCAGCTGAAGCTCAAGGCGCGCTGGAGGTTCCAGGGACGCACATACCGGCTGAGGCCCGGCACCTACACCTGGATCGTCTGGCCGAACGTGGGCGGGCGGTACGTGAAGATGCTCGGCCAGAGCTCTTTCAAAATCGTCAAATAGGTCCGGGGCCACGGGCCCCGGACTCGCGGAAAGTGCTTCGCACTTTCCGCGACGAAGAGCACTGTTCTCCACGTGCCGACGCCGTTGACTGCGTGTAGTTGATGGCTTGAGACGCTGGCGGCGTTTCGGCCCTTATCGACCGCCTGTGAATGCGGCGACGCCGGCGGTCAGGCCCCTGGCGACGCGCTGCTGGTACGCGGCCGAGCGCAGAAGGCGCCCTTCGGCCGGGTTCGACATGAAGCCCGTCTCGACCAGCACTACCGGCACGTTCGCCCAGTTGAAGCCGGTCAGGTCGCTGCGCCGGACGAGCCCGAGGTTGCGGGCTCCCGTGGAGCCGACGAGCGACTTCTGGATCGAGCGGGCCGCCCGCAGGCTCGGGCCGTAGACGTCGTCGGTCCAGCCACGGCGCAGGGCGGGGTAGAGGGTGGAGGCACCGCGGCGAGTCGAGTCGGTCGAGCCGTCGGCGTGGATCCGCAGCATCAGAGCCGCCTGTCGGCGGTTGCAGTACTCGGCACGCGCGACGTTCCCGCCGCTCCCGTAGCGGAAGGTCGGGCCTGTGCGCGTCATCGCCACGCGGTATCCGCGCTGGAGGAGCAGCGTGCGCGTCCGGTGGGCAATCTGCAGCACGACCTCGGCCTCGCCGGAGGCACCGCCGCCGTCCTTTTCCTTGTACACGCGCGAGCCCGGCCCGATCGGCTCGCGCTGCCGACCGACCGCAGGAGGCGTCCCGTGGCCCGGGTCCAGGCAGATGAGAGCGGCCGCTAGAGCCTCGACGAGCATCTCTCAAACGTAGCCAGAACGGGCAAATCAGTGGCATCATGCTCATCGATGGGGTCAAGGGGAGTACGCGCAGGCGCGCTCTGCTTGCTCGCGGCGCTCATCGTCGCCGGCCCCGCCTGGACCGCACCCAAGCCGGACCCGCCGCCCGTTCCACCACCTGCGCCCGCTCCGCAGCCTCCCCCGCCCGCTCCCGAGCCGCCTCCGCCCGTGACCCCGGTCGTAGTTGCGCCTACCGGGCCCACCGCGGCTCAGCTCGCAGCACGGAAACGGGCAGCAGCGACGGCACAGCGCAAGCGCGCAGCCCGGCTCGCAGCGACAAAGAGGGCACGTGAGGCGAAACAGGTGGCAGTCGCTCCGCGGGCACAGACAGGCGCGAGCCAGACCGCCGGCTTCTCCGACCCGGAATCCGGGACGTCGCAGGCGCTTCCGTTCCTCCTCGCCGGGCTCCTCGGAGGGGTCCTGCTGCTGGGCGTGGCGCTCACGCCGGCCCGCGCCGTCCCCTCGCGCGTCTCGCGCGCGCTCGACGATCGGCGGCAGGAGATCGCTCTCCTCGGAGCGTTGGGGCTCGTGGCGACCGGATGCTTCTTCCTGCTGGCCATGATTTCTTCAGCGTGACCCGATGATGCGTCGCGTTCTCACTCTGTGCGCCATCGCCGGCTTCGCCGCGCCCGTCGCCATCGCCGCCGATCCGCCGGTCGTGACGGTTCCCGCGGACCTGACTGTCGAGGCTCAGAGCTTCGCGGGCGCGGCCGTGACGTACACGGCGTCGGCGGTCGATGACAAGAACCGCCCGATTCCGGTCTCATGCAATCCGGCTTCGGGATCGACCTTTCCGATCGGCCCCAACGCCGTGACGTGCACCGCGACCGATGGCGGAGAGACAACGACCCGGCGCTTCACGATCACCGTCGCCGACAGTACTCCGCCCTCGCTCGTCGTCCCGAAGTCCAAAGTGGTGAGGACGACCCGCGCGGGAGTGATCGTCACCTACAGCGCCACGGCCACCGACATCGTCGACGGCCCCGTCGGCACGGCCTGCAACCCGGCCTCCGGTGCACGCTTCCCGTTCGGAGTCACGAAGGTGACGTGCTCCGCCAACGATCGGCGCGGCAACGCCGCGACCGCCGCCTTCGACATCACCGTCACGCGTGCCCGGACGGCGAAGCGGTCGTCGCTACTCGCCCCACTCGCCGGCGCCAGGGTCTCGGCTCCGCCGTTGCTTCGCTGGCGCGCCGTGCCGAAGGCAAAGTTCTACAACGCCCAGGTCTACCGGCAGGGCCGCAAGATCCTGAGCCTCTGGCCGCAACGCTCGCGTCTGAAGATGACCCGCAGCTGGGATCACCAAGGTCGCACGTTCCGCCTCAAGCCCGGGGTCTACACGTGGTACGTGTGGCCGGGCTTCGGCACGCTGGCCAAGCCGCGCTTCGGGAAGATGCTCGGCCAGAGCTCCTTCCGCGTGTCCTAGGAGGGTTTGACGAAACCCTCCTAGGCGCCGGCGCGCTCGGCCGAGCGGAGGCCGCGCAGCGCCCAGAGCCCGAGCGCGAACGCGAGGCCGGTCGCGATCAGGAACGCGAGGCCCACGTCGGTGGGCGAGCCTGCGATCAGGCTCCGGCCCGCCTCCAACAGGTGAGTCACCGGGTTGACCGATGCGACCGCCTCGAGCCAGCCGCTCAGCAGGTCGAGGGGCACGTAGACCGGTGCAAAAAAGAGCGCCAGGAACACCGGAAGCTGCATGATCGGTCCCGCCTGGACCGTGCGGAGCCGCATCGCGACTCCGGTCGCCCAGAGCGTTCCGGCGAGGCTGAGGATCAGCGCAAGGACGTAGAGCGCGAACACGTCGACACCGTTCCCGCCGACGTTCATTCCCGCCACGAGCGCGACGACCGTGAGCAGCGTCGCCGTCAGCGACCACCGCACGACTGCCGCGATCGCGTAGCCGGCGATGATCCCGCTTCGCCGCGGCGCCGCCAGCATGAGGCGCCGTGCGAATCCGAACTCGAAGTCGCGCGCCACGCCGAAGCCCGTGAAGACCCCTCCGAACGCAGCCGATTGCAGCAACACGAACACGAACTGGAACGCCGTGTACCCGGGCGGGAAGTCGAAGCCCGGGATGTTGTCCACGCGCGAGAGCCCGCCTGCGAAAGCGGTGAAGAAGAAGAGCGGGAAGATCAGCCCCGGAAGCAGGAGCGAAGGGGTCGTGAAGACGTTGTGCACGACGCGCCAGGCGACAGCGAAAGCAACAGACCAGAACGAGCTCATGTCCTCGTCAACCTCAGCCTCAGCGCCCACGACGACGCCGCGATCGCGAGCAGCCCCATCGTGGCCGCGATGCCGAAACCGAGGAGCAGCGCCTGCGCGTCCCAGCCCGTGATGATCAGGCTCCGGATGCCCTCGATCAGGTACGACACCGGATTGAGCGTCGCCACGGTCCGGAACCAATCGGTCTCGATCAGGTTCCGCGGGAGGTTCATCGAGGAGAGGAAGAGCAGGACGAAGAGAAGGGGGAAGAGCCCCTGCACGGCCTCGCCGGACCCGGTTCGGAGCGCGAAGAACGCTCCCAGTGCACCGAACGAGATGGCGATCAGCGTCGCCAGCGCCAGCAGCACGAATGCGCCCGCGACGCCTGTCTCGAGCCTGACGCCGAAAGCAAGCCCGATCGAGAGATAGAAGACGGCCTGCACGAGGCCCAGCAGGGCGATTCCGCCCAGCTGTCCAGCGATGAGCGCCGCACCGCGCATCGGGGTCAGCGCGAGGCGGTTGAGGAAACCGATCTGGATGTCCCGCGCCAGGTCGGTCCCCACGTTCATCGTCGCGAAGAGCGCGCCCTGGATGAACGGGAAGGCGAGGAAGAAGGCGAGGAACGAGTCGGACGGGAAGCCCGGAAGCTGTGTCGCCGCGCTCAGGCCCGCGGAGGTGACTGCGAGCAGCGCGATCGGAAAGATGAACGGGAAGGCGATGTTCGCGGGCTGGCGCACGGTGCGGATCGACTGACCGCCGCGCGATGTGACCGACCTGAGCGGCGAGGCTCACTCCTCCTGCTCAGCCTCCTCGGCTGCGCCTTCCAGCGAGCGGCCGGTCTTGGCGAGGAAGACGTCGTCGAGGCTCGGCGCGTGCAGCTGGAGGTGCTCCACCTCGACCCCTGCGGAGTCGAGCGCGCGGACGACCTCGGCGAGCTCATGCGCGCCGTGCTCGAGCCGGACGGCAACGCCTTTGGGCGAGCCGCCCGTCGACTCGCCGAAGCGCTCGAGGATGCGGGCGACCGCGGCGGGGTCGGCGCCGTCGCGGGGAATCGCCTCGACGGTCGGGCGGCCGATCTCCGCCTTCAGCGCGCTCGGCGTCCCCTCCGCGACGATCTTGCCGTGGTCGATGATGCCGACGCGATCCGCGAGCACGTCGGCCTCTTCGAGGTACTGCGTGGTGAGGAAGACGGTCACGCCGTCGTCCTTCGCGAGGCGTGCGACTTCCTGCCAGAGCGCAGACCGGCTCTGGGGGTCGAGGCCGGTCGTGGGCTCGTCGAGGAAGAGGATGGAGGGCCTGTGTGCGAGCGCGAGCGCGAGGTCGAGCCGGCGCTTCATGCCGCCCGAGTAGCCGTTCACCTTGCGGTCGGCGGCCTGGGTCAGGCCGACACGGTGGAGCAGCTCGTCGGCGCGGGCCGGCCGCTCGCGGCGTGGGAGGCCGTGCAGCGCGGTCTGTAGCCGGATGTGCTCGCGGCCGGTGAGGAGCCCGTCGAGGGCCGCTTCCTGCAGGGCTGCGCCGATCGCAGAGCGGACCTTCGGCCCCTCCTTGACGATGTCGTAGCCGGCCACGCGCGCCGTGCCGGAAGTCGGTGGCAGCAGCGTCGTCAGCATGTGCACGGTGGTCGACTTGCCCGCACCGTTCGGCCCGAGGAAGCCGTAGATCTCGCCGGGCGCGACCGTGAGGTCGATCCCGTCGACGGCGTGGATGCCGCCCTTGAATGTGCGAACGAGGCCCTTGGCCTCGATTCCGTGCTCCGCCCTCACGCCTCCACTATGCCGCTTGCATGGCAGTTCCCGTGCGGGCGACGTGGGCAAGCCCGCCGAGCAGGCTCTCGAGGGCGGCCTGCGTCTCCTCGTTGGTGAGGCGTCCGTCGGCGTCGAAATGCTCCCAGGCAAGGGGAATCGCCACTTCCGGATCGTCGAGCACGTGGGCGCCGGGGAAGAGCAGCGCTTCCCGAACCTGCTGCTGGGCGCGCCGTGTGCCGCCGCGGCCGGTCGAGGCGCCAACGACCCCGACGGGCTTCCAGCGGAGCACGGAGGCGAGGGCCGGCCTCGACAGCCAGTCGAGAGCGTTCTTGAGGACTCCCGAGGTTCCGCGGTTGTACTCGGGGGTGGCCAGGAGCACCGCGTCGGACTCGCGCACGGCGCGCCGCAGGTCCGCGACCGCATCGGGATCTCCGGCTGCCTCCACGTCACCGTCGTAGAACGGGATGGGGGAGAGGTCGAGCTCGGTGAGCTCGATCCCGTTCGACGGTGCCAGCTCGCCCGCCGCGCGCAGGAGCGCACGGTTGTACGAGCCTGCGCGGAGGCTGCCGGAGATCCCGAGGATGCGGACCGGGGTCATTACTGGCGGATCGCCGTGATCTCGGCTGTGATCTCGACCCGCGTCGGGCCCCACTCGAGGTCGCCGCTGACGCGGAAGAGGAGGCGGTCGGTCCCGTCGGCGGAGCCGATTCCGTGCAGCTTCACGTCGAGCTCGACCTCGACCGGGATCTCCTTGATCGTCAGCTCGCCGCGGAGCTTGTAGCGATCGCCCTCGACGTGCTCGACGGCGGTCGACTCGAACCGGATCTCCGGGTAGCGCGTCGTGTCGAGCAGGTCGGCGGTGCGCAGGTGCGCGTCGCGCTGCTCGTTGTCGCTGTTCACGCTCGACGTCTGGACGACGCCGGCCAGGCGCTGCTCGTCGCCCTCGAGGGTGCCCTCGAAGTCGGTGAAGCGGCCGCTGACCGACTTGGCGAGGCTCTCGACGTCGATGACGTCGAAGCGGATCGCCGAGTGGACGGAGTCGACGCTCCAGGTTCCCGTCGGGACGAGAACGGACTGTTCGGTCTGGACTGCGGACATTTGCTGTGCTCCTTCGGTTGTGGATATACTTGAGCAGTCAACAATCTAGCAGGAGAAGCTTGAGTAGTCAAGTAACTCAGAAACGTGGTGTGGAGCTCGAGGCCTGGGTGAATTTCCTCCGGGCTCACGCCGCGATGACCAGACAGCTGAGCACCGAGCTGAGCGAGATGCATTGCCTCACGCTGAACGATTTCGACGTCCTGGCCCAGCTTGCCCGCGGGCCGGGGCACGGGCTGATGCGGTCCGAGCTGGCCGAGCGTGTCCTGTTGACGCCCTCGGGCATCACACGCCTCCTCGACGGCCTCGAGCGTGCCGGCTACGTCGGCAAGGGCAAATGTCCGACCGATGCACGGGTCACGTACGCCGTTCTCACGGACGAGGGTCGGGCCAAGCTGCGGGCCGCTTCGAAGACGCATCTCGCGAGCGTGCGCGCGCTGCTGACGGAACGCTTCACCAAGCAGGAGCTGGATCAGCTGGCCGAACTCCTCGGTCGCCTGCCGATGCGCGGCGACGCCGACTGCGCCGATTGATCGAGCTGCGTCCGATGACGCCGGAGTTTCTCGAGGCGGCTCTGGACGGGCGCCTCGACGAAGCGGAGCGGCTGATTGGGGTGGAGCTGCCGGAAGATTTTCTGCGGGAGCGCGGCAGACGGTTTTTTGCCATGCGCCTGAAGCAGATGCGGACGGACGCGCGCTGCCTGGAGTGGTGTCCGCACGCCGTCGTCTCGGAGGGGCGGATGATCGGCCACGCCGGCTATCACGGCCCGCCGGGGGTCAACGCGAACAACGACGAGACCGCGGTCGAGATCGGCTACGTCATCGAACCGCCGTTTCGTGGCCGCGGCTACGCCACCGCGGCCGCGCTCGAGCTGCTCCGACGCGCCGAGGAGCGCGGCATCCGGCACTACATCGCGTCGGTCTCGCCGGGCAATGACCCCTCGCTGGCGATCGTCCGCAAGCTCGGCTTCGTCCAGACCGGCGAGCGGATGGACGACGAGGACGGCCTCGAGCTCGTCTTCGAGCTAGAGCGCTAAAACCGCCATGCCTGGGGCAGACCAAACCCCCAAAACCGCGCAACCAAGCGACCACTTTCCCAACTCGGGGTCAGACCCCCTTGATAAGGGGCGACTCAATCGTGCTAGGCGGGCTAGACCAGGAGGTACAGGGCGAGGCCGATCGCCACGATCACCGCGACGAATGCGGCGATCAGGACCGTCATCCCCGAGATGAGGATGAGCGGCGTCGCCTCGTCCTGCCCGCGGTCAGCCTTGCGGGCGAGCCGGCGTGGAGTCTCGGGCGGTTCGGTCATCGACTGGGACCTGCCCGTTTCTGCCCGGTCTAATCAGTGCGATCGCGCTTACGCGGGCTGGGACACGCGCTTGCTATGCGATGTCTCGACCACGGCGGCCGGCAGATCGACGACGAAGCTCGACCCTCGGCCCTCGGACGAAGTGACCGAGAGTCGGCCCTCCATGCGCCGGACGAGCTCACGGCAGATGTAGAGCCCGAGACCGGTCCCGCCGACCCCGCGCGTGAGCCGGGGATCCAGGCGATAGAACTTGCCGAAGATCCGCTGCTGCTCGCCATGCGGGATTCCGAGCCCTTCGTCGGTGATTGCGAAGCGCACGCAGTTGTCGTGAGGCTCGACGCGAACCTCGATCCGCCCTCCGTCCGGTGAGTACTTGACGGCGTTGTCGAGCAGGTTGATCAGTACCTGGCGCAGCTTGTCGCCGTCGGCGGCCACCGGGGACAGCCCGCCGTTGGCGACGAGATCGATGACGATGTCCTGACGGGAGGCAACCAACGTGCGCATCTCGTCGACGACCTCGTTCACCAGTTCCTCGACATCCAGTTCCTGCCTTTCGACGGAGAACCGCCCGGAGTCGAGATTGCTCGCCAGCAAGATCTCGCCGGCGATCCGGCTGAGCCGCTCTGACTCCGCCGCGATCACCTCCAGCAGCCGCTCGCGGTTCTCCTCGCCGAGCTGGATGTCGGCGCGCCGAAGCGTCTGCGCCGCTCCGTAGATCGCCGCCAGCGGCGTGCGCAGCTCGTGCGAGACCGTGGCCACGAACTCGCCCTTCAGCTCGTCGAGAGCACGCTCCTCGGTCAGGTTGCGGAACGCGTACACGATGCCGTCCTCGAACTGGACGCCCGAGATCGAGATCCAGAGCTCGCGCCCGTCGATGTCGAGTGGCAGCGTCTTCGCCTCCGTGCTTCCCGGCCCAGGCACGCCGGTAACCGGCACTTCCGGCCCGACTGCATTCCAGCCGGGGAGAGCCTCGTCCGCCGGCCGGCCGACCACCTGGTCGGTCTCCAGGCCGGTGATCGACTGCGCTGCCGGATTCCAGTAGCGCATCACTCCTGCATCGTCGATCAGGAAGACGCCACGGTCGACATGCTGGAGAACTCGTGCGTGCCGCTCCAACTCCACCCGTTGCTGCTCCACGTGGCGGTCGAGCCCGCGGAGGTGGATCGCACGCTCCAGCGAGGCGACGAAGTAGTCCCGGTCGATCGGCTTCTGCACGAAGTCGTACGCGCCGCCGCGCAGCGCCCGGACGGCAAGGTCACGCTCGCCGTGGCCCGTGATGAGCACGGTCGGCGTGCCGGGGCGAAGCATCTTGATCTCGTCCAACAGCTGGAGGCCGTCCATCCCAGGCAGCTTGATGTCGGTGACGATGACGTCGTAGTCGTTCTGCTGGATCTGGTCCAGGGCCCTCGGCGCCGTGTCACAGGTGTCGATGGCGATCCCGTCCATGCGCAGCGCGATCGCGTCCGGCAGCGCCTCGAGGAGGGCCGGGTCGTCGTCGACGATCAGGATCCGCGCCCTCACAGCAACGGCTCCGCTGGGGGCAGGTCTCCGGCGACCGGCAGCTCGATCTCGAAGCACGCACCTTCGCCGGGACCGCTCGTGACCTCGATCGTGCCGCCGTGCTCCTTGACGATGCCGTAGGTGATCGAGAGGCCGAGACCGGTGCCCATCCCGACCTCCTTGGTCGTGAAGAACGGATCGAAGATGCGCTGCTCGAGCCCGGGTGGGATGCCCGGGCCGCTGTCGGAAACCGTGATTCGCACCCGGTCGTTCTGCGTCAGGGCAGAAGCGAGTCGGATCGTTCTCGTCGGTGCCTCGGCGAGCGCATCTCGCGCGTTCGTCAGCAGGTTGATGACGACCTGCTCGAGCTGGATCGCATTGCCGAGGACGACGAGCTCGTCCGAGGCGGCTTCGACCTCGACCTCGATCAGTCGCACGCGCAGCTGCTCGTTCATCAGCGAGAGGGCGCGCTCGAGGATGTCGTCCACCGCGATCGGCTGGAGGCTGATCGGCGCCGCGCGTCCGAACGTCCTCAGGTGCGTGATGATCTCCGTCGCCTTGCGAACCTGATCCATCGCCTTCTCGAGATCGGCGACCACCTGCTCCGCGTCGACCTCGCCGAGCACCATCCGGTCGATGACGTTGCCGACGAAGAGGCCGATGTTGTTCAGCGGGTTGTTGAGCTCGTGGGCGACGCCGGTCGTCAGCTCGCCCAGGGTCGCCAGCTTGGCAGCCTGCACGAGCTGCTCCTGCTTGTCGCGCAGCTCCTGCTCACGCCGCTCGACGGCCTGCGTGGTCTCACGCAGGTCGTCCATGATGTGGATCATCGCCTTGCGGGTCTCGCCCAGCCGCAGGTTGGACTCATGCGAGTCCTTGAGGATGTTCAGAAGGGCCCGCCGGGAGTTGTCCAGCCGCTCCGTGTGCTGGGCCAGGCTGCTGCGGTCCTGCTCGTAGTCGGCGAGGATGTGCAGCATCGCCTTGCGCTGCTCGCCGAGCTTGCGGTTCGACTCGTTGAGGTCGCCCATGATGTGCAGAAGCGCTCGGCGGCGCTCCTCGGCCCGGCGAACCCGGAGCTGGAGGTCCTCGACCTGCTGCTGGAGGTGCTCCGGATCTGGATCGGCCGGCGCGAACGCCTCGCCGTTCCCCAGCGGCGGCAGCGCCTCGGGCTTCGCAGCCATCAGTTCGTGGAGCTCTCGCGCCTTATCTTGGCGAACTCGGCCTGGAGGCTCTCGAGCTCCTTCTCGAGCGCGATCATCTTCAGCTCGCGGCCGACCACGACCTCTTCGAACTTCTCGAGGTCGAGGATCTTCTCCTGCAGCTCGGTCTTCGAGCGCTCGAGGTCGCTCACGACCTCTTCGTAGGCCCGCATGTCGCGCAGGATCCCGATCGCGCCGATCACGTTGCCGTCCGAGTCCCGGAGCGCCGAGGCGTTCAGCGTGGTCGGGATGACCTCGCCGGATGCGCTACGGGGATTGAGCCGCGCGTTTCGGGTCACCCCGCGCTCGACGACCTCGCGGACGGCGGCGGTGAACTCGAGGGTCTCCTCGGGGCTGATGAAGCGCGAGAGCGACTGCTCGACGACCTCGTCCTTGCGGAAGCCGAGGAGCTGGGAGACGGCGACGTTCGCCTGCAAAATCTTGCCCTCGAGGTCGGAGACGAATACCGGGTCGGGCGCGTTCTCGATCAGGCTCTCCGAGTAGGCACGGGCCTTGTCCAGCTCGCGCATGTCGCGGAGCACGCCGATGGCGCCGATCACGTTCCCCTCGTTGTCGCGGAGGGCCGATGCGTTCAGAGTCGTCGGGATGATCTCGCCGGAGGCACTGCGCGGATTGAGGCGGGCGTTGCGGGTCACGCCTCGCTCGACGACCTCTCGGAGAGCGGCGGTGAACTCACGCGTCTCCTCCTCGTCGATGAAGCGCGAGACCGACTGCTCGAGCACCTCGTCGCGGCGGAGGCCGAGCAGCTCGGCGACTGCGTCGTTCGCCTCGACGATCTTTCCTTCGAGGTCGGAGACGAACACCGGGTCGGGTGCATTCTTGATCAGGCTCTCCGCGTACGCGCGGGCTTTGTCCAGCTCGCGCATGTCCCGCAGCACCCCGATGGCGCCGATCACGTTGCCCTCGGAGTCGCGCAGGGCGGAGGCGTTGAGGCTCGTCGGGATCACCTCTCCCGAAGCGCTGCGAGGATTGAGGACGGCGTCGCGCGTCACACCGTGCTCGACGACCTCTTTCAGGGCCGCGGTGAACTCGCGGGTCTCCTCGGCGCTGATGAAGCGCGAGAGGGACTGCTCGACGACCTCGTCCCGACGGAAGCCGAGCAACTGGGACACGGCGTCGTTTGCCTGGAGGATCTTGCCTTCGAGGTCGGAGACGAACACCGGGTCGGGGGCGTTCGCGATGATGATGTCCGCGTCGAGCGCGCCACGCACAGGAGCGCCGTTCGGAGCCACGTTCTTTGCCTTCTCAGAAGGCGGAGTCAGAACCTTCCTGGCCAAGTGTTTCCTCCCGAGTCAACCGCAGGGCGATACCTCGGTCGAATTGTGCCCCCTGTCGGGGAAAGACGCAATCTCTCCGCTACGAACAGGCTGCTCGACGCGCTTTTGGCAGCGTCGTCTGCGGACGCCACGCGGCGTCGCGCGCGTTTCGAACCACGACCCGCTCCGCGCCTCCCGCGCTCGGCGCGACGACGATCGCGCCTCCGCGCATGAACGCGAGCTGGCGTCCGCCCGGTGACCACGCCGGCTGCGACTCGGGCTCGCGCGCCGCAGTGAGCCGCCGCGCCGCGGTGCCGTCGGCGTTCGCAACGGTGACGAACCCGCTGTCGGTGAGCCGGGACGCATAGGCGACGTAGGCGAGCTTGGAGCCGACGGGTGACCAGGCCGGCTCGGCTGCATCTCTCACAAGCAGGCTGCGGCCCGTTCCGTCCGCGTTGACGGCGTAGATCCCGCGTACGACGCCCGGTCCTACCTCGCGCACCTCCGCGAACGCGATGCGCCGCGAGTCCGGCGACCAGACCGGTCCACCGACCAGCGTCCGAGGCGTGAACTCGGCCGTCGTCCGTCCCGCGGTCGTCGCGACGATGACCCGGCCGTCAGACGCGTACGCGATCCGCTGGCCGTTCGGGGACCAGGCCGGCTCGGTGCTGCGGCCCGTCCCGAAACGCCTCAGGACCTTCCCGCGCGCATCCGCGACCAGGATCTGTGACCGGCCGGCGTCGATCTGGCGTGCAAAGGCGACGTAGTACCCCTTGGGCGACCACGAGGGGCTGCTGTCCTTCCCGCGCGTGAGCCTGAAACGCCGGGAGCCGTCCGCACGGGCGATGCAGAGGCCCGTGGGCTCCGAGGCGCGCGAGTAGGTGAGGAGGGCGGGCGGCCGCGCCGAGCTCGTCGTGCCGGCGGCGGCGAGAGACACCGCGATCGAGCCGAGGAGAAGGAGTCGCTTCACCTCGCCCCGGAGAATAACGCGGATGCAACGGGCCCGCCGGAGCGGGCCCGTTGACACCGGTAGATACGGCTAGATCAGCGGCAACCCGGGAACTTGAAGGCGCCGATGCGGTTCAGCCAGCCTGCGGGCGACGAGGCCTGCGAAGCCAGCGTGTAGTACTCGTTGATGTAGTAGAAGGTGCAGTCGTCGCTGGGGTCGACGTTGAGCGACGTGTAGTCGCCCCAACGAGAGTTGGTCGTCGTCTGGACGCCGCTTCCAGCCTGGAGCACCGCCTCGGCCTGCGGCAGCGTGCCGAGCGGGTCGCTGACCAGTCGCCCCGCGTACCGGATGCCGGGGAAGACGTTCGTGGCGTTGACGACGCTGTAGCCGGCGGCCATGTTCCCCTGTTGGTCCATCGCCACGCTGCCCATCCAGCGGTGCACGCCGTCGACAGGCGCGTACGTGCCCTGCTGGTAGATGAACGGCTCCCGCGGGTTGCGGAGCTCGTACCAGCGGACTCCCGCCACCCCCGGCCGAGCCTCGACCGACTGGTTGGTGACGAGTGCCTCGTACGAGCCGAAGTTGCGGTACTGCAACCTCCAGGTCGGCCGCTGCCGGTAGGACAGGATGTCGAGGAACTGATTCGGGTCGACGATCCCCGGCTGTGGCAGACAGTCCCGGGCGGTCGGCGCGCACGGGAAGATGGAGTCGAACGGCGCGGTCGGCAGTTGCGACTTCAACGTGAACGTGGAGCGCTCCGGATGCTGGAAGTCCGGCACGAGCTGGAAGACGTTCAACGCGTCGAACGTTGCCCCGTCCGGGGCGTTGTCGTCCTGTGAGCCCACGATCAGCTGCGGGCTGACGCCCCGCGTCGGATGCTTGCCGTCGAAGTCCGCCGGCAGCAGGCCGTCTCCGACCAGGTTCGGAGGCCCGGTGAGCTGGAACTCGATCACCTCCGTGTCGGGGTCGCCCGCGATCAGCTGCGCGCGATTGAGGGCGTAGATGCCGATCGATTCGGCTCCGTTGCCCTGGTCGGCGAACTCACGCGTCGTGATCGTGACCGACCCGTGCTTGCCGCCCTCCGGCCACACGCCGTACTTCGGGTAGTCGGGGAAGCGGTCGTCGGTCGTGAACGCGTAGCGGTAGTACGCGCCTGTCGGGTCGCCGGTCACCGAGACGGCGACGCAGTTGTAGAACGGGTTCGGCGGGTCCGGCGGGAGCCCACGCGTCGTGAACTGCGTGAGGATCCAGCGGTCGGCCTGCTCGTCGTAGAGGACGATCGGGTCGCCGCTCGGCTCCGTGCACTCGTCGATCGGGAAGTCCGCCCAGAGCGTGCCCGAGTCAACTGGCCCGACCAGCAGAGTGCCGGTCTTCGTGTAGATCGAATAGACCAGGTTGATCATTGCGACGTAGTGGTTGCGCCCGACGTCCCCGTCGGAATCGGGCGGGTTCACCCGGAACCCGAAAACGTCGAAGTTGTCCTGGTTGCTCGGACCCTCGAACGTGAAGAGCGGCGCCGGCATTGCCGCCGGCCCAGGAGCTCCCTTCTGGAGCGCGCCGTCGCGGCTGTGCGTGCGGTTGGCGACCGGCCCCGCGCCGAAGTCGGGTCGGACAGCTGCGCCAGTGTCCACGGTGGATGAGAACCGATGCATCTCCCGCAGCGGTGCGGACACGTCGAACGCGACTGCCTTGTCGACTTTCGGCCTCAGCGGCCCCACGCCGCCGTTTGCCGCGCTAGCCGGCTCTGCCGCGAGGGCGGCAGCGGCCAGCGAGGCCGCGAGGAGTGCCCTCGCGATCCCTCGTCTCGTCATTTCCTCTCTCCTCCCTTGCTGACCCCGTTGTGCAGGGCCCACCCTTCCATATCTCGACTAGCGTCGCAGACGAAATTCGCGACCCCCGGTGAGGCCAGACGGCCGCACGATCAGCACCAGCGCCATGATCGAGCCGAGGATGATCAGCCGCGTGCCAGAGGGCAGATCGAGGGTCGCGCCGAGCGTGACCCCTTGCTCCGCCTCGGACAGGAACGAGCTCAGCCCGCTCACCGTGAGCGCGCCGAGCACGGCTCCCCAGAGGCTCGACACGCCGCCGACGACGAGCATGGCGAGCGTGAGGAACGTCAACTCGAGGTAGACCTGCTCGGTCGTGATCGATCCGAGCTCGTGCACGAGGAGGGCGCCCGCAAACCCCGCCAGCGCGCCGGAGACCGTGAACGCGAGGAGACGCTCCCGGTGCACGCTCACGCCGACCCCTCTCGCCGCCGCCGCGTCCTCGCGCGACGCCCGCAGCATCCGGCCGAAACGGCTCCGCTGGTAGGCGAACGCGACGGCAATCGCCACGAGCGCGCCGACCGTCGCCTGCAGAGCGCGAGTCGTCTCCGGGACGAGCGCCAGCGTCGTCGCGCCGGGGCCGATCTTGGTCCACTCGCGCAGCACGTTGTGTGTGATCTCCAGCACGGCGAAGGTCGCGATGCCGGCCGCCAGCCCCGAGAGTCGCATCAGCGGCAGCCCGACGAGCAAGGCGAAGAGTCCGCCGGCGGCAGCCGCGAGCAGCAGTGACGCGACGTTTCCGATCGTGTGGTCGCGCAGGATCGGGAAGAGCTGCGGCAGCACACCGCTCTTCGAGTCGAGCGGGATCGTCATCACACCGGCCGCAAACGCGCCGACGGCCACGAAGCTGATCTGGCCGAACGAGAGCACGCCCGAGTTGCCCATGAACACGTAGAGCGCGACGACGATCGCGACCGAGACGAGCGCGTCCAGGAAGTAGATCTCGTTCGCGCTGCTGACCAGCGTGGAGCCGATGCCGACCGCGACCACGAGCGCCGCCGGGACGAGCACCTGCGTGGCCGTGTCGAGCGACCGCCTCACATCCGCTCCACCGCGGTCTGCCGGCCCCAGGCGAAGAGCCCTCCCGGGCGCAGCAGCAGCACGAGGATCACGAGCGCGAACACCGCCGAGGGCAGGTAGACGCTCTTGTCGGTCGGCAGGACGCCGTTGATGACGCCCGTCGTGAAGCCGATCGCGAAGCCGCCGAGGGTCGCGGTCCAGAGCCGGTCGATCCCGCCGACGACCACGCCGACGAGGACGACGATCGTTTCCCGCAGGGCGAAGTCCGGGCCGACAAACGGGTTCTGCACCGTGAGGATCACGGCGACGGTCGCGGCGATGAGCCCGGAGAGGAGGACCGCGAATCCGATCACGCGGTCGGCGTTGACTCCCAGGAGGCGCGCCGTGCTGAAGTCCGTCGCCGCTGCGCGCATGTGCAACCCGATCGTGGTCCGCGTCAGCAGTGCGGCGAGCAGCGCGAGGGCGACCGCGGTGACGATCACCGCCAGGATCGTGATCTTGCGAACGTCGAGGCTGCCGATCTCGACCGGTTGGTTGAACGACGCGATCGACGTGGCGATCTCACCGATCGTGTCGTCGCGGATGTCGACGAGCAACGCCGCCGCTTGCAGCACGAAGGCGATCGCGAACGTGGTCACGAGCATGACCGCGGGCGACTCGCCCACGGAGCGGGCGGAAGACGACGCGGTCCATCACCGTCGACAATGCGACCACGACGACGAAACAGGCGGCGATGCTCGCGGCAACCGGCCAAGAGGCCGTGAAGGCGAGCGTGTAGGCGCCGACCATGATCAGCTGCCCGTACGCGAAGTTGACGAGCCGGAGCACGCCGAAAACGAGTCCGATGCCCACGGCCATCAAGGCGTAGACCGCGCCGAGGCCGGTCGCGTCGACCAGCGTCTGGGCGTTGACGGCGGCGACGATCATCCGGAGAGGTAGGCCTTCACGAGCTTCTCGGTGTCGTCTGCGTCCGCCGGCCCGAGCGTCGTCCGCAACTCGCCGTTCGCGAGCACGTAGGTCCGATCGGCGAGCGCGACGGTTCGCTGCGCGCGCTGCTCGACGAGGAGGATCGTCACGCCCTGCTCCCGGATGCGACCGAGCGTTTCGAAGACCTCGGCGACGAGGGCGGGCGCCAGGCCGAGGGACGGCTCGTCCAGCAGGAGCAGCCGCGGCTTTGCGACCAGCGCGCGGGCGATCGCGAGCTGCTGCTGCTGCCCGCCGGAGAGGGCGCCTGCCGACCGGCGCCGGAACTCCTGCAGCATCGGGAACAGCTCGTAGGCCTCGGCGAGCGCGCCCCGGCCGCGGCGGGCCGCCAGGCCGAGCCGCAGGTTCTCCTCGACGGTGAAGTCGGCGTAGATCCGCCGGCCCTCCGGCACGAGTGACACGCCCGCTTGCGCGATCCGCTCCGGCGGGCGGCCGGCGATCGATTCCCCTTCGACCCGGATGTGGCCGGCGTGGGTCGGGACGAGGCCCGTGATTGCATGCAGCGTCGTCGACTTGCCTGCGCCGTTGGGGCCGATCAGCCCGACGATCTCACCCTCGGCGACCCGGAAGCTCACGCCGCGCACGGCGGGCACCGCTCCATAGCGAACCTCGACCGAGACGAGCTCGAGGATCGGCTCAGCCATCCGCATCCTCGGCCACCGCGCTTTCGCCCAGGTAGGCACCAGCGACGTCGAGATTGGCCCGGATCTCGTCGGGCGCCCCCTCTGCGAGCGTCCGGCCCTGGTCGAGGACGTGGATCCGGTCGCACACGTCCATCACGAGCGCCATGTTGTGGTCGATCAGGAGCACCCCGGCCGCGTGCTCGTCCCGCACCGAGCGTATGACCGCCGCGAACTCGGGCACCTCGGCTTCGGGCAAGCCGGCGGCGGGCTCGTCCAGCAGCACGAAGCGAGGCCCGGTCGCGAGGGCGCGCGCCACGCCGAGCCGCCGCTCGTCGCCGTGGGCGAGCGCATCGGCGGGGAGCTCCGCCTGCTGGCCCAGCGCCATCAAGTCGAGCAGTTCGTCGGCTCTCGAGCGCGCTGCCCGACCGCCGAGGCCCGAGCCGAGCGCGGCCACTTCGACGTTCTCGCGCACCGTCAGTCGCCTGAAGGCGCGGCTGTGCTGAAAGGTGCGCGTCAGCCCGGCGCGCGCCCGGCGGCTCGGGCTCCAGCGCGTGATCTCCCTGCCCTCGAGCTCGACCGAGCCCTCGCTCGGGACGTCGAACCCGCTGAGGACGTTGACCAGCGTCGACTTGCCGGCGCCGTTGGGGCCGATCAGCCCGACCACCTCGTGCCGGTGGAGCTCGAGCGTTACGTCCTGCAGCGCACGGACGCCTTCGAACGACCGCGAAACAGAGGAGGCCCGGAGCGTTCCTCCGGGCCTCTCCCTTGATTCCGAGCTAGGTGTCAGATCTTCGGGACGACCTTGGCCGTTACGTATCCGACGCGGCTTCCCTTGTTGTCCTGGACCTTGATCACGCGGTACTGCCGTCCGAACACACTGTGCAGGTTCCGCGAGAAGCTGATCCTCCCGCCCGTGGTCGGCACCTTCCTGAACCCCTCCAGCGTGCGCGCGAGGACGGCGCCGTTCGTCGAGCCGTTCGCCCGCTTGATCGCTTCGACGATCCCGTCGATCGTCCCGATGCCCTGGACGAAGCCGCCGGTGCCGGCCTTGACCTGCTTCCCGAGGCGGTTGATCTTGGGGTTCGGGTCGTCGCCGAAGACGGAGGCGTAGGTGACGGCGTAGTAGTTCGTCACCTTCGGATTGTTCGTGACCCAGTAGACCCCGTCGCCGGCCCACGAGTTGAGGATCGGCGTCTGGTTGCCGAGCGTGCGGAAGCCCGAGACGAAGGCGGGGAGCTCACCGAACGCGGTCGACGTCACGTAGACGTCGGCTTTCTTCGCATTGAGCTTCGTCACGGCGAGCTGCACGTTGTTCGCGCCCGTGGCGTAGCTCTCCCGGGCGACGACCTTCCCACCGAGCTGCGCGTAGCGCTTGTCGAACGCCTGGATGACGTTCTTGAAGTAGACGAGCAGCGTGTTCGTCGCCAGCCCCGCCTCCTTCCAGCCGCGCCGGATCGCGTACTCGGCCATCGCCGAGCCCTCGTCCTGCGCGACGTTGCCGAAGCTGAACGCCAGGCGTCCCTTGACTCGGCCGAAACGCTTCGGCCCCATCTGGTCGGTGCCGATGCAGGTCGAGATCGCGAGCTTGCCGCGGTTGATCGCCTCCTGGACGACGGGCGTCGCGAAGTCGACGTCGCAGGTCGTGAAGATGATGTGCGCGCCCTTCGCGAGGAGCTGCCGCGCGCACGACTTCGCGCGGGCCGGGGCGTTGTTCTGCGTGTCGCACGTGTCGAGCCGCAGCTTGCGGCCGTTGACGCCGTTCTTCGCGTTCAACTCGTTGATTCGGATCCTGGCGGTGGCGAGCGCCGGATTGTCGAAGGGGGCCATCTGGCCCGTCTTGTCGTAGGCCCAGCCGATCACGATGGGCCCTCTGGTCGCGGCCGTAGCACTGCCGCCCATGCTCGCCGCGAGCGCAGCAACGGCCGCGACTCCGGTGAGAAGCGTCACAGCGACGCCCCACTTGCGCGTGCTTCTCATGCCAAGCCTCCTTGCCCGGTTATGGCGTTATTGAAATCCATATGCCGCGTGCCAGTCAATCGGATTTCAGGCGCGCGAGTGCGTCCACCCCGCGGCGCGCCAGCTCACGAGGATCCTCGCGCCAGAGCGAGTCGGGCAGCTCGGAGTCGGAGAAGATCTCCAGGTCGTAGAGACCGTCCCAGCGCAAGGCGTCCAGGATCGGCCCGAAGTCGATGACGCCGTCGCCGGGGAGGACGCGGTCGTTGGTGTTGCGCGTCGGGTCCCGCCAGTCGGCGATGTGGACGGCGGCGATCCGGTCCCGGTAGCGCTCGATGTGCTCGAGCGGCTGGTTCCAGAGGTGCCAGGTGTCGTACATGAGGCCGACGTCCGGCGTTCCCGCCTCCTCGAGCAGGCTCGCGGCTTCCTCGAGCGAGGTCGGGATCGTCCAGAAGTGGGCGAACTCGCTCTGGATCGGCTCGAGGGCGACCCGCAGGCCGGCCCGCTCGCCCTCGTCGGCGATCGCGCGGATCCCGTCGAGCACCGTCTCGCGGTCGTCGCCGGGGCCGGTCAAGAACATGACGCAGGCGGGATCGAACGGGATCAGCCTGCGGATTCCGGCGCAGATCGCCTCGATGCGCTCCGCCGGCTCGGCGGGCCCCTCCATCAGCGGGAGGGGCAGGATCGACGGCACCGCCGGTATCGCGGCGGCGGCTTCGAGCGGGCTCGCGCGAAACCGCTCCAGCGAGTCGTCCTCGAGCTTCATCTCCCAGATCCCGATCCCGTCGGCCCCAGCCGCCCGGTACGCGTCGAGGTCGTCGGCAAACGACTGGGTCACGGTCGTGATCTGCGAGATCGAGCGCCTCTCATCGGCGGATAGGCGGCGCAGCAGCGGACGCGCGATCAGCTGCTGCGCGACGAGTGTCCCCGACCCGGCGCCGAGGCCCGGCCCGGGATGCGTGCTCGCGCCGATGTGCCACAGGCCCTTGACCGCCGTGGCGTGTCCCGGGCTCTGCGGGAAGGGGCGCCAGACGAAGTTCTGGTCGAGCGCCAGGGAGCCGCTGTAGGGGTCGCCGCGCTCGAGGTTGATGTTCGCGGCCACGAGGTCGGCGGGGGAGAGGACGACGCGCTTGCGGATCGCGCCGTCGAGGTTGGTCACGTGCTTCGCGATGCGCGCCTGGATGCGGTCGGCGTAGCGCTCGCGGAGCGTTTCCGTCCAGGTGCCGTCGCCGGCGTCGAGCTCTCCGGCAGCGTCGCCCTTGACTTGCCACGGCAGCTCCTGGAGCTGGATCCAGAGCAGTCCGGCGCCTTCGGGGGCACGCGACGGGTCCATGGTGAGCGGCTGGCCGACGACCACCGTCGCCTCGGCGGGAAGGAGTCCCCGGTCGGCCTCGTTGACCGCGCGGGAGACGCCGTCGAGCCCCGGCGTGAGGTGGACGATCGCCGTGTCGCCCAGCCGCTCGTCGCCGTCCCAGCGCGGAGGCTCCGAGAGCGCGAAGTGGATCTGCATGTCGGCGCGGCCGAACCGGAAGCGCCGGCCTCGCCGCGCGATCTCCGCCGGCACCGCAGCGTCGTCGAGCAGCCGTCCATAGAGCTGGGTCGGCGTCACGTTCGCGATCACCGTCTCCGAGGTGATCGTTTCGCCGTCCGCGAGCCGCACGCCTCGGGTCACGCCACCGTCGACGAGCACCTGCTCGACGTCCCGCCCCGTCTCGACCTCGCCGCCGTGGTCGCGGATCAGCCGGACGAGCGCCTCGACGAGCTTCGCTCCGCCTCCGCGCGGGATGGGCATGCCGCCCTCCTGGACGGCCACCGCGATCACCTGCGTCATGTAGCCGGACGCGGCGGCGTCGGGACCGAGGCCGGTGTGCAGCACCCAGGGGGCGAGGAGGCCGTGCGTGCGCTCGGACTCGAAGGTGTCTGTCAGCCAATCGCGGCTCGAGATCGCGAGGTCACCCGCGAAAGCAGCCAGCCCGCGCCGCCCGAGCCGACGGTGGGCCTTGAGCCCCAGGGAGAGGCCGGCCCGTGACCAGAGCTCCGTGCCGAGGATCCCGAAGGCGAGGTCCGCGTTCGGGAAGAACGTCTCCAGCATCTCGCCCCAGGCCGCGCCGTGCTCGGCGACATTCGCCTCCGCGGTGCGGTGCAGGAACGCGCTGGCCCCGTCCGGGAACGCGGTCGCGGTCGGCAGGTCCGTGTTCAGGTACTCGAGCCCGCGGGCGGCGAGCTCGTCGCCGAGCTCAGCGTGCGCCGCACCGCCGACCCAGAGCGGGTGCCAGGCACTGAAGACGTCGTGCAGGTAGCCGGGCTCGGTGAGCTCGGCCGTTTGGACCGCGCCGCCGATGACGTCTTCCCGCTCGAGGACGCGCACCTCCCAGCCGGCGCGCGCGAGCAGCGCCGCGCAGGCCAGCGAGTTGATCCCGCTCCCGACGATGACCGCCTCATTCATAACTTGACAGACATATAACTGTGTGGCAATATGAGAGTCATGACAGCGACCACGTTCGAGCTCGTCGCCGAGCCCACCCGCAGACGCATCCTCGATCTTCTACGAGAGCGCGCCCGGCCGGTGGGGGAGCTGGTCAAGCTCCTCGGTCTCAGCCAGCCGGGTGTCTCGAAGCACCTGCGCCTGCTTCGTGAGGCCGGCCTGGTACGAGTGCGACGGGACGGGCAGCGTCGCTGGTATGAGTTGGAACCGAAGCCTCTGGCCGAGCTCGACGAATGGCTGGAGCCCTACCGGGAGCTCTGGGAAGACCGGTTGGACCGTCTCGAGCGACACCTCGAAGAAACGCGAAAGGAGAGTTCGTGAATCAGAGCGATACGCAGCAAACGACCGAGCTTGTAATCGAGCGGGTCCTCGACGCGCCACTTCAGCGAGTCTGGGAGGCCTGGACGGATCCCGAGCAGATGAAGAAGTGGTGGGGGCCGAAGGACTTCACGGCTCCCACGGTCGAAATCGACCTGCAGGAAGGCGGGAAGTACCTCAACTGCATGCGCAGCCCGGACGGACAGGACTTCTGGAGCACGGGCGTCTATCGCGAGATCGTCCCGATGGAGAAGCTCGTCCTGACCGATTCCTTTGCAGACGAAAAGGGCAACGTCGTGCCCGGTGCCCACTACGGGATGCCGGACGTTCCACTGGAGACCGAGGTCACCGTGACCTTCGAAGACCAGGACGGCAAGACGAAGCTGACCCTGCGCCATGCCGGAATGCCGGTCGGCGAGCACGGCAGCCAGGCCGAGGCCGGCTGGAACGAGTCCCTCGACAAGCTCGCTGCGAGCCTCGCGTAGGCCCGCGGGAATAGCAACCAACAAGGAGGCGTTGACGACCCTATGAGCCCAAGCACGGACCGGCGCTGGCTAGCGCTCATCATCCTCTGTCTGGGGACGCTGATGATCGTCCTCGACGCGACGATCGTGAACGTCGCACTGCCGACGATCGCCGAAGATCTCGGCTTCTCCGAGACGTCTCTGGCGTGGGTCGTCAACGCCTATCTCCTGACCTTCGGCGGCTTCCTGCTGCTCGGCGGCCGACTGGGCGACATCTTCGGGCACCGGCGCCTGTTCCTGATCGGGATCGTGCTCTTCACGGTCGCGTCGCTGGCGTGCGGGGTCGCGAACTCGCAGGAAACCCTCATCGCGGCCAGGGCAGTTCAGGGTCTCGGTGGCGCGATCGTGTCGGCGGTTGCACTTTCGCTGATCATGACGCTCTTCACCGAGACTGCTGAGCGCGCGAAGGCGATGGGCGTGTACGGCTTCGTGGCGTCCGGCGGCGGGACTCTCGGGGTGCTCGCGGGCGGAATCCTCACGGACACGCTGAACTGGCACTGGATCTTCCTCGTCAACATCCCGATCGGCATCGCCGTCTACGCGCTGACTGCGAAATTGATCCAGGGCGAGCCCGGGCCGGCCAAGGGCGGCAGCGTCGACATCGCCGGCGCCGTGACCGTCACCGCATCGCTCATGCTTGCCGTCTACGCGATCGTGAACGGCAATCAGGCCGGCTGGACGTCCGCTCAGACGCTGGGCCTCCTCGGCGCCGCAGTCGTCCTACTGGCGGTCTTCCTGGTCATCGAGGCGCGGGTATCGACGCCGCTGATGCCGCTTGGATTGTTCCGGCACCGAAACCTGTCGACCGCCAACGCGGTCGGTGTTCTCCTGGCGGGGTCGATGTTCGCGTGGTTCTTCCTCTCCGCCCTCTATCTCCAGCTGGTTCTCGGGTACAGCCCACTTCAGGTCGGCCTCGCTTTTGTCCCGTCCAGCCTGATCATGGGCGGCTTCTCGCTCGGCCTCTCCGCGATGCTCGTCATGCGTTTCGGGATCAGGCCCCCGCTCGTGGCGGGGATGTTGTTCATGGCTGCCGGCTTGCTGCTGTTCGCTCGGGTGCCGGTCGACGGGAACTTCCTCATGGACGTCCTTCCGGGTTCGGTCCTGCTCGGGATCGGGGCCGGCATGTCCTTCAACCCGCTGCTCCTTGCTGCCATGGGCGACGTGGAGCCGACCGAGGCCGGCCTCGCCTCGGGCGTGGTCAACACCGCGTTCATGATGGGTGGAGCGCTCGGGCTGGCGGTCCTGGCCAGCTTGGCCGCCTCTCGAAGCGACTCGCTCCTCGCCTCCGGTGACGACGAGCTCACGGCGCTGACGGGCGGCTACCACGCCGCGTTCCTGGTGGGCGCCGTGTTCGCCTTCGCGGGTGCTGCGATCGGCGCTGCATTGCTTCGGGCCGAAAAGCCTGCGGAGATGCACGCCGAGCCGGAGCCTGCTCACTCATAGCGCCGGTAATCTCGGCGGCGTGAAGGAGATTGCCGCAGATCTAAAGCGCTGGCGCGCGCGTGGTGACGACAAGGTGGCAATTGCCACGGTCGTCGCCACGCGCGGCTCCGCGCCGCGGCCGATCGGCTCGAAGCTCGCGATCTCGACCCAAGGCGAGCTCGCCGGCTCGGTGTCCGGCGGTTGCGTCGAGAACGAGGTCTACGAGGAGGCGCGCGCGGTGCTGGGCGGTGCGGCGCCGAAGCTGCTCTCGTACGGCATCTCGGACGAGCAGGCCTGGTCGGTCGGGCTTCCTTGCGGCGGCGAGATCGACGTCTTCGTCGAGGGCCTGCCGATGGGCGAGGCGGACGAGCTCGCCGCCCGTATCGAGCGCGGCGAGCGGTTCACGCGCACGACGGTCCTCGGTGAGGGTGGTCGGGAGTTCGTCGAGGAGTTCGGCCCGCCGCCGCTGCTGCTCGTCTTCGGGGCTGTCGACACGGCTGAGGCGCTCTGCCAGGCGGCGAAGCAGCTCGGCTGGCGAACCGTGGTCGCCGACGCGCGGGCCAAGTTCGCGACCCGCGAGCGGATCCCGAGCGCCGACGAGCTGATCGTCGAGTGGCCGGAGGAGGTACTGGCGCAGGTGGAGCCGGATGCGAGCACCGCCGTCGTCGTCCTCACGCACGAGAACCGTTTCGACATCCCGGCCCTGATCGGTGCTCTGCGCGGCGAGGCGTTCTACGTCGGCGCGCTGGGCGCCCGGCGCAACCAGGAGCGGCGGCGCGGGCGGTTGCTCGAGGAGGGCCTGACCGAGGAGGAGATCGACCGCATCGCGGGCCCGACCGGTCTCGACATCGGCGCCGAGAGCCCGGCCGAGACGGCCGTGTCGATTTTGGGCGAGATCCTCGCGGTCCGTGCCGGCCGCGACGGCGGCCGCCTCAAGGCCTCGAAGGGACGAATCCACGTCGAGGCGCTGTAGTGCGCACGGCAGTTGCGCTCGTCCTGGCGATGGCAGCAGTAACAGTCGGATGCGCCTCCGACGACGAAGGCGAGGCATCCCTTCCCACGGGCAGCGAGACCGTGGAGCTGAACGCGGCCGATTTCACTACTGAGATCGACAACCCCTATTGGCCGATGAAGCCGGGGACGAAATGGGTCTACCGCGAGGGTCCGCAGCGTGTCGAGATCACCGTTACCGGTGAGACGAAAGAGATCGAGGGCATCCAGGCGCGGGTCGTTCACGACCTCGTCACCGAGAACGGCGAGCCCGTGGAGGACACCTTCGACTGGTATGCGCAGGACAACGACGGCAACATCTGGTACCTCGGAGAGGACACGAAGGAGTACGAGAACGGCGAGGTCGTCAGCACGGAGGGGTCATGGGAAGCCGGCATCGACGGCGCGCAGGCCGGAATTGTCGTCCCGGGCAAGCCCCGTGTAGGAATGGAGTACCGGCAGGAGTATCTGAAGGGCGAGGCGGAGGATGCTGCTGAGGTGTTGAGCCTCGACGAACGCGTTGCCGTGCCTTACCGATCGTTCGAGAAGGTCTTGATGACCAAAGACTTCACGCCCCTCGACCCTAAGATCCTCGAGCACAAGTTCTACGCCCGGGGCGTAGGCCCCGTGCTCGTTCTGGAGTTGTCACCTGGAGCAGGGAGGGAGGAGCTTCTGACATGGAGCAGCGGCTGAGCCTCGTCACGCTCGGTGTTTCTGATCTCGGGCGCGCCCGCGCGTTCTACGAAGCGATGGGCTGGACGACCGGCGCCGAACCGGACGAAGACGTCGTCTTCTTCCAGGCCGGCGGGGCAATCGTGGCGCTCTGGGGTCGCGACCAGCTGGCCGAGGACAGCGCGATCGCAGACAGCGGAGGCTGGGGCGGGGTCACGTTCGCCTACAACACGCGGTCGCCCGCCGAGGTCGACGCGGTCATGGCCGAGGCCGAGGCGGCCGGTGCGACGATCGCGAAACCGGCCGGGGACACGTTCTGGGGCGGCTACTCGGGCGTCTTTCACGATCCCGACGGCCACCCCTGGGAGATCGCGCACAACCCGCACTGGACGCTCGATGACGACGGGTCTGTGAAGCTTGCACCGTGAAGATCCTGTGCGTTCTGTACGACGACCCGGTTAGCGGGTACCCGCGGGACTACGCGCGCGACGGCATCCCGACGATCGAGGGGTACCACGGCGGGCAGACCACGCCCACGCCGGAGGCGATCGACTTCACGCCGGGCGAGCTGCTCGGCAGCGTCTCGGGTGAGCTCGGGCTGCGGAAGTTCCTCGAGGCGGCCGGGCACGAGCTCGTCGTCACGTCCGACAAGGATGGGCCCGACTCGGCGTTCGAGCGCGAGCTCGAGGACGCGGACGTGGTCATCTCGCAGCCGTTCTGGCCGGCGTACCTGACCGCGGAGCGCTTCGAGAAGGCGCCGAACCTGAAGCTGGCCGTGACCGCCGGGATCGGCTCGGATCACGTCGACCTGCAGGCGGCGATCGACCGCGGTGTGACCGTCGCCGAGGTCACGTACTGCAACTCGATCAGCGTCGCGGAGCACGTCGTGATGGCGATCCTCGCGCTCGTGCGGAACTACATCCCGTCGCACCAGATCGTCCTCGACGGGGGCTGGAACATCGCCGACGCGGTGTCTCGCTCCTACGACCTCGAGGGGATGCAGGTCGGCACCGTGGGCGCGGGCCGCATCGGGTCGGCGGTGCTGCGCCGGCTGAAGCCGTTCGACGTGGGACTGCACTACACGGATCGGCATCGGCTGCCGACCGAGGTCGAGGAGGAGCTCGGTGTCACGTATCACCCGGACGTGGAGTCGCTCGTCGCCGTCTGCGACGTGGTGACGATCAACGCGCCGCTGCATCCCGAGACGGAGCACCTCTTCGACGAGGAGCTGATCTCGAAGATGAAGCCGGGCGCGTACCTCGTGAACACGGCGCGCGGCAAGATCTGCGACCGCGACGCGATTGCGCGTGCGTGCGAGAGCGGGCAGCTCGCCGCCTATGCGGGCGACGTCTGGTTCCCGCAGCCGGCGCCGCGCGATCACCCGTGGCGCTCGATGCCGAACCACGGGATGACGCCGCACATCTCGGGCTCGAGCCTCTCGGCCCAGACCCGTTACGCCGCCGGCGTGCGCGAGATCCTGGAGTGCTTCTTCGAGGGCAAGCCGATCCGCGAGGAGTACCTGATCGTCGACGGCGGCCAACTCGCGGGGGCCGGCGCACACTCGTACAGCGCGGGTGACGCGACGGGTGGCTCGGAAGAAGCCGCCCGCTACAAGTGACAGGTCCGGTGCCAGGCACCGGACAGGTCCCGTCTGCGGAGCCGTAAGCCGCTGATCCGGCATGGAACCGCACCCCAACTGGCCGTGGCGCCCATGTCCGGTGCCAGGCACCGGACAGGGCTGGTTGGCCGCTCGTAGACTCGCGGCGTGAGTGCTTCGCACGCTCTTTTTGGCCGGCTGATCGACCACGCGCCGACCTTTCCGCCCGCCCAGCTGCCGGTCGACGAGGCGATCGAGGAGGATCGCCGCGCGCGGAGGAGCGACGAGAGCTGGATGCTCGGTCGGCTCGCCTGGCCGGCATCGAAGCTCGCCGAGCTCGGTGACGAGCAGCGCGAGCTGACGGTGATCCTCGACGGGCCGCCGCCCAACGGCGACCCGCGCGTGAAGGCGGTCGAGGGGAGTGGCGAGCCGGCGGAGCTCGCAGGCGCCGCGAACGGAGGTCTACGTCGAGGCAGGCGACCTCGACCAGCTGGCGGAGCTGGGCCTACGCGCAAAGATCCGCTGCGGCGGCGAGTACGTCCCGTCGGTGGACGAGCTCGCTGAGTTCATGCAGGGCTGTCGCGAGCGCAAGCTGCCTTTCAAGGCGACTGCCGGGCTCCACCACGCTGTCCACCAGGGCGAGGCTCACGGTTTCGTGAACCTCCTCGCTGCCGCCGTGTTCGACGAGGAGGCACTCGCCGAAGAGGACGCCGCCGCGTTCCGGCTCGACGAGACCCACTTCATGTGGCGCGATCGAGACGCGGCCCCGATCGAGATCCTGAACGCGCGCGAGCTCTTCGTCGGCTTCGGCAGCTGCAGCTTCTTCGAGCCGGTCGACGAGCTGAAGGCGCTCGGCCTTCTTTGAAGGGCTACGGCATCTTCAGCCGGCCCGGCGAACCCCCGCGAGCCGGGTACCGAGTAGACGAGTCCGTCCACGATGTCTCCGACCTGATCCGGGGTCAGACCCTGGACGAGCTGCTCGCGCAAGGCCGCTCTGGCTGGGAGGAAACGCAGGGCCGCGTCGACGAGATCGTCGCCTCGGGGTCAGACCCTACCCCGCTGGACAGTGTCCAACTGCACATGCCTTTCAGCGTGGCGGACTACGTCGACTTCTACTCGTCCGAGGAGCACGCGACGAACCTCGGCAAGATCCTCCGGCCCGGCCAGGAGCCGCTCCTCCCCAACTGGCGCCACCTGCCGATCGGCTACCACGGCCGCGCCGGCACGGTGGTCGTCAGCGGCACCGACGTCGTCCGCCCGAGCGGCCAGCGCAAGCCGCCCGACGCCGAAACGCCAACCTTCGGCCCCACGCAGAGGCTCGACATCGAGCTGGAGCTCGGCTTCGTCGTCGGCACGCCCAGCACGCACGGCGAACCCGTGCCCATCGCCGAAGCGCTCGACCACGTCTTCGGCGCCGTCCTCGTCAACGACTGGAGCGCGCGCGACATCCAGGCCTGGGAGTACCAGCCCCTCGGCCCGTTCCTCGGCAAGTCGTTCGCCACGTCGATCTCGCCGTGGGTCGTGCCGCTCGCCGAGCTACCGCGTGTCCCGAGGCCGCCGCAGGACCCCGAGCCGCTCGACTACCTGCTCACCGAGCCGTGGGCCTACGACATCGACCTCGAGGTCGTCCTCAACGGCGAGACGATCTCCCGCACGAACACGCGAAACCTGTACTGGAACGTCGAACAACAGGTCGCGCACCTGACCTCGAACGGCGCCAGCCTCCGCACGGGCGACCTCCTGGCCAGCGGCACCATCTCGGGGTCAGACCCCGGCTCGTTCGGCAGCCTGATCGAGCTGACGTGGAACGGCGAGCGCCCGCTGGAGCTCGCCGACGGCTCCACGCGCACATTCCTCGAGGACGGCGACGAGGTCACGCTGCGCGCGGACCGGCTCGGCGAGGTGACCGGCAGAATCGTTTAGCTCCTCCCGCGACGGGTAGGTAACAGGGTGAGAGAGCGAACCAACAACGAGGAAAAGGGGTCATTAACTTGTCGACAATCAAAGAGTCGATCGACGTCAACGTGCCAGTTACCACTGCGTACAACCAGTGGACGCAGTTCGAGGAGTTCCCGCAGTTCATGGACGGTGTCGAGTCGGTCAAGCAGGCCGATGACGCGCACCTGCTGTGGAAGGCCGAGATCGGCGGCGAGCGCCGCGAGTGGAAGGCCGAGATCGTCGACCAGCAGCCAGACCGGAAGATCGCCTGGCGGGCAGTCGACGGGAACGGCCCTGACGGCATCGTCGAGTTCGAGCCGGCCGGCGCGGACCAGACGCGCGTCACGGTCGAGATGGACTACGAGCCCGAGGGCATGAAGGAGCAGCTCGGGTCGAAGGTCGGTCTCGACTCGCGCAAGGTCAAGGGCGACCTCGATCGCTTCAAGGAGATGATCGAGAGCCGCGGCGTCGAGAGCGGCGCGTACCGCGAGGAGATTCGCGCGGGCGAGCCACAGCGTTAGGTAGTAATACCGGGGTCGGCTTCGCGACTTGCGGGGCCGGCCCCGCTAACTGCGGCGGGAGGTGTGTCCAGACCTTTGGGTCCCGGAGATCTCTGCACCGTCGAGTTTGCTGCGGGCGAGTACCGCGTCGTGAAGATCCTCGCCGTGGGGGACGGCATCGTCCATGTCCGGCTCTTTGCGGACAGGTTCGGCGAGCGTCCCTTCCAGGTCGACCCGGCTCAGCTCGACCAGGGTCCGACCGACAGATACTTCGGCATCCGGCACCTGCCGGTCAGCGCCGACAACTTCGCCACCTGGCGGCCCGGCGCCGTCGGGCACGAGGACGTGCGGGCGGACGAGCTCGAGGGCTACGAGATCTGGCAGGAGGCCTTCGAGGCTCGGATCAAGCCAGGGCTCCTCGGTCGCCGCTAGAGGTACTCGTCGCGGTCTCTACCTCGTGGGGTGGACGAAGACGATCCTTGGCGCCGAGCTCATCGTGCGTTGCACGCGCTCGCAGCGGTTGTTGTGGTTGCCCTCGATCGTCTGGAACTTGTTTGGCCCCGTCCGCTTCTCGTACATGCCGATGTGGTTCTTGCTGCGTGTCGAAATTCGAGCCGTCCAGGTCGTAGCAGACGAGGTCGCCCGGCTTCGGATCGGTCGTGACCGTCAGGCCATGCTGACCAAGGCGCGCTGACGCCACAACGTACGGGACGTAGGCCCAGCGCGAGCCTCTGCCGAAGCCGGTCGAGCCGGCCTTCACGTAGGCCATCGTCACGGCCATGGCGCACCACTCGTCCTGGACGCCGTACCACGCGCCAACAGGTGTCTTGTTCGACCCCAGCGGATCCTCTTTGATCCCGATGAGCCTCTTCATTTCGGCCAAGGCCTTGAGGCGCAGTTGGGTCCGCCCGGCCTGCTCCCTCTTCCTCTGCGCGGCCAGCCTTTTCATCGCGGCCGTTGGCTGCGCTGTCCCCTTGAGGAGCTTCTCCAGTGGTGTGCCGAACGCCTGCTTTGGCTGCGCATACCCGATCCTGATACTGGGCCCGGTAGCTCGCTTGCGCGGAGAGCTCGCCGAATTCCCCGTCGATAATGCCGCCGTAGTCGCCGTGCCTTTTGAGCAGGCGCTGAGCCAAGACAACGTCCTCGCCTGTCATCATCGGAGTGGTGAGGATGAGCGTTCGCGTCATGATTCTCTCCAGTCTGTCGCGACTCCCCCCGCCGTAACCGAGCGCGAAAAGTGTCCTCCTCGCCGCCGCGAAAGTCAAAGCCGGGAACGCTCTCTGTTGCGCAATAGGACCTGACCCCGGTTAGATACGCGGCATGCTCCTGGCGGCGGTCGAGTATGCGCGCCCCTCCTCGCTCGCCGACGCGCTCACGGCGCTCGGGCGGAGCGAGAACGCACGGGCGCTCGCCGGTGGCCAGACGCTGATCAACGTCATGAAGGCGCGAGCCGCCCAGCCCGACCTGCTCGTCGACCTCGCCGACGTGCGCCGAGCTGCGCGGGATCTCGGAGTCGGGCGGCGCCCTCGAGATCGGCGCCATGACGACCTACGCGCAGCTGATGGACTCGAGCGACGTGTTCGACACGCGGCCCGTCCTCTCGCGCGTGGCCGGCGAGATCGCCGACGTGCAGGTGCGGAACCGCGGCACGATCGGCGGCAACGTCTGCCTCAGCGACCCGACGAACCACTTCCCGCCGCTGATGGTCGCCATGAACGCGAGCTTCACGATCGCCGGGCCGAGCGGCGAGCGCACGGTGAGCGCCGACGAGTTCTTCCAGGGCGTCTACATGACCGCCGTCCAGCCGGGCGAGCTGCTGACGAAGATCTCGATCCCGGCCGCACAGGGCGACGGCTTCGCCGCGGTCACGATCGGCAAGGACGGCACCTGCATCGTCAACGCGGCCGCGACGAAGAACGGCGAGACCCGCTTCGCGATCGGCTGCGTGGCCGCGGTGCCGGTCACGAGCCTCGACGACCTCGACCCGCCCTCCGACGTCCACGGCTCCGCCGACTACCGGCGCCACCTGGCGAAGATCCTCGTCGACCGCGCGATCGCGGAGGCCGGCGGATGAACATCACGGTCACGATCAACGGCGAGACCTACGAGCGCGACGTCGACCCGCGCCGCCTGCTCATCCACTTCATCCGCGACGACCTCGACCTGACCGGCTCGCACGTCGGCTGCGACACGGGCAACTGCGGCGCCTGCACGGTCCTCTACAACGGCGACGCGGTGAAGAGCTGCATGCTCCTCGCCGTCCAGGCCGACGGCGCGACGATCGAGACCGTCGAGAGCCTCTCCGCCAACGGCGAGCTCGACGCCCTCCAGCAGGCCTTCTCCGACCACCACGCGCTCCAGTGCGGCTACTGCACGCCGGGGATGCTGATGAGCGCGAAGCACCTGCTCGACCACAACGCGAGCCCGACCGAAGGCGAGATCCGCAAGGCGATCCAGGGCAACATCTGCCGCTGCACGGGCTACGTGAACATCGTCGAAGCGATCAAGGCGGCGTCCAAGTGACCGAGCCCCTGGTCGTCGACAAGACCGAGACCAAGGCCGGCTTCATCGGCGTCTCGACCCCGCGCAAGGAGGACAAGCGCCTCCTGCAGGGCGAAGGCACCTTCTTCGACGACGTCAAGCGCCACGGCATGGGCTACGTCCACTTCGTCCGCGCGCCGTACGCGCACGCGAACATCACGGCGATCGACGTCTCGAAAGCGGCCGAGCTCGAGGGCGTCTACGGGACGCTGATCGGCGAGGAGGTCGCGGCGCTGACCGACCCGTTCTTCGAGCTCTCCACTCCGCCCGGCGCGGACATGAAGGACTACGCGCTGGCGGTCGGCAAGGTTCGGCACATGGGCGAGCCGGTCGCGGCCGTCGTCGCGTCGAGCCGCGAGCTGGCGCGCGACGCCGCGGAGCTCGTCGAGGTGTCGTACGAGCCGCTGCCCACGCTGGTCGACGCCGAGCAGGCGCAGGCCGGGGACGCTCCGATCCTCCACGAGGAGGCGGGCTCGAACGTCGTCTGGCAAGGCCTCTTCGACTGGGGCGACTACGACGCGGCGCTCGCGGAGGCCGACCACGTCGTCCGCATCGAGCGCCTGCACTTCGACCGCTTCTCGTCGACGCCGCTCGAGTGCGCCGGCTGCGTCGTCGAGTACGACCGCGGCACGCAGCAATGGTCGATCTTCGGCAACCACCAGATGCCCGGCATCGGCATCATCTGGATGGCCCCGGCGCTGCGCACCGGCACCGACAAGCTGCGCTTCGTCTCGCAGGACATCGGCGGCGGCTTCGGCAACAAGATCTGCCTGCACCCGCAGTTCACGGCGTGCTGCCTGCTCGCGCGCAAGCTGAACCGGCCCGTGCAGTGGACGGAGTGGCGCACCGACCAGCACATGGCGAACGCGCACGGCAACGAGCGCCACTTCCTCGACGTCGAGGTGCCGGTCAAGGCGGACGGGACGATGCTCGGCTTCAAGGTGAAGGCGATCGACGACTGCGGCGCCTTCCCGCGCTACGAGCCGCTCGGCTGCATCATCTGGGCGCAGGTCACGCCGGGGCTCTACCGCTGGCGAAACGTTCGGGTCGACTTCACGCAGGTCGTGACGAACAAGTCGCCGGTCTCCCCGAACCGCGGCTACTCGCGCATGCAGCACCTCTGGCTGACCGAGCGGATCATGGACATCGTCGCCACCGAGCTCGGCCTCGACCCGGTCGAGGCGCGCAAGAAGAACTACATCAAGAGCGAGGAGATGCCGTACGAGACGCCGAACGGCTGCGTCTACGACTCGGGCGACTACGCGCGGTGCCTGGACATCGCGCTCGACCTGGTCGACTACAAGGGGATCGAGGCGCGGCGGGCCGACGCGGCAGCAGCGCGGCAAGCTGCTCGGGATCGGGATCGGCTCGACGCTCGATTCAGGGACGAACAACTTCGGCCAGTCGCAGCTCCTGAACCCCGAGCTGCAGTTCTCCGGCAACAACGAGGTTGCCTCGGTGCGGCTCGACATCTTCGGCGAGATCGTCGTCACGCTGGGGACGACGCCGCAGGGCCAGAGCCACGAGACGGTCACGGCACAGCTCGTCGCCGAGATGCTCGGCGTCACGCCTGACGACGTCCATGTTCGGGCCGGGCACGACTCGTACTGGAACTCTCATGCCGGCTTCTCGGGGACGTATGCGTCGCAGTTCGCGGTGACGGGGTTGGGCGCGGTCAAAGGCGCGACCGACATGCTCGCCGACCAGATCAAGCGGCTCGCGGGCGTGATCCTGGGCGGCGTGCCGCCGGATCAGATCGAGCTCGCCGAGGGCTTCGCGCGCATCAAGGGGACTCCGGAGGCGGCGCTGCCGTTCATGGCGTGCGGCGCGATCATCAACATGAACAACGCCGGCCTGCCGCCCGAGCTCGACGACGTGACGCTGAACTGCCGCTACGTGTACCGCCCGCCCTTCGAGGTGCCCGACAAGGAGCGCAAGTTCGGGAATCTGACGCTGACGTACGCGATGCAGATCCATGCGTGCGTGATCGAGATCGACAAGGAGACGGGGACGTACGAGATCGTCGACTACGCGGCCGTGGACGACTGCGGGAAGCGGATCCACCCGCAGATCGTCGAGGGCCAGGTGCACGGCGCGACGGCGCAGGCGCTGGGCGCGGCGATGCACGAGACGTTTCCCTACGACGAAGACGGGACGTTGCTGACCGCCAACTTCTACGACTACCACGTGCCGCATGCGCTCGACATGCCGCCCATGAAGACGGGCTACATCGAGTCGCCGTCGCCGTTCTCGTCGCTGGGAACGAAGGGCATGGGCGAGGGCGGCGGCGCCGGGATCCATGCCGTGTGCGCCGCGGTCCAGGACGCGCTGCGGCAGGACGGCGGCGCGATCGTGACCGACTCGCACAACCCGTACCACCGGGTCTGGGAGCTGCTGCAGAACCCGGAGGCGAGCCGCGCCGGCGTGAAGGTCGAGCGCCGCGCATGAAGGTCGAGGGCACGAAGCATTTCGACGCCCCGCAGGCGAAGGTCTGGGAGGTGCTGAACGACCCGTCCCGGATGGCGAAGACGATGCCGGGCGTGAAGGACTTCTCGATCGAGGACGACCGTCACTGGACGGCGAAGGTCGTCATCCCGCTGGGCCTGGGCGGCCTGAAGATGAGCATCAACTTCGAGAAGGTCGAGGAGCGAGCCCCGGACTACGCGCGCCTGAACGCGAAGGGCACGGGCGTGGGGGCGATGCTGAACATGGACACGCAGTTCGAGCTGAGCGAGTCAGGCGGCGGCACGGAGATGAAGTGGGAGGCGGACGTGCGGCTCATGGGGCAGGTCGGGTCGATGGGGCAGCGGGTGCTGCAGCCGATCGTGAACCAGCAGGTACAGAACGTGCTCAAGTCCCTGGACGCGCAGGTAAGCGAGGCGGCTGGCAGCGCCTCAGCGTCGGCGGAATCGGTGCCTGCCGCGGCGGGCTCGAGCGCGGCCGAGGCGGGAATCCATCCTGGCTCGCCAGAGACCTATTCGTCAGAACCCAAAGGGCCTACTCACTCAGCAAGCGACCCGACATAGGACTGCCTGACCAAGGGCGGCCGTCCCTGACCGCCCCATCAGCCGAAGGGGCCGACTTCGCTAGCGGAAATTGCCCCGGCGCGCACTCGGTTTAGGAAACCGCGCGCGTCCGTCACAGGAAAGTGCTGACCCAGCCAGGCTAGTTACACAGCGTGCAGCTGGAGGGGACGACCGGATGACCGGGCTGCGAGCGGCTCAGAGTGAGACGGAAAGTTCCGTTTTTCAAACGCTCTAGGAGCAAATACCAGCCCACATAGTTGCCGCGGCTGATCACGTTGCCCAAGGATGACCAGTTGAGCCATGTCGGTGAGTTGCCCTGGCCTGCCTCGCGCGACGGGGCGTGGTCGACGGTCAAATTGTGGACACCGAGATGGCGCCTCCCGATATAGACATCGAAAGGTACGACGGTCAGTTCTTTTGGGCGTGGGGACTGTCCTCGATACGACCGCATCATCTGCTGGCCCCAGGCAAGGCCGTGGAAGAAGTACTGACGGAAGAAGACCGCCTGATCGATTGGATGGGGCCCTCGATTCAAAATCACGTCTTTCCTCTGATGGCTCGGGGGCGGCTTCTTCATTGCATCTGAGACGGTGAGTTCCCGCCACCAGGACATGGCGACAACACTTCTGGATGTTCCGGAGGTCGCGGTTCGTCGAGCCGTCGCTCCTCCGAGCGCGGCCTTTTGTTTGACAACGCGTACACCGCGAACGGCGCGGACTGGGGGTCGGCGGTTTTTTCGTGTGGTTGTCGGGGCCCCAAGGAGGCCGATTGCCTGCCGTCCGAACACCTGCTTCAGGGTGGGTGCAGTGCGCGTGCGCCGCTGGCGATCGACCTGTCCTCGCTCTGCCGACGTTGCGATGAGCTTTTTGTCGCGCAGCTCCTTCAAGAGAGCGGAGTCCAGCCGCCGGAACGGCATCCCGGTCGCAATGAACGAGTCAAAGTATTCGCGCGCGTTGCTTCGGAAGCGCTCGTCGGATCGGGTTCGCCGGTTCAGGTCGATGGCAGTCGAAGCCTCGAAGTTCGTGTACAGCCCGCCCTCCGTCACGTTGCCCGAGCCGATGACGAGTAGTGCGGACCGATTGTTTTCGACGACGTAAAGCTCGGGGTGGAAGGTCCGATTCCCGTCGTGGAACAGGAACACGCGGTTCATCGAAGATTTTGAGTGCCAGGCGTAGACCTTCGTAGGTCGCGATGCCTTGGTCTACACCGAGAGTCGCTTCGGCTCGGCCGCCGCGCGCTCTGTGATGGACACTGTCGATCACGGTAAAGGTGGGCTAGCCCAGACTCCTGTGCCCAAGCCGTCAGGAGCCAGAAGGAGTCCGCCTTGTAGCTTGCTCAGCAGGGCCGTTCCGATCTGGCTGTCTTTACTGAAGGGCTGTAAGAGAAGCCGCACCCGCACGCGGCTCTTGTATCGGACCAACGGGAGATGTCCAAAAAGACTGGCCGCTGTCGCGTTCCTCGTGCTGTTCCCTGAGCCGGCAGTTGGCGGCTCCCTTGATCCGGTCACCCGGCCGCTTGACGGGCTGGGGCTCGTGCCGACGAGTACGGCCTGCGCACGTCGCCGAAACCATGTGCTTTCGCACTCTTGGACCCGCAACGGCAATACTTTCGCAAGGATTCCGATCCCAAAGAGCATCCCAACCTGAGGATCGAGAACTTCGGATCACAGATCGAGGCGGTGTACCGCCGGCGCTACTCCGGCTCGCTTCCGCACTGACGTCCTACTTCTTGCCGCGCGCGAGGCGGCGGTCGCGCAGCCTCTCCCGACGCCTCTGAGGGTGTCCACGAGTTCTTCTCAAGAACCGAGAGCCTGATGAGCAGGCGCTCGTCAACGAAATCGAGCGCCTCGGTCAGCCGTCCATCGCGGAGGAGGGTATCGACCCGCCGGACATCATTCATCGTGAGCGCATGCAGATCGGGAACGGCAGCCCTTCGGCTTCGTTGGGTTGCCGACTTGCTGGCGCGCCTCCGCCGTAGCTCCGCCCGTACCGGAAACCGGATTCCATCGAGTTGATTGAGGCGGCTGCGAGCCGTGCGGGCGGCAGCCCGTTCAGCATGCGCACGCGGTGGATCGTGTCGGTCGAAGTAGACGCCGGCTGCCGTGTTCGCGATGATGCGCGGATGGTGATTGGATCTGCCGCAGTAAATGCATGCCGGCGTCCAAATCGAGGGTACGACCCCCACCACTTCTTCCATATGAGCATTTGTCATCATCGAGACCTTCGCGGCCTCTCCCGGCAGAAGACGTACGAGCTGAGCGCTTCGTCATCAGTTCGTTCGACTTGCTCCAGGGCGCTGCCAGTCAGCTGACAGAGCGCGTCTGCCCTTCGCGGTTCGCTTCGAGATCGAGCTTGCCCGAAGACGCGCTCCGCGGAGGTGAGCGGACTGACTCACGAGTGGCATGACGTGGTGCTCGAGCTGCCGCTCCTGAGCCGGCGCGGGGCGGGAGCACGAAGAACTGATTCCGGCCGGTGCGACGCCGACGTCAACCTCGGCTAGCTCGCCGAGCATGACAAGAGACTCGTGACCGCGCGCACTTCGTAGCGCGGCGATTCTCCGCGTTCGAATCAAGGAAGTACTTTGTCCCACTTCTACGGTCTCGTGCCGCAGTGCCGGAGCGTCGAGGGAGCGCGGCCAGGGCCTGGGTTCCGGGAGCGACCCGAGCGTCGAGTACTTCCTCGACCCGGATCTGCGCTGGCCCGGCGCCGCGGACGCCCAAGCAGGAGCACTACTTCCTGCAAGATCCGTCAAAGACGAGCCCGCTTGAAGGTGACCGCAGTGAGTTCGCTGAACTCGTCCACTAGGAATGCCCTGAGCTCCGCGGCATAGGTCACTTGCAGAAGCTCAGCTGGGATGACGAGGCCAAGTCGACCGTCTGGCCGTAGGCGAGGGCGCTCGCGACCACGAATGGAACCCAGGCGTTCGTCAACTTCGTTGGTCGCATGTCGACGCTGCGCATTACGTCGAACGCCTGAGACCGAGTCCGGCTCCGTCCAATGCTGAAAGCGGATGAACGGAGGATTTCCGGCGACCCGTCCCACAAACCTCGTTGACCTTCATCGAACCAGGCGAAGAAGTCGTCGGTAACCACCTCCGCGCCAGGGGCGTTGCGGCGAGCCTTCCTCGCCTCCGCACGTTCAAGTTCGATCCCCACGACCTCAGTGCCGTGGCCGGCGAGGACGCCGGTCGCCGCCGTCCCCCCGCAGCTTGGCTCAAGCAGCCTTGGCCCCGCACCGCCTACCCAGTCGGCAAGGAACTCTGCGATGGCCGTCGGCGTGTAGTAGCCGCCGCGCAACTTTTCGGTTGTAGGGCGGGGCAACGGAAAACTGCTGTACAGGTGCGCGCCCCATGATGGGAACTCTAGGTCCTGAGCCGGCCGTCGCAGGCAGCCGCCTGTGCGTTTCCTTGTGCGTTTTCTTGACATCTGTGCGTTCGTGTGCTCAGATGTACAGACAGAAACGCACGAGACAGGAGAAACGCATGGCAGAGTCCACGACAACAAGCATCGGCTCCGGAACTGCAGGCGGGCTACTCGACTTCCTCGACTACCTGATCGGAAGGGCTAGCAACGGCGCTCAGGTCAATCCCTGGAAGTCCGCAGTCCGGCAGGTGTTCACGACGATGGAAGGCGACGCCTTCGAGAGTTCGACGTCAGGACGGTCGATGCCGACGAGTTCATGGACCGCTTCAGCAACCGCGTCGTCGGCGAGTATAAGCGGGAGGACCTCGTCGCCTACCGTCAGCGCTTCAAGAAGGCAATCGGGGCGTATACCGGTCTCTCCGAAGTGGAACCGTCCGCCATCGCTCTCAAGGCGGCGCACCCGAGCCGAAAACTCCGGGCCGAGCGCTCCGAGGTCATGCCGAAGCGGACGGCGAAGGACAGTTCGCCCCCACTGCGATGGTGACGGCCGCCAGATTCTGCGGCGCGGATCCGCTGATCGACTCATCCATTTCCTCTCAGGTCTGGCCAGATCGCGTACGTCCGTCTGCCGCGACCTTGAGAAGGCAGACGCTGAGCGGTTAGGCGCCTTTGTTCGGACTCTCGTCTATGAGCCGCAACTGACCGATGTCGGCTGGAACACAGCCGGGTTCCGACAGCGACCAGACGGAAGGAGGTGATTAGTGATCGCCAAGAAGTCGGCGCGGGGCAAGTTCCGCTCAGCGGTTTCGGGCAAGTACGTCTCGTCGAAGTACGGCAAGACGCATCCAAAGACCACAGTCAAGGAGGGCAAGTAGTCCTCCGGGGCGCCGCCCGACCTCCATCGGTGGTTAGCCCTGGTCCAGAGTCAAACATGGCCGAACAAGCGTCTATTCAGGATCGCTGCGAGTTCAGCTTGATACGGGCCGTCGTTAGACGATCTGACCTCGATACGGATTTCCTCGTCGAGGATCCGGCTGGTGCCAATGCGAGGTAGAAGTTCTCCATCGCCCTAGGCACCCACGAAGTGATAGGAAGAACCACTTCTGATTCGCGAGCTTTGTCACCTGCTCAGGCCGGTACCGGACCATGTTCGACAGGTGATGCATTACCGCGAAGCAGCGGGCACCTTGCGAGAGTAGATCAGTGCGCTCAGAAGCGATGGCCAGATATCGGCTGCCCTCGCTTCCACGGTCACGTGGATCAAAGAGTTCTGAAAGGCGTCGCTCAGGTCGGAGAACATGTTGAGGATTCGTTTGCCACCGTAGGTCCACGCCTTCTTTGACTCGGTAGGACACGGTCGGCGTATCGAGTGTCCACATGCCGGAAGACAGAACCGAAGTGATGCGCTCTGCGTGGCAATCAGAGCGGGCCCAAGGCCACACCGCAGGAGCTCGCTGCGACGCGCTTCGGCCCTTAGCCAGGTCTCTCCGGCGGCGGACCAGCGCCTGCAACTCGCCTTAGCGGCAGGAGTTTCGGGGGAAGTGCAACGGCTCGCTCAGAAGAGATCAGCGGTTTCGACGAGGTACGGCGCCGGTTTCGAATGGGGAGGAGGGTGCCAGGCGGATGACGGAACAGGCTCCCGTTTCGATGGCCGCTCGCGAAATGCGCTCGCCGCCGGAGCCGTCACGTTGCCGACCTTCGTCCTCATGAGCGAACCAATAACGCTCTTCTCTTCGAAGCCGTCACTCAGGCCATGCATCAGCCTTCCCAGCGGTTAGCTTCGGGTCTACGCAGGTCAGGAACGCTTTCGTCAGGATGTGGAGCGGAGTAGTAGGCGACGAGTGGTCGCGACTCCGGAGGCATGTCTTGTGCCGATAGATAGAACGTTTCGGCCTGCGTGAGGTACGCGTTGATCCGCCGATGAGCCGAGCGGTTGATTGCCGCACCGTGAATTTTCCGCAGACGCGCGCGACCCACGTCGTCGGTTTTCACGAGGCGGAGTATGGTGTCCACAATTCGTAGGCGCGAGTCCGAGGGCTTCAGGCGGCGTCTTCGGCACCAATGCCTGCCATGACTTGACGGCCAACGTTTGCCGAGAGCTCGCCTCCCGTCGCGGGCGTGGGGCGGAGATCCTTTCTTCGGTGCTTGCTTCCTCGCCATGGTCGAGGTGCCTTAGAGGGCGGCCCACACTGAGGATGCAACTACGGCCAGCTCGCGCCGTCAACGCTCGGCCAGAAGGAACTACGGATGCGAACCCAATCGCCCTGGGGCCGGCTGGGACGTACTCGCTGACGCGGAAGACGGCCGTCAGCTGAAGCGGTGAAACGACCCTCGCACTCGAACGACGCCCTTGGCGTCCGAGGGCGAGGCGCTCCTAGGCCCGGGTGCTCAGGGCAACGGCACGAGCGGCGTCGAGAGCACGCCGAGGCGCTCGAGGATCGCCTGGCTCTCCGCCTCGGCCTTCGGCCCGCGCAGGCGCGTCCGGGCCAGCGCTTGCAGCGTCAGCGCGACTTCGTAGTCGGCGTCGATCCCGACGGCAAGCTCGAGGCTTCGCTGCAGGTGCGTCCCCGCCTCTTGCGCACGGCGGGCCTGGGCCAGGGCATAGCCGTGCAGCCGTTCGAGCCAGGCGCCCAGGACAGGCGCCTCCTCGGCCGCCGCGGCGGCTGAGGGCAAGACCTCCAGCGCGTCCTGGTGGCCCCCGGCGAGCACGAAGCACTCGGCCATGCGCGCTTCTGTTTCACGCGCGAGGGCCTCCGAGCCCAGCGCTTCGAAGGCACGCGAGGGCCTCGACCAGCAACTCGAGCGCCTGCTCGAAGCGGCGCCCCCGCGCGGCGACGCGGCCCAGGTTCGACGTGGCGAGCGCGATGCCGACCGGGTAGTTCGCCGCCCGCCAGACTCGCTGGGCCTCCACGAACAACGCCTCCGCCTCCTCGAGCTTGCCCTGGTCGGAGAGGATCTCGCCCACGTTGTTCTGCGAGCGCGCGACGTTGACCACGTCACCCACGCGGCCGCTCAGCTCGCCGCTGCGCCGGTAGAGCTCGGAGGCCTCGTCCCAGCGGCCCGCGTAGTAGGCCTCGATCCCCATGTTGTTGACGAGGCTCGACTGGAGGACGATGGCGCCCGCTTCCTCGAGCAGAGGCAGCGCGAGGCGGGCGTGCTCGTCGTCCTTCTGGCCGAGCGCTACGTGATTGAGGTGGATGAGCGAATAGGCGTGCCCAAGCGCGGCGCGGTCTGCAACGAGCTCGGCGTGCTCCGCCGCGCGTGTGCCCCACTCGATGCCTTCTTCGAAACGGCCCTGCCGGTACTTGACGCCTGCGGTGGCCAACTCCAGCTGCACACGACTCTCAACGCCGTCGCCTTCGATCGCATCGAGCCCGCGGTCGTACCAGTCGAGCGCCTCCGGATAGTTGCCGAGCCGCTCGCGGAGGACACCCTCCTTGAGCATCAGTCGCGTCTGCGGAACCCCCTCGCCAACCTGCTCGCGGGCGCGGAGGTAAGCGGCCCCGGCCTCTTCGTACCGCCCCGCGAGCTCGCAGACGTCGCCGAGCATCTCGGCGACCCGCGCGATCTCGTCCGCCGGCAGCTCCAGATGGTCGGCCGCGGTGAGCGCGCGCTCGAACAGCTCGGCCGCGACGACGTTGGCCGATCGGCGCTTGGCCAGCTCCCCGACGGCGACCGAGTAGCGCCAGGCGCGCTCGTAGTCCTCCGCCAGCAGGAAGTGGAGCGACAGCAAGGGGGCGAGATCGACGGCGCCCGCGCCGGCGCGGCGCTCCAGCATGCTGCCCACGCGGCCGTGGATCTCGCGCCGGCGGCGGAACGAGAGGCCCTCGTACGCAACCGTGCGGAAGAGGTCGTGCCGGAAGCTCAGCATGTTCGTCCCCTCCCAGGCGACGAACTCGCCGAGGCGGCGCCAGCGGTCGAGGTCGCCGACGTCCTCGAGCTCGTCCGCGAGCACGTCGGCCAGCAGGTCGAGCTCGAAGCGGGCCCCGAGCACGGAGGCGTTGCGGAGCAGGAAGCGGTCGCCGGGCTCGAGAGTGTCGATCCGGGTCGTGATCAGCGTCTCGACGGTCTCCGGCAGCGCCGAGCCGTCGCCGCCGTTTCGGGAGGCCGAGACGAGCTCGCGCACGAACAGCGGGTTCCCACCCGAGCGCTCCGAGACTTCGGCGACCAGGTCCTCGGAGAGCGCGACCTCGCCCGCGGCTGCGAGCGCGAGCTGGGCCGCCTCCTCGCCGCCGAGCGCTGAAAGCGCGTGGACCTGACGCCCCTCGCCGGGCTCGTCGACGAACCCGAGGCCCTGCGGCCGGCGCGTGATCGCCAGGAGCCAGGGCCGCGGCGCGGAGCTCCGCACGAGATGGAGGAGGAGCCCGTGCGAGCCGTCGTCCATCCAGTGCGCGTCCTCGACGACGATCAGCGTCGGCGCGACCAGCACCCGGAGCAGGAACTGCTCGACCGTCTCGAAGACGCGCTCGCGCCGGAAGGCGGCCTCGATCTCCTCGCTCTCCGGCGTCGGCGGGACCTCGGCGTCGAACGGGATCGCGAGCAAGGGGAGCAGGGGCACGAACTCGGGCATCACGGCCTCGACCCACGGCGTCAGGCGCGCGCCGGCCTCCTCCGCGCTCTCGGCGTCGGTGATGCCGGCGAGCGGCCGCAGCAGCGAGCGGAGCGGGAAGTAGGGCACGGAGACGGCGTACTGGTCGCAGCGCGTGGTGAGGTGCGTGAACCCGACCGCCAGCGTCTTCAGCTCCTCGACGAGCCGCGACTTGCCGATGCCGGGCTCGCCGACCAGCTCGGCGATCTGGCTCTGGCGCATGCGTGCCGCATCGACGGCTGTGCGCAGCGCGGCGAGCTCCTGCTCGCGGCCGACGATCGGCAGCTGCTTGGCCGCTTCCTCCTCGACCACACCGGTCGCCGAGCCCACGCTGTAGGCCGTGATCGCGCGCTCCTTGCCCTTGACGAGGAACGGTTGCGCCGTGGTTTCGAACTGCGTGCGCGAGCGCTCGAGCACCTCGCCCGTGGCGAGGATCTCGCCCGGCTCGGCGCGTGCGGCCAGGCGCGCGGAGAGGTTGACGGTGTCGCCCATCACGGCGTAGGCGCGGCGGGCGCTCGCGCCGATGTCGCCGGCGAAGGACGGGCCGCGGTTGACGCCGGCCCGAAGCGTCAGGGGGGAGTCGACGTCGAGGATCGCCCGGAGCCCCCGCAGCATCCGCTCCTCGTCCGCGCCGGTGCTCGAGGGAGCCCCGGCCGTGATGTAGAGCTTGCCGCCGTCGACGTCGATGTCCGACTCGAGCCACGTGAGACCGAGCTCCGACGTCACCCGGCCGACGATCTCGCCGAGCCTGGCGAGCGGCTCGCTGAGCGCCTCGGGGCCGCCCTTCGCGAGCAGCGCCTCGACGCCGGTGAACTTCACGAAGGCGGCCGTCACCTGCCGGTGCTCCGCCTCGCCGGCCTCGAGCCGGAGGTAGGCGCGTAGCGCGGGCGGCACGAAGAGCTCGAGGTCCAGACCGGGAGGCGCGGAGACATCCGTCTCGACGATTGGTGGCGCCGACGCGTCGGGATCGTGGTCGAGCGCGAGCAGGGCGGCGCCGCCACGCTCCCCGGCGGTCCACTCGGGCCCCACCGCCGCAGCCGTCGCGGGGCTGATGAGGACCTCGCCCGCGCCCGCGGCATCCTCGAGCCCGATCGTCGCGGTCGCGGCCGGCCCGGCGACGACGAGCTCCCGGTGGCTCGAATCGACGAGGAAGAAGTGGCAGTTGCCCGAGTAGATGCCGGTCGACATGCGGAGCTCGACCTCGCCGACGGAGCTCATCATCTTCCCGCCCGTACGCTCGATGAACCACTGCATCTCGGAGGACGCGCGGCAGGCTCGCTCGGCATGCGCGTCGCCGGAGAAGAGGATGAGCAGCGCATCGCCCCGGAACTTGAGGACGTCGCCGCCGCGGCGGTAGGCGATGCCGATCAGGCCTTCGAAGACCCCGCTGATCGCCAGCACGAGCTCTTCGGCGCCGGCGCGTCCCCTGGCCTGCAGCCTCTCGGCGAGCGCGGTGAAGCCGGTGAGGTCGATCGACACGAGCGAGCCGTCGAGCTCGCGCCACGGTTCGGTCGGCGTGCGCTCCGCCCAGTCGAGGACGAGCCGCGGCAGATACGGCTCGAACGATCCTTGCGGCTTCGCGTTCACCCCGCCACGAGCGTAAACCTCACGGAGCTTGCGTGAAAGCTCGTCCTCTGCGCTTTGAAAAATTGGGCGAAGCTACTAACGTCTTTGCCAGTCCTACGTCACTGGAGGCAACGCACGGATGGGGTCCGGTCTAAATCTGCGGTTTTTGAGTGCGCTCGCGGTCCTGGTCGGCATGCTTGCCGCCGGGGCGTTGCCGGGCATCGCCTCGGCGCACCGCCAACCCCCGGTCAACTACGCGAGCACGGCCGTTTCGACCGCGCCCACCGTGAACGGTGTGCTCGCCGCCGGCGAGTGGGACGACGCCCCCTCCTCCTTCCTCCTCTTCGGCGAGATTTCGGGGTCCGTCAGGTTCAAGCACGACTCCCAGTACTTGTACGTCGCCTTGACGGTGGCCGACGGCGTCGTCGGTACGAAGTCGATCGGGGTCTACTTCGACGAAGACCACGACGGGCTGAAGGATCCCGGCGAGGACGCCATCCTCTCGTTCGTCGGACCTGGGAACACCGGCAGCGACTTCTATTGGAGCTCGACCGGGGATATCGGCGGAGCCAGCCACTACAGCGACGGCTCGAATGCCCCCGGCACGACCCCTCCCGGCAACGGCACGAACGACGTCATCGCGGGGGGAACCGAGGTCGGCGGCCAGGTGACCTTCGAGCTGCGGCACCCTCTCTGCTCCACAGACGACGTGCACGACGTCTGCCTCACGCCCGGTAACGCGGTCGGTGTGCACTTTCAGTACCAGTCGGGTGGGCCCTTCTGGGGCGCCCCGGGGGCATCGAGCATCGACCCCAGCGACTGGGGCGATCTGACGATTCCGGTTGCCGGCCGAATCGTGTTCGAGAGCACCCGTGACGGGAACCACGAGGTTTATCGAATGAACGCCGACGGGTCGGCTCAGACGAGGCTGACGAACGCGCCCGGGTACGACGCTCTGCCTTCGATCTCGCCGGACGGCAGGCGGGTCGCCTTCACCAGCGACCGTGAGGGCGGCAACCTCGACATCTACGTCATGAACATCGACGGCAGCGGCGTCACGCGCCTGACGACGCAGCCCGGCATCGACCAGCAGCCGGCCTGGTCGCCCGACGGGACGAAGATCGCCTATTCGCGCCGTTCCATCGAAGGGAACTTCGAGATCGTGGTCCTCGACACGCTTACCGGTGGACAGACGAACGTCAGCAACAGCCCCGGTGACGACGGTGGTGCCTCATGGTCGCCTGATGGAACGGAAATCGCGTTCAGCACCTCACTCGACGGCAACAACGAGCTCTTCCGGGCGAGCTCGAACGGCTCCGGGGAACCGACGAGGCTGACGATCAACACCGCGGACGACCATGATCCGGACTGGTCGCCGGACGGCGAGAAGCTCGCGTTCTACAGCGATCGCCCCAGTCAAAGCTGTTGCGGATCGGTGTGGACGATCAACGCGTCCGACGGCTCCGGCGCGGCGAACCTCACGAACGCCTCGATCTTCGACGCCGACCCGAGCTGGTCGCCGGACGGGACCAGGATCGCGTTCGTTCGCGACGCCGGCGGCCAGAACTTCGACACCTGGACGGCGCTTGCGGACGGCACTGGCCAGGTCGCGGTGGCGACCCTCGGTGCCCGGAACTCCTTCCCGGACTGGGGGCCGATCGCGGCGGCGGCGATCCCGTCCGCGGCGATCTCGATCACCGGGCCCGTGAGCTCGGAACCGGGCGCCGTCTCCGCCCCGATCGCGGACATCCCGCTCGACGCGATCCGCGGCGAGACCGGGTCGACCTCCGCCACTCCGCTCGGGGGGATTCCACTCGGCGGCATCCCGCTCGGCGGCATCCCGCTCGGAGGGATCCCGCTCGGCGGCATCCCGCTCGGCGGCATCGGATTCACGCCCGAGAACCTGAACCAGAACGGGCTCGGTGGAGTCCCGCTGTCGACGATCCCGCTCGTCCTGCCCGACAAGTGGGAGACGCGCCTTGCGCTCGACCCGGCATTTGCGGGCACGCCTCCGCAGAACGTGACGCTGGCCCAGGTGCTCGGAACACCGGTCGTCACCGAGACCCCCGAGATCACCCTCGACGATCTCAACCTCGCGTCGAGCCCCCTCGGCGGCATCCCGCTCGGCGGGATCGCGCTCGGCGGCCTGCCGCTCGGCGGCATCCCGCTCCCCGGGCCTGGCTCGACACTCGATAACTGGTGCGCCTACGTCAACCAGCAGCCCGGCTTCAGCTGTCCGGGCAACGTGACCATCGACGCGCAGACGACGATGCTCGGGATTGCGCTGCAGGGCGTGCCGCTCGGAGGCATCCCGCTGGGCGGCATCCCCTTGGGTGGTATCCCCTTGGGCGGTATCCCGCTCGGAGGGATCCCGGTCGGAACGCCGCTCGGCGGCATCCCGCTCGGCGGCATCGACCTGACTGGCACTCCGCTCGGCGGCATCCCGCTCGGCGGGATCAACATGAGCGTCTCGCCGCTCGGCGGCATCCCGCTCGGTGGAATCCCCCTCAGCGCCAAGGACGCGATCCTGAACTGCCCGACCGGGAGCTTCATCTGCTCGGACACCGACACGCTCGGCGAGGCGCACGCCGCGGGCGCGATCAAGTCGACTGCGACGCTGCAGGATCTCGGCTACTACAAGAACGCGAGCGGCCAGGACATCAAGCTCGCGGAGCTCGTGGTGGGCCTGCCGCCAGACACGACACTCGAGGATCTCCTGGCCACCGTCCTCTTGCGGACGGCCTACGACTGGGAAGCGTTGCCGCTCCAGACCTTCCCGCTCCAGGACTTCTCGTCGGACGGCGCAACGGCTGACTACACGGTTTCGTTCACGGTCGAGGCAGCCGGGCGCGGACCCGGTCGACGGCACCGTCGGCGTCCAGCTCCCGCCGCAGGCGCGCTACGTCCCGGACTCGACCCAGCTCTTGGGAGGGGACGGCATCGTCGGCGAGCCGTCGCTAGACGTGGATGACAACGAGCTCAGCTGGCCGGTGACGGGTTTCCAGCTCCACACGCCTTACACGCTCAGCTTCCAGGCGAAGCCCGGTCTGAGCCTCGGCACCGAGTCGGCGACCGCGAAGATCGCCGCGACCGTCCTGCCCGAGCACCGTTGTCGCGCCGGACCCGGCCAGCACCGCGATCACCGAGCCCGGCGAGCCCGTGAACGGCGACCCGGAATCCGCGCAGGCGATCCAGGACGACACGCTCTACCTCGGCTACACGTCGAGCGGCTCGGACAAAGACTTCTTCCAGATCCCGGCCGCTCCGGGCGAGCAGCTGACGATCCATCTCAGCCATCTGCAGGTCGACGACGATCTCGTGGTCTACGGGCCGACGACCGAGCCGCTGCGCTTACCGCACGCCGGGGCCACGCAGCCCGTGGCGGGTGACGTTCCATTCGAACTCGAGCAGCGGACCCAGTCGATCACGCCCGAGGCGCTCACCGACGTGCCACAGTCCGCGCTCGGCCAGCCCGTCCTCGACGTGTCCGACAACCGCGGGCTGGCGGACGAAGAGGTCTCCGTGGTCTCACCCGAGGGCGGCACGTACACGATTCAGGTCTCCAGCTTCGACGGCGGCTTCAGCAACGACCCGTGGATGCTTCGCGTCGAGAGGTCGGCGGCGATTCCGCTTCCCGCCACCTGTACCAACCCGCCGGCCACAGGCGGTGGCGTGACGAAGCCGATGCCGGTCGTCCCGGCGACGGCGAACACGCTGTATCTCTTCGCCTCCAAGCGCTTCGGCGATCTCTACGGCCTGCAGGCCGAGAACGACGTCTGGGCCAGGCTGCAGACCCTCGCGGGCCGCAGCGACGCCGCGGGCGGCGCGGTGATCCCGGTCGATGCGAACGCTGATGTCTTGACCGCGCTCGACGTCCGCGCGACCGACTCGTGCTCGCCGGCGAAGGCGAATGCGATCGTCCGCGCTGTCGGCGTGCTGCTCGACGACCCGCTGATCGTGAGGCCGTCGGTCAAGCACATCGTCGTCGTCGGCGACGACACGGTGCTCCCGTTCGGCCGCATCCTCGACAACACCTCGTACGCGAACGAGCGCGAATACGCGAGCACCTTCATCGGCACCTTGAACAACCAGTACCTGAGCACCTACGCGCTCGGGCTCCTGCCGACCGACGACCCGCTCGCCGACGTCAACTACCCGGGCCAGGGCCCGTACGTGCCGGAGCTCGCGCTCGGACGCCTCGTCGAGACGCCGGCCCAGATCATCAGCCAGGTCGACCAGTACGTCACCCGGAACGGGGCGATCGCCCCGACGAGGGCGCTGACGACGGGCTACGACTTCCTCAAGGACGGCGCGACGCAGATCTCGACGCGCCTCAAGGCGAAGGTGGGCGCGGCGAACGCGACGGAGCTGATCAACGACACCTGGTCGAAGACCGACCTCCTGGGCGCGATGTTCCCGACCTCGAACGAGCCTCACATCGTGTCGCTGAACGCGCACTACGACCACTTCCGCTCGCTACCTGCCGACGAGGACGCCGCGAACCGCGAGACGATTCTCTTCACGACAGCGGATCTGCTGACCCGCTCGACGAGCGGGCGCGTGGTCTTCACGATGGGCTGCCACTCGGCGCTGCCCGTCTCCGACTTCGTCGTCGGTGACGTGCTGAAGCCCGACTGGGCGCAGGCCTATGCGCAGACCGGCGCGGTCGTCTACATGGGCAACACAGGGTTCGGTCTCGGCGACACGGCCGCCGTGCTCTACTCGGAGAAGCTGAACGTGCTCTTCGCCGAGCGGCTCGACGGCTCGATGACCGTCGGCCAGGCGCTCGCCTTCGCGAAGCAGGAGTACGCGGCGACGCCGACGCTGAGCGGCTACCACCTGAAGGTGATCGACCAGGCATCGATGATGGGTCTGCCGATGTACCGGTCGGGACGGCTGCAGGAGCCACGCCGCCGATCCCCGCGATCACGTCGACCGACTCGGCGACCGGGCTGCCCACCGCCTCGTTCAGCGTCTCGCCGAGCTTCACCCGCGTCGACACCCCGAGTGGCAGCTACTACGTCTCGGACGACTCGTTCGCCGAGAACCGCCGCCCGATCGAGCCGACGACGAAGCTCGACATCACGCAGCCGGGCCTCGTCGCGCACGGCGCGCTGATCACTGGCCTCGACTCGGCCGACGAAACCGGTTTCGACGCTGCCTTCAGCCGGGTCGTCGACGACCTGTCGGCCTTCACGCCGGAGCTCGTCGGCGACGTCACCTTCCCGACGAAGCTGCAGTCGATCGCCACGATCGCAACCCCGACCGGCACTCGCCAGCGGCTCGGGCTCTTCAGCGGCCAGTTCAGGAGCGACGGCATCCCCGAGGCGCTCGGGATCGGCACCCAGAGGCGGTTCACCTCGCTGTCGGGCAACGTCTTCTACACGGGCCCCGGCGTCACGGACTTCACTCCGTCCACCTTCGGCCCGGTCGGGGTGACGCAGGCGGGCGGCACCGTTGCGTTCGCCGTCGACGTCAACGACAACGTCGGCGGTGAGGCCGGCGTCAAGAGAGTCGTCGCCCTCTACAGGGATGCGAGCGCGGTCTGGAAGAGCGTCGAGATGTCGCACGGCTCTCGGTGGAGTGGCGCCGGCCCGCTCGGCGGCACCACGGTCGAGTGGTTCATTCAGGCTGTGGACGCATCCGGCAACGTCGCTGTCACGAGCAACAAGTCGGTCGGCGAGTCGGTGACTCCAGTGGAGCCGACCGGCGACATCCACGCGGAGGTCACGGCGCCCCGGCACCCCCATCCGAGCGGGTGGTACACGACCGCCGCCGTAGTGACGATCAGCGGCGCGCCCGGAATCAAGTACAGCCTCGACGGGGCCCCGTTCACTGATGCCGCCCCACCGCCTGTCACCGCTCCCGTCAGCGGAACGGGTGTCCATTCTCTGGACTTCCAGGGCAGCGACGGCTCACACGGCTCGCTCGCGGTGCCGATCGACGTCTCGCCCCCGACCGTGACGGTGAACTCGACGTACGGCTTCGGGCAGGTCGCCCACGCGACGTGTGCCGACTCCGGCTCGGGTATCGAATCTTGCAGCCCGACGGCGGCTCTCGACACGAGCTCGGTCGGGCCACACACAATCTCCGCCTCGGCCGTGGATCGTGCCGGCCATACGTTCGGGCCTGCAACTCTCACCTACAACGTGGCGCCCTTCCCGTTCACGGGCTTCTTCTCACCGGTCGACAACCTGCCGACTCTGAACTCCGTGAACGCCGGGAGCAGCATCCCCGTGAAGTTCAGCCTGTCCGGTTTCCGCGGCCTCGACCTGTTCGCGCAGGGATACCCCAAGTCGCAGCCGATGTCCTGTGCGGGCGGCGTTGTCGACCCGATCGAGGAGGTCGCGCCTCCGGGCGGCAGCGGGCTCAGCTACGACCCGGTGCTGGATCGGTACAAGTACATCTGGAAGACGGAACGCAGCTGGAGAGGCACGTGCCGGCAGCTGGTCGTTCGCTTCCGGGACGGCGTGGAGAGGCGGGCCAACTTCCGCTTCAACTAGGCCAGCAGGTGCTTGTGGCGGGCGAGCGCCTCGAGCACGAGGTCGATGTCCTCGAGCGAGTTGTACGCGTGCGCCGAGATGCGGAGGTTCGAGTCGCGCTCCGAGGTGACGATCCCCCAGCGCGCGAGCCCGGCGACGAGCTCGTTCACGTCGTTCGACTTCACGCAGATCAGGGCGCCGCGGCGATGACGCTTCTTCGGCGTCGCCAGCTTGCCGTCCAGTTCCTCGATCCCCGCGATCAGGCGTGCGTTCAGGCCCCGGACGTGCTCCTCCGTTTCTTCGATGCCGATCTCCTGCATCAGCTCGATGCCCGCGATGCCGGCGTAGATCGCCGGGACCGGCGGCGTGCCTGACTGGAAGCGCCGCGCGGTCGGCGACGGCGCGTATCTGGACGCGTCCATCTTGAAGATGTCCTGGTCGGCGAACCAGCCCGTGGCGGTCGGCCACGCGCGCTCCCAAAGCTCCCGGCGGCAGTAGAAGAAGCCCAGGCCCGCCGACGCAAGCAGGTACTTGAGGGCGCCGGCCGCGAGGAAGTCGACGTCGAGCTCCTTCACGTCGAGCGGCACCGAGCCGACCGACTGGTACGCGTCCAGCAGCATCAGCGCGCCGTGCTTGTGCGCCAGGTGCGCCACTTTCTTCGGGTCGTACATCTCGCCCGTCCGGAACGAGATGTGCGTGAGCGACACGACGGCTGTGTCGTCGTCGACCAACCGGTCGAAGTCGTCCGGGTGCGCGTGGACGACGCGCGCGCCGCGGGACTTCTGCGCGTGCCAGATCTGGCCGACTGTCGGGAACTCCCTTTCCGACAGCACGATCTTCGAGCGTCCGCCGTACCGCAGTCCGCTCGCGAGCGCGCTGACGCCGGCGGAAACGGAGGTCGTCACCGCGATCTCGTCCGGCTCCGCGTTGATCAGCCGCGCGAACGAGCGCCGCGCCGCCTCGGTCCGCTCGACCCAGTACTCCCACGGCGCGCCCTCCTCGTCCCAGTCGCGGAGGTAGTCGTCGTAGGACTGGCGCACGGCGTCCGAGAGCGCGCCCTGCGAGCACGAGTTGATGTAGACGAGCCGCTCGAAGATCGGAAACCGGTGCCTGATCCGGTCGGGGAGAGGACCTGCTGCCATGGGCTTTTCCGGCATGGAGGAGGAATGATCTAGGAAATGACATCGCGCGAGACACCTGGCGTGCGCCTCGAGGCCTGGGCCGAAGGCGATCTGCCGCTGCTGGAGAAGCTGCTCGGCGACCCGGAGATGACCGTGCACCTCGGCGGCCCGGAGAGCGCTGAGAAGCTCGCCGAACGTCAGGCCAAGTACGAGCGGCTGCCCGATTCGGGCACGGGCCGAATGTTCAAGATCGTGGACGAGGAGACGGGTGCAGCCGTTGGGTCCGTCGGCTACTGGGACAAGAGCTGGAGGGAGCAGGAGGTGTACGAGACCGGCTGGTCCGTCTTGCCCGCATTCCAGGGCCGAGGCATCGCCGTCGAGGCGACGGCCCAGGCGATCGCCAGAGCAAGGTCAGACGGCAAGCATCGCTACTTCCATGCCTTCCCGTCAGTCGAGAACGCGCCGTCAAACGCGATCTGCCGGAAGCTGGGGTTCACGCTACTCGGGCCCCACGACTTCGAGTACCCGCCGGGCAACACCATGGTGTGCAACGACTGGCGGCTCGACCTGCAGGCTTAGGCCTCGTCAATCTGACCCAAACGTGTCAGGCGGCGAGCGCGCCGTTGCGCGACCCTGACGAGATGCTCGTCGAGACTCCGAGCCGCGGCTACCGGCCTCACTCCGAGGGAGGCCGGCCGGCCGCGCGTTTTTGCGCCGCGTTAGACCGCACCGCCCAGAGTTGCCGGCGCAAACCTCGTCGCACAGCCGGCAACACCCACGGGGGAACCAGCGCTGAGCAACTGATTTAAGAGTTGCCATCGCGGGTTCGCCCAGCGCATGGCAAGGGCGCGCTTTGCCCATCGTCCACGCCGCGAGGCGTGCGACGGAAAGCGCGCTCGAGGCGGGCGGTGGCCGTCCCTCTGATTCTCCCGGACGGCCCCGCTCGTCTCCGCCTTCGTTCCTCGCATCCGTGCCTGGCACGTGCCAGGCACGTGTTATTTGACCGGTCACGGTCTCGGGTGCACACTCGACTCTGATGTCCGGGCTGCGAGTCATCGGCGGCGACATGGAGCGAGCGCTCGAGCAGGTGAACGTCCCCAGCTACGTCATCGACCCGACCGGCATCATCCGGTGGCTCAACCCAGCTGCGAAACGGCTCGTCGGGGACGCTCGCGGACGTCAGTTCACGTCGGTCGTGGCGCCGCACGAGAAGCGCCGGTCGCGCGAGGTCTTCGCCAAGAACATCGCCGGCGCGATCCACGTCACGGATGAGGAGGTCGTGCTCCTCGACGAGGACGGCGATTTCGTGAACGTCGAGTTGAGCTCGGTTCCGTTGCACAAAGGGGACCGAGTGATCGGCGTCTTCGGCCAAATCCATGGTCAATCCGAGGATCCGCCTCCGCCGGCACATCCGGCGTTGACGCCGCGACAGGGTGAGGTCTTGCGCCTGCTCGATCACGGCCGCTCGACGAGGCAGATCGCCGACGAGCTGCATCTGAGCCCCGAGACGGTGCGAAACCACATCCGCCACCTGTTGAAGGCGCTCGGCGTCCACTCGAGGCTCGAAGCCGTGGCTTTAGCGCGCCACGAACATATCGCCGGCGTCAAATGACGCATCTGGGTCAGGCGGAGCTACTCCGTTACCGGGCAGACTCGTCGCAGGCGTAGGGCTTCCGCGCTGTGATCCTCCTCCTCTATCGCGGAAGCCTTGCCCTCTCTTCAGCGGCCTAGGTAGGCCTTGCGGAGGCCCTCGTTCGCGAGCAGCGCCTTGGCCTGATCCGCGAGCACGATCCGGCCCGTCTGCAGCACGTAGCCGCGATCGGCGATCGACAGGGACACGTTTGCGTTCTGCTCCACGACCAGGACCGCGACGCCGGCCTCGTGCACCTGCTGGATGATCTCGAAGTTCCGCTCGACCAGGATCGGCGCCAGGCCCATCGAGGGCTCGTCCATCAGGAGCAGCTTCGGGTCCGACATCAGCGCGCGGCCCATCGCGACCATCTGCTGCTCGCCGCCGCTCAACGTGCCCGCCAGCTGCTTACGCCGCTCCTTCAACAACGGAAACAGCCCGTAGACCCGCTCCAGCTGCTCTTCCTTCGCGCCGCCCTGTAGGTACGCGCCCATCTCCAGGTTCTCCATCACCGTCATCGGCGCGAACAACCGCCGGTTCTCGGGCACGATCGCCATCCCCTGCGCGATCCGGTAGCTCGTCTTCTGCCCCGTCACGTCCTCGCCGTCGAACTCGACCGTCCCGCGCCGCGGGCGCACGATGCCGAGGATCGTCTTCAGCGTCGTCGACTTGCCCGACGCGTTCCCGCCCAACAGACAGACCAGCTCGCCCTCGGCGACCTCGAGCGACACCTGCTGGAGGATGTGGATCTCCCCGTAGTACGTGTCGACGTCTTTCAGTTGGAGCAGCGTCTTCATTTCGTCGCCGTCGCCTGGAGCCCGAGATAGGCCTCGACTACGCGGTCGTTGGTCGCGACCTCGTTGAACGAGCCCTCGGCGATCTTCTCGCCGTGATCGAGTGCGATTACGCGGTCGGAGATGCCCTCGACGACGTGCATGTCGTGCTCGATGACCATCACCGTGTAGCCACCGTCCGTGCGCAGCCGCCCGATGAGCTCGGTCAGCTCGTGCGTCTCCTTCGGGTTCATTCCCGCTGCGGGCTCGTCGAGCAACAGCAGACGCGCGTTCGTGCCCATCGCGCGCGCGATCTCGAGCCGCCGCCGGTTCGCGTACGACAGCGAGTACGCGGGCTGATCGTGCCGGTAGCCCATGAGCCGGTCGCCGAAGAACGCGAGCTTCTCCTCGGCCATCTGCGCGATCTCGCGCTCCTCGCGCCGAGCGCGCGGCAGCCGCAGCACGGACTCGAGGGCGCTCGACTTCGTGTGCCCATACGCCCCCGCCATCACGTTCTCCTTGACGCTCATGTTCAGGAAGAGCCGCAACGTCTGGAACGTGCGCGCGATGCCCCGCTGCGTGATCTTGTGTGGCGGGAGACCGGCGATGTTCTCCCCCTCGAACAGAATCTCGCCCGAGTCGGGCTCGTAGATCCCGGTCACGAGGTTGAAGACCGTGGTCTTGCCCGCGCCGTTGGGGCCGATCAGCGAGACGATTTCACCCTCGCTCACCTGCATGTCGAGGTGGTCGACGACGAGCAGGCCGCCGAACGACTTCGTCAAGTCCTTGAGCTCGAAGAGGGGCTTCTTGGCACTCATACGATCTCCACGCGCGGTGTCCCGAGCAGCCCTTGCGGGCGCACGGTCATCAACGTGACGAGCAGCGCGCCGAACAGGATCCAGCGGGCGACCTGCGGCTGCTCGACGAACGAGGTCTCCCAGACGATCGCGGCGAGGTAGACCGTCGGTACGAGCGCAACCGTTCGCCACCAGCCGTGCATCCGGGTCAGGGCGAGAACAGCGACGACGAGCGTCACGTACGCGACGTTGCCGAAGTCGGCGTGGCCTTGGGGGATGACGACCCAATGGCCGACGACTTCGGCTAGACGACCGCCCTCGGTGACGTTCCCGCCGGCCCACGACGGTGCGACCGCCTCGACGATCGCCTGGGTGACGAAGCCGAACACGATCACCGCCCCGACCAGCGCGGCGCCCAGCCACCGTGGGCGCACCGACAGCACGAGCACAAGCGCCAGCACGAGGAAGAACAGCACGCGTGCATTGGACTGCGGGTTCTCCGGAGCGAGGAACTGGAACGAGATGTTGATCACGATCGCGCCGAGCACGACGCCCGTCAGCGACCCGATCCCGCCGAGGATCACGATCGCGTAGATCGTGATCAGGATCGGCAAGCCGAAGTTGCCGGGGGAGACCGCCGTCAGCACCGACGCGAAGATGCAGCCGGCGAGCCCCGCGATCGCGGCGCCGATCGCGAACGCCATCAGCTTCAGGCGGTTGACCGGGATCGACATCGCCTCGGCCGCGAGCGGATCCTCGCGGAGAGCGCGCCACGCGCGGCCGGTGCGCGACTCGCTGAGGAAGTGCAGCGCTGCGAGCACGACGACCACGGTCCCGAGCAGGAAGAAGTACTGCTGCGTCCGGGTCGTCAGCTCGTAGCCGAAGAAGCGCAGCGGGTCGATGTCGGCAACGCCGTTGGGCCCGCCGGTCAGGCCCTGCCCGCGCACGGTCGGGTTCGCCGCGTTGACGAAGACGACGAACGCCTGCCCGAAGAACAGGGTCACGATCGCGAGGTAGTCGCCCAGCAGGCGCCGCGACGTGAAGCCGAGGAGCAGTCCGACGGAAGCCGTGCCCAACATCACCAACGGGATCGCCACGAGGGCCGACCAGTGGTTCCCGTAGTGGTCGGACGCGAGCAGGCCGTACGAGTACGCCCCGATGCCGAAGAAGGCGACGTAGCCGAGGTCGAGCAGCCCCGCGTAGCCGACGACGACGTTCAACCCCAGCCCCAGCAGGATGTAGAGCAGCGTGAAGAGCCCGTACGCGAACAGGTCGCCGCGGTCCATCCAGAACGGGAGCGTCGCAGCGAGCAGGGCGAAGACGGCCAGCTGTGCCGGCCCGGGCACGTGGGCCAGCCAACGGCCCAGCAGCCCCGAGAGCCCCTTGCGCTCCTCGAGCCGCTCCTCGTGCTGGGCGACCCAGTCGTCGTGGCCTACGCGCGGCTCGGTCATACCTTCTTCAGCTCCGGAGTCCCGAGCAGTCCCTGCGGGCGGACGAGCAGGACGAAGATGAGGATGCCGAAGACGACGAGCTCGGACCAGCGGCCGCCGAAGTAGCCGCTGGCATAGGCCTCGGTCAGCCCGACGAGGAGGCCGCCGAGCATGGCGCCGGGGATCGAGCCGATCCCGCCGACCACTGCCGCGGTGAAGCCCTTCAGCCCGGCGAGGAAGCCCATGAAGTGGAAGACCTGGCTGAAGAGGAGGCCGAACATCACCCCCGCCGCGCCGGCCAACACGGATCCGATGAAGAACGTGAACGAGATCACGCGGTCGGTGTCGATGCCCATCATCATCGCGCCCTCGCGGTCGAAGGCCGTGGCGCGCATCGCCTTGCCGACGCGCGTCCGCGCAACCATGACCGTGAGCGCCAAGCACAGCCCGACCGTCACGAGCAGCACGAGCAGCTGGATCAGCTGCACGTTGACGCCGCGGATCTTGAACACGGGGTCGATCAGCGGCCCCGGCTCGAACAGCTCCGGGTTCGATGAGCCGAGCACGAACGAGTTGTACTCCCGGAACTGCGCGCTGAAGAGCAGCAGCACCGAGTTCTGCAGGAAGAAGGAGACGCCCAGGGCGCTGATCAGCGGCGCGAGCCGGGGTGCCTCACGCAGAGGGCGGTAGGCGAAGCGCTCGATGGCGACGCCCAGCAGTCCCGAGCCGAGCATCGCCGCCAGGAACATCAAGAGCACGAGCGGCGCCAGGGCGAGATCCGGCGACAAGGGGCCTCCGAGCCCGGAGAGCACGCCGTAGCCGATGAACGCGCCGACCATGTAGACGTCGCCGTGGGCGAAGTTCAGAAGCTTGAGGATCCCGTAGACCATCGTGTAGCCCAGCGCGATCAGCGCATACAGGCTCCCGAGCGTCACGCCGTTGACGGTCAGCTGGATGAAGAGCTGGTCGTTGAACGCGAGCGGTAGCTCCACAGGGGCGGAACCTTCTCAGAACTACGTGCGGCCCATCGGGTGGATGGGCCGCACGTGATCGATCATGTTCCGGGTCGGCTAGGCGACGCGGACGTAATTACCAGTTGCTGAGATCTGGTAGATGCCGAAGTCGGCCGGGCGCTGCATGTCTCCCGGGCCGAGTGGGAAGGTGCCCTGCTGGACGAACTTCTGCGTGAAGCCGAGCAGTGAGATCGCCTTCGGGATCACGGTGCTCGCGACGTTGCGCCGAACCTCGGCGCGAGTCGCGGTGCCGTTAGCGCAGGACTTGTCGATCGCCCGTGCCAGCACCTGGGTCGCGGCATAGCTCGGCAGGCCGAACAGCTGGCTCTCGCCGCCGCCGGGACCACTTCGGTACGCCCGGATCACCGGGTCGGTCAGGTCGATCGGGAAGAACGAGACGAGCGAGCCCGGGATCTTGAACGTGTCCGGGTCGAAGAGCCCGTCAGATCCGAACAGCCTCGCGGACTTGCCGGCCGCGCGGAGCTGCTGGCCGAAGAGCTGAGCCTTCGGGGCGAGCTGCCACGGGACGTACACGACCTGCGTGTCGCTCGGGATCCGTGCGATCAGCGACGAGAAGTCGGTCGTCGTCTCCTCGTTCACCGACTCGCGCCGGACGTTCACCTGCGAGTTGCTGAGGATCCGCTGGACGGTGTCCGACAGACCCGTGCTGTAGCTGTTCTGCGAGTCGATGATGACCACCCTGCTCGCTCGAACGACGCTACGGATGTGGCTGGCGACCTTCGGTCCCTGCTGGTCGTCGTTCGGCACCGTGCGGAAGAAGTACCCGCGCCGGGTGCGGTCGGTCGTCAGGGTCGTGCGAGTTGCCGAGCCCGAGATGAATGCGAGGCCGCCGCTCTTGAGCGGAGCGGTCGAGACCTGCACCTCCTGGCTGCCGGCTGGGCCGACGACGCCGAGGATTGCCCTGTTCGATGCAAAGCGCTCCGCGACCTGAATCGCCTGTGCCGTGTCGGGGAGTTGCGTGTCGCCCACGATGACGCGGAACTTCTTCCTTCTGTTCGCGCGGTTGTAGCGGGTGACGAAGAAGCGCGCCCACCGGGCCTGCTGAGCACCAATCGAGGCTGCTGGGCCTGTGACCGGGGCTGCGACACCGATAGTTCTCGTTCTGCCGCAGGTGATCAAGGCCGCGTCGGGGCCGGCCGTAGCTGTTGGGCCGGACCTGGCGGGAGCGTTCCCGCCGAAAGCCGCCGCTGTTGCGGCGAGCGCGGCAACGAGCGCCGCGACGAAAAAGCCTTTCTTCATACTTTCCTCCTAGTCGTTTGTGCCTTTATAGACGCCAAATGTGATCATTTGGTTTCCTCATAGGCACGTCCTGCAGGGTCGCCTGCGGGGTGAAACACGCCGAGAACCCGCATCGGGCCGGGGCCGTGGTTCTCCAGGGTATGCGCAATCCGGGGCGGCAGGTGGATACACGACCCGGTCGAGATCGGCGTCGTCTTGCCGTCGAGATGGAGTGTGCCCTCCCCTTCGACGACGTAGATCACCTCGTCGTAGACATGGCCGTGGGCCGGGACACGGCTCGGATCGATGACGCCGAGGAACTGCGTGAGGTCGGTATTGCCGACCTCGGCGTCGGCGAGGTACTCGAAACGCCGCTCCTCTCCGGCAGGGAGCGTCGGGCGATCGGCGCGGCGGACGGTGCGCTTCTCGGACGGCGGGTTGGCCCCGTTCTCCTGGGCAAGACTGACGGCGACGACGACGAGCTCCTCGGGCCCCGGGTTGTCGACCTCGAAGCGCTCGCCGGCTGCGATGTAGGCGCCCATGTCCGGCTCGAGCTCGTGCTCGCGCCCCTCGATGATCAGTGCTCCGCGGCCCGCGACCACGTAGACGACCTCCTGGCGCCCATCGAGAACGTGCTCCTTCGAGCGGCCGGGGGCAAAGCGGATCACGCGCTGCTCGAGCTGCTCGGAGCCGGAGCTACGGTCGATCGTGAGCCGCACGGAGGCGGTATCGCCGTCCTCGCGCGAGGATTCGACAGCGTCTTCGGAGATGGCGAACCCTGGCACGTTGGGATTCTCGCACCAGATGCAAGGATTCGCGAGTGGGGCGGGTCGCTCAGGTCGCCGCGGTATTGGTGGCTCTGTCCCTGCTCGGCTGCGGGAGCGCCCAGAGTGGGGACAGCGATTCTCAGAAGGTCCTGATCGCGTCCACGAACGAGCAGGGGATCCACCTGATCGAGCCGGGCGGTTCCGGGTCGCAATTGATTCCGGACACGGAGTCCCTCGCCCAGCCGACCCCGTCGCCCGACGGCGAGCGACTCGCGTACTCGCAGGGCGATGCCGTCTACACGATGCGAATCGACGGCGGCGATCGCCGGCTAGTCATGGAGCACGCTTTGAGCCCCTCGTGGTCGCCCGACGGGAAGCAGATCGCCGTGATGAGAGATGCCTGCGAGGGCGACCACACAGAGGAATGCATTCTCTCGCTCGACAACCCGTTCGACGTGTACACGGTCGCAGCCGACGGCAGCGATGCGCGCCGAGTGACGAGCGATCCTGATTACGACGGCGATCCAAGCTGGTCTCCCGACGGCAAGTGGATTGCATTCGCTGGTGGGGACGGGGTCTATGTCGTCCGGCCCGACGGGACAGGCAGGAAGCAGGTGGCCGTCGGCGATGAGTTCGGTCAGCAGCCCGCGTGGTCGCCCGACGGGAAGTCCATTGCCGCCGAATGGGTCGACGATGGGCCGAACGGGGTCGAGATCCTTCAGATCGATGTCGAGTCGGGCAAGCGGACGAACCTGACGAACCGGCCCGGACACGACCTGGGCCCAGCTTGGTCGCCCGACGGCAAGCAGATCGCGTTCCTCGCGAGCGCCGATTGTCTCCGGGGCGGCGGTTGCACCGCCCACGAGCCGTGGGAGGTGTGGGTGATGGACGCAGACGGCAAGAACGCGCGCCGCCTCACGAAGGGCGGTTATGGGCCGCCGTCATGGGGGACTGTGGCCAAATGAGCCTGCTCGGCGGTTATCTGCGTTAGTCGCATGTGAGTGCCGCATTAGCGGCGCACTCGATTCTCGTCACATGAATCCACTAGAGAAGGAGTGACGAGATGTCTACTCGTATGAGGCCGGCGCTGCTGGCTGCATTCGTACTGCTCGTGTTCCCGAATGTGGCGGGAGGTGAGCTCAAAGCGACGAGCCTGTCTCCCGCCGGCGCTTCCGCGTCGTCGCCGCGAATCGCGTCCGATGGGCGCGGAAACATCGTCGCGGCCTGGCGTGAGGTCGACGGCGATCAATCGTCAATTCGAGCTGCGTTCAGGCAGAAAGGCGAAGCCTGGGGCGAGGTGCGCCGGATCTCCACGCCGGCTGCGTCGACGGAATCGCCTGAACTGGCGATGGATCGGCTCGGCAATGCGGTCGCCGTCTGGCACCGCTCGACCGGGCGTGACAGCGTCGTCCAGGCTGCGGTCCGGCCGGCGGGGGGCACCTGGAGCGCGGCGCAGGACCTCTCGGCGGCCGGTGATCTCGCGTTCAACGCGGATGTTGCGCTCGAGGCCGGGCGTTTGACTGCGGTCTGGACCGTGGTGCGCGAGCGGCGTTCGATCGTCCAGTCGTCCTCTCGGACGATCGACGGCTCCTGGGAACCGGCAGAGACGGTTTCCGACCCGAGCGACAACTCGTACGCACCGGCGGTCGCGATGGACGATGGTGGTGGCGCCGTCGCATCCTGGCAGCGGTCGGACGGCGGCTTCCTCGTTGTCCAGGCCGCGTTGCGGACCAGCGATGGAGACTGGTCCGGTCCAGAGGCACTCTCCGGTCGCGGACGGCATGCCACTCGCCCCGTGGTCGCGATGGACGCGAACGGAAACGCTCTGGTCGGGTGGGTTCGCTACAACGGTTCGTGGTTCGCCGCCCAGGTCGCGCGGCTGAGCTCCGGCGAGACCTGGGCGCCTGCGCAGAATCTGTCCGAGCGGGGCGGCAACGCCGGCGGGCTCGACCTCGCGATGAACCGGCGCGGGGATGCAGTCGTCACCTGGGTGCAGGGCAACCTCACGGCGATCGGGAACCTGTGGTCGTCGTTCCGCCCGCCGGAGCGGAACGGTGGTCTCGGCTTCCTGTCACCGATGCCTGGCGTGGGCTGCAGGCGCGCGTTGCGCTGGACGAAGCAGGCGACGCAACCGCGGTCTATGCGGGATCGACGTCGATCTCGGCTTCGTTCAAGCCCGCCGGGCAACCGTGGCAGCAGAACTACCTGCTGTCGGGGTTCGAGCACGCCACTGCGCACCCGGCCGTGACCATGCAGGCTCCTCGCGAGGCAACCGCCGTCTGGGTCCGGGCGGAAGCTGCGGACGACCGCATCCAGGCCGTCGCCTACGACGTGAACACGGCCAAGGAAGAGGCCGATGACGAGGAGGAGCAAGAAGAGGAGGAGGACGACGAAGACGCAAGCCGAGGAGGGCGAGACCTTCCGCGGCACCCCGAAGGCGGACAAGCTTGTCGGGACTCCCGGGAACGATGTCTTCTTCGGCTACGGCGGCAGCGACACGATCGACGGTCGCGGCGGACGAGATGTCGTCTACGGCGGTCTGGGCAACGACCGGATCGCGGGCGGACGCGGAGCCGACAAGCTGTTCGGTGGTCTCGGCGCAGATCGGATCATCGGAGGTCGCGGGCGCGACGTCCTCAGCGGCGGCCCAGGTTCCGACATGGTGAACGGCGGCGCTGGAAGCGACTTCCTGTACGGGTCGCGTGGCCACGACGTCATCGACGGTCGCGGCGGTCGCGATCTCGTCTACGGCGGGCTCGGCGACGATCGCATCCTGGGCGGCACCGGTGCCGACGAGCTCTTCGGCGGAGCCGGCGCCGACCGGATCGCGGGCGGGCGTGCGAGCGACGTGCTGATGGGCGGCTACGGCCGCGACACCCTGAGCGGCGAGTCCGGGAACGACACGTTTCGTGCGCTCGATCGCGGCGCCGATGCCGTCTTCGGCGGGACCGGTCTCGATCTCTACAGCCTCGATCGCTGGCTCGACCGCGCGCAGTCGATCGAATCGCGTCTCTGAAAGCGACTCTGGTAGAGCCCCGTCTCGCTCACCGCGAGGCGGGGCGTCGCCTCACCCTGAATGGGTGACTTGCACGATCTTTACAGTCTTGGACCGAAATTCTTTACATCTCCGCCCATTCTTTAGAGAGACCCCCAAAAGGAGGAAACACCCTTGAAAGCAAAATTTCTGATCGCAGCGCTCCTCGCAGCTCTGGTCGTCCCGGCTGTCTCGATCGCCGCGGGCCCGACCGGGCAGGACCGCGAGAACGCTGCTCGTGCCTGTAAGGCGCTTCGCGCTTCGATGGGCGACGCGATCTTCAAGCAGAGCTTCGGAACCGTGCAGAGCAACCGCCAGAATGCCCACGGGCGCTGCGTGTCGCAGATGTCGCGCTCCGAGCGGCTCAACCGCCTGGCCGCGCAGACTGCGTGTGAGGCCGAGAAGGCCGATCCGACCTTCGCCGACACACACGGCGGCAAGAGCTTCGACCAGTTCTACGGAAACGGCCCGAACGGTGCGAACGCTCTCAAGCGTTGCATCTCCCTGAAGACGAGGGCGGCCGGGGCTGAGCTCAAAAGCGCCACGCTGAAAGCGGCCAAGCTGTGCAAGGCCGAGCGAGCGCTCGACGCCCCCGCGTTCCGTGCCAAGTACGGCAAGAACGCCAACGATCGCAACGCCTTCGGCAAGTGCGTCTCCGCGCTCGCCAAGGCGCAGAACGGCTAAGTCCCTTACGTCGCACGGCGGAGGCCCGTCTCGCTGGGTTGGGCGAGGCGGGCCTCCTGCTTTGAGCTCGTAAAGGTCTGAGAAGATCGGCGGCATGCCGCCGCCTTTCCGGATCGGGGTCATGCAGCTGACCATGGAGCCGCTCGACGAGATGCTCGAGTCGGCGCGGGTCATGGACCGGGCCGGGATGGACACGATCTGGCTCGCGGAGGCTTACCCGTGGTGGCGGAAGCACGGGATGGAGGCGCGCTCGTCGACGGTCACCTCGGCGCTGATCGCGCGCGCGACGGAGCGGATCACGGTGGGCTGGGGGATCATCTCGCCGTTCACGCGGCATCCGGTGCAGGCGGCGATGGACGCGCGCGTCGTCCAGGAAGCGGCGGGGCCGGGGCGGTTCCTGCTCGGCTTCGGGACGTCGAAGATCTTCCTGAACAACGCGCGGATGCAGACCAAGAAGACGCTCGGGCCGATGCGTGACGCGGTCGCGATTGTGCGCGGCGTGCTCGGCGGCAAGGAGTTCCAGTACGAGGGCGAGGCGTGGAGCGCGGACGTGCCCGCCCTGCAGGACGAGGCGCACACGCCGCGCGAGGTGCCGCCGGTCTACGTCGCCGCGACGGCGCCGAAGATGCAGGCGCTCTCCGGCGAGATCGCCGACGGGTGCCTGACACCGTCGATCACGACGCCTGCCTTCGTCAGTTACACGCGCGAGAACGTGCAGGCCGACATCGACATCGGCTGCACCGTGGTCGCGTCGATCGGCGCCGACCGCGACGAGGGTCGCGACGGCGCGCGTGAGATCGCGGGCATGTACCTGGCGAACAAGTTCCAGAACATCCAGGGCGCGGCGGACACGCTGCTCGAGCTGGCCGGCATCGAGATGGAGGAGCTGAAGCCGATCGCCGAAGCGATGGAGCGGGGCGGGCGGCTCGCGGCCAAGGAGCAGATCTCGGACGACCTCTTGGACCGCTGCAAGCCGATCGCGGGCACGGCGGAGGACTGCATCGCCGCGATCGAGGAGTACCGCGACGCCGGGTGCACGCACGTCATGCTCGAGCTGTGGGGCGACAACCGGCACCGGCAGATCGAGCTCTTCGGCGAGCAGGTGCTCCCGCACTTCCGATGATCGACGAGCGCCGCCTGGTCGACCTCGCGCTGCGCCTGGTCTCGACGCCGAGCTTCACGGGGTCGGAACAGGCCGCGGCCGGGCTGATGCGCGACGAGCTCGACGGGCTCGGGCTGCAGGTGCAATGGCAGCAGGTCGAGGACGGCAGGGCGAACGTGCTCGCGACGTGGCCGGGCGCGGGCGGCGGGCCGTCGCTGATGTTCAACGGGCACACCGACACGTCGTACTCGGGGCGCGAGCCCTGGCTGCGCGACATCCCCGGGTTCCAGCCCGAGGGGTTCGAGCGTGACGGGCGGATCTACGGGCTCGGGATCTCGAACATGAAGGGTGCGCTCGCGTGCTACGTGGAGGCATTACGGGCGCTTATGGATCAGGGGGTCCGTCTCAAAGGCGACCTTATGATCGCCGCCGTCGCGGGCGAGATCGAGAAGACACAGCAGGGCGACGACCAGGGCGCGGAGTTCCGCGGGTACGCGGCCGGCTCGCGCTATCTCGTCACGCACGGCGGGGTCGCGGACATGTGCATCCTCGGCGAGCCGACCGAGAACAAGGTCGTGCTCGCGCACTTCGGCTCGCTGTGGCTTCGGCTCTCGACGACGGGTCCGTTCATCCACACGGCGTTCTCCTCGGGTCGCCAGGACGAGAATTCGATCGTGCGCATGGGGCCGGTGCTCGAGCAGGTGCTCGAGTGGCTGCCGAGCTGGGAGGAGCGGATGAGCTACGGCGACGTTCGCGGGGTGGCGAACGTGGGCGGCGTCGAGGGCGGCTTCGGCTGGCGCGCGTCGCGGACGCCGCATCGCACGGATCTGTTCCTCGACCTGCGCGTGCCGCCGGACGTGGAGATGGCGGAGGCGAAGCGCGAGGCGCTCGAGTTCGGGCGTTCGCTCGACAATGTCGAGGCCGAGGTGTACGTGACGGCGCCGGGGGCCACGATCGAGGAGGGCCATCCGCTGGTCGGGGCAATCGACGATTCGCACGCCGAGGTCTTCGGCTCGCCGCCTGAGCGCGACGTCGTGCGTTGGTTCTCCGACGCGTCCGTACTGACGCGCTACGGGATCGAGACCGTCAACTACGGCACGTCGAGCGGCCTACCCGATGCCGAGCTGGGAGAGAACCTGGCGATCGACGGATTGGTGAAGACTGCAGAGGTCTACACGCGCGCTGCGATGCGCGCCTGCGGGGTCGCATGAAGCTAGTCACGTTCGACGACGGCAAGGTGGGGCGGATCGAGGACGAGGAGGTCGTCCAACTCGACGTCCCGGACATGCGCACGTACTTCGAGCGTGACGAGGTCCCGCTGACGGCCGGCGAGACCTATCCGCTGGACGACGTGCGCCTCCGCGCGCCGATCATCCCGAAGAAGTTCTTCCATACCGCCGGCAACTTCCGCGAGCACGAGGAGGAGTCGAAGCGCGTCGGCTGGTCGCACAAGATCGCGCCCTGGATCGTCTTCTTCCAGAACGTCGACGCGATCATCGGGCCCGACGACGCGGTCGTGTACCCCGACCACCTGACGAGCGAGCTGGACTACGAGCTCGAGCTGGCGGTCGTCCTCGCCAAGTCGGGCAAGGACTTCGGCCCCGAGGAGGCGGCCGACTACATAGGCGGCTACGTGATCTTCAACGACATCACTGCGCGGGACATCCAGCGCAAGGAGATGGAGTCGGGCGTCTTCTCGTTCTGCAAGGCGATCGACACCTTCTGCCCGCTCGGGCCCTGGATCGTGACCCCCGACGAGATCCCCGACCCGCACGATCTGGCCATGGAGCTGCGCGTGAACGGCGAGGTGCGCCAGACGTCGCACTCGAGCCGCATGTCCGTGACGATTCCCGAGATCCTGGCCCACTACTCGCCGCTCGGCTACAGCGCGGGGGACGTGCTCTCGACCGGGACGGTCTCCGGCGTGGCGGGCTTCAGCGAGGACGCGGCCTCGCTCTACCTGAAGCCCGGTGACGTGATGGAAGCAGAGATCGAGCGCATCGGCGTCCTGCGCAACCCGGTCATCGCGCGTTCGACCTGAACCGTTTGCGTTTCTTTCTCGTACAGCGGGAAGGGGGAAAAGAGCGCTGTCAACGAGAGAGAGGGGACTGTTGATGAACCGCACTCGCCTGCTGCTGGCAATCGCTGGGCTCGCCCTGTTCCTGCCCTTCGCTGCCACCGCGGCCAGTTCGTGGCCGACGCACATCGACCTACCGAACGGCTTCCGTCCGGAGGGAATCGCCATCGGCCCGGGCCACACCTTCTACGCGGGCTCGATCCCGACGGGCGCCGTAGTCCGCGGCGATCTCCGAACGGGTACGCACTCACCGCTCGTGCCCGCCCAGGCCGGGCGTGCTGCGATCGGAGTCGACGTCGACAACCGCGGGCGTCTCTTCGTGGCCGGGGGCCCGACCGGACACGGCTTCGTGTACGACGCGAACACCGGCGCCAACATCGCCGACTACGACTTCACGGTTGGGGATCCGCCGACCTTCGTGAACGACGTCGTCGTCACGCGCACCGCGGTCTGGTTCACCGACTCGGTGAACCCGTTCCTCTACAGGATCGCCATCGCCCCGAACGGGACGCTCGGGGCAGCGACCGCCGTGCCGCTCACCGGCGACATCGTCTACCAGGCCGGCTTCAACGTGAACGGCATCGAGGCGACTCCGAACGGGAGGACGCTGATCATCGTCCAGTCGAACACCAGGAAGGTCTTCACGGTCAACCGGAGCGGGGTCGCGAACGAGATCGACCTCGGCGGCGCAACCGTTTCGGGTGATGGACTTCTGCTCGACGGCACGACGCTCTACGCCGTCGTGCGCAGCCCGGTGGACGGGGTTCTCGTCATCGAGCTGTCACCCGATCTGTCCTCCGGGACAGTCGTCCGGACGATCACGGATCCGGACCTGGACGACCCGACGACCATCGACGAGTTCGGCAACCGGCTCTACGCGGTCAACGGGCGCTTCAGCACACCGCCGACCCCAGACACGCCGTACTGGCTGACGCAGCTTCGTAAGTAGCCGCGGGCCGACGCAACGGACGGAGTCTCAGGCACCGGGCACGCCCGGTGCCTGAGGCGCTGTAGGTTCGCATCGTGACCGTCCGCATCGGAGACATCGAGGTCGTGCCGCTGCTCGACGCCGTTGGCTCGGTCGGCGGGCTCGAGAGGGTGTTCCCGGGGGTTCCAGACGAGGCCTGGGAGCCGTATCGAGCCCTGTACCCGGAGCTCTTCGACGAGACGGGCTGGCGCGTGCAGTGCAACAGCTATCTGATCCGATCGAACGGCCACAACCTCCTCGTCGACACCGGAGTCGGCGAGTTCGAGTTCTACGACAGGCCCGAGCGAGTCGGAGCGTTGCCGACGGCGCTCGCCGACCACGGTGTTCGCCCCACCGACATCGACGCCGTGTTCCTGACACACGTCCACGTCGATCACATCGGCTGGAACGCGGAGTTCGGTGCCGCGCGCTTCATCTGTCACCCGGCCGCCGCGGCCGCGGCGCGCGAGCGGGCCGACCGTCCGCACATCCAGCGCTGCGTCCTGCCGCTGGTGGAAGCGGGGCGCGTCGAGAAGGTAGTGGACGGGAGCGAAGTAGCGCCCGGCGTCGTGGCGGTCGAGCTCGAGGGCCATGACGCAGGACACACCGGCCTGCGCATCGGCTCGGAGGCCATCCTCGTTGCCGACTCCTTTCCGCACCCCGCCTTCCTCGATCAGCCCGACTGGCACTTCGTCGCCGATAGCGATGCCGTGCGGTGTCAGGAAACCCGGCGCGTGCTTCTGGACGAAGTGACGGACACCGAGAAGCTCCTCATCTGCAGTCACTACCCGGGGAGCGGCATCGGCCGGGTGACCCGCAAGGGAGGACGAATCGTCTGGAACGAGGCCGCGTGAGCTGGCCCCGAGACGACGCGAAGCTCGACCGGGTTCGCAACCTGATGGTCGGAGCCGATCTCGACGCGCTCGTGGTCCGCGCGCCTGACAACGTCCTCTACCTCTCGAACTACTGGGGCATGAAGGGCTACGAGGCCGTCGTCTTTCCGCGGGTCGGCGAGCCGATTCTGATCGCGATGGCGCCCTCGCAGGCCGACGCCGAGCGCACCGCCTGGACGGACGACATCCGGTTCTTTCCCGGCTACGACGAGCGCGATCCGCGGCCCCCGGCGATGCGCGCGCTCGAGCTGGTGCGCGAGGCAGCCGACGAATTCGACCGCGTCGGCCTCGAGCTCTCGCTCGGAACCCAGGGCGCAGACCGCATGGTCGGCGAGCCGACGACCTTCACCCAGGCGTGGTTCGACTGGCCGCAGCCGATCGACGCGACGCCTCTCCTCAACGACGCTCGCGCGATCAAGACCGAGCAGGAGCTCGAACGGATACGTCTCGCCAACGACATCGCCTCAGCCGCCATGGAGTACGCGCGCGAGCACGTCCAGCCCGGCATGAAGGAAAGCGAGGCGGCGGCGCTCTGGAACGGGTTCGTCCACAGCCGGGGCACGGGCTGGGAGGGCAAGGTCGAGCTCGCCCACGGCTTCTCGCTCGTCTGGTCGGGCCCGGGAATCCGCACGTTCACGTCGACCTCCGATCGCCCCGTGCAGGAGAACGAGCCGACCCTGTTCGAGATCTGGGTCTGCGCGGACGGTTACTGGTGCGACTACACGAAGAACATCTGCCCGGGCAAGCTGACCGAGGACTACGACCGCCTGCTCGACCAGCTGCTCGCCGTCTACCAGGCTGCGCTCGACCACTGTCGGCCAGGGGCGAGCCTGGCGCAGCTCGACGCGCTGATCCGGACCGGGATCGCCGAGGCCGGGTACTCGGGCCAGCCCTCTCATCCGGTGGCGCACGGAGTCGGCGCGCGTGCCCACGAGCCGCCGTACGCGCATCAGGCCGGCGGGGGCACGATCGAGGCCGGCATGGTGCTGGCGATCGAGCCGGGGATCTACTGGGAGGGCGGCGGCGGCCTGCGCCTCGAGGACAACTTTCTGATCACCAATGACGGGCCCGAGCGGCTCGGGACGTTCCCGGACGACTTCCGATGAGCATCTGGACGGGCGAGGTCAACGACCCGTTCGCGTTCGAGGCTGAGGTCGGCTTCTACGACACGACGCTCCGCGACGGCGAGCAGACCGTCGGCGTCGTGCTCGACCCGCAGCAGAAGCTCGAGATCGCGCGCGGGCTCTCCGAGGCGGGCGTCGAGCGCATCGAGGCCGGGTTCCCGCGCGTGTCGCAGGACGACTGGGACGCGGTCAAGCTGATCGCGGATGCAGGCCTGTCCGCGGAGATCTGGGGCTTCTCGCGGGCGGTGCGGGCCGACGTCGAAGCGCTGGTCGAGCTCGGCGTGCCGGCGAGCGTGATCGAGTCGCCGATCTCCGATTTGAAGCTCGAGGCTCTGGGAGTCGCACGCCAGGAGATGCTGCGACGGATCCGCGAAGCTGTCGCGTACGCGGTCGAGAACGGGATCAAGGTCGCCTACTTCGGCGTCGACTCGACTCGCGCCGACCCGGACTTCTTCGACGAGGCCTACGCGGCTGCAGTCGGCGCGGGCGCGTCCGAAGTGGTCGTGGTCGACACGATCGGCGTCGCCGGCCCGGACGCGACTTACGCATTGGTGGAACGAACGCTCGCGCTCGATGTCCCGGTCCACTTCCACGGCCACAACGACTTCGGGCTCGCGACCGCGAACGCGATCGCGGCGATCCGCGCCGGCGCACGGTGGATCCACGGGACGATCAACGGCATGGGGGAGCGGGCCGGCAACGCGAACATCGGCGAGATCGCGCTGGCATTGCGCGGGCTCTACGGCGTCGAGACGAAGCTCGACCTCGCGCGCGTGCGTGTGCTCTCGGAGCGCGTCCGCGAGCTCTCCGGTTACGAGCTCGAGCCGTGGAAGCCGCTGGTCGGCGAAAACCTCTTCCGGCGCGAGAGCGGGGCGGTGGCGAGCCAGTTCCACGACCCGCCGGCTATCGAGCCGTACTCGTCAGACCTCGTCGGCGCCGAGCGCTCGATCGTGCTCGGCAAGAAGAGCGGCATCGACTCGATTCGCATCAAGGCCGAGGAGCTTGGGCTCGACCTCTCGGACGACCAACAGCGGGAGCTACTCGACGCGGTGAAGAAGCTCGGCGCCGAGAAGCGCGGCCTCGTCACCGACGACGAGTTCCGCGAGCTCGCACAAATCTGAACAGGAGGTACGTGGCATGGCCGTGCACGAGCTCCGCGTGGCGCTCACAGTGGGGGACTATGAGCGGACGCTCGGGTTCTACCGAGACGGGCTGGGACTACGCGTGATCGAGACCTGGGAGGACGCCGACGGAAGCGGGGCGGTGTTCGACGCCGGTCGCGCCACGCTCGAGGTGCTCTCGACGGCCCACGCCGAGATGGTCGACCGCATCGAGGTAGGTGAGCCGGTCGGGGCCCGTGTCCGGCTGGCATTCGAGGTCGACGACTCGGCTGAGGCCGCGAAGGAGCTCGTAGCAGCCGGCGCCGACCTCGTCGGCGGGCCGGTTGTCACTCCGTGGCAACACCGCAACGTCCGTCTCCGCGATCCGGACGGAATGCAGCTCACCCTTTTTACGGCGCTCGAAGCAACCTGAGGAGGATCAATGCCACGTCAAGACACCAACCCGGAACAACTGCACCCCGCGCCCGGCTTCAGCCACATCACGGAGGCGAAGGGAACACGCCTTGTCTACTTCGCGGGCCAGCTCGCTCTCGACCCTGAGTTCGGAATCGTCGGCGGCGACGACCTGGGCGAGCAGACGAAAGCAGCGATGCGCAACCTGGAGACCGCGATGAAGGCGGTCGGAGTGGGTTGGGACGACATCGTGCGACGCACGATCTACACGCTGCACCCGACCGAGTACGAGGTGATCACGGCGGCGATCGACGAGGTGACCGAGGGCGCCGACTACCCGGCGCAAACGATCATCGGCGTGACCGGGCTGGCGGTGCCCGGCTGCCTGATCGAGATCGAGTGCACGGCCTCGGTCTAGTAGACGAAGGGGCGCCGCTTTCGCAGCGCCCCTTCGCTCTGCCGTCTAGACCCCTGTAACTGCGAACCAGCGCGGCGGGGTGCCAGCGCCGGTGGTCACGAACACGATCGGCGCGAAGCACGGGCTCGGGAGATCGACGTTCCCCTCGAACTCCGCATCTCCGCCTGGAACCGTCGCCGGAAACGGATCCGTGACGCGGGTGACGATCACGGGAAGTCCGCCATCGATCGACTGGCAGCTGACGACCGCCCGGAACGCCGGCTGCGGGTTCGTGCCGTTGCTCGTGAGCACGAGCCCTTTGACTTCGAGCTCGAGGTCGCCGTTCGCCCTCAGCCTTCCGTGCGCCTGGTCGATCCGCCAGGGTGCGCCGGCGCCGGCGACCCCTTGAATCGGGTTCGTCGGCCCTGTGTACGGCGGAACCACTCCGGCCATCGTCTTGAACTCCAGGACCTTCGCGTTGTCGTCGCCCGCGGTCGCCTGGGCGATGAGCCCAACGGCGAGCACGAGGGCAAGCACGGACGCAACAGTCAATTTCTTCATTTCTCTCCTCCCACTGACGTGTCGCTCCTAGTACCGGGAGGCGCGGATTTCGGATTGACTCTCAACATGGACGCCCGCCTCATCCTTGGCTGCGGGAGCTTCGGCGGGATCGGCTCGGCGCCGGCCTTCTTCGGCCAGGGCGAGAGCGAGGAGGAGGCCGACGCGATCATGGACGCCGCCTGGTCGCTGGGAATCACCGCCTTCGACACCGCCGACGCGTACGGGGGCGGCCGCAGCGAGACCTGGATCGGCCGCTGGCGCGCGCAAACCGGGAACGAGCCGACGCTGACGACGAAGGTCTTCAACTCCGTCGTGGGCGACCCCGACGACCACGGCCTCTCCCGCGAGCGCATCCTGCGGCAGATCGACGGCAGCCTCCGGCGCCTCGGCGTTGAGCAGGTCGACATGTACCTGATCCACGCGCCCGATCCGGCGACGCCGATCGACGAGACGCTCGACGCATTGGAGGAGCTCGTGCGCGCAGGGAAGGTGAAGGCGATCGGCGCGAGCAACGTCGACGTCGCTTGGCTCGAGCTGGCGGGCGACCGAGTCGAGTGGGTGCAGAACTCGTACTCGCTGCTCGACCGCGACTTGGAGGACGTCCTCGTGTACTGCGCCGACCACCGGATCGGTTTCTCGCCGTTCAGCCCGCTGGCGGGCGGGTGGCTGGCAGGGAAGTACCGCCGTAGCGAGGCGCCGCCGCCGGGCTCGCGTATGACCATGCGGCCCGAGCCGTACCTGCACCTCGACGCCGAGCCGGTCTACGACGGGCTCGACCGGTTCGCGGCCGCAGCAGCCGGACGGGGAGTCGACATGCCGACGCTCGCCTTCGCCTGGCTGCTCACCGACCCTCGGGTCGCCGCAGTGGTCGTCGGCCCGCGCCGGCCGGGGCACCTCGACCCGGCGATCGCGGCGCTGGAGGTCGAGCTCTCGCCGGCCGAACGCGATGAGCTAGCGTCGTTCTTTCCCTGATGGCCGTGCTCGTGCTGAACCAGGAGGAGGTCGAGCAGCTCCTCGACATGCAGGGCTGCATTACGGCCATGTCCGAAGCGCTCGCCTCGCTGGCGCGCGGCGAGGTGCACGTCCCGCTCCGCTTCGTCGTCAGTCCCGAGGGTGAATCGAGCCTGATCGGCCTCATGCCGGCCCATCGCGGCGGGGACATACCGCTCTACTCGCTGAAGACGGTCTGCGTCTTTCCCGACAACCCGAAGCGCGGGCTCGACGCGCACCAGGGCACGGTCACGCTCTTCGACGGCGCGACCGGCGAGGTGCGAGCGCTGATGAACGCCTCGGCGATCACCGCGATCCGCACCGCCGCCGTCTCGGCGGTCGCCACTCGACTACTCGCGCGCGAAGACGCACGCACGCTCGGCATCCTGGGCGCAGGTGTGCAGGCGCGCTCGCACCTCGAGGCGCTTCGACTGGTGCGCGACTTCGACGGCGTTCGGATCTACAGCCCGACCGCCGGGCACGCGCAGTCGCTCGCGGACGAGGCCGGCGCCGAGGCGGTTGGCAGCGCCGAGGAAGCCGTGCGCGACGCGGACGTCGTCGTCACCGCGACGAGCTCGACCGACCCGGTCCTTCAGCGCGACTGGCTCAAGTCCGGCGCGCACGTGAACGTGGTCGGCGGCCGCCCACCCCAGATGCGGGAGCTCGACGTCGCGACCGTCGCCGACTCGTCGTTCTATGTCGACCGCCGCGAGTCGGCCGAGAACGAGGCCTTCGACTACCGCGACGCGCTCGACTCCGGGGCGATCGGCCCCGACCACATCAAGGGCGAGATCGGCGAGGTGCTGATCGGCGCCAGACCCGGCCGGTCTGCTCCCGACGAGCTGACGGTCTTCCGTTCGCTCGGCCTCGCGGTGGAAGACCTCGCAGCAGCCGAGTACGTCGTCCGCAAGGCGCAGGAGACCGGCACTGGCACGGAGGTCCAGTTCTGATCGAGTTCAACGCGATCCGCTCCGCCCAGGAGACGCTGTCAGGGACCGCGGTCCGCACGCCGCTCGTCCGGCTCCATGCAGACGCACGCGCGGAGATCTACCTCAAGCTGGAGAACCTGCAGCCGATCGGCTCCTTCAAGATCCGCGGGGCCTACAACGCGGCACGACGGGCCAACCCGAAGGACGTCGAGCAGGGTCTTGTCACCGCGAGCGCGGGCAACATGGCCCAGGGCGTGGCGTGGGCGGCCCGCGAGCTCGGCGTGCCCTGCACCGTGATCGCGCCGGACCACGCGCCGCAGACCAAGGTGGACGCGATCGAGCGCCTCGGCGGCCGGGTGATCAAGGAGCCGTTCGCCCGCTGGTGGAACGTGATCGTCGAGTCGCGGTACGAAGGAGTCGACGGCCTCTTCCTACACCCGGTCGAGAACGAGGACGTGATGGCCGGCAACGGCACGATCGGCATCGAGATCCTCGAGGACCTCCCCGACGTGGACGCGGTGCTCATCCCCTGGGGCGGAGGCGGGCTCACCGTCGGCATCGCCAGCGCGATCAAGGCGAAGCGGCCTGGCGCGAAGATCTATGCCGTCGAGCAGGAGACCGCCGCGCCGTTGAACGCGACGCTGGCGGCAGGGACGCCGACGGAGGTCGAGTACGAGCACTCGTTCATCGACGGAGCGGGTGCACGGGCCCTCCTGCCAAAGATGTGGGCGCTTGGAGAGCCGCTGCTCGACGGCGCCTACACGGTGTCGCTGGATGAGACGGCCGCGGCGATCAGGCTGCTCGCCGAACGAGTGCGAGTGATCGCCGAGGGAGCGGGCGCGCTCGCGCCGGCGGCTGCGCTGTCGGGCCGTGCCGGCGAGGGGAAGATCGTCTGCATCGTCTCCGGCGGGAACATCGACTTCTCGACGCTGACGACGATCCTGGCCGGCGAGACGCCCGCTTAGCCTCCCTGCATCTGCATCGCCGGAGTCTCGTCCGGCTGGGTGAGGCCGGGAACGCTGCCGGGCGCCGCGGCGACCCACGCGCCGAGCAGGACGAAGGAGATCGCGAGCAAGGCGGGCAGGCGCCTGCCGAAGGGCAGCACCTTCTCGGCGAAGATCAGGCCGGCGATCAGCGCCATCCAGACCAGGCTCATGACGCCGAGCGCGAACAGGATCAGCATCAGCCCTGAGCAGCACCCGACGCAGAGCAGGCCGTGCTCGGCGCCCATCCCGAGCGCGCCGGCTTTCCCGTCGCGCCACCTGCGTCGCACGAAGTGGAGCGGCGCACGGCAGTGCCGTAGGCACCTGTTCTTGAGTGGCGTGAGCTGGTAGAGGCCGGCAAGCGCGACCATGGCGCCGGCGATCAGCGGGCCTTGCTCGTCCCAGGCCAGGAAGCGCACGTCGAGGGCGCGGATCGCTCGGTAGAGCGCGAAAGCCACCAGTCCGTAGACCGTCCAGGTGAGGAGGTAGCCGGCGAGGAAGATCGCGGTGCGTCTGGCGCTCGAGATATGGCCGAAGAAGAGGGCCATGGGCGCCGTGGAGGGCAGCATCATCGCGGCCATCATCGTCACCCACACGCCCAGGAACCAGCCGAGCCCTCCGAGGTCGGTGCCGGGGCCGGCATCCATCCCGCGCATGCGCTCGAGGGTCACGATCCAGGCGACGAGCGCGCCGCCGAGGACGAGCGCGGCGATTCGCAGGCTAAGAGGCATACGCGAACGAGCTCGCGAACGCGCAGTTGCCTTCGAGCTCCCACTCGAACGGCGCGTCGTCCACGGTGAGCTCCTCGGCCACGTACTCGAGCCCCGGCTGGTGATAGCCCGGGATACCGCACCTGACGACCTCCTCGGTCTCAACCGGGCGGATCGCCCGGAGCCCGACCTTCTTGCCGATCCTCAGCTCGTGGCTCTCCGCCCCGATCGTGAGCTGGATCGCGCTGGCCTCCACTCCGATCAGGTCGTTCGGCTTGCGCACCCAGGGAAGACCGAGGACGTCGTCGCCGCCCAGCCGGCCGAGCAGGATGCTCGCGAGCGCCTCTCGCTGGCGCTCGTCGCCCCGCGCGTCCACGTGCACGAGGATCGACCACGGCGATCCGGGCTCGTCGTCGGCGTAGCGGCAGACGAGCGCCGCCGCGAGCCCTCCCAGCTCGACGTCGCCGGCGCGACCCTCGTCGATCAGCCAGGAGAGGACGCCGAAGCAGATGCCGTGAGTCGAGCGTCCGCCTTCCACCCCGTCGACCATGCGGCAGGGGCAAATCGCGTCGCAGTTGCACGACTCGAGGTACCGGCCCGCGATGCGCCAGGGCGTGTACTGCGAGAGATCCTCGCCCACGCGGGCGACCTTATCTCTCGCGCGCTCGGAAGACCTCCGCGGCCGCGCGGTGAAAGCCCTCGGGCTGGCCGGCGGCTGCGAACGTGTCGGCGATCTCCTCCATCTCGCCGACCCAGCGCCAGCCCTTGCGGCCGGCCGCGCTCGAGGCGTGCTCCCACTCCTCGAACAACTCCGGGATCCAGGCCCGCCAGGTGTCGAGCAGCGCGTCCTCCACGCCCTCGGTGCGAGCCACTTCGCGGATCGCCAGCAGCATCGCGGCCGTTCCCTTCGACCAGGCCGCGAACGTCATCTTGAGCGCGGAGGCGGCGCCGATCTCGTCGCCGAGCACGCGCGCGTCGACGGCGGTGCCCGCGAACAGGTCGGCCACGGGCTGCGCCCCGGGCCCGGAGAGGTAGAGCCGGGTCGTCGAGCCCTCGCGCGGGGGCGGGCCGATGATGCCGCCGTCGAGGCCTCCGATCTCGCGCGCGGTCGCGGGCGAGATCGCATTCGCGTCGACGTAGGTGCCCTCGAAGCCGTCCACGGATTGCGCCACCTCCCGTGCTGCGTGCGGCGGGCACACCGAGATGATCACCTCGGCAGTGCGCGTCATCTCCTCGGCGCTGCCGATGTCCCGGAAATCGGCAGCGCGCCGCGCTGTGTCGGCGCTTCTCCCTGCGGAGGCCCACAACACCTCGTGGCCGTTCGCGCGCAGCGCTTCCCCGATCGCCGAGCCCATCTCGCCTGGGTGCAGCACGCCGATTCTCATCGGGCTGACATCAGCTCGATGGTTGGATCTGCCCCCGAGCGGATCTGCGCCCGGGGCTCCCGGTAGCGGAGCGCCTCGTAGGCGATGAGGCCGACGATCACGGCCGTGACGGCTGCGAGGGAGGCAAGCGCCGGGATCTCGAGCGCAAGCGGGAAGAGAACGAGCAGGGCGACCACGGCCGTGGGCCGACCGTGACCGATGCTTCGTCGGCCGAAGACCAGCGAGGTCCGGTAGCGGACCAGCACGTGCGCGAGCAGATAGAGCGCGAGCCCGCCACAGAGACCCGCAGCCGGGACTGTGTCGAGCGGGTCGCCAAAGTTCGCGAGCGTCTTCTTCATCGCCAGTGCGAAGAGGACGACGCCTGCCACCATCGGCAGGTGGAGGTAGCTGTAGATGTCACGGGCGAGCGCGGCCTGAGCGGCTCCTGTGACCCGGCCGAGGATGCGTTCGGTAACGATCGAAACCCAGTCGAAGTAGGTCCACCAGAGGCCCGCCGCAACCGCTACCCCGAGCAACGCAGCCGTGACGCGGCCGGCGTCGAGCGGCAGCCCGGCTGCGCCGACGCCGACCGCGACGATGGACTCGCCGATGGCGATGATCACGATCAACCCGTGCCGCTCGGCGAAATGCCGGGGGTGGACGCGCCAGCCGGTCCCCCGGCCGACGAGCACTCCGAGATAGTCGATCGCGAGCGCTATCACCCACAACGCAATTCGCACGTCGCCATCGGTGAAGCCCGCTAGCACGAGCAAGACACCGCTGATCAGAGAGGACGGCGTCATGCGCAGGACTGCGCCGAGGAGGTCGTGGTCGCCCTTCGCGGCAAGGGCGTAGAGCCCGATGTGCATCGCTCGCACGAACAGGTAGGCCACTCCGAACAGGACGCCGTGGTCGTCGAAGGCTTCGGGCACGGCGAGGGCGGTAACCAACATCGCCCCCATGGCCGCGAACACGGCCAACCGCACAGCGCCCTCCTCCGGGTTCAGCGTGTTCGTCAGCCAGGCGTACGCGGCCCAGGCCCACCAGAGCGCGCCCAGGATGAGCATCCCGCGCAGGACCCCGCCCCAGGTCGGGTCGTCGGAGAGCAGGCTCGTGACCTGCGTGATCGCGAAGACGAAGACGAGGTCGAAGAAAAGCTCGAGCGGAGTGACGCGCTCCTCTTGGGCGGCCGTTCCCTCCACGAAAGAGGACGCTAGCGGTTGCGCAGGTCGCTGCGGAGCGCGGCCTTGATGCCTGGGCCCGGCGCGCGGAGCCAGCGGATCCCGTACCGCGAGCGCATGTGCAGCTGGACGTAGTCCTCGGCGAAGATCTCGCTGATCGAGCGCTCCCAGCCGAGGTCGTAGTCCTCCGAGACCTTGCCTTGCGCGAGCAGCGCGTCGATGCGGCGGGCGGCCCACCATTGCTCCATCCACGGCTCCCAGTCGCGCCAGCGGCCGCGCTGGAGCTCGAGGTGGTGCGCGTACTCGTGCAGGAGGTAATGCGCGACCTCGGTCGAGCGGCCGGCGGGAACGGTCAGCAGGTCCTCGCCGCGCCGAGACGAGTAACAACTGCCGCCGCCCCCGCAGAGCCGCGCGACGAGGCGGGGAGGGACGATGCGGACGACGACGTCTGAGATCTCGTCGCCGTGGATCGATCCGCGCAGGCGCCCGGCGTACCAGTTGACGTTCACGCCGCGCGCGCGAACGTCGAACGTCATCGGGCGCCCGGCCCGGTCGAGCCGCGTGACCAACGCCCCGCTCGCAGACTCGGCTCCGAGAAGCAGAGCGGCGGCGGCGACGATCACGGCGGCCAGGGCGCGGTGCGGCACCCCGCAGATGGTCGCAGTCGAACCTGAGAGGGGCCTAAGAAAAGATCTGCATCGGCAGGTCCGTGAGCGGCTCTCCGCCGCCGGCCGTGACCAGCCAGGTGTCCTGCATGTAAAGGCACTCGCGCCCGTCCTCGGAGATCGCATGCGGGTGCATCGAGAAGACCATGTTCTCGGCGATCTCGGTCGCGATGCCCTCGCCGATCTTCGGGTGCTCGATCATCGTCATCCCGATCGAGTGGCCCGTTACGTGGCCAAGGTGATAGCCACGCTCGGTGAAGCCCTTCGAGACCGCGCGGTGGACGTCGTGCGCGGCCGCGCCTGGTCGCAGAGCCGTCTTCGCTGCTTCGAAGTACTCCTCGTAGGCCTCGTACATGCGCGCGACTTCGGCGGAAGGTGTACCGAGGGCACGCGAGATCTCGACCCAATGGCCTCCCGGCCCGGCGATCTCCAGCGACGGCACGCAGAACTCTCCGAGCACCGTCTCCTTGCGGGCGATCGCGAACTCGGCGCCGACGAGCACCATGTTCATCGTCAACCGGCCGCAGCCCTCCTCCACGAAGAGCTTCTCGGCCGGCGCGAGCACCTCGGCGGCGGTCCTGCCCGGCGCGTAGGCCTCGCGGAACGCGTGGAAGCCCTCGGTGTTGATGCGAACGCTGTCGCGGACGGACTCGAGCTCGGCTGTCGCTCTTCACGGCACGGGCGAGATCGAATTGCTCGTCGAACGGGACGAGGCCGACTTTTCCTTGCAGCGCTGCGAAGTCGCGCACCTGCATGACGTAGTCGCCGCCGTAGACGCCCACGCGCTTGCCGGCCAGCTTGGTGGCAAGCCAGGCGCCCGGCTGGTCGACGAAGACCTGGTCCTCGATCCACGAGTCGCCGTGCTCGCCGACGTAGCGGGCTTCGGCAGGGAAGACGATCGTCGGGTCGCCTTCCCGGGGCAGCAGCACGTACGCGTAGCGGTGAACGATCAGGAACCCGGACAGGTAGCGGACGGCGCCCTCGAAGCCGGAGTACTCGCTGCCTGCGACGACGAGCGCGTCCAGATCGTGCTCCGCGAGCGCATCGCGCACGAGGCCGTAGCGGCGGTCTACCTCGCCCACGAGGCCTCCAGGCCGTGGATCAGCGCCGTGATCGCAGCGTTGAGCGGCGTTGGCACTCCGTGCTCTTGGCCGAAGCGGACGATGCCGCCGTTCAGGTAGTCGATCTCCGTCTGCCGCCGGGCCTCCACGTCCTGCAGCATCGACGCCTTGTGGTCGTACGCGACCTCGGGTTTCGCGGCGTGGTCGATCAGCTCCTCGGGGTCGGCGTCCAGCTCGATGCCCATCGCGGCGGCGACCGCCTTGCCCTCGTCGACGAGGCCCGTCACGAGCCGCCGGAGATCATCGCGCTCGCAGACCCGTCCGTGGCTGAGGTGCGTGAGCGCGCCGATCGGGTTCGTGGATGCGTTGAAGATCAGCTTCCGCCACTGGGGGCCGCGTGCGTCGGCCACCGCCTGCGTCGGCATGCCTGCGCGCGTGCAGGCATCGGCGAGGCGCTCGATTTCCCCCGCCGGGGCAGGGCTCGGCTCGAAGGGCCCGAGCGTCGTGTCGCCCTTCACGTCCCACTGCACGTGGCCGGGCTCGACGACCCGACCTGCCGGGAACGTCGTGCCTCGGATGACCTTTCCCAGGCGCTCTGCGATCGCCTCTTCGTTCCCGACGCCGTTCTGGACGGAGGCCACGGAGGCGTGTTCGAGCGCGGGGGAGGCGTCCCCGACTGCGGACGCGGTGTGCATCGACTTCGTCGCCACGAGCCCGAAATCGCACTCCGGTAGCTCGCCCGCATCGGTCGTTGCCCGCACCCGGCCGACGACCTCGCCGGCGCCCGACAGGCGCAGGCCGCTGTCGTTGATGGCCGCAACGTGGTCGGCGTCCAGGTCGTAGGCCCAGACCTCGACGTCGTCGAGCTGCGCGAGGTTGGCGGCGAAAAGGCCGCCTACGGCACCGCAGCCGACGATGCAGACCTTCACGAGTAGGAGGCCTCCCGGCCCCGGATCAGTGCGTAGAGCGCAGTTTGCAGCGGCGCGCCGACCCCTGCGCGCTCGGCCTCCCTGACGAGTGCTCCGTTGATCAGCTCGACCTCGGTCGGTCGGCCAGCCTCCACGTCCTCCAGCATCGAGGGGAAGTGCGCGCTGCCGCGCTGGGTCGCGAGGACGTTCATCTCCCACGGATCGTCGCGCAGCTCGACGCCGGCTGCCGCGGCAACGCGCTTGCCCTCGGCCATGAGCTCCTCGACGAGCCCGCCCAGATGCTCGGGATCGGCGAAGTGGAAGTCGTGGGGGAGACCGGTCAGCGCCGCGACCCCGTTCACCGTTGCGTTGAAGATCAGCTTCGACCACTGCGCGGGGCGGAGGTCAGGGAGCGCTTGCACCTCGAGCTCGGCCCGGGCGAGGAGGCCGGCGATCTCCTCGACCGTTTCGTAGGGCGTGTCCTCGTACGGCCCGAGCCAGGTCTCCGTGTCGAGGATGTACTCGACGTGCGTGTCGGAGTGCTTCGTCCCGCTCATGAACGTGACGGCGGAGACGATGGGCCACTCGCCGCGGGCGCGCAGGATCTCCTCGGCGCCGAGCCCGTTCTGGGTGGTCATGACGGTTGCGCCCGGGAAGTGCCCGGCCAGCGCGGCAGCAGCTCCCTCGAGGCCCGTCGCCTTGGTGCAGACGAGGACGAGATCTGGCTCTTCGAGCTCGGCTGGATCGGTCGCGGCCGCAACGCGACCGACGAACTCGTGCCGCCCGGAGACCCGCAGCCCGGTCTCGTTCAGCGCCCGCGCGTGGTCGTCACGGCGCACGAGGCAGGACACGTCCGCGACCCTGGCCAGGTGCCCGGCGAAGAGGCTGCCGATCACGCCGGCGCCGACGACGCAGACGCGTTCGATCACGACGCGAGCCTATCTCGCCGTTGAGGGTGACCCGGGCCGCAAATCTTGAAAAAGCTATCGAGAAGCGATAAGAACGTCTTGCAGATTTTCCTCGGGGGGAATCTACTGGGGAGGGACCCTCTTGAAGTCCATACGTTTTCTTTCTCGGCCGACGCGACAGCGCGGCCTTCTTTTTGTCTTCGTTTCGCTTCTCGCGCTGGCCTTGCGCTGAGCCTCATCGGCTCGGCGCCGGCTGCGCGCGGTCAGAAGGCCGATACCCGGGGCGGCTCGGATGCGGTCGCCGTCATCGCCGTCCAAGGCGAATGACCGATCAGCAAGCGTTGCTGGGAAATCCGGCGCCGCCGAGCGTCCGATTTCGAGCGCTCTGCAGCGTCTCCTAGGCGGACAAGAGCAAACCCTCCTCCTCGGCGCCGAATCGCGCTGCGGCCCCCGACCTAATCGGCGCAGGCACGCTACCCGTTCACTTCGGCGGCCGGTGTGGCGCTCGAGGACATGAGCAGCGGCACGACCCAGCTCGTAGCCGCCAGCCAGGACGACACCGCCTCCGCGTTGACGAACATCGGCTTCGACTACTGGTACGACGGTGTTCGCGCCACCCAGTTCTCGGTGAATGCCAACGGTCTGATGAGGCTTGGCCCGACAGTCGTCTCGGACGAGCTTCATGAACAACGCTGCGGGCTTCGCGAGCACCCTCAACGCGCCGAAGATCGCGCCGTACTACGACGACCTCTGCACCGGAGCGACGGCAAGGTGCACTACAAGGTCGTCGGCACTGCACCGAATCGCAAGCTCGTCATCGAGTGGCTGAACATGAAGATCACGAGGAACACGTCCTGTGTCGGCGCCGTGGGCAACGGAACGTTCCAGGCCTGGCTGTACGAGTCAAGCCACGCCACCTCGCCAGGCGTGATCGAGTTCGTGTACGGGGCTCTTCCCGGCGGCTGCCGCTGCCGACGCTCGGATACTCGGTCGGCCTGCAATCCGGCGCGGCGACCAACTTCGCCAGCGTCACGACGGCCGGCCCCTCGGTTTCCTACACGACGGCCAACAACGCGCAGCTGGACGCCATCCGGCGCGGCACTGCCTACCTCTTCACGCCGAACGCTCCGGCCGCCCCCACGAACCTGACGTTCACGAACGTGACGGCGATCTCGATGACGCTGAACTGGATCGACAACGCCAGCAACGAGGTCGGCTATGCGATCTACCAGTCCACGGACGGCACGAATTACTCATTCGTCGCGCAGACCGCTGCGGACGCGACTTCGCTGGCGATCAGCGGCCTGACTCCGAGCACCACCTACCACTTCCGGGTCTTTGCGGTACCGAGGGTGCAATCAGCTCGGCGTTGAGCGGGAGCCAGGCGACACAACGCAACCGGTGCGATCTCCTGCGCAGGGGCTGGCGGCAACTGGAGCTCACCTGCCACGTGGGTGGGCGGCGTGGTCCCGAGCGCTAGTGACAACGTCACTGATCACCAGCGGCTGCACGGTCACGATCGACGCGGCGGCCGCCGCTTACAGCGTGACTGTCGACAGCGGTGGCGTGCTGCAGTACGAAGACGCGACCGCACGAACGCTGACCTCGGGCATCAACGTCACGATCGACTAGCGGCGGCACCTTCCAGACTGCCGCGACCGGCACGGTGGCAACGCATGTGCTCTCGGTCGGCGGCAACCTGACGAACAACGGCACGCTCGACTTCAGCACCGCCGGCGGCTTGGCCGGCGCAGGCATCACGTTCACGGGCGCAGCGAGCAACACCTTCGGTGGGACGGGCGCGACCACAGACGTTCGCGCCATCACCATCAACAAGGGCACGTCCAGCGCCAACGTCCTCGAGCTGAACGCCTCCAACTTCACGGTGCATGGGGGCAACACCGACGGGCCGGGCGGCTATCTGACCTTGACCAACGGCACATTCAAGATCTCCGGCTCGTTCTCGATGACCAACAGGACGTTCAACACCGCCGCTACCTACACGATCCCTACGACCGGCGGTATCTGGCTCAACAACGCCAATTACACCGTGGCCGCGACTGCCTCAGGCAGTACCACGTCGAACAACGGCCTCTTCAGGGTCACGCAGGGCACCTACAACATCGGCATCGGCGCCGGTGACCAGATGCGCGGCGGCACGGGCGCGGTCTTCACGATCGAGGGCGGCGCCATCAATGTCTCGGGCGCGTTCGACCCGCAGAGCGCCGTCACCTACACGCAGTCAGCCGGCACGCTGAACGTCGGCGTGGTCGGGAACAACGTGTCTGCATTCGGCACGTTCGAGCTCTTCAGCACCAGCACCGCCGGCGCTTTCAACATGAGCGGTGGCACGATCAATGTCATCAATCCCAGCACGCGGTGCGACCAAGGTCGACTACCGGAACAACACGCCGACAGCAACTCGAACGTTACGGGCGGCACGGTCGTCATCGGAGCTATGGGTGCGCCCGCCAGCAGCATCTACAACGTGTCGGGCCGGATGCCGAGCACGATCGTCAACGCCACGCAGACGATGCGGGTGAACAACGCCACCGTGAACCTGCGGGGCTCGACCCTGATGAACGACGGCGTGATCGATTTCACGGGCGCCACTTCTGCGCGATACGACTTCACTGCTGTCGGTCCGATGACCTACAGCGGCTCCGGTGTCTTCGGCACAGCCGTCGCGCCGTTCGGAGGCGTCGGCGTCAGCAGCAACAGCCTCTCCCCGATCACGCTCAACGCACCGATCGTCACCAATCGCGTCAACCTGTTCACGGGCGGGTTCGTCAACAGCAACCAGATCACGCTCGGCAACGGCGGCGCGTCAACGACCGTCGTCCAGATCGGATCGACAGGTCTCTTGACGCCGGGCGGCTCGTTCGACGTCAGCCCGGTGCACAACCAGGGCACGGGCGGTCAGATCCTGCTCTACGCCTTCGAGACCACGCCGCGAACGACCGGAGTCGAGGTCAACCCGACGCGGCAGCTGACCAGCATCAACCTCATCGACAACCCGAACGGCGTGACCATCGCGGGTGGCGACCTGACGCTGAACTCGGCAGCCGCGGCTCTCGTCCTGACGAACGGCAGGCTCATCACCGGGGCCAACACACTCAGCCTCAGCTCAGGGACGGCGACGGTGACTCGCACGAATGGCTTCGTCGACGGCAATTTCCGCAAGACATATGCGGCGGTTGCCAGCAAGACCTTCGAGGTCGGAACGGCGAGCGGTTACTCGCCGGTCCTGTTCAACGTCACAGCAGGGGCATTCCCGGCGACCGTCACCGCCAAGGCGATCCAGGGAGCCCACCCCAACTTCACCGACCCCTCGCTGGCGCTGCAGCGGTACTGGAATCTGACCGCCGCGGTGTCACGGCCGACCTGACGTTCAACTATCTGACCGCGGACATCCCTGGGACGGCGAACGAGAGCAACTTCGTCATCTTCAAGTACGACGGGGTGTTCACGCAGCCGGGCGGGACGGTGGACGCCGTCGCCAATCAGGCGACGATCACCGGCGTGACGGAGTTCTCCGATTGGACGGTCGCGGAGCCCGGCGCGATTGGGCCACCGCCGCCACCTCCTCCGCCGCCGCCACCACCTCCACCACCCCGCCGCCACCACCTCCGCCTCCGCCGCCACCTCCGCCTCCGCCACCTCCGCCACCTCCGCCGCCACCGCCACCGCCACCGGGCTGCGCCGGCGCCGGAGTCACGATTCCGGATGGTCCAGGGGCGGCTACCCCTACCCGTCGACGTGCGCGATCAGTGGGCTACCAGCGGGAGAGCGGATCACGGACGTGAACCTCGTTCTCAACGATGTCAGCCACCTCAACCCGGACGACATCGACATCCTGCTCGTAGGCCCGCAGGGCCAGCGCATCACCCCGCTGTCGGACGTCGGTGGCACCGGTGACGCGGTCGACGTCGACCTCACCCTCGACGACGAGGCCGGCGCGCCGCTGCCCGACAGCACTCAGCTCGTCTCGGGCAGCTTCCAGCCGTTCAACTACGGCACGGTCGACACGTTCCCGGCGCCTGCGCCGTCACCGAACGGAATCCACCCGCTCTCGGTCTTCGACGGCACGAGCCCGAATGGGACGTGGAGCCTCTACGTCTACGACGACCTGGCGAGCAACGGCGGCAGTATCGGGAGCTGGGACCTGACGATCACGACCGGTCCCGCGCCTCCGCCGAGCTGTGGCCCGGAGATGCACATCAACCCGGCCACCGCGTCAACGTCGTCGCCCTATCCGTCGAACTGCACGATTTCGGGGCTAGGCGCCTCGATCACGGACGTGAACCTCGTGCTCGACGGCGTCTACCACACGTTCCCGGATGACCTCGACCTGCTGCTCGTCGGTCCGCAGGGGCAGAACGCGATCGTCACGTCGGACGCCGGCGGCCTGTTCGACATCAATGACGTCGACCTCACGCTCGACGACGAGGCCGGCGCGCCGATTCCGGATGCGACGCAGATCACCACCGGGGCCTACCAGCCGGGCAACTACACGCCGGCAGACACCTGGCCCGCTCCGGCGCCGGCTCCGAGCGGCGGCAGCGCCCTCTCGGTCTTCGACGGCACGAACCCGAACGGGGTTTGGAACCTGTACGTGTACGACGACGCGGCTGCTGACGGTGGCTATCTCAGGGGCTGGAGCCTGGTCATCACGACTGGTCCTCCACCCCCACCACCCCCGCCGCCTCCACCCCCGCCACCTCCGCCTCCGCCTCCGCCTCCGCCGCCGCCTCCGCCTCCGCCGCCTCCTCCGCCGCCTCCGCCTCCTCCGCCGCCTCCGCCGCCTCCGGGGTGTGGTCCTGGGGTCGTGATCCCGATTGGCCCGGGCCCGGCGACGCCGTATCCGTCGAACTGCGTCATCTCCGGCCTCGGGAGCTCGGTCACGGACGTCAATCTGGAGCTGAACGGCCTCAGCCATACGTGGCCGGACGACATCGACGTCCTGCTGGTCGGGCCTGGCGGCCAAAACGCGTTCCTCATGTCTGATGCCGGTGGACAGACGGACGCGGTCGACATCGACCTGGTGCTGGACGACGCTGCTGCAGAGGCGCTTCCCAACGAGACGCCGCTAGCCTCGGGCTCTTACCGGCCGGCCAACTATGTGGGGCCGGGGACCGACACGTTCCCCGCTCCAGCGCCGGCGCCGAGCGGGAACGTCAACCTGGCGGTGTTCAACGGGACGAATCCCAACGGCACGTGGAGCCTGTACGTCGTCGACGACGAGATCAACGACGGGGGCAGCCTCGGAAGCTGGGATCTGACCATCACCACTACCCCGCCACCGCCGCCGCCACCACCTCCACCTCCACCTCCGCCGCCACCGCCGCCGCCACCGCCACCGCCGCCGCCGCCGCCGCCGCCACCACCGCCGCCGCCGCCGCCGCCACCGCCGCCACCACCTCCGCCGCCTCCGCCGCCGCCTCCGCCGCCGCCTCCGGCCCCACCGCCGGCCCGCTGTCGGGTGCCGAACGTGATCGGCCTGCGGCTGGCAACGGCCAAGGCGAGGATCCGGGCGCGGCGCTGCCGGGTCGGTCGAGTCGTCCGGGTGCGCTCCCGGCGCGTCGGCCGAGTCGTGGGCCAGAGCCCACGCGGAGGCTCCGTCCGGCGGGTCGGCTTCAGGGTCAACCTGCGAGTGGGCCGGCGCTAGACCAACCACGGATATCGAACAGGAAAGGGCGCCTCTCGGCGCCCTTTCCTTAGAGCGATTCGTGTGGGCCGGCGCTAGCCTGATCCTCTCCAACGAGGAGGAGACGAATGAGCACCACGATTACCACCGACCTGCTTGCCGACGTCGACCGCATGGACGCGAAGGGGTTTGCCTCGTATATGGCCGAGGACTGCGTGCTGCGCTACGCCAATGCCGACGAGGTCGTGGGCCGCGACGCGATCGAAGAGGCGATCGCCGGGTTCTTCGGCACGATCAAGGGGATCAGCCATCACGTCGTCGGGGAATGGGACGTCGACGACACGACGATCGTTCAATTCGAGGCCACCTACACGCGGATGGACGACCGCCAGGTCACGGTGCCCGCCGTCACGATCTATCGGCGCGGCAGTGACCTGATCGACGACTACCGCATCTACGTGGATCTCGCCCCGGTCTACGCGTAGGCAACGGCCGGCGAATGAGCGTCAGCTGGGGGCTCCTGTCCACCGCCAATATCAACCTTCCGATCCTCGCGGCGGCCCGAGCGTCTGACCTCGCGGAGGTGACCGCAGTCGCGAGCCGCGACAGCGAGCGGGCAGAGGCGTACGCGCGGGAGCACGGGCTAGAGCGCGCGCACGGAAGCTACGAGGCGCTGCTCGAGGATCCCGACATCGAGGCGGTCTACATCTCGCTTCCGAATGCGTTGCACATTCCCTGGACGCTGCGAGCGCTGGAGGCGGGGAAGCACGTGCTCTGCGAGAAGCCGTTCTCGAGACGGGCAGAGGACGTCGAGCGGGCTTTCGACCTAGCCGAGTCGCTGGGCCTCGTGCTCTCCGAAGCGTTCATGTACCGGCACCACCCCCAGACCGCGAAGCTCGCCGAGCTGGTCGCCGAGCAGGCGATCGGACAGCTCCGGGTCGTCCGCGCCGCCTTCAGTTTTCCGCTCACGGCCGAGCGCGGCGGGGACGACACCCGCTTCGACCCGGAGCTCGACGGCGGCGCGATGATGGACGTCGGCTGCTACTGCGTGAACGCGATCCGGCTCCTCGCGGGCGAGCCCGAGCACGTGAATGCGGAGCAGGTCCTGGGGCCGACCGGCGTCGACGTGGTCTTTGCCGGGACGTTGTCGCATGCAAACGGCGTCGTCACGCACTTCGACTGCGGCTTCGTTCTGCCGCGCCGGTCCGAGCTCGAGGTGGTCGGCGAGGAGGGAAGCCTCTTCGTCGCCACTCCCTTCCAGGTCCGCTCCCCAGGGATCGAGCTCCGTCGTGGCGACGACGTCGAGCACGTTGCGGTCGAGCCCGGCGACTCGTACCAGCTCGAGCTCGAGAACGTGAGCGCCGCGATTCGCGGCGAGACGCCCCCGCTGCTCGGGCGGCACGACGCCGTCGGCCAGGCACGAACGATCGAAGCGCTCTACGGTGCAGCGGCATGACCTACGAGCCTGCCAACGACCGCTACGAGCGCATGACCTACCGGCGCAGCGGCCGCAGCGGTTTGCAACTGCCGGCGATCTCGCTAGGGCTCTGGCAGAACTTCGGAAACGACGATCGACCCCTCGAGATCGGCCGGGCAATCATTCGCCGCGCCTTCGACCTCGGGGTGACGCACTTCGATCTCGCCAACAACTATGGGCCTCCATACGGGTCCGCGGAAGAGAACTTCGGGCAGATCCTCGAGGACGACCTGGCGCCCTTTCGCGACGAGCTGGTGATCTCCACGAAAGCGGGCTACGACATGTGGCCGGGGCCGTACGGCGAGTGGGGCTCCCGCAAGTACCTGCTCGCGAGCCTCGATCAGAGCCTGGGCCGCATGGGGCTCGACTACGTCGACATCTTCTACTCCCACCGTTTCGATCCGGAGACGCCGCTCGAGGAGACGATGGGCGCGCTCGACACCGCCGTCCGGCAGGGGAAGGCGCTCTACGTCGGCATCTCCTCCTATTCGGCGGCGAAGACGGCCGAGGCCTACGCGATCCTGCGCGAGCTCGGCACGCCGTTCGTCATCCACCAGCCGTCTTACTCGATGCTGAACCGCTGGATCGAGGAGGGGCTCCTGGAGATGCTCGGGGAGCTGGGCATCGGCTGCATCGTCTTCTCGCCGCTCGCCCAGGGGATGCTCACCGACAGGTACATCGACGGGATCCCCGAGGGGTCCCGGGCGACGCGCCACGGCACGCTCTCGCCGGAGCTGATCACAGACGAGGCGCTCGAGAAGATTCGTGCGTTGAACGAGATTGCAGTGGCCCGGGGTCAGACTCTGGCCCAGTTGGCGCTCGCGTGGACGCTGCGCGATCCCCGCGTGACCTCGGCGCTGATCGGAGCGAGCAGCGTCGCCCAGCTCGAGGCGAACGTCGCCGCCCTCGACCGTCTCGACTTCACCGACGACGAACTGGCGGAAATCGACCGCTTTGCCACGGAGAGCGACATCAATCTCTGGGCGGCTTCCAGCCGCGAATAGCGCCGCACACGCTTGACCGGAGGCGTCGGCGGGTTGATACTCGCCCCCGCCAGAACAGCCCAGAGGGGAGAAACAAGGGAGAAGGAGGATCGCCATGCACGTGCGTTTTCGCACGGACCGTGGCCGGTGGCTGCTGCCGGCCGTCGGGCTGGTCGCCGTCGTCCTCGCGACAGCGACCGGCTCATTTGCGACGCCCGGGGGGAGCACAGCCGGGCCACCAAACATTCAAGGCGAGGGGGGCACGCTCCAGGATGTCGACAACCGCACGGGGCGCACCGCCCCGAGCGCGACACAGCGGGCTCTCGTGAAGGCCGGTTCCGAGGCGCGGTTCAACAAGTTCGGCGCGCCCGGTGCCCTTTCCAACTCAGGCACGTACCTAGCCGCGGGCCTGCCCGCCAACGACGTCGTTGCCGCGCGGGAGTACCTGAGCGACAACCGCGGACTGCTCGGGTTGAGCACGGATGAGCTCGCCCAGCTCGAGCTCGTCAACGCGCCGTCGATCGGCAACGGGAGCGCCGTGCTCTTTCGGCAGACGTACGGCGGCCTCGAAGCCGGTCGCGATGGTCTCGTAACCGTGGGCGTCGTCGACGGGAAGGTCGCCTCCCTGTCGTCGTCCTTGACGACGGACACGAGGCTGAGCAACTCGGTCGTACTCTCGCCGGAGGACGCCGTACGCGCCGCGGCCCAGGCCGCGGGACAGCCGGCCGGCGCGATCTCGAAAATCCGCAGGGAGAACGGCTGGATCACGATGAACGTCGACGGGTACACCGACCCGGCGCGTGCTCGCCTCGTCGGGGTGCCGACGCCGACGGACGGCGTTCGGCGAGCCTACGAGGTTCTGATCATGGACGTCGTGGCCTCGGACCCACTCGGCGCCATGAGCTACATCGACGCTGAAAACGGGTCGCTGCTCGTGCGCGACGGCATCGTGGACCACGCTTCCGACAACCCGGCGTGGAAGGTGTTCCCCGCCAATCCGCCACTCGACTACTCGACGAGCGACACCCGGGAGCTCTGGTGCTGGAGCATCACTCCCTCCGTGCCGGGGTGCGAAAAGGTGATCGCAAACAGCGCGTCGCCTCTTCCGTGGGACGTAAACCCGGCGACGGGCACTTCGACGTTGATGACCCGCGGCAACAACGCACGGGCGACGGAGAAGTGGAATTCGAACGTCGGCAACCAGCAGGGTGTCAACCACTCGTTTTCGGCCACCCGCGACTACGTGTACCCGTGGACGAACCAGTGGTACGAGGGTCGCTGCAACCCGGCCGCGTTCACGTCGACGCAGTTGAACGACATCGATGCGGCGCGCGCAAACTTGCACGCGATGCACAACCGCATGCACGACTGGTCGTACCACCTCGGCTTCACGGAGACGACCTGGAACGCGCAGGTGGACAACTTCGGCCGGGGTGGGTTGGGGAACGACCCGGAGCACGGGAACGCTCAGGCCGGCGGCATCGTCGGCGGGCCACCAGTGTTCGCGTCGCGCGACAACGCGAACCAGTTCTCAGGGCCAGACGGCATCGTGCCGGTGACGAACATGTTCCTCTGGCAGCCGATTCCGGCGAGCTTCTACGGACCATGCGTCGACGGCGACTACGACATGTCTGTGATCGCACACGAGTACACGCACATGATCTCGAACCGCATGGTCGCCGGGCCGAACGCCGGTCTCTCGGGGAATCAGGCCGGCGCGATGGGCGAGAGCTGGTCGGATCAGGCTGCGGCCGAGTTCCTCAACTCGCAGGGGCTCGTCCCGGTTTCCGACGAGAACCCGTTCGCCGTCGGCCCATACGTCACCGGCGACAAGGTCGCAGGCATCCGCAACTACGGCATGAACGCGAGCCCGCTCAACTACTCGGACGTGGGCTACGACTTCGCCTGTAACCAGGGCGGCACCTGCACGCAGCGTACGCAGGTGCACGCTGACGGCGAGATCTGGTCGGCGACGAACTACGACATCCGCCAGGCACTGATCGAGGCGTACAACGACTCGTTCCCGTACGGGGATGCCGAGCTTCAGCAGGCGTGCTTCGCTGGCGACTTGCCGGTCACCCAGTGCCCGGGGAACCGGCGCTGGGCGCAACTCGTGTTCGACGCCTGGCTGCTGATGGCCAGCGGATCTGTGAGCATGGTCGACGCGCGTGACGCGATGCTCGCGGCCGACATGATCCGTTTTGGGGGCGCGAACCAGGCGCTCCTCTGGAACGCGTTCGCGCGGCGGGGGCTGGGGACGGGCGCGTCGAGCGCCGGCTCGGCCGATTTCAACCCGACGCCGAGCTTCGAGTCGGACCACGCCGACAACGCGACAGTGACCTTCAAGGCCGTCGGCGAGGCGGACGGGCATCCCGTGCAGCTCTTCGTCGGCCGCTACGAAGCCGCGGCCACGCCGATCGCGGATACCGACCCGGCCACACCGCTCGCGGACACCTTCGCGATCGTCCCCGGCACGTACGAGTTCGTCGCGCGAGGGAACGGCTTCGGGTCGCAGCGGTTCAGCTTCTCGTTCAACCCGGGGCAGGTGCGCGACATGCCGGTCAACATGTCCCGCAACCTCGCCTCGAGCGCGAGCGGGGCGACGGCTTCGGGCGACGGAGTCAACCTCGACAAGCTGATCGACGACACCGAGGTCACGAACTGGGCTTCGCTCAGCGGGCCGGTGGCCGGCAAGCAGGTCACCGTCCGCCTCGACCCGTCGCAGGCGACGCACCAGGTGCGACGCGTCCAGGTGAGCGCGATGCTTCGCGTCAACACCGCCGACGCGAACGACCCGGGCGGCCAGAACCGCTTCTCAGCCCTCCGGCAGTTCCAGATCTGGACCTGCGAGGCGAAGGGTGCCGTGGACTGCTCCCAGAGCTCGCAGTTCAGGCTGATCTTCACGAGCCAGACGGACGCGTTCCCGTCCGGGGTGCCGCGACCACGTGCACCCGAGCTGATCATGCGGTCGTTCGACGTCCCGCAGACGAAGGCGACTCACGTCCGGCTCACGGTCGTGACGAACCAGTGCACCGGCGGACCGGCGTACCAGGGCGACCAGGACGACGATCCGGCCAACTCGACCGACTGCGACGAGACCACCCTGCCCGGCTTCAACCTGCAAGCGACACGCGTTCGCGCAGCCGAGCTGCAGGTCTTCTCGCACTAGCGCTACTGGGAGGGAGCCCTGGTCACCCGGGGCTCCCTCCATTTTCTTGGCGAGGCGTTAAGATCGACGACGCTGTCAACGCGGCGGGGGAGGAATCATGACTGGAAGACTGCGTTTGGTGGCCATGCTGGCCTCGGGGCTGATGGCTTCGTTTCTGCTCACAGGAGCCGCGCTCGCCCAGGAGGTCGCTCAGGTCACCGACCTGGCTGTCGAGCAGGCGGACGGCTTCGCCACGCTCAGCTGGGACTCGGTGGCGGGCGCGACCGACTACCAGATCGAGCGGACCCCTGTCGACGCGGACAACGTCCCGACCGGCCCGGCGGTGCTCGTAGGCCTCTGGCGGGCGAACCGCACGGTCACGCCCGCGTCTCCGACCTTTGCGGATGCCGGCTTCAATCCCGGTGATCGCTTCCGGTGGCGGGTCCGCGCGCGCAGCGGCGCGATTACGCACCCGTTCTCGGACCCGGTGTTCGCCACGACGCTACCGCCGTGGGGGGACCCGAACGAGCCCGGGGAGAGCCTGCGCACGCACTGGGAGCAGACCCAGGCGGTGCAGTACACCCCCGACGTAGAGGAGTACGCCTACACGGCCGCGCTCGACGCAGCCAGTGACCGGGTGCGGGTCGTGGAGATCGGCCGCACGGTCCTAGGCCGGCCGATCAACATGTTCATCATCGGCTACCCGACCCCGCCCCGCAACGTGAGGGCGGTCGCCGGCTCGACTGCCGCGCTGATCAATTGCAACGTCCACGGCAACGAGCCGTCGTCCCGCGAGGCGTGTCTGATCATGGCCCGCGAGCTGGCGTTTGCCGACGACCCGCGCACACTCGACATCCTGGCGCACACGACCGTGCTGATCGTCCCGACGATCAACGGCGACGGTCGCGCCGCCAACACGCGAGGCAACTCCACCGGCCAGGACCTGAACCGCGACTATTCGCTGATCCGTCAGCCCGAGACGTTCGCCTTCGTCGAAATGATGCGCGACTACAAGCCGGAGGCGGCCTTCGACGGGCATGAGTTCGGAAACAACTCGGCCGGCGACCTGCCTGTGCTTCCGCCGCGGCACCTGAACGTGGCACAGTCGATCCACGACGAGTCGAAGAGCATGATCGAGGACTGGCTGTACGAGCAAGGCTCTGCCGACGGCTGGTGGTACTGCCCGTACGGCTGCCAGGGCGGCGGCGCGGTCGGGCTCAGCCAGGAGACGATTCTTCGCAACACGATGGGCCTGAAGAGCGTGGTCGGCTCGTTGCTGGAGGCGCGCAGCAATGGCGGGACGACGCGGCCGAACGAGGGCAACGCGTCGAACAACCGCCGGCGCAAGAGCTACTCGGCCATCTACACGTACCAGCAATTCCTCGACTACCAGCTCGCGAATCAGGCGGGAATCGCGCAGGCGATCGAGGAGTCGATCGCGTTCCAGACCTCGAACACCGGCCGGATCGTGTTCCGGGGCTCCTATCCCATTCCGGCCTTCCCGGCACCACATCCGGGCGAGAGCCCGCCGCCGGATGAGGATCCGACGCCGGAGCAGATCCTCGATCCCCCGCCGTGCGGCTACGTGCTCAGCGAGGAGCAGTGGTCGGAGCCGCAACCGGATGGGAGGCCGGTGGGCGACCGGATCGTCGCTCACGGCTTCAAGGTGGCCCACCGCATCGGGCGACACGACTACTGGGTCCCGATGGACCAGCCGCAGCGCGGGCTGATACCGCTGCTGCTCGACGGGCAGGCAGAGGAGGAGATTGTCGCCGCTGAGCGAGTCGCCTGCTAGCGAAGCACGCCGTCGATGACGTGGATCCTGGCGTTGGCGACGTCGTAGTCGGCACACACGGTCGTGGCGCGGTTGTCGAACCGCGCCATGGCGCCTTTCGGTGTGACTGTGAGGGTGCCGCCGGCGAGCGTGGTCACGCTGCCGGCGTTGCGTAGGGCGGCGAGCGAGCGGCTGCCGTCCACGATGTGGGCTTCGAGCAGCGCCCGGAGCTCGCGCTTTCGCTTCAGCAGCAGGTCGTCGAGCCGCTGCCGGTCGAACGCGGCCGCGAAGGCGTCGTCGGTGGGCGCCAGGATCGTGACCCCGTCTGCTCTGCGCAGGTAACGGGCCAGCCCCGAGGCGCGCACGGCGGCCTCGAACGTCGTCACGACGGGGATCCACGTGAGCGCCAGGTCGGCTGTGTCGTCCCTGAGTGAGGCCGGCGCTCCCGGGTCGTCGCCCGAGGGGAGCAGATCGCACAGCGGGCCGGTCACTACCTGCGCATTCGGAGTCTCGCGGCGCGGGGGCCGCCCGCTCCGGCGTGTCGTCGCCACCGGAGCAGCCGGAGGCCACGATCGCCACAGCCAAGGCGGCGACGACGCGAAGCCCGAGCATCGGCGCACTATGCCAGGGCGCCGCGTGGTATAGACGCGCTGTGCCTGCAGGGGCCAAGACGCGGGCTGCGATCGCGGCGCAGCCGGAGTGGCTGCGCGCCGTGCCGACGGAACGCCGGCTGCGTGTGGGCTCGCGCGTCGTAGTGACCGGCTGCGGCACGTCCTTTCACGGGGCGTACACGGTCCCACGGGTTGAGCACGGGATCGAGGGTGGCTACGGGGAGACACGCGTCGAGCAGGCGCTGGAGTGTGTGCTGCGACCCCCACGCGCCGACCTGCTCGTCCTCGTCAGCCACGAAGGCGAGACGACGCTGACCCTCGAGGCGGCACGGGCTTTCGACGGGCCGAAGTGGCTCGTAACAGGCAGGGCGGAGGGGCCGATCGCGGAGCTCTGCGAAGAGGTGATCGTGGCGACGCCAGAGTTGGAGAAGAGCTACTGCCATACGGCCAGCTACACGTGTGCCGTCGCCGCGCTCGCCGCGCTCGCGGGCGAGGACATCTCCTGGCTCCCGGACGCGGTGGCAGCCGAGCTCGAGGCGGAACACGAACCTGTTTCGCAGCACGAACGCTGGCTCGTCGCCGGCGCGGGCCGCGACTGGGCGACCGCGCAAGAAGCTGCGCTCAAGCTCCGTGAGGGTGCCCACGTCGCCGCGGAGGCACACCACACGGAACAGGTCCTGCACGGACATCTGGCCGCCGTCGACGAAAAGGTGCGCTGCTTCGTGCTCGAGGGCGAAGGCCGCGCCGCGGAACGCGCGCACGGCCTCGTGGCGGCGCTGGGAGAGATCGGCTGCGACACGACCCTCGTCCCCACGCGCCATCCCGTCGTCGACATCGTGCGCTTCCAACGCTTGACGGTCGACCTCGCGGAGGCGCGCGGCGTCGACCCGGACATGATCCGCCTGGACGAGCCGCGGTGGAAGCGGGCCCGCGACAGCTACGCCTAGGCGTCCCGGACTGTGCCCCGTTTCGGTTCAACGGAGATGTCCTTTCCGAGATTGCGTTCTGTTGTAGGGTCGCCGCGTCGTCGACTCTATCCCCGGATCTCGGGAGATCGGAGGAAGTCAGGGAGTGGCCGAAGACCAGCGCATTGCCCGGATATTCGGAGTGCTGTTCATCATCACGTTCATCACGTCGATCGCGGCGCTCGCGCTCTTCCAATCGGTTCTCGACGACCCGGCGGCCTACATCGCCGGTGGGGCGAAGGACAACCAGATCTACCTGGGAGCCTTCTTGGAGTTTCTTCTCGTCATCGCGAACGTCGGAACGGCCGTTGTGCTCTACCCGATCGCCAGGCGGCAGAACGAGACCCTGGCCATCGGCTACGTCGCTGCTCGAATCATCGAGTGCGTCTTCATCGCGGCGGGGATCATCTTTGTGCTCGGGGTCGTGAGCCTGCGCCACGACTCTCCTGACGCGGCCGACCTCGCGGTCTCGCTCGCGCAGCTCAAGGACTGGACGTTCCTGCTTGGCCCCGGACTCGTCGTTCCCTTCGGGAACGGGCTGATCCTCGGCTACCTGATGTACAAGTCCGGCCTCGTCCCGCGCCGCATGGCCTGGCTCGGACTGATCGGAGGGCCGCTCCTGCTGATTGGAAACGTAGGCGTGCTCTTCGACTTGTGGGACCAAACCGGCTTGGTGAACGTCCTGGTAGTCCCCGAGTTCATCTGGGAGGCGTTCCTCGGCATCTACTGCGCCATCTGGGGGTTCAGAAAGGACTCTCCAATCCTTCGCCCGAACTGGCGCGGTTATGCAGCCGCCTAACACTCTCCCACCGTCGTGGCAGCGGCTCCTGGCCTTATCCGGCGTCGCGTTCGCGGTCCTCTTTCTGGTCGGGTGGTTCGCGAGCGGTGGCGACGCGCCCGACTACGGTGCATCGGATCAGGACTGGACGAACTGGGCGGAGGACAACCAGTGGAAGAGCCGCATCGGCGCGTTCGCGATGCTGCTCGCGGGCTTCGTCTTTCTGCACTTCGCGGGGATGATCCGAAGCGTCCTCGGGCGTGCGGAATCTCCCGTTGGAGGCTCTGCACAGCTTGCGCGCGTCGCATTCGCAGGAGCCCTAACTGGCATTACAGGCATGACGACCGCCATCGTCATCATCGCTTCGGCAAATTCCGAAGGTGCAGCCGCGAATCCCGTCGTGACTAGGGCAGTGGCCAGTGCTTCGGCCGGGCCATTCCTGGTCGCGGCGATGGGGTTTGCAGCGCTCCTCGGAGCTGCCGGGCTGCTCACGCTTCGCACGGGTGCGTTCGCGCGGTGGACTGGCATCGTCGCGCTTATCGGCGCCGTTGCATTCCTGATCACGTTCCTCGCCGTCATCGATGGTCTCGGTGAAGACAGCCTGTTCGGGTTCGGCTTCTTTCCCGGCGTCCTAGCTCTCGTGATCTGGTCCATCGCCACGAGCATTGCTAGATACCGCGCTGTGGCGACTACTGCCCGCGAGTTCGTCGCGACAGAGGCCGACACGTAGTCGAGCCAATCTCGCGATCACGGTGCATTTGGCTACAGGAACGGCCTTTCGGGGTCGCTCCTGTACATCCAGGTGCGGTGAGGTGCGCTCAGGTCAGTACAAGTTCAGTACAACGTTTTCGCAGTTTCGCCTCTTGCCCCCGACGAGACGAGAGGAGGTAGTCGTGTCGGTTTTGAAGCGAGTACTCGCGACCGTAGGTCGAGACAGCCACCGTCGACGCCCTCCTTACCATTTGCTGGCTACATAGGCGGGGCCGCGCCGGCCGTTCGAACGACCGGCGGCGCCCGTCACCGTTCGTCATTTGCTGTTCGGCGGTGGAGCCTCTGTGTCGGTCTAGTGTCGCCGGTTGTTCGACTCGACCGACAGGAGTAGGGTCGTTCGGGTCCCCGAAGCCAGAGGGGAGGGTCAGCCGAAGCCCACCCCACGGACACGGAGGTCCTCATGAGTAGCACCGTCGAGACCGCAGTCGATATTCGCCCCTTCCACGTTGACATTCCGGAGGAGGCCCTCGACGACCTCCGTCGACGCATCGCGGCCACCCAGTGGCCCGAGAAGGAGACCGTCGGGGATGAGTCGCAAGGCGTGCAGCTTGCGACGATGGAGAAACTCGCACGCTATTGGGAAACGGAGTACGACTGGCGCACGGTCGAGGCGAACCTGAACGCCCTCCCGCAGTTCATCACCGAGATCGACGGCCTCGACATCCACTTCATCCACGTTCGTTCGCAGCATGAAGACGCGCTTCCGCTGATCATCAATCACGGCTGGCCGGGCTCCATCATCGAGCAGCTGAAGATCATCGAGCGACTGAGCGATCCAACGGCGCACGGCGGGAGCCAAGAAGACGCCTTCCATGTGGTGATTCCGTCGATGCCAGGCTACGGGTTCTCGGGCAAGCCGACGAGCACCGGCTGGGGCCCCGAGCGCATGGGCCGAGCCTGGGCGGAACTGATGCAGCGCCTCGGCTACAGCCGCTACGTCGCCCAGGGAGGCGACTGGGGTGCGTTCGTCGTCGATCAGATGGGCCTGCAGGCACCTGCGGGACTCCTCGGCATCCACACGAACATGCCTGCAACGGTTCCAGCCGACGTCGACAAGGCTTCCCTGGCCGGCGCCCCGCCGCCGTCCGGTCTCTCAGCCGAGGAACGACGCGCATACGAGCAGCTGATCAGGACGTACGCGCAGGTCGAGTACGCCAGGATGATGGCGACGCGCCCGCAAACCTTGTACGGCATTGCGGACTCGCCCGTCGGCCTGGCCGCCTGGCTCCTCGACCACAACGATGCCGACGGGCAGCCGGCCGCGGCGGTCGTCTCCGCTCTCGACCGGACGACGAGCGACACGGGCGAACTGACGCGTGACGAGATCCTCGACAACATCACGCTCTACTGGCTGACGAACACGGGGGTCTCTGCGTCTCGTCTCTATTGGGAATACAAGGGTGGCTTCTTCAACGTGAAGGGCGTGTCCATCCCGGTTGCCGTGACCGTCTTTCCCGGCGAGCAGTATCAGGCGCCGCGCAGCTGGGCCGAGCAGGCCTACCCCAACCTCATCTACTTCAACGAGGCCGACAAGGGCGGCCACTTCGCGGCGTGGGAAGAGCCAGAACTCTTCTCCGCAGAGCTGCGCGCCGCATTCAAGTCACTGCGTTAAGGCGCTCGTGGGCGGCGCGCAACAGTGCGCGCCGCTCGCCAGCCTGAGAATGATCGACCGCCACTGCGGCCACCTCGCCCGCGGCGGACGCGACACGCGATCAAGCTTCTCGACGCGCTCGACCTGCCCGAACCCGGGGTCAGCGGGCCGAGCGGCGCTCATGCAGAGCCCGCGGCGCTGACCCTGGACATGCGCTGGCAGAGACGTCGCGCGTCCGGCGCGACAGTCGGTGAGTCGACCCTGACGGATACAGTGAGCTACGACGGCTCGCTGATCGAGGAGGTGGCGGCACGTGGACGGAGTCGAGAAGGCGATCCTTGCCGGCGGCTGCTTCTGGGGCATGCAGGATCTCATCCGGAAACGACCGGGCGTTCTGTCGACGAAGGTGGGCTACACCGGCGGAGACGTCGCGAACGCGACGTACCGCGACCACGGCACGCACGCCGAGGCAATCGAAATCGCCTTCGACCCCGAGCAGATCTCGTATCGAGACCTGCTGGAGTTCTTCTTCCAGATCCACGATCCGACGACGCTGAACCGTCAGGGCTACGACGTCGGGACGAGCTATCGCTCGGCGATCTTCTATCTCGACGAGGAACAGCGCCGGGTGGCCGACGACACGATCGCCGACGTTGAAGCGTCGGGACTCTGGCCCGGGAAGGTCGTCACCGAGGTGACGCCGGCCGGGCCGTTCTGGGAAGCTGAGCCCGAGCATCAGGACTATCTCGAGCGGTATCCGAACGGGTACACCTGCCACTTTCCACGGCCGGATTGGGTTCTCCCGCGCCGAACCGAATCGGTCCCGGGTTAGGCACGCTTCCGCCGGGCCGCCTCATCGATGCGATGACAAGACCGGCCCGAATCGCCGTCGTCTACTACAGCGCGACCGGCAACGTGCACCGCCTCGCGCACGCGCTCGCCGATGGAGCCGGAGGCGAGGGGGCTGAGGTGCGCCTCCGCCACGTCGAGGAGCTCGCCTCGGAGCTGGTCATCTCCCAGAACCAGTACTGGGGAAGACATCGCTCGGAGGTCGAGGACGAGGTGGTCGCGAGTCTCGAGGACCTGGAGTGGGCGGATGGCGTGGCCTTCGGCACTCCGACGCGGTTCGGCAACGTGGCGGCGCAGCTGAAGCAGTTCATGGACCAGGCGGGACGGCTCTGGCAGGAGGGCAAGCTCGCCGACAAGGTGGCGACCGGCTTCACCGCCTCGATGACGACGCACGGGGGGCAGGAGTCGACGATCCTTGCCCTCAGCAACACCCTCTACCACTGGGGCATGCTCATCCTCCCGCTCGGCTACACGGTGAGCGAGGTGTTCAACGCCGGTGGCAACCCGTACGGCACCTCGTACACGAGCGGGAAGCGGGTCGAGGGTCCCGACGACAAAGCGCTCGCGGTCGCGCACTACCAGGGTCAGCGTCTCGCCCGCTACGCCGCGGTCGTCGCCGCCGCCCGCGAGGCGGATGCCTTCCGGGTCAAGCGGCCGAGGCCCGAGCGCTTCCAGGCGGCCGCGCTCGACTGATGGATCAGTCTCTGAAGCCGGGGGCCTGAGACCGCGGCTGCTCAGTCGTCGCGCTGCTCGCTCGTTGTCGAAGCTTCTGTGATGAGTCGGGCGCCGCGACCGTGGGTTGCGAAGCTGAACGACCAGCGGATGAGGACGAGCAGCCGATTCTGGAAGCCGATCAGGTACCAGAGGTGGACGAGCAGCCAGGTCGCCCACGCGGGAAAGCCGCTGAGCCGGACGCCTTTGATGTCGGCGACTGCCGCCGCTCGCCCGATCGTGGCCAGGTTGCCGTTGTCGCGGTAGCGGAAGGCGTCGTGCTCGCGCCCTCGCAGCCGCGCGCGGACGACGCTGGCTGCGTACCGCCCTTGCTGCATCGCGACGGGTGCGAGACCCGGCAGCACGACGGGCTCGCCGCCCCGGTCACGGACGCGGACCATGTCGCCGATCGCGAATACCTCCGGGTGCCCGGGAAGGGTAAGGTCGGCTTCGACGGTAATGCGGCCGGTGCGGTCACGCTCGGCTCCGGTCAGTTCGGCGAGCTTGTCGGCGAGGCCTGACGCGGTGACCCCGGCAGCCCAAACGACCACTCGGCTGGCGATCCGCTCCGCGCCCCCGTCTCGGCCCTCGAGCGTCACACTGGCACCGTCGATTCCGATCACGGTTCGGCCTGTGAGGACGGTTACGCCGAGGCGCTGCAGTGACCGCTCGGCTTTCGCCGACAGCGAGGGTGGGAAGCTCGTCAGTACACGATCGGCGGCTTCGACGAGCAGGATGTGGGCGCGTCGGGGATCGATGGCGCGGAAGTCGCGCCGCAGCGTGTCCCGCGCTAGCTCGGCGATCTGGCCGGCCATCTCGACGCCGGTGGCGCCGGCGCCGACGACGACGAACGTGAGCCACGCGTCGCGTGCCGCTGCGTTCGGCTCGCCCTCAGCGGCCTCGAAGGCCGCGAGGAGCCGGCTGCGAACCGCGAGTGCACTCTCGAGCGACTTGACCTCGGCGGCGTGCAGCCGCCATTCCTCGTGGCCGAAGTACGAGTAGTGCGAGCCCCCGGCGACGATCAGCGTGTCGTAGCCGAGCCGTTCCGGCGCGGGCACCGCCCCGACGGAGCGTAGGTGCAACTCACGCCCGCCGAGGTCGAAGTCGGCGACCTCGGCCAGCAGGACGCGGACGTTGCGGTCGCGCTTGAAGATCGCGCGCAGGGGATAGGCGATCTCGCCGGGCGAGAGCGCACCGGTCGCGACCTGGTAGGTGAGCGGCTGGAAGAGATGGAAATTGCGCCGGTCGACGAGCGCGACGTCGACCGGCGCACGCCGCAGCTTCGACACCGCCTGCAGGCCGCCGAAACCTCCGCCGACGACGACGACGTGGTGGTCCCGTGGCCCAAAGGTGGACATCGCCGTCCACTATTTCAAGCGCGCCCGGGCAGTTCCCGGTCCAGGCTCGCCCCTATGTGGCGACGAGTGCGGAGCGGCCTGGTGTCGATCTGGTGCCATTCATTGCTAGGCGTCGCCAGCGGGAGTAGTGTGACGAGGTTCCCCCGACCTGAGAGGAGGTCGTCACCACCCCTTGCCCTTCTAGAACGGAGGTCGTCATGAGTACTGCCGCCGAGACCGCCATCGACATACGTACTTTCCAGGTCGAGATTCCCGAAGAGGAGCTCGCCGAGCTGCGACGCCGGATCGAGGCGACGCGCTGGCCCAGCAAGGAGCTCGTAGAAGACCGGTCGCAAGGCGTCCAGCTGGCGGCGATGCGGGAGCTCGCCAGCTACTGGACGACGGACTACGACTGGCGCAAGGCCGAGGCAAAGCTCAACGCGCTCCCACAGTTCACGACCGAGATCGACGGGGTCGACATCCACTTCATCCACGTCCGCTCGGAGCACGAGGACGCGTTGCCGCTGATCATGACGCATGGCTGGCCAGGCTCGGTCATCGAGCTGCTCGAGACCGTCGGCCCGCTCACCGACCCGACCGCCCACGGCGGCAACCCCGAGGACGCATTCCACCTGGTGCTGCCGTCCTTGCCCGGCTACGGCTTCTCGGGCGTGCCGACCGAGCTCGGCTGGGACGCCAGCCGCACCGCACGCGCGTGGGCGGAGCTGATGCACCGCCTCGGCTACACCCGCTACGTCGCCCAGGGCGGCGACGTGGGTGCCCTCGTCACGGACCTGATGGGCCGCCAGGCGGTCGAGGGTTTGGTCGGCTACCACCTGAACCTGCTCACGGCGGTGCTCGCAATCGGCGATCAACTGCCCAAGGAATCCGAACAGGAACGCGCAGCGGCCGAGGCGGTTGCGACGTTCAGGCAGGACGGCTTCGGCTACTTCCTCGAGATGGCCACGCGGCCGCAGACAATCGGCTACTCCCTGCTCGATTCACCCGTCGGTCTGGCGGCCTGGCTGCTCGACCACGACACGGACAGCTACTACAAGATCTCCCGCGCCTTCGTCGACGGCGAGCCCGTGGGCAGTCTTACCCGGGAGAGCATCGTCGACAACATCACGCTGTACTGGCTGACCGGCACCGCACCGTCGGCGGCTCGGTCGTACTGGGAGGACGGCCGAGCGCTGGCCGCAGCGCTTGCGAGTGGCCAGGCTCCTCCGCCGGTCACCGTGCCGGTCGGCTTCACGACGTTCCCCGGCGAGATCTGGGCTTCCCCGCGCAGCTGGGTCGAGGCGGTGTACCCCGGCCTCGCCTACTTCAACGAGGTCGACAGGGGCGGCCACTTCGCCGCCTGGGAGGAGCCGGAGCTCTTCTCCACCGAGGTGAGGGCCGCTTTCAGGTCGCTGCGCTAATCCGGGAGTGGCCTCGCTTCGAAAGGAGCTCCCTTGGGACCGCCGACAGGCGGTCCTGAGGGAACCTCATTCTGCGATGAAATTCCCGGGCGCTTATTCGCACGGAACTTTTCAGGGCGGCGTCGGAGACACTCTTCCGCAGGAGGTCCCGGACGCGTACGCGGACGCCGAGGTCGGAGCTCGGAGGACGTGAGCATCTTCGGCGCGCGCCGGCACCCGCGCACGGCCCCGTTGCCCGTCGAGGGTCCCCTGCCCGGTTTCGAAGGGGCAACCGGCTGGCTGAACTCCTCACCGCTCACGCCGGAGGGTCTGGCTGGAAAGGTCGTTCTCATCGACTTCTGGACGTACACCTGCATCAACTGGCTCCGCACGCTGGCCTTCGTTCGCGCGTGGTCCGAGAAGTACCGCGATCGAGGCTTGGTGGTCATCGGCGTCCACACGCCGGAGTTCCCGTTCGAGCGCGACGTCGAAAACGTCCGCGAGGCCGCGCGGGCCATGCGGGTCGAGTACCCGATCGCTCTCGACAGCGACTACGGGGTCTGGAGCGCCTTCGGGAACCGGTACTGGCCTGCCGTCTACCTCGCAGATGCAGAGGGCCGGATCCGGTACCACCACTTCGGCGAGGGCGAGTACGACGACGGCGAGGGGATGATCCAGAACCTGCTGCGCGAGGCCGAAAGCGAGGGCATCGCCGAAGAGCTCGTCTCCGTCACCGCGGAGGGTTTGGAGGCGCAAGCCGACTGGACGAACCTGGGCTCACCCGAGACCTACCTCGGTTACCAGCAGGAGCAGAACCTCGAGTCTCCCGACGGTCTCGCGTACGACGAGCCTCGCGGCTACGTCGCGCCCGAATCCTTGCCGCTCAACACCTGGGCCCTGGCCGGAAACTGGACGATCGAGGAGCGGGCGAGCGTGCTGAACGAAGCCGGCGGGCGAATCGTCTTCCGCTTCCATGCCCGGGACGTCCATCTCGTCCTGCGCTCGCGAGCGGGCACGGCCGTCCAGTTCCACGTGCTGGTCGACGGCGAAGCGCCCGGCGCAGCCCACGGGCTGGACGTCGACGAACAGGGCCGCGGAACCCTTGTCGAACCCCGGCTCTATCAGCTGATCCGCCAGCCGGGATCGATCGACGACCGCACATTCGAGATCGCCTTCGATGCTCCCGGCGTCGAGGCCTACGCCTTCACGTTCGGCTAGCCGTGGCCGGTGACGTGCTCAAGGTGCTCGACGTCGTGGCGACGGAGCAGGAAGCCGAGGTCATCTGAACGCGCTTAGTAGAGCGAAACGGAGCGGCGCAGGAGTCGAACCTACCGAGCCGTGGGTTACACGACCGCACCGGTTTTGAAGACCAGCTGGGCCACCGGGCCCGTGCCGCTCCCTAGCCGAGAGCGTAGCGGGGCGTTAGATTCCTCCACGGTGCACGGGGTCATCTTCACCAGCCTGCGGGACTTCGTCGCCTCCGCACACGGAGCCGAGGTCGTGGAACAGGTCTTCGGCAAGGACGTCTACCTCCTGAGCGAGGCCTACGACGACGAGCAGCTCGTGTCGTTGCTCGGACGCGCCTGCGAAGTCACGGGCTCGGAGCTGGACACGCTGCTCCATGACTTCGGAGTCTTCACCGGCGAGCGAACGTTCACGCGGCTGTATCCCGCCTTCTTCGCGATCGCCCCGTCCGCCCGCGAGTTCGTCCTGACCGTGGAAACGCGCATCCACGAGCTCGTGCGGGCAACGATCCCGAAGGCCAGGCCGCCGGAGCTCGGAGTCACGGAGCTCGGCGACGACGGAGTCACGATCGTGTACACGTCGCCGCGTCGCCTCTGCGTGCTGCTTCGCGGCCTCGCCGAGGGGACTGCCCGGCACTACGGCGAGACGACGTCGATCGACGAGGAGACCTGCATGCATCGCGGAGACGACGCCTGTCGTTTCGCGGTTCGCTTCAGCCCGGTAACGCCGACCGCCTGAGGACCCGCTCGTCGCCCACCCGGCGGGTGATCCCGTCGGAGTCGAAGCGCTCGAGCAGGAGCTGGGCGGGCCGGCGCGAGATGCCGAGCAGGTCGCGGAAGCGGGCGAGCGTGATGCGCCCCTCGCGCTCGCACTCGGCGATCAGGGTGTCGCGTGCGCGCGCGTAGTGGTCGGGTGCGACCGCATGGGCGCCGCCGAGCCGCACGAGTCGGCCCTCGGCTTCCAGGAACCGGCCGAGCTCGTCGTCCTCGACCTTGACGCCCTGCGCGCCGGCCTCCGCGAGCTCCGACTCGAGCTTCTCGCTTGCACCGGTCCTGTCGCCGAGCTCGGCGCGGGTGCCCGGGAGGTATGCCTTGCCGTCACGACGCTCGACTCCGAGCAGCGAGACGAACGCCGCGGCGCGAGGCGGCAGCAGGGCGGCTTCGGCCACGCCCGGGTCGAGTGGGGAGTGCTCGGCGCGCTCTGCGAGGAGCAGTTGGGCAGCGGAGCGCTTCTGTTCGAGCCACTCGGGTGTCGCGTAGAGGCCGCCGGCTTCGACGAGGCCCGCGACGGCTGCGTCGAGGTCCCCTGGATCCACGAGACCCGAGTGCGAGATCTCGTCTCGCGTCTTCGGCTCGCTCACATACCCGCGGATGATCTCGGCCGGCTCACCCCGCTCGAGCACATCGAGCCAGGCGGGGTCGCTGGCACGAGGAGGCTGCGGGTCGAGCACGCGTCCGCCGCCGACCGTCGTCTCGCGGCGCAGCACGACGTGGTCGCCGCGAGCTGCAACCGCGGGGTCGGCGAGCCTCAGCTGGGCATGGCGCGGGCCGATTCGGACGACGCGCGCCGGAATCTCTGCCGTCCCGTGGTGAACCTGCAGATCGGCTCCGTCGGAGATCTGCTCCAGCTCGTCCAGCAGGACGTCGAGCCGGTAGCTGACGGGGTAGGAGCCGGGAGCGATCACTACGTCTCCTCGGGCCAGGTCGGTCCGCTCGACACCCGGGAGGCTGAGCGCGACCCGCTGGCCGGCGACGGCCCGTTCCACGCTCTCGTCGTGCACCTGCACCGAACGGACCCGTACAGCAAGGCCTCGCGGCTCGACCCGGAGCTCGTCACCGTTCCCGATCGAGCCGGACCAGAGCGTGCCGGTCGCGACCGTGCCGATGCCGCGCAAGGTGAACACGCGATCGACGAACAGGCGGGTGGGGAGGGAGCTACGGCGCCGCTCGTGCGAGTCGGCGGCTGCAGCGAGGGCTGCGCGGAGCTCGTCGAGGCCGGCCCCCGTCTTGGCGCTCACCGCGATCACGGCAGCGCCGGGCACGAGCTCTTTCGCCTCGTCGACCGCGAGCTCGAGCGCGTCGGAGGTCACCGCGTCGGCCTTCGTGACGGCGACCACGCCGCGGTCGATGCCGAGGATGCGAAGAATGGCGAGGTGCTCGTGCGTCTGCGCGCGTGCGCCCTCGCCGGCGTCGATGACCAGCAGGAAGAGGTCGATTCCCGTCGCGCCGGCGACCATGTTGCGAATGAAACGCTCGTGACCCGGGACGTCGATGAGCGAGATCCGCCGGCCGTCGGGCAGGTCGAGCGGTGCATAACCGAGGTCGATCGAGATCCCGCGCTCCTGCTCCTCGGGGAGGCGGTCCGTGTCCTTCCCGGTCAGGGCCCGGACGAGCCAGGTCTTGCCGTGGTCGATGTGGCCGGCCGTCCCGAGGCACAGACTCGGCACGATCTCGGCACCCACGTGCGCGATTTTCCCCGTTAGGCTCGCGGTGGGGAGGAGGTCGGGGGTACCGAGTCCGAGGAGGAGCCCCGGGCGGACACCACTGCCGCGGACACTTCTTCGAGCTCGGCGTCGCTCAGCGTCCGGCAGTCGAGCAGCAGCCGGCCGTCGCGAACGACGCCGATCACCGGCGTCTCGCCCTGGCGGAGCGGCGTTGCCAATTCCTCCTCCACGGCGCAGGCGAAGCTGGGAAGCTCGGCCAGAGGGAGCGCCCCGCCGCCGACTCGGGCCACGGTCTCCTCGACCTCGCCTCCGACTGTCTCGGCCAGACGCTCCGCACGCGCGCGCACGACGCCCGCGTCCTCGCCGACCATGCGCAAGACCGGAACCTCTCGAGCGGCCCGCTCCGGATCGAGGTAGAGCGCCAGCGTTCCCTCCAGCGCGGCGAGGGTCAGCTTGTCAGCACGCACGGCGCGCTGCAGCGGGTGACGGCGCAGTCGCTCGACCAGGTCGGCCCGGCCCACGACGATCCCCGCCTGCGGTCCCCCGAGCAGCTTGTCCCCAGAGAAACAAACGAGGTCGGCTCCAGCGGCCAGGCTGTCCGTCACCGACGGCTCGTCCTCGACCCGCCTGAGCACGCCCGAGCCGAGATCGTCGACGAGCGGAAGCTCGTGTCGTCGTGCGATCTTTGCGAGCTCGGAGACCGTCGGCAGCTCCGTGAAGCCGACCACACGGAAGTTCGACTGGTGCACGCGCAGCAGCAGAGCCGTGTCCGGGCCGATCGCGCGCTCGTAGTCGGCGGCGCGGGTGCGGTTCGTCGTCCCCACCTCGACCAGGCGCGCGCCGGAGCGAGCGAGCACATCGGGGATCCGGAAGCCGTCGCCGATCTCGATCAGCTCGCCGCGAGAGACGACCACTTCGCGCCCCTCGGCGAGCGCAGCGAGTGCGAGCAGCACGGCAGCCGCGTTGTTGTTGACGACGAGAGCAGCCTCGGCGCCGGTCAGCCGGCGCAGCACGCCTGCGGCGTGATCCTGGCGGGAGCCGCGGGTGCCGGCCCGCGTGTCGTACTCGAGGTTCGAGTAGCCGCGCCCCACCTCGTGAACGCGCTCGAGCGCAGACTCCGCCAGCGGTGCCCGCCCGAGATTCGTGTGCACGACGACGCCCGTTGCGTTCAGCGCGCGGCGCAGGCGCGGCTCTCGTGCACTTTCGAGCTCGGCCTGGAACCGCTGTCCGAGATCTCCGGGATCGGCCCCGGCCTGAATCTCCTCGCGCGCGCGCGCGAGAACACTACGAGCGGCCTCAACCGCAAGCGGGTCGCCGCTGCCGCGCGCGAGCTCGTCTACCGATGGCAGATCGCGCAGCTTCATTGCGCGTCTGCCTTCTCGGAGGCTGCCGGCACCTCGGCGCTCCGGGCGTCGAGGTGATCGATCACGTCCTCTGCAGCCTCGATCGGGTCGTCGGTGGCGTGCAGGAGATCGAGATCCTCCGGCGAGATCATCCCGTCGGCGAGCATCTCGCTCCTGATCCAGGCGAGGAGCTCGCCCCAGTAGTCGGTGTCGTACAGGACGACGGGAAAGTTCTCGGCCTTGCCGGTCTGGATCAGCGTCAGCGCCTCGAAGAGCTCGTCCAGCGTCCCGAAGCCGCCGGGGAAGATGATGAAGCCCTCCGCGGGCTTCACGAAGCAGACCTTGCGCGCGTAGAAGTGCTTGAAGGTGTAGGAGATGTCGAGGTACGGGTTCGGGCCCTGCTCGTGAGGCAACTCGATGCCGAACCCGATCGAGAGCCCGCCGCCCTCTTTCGCGCCCCGATTGGCGGCCTCCATGATGCCCGGCCCGCCGCCTGTGATGACAGCCCAGCCGCGTTCGGCGAAGTGCCGCCCGACCGCTCGTGCGGCCTGGTAGGTCTCGGTGTCCTCGCCGAGCCTCGCGGACCCGAAGATCGAGACCGCGGGGCGGTCGATGCGTTCCACGGCTGCGAAGCCTGCCCGGAACTCCTCGGCGATCGACATGAGCTTCTCCGGGAGCGCGCGGTCCCTGCTCGAAAAGAGCTGCTTGTCCTCCACCGGGCCTAGAGGTCCTTTTCGATGTGCGTCGCGCTCATGGACGCGGCGAGCGCGATGACCAGGCCGAGGTAGAGGCCGGCGACGACCCCCTTCTGCCAGCGCTCGACGCGGTAGTACTCGAGCCCCGCCACGCTCTTTCGCGTGCTCCACCGGTTCCAGACGTCGAGGCCGCCCAAGACGAGGATCAGGATCAGGATCGGGTTCGGCGCGAGGATGGTGAGGCCGGCGAGGCCGATCAGGCCCACGATCCACAGGGCTGGATGGAGCGCGGCGGCCATGCGCCCACCGTCGAGGGGTGAGACCGGCAGGAGGTTGATGAGATTGAGGAAGAACCCGGTGAACGCGAGCGCAATCAGGAACTCGGAGTCGTAGGCCTCGCCCGCGATCCAGACCGCCGCCGCTCCGATGCTGCCCAGGATGGGCCCGCCGGCTGCCAGCTTGGCTTCGGCCCAGACGTTCGGGAAAGCCTCCTTCGGGATGATCGCCGCTCCGAGGAACGGGATGAAGATCGGGGCGCTGACCGGAATGCCCTGCCGCTTCGCCTCGAGCACGTGTCCCATCTCGTGGACGAACATGAGGAGCACGAATCCGACGGCGAACTTCCAGCCCCAGAACAAGGTGTAGGCCGCGACCGAGACGAGCATCGTGGCCGAGGTCGTGAAGACCTTGAACTTGGCGATCGCGAAGAAGATGAACTTGAACTTCAGGAGCAGCGCGCCGAGCAGGACGAACGGCGTCGCGAGCTTGCGCAGCAAGCGGAAACGGGGCTCGTGCCGGACGGGCTCGGGCGGCTCGTAGCCGGCGTAGTAGGCGAGCTCGCCACGCTCTTCTGGTGTCAGTTGGCTCACAGAATCATGGTACCCCCGGCCCTCTGAGTCACCTTTCGGCCGAAATCGTGTCGAACCTTTAACGGCGAGGCCCACCCAGTGGCGCCGGCAGGTACTCAAGAGACGACCACTTTTCGATCGGAGGTTCTCCTTGCGCACCACCTTGCTCGTCGTCCCAGCGCTTCTCCTGGCTCTGCTCACGGTTTCCTCGGTCGGGGAGGCCGCGCGCCGCACGGTCAGCTCATTCGCTCGCAACGCGGGCGCCGTGAACGGCATCAAGGCCTCTCGCACGCCCAAGCCGGGCCGCCTCGTGCCGCTCGGGCGAAACGCCAAGCTCCCCGCGGCCGTCCTCCCTCTCCGCCGCGGGGAGCGTGGCGAGCCCGGGCGGCCAGGCCCGGCCGGTCCACCGGGACCGGCAGGAGCCCAGGGCCCGGCAGGACCGCCCGGCGCGTCGGGGCCGCCCGCGGCGCGAATCAACTACGACGTGCCCTCGTCGACTGCGGCCACCACGCTGCTCACCCTCGGCGGCTTGATCCTGCGCGGCGCCTGCTCGAGTGGAGGTGACACCACGATCGACGCCCGCTCGACGCTCGACAACGCGCGCCTCCACGTCGCGTTCGCGAGCGACACCGGCGCGCTATACAGCGAAGACGACGATCTGGACGCCACCGACGACTTCGACTTCCTTTCGGCGGAGGACGATGACGTCGCGGGCACGCTCATCTATCGCTCTCCGACCGGCACCTCCGTCGTGACCGTGTCGTTCATGAGCGAGCAGTACTCGATCGCCGGCACGAATCGCTGCCAGTTCGCGGCGACCGCGGTCGCATCTTCGTAGGTGGCTACTCGTGGATGGGGAGCTCGACAGGCTCCCCATCTGCCTCCATCGTCGGCTCCGAGAAGATGCAGTCGACGTGGATCGAGGACTGGTTGCGCCCGCCGTAGGGGCCGGTGTTCGACCCGATGGCCACGTGGGCTGTCCGAGCGGCCTTCTCGTCGAGCATGGTGTGCCCCCGCGGAGAGATCGTCGGGTTGAGGCCGATGCCGAGCTCCGCGATGACGCGACCGGACTCGCCGGCTTCCTCGACGAGCGCGTTCAGCAGCTCCGCCGCGCGTCCGCCCTCGATCGACTGGACGCGGCCGCCTTCGAACCGGATCGTCACCGGCTCGTCGACGAGGCCCTCGACGGTGTAGGGGACGGTCAGGTCGGCGACGAGCACGCCGTCGGCCCCGTCCTCCAGCGGTGCGGTGAAGACCTCGCCGCCGGGGTAATTCGCCATCTCACCGGCCTTCAGCGGCAACGCGTCGGTCAGCCAGCGCCGTCCGGTGACCTTGAGCCGCAAGTCGGTTCCTGCTCGCCCTCGGATCTGGACGACCTCGGAGCCGTCGAGCCGCTCGAGGAGAGTGGACGCCGACTTCGCCAGGTCGGCCGCCGGCTGGGACAGCTCACCGCGCAGGAGCTCGGCGTCGACCAGCCCGAGATAGATCTCGCGGCCCCCGTGCTCCGTCACGATTCTGAGCAGCTCGACGCGTGCGCCCGCCTCGTCGCCGCGTGGCTCCTGCGACAGAAAAAAGCAGAGGTCGATCCCACTTGCGGCTTCGAAGATCGGAGGTGGCGGTGCGGCCAGTGGGCGATTACCGGCCCACAACTCGAGTTGAGGCTGGCCGCCTGCGTCACGCACCGCCGCCGCGAGCTCGGAGCCACATGTTGCGAGCGGCTCGTCGACGACGACGAGCACCTGCTCGCCGGACTGCAACTGGCCCGCGGCGATCAGGTTGCTGGCCCAGCCCGGATGTTCGACGTCGATCACCGTCCTAGTTTCGCCGAACCGCAGCGGCAGTTGCCGAAGGTATTGAATCCTCTGCCAATTCTTGTGACAATCGGCGAAACGCCCTAAAGTGCCGGGCGTCTTCGATCCTGGGAGGGGAGCTTTGCGTATGTCTAGGGGAATCGTCCTTGCGACCGCTTTGGCGATCAGTGCCATCGGGGTCGCGGTGCTGCTCGGCGTGAACGACGCCGCCAGCAGCGGAGTCAAGTACGACAAGATCGATCAAAAAGTCCTGCAACAGACCGCCAACGGGGGAGACGCATCGTTCGTCATCCACCTGAGCGACCAGGCGGACGTGAGCTCGGCGCACGCCATGAAGAATCAGGCTGCTCGGGGCAATTACGTCTTCAAGACGCTCAAGGAGCACGCTGACCGCACGCAGGCCCCGCTCCGCTCGATGCTGGGCTCGCGGAACATTTCCTACAGGTCTTTCTGGGCCGCGAACGTCATCGTGGCCAAGGGTGACCGGTCGCTCGTCGAGGACCTGGCGGATCGCTCGGACGTGAAGATCATCGAGTCGAACGCCCCCTCGAAGTGGATCGAGGACACCCCACCGGCGAAACCCGCGTCACCCGAAACCATCGAGTACGGCGTCAACAACGTCCGCGCACCGGAAGTGTGGGCGACGGGGAACACCGGACAGGGCATGGTCATCGGCAACCAGGACACGGGCGTGCGCTGGACCCACAACGCCCTCAAGCCGCACTATCGCGGCTGGAACGGGAGCGTCGCCGACCACAACTACAACTGGCACGACTCCATCCACAGCGGTGGCGGGATCTGCGGTTTCAACACCACCGCCCCTTGCGACGACCACGACCACGGCACCCACACGACCGGCACGACCTCGGGTGACGACGGCGCGGGCAACCAGATCGGCGTGGCGCCAGGCGCCAAGTGGATCGGCTGCCGCAACATGGACCAGGGCGTCGGCACTCCCGCGACCTACACCGAGTGCTTCCAGTGGTTCATCGCGCCCACCGACATCACCGGCAACAACCCCGACCCGACAAAGCGGCCCCACGTGATGAACAACAGCTGGGGTTGTCCACCGAGCGAAGGGTGCGCAGCCGAGACGCTCAGGACGATCGTCGAGAACACGGAGGCCGCCGGAATCTTGGTCGTGGCCTCAGCCGGCAACGGGGGCCCGGGCTGCAGCACGGTCGCCGATCCACCGGCCATCTATGCCGCCTCCTTCTCTGTGGGCGCCATCAACAGCGCGAACGCCCTGGCAAGCTTCAGCAGCCGCGGCCCCGTCACCATCGACGGCTCCGGACGCATGAAGCCGAATATCTCGGCCCCGGGCGTGTCGAACCGCTCGTCGGTCAAGGCGAGTGATACGGCGTACGCGAACTTCAGTGGAACATCGATGGCCGGCCCGCACGTCGTGGGCGTCGTGGCCCTCCTCTGGTCCGGTCGAGCCGACCTGGTCAGGAACATCGCCGCGACCAAGCAGCTGCTGACGCGAACCGCCAATCCGAACGTCACGGTTCCGAACAACCCGACGCTCTGCGGCGGCATCAGCACGATTCCGAACAACCACTTCGGCTACGGCCGAGTCGACGCCATGTCCGCGTATGACGCGGACCTGATCGGCACGGTTCGCGAGAACCAGACGATCGACCTCAAGTACCCGAACGGGGATCCGGTGACCACGATCGGCGCCGGCACGTACGAGATCCAGGTCGACGACCAGTCGGTCAACCACAACTTCCACCTCACAGGACCGGGCGGCGTGAACCGCATGACCGCGGTCGAGACCAGCGGGGTGACGACCTGGGTCGTCACGCTGGTCGAGGGGGCGTACCACTACCAGTGCGACCCGCACAGCCCGGTCATGTTCGGCGACTTCACGGTGACCGCCGTCGGGCCACCACCGCCTCCGCCGCCGCCTCCGCCCCCACCACCTCCGCCTCCGCCACCTCCGCCACCGCCACCACCGCCGCCGCCACCGCCACCGCCACCAACGTGCGGAGCAGTCAACGAGGGCTTCGACGACATCACGAACCTGCCGGGCTGGTTCAGGCAGAACAACAGCGAGCCCATTGGCACGACGAACCACTTCCAGGGCAACCCGACGGTGTTCGTGGCGCACACGGGCGCACCGAGCTCCTACATCGGCGCCAACTACAACAACACGGCCGGCACGGGGACGATCAGCAACTGGCTGCTGACGCCGCAGGTACCGATCCAAAACGGCGCCCAGTTCAGCTTCTGGACGCGGACGGTCAACGCTCCGCAGTTCCCAGACCGCCTGCAGGTGCGGGCGAGCACGGCCGGTGCGAGCACGGACGTCGGCACGACGGCAACGAGCGTCGGTGTCTTCACGATGCTGCTGCTCGACATCAACGCCGCCTACACGACGGCCGGCTACCCGAACGTGTGGACGCAGTTCACGGTCACCGTGAGCGGCGTGCCGACGGCGACGACCGGGCGCTTCGCGCTCCGCTACTTCGTGGAGAACGGCGGCCCGACCGGTGCCAACTCGGACTACATCGGCATCGACACCGCCTGCGTCCCGACGGTGACGCCACCACCACCACCACCGCCGCCGCCACCTCCGCCACCACCCCTCCGCCTCCGCCACCGCCACCGCCACCGCCGCCTCCCCGCCGCCTCCGCCGCCTCCGCCGCCTCCGCCGCCTCCTCCGCCTCCGCCGCCACCTCCGCCACCGCCGCCGCCACCTCCGGCCCCGCCGCCGGCTCGCTGTCGGGTGCCGAACGTGCTCGGCCTGCGGCTGGCAACGGCCAAGGCACGGATCCGGGCACGGCGCTGCCGGGTCGGTCGAGTCGTCAGGGTTCGCTCCCGGCGCGTCGGCCGAGTCGTGGGCCAGAGCCCACGGGGCGGCTCCGTCCGGCGGGTTGGCTTCAGGGTCAACCTGCGAGTCGGCCGCCGTTAGCTGAACCGAAAACATTGAGAGGGGCGCTCACTCGAGCGCCCCTCTCATCATTCGTGGGAAACAGCCGCCGTCGTTAGGACCTAGGCGATCGAAAAATAGGACCTCCGGCCCATGGAACGCCGAAACCGGGGCGCAATACTGCTTGAAACTCGTGCGGCAGGAAGGGGAAGAAGACCCGTGCGGGCCTCGTCTAGGAGGGACCGTCAAAACAGTTGCTTCCAGAGGTGGGGGCTACTCGATAGGGAGGGACAGGTATGAAGAATCGTCTAGGCATTGCCTTTGGCCTTGCGGCGCTGATCGTGGCCGCGCTTGGCTCCACGTCCGTGGGGCAGGCAGCTGAAGGAACTCTCAAGGCAACGGCCGGAAAGGTCGCCGGCGCTTCGCCGCTCGCTTCACAGGCGGTCCCGCGCCGAGGCCCACGCGGCCTGCGCGGTAGGCGCGGTCCTGCTGGACCACGCGGTCCCGCCGGTCCCGCCGGCCCAGCCGGCCCAGCCGGCCCAACCGGTGCGACCGGTGCGACCGGTGCGACCGGTCCAGCCGGCCCGCAGGGCATCCAGGGCCCGCCCGGTCCCGGAGGCGCAGCGCCGTTCTACGCCATCATCACGCGGAGCCCGTCCGTCGGGATCGACCCGACATTCATCCGGGGAACGGGATGGGCGGTCACCCGTCCGTCGACGGGCGTGTACTGCGTTACCCCGCCGGCCGGCGTCAATCCGGCCAACACCGGGATCCAGGTCACGATCGAGTGGGGGAACTCGAGCGGGTTCGACCTCCTGGCCTATTACTGGAAGGCTCCTGCGGCGCCTTGCACAGCGGGCCAGTACCACATCAGGACGTACGACTTCGCAGCAGGCGGCGCTCCCCTCCTGTCTGATGACGTCTCGTTCATGGTTCACGTCGCATAGGCAAGACCAGGTGAGAGGGCGGGCCCTTACGCTCGCCCTCTCACACTTCTTCGTCTTCCGAACAACAAACGCCGCTAGGGGGTCCAGGAAATGATTCGACGTTCACTTCTCGTGCTAGCTGTATCGACAGCCGCTGCGCTCGGAGGCGCGGTTCCCGCGGAGGCCGCAACCACGCTGACGGCGACCGTCGGCCCGAACGCCACGATCTCCCTCAAGACGAGCGCGGGCCGCGCGGTCCGGACCTTGAAGCCCGGCTCGTACGTGATTCGAGTTCGCGACCGCTCGCGAACGCACAATTTCCACCTCACCGGGCCCACGAATGCGCTGAACAAGACGACGACCAAGCGGTTCGTCGGCACGACGACCTGGCGCTTGACGTTCGTCAAGGGCACGTACCGCTTCGCCTGCGATCCTCACGCTCGTGCGATGAAGGGGAGCTTCGTCGTCAGGTAGGCCTCCACTTCACGACCCGCGGCCGATCCACTCCTCGCCGCCCGCATAGAGTTCCTTCTTCCAGAGCGGCACTCGTTCCTTGAGGGCGTCGATCACGTCTTTGCAGGCGGCGAGCGCGTCCTGGCGGTGAGGAGCCGAGACCGCGACGACGACGCTCGTCTCGCCGATCTCGACGCGACCCAGCCGATGGGTGACCGCGACCTCGCACAGGTCGTAGCGTTCCTTCACCTCGCCGGCGATCTCGGCGATCACCTTCTCGGCCATCTCCGAGTACGCCTCGTACTCGAGGGCGATCACGTCGCGGCCTCGCGACTGGGCACGAACCGTGCCCTGGAAGGTTGCGATGGCGCCGGCTTGGTCATCCGCCACCTCCGCGAGCACCGCGTCGATGTCGATTGGCCCCTCGACGACCCGAAACGACCCGCCCGAAACCGGCGGGATCAGCGCTACCTCGTCGCCCTCGGCGAGAGCTCGCCCGCGCTCGGCGTATTCCCTGTTCACCGCGTAGAGGAGGCCGCCCGGCTCCTCGTCAAGCCCCAAAGCAGGCCAGACATCCCCGACCGCGGCGCCTGCGGGCAGCTCGATCTCAGACTCACCGGTGCCCGCGCGCTCGCGCAGTCCTGCGAAGAGCTTGACCGTGACGCGCACGGGCGTAGCGTAGATTGACGGCCATGGCGACCACCGAAGATGGCCGCGAGACCGACTCCGGAATCGAGATCAAGCCGGTCTACGACGAAGAGGACGCCCCGGGCGAGCTCGAGCTTCCGGGCGAGTTCCCCTACACGCGCGGCCCGTACCGCGACATGTACCGCGGGCGGCCCTGGACGATTCGCCAGTACGCGGGCTTCGGCTCGGCGGAGGAGACGAACCAGCGGTTCCGCTACCTCCTGGATCGCGGCCAGACCGGCCTCTCGGTCGCCTTCGACCTCCCGACGCAGCTCGGATACGACTCGGACGATCCGCGCGCCGAGGGCGAGGTGGGGCGGACAGGCGTCGCGATCGACTCGCTCGCGGACATGGAGCTCTTGTTCGACGGCATCCCGCTGAAGGACGTCTCGACTTCGATGACGATCAACGCGCCCGCCGCGCTGCTGACCCTGCTCTACGAGCTGGTCGCCGAGGGCCAGGGTGTCGCCGGCTCCGACCTTCGCGGCACCGTTCAGAACGACATCCTCAAGGAGTACTGCGCGCGCGGGAACTACATCTATCCGCCGCGCCCCTCGATGCGGCTGACGACGGACCTATTCGCCTACGCGAACGAACGGCTGCCGAAGTGGAACACGATCTCGATCTCCGGGTACCACATCCGGGAAGCGGGCTCCACGGCGGTCCAGGAGCTCGCGTTCACGCTCTCGAACGGGATCGCCTACGCGCAGGCGGCCGTCGACGCGGGCCTCTCGCCCGACGAGTTCGGTGAGCGGCTCTCGTTCTTCTTCAATGCGCACAACCACTTCTTCCAGGAGGTGGCGAAGTTCCGGGCGGCTCGCCGGCTGTGGGCGCAGATCATGCGCGACCGCTTCGGCGCGACGAACCCGAAAGCGCTGGCCCTGCGCTTCCACGCGCAGACCGGGGGCTCGACGCTGACTGCCCAGCAGCCGGAGAACAACATCGTGCGCGTGGCGATTCAGGCCCTGTCTGCGGTGGCCGGTGGAGCGCAGTCGATCCACACGAACGGGTTCGACGAGGCGCTGGCTCTTCCGACCGAGCGCTCGGCGAAGATCGCGCTCCGTACGCAGCAGCTGCTGGCGCACGAGGCCGGCGGCACCGACACGGCCGATCCCTTCGGAGGGGCCTACTTCATCGAGTCGCTCACGAACGAGCTCGAGGAGCGCGCGCGCGAGCTGATCGAGCGGATCGACGAGCTGGGCGGAGCCGTCCAGGCGATCGAGCAGGGATTCGTCCAGCGGGAGATCGAAGAAGCGGCGTTCCAGCACCAGGCCGCCGTCGAGGCCGGCGACCAGGTGATCGTGGGCGTCAACCGCTACGAGGAAGACGAATCCGAGCCGATCGAGCTGTACCGGCTCGACCCGGCCGCCGAGAAGCGCCAGCTCGAGCGGACTGCGCGCGTGCGGGCAGAACGTGACCAGGATCAGGCTGGTGCGGCGCTGGCCGAGGTCAGGCGCGTCGCCGAGGTCGACGAGAACCTGCTGCCGCCGATGCGCGAGGCGCTACGGCTCGGCTGCACGGTCGGAGAGATTTCGAACGAGCTGCGCGACGTCTTCGGCACATACGACTCGCAGCACTCGCCGTAGTTGACCATCTTGCGAATCCTGCTCGTCTCGCAGATGTACCCGGGGCCGGACGACCCCGATCTGGGCGCGTTCGTCGCTCAGGTCGAGCGCGCGCTCGCCGATCGGGGGCATGAGATCGAGCGCGCGGTGCTCAACGCGCGATCGGGTGGCAAGCGTCGGCACTTCCGACTTGCAGCGGAGACCGCCCGCGTGGCGAGACGGTTTCGCCCCGATGTCGTGTACGCGCACTTCCTCGTTCCGACCGGCTTCACCGCTGCCGTCGCCACCCGCGCGCCGCTCGTCGTCACCGCCCACGGGCGCGACGTCCGCAACATCGGCGCCTACCCGGGAATCGCCGCCGCAACGCGATTCGTCGTCCGCCGCGCCTCCGCGCTGATCGCCGTTTCCGACTACCTGCGCCGCGAGCTCGAGCTGAAGATCCCCGAGGCCAAGGGCAAGACGCACGTCGTCGACTGCGGCGTCGACCTCGACCTGTTCGCACCGGCGGCGAGGAACGGCGACGGGCCGGTCTTCGTCTGCGTCGGCAGCCTGACAGAGCGGAAGAATGTCGTTCGCCTCGCCGAGGCCTTCGAGCGCCTGGGCCGGGGCCGGCTCGTCTTCGTCGGGGACGGCCCGCTGCGTGCGCGGCTCGAGGGGAGACCGGGCGTCGAAGTCGTGGGCCGGGTCCCGCACGACCAGGTCGCGGGCTACATCGCAGCCGCCGACGTGCTCTGCCAGCCCTCGACGATCGAGCCCTTCGGGCAGGCGCTCCTCGAGGCGATGGCCATGGAGCGCTCCGTCGTCGCAACGCGTGTCGGCGGCCCTCCCGAGTTCGTCTCCCCCGGGGCCGGCGTGCTCGTCGACCCGCTCGACACCGCGGCTCTGGCCGACGCACTGCGCCGGGCGGCGGAGCTACCGGTCCCGAACAAAGAGGCTCGGGCCGCCGCGCGCGAGCACGACCTCAGGCGTCAGGCTGAGCGGATCGAGGAGATTCTCCAGAAAGCCGTTCGAGATCGGCGAGCCTGATCTCGACGAGGGGGCGCACGCTCTCCTCGAGCCCGGCCTCGCGGGCGACCTCAAGTGCCCGCTCGTAGCTCCCGCGGGCCTTCTCGGCCGCCACGCCCTGCTTCAGACGGTTGTCCCCGGTGACCAAAAGCTTCTTAATACGCTCACGCGCTTCGGCCTGATCCATGCCGATGAGAGCGTAACCATGGAAGCCGCCACCCAAGCCGACCACGACCCTGTGCGCGTCCTGATCGTGGACGACGAGCCGCTGTTCGTCGAGATGGTCGAAGCCCTGCTCGCGTTCGACGAGCGGATCGACGTCATCGGCACCGCGAAGGACGGGCTCGAGGCCGTCGACCGCGCTACGACGCTCTCCCCGGACGTGACGCTGATGGACATCAGCATGCCGTTCGTCGACGGCATCGAGGCGACGCGGCGCATCCGCGAGCAGCAGCCAACGGCGTGCGTCCTGATGCTGACCGGCTCGGACATCACCGCCGAGATCGACCGCTCCCGGCAGGCCGGCGCCGCCGGCTATCTGACGAAGGACCGCGTCGGTCCGCAGCTCGTCGAGGCGATCATCGATCTCGGCCGGCGCAGCTAGGCGCCGACGACGAGCCGGACGGCGGAAGGGAAGAGAGGCTGCTTCCCGGCACGCGGCTGCTGTGTGATCACTCGGCCTCGCCGAGCTGCCTCGGCCTTGATCCTGCTGACCTTCCCGGTCCGGCAATCGGATCGGGCCAGCGCGACACGCGCGTCGGCGAGTCGCAACCCGCGCACTCTCGGCACGACACAACGGACCTTCGCGACCCAGAGCCCGGTGTTCATGTCCGTGGCGACGAAGTAATCGCGGTTCGGGAAGGCCCCCCACACGAAGGTGCAGACGGGGCACCAGGGATTGGACGCGTTCAGCCCGGCCCCAGGCCGGAAGTGCGCGCGCTCACGCGGTGAGCCGGGGCGTGAGAGATCGAGCACCCGCACTCCGAAGTCGTACCAGGACACGTACGCGCGCTTACCCACGATCTTCGGGTCGTGGACCGTGCTCGACGCTGCTCCCGGAAGAACGTAGCGGCCGATCAGCGCAGGATTGCGCTCGTCACTGATGTCGAACAGCCGGGGGTACCCGGTTCCGTTGAAGTTGAAGAACCTGCCGAACTCCTGGGTCTCGAACAGGATCTTCTCGTCGGGAGTGAGCCACGCAGAATGCGCGTGGGGCAGCTCGAGCTGCGCCGGGTCACGCAGCGTCGAGAGGTGCTGCGGGCGCGAGGGATCCGAGATGTCGAGGATCACCGTGCCGTACTCCCAGTAGGAGAGGTACGCACGTGTCGCTGCCGCGTTCGTGATCACGGAGTGCACGAACTGATTGGGGTTCGGCTTGATCCCGAGGTTCGCCCAGATCCCCCACTGGCCGACCTGAACCGGCCGCGTCGGATCGGAGACGTCGTAGATGCGGAAGTCCGGGTTGGCGGGGGTGACCCCGTCCGGCGACCCGCGGAGCTCGGCCCGCGGAATCGCTGTGTAGACGTACGCGCTGTCGCCGACGGCCTGTAGCCAGAGCTCGTGCGAGCCCACGACCGGAAGCGTGTTCACGATCGAGAGCAGTCGTGGGCGCGCAGGGCGGCTGACGTCGTAGAGGGCGAACCCACGCGTCCCGCCGCTGGCATCGAAGGGGAACCGGCACCGCTGGAGGCCGACCGCGGCGAGATCGCCGGTGAACGCAGCCGAGCGGACGGTCTTGATGCGCACCTGGTCGGGGTAAGTGCCGTCGAGCGCGCCGCTCGCGTTGGCGAACGTTGCTACCCGTCGCGGCCGCTTGGGGTTCCGCAGGCTGTAGACCCTGACGCCGCTCTTGCAGCTCGTCTGGGCGTTGCCGTAGCTGCCCATGTACGCGTGGTCTTCGTGCACCCAGATGTTGCCGTTGACGTCCCCGCGCGGGTTCACGTTGGCGAGCACCTCGACGGAGCGGCTCGACGAAGCAGCCGTCGGTGACGCGGAAATCGTCGGTGAAAACGAGCCGAACGGCGCCGCCTGCGGGACGTGGAGCCCTGGTGTCAAATTGCTCGGCACGTGGCCGGCCACGGCCGGAGCAGGGGCCAGGAGAGCGAGAGCCGCCCCGACTGCGAGGAGGTGTCGGAGCCGCGGCATGGCACTCAGGGTAGCCGTTGATATCCTTCCCTTGACCGTGCTCCAGGCTCTCGTCTTCTTCCACTTCCTCGTCTCGCTCGCGCTCATCGGGCTGATCCTGATGCACTCGGGGCGTGACACCGGCATGGCCGGGATGGGCTACGTCCCGCAGTCGCAGGGCGGAACGCACATCGTCGAGCGCAACCTGAGCCGCCTCACCATCGCGGTCTCAGTCGTCTTCTTCATCAACACGGTCCTGCTGTACCGGATGCTCGCGTAGTCGGGGCGGCGCTGGCTGCGTTCGCGCTCGCCGGCTGCCACTCGGAAGAATCAACACGGGCCGAGCCCCTGTCGCGCTCCGGGCCGGCGCACACCATGCGGGTCGCACTGGACCCCGAGCTGGGCGACGAATCGATCAAGCGCGCGCTGGCCGGGAGGTTCCGGCTCGTCAGCGGGTCGGCCGACCGGGTCGTGATCAGGCGGCCCGGGCTGACCGTGGTCTTCCGGCGGCTGGAGCCCTACGCGGCCCTGCAAGCCTTTCGCCGGGGCGAGCTCGACGAGGCGCCCGTTCCGCAGGGCGAGATCCGAGCAATGGAGGCACATCCGACGCTCAGCCCCGCGCTGCGAGCCCGCGCGCTGCAGGGGATCGACGTCGTCCTGCTGCCTCGAGGTCTCTCTCCGGCCATGCGTCGCGTTTATCGGCTGACGGTGCCCCGCGGCGAGTACCAGGCGCTGATCAGCGAGCGCGTGGCCGCGCCGGCCTACGGCCTGCAGCCCGGGGCCGAGCCGACGAGCCCTGCCGAGGCCCGCGCGGCGCGCGGCTCGATCCGCGGCCTGTCGCCGAGCCCGCTGACGCTAGGCGTGGCCGATCGCCCGGAGCTCGTCGAGGCCGCCGAGCTCGTCTGGGCCGAGTGGCGGCAACTCGGGCTTCCGATTCGCCTGCAACCGGGCGCGCGCAACACGGACATGCGCTTCGTGCGCGCGATCCCCAGCAGCGCGGTCGCCGCGCGACCCGACGATGTCGTCCCGCTCGGCTGGGTCGCCGAAGCCCGCCTCGTCTCGCCGCGAGTCCACGGCTGGCGCATGGACGGGCTCGGCGTCGTTGACTACTCGCGCGTGTCCCTAGAAGCGCCCTAGCCGGCGGCCGTGCCGATCGTTGAGGCGACCTGGTCGATCGCCGCCTGCTCGGCTGCGCTGATCGGCTGGCCCTCTTCCTCGTGTGCCTCTGCGACTCTCCGTGCGACGGCGAGGACGAAGGCCTTGTAAGCCTCGACGTCCTCCGGCGTGGCCTTCTGCTCGAGCAGGGCGACGGCCTCACTGAGGCCCTTCAGGCCCTCGCGCTCCAGCTCTTCGCGCTTGGAGTGCCGCTCGACGTCCGGTTTCTCGGCGGCGAGCTCGTCGAGCAACTGACTCTGGCCGGGTTGCTTGCGAGCCTCGGCGTAGGTCTTGGCGAGCGCCCAAGTCTCGCGGAACGATCCTCCGCCATCCGCCGTGAGCACGAGCATTCCGGCCGTCGCTGGCCCCTCGCGTACGACGTTCCACTCTTCCTCCGTGAAGTCGGCTTTTGCGGCCATCTCACTTCCTTCCTCTCTCCGGGATTTGCATAGAACGGCATTCTCCCTGGAACTGCATGCCGGAAGCACAGCGAGCGAGCCTCAAACGCCGGATCGCGATCCGCGTGGTCCTGCTGCTTCTCGCCGGCATCTCGCTCTACCTGCTCGCTCCTAGCATCCTCGACGTCTTCTCGTCTTGGCCCGAGCTGCGAGAGCTCGACCCGCTCTGGCTCGGCCTGGCGGTCTTCTTCGAGGGAGTGAGCACGCTTGCGTTCTGGGCCCTGCAACGGATCGCTTTCCGGACCCAGAGCTGGTATGCCGTCGGGACGTCGCAGCTCGCGGGCGCCGCGGCGGCCAAGATTCTGCCCGGCGGTCCCGCTGCTGCCGGCGTCCTGCAGTACGGGATGCTCGTGCGTGCAGGGATCCCGCCGCAGCGGGTGGCCTCGGGGCTCGCGGCGAGCTGGGCGGCGACGACCGCAACTGTTCTCGCGCTCCCGGTGATGGCCGTCCTCACCGCGCTCGGCGGGGCTCCGGTCCCGGATGGCCTTCGGAACGTCGCCTACCTCGGTGGCGGCGCCTTCGTCGCGATGGCCGCGGCCGGGGTCGGCGCGTTCGCGTGGGACCGGCCGCTTCGCCTCGTCGGGCGCGGCGCACGTGCCGCGGCGGGCCTGGTCGGCAGGCGCGAGCAGCTGGACGACTTTCCTGAGCGCCTGCTGCTGCAGCGTGACGCTCTCCGGCGCGCGTTTTCCCTGCATCCTTGGCTGGCGTTCCTGGCCGCGCTCGGCAAGTGGGGCTTCGACTACCTCGCCCTGCTTTGCGTGCTGGCGGCGCTTTCGGCACAGCCGGAGCCCTCGCTCGTCCTCCTCGCGTACGCAGCGGCCTCGCTCCTCGGCATGATCCCGCTCACGCCCGGCGGGCTCGGTTTCGTCGAGGCCGGCCTGGCGGGCCTGCTCGTCCTCGCCGGCGTCAGCGCCGGCGACGCTGCCGTCGCGACGCTGGCGTACCGGCTCATCTCCTTCTGGCTGCCCCTTCCGGTCGGCGCGGTCGCGTGGTGGCTCGCGCGGCGGCGCTACGGCCCGGTCGCCCCCGAGGCGAGCGAGGCGATGACGTCCTCGTCGAGCTCGGATGCGGCGACCTCGCCGCCGTAGAGCGCGAGGCGCTCGTGTAGTTGCGCCCAGTCGACGTCCGCGACCAGCGCGAAGAGGGCGGCGTGCCCCGTCCCGAGCTCCTCGCCGAACCTGCGCATCCGGTCATTGGAGATGCCGCGGTCGAACATGGCCAAACCGCCACCGCCCGCAAGCCCCAGGAGGGCGGCCGCGACGGGCACGCCGATCGCCAGCCCGAGCAGCAAGCCGATCGAGCCGCCGCTGACGACCGCTTCCCCAGCCGCCAGCTCTTTGCTCTGGCGGAGCTCGACGCGCCCGGCGTCGTCCTTGACCACGAGCGCAGCGTCCTTCAGCTCGAGCGCACGCTCCTCCGCCAGATCGCGCAACGCCCCCAGCGCGCGCTCTGCGATCTCCACCTGCTCGTAGCCGACGGCGATCAGGTGCGCCGACGCCACGCTAGAGACCGGGCCCGGAGCCCGTCCCCGTGATGTTGAACCGCGCGGTCGCGATGCCCGGCACGCGCGCGGCGAAGGGATAGCGGTCGTCGTAGAGCTCGTTCAGGTTGACGAGCATCGGGTCGCGCGTGAGTCCGGGCACGTCCGCGAGGACGTCTGGCATGGCGACCGTGAAGCGGAGGTTGACGAGTGGCTCGGCGACCTTCCCGTCCCGGATCCGGAACGTGCCGTCCTTCGTCATCCCGGTGAGGACGCCCTCGCGGGCCTGGACGATGCTCAGGTAATGGAGACGCGTGACGTAGATGCCGTCGCCGACGAGCTCCGCCAGGTCGTCGTAAGAGCCCGCCTCGCCGCCTGCCATCGACATTGCGAACGGCTGCGGCCCGAGGTACTTCCACGCATCGGGCGGCGCGTGGCCGGTCGATTCGACGCTGTCGTCCGCGCGGGCCGCCGTCTCGCGGTCCCAGACGACGCCTTTCAGGACTCCGTCCTCGACGAGCTGCACCTGCTGCTTGGGCACGCCCTCGAAGTCGAACGCCTTCGGCAGCCCGCGCTCGTCCAGCGCGTCGTCCGCGATCGAGACCTTCTCGTCCATCGCCTGCTCGCCGAGACGGCCGTTCAAGAAGCTGCGCTCCTCGATGAATCCAAGCCCGCTGAAGCTGTCGTAGGCGAACCAGTTGAGGAGCTCTGCGACCGCGTAGGGCTCGAGGACGGCCCGGTACGGGCCAGGCTCGAGCTGCTGCGCGCCACCGGTCCGCGCGGCCTTGGCGGCGGCCTCCTCGGCGGGCTCGGCCGGCGTCAGGTCGCCCACCCGGCTCGAAGTCTGCACGGCCCAGCCCGACTTCCCGTCCACGGCGGCCAGGCAGAGACAGACCGCGTCCGTCATCGCCTGGTGGTCGCGGACGCCGGTCGTGGATGCGACCGCGAGCTCGGTCACGCCGCTCGTGAAGTAGCCGTAGAGACCGAAATCGCCGGCCCCCTTGATAGCCGCCGCGGCGAGCCGGGCCTGATCGTCTGCTCCGAGCGCGGCTGTCTCCTCGTCGTAGCCGTTCACCGCGGGGAGGTCGGCCGGAGGGGCGAGACCCGGGAACAGGGGATCGGGCCGCGCGCTGTCCGCGACCTCGCCGGCACGGCGTGCCAGATCCGCGAGGCCTTCGTCGTCGACTCGGTTCGTGTACGCCGACCCGACCTTGCCGTCGCGAACGATCCGCAGCCGCACTCCCTTGTTGTCGATCAGCGTCGGCTGATGGACCTCCGAGCTCGCGAACCGGGCAACGCCCGAATGCTCGGCGTGGACGAGGGCCTCGGCCTCGTCGCCCTCCGCGGCCTGCAGGGTCCGTTCCGCGAGCTCGAGCGTCTTCACGACTTGACGCCGACCTGGACGTCGCGGAACCGAGCCGGTGCGGCGCCGTGCGAGACGTGCGCGGATTGTCCCGGCTGCCCCTTGCCGCAGTTCGTCAGCCCGTAGAGCACCCATGACTCCTGGCCGCCGACGGCGTCCATCGAGCCCCAGAACACGGGTGTGTTCCCCGTGTACGTCGCGTCCCGGAGCATGCGGCCGACCTTGCCCTTCTTGATCTCCCAGGCGATCTGCGTCCCGAACTGGAAGTTGAGGCGCTTGTCGTCGATCGACCAGCTCTTGTTCGTCTCGAGCAAGAGGCCGTCGTCGACGTCGGCCAGAAGGTCTTCGAGCGTGCCCTCGTTTGGCTCGAGGTGCAGGTTCGTCATACGGACGAGCGGCATGCGGCTCCAGCCTTCGGCGCGCATCGAGCCGCCCTGGCCCGCGCCGAGCTTCGCCGCCGTCTCGCGCGAGGTCAGGAACCCGCTCAGGACGCCGCCTTCGACGATCGCTTCGCGCCGGGCGGGGACGGACTCGTCGTCGAAGCCGAAGGTGCCGAGGCCACCCGGGGTGGTCGAGTCGGCGGTGATGTTCATCAGCTCCGAGCCATAGCGCAGCGAGCCGAGGTCGCCGGCCTTCAGGAAGCTCGTGCCCGCGTACGCCGCCTCGGTTCCGTAGACGCGGTCGAGCTCGGTCGGGTGGCCGACCGACTCGTGGACCTGTAACGCCATCTGCTCGGAATCGATCACGACCGTCATGCGTCCCGGCGGGCACTCGTCGGCGGTCAGGAGCGCGACGGCCTGCTCCCCGACGCGCGGCGCCTCGCGCTCGAGGCCGAGTGACTCGACGTACTCCCAGCCGCCCTGTCCGCTGGCCCCCGAGTGCTGGCTCGGATAGCTGCGGATCTGGAGCTGGTCGCCCTCGGCGGCATAGGCGTCCATTCCGCCCCCGCACTCGACGAGCACCTGCTCGATCGCGCTGCCCTCCGAGGAGACGAGCACCTTCTCCTCGCGCTGGGCGCGAACCATCGCCTGCGTGACCTTGATCCTGGGCTGCCGCATGCCCTCCTCGGCGCGCAGGCAGAGGTCGATCTTCTCCGAGAGCGGGACGTCGAACGGGTCGCGCTCGACCTGTGTCTGGTACTGCCCTTGCTGAGCATCGATCGGCGTGAGCTGCCGGCCGTCGCGGCTCGGCGCGGCCCGTGCAAATGCAGACGCGCGCGAGGCCGCGTCGCGGGCGCCGGCCTCGTCGAGTCGGCTGTCGCCGGCGAAGCCCCAGGCGCCGTCGACGAGGACGCGGACGCCGATGCCCTCGCTCTCGCCGTCCGAGAGGTCGTCGACCTGGCCGTTCTTCGTGACGACGTGCTGGCGGCGCGTCAGGACCGCGCGGGCGTCCGCGTAGGACGCCCCCGCCGCGAGCGCCGCCTCGACCGCTTGTTCGCAAAGCGCTTTCATCGCAGCAACATATGCGCTGGAGAGGACTTGAACCTCCACGGGGTATTAACCCCACAAGGCCCTCAACCTTGCGCGTCTACCAATTCCGCCACCAGCGCGCGGAGGCAGTGTAGCCATGGTCGGGCTGCTCTCACTGCTCCTGCGCGAACGCGAACGTATGTTTGACGCCGTCCGCGCGGGCAGCTAGCCTATCGAACACATGTTCGCGGAAGGAGGCCCAGTGCTAACGGAGCGGCAACGCCAGATTCTCGATTTTCTGACGTCCTACCTGGACGCCCACGGCTATCCGCCGACCGTGCGCGAGATCGGTGAGGCCGTCGGCCTTGCGTCCCCTTCGACCGTCCACGCGCACCTCGCGAACCTGGAGCGAGCGGGGCTCATCAAGCGCGACCCGACCAAGCCGCGCGCACTCGAGTTGACAGCGCGCATGAGGTCGCAGCCGGCCGAGGACGTGCACCGTCTGCCGCTCGTCGGCGAGATCGCCGCAGGTAGCCCTCTGCTCGCGGATCAGAACGTCCAGGAGTACCTCGCGGTGCCCGACATGCTTGCGCGAGGCGACGGCGAGGAGTTTCTCCTGCGCGTCAAGGGCGATTCGATGATCAATGCGGGCATCCTCGACGGCGACATCGTCGTCGTCCACCGCCAGTCCGATGCACGGAACGGCGAGATCGTCGTCGCGCTGGCCGGGCAGGACGAGCGGGCCGACGAGGCGGAGGCGACCGTGAAGCGGTTCTTCCGCGAGGGCGGCCGCGTGCGCCTCCAGCCCGAGAACGACGCGCTCGATCCGATCTACGCGGAGTACGTCCAGATCCTCGGGGCCGTCACGGGGGTCTTCCGGAAGCTGTGACCAGCGTGGAATCCCTGAACCGGACACTCGAACAGGAGCTGAACGCTCTCTTGCGAGGCGTGAGCCTCGAGTGCCTCGTCTGCGGCGAGTTCATCATGCGCCGCGGCACCGCGATCTTCTGCCCGGAGTGCGGATCCGAGCTCGGCGCAGGAAAAGCCGCAGGATCGCGGCTACAATTGAGCTCGCAGGCCGGGTGACCGCGAGCCCGCAAGGGCTCGAGGAAAGTCCGGACACCGAAGGGCAGGACGCTGGGGAAATCCCAGGTGGCGAAAGCCAACGGAAAGTGGCACAGAAAGGAGACCGCCGGCGGCGAAAGACTCTCCGGAGACGCCGAAGGTAAGGGTGAAAAGGTGGGGTAAGAGCCCACCAGCGTCGTGGTGACACGACGGCTAGCCAAACCCCGTCCGGTGCAAGGCGAAACAGGCTCCGCTTGATGCGGCCCGCGTAGGAGCCGGGTACGCCGCTCGAGCCATCGGGGAACCGATGGCCTAGAGGGATGGTCACCCTCGACAGAATCCGGCTTACAGGCCTGCTACGGAGAAGCCCCGCTTTGCGGGGCTTTTCTATTCTTGCGCTTTCAGAGCAACGAGAAGGAGGAGCTTAGATGGGAAGGATCATCGTGACCGAGTTCGTGTCGCTGGACGGCGTCATGGAGGACCCTGGCGGAGCCGAGTCTTTTCGGCACGGAGGTTGGAGCTTCGAGTTCAGTCGCGGAGACGAGGGCGACAAGTTCAAGCTCGATGAAACCCTTGCGACCGAGGCGCTTCTGCTGGGGCGGAAGACCTACGAGGGCTTTGCCGCAGCCTGGCCGTCGAGGGAAGGCGAGTTCGCCGACAAATTCAACACCATGCCCAAGTACGTGGTCTCCTCGACCCTCGAAAACCCGGAATGGAACAACTCGACCGTGTTGAAGGGCGACGTGGCGGAGGAGGTCAGGAAGCTGAAGCAGGAGCAGGATGGCGACGTGGTCGTCCACGGCAGTGCCCAACTCGTCCAAACGCTGATCGAGCAAAGCCTCGTCGATGAGCTCCGGCTGATGGTCTTCCCGGTCGTGCTGGGAGGCGGAAAGCGACTCTTCGGCGAGACGGCCGACAAGAAGGCCATGCGGCTCGTCGACTCAAAAGCGGTCGGTGACGGAGTGGCCATCCTTATTTACGAACCGGTGAGCAGCTAGCTCTCCCAAAACGCGCGCGGAGCCTAGGTGAGAAGCTCGAACGTGTAGGCGCTGACTCCCAGCAAGAGCACGAGAGCCCCGAGCACGATGCCTGCTGCGGCGAGCCCGCGCCGTCTGCCTTCCCGCCCGATCAGCCCGAGGGCAACAGCCGCACCGGCGAAGGGGAACGGCACAGCCAGAAATAGCAGCGGCAAGGAGAGCACGGCCAGGAGGCCGCAGGCGATCGCCCTGGTCGGCGCCTGGAGCGGATCGTCGCTTCGAACGACGAAGCGAAAGAGCAGCGCAGTCAGCACGAGCGCGCCGGCAGACGTGGCGAGAAAGACCCAGGGGTCGGCGAAGGTCCCGTCGTCGCCGTCGTCCTCGGTCCCGACGAGATGGTCAACAGCCATTGCCGCCACGGCGAGACCGGCAGTTGCCAGGCCGATCCACGTCTCCCGCCGCACAGCGGGCGATTCTAAGCTCGGAGAGTTACTTCGAGAGCGGTGCCGCGGCCCGGTGAGGATCGCAACGCCAACGCTCCGCCAATCGACGCTGCACGAGAGCGCAGGTTCTTCAGCCCCTGTCCGGCCTCATGGTCGTCGCGTGCAAATCCCTCGCCGTCGTCGCGGACGATCACCACTCGTTGCGTGCCGCTTCGACCGATGCGCACATCTGCCCGCCGGGCGTGCGCGTGCTTGCGAACGTTCGCCAGCCCCTCCTGGATGATCCGGAAGACCTCGATCTGCTCGTCCGGCGCGAGCGAGAGCTCGGGATCGACATCGAGCTCGACCTCGAGCTCGCCGTCGGCGGTGAGGATGTCGACGTAGCGGCGGAGCGCGGAGTCGAACGACGCCGTGCCACTGGCCGAAGAGAGGGCAAGGATCGCGAAGCGCGCCTCCTGCTGTGCGGCCGCCGCTGCCTGTTTGAGGCGCTGAACCGTTCCTTCGGGCGGTGTCTCCGAGTCGAGCATGCTCGCGTGCGTCGAGATCGCGAACAGGTACTGCGCCAGCCCGTCATGGATCTCCCGAGCGACACGGGCTCGCTCTTCCGCGACCGCGCGTCCGAACTCGGCGAAGCGGATGGCCCGCCACACACCGGCGAGCAAGACACCGTAGGAAAGGAGACGCAGGAAGTCGCCCTGCGACACGTACTCGTTGGAGACGACGGGGGTGAAGACGTAATGGAGCTCCGCGAAAAGCGCGAGCGAGGCGCCCAGGCCGAGCCAGCTGTCGAGATCCTCACCCTCACGCCGGAAGCGCAGGCCGAACCCGATCAAGGCGATGAGGCTGAGGAACGCCTGCAGGGCGAGGACGACGATCACGCCGACCGGCTGGTCCTCGCCACGCTCCATCGCGGGCAGTGAGTCGCCGAGACCGCGCGCGAAGAACCAGATCGCCAGAGTTGCGAAGGCGAGCCCTCCCGTCGACCAGAGCAGCGCGCGCCGGCGCTGCGTGATCCGGCCTCGCATGAACGGCGCCGAGGCGATCAGCACTGTCGCGAGGAGCTTTGCGCACATCCCGGCCCAGGCCTCGCCGCGCTCGACGACCTCGCCGCCGAACGACGGCGCGATCCCGAAAGCGAACGTGGAGAGCGCGGCGACGAAGAAACCGCCGCAGAGCAGGAAGTCGAGCTTCCGTCCCTCGACGGAGAAACGCACTCCGGCGAGCACCGCGACGATCCCGGCGGCCAGGGTCACGGCGGTATCGAGCACGAGACGGAGCTGGGGCAGCTCGAAGGTGTCGCGAAGCGACGGATACGTCACAAAAAGCGCAAGCGCAGCCCCCAGCAGGCCGAGCAGGAGCACTTCTCCCCACAGCCAGGCCTGGTAGGCGTCTTCTTTTCCGCGCCTCATATTGACCCTATTCGGCAGAAGTGCCCGTGCCGATAAGGGATCCGTGGCAACTCGCATCCTGATCGTCGACGACCACCCGCTCACGCGCGATGCGCTCGCTGCGCTTCTCACCCAGCACGGCTTCGACGTCTGCGGCCAGGCTGGGGACGGAGAAGAGGCCGTCGAGCTGGCCAGGAGGCTACAACCCGAGCTCGTGCTCCTCGATCTCTCCATGCCGGGCCTGAACGGGCTCGATGCGCTCCCCAGGCTCCGCGAGGCCGCTCCCAGCGCCGAGGTCGTCGTCCTCACCGCTTCCGGCACGGAGGACAACCTGCTCGCCGCGATTCGCGGTGGCGCGGCCGGCTACCTCCTGAAGACCGAGCCTCCCGAGCGGCTCGTCGAGTTCCTCAGGGCCACCGTGAACGGCGAGGCCGCGCTCTCGGGCGCAGTCGCGCGCCGGTTGCTCGAGCGGGTCCGAGACGGATCAGGTCACGACTCCGGGGTTCCCGACGCGATCGCGGAAGCGGTCAGCGCTCGTGAGCTCGAAGTGCTCCTCCTGCTGGACGAGCATCTCGGCACCGATGAGATCGCCAAGCGCCTCTTCATCTCCGAGCACACCGTCCGCTCCCACGTGAAGAGCCTGCTCCGCAAGCTGAACGTGAGCTCGCGCCGCGAGGCGCTCGAGTCGCTGTCCCGCGCGCGCGCGGCTGCCTGATTCACCCAGTTTTGGGGGATATGGATTCACCGCCTGAGGCGATGAGTTTTCTCGGGTTCGGCGCAATACTGGGACTATCGAAGTTCCTCTAGGCGGACGAGGACTCGGTGGCTCACTTCTCTCTTCGACCGGCCCCCCACAGGGGGTCGGTCTCTTTTTAGGCGAACCCTTCGAGAGCCGCTTTGACGCAGCCGGGCAGCGTCTCGAGGTTGTAGCCGCCCTCCAGGACAGCCGCGACGCGTGGCCCGAGCGCTGCGCTGCGGTTGGCGAGCCGGCGGAAACCGTCTTCGGTCAGCCGCATGCCGGCCAGGGGATCGTCCTCGTGCGCGTCGAAGCCCGCCGAGACGAGGACGAGGTCCGGCTGGAAGCGCTGCACCTCTGGCTCGACGATCTCCTCGAAGGCACGCGCGTACTCGGCATCACCGCAGCCCTCCGGTAGAGGCACGTTCACGGTCGTCTCGGCCTGCTCGTCGGGGCCGCCCGAGCCCGGATAGAGCGGCCACTGATGCAACGAGACGAAGAGAACGGAGTCGTCGCTCTGGAAGATCGCCTGCGTGCCGTTGCCGTGGTGGACATCCCAGTCGACGATCGCCACACGCTCGACCCCGAGCTCCGCCTGCGCCCAGCGCGCCGCGATCGCGACGTTGTCGAAGAGGCAGAAACCCATCGCGCGGTCGGGCAGGGCGTGGTGCCCCGGCGGGCGGACGAGCGCGAAACCGCCCCGTCGGGTCGCCTCGATCGCTCCACCGGCGGCCAGTAGAGCGGCTTCGTAGCTCGTCGGCGTGCAGACGGTGTCCGCGTCCAACAGGGTCGTGGTCTCGACGGCGCGAACGCGCTCTATGTAGTCGCGCGCGTGACACCTATGGAGGTCAGCCTCCGAAGCAGGCTCCGGCTCGACCCATTCGCCGAAGGCTTCGAGCAACACGTCGAGGCGGCGAGGCGTTTCCGGATGCTCACCCGTCTCGTGTAGACGCGCCATGTCCGGGTGGCTGACGACGTCCACTAGATCTCCTCGACGACCGCGACGAGATCGGATCCCTCGAGGACGACGAGCGACGGAAGCCCCAGGCGCCCCCAGAGCTCGAACGGGTCGGTCCCCGTCCGTGCGGCTGCGAATGCACTGATCACCGTCCCGTGCGAGACGATCGCCGTTCCCGGCCGCTCGGCGGCGGCGGCGAAGCGTTCGCGGGCGGCGTCGATGCTCTCGCCCCCGTAGACGACCTCGCTCGGGCGCGCGAACGCGGTCTTCACGGACTCTCCGAACCGCTCCGATCCCAACCAGCCGGTTCCGGTGCGGTCGTGCTCGCGCAGCCGCTCGTCGAGCTCGACGTCCAGCGACAGGACCTCGCCGACGATCCGTGCGGTCTCCTCGGCCTTCGGCTCGGTGCTCGACACGATCCCGTCGAGGTCGTAGGCCGAAAGCACCATGGCCAGTGCCAGGCACCGGACGCGTCCCTCTTCGCCAAGGCGCCACTCCGCCGCATCGATGGTCGGCTCGATCTCCGGAAGGCTGTGCTTGACGAGGACGTCCACGTCAGCCGGCGCGCGCTGCCAGGCGGTCGGCGGACGCATTCAAGCCCCAGCTACGAAGGAGATTCGACGCCTCCGCCCACGAGGGGGACTGATCTTCGAGGGGAGGGAGAGGGGCGGAGGCGTCGAGTGTCGCTATTCGCCGGTACAGGCGCAGTTCCTCCGCCAGCGTCGAGAAGCGGCCGGCCTTGAGCGCGCCCTCCAGCGAGCCGTACTGCTGCAGGATCTCGGCGGCCTTCTTCGGGCCGATCCCAGGAGCGCCGGGCAGCTTGTCGGACGGGTCGCCGCGGAGCGCGATGAAGTCCGGAACCTGCTTCGGCTCCACGCCGTATTTCTCGCGCACCTCTGCGGGGCCGATCCGCGCGAGCTCGCTTACACCACGAACCGGAGCGAGAATCGTGCTGCGATCGCTCGCCAGCTGGTAGGCGTCGCGGTCGGATGTGACGACGATCGCCGGCCTGCGCCGCTTGCGGGCTGCTGCGACCCCCGCAGCCAGGAAATCGTCCGCCTCGTAGCCGGGCGCCCTGGCGCTCGCGAACCCCAGGGCCACCACGAGCTGTGGAAGCATCGGCAGTTGCTCCAGCAGAGACGGCTCGAACACGCGCCCGCTCTGGTACGAGTCGAAGGCCTCATGGCGGTACGTCGGCACCTCGAGCGTGTCCCAGCCGACGAGAACGGCGCGTGGCTGCTCGCTCTCCCAGAGGCGGACGAGCATGTTCGTGAAGCCGACGACCGCGTTGTGCCTGATCGACTTGGGGAGGCCGTGGTACGCCCGATGCGTCAGCGAGTCGCCGTCGACGATCATCACCGGCGCGCTCACAGCTTCGCCTTGAGGTCGTGAATCGCGGACATCAGGCGTTCCGTCCCGATTTTCGCGCCCTCGCGAAGCTCCAGCTTCCGGAGGTCGTCGAGCTCGACAGGGGCTCCGTACGCGACGCGCAGCGGCCCGAGCCGGCGGATACGGTCGGTCCCGGAGATCGCCGCAGGAACCAGCGGCACCCCGGCCGTCAGAGCGACGCGCGCCGCTCCCGTGTGCGGGCGCGCCTCGAACTTCTTGACCAGCCCCTTCTCCCTCCGAGTCCCCTCCGGGAAGATGGCCACGACCTCACCGTCCCGGGCCAGCCGCACGGCGGTGTCGATTGCCTTCTCGTCACCTTCGCCGCGGTTGACCTTGAACGCACCGCCGAACCTGAGAATCGGCCAGAGCGGCGAGCGGAAGAGCTCGGCCTTCGCCATGAACCGCAGCTCCCGGTGCGGGAAGAGGGGCCAGCCGAGCGGCCACGGGTCGAGATTGGACACATGGTTGGCAGAAAGGACATAGCCGCCCTCGCGCGGAAGATGCTCCTTCCCCTTGACTCGCAACCGAAATAGAAACCGCATGGGCAGCCCGGTAAGGATCCCAGCCAGGACGTATGCAGGCGATTTGGTCACGGGCGGTGGAGTATCGCGCTCGCGGCAGCCCTTGCAACCCGCGCTATGGTGCCTCCCGGCATGAAGACACTCATCGTTGCTGAGAAGCCGTCGGTCGGCCGCGACATCGCGGGCGCACTCGACGGCCCCTTCCAGAACCGCTCGCTCGCGGACCTGAACCCGCGCGCGAAGAAGGGCGGCAAGGACGACCCGACCTTCCTGGAATCCGACGACTACGTGATCACGTGGGCCGTTGGCCACCTCGTGCAGCTCGCCGAGCCCGACGAGTACGACGAGAAGTGGAAGAAGTGGCGCATGGCCGACCTGCCGATCTTCCCGCCCGACGGGTTCAAGCTCGTCCCGCGCGACGCCAAGTCGAAGAAGCAGCTGAAGCTGATCGAGAAGCTCCTGCAGCGCGAGGACGTCGACCACGTCATCAACGCGTGCGACGCCGGCCGCGAGGGCGAGCTGATCTTCGCCTACCTCTACGAGGCCGTCCTCGGCGTGTCGCCCACCGACCCGAGCGCACCGAAGCCGGTCGAGCGCCTCTGGATCAGCTCGATGACAAAGACCGCCATTCGCGAAGGCTTCACGGTCCTGCGCCCCGGCGACCAGCTCGAGCCGCTCGAGCTCGCCGCGCGCGCCCGCTCCGAAGCCGACTGGCTCGTGGGCATGAACGCCACGCGCGCCGCGACGATCCGCGGCCGTGCGTGGGTCGGCGGCGTCGTCTCGCTCGGACGGGTGCAGACGCCGACGCTCGCGATCATCGTCCGCCGCGAGCGCGAGATCCAGGCCTTCGTGCCCGAGCCGTACTGGCTCGTCCATGCCACCTTTGACCCGCGCTACGAGGGTCTCTGGTTCGATCCGATTCTCGCGGCCGACAAGGAAATCGCCACCGGCGACGAGACGCGCATCAAGGAGGAGGCCCGCGCGAACGAGATCGTCTCCAAGGTCGACGGCAAGACGGGCACCGTCGAGACGGTCGAGCGCAAGGAGGCCTCCGAGCGCGCGCCGCTGCTCTACGACCTCACCTCCCTCCAGCGCGATGCGAACAGCCGCTTCGGGTTCTCTGCCCGCCGCACGTTGCAGGCCGCGCAGTCGCTGTACGAGGGCAAGAAGGCGATCACGTATCCGCGTACGAACGCGCGCTTCCTCTCCGGCGACCTCGTCCCGGCGTTGAAGCCGACGGCCGAGACGCTGCTGCCCATCCCCGAATACGCCGACGGCGCACGCTTCGTCATGAACCTCGAACAGCTGCCGCTCGGCCGCGTCGTCAACGACGCCAAGGTCGACGACCACCACGCGATCATCCCCACCGACGTCGACCACGACATCGAGACGTTCTCGCCCGACGAGCGGCGGATCTTCGACCTCGTCGCCAAGCGCTTCCTGGCGGTCTTCCATCCGCCGGCCCGTTATGCGCGGACGACGATCATCACCCTCGTCGAGGAGGAGCGCTTCCGGACTCGCGGCAAGGTCACGCTCGAGGCCGGCTGGCGCGCCGTGTACGGCCTCCAGGCCGACGCCAAGGCGAACGAGGAGGATCCGGAGAGCGCCGAGCTGCCGCAGCTCGAGGAGGGCCAGGCCGTGAAGGTCGCCGTCGTCGAGAGCGAGGCCAAGGAGACGAGGCCGCCCGCGCGCTACACGGAGGCCACGCTGCTCTCCGCCATGGAGACCGCCGGCAAGCTGATCGACGACGAGGAGCTGCGCGAGGCGATGAAGGAGCGCGGCCTCGGCACCCCCGCCACGCGCGCCGAGACGATCGAGACGCTGATCCGTCGCGAGTACATCGAGCGCGCAGGCAAGGACCTGCAGCCGACCCCGAAGGGCCTCCAGGTGATCACGATGCTCGAGGAGCACCAGCTCACCTCGCCTGAGCTCACGGGCGACTGGGAGAAGCAGCTCACCGACATCGAGCACGGCAATGGGGACAAGGACAAGTTCATCAAGGGCATCGCCGACTTCACGGAATCGACCGTGCGCGCGATCGAGGCGCTCGACAAGGAGAAGCTGCGCCCCGAGCGCGTCGAGCTGGGCCCGTGCCCGCGCTGCGGCGCCGAGACGGGCGAGATCATCCGCGAGAACTCGAAGGCGTACGGCTGCACGAGCTGGAAGTCGCGCGAGGAGACCGGGTGCGGTTTCGTCGTCTGGAAGCGCGTCGCGGGACGCACGCTGACCCCCGAAGTCGCCCGTCAGTTGATTGAAGAAGGCAAAACCCGGGAAGTGTTGTCCGGATTCCGTTCCAAAGCCGGCAAACCTTTTCGCGCGCGTCTCGTCTTGAATAGTGAGGGCAAGATCGAGTTCGACTTCCCAGCTCGCGCTCGATCCAAAGAGCCCGCCGCAGCGGAATAACACAGGAAGAGCAGTCGTTCTAAGAATTGAAGCCGTACCAGGGGTGCCGGTACCCCTAGAAACGCCAGGAAATACGGCCTACAGTGCGAAAGCTTGATGACCGAGCGCCGTCTTACAGTGCAGACACCCAGAGCCGCAGTTAGAACCGGAAAGGACGCAGAGAGCCACTTGACGCAGAATCAGCTTCAGGAACTACTGGAAACCGAGGGCGCCCGCACCCTCGTCGAGGCTGCCGAGGAGCGCGGCTTCGTCGAGCCCGCAGAGCTCGAAGCCTTCGCGCTCGAGCACGAGCTGCCCGACGAGGACGTCGAGCTGCTGACGCGAGAGCTCGAGGCACTCGGGCACGAGATCGGTGAGCCGCGCCGCGAAGAGGCCGAGGCCGCCGCCGCGAAGAAGGAGGCCGCTGAGGCCGTGGTCGGCGCTGCCGACTCGCTGCAGCTCTTCCTCGCCGATGTCGGCCGGCACAAGCTGCTGACCGCGTCCGAGGAGGTCACGCTCGCGAAGTCGATCGAGCGCGGCGACCTCATCGCCAAGCGCCGGATGATCGAGTCGAACCTTCGGCTCGTCGTCTCCATCGCCAAGGGCTACCGCGGGCTGGGCGTGCCGTTCCTCGACCTGATCCAGGAGGGAACGCTCGGGCTCAACCGCGCGGTCGAGAAGTTCGACTGGCGCCGCGGGTTCAAGTTTTCGACGTACGCCACCTGGTGGATTCGCCAGTCGGTGCAGCGCGCCGTGGCGAACCACGCGCGGACGATCCGCGTGCCGGTGCACGTGGTCGAGCGGCAGCAGAAGCTGTCGCGCGCCGCGCGCCGGCTCGAGGTCGAGCTGGGCCGCGAGGCGACGAAGGAAGAGCTGGCCGAGGCGACGGGGCTGCCGATGCAGCACGTCGACGAGGCGCTGGGCGCTGCCCACGCGTCGGTCTCGCTGAACCAGACGGTCGGCGCCGACGACGAGGGCGAGCTGGGCGATCTCTTCGCAGACCGCGAAGCTGCCGACCCGTTCGAGGAGGCCGAAGAGTCGCTGCGCCGCCAGGGCGTGCGCAAGGCGCTCGACGCTCTCCCCGAGCGCGAGCGGCGCATCCTCGAGCTGCGCTTCGGCTTCGAGGGCGAGCCCTGGACGCTCGAGGCGATCGGGGCCGAGCTCGACCTGACGCGCGAGCGCGTCCGGCAGCTCGAGGCACAGGCGCTGTCGCGTCTCGCCGCCCTGCGCGAGCTCAGCTCGGTTGCAGCGGCGTAAAGCCGTATTGAGACCCCTTGCGCCGCGCTAAAGGCCGACTGGCCTAGCCACGCCGTTCACCACCCTCTAACCTTCCGCCTCGTAACCGGTCCTAGGTAATACTGCAGCGCCGTCCGCAGTGGTCGGCGCATGGAAAAAGGAGCAGAGGTGAGGGGAACCCTAGTAAGCATTGCCCTCCTCCTCGCCACTTGCCTCGTCACGCTTGGTGTCGCGGGAGCAGGTAGCGGAAGAGGGACGCTGGTCTTTGCGGGGGCGTCGGATCCGACCTATCTGGATCCCGCACTCGTCTCGGACGGCGAATCGTTCCGAATCACGGAACAGATCTACGAAGGTCTGACCCAGCTCGTACCGGGCAAGGCGTCAACAAAGCCCGAGCTTGCGACGCGCTGGAACATCTCGCGTGACGGGAAGACGTACACGTTCTTCCTGAAGCGGAACATCAAGTTCCACGACGGGACGCGCTTCAACGCCGCCGCCGTCTGCGCGAACTTCAACCGCTGGTACAACTTCCGCGGCCCGTTCCAGGACGCTTCGGCGACCTACTACTACCAGGCGATCTTCAGCGGGTTCAAGCGCAACGAGAGCTCCAGCCTGGGCACGCCGCTCTTCTCGAGCTGCCGGGCGAAGGGCCAGTACACGGCCATCGTCAAACTGCGAAGGAAGAACGGCCCGTTCCTGCCCTCGCTGTCTCTGTCGGCGTTCGCAATGCAGAGCCCGACCGCGATGAAGAAGTACGGCGCGAATCAGGGCGAGCTCCGGAACGGCGTCTTTCGCCCGACCGGCTCGTATGCGTTCGAGCACCCGACTGGCACCGGCCCCTTCCGGTTCGTCTCGTGGAAGGTCGGAGAGAAGGTCGAGCTCGCCGAGAACAAGTCGTATACGGGCGACAACAAGCCCAAGCTGGCCAGGATCATCGTCCGTCCGATCTCGACCGCTACTGGTCGCCTCCAGGCGCTCCAGTCCGGTGAGGTCAATGCGTACGACCTGGCGGATCCGGCCCATCTCGGGACGATCGCTTCGAACTCGAGCCTCAAGGTCGTGAACCGTCCGTCGTTCAACGTCGGCTACGTCACGATCAACTCGAAGATCCCGCCGATGGACAAGCTCAACGTCCGCAAGGCGGTCGCGCACGGGCTCGATCGCTCGGGCGTCGTCCGCTCGTTCTACTCGGGCCGCGGCGTCGTGGCGCATGAGTTCATGCCACCGGGCCTGCTCGGGTACGAGCCGAACGTCGTGAAGTACCCATTCAACCCGGAGCGCTCGAAGACGCTTCTCCGCGCGGCAGGTCTGAGCCTGCCCGTCGAGATCGACTTCTGGTATCCGACCGGCGTTTCACGCCCGTACATGCCGAATCCGAAGTTGAACTTCGAGGCGTTCGCAGCCAGCCTCGAGCGCTCGGGCTTCAAGGTGAACGCCCGCAGTGCTCCATGGCGGCCCGACTACGTCGCCAAGGTCAACGAGGGCACGGCCGGCCACCTGAATCTGATCGGCTGGTCAGGTGACTACGGCGATCCGGACAACTTCGTGGGCACGTTCTTCCAGGACTACAGCCCGCAGTTCGGTTTCCGGAACGGCACGATCAACAAGCTGCTGGACGCCGGCGAACAGACGATCAACGCGAAGAAGCGTGCCGAGATCTACAAGCGCGCCAATCGCGAGCTCATGAAGCTCGTGCCGGGCGTTCCGTACGTCCACACGAGGCCCGCGCTCGGAATGCAGAAGCGGGTGCAGAACTACATCGCGAGCCCGACAGGAAGCGACAGGTTCTTCCCGGTCTCGCTCGGAGGTCAGTAGAGGCCTAACGGAGTCTGCCGGCGGACGACGAGATAGATGCTTCGTTTCGTCGTTCGCCGGCTGCTCCTTCTGATCCCAATTCTCTTCGGGCTCTCGATCCTCGTCTTCTTCTGGGTCAGGGCCTTGCCGGGGAGCCCCGCTGAGGGCCTGCTCGGTGAGCGCGCCACTCCGGAGCTGATCGCCGCCTACAGGGAGCGCTACGGGCTCGACGAGCCCGTTTACAAGCAGTACTGGTCGCAGCTCCAGTCCTGGGCGCACGCCGACTTCGGGACAAGCGCGGCGTCGCACCGCGAGGTCACCGACGAGATCAAGGAGCGCTTCCCGGCGACCGCCGAGCTCGCCATCGCGGCGCTCCTCTTTGCGGTCACGCTCGGGATCCCACTCGGCTTCTTCGCGGCCAAGAACTACGGTGGCCCCTTAGACCACGCGAGCCTGTTCATCTCCCTGATCGGGATCTCGATCCCTGTCTTCGTGCTGGGGATCCTCCTCAAGTACGTCTTCTCGGTGCGCCTTGGCTGGTTACCGGGGGCGGGTCGCATCGACGTCACCCTGATCACGGAGCAACCGACGAACTTCTACGTCCTGGACGCGATCATCACCCGCGACTGGGTGGCGTTGAAGAGCTGCATAGAACACCTGATCCTGCCGGCGATCGCGCTCGGCTCGATCCCGCTCGCGATCATCGCTCGCATCACGCGTGCTGCCGTGCTCGACGTCCAGAACGAGGACTACGTGCGGACTGCGCGCGCAAAGGGCCTCTCATCGCTGATCGTCGACCGCAGGCACGTGCTGCGTAACGCCGCGCTGCCCGTCACGACGATCATCGGGCTCCAGGTCGGCCTATTGCTGTCGGGCGCCGTGCTCACCGAGACGATCTTTGCTTGGCCCGGGATCGGTCGGTGGCTGGCAGAAGCGATCTTCAACCGCGACTACTCCGTGCTCCAGGGCGGGATTCTGTTCGTCGCGTTCGTCTTCGTGTTCGTCAACCTGATCGTCGACGTCATCTATGCCCTCATCAACCCCAGGATTCGCGTCTCATGAGTGTCGCCGAAATCGAAGCCCACGAGATCCAGCTCGAGGCGCCGACGGGTCTGTGGCGGGAGGCCTGGCGCCGCATGATCCACAACCCGGGCGCGATCGTCGGCATGGTCTTCATCGCAGTACTGATCTTCGCCGCAGTCTTCGCGCCGCTCATCGCGCCACATGATCCGCTCGCGCAGGGCCTCAACGACGGGCTGCTCCGCGCGGAGAACCCGTCGCGCGACTACTGGTTCGGCCTCGACCGTCTGGGGCGCGACCAGTTCAGCCGCGTCGTGTACGGAGCGCGCTACACGTTGCTGATCGGCCTCGTCGCCGTCGGCATCGGCCTCTCGTTCGGCCTGGTGATCGGCGGGATCGCGGGGTTCTTCGGCGGCGTCATCGACTCGATCCTGATGCGGATCATGGACGTGGCGCTCGCGATCCCCGGCCTGCTCCTGGCGATCGGCATCGCGGCCATGCTCGGCCCCGGGCTCACGCAGGTGATGATCGCCGTCGGCGTCGCTCAGATCCCGATCTTTGCGCGGCTCTTACGCGGCTCCATCCTCGCGCAGAGGGACAACGATTTCGTGCTCGCCGCTCGCTCCGTCGGCGTGCGCCGGTGGTCGATCCTGTTCTCGCACATCCTTCCCAACTCGCTCTCGCCCGTGATCGTCCAGGCCACGCTCGTGCTGGCGACGGCGATCATCGACGTCGCGGGCCTCGGCTTCCTCGGCCTGGGGCCGCAGGATCCCTCGACGCCGGAGTGGGGAACGATGCTCACGGACTCGAACGAGTACCTGCAGGTCTATCCCTGGCTGGCGATCATCCCCGGCACGGCCATCATCATCTCCGTGCTGGGCTTCAACCTGATCGGCGACGGCCTCCGCGAGGCACTCGACCCCAAGTTCCGTGGCCGAGCGTAGCCCGCTCCTGTCCGTCGAGGACCTGCGCGTCGAGTTCTGGACGAGCAGGGGCAACATCTACGCCGTCAACGGCATCTCCTTCGACATCGCGGCCGGAGAGACGCTGGGCATCGTCGGCGAATCGGGTTGCGGCAAGAGCGTCACGTCGCTCGCGATTCTCGGCCTCCTGCCACGGGCCGGCCGCACGCGCACGGGCCGGGCGATGTTCGACGGGCGTGATCTGCTGAAGCTCCGCAATCGCGAGCTGCGCAAGGTGCGCGGCAAGGAGATCGCCATGATCTTCCAGGACCCGATGACGAGCCTGAACCCGGTGCTCACCATCGGGCGGCAGCTACGGGAGCCGCTCGAGGAGCACTTCGGCATGAGCCGCAAGGACGCCGAGAAGCGCGCCGCCGAGCTGATCGACCGCGTCGGCATCCCGAGCGCGAAGTCGCGCATCCGCGACTACCCACACCAGTTCTCGGGCGGGATGCGCCAGCGCGCGATGATCGCGATGGCCCTCGCCTGCAAGCCGAAGCTTCTGATCGCCGACGAGCCGACGACTGCGCTCGACGTGACGATCCAGGCCCAGATCCTCAACCTTCTACGCGAGCTGGTCGCCGAGGAGAACGCCGCCCTCATCCTCATCACGCACGACCTCGGCGTGGTCGCCGGCATGTGCGAGCGGGTGAACGTGATGTATTCGGGACTGTTCATGGAGACCGGGTCGGCCCGGCAGCTCTTCGAGCACCCGCGACACCCGTACACGCTGGGCCTGCTGCAGTCGATCCCACGCCTCGATGCGGCGCGCAAGACGAAGCTGCATCCGATTCCGGGCAACCCCCGCGATGCGCTGGCCCCGCCGGCCTTCTGCCCGTTCCAGCCGCGGTGCCGCTACGAGGTCGACCAGTCGCGCGAGGAGGTCCCGCCGCTCCTCGAGATCGAGCCCGGGCACGCCGTCGCCTGCTTCAACCCGGTGCCCGAAGAGGAGTGGCAGGGGCTCCGCAGGGAGGTCGTGGCGTCGTGAGCCAGAACGGCGCGCTGGTCGAGCTCCAGGACCTCAAGCTCTACTTCCCGATCAAGAGCGGGATCGTCCTCGACCGCCACGTCGGCGACATCAAGGCCGTCGACGGCGTCTCGTTCGAGATTCGCCGCGGCGAGACGCTCGGCCTGGTCGGCGAATCGGGTTGCGGCAAGTCGACCGTCGGCCGCGCCATCCTGCGCCTCTACGAGCCGACCGGCGGCAAGGTGTTCTTCGACGGCCAGGACATCACGCACATGGACGACGAGGAGCTCCGTCCGCTGCGGCGGCGCATGCAGATGGTCTTCCAGGATCCCTTTTCCTCCTTGAACCCGCGGCACAGCGTGGGCCGGATCGTCGGCGAGCCACTCCGTACGCACGGCCTCGCGGGCCGGCGCCAGGCGGCGGGGCGCGTGCGCGAGCTGCTGCAGATCGTCGGCCTGCCGCCCGATGCGGCCTCGCGCTACCCGCACGAGTTCTCGGGTGGCCAGCGCCAGCGGATCGGCCTGGCCCGCTCGCTGGCGCTGAATCCCGACTTCGTCGTCGCCGACGAGCCCGTTTCCGCCCTCGACGTCTCGATCCAGGCGCAGATCATCAACCTGCTCGAGAACCTGCAGAGCGAGTTCGACCTCACGTACCTCTTCATCGCCCACGACCTGGCGGTCGTCCGGCACATCTCCGACCGGATCGCCGTCATGTACCTCGGCTCGATCGTCGAGGTCTCGCCCGCGGAGGAGCTCTACGACAATCCGCTCCACCCGTACACGATCTCGCTGCTCTCGGCGGTGCCGATCCCCGACCCTGCCGTGGAGTCGAAGCGCGAGACGATCCTGCTCTCCGGCGACATCCCCAGCCCTGCGAATCCGCCGCCGGCCTGCCGCTTCCACACGCGGTGCCCCTACGTGCAGCCGACCCGCTGCAAGACGGACGTGCCGCCGCTCCGCAAGCTCGGCGAGGAGCACCTCGTCGCCTGCCACTGGTCCGAGGAGATCAAGGCCGGGCGGATCAAGCCACATGAGGTCGAGACGGTGTTCGACCCGGGGATCGTGGAGCGCGCAGAAGAGCCTCCGCCAGTTTAGGGGCGCAAAAAGGGCTTGGTTCTACCCTTTACTGCCCCTATCCCTTGAAATAGTGAGTGAACCTCTAAAGCCGCGTCTTGGCCGGCCGATACACGGTTTGTCATGGACGCTGCAGAGCGCAAAGAGATCCTGTCCCGATACGTAGGCCACTCTCGTCGTTTCGACGAGGTCGCCGCCCGCCGCGGGAACGGAAACGCCGAGGTCATTCCGTTCGCGGCTCCCCTCAGGGAGCTCGAGCAGGAGCCGACCGCCCGCGAGATCGAGGTGCTTCAGTTGATCTCCGAGGGCCTCGTGAACCGCGAGATCGGGCACCGCCTCTTCCTCTCGGAAGAGACGGTGAAATCTCATGTGCGGCATCTGCTGGCCAAGCTGCAGGCCCGTTCGAGGGCTCACGCTGTGGCCGTCGGCTTTCGCCGAAACCTGATCGCCTAGCCTGCCCAGGCCGAGTAGGGCGCTAAGCGTAGGTTTTTTCAGATTTCCACAATCTGTGCATATCCCTCAACAGGGTGATGCCCAGGCTCTGTGGATAACTGAAGCTACGCGAACTTCCTCTACCAACCTGAAAGGTGGCCGGGCACTGCTATGGCCCGAGACACCAAGCGAAGGACGGACTTTCGCATGATTCCTCCCGTTGTGGGGACTGACGGCAATTCAGAACCATACCCCTTTTGGGGGAGAATGCAAGAACGTTTTGCATTTTTGAGTAGTTTCCGACCGTTTCGCCGGTTCGGGCCCCTGGGCATCTACCTGCTCCTCCTCTGCCTTTCCTCCATAGGGCTCGCCGCATGGTTGCTCTACAGCGAGACCGGCCTCGTAAGCGTCTGGGCAACAGCGGCGCTTGCTGTCATAGCGGCGGTAGCCGAACGGGGCAGGGTGAAGCTCGGCCCAGTCGAGGCGTCCGTTTCCCTGCTTGCGACCGTGTTTGCAGCCGTTCTCTTCGGCCCTCTTGCTGCAATGCTGATCGCCGCGGCCTCGATGTCCGGCGATTTTGGTCGACCGTTCATGCGGTGGGCGGTGTACACGTCAAGTCGCGCAACCACTGGGGCGCTCACAGGCATGGTGGCGGTGGCGACCCTCAGCGTTGCCCCACAAGGCTTCGGCGGCATCACCCTGGCTTGCGCCGCCGCCGCAGTGTCTGCCGAGATCCTCGATGTGACGTTTACCTCCGTCACGCTGCGACTTCGCTCGCGTGCTCGCGCCAAGGACGTGCTGCGAATGGCAGGCCCGGCAATTGTCGCGTCTCTACCGCTTTACGCCCCCATCGTTGCGCTCTTGGCCTTTGCCTACCAAGAGGTGTCCCCCTGGACACTCCCGCTCTTCTTCGTACCTGCTCTGGCCGCCCAGCGGCTCTTCGCACTCTACGAGCATCAGCGAGGACTTACTGACGACCTGATCGGGGCAAATGAGCGACTCCAACGTGCGAACCTTTCGTTTGCCGGCGCCCTTGTGGCCACTCTCGATGCACGAGACCGCTACACCGCTGGTCATTCAGCGGCGGTCGCTATCTACGCTCGGGACATCGCCGAGCGGCTAGCGCTACCAGAGGATCAGGTGAACGTTGCCCATCTCTGCGGACTGGTGCACGACATCGGCAAGATCGGTCTCCCTCCCGGACTCCTCGAGAAACCCGGGGCACTCACACTCGAGGAACGTCGAATGATGGAGCGTCATTCTGAGATCGGTGAGGGGATTCTCTGCAAGGTGGCTGACTACGCGGAGATCGCCAAGATCGTGCGGCATCATCACGAACGGGTCGACGGCCAGGGCTACCCAGACGGACTCAATAGCGACGAGATTCCGCTGATCTCGCGGATCCTCGCGGTAGCCGACGCATACAACGCGATGACCTCAGACCGGCCGTATCGTGATGCAATGCCGAGCCGTGTTGCTCGGCTGAGATTGGCGCAGTCTGTTGAGAGCCAGTTCGACACAACCGTGGTTGCCGCATTTGAAGCGATACTCGCCGGCGCGACGGAGGAGTACCGTGCAGGAGCTCGTACCGATTTCAATCTCGGGGCTCAGGAGCATGAGGCTCCGAGGCTCGCCGCTGTAGCTGTAGCTCTTTAGTTAATCGAACGCCGAAGTGCAGCAGCCGCAGTTCGGGTTCGGACGCCGAGTTTCTCGAAGATGTGTCGGACGTGCACCTTCACGGTTGACTCCCCAAGAAAGAGCCTCTCGGCGATCTGCCGATTTGTCAGGCCCTCTGACATCAGTTCGTAGACCTCATTCTCCCGCGTAGAAAGTTTCGGTAGGTGTCCATGACTCCCCACGGGCACCTCGGGAATCACGAGCCCCACCGACTTGGCCAGATCAGTATCTCGGGCTTGGCGCATGACCGGCGTGAGGAGTACGACCTGAGCAGGGTCGATCCTTTTCAGGATCTCGGGATAGCCTCGGTATGAAGCAACGAAGCAATCGACGGCATCGGCGCGCAACGCGTGCTCTATGGCGTCATTTAGGCGAGGAAGGGCATCGGTATCCGCTCTTTGAGAACTTGTTATGGCTACGGCGAACTTGCTGAGAAGGGTTGGTTCAATAGCCCTTGAGAGCTCTCGAGCAGCGCGGGCCTCTGCTTCGGCAGCCTGACTTTGACCCGCGCACGCGAGGACAAGCGCATGGGTCGCTCGCACCTCGGCAAGCGCCGACCCACCGACTTCTTCTCGCGGCCCATGGGTAATGAGGGCCGCTTTTTCGAGGTCTCCCTGGGCAAGCAGGGTAAGAGCCCTGACCGACTGAATCGATCCCCAGAGCCGTGGGTCTACGAGCTCGCTAGCTAGCTGCTCTCCCCGGTTGAGGTGACGGTTCGCTTCTTCGAATGCCCTCAGACCCAAACTCGCGCCCGCTCTTCGCAAGCAAGCATGGGGAAGCGCGAACGCGAGTCGAAACCTTTCAGCCTCTTCCATCTGTTGCGCGGCGAGTTTCGAAGCCTCGTAATACCGTCCAGCCAGAACGAGTGCCGCCACGACCACATTGAGGAAAGAAGACCGTGTCGGAGGATCAAGCGACCTTGGCAGAACTGGGAGATTCGCCAGGAGTGATGGAAGACCGCTCTCTCCGTGCCTCAGTGCAAGTTGATAGCGACCAGTGGCGAGGCGGAGAATGTCTTCCGGAGCTTCGGCCTCCAACTCGTCCAACGAGGCGAGAATTGATCCCGCCTGAGGGTCTTCGAGTTCAAGCAGAGTGAGGAACTGTCCCCAGAGAGCACGACGACGAGTCGCTATCGTTCCACCGGTCTCCTCGGCTCGCGAGTAATGCGCTAGAGCATCTGCTCCTCGGCCTTCGAAGTATGCGGCTTGGCCAGCGAGGACAAGTGCACGGGACCTCAGCGGATGCCCTTCCGGCAGAGTTCGGGCGGCCGCTAGGGCTAGCACTTCGGTACGCCGATGCGAGCCTTCTCGGAACGAGATCTCAGCTTCAGCCAGATCCATAACCGGAAACTGGAGCTGGGCTTCGTACGCTCGGTCTAGCCACTTACGGAGGGTCGCCGTTCTTCCCTGAAGCAGTAGATCGTCCAGCGCGGACTCAAATAGCTCGCCCATCAAGCCGAAGGCCATTGATTCCTCAAGCAGGGCGAAAGCCTCATCCCACTCTCTCTCGTGAACCAGGTAGCGGCCTACGTCTCGGATCGCTTCCTGCGAAACATCCGCGCCGTGCTCCAAGAGCTTGCCTCTCAAGAACTCACGTAGGAGTGGATGGATATCGACGTCAGGGCCTCGTACTGCGAGGAGGCCAATGCCGGCTGCTTCTTCGAGGGTCTTCCTCGCTACATCGGCTCCGAGAATCGCGTCGGCAGCAGCCCTAGTCAGACGTGGCGACACAGCGAGGATGGACAGAGCTTTTCGCGAGACTGGACTCGCTACCTGATAGAGCTCCTCTGCGAAGTATGCGTAGAGCATGTTTGGCAGGGTCTCCGCGGGCGTTGCTGCCTCTCCTGTGAGGGCGGCGAGTCCGATTACTGCCGGCCATCCACTAGCGCGCCGTAGGAGATTCGGCGCTAGGGCGACGTGGGCGAGGACTTCGAGCGCTTCATGGTCGCTCATCGCGAGCAACGTCCGGTCGAGCTCAGTGATCTCTCCGTACAAGCGTCGTCGAGCAGTAGCCCACCCGGGCTTTCGCCGACTCGTCATAAGTATCGAGACTCCGCTCCCCATCACGAAGCTCTCGAAGAATTCTTCAGCCGCCGCAGATTCGGCGGCATAGTGGTAGTCATCGATTGCGAGCCAGGCGTCGCCAGGCCAATCCATCAGATCCTCGGCGAGCATCTCGCCGAGGATGCGTGCATCCTCCTCGGGTCGTTCAGTTGCGAGAAGGCGTTTCCGCATTCTGTCGCCAGCGCTCGCAACGATCTGTGCTGCCGCTTCTGCGATCCCGACCGCTAAGGCCGCGACATCCGCCGAACCCGGTCCTCCCCGGTACCAAGCGGACTGCCGGTTTGCCAACGACAACCATTGTCTGGCCAGCGTCGTCTTCCCGTACCCCGCTGGCGCGACGAGCAGGATGATTCGAGCCCCGCTTTCGTCCAACAGGCGGGTGAGCCGTGGCCGCTCGATGATGCGTCGGCGGCTAGCGCCGACAGCAGGCGTCGCCTCTTGTACCGCAATCCCTCCCTCTCACACGGTAACGCCCTTTCCACCGATATGCGAGGAACTGCCCGTACCTGCGGCCCGGGCCGCAGGTACGGGGCCGTCAGTCCCCGGATCCGGGCCGGGATCCGAGGCTTTTCAAGAGCGGGTCTTCGCCAGTGAGCAGCCGGAAGGCGATTGGAATCTGCCGGCGTCGTGCGACACCGAGCTTCTGGCGCAAGACGTCACTGTGTGCCTTGGCCGTTCGCGGTGAGATGCCCAAACGCTCGCCGACCTCCTCGTTCGAGAGCCCTGCAGCGATCAGTTCGACCACCTCTCGCTGCCGCTCTGTCAGCTCTGGCGTGATGCGTGTCAGGACTTGGTGCATGCCGACGACGCTAACAACGGCACGCCGCGCTGAACATTGACCAAAAGGCGTATTTCAGCGAGTTACTTCGAAAGGAGTACGGGCTCCCTGCTCACGAAGCTGACCTCGTGCCCGCGCGCGTTCGCCTCCCGCAGCCCATCGCTGTCGAGCGCCCCGATCCGCTCCAGCAGCTCGAACTCGTCACGCAGGTGGGTCCTCATCATCTCCGGCCCGTCGGTGGCGATCGTGAAGCGGACGCCGTTGTCCGTGAACGCTCGGAAGGTGTCACGCACGGCATCCTCGTCCGGTAGCGCCTTCGTCAGCAGGTTCGAAGTCGGGCAGATTTCCAGCGTGATGTCTGCCTCCCGGATCTGCTCCATCAGCGGCTCGTCCTGCGCGGCGAGGATCCCGTGTCCGATTCGCTCTGGTCGCAGCGTTTCGACGACCTCGCGGATCTCGGAGATGCCGTGCCGGCCGCCCTCCTCGCCGACGTGGATCGTCACGCCGAGCCCCGCCTCTCGCGCCTCCTCGATGAGCGGCGCGAGGTCGCGGTAGGGATAGGGCGAGTCCTTGTCCGGCCGCGGGCCGGCGATGTCGATGCCGACGACCCCGCGCGGCGCGTAGCGGATCGCCTTCTCGACGATGATCGCGTTCTGCCGCTCCGTGAACGTCCGGTCCATCATCAGGATCAGGCCGGCTCGCACCTGCGGGTACTCGAGGCTGGCCCGGTCGAGCCCCCGGACGGCGGCCATGATGATGTGGTCGAGGTCGCGCTCGCCGCCGCGGTTTCGCTTCATCGGGTTGAAGCGGAGCTCGAGGGTCGTGATCCGCTGCGAGCGGTAGGCGCCGCCGATCGCCGCGTGCACCGAACGCTCGACGGCCAACGGGCTCGACTGGATCAGCTCCGTCCAGTGGTAGATCGCATTCAGGGCATCGAGGTCTTGCACGCCCTGCGGGTCGGAGACGGTGACGAGCTCCTCGAACTCCCAGTAGTCCTTGACCGGGAGCGCGATGCCCTGTTCGTGCGCGAGCGTCCAGAGGATGTCCGAGGCGACTGAGCCGCCCAAATGGGTGTGAAGCTCGGCGAGGCCTCCGTCCATTTAGCGAGTCTAGTCAGCGGCTAGGCGCGGATCGTGACCACGGTGCCGAGCGGAACGGTCTTCAGCAGGTAGCGCAAGTCTGCCTCCCGCGCGTGGAGGCAGCCGTTCGAGACGTTCTGGCCCCAGGTCGGCGTCGGCGAGCCGTGGATGGCGAGCCGGTCGCCGCCGGACCAGCCTTCCGGGAGATCCGGCTGGTGCCCGGACAGGGCGAGGATGCAGCAGCCGTAGAACGCGCCGAAGTCCGCGCCGGGCAGCTTGTCCGTCACGTAGTACTCGCCGGGCGGGGTCGGCGTGTCGGGGGCGCCCACGGCGACAGAGATACGGCGCGGTGGTCTTGCTCCGTCGTAGACGACGACTTCGCGACGTGAGAGGTCGACCTGGAGCCGAACCGCGCGTGGGCGAACGGACACCGGCGCTCGATCGTGCTCGAGCCAGGCGATGCGGCCGTTCCCGAGAGATGTGTGTGAGACCGCAAGCCAGCCGTCGCGGCGGGCCGGTCCCGTAGGCGACAGCACCTGCGGAGAGCCGAATTCCGTGGTGTCGCCGACTTGCTTGATCACCGTTCCGCCCGGGCGATCCAGCAGTGAGACGCGTTTCCCTCGATCCACGCGCAGGCTGATCCCGTCCGGTTCCAGGAGAGGAGGAAATGTTGCTACGACACCCTTCTCCGGCGCGAGGTCGTCCTCCTCGAACAACAGGAAGGCGCCCGCTCCGAGCGCAAGCACTACGACGAGGATCGCGAGGGGCTTCACGCCCAAAGGGTAGGCGGTGCCGCTATTGCAGCTTGAGATCTTGCGCGCTGACGAGCACGTGATGACCGTGGCGCTCGAGGAGCGCGATCCCGTAGGGCTCGGTGACGCTGTAGAGGCCTTTGTTTGCGAGCACCTGTCCGCTGAAGGTCACGATCTGGCCCGCCCGCACCTTCGGCGGCGTCCGGCCCTTCGAGTCGATCACGACGAGTAGCCGCTGCAGCTTGCTGCGCCCCGCCCAGAACGCCTCGTCGCTGACCACGGAGACGACGTTCAGCTCCTTGCCGGTGGCCTGCTGGTTGGCGAACTTCGTGAGGCTGCCTGCGAGGGCGGGGTAGAGATCCTGGTCACTGCCGACGAGAAGCGTTCCGCCGCCGCTGCCCGGCGGCAAGGTCGGGGGATCCGGCTCAGGCCCGCCCGGGGTGGTCTCGGGGACCGAGTCGGTGAGGCTCGGCGCAGTCGTCGGCACCGTGCTGAAGCTTTCGGTCACGATCGGTGTCCCAGTGTTCCCCGCTCCCTGGTCCTCGTCGCAGGCGCGGACGCCGAGCACGATCACGATCGCCAGGAGGACGAGAGCGGCGAGCGCCCAGAGCCAGAGGCCCTCACTGCGCATGGGCGAGGGAGTCGTCGGCTCGGCCACGGCGCGGAACGTTAGCGAGGCGGCATGATTGCCGCGTGAAGGTCGGAATCGTGGTTCCGTACTCCTGGTCGTTCTGGGGCGCCGTGGTCGAGCACGCCGAGCTGCAGGCCGAAGCGCTCAGGCGGCACGGGCACGACGTGCGCCTGCTGATGGGGAACGACCCGCCCGGGAGCTTCACGCGCGTCCTGCACCCTCGCCTCGGCCGCCACGGGGAGCCTCCGCCCGAGGTGATTCCGGTTGGCCGGTCCGTGATCGTGCCCGCGAACGGGGCGCTCCCGAATATCGTCCTGAGCCCGCGCACCGTTGGGCGCGTCAAGCGCGCGCTGGAAAACGAACGCTTCGACGTGCTGCACCTGCACGAGCCGATGACGCCCGCGATCTGCGTCGCGGTGCTCGCGCTTGCGCGGTGCCCCATCGTCGCCACGTTCCATGCCTCGGGCCAGCTGCGCTGGCTGTCGCTCGCCAAGCCCGTGTGGGGGTTCTTGCTCGACCGGATCGACCATCGGATCGTCGTGTCTGAGCAGTCGGAGGAGACGGCGATTCGACACTACGGCGGCGAGTACGAGGTGATCCCGAACGGCGTCCTCATTCCTGAGCGGGCCGAGCCGGGTGGACGCGAGCATCGGATCGTCTTCGCCGGCAGGCAAGAGCCCCGGAAGGGCTTGTACGTGCTGCTGCGCGCGTGGCCGGAGATCCACCGTCGCACCGGTGCTCGTCTGCGCGTGGCAGGCGCCGAGCCGATGGCCGTCCGGCTTCTGCTCGCACGGTTGCGCGCGTCCGAGGAGGGGATCGACATCCTCGGCTTCCTCTCACAGGAGGAGCTGACCGCCGAGCTCCTCGCCGCGAAGGCTCTGGTCGCGCCCTCTCTCGGCGGGGAAAGCTTCGGCATGGTGCTCACGCGCGCCTTCGCTTGTGCGACGCCCGTGGTCGCCTCGGACATCCCCGGCTATCGGGGTGTCATGGAGCCGAGCGCCGGAGTGCTCGTGCCGCCCGGCGAGCCGAGCGCAGTAGCCGAGGCGGTCGAGGAGCTGCTTGCCGACGAGCCGCGGCGCGAGCAGCTCGGGCGCGCCGCGCGCGAGCTGGCGATCGCCAAGTACTCGTGGGACGACATCGCAGGGCGGTTGACGGAGATCTACGAAGGATTGGCCGCCGGACGTGTCAAGGTGGCTGCGTGAGGCCGAGACTGCCGCGCTCGAGCTGGGGACGCTTCCTCGCCACGCTGCCTTTCCTGGTCGGGGCGATTGCACTCCTTGTGTGGCGCGCCCCGGACTGGGGGCTCGTGGTCGATGCGTTCACGCTCGTCTCGTGGCAATGGGTGATCACCGCGATTGCGTTGAACCTGCTCTCGGTGGTCGCACGCGCGCTGGCCTGGAAGACCGTGATCGACCAGGCGTTACCGCCTCCTCAGCCGCCTTTCCGCCGGGTGTTCTCGGCTTTCGGTGTGGGCCTCTTTGCCAACGCCGTGTTGCCCGGTCGGATCGGCGAGCTGGCTCGGGTCGCTGTGCTGACGCAACACAGAGAGCGGAAGCGCGAAGACGGAGCGACGCTCATCGGCACCGTCTTCGCGCATCGGGTCTTCGATCTCTTCCCCTCGCTTCTCCTCATCGGCTACGTGCTCGCTTCGGCGAGGATCCCGCACTGGGCGTTGACCAGTCTCGCCGTCTTCGTCGCGGTCGGCATCGGGCTCTTCGCCTTTGCAGTCGCCAGCGCACGGCGTGGACAGCGTTCGGTGCTCGACGAGGTCGGGCAGGTCCGGCAACTGATCACGATGGCGCGTTACGGGCTCGGCGTGATGCGGGCCCCGCTCCCTGCGGTGGTTGCCATCTTCTTCCAGACAGTCGGCTGGGCCTTTCAGCTCGCCGCCGTGTGGGCCGTGATGATGGCATTCGGGATCCATGAGTCACTGCACGCCGCCGCGCTCGTGCTCCTGCTGATGAACATCGCGACCCTGCTGCCGCTCTGGCCCGGCAACATCGGACTCGTCCAGGCTGCCGTCGCCCTACCGCTCGTCTCGTACGGCGTCGCGTACTCGCGAGGGTTCGCGTTCGGCATCGGTCTTCAGGTGATCGAGGTCGCCGTCGGAGTCGGCGTGGGGCTCTTGTTCCTTGCGCGCGAGGGCCTCTCGTACGCGAAGCTCAAGACAATGCCCGGGGCCGACGAGGTCGAGGACGAGATGGAGTCTGAGCTGTCGCAGGTCGAGGAGCCCGCGCGTGCTCGCGCTGGCCTCTCCGGCTAGCCTCAAATCGGTCTTGAAGCCGGTCGAGGCGGCACTCGCCTTGGCCGCCGGACTGCGCGAGGGCGGGGCCGAGGCGCTTGAGCTACCGGTCGCCGACGGTGGGGAGGGAACGGCTGAGGTGATCGCCTCCGCCCGGACCGGGGGTCGCTGGGGGGAAGCGGAGGTCACGGGCCCGCTCGGGGAGCGCGTGCAGGCGCGCTATCTCGTGCTGGAAGATGGCTCGGCGGTGATCGAGGCCGCGGAGGCGATCGGCTTGCGGCTCGCCTCGCGGCTTGATCCGCTTGCTGCATCGAGCCGTGGTCTCGGCGAGCTCATGCTCGCGGCAGCCGCGGAGACGAGCGGTCCGATGATCATCGGTTTGGGTGACACGGCGACGGTTGACGGTGGCGCCGGGTTGCTGGAAGTCGTGGGCGACGCGTTGCGCGGGCGAGCCCTCCGCGCGGCTTGCGACGTGCGGAACCCCCTGCTCGGCGAGCGCGGTGCCGGCCGAGCCTTCGGTCCGCAGAAGGGTGCGACGCCCGACATCGTGGAGGAGCTCGAGCGCCGGCTGGCGGCGATGGAGCAGCTCCGGCCCTACGCGGACCTGCCCGGCGCAGGTGCGGCCGGTGGCATCGGAGCGGCCCTGGCGGCTCTCGGCGCGGAGCTCGTGTCCGGGGCCGAGCTCGTGCTCGAGCAGGTCCGGTTCCGCGAAGCGGCCCGCGCCGCCGACCTCGTCGTCACCGGCGAAGGAGTCGTCGACCGCTCGACCTTCGAGGGCAAGGCGCCTGGTGAGGTGGTCAGCGTGTGCGCGGAAGAAGGAGTGCGCTGCGTCCTGTTCGGCGGCCGGCTTTACGAGCGGCCGGATGGTGTCGAGAGCTACGAATTGCCGAGCGGGCCCGAGCGGGCCGCATCTGATCTCGTCGAGCTCGGAATGAAGCTAGCCGGCGCGGAGCTCGGCGTCGCGTAGCCGCTTCGCCATCTCCTGGAGGAGCTTCCAGGCGAGGCCGGCGTTCTCCTCGACCATCGGCCGGAACTCCCAGGCGGTGATGCCGTAGACCTTGAGCGGCGTCTTCGCGGTGACCGTCGCCGTGCGCGCACCGTCGTCGATCAGCGCCACCTCGCCGAAGTGGTCCCCGGCCTTCAGTGTTCCGCGCTCCTCGCCGCCGATCGAGACCGTCGCCTCTCCCTCTTCGATGAGGAAGAACCCGATGCCGGTCTCGCCCTCGCTCGCGATCGTGTCGCCCGCGTTGAAGTTCCGCTCCTTCATCGAGCTGGCGAGGCCCTGAATCTCGCGCTTGTCGAGATCTGCGAAAAGCGGAACCTGCTGCACTAGCTCCGGTGGGGCCGTCACGGCGCTGATTCTATGCAGGTTGTCGCCCCCTCCTAGGGCTTGACCGCTTCGACGCGTCGCGCGAGCTCGTCGATTCGGCCCTGCGCCGAGTCGAGCTTCGCCGCACAGAGGCGGTAGAGCTCCTCGCCACGCTCCCAGAGCGCGATCGCCTCGTCGAGCGAGGCCTGGCCGCTCTCGAGCCGCTGGACGATCTCTTCCAGCTCCCGCTGGGCGTCTTCGAAACCGGGCTCGGCGTTCATCGCGTCTCCTCGACCCGCGCGCCGAAGCCACCCTGGCCGAGCTCGACATCGACTTCGTCGCCGCCGGCCAGACTTTCGGTGTCGCGCAGGATCATGCCCTGTGAGCGGACGATGGCGTAGCCGCGCTCGAGGGTCGCACGCGGCGAGAGGGCGCGGAGCCGTCCGGCCGCCTGCTCGAGTGCGGCGCGGCGGCGTTCGACGAGCAGAAGTGGCGCTCGGCATAGCCGCTCGTGCGTCTGCGTGAGCGCGCGCCGCTCCCGCTCGAGCGTGCGACGCGTGCCCTCGGCCAGGGCTGCGCGCGAACGTGCGAGGCCCGCCAGGAGCTCGACGAGGTCGGGCACGACGAGGCGGGCGGCGGCGGTCGGTGTCGAGGCGCGGACGTCTGCGGCCAGGTCCGTCAGGGGCGAGTCTTGCTCGTGTCCGACCGCGGAGACGACGGGGAGGGGACACGTTGCCACGGCGCGCACGAGCCGCTCGTCGCTGAACGGCAGCAAATCTTCGAAGCTGCCGCCCCCGCGGGCGAGGATGACGACGTCGACGTCGGGCGCGTCGCAGAGCTCTCGCAGAGCCGCGATGATCGCCGGCGCCGCGCGCGGCCCCTGGACGTAGGTCTCGGCGACGAGCAGCCGGGCCGGCGGGAAGCGGGCGCTGATCGAAGTGATGACGTCGCGTTTCGCGGCCGCGTCGTTGCCGGTGACGAGTCCGATGCGGCGGGGGAAACGGGGGAGCGGCCGCTTCCGTTCAGCGGCAAAGAGCCCTTCGGCGGCGAGCTTCCGCTTGAGGCGCTCGAGGGCCGCGAGGTGGTCGCCGAGGCCGAAGCGCTCGACCGAGAGGGCGCGGAGACGGAATTCGCCGCGAGCCTCGAAGAGCTCCGGCCTGCCGTACACGTGGACGCGCTCACCGTTGACGAGGTCGAGGCGCAGCGCGTCGAACTGCCCGCGCGGCATCTGGACGCTGAGGCAGGAGCCGTCGGCGGGGTCCTTGAGCGTGAAGAAGACGGATTGCCAGCGGTCCTGCCGGCGCAGCTCGGTGAGCTCGCCCTCGACCCAGATCGTCGGCAGGCGCGTGAGCCAGTCGGCGATCCCGCGGTTGAACCCGGAGACGGTGTAGACCTTGCGGTCCCCGTACTCGATCGGCGCGACCTTCACGGGTCGGATGCTACGCGCTCGTTTCGGGCGCGCCGACGTGCTCGAGGCCGGATTTTCACCGAGTTGGCACGGTCCGGCGCGTGTCCGGTGCGTGGTTCCTCGATACGCTCGCCGCGGGTGGCGGGTGGATCTCTCTCATCCCCTCCCTGGGTGGGGCTGTGGGGAAGCGGGGATTCGGGGCATCGGGGATCCAGGCCCCGTTTCTGGTCAGAGCAGGATCTCGGCGGCCGTCTGCGGCTCGCAGCCCTGCATGACCAGCTCGACGGCTCGGTGCAGGTCGGCTTCGCTCTGGGCCAGACGCTCGGCGAGCGGCAGGGGATACCCGGCCTCGATCAGGACGTGGAGCCTCCAGCTCTCGACGCGTGCGCGGTCGTTCTGGTCGTGCTCGGCAACCTGGGTCGCGTCGTCCATCTCGCGGCCTTTTTGTCCCCTCAACAGGGAATTCCTGCTTGAGGAGGGTCTTCTTAGCGCATTGAAGTGAGTCGCTCTTCGGCTCGCGCCAGCGTGTCGTCGATCCGCCGCGCCAGCTCCTGCAGCCGCGTTTCGAGGGCCGAGCGCTCTGCATTCTCGTCAGCTGCAATCCCGGACAGCCGAGCCCGGAAGTCGGCGTCCAGCTCCGAGAGCCGCCGCTCGGTCACGGCCACGAACTCGTCCCTTTGCCGCTCGAGGGCCTTCGAGACCTGGGCGAGCTTCTTCTCCAGGCGTAGGCCGCCCGCGTCGCCGACCTGCGCCAATCGCTCGGCCAGCAGCGACTCGCCCTCGCGCGCGAACATCTGCACCGAGCGGTCGAGCTCCCGTGAGAGCCTTTGCGCGGCATCCTCGCGTGCCGTCTTGATCGACTTGTCGAATTGCTGGGCTGCGGCGTCGGCGAACCGGCCGGCAGCGCGTTCGAGGACCCGCTCCAGCTGCTCGACCTGGCGGCGCTCGACGTCGGCGAACGTGGACTGGATCCGCCTCGCGGCCTCCGCCTGCTCACGCTCGATGCGCTGGCCGATGTCCCGCTCGCGAGCCCGCAGGCGCTCCCCGATCTCGTGCAGCGCGCGCCTGCGCTCGTGCGCGTGCGACTCGAGCTCGGCATCGGCCGTCGCCGCCGCCTCCTGAGCCGACCTCGTCAGCTCCTCACGCAAGCGCGTGACCGCGGCGCGTTGTTCCTCGTCGGTCGAGCTCAACCGCTCGGACTCCGCCGCCATGCGGGCCTCTGCCGACACGATCAGTTCCCGCTGGCGCTTCGCGAGCTCCTTCAGCTGGCTCGAGAGGGCCTGCTCGGCGCGGTCGAGGTCGGAGCTCCAGGCCGCGAGGCGTTGCTCGACCTGCGCCTGGATTCCCGTGAGCGAGCCGACCAGCTTCGCCCGCGCACGCTCTTCGCTTTCGCCGGCAACGCGGCGGCGCTCCTCCGACAGGCGCCGCTGCTCGTCTTCGAAGGTCGACACGGCATCGGCCCGCGCTCGCGCGAGCGCGTGTTCGAGCTCCTCGGAGCGCTGGCGGAGCTCCCTCTCCACGACCGTATCGAGCTCCTGCCTCACTCGTTCCAGCTGGTCGTCGATCGCCCGGCCGCGGATCAGGCCACGGCGGAGGATGAGGGCCCCGGTCGCAACTAGCGCACAGGCGATGAGCCCGGCGGCGGCGATTGCGCCTGACCGGCTGGGATCGAGCGCGAAGGCGACCCAGGCAGAAGTGGCGGCCGATGCGATCAGAGCGACGATCGAGACGACCGTGCGTGCGCTCAGCCGCTCGAGCGCCGCCAGGGCGAGTGTCGCTGCCGCGAGCAAGATCCCGCCCGCGAATGCCAGCTCGAACGCAGTTTCGACAGCCATCGCCCCAGATCGTAGAGCCCGACGCTAAGTGAGCCGCAATACGACCAGGGAAGCAGCCAGCGCGACCACCGCAACGGTCATGGCCTGCAGGGCCTGCTCAGGAACGCGTCTCAGCGTATCGGCGTCGATCGCCTCCTCCGTTCCATCCTTGAAAACCACGGTTCCGGACACGCTTTGCACCCGGCGCCGGACCATGCGCACCGGGGTCGAAAGGTGCCGCTGGGCGAAGCTGAGGAAACCTGCGAAGCCGGCGGCGAGTGCTGCCTCGACGCTGAGCCGCTCCGCGGTGACGAGATATCCCGCCAGGAGTGGGAAGGCGCCCCACGACAGCGCGAACCAGAGGTGTGAGTGAAACCGCCCACCGAAGAGCTCGAGGTTGTACGCGTAGACGATGAAGGCTCCGAACGCGACGAAGGGCAGGAGCCAGGGCGTCCAGACCAGCGAGGCGAAGACGCCGATTCCCGCCGCGCCGGCGATCGAGAGCGCGGCCAGAGCGACGAGCGTGCCGGTCCCGATCCGCGTTTGTAGCGGCCGGCCCTGCAGCTCGTCGAGCGCGTGCGCTCCCACTCCCATCCCGAGGAAGAAGGCCACGAGAGCTGCGACCAGCCGGTTCGTCTCGAAGTTCGGTGCGAGCGCGGCACCGATCGCGACGTACGACAGGTGCCAGAGCGTGTACGGCACGTGCAGGAGGGTCACGTAGTCGCGCCAGCCGCCGGACGCGAGCGCGTAGAACGCGGGCCGGGGCTCAGCCGCCACGGCGCCCCCAGACGACGATCCCCCCGCCGAGGCTCAGCCGGCGACAGCGAACGTCCTCGATCCCGGCGTCGCGCCAGAGATCGAGGAGTTTCGACAGCGGATAACGCACGTAGAAGTCGCGGATGCTTGCGCCGAGGAAGCCGCCCACCTCGTGCCAGCCCGGCGAGATCGCCCGGCCGGCGAGCGGCAGCCCGACCCGGACGTAGAGCTCCCACGGTGCTCGCCAGATCCGGCGTGGGACTCCGAACTCGAGCATCGCGATCGTTCCGCCGGATCGTACGACGCGCGCAAGCTCGCGCATCGTCGCGGCCGGGTCGTCGACATACCGGAGTAGGTACGTGAACGTGAGCCCGTCGAACGAGCCGTCGCCGAAGGGCAGCTCCTCGGCCCGAGACTCCATGAGCCGGATTCGCTCGGCGAGACCGGCTGCGCCGACCCGTCGTTCCGCCTCCGCGAGCATCTCCGGGCTCTGATCGACGCCGACCACGCCGCAGCCCTTTTGCTCCGCGAGCTCGATGGCCACGGCACCGGTTCCGGTTGCGACGTCCAGCAGCGACTGCCCCGCGCCTGCGTCCACCCGCGAGACGAGAAACCGCCGCCACCGCGGGTCCTGACCCAGCGAGAGCAGGCGGCTCCAGCGGTCGTAGCTCGACGGCAGCGGCGCGAATAACGCTCGCGCCTGGCGGCTTCGCGCGGTGAGCGTCTGGGCCACGGGCCGAGTCTATGCTCGGCTCGATGACCCTCCGTGACGATCTCGACCGCGTTGCGCAGGCGGCTCTCCAGCTAGCCGAGCACGGGGAGACGCTGGCGGGCATCGTGCCGGCCGAGCCCCAGGACGGCGAGCGCACTTACCTCTGCGCGTTCACGCGCGGCGACGAGCGGACGTGGCTCGTGCTCGACGCCGCCGAGGCACCGTCCACCGATCGCGAGGCCGTGCGCCGCACGGCAACGATCGCGGCGATGTGCGAGCTCGCGGAGGAGAGCGCGGGCGGCGGCGAGCTCGACGAGCTGCGGGAGCGGCTCATGACGATCCGGCTGACGGAGAGCCCCGAGGGCATCGAGGAGGCCGAAGAGGCGGCGCTAGCCCTCCAGCAGGTGATCGGCGCGCCGCCGCGCGTCGCCGAGCCCGCGTATCTCGATCGCGTCGGCGCTGCAACCCGCCGGCTCGAGCTCGCGCTCGGCGATCCGGGGCTGTCGCCGTTTGCAGAGGCGATGAAGGCGGGTCTGGCCTCGGTTGAGGAATTTGCCGCGGATGTCGAGTCTCACTACAAGCGTCCGCTCGCCTGAGACTCCGCGGCTATCGTTCAGGCATGGAGGGATTCCCAATCGGCGGCGACCCCGAGGACCTCATGCGCGGGCTCCGCGAGTTCGCAGAGCGACAGGCCGAGTCGGTGGCCGATGCGCAGCGTGAGCAGTTCGCCACGCTGACGCTGAACACGGCGGTCGAGCTGACCGCCGCCGCGCTCAAGCGGGTCGAGCCCGCCGGCGGGCCCGACGAGCAGGCGATCGCGCTCCGCGACGCCATGCGAGTCCTCTTCCCCGAGGCCGTCGCGCTCGTCAGCGCAGCCCGCAAGGGCTTCATGCGCGAAGCTAGCTAGTTACGCCGCGACCCGAGCCGGCGGTGTGACCTGTGGGCACGTACACGGCGTATCGCCGGAGTTTTTTTGCGGCCGGCAGACGATGTCGAGGTACGTGAAGCAGTAGCAGCTCAGGTTCGCGCAGCCGGGCGGGCAGTTGCACTCGGAGCAGCGCCGGCGGCACTGCGAGCCGTTCGGACAGCAGAACCATTCGCCCGAGGTCTGGCACCCCTTGGGGCAGCCTCCGCCCTCCTGGCACGTCTTGCAGGGGTAGGCGCCGTCCAGGACGTTGTTGCAGGGCTGGACGCCGGACAGCGACACGCAGGGGCTGCACGGCCCGCCGCCGCAGCCGATGCAGCCGGAAACCGAGCCGAGCGTGACCTCGGTCCGCGTCAGGAAGAGGCCGGCGCCGAGCGAGGTCGCGCCCATGAACTTGAAAAAGTTGCGGCGCGAGGACTTCCGCGCCAGGACACGGGTCGCGGCCCCTGTCAGCGTGTCGGTCATCCGAGGGTTCGCGCGGAAAGCGGCGGTGTCACCGGCGGGCACAGGCACGGCTGGTCGCCGGAATGCGACCTCGGCGTGCACGGAATGTTGATGTCGGTGAAGCAGCGGCAGCACCCCTGCGGCGACGGGCACGAGCATTCCGAGCACCGGCGCCGGCACTGGGTCGCCGCTGTGCAGCAGAACCACTCGCCGGTCGTCGTGCAGTCCTGCGGGCAGCCGCCTGCCTGCGAGCAGGGCTTGCAAGGCATCGTGCTGCACTGCACGAACGGCGAGCCGCACGGGTTGCAGGGCCCTCCGCCGCAGCCAACGCAGTGGACAACCGACCCGAGCGACACATTCGCGCGCGAGAGGACGAGGCCCGCTCCCAGCGAGCTCATGCCGAGGAACTTGAAGAGCTGTCGGCGCGACGACTTCCGCGCCAGCGCACGGGCAGCGGCGCCGGCGAGGGCGTCGCTCATTGCGTGATACCGGCGGTGATCAGTTTCGCTTGGTCGAGCACGACCTTGTCGATCGACCACTCGGGGGTCGGATGGTACGGCCGCTGCTTTTCCGGGTTGAAGCGCCGGAGACGGGCGAACTCGGCGTTCACGAGACTCTTCGCCTCCTGGGCGCTGGCCGCGTACACGGTCACGTTCTGGGTATAGCGCTCACCCGAGTCGCCTTCGACCACGCGGCTCAGGAGCCAAACTGCTCCGCTTTTCAAAGGCATTCCCTACCTCCCTCGCGTTAGAAAACCACAATCAGGACTGCGGTGACAAGTGCGGTCGCGCCGACCAGGCGCTTGAGGAGACCGGTCCGATTCTGAATCCGGTCGCAGGCGGCGCCGAAGTCCTCCTCGCCGGTCCGCATGATCGCGTACGCGACGGCGAGCGCACGGCCCCCGCCGTACGCGGCCGAGATCGCCACCGCGGCCCACATGCTGCCCGTGAGCACTGCTGCCAGCGGCACGACAAGCACCGCCTGGTGCGCGAAGCGCGTCGTGACGCCGAGCCCGAGGTCGAAGCCCCAGGCGAACATCGCCGGGTAGTGGCCGAGCGCGCACGGCCAGGAGCCCGGCGTCTGGCGCATTCGTGTGAAGTAGCTCAGCCGCAGGAAGCCGAGGTCCGTGAGCCCGGCATAGGCGAGCCCGAGCGGGACGGCGATCGCAAAGGCGCGGTCGAGGCCGCTGCCGAAGATCTCGGCGAGCACGACGCCGAGGAATCCGAGCAGCACGCCGAGCATCGCGCCGCCGGCGACTCCGCCGAGGACATGGAATGCGAGCGCTGTCTTTTTCCTGCCCACCTGCACGAGGGGGCCCATCTGCCCGACCATGGACAGCCCTCAGGGGCTGGCGGCCGTCGATAACCCGACGAGCAGGCTGAAGCTGATGAGAATGAAGACCTGGAGCGGCCCGACTTCCGGCCACCCGCGCGCTGCGATCGCGGCCGCGGCGAGAGCGGCGGCCCCGGCGAGCGCGGCGACGCCGCCGACTGTGGCTGCCCTAGGCGGCATCGGCGGTCACGCCGATCGAGGGTGGCACGACCGGGGGGCACTGGCACGGCTGGTCGCCGGAGTGCGACCTCGGGATGCACGGGATGTTGATCATCGTGAAGCAGTGGCAGCAGCCCGGCGGGCACGAGCACTCCGAGCAACGCTGCCGACAGGGCGTGCCGGTCACGCAGCAGAACCACTCGCCCGTGGTCGTGCAACCGACCGGGCACCCACCCGCCTGTGCGCACGGCTTGCAAGGGAAGTCCGGGTGGGTGCAGGGAGGATGGGGTGAGAAGCAGTTGTTGCACGGGCCGCCGCCGCACCCGGAGCAGCCCCCGCTCGAGCCAAGGGTCACGTCGGTCCGCGACAGGAGCAGGCCCGCGCCCAGCGAGCTCGCGCCCATGAACTTGAAGAACTGCCGCCGCGATGACTTCCTCGCCAGGCTGCGCGACGCGTGTTCAGCGAGGCTCATCGACTCTGCCCGTCGACCGCCGCGGCCGTGTCGTCCTCGTCGATCTGCGTGAAGCCGCGCCCGGCCTGCAGCGTCCCCTCTTGCTCCAGGAGCGACTCGAGCTGGCGCCAGTCGTTCGCGATGCCGCGGATGACGACGCGGCCTTCGTGGTCGAGCAGGTAGGCGAAGGGAGTCACCGAAACGGCGAAATCCTTTTCGACCTGGCCGTTCGTGTCGACCACCATCGGCGCGTGCAGCCTGTTCATGCTCGCGAAGCCTCGGCACGACTCGACGTCTCCGCGGCAGACGACGAGGAAGTCGAACTCGCGCCCGCGGGTAGCGCGGACCTCGTTCAGGCCCGGGACGAGCTCGCGGCAGGAGAGGCACGAGGGCGACAGGAAGACGATCAGGCGCGGCTTGTTCGGCAGGCTCGAGAGCGTGAGGCTCTGGCCGGTACCGGTTTCCAGGGCGGTGAAGTCCGGGGCGAGCGTGCCTCGTTCCAGCCCGGTGTCGGTGATCAGCGCACCGGGATCGTCACCGAGACGGAGCTGGATCAAGCCGAGCTGCCGTAGGGCTCCCGCGAGCAGGAAGCCCATGACGAGCACGAGCATCCAGAGCACGACGAAGGAGGCGAGCCAGACGCCGCTCACTCTTCGCGCCTTTCCGGCATCAGGGGCACGTCCAGGGGCTGGTGCTTGAAGCTCATGCGGTTCGTCGGCGTTGGATGCAGCGCGGGCTCGGTCTGGAAGAAGCCCCAGGTCATCGGGAAGAGGCTGGAGACCCGGATCGTGAACGCGATCGCGGCAACCATCAGGAGCGAGGGCAGGATCGCGTCGCCGGGAGGCAGCGCCGGCGTGTCCAGCGCGAGGCCGAACGCGACTCCGGCCAGCGCGACGAGCGAGAGGGCCCGGATCAGCGCGAGCGGCGAGATCAGCTCGGCGTCCGAGGCGCCGAAACAGTGGCAGGGGCCGTTGTCGCCGCGGGCGAGGCTGATGCCGAGGGCGACGGCGAAGACCGCGAAGAGCGCAATCGCGCCCAGGGTGGCGAGGAGAGGAAGCACCCCGACCACCAGCAGGAGGCCGACGGCAAGCTCGGCCGCAACGATCGCGTAGGCGACGGGCCGGACGAGTCGGAGGGGCAACAGGCGGTAATCCGCGACGCCGTGCGCGAACGTGTTCAGGCCGCGCACCTTCTCGAGGCCGGCCCACAGACAGATCACGCCAAGGCTCACGCGGAGCACGAAATAGGTGACTGCAGCCGTCATCCTCCCCCCTCGATCTTGATATCGAGTGGGGAGCTTAGTCAAGCGCCGCGACTAGAATCGCCCGGCCCGTGGCCCTCCTCGACCGTGCGATCGCCCGGCTCCTGCCGGCGGTGCCGAGACCGCTCGTCCAGCGGATCTCGTCGCGGTACATCGCGGGCGAGACCGTCGCCGACGCGTGCCGCACGGTCAAGCAGCTGAACGAGGAGGGTCGCATGGCGACCATCGACGTCCTCGGTGAGGAGATCGCCACGCCGGAGGCTGCGCTCGAGATCGTCGGTGCCTACCACGACGTCTTCGAGGCGGTCGAGAGCGAGCACCTCGACTCGAACGTGAGCGTCAAGCTGACCGGGCTCGGCCTGAAGCTCGGCTACGACCTCTGCAAGAGGAATCTCCAGACCGTCGTGCGCCATGCGGCCGAGAGCGGCAACTTCGTGCGGATCGACATGGAGGACTCGAGCTGCACGAGCGACACCCTGCGGATCTACAGGGAGCTCCGCGAGGAAGGGCTCGACAACGTCGGCGTCGTTCTCCAGGCCTACCTTCGGCGGACGATCAGGGACATTCGCGAGCTGGCGCCCCTGCGCCCGAACATTCGCCTCTGCAAGGGCATCTACATCGAGCCGCCACTGATCGCGTATCGCGACTTCGATGCCGTCCGGGAGAACTTCGTGCTCTGCCTGCGCGAGTTGCTACGTGGGGGGAGCTACGTCGGGATCGCGACGCACGACAAGTGGTTGATCTCGGAGGGTCAGCGGCTCGTCGACGAGCACGGCCTGAAGCCGGAGGAGTACGAGTTCCAGATGCTGCTCGGAGTAACACCCGCCGCCGGGGACCGACTCATTCGAGAGGGCCATCGGCTACGGGTCTACGTCCCCTTCGGCAAGCACTGGTACAGCTACTCGATGCGGCGGCTCCAGGAGAACCCGAAGATCGCCGGCTACATCGCGGGGGACACGGTCGACCGGCTATTCGGCCGCAACGGCGCGTGACGCTTTGTGACACAAGTAACACAGTGTTACTTGGATCCTGGAGCGGGATTTTGGAGGCATGGCCGGTGAGGCCGGTTGCTTCGGTACCCGGTCGGGCATAGGTTTTCCACAGTGTCGCCCGACCTATTCGAGCCTTTCGAGCCCAACGAGCGGTTTCGGCAGCGCCGCGCGCAGGCTCGCCGCCGCCGCCAGTACAGACGCCGGGCCGCGGTCGGTGTACTCGCCCTCCTGCTGGTCGCCGTCGCCGCGATGGCGATCGGCGCCACGGTGATCCACAACGACTCGAGCAAGTCCCCGGCCAAGGCCGCACCCAAGACCGAGACGAAGAAAGCGGTGCAACGGCGGCCCGTGCCGCAGGAGATCCGCGGCGTCCATGTGACGCCGGCGCTCGCCTCGGACTCGACGAAGCTCGCCGAGTACCTCGCAATCCCGGGGCTGAACACGCTCCAGGTCGACGTCAAGGACGAGAACGGCGAGGTCGGCTTCCTGATGCCGAACACGACGCTCGCGCGGAAGGTCGGAGCGACCAAGCCGTACTACAAAGCGGGTCAGGTTGCGGGTAAGGCACGCGCTGCCGGGGTCTATCTCATCGGACGGATCGTCACCTTCGAGGACCCGATCCTGTCCCAGCAGCGGCCGGACCTGGCGATTCGCCGCCGTGACGGGTCGGTTTGGACGAACTCGGCCGGGCTCGGCTGGACGAACCCCTACGACAAGCGCGTCTGGGACTACAACATCGAGATCGCGAAGGCCGCTGCCGTGCGCGGCTTCGACGAGATCCAGTTCGACTATGTCCGGTTCCCGAGCGACGGCGACGTCGAGAACACGGTGTTCCGAGGCAAGGTCAACGAGGACATGGGGTGGACGATTGCCCGCTTCGTCCAGTACGCGGCGAAACAGCTCAAGCCGCTGGGTGTCCGCGTCTCGGTCGACACGTTCGGGCTAGCCGCCACGCATGACCTCGGCATCGGCCAGGTTCCTAAGCGGCTCGCGCGGTTCGTCGACGCGATCTACCCCATGGTCTACCCCTCGCATTACAACGCGGGTGAGTTCAACCTGCCGGACCCCAGCGGGTCGCCCGGGACGACGGTCGCCGCATCTCTGCGCGACTACCGACGGCAGATGCGGGGCAGCAAGGCGCAGCTGATCCCATGGCTCGAAGACTTTTCGCTCGGCCGCACGCGTACTGTCGATGAGGTGCGCGCCCAGATCGAGGCGGCGCGCAGCTCCCAGACGGGCGGCTTCCTGCTCTGGAACCCGAGCGGCGTCTATTCACAAGAAGTGCTCCGCAGGCCGTAGTCTCCCTGCGAGCGCCGACCAGGAGGGGATATGAAAGACCGCTACGAAGAGCTCAAGAAGAAGCTCGCCAAGATTCACGACGTGCACATGGCGCGTTCGATCCTCTCGTGGGATCAACACACCAAGATGCCGCCGAAAGCAGGGGATATCCGCGCCGAGCAGCTCGGCACGCTCGACCGGATCGCCCACGAGCTCTTCATCGACGACGACATCGGAGCGCTCCTCGAGGAGCTGCGCCCGTACGAGGAGAGCCATGACTACGACTCGGACGAGGCCAGCCTCCTCCGCGTCACCCGGCGCGAGTACGCCAAGGCCACGCGGGTCCCGTCGGATCTCCGTGCTGAGCTGACGCGCGCCGGCGCGATCGCGCTGGCTGCCTGGGTCGAAGCCCGGCAGAAGTCCGATTTCGCGATCTTCCTCCCCTATCTCCGGCGCAACGTGGAGCTGCAGCGCGAATACGTCGCGTGCTTCCCGAAGGCGGAGAACGACTACGACGTGCTGCTCGACGACTTCGACGAGGGCATGAAGACGACCGAGGTGAGAGCGGTCTTCGACGAGCTGAAGACCGAGTTGATCCCGCTGATCGCCGAGATCACGGAACGCGCCGACGCGGTCGACAACTCGTGCCTCACGGGCCATTTCCCGGTCGACAAGCAGCGGGCCCTCGCCCTCGAGGTGCTCGAGCAGCTCGGCTACGACCACGAGTCATGGCGGCTCGATCCGACCGTCCACCCGTTCGCGATGAGCGCGGCGACGACCGACATCCGTCTCACCACGCGCTACGACGAGGGCGACATGCACAGCCTGATGGCCGCCATCCACGAGTTCGGGCACGGCTTCTACGAGGCCGGCATCGACCCGCGACTCGAGCGCACTCCGCTCTCGCAGGTGACGTCGATGAGCCTGCACGAGTCGCAGAGCCGGATGTGGGAGAACCTCGTCGGCCGCAGCCTCCCGTTCTGGAAGCACTTCTATCCGCGGCTGCAGGCCGCCTACCCCGGGCAGTTCGGCGACGTCGAGCTCGACGAGTTCTACCGGGCGATCAACAAGGTCGAGCCGTCGCTGATCCGCATCGAGGCCGACGAGGCGACTTACAACCTGCACATCATCCTGCGCTTCGAGCTGGAGCAGGAGATCCTCGACGGCTCGCTCGACCTGGCCGATCTGCCGGAGGCCTGGAACGCTCGCATGACCGAGTACATGGGCGTGGACGTGCCCGACGACGCCCACGGTGTGCTGCAGGACGTGCACTGGTCGGGCGGCGCGATCGGCTACTTCCCGACTTACTCGCTCGGCAACGTCATCTCCGTGCAGCTCTGGGACCAGGTGCGCGACGCGATCCCCGACCTCGATCAGCAGCTCGAGCGCGGAGAGTTCGGGGAGCTGTCCTCGTGGCTCCGCGAGAACCTGCACCGGAACGGACGGAAGTTCACCTCGAAGGAGACGCTGGAGCGCCTCGTCGGTGGAGGGATCGACTCCGGGCCATACCTGAGGTATCTGAAGGACAAGCTCGGCGGGATCTACGGGATCCGCGCCGAGACCGGCGCCGCGGTTTAGCGACCTCGCGGTAGCGGAAGCAGTCGACGGTGTGGTCGTTGACCAGGCCCGTTGCCTGCATGAACGAGTAGCAGGTCGTCGGGCCGACGAAGCGGAAGCCACGCGTTCTTCAGGTCCTTGCTCATCGCTGCTGACTCGGCGGTCTCCGCCGGAAGCTCCCCAGGGAGCGGAAGCGGTTCTTGATCGGCGAGCCGCCGACGAAGCTCCAGACGTAGGCATCGAAGCTGCCCAGCTCCTTCTGCACGGCGAGGACGGCCCGCGCGTTGGCGATGGCCGCTTCGATCTTGCCCTTGTGGCGAACGATGCCCGCGTCGCCGACGAGGCGCTTCACGTCCGTCGCGCCGAACCGTGCCACAGCCTGCGGGTCGAACCTGGCGAACGCGTTGCGGTAACCCTCGCGCTTGTTGAGGATCGTCTTCCAGGAGAGGCCGGCCTGGGCTCCCTCGAGGACGAGGAGCTCGAAGAGGTGCCGGTCGTCGTGTGACGGAACGCCCCACTCCTCGTCGTGGTAGGCGACGTAGAGCGGGTCCTGCTCAGGGACCCAGCCGCAACGCTTCAACGCGCCTACGGCGGCGGGGGCGGGCCGTCGATGGGTGGTGGCGGCGGCTCCTCTTCGACATAGGTCGTCCGGCGCTCTCGACCCCCGTACCAGGGCCGGGCCGCCGGAGCGGCGCCCTCGACGTAGGTCGAGCGCGTGAAGTACCCCGGGCCCCAAAAGCTGCGCCACAGGAGCATGCTGAGGACGAAGCCGACGATCCCGATCACGATCAGGATGACCCCGATCGCGTCGAGGTCGAGGCCTGACGGCTCGTCGGTGATGCCCCACGCGAGAATCGCGCCGGCAGCGATCAGAACGAGGCTCACTCCGAGTCCCATACTCCTCCTACAACGTTGTCGAGGGCCTTCCGGTTACGGAGCTACTCGGCCGGACGGTTCCACCAGCGGCGCTTGTCCGGCTCCTCGTTCTCGATCAGATCGGCCAGCTGCACGTCGCGGTACGCGCGCAGTGTGAACTCGGCCTGCGCCACGAACCCGACTGCGGTCCGCGAGTACGTGAGCGGATAGCTCGTGAGGTCCCAGTTCTCGAGCGGGCCGGGATCGTCGAGCTTCGCCTTCTGCTCCTCGGTCGTGATCTCGAAGACGGCAACGCCGCCGTGGCGACCGATGAAGTGGTCGTGGTAGACCGCGAGGCCGCGTGCATGGTCACCGATGTACTCGTTGAACAGCTCGTTCGCCTGTCGCGCGTTGACGCCCAAGGGGGCGAGCGCGTAGACCAGGTAGCAGCGCTCCTTGACGGCCTCGTCGTTCATGCCGGCAGCGAGAAGCCGCCGTCGACGACGAGCGTGTGCCCGCAGACCATCGCCGCCTCCGGCGACGAGAGGAAGACGACGGCGTCCGCGATGTCCTTCGGCTCCACGAGCCGGCCGGCAGGCGTCCGCTTGGTTCCCATCTCGAGCATCTGCTCGCGGTTCGGGAAGTGGTCGAGCGCGCCGGTGTCGACGACCCCGCCCGACACTGCGTTGACGCGGATCCCCCGTGGCGCGAGCTCGACCGCGAGGTAGCGGACGAGCGACTCGAGCGCCGCCTTCGAGGTGCCGACGAGGACGTAGTTCTCGAGCACGCGGGTCGACCCGAGGCTCGAGATGCCGACTATCGAGCCGCCCTTCGGCATCTTGGGGGCCGCTTCCCGGGCGAGGGAAAGCAGCGCGCGCGCGTTCGCGGCATGCGTCCAGTCCCAGTGCTTGTCCTCGGTCTCGAGTGCGGGGCGGATGACGCCGGTCGCTGCGTTGTGCACGAGCACGGCCGGCTCCAGCTCGCCGAACTCCTTGGCGACACGCGCGGAGGAGACGTTGCCGCGGACGAGCACGGGCTCGGCTCCCCGCTCGCGGATCTCCTCCGCGGTCTTCTCGGCCGCGGCGTCGTTCCGCATGTAGCCGATCGCGACTCGCGCCGCACCGAGGTCGGCGAAGCGGAGGGCGGTCTCACGTCCGATGCCGCGCGACCCGCCCGTGATCGCGACGGTCGCGTCCTTCCAGATCATTCGTTCCGAGGCAGAGGCGCGTCGGCGGGCGCCGCGCTCGGAATGCCTTCCCAGCCCGGCCTCGTGCTCGGCTCCCGGGCGCCTTCCTCCGCCTTGGAGGAGGCGTAGCCGAGTCGGTCCAGCAGCTCCGCCTTCTCCTCCGCGTACTTGCGGACGGTGTGGTCGGAGGGGAGGCTCTCGACGAGCTCGAGCACTCGCGCTCGCAGCTGGTAGGCGAAGTGCGGGGTGGCGGGACCGACGAGCGCGTCGACGTCGTCGCGGGTCGGCTCGGCCATTGCGCAAAGCGTAGTCGGTACTGTCGGCTCGGTGCGCCGGGGCTCTGTGGCCGATCTCATGCTGCTCGTCACGGTCACGCTCTGGGCGCTCAACTTCAGCGTCTCGAAGTACATCCTCGACCACGGTTTCACGCCGCTCACGTACTCGGCGACCCGCTACGGCGTCGCCGCCTTGATCTTCGTCGGGATCGTGCTGGCCTGGGAGGGCACGCTCCGTGTCCACCGCCGGGACCTCGGCATCGTCACCGTCGCGGTAGCTCTGCTGCTCACGAACCAGCTGAGCTTCGTGTTCGCGCTCGACCTTTCCACGGCGACGACCGTTGCGCTGCTCTTCGGCACGCTGCCGATCTTCACGGCGCTGATCGCGCGCCTGGTCGGCGTCGAGCAGCTCGGCAATCGCTTCTGGATTGCTGCGGCGCTCTCCTTCGGCGGGGTCGTGCTCGTCACGGCGGGCTCTGACGGCGGCCTCTCGGGCAACCTGCTCGGCAACGTGCTGGCCGTTCTCGGAGCGGCGACCTGGGGTGGTTACTCGGTCGCGCTGGCCCCGCTCATGCAGCGCTACTCGCCGTTCCGGCTGAGCGCCATCTTCCTGTTGGCGGTCTTCCTCGCGTTGCTCGTCCTCGCCTCCGCCCAGCTGGGTGAGCAGGAGTGGGATCTCGGCCCGCGCGTGTGGGCCCTGTTCGCATTCGCAACGCTCGGGCCGCTCGTGCTCACGAACCTGCTCTGGTTCACGGCCATCGATCAGGTCGGCCCCTCGCGCGCGGCGCTGTTCGCGAACCTGCAGCCGTTCCTCGCCGCGATCATTGCGCTGGTGCTGCTCTCGGAGGAGCTGACGATGTTGCAGGTGGCCGGCGGGCTCGCGATCGCGGCCGGCATCGTTTTCTCGCGGCGCTCCCAGCCCCCTGGAGAGCCGACGTGATCGAGCAGCGGATTGCCGAGCTCGCTGCGATGCCGGTGTCTGCGGTCGAGGCCGTGGTCGGGCGCGGTTACACGCCGGCCAGGCGGCTCCTCGTCACCTTCGAGGATGGCTCGACTGCCTTCGCGAAGGTGGCGGTCAACGAGAGCACCGCGGAGTGGCTCGCGGTGGAGCACATCGTCTATTCCCAGGTGGAAGGGTCGTTCCTACCGCGTTTCCTCGGCTACGACGACGCCGAGCCCGCACTGCTCCTACTCGAGGATTTGAGCGAGGCACACTGGCCCCCGCCCTGGCCCGACGGCTCGGTCGCCGCCGTACTCGGAGCGCTGGAGAAGATCGCCGCGACCTGGCCACCGCACGGAGTGCCGTCGTCGGAGATCTATCGCGAGGAGCTCGGTGAGGGCTGGGCGCTCGTCGAGCAGGACCCGGGCCCGTTCCTCTCGTTCGAGCTGTGCTCGCGCGAGTGGCTGGCGGATGCGTTGCCGACCCTGCTCGAGGCGGCCCGTGCTGCACCGATCGAAGGTGAGTCGCTCCTCCACTTCGACGTGCGCAGCGACAACATCGCGCTGCGTGGCGATCGCGCCGTCCTCGTCGACTGGAACTGGGCCTGCACCGGGAACCCGCTGCTCGATCGAGCGACCTGGGCGCCGTCGCTGCACGTCGAGGGCGGTCCTCCGCCGGAGGAGCTCGTGCCGGACTGCCCACCCGGCTTCCCCGCGATGCTCGCCGGGTTCTGGGCACTACGGGTCGGTCTCCCGCCTCCTGAAGGAGCGGCACCTGGCCTGCGGGATCTCCAGTTGGCCCAGCTCGGGGTCGTCCTACCCTGGGCCGTCCAGGCGCTCGACCTGCCCTCGCTAGGGTGACTCGAATGGGTCGCCTCCGCGCTCGGCTCGCTCGCACGCCTCCCGGATACCGCTTCACGATCGGGCGCGTGCTCGCGATCTACGGCGCGATCATGGTCGCGCTCCTGCTGGCTGCACTCGATCAGACGATCGTCGCGACCTCGCTGCCGGCGATCGTCGACGACCTCGGCGGCTTGACGAGTTACTCCTGGGTGATCACGTCGTACATCCTCGCGATGACCGTCACCGTGCCCTTGTACGGGAAGCTCGGTGACATCTATGGCCGACGCCTGCTGTGGATGTTCGCGATCTCGATCTTCCTCCTGGGCTCGGCGCTATGCGGGCTTGCGCAGTCGATGAACCAGCTCGTTGCGTTCCGCGTCGTCCAGGGGCTTGGAGCGGGCGGCCTGTTCGCGCTCGCGCATGCGACGATCGGAGTGATCGTCCCGCCGCGCGACCGCGGTCGCTACCAGGGACTCTTCGGATCGGTATTCATCATGGGCTCGATCCTCGGCCCTGCACTCGGCGGGATCCTCGTCGACCAGGCGAGCTGGCGCTGGGCGTTCTACGTGAACCTTCCGGTCGGCGCGCTCGCACTGGTCGTGATCTCAATCGCGATCCCGAAGCGTGAGAAGCGGCTGGATCACTACCTCGACATCCCGGGCGCGGTGGTGCTGGCTGCCGGGTCGTGTGCACTACTCCTCGGACTGGTCTGGGGACGCGACCACGGCTGGGGCTCTCCCCGGGTCCTCAGCTGCCTCGCTGCTGCCGCCGTGCTGATCGCCGTGTTCGCATATATCGAACGCCGCGCGCCCGAACCGATCCTCCCATTCGACTTGTTGCGGCATCCGACCGTCGCGACCGGGGTCGTGTCGATCGGGCTGGCGGCGATGGCCATGGTGGGAACGATTGCCTTCGTCCCGCTCTTCGTGCAGGGCGTCATCGGCACCTCGGCCACGACCTCGGGCGCCGTGCTGACGCCGTTCATGCTCGGCGCAGTCCTAGCGAGCGCGATCTCCGGGCAGTGGATCTCGCGTTCCGGGCGCTACCGGCCGAACGCCCTCGCCGGGCCGATCGTCCTCGGCATCGGGCTCCTCTTGCTCTCGCGGATGGACACGACGACGACCACGACGCAGGCGGCGACCTACATGGTCGTGGCAGGGGTCGGGCTCGGCCTGATGATGCAGGTCTTCGTGATCGCCGTGCAGAACGTCGTGCCCTTCCGCTCGATCGGCTCCGCGACCGCGTTGACGCAGTTCTCCCGCTCGATCGGCGCCACGCTCGGCGTGACGCTGATGGGCGTGATCATCAACCACGGGCTGCCCGCAGGCACCGAAGTCGAGAATGCCGCCGTGCGACAACTGCCCCCGAATCTGCGCGAAGCGTTGGCAGACGCCATGCAGCCCGCGTTCATGTCGGCCGCGGGGCTCTGCGCCGTCGTTCTCCTGATCGTGTTCCTCGGCCTCAAGGAGGTTCCGCTCAGGAAGGACTTCGAGGACGCGCCCGCCGCGGGGATTCCTGAAGCGACGCGTGCTGTTCTAAGATCAGAGACATGAGCTCGAACGACTTCATGCCCATCGAGAACTGGGACCACCTCGAGCTCTGGGTCGGCAACGCGAAGCAGGCCGCCTACTTCTACGAGCACGCGTTCGGCTTTACGCGGACGGCCTATGGCGGGCCTGAGACGGGCGTGCGCGATCGAGCGTCGTACGTCGTCGAGCAGGGCGACATTCGCCTCGTGCTGACTAGCGGGTTGCGCCCGGACAGCGAGATCACGCAATTCACGGCGCGCCACGGCGACGGCGCGAAGGACATCGCCCTTCAGGTGAAGAGTGCGGACGAGGCCTACCGGACGGCCGTTCAGCGCGGGGCCCGCGGGATCCAAGAGCCTCATTGGATCGAGGACGAGTTCGGCCGCGTGGAGCTGGCGACGATCGGGACGTACGGCGAAACGGTGCACACGTTCGTCAACCGCAGCGAGTACGCCGGCCCGTACCTGCCGGGGTATCGCGCGACCGCGGTGAACGGCTCTCCTCCGTCCGGTGTCGGGCTCGTGATGCTCGACCATGTCGTGGGCAACGTCGAGCTCGGCCGCATGGACCACTGGGTGGAGTTCTACGAGCGCGTGTTCGGGATGACGAACATCGTCCACTTCGGAGACGATCAGATCCAGACCGAGTATTCGGCCCTGATGTCGAAGGTCATGTCGGACGGCAGCGGCAAGATCAAGTTCCCGATCAACGAGCCGGCCGAGGGCAAACGGAAGAGCCAGATCGAGGAGTACCTCGAGTTCAACGGCGGCCCGGGTGTCCAGCACATCGCAATGCAGAGCACCGACATCGTCCGCACGGTCGAGGCGATGAAGGAGCTAGGGGTGCTCTTCCTGGACACCCCCGAGGCGTACTACGAGGAAGTCGAGGGCCGCGTCGGCGAGATCGACGAGTCCTACGAGGACCTGAAGCGCCTTCGCATACTCGCCGACCGCGACGAGGACGGCTACCTGCTGCAGATCTTCACGAAGACCGCGCAGGACCGGCCAACCGTCTTCTTCGAAGTGATCGAGCGCCACGGCGCGACGACATTCGGCGAGGGCAATTTCAAGGCGCTCTTCGAGTCGATCGAGCGCGAGCAAGCGCTCCGCGGCAACCTTTAAAGGCCAGTCCCTCTCAGACCCTTCTGACGCGGTGCACTAGCCATGTCCGGTGCCTGGCACCGGACACGGCCCAAAACGGTGCTTCGAGACGGGCTCCTCGGCTTACTGATTCAAGGGCGTTCGGAGAGGCACGACCCAGTCGGCATGGCCGAGGAGGCCCTGTAGCTCGACCTCCGACACATCGACCTCCGGCTCGATCAGCGTCTGCTCGTCACGCCCGTTGAGCGACGCTGCCACCAGGGCGCGCACCTCCACGTCGCCCAGACCGGGCGGGACGGCCTCCTCCTTCACGTGCCGCGCGAACTGGACGATCATGTCCGGCCGCGACGACATCTCCTGGTATTGCCAGCCCGTCAGATACTGAGAAGGGTCGACGAGCGAGCGCGACCCGTCGGCGGCGACGATCTCGAACTGCGCGTCTGCGTCCTTGTCGCGCAGCTTCATGTGCCAGGAGAAGCGATGGCCCTCCTCGGTCCAGCTGACGTTGCCCGGGATCGCGAAATGGCGCAGCGGCATCAGGATCTGCAACGCGAGGTAGACGCCCAGCACACCGAGCAGCGCGCTCTGCGCAGGCCGTAGTCGCCAGCCGCGAGGCGGAGTGGGCCAGCTCGCGACGACAGGCTGCCGCGGTGGCCGGCGCCGCGCCCGCAACCAGCGGAAGCGAGGCCAGTCGGGCGGGAAGAACAGAAGCGCGGTGCCGAGCGCGAGGAACGGGAAGATCCCGATCGTGAAGAGCTGCTGATTCGTCATGTGGAACCCGACGGCGGCCAGGAAGGCCAAGGGTCTCGTCCGCGGCCAGATCAGCAACGGAATCACGGTCAGGTCGAAGAGCAGGCCGCCGTAGCTGAAGAGCCAGGGCGCCCAGTCCTCGGTGAAAAAGCGGCCGATGATCGCGAAGTCGGTTCGCGTCGGCCAGCCACATGCGGAGCGGCTCGCCCTGGAGCCAGTCGCCGTTCAGCTTCGCGACCCCGGCAAAGAAGAAGACGGCCCCGATCTGGGCACGCAGCAGCCACAGCGACCAGGTGGGGACGGTCTCCCGCCAGCGCGGTTTGCTGACCGCCGCGTCCACCGACCAGACCCGGTGCGCGGGCACGATCGCGAGCAGGAACGAGAGCAGGCACACGAGGTAGAAGTGGTTGAGGTACCGCGCCTGCTCGAGCAGGAACATGTACGTGAAGCCGACGAAGAAGAGCGCCGCCGCGACGCGGTAGAAGAGACCGAGCGCGATGCAAGCGGCCAGCGCGCCGAGCACCGCGAACAGGATCTCCATCCAGCGGCCGGGGAGTGGTTCGACCCAGCCGAACCCGTGATACGTGAAATGGAAGCTCGGCTCGACCCAGTAGCGCTGGATCCAGTCATGCGAGAAGTAGCGGTAGACCTCCCACACCATGATCGCCCCGAACAGCATCCGGAAAACGGCCAGCGACGCCCCGTCAACCGGCTGGAAGAGGCGGTAGCCGAGCTCCCGAAGAAAGCGCCGCGCGCGACCCTCGACCCGGGCGGGCGGCGCTCGGCCCGGCGGTTCGGCCGCGGGCGGTGCCTGCGTCCCTTGGGCCATCGGCCGAACCTTGCCACAGCCTTGCGACGACGAAAAGTAGGGTCCGCGCTGTGGGAATCCTCGAGCCCTTCGAGCTGTGATCGAGCAGCGGCGGACGGCGCTCGTCTCGGTTGCCGCCGCCTGCGTCCTGATCGCGCTCAAGCTAGCGACCGGCCTCGCGACGGACAGCCTCGGACTGCTCTCGGAAGCGGTCCACTCGGGCACTGATCTCGTCGCGGCGCTCCTCACTCTCTTCGCCGTGGGCGTTGCCGTCCGGCCGGCGGACCGTGCGCACCCGTACGGGCACGGCAAGGCCGAGCACCTGGCGGCCCTCGCCGAGGCGGGAATCCTCGTCCTGGTCAGCCTCTTCCTGGCGTACCGCGCGCTCGGCCATCTCGTGGGCTCGTCCGAGTCCCGCGTCGACCCCACCTGGTGGGCCCTGGTCGATTGTCGGCGTCGTGATGGTGATCGATGTCAGCCGGATGGCTGTCTCGCTGCGCGCGGCCCAGCGCTTCCAGAGCCCGGCTCTCCAGGCGAACGCGCTCCATTTCGGCAGCGACCTCGCGGGATCGACGGCCGTGCTCGCCGGGCTGCTGATCGCCAGAGCCGGGTACCCGGAGGGGGACTCGGTTGCCGCGCTCTTCGTCGCACTGCTCGTCCTGATCGCAGCGGGGCGGCTGATGAGTCAAAACGTCGACGTGCTCATGGATCGCGTGCCGCCCGAGGCCGAGGAGGCCGCGCGGCGTGCGATCGAGGGCCTCGAGCCGCCTGTCCAGCTGCGGCGGCTGCGCATGCGCCAGGCAGCGGGGCGGCACTTCGCCGACGTCGTGATCGGGGTACCCCCGGGAGCCGCAGTAGGTCAGGGGCACGCGGCAGCCGATGCGGTCGAGGCTGTCGTCCAGCAGGCGCTGCCCGAGAGCGACGTCGTGGTCCATGTGGAGCCGCAGGACGAGCCTGCACTGCGCGAAAGGGTGCACGCGGCGGCGTTGACCGTCCCGCGCGTGCGCGAGGTGCACAACCTTCGCGTCGTGAGCGTTGGCGGCCGGATCGAGGTGGCGCTGCACCTGAAGCTGCCCGGCGAGTTGTCGCTCGACGACGCCCATGGGATTGCGTCGAGCGTCGAGCAGGCGATCTCGCGCTCGGTGCCGGAGGTGTCCTCAGTCCAGACTCATCTGGAGCCGCTCCGGGAGCCGGGGGCCGGCCGCACGCCGGCACCTGGGGAGGTGGAGGCGGACAAGAAAACGGTTCTCCGCATCGTCCAGGAGCGCACCGGCGAGGCCCCGCGCGAGCTGCGCTTCCTCCAGACCGACGAGGGGCTCGTCGCTCTCCTCACGCTCGGGGTCGACGCCACGAGGCCCCTGGCCGACGCGCACGCGCTGGCGAGCGAAATCGAGCAAGAGATCCGCAGAGCAGCGCCCGGGGTCACCGACGTCATCGTCCACACTGAGCCCTGATGCGCCTGTGCATGTTCTCCCCGGGCGACGCGGGGCTAGAGCGAGGGTGGCCTGGTCGGATCGAGGGTGACCGAGTCATTCAGCTGGCCGCGCAGACGCTGCAGTCTTATTTCACCGGAGGTGGGAAGGCGCGTGAGCATGCCGAGTTCGCGCTCGACGATGTCCTGCTGCGCCCGCCCGTTCTCCACCCGCCCTCGGTGCGGAACTTCGAGGGGCTCGAGTTCCGGTTCTCGAATCCGGCCTCGATTTACGGCCCTGAGGATGAGATTCCGTTACCCGAGGAGACAGAGGGGCTCCTGTACGGGCTTCAGATCGCTGCTGTGATCGGCGCGAACGGCGCGCTCGGAGGCGTCACGATCATGAACGACTGGCGAGCTCGCGAACTGACCCCTGCGAAGGACACCGATTTCGCGACGAGCATCGGCCCTGTCGTGGTGACCCTGGATGAGCTCGGGGACGAGATGGTCGTCCGTGTCAACGGCCAAGAGGCGGAGCGGCGCAGCCTGGGCGAGTCGGCGCAATCGTGGGATCAGATCCTCGGCCGCGCCGCCCAGAACACGCGACTCATGCCGGGCGACCTGATTGGAGTCGGCAAGGCCGGAAGCAAGCGCCGGCTCGAGCCCGGTGACGTCGTCGAGCTCGAGGTGGAGGGAATCGGCGTGCTGCGGAACGCAGTTAGCCGCGCGTGACGCGCACGCGGTAACCCGCGCGGTTCGAGCCGAGCACATCGACCGTCAGACCTGCGGCACGGTTCTGGAAGTGCGGGTTCTCGCCGGCCGCGCGGTCGAAGGGCGCGTTGTAGAGAGCCCCGCAGCTGTTTGCGAGATCCGGATTGCGGTCGCGCTGGGCGGGCTGAACGCGGACGGGCCCGTCGCCGGAGTGAACCAAGGCGTCCACGGTGTAGATGAGGACGCCTTCCTCACAGAGTCGAGCGTCCTGTCCTGTGCGTCGCCGGGCTTCGATGACGAACGCGGTCGAAGGGCCGGTCGGAACCACCACCGCCTTGAGCCCGCCCGGCGCCGCCGCCGGGCTGATGGTCGCTGTCACTTCGCCGGGACCGCGCAGACACGTCAGCTGCGTCTGATCGATCCAGCCGAGCTTCCACTTGTGCCAGGCCAGGAAGTGGGCTCCTGTGCCCGTCGAGCCCATGGTGTCCCATTCGCCTGCGAATCGAAACACGCGCGAATAGTCGGTGGCCTTCCCGTCGTAGAGGTCTGGCAGCCCCAACAGGTGTCCCGTCTCGTGGACGACCACGTTGGAGCCGTAGCGCTGCGGGGAGACCTCGCGCACGTCCTCGCCGAAAGTGGCCGAGTGCCGGATCTCGACTCCGTCTGCCGCGATGCCGTCTCCGGGCATCGCGTGGAAGGCGGGTGAGCGCTCGAGCGCCGATCCGCGCGCCGCAACGACGTAGACGATCCGGTAGCGGGAGAAATCGACGTCCGGGTCGGCTGCTGCGATGGCGTCGGCGATGTAGTCCTTGTGCTCTTCGAAGGTGAGCCCGTTCTGGATTCCGTAGTCACGGGAGCCGCGCCCCATCCGGAACCAGCGCTGGACCGGCGTCACGTCGAGCGTCGCGCGGCCGAACGAGGCCTCCGCGTACCACGCGCGTGCGTTGGGCACGAGCCTGTTGTGCAGCTGGACGGTCGACTCGGTGGCGCGGACGTCGGAGAAGTCGACGAAGATCATCACGGCCGAGAGGTTCGTCCCGGCTGTGAGTGGAAGTACCGATGTGGCTGTGCCCTCGCTCATCTCCGGCCCGGAGAGCCCGGTGAGCGACGGTGAGCACGGAGGCGGAACGGCGTCGAACTGGCCGTCGGCGACCGCCTTTGCGTGCGAGCCGACGGGGGTTCTGGCGCGGCGCACCGCGTTCAGCAGGGTGCGCTGCCGCCGAGTGAGACGAGGCCGGCGCGGGCTCAGCAGAAGCGGAGACTCGGCGTGCTCGTGGGCCCCGGCCTTGGCTGCTGCATCAGGGGTGCCCGAACCAGGCGCGAGCGTCGCGACCGCGAGAAAGGCGGCGGCGGAGGCTAGTGCGCAGGTCAGAGCGGTCGACCAGGGCCGGAGGGTCACCGCTAGTTCGCATCGGGTCTCCTCGGCGCCTCTCAGACCCTCGCCCGAGTGTCACTCGGACTGGGCACCCTCTTTCAGGGATACGGGCGCGCGGCGACGCCGCGGCTATCCTTCCGCCATGCCGACCTATCAGCGGCGCGGCGACGTCCCGCGCAAGCGCCACATTCAGTTTCGGGACAACGGAACCCTGCTCACCGAGGAGGTCATGGGCCTCGAGGGGTTCTCCGGGAACGAGTCGATCCTGTACCACCTGATCTCGCCGTGCCGGGTCAAGGAGCTGGGCGATTTCGAGCCGATCAAGCGTGAGGAGTGGGTGCCCGACGCGCACGCCCACCGGCACATGAAGACGATCGGCCTGCAACCCGAAGGTGACGAGGTCTCGGGGCGGCAAGCTGCTGATGTGGAACAACGACGTCGAGATCTCGCTGGTCCGGCCGGCCGAGTCGATGGAGTACTTCTTCCGAAACGGCGAGGGCGACGAGGTGTACTTCGTCCACGAAGGCAGCGGGACACTGCACACCACGTTCGGAGACGTCCCCTACAAGGAAGGCGACTACATCGTCATCCCGCGCGGCACGACGTACCAGTTCGAGCCGTCAGGCCCGCAGCGCTATCTCCTCTTCGAGACGCCAGGCCTGATCGAGATCCCGAAGCGCTACCGCAACCAGTACGGGCAACTGATGGAGCATGCGCCCTTCTACCACCGCGACATTCATCCGCCCACGGAGCTTCGAACCTACCGTGACCGCGGTGAGTTTCGGCTCAAGCTCCGGGTCCGGGACGGCTACCAGGACTACGAGCTCGACTACCACCCGTTCGACGTGGTCGGGTGGGACGGCTACCTCTATCCCTGGACGTTCAACATCAACGACTTCGAGCCGATCACGGGACGGATCCACATGCCGCCGCCCTCACATCAGACGTTCGCGGGCCCGAACTTCGTCATCTGCTCGTTCTGTCCCCGCAAGCTCGACTTCGATCCGTTGGCGATTCCGATCCCGTATCACCACTCCAACCTGCAGAGCGAGGAGATGATCTATTACGTCTCCGGCAACTTCGGCTCGCGCCGGGGCATCGAGGTCGGGTCGGTGACGCTGCATCCGTCGGGCATCCCGCACGGTCCGCACCCCGGTCTCGCCGAGAAGTCGATCGGGACAACGGAGACCCACGAGCTGGCCGTGATGTGCGACACGTTCCACCCGCTCAAGCTGACGAAGCTGGCGAAGGAGCTCGACGAGCCCGGCTATGCGTACTCGTGGTACGAGGAGCCGGGGGAGACCCACACGTACGATCAGGACCCTGCGGGGGCGACGTCGCACCTCTGAGGCGCCCGCGCCGGCTCGGCGGCGGCCTTTCCCTTAGGCACAGCCCACCTCCTCCCCGTCGCGATCGTACTGAGGAACCCCGCGCACATGGCTAACGGAGTAGCGCCAGAACCCGAACAGGGCCGCTCGGTCGTGATCGACTTCGACGGCACGATCACCGAGGACGACTTGCTCGACGAGATCGCGCGGCTCTTCGGAGACCGGGCCGTCTACCAGGAGGTCGAAGACGGGCTCGACAGCGGGACGATGCCGCTCCGCGAGGTGATCACGCGCGAGTTCGAGCCGGTGACCGCACCGCTGGACGAGGTCGTCGCCTGGGTGCTCGACCGTGTGCGGATCCGGCCCGGCTTCGGCGAATTCGTCCGCGCGGCCCAGGACGGCGGCTGGGGCGTCCACGTCGTCTCGAGCGGATTCGAGGAGCTGATCGCGCCGGTGCTGGAGCGCGAGGGCGTCGACGTCGAGTTGCACGCCAATCGCGTCGATGCCCGACCTGAAGGCTGGATCGTCGACTGGCGCTACCCGGACGACTGCGACGAGTGCCACGAGTCGTGCAAGCGGTCGCTGCTGCCTTCCGGCTACGTGGTCTACATCGGCGACGGCTACTCCGACCGATGCGCCGCTCTGGCCTCGGATCGCGTGTTCGCGACGCGGGGCCTTGCGACGTACCTCGCCGATCGCGGTGCCCCGTTCGAGCCGTTCGAGGACTTCCGGTCCATCTCCCAGGCGCTCGCTGACGAGCTCGTTACGCCTTCGTCCTAGTCGTCGCAATCGCCCCGGAACGAAGGGAGGGGCCCTGGTGGCCCCTCCCCGTGCTCCGTTGCTCTATTGCCGGACGAGAACCATCCGGTTCAGCTGGTTCGCGACCGTCCCAAGGGGAGCGCCGCGATCGAGCAGCCCGGCAATCGCGCACAACAGGTTGCCGAGCAGTCGTCCCGGCCCAGTGCGAGCGGTGATGTCGAGCACGACCCGGTTCAGCTGGATGCGCAGCCCGAGCAGGTCGAGATCGAGCGGCCCGAGGACGAGGTGCAGGATCCGGCAGGTTGCGCGGATCTGTGCGATGGAGATCAACGCAGGCGCTGCGTTGACCGTGTCGGTTACCGCTCCGCTCGGGTCGCGAACGGCGCCGGTGATCGTTCCTCTCGCCAGCAGCCGGCGGCCCTGAACGACGAACCTCTGCACATCGAACGTGCCGGCGAACTGCTGGCCGGTGTCGCTGCGGCCTCTGACCGGGATGTTGGACACGAGCCCGGCCACGGCCACCAGCTGGTTCAGCCGGTTGGCGAGCGCGCCGAGCTGCGGAGGCCCGTCGAGCAGCCCCGCGATCGCACACAACAGGTTCCCGAGCAACTGTCCAGGCCCGCGTTGAGCCGTGATGTCGAGAACGACACGGCTCAACTGCACGCGGAGCCCGAGCAGGTCGAGATCGAGTGGGCCGAGCACCAAGTGGAGGATCCGACACGTGCCTGTGATTTGCGTCACGCGGAACGTGCCGACCCGATTGGTCACCTGTTTCGTTACACCCAACGCATCGGTGATGGTTCCTTGGACCACCCCCGTGGCGACGAGCTGGTTCCCTTGCCTGCTGAAGCGCTGAACGTTGAGCACGCCCTGGAATGTGCCGCCGCCTACCACCGTGCCCGCAATCGGAACACTCTGGAAAACGTCGGGTCTGACGGTCGATGAAGCCTCGCCGGCGGGTGCCATGACCAGGCCCGCCAACGTTGCGGCAAGGAGTGCCGTGAGCACTCGCAGTTTCATGTAGACCCCTCTCCTCTCTCTGTTGCTTTCAACTGCCTGACGACGATCCTCGTTGCTGGATTCGCCTCGTCAACGTAGGACGATGTTGACTCTCTGTAAGACATAGATGTCCCGAAAATGGATCGGGTAAACTTCCTACAAGACGCGAATGTCACAACCTGAACCGAGTCCAGCCAGGCTTTCGCCAACGGCTTCCAGGCACGCGCTCCAACAGCGCGTCTCCGCGGCCATCCTTGAAGCAGCGGCGCGGGCGCTCGCGACTTACGGCGAGCAGGCAAGCATGAAGGATGTCGCCGAAGCCGCCGGTGTGGCGCGAGCGACGGTCTATCGCTACTTCCCGAATCGACAGGCCCTGCTGGAAGCTCTCGCCCGCGTCGCAACGAATGAGGCCGCCGCGAGGCTCGAGGCAGCGCGACTCGCCGACGTCGATGTCAACGAGGCTGTAAGACGCGCTGTGCGGTCGCTAGTAGAGGTGGGCGACTACTTCTCGGTTCTCGTGCGAGAGCCGGTGCGACCGAATCCGCAGGAGTTCGAGGACGGGGTGATCGGGCCCCTGAACCGACTGTTCGAGCGGGGTCGCTCGTCGGGGGCGATCCGTGATGACGTACCGAGCTCCTGGCTGACCGGGTCACTCCTCGGCCTTGTCGGCACGGTCCTTTCCTCGACGCCTGCGCTCGGTAGGGAGGACACGATCGCCGCGATCAGCGCCATGTTCCTCGATGGGGCGCGAGCCCGCCCGCGAGCGTCTTGAGAGGACGCTCTGGCGATTGAGCTTCCGGACTTCCGGATACGACGAATCCGTGACTCGCCGTAGCAGCCAGCCGAAGGAGGAAGCCATGCTCCGCTCCGAACCGCCTGTGGTCGAGCAAGGAGCCGAGGCGCATGAAGACGTAACGCCGCTTCTGCCCGAGCTCGTCGAGTACTTGCGCCAACACCGCACACAGCTTCGGAAGGAGTGGGTTCGCCGCATCACCGATGCACAGCTGTTGCGCGTGATGACTCCCGAGGAGATCTTTTCGGAGGTCACAGCCGTCTACGACAACTACGTCGACACGCTCGAGACCGGCAGCGTGCAGACCCTGCAGGACTACGCGCGAGACCTCTCGGAGCGCATCATCCCCCGAGGAGTCGAGACGCACGAGGTGCTAGGGATCGTGCTCCTGCTGCGTGACGTGCTTGCGCGCTCGCTGTTCGTCAAGTACCAGGACGACCCGAACCTCCTCAACCGCATCCTGGACGCCTACGAGCCGGCGGCAAATCGCATCGCCGTCACCGTAGGCGTGAGCTTCGTGGAGGAGCGCGAGCGGGTGATCCGCGAGCAGCAGGAGGCGATCCGGGAGTTGTCGACGCCCGTCCTCCAGGTGCGTGACCGCCTGCTGATCCTGCCGATCATCGGCGTTCTCGACTCGCAACGTGCGCGCCAGCTCATGGAGCAGCTATTGGCCGCGATTCAGACGAACCGAGCGAAGGTCGTGGTGATCGACATCACGGGCGTCGCGACAATCGACATCGACGTCGCAAATCACCTCGTCCAGACAGTCGAGGCGACCCGTCTCATGGGAGCGAGCGCCATCATCACGGGCCTGTCCTCGAAGATTGCCCAGACGCTCGTCGACCTCGGCGTCGATCTCGGCATGATGAAGACGGTCGGCGATCTCCAGGGTGGTCTCGAGGAGGCCGAGCGCTTGATCGTCATGGCCGAAGCGCGCGACTCGAGCCGGCGAGCCGGCCTAGGCGGCCGCCGGGTGTCCGTCGCGATCGTCCGGCAGGGCGATTACCTGATCGCGTCGGTTCAATCCGACCTGTCGGACAGCGAGGTTCTTCGCCTTCGCGACGATCTCGTGGACCGAGTTGGGCGGCTTCGCGTGCGCGGCATCATCGTCGACGTAGGCGCGCTCGATGTGATCGATTCGTTCGTTGCGCGGTCGCTTCGCACGATCGCCGTCACGGCGCGAATGCGCGGCGCACTCACTGTTGTCGTCGGGATTCAGCCGGACGTGGCGATCGCGATGGTGCAGTTTCGGCTGAACCTCGAGCCACTGCAGACGGCTCTGGACCTCGACGAGGCGCTCGCCCTACTCGACCGAGCCGGGCACTGGGAGGGCGAGGATGGCGGATGAGGTGCACGTGCCCATCACTTCGGACGCCGACATGGTTCCGGCGCGAGCGCAGGGCCGCGCGCTCGCAGTCTCTCTCGGCTTCTCCACCACCGACGCGACACTGATCGCGACCGCGATCTCGGAGATCGTCCGCAACATCCTCGTCCACGTCGGCCGTGGCGAGCTCGTCCTTCGTCCGGTGCTCGAGGAGACTCGGTTCGGTCTTGTCGTCGTCGCCAAAGACGACGGTCCGGGCATCCGCGACATCGAGGCGGCGCTGGAGCACGGCCACGCATCTAGGGGCGGCCTGGGTCTCGGGCTGCCCGGGGCTCGACGCCTCATGGATGAGTTTCACATTGCCTCTGAGCCGCACAATGGGACGACCGTGACGATGACGAAGTGGCGGATCCGCGACGAGCTGGAACGGCTACGCGAACAGCGGCGCGAGCGTGGTTGAGGAAATTCGCTACAGAGTGGGCTACCTCGGACGGCCGGCGTGAGCGTTGGCGCCTCAAAGTTTCAGACGGCCTACCTAGCGGCTCTCCGAACCCACATCGACAACCCGAGCGAGGGGACATTGAGGACCGCGTACGAGCTTGGTCGTGACGCAGTTGCGGACGAGTCCAGCGTGCTCGATCTGGCCGCTGTTCACCACGACGCCCTCGCAGTCTTGTTGTCCAGCAAACCAGACGCCGCAGGGGCTGCGGACGTCATTCCTGCCGCCGCGGCCTTCTACGTCGAGAGCCTGTCGGCGTCCGAGATGGTGCAGCGCGGCTTCCGCGAGGCACGTGAGGCAGCGCGCCTCGAGCGACGGCATGCCGCGTTGTTGCGACAGCTCTCGAACTTACTTGCCGACGCCTCGCTCGCGTTCGATGCGTCCGGGTCCCTCGAGGAGATGCTTCGGCTCGTGGCAGAGCAAGCCCGCGAGCTCACCAGGGCCAAGCGATCTCGTGTTGTGGCGACGGTGCGGGGTCGCTCGCGCCCGCTCGAAGTCACGTCGAGTGTGAACGTCGAGGCGGAAGTTTTGAGCAGCCCACCTTCCATTCTCTCCGCTCCGCTCACGACGCTCGACGGGCGTGAGTTCGGCGTGATCGAAGTTTTGGATCCGGAGAACGGGGACTTTCGTGAGGTCGACGAGGCAGTCTTGGTGCACGTGGCCCAGATGGCTTCTGCCGCTTTCGAACGAGCGCAGCACTATGTCCCTTAACCCAGAACGACGCGAGGGGCCCTTGCGGCAAGGCCCCTCGCACCTCGAACACACACGACTTTATATGAGACATAGATGTCCCGCGCGATTCTCACAATAGGCTCGCCGTTGTGCCTCTCCTCACGCTTCCCGAGCCCTACGACTTCGAGCTGTCGACCGCCCGCTACCGAGCCTTCGGACCGGACAAGGCGAACCTCTGGCACGAAGGCGGCCTCCACCGGGTCATCGACGGGAGCGAAGTGCGGATCGTGGCGGCACCCGGCGGTGTCGACGCCGAGCCGCTCGACACCACAGCCGAGCCGGTCGTGCGGAAGCTTCTCGGATCGGAGTTCGACCTCGACCCGTTCTACGCGTTCGCCGAGCAGGAGCCTGTTCTGGGCCCTCTCGTCGCCAGGCTCCGCGGATTGCGGCCGCCGATCGCGGTCGAGCCGTTCGAGACCCTCGTCACGTCGATCACGGCGCAGCAGGTGTCGCTCTTCGCCGCCTTCGCAGTTCGCAACCGCCTGATCGAGAAGTTCGGCGTACGGATCCAAGAGGCGTATGCCTTCCCGACCCGTGAGCGCATGGCCGTCGCCGAGCCCGACGAGCTGACCCCTCTCGGCTTCTCGCGCCGCAAGGCGGAGTACGCCGTCGGCATCGCGCGCAGCGACCTCGACCTGCAAGCCCTGGGTGCGTTACCTGACGACGAGGTCAAGGCGGAGCTCACGGCGTTGACCGGGATCGGCGAGTGGACCGCCGACTGGTTCCTCGCGCGGCACCTCGCGCGCCCGCGCGCCTGGCCGGCCGGCGACCTCGGCGTGCGGAAGGCCGTCTCCGCTTTCTATGGTGAGGGGCGAAACCTGACGACCGAGGAGGTACGCACCATGGGCGAGCGCTTCGAGCCGTTCCAGAACCTGACCGCGCACTACCTCCTCGCCGCGCTGGCGGGTGGCGCAGCCACGTGATCGTTCGCGAGGCGACCAAGGCCGATTTCCCCGCCGTCCGCGATCTCGTCGCGGCGTATGACGACGAGTTCTGGCGCCGGCCGTTTCCGCCGCAGCCGCTGCCGGACGAGTGGCTGACGGACGGCCGGCTGCTCGTTGCGGAGCGTGACGGAAAGGTGGCCGGGGTGGCGCGCGGGCAGCTGCGTCACGGCCTCGGCCGGATCAGCTTCGTCTATCTCCTGCCCGAGCATCGCCGGCATGGTCTCGGCAGCGCGCTCGTCCTGGATCTCCTCGGCTTATTTCCGCGAGCAGGGCGCCGAGCACGTCACGCTCGGCGTCGACATCTCGAACGAGGACGGCACGGCAGTCTGGCGGCGCCTCGGGTTCACCGAGTACTCGCGAGAGATGTCAGCCGACCTCGACTCGCTCGAGCGCCGCCTCGGACAGACGTCGAAGGAGGAGTCGTTCGGCTCCGTCCACGTTCAAACCGATGACCAGAGCACCGTCGCAGCCGCAGTCGAGCGCTTCGTTCCGCGACTATTCCGGTCGCCGGCAACCGTTGTCTCGGCGCCACGCCACGGCTGGGTTGCGCTGTACAACGACGTCGCGTCTCGGGAGCCCGAACGGCTGCGCCGTCTCGGGTCGGAGCTCTCGCACATCACGGGTGGGGTGGTCCTCGCACTCGGCGTGGAGGAGGATGCGGTTGTTCGCACCATTGCCTTCGAGCGCGGCCGGCTCATGGACGAGTACGTCTCCGTTCCGAACCACTACGGCCCGCTGCCGCCCGGGGACGCCGTCGCGCTGCGCGTGAACGCCCGCGTGCTCGCGCGGCTGACCGGGGCGCCGATGGAAGCGATCCGGAGGGCGGCCCCGAGCGCGGAATCGACAGGAGAGCTGTCGCCTCCCTCCGAGCAGCTCGAAGAGCTCGCGAGCATCCTCGGCGTCGAGGGAGTCGGTCTCGCTGTCGACGAGGCGGGTCAGCTCGAGGGCGCAATCACGGTCGAGCACCCGTGAAGGTCGTCCTTCTGCACGCGTTTCCGCTCGACGAGCGGATGTGGGCGCCGCAGCGGCCGGCGCTCGACGGCCACGAGGTCGTAGCGCCTAATCTCTACGACCTCGGCGGCAACTCGATCGACGGCTGGGCCGAACGGATCCTGAACGATGCGCAGGGCGAGTTCTTCGCGGTCGGGTCGTCGATGGGCGGCTATGTGGCGCTGGCCCTTGCCCGGCAGGCGCCCGAACGCGTGCGCGGGCTGCTGCTGGCGGGATCGCGCGCGGGGGCGGACTCGGACGAACGTAAAGCGGCGCGCAACGAAGGGATTCGCACGCTCCGTGAGGATGGGATCGAGGCCTGGCAGAGCCAGGCGCCTGCCCCACCTCCACCGGAACGGACCGTCGAGGAGCTGGTGCGCGCGACCGAGGCGCTGCGGGACCGGCGAGACACGACCGAGGTGGTCAGGACGTTCGCGGGCCCGTTGGCGTTCGTGGTCGGCGACCGTGACGATTTCCTGCCGGTGGCCGAGGCCGAGGAGCTCGCCGCGGCGGCTCCGGACGGGCGGCTCTACGTCCTCGAGGACACGGGGCACTTCTCGAGCATCGAGCGGCCCAAGCGCTTCAACGAGATCCTGATCGAGCAGCTGCGGGCGGCGAAGTAACGGGAACCCCTCGCTTCTCGAGCAGCTCTCGCAGCATCTCCGCATTGGTCGGCGCCTGCGCCGCCTCGCGGCCGCCCACGCGGCTGTGGTTGTTGTTGTTGAACAGCACGTAAGCCTGCTCGGCCTTCTCCGCCAGCTCGCGCAGCGGGTCGACCCACTCCTCGAGCTCCTCCTCGGAGTAGAGGTAGTCGAAGCGCGCCGCCGCGCTCTTGCCGCGGACGTTCCAGGTCTCAGCGTTGCGTCCGTGGAACCGCACGTAGGTGAGCGGGCTCGTGAGCGCGAGCACGGTGATGGGCACGTTCTTCGCTTCGACCTTCGGCGCGTCGACGACGACGTGGGTCATGCCGTGCTGCTCGAAGAATGCGAGCGTCGCGTCACGCTGATCCTCCTCGTACCAGGCACGGTGCCGGAACTCCACGAGCATGTCGTAGCCGTCCATCTGCTCCCGGGCCCACTCGAGGTAGTCGAGCGACGAGGTCTTCGGCACCACGTACGGCGGAAACTGAAAAAGGATCCCGCCGAGCTTCCCTGCCACGCGCAGAGGCTCGAGCGCTTCGTTGAAACGCCGGAAGATCTCCGCGCGGAACTCGCGTGAAGGGCGCTCGACGCGCCCCCGATCGTCGAGCGGAGCTTCGGCGCGCAGGTCCGGCGGCAGCTGCTCCGCCTTCACTGGATGCCGCGTCATGACCCCGAAGGCCTTTACGTGCATGACGAATCCCTCGGGCGTCCGCTCGGCCCAGCGAGCGACCATCTCTTCGCCGGGCAGCCGGTAGTACGTCGAGTCGACCTCGACGGTGTCGAAGTGCTCCGCGTAGTAACCGAGGCGCTCACCGGCCGGCGTCCCCTTGGGATACCAGTGCTTCGAGAGCGCCTCGTCCGCCCACGAGCAGGTGCCGATGCGGACCTTCGCCGCCACCGCACGAACGCTAGCGCTAGCAGCCGAGGGAAGCGCGTGCGGATCGTGCTGCTGCGCACCGCGAGCGCAGCGAACGTCGCCGAGACGCAGCCCAGCGGTGCGCGAGGCGGTGGCGTTTGGCAGTGCCCGAAGGACTCCGCATTCGCAAACGGGGTGTCGAGCCGGGCCTGGTAGTACTGGATCCGCGTCCGGGTGCCGACCCTCGGCCGGCGAACGGTGAACGTCCCGGTCGCTTTCACCCTGACGCGGGCCACTCGCTTCAGCTTCCGCGGGCTCGGGCCCGCCCAGATCTCGACGGTCGCCGGGATCGCGTTCCCGGGCAGGTCGACCTTCCCCGTCAGCGTGACCACACGGCCCTTGCGCTTGGCCGTCAGCGTCACCCGGACCGGGAGGGGCACGACGGCGCGAGCCTCGACGGCGCCGGCGTCGTTCGAGCTCGAAGTACCCGGGACGTAGGGCGTGAACGTCGCGCTCCAGAGGTGCGCGGCTCGCCGGGCCGGATTCGTGAAGACGCTTCGCACTTCGAAGATCGTCGTGAGCAGCTCAAACTTTTGCGCGGTGTCGGCCGCCGCGGCCAGGCAGAACCTGATGTGAGCCGAGACTCCGGCCTCGGCCGTCACGTCGTCGACGTAGACCGGGATGCTCACAGGAGTGCCGAGCACGGTCACGTTCAGCAGCCACACCGCCGTGTGCAGGCCTTGCGCGCGGGCGCACTGGTTGTTCGGCGCGCCGGTGAACTCGGCCGGATTCGCCACGACGACCTGACCGGTGACGTCGACCTCTGTATTGCCAGCTCCGCGCACGAGGGCCGTGGCCGCGACATCGCCGATGACCGTTCCCGGCGGGGCCACGAGGCGCTCGCTGTAGCCGGCGGGGACGGAGATGTCGACGAACGCGGTTGCCTCGTCGTCACGGCTCTGGGAGACGCCGATCACGAGGGCGGTCGGGGAGCGCAGGGTCTGAAACTCGCTGGCGACCAGCAGGGTCGGCACGTAGGCCGACCACGCCGCGTTCGCGGAGACGAGTGCGACGAGGCTCGCGCACGCGACGAGGGTCAGGCGGATTGAAATTCGCATAGAGAGAGGATCCCTTTCTTGCTCGGAGTGCTTCTTCCTCGAACAACTCATCGGCAGATGTGGCCGAGGCCTACAATCGCGAGCGTGGACCCCCGGCCCGTCGGCGTCTTCGACTCGGGCATGGGCGGACTCACCGTCCTGCACGAGTGTCTCGTGACTCTGCCGCACGAGGACTTCGTCTATCTCGGAGACGGGGCGCGCCTGCCGTACGGGCCGCGGCCGCTCGACGAGATCCGCCGCTTCGCGGGCGAGATCGCCGGGTACCTCGAGCGCGAGGGCATGAAGCTGATCGTCGCCGCCTGCAACTCGGCGACGGCGGCGGCGCTGCCCGAGCTGCAGGAGCGGCTCGAAGTGCCGATCGTCGGCGTCATCACGCCGGAGGCGCACGCCGCCGTCCAGACGACGCGCAACCGGCGCATCGGCCTGCTCGCGACGGAGGCGACCGTCGCAGCCGGCCGCTACGAGGAGCTCGTCCGCACCCTCGATGCGGGTGCGCGGGTGTTCCCGGTCGCCTGCCCGCGCCTCGTGCCTCTGATCGAAAGCGAGGAGCCGTTCGGCGCGGCGACGACGGAGGCGGTGCGGGAGTACGCACAGCCGCTGAAGGAGGCCGAGGTCGACACGGTCATTCTCGGCTGCACCCACTATCCGCTGATCCGCCCGATCCTGCAACGCGTGTTCGGGCGCGGAGTAAGGCTCGTGTTCTCTGCCGAGGAGACCGCGCGCGAGGTCGCGGAGACGCTCGAGCGCAAGGGGATCGAGAACGACCCAGCCCGTGAGGGCGCCGCCCGTTTCCTCACGACCGGCGACCCCGCCCTTTTCAAGACCCTCGGCGAGCGTTTCTTGCAGCTGCCGATCACCGAGGTCGATCGCGTGTCCCTCGCCGAGCTCGAAGCAGCAGCGGCTTGAGTCGCGCCGACGGCCGCCGCCCGGACGAGCTCCGTCCGCTGGAGATCGAGCCCGACTTCCTGGAGCAGCCGCATGGCTCGGCGCTCATCACGTGTGGCAAGACTCGCGTTCTCTGCACGGCCTCGATCGACGAAGGCGTGCCCCGCTGGCTGAAGGGCTCGGGCCGGGGCTGGCTGACGGCCGAGTACTCACTGCTGCCCGCGTCCACGGGCCAGCGAACGCAGCGCGAGGCGAGTAGCGGCAAGCAAAAGGGCCGCACGGTCGAGATCCAGCGCCTGATCGGGCGGGCGTTGCGCCCCGTCACGGATCTGGAGGCTCTCGGCGAGCGAACGCTCTGGGTCGACTGTGACGTGCTGCAGGCCGACGGCGGTACGCGCTGCGCCGCCATCTCGGGGGCATACGTGGCCGCTCGTCGCGCCCTGGACAGCTTCGGCCTCGGCAAGACGCTCACCGATTCGGTTGGCGCCGTGTCGGCCGGGATCGTCGCCGGAGAGCCGTTGCTCGACCTGGACTACGTCGAGGACTCGGCCGCGGAGGTCGACGTCAACGTCGTCATGGCCGGGGACGGCCGTCTGATCGAGGTGCAGGCGACCGCCGAGCGAGCCCCGCTGACGCGCGACCAGCTCGATGCGCTACTCGACATGTCGGCGCGGGGGATCGAGGAGATCGAGCGGGCCCAGGCCGCAGCCGTAGAGGCGATCCGTGCCTGAGCTCTCGACACTCGACGTGCTCCTGCGCCTGGGCCTCGCGGCCCTGCTCACGGGAGCGATCGGAGCCGAGCGAGAGCTGCGCGAGCGCTCTGCCGGCCTACGCACCTACATGCTCGTCGGCGTCGGCTCGGCTCTCTTCACGCTCGTCTCGGCCTATGCGTGGTCGGACTTCGTTCAGAGCGGCGACGTGCGGATCGACCCGACGCGCATCGCCGCCCAGATCGTCACCGGGGTCGGTTTCCTCGGCGCCGGCGCGATCCTGCGCCAGGGCCTGTCGGTGCGCGGGCTCACCACGGCGGCCGGCCTGTGGGCCGCAGCTGCGATCGGGATGGCGGCTGCCGCCGGCTTCTGGGTCGCCGCGGTGGTGACGACCGCGATCGTGATGCTCGCCCTTGCTCCGCTACGCGTCCTCGAGGGGCATCTGGTGCGCTTCGGCGGCGATCTCGGCACGCTCGAGGTTCATCTGCTCCACGAGGGCACCATCGGCCCCGTCGTCGACCTGCTGGGGCCGATGGGCGTGACCATCCAGAGCATCGAGTTCGAGCCGACGGGAGAAGGTCGCTGGGTGCGGGTCGAGGTCGAGCTGCCCTCGAAGGGAGAGGCGGCCAAGCTGCTGAGCCAGGTTGCGGAGCTGCCCGGCGTCGAGGGCGCCAAGTGGAGCGGCTGAAAGCCCGCCTCGCTTCGCAGAACGCGCACAAGCTGGCCGAGCTCCGAGACGCGCTTCCGGGCTGGGAGCTGGAGCTCCTCGACGCCGAAGAGTTTCCGCCCGAAGAGGGAGACACCTACTACGAGAACGCGCTGGCGAAGGCCCGTTTCGGGCGCGAGGTCGGCCCGCGCGGACGCGTGGGCCCTCGGCGAGGACTCGGGAATCGAGGTCGCCCGGCTCGGCGGTGCTCCGGGCCTGAAGTCGGCGAGGTGGGCAGAAGGCGCGCACGTGGAGCGGGTGCTCGAGGCGCTGGACGGTGTGGAACGGGAGGCCCGGGGCGCGCGTTACGTCTGCGAGCTCGTTGCGCTGTCGCCCGAGGGCGAGGAGCTCCGTGGCACGGGGATCCTCGAGGGCCGGATCGCGGACGAGCCGCGAGGCGAGGAAGGCTTCGGGTTCGACCCGGTCTTCATCCCGGACGGCGAGGAACGGACCGTCGCGGAGCTCGGCAACGGGTGGAAGGCCGAGAACTCGCATCGCGCCCGCGCCGCCCGCGCGCTGTCCTGAACCACCATGTCCGGTGCCAGGCACCGGACATGGCTCACTAGGCCAGCCCCGCTGCCTCCTCGGCATCGTCCGCTCGACGCCCCCTCGCGACCCACCAGTTGATCTCGGCGCCGAAGACGATCACGTTCGAGATCAGATAGAGCCAGACGAGGAGGATCGCGGGTGCGCCGAAGGCCTGCAGCGCGATCACGTCCTGCGAGAGCCACAGATAGAGGGGCAGGATCTGGAAGCTCGCCTCCAGCGCGATCGTCGCAATGAGCGCGCCCGGCAGCACCTCCCTGACGGTCAGCTTCTCGTTCGTCAGCAGGTAGTAGACGGAGAACAGGAAGACGAAGACGAAGAGCGTCGAGATCACGATCGTCAGCACGAGCGCGACGTAGGAGTTCCCGAAGATGTCCCCCGCGAAGCGCTCCAGGACGGCCACGCCCACGGAGCCGACGAGCAGGCCGACGAAGAGTGTGATCAGCGAACCGACGAGAAAGAGCAAGGCGAGCGCCTTGCCGTGGAAGAAGGAGCGGTTCGGCTTCCCGTACACGACGTTGAACGCCGACTCGAGCACGCTGAACAGCGAGAGCGATCCCCAGAGGACGAACACCGCACCCACGATCCCGAGTGCCGCCGCGTTGTCCTGGATCTGCTCGACGACGCGGACGATGCTGTCGACCGACGTCTCCGGAAACGTCTTGTTCAGCTCCGTGACGAGGAAGCTCGACTCGTCGGCCCGGCCGAAGAGGCCGAGCAGGGCGAGCGCCAGGAACAGCAGCGGCACGAACGAGAGCAGCGCGAAGTAGGCGATCATCGCCGCGAGGTGTGTTCCGCGGTCGTTGAAGAACTTGGCGAACAGCTCCCGCATGCGCACAGTTTCGACGCGGTGTTAGCTTCTCGGCGTGGCTGTTGCAGAAAAAGCCCTCTCCGAGCTGACCGACATCTCCTCACAGGTGCGGGCTGCGGTGCTCTTCGACGGGGGCGGGAAGGTGCTCGCCTCGACCCTTCCGGCCGAGCGCGCCGAGGGATTTGCCGTCGCAGCCAAGCTCCTGTGGGAGCAGGCCGAGGTCGTCCGCGGCTCGGACGAGGCGAAGCTGACCCAGCTGGAGGCGGCGACGAAGGACGGCAGCGTCTTCATCGTGCGAGAGGCTGAGCAGACACTGGCCGCTGTCACGTCACCGGAGCCGACGGCAGGGCTCGTGTTCTACGACCTGAGGTCGGCGCTTCGGTCCGCCGCAGAGAAACCGAAGAAGCGCAGGGCTCCCGCCAAGAAATCGACACCGAAAGCAAAGCCGAAGCCTCGTGGGTCGTCGTAGCGCTCTCGCCTTCGGCGTCGTGATCGGGACGCTTTTCGGCATCGGCCTCTACGACCGGTTCTTTCGCGGCGACCAGCGGGTCGACCTCTACTTCGAGGACGGCTCCATGGTCTCGATTGTCGGCGGCTCGCCGGAGGCGGCAGTCGTGATCCCGTACGCGCGCGAGGCGCTGCGGGCCGCACAGTGAAGCGCGACGAGCTCGCGGGCGGGATTCGCGAGGCCGCTTACCTCGAGGGCGATTTCGTGCTTCGCTCCGGTCGCCGCTCGAGCTACTACCTCGACAAGTACCGCTTCGAGACGAGGCCGGAGCTGCTGCAGCCGCTCGGAGAACAGCTGGCTGCGCTCGTGGCCGAGCACGAGCCGGACGCAGTGCGCCTGGCGGCGCCAGAGCTGGGGGCTGTCGCGATCGCGGCGGCGACGTCGCTCGTCTCCGGCCTGCCGTTCGTCATCGTCCGCAAGGAGGCCAAGGAGTACGGCACCGCGAACCGTCTCGAAGGGGCCTTCGAGGCCGGTGAGCGTGTCTGCCTGATCGAGGACGTCGTCACCTCCGGAGGGGCCGCGGTGGCCGCGGTCGACGCCCTCCGGGAGGCCGGTCTGGAGTGCCGAACGGTCGTCTGCGTAGTCGACCGCGAAGAGGGTGGAGCGGACGGCCTCGCGCGCCGCGCGACCCGCTTGGTTGCGCTCTTTCGGGCAGGAGAGCTCGTGTCGCCGCCGAAAAGTGCAGCAAAACCGCATGGTTGAGCCGAAATAGGAACCCTGTTAGGGTCTTTCCCTGGCTCAACCATCCAAAGGGAGGAGAGGTACGTGACAAAGCAGGAGTTCGTTGACAAGGTCGCCTCTAGGGCAAACTTGTCGAGGCGCGATGCGGCAGCCGCGGTCGACGCGTTCCTCGACTCGATCACAGACGCTTTGAAGGGCGGCGACGATGTCGCCTTCACTGGGTTCGGGAAGTTCACGACGCAGTTCCGCAAGGCGCGGCAGGGCGTCAACCCCCGCAATCCCTCCCAGAAGGTGCAGATCCCCGCATCGACCGTTCCGAAGTTCTCCGCCGGTAGCCAGCTGAAGACGGCTGTCAAGTCCGGCGGCGCCAGCCGCGGAGACGGCGGCGGCGGAGACGGCGGTGGCGGCGGGTTCTAGCCGCCCTGGGACGAAGGTTTCTCGCGAGGGCCGCGCACAGCGCGGCCCTCGTCCGTTCCGAGGCTGTCGCTAGGCTGAAACCTCGATGACGTCGAACCTCGAAGCGGCGAAACGCGTCGAGGCGACGACGTTCGGCGACCGGCTCGCCGAGGCGATCGACCGCAAGCGAACCCAGCTCGTCGTCGGGCTCGACCCGCAACGCGACCTCCTGCCCGTCGAGCTGGCCGGGGATGCCCATCAGGGGCGGGGTCACACGGCCGACGCGTTCGTCCGCTTCTGCAACGGGATCGTCGACGCGGTCGCGCCTTACGCCGTGGCGGTCAAGCCGCAACTCGCGTTCTTCGAGGCTCTGGGGGCCGACGGCATGCGCGCGCTGGAAGAGGTTTGCGCGTACGCGCGACAGGCCGGCCTGCTCGTCATCGCCGACGGCAAGCGTGGCGACATCGGCTCGACGGCGCGCGCGTATGCGGCCGCGTACCTCGAGGGTTCGCCGCCTCTGGCCGACGCGCTGACGGTCAATCCGTACCTGGGCCGCGACTCCCTCGAGCCGCTGCTCGGCGCGTGCCGTCGTCACGGTGCCGGCGTCTTCTGCCTCGTCAAGACGTCCAACGAAGGTGGGGAGATCCAGGATCTGAAGCTCTCCGACGGCCTTCCTCTCTGGCAGCACGTGGCGAAGCTCGTCGCGGAGTGGGGTGAGGATTTGGTCGGCGAGCGGGGGCTCTCGAGTGTCGGAGCCGTCGTGGGCGCGACCCATCCGCGTGCCGTCGGCGAGGCACGCCGCCTCTTGCCGCAGTCGATCCTGCTCCTCCCGGGAGTTGGCGCCCAGGGTGCTTCCCCCGGAGACGTCGCGCGTGCCTTCACGAGCGGTCCGGCCAGCGCGCTCGTCGCGGCATCGCGCTCGGTCATCTACGCCTTCCGGTCGGCGTCCGAGACCGACTGGCGCTCCGCCGCGGCCGCGGAGGCAGCGCGGCTGAAGAGCGAGATCTGGGTGGCCGCCGGCTGGTGAGCGGCATCGACTGGCGCGCCGAGGCCCGTCGCTACGCCATACCGGTGCTGCTTCTGCTCCTCGTGACCGTCGGCGCGCTCATCGTCCGCGGTGCGCTCGACGACTCCGAGCCGGCTGCTCGAGCAAAGCCCGCGCCACGTGTGCCGGCGAAGGTCGGCGTCAAGCGAGCAGCCGTCAAATTCCATCTGGTCGAGTCCGGCGACACCCTTGGCGGCATCGCCGAGCGCTACGGCACGACGGTTGCCCGACTGCACGTTCTCAACCCGAGCATCGACGCCGGAGCCCTGCGCGTGGGCCAGCAGATTCGGCTGCCTGCACCGACCCGGTAGTTTGGGGGTCGTGAAGCTCAGGCTTCTCGGTCTCGCGGTCTTCCTCTCGCTCACTCCTTCGGCGCTAGCTGCCGGCCCGAGCGTGCAGGCGCGCGCCTATCTCGTCGCCGACGGGCGAGACGGGCACGTCCTGGCGGCCGAGGCTCCTCGTCAGAAGCTTCCGATTGCCAGCATCACCAAGCTGATGACCGTGCTCGTCGCGCTCGAGCAGACGAAGCCCGCGGACGTCGTGACGGTGTCGCCGCAGGCGGCCTCGATCGGCGAGTCCTCCATCAACCTCCGCGCCGGGGAGCGGATCACCGTCCACGACCTTGTCGAGGCGTCGCTCATCCAGAGCGCCAACGACGCCGCCTGGGCGCTCGCCTACCACGTGGGCCGGGGAGACGCGGCGCGTTTCGTCCGGGTGATGAACATCCGAGCTCGACAGTGGGGGCTGGCCGACACGCGCTTCGTCCGGCCGGACGGGCTCGACGTCTTCGGCCACGTCTCGAGCGCGCGCGATGTGACCGAGCTCGCCCGCATCGCGATGCGCAAGCCGCTCATCCGCTCGCTCGTCGACGAGCAGACGGAGACGATCTCCGGCGGCCGCCGCCTGCACACGTGGAACGACCTGCTCGGCGACTTCCCGGGGCTCGTCGGCGTCAAGACCGGTCATACGCGCGCCGCAGGCTGGTCGCAGGTGGCGGCCGCGCGCGGGACGGGCGTGACGGTGTACGCGACCCTGCTCGGCGGGCCGACGCGTGCGCAGCGAAACGCCGATCTCGCCGCGCTCCTGCGGTACGGGCTCGAGCGGTTCCGTCTCGTCCAGCTCGTCGGGCCCGGAAGCGTCTACGCACGGGCCGAGACGCCGTACGGACGGGGCAAGGTCGACCTCGTCGTCGAGCGCCCTCTGCGGTACGCCGCGCGGCTCGACCAGCGCTTCGTCGAGCGCATCGTGGCTCCCACGGCCGTCGATCTGCCCGTCCAGAAAGGCGACCCGCTCGGCGAGGTCCGCGTCTTCGACCGGGGCCGGCTCGTCGCCCGCGCGCCGCTCGTCGCGTCGCGCTCCGTCGACAGCCCGGGACCTCTGGAGCGCGCGCGCTGGTATGCAGGGGAAACCGGCCGCAACGTCTGGAGCTGGGTGTCTTGATCGTCACCGTCACCTTGAATGCCGCGCTCGACCGCACGCTGACCGTGCCGAACTTCCAGCGCGGCCAGCGACACCGTGCGAGCGCCGGCCTCACGCTGGCCGGCGGCACCGGAATCAACATCGCCAGGGCGCTGAAGCTCCTCGACGTCCCCGTCGTCGCGACCGGGCTCGCGGGGGGCAGGATCGGCGAGCGCATCATCGAGGACCTGACCGGCGAGGCGATCCTGAACGACTTCGTACGGATCGCAGCCGAGTCGCGCACGTCCACCGCGGTCGTCGACCCGACCGCGTCGGCCTACACCGAGGTCTATGAGTGGGGCCCGCAGGTCGAGCCCGAGGAGCTCGAGCTGCTGCGCGAGAAGATCCACTACCTCGCGCGCGGTGCCGACACGGTCGTGTTTGCCGGCTCGCTGCCCCGCGGTGTCTCCGAGGACTTCTACGCCGAGGCGATCCGCGACCTCAACAAGCGCAAGATCGAGACCGTGCTGGACTCCGAGGGCGAGCCCTTGCGGCTGGGCGCCGGTGCCGAGCCGATGCTCGTCTCGCCGAACCAGCGCGAGGCCGAGAGCCTCGCCGGCCAGGAGTTCCACGACGACCAGGACTTCACGCAGGCCCTCGACGACATCCACGAGCTGGGCGCACGAAACGTTCTGATCACACAGGAGTCCGGGTGCTTCGCACTCCTCAGAGAGGAGCGCGAGCTGAAGCGGCTGAGGGCGGTCGCGCCGCGAATCGAGGCGGCCTCGACGGTCGGGTCCGGGGACGTGCTGCTGGCCGGTTTCCTCGCCGCTCGCTTCGTCGGCAAGCCTCTGGACGAGGCGCTGCGGAGCGCGGTCGGCGCGGGAGCCGCCTCGACGCTCGAGATCGGAGCCGGCCGTTTCGACCCGCGGGAAGCGAGCCGCCTGGCGAGCGCGGTCGAGGTTTCCGAGCTGGAGCCGGTCGCGTCCTGAGGAGGTGGTACGATCGACTGCCACTTGAGAGGCGAAGGCACAAACGTTTTTTCCGGCCCAGGCGACGTATCGAGCCTGGGTTTTTTCGTAGGGGGGGCTGACTGGTGGACGTAGAGATCGGCCGCGGCAAGAAAGCGCGCCAGGGCTACGGCTTCGACGACATCGCGATCGTCCCGAGCCGCCGCACGCGCGACCCACAGGACGTGGACATCGGCTGGAAGCTGGGACCGCACCTGCTGGAGCTCCCGCTCATCGGCTCGGCCATGGACGGTGTCGTCTCACCCGCGACAGCGATCCAGCTCGGCAAGCTCGGCGGCCTCGGCGTGCTCAATCTCGAGGGGATCTACACGCGGTACGAGAATCCTGACGCCGAGCTCGAACGGATCGCCAAGCTTCCGAAAGACAAGGCGACGCGAGGCCTCCAGGAGATCTACGCGCGCCCGGCCGAGCCCAAGCTGATGGCCGAGCGCATCGAGGAGATCAAGCGCGCGGGCGTGCTCGCCGCCGGCTCGCTCACGCCGCAGAAGGTGCGCGACCACTACGAGCTCGTTCTCGAAGCCGGGCTCGACATCCTGGTCATCCAGGGCACCGTCGTCTCCGCTGAGCACGTGTCGTCCAACGGATCCGCGCTCAACCTCAAGGAATTCATTGCCGACCTGCCGATCCCGACGCTCGTCGGCGGCTGCGCCTCGTACCAAACGGCGCTGCACCTGATGCGGACGGGAGCGGAGGGCGTGCTCGTCGGCGTCGGCCCCGGACATGCGTGCACCACGCGAGGCGTTCTCGGCGTGGGCGTGCCGCAGGCGACAGCCATCTCCGACGCAGCCGCGGCGCGCGTCCAGCACCTGCTCGAGACGGGCAAGTACGTGAACGTGATCGCCGACGGCGGGATGCGCACGGGCGGCGACATCGCAAAGGCTGTTGCTTGCGGCGCAGATGCCGTCATGGTCGGCTCTCCGCTCTCCCGCGCGAAGGAAGCTCCCGGCCGCGGGTATCACTGGGGCATGGCGACCTTCCACCCGACGCTTCCGCGCGGCGCACGCGTCCAGACCGAACAGGTGGCTTCCCTCGAGGAGATCATCGTCGGGCCTGCGCGCGAGAACGACGGGACGCTGAACCTGATGGGTGCTCTGCGGACGTCGATGGCGACGTGCGGCTACGAGTCGATCCACGATTTCCAGAAGGCCGAGGTCATGCTCGCGCCGTCGATCAAGAACGAGGGCAAGATCCTGCAGCAGGCCCAGAAGATCGGGATGGGCTGATGGGCCAGGTCGTCCCGCTGCCCGCCGTCGAGCCGGCCGCCGAGGAGCGGCCGGTGCTCGTTCTGGACCTCGGCGGCCAGTACTCGCAGCTGATCGCCAGGCGCGTACGCGAGTGCCGTGTCTACTCCGAGCTCGTCCACCACTCGATCTCTCCTCAGGCGGTGCGCGCCAGGAACCCGCTGGCGCTCGTCCTCTCCGGCGGCCCGGCCTCGGTCTACGCCGAAGGCGCTCCCAGGATCGACCCGAAGATCTTCGAGCTCGGAATCCCGACGCTCGGCATCTGTTACGGCATGCAGCTGATGGCGCAGGACCTCGGCGGGCGCGTCGAGCGAACCGGTGTCTCGGAGTTCGGCAAGACCGACGTCAAGGCCGAGGAGGGCGCGCTCTTCACCAACCTGCCGTCCGAGCAGGTGGCGTGGATGAGCCACCGCGACTCCGTGACCGCGCCGCCTGAAGGGGCACGAGTCGTCGCGTCGTCGCCCTCGACTCCGATCGCCGCGTTCGAAGATCCCGCCCGCGGCCTCTACGGCGTCCAGTTCCATCCGGAAGTCGTGCACACGCCCTACGGCAACGACCTCCTGAAGAACTTCCTCTACACGGTGGCTGACGCGCCGCCCACCTGGACGGCAGCGGCCGTGATCGAGGAGCAGGTCGAGCGCATCAGGGCGCAAGTCGGAAGCCAACGCGTGCTCTGCGCGCTGTCCGGCGGTGTCGACTCCGCGGTCGCAGCCCTCCTCGTCTACAAGGCGATCGGCGACCAGTTGACCTGCGTCTTCGTCGACCACGGGCTGCTGCGGAAGGAGGAAGCCATCCAGGTCGTCGAGACGTTCGGGAACCACTTCCACGTCCCGCTCGTGCACGTCGACGCGGAGGAGCGCTTCCTCGCGCGCCTCGATGGTGTCACCGATCCCGAGGACAAGCGGCGCGCGATCGGCGAAGAGTTCATCCGCGTCTTCGAGGAAGAGTCGGAGAAGCTCGGCACGGTCAAGTATCTCGTCCAGGGCACGCTCTACTCAGACGTGATCGAGTCCGGCGGCTCCGGGGACGGCGTCGCCGCGATCATCAAGTCCCATCACAACGTCGGCGGCTTGCCCGAGGAGATGGACCTCGAGCTCGTCGAGCCCCTGCGGATGCTGTTCAAGGACGAGGTGCGGCGTGTCGGCGAAGAGCTCGGGCTACCGGAGCGGATGGTCTGGCGCCAGCCGTTCCCCGGGCCGGGGCTCGCGATCCGGATCATCGGCGACGTCACGGAGGAGCGGCTCGAGATCCTGCGCGAGGCCGACTCGATCCTGCAGGAGGAGATCCGCCGCGCCGGCCTCTACCGAGACCTCTGGCAGAGCTTCGCCGTCCTGCCCGCGATCCGGTCCGTAGGCGTCCAGGGCGACGAGCGCACGTACGCCTATCCGATCGTGATCCGCGCAGTCACGTCCGAGGATGCGATGACCGCCGACTGGGCCCGCCTGCCCTACGACCTGCTGGAGACGATCTCCAGCCGGATCATCAACGAGATCCCGGCCGTGAACCGGGTGGCGCTCGACATCTCGTCGAAGCCGCCCAGCACGATCGAGTGGGAGTAAGCGCTCGTGTTCCATCGCCTGATCGGAATGTGGGTGCTTCGCCGGGCGTTCCGGTTGCTGACGGCGGACGACGGCCGTCCGCTTCGTGAGCGCCTTACACACGAAGCGCGGCGGATCCTCGTCGGCGCGGCGATCACGCTTGCGCTGCTCGTCGTCGCCGTAGTCCTCGGGATCGCGGTCCTGATCGCCCTCGTCGCCTGACGCGCAACGCCGCTCGAGTGGGAATAGGCTTGCGTGCGTGGCGCGTCACGTCTCCGTCCGGGGAGTTGACATCAAGCTGCGCCGGCCCTGGGTCGCGTTCGGGCTCGCGATCGTCACGCTGGGCATCTACTACCTCTACTGGTACTACGTCTCGAACGCCGATCTGAACGAGTACGGCGAGAGGCTCGAAGAGCCGTCGAATCCCGCTTCGGGTCAGCGCCGGCCTGGCGACGCTGGCAGTTTCGGTCGGCTGGCTCCTGATCATCCCGCCGTTCATCTCGCAGTGGCGCTTCTACCGCCGGATCCAGAAAGCACAGGAACTGGCGGGGATCGAGCCCAAGATCAACCACGTCCTCGGCTTCGTGCTCTTCCTGATCGCGCTCGTCCTGCTGCCGTTCGAGATCCCCTACGCGCAGGGGCACCTGAACCGGCTGTGGGAGCACGAGGCATCGGCGGGGTAGGCAGAGCCCGCCCGCCTGGTCGAGCGGGCTCCTATTGGTCGGTTACGGCGCCGTCGTCGCGGCCTGCGCGCAGATGACGAAGACCGTCATGTTCTGAGGGGAGGGCCGTTGGAAAAGGCGGTCGCTTCCCAGCCGGTCTTGCCGACGGGGTTCGAGTCATTGAGGAATCCGTTGGTCGGGTCAGCCATCTTGGCTCCGCCGCCGGTGGGGTTTAGCCCGTTGGGGCAGCTGACCGTCCCGCGTTGCGCGGGCGCCCCTGCGGGAACAGCCACGACAGCCGACACGTACTCGAGCCGCGAGACCGGTGCGCTCGCCGCGGTTGTCGCGGTAGCCGCGGTTGCGGCCGTGGCTGCGGACGGCACCCGGCCGAGACCCGACTCCTTGATGTGCGTGCCGGTCAAGGTGTTGCTCCTCACCTTGACGCCGGACACAGCGCCGCGCTTGAGGTGAATGTTCCCGACGCTGTTCCGCGCCAACTGGGTCGCCGCATAGCTCGTTCCACCGAGCGCCACGAGCAGCGCCAGACAGGCGACAACCATCGCCGGAGACGGCACGTACCTCCGAAGCAGTCTCATTCCTTTGTTCCTTTCGTTGCGAGGGACGATGGTCAAGTACCCGTACCCCTCCGGGAAATAACCTTCCGCCGTGGGCCCCACCTCGTTCGTCGAGCGGCTCGCCGCGGCGCGGATCGGCGAGACGTTCAACCAGTACGCGCACGCGCCGGCTCTCTGCGAGCGGCTGGCCGCGTACCTCGTGCGCCGCACGGAGGCGCCGATCCTGCTCGTCGGCGAGGCCGCCGGTTACCGCGGCGCCCGGGTCAGCGGGCTGCCGTTCACCTCCGAGCGGCAGCTCACGGGCGAGGGGCCGGCAGAGGCCACGGCGACGATCGTGCACCGCGTGCTCGCCGAGCTCGGGCTCGAGGAGCAGGTGCTCCTGTGGAATTGCGTCCCGACCCACCCGCACCGCCGCGGCGAGCCGCGCTCCAACCGGCCGCCCACGCGCGCTGAGGTCGTGGAAGCGAGAGGTTTCGTGGACGAGCTGGCCCGCAACCGCCGAGTGCTGTCGGTGGGCCGCCTGGCGGAGAGGACGCTGGGCGCGCCGTATGTTCGGCACCCGTCGCACGGCGGCGCCGAGACCTTCCGGGAGGGTCTTGCCCGACTCGTCTGACCTGCCCGTCCGGCGAAACACGATCCTGCTGGCCGCGGTCACGGCCGTGAACCTGACCGTCCTCCAGCTGGTGGCCGCCGTCGCATCGCTGACGTTCGTCCTCGTGACCGGGTTCGAGGCCCTGCTCGGGCTCGGCCCGGCGATCTTCCTCACGGCAGCGGCGCTGACCGCTCTGCCGGCGGGCAAAGCCATGGATCGCTTCGGCCGGGTGCCGGTAATCGTCGGCGGGCTCGTCGTCGGCGCGATCGGCTGCGCGCTGACCGCGGCCGCAACTCGGTGGGACTCGACGCCGCTCGTCATTCTCGGCTTCATGCTGATCGGCGCTCAGGGCGCGACGAACCTGCTGATCCGCACCGCTGCGGGCGACATGTACCCACCCGAGCGCCGCGCGCGCGGGATCTCCCTGGTGCTCTTCGGGGCCGTCTTCGGCGCCATTCTCGGCCCGGCCGTCTTCAGCCCGCTCTTCGCGGGCAAGGACGTCGATGCCGACACGCTGACCGTGCCCTGGCTGGCGGCAGGCGGGCTGTCGATCGTCTCGATGCTGATCGCCCTCGCCATTCGCCCCGACCCCAAGGTGATCGGCGAGCGGATCTCCGGAGCGTCCGGGGCGGCGCCGTCCGGACCGGCGGCGCCGCTCAGCGAGATCATCCGCCGCCCCGGGGTAATTCCGGCCATGATCGCCGCGCTGGCGAGCTTCATGGTCATGGTCTCGGTGATGAACCTGACCGGCTATGTCGTCGTGGATCACCACCATCACTCGCAGGACGCCGTCTTCCCCATCGTCGGCGCGCATGTCCTCGGCATGTACGCCCTCGTCCTCGTCGTCGGGACGCTGATCGATCGAATCGGCCGGCGCGTCGCGCTGATCGGCGGGCTCTTCATCGTCGCGGCGTCGTGCTCGGGGCTGCTTTTCTTCGACGGGGTCTGGATGACGGCCGTCCTCCTCTTCGGCCTCGGCCTGGGCTGGAATCTCTCGTTCGTCGCGGCGACCGCCGAGCTCGCGGACAAGACCTCACCTGTGGAGCGCGGGAAGCTCCTGGGCTTCAACGATCTGCTCGCAGGCCTGCTGGGAGCCGGCCTCGCGCTCGCCGGCGGAGTGGCGCTCGACGTCCTCGGTGTGGCCGCGCTGGCAATCGGAGCAACCGTGCTGGCGCTGGCGCCCGCCTTCCTCATCACCCGGGTCAGGCCTGCCGAGCCGGTTTCGCCTTGATCCCTGGTAGAATCGCGCCTCGGCGGGCGCCAGGTCCCGCCGTTTCTATGACAAAGACATACAACGCAAAGCCGGGAGAGATCGAGCGCCTCTGGTACGTCGTGGACGCCGAGGGGAAGACCCTCGGGCGCCTGGCGACCCAGATCGCAGACACGTTGCGCGGCAAGCGCAAGCCCCAGTACACGCCGCACGTGGACACGGGCGACTTCGTCGTCGTCGTCAACGCCGAAAAGATCCACGTGACCGGCAAGAAGCTCGACGAGAAGATGTACTACCGGCACTCCGGGTACCCGGGCGGCCTTCGCAAGCGCACGCTGCGCGAGGAGCTCGAGCGCCGGCCGACCGAGGTGCTGCGCAAGGCGGTCAAGGGCATGCTGCCGAGGACCCGGCTCGGGCGCGCCCAGTTGACGAAGCTGAAGATCTACGCGGGCCCCGAGCATCCGCACGACGCGCAGGCGCCCAAGGCGCTGCCGCTGGAGAACGGCCATGGCTGAGCAGGCCACCTACCAGGGCACCGGCAAGCGCAAGACCTCGGTTGCCCGAGTCATCCTGCGCCCGGGCGACGGCACGACCTGGATCAACGGGCGCACGATCGAGGACTATTTCCCGCGCGCGACGCACCGCACGATCGTGATGTCACCGCTCAAGCTCGCGGGCGCCGAGGGCCGCTACGACCTGCGCGTGCGGGTCAACGGTGGGGGCCCGACCGGACAGGCAGGCGCCGTCCGTCACGGCATCGCCCGCGCGCTCGTCGAGGCCGACCCCGAGTTGCGCATCCCCCTCAAGCGCGAGGGGTTCCTGACGCGCGACGCACGGAAGGTCGAGCGCAAGAAGGCCGGCCTGCACAAGGCGCGCAAGGCGCCCCAGTTCTCCAAGCGCTAATTGGCTCGTAAGCACTTCGGCACCGACGGCGTGCGGGGTGTCGTCGGCGAGGACCTCACCGTGGACCTGGTCGAGAAACTCGGTTACGCCGCCGCGCTCTGGTCCGGTCGCGGCCGTGTGTTCGTCGGGCGCGACACGAGGGCCTCGGGCGTCGAGCTCGAGGAGGCATTTGCGAAAGGGGTCGCCATCGCCGGCGGCAACGCGGTCCTCGCCGGTGTGCTGCCGACCCCCGCGGTCGCCCTGCTCTCGCTCGACCTCGGCGCGGTCATCTCGGCTTCCCACAATCCGCCCGAGTACAACGGCGTGAAGCTCTTCGACGGCGAAGGACAGAAGCTCTCCGACGAGTCGGAGGAGGAGATCGAGGCGCTGCTCGACGAGCCTGTCGCCAGTCGCGCCGCGGGCCAGATCGACCGCGTGAGCATCGCTCCCGACAGCTACTTCGAGCACATCGTCGAACGCTTCGGCACCGATCTCACCGGTCTTCGCGTTGCGCTCGATTGCGCCAACGGCGCGTACTCGGACATCGCGCCCAAGGCGTTCGAGAGCCTGGGGGCCACCGTCGATGCCGTAGCCGCCTCTCCTGACGGGACGAACATCAACGACGGGTGCGGGGCAACCGACCTCTCACTGCTGCAAGCCGTGGTTGCCGAGGGCGACTACGACCTCGGAATCGCGTTCGACGGAGACGGCGACCGGATGCTCGCGGTCGACGCGGACGGCGAGCCGGTCGACGGCGACCAGATCCTCGCCGTGCTCACGATCTATCTCGGGGTCCCCCTCGTCGCCGTCACGGTGATGACGAACCTCGGCTTCCACCGGCTGATGGGCAACCACAGGGTCCGAGTCGTCACCACACCCGTCGGCGATCGCTACGTCCTGCAGGCGCTGCGCAAGGAAGGGGGCATCCTGGGCGGCGAGCAGTCGGGTCACATCATCTATCTGCGCGACCACGTGACCGGCGACGGCCTGGCCGCCGCGCTCGTCCTCTGTGCCGCGATCAAGGGGCGCACGCTGCGCAAGGCGGTGTCCGTCCTGCAGCGCTATCCGCAGGCGAAAGAGAATGTGCCTGTTGTCACGATGGAGCTGACGGTGCCTGTCCTGCAGGAGGTCGAGCGGATGAACGAGGAACTGCAGGGGACGGGGCGTGTCCTGGTCAGGCCGTCCGGAACCGAGCCGGTCGTACGTGTGCTGGCCGAGGCGGAAACGCGTCTTGAAGCTGACGAGCTCTGTGGTAAAATCAGTGCTCTCGTTCGATCCGAGCTCGGTTGACCGATCTCCAACGCGGGAGATCGCTACTGCCGGGCTCTTGCGCGTTTAAAGGAGGGGCTTCTCGTGTGCGGAATCATCGGATACGTCGGCCCTCGGGTCGCCAAGCCGCTTCTCATCCAGGGGCTCGAACGCCTGGAGTACCGCGGGTATGACTCGGCCGGCCTAGCGCTCCTCGAGAACGGAGAGCTCGACTACGTGCGCGCCGTCGGGAACCTTGCGAAGCTGAAGACGGCTGCCAAGTCGAACGGCTCCGCGTCGTCGATCGGCCTCGGGCATACGCGCTGGGCGACGCACGGTCGTGTCTCCGAGGAGAACGCCCACCCGCTCGCCGGCTGCGACGGGGGCAAGGTCGCCATCGCCCTGAACGGGATCGTCGAGAACTACCGTGAGCTCAAGGCTTCGCTGCGGAAGGACGGACACAGCTTCAGCTCCGAGACGGACGCCGAAACGGTCGTCCACCTGATCGAGCGCCACTACGACGGCAACCTCACGGAGGCCGTTCGTGCCGCCTACCGTGAGCTCGAGGGCCACTTCGCCTTCGTGGTCGTGCACAAGGACCACCCGCAGGAGCTCGTCGGCGCTCGCGTGCAGTGCCCGCTGCTGGTCGGTGTCGGCGACGGCGAGATGTTCCTGGCCTCGGCATCGACCGCCTTCCTGCGCGAGACGCGCCAGATCCAGCTGATCGAAGACGGCGAGATCGTTTCGATCACGCCCGACGGCGCGGTTTTCACGAGCGTGGAGGAGGGCCCGGTCGAGCGGAGCGTGATCGAGGTCGACTGGGACGACGAGCAGGCCGAGAAGTCGGGCTACGAGACGTTCATGCTCAAGGAGATCTACGAGCAGCCGGAGGGCGTGCGCGAGACGATCGGCGACCGGGTTCGCCACGGCAAGCTCGTCCTCGAAGGGATCGGCCTCTCCGACAAGGAGATCCGCAACCTGCGCCGCATCGTGATCCTCGCCTGCGGCACGTCCTACCACGCGGGGGTCGTCGGTCGCTACGTGATCGAAGAGTGGGCGCGCATCCCGGTCGAGCCCGACATCGCGAGTGAGTGGCGCTATCGAAACCCGGTTCTGTCGAAGGACACGCTCGTGATCGGCATCTCACAGTCCGGCGAGACCGCCGACGTCCTCGCGGCGATGAAGCTCGCCCGGGAGAAGGGCGCGCGCACCGTGGCGATCACGAACCACATGGGATCGCAGATCACGCGCGAGGTCGACTCGGTGCTCTATACGCGCACGGGGCTCGAGGTGGGCGTCGCCGCCTCGAAGACGTTCACCGCCCAGGTTGCGCTCATCGACCTGCTCGCGCTGAAGCTGGCGAAGGTGAAGCGGACGATTCCCGAGGAAGAGATCGAGTTCATCATCGACGAGCTCTACACGCTCCCGGAGAAGATGCAGGCCTTCCTCGACGGTGACCATCCGATCGAGGAGATCGCCCAGCGCCACTACGAGAAGCCCTTCTTCCTCTACCTCGGCCGCCACATCGGCCTGCCGGTCGCCCTCGAGGGAGCTCTGAAGCTGAAGGAGATCTCGTACATCCCGACGGAGGCGTACTCGGCCGGTGAGATGAAGCACGGTCCGATCGCGCTCCTCGACAGCGACACGCCCGTCGTCTGTGTCGCGACCGACTCGCACGTCTACGACAAGGTCGTCTCGAACATCCAGGAGACGAGGGCACGCGGGGCCCAGGTGATCGCGATCGCCACGGACGGCAACGAGGACATCCAGCATCACGCCGACGACGTCATCTACGTGCCGAAGACACCGGCCTTCCTGCAGGCAGCGCTGGCGATTCTTCCGCTCCAGCTGCTCGCGTACCGCATTGCCAGGCTCAAGGGGATGAACGTCGATCAGCCTCGCAACCTGGCGAAAACGGTCACAGTCGAGTAGCCGGCGAGTACCTCTTTAGAGGGACGCGCCGCTCGCCCAAAGCGACCAACCTTGGGTTGATGCCTGCGGCCATCACCCGACGACCCCTGATCTTTGGCGCGCTCACGAGCTCGGCCCTCGTGTTCGTGCTGTTCGTGATCTACGAGCGGCCCGGGCTCGGAATCGGGCATTTCCTCTACATCTCGATCGCGCTCGCCGCGATGGCCGGAGGTCCTGCCCTGGGGGCTCTGGCAGGCACGGTGGCGACCGCTCTCTACGTCTCGGGCGTGCTCCTCAATCCCAGGATGCCCTCACACGAGATCCTGAGCGCCGGGACGTTCACCCGCCTGGCGACCTACGTCTGCATCGGTGCGTTGATCGGCTGGTTCGCAAGTCGTAACCGAACGATGGTGGGTGAGCTGAGAGTTCTGGCCGAGCGCGACACCCTGACCGGCCTGCCGAACACGCGTGCATTCGAGGCTGCGATCACCCGCCGCCTCGCATCCGGAATTCCTTTCGCCTTGCTCCTTGCCGACATGGACTTGCTCGGCGAGTTCAACCGGGACGAAGGCTTCGCCGCGGGGAACGAGGCGTTGCGGAAGCTGGCGGAGAACCTGGCCGGGGCAGTGAGCCCCGGCGACGACGTCGCCCGTGTCGGAAGCGACGAGTTCGCCGTGCTGGTCGCCATCCAGGCTTCGACGGAAGCCACGAGGCGGGCGGGCGAGCTCGAACGGACCCTGGGGACGGGACGCGCCAAGGCGACCGTGGGCTGGGCCATCTACCCGCACGACGGCGACAACGCGCTTGCGCTCTACCGCGCAGCGAACGAGCGGCTCTACGCCCGCAAGCTGATGCGCAGCTACGTCAGGCCGCGCGCGCTGCACGAAGTCTCCGCTTAGGAGGGTTGGCGGAATTGACTCGTCGCCGGGGTGCGATGGTCGTTCCGAGGCAAGGACGCAGGGAGCCTCAATGCTTTTCAGCATTGGGGCGACTGAGGACGCGGCCTCGGGGCGAGCAGCGCGGCCCGGCGGCTCAGATCCATTTCGTCAAACCCTCCTGAACTCGCGATACGTTTTCGTCCGTGGTCGTCAGGCTCAGCGTCCTCTCTGCCTCGCTACGAGGGGGGCCGCCGGAGGCGCTTCGTCTCGGCGCGCTTGCGTTTGGTGTCGAGGCGCCGCTGCTTGGCCCTGGCCGAGGGCTTCGTCGCAACGCGGCGGCGCTTGATCTTCAGCGCCTCGCGCAACTGATCTGCGACCCGCTCGACGGCCAGCTCGCGGTTCCGCGCCTGGCTGCGCTCGTCCTGGGCGATCGCACGCAGAACAGGCCCCGTCTTCCGCAGCACGCGGCTCTTCTGCTGCGGTGAGAGCGCGGCCGAGGCCTCGACGTCGAAGAGCGCCTCGACGCGCGTCTCGGACTTCTGTGCGTGCTGGCCGCCCGGCCCGCTGGAGCGCGAGAAGCGAAGCTGGATCTCCGAGAGCGGGATCGAGACCGAGCGGGTGACGCGAATAGACTCGCCGTCCATGACGGCCATTGTGGTGCCCGCATGATGATCGGCGTCGACCTGATCGAGATCGACCGCGTCGAGCGGGCCCTCGCCCGCTACCCGGGCTTCAAGGATCGCTGCTTCACGAAGGACGAGCAGGCCTACTGCGACTCGCGGGCCAACCCGGCCCAGCATTACGCCGCGCGCTTCGCGGCGAAGGAGGCAGTCGGGAAGGCGCTCGGCTCCGGGGTCTTCTTCACCTGGCGCGAGATCGAGATCCGCGGGCGGCCCAAGCCCGGGGTCGCGCTGACCGGCCGCACGCAGAAGTGGGCCGAGAAAGTCGGCGCCGGTCAGATCGACCTCTCGATGACGCATTCGCGCGAGCTGGCGGCCGCGATCTGCCTCGTCTCGCCGCATGCTTGAGCCCCTCTACACCGCCGACGAGATGCGCGCTGCGGAGGAGCGCTACTCGGGCTCCGAGGAAGAGCTGATGGAGCGGGCCGGCCGTGCCGTCGCCGAGGAGGCGATGCGGCGCTGGCCGGACGCGAAGCGCTTCGTGGCCGTCTGCGGGGGCGGGAAGAACGGGGGAGACGGCCGGATCGCTGCCGAGATCCTGCGTGCTGCCGGGAGGCACGCCGAGGTTGCCGACGAGCCGCGGGGCGCCGAGGTCGTTCCTCGACGCGCTGTTCGGAACCGGGCTTCCACGGCGAGCCGAGGCCGGAGGCCGGGCGTTTGATCGAGGCGATCAACGATTCCGGGGCTGGGGTGGTCGCGGTCGATATCGCCTCCGGCGTCAACGCGTCGACCGGTGAGGTGTCGGGCGTGGCCGTTCGCGCCGACCTCAGCGTCACCTTCCATGGGCGCAAGGTGGGCCACGAGGTGTCGCCGGGGCGGTTCCACGCAGGCGAGGTCGTCGTGGCGGACATCGGGCTTGACCCCGTCGAGACGAGGAACTCGCGGGCTACCACGGAGATTCTGGGCGCCGTCCCGCGCCGCTCGCCCGAGGACAACAAGTACAGCTCGGGCCACGTCGTTGTCGTCGGCGGCTCGCCTGGCATGACCGGCGCGCCGTGCCTGAGCGCGCTCGCCGCACTGCGTGCCGACGCCGGCTACGTGGCTCTGGCGGGCCCGAAGTCGGCGATCCCGGTCTTCGAGCACTGGGTCCTCGAAGCGGTCAAGCGGCCGCTACCGGAGGACGACGAGGGGCTGGTGACGGCGGACGCGGTGGCTGAGGTGCTCGACCTCCTGGGCAAAGGCGGAGCGCTCGCGATCGGGCCAGGGCTGGGCCGCAGCGAGGGCACGAAGGAGCTCGTGCGGCGAGTCCTGGCGGAGGCAGAGCTGCCCGCCGTGGTCGACGGCGACGCTCTCCACGAGCTCGAGCCCGCCGACTGGCCGGCTCCGCGTGTGCTGACCCCGCACTCCGGCGAGCTCGCTCGTCTGCTCGACGTCGAGTCGGATTGGGTCGATGCGCATCGCCTCGCGGCGCTCGAGCGTGCGGTCGATCGCTTCGGCTGCATCGTCCTGCTGAAGGGCGCCGGCACCCTGGTGGGTGAGCCCGGCGCGGGGGCGATCGTCTGCGGGGGAGACCCAGCGCTGGCGACGGCCGGCACCGGCGACGTCCTCACCGGCATCGTCGCAGCGTTCCTGGCCAAGGGAGTCGAGCCGCGACTGGCCGCCGCCGCGGCTGCCGTGGCCCACACGGAGGCCGCGCGCGAGGCACCCCAGAAGAACGGGCTGATCGCGAGCGATCTGATCGACACCCTTCCAAGGGTGCTCGCCGCCTAGGTGGAACTGGCGCGAAACTTCCGTCCACATGCACCGATCTGAGATCACCATCGACCTCGGCGCCGTTCGGCGCAACGTCCGCACGCTACGCAAGGCGCTCGGGCCCGCCGAGCTGTGGGCGGTCGTCAAGGCAGACGCCTACGGGCACGGCGCCGTCGACGTCGCAGGCGTGGCACTGGGAGAGGGTGCGCTCGCGCTCTGCGTTGCGACGGTCGCGGAAGCCTTGCCGTTGCGCCGCGAGTTTCCAGGAGTGCGCATCCTCGTCATGGGCCCCGCCTCTGGCCGCGAGATCGCCCAGGCGCGCGACGCCGACCTCGACCTGGCCGTCTCGGATGACGCGATTCCGGAGGGCGTACGTGTCCATCTGAAGCTCGAGACGGGCATGGGCCGGTGGGGCCTGTCGGAGCTGCCTGCGCCGACCGTCGAGGTCGTCGGGCTGATGACCCACCTGGCCACTGCCGACAGCGACCCCGACTTCGCGCGGGCCCAGCTCAAGCGCTTCGAGGAGGCGACCGCCGGTTTCCCGAATCTGATCCGGCACGCGGCCAACAGCGCGGCCGCTCTTCGGCTTCCCGAGTCGCGCCTGGACGCGGCGCGCTGCGGGATCGCGCTGTACGGACTCTCACCGTTCGGCGAGATTCCCGCAGCGGACGGGCTGGAGCCCGCGCTGCGGTGGGACAGCCATCTCGCGCAGGTGCGCCGGCTGGCTCCGGGCGAGAGCACGGGGTACGGGCGGCGGTTCGTCGCCGAGAGCGAAACCTGGATCGGGATCGTCCCCGTCGGTTACGCGGACGGCTTCCGACGGGACATGACGGGCACGCAGGTGCGCGTGGGCGGCGAGCCGAGGCACGTCGTCGGGACAGTCTCGATGGACGCTCATGCCGTCGAGCTCGATCGCGAGCTCCCGCTCGGCACGCCAGTCACCCTGATCGGTCACGGCGTGCTGGCGGAGGATCACGCGCGGGTGGCGGACACGATCAACTACGAGATCGTCTGCGGGATCGAGTCGAGCCCGCTGCGGGCCCGGAGGACGGTGCTCGATGCGTGACCTCGCCCGGGAGGTGCTCGACGGCGAGGAGGCGTGGGTCGTCGGCGGCGCGATTCGCGACGAGCTTCTCGGGCGTGAGGTCGTCGATCTCGACATCGCCTGCCGCGAGCCGAAGCAGGCGGCGCGTGCGTACGCGCAACGCGCGGGCGGCGCTCCGTTCCCGCTCTCCGAGCGTCACGGCGCCTGGCGCGTCGCGCTCGACGACGGGCGCACGGTCGACTTCACTCCGCTCCGGAACGGCATCGAGGACGACCTGGCCACACGTGACTTCACGATCAACGCGATCGCCGTTCCGCTTGCGGGCGGCGAGCCGGCCGATCCGTTCGACGGTCGCGCGGATCTCGACCGGCGAGTGCTGCGCGTCGTTTCGCCAAGCGTGTTCGACGACGACCCGCTGCGGCTGCTACGCGCGGTTCGCCTCGAGGACGAGCTCGGGCTGCGGCTTGACGACGAGACGGCGCTGCTCGTCCAGGAACGCGCTGCGCTCGTCGATCGGCCCGCAGGCGAGCGGATCGTTGCGGAGCTGGTGCGGCTCTCGCTGGACGGGTTTCGCCGCGCCGAGGAGCTCGGACTGCTGGAGCCGCTCGGAGGATCCGTCGAGGGCCTGGACCGCGAGCGGGCGCGTGAGTCGACTGATTTTCGGCTGGTGGCGGCCTTCGGCCGGCGGCTCGCCGAGCTCCCGGTGCCGAACGAGCTCCGGCGCTACGCGACCGCGCTCCTCGACGCCGAGCGTCCTGAGGATGGCTCGCCGCGCGCGATTCATCGCTTCCGCCGGGCCACGGAGCCCTGGTCGCTCGACGCGCTCGCCTATCTCGGCGCCGAGGACCTGGCCGGCGCGGTCCGTGCCGCACGCGCGGCAGACCCCGGCGAGCCGCTGTTGCGCGGAGACGAGCTGGGCGTTCCCGAGGGCCCGGAGGTCGGCCGGTTGCTCGACCTGATCGCCGAGGAGCGGGCCGTCGGGACGATCTCGACGCGCGAGCAGGCGCTCGAGCTGGTCGAGCGGGAGCTCGGCTCTCGATGAGCACATCCGTCACGGTCCTGGCGCCCACGCGTGCGCTTTTGCGCGCTACGGTTGCGGTGGGGAGGAGGTTGGCGGTACCTGTGTCAAAGGGGCGAAATGGCTGACTCCGAGACTCTGCGCGACCGATTTGCCACCACGGCCGGCCGGGTGGCCGAGCTCGAGGAGGCTCGCCGTGCCGACCTCACAGAGCGCGTGAGCCGCTTCGTGGAGGCCGGCGGCGAGGAGCGCGCGCTGGACGCCGGCACCGGGACGGGTGCGCTCGCGTTCGCGCTCGCGCCGATCGTCGCCGAGGTGGTCGGCGTCGACCTCGTCCCCGAGCTGCTCGACGAGGCCCGTAAGCGAGCCGGTGAATTTCCGAACGTCTCGTTCGTCGAGGGCGACGTCACCAAGCTGCCGGCCAACCTCAGTGAGTTCGACCTCTCCGGGAGCATGCGCACGCTGCACCATGTCAGTCGGCCGGAGCTGGCCGTCTCCGAGCTGGCACGCGTCACGCGTCGCGGCGGCCGGATTCTCGTCGTCGACCAACTGGCGCCGATCGACCCGCTGGACGCACTCGACCTGAACCGTTTCGAGCGCGCCCGTGATCCGACCCATCAGCGCACCCTCTCGGATGCGGACTTCCGCCACCTGTTCGAGGCGAACGACCTCCGCCTCGTCCGCTCGGCGTTTCACGAGGAGAAGCGAGACATGGCGCGCTATCTCGACCTTGCGGGCTGCGAGGGGGACGCGCGCAGCCGGGCACTCGACGCGGCGCCTGGCGACTCCTACACGGTCACCATCGGCTGGTATCTGCTCGCGCGCTAATAGGACGCGTTGCGGCGAGCCCGCAGCCGCGTCAGGGCTCCCGGCGCCGCGGTCTGAACCCAGGCCGCCGGCCGGTACCAGGCCGGGACGAAGATCTCGGTCCTGCCGCGGCCGAGCGCGCGCAGGATCCGATCCGCGACGTACTCGGGCCCGACGACGAGCGATCCGAAGCGGCCGCGGAGGAGGCGGTCCTGCGGAAACCCCTCCGTGTGGACGAAACCCGGGTTGACCGTCAGCACCCGGACCCCTCGGGGTCTCAGCTCGGCAGCCAGCGAGCGGGAGAGCGCGAGTTGCGCGTGCTTCGACGCCGAGTACGGGCCGAGCGCCACCGTTCCGGCGACTGAGACGACGTTGACGACCTTCGCGTTCCTGGCCGCTTCGAGTGCGGGCAGGAAGGCCCGCACGCACCAGAGCGAGCCGAGGTAGTTGACACGGATCAGCTGCTCGGCTTTCTCCGGATCGACGTCGAGGAAGTTGGAGCGGCCGGGAATCCCCGCGTTGTTGACGAGTAGCGCCACCGCGGGATGACGTTCTTGCACCGAGGCCGCGACCCGGTCGACCGTCTCCCGGTCGGCGACGTCGCATACCTCGTGCTCGCCTCCGATCTCGTCCGCGAGACGGCGCAGCCGGTCCTCCCTGCGGCCCAGCAGGACGCACGTCCAGTCTTGTCCGGCGAGCCGCCGTGCGAGAGCGGCTCCGATCCCGGTTGCGCCGCCCGTGACGACGGCGACGCGCGGCTCTCCTACTTGCAAACGCGCACGCGACGGCTCGCGGCGACGCGACGGCCGCCGCGCGTGGTCACGACCGCACGGAGCACATGGCGCCCGCGCCTCGCCCTTCGCGCCGCCCACGTCGCGGAATAGAGCCCCGCCGAGCCGCTCCGATCTGCGCCGATCCGGCGGCGGCCGTCGAAGAAGCGCACTGAGGAGATCCGCCTCGTCGATCCCGCGACGACCAGCAACGGGACACGGCCGCGCACGCACGAGCCGCGTTCGGGCAGCAGCCAGTTGATCGTCGTTCCGCGAACGACGCGGAGACCCACGAACCGGAAACGGGTGTTCGGCAGGACGTTCCGACCGAAGGTGCTCACGTTCTTCGACTCCTGGTAGTCGGACGCCACGACGAGCAGCGCCGTCCGGCCGCGAGCGAGCGCCGGCGCGGCGCGGGGAAGCACGAACACCGCCAGGCCTGACGAGACGTCGTACGCAGAGGCCGCGACGATTCCGCCGCGATAGGACAGAAGGAGCGACAGCGGGTTGACGCCCGCACCTCGGTCGCGGGCTCGAACCACGATCGTCGGGCGGCCCGCCACTACGCGAGTCGTCACGAGGCTGGTGCTCGGCGGCCGCAGGTCGTTCACCCAGTAGCGCAAGACGTAACGGCCGCGCAGCGCCCGTCCCGTGTACTCGTCGCGCGACGAGTCGACGGCGACCCAGAAGCGCTTGAGACTGGGAAACACGGCCGCAGCGGCACCGACTGGGAGGCGGTAGTCGGGCGTCAGGGCATTCACGTTCACGGGCGTGGCGGCCTGGCCTTGGACGTCGTTCTCATCCGGTGAGCCGAGCAGCCAGGGGTTGATGAACGACCCGCGGGTCGCCGCGATGACGGAGACGCCGAGGTTCACGACCGGCCGAGCGACGTGCGGGACTAGATACAGCTTCTCGGCACCCTCTTCGAACACGGGAGCACCGGTCGCGTAGTCGGGCGGATGACCGAACGGCGCCGACGGCCAGCGGTAGACATTGGCCCGGTTGGGGCCGTTGATCGTGTTCCCGCCGAGCTGCCGACGGAGCCTGCCCGCGCGCGGCTGGTACGACTCGAGCCCCGGGCGCGTGACGAAGAAGGCGTAGGGCACTCGGCGAGTCGTCGTGCCTCGCCGCAATGCGATGAATCCGTAGTTGTCTCCGGCGGCGGCCTGCGCGGTCGCCGTCGCGGAGATCCCCACGTCCGTGGTCCCGCCGGGTCCCACCACGACGCTCCCCGGGACGGACAGGCCGGCTCCGGCGCTGGCGGACTGTGGACGCACCTCGACCGTCCAGGTCCCGGTGCCGCCGCCGGCATCGGACACGCTCAGCAGGAGCGTGCGCTTCTTGGCCCCGCCGTTGACGTTGAGATCTCCAAACGACAGCGAAGCCGGCTCGGTGAAGATCTTCGGGTCGTCCGCCGACTGGACGTTGACGAGGCCGCCTCCGGCCAGGAGTACCGAGGCCTCGGCCGTACGCAGCGTGTTGCCCCACGCCGGGCCGGCAGAAGACACAAGTGCCGACTTGATCTGAGGAGCCGACCAGCCCGGATGCCGCTGCACCAGGAGCGCGGCCGCGCCGGCCACGTGTGGAGTGGCCATGCTCGTCCCGTCGAAGGGCGCGAACGGAGAGCCGGCGAACTCGGGCAGCGTCGAGGAGAGGATCTCGCCGCCCGGCGCCGCGACGTCCGGCTTCAGCCGGTGCCCGAACGCCGTCGGCCCGGCCGACGAGAAGCTCGTCACGACGCCGGACCGCCCGTTCTTAGCCTCGAGTGGGTTGAAGTTGAAGCGCACGCTCGCGCGCCCGCCGACCGCCGCGAGAAAGTCGCGGAGATACGCGCCGTCCAGGTCGGACACAACTCCGCTGGGCACACCGAGATCGAGCGGCAGGCGATTCGCCTCGCTCGCCCGGTTGTCGACCAGCACGATCCCGGCCGCACCTCCGAAGACCACGGCGCGAAATGCCTTCGTGATCAACGGGCAGCGGCCGCGGAAGACCAGTGCGATCGTGTTGCGCAACGAGTTGCGGGGGAGCGTCGAATCGAGTGCTTCGGGGCTCCGGACGCCGCAGAGCTGCCGGTCGACGGGCCGCCCGTCGGATCCCGTGATCGAGCCCACGTCGACCAGGGTCTGATCGGCGCGCGCCCAGTTCCCGAACGCGGGATAGGAGACCGACACGCGGAACGGGAGCTGCTTCAGGTTCGCCGGCGCGCGCGCATCGGTGACGGACACGACCGGCCCGAACACGTGTGTGTTGGAGACGGCCCCGACGGTGATCGCCTCCGGCGCGCTTCCCGGCGAGCCGACCGTGCCGAAGCCGAAGTCGTCCCGCGAGTTTCCGGCCGCGATGACCGGGACGACGCCTGCGGCCGCGGCGTTGCGCGTAGCCTCGACGAGCGCGTCGTTCGGGGGGTCGGTCTCGGCGCTTCCGCCGGAGAGGTTGATCACGTCCATGCCGTCACGCACCGCAGCTTCGAACGCCGCAACGAGCTCGGGCGTGTTGCCGACGTGCCCGACGCCGGTCGGAACCGTGAAGACCCGGTAGTTGCCGATGTAGGCGCGCGGGGCGACACCCGAGAGGTTCGCCGTCGGCGCATGCGAGCGCCCTCCCGGCGAGTTGGTGCCCGACTTGCCGGCGGCGATGCCCGCCACGTGGGTGCCGTGGAACGACGCGTCGCGGTCGACCGGAAGTCGTCCCTTGCGTCCCGCGCCCGGTCCCGGGAAGGCGCGCGCCACGATTACCCGGGGAGTCGTCCAGCGCCGCCCACCCTTCGGGTAACCCGCGGGGTACGCGTAACCGGTCGAGTCGAAGAAGGGATGGCTCTGATCGACGCCGTCGTCGATGACGGCGATCTTCACGCCTTCTCCGCGCGCACCGGTGGCCGCGGAGAAGGCAGGAGCGCCGATGAGTGAAGGGCTCTCGTTGAGCGCCAGCCGGAACCGCACGCTCGGGTAGAGCCGGTCGACGAACGAGAGGCGGGCGAGGTCGACCAGTCGCCGAACGGGCAGTTCGACGGCCATGCCGTTCAGCACGACCTGGTAGCGACGTGAGACGCGTGCGGAGGGAATGGCCCTCTTCAGCTCCACGACGGCCGCGGCCTGGGCGCGCTCGAGGCGCGCGAGGTAGCTGCGAGACGACGAGTTGGCGACGTCGAGCCGGTTCCGGCCAGAACGCGCGAGCGGCCGACCCTGAGCACTGGCCAGCGGCGCGAGCGGAAGGCCCACGATCACGCGCACCCGGCCGTCGGCCTGGCCCGCGGGAATGCGCAGCGTGCCATGGCGGAAGAGCGGGGCCGAGCGGTCTCCGAAGTCGCGTTTGATCGGCTGGAGGCCTGCGGATGCGGATGCGCCAAACGCGAGCGCCGCGACCGCGGCGGCGAAGAGGGCGGTGCGGCGCAAGTCCTCAGAGTAGCTCTTAGACTCGGCGGGTGGCCGACAGGTTCCAGGGGAAGCAGGGACTCGTTCTCGGCGTCGCCAACAAGCGGTCGATCGCATGGGCGATCGCCAAGCGTCTCTCCGACGAGGGTGCGCAGCTCGCATTCACCTTTCAGGGCGAGCGGATCGAGAAGTCCGTGCGCGACCTGGCGGATTCGATCCAGAGCCCGCTCGTAACCGAGTGCGACGTGCGCTCGGACGACGACATCGCGCGCGTGTTCTCGGAGGTGGGGGAGGCATTCGGCGGCGGCCTCGACCTGCTCGTGCACTCGGTTGCCTTCGCGGCCGCCGAGGATCTCGAGGGGCGGTTCACCGACACGCCTCGGGACCGTTTCTGGATGGCCGTCGACGTCTCGGCCTACTCGTTGGTCGCCACCGCGCGCGCAGCAGAGCCGCTGATGGAGGCGCGTGAAGGTGGCTCGGTGCTGACGATGACGTACCTGGGCGGCGAGCGGGCCGTGCCGCACTACAACGTGATGGGCGTCGCGAAATCGACGCTGGACGCGTCCGTCCGCTACCTGGCCTGGGACCTGGGCCAGAAGAACATCCGGGTCAACGCCGTCTCAGCCGGGCCCGTGCGCACGCTGGCCGCGCGCTCGATCGCGGGCTTTCCGACGATGGAGGCGATCGTCGAGGAGCGCTCGCCGCTGCATCGCCACGTCGACGCCGACGATGTCGCCGCCGGCGCCGCCTACCTGCTCTCCGACGAGGCCGACAACGTGACCGGGACGACGCTCTACGTCGACTCCGGCTACCACGCTATGGGGATGTGAGCTCGTAGACGGATACCGCACCGTCGCGCGCCAAGAGCCGGCCCCCGCAGGTAGGCCCGGCTGCATGCAGGGAGAGGTAGCGGACGCCTAGCGCATCCAGGCCGGTGCACGGCGCGCGCTGTAGGCGACGCAGCTCGCGGTCGGCCGGGCGGGGGGCGAGCGTCGAGTAGCCGGACGGGTGCTCGCGCCGCACCTGCATCGTCGAGTAGAGGTAGACGCTCGCTTCCTGCCGGTCGGGGAGGTAGACGGGTATCTCGAGCACTCGCCCCGGCGGGGCGGAGCGAAGCGCTGCATAGGCCCGGTTGCCCTCGTCGGCCGGTGCTTGCTCGAACAGCCCCACGTGCAGGTCGACCAGCAGGACGATCGCGACGAGCGCGGCCGTTCCGGGCCAGGTGACGCGTGTCGCGGCGAAGGCCACGAGCGCGGCCAGGCAGAGGCAGGCGACGGGCATCAGGCGCGCCGGCACGCGTGTGGATTCGAGTCCCGGCAGGTTGCGCCAGAGCGTCTCGTAGCCGGGCAGGTTCGCGCCGAGCGACAGCAGCATCGGCACGAGCGCCCCGAGGCCCAGGGCCGCGGCGAGCCAGTAGCGCCGCGCTGCGAGCAGCAGCCCGAGCCCGGCGAGCGCGAGCAGCGGCGTCGCCCAGCCCAGGAAGACGAATCGCTCGAGCTCCGACGGAACGTCGCGCGAGACGAAGCTCTCCGCCCCCGCCGAGTACCGCTCGACCTGGGCGAAGGACCGACCGCCTGCGCCGACCGTGTCGCGGATTGCCGCGACATAGACCAGCAGGCCGGCGCCGATCGCGAGCAGCGCGGCACCGGCGGCGATCGGCCTCGCCTGCCCACGCAGGAGCGTGTACAGGAGGAAGAACGGGATCGCCGCGAGTGCGAGGTGCACCTGTCCCGACAGCGGAATCGAAGCCAGCGCGGCGGCGCTCAAGGCAAGCCACCCCGGCGACCGGTGCAGGCCTCGTTCCCAGGCGAACAGCGATAGCGCGAGCAGCATCGACATCCAAGCCAGCAGGTGGCCGGCGCTTGCCTGCGCCACGAGGTACGGCGCGAGGCAGAACGCCAGGCCGCCGGCGAGGGCCGCGCCGCGCCGTACCCGCAACTCGCGGAGCCACAGCGCGGCGAAGCCTCCCGCACCGAGGAAGCCGAGCAGCACGAAGACGTTCCAGGCCCACACCGTTCCGAGCGCCCTGTGCAGCGGCCAGTACACGAGCCCGAACGGCCAGCCGGCGAAATTCACACGCGGCTCGACGAGCGGCTGAAAGCTGTATGGATCTCGCCACGGTTGGCGACCACCCTCGAGCTGGTGTCCCACGAGCCACAGCTGGTAGCTCGTTTGCAGGTGATCTCCGGCCGCGACCTCACCCTGAACCGGCCCACTCCGAGCCCAAAAGGACTCGTCCAGGGGACTGTCCCCTGGCCACGTCGCGAAGAGGCCTGCCCCGAGGTACAGGGCGACCGCGAGCGCTACAACGCCTGCGCGGCCGCGAGCAGCTCGTCGAAGTCGGGCACCTCTCCGGCGGCCTCGTAGCGCCATGCGTTGCGGACCGTACCGTCACCGGCGACCAGGAAGGCAGTCCGCTCGGCGACGTCCTTCATCCCGCGGTACTCGTGCGCGACGCCGAAGCCGCGCACCGCGTCCGCATTCCAGTCCGAGACGAGCGGCACGTCGAGGTCGAGCGCCTGCGACCAGGCGACCAGCGTGTACGGCGCGTCCCGCGAGACGGCGAAGGTCTGGACGCCGGCCTCCTCGAACTCCGTTCTCCTGTCACGCAGGAGCTCCAGTTCGTTCGTTCAGGTCGAGGACCAGGCGAACAGGAAGAAGAGAAAGAGCGCCGGCCCGTCTGCGACGAGGTCGGGGATCGCCGCACTCTCGCGGGGCGCGAGCCAGACCTGTCCGTCAGGAATGCGGTCGCCGACGCCGAGCATGTGGCGACCCTACTGAGTCAGTCCGAGAATCGCCTGGGCGTGCCGCTCCGCATTGCGCGCGCTGAGCGGCCCTTTCGGAAGCTCGACCACGTACGCCGGCTTCCCGGGGAAGAGACGGTTCTGCCAATTGGCCGCGGTTCCGGCCGGCCACCGGATGGCCTTGAACCGCATTCCGGCGAGTCGCGCGTACTCACGGGCCCCTTCGAGGCTCGGGCCCCACGCGCGGACGAGAGCCTGGGGCTGGTGGAACCAGATCGTCACGTCGGGCTGGAGCCCGGTGATGAGCCGCCGCGCGATCCGCGACTCCCGCTCCGAGAACGGGCGCGGGCCTGAGTACTCCGCCGACCAGCGGCGGCCCAACGGCTTCCACTCCGAGTCGAAGTTGCGGTTCAGGTCGACGCCGCGCGCGTTCTGCCGCCGGCGGAGCGCGTACCCATCCGGGTTCAGGTGGTGGACGATCCACACGTCGGCCGCCGGCTCGGTTCGCTCGAGCCGCCGCGTCGCTGCGACTCCGGCGCACTCGTCGCCGTGGATGCAGCCGACGACGAGGATGCGGGGCCGCGCCGTCGGATCGCCTACTCGCACGGCCTCGATCGGCCGCCCCCGCGTCGATCGGCCGAGCATCAGCTCCCGAACCGGGTCGCGTCGGATGCGGACGTGCAGGTGGTCGTCGTGGTGCCGGAGCGGCTCGACGATCCGGCGCGGGCCGCGCAACCCGAGTCGCGGGCCGACGAAGATGTTCGTCGCGCCGGCGCGCACGAAGCGGTTCACGAGGTCCTGAGCGAGCACCCGGTCGACCTCGCTCGGCTTCGTCGGAGCGCGCTCCTCCCGGTCGAGGCGCGGGTAGTAGATGTCGATGTCGCGCCCGTTCTGGTGCGAGGCGTGCCCGAGCCCGCCGTAGCGCTCGTCGAAGATCCCGCCCTGAGGGCGGCTGAGGTCACCGATTGCGACGCGTGGCGCGTCAGGGTGAGCCGCGAAGTAGTCGTCGAGGACGTGGAGGACGTTGCGCAAGAGGCGGTCGCTGCCCCAGCGCCGCCACGGCCGGTTCGGCGTCGTCTTGAGGATCGGGTCCCAGGTGAAGTACTGCTCGCCTTCGGAGGGCAGCTGGACGCCGTTCACGAGGCGGCCGGCCCACGGCTTGCCCAGCGAGCGCGACTGCTTCCAGACGATCGGCTCGCTGTGCCAGGTCGGACGGTGCTCGTCCGGCCCGGCTGCGACGGCGACAGCGGCCAGGGCCAATGCCGTGAGGATCAGGGCGAAGCGGGACAGCACCAGCTCACACTCGACGGGAAGTGTGCCGATAGCGGCCGATCCCGTCGGGGACCCCCGAACTGCTCGGCGATGTTCGACACGGCGCGAACGCGCAGGACATCGAGCCTCAGGAAGAGCCACTGGTCGGCCCCGACCCACCCGACGAGCAGCCAGCGCCCGTTCGGCGAGACGGCCAGCGGTCCGAACTCCCCAGCCGCCGAGAACAGCGAGCGCTCCTCGCCGCGCTGGGCCTCGGCGTCCATCAGCACGAGCTCGCTGCGGCCTGTCGCCGGCTGCCAGCGGATCAGGACGAAGCGATGGCTCTTGCGCACGAAGGCGACTCCCGACGGGCCGAGCGGCAGGCCGAGCGCCCCGAGCTCGGTGCCCTCCGCGTCGAAGATCCGGAGGGAACGCTCGCCGAGGGCCAGCAGGCGCTGTCCGTCCTCCGACCAGACGAGCTGCCTGGCGGGCTCGCCGAGCGGTGCCCGCCAGCTGGTCACGCCCGTGTCCGTCTGGGCGAGCGCGATCTGGCCGTCCACGGTCCCGAAGACGAGCTCGTGGTTCGCTTCGGGTCGCCAGGCGGGAGGCGTGGCCGCTACGCGGTTCCGCAGCACCTTGTCTCCGGTCCCGTCACCGGCGACGACCCGGAGTTCGGTGCCCGTCAGGTACGCGACCCGGAAACCGTCGGGAGACCAGCGTGCGCCGCTGATCCGCCGCGGTCGGCCGATCGTCCAGCGGATGACCCCGTTCGGCCTGACCGCGGTGATCTCCTTGGCGCGCGTGACGACGACGTGCTGGGCGCGTGGCGACCACGAGCCCTCCCAGTAGCGGCCGAGGAGGCGCCGCGAGCCGTCGGGCTGCACGATCCAGGGCCCGCGGGGTGAGTTGACGAGGAGCGGGCCACCGGTGGGCAGCCCGGCGAGCACAGGCTTCGGCTTCGGCGTTGTGGTCGCGTCGTCCTGGATCGCGTCTCGAACGTCGCCGACGAGCGCGCGGCCCGGGGGAGAGAGCGCCGCCGCCAGGACGACGATCGCTGCCGCCGCCAGCGCGAGCGGGCGGACGTTCCGCCGATGCCAGGCCACCGGCTCGCGAGCCTCGAAGGCGCCGCGGACGATCGGCCAGACTCGCCGCTGCGCTTCGAGCTCGTCCGGCGGCGAGATCTTCTGCAGCTCGCGCTTGAGCTCCTTGCTCATGGGCGTCTCCGGTCGAGGATGTCTTCGAGGTGGTCGAGCCCGCGGCGCAGGCGTGAGTTGACCGTGCCGCGCGGAAGCTCGAGGAGCTCGGCGATCTCCCCGGGCGTGTAGTCCAGGAGGTAGCGGAGCACGACTACTGCCCGGTGCTCCGGCGAGAGCGAGCGGAGCCCGCCCGCGATGTCCTCGGGGATGGGATTTCCCGCGAGGACGTTGTCCTCGGTGTCGTCGTCCCACTCGCCGAAGCGCGGCTCCCCGGTCTCGCGTCGCAACGCGCGGGCGCGGGCCCAGTCGATCGCGCGGTTGACGACGATCCGGTGCAGCCACGGCCCGAAGGGGCGGCGCCGGTCGAAGCGGTCCAGGTTCCGAACCGCCGCGAGAAACGCCTCTTGTGCGATGTCTTCAGCAGCCGCGCCGTCCTGAACGACGAGGTAGGCCGCCCGGAGCGCCCTGGGCCAGTGCTCGCGAAAGAGGGCCTCGAGAGCCGAGGCCGATCCTGACTGCGCGCCACGGATCCAGGCGCGCTCCTCACGGCTGGGAGCCGCCATCGCGCGCTGACTATACGAGCGGGATTGCGCATGAGGTCCATACGCGGACGGGGCCGGGAGAGGTCCGGGACCTGTTCGGACCGCGACAGGCGTATCAGCGGTGTACCCAACGGAAGGAGCCCCGCCGTGAAACGCCTCGTCCTCCTCCTGCTGCTCGTGGTCGTGCCCGCCCCGAGCGCCGCGCTCGCCGACGGCTGTCCACTCCCGTGCAGCGGCCAGTCCTCGAGCCCGCCCGGCTCGAAGTTCCTCTACGTCCAGGCCAGAGGCCCCGGGAGCCCTCTCGTTGCGTACAACACCGGGAACAAGCAGGCGGTCTTCTCGTTGCCGCCGGGAATGGCCTCAGCCGATGGCCGCGCCTTCTACAGCGGCTTCGCCTCCGGCCGGCGGACGTTTCTCAAGCGCTTCGACGTCGCCACCGCGGTTCTGCGCGGCGACTGGGCCGTGTCTGGTCGCTGGGACCTGCAGGGTGTCTCGCCGACCGGGCGCTGGGCCGCGCTTGCTCGCCGCACCAGTGACCGCACGCACCTCCTCGTCTTCGACGGGCGGCGGGGCGAGCGTGCGCACGTGATGAGCCTGCGCGGGGACTTCGAGGTGGAGACGATCTCGCGCGACGGCAAGCGGCTCTTCCTGATCGAGCACTTCGCGGGACGGCAGTACAACGTGCGCGAGTACGACCTCTCACGCGAGCGTCTCGTCGCCGACCCGCTGCGGGCGCAAGGCGTGAAGATCATGGCCGGCTATGCGTGGAGCGGCGTCGCCTCGCCGGACGGGCGCTGGCTCCTCACGCTGTACCTGAGCACGCCCGGAAAGCTCGCGTTCGTCCACTCGCTCGACCTCGAGCGGAGCCGTCCGGCGTGCATCGGCCTGCCGTCGGGTCGCGGCGGAGCCTTCGAGAACCTGAAGCGCTACTCGCTCACTCTCTCGCCCGACTCCGGGACCCTCTACGCCGCGAACCCGGCGCTCGGAGTCGTCGCAGAGCTCGACCTCAGCGGCTCGGTGGTGAAGCGCGTGGCGAAGTTCGAGAAGTCCGCCCCGGTCGCAGGCGCGCACCCGGCGACCCTGTCCACGATCTCGCGCAACGGGCGCACCATGTACTTCAGCGCCGGCCGCGACCTCTGGGCCTACGACTCGGCTTACGGCGTCGTCCGCGGCCCGTACGAGACCGGTGGGAAGGTCGTCGGGGTGGGCTACGGCGCCGGAGACGAGCGCGTGTTCGCGGTCCGCAAGGACGGGCACATGGTCGCGTTCCGAGCCTCGAACGGTGAGCGAGTTGCCTAAGAAAGAGTGGCGGAAAGGAGCAGTATGAAGAGCACGCCGATGCCAATGAGGGCGAGCCCGACCCAGCCGAGCACGATGCCGGCGGTTGCCAGACCGTCGCCGCCGAGCGTCGGGTCCCGGCCGATCTCCTCCTGCGCTTTCCGCCCGAAGACGATCGCCAGGATCGAGGGCACGACCGGAAAGACGACGAACCCCGCGATGCCGAGGATGAGGGACGCGATCGCGTAGCCGCTCGTCCTCTGTGCGGCGTTCTCGACGGTCACTTGGCGGACCCGACGGCAGCTTCCTCGGTCGCGTCCGCGATCTCGCGCACAACCTCGACGATGTCGCGGTTGGCGTTGAAGACGCGTAGCTGGCGGTGGGCGCCGTTGCCGTTGTCGAGGATGTCGTTGATGCCCTCGAGCTCGGCCTCCGAGCCGAGCTCTCGGGCGTGCGGCTCGAGCTCCTGCAACCGCCGCCGCACGAGTTGGGCGACTGGAACGCGGTTGCGGCGGCCCGTCTCGAGGTCCATCAGCGGAGCCTCGAGCCCGTACCGCGCGGCCAGCCACTTGTTCTCGCTCGTCAGGATCCGGTGGTACGAGCGGATCTCCTCGCCGCGGTCGTAGCGCTCGCAGTAGTGCTTGACGAGCGCCTGGCAATAGGCGGCGAGCGCGACGGCATGCTCGACCCGCGACACCGCGTCGCAGACTCGGACCTCGACGGTGCCGAGCCGCGGGTGCGGCCTGATGTCCCACCAGATGTGCGTGTAGTCGGCGATGCAGCCCGTCTTCTCGAGCTGGCCCACGACCTCCGCGTAGTCGTTGTAGTCGCGGAAGCGCGGGGGCGGGCCCGAGCGCGGGAAGGCGGCGAACACCATCTGACGGGTCGAGGCCAGACCGGTCGCCTCTCCGCGCCAGAAGGGCGAGTTCGCCGAGAGCGCGAGCAACGGCGGCAGCTCGACGAGGAGCCCGTTCACGACCTGCACGGCCTTGTCGGGGTCATCGACGGCGACATGGATGTGGAGACCGAAGATCAACTCGCGGCGCGCGACGTACTGGAGCTGGTCGACGAGGGCGCGGTAGCGGTCGCGGGCGGTGATCCGCTGGCGCTCGAAGTGGCTGAACGGGTGCGTGCCGGAGGAGCCGACTCGCAGCTTCTGACCCTGCGCGACCGAGGTCACGTACTCGCGCAGCTTGCGCAGCTCGCGTTCGACGTCGCTCGCTGTGCGGCACACGGGCGTGGCGATCTCGAGCACGGACTGCATGAGCTCCGGCCGGACCTGCGACTCGAGCTCGTGGCCGGCCATCGATGCGAGCACGGTGTCGATGTGCTGCACGAGGTCGAAGCTCTCGGGGTCGAGGAGCATGTACTCCTCCTCCACGCCGAGGGTGTACGGGTCGCCTTCCCCGAACTTGTGCTCGAGGACGCTGCCCCCGACCGCGAAGCCGTCGCCCGTGATGCTCGAGGGGTAGATCTGCATGTCGTCCGTAGTATCGCCCGATATGCAGGCATTAACCCTTTCTGACGAGTGGCCCGCCGAGAACGTGGCGGTTGCGGCCGTCGGGCCGGACGGGGTCCTGGGTCAGCGAGGCGACGCGAGCCGCGTCTTTCGCTGGGCCTCGGTGACGAAGCCGGTGACCGCTCTGGCGACCATGGTCGCGGCTGAGGAGGGCACGCTGGACCTCGACGAGCCGGCCGGGCCACCGGGGGCGACCGTGCGCCATCTGCTTGCTCACGCGTCCGGTCTGCCCTTCGAGGGGACGACGCCGCTCGCGCCGCCCGGCAAGCGACGGATCTACTCGAATGCCGGGTTCGAGGAGCTCGGCCGGGTGCTTGCGGCGCGCGCCGAGATGCCGTTCGAGGAGTACCTGCAGCAGGCGGTGCTCGATCCGATCGGCATGGAGGGCACCAAGCTCCTAGGCTCGCCGGCCGCCGGGCTCCACGGCACGCTCGACGATCTCGTCGCGCTCGCCCGTGAGCTGCTGCGCCCGACACTGATCGCCCAGGAGACGCTGGCCGAGGCCACGAGCGTGCAGTTTCCGGGCCTGGCGGGGGTGATCCCGGACCTCGGCCGCTTCGACCCGAACGACTGGGGGCTCGGCTTCGAGCTCAAGGACGACAAGCAGCCGCACTTCGCCGGGACGCTCATGTCGCGCCGCACGTTCGGTCACTGGGGCGGGAGCGGCACGTTCCTCTGGGTCGACCCCGAACGTGGGTTCGCCCTGGCGACGTTGACCGACCTGGAGTTCGGTGATTGGGCCAAAGAGGCGTGGCCGCGGTTCTCCGATGCGGTCGTAAGCGAATTGTTCGGAGCATGAAATCCGTGCAAATGGGCAACTAAGGTACGTCAGGCGGCCATGACCACTATCGAACACACCCCCGAAAGGGTTCAACCGGATCCGGAGCGCCCGGTCTTTCTCGCCGAGAACGGTCGCCGCGCGCGCATCCTCGGCATCGCCGCGAAGATCGCGTTCGCGATCACGGTGCTGTGGCTCGCAGCGCTCGCGGCCGGCATGCTCGGCTTCGGCCACCTCCCCGGTACCTCCATCGAGGAGCCGTTCAACAGGCTCATCAGCAGAGGTGGCGACGCGACGAAGAACCAGACGCCGGCCACTGACTCGGGCTCGGTGACGCCCGCCGCCCGCGAACGAGCAGCTCGCGCACAGGCGATTGTCGTTGCGAAACGCAACGCCGTTGCCCGCGCCGCGACGGCACGGGCTCGAGCAGCGCAGGGCGTAGGCCCGGCTCCAGCTCTTCCTGCGCAGCCACCGGCCGGCCAGGCAGCGGTCGCTCAACAGCCGAGACAGCAGGGCTGGACGCGGCAAGGGTATGTCGCCCCGCCGGGCCAGGTCCGCAAGGCGGAGCCGCCTGCCCCGGCGCCGACGCCGCCCGGCAACGCCCTGGGGCGAGTCAAGAAGACGACGCCGGTCACGCCCCCTCCGCCTCCTCCGCCGCCGCCCGGCAACGGGAACGGCAACGGTGGCGGCAAGCTCAAGTAGCACCCGCGGGCGACCCGCGTCCCGCTGGGTCCTCCTCGTCTTCCTCCTACTTAGTCTCGCGGTCCTGCTCGCGGTCCAGGGCCTCTCGACCCGGACGACCGGGAAGAGCTCGACTCCGGCTCGCGGCACCCCCGGCCCGCTGGCCACTTCCGGCCCCGTCCTGATCTGGGACGGCCGGCGACTCGTCTCGAATCGTCGCTCCGCCGGCCACCAGATTGCACTCAGCTTCGACGACGGCCCCGATCCACGCTGGACTCCGCGGATCGCGGCCACCCTCCGGCGCCTGGGAGTACCGGCGACGTTCTTCGTCGTCGGCAGCGAGGTGGCGCGCCACCCGGACGTCGTCCGCTCGCTGCACCGTCAAGGTTTCGAGCTCGGGAATCACACGTTCACGCACGCGGATCTCGCGGCCGTCCCGGCCTGGGAGCGGTCGCTCCAGATCGCGCTGACCGAGAGCACGGTCGCCGGCGCCGTCGGAGTCCGCCCGCGGCTCGTGAGGCCGCCGTACTCGTCCGTGCCGGCCGCCGTCAACGATCCCCAGCAGCGGGCCTACGAGCACTTGGCTCGTCGGGGATACGTGATCGCGCTCTCGAACCTCGATGGCGAGGACTGGCGGCGTGCGGGGGTCGACTCGATCGTGAGGGGGATCACACCGCGCGGCACCGAGGGCGGCATCGTGCTCCTCCACGACGGAGGAGGTGACCGTTCGCAGACGGTGGCGGCGCTCGAGCGCGCGGTGCCCGCTCTCCAGGCTCGCGGTTTTCGGTTCGTGACGGTGTCGGCGCTCGGCGGCATCCCGAGGGACCAGACGGAGCTCGACGCGGGAGGCGCGGCGCATCGACGTGGCCAGATGCTTCTCGGGACACTGGCGGTCGCGCGTTGGACGACCTACGCCCTGGGCCTGCTCCTCGTCATCGTCACGGCGCTCTTCGGAGCGCGGGTCTTCATCCTCGTCGCGTTCGCCCGGCGCCATGTGCGCAGCGTTCGTCGTGCTCCCGCTTCCGAGCCCATGGCACCGCCGGTGTCGGTGATCGTGCCGGCGTTCAACGAGGCGGTCGGGATCGAGCGCGCCGTCAGCTCTCTCGCGGCGAGCGAGTATCCGGACTTCGAGGTGATCGTGGTAGACGACGGATCGACGGACGGGACCGCCGGCCTCGTCGAGAAGCTCGGGCTCCCGATGGTGTCTGTCCTTCGCCAGCCGAACGCAGGCAAGCCGGCAGCCCTCAACGCCGGGGTGGCGGCCGCCCGCCACGACGTGCTCGTCATGGTCGATGCGGACACGGTCTTCGAAGCCGACACGCTCACGCATCTCGTCCAGCCGCTCCGAGAGCCTGACGTGGGCGCCGTCTCCGGTAACACGAAGGTCGGCAACCGCAAGGGCCTGATCGGCCGCTGGCAGCACATCGAGTATGTGATGGGCTTCAACCTCGACCGCCGGCTCTACGACCAGCTGCAGTGCATGCCGACCGTGCCCGGCGCGGTCGGGGCTTTCCGTCGGTCCGCGCTCGAGGACATCGATGGCATCTCCGGAGCGACCCTCGCCGAGGACACGGACATGACGATCGGCATCGGCCGCGCCGGCTGGCGAGTCGTCTACGCCGAGGATGCTCGTGCGTGGACGGAGGCGCCGGTGACGATCGGCGAGCTCTGGAGACAACGCTTTCGCTGGAGCTACGGAACGATGCAGGCGGTCTGGAAGCACCGCGCCGCGCTCTGGCGTCGAGGCGAAGGGCGAATCGGACGTCGCGGGCTGCCGTACCTCGTCCTCTTCCAGATCGCTTTGCCCCTCTTCGCCCCCGTGATCGACATCTTCTCCATCTACGGGCTCATCTTCCTCAACCCCGTGGCGATCCTGGGCTTCTGGATCGCCTTTACGGCGCTCCAGGTCGCGCTCGGCTGGTACGCGTTCAAGCTCGACGGCGAGTCACCGCGCGTTCTGTGGGCGATGCCGCTGCAGCAGTTCGTGTACCGGCAGCTGATGTACCTCGTCGTGATCGAGTCGCTGCTCAGCGCCGTGCGCGGAACGCCGACGCAGTGGCAATCGATCCCCCGACGCGGCGAAGTGGAGGTCGCCGGCGGCAGCTAGCTCGTCGGCGGGGGGAGCACCTTGAGCTGTGCGCGCATGCCGCGGGCTTTGTGGTCGGTGATCGAGCACCAGAGGTTGTAGCGCCCGACGCGGAGCTTGGCGGCGAGGTAGCGCCGCTGGCCGGGGAGCACCGTCTTGATCCCGTACGTCTTCGTGCCGCCGATGCGCTTCAGGCGCAGGTTGTGCTCGTCCTCGCCGAGATTGACGAGCTCGATGATCGACCAGCGGCCGGCACGGAGCTGCGGCCTGGAGAGCCGGTACTCGAATTCGAGCGCAGTCACCTGCAGGCGGCCGGGCGCGGCGGCCGTGGCAGGCATCGCCCCGGCGAGCGCAACGACAGCGAGGGCGGCGAGGGCGAGCTTCATTTCAGAATCGGGATCCGCTGGAAGGAGCCGGCCCGCTCGATGACGGCCGCGGCGTCCTGCCCCAGCCATTGCTCGAGGACCGAGGTGTAGATGCTGCGGTAGTCGACGGTCGCCTTCAGGTTGCCGTCGCGGTCGAGCCCGTTGCGTAGCCCCGGAAACTCGCCGATCATCGTCCCGCGCACCCGCGTGCCCATGAGGAATCCGATTCCGGCGGCGCCGTGGTCGGTGCCCTGGGAGCCGTTCTCCTCTGCGCGACGGCCGAACTCCGACCAGACGAGGGTCAGAACCCGGTCGGCGAGGCCACGGGCCTCCAGGTCGCGCTGGAAGGCGAGCAGGGTGTCGCTCGTCAGCTTCACGCCGCTGGCGAAGTCGTCAGCCTGGTCGGAGTGCGTGTCGTACATCCCGTAGGCGTTGAGCGCGACGCAGTGGAGCGGCAGGCCGGCGCCGAGCATGGCGGCGAGACCCTGGAGGCGCTCGGGGAAGTCGCTGCTGTGCTTGGGGTAGACCACCGGGCTCGTGAGGGAGTTTCCGCGGAACGGCGCCAGCTGGCGGCGCAGCTGGTCGGATTGCTTGGCGACGGCCCGCGCCTTGGCGAGCGTCTGGTCACGGGCGCGCGCCGTTGCCGAGCTGGCCGACCGCCTCCAGCATCCGGTTCTCGACCTGACCCCACACGCCCGGCGACCAGAACGAATACTCGCCCGCGCCGCGGAGGGCGGCGACGGGATGCTTGGCGGTGGCGAGCGAGGGCGCGAGGTCACCGTCGAGGCTCAGCCCCTGGAGCGGGTTGTTCGGCGACCCGACGCGGTCGAGATAGCGCCCCATCCAGCCTGTGCGAAGGCCCGGGTTGGTCGCGCCGACTTCCCAGTAGTGGCGCGACGTGAAGTGCGACTGGTCGGCGCCCGTGTACCCGACGGCGGGCAGCACCGAGAGCTTGCCCTCGCCGTGCAGCGTCTTCATCGAGGCCGCCGACGGGTGCCAGCGGAGGCGCGCATCCTCCGAGAACGTCAGCCCGGAATCGGGCAGCGCCAGGCGCGGACGCAAGCGGCGGTAGTCCGGGTCGCCGTGCGGGAAGAGGAGCGAGAGCGAGTCGGCGCCGCCGTCCATGAAGATCGAGACGAGCACCGTGTCGCGGGGCCCTGCGGCGAGCGCGGCGGCGATGCCCTCCTCGAAGAACTTTGGCGAAACCGCGCCCGCGCCGTAGACGGCCAGAGCCAGCCCGACGGAGCGAGCGAGGAAGTTGCGGCGATCGAGACCTGTGCCCGCGGGCAGCGGCATCCCGGTCTCGATCGCAGGCAGGCCCCGTCCGGCCTCGGCCGCGGCGCGGCGGAGGATGGAGGAGCGGGAGAACTCGTTGCAGCAGTCGGACATCTGGCTCCTAGGCGGTTTGGAGGTCGGGGGAGACGGCGATCAGGTGGCGCAGCGCGTTCTCGATCAGCGGCGGGTACTGCGTCTTCTTCCAGGTCTGGTTGGCATCGGCGAGCGAGCGGGCCGCGAAGGAGTGGAGGGAGCGGCGCGTGGCGTCGGTGAGATCCGGGTTGCCCCAGAAGGCGAGCGCGCGCTTGACCAGAGCATCAGCGTCGGCGGGGGCGGCCGTCGACGTCTTCAGCGCGACGGGGCGCAGCACGCGGCCCGCGAGATTCCAGCGGGCGAGGTACGTGGCGGTGTCCAGCCAGCGGTCGTCGTCCCACCCGGCCACGTTCGGCGGCCGGAAGAGCTGCTGGCCGGCCCCGTCGAGGAGCCAGGTCCACGCCTCGGTGTCGACGCCGCGCTTGGTGGTTCGCAGCATCCCGGCGAGGTAGACGGCCGGCGGCTTCGTCATCCGCGGTCCCTCGAACAGGCGTGGGTGCCGGAGAATCGCTTCGACGACGGGCCGCACGGCGTACCGGCTCCGTACGTAGAGGCGCTCGAGTGCGCGGCGCGTTGCGGCGGGCGGCGGCGTGGGGATGAAGTACCCCCAGAGCTTGGGAACGAAGAACGAAGGGTGCGAGCGATGGTGCACGCAGAGCTTGCACGCGTCGCGCCAGCCGTAGCGCGCCGTCTTGCCGAAGATCCGCTTGCGGCCGTCGTCGTGGCGACGCGGGTCGAAGCGGAAGTTGTGCGGCCCCTTGCCGTCCGACCAGTCGTTGCGAAAGCCGGTCAGCGCGCGGGCCTGCTCGCGCACGTCGCGCTCGGTGTAGCCGCGCTTCGCGCCGAGCGTGAAGAGCTCCATCAGCTCCCGTGCGTAGTTCTCGTTCGGCGAGTCCTTGTCGTTCTCGTTTCCGGAGAGCCAGAGGAGCATCGCCGGATCGCTCGTCACCGCGAGGACGAGTTGCTCGAAGGAGCCGAGGAAGCGCGTGCGGAAGAGCTTGTTCTGATTGAGCATCAGCCGCTGGGAGCCGACGCCGTCGTTGGAGGTCGCGAACCAGTCGTGCCAGACGAGCGTCATGCGCTCGACGAGCGGCCGGCTCGTGCGCACCATGCGGTCGAGCCACCAGAGGTGGTCGTGGCCCCAGGCGTCGTACGGCGCGAGCGGGCGCTTGTCGTCGTCCACGGGAGCGGGGCCGACGAAGCGCTCGCGTGACGGGCGCGTCAGCGAACGGACGGCGCGGTGGAGGCCGAGCTTCGCAAGCCGTTCGGCCTCACCTGGGCGCGGCCCGAACCCGGCACGCCAGAGCAGCCGCTCGGCCTGAGCGGGCCCGAATTTGCCCCCATAGACGGGGGCTTTGGGAATACGGCGAGAACGCGGCACGGCCCATGACTAAGTTCGGCGTCATGGGCCGTGTCCTTTAGGCGGAACCCTCCCTCAAGCGACCGTTCGGAGCCCGCGCCGGTGGCGGTAATAGAGGCCTGCGGCGACGAGCAACAACGCTGCTCCCGCGAGGGGCCAGATGGGGAGGCCGCCCGTGCCGGACGTCGAGACCCCGCGTGATCCGTTTCCGATCGTCACGGGCCCGTACTCGTGTGTCTGCGAGCAAGGAACGGGCTCGCCGTACGCGCTCGTGAAGTCGTCGAAGACGGCGTAGTTCCAGGAGCCTGCCGACGGGAAGACGACCTTGGCGGAGTACGTCCCTTCGGACGTATCAACCGGCTTCGCCGTGAACGTCTCGCTGTCCCCGGCGGCGTTCGTGATCGTGACGCGTGGTCTCGCCTCGCTCGCGTTCGGAAGTGGGTTGCGGCCGTGCTGGAGCACCATGATCTCTGCGTTCCAGGCCTGACCCGCCTTGGTCCCTGCCGGCGGCGGTGCGAGTTGAACGGTGGCCCAGCATCCAGCTGCGGCCGGAGCGGCGTACACGAGTCCAGCGAGTAGCACGCCGACGAAAAGTGCTTTGCGCATGAGTTACCTCCTGCCGCTCCTACACCGGAGCGGCCCGCGAGGTTCCCGAGCTACTCCTACTCGTCGTCGGCGAAGAGCGGCCGCACGAACTCGTCGAACGTCGCCCGGTCGCAGCTGGCAACCGTGGTCGGCGTGAGCGCGGTCACCGAGGCGGTCCGGGGCACATCCATCGCCAGCGCGACCTCGCCGAAGTAGTCGCCGGGGCGAAGCACGCGGCGCGGCCCGAGCCCGCCCTGGTTGCTGACCGCGAGCAGGCCCCGGAGGATGACGTAGAAGTGGTCGCCCTCCTCGCCCTCGAGGACGATCGGGCTGCCGGCGGGGATCTCGGCCCGCTTCATGTTGTGCGCCAGCTTCGTGATCCGTTCGCCGGGCAGCTCTTGGAGCAATCCGATCTGGGAGAGCTCGGTGACCGTGGCGGTCGCGAACCTAGGCATCGTCGGGATCCTCGGCCGGCAGCTCCGGGTCGGCCGGGGCCGGGCCGCGCTGCTCCTCGGCCTCGTCCTGGATCTCCGGCGCTTGCTCGTGCTCCTGCGGCGTGGGCTCGGGTTGGTCGTGCACGGGTCTATTGTTGCCGACCGTGTCCGAGCTGGACGGCTGGAAGTTCTGTCCGCGCTGCAAAGCGGACCTCGAAATCGAGGAAGGCAAGGCTGAGTGCCCGCAATGCGGGTTCGTCACCTACGCCGGGTCGAAGCCGACCGCGAGCGCGCTGTGCATCGACGAGTCGGGCCGCGTGCTGCTTTCGCGCCGCGGGGTTGAGCCGTTCAAGGGCCTCTGGGACTTCCCCGGTGGATTCCTGGAGGAGTGCGAGCACCCGCTCGAGTGCCTGCGGCGGGAGTTGCGCGAAGAGGCGGGGGTGGAGATCGAGCCGCTCGAGCTCCTGGGCATCTGGATCGACGTCTACGGGGAAGGTGGCGGGTGCACGCTGAACCTGTACTGGGCCGCCCGCATCGTCGAGGGCAACCCGCGGCCGGCGGACGATGTCGCCGAGCTGCGGTGGTTCGAGCCCGATGAGGTCCCGCGCGGCGAGCTCGCCTTCGGCCATCTCGACGAGGTGCTCTCAGCCTGGCGGAACCAGCACGCGTAGCGCCTGCGGCTCGATCGTGAACTCGATCGGCGTGTCGAGGCGCTCGGGCTCGCCGTCGATTGCGGCCCGCAACCAACCCGGGCCGGAGTCGATCTCGAAGCGCTGACCGGTGCGCTCCTCCCAGTTCCCAGGCAGTAGCCCCTCGGCCGAGTACACGTGGAGCACGCCCTCGTCGAGGCGCTCGCGCTCGCCGAGCGAGAAGAGCTCGACCGTGTAGGCGTTGTTCGCGACGAGGACGACCCGGGCCGAGACCGGCTCACCGTCGATGCGCAGGCCGAGCGCACCCGGTTGCCGAGCCAGGAGCGCGAAGGCGCGGAGGCGTGCCAAGACGGCTCGCCGCCGCCGGTGGTGCTCGCGGCGGTGCACGAGCCGCGCATAGACGCCCAGGGAGACGTTGTTCAGGAACAGCCGCCCGTTCGCCCGGCCGATGTCGATCAAGCGCTCCTGGCCGGCGAACGACTCGAGCGCGCCGAGCGGGTCGTCCCGGTCGAGACCGAGGTCGCGCGCGAGGTGGTTGCGCGTACCGAACGGGATCACGACGAGGGGGAGACCGCGCTCGAGCGCGACTTCGGCCACGGACGAGAGGGACCCGTCGCCGCCGGCCATGCCGAGCGGGCCCTCGGGCGCAGAGCGCGCGAGCTCGGCCATGTCCTCGCCTTCCTGAAGGAAGTGCGTCGTCACGCCGAGGCGTTCAGCCTCGTCGCGCAGCTCGTCAGCGCTCGGCCGTTCGTCCCCGGCGCGCGGGTTGATGATGAGGAAGCCGGCCACGCGCACAGTTAGCATCGCAGTTCCCCTTTCGAAAGGAGCCCAACCCGTGGAACTGATCGCCCGACTCGACGAGGCCCGTGAGCGCTGGAACCTGCTGAACCATCCCTTCTACCGCCGGTGGAACTGCGGCGAGCTGAAGCGTGAGGACCTCGCGTACTACGCCGGTCAGTACCGGCACGCCGTCGTCGCGCTGGCCGAGACCGCCGGCAAGGCGGATGCCGAGCACGCGCGCGAAGAGGCCGAGCATGTCTCGCTCTGGGACGAGTTCGCCGACGCAGTGGGCGCGACTCCCGCTGCGGCGAGCGCGGAGACGACCGAGTGCGTGTCGGCCTGGCTCGCTCCCGAGGACCCGATCGGAGCGCTCGCAGTGCTGTACGCGATCGAGGCCGGCCAGCCTGACGTTTCGCAGACGAAGCTCGACGGGCTCGCCGACCACTACGAGATCGCTGGTGACGAGCCGGGCGCTGCGTACTTCGTGCTGCACGCCGAGCTCGACCACGAGCACGCCGCCAGCTCGAGGGCGTTGCTCGAGGCGCATGCCGGAGACGAGGATCGCCTCGTTGAGCTGGCCGAGAACGCGCTCCGGGGCAACTGGATCCTCCTGGACGGCGTGGAGGCGCGCACGAAATGAGGCTGAGCGTCCTCTGGCACGGCCTGGCCGGGCACCCGATCCACCCGCCGCTGACGGACGTGACCGTGGGCGCGTACACGATTGCGACCGCCTTTGCCCTGCTCTCGCGGCTCGGCGTCAGCGAAGACAACACGACCGCGGTCTGGTGGCTAGTCCTCGTGGCGGGCCTCGTGACCACGCTTCCGACAGCCCTGACCGGGTTCGCCGACTGGCTCAGCATCCCGCGCGGCACACCGCTCTGGAGGACGGCGACCGCTCACCTGTCGGCGATGGTCACGGCGACGATCCTCTTCGCGATCACCGCCGGCGCCGGGCACGGGGACTACGTCGACGGCACGATCAGCGGCGGATCGCTGGTACTCACCCTCGTCGGCTATGCGGTGCTGATTCTCGGCGGCTGGCTCGGCGGCTCGATCGTCTTCGTCCACGGCATGCGGGTGCTGAACCTGGTGGAGGAGCCGGCGATGCGGGCAGCCGCGCCCGTCGAGTACCCGGAGAAGGAGGAGGCCGAGGGGGCCTAGGAGGGCTTGAGACCCGGCCCGGAACGCTGGCTGCTCGCTTTCGCAGGTGGGGTGATCGTCGGCCACCACACCGGCGTCTTGCTCGAGCCACTTGGCAGCGTTGGCGGCATCGCCGACGGGGAGACGAGGTGGGCCGACTGGGTCGACCTAGTCCTGCCGTACGTCGTTGTCGGCTGTGCCGGAGCTGCACTCGCGGCGGCCGCCACACCTCGTCGTGTCTGGCTGCTGTTTGGCTTCGCGGCCGTCCTCTATACACAGGGGCACGGCATCCACCTCGCCGCGAACTCGATTGCCAACGTCGCACCCGGTGAGCCGGCTCATCTGTGGGACGAGCTCGTCGGCCACTACCTCTGGTATGGCGGACTGGCCGGCCTCGTCGCTGCGCTCGGGCTCGCCCTCGGCGACCTGCCACGGCCGGGCTGGGGCGTCAGCCTTCCCCTCGCTCTCCTCTTTGGCTTCACCGTCTTCACCAACTCGATCGAGGGCGGGACGGCGCCACTGGGGATCGTGACCAGCGGTGCATTCCTTGCCTGGGGGATCTACGGCCGCGAGCGGCTCCTCGGGTTACTCGTCCCCACCTACGGACTGGCTCTGATCGCACTCGTCGGCTGGGGTCTCTACTGGCTCGGCTTCCCCCAGTTCAGCGAGCTGGGCTGGGTCTAGCTCTCGACCAGGCCGAGCGACTTCTCGATCGCGCCCTTGGGCTGGGCGCCGATCGCAGCCGCTGCGGGCTCGCCGTCGCGGAAGAGGATCATCGTCGGAATCGACGCGATGCCGTACTTGGCCGCGAGATCCTGCTCCTCGTCGATGTTCACCTTGACGAGCTTCAATTCGTCACCGCGCTCCTCGACGATCTTGTCGAGCACCGGGGAGACGGCGTGGCAGGGACCGCACCATTCGGCCCAGAAGTCGACGATCACGGGCTTGTCCGACTGGAGGACTTCCTGCTCGAAGGTGGTTTCGGTCACTGCTGTGCTCATTCAAGGTTCCTTTCGGGTTGCTTATCTCATCAACGTACGGGCTCCCAAAACGATTCCCGCCCCTCCGTAGAATCGAACACTAGTGGCGGAGATCTTCGCTCAACTACCGGCTGTCCCCGATCATCCGGCTCTCGAGCGGGACGTTCTCGCGTGGTGGGAGTCGGAGGGCACCTTCGAGCAGCTCCGGGAACAGAACCGAGGCGGCGAGCGCTTCAGCTTCATCGACGGCCCGAAGACGGCGAACACCGTTGACGGCCTGGGCGTCCATCACCTGTGGGGTCGGACCTACAAAGACGTCTTTCAGCGCTACAAGGCGCTGCGCGGGTTCGACCAGCGCTACCAGAACGGCTTCGACTGTCAGGGGCTCTGGGTCGAGGTCAAGGTCGAGCGCGACCTCGGGCTGAACTCGAAGCACGAGATCGAGGAGTACGGCCTCGCCGAGTTTGCACGCAAGTGCCGAGACCTCGTCGCGGAGTCCGCGCGCGTGATCACGGAGCAGTCGATCCGCCTGGGCCAGTGGATGGACTGGGGCAACGACTACTACACGTTCAGCGACACCAACATCGAGTACATCTGGCGCTTCCTGAAGACGCTTCAGGAGCGCGGCGCGCTCTACCAGGGCCACCGTTCGACGGAGTGGTGTCCCCGGTGCGGGACGTCGATCTCGCAGCACGAGCTCTCGCAGGCCGACGTGTACAAGGAGAGATCGGATCCGTCGCTCTTCGTGCGCTTTCCACTAAAGGGGCGGGACGGCGAGTCGCTCGTCATCTGGACGACGACACCCTGGACGCTGCCTGCCAACGTGGCGGCGGCGGTGAACCCGGACGCGGAGTACGGCAAGCGCGACAACGGCGAGTGGGTTGCCGTCGCGCGCTATCCGGAGGACCATTTTGTGCAGCGGATGCGCGGCGCCGATCTCGTCGGGCTCGAGTACGAGGGGCCGTTCGACCATCTGCCCGCGGTCGCGAACGTCGCGCACCGTGTGATTCCGTGGGACGAGGTCTCGCTCGACGACGGCACCGGCATCGTCCACATCGCGCCGGGGGCAGGGACCGAGGACTTCGACCTGGGCAAGGAGCACGGGCTCGAGGTGCTGGTGCCGATCGACGAGGCCGGCCACTTCTTCCCCGAGTACGGCTGGCTCCACGGCATCTCGACCGGCGACGCCGCCGACCAGATCGTCGGCGACCTCCGCGAGCGCGGCCTGCTCGAGCACGCTGAGACGTACATCCACCGCTACGCGCACTGCTGGCGGTGCTCGACGCCGGTCGTGTTCCGCGTGGTCGACGACTGGTTCATCGCCGTGGACGAGCTACGCCCGAAGCTGCTCGAGGCGAACGCGTCGGTGGACTGGACGCCCGACTTCTACGGCAAGCGCATGGACGACTGGCTCCGGAACATGGGCGACTGGAACATCTCCCGGAAACGGTACTTCGGCCTGCCGCTGCCCTTCTATCCCTGCGCTTGCGGGCACGTCAACGTGATTGGTTCGAAGCAGGAGCTCGAGGAGCGCGCGCTTCGCGGGCTCGAGCAGCTCGAGGAGCTCCACCGGCCCTGGATCGACGAGGTCGTGATCGCGTGCGAGCAGTGCGGAGCCGAGGTGCAGCGGATCCCCGAGGTGGGGGACGTCTGGCTCGACGCCGGGATCGTCCCCTTCTCGACCCTCGGCTGGCAGAGCCCCGAGTGGGTCGAAGGCGGCTACGCGACAGGCGCCTCTGCGGGTCTCTCGAACGCGAACCTTCCCGACCATGCGTACTGGGAAGAGTGGTTTCCCGCGAACTGGGTGACGGAGATGCGCGAGCAGATCCGGTTGTGGTTCTACTCGCTGCTCTTCATGTCGGTCGTCCTCGACGGGCGGGCGCCGTACGAGCGGGTGCTCGGGCACGAGGACGTTCGTGACGAGCACGGCCACGAGATGCACGGCTCGAAGGGCAACACGATCGAGGCGCACGAGGCGCTCGAGCGGATGGGCGCCGACGTCATGCGCTGGATGTACTGCGAGCAGACGCCGACGCAGGGCGTCAAGTTCGGCTACACGCCCGCGGGCGAGATCAAACGGCGCCTGCTCACGCTCTGGAACTCGGTCGTGTTCTTTACGACGTACGCGAACATCGAGGGCTTTCGGCCGACGTTCGCCGATCTCGACGCCGGCCCGCAGGGCGCGGAGCTGCGCCCGCTCGATCGGTGGCTACTCGCGCGGACGCAGGCCTACCTCGCCGAGGTAGAGGGCGCCTACGACCGATACTGGACGCCGGACGTGGTGGGTGCGTTCGAGCGCTTCGTCGACGACGTGTCGAACTGGTACATCCGCCGCTCGCGCCGTCGCTTCTACTCGTTGGACGAGGCTGCGTTCAGAACGCTGTGGTACGCGCTGGCGCAGGCGGTGCGCGGTATCGCGCCGGTCATGCCGTTCCTCGCGGAGCATCTCTGGCAGAGCCTGGCGGCGGGCCCGTGCGAGGACGCGCCACGCTCGGTGCACCTCGCCGGGTGGCCGACGGCGGCGGCCAGCCTTGCCGACGACGCGCTGGTCGCCGAGGTAGGGGAGGTGCGCCGTGTCGTCGAGCTCGGCTACCGCGCCCGCTCGGCCTCGGGGCTCAAGCTGCGGCAGCCCTTGGGGCGACTGATCGTCCAGGGCGCGCAGCTCGTCGAGGGGCACCTCGACGAGATCGCGTCCGAGCTCCGCGTGAAGGGCATCGAGCTCGGCGAGGTCGAGGCGACCGAGCTGACGGTGAAGCCGAACCTGCCTGTGCTCGGCCCCAAGCTCGGGAAGGAGCTCGGCTCGGTGCGCGCCGCGCTCCAGGCCGGCGAGTTCGAGGAGCTCCCCGACGGAGGTTTCCGCGCTGCAGGACACGACCTGGGCGCGGACGAGGTGCTGGTCGAGCGCCACGGCCGCGAAGGGTGGGCGATCGCCTCCGGCGACGGAGTCACGGTCGCGCTCGACACCGCTCTCGACGACGAGCTGCGCACCGAGGGCCGGGTGCTCGACCTGATCCACCAGCTGAACTCAATGCGCAAGGACGCGGGACTGGAGCTCACGGACCGGATCGTGGTCACGCTCCCCGAGTCCCAGTCCGACCTGCTCGCACACGCGGACTGGATCAAGAGCGAAGTTCTCGCCGAGGAGATCAAGACCGACGGCGACTCGGGCGAGCCACAGATCGCGAAGGCCTAGTAACCGTCCGTCGCGCGCGAGATGATGGGCGCAATGAAGGAAAAACACGGCGGCCCCGAGCGGCGCTCGGGCGAAGATCGGCGCAAGGCGGCAGAGCGGCGTAAGAAGAAAGAGCAAGCGCCCGGCGACCGGCGTAGCGGCAAGGACCGTCGCTCGGGCGAAGAGCGCCGCGACGGCGAAGGCAGCTAGCCGGACCGGATAGCTTCGATCGCGCTCGCCACGAGGAACGCGCCTGCTGCCGCGAGGACGATCGTCCCGCCGGGCGGCAGGTCCGCGTAGTAGGCGACGGTCAGCCCCGTGAGCACCGAGCCGAGCCCGATCGCGGTCGAGAGCAGGATCGTCGACTGCATGCTCCAGGCCACACGTGCCGCGGCGATGACCGGCAGCACCATCAGGGCCGCGATCAGCAAAATACCCACGATTCGCATCGACAGCGCGACGGTCAGCGCTGTCAGCACGGCCAGGAGCACGTTGAGCAGACCGATCGGCACGCCGGCGACCCGTGCGCCTTCCTCGTCGAGCACGGCTGCCGCCAGTGCCGGATAGAGGAGCGCGATCGTGGCCAGAGCGACGCTTCCGAGCACGGCGACAAGCGCGAGGTCCCCGCCCGTGACGGTGAGGATCGAGCCGAACAGGTAGGCGAACAGCCCGACGTCGAGCGAGCCCGCAGCGGAGATGAGCACGATCCCGGCCGCGATGCCCGTGTAGAAGACGAGCGCGAGGGCCTGGTCTCCGGTCGTCTTTCGATGGCTTCGCAGCCACTCGATCGCGGTCGCCCCGACGACCGCGGCGACGAGGGCCGTGAGGACGGGGGAGATGCCGAGCAGGAACCCTGCCGCGACGCCCGCGAACGCGACATGGCCGATGCCATCGCCGATGAGGCTCATCCGGCGCTCGACGAGGAAGAACCCGACCGCGGGAGCGAGGACGCCGACGATCGCCCCGGTCGCGAAGGCGAGCCGCATGAACTCGGAGTCAAGGATGGACATGCGAAGGGTCGTGCCAGACCCCGGGTAGCTCCGACGGGCTGCCGTCGAAGACGATTCCGCCGCGCACGAGCACGATCCGCTCGACGAAGCGCTCGACCGCCCCGAACTCGTGCGAGACGTAGAGGATCGTGACGCCGAGCTCGCGGTGAAGCCGATCGAGGAGCGCCGCGAAAGCTTCCTGAGCTTCGGCATCCACCCCAGTCGTCGGCTCGTCGAGCACGAGCAGCTCCGGCTCTGCCGCGAGGGCCTTGGCGATGAAAGCGCGCTGCTGCTGTCCGCCTGAGAGCCTCGAAAGCGGTCGGCCCGCGACTGCGGTCAGGCCGACCCGGACAATCGCCTCGTCGATCTTCTCCCGGTCCTCTCGTCCGGCTCGGCGCAGCAGGCCGACACGCGGAAGCCGCCCTGCCGCGACAACCTCTCGCACCGTGGCAGGTGCGCTCACGCCGAGCTCCGCTCGTTGGGCCAAGTAGCCGATCGTTTCGCGCCGGGAGAACTCGACCGCCGGCTCGCCGAAGAGCAGCGCCTCTCCGGCGTCCGGGCGCTCGAGACCGAGGACGAGTCGCAACAACGTCGTCTTGCCTCCGCCGTTGGGGCCTGCAATCGCGACGAACTGGCCGCGCTCGACGGACAAGTCGACGTCGGAAAGCACGGGTGGTCCCTGGCCGTACGAGAACCCCAGCGATCTGGTCTCGACGGCTACCGGCATCCGAGCGCCTGCCGCAGAGTCGCGAGGTTCTCGCGCATGACGGAGAAGTAGTTCTCCTCTTCGTCCAGCTCCTCCTGTGAGAGCCCCTCGAGCGGGTTGAGCACCGCCGTCTTCGCGCCGGTTTCGCGCGCCACGGTCTCGGCGAGGCGCGGCGACACGAGCGTCTCGAAGAAGACGGTCGTCGCGCCGCTGCGCTCGACCTCTAGAACGATTCGCTCGAGGTCGCGTGCGGTCGGCTCCGCCTCCGGTGTGATCCCGGTGAGCGCGATCTGGTGGAGCCCGTAGCGGTTGGCCAGGTAGCTGAAAGCGGCATGGCTCGTGATGATCTCGCGGCGATCGCATTGCGCGAGGTCGCGGTCGAAATCGGCATCGAGCCTCCTCAGTCTTGCCACGAAGGGCTGCGCCGGTCGCTCCAGCGCTTCGCCGATGCGCTGCGCCTGCTCCGCGTAGCGGAGTGGATCGAGCCAGACATGCGGATCGACGCCCTCGTCTCCGAAGAGCAACTTCAGCCCCTGAAGGAGATCGACCTTCTTGCCGTCCGCGCCGTCGACGGCTCGCTCGAAGCTGGGCTGGAAGCCGGAGCCGAGATAGAGCACGACGTCGGCCGCACGGATCCGCTCGACGTCTCGCGCCGAGAGCTCGACGTCGTGAGGCTCCGCGCCGGGCGGGGTGAGGTTCCGGACCGCAACCTGGTCGCCGCCGATCTCCTCGGCCGCGTAGGCGAGGGGATAGAAGGCCGCAGCGACCGAGACGCGGTCGTCAGCAAGCCCCTCGTCGCCGCATCCGGCTGCGAGAGCGACCATAGACATAAGAATGAGAACGACTCTCACTATCAACAGCCGGTACAGTACAGCGCGATGACCGCCTGGGAAGCCCACGCGCGTGAAACGCTTGCCGGCGCGGGTCGCCGCGCGGGGCGAGCGAGGGAGCTCGTGATCTCGCTCCTCGCGCGCCAGGATTGCTGCCTGAGCGCGAACGAGATCTTCGATTCGCTGCGCACCAAGGACCGCCGGATCGGGCTCGCCAGCGTCTACCGCGCACTCGACCAGCTCGTCGGCCTGCAGCTCGTGCAGCGCCTCGAGTTCGCCGACGGAGCACGCTACGAGCCGCTGCTGCCGAGCGGCGAGCACCATCACCACCTGATGTGCGACGACTGCGGGAAGGTCGAGCCGTTCGCCGACGGCGGCCTGGAGCAGGTGCTCGACCGGGTCGGAGGCGGCCTGGGCTACCGCGTCGAGGCGCACGACGTCTTGCTGCGCGGAGCCTGCGCGGACTGCCGCACGTAAAGGTCTTGTGAGGATCGACCGCACGCGGCGGCGGTCGTGCTTTCATGAGGCGCGATGAGCGACCGGACCAGGCTCGGCCTCGGTCTACTCGGCGCGGCCCTCGTGCTCGGGGTGCTCGGCGATGAGCTCCTACGCGCCACCCCGCTCGGCATCAACCTCTTCCTCTGGTTCGCGGCGCTCGCCGTCACGCTCGTGCTCCTCGCCCGTTGGCGCGGGGCGCCGCTGACGCTCAGGAGCCGCTGGATGCTGCCTGCCCTCTTGCTGTTCGCGGCGCTGCCCGCCTGGCGCGACTCACCGTTCCTCGTCGCGCTCGACCTGTTCGCCGTCGTCGCGGCACTCGCGTTCGGCGCGCTGAGGGCGCCGCGAGTACATCGTGCCGGGCTCGCCGACTACGTGGTCGGCCTCGGCAACGCAGGCGCAGCGGCCACGGCCCGGACCGTGACGCTGATGCAAAGCGACATCGCCTGGCGCGAGCTGCCGAAGGGCGCCCAGGCCGGGCAGGCGGTCGCCGTCGGGCGAGGCCTGCTGCTCGCGGCGCCGCTCCTCCTCGTCTTCGGAGCTCTCTTCGTCGCCGCCGACCAGGTCTTTCAGGGCTACGTGACCGATGTCGTGCCGAACGGAGAGGAAGTCTTCTCGCACGCCGCGCTCATCGTCGTGCTCGCCTGGATCACAGCCGGCCTCCTGCGCGAGTACCTCGTGCGACGGGAGCCGTACGCAGCGGACGTCCGCCCGTTTTTCACCCTCGGCCGCACCGAGGTCGCGGTTGTGCTCGGCAGCCTGAACTTGCTCTTTCTCGCGTTCGTCCTCGTCCAGGTCCGCTACCTGTTCGGGGGGAGCGCGCTCGTCGAAGGCCGGACGAGCCTCAGCTATGCCGAGTACGCGCGCCACGGCTTCTTCGAGCTCGTGACCGTCGCGGCCCTCGTGCTGCCGCTCCTGCTGCTCGGAGACTGGCTACGGCGCCGAGACACTCGCCGCGACGACGTGGTCTTCCGGGTGCTGGCCGGAGCGCTCCTCGTCCTGCTGGGCGTCGTCATGGTCTCGGCGCTGCAGAGGATGCGGCTGTACCAGCGCGAGTACGGCCTCACCGAGCTGCGCGTCTACACGACCGCCTTCATGATCTGGCTCGCCGTCGTTTTCGCCTGGGCGGCCGCCACGGTGCTCCGCAGCCGGCGACACCTCTTCGCGATCGGTGCGCTCGCGAGCGGTTTCGCGGCCATCTTCGCCCTGCACGTGCTCAACCCCGATGCCTTGATCGCGCGCACGAACCTCGACCGGCCGAATCTCGACGTCACCTATCTCACCGGGCTGAGCGACGACGCGACGCCGACGCTGGTCGACGCCTTGCCGAAGCTCGATCCGGACCAGCGCAGGGCGCTCGAGCTCTACCTCAGCGAGCGCGATGCCGCCGGCGGCGACTGGCGCACGTGGAGCTGGAGCCGGCACCAGTCCGACGCGGCCCTCGAGCGCGTAGTGCCCTAACAGTCACGGGGAACCAAGAGCCGTTCCACCAACGCGAACGTCAAACGTGCGGGCATTCGAGAATCTGAGCTCTAGTCGCGTCCGGCGCCCGTGGCGCCGGACCTAGGTCTGAGTCTCGGCGAGCGCGAGCTCGCGGCGGAGCTCGACCGGCAGGCGGAACTCGACCGCCTCGTCGACCATGCGGTGCGCGGAGATGTCCTCGACGCCGAGCGCCCGGAACCAGTCGCACACGCGATCGACGAGCTTCTCCGGCGCCGACGCGCCCGACGTGACGCCCACCGTCTCCACTCCTTCGAGCCAGGCCTGGTCGATGTCGGTCTCGTCGTCGATCAGGTGCGCCTGCACGCCGCCCGCCCGCGCGACCTCGACCAGGCGGTTCGAGTTCGACGAGTTCCGTGAGCCGATGACCAGCAGGAGATCGACCTCCTCCATCAGGTCCTTCACGGCCCACTGGCGGTTGGTCGTCGCGTAACAGATGTCTTCCTTCTTCGGCGCGTAGACCTGCGGGAACCGCCGTCGGATCGCCTTGATGATCTCGCCCGTCTCGTCGACCGAGAGCGTGGTCTGCGTGATGTAGGCGACCTTGGCGTCGGCCGGAAGGTCGAGTTCTTCGGCGTCCGCCACCGATTGCACGAGGATCGTCGAGTCGGGCGCCTCGCCCATCGTGCCGACGACCTCCTCGTGTCCCTCGTGGCCGATGAGCAGGATCGTGTAGCCGTCCGCCGCGTATCGCCGCGCCTGGACGTGCACCTTCGTCACGAGCGGGCAGGTGGCGTCGACCGTGTTCAGGCCGCGTGCTTTCGCGTTCACGTAGACGGACGGAGCGACGCCGTGCGCGGAGAGGACGACGGTCTCGCCCTTCGGTACGTCGCGCTCGTCGTCGACGAAGATCGCACCGCGCGCCTCGAGGTCGCGCACGACGTGCGCGTTGTGGACGATCTGCTTGCGAACGTAGATCGGCGGCCCGTGCAGGTCGAGCAGCTTCTCGACGGTGTCGACGGCACGCTCGACCCCGGCGCAATAGCCCCTGGGCGAAGCCAGCAGAACGCGTTTCACCATCATGCTCATGGTATCCGCGGGTCTTTTGGTCCTAGTCCCGGAAAGCAGAAGGCCCGTCGCTCGGGGGGTCAGTGCGACGGGCCCTCTAAGTGCTCTCCGCGGTCATTCGTGGCCAGGTACGCACTAAACCGCGGATCGCATCGCCCAGTGGCGGGGAAGCTAGCGCCCTTCGCGCGGTTTGTGAATAGGCCGCGAGGCCCATCTTTACAAGCCGTATTACTCAACCTCGATTGTCGCGCTCGGCGTTCCCCCGACCTATCATCCGGACGGCCCAGTGAATCCCAGGAAAACCCCGTTCCGACGGCGCAAGGAGGAAGAGGCGCCCGCTCCTCCGCACACCGCTCCGGGGGACCCGGATCCACGCCGCGATAGCGACCTCGAGGCGGTCACCTCGCTCTCAGTCGCGCTGGCGCGCGGAGGCGATGCGATAGCCGTCGCCCGGACACTCCTCGAGCACGTTGCAGGCCTGCTCGGGGTCGAGTTCGCGGCGGTTGCGGTCATCGATGAGGACAGCCGTAGCGCCCACGGCCTGTATGCACTGGAGAACGGTCAGGAGGCGATCTGGTGGCGAGACGTCTCGATCGACCTCGACAACGAGCCCTCGGTGATTGCCAGCACTGCCTTCGAGGCTGCTCCGATCGCCGTCTACGACGTTGCCGGATCGACCAAGGTCAACCGCCGCATGGCCGAGAAGGTCGGCGCCCAGAGCGCCGTCTTCGTCCCGTTCATCGTCGAGGAGCGTGTGCCGGCGGTTCTCGTTGCCGCTTCGACGCGCAAGCCGCGCGTGTTCTCCGCCGACGAGACGACTCTCCTCCAGGCTTTGACCGCCGAGGCGGCCCTCGCCCTGGAGCGCGCGCGCTCGGCGTCCGCACTCGAGGATGCCCTCGAGCGAGAGCGCCTCGTGGCTTCGATCAGCCGGAAGGTGCGCTCCGAGCACGACCTCGAGGCTGTCCTGCGGATCGCCGTCGAGGAGACGGGTGAGGCTGCCGGCGTCTCGCGGTGCTTCATCCGCTTGATCGGCCCCCAGGACACGCTTCCGATACGCGCGGAGTGGGCTGCCGACGGCTTTGTTCCGATCGCAGGCTCGTCCGGGCGCCTTCCGGTGTCCAACCTCGCGGCTCGGGAAGGCCGCACGGTCGCGAGCGGAGACATCCGTACCGACCCGGCACTCGACGACCCGACACTCGGGGACAGGCAGACCCTGATCGATCTCGGCACCGCGGCGGTTCTCGCCACGCCGATCGGCGTGTTCGATCGGATGATCGGGATCTTCGGGTTCCACCGGCCGGAGCCCACGACCTGGACCGAGGCCGAGATCGCTCTCGCGGAGGCAGTCGCCCGCGAGATCGGGCTCGCAGTCCATACGGCGAGCCTGCTGGAGGAGAACGCGAAGCGGCTCGATCAGCAGCAGGCCCTGTTGAAGGCGGCTCAGGTCGTCTCCAGCGAGCTGCGGCTCGAAACGGTGCTCCAGCGCCTCGTCGTCGAGGTCACCAAGCTGCTCGATGCCGACGCGGCCGACTGCTACCTGCTGGACGAGCAGGGCCAGGTTCTGCGCTGCGCCGCGGTCAACGGTCTCGACACGTCGCTGCTGGAGTTCGAGTTCCCGGCCAGCCGAGGCCTCGCCGGTGAGGCTCTTCGGGAGGGCCGCTCCGTGCTCTCCAACGTCTACGACGACCAGAAGCAGCCCGTGCCGCACGAGGCGTACGCGGGCTTCACCGGCGCGATCGCGGCACCGATGACGTGGTCGGGTGATTCGCGTGGCGTCCTCGGCGTGGGCACGCGAGACGCGGAACGCAATTTCGACGACACCGACGCCGAATTGCTCGAGACCTTCGCGGGGCTCGCCTCGCTGGCCGTCCGAAACGCCGCGAGCTTCGAGCAGAGCGTTCGCCAGGCGCGGATCCAGCGCGGCTTCTTCGGCATCGCTTCGGCGCTCGCCGAGCCGCTCTCGCAGCCGGCGACTCTGGACGCGGTTGCTCAGGCCGCGACGGAGTCGCTCGGCGGCACCGCAGCAGCAGTGCTGATGCCGGAGGCGCGGGGCCTGGCGCTGGCGGCTGCGGTGGACCTGCCCGACGCGCTGGCCGAGCTCCTGCGCGAAGGGCTCACCGACGCCGCGTCGGTGCTCGAGACCTGCGCTGCCGAGCGCCGTGTGCTCGCTGCGCCGAACATCGCCGACGACGATCGCTTCGGCGAGACCTGGCGGGGCCTGGCGGTGGAGGCGGGCTTCGGCGCGCTGCTGGCGATCCCCGTCGACTCGCCGCGCCGTGAGGACGGTGGACTGGTGATCGTCTTCTTCGCCGCGTCGCGGCAGTTCATCGACGACGACTTGGAGCTCGCACGGCGGCTCGCCGGGGCCGCACGCGGCGCCCTCGAGCGGAGCGAGCTCTACGAGAGTGAACGCACCTCGAGGGCTCTTTCTCAGCAGCTCGCGCGCATGGGCACGCTGCTCGCTTCCGAGCTCGATCCCGCTGCGGTGCTCGACGAGGTCGTGCAGCAGGCACCGGCTCTGCTCGAGGCCGACGCCGCCTCGATCCGCGTGATCGAAGGCGACGAGCTCGTCGTTCACGCCGTACAGGGTGAAGGTCTCGAGGGCGCCGTTGGCTTCCGCGCTCCTGCGACGGCCTGGCTGGCAGGGGACATCGTCCAGTCGCGAGCGCCAACGGCCCTCGCCGACACCGGCTCCGACTCCAGGCTCCTGGCCGACGATCCGGTGCTCGCCGCAGGCTACCGCGCCTACCTCGGCGTACCGCTAGTCGGCGCCGAGGGAGGACTGCAGGGCGTGCTCGCGGTCTATCACCGCCGGCCGCGCGCCTGGCGCGACGAGGAGAGCGAAGCTCTGACAGCTCTGGCCGGCAACGCGTCGTCCGTCCTGTCGAACGCCGAGCTCTACCAGCGCGTCGCGCTGGAGCGCGAACGGAGTTACGCGATCCTCTCCAACATCGCAGACGGCATCGTCGCCGTCGATCGCAACGGAGACGTCGTGCTCTGGAACACGTCGGCCGAGCAGATTACGGGCGTGCCCGCAGTCTCCGCCCTTGGACGGCCGCCGATCGACGTGATCCAGCGCGACCTCTCCGCCGGCCCGGAGGCTCCCGCCGGCGAGCGCCTGATCGCGATCCGGCGCGGGGCCGACGAGGCCTGGCTTTCTCTGACGGAGGCGGTCATGCGCGATCCGACGGGTGCGGTCGCCGGGCGCATCTACGCCTTCCGCGACGTGTCCGGAGAGCGGCGCGTCGAGCAGATGAAGTCCGACTTCGTGTCGACGGTCTCGCAGGAGTTGCGCGCACCGTTGACTTCGATCTACGGGTTCGCGGAAACGCTGCTGCGCCGGGACGTGCTCTTCGGAGACGAGGAGCGCTACACCTTCCTCGGCTACATCGCCTCGGAGGCGCAGCGCCTGACGGCGATCGTCGACACGCTGCTCAGCGTTGCCCGGCTCGATGCCGGCGATCTCCAGGTCGAGCTCGCCCCGACCGACGTCGGATCACTGCTGTCTGAGGTCGTTTTGAGCGCCCAGCAGAGCGCCGTGAACGGGAACGAGTTCGTGGTCGACGTTCCCGAGGAGCGACTCGCGGCGTCTGCCGACTCCGAGAAACTACGACAGGTGATCGCCAATCTCCTGGACAACGCAGTGAAGTTCTCTCCCCGTGGCGGAACAGTCACCGTGGAAGCGAGGCGGGCCGGTCATACGGTTGAGGTCCGCGTCGTCGACGAGGGGATCGGCGTGCCGGCAGCGGAGCGGGAGCAGATCTTCCGGAAGTTCCATCGTGCCGAAGGGGTCGCCAGAGAGCGCAGCGGGACGGGGCTCGGACTCTTCATCGCGCGCGGGCTCGTGGCCGCGATGGGCGGCCGGATCTGGGTCGACTCCGCCGAGGGTCGCGGAGCGAGCTTTGCCTTCGAGCTTCCGCTGGCCGTGGAGGCGACCCCAACCGGGACTGAGCAACGACCCTGATGGGTAGGCAAGAGGAGATGGCGGCGAAGGTCCTGGTCATCGACGACGAGGCTCCGATTCGCCTCCTCTGTCGCGTCAACCTCGAGGCCGAGGGCATGGAGGTGATCGAGGCCGAGGACGGCACGGTCGGCGTCGAGCTGGCCCGCTCGGAGAGGCCCGACGTGATCCTCCTCGACGTGATGATGCCGGGCATGGACGGCTGGGAGGTGCTCCAGGCGTTGCAGGCCGGTGAAGGGACGAGCCAGATCCCGATCGTCTTCCTCACGGCACGCGCGGAGCTCCGAGACCGCGCGCAGGGGCTCGAGCTCGGCGGTATCGACTACGTGACGAAGCCGTTCAACCCCGTCGAGCTCGCGCCGCTCGTCCACGGTCTCCTCACCCGAGTCGAGCGCGGGGAGCGCGAAGCGATCCGCCAGGAGCGGATCGCAGCGCTGCGGGACCTGCTGATCGAGTAGCAGAGCACGGGCCGCCCTCCGCCAGGGGCGGAAGCGCTACACGACCCGGTTGGTCGAGTAGCCGCGTGCTAGCCGGCGAAGTCGGCCGTCACGCGTCGCGTCAAGCCACCTGCCACGCCGACACCGATCCTGCTGAAGCTCCGATCGAGCACTACCGACCGGTGGGAAGGACTCGTCATCCACATCTGCACGACGACGCCGGCGGTGAAGCCGGGCTCGCTTGCGTAAGCGATGTTCTCCCCGAGCGCTCGTCCGCGAACGCCGAAGCGGCGCAGGCGTTGGACGAACGGCCCATGATCGAAGTACCCGCGACGAACCATGTCCATGGAGTGCGCACGCGCTGCTCGATGCAGTGCGGGCCCGAGGCTGAGCGGGCGCCGGCCGTGCGCGGCGCGAATGCCGTTCACGGCGCGGAGGATCGCCAGTTCATGGCTCGATGGAGTCACCGCCGGTTCCGTCGAGGGACTGACGGGAAGCGGCGGGGTCGTGTCGGCCGAGGCCGCTGACGGTCCGATGAAGCAGACCAACAGCACAGCAGCAACGACGCTGAGAATGCGGCGGTTCTCAGTCATCAGGTGGTCGAGCGCGGCAGAGTACCTGCTCTGGCGGATAACGCCAATGTTTTCGAACAGGAAACTTGTGCCGATTTCGACTAGCAATTGGCAAATCCGCTTTACAGAGCGGTTTGCACAGGAAGGGGCGGCTAACCGTGTGGCGGCGAGTTGGCGAGCGGGGGCCAGCAACTCACTTGACATAACGCCGAAGCGGGCCGTTGAGATACGGCTTGCGGGTCCGACGTAAATCGCGGTGGTCGGTGGAGAGGATCGTGCTCGCCGACTACACTGAAGCCCATTCACGGGGTGTAGCTCAGCCTGGTTAGAGTGCTTGCTTTGGGAGCAAGAAGTCGCCGGTTCGAATCCGGCCACCCCGACTGACGGACTTTCTCGTACGCCGCCCAACGCTCGACGATGCCGACGCCGTAGCGGCTCTCATCACCGAGCGAAACCGCGTCGACTTCGGCGAGACCGAAGGGCTGGAGTTCAGCGCGGCCGAGCTCCGCGAATGGTGGCGTCTCGACGAGGACAGCCTCGAAACCGACGCCTGGCTCGCGCTCACCGACGGGCAACTGGTCGCCTACGTGCGGGCTCGCCGTGAGCGCGACCTGGCGAACCTCGAGGACGAGTCGGCCGTCCACCCCGACGCGCGTGGGCGCGGGATCGGCTGGCACCTGCTCGATCTCGCCGAGGCCTGGGCACGCGAACGCGAGCTCTCGCGCCTTCACGTCCACGTCGTCAACGACGAGGGCCGTCGTCTGGCCGCGGACCGTGGGCACGAGATCGTCCGCTACTTCTGGCGCATGGAGATCGCCCTGGGGGAGGAACCGGCGGAGCCCGAGGCGCCCGCCGGCTTCGAGCTCCGTGGGTATCGCCCAGGCGACGACGACGCCGATCTGCACGCCATGCACCAGGAAGCGTTCGCGGAGCACTGGGAGTTCACACCCGAGCCGCTCGACAAGTGGCTCCGCTGGCGGGTGAGCCGCAGCGATTACCACCCGGAGCTCTGGCGGCTCGCAGTCGCCGACGGCTCGATCGCGGGCGCGGCGCTCGCGTTCGGCGAGCGCCATTTCGGCTGGATCCTGGATCTCGCCGTCGGTCCAGCGCATCGCAGGCTCGGCCTGGGGGAGGCTCTCCTGCGCTCGGCGTTCCGGGCCCTCTGGCAGCGCGGGCATACACGAGTCGGCCTGGAGGTCGACTCCGAGAACGAGTCCGGGGCGACCAGGCTCTACGAGCGGGCTGGCATGAAGATCACGCGGCGCTACGCCACGTACGAAAAGCGCCTCTCCTGATCCTCTCCTTACGAAGCGCTAGCGGAATCCGCACGCGCGCGCAGTAGCCTCGGCCGCGATGCGGGTCACCGTCAGCCTGCTCCTCCTGCTTTCGGCTCTGATCGCCGCAGCCGGGGATGCGGCCCAGCCTCGCGTCCCTGGGCGAATCGTCTTCGCCACCGACCGCGGCGGAAACGTGGACAACACAGAGATCTATTCGATCGGTGCCGACGGTCGCGGACGGCGGGCGCTGACTCGAAGCCTGGGGGCAGACGGCGGCGCGGCCTGGTCGCCCGACGGCCGCCGAATCGCGTTCTGGTCGGAGCGCCTCGAACGCGGACAAAGGATTCGTGCTCTGTACTCGATGCGGGCCGACGGAAGCGGTCGGCGCCGCCTGAGCCCGCGCTCTCTCGTGGTCGCAGAGGACGCCGACGGCGGGATCACGTGGTCTCCGGATGGAAGTCGGATCGCCTTCCAGGCTGCGCGAAACCTGCGCACCGGCATCTGGGTCGTGCGCACTGACGGCTCTCGACTTCGGCAGCTGGCGAGGGGGCGTGATCCGGTCTGGTCGCCCCGAAGTGATCTGATCGCATTCCAGGGAGGTAGCGGAATTTCGGTGGTCCCGGCCAGAGGCGGTCGACCTCGTCGCCTAACCAGGAGCGCGAATGACGGCTTTCACGCCTGGGCGCCTGATGGCCGGGCGCTTGCGTTCCTCCGCAATTTCGAAACGCGCCTGACACAGGTTCTCTACACCGTCAGCGTTCGGGGAGGAGCTCTGCGCCGGATCTACGGAGGACAGCGCGATGTGACCATCACCCGCCGGCCCGACTGGTCTCCGGATGGGCAGCGCCTCGTCTTCAGTTCCGGTCGCGGCGAGTTCTATGTGCTCGTGGCGCGGGCGCGTGGCGGTGGTGTCCGGCGGCTGCGCCGAGGCGACTGGCCGACCTACTCACCCGACGGCCGTCGCATCGCGTTTACCGTCGGCTCGTTGCTCTACGTCATGAGCCCCGACGGGAGCCGGCGGGTGAGAGTGCGCAGTGAGGGCTCGTCGCAGTTCCAGGAAGGCCCGGTTTGGTCTCCTGCCGGCCGCACGTTCGTTTACGCGACTGTGCGTCTCGAGAGCGACCTCGAGATCGCCGTCATCAACGCGGACGGCTCGGGTCTTCGGCCCCTCACGCGGAACAAGGTTCACGACTTCTCGCCTGTCTGGTCGCCGAACCGGCGACGGATCGCCTTCCAGCGGAGCGGAGCAGTCTGGCTGATGAACGCCGACGGCAGCAGCCAGCGACGACTCATTGCAGGCGGCAGCCCGACGTGGTCCCCGACCGGCGGCCAAATTGCATTTGCCTCGGACCGAAGCATCCAAATGGTCAACGCGACCGGAGGGACGCCGCGGAGCCTCGCCGAGGGACGCACGCCCGCCTGGTCGCCGCTCGGCGCCGAGATCGCCTTCGTCCGCGGGCTGCGGGTGCTGGCCGTGAACCTGGAATCCGGCGCAGAGCGCGAGCTCGCGAACTACGAAAGGTCGTGCCCTGGTGCCGAGGAGCTTTCGGCGATCGCCGGCTTGGATTGGTCGCCCAACGGCGAGCGGATCGTCGTGGCGCTCGTCTGCGATGACGGCCGCTCCGCTTCGGTATCTCCCGACATCGTGCGGGCGAACGGCACCGGGAGCATTCCGTTTCCCCTCCGCGACTTTCTCTATCCGTCGCGTCTCGCCTTTTCCCCCGACGGCAGACGAGTGGTCTTCATCGCAGAGGAGACGGACCCCCGCATGGGTACGGTCACGCTCGACGCGAAGAACCGGACGGCGGTCCTCAGGGGCGACGCGGGCCAGGTTCTCGACCCGGACTGGTGAGACCGCCGGCGCGGTAGGTCTCGACGCGCTCGTCGCTGCCGAGCGCCCGAAGAAAGAAGAACACGAACGCGGCGAAGAACACGACCGCTTGCTCGAAGGCCATGGTGATGCCGGCGATCTGCTGGTCGGTGATCGCCGAGAGCCCCCACAGCCCCGGCCCGTCCTCGTACCACTGGTAGAGCGGCTCCGGAATCAGCGCGAGCAGCAACCCGAGCGGGCTCGCCAGCAGGAAGGCGGCGAAGAGGTAGGCGGCACGCCGGCCGGGGCGCAGCCGCCAAGGCTCGTCCTGCAGGACCGGCCACCACAGCAGGCATCCCGCTCCGAAGTACATCGCGTGCTCGAGGTGGAGCAATGACGCCTGATGGCGGAGTGCTGCGTCGTAGGCGAAGGGCAGGTGCCAGAAGAAGTAGACCGCGAGCCAGCTCGCCAGCGCGACGGGGGGCCACGTGACGTACCTGGCAAGCGGCAGACGTGCGATCGAGGCGGCCAGGAACGGTGGGATGCCGAGCACGAGGAGCGCGGGCGCCCACTCGGCGAGGACCACGTTCTGCAGCAGGTGCGCCGACAGGAGGTAGTTCAGCGCGATCGTCTGGAGCGGCGTGACCGAGACGATGGCGATCAGGGCCAGGCTCGCGCCGAACGAGACCAGCCGCCAGCGTTCGACGGGTCTTCCGCGCGTAGCGAGCGCGTACGCGAGCGCTAATGCCGGCACGAGGATGAGGACGTCCAGGTCCCAGGCCCAGGTGGAGGCGTCAGGCCTCACGCGGGCTCAGGCTAGCGCGAGCGGCGCTACCGTATGGCAGCCCGCGGGCGTAGCTCAATGGTAGAGCCTCGGCCTTCCAAGCCGATGATGCGGGTTCGATCCCCGCCGCCCGCTTCGTCCGACTGCTCAGATACGCTGTTGTCTGAAATGAAAACAGTCGAACGTGAGTTGGTTCGCGCTTTCCGGCGAGAGCATGGGCTCTCTGTCAAACGCCTCGCGCGAATGCTTGGAGTCTCCCAGTCGACCGTGAGTTTGTGGGTTCGCGACATCGAGCTCACCGGCGAGCAACGAGCCAGGCTTCGAGCGGCTGCCGTTAACGGTGGCGCCGCGCGAACCGCGCTCGGCCTCGCCCGCAGGCGCGATGCGCAAGAGTGCGGCAAGGAAGCTGCGCGAGTCAAAGATCCTCTTCACGTGGCGGGTTGCATGCTGTACTGGGCTGAAGGCTCTCGGAATCGGCACGCCGTCGAGTTTGTGAACTCCGATCCGGCGATGGTCGTGTTTTTCCTCGGTTTCCTTCGCACCTGCTTCGAGGTTCCTGATCGGAAGCTGCGCGTCGCGTGCAACCTCTTCGCTGACCACCTTCAGCGGCAAGAGGAGATCGAGAACTTTTGGCTTGGTTTGCTCGGGCTGCCACGAGCATGCATGCGGAAATCAACGGTCAACAGGTACTCGAAATACAGTCAGAAGAAGCGGCGCAACAAGCTGCCCTATGGAACATGCCGCTTGATCTTGTACGACACTGTGGTTGTTCAACATATTTATGGCGCGATCCAGGAGTACGGGGCCTTCGACCGCGAGGACTGGCTGCTGTAGGAGCGGCGTCCGGTAGCGGCGCGATGCTGCACGCGTGGAGGAGCGCGTTGTCCGCTTCCGCGCCACGACGATTCTCACCGTCCTGGCGCTCACGATCGCGGTCGTGTTGCTGCTACAGCTGGTCTGGGTCGCGCGGCAGGTCCTGACCTGGCTCCTGATCGCGCTCTTCCTCGCCCTGGCGCTGAACCCGCTCGTCGAATGGTTCCAGCGCCACGGCATCCCCCAGCGGGGGCTTGCGTCGGCGGTGACCTTCCTCCTCGCCCTGGGGGCACTCATCGGCCTGTCGGCGCTGTTCATCCCGACGCTCGTCGACGAGGCCAACGGCTTCGTTCGCGCCTTCCCCGACTACGTCCGCGACATCACCGAAGGGAGGGGAGAGCTGGGGCGGCTCGCCGAGCGGTATGACCTGGTCGAGCGCCTGCGGATGAGCGTCGAGGACGGCGGAGCGTCGAGTGTGCTCGGCCTCTCGAGCACGGCCCTGGCGGTCACGAAGAGCATCGTCACGTTGATCGTCGCCGCCGTGACGATCGCGTTCATGACCTTCTTCATGCTCCTCGAAGGCCCACAGTGGCTCGAGCGGATCTACTCGGTGCTGCCCGAAGACTCGCGTGACCGCTGGCGCGGAGTCGGTGACAAGATCTACCGGACTGTCGGCGGCTACGTAACCGGGAACCTGTTCATCAGCGTCATCGCCGGCACAGCGACGACGATCCTGCTCCTGATCCTCGGCGTGCCCTACGCGTTCGCGCTCGGACTGCTGGTCGCCATCCTCGATCTCATACCTCTCGCCGGGGCGACGCTCGCCGCGATCATCGTCTCGTCCGTGGCGTTCCTGGACGGGACGCTGAACGGGATCATCGTGCTCGTGTTCTTCGTCCTGTACCAGCAGCTCGAGAATCACGTGCTGCAGCCCCTCGTCTACAGCCGGACGGTGCAGATGTCGCCGCTGGCGATTCTGATCTCCGTGCTCATCGGCGCCGAGCTGGCCGGCGTGGTGGGCGCTTTGGCCGCGATCCCGGTCGCGGGCACGCTCCAGGTTTTGGTGCTCGCCGGGCTCGAGGAACGAAGAAGCCGCCAGGGCGCCAAGCCCGCCACCATCTAGAGCAGTCGCAGTCGTATCCCCCTTTTGGGGGAGCCTTTGAACCCCCTTTTGGGGAGATAGGTCCGACCGAGCGCGGCCGATGTCAATGGCATGCGCACAGTTGCCGCTTGTGCCGCCACACTCGTTGCCCTGCTCGCCGCCGGGCCAGCCTTCGCCGAAGACAGCGAGGGCCAGTTCCGGCAGGCTTCGACCGGTAGCCTCCTCGCCCGCCTGACGGCCCAGCCGCTCTCCAACGGCGGCTTTCTCGCACGCACGACCCTGAAGCAGGCACGCCCTGCGGCTCCGGCATCGTCGGCGATTCTCAGCGGGTACGAGTACGACATCGTCCGCCGGATGAACGCGATCCGCGCCACCCGCGGCCTGCGCGCGCTCCGCGTCTCACGCCAGCTCTGCGCAGCCGCCGCGTACCACACCAACCAGATGGGCCTGCGGGGCTTCTTCGAGCACGAGTCCGCGAACGGAGCCGACTTCTGGAAGCGGATCGAGCGCTTCTACCCGTCGCGCCGGGCCGGCTCGTGGTCGGTCGGCGAGAACATCCTCTGGGGCTCACCGCAGATCTCCGCCGCGGAGGCAGTTCGCGAGTGGATGCAGAGCCCGCCCCACCGCGCGAACATCCTGTCGCGCGAGTGGCGAGACGTGGGCCTCGGCGCAGCGCACTTCGAGTCCGCGCCAGGGCAGTTCCGCGGCGGGCCGGTCACGATCGTGACCGCCGACTTCGGCGCCAGAACCTAGTCCCGAGCTCGATCTAGGTCGCGGTACTCTTTACGTCCGCGCGCCTGTAGCTCAGTGGAAGAGCGGCGGCCTTCTAAGCCGTTGGTCGGGGGTTCGACTCCCTCCAGGCGCACTTTCACCGGCGTGTCGTCGTACTGTGGCGGCGTGGCCGACTACTACCTCGTCAGGCGAGCGCGCGGGCCCGCGTGGGATCACTCTCGCCCACGACGTGACCAGGCCGGATGGGACGAGCACGCAGCCTTCATGGATGCACTCGCGGAGGAGGGCACGGTCGTACTCGGTGGCCCCGTCGGCGAGGGCGACGGTGAGGACACCCTGCTCGTCGTCGCGGTGGAGAGTGAGGCGGCGATCCGCGCCCGCCTCGCCGACGACCCCTGGGGGAACGAGATGCTGACGACCGTGAGCGTGGAGCCGTGGTCAGTCTGGCTGCGGGCCACCAGCTAGGCCGCCTGGCCTGTAGGTGTTCGCCGACTGCGCGAGCGGCGAATGGCGGTGATTGCAATCAGGGTCCCGCCCGACGCGACCAGCAATCCTCCGATTGCGAACGTGCCGAGGATCCCGCGTAGGAGTTGCCCGGCGATGCTCGGCCCGAGCGCCACGCCTGAACCGACCCTGGGCAGCTCGCTGTTTGTCCGGACCACATAGGCGCCTGCGTGAGCCGGCGTGACGGTTACCTGCGCTGAACCCTCGTGCTCGTTGATGGAGTAGGTCAGCGAACCGCCGTAGGTCGCGAGAGCCAGGGGCTTGCCTGTTTGCGCGTCGGCGATCTCCAGCTCGAACGGCGGGACGAACTCATTCGCCGAAGGGCCTTCGTAGTAGACGACGTACTTGCGCGCCTCGAACTGCATGGTCGTCACGCCCGTCAACGGAGCTCGCTGGAAGTCGTCCACTTGCTTGCTGAGGCTCGTCAACGAGGTGACGAACCAGAAGATGGCGCCCACCACGCCCAGGGTGATCAGGCACCCGCCGAGCCAGTAGCCCGCTCGCGATTTCATCGATCAGTCCAGGAGTCTGACAGCGACCTCGGGGTGCGACGACTTCCAAGCCTCGAGGATGAGGTCGATCTCCATGCGTGCCTGGTCGTGGCGGATCGAGGAAAGCCGCGAGACTTCGACGAGGTTCGGGCCGATCTGCTCGACGATGCAGTCCACGCTGAAGAGGTAGGCGGTGAGATCGCCAAGGTAGGCGGCGTCGGAAAGCAGGATCTTCACGGCCCTCGTTCGCCCTTTCGGCACCTGCGGGTGCCCGCGAGAGACGCGGCTCAGGGATTCGTGGTTTGGAGGCTCTGTCCAAGCGGTATCGGACCAGGTACACGACCAGGAAGGGGTTACCGATGGCTGACCTGAAGGGCAAGCGAATCGCGATCCTTGCCACCGATATGTTCGAGCAGGTCGAGCTCGTCGAGCCGCGCAAGGCGCTCGAGGACGCCGGCGCCGAGATCGCGCTCGTCTCGCTCGAGGAAGGCGAGATCCAGGGCTTCAACCACTACGACAAGGCGGACACGTTTCCGGTCGACAAGGCCGTCGCGGACGCGAGCGCCGACGACTACGACGCGCTGCTGCTGCCCGGCGGGGTCGGCAATCCGGACACGCTCCGCACCGACGAGAACGCAGTCGGTTTCGTGCGCTCCTTCGTCGACGCCGGCAAGCCGGTGGCCGCGATCTGTCACGCGCCGTGGATGCTCGTCGAAGCCGACGTTGTCCGCGGGCGAAAGCTGACGTCGTTCTGGAGCATCAAGACCGACGTCAGGAACGCGGGCGGGACCTGGGTCGACGAGGAGGTCGTCCTCGACGGCGGCGTCGTCACGAGCCGTTCCCCGGACGATATCCCGGCGTTCAACAAGCAGGTGATCGAGGAGCTCGCCAAGACACCGGTTCGCGCCTAGGTGGCCGTCGACGCCGCACTGCTCGACGTCGACGGGACGCTGATCGACTCGAACTACCACCACGCGCTCGCGTGGTACCGGGCCTTCCGCAAACACGAAATCGTGCTCCCTTTGTGGCGGATTCACCGCGCGATCGGCATGGGCGGGGACCAGCTCGTCCCCGCCCTCGTCGGCCCGAAGCTCGACGAGGAGCAGGGGAACCACATCCGGGCAGCTCGTGACGAGATCTACAAGGGCGGGCTCGTGGAGGAGGTCGCACCGCTCGAGGGCGCCCACGCACTCATCGCCGAGCTCAAGGACCGCGGGTTGCGCGTCGTGTTGGCGAGCTCTTCGCCCCGGGACGAGCTCGAGCGCTACCTCGACCTTCTCGACGCGCGCGAGCTCGCCGACGCCTGGACGACGAACGACGACGTCGAGGCGACCAAGCCCGAGCCCGATCTGATCCTCGCCGCGCTGGAGAAGGCGCAGACGGAGAGCGCCGTCATGGTCGGAGACACGCCCTGGGACGTAGAGGCGGCGAGCAAGGCCGGCGTGGAGACCCTGTGCGTGATCACGGGCGGCTGGTCGAAACAGGAGCTGCGAGAGGCCGGGGCGCTCGCGGTCTTCGAATCCGTCGACGAGCTGCGCCGGCGGCTGGAGGAGACGCCCCTCCTCTAGGGCTATTCTTCGGGGGCGCGGTGGCGGTAGCTCAGTTGGTAGAGCCCCGGGTTGTGGTCCCGGTGGTCGCGGGTTCGAGTCCCGTCCGCCACCTATGAAGATCCTCGCGTCGCGGCGTTTTCCCGGCTCTGCGTGGGACGAGCTGGACGATGTCGAGTACTACGAGCGGCTCGACGGCGAGCGACCGGAAATCGACGCGCTGGTGGTCGTCGGCGAGGTCGTCGACGACCGCGTTCTCGATCTCTTCCCGCATCTGAGCCTCGTCGCCAACTACGGCGTCGGCTACGACGCGATCGACGTGGAGGCGTGCCGCGCCCGCGGCGTCGCGGTCACCAACACGCCCGGAGTGCTCGATGCGGCGACCGCCGACCTGACGCTGGCGCTGATTCTGGCGTCACGCCGCCGCCTGGTCGAGGGAGACGCCTTCGTGCGAGCCGGGAGGTGGGGCAGCGACTGGGTGGCCACGGAGCTGCTCGGCCAGGAGGTCAGCGGGGCGAAGCTCGGCATCGTCGGCCTCGGAAGGATCGGAAGCGCGGTCGCGCGCCGGGCGCACGGATTCGACATGAGGCTGCTCTACACGAAGCGTGAGCGCTTGCCCGCCGGCGAGGAGCGTGAGCTCGGCCTCGAGTACCGCGAGCTGGACGACCTGCTCGGCGAGGCCGACATCGTGACCATCCACGTTCCGCTCTCTCCGGAGACCGAGCGGCTGATCGACGCGCGCCGGATCTCGCTACTGCGCGACGGCGCGTGCTTCGTCAACACGGCTCGAGGCGCGATCGTGGACGAGCCCGCGCTCGTGGAGGCCCTGGTCGCCGGCCGGATCCGGGCCGGGCTCGACGTGTTCGCCGGTGAGCCGGATGTTCCGGCCGAGTTGCTCGGGCTGCCGAACGTCGTTCTCACCCCGCACGTGGGGAGCGCTACCCATGAGACCCGAGCCGCGATGACCCGCGTCCTGGTCGACAACCTCCTCGCGGCCGAGCGCGGCGAACGGCTTCCAAACCGCGTTACCTAGGCCGATACCCTGTCGCACACGGCCCCGTAGCTCAGTGGATAGAGCGGCGGACTTCGAATCCGCGTGCGGAGGTTCGATTCCTCCCGGGGCCACCTCGTAGCGATGGAGACGCCCAGCCGCTGGAGCACGATCGACGCGCAGGAGCTCGCGCCCGCGATCGTTTCCGGATTCACCGTCGGCGCACTCGGGCTGGCCGGCGGCGGTTACAGGGCGCCGACGTGGGGCTGGGCGACGCTCGCTCTCGTCGCCGGGTCGGTCGCCGTCCTCGTCGCGCTCGGGCTGCCGCGGCTCGGGCGGCTGGAGCTCGTCTTCCTCGGAGGGCTCGTCGGGCTCGGCGTCTGGACGCTGGTCTCGGCAGGGTGGTCTCTCGACGACGCACAGGCGGTGCTCGAGAGCGAACGACTCCTGCTCTACATCGTCGGTTCGTTGGCCTTCTTGCTCGTTGCCAGACGCCGTTCCTTGCCTTATCTGCTCGGCGGAGTGCTGACCGCGATCACCGTCGTCTGCGTGACGGCCCTGTCCATCCGGCTCTTCCCGGACTCGGTGCATTCGGGCGGAGTCGCGTTCTCGGCGGATCCGCAGGCGGCCTTCAAGCTCGCCGAGCCGCTCGGGTACGCGAATGCGCTCGGGGCGCTGGCCGCCATCGGGATCGCTATCGCGCTCGGCCTCGCCGCCCGCGCCGAGACGATCACCGGCTCGGCGCTCGCCGCGGCCTCACTTCCCGTCCTGGCCGCGACTCTGTATCTCACTTTCGGTCGCGCAGCATGGCTCGCGCTGGGTGCGGGGCTGGCAGCCGCGCTCGTCCTGGATCCGCGCCGCCTGCAACTGGTCACCACCTTGCTCGCGCTGGCCCCCGCCCCCGCGTTAGCCGTGCTGCTCGCCTCCCGTTCGGACGGGCTCACGAGCTCGCAGGCGCGCCTCGCCGAGATCGAGAGTGACGGCCGGAGTTTCGCTCTCGCCCTTGTGCTGCTCGCGGCGGTCGCTGGTGCGAGCGCCCTGGCCCTTCGGTACGCCGAGCGTCACGTGCGCGTCGGTCGGCGGCTGACGAGGAGCTATGCAGCAGGCCTCCTCGTCGTCCTCGTCGCGATCACCGCAGCCGCGATCGTTCGTGCCGGCGGGCCGATCGACCTCGCCGATCGTGCGTACAGCGCCTTCAACGCCCCGCCGGCCCCCGCGCAGGCCGACGTGGGCCGGCGCCTGCTCAGCTTCTCCGGGAGCAGCCGCTCGGACTACTGGCGCGTTGCCTGGCACGACGTCGAGGACCACCCGATTCTCGGCTCCGGCGCCGGCAGCTATGAGCGCCGCTGGCTCCTGCGGCGTCCTGCGGATCTCCCGGTCCGCGATGCGCACAGCCTGTACCTCGAGACCCTGGCCGAGCTCGGCCCGCTCGGCCTTCTCCTGCTGCTCGGCGCCCTCGGGGCACCCTTGGTCGCGGCGGTCGCCGCCCGCGCTCACCCGTTTGTTCCTCCCGCTCTCGGGGCCTACTGCTGTTACCTCGTCCATGCCGGGGTCGACTGGGACTGGGAGATGCCGGCGGTGACGCTCGCCGGCCTCTCAGCCGGAACCGCGCTGCTCGTCGCTGTGCGCCCGACCGACACCACTCGGGCACTTTCGCCGCGACTTCTCGCTTCGGTGCTCGGAGCCGCAGGCGTGGTTTTCGCGGTGTCGGCCCTGGCGCTGGTCGGCAACCGGGCGCTCGACCAGAGCTCCGCTGCCCTCGATCGCGCCGACTCCCCCGAGGCCGAGCGCCAGGCTCGCCGCGCGGTTCGTTGGACGCCGTGGGCTTCGGAGCCCTGGCGGCTCCTCGGGGAGGCCCAGCTCGCCGAGGGAGACGTAGAGGCCGCCCGCACGAGCTTCCGCAGAGGCCTCGCCGAGGACAACCGGAGTTGGGAGCTCTGGCTCGATCTCGCGCTCGCCAGCGAAGGGCTCGAGCGCCGACGGGCTTTCGACCGCGCAAGCGCCCTGAACCCGCGAGAACCGCAGATTCAAGCGGTTCAAGGGGGCGGCGGTTGAGTTTCCGGGGGAGGGGGTAAAGTCCCCATCGTTAGGGGACATCCTTCCAGGAGGTCATCCGAGGAAATGAGTTATTTCACGAAGTTCCGCCGAGTGCTCGTCGTCGGCGTTGTGGCTGCTCTCGCCGCGGCCGCCCTGGTCTCGGTCGTCCAGGCGGCGCGGAGCACTTCTGCTCAGCGACCGGCGGCGGCGGCCGGCCAGTATCCGGACAAAGTGACGATCTGCCACCGGACGGGATCGGCGAAGAACCCGTTCGTGACGATCAGGGTCTCGCGGAACGCGCTGGCGGCGCACCTGCGCCACGGCGACACCATGGGTCCCTGCGCCGGCCAGAGCTTCACCATCTGCCACAAGTCGAAGGCGCAGAAGGGCAAGGCCAAGGCCCAGCGGACGATGAGAGTGCGGTTCCGAGCGGTTCGTGCGCACGCGCGACATGGCCACCGGATGGTGGCGGGCCGCTGCAAGACCAAGTCCGGCAAGGTGGTTCGGGGCCAGCAGCCGAAGCAGGCGAAGAAGCCGAAGAAGCGCTAAGGCTCACAGGACAGAATCGATTGAGAGCCCCGTTTGCTGCGGGGCTCTCTCTCTTTAACGAGCGAGCACGTCGAGCAACTGTTCGCGAGTCGCGTTGCCGCCGCTCAGGATGAGTGCAACCCGTTTGCCTGCGAGCTCGCCTCGCAAGCGCAGGGCCGCCGCCAGCGGCGCGGCGCCGGAGGCTTCGACGAGGTTTCGGGTCGCCTCGATCATGGTCGCCTGCGCGGCGCGGATTTCGTCGTCGCTGACCAGGACGAAGTCGTCCAGGTGGTCCCAGAGGATCCGTTGCGGCAACTCGAACGCGGTGCGCGTAGCCAGGCCCTCGGCGAACGTCTCCATCCTGTCCTCGACCAGCTCGTGCTCCTTCCAGGAGCGATAGGCAGTAGGTGCCGCCTCGGATTGCACTCCGATCACCTTCGTGGCGGGGCTGACCGCCTGGGCGACGATGCAGGCGCCCGCCGCTCCGCTGCCTCCGCCGATGGGGACGATCACCACGTCCGTGTCGGGTTGCTCCTCGAGAATCTCGAGCGTCTCGGTCGCCACGCCGGCGATGAGCAACGGCTCATTCCCGGAGTGGACGTAGCGGTAGCCGTGCTCACGTGCGAGCTCCTCGCAGTGCTCACGCGCGGCGTCGAAGTCGGGTCCGTGGAAGACCAGCTCGGCGCCCAACCCGCGCATGGAGGCGACCTTGACGGGGTTCGCGTTCTCGGGGACGCAGATCGTCGCCGCGACGCCGAAGATGCGGGCCGCGAAGGCGATCGACTGTCCGTGGTTCCCCGTCGAGGCTGCGATCACGCCGCGCTCCCGTTCCTCGGCGCTGAGCTGAGAGACGAGGTTGACGCCGCCCCGCACCTTGAACGCTCCGACCGGTTGGTGGTTCTCGTGCTTGACGAAGACCTGGGCGCCGACCAGCTCGTTCAGGCTCGCGTACTCGTAGAGTGGTGTCGGTCGCAGGTGCGGAGCGATGCGGTCTCGCGCTTCGTGGACGTCGGCGAGAGTCGGCACCTCCACGCACTTGAGCGTACTCCGAGGGCTGAGTGCGGGCGAGGGGACGGACCTCCTCAGGCGCGGGCTAGACTCAGAGCCGTCCGATGCTCTCCACCCCGGATCCGCTGGTGCTCGAAGACGCTCGCAGCTCGCTGGCATATTGGGAGCGGCGTCGTAGGACCCTGCCGCTGTACCGGCGGCGAGCGCGTCGCGAGGCACGCGAGATGATGGTCCGCTGGGAGGACCGGCTCCGAGCCGCCGAGCTGGAGCGATTCGAGGCAAGCCTGCTCGGAAGGCTGCTGACCGCCCTGGGGGTCTCGAGCCTCTGGGTGCGCCGCATGAAATCGCCGAGGCGGGGATTGCTCGAGCTCGTCTGGTCGCTCGTGCCGCGGAACGTGAAGCTCGTCATCGGCGGTCTCGCTGCGGCCTGGCTGATCATGGCCGTCCTTCTGACCGCGGCGGCCGTTTCTCTCTTCCAGTCGGCCTGAAACTTGCGAGCCTGCTCAGGGGGTAATGCGGGCGAGAGGACTCGAACCTCCAAGGGCTTTCGCCCAACGGGTCCTAAACCCGTCGCGTATGCCAGTTCCGCCACGCCCGCGTTGGCGATTGAAGGATAGAGCGGCGGGGTATCAGGAACGCATGCCTGACCCAGAAGAGCTGAAACGCGAGCAAGAGCAGCGCGACCGGGAAAGCCGCGAGAGCGACGTGACGAAGTTCGACGAGCTCGCCGAGGAGGTTGCGGAGGAGCACGAGGAGGCCGCCCACCGCATCGGCGAAGAGCTTCCTCCTCGCAACGAGGACTAGTCGCTCAGGAAGGGCTTCTCGTCCACACGAGCCGCGAACGCTGCTCGGGCACCGAGATGCGCTCGACGCGGCTCAGAAGGTGGACGGCCCCCACGAGGACGAGCGTCTCGACGGCCAGCCAGTACCAGGGATAGCGCACGGGGTCGAGCGCGAGCCGGACCGCGACGAGAGCCAGCGGTCCCGCCCACAGAGCCGCTGCTGAACGGCGCAGCGACCAGGCGACCGCTGCTCCGGCCAACATTGCCGTGGCGCCTTGCACGAGGCGAAGCGGCCACGTGAACGCTGTGCCAGGCTCGACGAACAGCGAGAGGAGCGTGTCGCCGTTGACCACCCAGCGGTACTCGAACATGCCGAAGTCGCCCGCGAGGGCAAAAGGCGCGAGCAGGGCGACCAGGACGAGCATCGCGGCGGCGAACGCTCTCGTCGCATCCCACACGCGTGGCGCCAGGACGAGGATCGCTACGCCGAGGATGCCCCAGACCTCGAAGCCGGCCGAGACGCCGATGAGCAGGCCCGCCGCCCAGGCACGGCCGGCGCGAATCTCGAAACCCGCGAGGACCCAGAGCAACGGAACGAGCGCCTGCGCAGGGTGGCCGTCGCGATAGGCGTCGAACGTGTAGCTCAGCGCCACCGGCGTCAGCACGGCTGCGGTGAGGGCCCAGCGGCCGCCCCGCCCGTCGAGGAGCCGGCGCGCGATGATCCAGAAAAGCGCGACGACCACGGCGCCGAAGACCGCGCCGATCAGTCGCGTCGACGAGACGCCGACCGCGGTGCCGAGGGCGTCGAGCGTTCCGAGGACGACGAGTTGCAGCGGTCCGACCTGGAGCGTCGGGTCCGCGTAGGTCTGCGCCCAGCCGCCAGAGAACAGGCGCTCGGCGGAGTGCATGAAAAACGCCAGGTCGCCGGTGTCGCCCGGCGGCATGACGAGACCAACGGTCACGGCAGCCGTGAGCGCGACGAGCAGCGATACCACCGGGTTGACCCGCACCCAAATCGAATCGGCCGCGAGCGGCGCTTTCTTGAGCGAAATCCCAGCCACTACCCTTGCTGGCAGAATGGCCAAACCTTGAAGACAAAGGTCCAAGAACTTCCCGACAGCCGAGTCCGGCTCGAGGTGGAGGTGCCGAGCGCCGACGTCAAGCACGCGGTCGAGCACGCCTCCTCCGATCTCGCCGAGACGGCGAAGATCCCCGGCTTCCGCAAGGGCAAGGTCCCTCGCGAGGTCCTGATGGCGCGGCTCGGCCGCGACCGGGTCTTCACGGAGGCGGTCGAGAGCCACATCGGCGGCTGGTTCCTGAACGCTGCCGCCAACACGCGGATCAGGCCCGTCGCGCAGCCCGAGCTCACCTACGACGTGCCGACGTCCGCCGACCAGACGTTCAATTTCACGGCGGAGGTGCCGGTGCAGCAGCTTCCGGAAGTGGCCGACTGGAGCACCCTCGAAGTCCCCGCCGCGGAGCCCGAGGTGCCGACCGAGCTCGTGGACCAGGAGCTCGAAGCACTGCGCGCATCGGTCGCCGAGCTGATTCCCGTCGAAGACCGCCCGGCCAAGGACGGCGACGTCCTGGTCATCGACCTCGTCGACGAGTCGGGCGAGGCGCAGCGCGACTTCGTCGTGCAGCTGGGCGCGGGGCGCCTGCTCGAAGAGCTCGAGCGCGGGTTGCGCGGGATGAGCCCCGCCGAGACGAAGACGATCACGTTTGCCGGCCCCGACGGGGCCGAGAAGACAGCGGAGGTGACGGTCAAGGAGATCAAAGAGCCGGTGCTGCCGCCGCTCGACGACGAGCTCGCGAAGTCGGCCAGCGAGTTCGAGACCCTGGCCGAGCTGCGCGAGGAGATCGAGACGCGCCTGCGCGACCTGGTCGAGGCCGAGCTCAACTCCGAGTTCCGGTCCGCTGCCGTCGACCGCCTGGCCGAGGCCTCCAACGTGAGCGTCGCCGACGCGCTCGTCGACACCAGGGCCAACGAGTTGCTCGCAGGGCTGTTGCGCTCACTGGAGCGCAGAGGGCTCAACGTGGAGACCTATCTGCAGCTCACAGGACAGTCGCCCGAGCAACTCCGTGACGCCGTGCGCGCCGAGGCTCGCCAGTCGATCGCACGTGAGCTCGTCCTCGAGGCCGCCGCCGACAAGCTCGGCATCGAGGTCACCGACGACGAGGTCAAAGACCTGATCCGCGAGGAGGCCGAAGCCGCCGGCGAAGACGCCGAGGAACTGATCGAGCAGGTCTGGGAGCGCGGGCGGCCCGACCGTCTCCGCGGCGACCTGCGGCTGCGCAAGGCCCTCGACCGGATCGCGGCAGAGGTCAAGCGCATCCCGGTCGACCTCGCCCGCGCCCGCGAAAGCATCTGGACACCCGAGCAGGAAAAACCCGAGACAACGACAAAGTTGTGGACCCCCTAGGTTCAACCTTGAGAACTCTGAAGGAGACTGCATGAGCCCTCTCGTCCCCATGGTGATCGAGCAGACGTCGCGCGGTGAGCGCGCCTTCGACATCTACTCGCGTCTGCTCAACGAACGGATCATCTTCCTGGGCACGCCCGTCGACGACCAGATCGCGAACCTGATCGTCGCGCAGCTGCTGCACCTCGAGTCCGAGGACCCGGACAAGGACATCTCGATCTACATCAACTCGCCGGGCGGCGTCATCTACGCCGGGCTCGCCATCTACGACACGATCCAGTTCATCAAGCCCGACGTTCAGACGATCTGCGTCGGGATGGCGATGTCGATGGGGGCAGTCATCCTCGCCGGCGGTGCGGCCGGGAAGCGCATGGCGCTGCCGCACTCGAAGATTCTGATCCACCAGGGCTCCGCGGGCTTCCACGGCCAGCCGACCGACATCGAGATCCAGGCCCGCGAGGTAATCAGCCTCAAGCGGCTAATGGAAGAGATCATGTCCAAGCACACGGGCCAGGACATCGAGAAAGTCGGGAAAGATATGGATCGCGACTACTACATGACCGCTTCCGAGGCCCAGAACTACGGCATTATCGACACCGTCATCGAGCATCGCTAGATCCAGGGGTGGCAATGACAGCGATTTACGGTTACAACGAGGACTAGGGTGGCTAGGGCAAGCGAGGGGAACGAGCAGCTTCTCTGCAGTTTCTGCGGGAAGTCGCAACGCCAGGTCAAGAAGTTGATCGCCGGTCCGGGCGTCTACATCTGCGACGAGTGCATCGATCTCTGCAACGAGATCATCGACGAGGAGCTCACCGCTCCGGCGCAGCTCGACCTCGAGAACCTCCCGCGCCCGAAGGACATCTACGCCGTCCTCAACGACTACGTCGTGTCACAGGAAGAGGCGAAGCGGACCCTCGCCGTCGCTGTCTACAACCACTACAAGCGCGTGCAGATGGGGACGGAGGAAGCGGAGGTCGAGCTTCAGAAGTCGAACATCCTGCTCCTCGGCCCGACGGGTTGCGGCAAGACGCTCCTCGCGCAGACGCTCGCGCGGATCCTCAACGTCCCGTTCGCGATCGCCGACGCAACGGCGCTGACCGAGGCCGGCTACGTCGGCGAGGACGTGGAGAACATCCTCCTCAAGCTGATCCAGGCCGCCGACTTCGACATCAAGAAGGCGGAGACCGGGATCATCTACATCGACGAGGTCGACAAGGTCGCGCGCAAGGCGGACAACCCGTCGATCACGCGCGACGTGTCGGGCGAGGGCGTCCAGCAGGCGCTTCTCAAGATCCTCGAGGGAACGGTGGCCTCCGTGCCGCCGCAGGGTGGGCGCAAGCACCCGCACCAGGAGTTCCTCTCGATCGACACGACCAACGTCCTCTTCATCTGCGGCGGCGCCTTCTCGGGCCTCGAGAAGATCATCGGCAAGCGGGTCGGCAAGAACGCCGTCGGCTTCGGAGCCGACATCCGCTCGAAGCACGACTCGGAGGCCTCCGAGCTGCTGTCCGACGTGATGCCCGAGGATCTCCTCAGCTACGGATTGATCCCGGAGTTCATCGGTCGGCTGCCCGTCGTGTCTGCCGTGCACCAGCTGCAGCGCGAGGACCTGGTTCGCATTCTCACCGAGCCCAAGAACGCGCTCGTCAAGCAGTACCAGCGCTTCTTCGCCTACGACGACATCGAGCTCGTGTTCACCGAGGACTCGCTCTGGGAGATCGCGGACAAGGCGCTCGACCGTGAGACCGGCGCCCGCGGCTTGCGGTCGATCATCGAGAACGCGTTGCTCGACGTGATGTTCGAGCTGCCGTCGCGCAAGGACGTCTCCAAGTGCGCGATCACGAAGGAGACGATCGAGAAGGGCATCAAGCCCACGCTCGTGACGAGTGCCGGCGCCGAGCTCGCCGACGAAGAAGAGCCCGCAGCCGAGAGCGCCTAGGAAGGTTCGGTCGAGGCGGCCGACTCGGCGGCTCGCATGTGCCGCCGCCAGCGCAACGTGCGCAGCGTCAGCAGGAGCGCCACGGCGCCCAGGACCACGTTGGTCACGATCGTCGTGATGTTCATCCCGACGCTGAAGCTGAGGAGGGCCGTCGTCGACCCGGCCTTGCCGCGCAGGACGTAGGCCGTGAGCCCCTGCTGCGTGCCTGCGCCTCCCGGAGAGATCGGAAGCAGCGTCGACAGGCTCTGTACGACCAGCACCAGAGCGGCGTTGTGCAGGGTCGCGGGAATGTCGAAGGCCTTCAGGAACCACCACACAGCGGCGATGCGAAAGACCCAGCTGAGCGCCTGCCAGCTGACGACCTCCGTCAGATAGCGCCGCCAGCTCCCGAGGATCGCGAAACCCTCGGCGAGGTGGCGCCAAAACTGCGTGATTCGCGGAGCGGCCGCGAACGACCCGATGACCGCGATGAAGAAGAGGGCCGTTCCGACGAGGATCGCCAGGCGCGGGTTCCGGGCCGCCCACGCCCAGTCCACGTCCGGAATGGAAGGCAGAACGTCCAGCGAGGGGAGCACTCCTAGCTGCAGCGCCCAGATCAGCAGGGAGGTGGCGATCAAGATGTCGAACAGCGTCTCGACGAAGAGAGTCGAGGCCAGCGTCGCGTAGTTGCTCCCTGGGATCCCGCGCTTCGCGAGGTAGACCTTGAGGGCGTCGCCGGTTCGCGCCGGGGCGATCGAGTTCAGCCCGACCCCTGAGAAGTAGGCCCCGAAGACCACTCGGTGCTTGACCAGCGCGTCGGGGAAAGCGGCGCGGAGGATGTTCCGCCAGGCGAACGCACGGGCGACGATCTTGAGGACGTGGAGAACGACGGCGATTCCCAGGGCGCCGAAGTGCACCGCCGTCAGGTGGTCGAAGAAGACCTCTACTGCATTGAAGAACGCGCTCACGTTGCTTCCCCTGACGATAGGGGGAACGGCTCAGCGTCGCGGGCTTACCATGGGCGGATGGAGTCGCTGTACAACCCGCAAGGGGTCGAGGAGCGCTGGCAGCGCACCTGGGAGGACGAAGGCCTCTACGGCGCCGAGCCCGGTAGCGGGCGCGAGCCGTTCGTCATCGCCCACCCGCCCCCGAACGTGACCGGTGCGCTGCACACGGGCCATGCCCTGCAGATCTCTTTGGCCGACGCGCTCGTCCGCTGGCACCGGATGCGGGGCTTCGAGACCGCGTTCCTGACCGGGTACGACCACGCGGGGATCTCGACGCAAAATGCGGTCGAGAAGCACCTGGCGACCGAGGGCAAGACCCGGCAGGAGCTGGGCCGCGAGGCGTTCGTGGAGTTGGTCTGGGACTGGCTGCGCCAGTACGGCCGCACGATCATGGGGCAGTTCAGACGCATGGGCGCCTCGATGGACTACCGGCGCGAGCGCTTCACGATGGACGAGGCGTACGTGCGCGCCGTGATGCGCTTCTTCGTGCACCTCTACCGCCGCGGCTGGATCTACCGCTCGAACCGGATCATCAACTGGTGCCCGTTCCACGAGACGTCGCTCTCCGACCTCGAGCTCGTGCACGAGGAGCTGGACGACGCTCTGACCTACGCCCTGTACCCCTTTGCCGACGGGTCCGCGGGGGGCGTGACGATCGCGACCGCGCGGCCGGCGACGATCCTCGCGGACGTTGCCGTCGCCGTGAACCCCGAGGACGACCGCTGGCGGCACGCGGTCGGACGGGAGGTGCTCGTGCCGTTCGTCGAGCGCGCGGTGCCGGTCATCGCCGACGAGCGCGTCGACCCGGAGTTCGGAACGGGCGCGCTCAAGGTGACGCCCGGCCACGACCCGCTCGACTTCGAGATCGGGCGAGACCACGGGCTGCCCGAGCCGATGGTGATCGGGCCCGACGGCCGCATGAACGACGAGGCCGGCGAGCTGGCCGGGCTGACGCAGGAGGAGGCGGACGCCCGGATCGTCGAGTGGCTCCGCGAGCGGGAGCTCCTGGAGCGGCGCGAGGCCTACCGGCACACGGTCGCGCTCTGTGTGCGCTGCAAGAGCCGGATGGAGCCGCTGATCTCCCTCCAGTGGTGGTGCCGCATGGACGAGTTGAAGAAGCCGGCGCTCGAGGCTCTGAGCTCGGGCCGCGTGCGCTACCACCCCGAGTCCCAGCACCGGTTCGCGATCGAGTCGCTCGAGAACGCCCCGGACTGGAACATCTCGCGCCAGATCTGGTGGGGGCACCAGCTTCCGGTCTGGGAGTGTCGGGACGGCCACGAGACGGTCGAGGAGACCGAGCCGGAGGCCTGCGCCACGTGCGGCTCGCGCGAGCTCACGCGCAGCACGGACGTGCTAGACACCTGGTTCTCCTCGGCCCTGTGGCCCTTCGCGATCCTCGGCTGGCCGGAGGACACGCCCGAGCTCCGTGCGTGGTACCCCGGAGCGCTGAACACGACGGCACGGGACATCATCCGCCTCTGGGAGAACCGGATGATCTTCTCGGGGCTCGAGCTGATGGGGGAGGTCCCCTTCCGCCACGTGATCATCCATACGACGCTGCTGGCGCCCGACGGGCGGCGGATGTCCAAGAGCCTGGGCACCGGCATCGACCCGCTCGACCTCATCGACCAGTACGGCGCCGATGCGACCCGCTACGGGCTGTTGAAGCTCACGTCGACGCAGGACGTTCGCTTCTCGTACGGGGCCGTGGAGGAGGGGCGCAAGCTCGCGAACAAGCTGTGGAACGCCAGCCGGCTGGTGCTGGGCGCGGGCGCTCCGGAGGGAAGCGACGCCCCCGAGGCCCTGGAGGAGCGGTGGATCGTCGCGCGCCTCGAGCAGACGCGCCGGGAAGTCGAGCACGACCTCGAGACGTTCGACTTCGCCCACGCCGTCGACCGCCTCTATCACCTCACGTTCGACGACTTCTGCGACTGGTACCTCGAAGCGATCAAGCCCCGGCTGTCCGAGCCCCAGGTCCGCGCGACGGCCTGCGCCGCCCTGGAGCGACTGCTCAAGCTCCTGCATCCCGTGCTGCCGCACGTGACCGAAGAGATCTGGTCGAACCTCCCCGCTCGGGAGACGCGCCTGATCGTCGCCTCCTGGCCGGAGCCGGACGACCGCTTCGCCGCAGACGCCACCGCGCTCGACCGCGTCCAGGAAGCAGCCTCGATTTTTCGTCGCAGCGGCGTGCGCACCCCGCTCGAGGGCGATGAGCTCCGCATCTTCGAGGCCGTCGTGAGGCCCGAGCGCGTCAAGGCTGGCGGGGACGCCCAGGCGGAGATCGACCGCCTCGAGAAGGAGATCGCGCGCGGCGAGGACAAGCTGGCCAACGACCGTTTCGTCCAGAAGGCGCCGCCGGAGGTCGTGGAGGCGGAGCGCGAGAAGCTCGAGAAGTACCGCCGTGAGCTCGATGCCATCCGTGGCTAATAGGCAGGGCTCGGCCGTCGCCTGGGTCGAGTCGCTCAGCCCCTGGCCGGAGAAGTTCGGCCTCGACACCATGCGCGCGCTCCTCGCCGAGCTCGGGGACCCGCAGCGTGCCTACCCTTCGATCCACGTCGTCGGCACCAAGGGGAAATCGACTGCGACCAGGACGATTGCCGCCTATCTCGAGCGCGCAGGGCTGAAGACCGGCGCGTACACGTCCCCGCACGTGAGTGGCTGGGGCGAGCGGATCCAGGTCGGCGCACAGGAGGTGGACATCGAGCGCGCCCTCGAACGCGTGCGGCCGGCGGCGGTGGCCCTCGGCGCCACCCAGTTCGAGGCCCTGACCACCGCGGCGCTGCTCGAGTTCTCCGAGTCCGAGGTGGACGTCGCCGTCGTCGAAGCCGGGCTCGGTGGCCGGCTGGATGCGACGAACGTGATCGACGCCGGGATCGTGCTGCTCACGAATGTCGACCTGGAGCACACGGAAGTGCTCGGCGAGACGCGAGAGCAGATCGCGAAGGAGAAGCTGGCAGTAGCGCATGCGGCGAGAGTAGTTGTCACATCGGACAACAGATACGCGAAGTTCATCCCAGAGCAGGCAGAGCAGGTGCTCGGCGGACCGCGCGAGGCGGCTGCGGCCTTCCTCGGCCGGCCCGTCGAGGGGCGCATCGCGCCCCATTTGCCGGGCCGCTTCGAGCAGCGCGGCGAGGAGGTCTGGGACGGCGCCCACACACCCGCAGCCGTCGACTGGCTGCTCGAGCGACTGCCCGCCCGCGACTACACGCTCTGCGTTTCGGTGCTCGCCGACAAGGACGTCGACGCGATCCTCGAGCGGCTGGCCCGCGCCGGAGACCACCTGATCGCGACCCGCTCCACGAACGAACGGGCACTGCCCGCGGACGAGCTCGCCCGCCGCGCCGAGCCCCACTTCGCCCGGGCCGAAGCCGTCGCGGATCCCCAGGCGGCCTACGCGCGAGCCCGTGAGCTCAGCCCCCGAGTCCTCGTCACGGGGTCCCTCTATCTCCTGGCGGATCTCTACCGATGAAAGGAAGAGGACGTAGAGTGACGAAAGTCACCGACAGGCTGAGCGTCTTCGCGTTCGCGGCGGTCGTGGTGCTCGCGATCGTCGGGCTCGCGTTTGCCGCCGGCTATCTGGTGGGACAGCTCCTCTTGTAGGGAGACAGGACATGGTGCTTGCAGCTAGCGATGGGTTCTTCGGGGCGTTGAACGACTTCTTCGGATCCGGCGGATGGCCGATCATCCGAAACCTGTCGATCTTCCTCGTCGTCGTCTTCTGGCTGGCGATCGGCTACTGGGTCTACAAGGACGCCCGCCGGCGGATCGAGGATCCCTGGCTCGTCGCGATGGCGACCGTGCTCGGGCTCGTTCCACCCTTCGTTGGAGTCTTCATCTACATGCTGTTCCGGCCGCCCGAGTACCTCGAGGACGTGCACGAGCGCGAGCTCGAGATCAAGGCGATGGAGGAGCGCCTCAGCCACCGGCGTCAGCAGCATTGCCCGGTCTGCCGTGCGGAGGTCGACGAGAACTTCCTCGTTTGCCCCGTCTGTACGACGCGGCTACGGCAGTCCTGCGAAACGTGCAAGGCGCCGCTCGAGCCGCTGTGGCAGGTCTGCCCGTACTGCGAGACGCCGATCTCGACGCCGAGCGCTCTTCAGTTCCCGCCGCTCGAGCCTCCGAGAGAGCAGGCCGGGTCCGAGTAGCATCCGGCCTCCGTGGCCGTCGAGAGAACACTCGTCCTGATCAAGCCCGACGCGGTGCAGCGCTCACTGGCCGGGGAGATCCTCGGGCGCTTCGAGCGGCGCGGGCTGAAGGTCGTCGAGGGGAAGCTGCTCACGGTCGACCGCGGCCTCGCGGAGGAGCATTACGCCGAGCACGCCGAGAAGCCGTTCTTCGGCGAGCTCGTCGAGTTCATCACGTCGGCGCCGACGCTGGCGCTCGTCCTCGAGGGCGAGGGCGCGATCGGTGTCGTGCGGACGACGATGGGCGCCACGAATCCCGCTGACTCCGCACCCGGGACGATCCGCGGCGACCTCGCGCTTTCGATGCCGGACAACCTCGTGCACGGCTCCGACTCTCCCGAGTCGGCCCAGCGTGAGATCGCACTCTGGTTTGACTGATTACCTCGAGAAGAACCGCGAGTCCTGGACGAAGTCGAACGAGGCGTACACCGATGAGCGCGCTCCCGTCGCCTGGGCTCGCGAGGAGATCGCCTGGGGGATGTGCAAGGTGCCGGAGTCGGAGGTCCGGATGCTGCCGGAGCTCGAGGGCAAGGAGGTCGTCGAGCTCGGCTGCGGCACCGCGTACTTCGGCGCGTGGCTGAAGCGGCACGGCGCAGCGCGGGTCGTGGGTGTCGACATCACGCCCGCGCAGCTCGAGACGGCTCGGCGCATGGACGAGCAGTTCGGGCTCGGGCTAGAGCTGGTCGAGGCGAACGCGGAGGAGACCGGGCTCCCCGACGAGTCGTTCGACCTCGCTGTCTCTGAATACGGCGCCTCGATCTGGTGCGATCCCGACAAGTGGATCCCCGAGGCTTCCCGGCTGCTCCGGCCCGGCGGAGAGCTCGTCTTTCTCCGGAATGCAACGTTGGCAGTGCTGTGCTGGACGGACGACGACGAGGTCAGCGAGACGTTGCAGCGCCCGCAGCGAGGCCTGCGGCGGATCGACTGGGAAGACGACGGCACGACGGAGTTCCAGATGGGCCACAGCGAGTGGGTGAAGGCCCTGCGGCGGAACGGGTTCGAGATCCTCGACCTCGCTGAGCTGTACGCGGACGAGAACACGACGAAGCACGCTTACTACGCCTTCGATCCAGAGTGGGCCCGGCGCTGGCCGTGGGAAGAGATCTGGCGCGCGCGTAAGACGGCGTGAGCGTCCCGCCGACGCCGCCGCTCCTTCTCGCCTCGATCTCCCCACAGCGCCGCGCGATCCTCGCGCAGCTCGACATCCCGTTCGACGCCGTCGAGCCCCGGTATGAAGAACCCCCTGCAAATGCACATAAGGGGTCAGACCCCTCAATGGTTGTGACGGAACACGCACGGGGGAAGGCCAGGTCGGTCTTGGACCTGGCAGACGACCGGCCCGTGCTCGGTGTGGACACGGAGGTCGTCATCGACGGCGAGCTGCTCGGCAAACCCGGCGCTGCTGCCGAGGCCGAGTCGATGCTCGAACGGCTCTCGGGCCGCACGCACGAAGTGATCTCGGGGCTCTGCCTGGTGACTCCGGCCTGGGAAGAGGTTCATCACGACGTGACCGAGGTCACCTTCCGCGCTCTCACCGCACGCGACCTCGCGCACTACGTGGGCAGCCGGGAGTGGGAGGGCCGCGCAGGCGGCTACGCGATCCAGGGCCTCGGCGCCGGCCTCGTCGAGCGGATCGACGGTGACTACCTGAACGTCGTCGGCCTCCCGGCCGGCCTGCTAGTTCGCCTCATGGCCCAACGGTTCCCAGGCGCGTACGGCTTCGGCTAATCCAGCCAAGTCCGGGGGACTGTCCCCCAGGCACGTTCTTGGTGGATCCGGCTCAATCCGTCATGTACGAATGCCTCGTACGCTCCCCGTGCGGTGTTCCGCGTCCGTCCGAAGAGTGCGAGCATCGGCCCCTTCGAGAGGAACTCAGTGCGCTCGCGGCCGAGCATTTCGCGGTAGCTCGACCAAGGCCAGTCGCCCGGGTGCGCGCAAAGGCCTGCGCGGACAGGGTTCAACGGAAGGTAACGCGAGAGCTCGAGCAAGTGTGCGTCGCTCTCAACCGGTTCTGAGTGGAAACGGTCCTCGAAGAGATGCCCCTTGAAGTCGTGTCGGCGGTTGAACCACTGCGCGTAGCACCCGTTCAGCCAATGCATCCCTTCCGAAAGCGTCGCCTTCTTCATCTCAACGACGAGGTGGAAATGATTTGTCATGAGGCAGTACGCCAGGCAAGTCCAGCCGGACCTAGTGATTGTCCGCGTCAGCATCTGGAGGAAACGTAGGCGCGCCGGATCGTCCAGGAACACTTCGGTTCTGCGGTTCCCGCGTGAGGTGACGTGAAAGATCCCGCCGGCGACGTGGGCGCGCGGAGAGCGAGGCATGCCACGACAGAAGCACGCGCAATCTGCGGGGCTGCCGGGCGAGCGACTTTCGGCGCAAGCCTGTGACACCCTCGTGACGGGGACTGTCCCCGGGACATGTCTCGGCCAAGCGGTTTGCAGGGATTTACCGCTTTGGCCAGGTCCCTCGCCTTTTTTCACGGTTTCACTACACTCGGGCGGGGCGGATGGGCTTTTTCGGTTACTTCAACGGCTTCGGCGGCCGCGACATGGCTGTCGACTTGGGCACAGCGAACACGCTGGTCTACGTCCGCGGGCGCGGCATCGTGCTCTCGGAACCGTCGGTGGTGGCCATCGACCAGCGCTCGGGCGAGGTGCACGCGGTCGGCGTGGAGGCCAAGCGGATGCTCGGCCGCACGCCCGGCACGATTTCCGCGATCCGCCCGCTGAAGGACGGCGTCATCGCCGACTTCGACGTCACGGAGCAGATGCTCCGCCACTTCATCCAGAAGGTCCACCAGCACCGCTTCGCGCATCCGCGCGTGGTCGTCTGCGTCCCGTCCGGCGTGACCGGCGTCGAGAAGCGCGCCGTCGAGGAGGCGACGCTCTCCGCGGGGGCACGCGAGGCGCACCTGATCGAGGAGCCGATGGCCGCCGCGATCGGCGCCGGGCTTCCCGTGTCCGAGCCGACCGGCAACATGATCGTCGACGTCGGCGGCGGCACCACCGAGGTCGCGGTCATCTCCCTCGGCGGCATCGTGGTCTCGCAGAGCCTTCGAGTCGGCGGCGACGAGATGGACGAGGCGATCATCAGCCACATCAAGAAGGAGTACAAGCTCCTGATCGGCCAGCAGACGGCCGAGGAGATCAAGCTCGAGGTCGGCTCCGCATTCCAGCTCAAGGAGGAGGTGCAGGCCGAGGTGCGCGGGCGCGACATGCTCACGGGCCTGCCGAAGACGGTCGTCCTCTCCTCCGACGAGGTGCGCCACGCGCTCGAGGAGCCCGTCAGCCAGATCATCGACGCGATCCGCTCCACGCTCGACAAGACGCCGCCCGAGCTGGCTGCCGACATCATGGATCGCGGCATCGTCCTGGCCGGCGGCGGCGCGCTGCTCACCGGCCTCGACGAGCGCCTGCGGCATGAGACGCAGATGCCGACCCAGCTGGCCGAGTCGCCGCTCACGTGCGTCGCGGTCGGCTCCGGGCGCAGCCTCGAGGTGCTCGAGGTGATGAACCGGGCTGCGAAAGCACGTGCCCGCAGCCGCAACGGCTACCGTCGTTAAGTCATTTCCCGTCCTTCTTTAACCTCAAAGCCCGTGCCCAGGAATCGCAGCCCGCGGGTGGCGGCGCTCGGCTCCCCGACGCGGCGGACGGTCTCTTCGCACTCCTCCCGCCAGGCAGGGCCACTCAAGCGGCGCCTGGTCGTCGGCGTGCTCCTGCTCGTCTCGCTGGCGATGATCACGGTCTACTTCCGTGAGGCGCCGAGCGGCGGCCTCCACGACTTCCAGAGCGTGGCCGCCAGCGCCATGCGGCCGTTCGAGATCGGCGCCCAGCGCGTCTCGCGTCCGTTCCGAGACGCCTACGGCTGGGTAGCCGGCCTCTTCGATGCGAAGTCGGAGAACGAGCGCCTACAGGCCGAGCTCGACGAGTTGCGCTCGCAGGTGATCCTGAATGCCGAGCTGCAGCGCGAGTACGAGGAGATCGCAGCACTGTTGCGCTACCGCCGAGGTGCCAGGTTCCCACAGGACTTCCCGCGCGACCGCGCCGTCGCCGCGAGCGTCATGTCGAACCCGGCGGGCGAGTTCGAGCAGAAGATCGTCATCGCCGCGGGCTCCGCGGACGGCCTTCGCGTCTACGACGCGGTCGTCACCGGGCGGGGCCTAGTCGGGCACGTCTCCAAGGTCCTGCGCGACCAGGCCCAGGTCACGATGCTCACCGACCAGGAGAGCGCTGTCACGGCCCGGGTCATTTCCCCGAACGCCAAGACCGGAGCGATCGGCGTGCTGCGCCACGGGGAGGGGTCGGCACTGTTCCTCGACCGGATCCCGAAGGAGCGGAAGGTCCAGCGCAGGGACATCGTCGTCACGGCCGGGCGCGGGCAGGGAGGTCTCGGGTCGTTCTACCCGAGCGGCATCCCGATCGGGGTGGTCGCGTTCGTCGGGCAAACGGATGTCGATCTCTACCAGGACGTGCAGGTGCAGCCCAACGTCGATTTCAGCGACCTCGACAGCGTCCTGGTCCTCGTCCCCAGCAGGCGTTGATGCTCGCGGCGGGAGCCAAAGCAGCCGTCCTGCTCTTCTTCGCGGCCGTCGTGCAGGTGACGATCGTCGGCACGATCGGCGTTCTCGGCGGCTCCCCGGACCTCTTGCTCGTCATCCTCGTCGCGATTGCTCTTCTGAACGGGGCCGTGTTCGGCGCGATCAGCGGCTTCTGGGCGGGCCTGCTGCTCGACGTCTTGCTGCTCGGCACGCTCGGCTTCACGTCGCTCTTGCTGACGCTGGCCGGGTTCTGGGTCGGCCGGTACGGAGAGACGACAGGGCGGGGGAGAGCGCACGCGCCGCTCGTCTCGGTGGCCGTCGTGACCGTGCTCTACGCCATCGGCTCGCTGATCCTCCACTTCATGCTCGGTGACCCCGTGTCGGCGAAGGTCGCGCTCGTCGATGCGCTGCCGCCCGAGGTCGCGCTGAACCTGATCCTGGCGTTCCCCGCCTTCGCCCTGTGTCGCGCGCTTTTCGCGCCCGCCGCACCACGCCCGGAGGTGGAGTTCGTTGGCTAGCACCGGCGCGCGCCTTCGCCCCGGCCGTTTCCTGCCGCCGGACCCGCGCGCCAAGACGCCGTATCGCCTCACCCCGCAGATGGTCTTCCGGATCGGGATCCTGGGCTTCCTCGTCCTCGTGGCCTTCGCCATCCTCTTCTTCCGCCTGTGGGCGCTCCAGGTCCTGTCCGGGACGCAGCACCTTCAGGCCGCCGAGAACAACCAGCAGCGCACAGAGCGGATCGAAGCTGCGCGGGGGCCGATCCGTGACCGGCACAACCGGGTGATCGTCGACAACGCGGGCGCGACCGCGATCCGGGTCTACCCGTTGTTTCTCCCCGACAACGGCGCCTACGGCGAGCTGAAGCGGCTGGCGCAGATCCTCCGCGTCCCGCTCGGGGACATCACCAAGCAGATCGAGGAACACAAGGGCGACCCGGTCACCCCGGTCACCGTCAAGCTGGACGCCAGCGAGGCCGAAGTGCACTTCCTCACGGAGCGGAGCGCCGAGTTCCCGGGTGTCGTCGTCGAGGACACGTTCATCCGCCGTTATCTCTTCGGCGACCTCGCCCCTCAGCTCCTCGGCCACGTCGGGGAGATCTCGGAGGAGCAGCTCAAGGGGCAGCGCGCCTACCAGGCGGGCGACAGGATCGGGCAGGGCGGCGTCGAGGCCGCCTTCGACAAGTTCCTCCGCGGACAGACGGGTCTGGCCCGCTGGCGGGTCGATGCGCTCGGACGGCCGACGAGCGCAGCCCTGACGGACACCGACTCGATCCCGGGGCACGGCCTCAAGTTGACGCTAGACGCGAAGCTCCAGCGGGCCGCGCAGGCCGCGCTGGTCTACGGGATCGACCTGGCGATCGACCAGGACAACTGGAACGCGAATGCCGGTGCGATCGTGGCCCTCGACCCACGTGACGGGGCGATCCGCGCGATGGCGTCCTACCCGACGTTCGATCCCGAGGTCTTCGTCGACCCGGGCAAGCGGAAGCAGCTGGAGCTGATGCTCGACCAGAAAGCCGCCGCGGACGCGAACTATCCGGTCCTGAACCGCGTCACGTCCGGCCTCTATCCGCCGGGCTCCACGTTCAAGCCGGTCACCGCGCTCGCCGCCATGCAGGAGCACATCCTCGCGCCCTACGACTCGATCCAGTGCACCGGCGCGGTCACGCTCTTCAAGCAGCGCTTCGACAACTGGAACCCGTACGTGAACGAGCCGATGACGTTGCCGACCGCTCTCGCCGAGTCCTGCGACACCTACTTCTACGAGCTCGGCAAGCGCTTCTACAGCCTGCCGCCCGAGCGGGGCCAGCCGCTTCAGATCTGGGCCAACAGGTTCGGCTTCGGCAAGGCGACCGGCCTCGACGTGGGCTCGGAGGGATCGGGGCTCGTGCCGACCTTCAAGTGGAAGAAGGACACGTTCACCGCCGAGATCGACCGGATCTGGAAGCCGGGTGACTCGATCCAGCTGGCGATCGGCCAGAAGGACCTGCAGGTCACGCCGCTCCAGATGGCGCGCTTCTACGCCCTGATCGCGAACGGCGGGAAGCTCGTCACGCCGCACGTCGTCCAGGCCGTGCAGCAGGGAGACGCTCGCGGCGGGCCCGCCGGGCCGCTGACCCTGCGCCGCTTCTCGCCGCCGCCGCAGGAGATCGCGGTCGACCGGGCCGCCCTCGACGTCGTTCGCGACGGCCTCTACCAGGCCACTCACTCGACGAACGGCACCTCGTCCACCATCTTCGGCCACTTCCCCGTGCCGATCGCAGGCAAGACGGGGACGGCCGAGCGAGTCATCGACGTCGGCGACTACTCGACCCTGATGGACACCTCCTGGTGGTGCGGCTACGGGCCCTCGCACGCCGCCGAGCTCGTCGTCTGCGCCGTGATCGAGAACGGCGGCTTCGGCGGGGAGGCCGCGGCCCCCGCGGCGTTGCGAGTGTTCGAGTCGTATTTCAACAAGGAGGCCGGGCTCGTGCAGACGGCGGAGGCCGACTGATGGTCGACTACGTCGTCACGCAGCGTGCTCCCTCGCGCATGCGCGCGCGCACGCGTGAAGCGTCCCTGCTCCGCAGGCTCGACTGGGTGCTCCTCGCCACCGTCTTCGCGATCGTGGGGTACGGCCTCTGGGCGATCGACGGCATCACGAGGTTCGACGTCACCGGCGATCCCGACTACTACGTCACGCGGCAGGCCACCTACGCCTTGCTGGGCGCAATCGCCCTGATCGTGGCGGTGTTGATCGACCCGCAGCTCTACCGGCGGCACAGCAAGGTCGTCTACGGCGGGCTGATCGCGATGCTGCTCCTCGTGCCGGTGATCGGCGTGGAGGTTCGCAACACGCGGCGCTGGATCGAGCTCGGCAGCTTCCAGTTCCAGCCCTCCGAGTTCGGGAAGCTGCTCGTCATCCTCTTCCTGGCCGCCTTCTTGGCCGATCGCGGGAAACGGGTCGCCGAGGGGCGGACGGTGCTCGCCGCGACCGGGCTCGCCTTCGTGCCGATGGTCCTCGTCTTCCTGCAGCCCGACCTGGGCACGGCCGTGGTGTACGCAGCGGCGTTGTGGGCGACGCTGTTCGTCGCAGGGACGCGCTGGTTGCACCTGTCGGCGATGCTCGGCGTCGCGGTGCTGGCAGCGGTCATGGTGCTCTGGGCGGCGCCGGCGGCAGGGGTCCAGGTCCTCGCCGACTACCAGCACGACCGCCTCACGGGCTTCCTGAACCCCTCGGAGAACCCGCAGGGCTCGACCTACAACATCACGCAGTCGACGACGGCGGTGGGTGCCGGCGGGCTCGACGGGCGCGGGGTCTCCGGTGCGACCCAGACGACCGGGAACTACCTCCCCGAGCATCACACGGACTTCGTCTTCGCCTCGCTCGCCGAGCAGCGCGGGTTCTTCGGCGCCTCGATCCTGCTGCTCCTCTACCTGCTCCTCATCTGGCGGGCGATCAAGGTCATCACCTACGCGACAGACCAGTACACCGCCACGGTCGCAGGCGGCATCGCCTTCGTCCTCCTGGTGCAGATCTTCATCAACGTCGGCATGACGATCGGGATGGCCCCGATCACCGGAATCCCGCTTCCCTTCGTGTCTTCGGGCGGGTCTTCGATGGTCGTGAACCTCGCGGCGGTCGGCGTTTTGCAGGCGATCTGCGTCCGGAGGCGTTAAACAGCGCTCTGCCGTCCGGTCCAGGACCTACATTGCGGCTGGTATGGAATCGAAGCGTGAGGCGCAGGAGCTGCTCCTGATCGAGGAAGCCGACTCGTGGTTCGAGTATCTGGCGGCGACCAGGGGCCAGACCGCCGTCCGCTACCAGGAAGTGGAGCCCTGGGCGTGGGCACGACTGAACCAGCGCCTGCGCGCGATCCGAACGAAGCGCGCCAAGCTGCGGCCCGCCGCAGCGGCCTGATCCGGGCCTGCTGCTACCCTGGTGATCGAGCTTCCTATGCTCGAACTTTCACCTATTCATACGCGCAGCGCGCGCCCCGACGGGGCAGCGCGCGCGTCACATAAGGAGTTTTCGCTTGCTCAAATGGTTTCGGCGCCCAGCGCGCCAACCGGAGCCTGCGCGCGAAGAACGCGCGACTTCGGACCCAGTCCGTGATGTAACCGAACGGCCCGCCCCACAGGCGGCGGGCGAGACCCAACAACAGAGGAACAAGAGGCGGCGGGGAACCCGCGGCGGCCGCAACCGCAACAAGCGCCCGTCCGACGCCACCGCCGCGACGTCCACGGCGAAAGCAGAGGCCAAGCCGGCCAGGACGCCCGCCTCGAAGCCGGCAGCCCAGCGCAAGCCCGCAGGCGCTCGCCAGCGCACTCCGCGGCGGCGCACGCCGGCCAAGCGCCCACCACTGCCCGCCGCGAAGCGCGAGTTGCTCGTCTCCGTGGACGTCGGCGAGCAGCGTGTCGCCGTGCTCGAGGACGATCGTGTCGCCGAGGTCTACCTCGAGCGTCCCGGGCGCCGCTCGATCGCCGGCAACATCTACAAGGGCTCGGTCGACAACGTCCTGCCCGGGATGGAAGCGGCGTTTGTCGAGATCGGTCTCGAGAAGAACGGCTTCCTCTACGTGGACGAGATCGTCAGGCCCGAGCTCGAGGGCCGGGGCAAGGGCAAGAAGATCCAGGACCTGCTGAGCCGGGGCCAGGACGTGCTCGTCCAGGCGGTCAAGGACCCGATGAAGGGCAAGGGCGCGAGGCTCACGACCGACATCTCGTTGCCCGGCCGCTTCGTGGTCTTCGTCCCGAACGGCGAAGGGTTCGGCGTGTCTCGCCGGCTCGAGGACGACGAGCGCATCCGCCTGCGGGACATCCTCAAGGAGATCGCTCCCAAGCAAGGCGGCGTCATCGTCCGCACCGCCGCCGAGGGTGCTTCGGCGGAGGACGTCGAGCGTGACCTCGTCTTCCTGCAGCGCCTCTGGAAGTCGATCGAGGCGACGGCGAAGACGGCCAAGGCGCCGAGCCTCGTCTACCAGGAGGCGGAGCTGCCGCTCCGGGTCGTGCGCGACCTCTTCACCGAGGACTTCCAGCGCGCGGTCGTCGACCACGACCTCACGTTCAAGCGCGTCGTGGGCTACCTGAAGAAGACCTCGCCGCACATGGTCGAGCGCGTCTCCCGCCATCGTGACAAGACGCCTCTCTTCGAGGCAACCGGCGTGGACGACGCGATCCGCTCCACGCTCTCGCGCCGAGTCGAGCTGCCTTCGGGCGGCTCCCTCGTGTTCGACTACGCCGAGGCGTTCACGGTCATCGACGTCAACACGGGGCGCTTCGTCGGGTCACGCTCGAAGACCTCCGGCGCCCGCCTCGAGGACACGATCACCGCGAACAACCTCGAGGCCGTCAAGGAGGTCGTCCACCAGCTGCGCCTACGGGACATCGGCGGGATCATCGTCATCGACTTCATCGACATGGCGAACCCGAAGAACCGGGCCACTGTCGAGGAAGCCCTGAAGCAGGAGCTCGAACGAGATCGCACCAAGACGTACGTCGTCGAGATCTCACCGCTGGGGCTCGTCGAGATGACGCGGCAGAACGTGACGGAAGGCCCGCGCGAGATCCTCACTCAGAAGTGCCCGACCTGCGCCGGGGACGGCATCGTCCTCTCGGCCGAGTCGGCCGCGGTCGAGATCGAGCGCAAGCTGCGCAGCCTCGCCGTGAACTCCAAGCGCGGGGTGGAGGCTTACCGCGTCGAGCTCGAGCAGCACGTTGCCGAGCACGTGATCGGACCGGGGGCGTTGCGCCTGGCCGAGATCGAGGAGCGCTCGAAGCGGCGGTTCTTCATCGACGGCAAGACCGGCGTCGCACTGGAGCACTTCAAGGTGGCCGCCGAAGGCAAGCTCGCCGATCTCGCCCCTACCGGCCCCGTGGCCGAGGGCGAGGAGGTGCGGGTCGAGCTCGTCGAGGTCGGGCGGCACGATCTCGCAGCAGCGGTCGCCAAGCTCGACGGATACGCGCTGATCGTCTCCGACGCCGCGAAGCTCGTCGGGAAGAAGGCCAAGGTTCGGGTCGACCGCGTGCTCGACGGGGTGGCCTATGCGTCGCTCGTCACGCCCGCCAAGGCGGGTGCCGACGGGCCGATCACGGCCGAGTCCGAGGCCGAGAAGCCCACGCGGGCGCCGCGGCGCAAGAAGGCCGAGACGGATGAGCCGGTCGCAAAGGCGGCCAGCGAGGTCGCGGCCGAGCCAGCACCGGAGTCGGAGCCTGAGGCCAAGGCCAAGGCCGAGGTTGAGGTTGAGGCTGTGGCCGAGGCCGAGGAGGCCGCTCCAACGGCTCCGGCCGCGGATGCGTCCACGGAGGAGAAGCCGAAGAAGAAGACGCGCCGCGGGACGCGCGGTGGGCGCAACCGCCGCCGCAAGCCCGCGGGTGCGACCGCGGCAGCCACGAACGGCGAGGGCGAGCCAGAGGTAGCGGCCGTGGCCACGATCCATGTGCCGGATGAGACGCTCGGTCGGGAAAACGGCGGCGAGGCGGCAGCTCCCGAGAAGGCAGCCTCGACGGACGGAGAGCAACCGGCCAAGAAGAAGAAGACGCGCCGCGGCTCTCGCGGCGGCCGTAACCGGCGCAAGAAGCCTGCGGCTGCGACCGGTGCGCCGCCAACGCCGAAAGCCGAGAGCTAGGTACACTGCTTCGTCCGCGGGCGAGGCCCGCGGTTTCTATGGCCGGTTACGCGATCATCTCACTGGGAGGCAAGCAGTACCGCGTCCAGGAGGGCGACCGGTTGCTCGTGGACCGGCTCAAGCAGGACGAGGGCAAGACGTTCCAGCCCGACATCCTCTTCCTCGGCGGGGAGGGCAAGGCCGACTTCAGTCCCAAGGGGACGACGGTGACGGCTCGGATCGTGGGACACACCCTCGGCCAGAAGATCAAGATCGGCAAGTACCGCAAGCGCACGGGGTACAGGCGGCACACCGGTCATCGCAGCAAGCTGTCGGAGATCGAGATCGAGACGATCGGCGGCAAGAGCTCCACCGCGGCGAAGCCGAAGGCCGAGGAGAAGAAGACAGCAGCGCCGAAGCGGGCAACGACGACGACGAAGAAGCCGGCCGCCAAGAAGGCTCCGGCCAAGAAAGCGAGTTAGACATGGCACACAAAAAGGGACTCGGCTCCTCGCGCAACGGCCGCGACTCGCATGCGCAGCGCCTTGGCGTGAAGATGTTCGACGGCCAGCAGGTGACGGCGGGGATGATCCTCGTTCGCCAGCGCGGCACACGCTTCCGGCCGGGGCCGGGCGCCGGCATCGGTCGCGACGACACGATCTTCGCCAAGCAGGACGGCAAGGTCGCGTTCCAGGCGAGCGGCGCGCGCCGTTTGGTCGCCGTCGTGCCCAACACCGAGAAGTAGCCCCGTGTTTCAAGACCGGGCCCGCATCGAAGTGCAGGCCGGGCGTGGGGGCGACGGCGGGCTCAGCTTCCGCCGCGAGAAGTTCGTGCCCAAAGGGGGCCCGGACGGGGGCGACGGCGGACCGGGCGGCGATGTCGAGCTCATCAGCGACGCGGCTCTCCGCGATCTCTCCTCGTTCCGCGGCCGCAAGCAGTTCAAAGGCGGGCGGGGTGGTCCGGGCAAGAGCAACAACAAGCACGGCGCGGCAGGCGACCACGTCGAGCTCCGCGTCCCGGCGGGGACTCAGGTGTTCGACGGCGACGAACAGCTCGTCGCCGACCTGGCGAGCCCTGGAGCCCGGGTCCTGGTGGCCCGTGGCGGTGCCGGCGGGCGGGGGAACAAGCGCTTCGCCTCGCCGACCCGACAGGCGCCGCGGTTCGCCGAGGTCGGGCTGCCTGGGGAGGAGGCCGTCCTCGAGCTGCGGCTCAAGCTGCTCGCCGATGCCGCGCTCGTCGGCTTGCCGAATGCCGGCAAGTCGTCGCTGATTCGCCGCATCTCGAACGCGAAGCCGAAGGTCGCCGAGTACCCGTTCACGACGCTGGCCCCGGTTCTCGGGACGGTGGACGCTCCTGACGGGACGCAGCTGGTCGTCGCCGACGTGCCGGGACTGATCGAGGGTGCAAGCCAGGGAATCGGGCTCGGGCACGAGTTTCTCGCCCATCTCGAGCGTGCTCAGTTGCTCGTGCACGTGATCGACGTCGCAGCCGGCGACCCGCACGAGGCCTTCGCCGCCATCGACACCGAGCTTCGCGAGTACGGGGCGGGCCTTCACGAGCGCCCGCAGGTCGTCGTGCTGAACAAGATCGACCTGTTGCCCGAGCCGCCCGTGTTTCACATCGACGACGAGCGTGTCCAGGCCGTCTTCGCCGTGTCCTGCGCGACCGGTGTGGGCATCGAGGACTTCAGGCGGGCTCTGTTCCAGCTCTGCCCGCCTCGCGAGGCGACGGCCGAGCCACGAGCCGGCGGGCTCGCTGATTTCCTGGTTTACCGGCCGCAGGCAAAGGGGCGGCGAACGTTCCGGATCCTTCGCACCGACCGCGGGTTCCGCGTCGCCGGCCGGCCGCCGCCTCAGGCCGAGCTGGAGGCGGCCCTGCGCGCCGCCGGAGCGCGACCCGGCGCAGAGATCGAGATCGGCGACGACCTCATGGAGCTCGGTTGATCGGGCTCCTCGGCGGGCGGTTCGATCCCCCGCACAACGGCCACGTCGCCCTCGCGCGGGCGGCGCTCGAGCAGTTGCCCATCGAGCGTCTCGTCGTTCTGGTCGCGGAGCGCCCGGGCCACGAGGACGCCGTTGCGAGCGCAGAAGACAGGCTCCGCATGGCCGGGGCCGCGTTCGAGGGCCTGGGGGAGGTCGTGCTCGACCCGCACCCGTACACCGTGGACGCGGTCCGCGGCGGCCGCTTCGGCGACGCCTACTTCATCGTCGGCGCCGACCAGGCGGCTGCGTTTCCCACCTGGAAGGAGCCGGACGAGATCCTGCGCTGGGTGCAGCTCGCCGTCGGGGCCCGCTCCGGCTACGAGGGCGCGGTCACGTTCGATTTCGATCTCGCCGGACATCTCGGGCACGGACATCCGCGAGCGCGTCGCCCGTGGCGAGCCGATCGACGATCTCGTGCCGCCCGCGGTGAGGCGGATCATCGACGAGCGCGGGCTCTACAACTAGCTAGCCGGCTGCGTGCTCGATCGAGGGCACGTCTTCCCAGAGCTCCTCGAGGCGGTAGTAGTCGCGCATCTCGGGCGTGAAGACGTGCAGGACGACGTCTGTGTAGTCGGCCACGATCCAGGTGCCCTCGCGCTCACCGTCGACGGCGTGCGGGAGCACCTTCTCCTCGTGCTTGAGCCCGTGCCGGACCTCGTCGACGATCGCCTTCGTCTGCCGCGGGTTCTGGCCGGAGCAGACGACGAAGAAGTCCGTGTACGCGCAGACAGGGCGCATGTCCAGGATGACGATGTCCTGCGCCAGCTTCTCCTCGGCGAGGCCGGCGATGCGACGTGCTTGGTCGAGTGGGCTCAGAGGGTGCTGGTTCCTTTCCTTGGCTTCAGTGTAGCCCGAGCGCGGGGTGTCAAATCAAGACACGGCCCAGCCGATGCGCCTGCTACGTTGCCGGAAATGACAACGGACCAGAAAGGAGCGATCGCCGAAACGGCAATCGCGCTGGCGGCGATCAAGCTAGGCATCGGCGTCTTCCGACCCATCGGTGACGAGCGGTACGACTTGATTTTCGACCTCCGCCCGGAACTGTGCCGCGTGCAATGCAAGTGGGCGACCCGGTACGGCGATGTCGATGTCGATGTCGTTGTTGTTCGTTGCTACTCCAATCGCCGCGCCAGGGAGGGGCTGGTTCGGCGCCTCTATACCGCAGACGAGATCGATGCCTTCGCTGCGTATTGCCACGAGCTCGATCGCTGCTTCTTTCTTCCCATCGAGAAGTTTTCGAGAAACGAGGTCCGCCTCCGGCTGCACCCTGCGAGAAACAACCAGCGGCGAGGCATCACCTGGGCTGATGATTTCGACTTCGCGGCTACACTTGGACACAGCCAAGGGGCCATAGCTCAGTTGGGAGAGCGCTGCCATGGCATGGCAGAGGTCGTCGGTTCGAGCCCGACTGGCTCCATCCGAAATCATCCTCGCTAAAAGCGAGAAAAACACTCGGCCTTGCCGCAAGCCGAGGGTTGTCCGCGCATCTGTCTACGCAGACGAGCACGGACCCGAAGTGGCGGAGAGGATGCCCGGAAGCCGAAAGAAATCGAAGGGGAAGTCCACCGAGAAACCCCCGGGGGAGTTCCTGAGCGACGATTTCCGCGACGACACGTCGCGCTTCCTCGACGAGGTAAAGCGCCAGATCAAGCGGCGCAAGGAGCCCGATCCAGAGCCGAAGCTAGGCCCTCCCAAGCGGCAGAAGCGCTAGCGCTCCCCAGATTCCCCTCAGCCGAGGGATTGGCAGCGAGCGCCGAGAGCGCGATGGAGAGTTCGAGTCGGCGGCCCGACTCACTCCCAACTCCATGGCTGCCGACCCGAAAAATCTCCGCAAGCTCCTCGTCGCCGCGCTCGGCACGGTCGCGCTCATTGCCGCCGCGCCCGCGCAGGCCGCGCTGAAGGCGCCGACCCCGCTCGAGCCGGCCTCCGGCGCCACCGTCGAGGCGCTGCCCGCATTCGCCTGGAGCGCAGTCGCGGGCGCCGCGACCTACGAGTTCCAGCTCGCTGCCGACCAGAACTTCAACGCCCCGGTCCTCGGCCGCGGCGAAGGTCAGTTCTCGACGGCGAACACGCGCGCCACGGTCAAGAAGACCGTGCCCAACGGCACGTACTGGTGGCGAGTACGCTCCGCCACCAAGGCCGGCGACACCTCGCCGTGGTCCGGGCCGCGCTCATTCCGCAAGAGCTGGACCGGAGCTCCCACCACTCTGGCGCCCGCGCCGGGATTCCCGTTCGCCTTCCCGAGCTCGCCGACTCGTCTCAACTGGTCGCCCGTCCCGTACGCCTCGAAATACCTCTTCTCCCTCGCCAGCGATCCCGCACTCGCCAACCTCGTCGAGAACGGCGGCAAGCCGGTCGAGACGTGGGCAACGAACTACGTCCCCTTGTTCAACCTCCTGCCGCAGGGCACGTACTACTGGGGCGTCACGCCCCTCGACGCCCAGGGGAACCGCGGCGGTGCCTCCAGCGTGGGGAGCTTCACCTGGTCCTGGCCATCGACCACGACCCCCGTGGTCACCGACCTCGTCGCGGCGACCGAGTTCTTCGACCCGCAGTTCTCGTGGGCTCCGGTTCCCGGCGCCACGAAGTACGAGGTCGAGGTCAACTCCTCGCAGGACTTCGCGCCGGGCTCGAAGGTCTGCTGCGCGCAGTTGACGGTCTCGACGTCCCTGGCCCCGACGGTCGTCTACCGCGACAACACCTACTACTGGCGCGTCCGCGCTCTCGACGCTGCCGGTAACTCTGGTGTCTGGAACCTCGGGCCGTCCTTCACGAAGACGTTCGACAAGGTGCCTCCGGTGACGGACCCGAGCATCAAGAACCTGCACGTGCGCGATCACCTCGCCGATCCCGGGCACAGATGTCGACCTGGCTGACGTCCGGCTACCAGACCAGACGTGCCGATGCTGGCCTGGGATCCAGTGCCCGGCGCCTCGAGCTACTTCGTCGATATCGCGTCCTTACCTCGGCGTCGTGCGCGTGGGGGGACCCGGCTCGTGGCGCGTCACGACCTCCATGCCGTCCTGGACTCCTCTCGGAAGCGGGTGGAACAAGGTCAAGCCCTATCCGGGCCCGGCATCACGGTCGCCTACCGACTGCCCCGCCCTCGTCCTGAACAGCAGTACTGCGCTCGCGTTCGCGCGCGCGGCGAGCGAGACGACGCCTCCAGGAGGTCTTCGGCGACTTCTCGTACATCGACGACGGCACCGGACGGCCGCGTTCCAGTGGACGGGGATCCCGCCGGGCGGGCCGTGTACGCCGTCCTGCAACACGAACTATCTCGGCGCGAATGACTACCTCGAGGTCGCGCGCGGCACGACTCACCGCCCGGACCCCGTTATTTACCTGGCGGCCGCTCGCCTGGCGCCAGAGCTACTTCGTCATCGTCGCCAAGGACCCGTCGTTCAGCAACGTCGTCGACTACGCGTTCACGCGCTACCCGCGTACTCCCCGCGCAACCTGATTCGGCCGACGACCTACTCGGACGAGACGACGCTCTACTACTGGGTCGTTCTGCCTGCCACGAACCTGAATGGGAGCGGCGCCGTGGGTGACCCGCTCATGGGCAGCAGCGGCCAACTTCCAGAAGCAGTCGACGCCGCCCTCGCAGCTCTCGCCTGCCGACGGTGCACTGATGACCGAGCAGCCGGTGTTCCGGTGGACCTCGGTCGAGGGCGCCCGCCGTTACCGCTTCCAGGTCGCGCAGGAGCCCACGTTCGCCGCCCTGCTCGAGGACGTGACGACCGCCTCGACCTCGTACACGCCCTTCACCACGCACCCTGCCGACACGAACCTCTACTGGCGGGTTCGCGCCGACGACGAGAACCTGATCGGCCTCACGTGGTCGCCCGTGCGCACAGTTCCAGCGCCGGCTGCCCACGCCGGTCCCGGCGTCCGACAACGCCACGAGCGGCGACTTCACCCCCGTGTGGATGTGGTCGCACGTCGAAGGCGCATCGGGCTACACCTTCGCGATGGACGGCCACGACGGCTCGCACAAGGAATGGCCGAACGTACGCCTGCGCGCCGCTGCGTTCGCCTACCTCTTCGGCCCGGGCATCTGGCGCTGGCGCGTTCGCGCCGAGTTCCCGAAGACGAGCGGCTACGCCACCGGCCCCTGGTCGGGGTTCACCCCCTTCACGAGGACGCTCAGCGAGCCCGCCAACGTGCGGACGAGCCTCTCGGGCAACCACCTGCTGCTCTCGTGGGGCTGGAAGCTCGGCGCCAAGAACTTCCGCGTCCAGGTCTCGCCCCGCCAGGACTTCAGCACCCTCATCGAGGACGTGACCACCGACAACACGAGCTACGCGCCACTCCTCATGCACTACAACTACGTCAACGGCGGCAACCTCTTCTGGCGCGTGGCAGCAATGGACGAGAACCGCAACGTCGGCGAATTCGCTCCGCCGCAGAAGATCAACATCGCGCAGCGCCTACGGGTGGCCCTGACCGGACAGCCGCGCCGGCGACAGTTCAGGCGCCTGACCATCACCGTCTCCGACCCGGCCCGTCGCGCTGTCCGCTCCGCCACCGTACGAGTCTCCGGGGCCGGCATTCGCGCCCGCAGCGCCCGCACGAACCGCTTCGGTCGCGTCACGTTCAGGCTCCGCCCCATGAAGAAGGGCCGCCTCACCTTCAGGGCGACGAAGGCCGGCTTCGCAGCCGGCGGCATGTCCATTCGCGTCCGCTAGCCACCGGTGCCTGGCACGGCCAGGCACGGCTCGGCCGTAGAATCGTTCGCATGGAGCGCGCGGTCAAAGCCGCCTGCGTCCAGGCCGAGCCCGTCGTCCTCGACCGCGACGCCACGCTGGACAAGCTCGAGCGGCTGACCGCCGAGGCTGCCGGCGAGGGCGCCGAGCTCGTCGTCTTCCCCGAAGCCTTCATCCCGGTCTATCCGTCCTCGACCTGGGCGAAGCACTTCGCCGGCTGGGCCGACGCGCGGTCGAAGGCGGCATTCGCCCGCATTGCGGAGGAGGCCGTAGCTGTGCCGGGCCCTGCCGCTGACCGCCTCGGCGCAACCGCGAAGGCGCACGGCGTGTGGCTCGTCACGGGTGTCACCGAGATCGATCCCGAGCGCCCCGGCACTCTCTACAACACGCTCCTGTACCACGGGCCCGACGGGAGCCTCGCGCTCAAGCACCGGAAGCTCGTGCCGACCAACCACGAGCGCCTCGTCTGGGGCCCAGGCGACGGCGGCGGGCTGCGGGCGATCCAGACCGGAGTCGGCCGCATCGGCGGGCTGATCTGCTGGGAGAACTACATGCCGCTGGCGCGGTTCTCGCTGTACGAGTCCGGAGTCGAGATCTACGTCGCCTCGACGGCCGACGACGGCGACGCGTGGCAGGCGACCCTCGTCCACATCGCCCGGGAGGCCCGCGCGTTCGTCGTCTCGCCCAGCCACTTCCAGCGCGCCTCCGCCTACCCGGACGATTTTCCGCTCCGACACGCACTCGAGGGGCTCGACGTCCTCGGCCGCGGAGGCAGCGCGATCCTCGGGCCCGACGGCTCGTACCTCGCCGGCCCGCTCTACGACGAGGAGGGGATCCTCTACGCGGACCTCGAGCCGGCGCGCCTCTTCGAGGAGCGACAGCGCTTCGATCCAGCGGGCCACTACCACCGGCCCGACGTCTTCCGTTTGCAGGTCAAGGAGAACCGGCGCGGTTAGACTTGAGCGGCCTTGGTCGAGCTCGTCTTCATGATGCTCGTGCTGAAGCTCCCGATGCTGTACCTGGGGCTGGTCTGCTGGTGGGCGATCAGGGCGGAGCCGAAGCCGCTCGAGCCGGCGGTGGTCCCGGTCGAGCCGATCGAGCCTGCAGATCCGACGCCGTGGCGACGTGGGCCCAGGCCCCGCCGTCCCGGCCCGCACGGACGGCCGGTGCGCAGCTACGCCCGCACGACGCGGACGGCGGCCACGCTGCCGTGAGCGCGTACGACGACGAGCGGGTCCCCGTCGAGCGGACGAACGCAGCCGAGGCCGTCGGCGGCTTCCTCGCGGCCGCCTCCATCGCGCTGAGCGCTGTGGCCATCGTTCACCGGCCCGTTCGGCTGGTGCCGTTCGCGCTCGTGATCGCGTTCATCGCCGTCGGCTTGACCAGGGGGCGCCATGCGCGTCTGGCGGCATTCGCGGTTGGGGTCGGCGCTGTCGCCTGGCTGGCGGGGATGATCGTCGCCGTCTTGACCGGCAAGCCACTCTTCTAGAGGGGCTTCCGCTGGTACAAAGAACCTGATGAGCGTGCACGACGTCGATGGGATGAACGTCGGCTACGCCCGTGGCCTCTTCGAGGAGTACCTCGAGAACCCCGAGGCCGTTCCGGCCGAGTGGCGCGCGGTGTTCGAGAGCGGCGACCCCGAGCTGCTGCAGTCGCTCCCGGTCTTGCGCGCCTTCTGGAGACGCTGCGGGCCGACGGCGATGGTGTGACGCCACTAGCGCCCGCCCCGCCGGCAGAGGAGCCGGCACCGCCGCCCGAGCCCGCTCCGGCAGCGGCGCCCGAGGCCGTCGACCACGAGCTGCTCGGCGCCGTGGCCGCAGCGGCGTCGCTGATCAAGGCCCACCGCACGCACGGGCATCTCGCCGCCCACCTCGATCCGCTCGGCTCGGAGCCGGTCGGCGACCCTGCGCTCGAGCCCGAGCTGCTCGTGCCGCAGCTCACGCCCGAGCTGCAAGCGCGGATCCCGGCGTCGGTCCTCCGGGTGCGCATGGAGGGCGAGACGCTGGCCGACGTCCTGCCGCGGCTCCAGGAGATCTACTGCGGGACGATCGCGTACGAGATCGAGCACATCTCCGATCACGAGGAGCGCGTCTGGCTGCGCCAGGCGATCGAGTCGGGCCGCTACCGGCGCCGCTGACCGACGACGAGAAGAAGCGGCTGCTCGCCCGGCTGACCGAGGTCGAAGGCTTCGAGCACTACCTGCGCCGCGCCTTCCTCGGGCAGAAGCAGTTCTCGATCGAGGGGCTCGACGTGATGGTGCCGATGCTCGACGAGACGATCGAGCTCGCCGCGGAGGCCGGCGCGCACGAGGTCGTGATCGGGATGGCCCACCGCGGCCGCCTCAACGTCCTCGCGCACATGATCGGGCGGCCGTACGAGGAGATCCTGCGCGAGTTCGAGGGCGAGCGGACGATCGAGGCCGTCAGCGCCGACCCGAGGGCGGCAGCGGCGACGTGAAGTACCACCTCGGCGCGGCGGGCGCCGCCGCGACGACCGCCGGCGAGATCACGGTCTACCTCGCCGCCAACCCGAGCCACCTCGAGGCCGTCGATCCCGTCGTCGAGGGGATCACGCGCGCCGAGCAGACCGACCGCGCAGCCCGGGCAGGCCCCGCACGACCCGAGCGTCGCCTGCCGGTGCTGATCCACGGCGACGCCTCCTTCCCCGGCCAGGGCGTCGTCGCCGAGACGCTCAACCTCCAGGGCCTCATCGGCTACACGACCGGCGGCACGCTCCACCTGATCGCCAACAACCAGGTCGGCTTCACGACCGACCCGGCCGAGGGGCGCTCGACCCGCTACTCGAGCGACCTCGCCAAGGGCTTCGACGTCCCGATCATCCACGTCAACGCCGACGACCCCGAGGCGGCGATCGCGGCGATCCGTCTCGCGCTCGCCTTCCGCCGCCGCTTCGGCCACGACGTCGTCGTCGACCTCGTCGGCTACCGCCGCCACGGCCACAACGAGGGGGACGAGCCGCGTACACGCAGCCGCTGATGGCCGCGCGGATCGCCGGCAGCCGACAGTGCGCGAGCAGTTCGCGAGGCGCTGGTCGCCGAGGGGGCGGTCTCGCGGGAGGAGGCGGAGCGGCTTCGCGCCGAGCAGCAGACGCGGCTCCGCGCGGCCCACGAGCGGCTGAAGGCGACCTTCGGCCGCCCGCGGCCGCCGGGCGGCGACCGGATGCCCGCGCGGCGGACGCGCGTGTCGTCACCGCGGTCCCGACGGAGCGAGCTGCGCGAGCTGGACGAGGAGCTGCGGCGCGTCCCGACGGCTTCACCGTCAATCCCAAGCTCGCCAAGCCAGCTCGAGCGCCGCGCGGAGGCGCTCGACTCGGGCGGCATCGACTGGGGTCACGCCGAGGCGCTCGCCTTCGCGAGCCTGCTCGTGGAGGGGATCCCGATCCGCCTGACCGGCCAGGACACCGAGCGAGGCACGTTCTCGCACCGGCACCTCGTCCTGCACGACGCCGGAGAGCGGCGAGCCGTATGCGCCGATCAAGCACCTCGCCGAGGCCGACGCGTCCTTCGAGGTCCACAACTCGCCGCTCTCGGAGTTCGCCGCGCTCGGCTTCGAGTACGGCTACTCGGTCGCGGCGCACGAGACGCTCGTCCTCTGGGAGGCGCAGTTCGGCGACTTCGTCAACGGCGCGCAGATCGTCGATCGACCAGTTCCTCGTCTCCGGCCTCTCGAAGTGGCAGCAGACCTCGCGGCTGACGCTGCTGCTGCCGCACGGCTACGAGGGCAACGGGCCCGGAGCACTCGAGCGCCCGGCTCGAGCGCTTCCTCCAGCTCGCCGCGCAGGAGAACATCCGCATCGTCAACGCGACCACGGCAGCGCAGTTCTTCCACCTGCTGCGCCGGCAGGCGCTCGACCCCTCCGCCCGGCCGCTGATCGTGATGACGCCGAAGGGGCTGCTGCGGCTGAAGGAGGCCACCTCGACCCTGGGCGACCTGGCCGAGGGCTCGTTCCGGCCCGTGCTCGAGGACCCGGACGTCGACCGCGAGCGGGTGCGGCGGCTCGTGCTCACCTCGGGCAAGGTCTACTACGACATCGTCGGCCACGAGGCGCGCGCCGGCCACGGAGGTCGCAGTCGCGCGGATCGAGCAGCTCTATCCGTTCCCTGTCGAGCGCGCCGCGAGGCTCGTCGCCGTACCCAGCGCTCGACGAGGTCGTGTGGGCGCAGGAGGAGCCGCAGAACATGGGCGCCTACCGCGCGATCCGCCACCGGCTCGAGGAGGCTGTCGGCGAGCTGCCGTGCGGTACGTCGGGCGGCCCTGGCGGGCCAGCCCGAGCGAGGGCTATCCCACCGCGCACCTGCGCGAGCAGGACCGGATCGTCCGCGAGACGCTGGCGCTAGTCAGGGGGCCGCTGCGGAGCCGGAGCTGGCGCCAGAGTTTGGGCCGCGGGCGCGCGCCGCCTGGCCAGGCGCGGGCCGTGCTTGCGCGCCTCGCGGACGATGCCCGGCGGTGCTGCGGCGGGAATCGCCGCCAGATGTCGTACGCGGTCAGGGAGAGGCCGACAGGGCCCATGCGGCGGAGAAACGGCGGGAGAGCGGAGTGACCGCCGCATCGTGCCACATGGGTCTCAGTCGTGGGGTGCTCCCGCGCCGTCGGGGGTCATGGCGTTCGCCGTCGTGGCGGGTAGGTGGGGCCTCCGTCTTTGTCTCTTTCTTTGTTCCCCCTTTCTTGTCCTTCTTGTCTTTCTTGTCTTTCTTGTCCTTCTTGGCCTTGTGAGCGTGCGCGTCCTCGTCGGTCGACCTGCAGCAGCGCGGGCGGCGGCGCGGGGGCGCGGGGGAGGGCAGCGGGCGGTGCGGCGGGCGGCGGGAGGTGGCGGCAGGGCGGGTGCAGGGGTCGGTGGCGGAGCCGGCTCGGCCGGTGGCGGAGCCGGCTGAGGCGCAGGCGGTGGCGGCGTTGGGCGCGCTGGGCGCGGACGAGCGGGAGGAGGCGGCGGTGGGGCAGCCGGCGGCGCAGGCGGGGGGGGGCGGCGAGGGAGACCGGCAAAGAGACCAACACTGCGATCGCGGACGGGGGCGGGGCGCGAGGACGGCTTAGGGGGCTTCGCCACGGGCAGAGCGACGCACTTGCACGCGCCGCGGAGGGAATCGGCGGGGCGTGCACGACCGAGCGGTCGGACGGGCGCAGGCAGCCATGAGGCCGGCGGACTGGCTGCATCAGCGGTGTCCTGCAACTGCGCGCGGGCATCGCGAGGATCCGAGGCCGCTACGACCCCAGCAGGCCACTCGATATAAGTCCACGGTTGGCCTCATGATTTCCCCCTCTTTAGCCGACAAACGTGTGCACAGGACGTATCGGCCGCTCCGAGGGAATGCTAAAGGAGGCCGGTGGAGAGTTTCAAAGCTCAGGCTCGCCGCGTACTTCGCGCTGATCGCGCTGCTGCCGTGGCTGGCGGTTCTCCAGGGGCTTCGCGCCCTGTCGAAGCGCAGCGAGACGCGCCGCGTCCGACGCGGTGCTCGGAGGCCGGCGCTGCGCTCCATCCCTCGCCGCCTACGGTGAGGAGCTCGACGGGGCCGAGCTCACCGCGCGCAGACTCGCCCGCAGATCGAGCGTTCAGCGAGCGCTGGCAGCGCGCGACCGTGGTCAGCGTGCGCGCGTCGCTCGCCGGCAACCTGCGCGTCGAGGCCCGTGCCGGACGCAGGGTGCGCGCGGTCGGACGCCGACGCGCGCCGCCGCCCGACCGGTGGCCGTCGTCGGCGCTGAGCGGCGAGTTCTCGGCGGGGTCGTTGCCGCGGTTCCGGTCGATCGCCGGCTCGTGCGCCGGCTCAAGGGCCAGGCCGGCCTCGACGCCGAGCAGCGGCTGGCCGTCCTCAGCGACGGGCGCGTCCTCGCCGGCGACGGGATCGGCGGCGCCCATCTGAGCATCTCGACCGGCCAACCCAGCACCGTGAAGCTCGAAGGCCGATCGGTTCCGGGCCCTTGCCTCGGAAGCGCTGCCTGCGCCGCGTGGCGCGCGTCTCGTCCTCCTCGCGGCGCCGGGCGCGATCGATCAGTCCGCCGGCACCATCGCCCGCCGGCTCGAGCTGCCGATGCTCGTCTGGCCCTGCTCCTGATCCTCCTCGCCTACTTCGAAGGTCGCGCCATCGTTCGCACGCTCGGCCGGCTCGTCTCGGCCGCCCGAGAGATCGCGCAGGGCCGCCTCGACGGGCGCGTGCCGTCGTCAAGGGCCGCGATGAGTTCGCACGGCTCGGCCGCGCCTTCAACGAGATGGCCGACCAGCTCGAGGCCCGGATGACCGAGCTGGACGAGGAGCGTCGGCGGGTGCGCGAGGCGACATGCGTTTCGGCGAAGCGCTCGCGGCGACGCACGAGTGGACGGGCTGCTCCGTACCCTCGTCGACACCGCCGTCGACGACGGGCGCCACGGGCGGCTGCTCGTGGCCGAGGCGGGCGAGATCATCCGCAAGGGCGACCCCGCCGAGGGTGCCGAGCGCCTCGAGCTTGCGCTGACTGCAGGGCGGGAGAACTTCGGCACGCTGATCCTGTCGAGCCGACGAGTTCACGCCGACGATCGCGAGACGGCCAAACTGGCTCGTCGGGCACGGCGTCATCGCGCTCGAGAACGCGCGGCTCCACCGGACCGTTCAGCGGCAGGCGCTCGTCGACGGGCTGACCGGGCTCGCCAACCGACGACTCTACGAGGCCGCGCTGGCGAAGGAGCTTTCGCGCGCCGACCGCTTCGGGGAGCCGGTCACCCTGGTGCTGGCCGACCTCGACGACTTCAAGAGGGTCAACGACGCGCATGGGCATCCCGCGGGCGACGAGGTGCTGCGCGAGTTCGCCAAGACGCTCAAGGGCTGTCTGCGCGAGATCGATCTCGCGGCACGCTGGGGAGGCGAGGAGTTCGCGGTCTTGCTCCCCGGGACGGACGTCCAGGGCGGCATCACCCTCGCCGAGCGGATGCGAAGGGCGCTCGCCGAACGGATCATCTACTCGGCCGCCGGCGACCGGATCACGATGACGGCCAGTTTCGGTGTCGCCGAATGGGGCGGATCCGGCACTGCGAACGACCTGCTTGCTCTGGCGGATTCCGCTCTGTACGCCGCGAAACGGCGCGGGAAGAACCGCGTCGAGTCTGCCGGGGGCCCGTCCCTCGAGGCCGCTCGCGTTTCGGGCTAGCGCACAAGCCCGTTACAATCCGCCGCTTGACCATCTACGACGACATTCCCAGCGAGGGAGGATCAGTGCCAATAGAGACACCTTCGCTCTTCGCCGACGTCATCCAGGATCACCTCGAGCTCAAGCGCAAGAACTCGGAGATCGAGCCCGACCTGCCGATCGATCGCTACAAGGCCGAGGATCCATTCGACAATCACCCCCTGTTCAAGAGCGAGGAGCAAGCCCGAATCGAAGAGACCATGGACGGCGAGGAATCGCTGCCGTCCGAGCCCGTCAGCCTGGCCGTTGCGGAGCCTGAGCAGCCGACCGACGAAGACACGCTCTGGGGTCGCTCCCGCGACTTCGACTGGGGAGACTAGTCCCCGCGCTCCGCGCGTGGACTCGCCGGAAGCAGGCTTCCGGCGACCTAAGGGCACGCCTCCTGGGCCCTCGGGACTTCCCTGACGTTCGTGTGGTTGGGGCTGTTTCGCCTGGTCTCGATCGGGTAGGCGTGAGGTACCGCAAACAATCGAACTGAAAAGGGGTTCTCCATGCTTCGTTTTCTCAAATTCGCGGCCTTCGGGGCTGTGCTCGTCTACTTCTTCAGGAAGAAGGTCGGCCACCCGGGGCGCCTTGGCCGCATCGCCAAGTCGCAGGCCTTCGACGTCAAGCAGAAGGTCAAGGACCTCAAGGACGCGGACAAGCCGCAGCCCGACGACGTCACGCTCGCGCGCAAGGTCGAGACCGAGATCTTCCGCGACGCCGAAGTGCCGAAGGGCCAGATCAACGTCAATGCCGAGAACGGTGTCGTCGTCCTTCGCGGCCAGGTCGAGGAGCCGGCGTTGATTCGCGACCTCGAGCAGAAGACACGGAACGTGCAGGGCGTCCAGGAAGTGGAGAACCTCCTCCACACGCCGGGCACCCCGGCGCCGGTGAAGAGCTAACACCCTTTCTTGGTGTCGCGTAGCCGCCGCGTGATCGGCAGCACGTACCAGAACAAGGCGTAGAAGGCGGCCGTCGCCGCTGCCGTTAGGGCGGCGGCCGTCGTCGAGAAGAGCAGGTCGGTGACGACGAAGACGGTGCTCGAGATCGCGACGGCGAGGAAGAACGTTCCGGCGATCGTCAGCCCGTTCGAGACGACGAGGAGGTGCTCCTTGTCGCCCTGCCGCCACGTCAGGCGGTGGTAGGCCGAGGGCGCGATGAGCAGCGCCGTGGCGACGGCCGTGCAGAGGAACGTGAAGAAGTAGACGTCCTGCTGGAGCTCGGTCGCCTCGGCGAAGCGCTGGGTGAAGGGGACGCCGAGCAGGAACGCGAAGAGCACCTGCACGCCCGGCAGAGCCACGCGGAGCTCGTTCAGGAGCTCGATCAGCTCCCGGTCCAGGCGCTCCTCCTTGCTCTCGTTGGCCATGGGCCTACGTTAAATCTTTCTCGGCCGCAATCCGCTTGGCGCTGTCTTGCCTATTCCCGGATGCCGGTCGGCGAGCCTAGCTCTCCTCTGCCGGCTTGCCTTCTCCAAGACGGCCGGAGGGGGGCGTCCCTCCTTAAAGCCTCTCTCCGGCCCAATTCTAGAGGCACGGCTTGCTGCCGGCCGAGGCTTCACCTACCCTAAGAGCGTCCACCGTCGACGGAAGGAGGCCGCAGAGATGACTGATCTTCGCATTGCCGCCCGTCGCACGGTGCGCGCCGGCTAGACCCTGTGGGCTAGCTCCTCGGCGCGGGCCGTGCACTTCTCGTGCCCCCGCTTTCGTCGACCGAGGAGGTCACCGCTTGTCCGCACCATCGTTGGAAGCGCTCGGCTGGAGCGCACATTTCGAAGAGGCCTTCGCCCCGTATGCGGGTGACGGATTCGTACCCGCACGCGTCGCGGTCCAACATCGTGGCGCCTATGTCGTCTGCGCCGAGACGGGAGAGCTGTCCGCGGAGCCGACCGGGCGGCTCCACCACGAGACGGGTCCCGGTGGATTGCCGGTGGCCGGCGACTGGGTCGCCATCCGGGCTCACGAGGATGGATCCGGCGCGACCATCCACGCTGTCCTCCCGCGCAGGACCTCGATCTCGAGGAAGGCGGCATGGCTGGCGACCGAGGAACAGGTGCTCGGCGCGAACATCGACGTCGTCTTCCTGGTCGCCGGCCTCGACGGCGATCTCAATCCCCGTCGCCTCGAGCGCTATCTGGCGACCGTGTGGAACTCCGGCGCCGAGCCGGTCGTCGTCCTCTCCAAGGCTGACCTCTGCGACGACGTGGATTCTGCGCTGGCCTCGGTGGCGGGCGTGGCGATCGGCGTTCCCGTCCACGTAGCCAGCGGGCTGACCGGCGAGGGAGTCGACGAGCTCCCTGCGTATCTCACCGGCAATCGCACGGTTGCTCTGCTCGGCTCCTCCGGAGTGGGGAAGTCGACGCTCATCAACCGCCTGCGCGGCGAGGAGGTGCAGGCGGTCGCCGAAGTTCGCAACGACGGGCGCGGCCGGCACACGACTACGACCCGCGAGCTGGTCCAGCTGCCCGGCGGAGGACTCCTGCTCGACACGCCGGGCATTCGCGAGCTGCAGCTCTGGGACGTAACGAGGGCTTCGGCACGACCTTCGACGATGTCGAGTCGTTGGCTGCCGAGTGCCGCTTCAACGATTGCTCGCACGACGGCGAGCCCGGGTGTGCGGTCCAGAGCGCGCTCGTCGACGGCTCGCTCGAGCGTGAGCGCTACGCGAGCTACACGAAGCTGCAGCGAGAGCTCCGGGCCCTCGCGATCAAGCAGGACAAACGGCTGCAGGCCGACGAGCGGAAGGCGAGACGCCGGTTCGGACGGGCCCAGCGGCACCCCAAACGCTGGTGATCTAGCCTTCGCGTCCACAGCGAGGGAGGGAGAGACCATGCGGTTCGAGTCGTCCGTCACAGCCATCTCGTGGATCCCGTCGGAAGCCGTCGAGGGGTTGCCCAAGATTCCGTTCTCGATGGGCGTCGCCCACTACGACGAGCCGCCGCCCGAGGTCATCGATGACCTCGAGGCCATGACCGAGGCGGACGCCTTCCGCGAAGCGAACGAGCTGCACGCGTTCATCGAGGTCGAGGACGGCAAGATCGTGGACTACGGTTACCTCGGCGGCGGCCATCTCGGCGTCACGAAGGTCAAGCTCGGCCCGCGCGAGGTCAGCGTCCCGGCGGTCGCGATGCCGACCCTCCAGCCCGAGCCGGAGGTCGGCGACGACTGGGTGCGCTTCACCCAGACGGCCGGCGGTCGCACGGGCATGCCGGCTCCACGACACGTGCACGGTAAGCCCTTCTTCCAGATCTCCTCAGCGCTGGCGTGGACGACGCTCACGCTCACGCTCTACGCCGACGGCTCGTCCGAGCACGAGCTCAAAGGCGCCAGCACGTTTCCTCGCCACTGGGTCTACCGGGAGGGGAAGCTGGTCGAGAAGAGCGGCCTCATCGACTTCAAGGAGTGGTACCGCAAAGCTTTCGGCGAGAACACTCCCTGGGGCAAGGACGATTCGGAGCCATTCGTGACCGCCGTCGAGACGGCCCTCGAGCGGGAGATCTCGCCGTCGATCATGCGGAGCGGCTTGTCCTCGAAGCCTCGAACCCTCGAGGTGGACGAAGAGCTCGTCGAGCAGGGCGAGGAGAGTGACGAGCTCTACCTGCTCCTGGACGGAGTGCTGGCGGCAGAGGTGGACGGCGAGACGGTCGCCGAGATCGGGCCTGGCGCAGTCCTGGGTGAGCGGGCGGTGCTCGAAGGTGGCGTGCGCACGGCGACCCTCCGCGCAGTCACGCCGGTGAAAGTGGTCTCCATCTCGTCCGGCGAGCTCGATCCGTCCGTGCTCCAAGAGCTCGCGGCGGGTCGCCGCCGGGAGGACGGCTAGCTAGTTGTCCGCGGCGCGGACGGCGGCCACGACCCGCTCGCCGTTATCCACCCGCAGCGCCGAAGCGAGGCGCTTTTCGCCACCGAGGCCGAGGCGGTGGGACAGGACCTCGTACAGGCGATTGTCGCTGAGCCCACGCTCGCGCGCAGCACGCGTCACGCGCTGAACGGCCGGCAGGGGGCGCCAGTCCTCGTCGAACTGCCAGACCGGGTAGTAATGCTCCCACGACCCAGGCGGGCGGACGCCAATCAGCTCTCCGGAGCGGCGCATGGCCTCGATCAGCCTCGGCTCGATCGCGAGCCGCTGAGCGAGCCACGAGCCGGTGAGCGCTTCGGTCGAGAGGCGCTGGAGCAGATCGCTGCTGGCCATGCCGGGCCGAGCGTACCGCGACGCGAATAAGCTGGTCGCAATGAGTAGGGAGAACGTGCGTGAACACCTGCAGCGGGACCTCGACACCGCCGAGTACCACGAGATCCGCGAGCTCTGGAAAAAGCACTCGATCGCCGAGGACGAGCGCGACCTGCCCGGCCTCATCTCGACGCTGACCCCGGATTGCGTCTACGAGCTGCCCGAGTCAGGCCATGTCTGGGAGGGCCACGAAGGCGCGGCCCGCTTCTACGCCGGGCTTCTCGGTGCGTTCCCGGACATCCACTTCGAGCTGACGGAGATCGTGATCGGCCCGCAGGGTGTCTGCGAACGGGCCCGCGTGACGGGCACTCACCAGGGTGACTGGCTCGACTGGCCGGCGACCGGTGAGCCGGTCGAGTTCTACGTCGTCATCTTCTTCCCGTGGGATCAGGAGCAGCGCCTGTTCAGAGGCGAGACGGTGTACGTCGACCTGCGGGACCTAGAGACGGATCGCCGACCGCGCTATTCTTTTTTCGCCCGTCAGTTCGACCGCAGAGGGTTAGATGTGAAGCGTCTGCGTGTGCTCGTCGCCAACCAGCGCCAGGATCGCTTGGCGGAGGTCGTGGACCTCGTCGCCAATCTCGGGCATGACGTGATGGCACCCCAGATCGACGTTGCCGAAGTTGGAGCGGTCACGGCGCGTGACCAGCCCGATGTCGCATTCGTCGGGCTCGGCGAGAGCTCGCAGCATGCGCTCGAGCTGATCGAGCAGATCGTCCACGAAGCCGCTTGCCCGGTGGTCGCGCTCATCCACGAGCCGAACCCTGAATTCGTGATCGAGGCCGCCAGGCGCGGCATCTTTGCCTACATCACCGACGCCAGACCGCACGAGTGGCAGAACTCGATCGAGATCGTCCTGCGGCGCTTCGCCGAGTTCCGCGACCTGGAGACAGCGTTCAAGCGCCGTTCGCTCACGGAGCGCGCCAAGGGGATCTTGATGGAGCGCCATGCAGTCGACGAGGAAAAGGCGTTCCAGATGCTTCGCGACTACGCCCGCCGCAGGCAGAGCGTGCTCGTCGACGCAGCCGAGTCGGTTATCGCCGGAGCCGAGCAGCCCGAAGTGCGCTAACGCAGCGGCGTCACGATGCGTTGGGCTGGCGCTCGGCGACACATTCGGGGCAAATCGAGTGCGACAGCGTGTACTCCGCCTCGATTGCGGCCAGCGCTGCTTGCGGCGGCAGGACCCACTCGCCGTCGAGCTCCACCCGCCGGCACCAGGCGCACATGGTGATCGGCTCACCGGCCTCGTAGGTGGCCAGAATGCGCCTCGTTATCTCGCCGGCAATCACCGTCGTCGATTCTCCTGGCTGCTCTCCAATAGTCGACAAGCGTACGACGAAACCCGATGATTGACTAGATCCGGCGGCTCAGCGCCAACACGCCGGCGACATAATGCTTCGTCTCGAGGACGAGCCCGCGCGTGCGAACGGACCGCGGTCCCTGCACATAGCCGGCGAGCGCGAGCCGGGTATCGCCGCCGAACTCGCGTAGGAGCTGGCGCAGATAGGCAACGCCCACCTGGACGTTGCCGCTCAGGGTATGGGGGATCTTCCGGCCGACGAGTACGACCTCGACGTAGTCCCATGTCGCTGGGGTGACTTGCATGACGCCTTGCGCGCCCGCCTTCGAAATGAGGGTGTTGTTGTACCCCGACTCGAACCAGGCAACTGCGCGGACGAGACGGGCGTCGACTCCGTACCTGCCCGACCAGTAGTCGAGAGCCGCGCGCACTGCGAACGGCTGGGTCATCGCCATGCTCGCGGCGGCGCCCGGAATGCGGAGCCGCGCTCCGGCAATGATGAACCGTTGCGGGTCGACCCGGTTCGCGCGCGCGATCGCATTGACGCTGACTCCGTAGCGGCGCGAAATCGCCGTGAGTGTTTCCCCTGGGCTGATTCGATGAACTCGAGTGGGTTTCCGGCGCGGCGCCGGGCGCCAGGTGCAGGCCGGGAGGGCGCACAGCAACCTGGCCGTTCGGCGGCCGACCACGCCGTCCGGGAAGAGCCCCTTGCTCCGCTGAAAGCGGCGGACCGCACGCTCGGTCCAGGCGCCGAAACGACCGTCGAGCCGCCCCGGGCGCAGCCCGCGGCGCGCGAGCAGGAACTGGAGCACACCGACGTCGTAGCCGGTCCTGCCGCGCCGGATCGCGCGAGTTCCGAACAACGGGCCGCCGCGGGGCCCGAGGGCTGCTCGCGTGCGGGGGCCAGCGAGTCCGTCGACGGCGAGGCCATGGCGGCGCTGAAAGATGCGGATGGCCCGTCGCGTCTTCTTGCCCTGCACGCCGTCGATCGCTCCCCGGTAGAGCCCGTGCTGCCGGAGGACGATCTGGAGCCCGGCCGTCTGCGGGTTGAACGCTTGCGCCGCAGGTACCAGGACGAATCCGGCTGCAAGGGCCGCGACGAGAGATGACCAAGCGCCTCACCCGAACCCGCTTGGCGGTGAGACGCGGGTTTCCTGCCCGCAAATGACAAAACGAGCTGCCAGGGCATCATGTGAGGCGTGACACAGCAGAGATCTATGAATCTGTATACCGAGCAAGAGATCCGCGCCTTCGAGCGCGTCGGCGACTATCTGAGCTGGCGTGCGGGGATCCGCAACGACGGACCGTTGCCCGCGCTGGATGTTCTCGCCGGTGGCAGGATCGAAGAAGTAGAAGCGCTCGGGATCGACTGCCAGCCGTAGTGGCCGGCCGCTCGAGGCATCGGTTCGCGGGTCGACCCTCGCGTTGAACACTGCACGGTCCTCGGCGAGCAGCATCGCTTCCTGGCCCGCTGCCGCATCGCGCAGCTCCTCGGTCTCCACGCGGGGCGCGTCGACCGGGAAGATGACATGGGTGTCCGAGCCGAGCTCCTCGACGACGGTCACGTCGACATCGATCTGTGGCAGGGACGGGTCTGCGAACGCGGCATCCTCGAACGCTTCGGGCCGCGCCCCCAGAAAGACTCGACCTTCTTGAAGCGATCCGCGCAGGGCCTCCGGGAGCGGGGCGCGGTAGCCGCCGAAGGAAACGGTCTCGCCGTCCACTTCGGCCTCGACGAGATTCATCGCAGGCGAGCCGATGAAGGCGGCGACGAAGAGGTTCGTCCGGGGAGCGGTAGAGCGCCTGCGGCGTGTCGACCTGCTGGATCTTCCCGTCGCGCATGACGGCGACGCGCTGCCCGAGGGTCATCGCCTCGATCTGGTCATGCGTGACGTAGATCGTCGTCGTGCCGAGCCGGGCGTGCAGCGCTGAGAGCTCGGCCGCATGCTGACCCGGAGCTTCGCGTCGAGGTTCGAGAGCGGCTCGTCCATCAGGAACGCCTGGGGCTCGCGAATGACTGCGCGGCCCATCGCCACGCGCTGGCGCTGGCCGCCGGAGAGCTCGGCGGGCGGCGATCGAGCAAGTCGTCGAGGCGGAGCAGCCGCGCGACCTCTTTCGACCCGGCGCGCGGCGTCGGCCTTCTCCGTTCGGCGAACCTTGAGCCCGTAGCCGAGGTTCTGCCGCACGCTCATGTGCGGGTAGAGCGCGTAGCTCTGGAAGACCATGGCCACGTCGCGTTCGCGTGGAGCGCAGGTCGGTGACGTCGCGGTCGCCGATGCAGAGCTGCCCCCGGTCGCCTCTTCGAGACCCGCGATCAGGCGCAGGAGCGTGGACTTGCCACAGCCCGACGGGCCGACGAGGACGATGAACTCGCCATCTTCGATCCGCAGCGAGATGTCGTCGACGGCGACGACGCCTCCGCCGAAGACCTTCGTGACGCGCTCGAGGACGATCTCAGCCAACGCCGACGAGCTCCTTCCCGCCGACGAAGACGGCGCGTAGCTCCAGCGGTCGTCGAGGATGAGGACGTCGGCCGCGGCACCAGACCGAAGGCCACCGGCACCGCGCCCGGCGACGCGGGCAGGGACGGAGGTCGCGGCCGCAACGGCTTCGGCGAGTGGCGCACCGAGTGCATGCAGCTGACGAATGCCCTCGATCATGGTCGTGACGCTACCGGCCAGCACGCCGTCGCTCGCGCGGCGGGCGACGCCGTCCCTCACCTCGACGTCGACGCCGCCGAGCCGGTAGTGGCCGTCGCCGACGCCGGTCGGCGGCGACGGCGTCTGTGACGAGCGCGACTCTTCCGGCCGCGGCGTTCCAGATCATCCTGACGACCTCGTCGGCAAGGTGCGCGCCGTCGAGGATCACCTGCACGACGACGTCGTCGCGCGCAAGTGCCGCGCCGGCCAGGCCGGGGTCGCGGTGGGAGAAGGGCCGCATCGCGTTGAAGAGGTGGGTGACCGTGCGGACGCCGTGGTCGAATGCGCGTTCGGCTTCGGCAGCGGTCGCGTTCGAGTGCCCAGCGGAGACGACGACACCGCGCTCGTGCAGGAGGTCGATGAGCTCGAGCGCGCCTTCGAGCTCGGGCGCGAGGGTCATCTGGGCGACAGGCCCGGCATCGAGCAGCCGCTCGAGCAGAGCGTGATCGGGATCGAGTCGCGCCGACTCCGGGTGAGCTGCCCAGGCGCTCTGGGGAGAGGAACGGCCCCTCGAGATGGGCGCCGAGCATCCGCGGGCCGATCGGCTCGGACGGCAACCGGCGCAGGGCGTCGACCAGGTCGGTCTCGGGCGCGGTGATGAACGTCGGCTGGAACGCGGTCACCCCGGTCGTCGAGGAGCGCCTCGCCGGCCTGGCGGTAGCCCTCGGTGTCCGCTGTCGCGAAGTCGACCCCACCGAAGCCGTTGACGTGGAGGTCGACGAAGCCGGGAACGGCGATCCCGCGCCCGTTCCGCCGGGAGAGGGCAACCTCGGCCAGGTAGCCGTCCGAGAACGCCAGGTCGCCGGGCACGAGGACGCCCTCGACGATCGCGGCTTCGACGCCGAGCCTCATCGCTCGTCGAGGCTCCGCCTGACGACGCCTCCCGCCTCCTGAAGCCTCGAGCGCGCACCCGTCGGGATCGAGGCCGGCGAGCAGTGAGACGATCGCGACCTTTGCGTCGCCGCCGGCCGCCTCGAGGGCCGTCTCGACCTCGCGCCTCCGAGGCGTTCGTGGCGAGCGCGACCGCGCGTCGAGCGCGGGCGCGGAGCTTGGCGTTGCTGGCGACGAGATCGACCATCAGGTTGCCGAAGGTCTTGCCCAGCCGCACCATCGAGACCGTTGAGATGGTGTTGAGGATCAGCTTCTGGGCGGTGCCGGCCTTCATGCGCGTCGACCCCGCGATCACCTCGGGCCCGACCACGGAGGCCACCTCGTGGTCGACCAGTCGCGCGAGCTCGCTGCCATCTGTGGAGACGACGCCGACCGTCAGGGCACCGGCAGCGCGCGCCGCGCTGCACTGCGCCCGAGAACGTATGGGGTCCCGCCGCTGGCCGAGAGGGCGACGACCGCGTCGTCGGGGCCGATGTCGAGCGCCGTCAGGTCGGCGCTGCCGGCGCCGTGGTCGTCCTCGGCTGCCTCCTGGGCGACGGCAGCAGCTTCGGCGCCGCCGGCGATGACGGCGATGACCTGTCCCGGCGCGACGCCGAAGGTCGGGCCGCACTCGGCCGCGTCGACCAGCGCGAGCCGCCCCGAGGAGCCCGCGCCGACGTAGACGAGGCGCCCTCCGCGCTCCAGCCGCTCGACGATCGCATCGATCGCCGCGGCGAGGCTGGCGGCCGCGCGCGCGAACGGCTGCCGGCGACCGTCGCGTCCTCGTCGTTGATCAGCTCCACGAGCTCCTGCGTCGACCGTAGGTCGAGGTCTTCATGTCGCCTCGGCGGCAACCTCGGTGACCGGCTCCGGACGCCCGTCCATGGGACCAGTGTAGTACCGGTCCGGGAGGGATACAACCAAGTGGTATTGACCACCTCCGGCCAGACCGGTACAGTCCCATGCGGGGTACCTCGTGACTACGACTCAGCGGATGACGAAGCAGAGCCAGGCGCGTGACAGCGTCATCGAACTGATCGAACAGGCAGGCGTGGGCGGCGCGATTCCGTCCGAGCGCCAGCTGACCGTCGACCTCGGCGTCTCGCGCCTGACCGTGCGGGCCGCGCTCGACGAGCTCGTCCGCGAGGGCTTTCTCGTCCGCCGGCGCGGGTAGCGGGACGTTCGTCCGCGAGCCGAAGATCGCCCAGGAGCTGACGATGACCTCGTTCAGCGAGGAGATGCGCCGGCGCGGGATGACGCCCGGCGAGCAAGACGCTGTCGTTGACGACGACGACGCGCCGGCGCGTACCTCGGCACGGTGCCTGCACGTCTCTCCTTCGGAGTCGATCATGGTCGCGAAGCGCCTGCGGCTCGCGGACGGCGAGTCGATGGCGATCGAGACGCTGCACGTTCCGGAGTCGCTCGTCCCGGGCCTGACGCCCAAGGATCTCGACCAGGGCTCGTTCTACGAGCTCCTGGCCGAGCGGTACGGCATCAAGATCGTCGGCGGCATGCAGACGATCGAGCCCACGGTGACGAACGAGGAGGAGTCGGAGGCACTGGATGTGCCCGCTGCATTCGCCGGCGTTCCTGTTCGAGCGCACGACCAGCGCTCCGAGACCGGAGACATCGTCGAGTTCGTCCGCTCGATCTACCGCGGCGACCGCTACCGGCTCGTCTCCGAGCTCAACCGGCGCGAGCGCACCGGCTCGACGCCGGTGTTCATGCCCCGCGACGGCGGGGCGTGCCGGAGCCGGTGGCCAGGCCGGTTCCGGAGCCGTGAAGGCGCCCGGATCTCTGCTCCTGCAGGAGATCCGCGAGCAGCCCGCCGCGCTGGCGCGGCTCCTCGAACATCGCGGCGAGTACGCGGCTGTCGCCGGCTGGCTGCGCGAGCGCGGGCGTGAGCATCGTGCGGCTCGTCGGCCACGGCTCCTCGGACAACGCGGCCTCGTACGGCGTCTACGCCTTCGGGCTGCTGCCCGGGCTGGACCGCGCTTCGCGACTCGATCTCGCTCTCCGTCTACTACGGCGCGGAGCTCGACCTCGCGCGACTCGTGCGTCGTGGCGCTCTCGCAGTCGGGCCGGACGCCCGACGTCGTCGAGTACGTCGAGCGGGCCGCAGGCTCGCGGCGCGCTTCACGGTGGCGCTCACGAACGAGCGCGGAGTCGCCGCTCGCCGAAGCTGGCGACGCGGTGCTCCCGCTCGCGGCGGGGCCGAGCTACGCCATCGCCGCGACGAAGACCTACACGACCCAGGTCGCGGCGCTCGCGTTGCTGGCCGGCTACGCGGCTGAGGCCGGCGACCGCGTCGCGGACGGGATCCGCGAGGTGACGCAGCTGATCGCCGAGCTGCTGCCCGACCTCGAGCGGCGCGTCTCGGAGGTGGCGGTCGCGCTGGCGTTCGTCGGGCGGATGTTCGTGATCGGGCGCGGCCCGGAGTTCGCGACGGCTCGCGAGATCTCGCTGAAGCTGCTGGAGACGTGCCGCGTGGCGGCCGAGCCGCTGACGGCCACCGATCTCGCGCACGGCCCGGTGGCGGCTCTCGACGGGCTCTTCCCCGTCTGGGCGATCGCCTCCGACGATCCCTTGCTCGCCGGCGGTTCGCGAGGCGGCGCAGCTCGCGCCCAAAGGCCGGCGCGACGCTGCTCGCCAGCGGAACCGGGCGGCCGCGATCGCGGATGCCGACTACTACGTGCCGGTTCCGAAGCCGGCGTTCCCGCTGCTCGCGCCGCTGCTCTCGGTCGTGCCCGGCCAGGTGCTGGCCTGGGCGCTGGCGCAGGCGAAGGGTCTGGACCCGGACCGCCCGGACGGCCTGACCAAGGTCACGCTCGCGCGTTGAGCTTGGTCAGTACCACTCGCTGCTCCTGAGCAGCCGCATCTTGCACCAGTTGGTCACGAAGCCATGGGACTTGACAGCCACCGGTACTGGTGTGCAAGCCTCTCACCGTGGCGTGGTGGTATTTACCAATTCTCTGCCAGCACACGTGGAGAACAAGCGTCCGGCGTGTCGCCGGCGCTGGGAGGAGGCTCCAATGAGAGTACGATTCGTCGCAGCCGCCGTGATCTGCGCCTGCCTCGCGCTCGGCGCGGCCACGCGACGGCGTCCGGCGCGGGCGGCGTCGCAGCGGGCAGGCCACGACCCTCACGGTCTGGCTGCAGGACGACGCCGAGACAACTGGGCGGGCGTGGTCAACGCCGCGAACCAGGCCTTCGAGGCAGCGCATCCGGGTGTGAACGTCAAGGTCGAGTACCAGACCTGGAACCAGCCATCTGACCAAGTTCGACGCGACGCTCGCCGGCAACAACGTGCCCGACGTGATCGAGCTGGGCAACACCGAGATGACGAAGTACATGGACGCGGGGGCGTTCGTCCGACATCACCTCGCCGAAGGGCAGCATCCCGAACTCCCGCACGTGGCTGAAGGGGCTCGAGGACTCGGCGCACCTACAAGGCAAGCTGTACGGCGTCCCGTACTACGCGGGCGCGCGCGGCCGTCATCTACCGCAAGGACCTGTACCGGCGGCCGGGATCCGCAAGCTCGCCGACGAGCCTCGCCGAGTTCGAGGCCGCGAACGCCAAGCTGATGAAGAAGTACGGGAAGGACCGGCGCTTCTCGGCGCTGTACTTCCCGGGCCAGTACTGGCTCGCGTCGATGTCCTTCGTCTACGACTACGGCGGGGCAGATCGCCGCGCTTCAGGAACGGCAGTGGGTCGGCACGCTCGACTCGCCGCAGGCGATCCAGGCCCTGACCCAGGCTCAAGTCGATCGTCCGCCGCTACTCCCGGGCGAGCAAGACGGGTGACGAGGCCAACCCGTTCCAGGCCGTCGTCTTCGGCAAGGGCAAGGTCGGCTCGATCATCGGCAACGGCTGGGAGTGGGGCTACGCGCTCGACACGAAGAAGTACGGCAATCCAAGCTCAAGGAAGCCAGCTCGGCGCCTACCCGATGCCGAGCCGCACGAAGGGCAAGTTCATGCCGACGTTCCTCGGCGGCTCCGACCTCGCGATCCCGGTCACGAGCAAGAGCAAGAGCCTCGCGCTCGACTGGATCAAGGCGTTCACCGAGCACGAGCTCGATGACGCAGCTGGCGACGTCGGGCAAGGTGATCCCGAACACGACCTCGCTGCGTGCGCTCCACAACGAACAACCCAGCGCTCGCCCCGTTCGCGCGGGCCGCGCAGTCGAGCTGGTTCGTCCCGACCGCGGAGAACTGGGTCAACGTCGAGAACTCGCGGGTCATCCGCACGATGCTCGTCCGCATCTTCAGCGGCCGCTACAGCGTGCAGAGCGAGGCGCAAGAAGGCGAGCCAGCAGATCACCTCGATCCTGAACGCGGAACTAGTTGACCGGGTGCCGGGACGCGCGAAACTCGTCCTCGTGAGCGTCGCGCCCCCGGCTACTCGGCCGTCGCCGCCGGGTCTCCCGCCCGGCGGCGGCCGTCCGTCGGCGAGTGCGACTCGCGTCGCGCGGCGCGTGCCCTACCTGCTGCTCGCGCCGGCCGCGATCGCGATCGCGGCCGTGCTGGCCTACCCGCTCTACTTGCTCGGCTCAGCTCTCGTTCCAGCAGTACGGCCTGCTCGAGCTGATCGCGCACGAGGGCACGTGGATCGGCACTCGACAACTACTCGACGGATCCTCCACGACGACGCAGTTCTGGACGCGTGCTCTGGCGGACGGTCGTGTTCACCGCCGGCGCGCGTCTCGCTGACGATGATCCTCGGGACGCTGATCGCGCTGCTGCTCGCGCAGCTCGGCTCGTTCATGCGCCTGCTGCTGACGACCGGGCTCGTGCTCGTCTGGGCGATGCCGGTCGTCGTCGCCGTGAACATCTGGGTGTGGATGTTCGACTTCGAGTTCGGCGTCTTCAACTGGGCGCTGACCGAGCTCGGCGTCGGCGACTACATCCACCACGACTGGTTCGAGAACCCGACGACGGGCTTCGCGATCATCATGGCGCGTCGTCGTCTGGGGCGCGATCCCGTTCGTCGCGATCACGGTCTTCGCCGGGCTGACCCAGGTGCCGAAGGAGCTCGTCGAGGCGGCCTCGATCGACGGCGCCGAGCGCGGGCGCGGATCTTCCGCGACATCACGCTGCCGCTCCTGAAGCCGATCTTCGTCATCCTGACGAGCCTCTCGATCATCTGGGACTTCCAGGTCTTCAACCAGGTCTGGATCATGCGCGGCAACAACCCGTCGAGCGACTACTACCTGATGAGCGTCTACGCGTTCGTGGAGTCGTTCCGCCTCAGCGAGTACGGCTACGGCGCGGCCGATCGCGGTCGTGATGGTCGCGATCATGCTCTCGTCACGTTCTTCTACATCCGCCAGATGGTGCGGATCGGAGAGGTGCGGTGAGCGCGCAGACGCCCGTCGCTCCGGTGCCGTGGCGCCGACCGTCACCCGCAGCCGGGTTGGCGTCAGGCGCTTCGGCGGACGGCGGCTTGCCGGCCGGGTCGGGATCAACCTGCTCGCGCTGCTCGTCTTCGCCGTGATGGTGTTCCCGGTCTACTGGATGGTCTCGACCGCGTTCAAGCCGAGCGTCCGAGATCCTCACCTTCACGCCGAAGGTCGTTCCCCTCGTCGGCGACGCTCGCGAATTTCAGCGACGCGATCGACCGGCCCTACTTCTGGCGGGTCGCGAGGAACAGCGTGATCGTCGTCGTGGCCGTGACGGCGCTCTCGCTCGTGCTCGCCTTCCTGGCTGCTCTCGCGCTGGCGAAGTTCCGCTTCTACGGGCGGCGCGCGTTCATCATCCTGATCATCGGCGGTGCAGATGGTGCCGCTGAACGCGCTCATCATCCCGCTCTACATCCTGCTCAGCCGCGCCGGGCAGGTCGACAAGCTGATGGGCGTGATCGTCACCTACCTGACGTTCGTCCTGCCGTTCTGCGTCTGGACGCTGCGCGGCTTCATGCTCGGCGTCCCGCGCGAGCTCGAGGAGGCGGCGATGGTCGACGGCTCGACTCGCTTCGGCGCCTTCGTCCGCATCCTGCTGCCGCTCGTCGCGCCCGGGCTCGTGGCGACCTCGATCTTCGCCTTCATCCAGGTGTGGAACGAGTTCATCATCGCCTACATCGTGCTCAGCAGCCCCGAGAATCAGACCCTGACGGTGTGGCTCGCGCAGTTCACGAGCCTGCGCGGGACCGAGTGGGGCCCGCTGATGGCGGGCGCGACGCTGACCGCGATCCCGGTCGTCGTGTTCTTCGTCGCGGTCCACCGGCGGATCGCCTTCGGCCTCACGGCCGGCGCCGTCCGCGGGTGACCGGCGAGCTCGAGCGCTCAGGCGCCGGCCTGCATGCTTTGCGAGCTTCCCCGGGCAGAGGCCCCGGACTGGGTTCGAGCCTGGCTCGGCCGCGGACTCGGCGGGATCGTGCTGTTCGCGGACAACGTCGCGCGACCGCGTCGCAGGCCGCCGCGCTCACCGCTGCGTTGCGGGCCGAGCGTGCCGGAGCTCGTCGTCGCGATCGACGAGGAGGGCGGCGACGTCACGCGCCTCGAGGCTGCGAGCGGCAGCTCGTACCCGGGCAACCTCGCCCTCGGCGTCGTCGACGACACGGAGCTGACGCGAGGGCGTCGCGGCCGCGATCGCCGCGGAGCTGACGGGGATCGGCGTGACGATGAACCTCGCCCCGGTCGCGGACGTCAACTCGAATCCGCGCAACCCCGTCATCGGCGTCCGCTCGTTCGGCTCGGAGCCGGACCTCGTCGCGCGCCACGTCGCCGCCTTCGTCACGGGCACACAGCGCGTCGGCGTCGCCGCGTGCGCAAAGCACTTTCCCGGTCACGGCGACACGGCCGTCGACTCGCATCTCGAGCTTCCGACCGCCGCGGGCGACCTCCGAGAGGCGCTGCTTCCCTTCCGGGCGGCGATCGAGGCGGGCGTCGGGCCGTCATGACCGGGCATCTCCTCGTTCCCGAGCTCGACGACGTCCCGGCCACGCTCAGCCCGCGGATCGTCTCGGGCGTCCTGCGCGAGGAGCTCGGGTTCGACGGGCCTGGTGCTCAGCGACGCGCTCGAGATGCGCGCAATCTCAGGGACCGCAGGCATCGTGGAAGGGGCACTGAAAGCGCTCGAGGCAGGCGTCGACGCGCTCTGCCTGGGCCGAGTGCAGGGCGAAGACGTGGTCGAGGGCGTCCACCAGGCGGTCGTCGAGGCCGTGCTCTCGGGCCGCATCAGCGCTGATCGGGTTGCGGAGGCTGCCGAACGGATCGGGCGCGCCGCTCAGGGCGCGCCGGTTCTGGCCGAGCCGGACCGCGCGCTCGGGATCGAGGCCGCGCGCCGCGCGCTTCGCGTTGGAGGCGACGTTGCGCTCGAGTCGGCGCCTCTGGTCGTCGAGCTACAGCCTGAGCCGTCGATCGCCGCCGGCCCGGGCGGCCATGGCCTTGGCGCAGCCCTCAGCCGGCGGGTGCCCGATACGGACGTGATCGTGCTGGACGGCTCTCCGAGCTGTTGACCCCCCGCACGACCGACAGCTCATCCTCGTCGTGCGCGACGCCGCCCGACACGAGTGGCAGCAACGAGCGGCAACGGCGTTCGGAGAGCGTCCGAGTGCGGTGGTCGTCGAGACCGGCCTGCCCGGCTGGCTGCCGATCGGCGTATCGGGGTGGATCGAGACGAACGGCGCCGGGCGAGTCAACCTCGAGGCCGCAGCCGAGGTGCTCGCCCCCGACGCAGTCCGCGAGTTAGGCGGCCAGCGGGAGCTCGGCGGCGTCGCCCAGCTCGTCGGCGAGCTGCTCCAGCGCGTCGGCCTCGAGCTGACGCACACGCTCGCGCGAGATGCCGAGCTCCTTGCCGATCGACTCCAGTGGCTGCGGATCCCCGTCGAGGCCGAAGCGGAGCTCGATCACGCGGCGCTCGCGCTCCGGCAGGCTCGCCACCGAGTGGCGAATTCCCAGACGCTCGAGCGACTCGAATGCCTCTTCGGCGGGATCGTCGGCGCTCGGGTCGCGGAAGAGGTCTCCGAGCTCGCCCTCGTCCTCGGCGCCGACGGTCTGATTCAGAGACACCCGCGCCTCGGCCACATCGAGGGCCTCGTCGACATGTTCCTTCGAGAGGCTCGTCGCCTCGGCCAACTCCTCGCGCGTAGGCTCGCGGCCAAGCCGGGTCTCCAGCTGCCTGCGCGCCCGCGACAGCTTCACGCGGCGCTCCTCGACGTGCGACGGCACTCGGATCGTCCTCGACTGACCCGCGATCGCGCGCTGGCAGGCCTGCCGGATCCACCAGGTGGCGTAGGTCGAGAACTTGAATCCGCGCCGCCAGTCGAACTTCTCGACTGCGCGGTTCAGCCCGATGACGCCGTCCTGGACCAGGTCGAGCAGAGGGACGTCGTGTCCCTGGTAGCGCTTCGCGATCGAGATCACGAGCCGGAGGTTGGAGTTGATCATCCGCTCCTTGGCCGCGGCGTCTCCGCGCTCGATCTGCTTGGCCAGCGCGACCTCTTCGGCGGCGGTGAGCAGCGGATAGCGACCGGCCCTGTTCATGAACAGGGTCAGTGCGTCGGTCGAGCTGGATTCCTGGCGCGTCTCAGCGCGTACGGGCGCGAGGACGTCGATCTCACGCGCCTCGAGCTCAGCGCGCAGCGCGACGAGCTCGTCGTCGTCGAGATCGTGCTCGGCCGCGAAGGCCTCGAGCGCGCTCTCCTCGATAGAGCCGCGCTCCTCCGCGTCGGCGAGGAAGGCCTGGATTGGCTCTTCGATGATCGTGGTCAAATTGCTCCTCTCTTTCTTTCAGCGAGCTGCCGGCGCTGCTCGAAGCGCTCGATGCGGCTGCCGCTGGCGACGGCGCGCTCGACGCCCGTGTAGGCGGGATGGCAGCTCAGGCAGGTGTCGACGACCAGCTCGCTCCGGGTCGAGCGAGTGGTGAATGTGTTGCCGCACGACGTGCAGCGGACAGCTGTGAGCGTGAGCTCAGGGTGGTTGGTCTTCATCGAAAACTCCTTCTCTTGAGGCGGGGCGCGTACGCAAAAACCGACTCGCGCCGCCTACAAATAAGAACGCTCCGGGGTGCCGGGTATTCCCCTGCACGAGGGGCTACACGGACGTTGCGCAAACCTTGCACCCGAGATTGTGGGCACGTACGCTCGCGCCGAACCGAGGAGCGCGATGCTCGCAGTTTCGGACACACGTCACTTCCGGAGGCTCGTTGCCGGGATCTGCCTAATCGCGGCACCAGCCGTGCTGCTGGTCGGGGCCGTCGTCCACCCTCAGGTCGGGGACACGGGCGCCGCGCACCTCGCCGTCGTCGCCGAAAGCCCCGACCGCTACTACGCGGCCCACGCAATCATCCTCGCCGGGCTCGTGCTCTTCCTTCCCGCCGTCCTCGGCCTCATGCATCTGCTCCGGGAGAGTGCGACGGCTTTCGGTCACGTGGGCGGCGGCCTCGCGATGATCGGGCTCTTCGGGGCGACGGCGGTCGTTGCGGTTGACGGCATCGCCGTCTCCCAGATGGGCCAGCCGGAAGCGAGCGCAGAGGAGATGGCGGCGCTGCTCGACCGAATCAAGGAGTCGGCCGGCTTGCGCGCCGTCGCCGTCGTCGGCGCGGTTGCGTTCCTACTCGGCGTGCTACTGCTCGCGTACGGTCTCTGGCGTGCCAGAGCGGTGCAGCCGTGGATGGCGGGCGGAATCGCAGCGGCCGCGATCGTCGTCTTCATCGGTCAGGTGACCGACAACCGTTTCATCTTCGTGATCGCGTTCGCGATCTACCTCGTCGCTTTGGGGGCGCTCGGCTGGAGGATCCTGACCGAGTCGGACGAGGAATGGGCGCGCGATCCGGCACGACGAGGAACAGTTTCAGCCGCCTAAAGGCTCGTCACAACGGCGGTTTTGGCAGTGTCGGAAAAAGTGGAGCGTACCGGGATCGAACCGGTGACCTCCGCCTTGCAAAGGCGGCGCTCTCCCAGCTGAGCTAACGCCCCGTGACGCCTAAGCGTAGCGGGGAAGCGGGTCGGCGCTTACGCCGCCCGCTCCAGGCGCTCTTCGAGACGAGCCCGCTTGATGATGCGGTCGCGATCGCCGAAGCGTTGCCGCACGCGTGCCTCGCGATGCTCGATCCAGAGGGTCGCGATCTGGGCTTCGAGCTCCTTGAGCTCGGCCGCAAGCACGACGTCATGACCTTTCGCAAGTTCGTGGTACAGCTCACCGCGCCGCTCGGTGGCGCGCTCGATTTCGAGCTTGATGTCTTGGATTGTTCTCACGTCTATGTAAACGTCGAAGCGCCGGCGGACATTCCAGCGGCCTGTCAGCTCCAACGGCCGAAGAAGAAGAGGAGCAGAACCCCCGCGCCCACGAGGCCGGCCACGATCGCGACCACGTTGAGGAACGTGACCACTACTCTACTCGTAGCCGAGCTCGCCGATGCGGGTCTCGTCGATCCCGAAGTAGTGCGCGAGCTCGTGCAGCACGGTGATGCGAATCTGCTGCCGGAGCTCCTCGGGATCGGGGAACGACTCTTCCAGCGGTAGGCGGTAGATGGTGATCGTCGCCGGCGGGTTCGGCCCGAAGGACGATCGCTCCGTGCGCGGCACTCCGTGGAATGTGCCGAACAACCCCAGGTCGCCAGGATGCTCGTCCTCGACCACGACGGCGAGGTTCTCGAGGCCGCGCGCGAGCTCGGGAGGCACCGAGTCGAGCGCCGCCCGCACCTCTTCCTCGAAATCGACGGCCATCAGTACCTGGGGCGAAGCGGTCGCCCTCCGGCCGCGAACAGGTAGACGGTCGCCATCCCGAAGAGGAAGCCGCCGACATGCGCGAAAAAGGCCACGCCGCCTCCGGCCTCCGGCTCGGTGAGCGAGATTCCGCCGGACCAGAGCTGGAACAGGAACCAGAACCCGAGGAAGAGGAATGCCGGCACCTCGATCAGGAAGAAGACGACGATCGTCAGCACTCGGGCCGTTGGCAGGAGCAGCAGATAGGCGCCGAGCACGCCCGACACGGCCCCGCTCGCGCCGAGGTTCGGAATGGCCGTGTCGGCACCCGACGTGGTTGAGAGCGTGACGATCGTCTGCAGCGCCGTCGCGGCGAACCCCGCGCCGAAGTAGAAGAGCAAGTAGCGGATCTTCCCGAGCGCGTCCTCGACGTTGTTGCCGAAGATCCAGAGGAAGAGCATGTTCCCGATCAGGTGCAGCCAGCTTCCGTGCATGAACATCGAAGTGACGGCGGTCACCGGCCAGTCTTCTCCGGTCGCCGTCCCGGGCGGGCAGGTATCCGTCACCTCGCACGGCTGGTAGGCGAGCTCCATTGCAGAGCCTTCGAGGTCGGGGAGCTGGTAGAAGATCCAGACGGCGACGTTGACCGCGACGAGGAGCAACGTGACGATCGGGAAGTGCCGGGTCGGGACGTTGTCCTTGAGCGGAAGCACTAACGAATGGTGAGCGCCATCAGAGCCTTCTGCGCGTGCAGCCGGTTCTCCGCCTGGTCCCATACCGCCGACTGCGGCCCGTAGAGCACGTCCTCGGTGATCTCCTCGCCGTAGTGCGCCGGTAGGCAGTGCAGGACGATGGCGTCGTCCGCGGCGAGTTGCAAGAGGTCGCTGTCGATGCGGTAGTCGGCCAGGTCGCTCCGCCGCTTCTCCGCTTCGTCTTCCTGGCCCATGCTCGTCCAGACATCCGTGTAGACGAGCGTCGGCGTCGCGCGCAGCCTCCTGCGGGTCGGACACGAGCTCCACGGTGCCGCCCATCTGCACGGCGGCGCGGCGCGCGGCGGTGACCGCGGTGCCGTCGGGCTCGTAGCCCGGCGGCGTCGCCGCGACGAAGCGCATCCCGAAACGAGCCGCTCCGACCATCAGCGAGACGCACACGTTGTTGCCGTCGCCGAGATAGGCCAGGCGGGTCCCGGAGAGACGGCCCAGCTGCTCGCGGATCGTCATCAGGTCGGCGAGCGCCTGGCACGGGTGCGCGTAGTCCGTGAGCCCGTTGATCACGGGGATGTCGGCGGCCTCCGCCAACTGCTCGACGTCGTCCTGCTCGAAGGTGCGGATCATGATCCCGTCGAGGTAGCGCGACAGGACGGTGCCGGTGTCGCGGATCGTCTCGCCTCGCCCCAGCTGGAGGTCGTTGGCCGCGAGGTAGAGGCCGTGGCCGCCGAGCTGGGCGATTCCGACCTCGAACGAGACGCGCGTCCGCGTCGACGGCTTCTGGAAGATCATCCCCAGCGTGCGGCCGGGGAGGAGCTCGTGCGGCTCGCGGGCCTGCTGCGCCGCCTTGAGCGTGTCGGCGGCGTCGAGCACCGCCTTCAGCTCGTCGGAGCTCCAGCTGCCGATGCGCGTGAAGTCGCGGCCCTTCAGGTGTTGCGGAACCTCGATCATCGCGCGAGGGCGCATGCTAGCGGGATCGAACTCGGCGGCCTCGCCTATGGAGCGGCGGCTTCGAACCCTGCCTCGTCGAGCAGGGCGCGCAGGCGTTGCAGGCCGGTGAACATCCGGCTCTTGATCGTGCCGAGCGGCTCGCCCAGCCGTTCGGCGAGCTCGGACTGCGTGTAGCCGCCGTAGTACGCGAGCTCGATCGCCTGGCGCTGGTCGGGCGGGAGCTGGCGGAGCGCATCCTGGACGACCTCGCGCTTCGAGCGCCGTTCGACATCTTCGTCCGCTCCGGGCCCGGCCGGCACCGGCGCCGCCTCTTCCGGCTCGGTGCGCCGGCGCTCCTCGCGGCGGACGAGATCGACGGCTCGGCGGTGCACGAAGGTCAGCACCCAGGTGCTCGCCTTCGCGCGATCGGGCTGGAAGCTCTCGGCCGAGCGCCAGACGTTCAGGAAGGCATCCTGAACCGCGTCTTCCGCTAGGGCCGGGTCTCGGAGCACCCGCAGCGCCAGGCCGTACGCCATGCGGCCGAAGCGATCGTAGAGCTCGGCGAGCGCCGCTTCGTCGGAGCGGGCGACGGCGTCGAGCAGCGCCTCGTCTGAAAGCTGTGCGGCAGTGGTCACGTGCTCAGGTGTCCTGGCTTTTCTCCTGGCGCCAACGGCGACTGCGAGCTCGGCCGTGCACACGAGCTCACACCGCCTCCGAGCGCACCAGCAGCGGGCCGGTGGGTTGGTCGACGCCGCCCTTGGGCTCCAGGGTGACCGCGACTTGCGCGCCCCTGGGCACGTCTCGCTCGAGGAGCACCGGCGGGCAGCCGCCCCCGCCACGGAAGAGGCCGGCAGGGCGCGGTGTCTCGCCCTCGATCACCCAGGCCTCGTACGTCTTGTCTTTCGGAGCGGGCTGCAGACCGCAGACGACGAGGGCAGCCTCACCGTCGGGTGCCACGAGCAGCCCGCCCTCGGCGTCGGCGAGCTGGGTCACCTCTGCGCCGCCGCCCAGGAGCTGAAGCGCGCGGGCGTACCCGGCATTCGCGCTCCGCTCGCGGTCGAGGTCGCGAGAAAGGGAGGTCGCCCAGAGACCCACGCCGATCGCCACCACAGCGGCCGCCGCCGCTGCGGCGACGGTGGCCGGGAAGAGCCAGCGGCGCCGCGGGAACTGAATCACCTTGCCGTTCTCGGACCGGGCCGCCTCCAGGATCCGTTCGCGCAAGCTCCGGCGGGGGTTCCGCGCTTTCCGCGTAGGCCAGCGCCAGCGTCGCTTCCTGCAGCTCCCCAGCTGCGCTCGGCAGTCGGCGCACTCGTCGAGATGGCGCTCGAACGCCGCCCGCTCGTGATCGTCGAGCGCGTCGAGCGCGTACGGGGCGACTAGGTCGTGTGGCTCCTGGCTCAATCAGCGGGCTCCCGGGCGCGAATGCTAGGCGGAGAAGTCACGCGGCGTGTTGCCGCGCAACCCTGCTCCAGAGGATCGAGAAGTGAGGATTGATGTCGAGAGCCCGGCGGAAGAGCGTTCGGGCCACGGCGTGGTTCCCGACACAGCGCTCCGCCATCGCGCGGTGGAACACCCAGCTCGCGTCACGTGTGCCGAGGCGAAGCGCACGCCGGGCGAAGGCGAGGCCCTCTCGGCATCGACCGTTACGGACGAGCGCCCACCCCAGCGCGTCGTCGCCGACGACGCTCGGCCGGTCTCGGTACCCGCGTCGAGCGAGAGCGAGGCCTTCGCCGAGGCGAATCCCGCGGTCGACCTGGAATGTGGCCAGGTCGAGGCTCATGTGGACGCCGTATCTCGTCTCGTAGCGGAGGGACTCGAACGCGTCACGGTAGGCGTCCTGGGCGAGGGCCTCTCGTCCCGTCAGCCGGTAGAGATCGCCGAGCGCCTCGCGCGAGCCGCGCCGGCACGCTTCATCAGCCCGATCGCCTGCTCGAAGCGCCCGCGGGCCGCCTCGACATGTCCGAGCCCTTCGAGGGCCGACCCGTATCCCGGTGAGACCGCGAGCGCTGCGCGGAAGCGCCGCGCCGCGACCGCGGTCTGGCCTTGCGAGAGGGCGAGCTTCCCCAGGTGTGCGAGCACCCAGGCAGAGCGCTCCTGGTGCCCGGCGGCCGACGCGAGCGCGAGCCGCATCGCCGCTTCGGCCTCCTGTGGCCTGCCGAGCAGCTCCCGTGCGTACGAGACCCGTGCATACGCAGAGGAGCTCGGGCGCAGCTCGACCATGCGGTCGAAGGCCGCGAATGCGCCCTCGTAACGGCCGAGCTCGATCAGGGCATCGCCGATGACTCCGTAGTGCAGCGCGGAGTACGGCGCGATCCTGGCCGCTCGCCGGCCGTACGCGAGCCCGCCGCGGAAGTCGTGGCGGGCGAGTGCGAGCGAGCCGAGCGCCCCGAGCGTTGTCGCATTCCGAGGCTCGAGCGCCAGTGCCCGCCGCAGAGCCCGCTCCGAGCGGGGGTAGTACGCGGCTTCGCCCGTCTCGCGCGTGAGCTGCTGGTACGCGAGCCCGAGCTCGAGGTACGCCCGCGCGTCCTTCGCGTCCCGTTGCTCGAGCTTGGCGACGAGCGCCGCGGTGCCGCCGGAGGACGAGCTTGCCTTTGCGCTCTCCGCAGGGTCGCGGAGCGCGCCGCCGGTGAGCGAGATGGTGGCGGCCAGCGCCGCCACCATCCCTGCGATCGCGAGTCGCTTGCGCATCTCGCTATGGGTTGTCGTGCTGTCGGTTGCGCCCGTCGGCGGGCGTCCCGAGGAACGGGAAGCTCGGCGAGAGGGCCTGGTCGTCCGTGTTGACGCCGTCTCCGATGCGCGCCCCGACGTAGTTGGGGCCGCCGACGACGCGCACGGCGATGTCGGTCACGTCGTCCTTCGGCCGCCGGCCGTTGGGCCAGCCGGCGAGGTCCGGCGTGTCGGCGAGCACGGTCATCCGCCGCTGCGCCGCGAGGGGGGTCGGCGCCACGCCCAGGTTCAGGCGCAGGAGCTCCGACAACCGCGTGTTGCTCGGCTGGTACTTGAGCAGCAGGTTGACGAGATCCTCACGGTCGGTGGTCGCCGCCGGCACGCCGAAGACGAGCTGGAGCGACAGTGCGAGGCGTGGGTTGAGGTAGTAGTCGCGGAACCGTTGCTCCTGCTGGGGCTCCCGCGTGTTCCATTCGTCCTTGTCCTCGGTGCCGATGATCGTCTCGTTGATCAACGGGTTGGCGAGGCGCTGGATCTGCGTCACCTGGTCGCCGTGGTCTCGACCCTTGAGGCCGAGCCGGTCTGCGACCTGCGCCCGCGGGCGACCGGTGCTCGCGTACGCGCCGATCGTGGACGAGCCGCCCGTGATCATCATCGCGGGCACCTCGAGCGCGATCGTCGAGACGTTGAACCCGGAGAGCATGTCGACGCCGAACGGGTTCACGTTGTCGTTCGCGTCCTCCGCGGCCGTCAGAGCGGGGACCGGCCGGCGGAAGTTGAACGTGTCGAACACGCCGCCGAGGTCGATGTAGAACGGGTCCTGCCGCTGTCCGGCGAAGACCTTCACGCCGGGCTTCGGCTCGTGGATGCCCTGCGCCGCGAGCGCGTCGTAGTTGGGCATCGTCCTCGGTCCGACGTTCGACGGCACTGCGATCAGGCCACGCGCGATCCGCGTGCGGTGATGCCCTCTGACCATGGTCACGTCGTAGCGCTGCCGCAGGCCGAGGCCCTCCGAGCCCGGCCCCTCGAGGGCCGTGATCGGTGCAAACGGCCCCGCGCCGCCGAGGTACGAAAGGAACAGGTCGGCGTCATCGACGGTTCCGCGGATCTCGGTGCGGAACTTGAACTCGAAGCTGACGTCGTCCGCCCGCCCGTCCCGGTCGTTGTCGACGTGGAACGCGTACGTGACGCTCGGGTCGAAGTTGTAGTAGTTGGGGCCGGAGCTCGGCTCCGCGCCCGGGTTGACGTTGGCGACGAGCACGACCTTGTCCTGGTTGCCCGGCTCGTAGCTTCGGAACATGAAGAAGTCACTGATGTCCGCCGGGCCGTCCAGCGAAATGAGCGGCGCCTCGCGGTGACTCGCGGCAAACGCCGACTCGGGCCCGGTTCCGCGTGCCGCGACGACCGCGAGCACGAGGCCGGCCAGTGCCAGCGCGAGCGCCACGGCCCGTCTCCTATCGATTCCCACTCTCTGCATAGCCATCCCTTCTCCTGACTTGACCCCGTTGGGTTACGGCCCTGGTTCGCCCAGCGGCAGGAAACGGTTCGGAATGTGGCTAGGCGGTGATGCGCGTGCCCGCGCGGCCTTCGAGGGCCGCCGACGAGAGCGTCTTGCGACGTGATCAGCGTCTCGCCGCCCGCGCGCGCGAGATCGATCGCAGCCTCGACCTTCGGCCTCATCGAGCCGGGCGGCAGCTCGGGCAGGAGCCCCTCCGCCTCGTCGGCCGTCAGCTCACGCAGCTCTTCGGGGCTCTTTGTCCCGAAGGCGCGGTACACCGCCGGGACCTCCGTGAGGATCAGCAGCCGCGTTGCGCCGAGCTGCCTGGCGAGGAGCGCCGACGCTCGATCCTTGTCGATGACGGCGTCGATGCCCTTGAGCTTTCCATCCCGCCTGGTGACGGGAATCCCACCCCCGCCACACGCGACGGCGATTGCCCCGCTGCCGACCAGCGCGCGGATCGAGTCGAGCTCGACGATCTCGAGCGGGGCGGGGGAGGGGACGACGCGCCGAAACCCGCGGCCCGCGTCCTCCACGAGCTGCCAGCCCCGCTCCCGCTCCAGAGCCTCCGCCTGGTCGCCGCTGTAGAAGGGGCCGATCGGCTTCGTCGGCCGCTCGAAGGCGTCGTCACTCGCATCGACCACGACGTGGGTGAGCAGACAGGCGACGGGTCGGCCGGCGGCGGGCGCGAGCTCGCTCTCGATCAGGGCGCCGATTTCGGCCTGTGTCTGGGCGACGGCGAGCCAGAGCGGCAGCGGCGGCACCTCGTCGGCAGCGCGCTCTTGGCGAAGCAGCTCGTTTCCGACCTGGGGGCCGTTCCCGTGCGTGACGACGACGTCGCCCTCGCCCACGAGCGGCGCGAGTGCCCCGAAGGTGTCCCGGAGAGCAGCGAGCTGCTCTGCAGCGGTGCCCCGTTCGCCGGCCCGCACGAGTGCGTTGCCGCCGAGCGCGATGACGAGGGTCACGCTAACCGGTCGCGACTGCGGCCGGCTCGGGCTCGATGAGGCCGTGCTCGGCGAGCACGCCGGCGAGCGTCGGCTCTCCGACTTCCTGCAGGCGGTAGGTGACCCGCAGCGCGGGCCGGTCGAAGTCGATCAGCCGGCGGAGGTCGATCGGGGTCCCGATCAGCACGAGCTCCGGGTCGGCCTTCTTGATCGTCTCGCAAAGATCTTCGCGCTGCTTCTTCCCGTAGCCCATCGCGGGCAGCAGTGCGCCGACGTGCGGGTATTCGTCGTAGATCGCCTGGATCGAGCCGACCGCGAACGGTCGCGGGTCGACGAGCTCGGCAGCTCCGTTCGCCTTGGCCGCCAGGACGGCCGCGCCGTAGGTCATCTCGCCGTGGGTCAGGGTCGGCCCGTCCTCGATGGCGAGCACGCGCTTGCCGGCGATCTGCTTGGCGTCGCCCTCGACGACGAACGGCGAGGCGGCCAGCACGACCTGAGCCGTCGGATTGTGCGTGCGTATCGACTCGAGGACCGCGTCGATACCCTCGGGATCCGCGCTGTCGACCTTGTTGACGACGCAGACATGCGCCATCCGCAGGTTCGTCTCGCCGGGGTGGTAGCGCAGCTCGTGGCCGGCCCGGTGCGGATCGACGACGACGACGTGAACGTTCGGCTTGATGAACGGCGTGTCGTTGTTGCCTCCGTCCCACAGGATGACGTCGGCCTCCCGCTCGGCCTGATCGAGGATCTTCGCGTAGTCGATGCCCGCGAAGACCAGATTGCCCTCGGCGATGTGCGGCTCGTACTCCTCGCGCTCCTCGATCGTGGCGTCAGCCGCCTCGAGGTCCTCGTAGCGCTCGAAGCGCTGGGCGACCTGCTTCGTCAGGTCTCCGTAGGGCATGGGGTGCCGCAGGACCGCGACCCGCTTCCCGCTCTCGCGGAGCAGCGCGGCGATGTGCCGGGTGGTCTGGCTCTTGCCGCTCCCGGTGCGGACGGCACAGACGGCGACGACCGGCTTCGACGAGGTCAGCATGGTGTCGTGCGGCGAGAGCAGGCGGAAGCCGGCTCCGGCCGCGAGCGTGCGCGATGCGATGTGCATCACGTGCTCGTGGGTCACGTCGGAATAGGCGAAGACGACCTCGTCGATGCGTTGGTCGCGGATCAGGTCGGTGAGCTCGCTCTCCGGCCGGATCGGGATGCCCTCCGGGTAGAGATCGCCCGCCAGCTCGGTGGGATAGACGCGCCCGTCGATGTTCGGGATCTGCGTCGCGGTGAACGCGACGACCTCGTACTCCTGACGGCCCCGATACACGAGGTTGAAGTTGTGGAAGTCGCGGCCGGCGGCCCCCGCAACCACTACACGCGTCCGCGCCATGTATACGGATTATGCACCTAGTCATCGGACGGAGCGCGCTAGAGTCGTTCGCGATGGCCCGTTTCCCGCAGGCATTGAACGAGCAGGTCGCGCACGAGTTCGCGGCCTCTCAGCAGTACGTCGCAATCGCGGTCTACTACGACTCCGAGACGCTCTCTCAGCTCGCCGGGCACTTCTACCGGCAGTCGCTCGAGGAGCGCAACCACGCGATGATGCTCGTCCAGTACCTGCTCGACGCTGGACATGAGGTAGCGACGCCGGGGGTCGAGGCGCCTCAGGCCTCGTTCTCGGACGTGCGGGCGCCGGTGGCGCTGGCGCTGGAGCAAGAGCAGCGGGTGACCGAGCAGATTGCGGCGCTGGTCGCTCTCGCACGCGAAGAGAACGACCTCGTCGGCGAGCAGTTCCTGCACTGGTTCCTCGCCGAGCAGCGCGAAGAGGTGGCGTCGATGTCCGACCTGCTTGCGATCGTCGAGCGGGCCTCGGAGTCGAATGTCCTCCTGGTCGAGGACTATCTGGCGCGGAATTCAGTAGGCGACCAGGGCGAGAGCGCGACCGCGCCTCCCGCCGCCGGTGGCGCGCTCTGACAGATCAACAGTCTTAGAAAGGACGGCTTGATGGCGTCGAGTTCAAAAAAACGCACGACGATGGCAAAGATGAATCGCGAGCGGGCCGTGAAGGAGAAACAGGCCAAGAAGCAGGAACGACGGGAGCTGAAGAAGGCGATCCGCGAGGCGGAGGAACGTGGGGAGACCTTGGCCGGCGAGCAGCTCGGCGAGATCATCGTGGACGAGGTCACGGGCGAGCCGCTCCTCGACGAGGACACCGGCAAGCCGCTCCGGAAGCCTCCGATCCCGCTACCGGTCGCCGAGGACGACGCGGATCCCGAAGCAGAGAAAGAGGAAGAGGTCTAGCTCAGCGTCTCGCGGACGAGCGTGGCCACCGCGTCCATCTCGATCTCGTCCCCGGTCACGTCGCGGAGCATGTCGTCGGCCGTCTGGCTCATGCCGAGCGACCACAGCTCTCGCAGCAGCGAGCCTGCCTCGCGGTTCGTGAACCAGTCGCTGCCGTAGCGCTCCCGCAGGTGCGTGCGCAGCTGGGCCTCGAACGCCCATGAGCGCAGGTACCCCGTGACGTAGAAGCTGGCGTCGATGTCGCCCAGATAGTCGGCCTCCGCCGGCTCGATCTTCAGCGCATCGCCGAGGAGCGCGACGTAGCGGGACGACTGCGTCGTGACGTCGTCCGTCTCGTGGAACTCCAGCTCGTAGAGGAGCTTGGCGCAGTACCGGCGCACCATGTAGAGGAGCTGGGTCGTCCCTTCCTCGGCGAACTCCTGCGGTCGCGGGAAGTCCAGGCGCTTCGACAGCCAGGCGGGGTCGTCCGTCAGGTGCTGCATGAGCATGGCCCAGCCCTCGGTGACCGCGACGTCGCCGAGGCGCTTCTGCTCCATCGAGAGGTTGGCCGACGTGTTGGCGTAATGCTCGGTGTGGCCGGCCTCGTGGAAGAGAGCGCGCCAGTCGTCGGCGCCGCCCATCGGTTGGATGACGAGGACGACGCGGCCGGGCACCTCGATCGGTGCGCAGAAGGCACGCGGGCTCTTCTTCGGTCGCCGCTCGACGTCCAGCTCCACGTTCTGCTGCGAGCGCAGGTCGATGCCCATGTCCGAGAGCGTCGCCTCGAGCGCGGGCATCATCCGGTTCTCCGGGAACTGATCGTCCCACTGCGGTGCGCGGAAGCTCCGCAGGACGTCCCAGCGCTTCGCTTCGGCGAGGCCGACGCCGATGCGCGCGCGGAACAGCTTGTCGGCCGCTTCCTCGTAGAGGGACTCCGTGGAGTCGAGGAGCGCACGGCACTGCGAGGCGAGCTCGTCCAGGCGGAAGCCGAAGCTGCGGTAGAGCTCGGCGTAGTTCGGAGCGCCCAGTTCGCCCACTGCGCGGCGAACGACGTCGACGCCCTCCAGGTAGAGCGGGTTGATGTGCTCCTCCGTCAGCTCGACGCGGGTGCGGTCGAGCCGCTCGCGCTGGTCACGGTCGGGCTCGTTCGCGATCGTCGGGCGCAGCATCCGGAACGGGATCTTCGATCCGTCGACGTCGGCCTCGAGACTCGCCTCGAGCTGCGCGACCTTCTCGCTCTGCTCGCGCGTCAGCTCGCTGAGATAGCCCTCCGAGGCGAAGCGCCACAGCTCGCGGATGCCCCAGTCGCCGTCTGCCATCTCGCCGAGGGCCTTCGCCTGCTCGAGGTCGGTCAGCTCCGAGTAGCGGTCGTAGATCGGCGCGAGGTCGAGCGTGTCCTTGAGCCCCGCGTAGTGGAGGTAGTACTCCTCGTCGAGCTCGGCGATGAAACGGTCGGCCCGGTCGCGGAAGCGGTCCAGGTCGATGGGGGAGGGCGGCGGCACCGGCGTAGGATAGCGGCGTGCGGGAGATCAGCCTGACGACGGATCGCAAGACGCAGCTCGTCGACATCACCCAGAAGGTGCGGGCGGCCTTCGAGGGGGCGAACGGCGCCTCGGCCGCGTTGATCTACGTGCCGCACACGACCGCGGGGGTGACGATTCAGGAGCACGCCGATCCGGCGGTCGCGCGGGACCTCGAGGCGGCGATGGAGCGCATGGTCGGCGACGACTGGGGCTGGCAGCACATCGAGGACGGGGAGGAGAACGCGCCCTCGCATGTGCGTGCCGCGCTCGCCGGCCCGCAGGTCCTCGTCCCCGCAGCCGACGGCAAGCTCGCGCTCGGCACCTGGCAGGGCATCTTCTTCTGCGAGTTCGACGGCCCGCGCTCGCGGAAGGTCTACGTCACACCGCTCCGCTGACGAAGCAGCCGTGTCCGGTGCCTGGCACCGGCCATGGCGGCAACGGCCAAGTGGCGCTCGTGCTGGAGCCAAAGGCGAGCTCTGGAGCTCGCAGTTGGGCCATGTCTGGTGCCTGGCACCAGACATGGCGGTTCAGGCCGGGCCGCTGACGACGATTCGCTCGGGCTCGGGCTCGTAGCCGAGGCGCTCGTTCACGCCTCGCATGCCGACGTTCAGCTCGTCGTTCGTCGTCGCGATCGTCTCGATTCCGGCCGCGCGCGCGGCCTCGATCTGGGCGCGTTTGAGCGCGGAGGCGATTCCGCGACGGCGCCACGGTCGTCTGACTGCGGTGAGCCTGTTCTCGGCCTCGGGTGATTCGGCTCCGTACCGTCGCAGCGCCGTGTACCCGACGACCTCGTCTCCCTCGAGCGCGATGACGCACCCTTCGGGAAACGCACCCGGCCCTTCGAGGTTCTCGCGTGACCAGTCCTCGTACGTGCTCGGTTCGCTCGTGCCGTGGCTGGGTACGTCGACTGAGACCTCGGTGTCGACCGCGAACACGGCGGGGATCAGGTCGGGCCGCTCAGCGAACGTGACGAGCGTGATCCCTGCAGGTGCGTCCGGCGTGGCGGGAGGGACCTTGCTCAGGTCGAGCAACACGTCGCGCTCGCGACCGACCTCGCGGAACCCACGGTGCTCGGCAAAGGCCAGCGTCGCCTCGTCGCCGGCCCTGATGCGCCCCCAGAGCTCGGTGGCGCCACGGGTCTGCGCATGCTCCGCAATCGCTTCCAGCAGCGCGCTACCCACCCCGCGGCCGCGCAGCTCAGGCACCACTCGGGCCGCCGCGTAGTCGGCGCCCATGAGCGACGAAGGGCGACCGACTCCCGTTCCCGCCGGAGCCCCGTCCAGATAAGCGAGGGCCCAGAGGCTCTCGGTGTCCTGCTCGAAGCTGTGCCGGAACTCGTCGACGTCCATCCGGAGGCCGTCGACGCGCAGCATGATGTCGGCCCAGGCCTCGATCTGCTCGGTGCTCTCGGGGTGCTCGATGTGAATCGCCATGCAGCACCTATGCTGGCCGAATGGCCGCCCCGATCGCAAAGGACCAGGAGCTCGAGCTCAAGATCGACTCCCTCGCGTACGGCGGGAACGGCGTCGCGCGCCTGAACGGCTTCGTCGTCTTCGTGAAGCGCGGCCTGCCCGGCGACACGGTTCGCGCGCGCGTGACCAAGGTGAAGCGGAACCACGCGGAGGCCCTCGCCGTCGAGGTCGTCGAGCCCGGCGCGCCTCGCGTGGAGGCTCCGTGCGAGCACTACCCCGAGTGCGGCGGCTGCAAGTTCCAGGACCTCGCCTACGAGGCGCAGGTCGCGGCCAAGCACGACCAGGTGGCGGATGCCCTGCGCCGCATCGGCGGGATCGCGGACGCCCCGCTCGAGCCGATCGTCCCGGCGAAGTCGGTTTTCCACTACCGCAACAAGCTCGAGTACTCGTTCACTCAGACCCCGGAAGGCCCCGCGTGTGGCTTCCACCTGGCCGGCCGGTGGGACGCGGTCTTCGACGTCGAGCAGTGCTGGCTGACCACCGACCTCGGCAACTCGGTCCGCGAAGCCGTCGATGCCTGGGCGCGAGCCGAGCGCCTCGACGCCTACGACCAGGTCGAGCACGCCGGCTACCTGCGCCATCTCGTCCTCCGCGAAGGCCGCAACACCGGGCAGCTCCTCGTCCAGCTCGTGACGGCACAGGGCGAGAAGTTCGACCGCGACCAGTTCGTCGAGGAGCTCCAGCGCTTTCCTGAGGTGCGGTCGATCCACTGGTCGGTCAACGAGACTCCCGCCGAGGTCACGAACCTGCCGACCACGCTCCTCTGGGGCGAGGAGTGGATCGAGGAAGAGCTGTGCGGCCTGCGCTTCAGGGTCCGGCCGAACGCGTTCCTGCAGACGAACACCGAGATGGCGGAGGTGCTCTACGACCTCGCCGTCGAGTACGCGGGCCTGACCGGCGAGGAGACCGTCTATGACCTGTACTGCGGGATCGGGACGATCGGACTGGCCATGGCCTCGAAGGCGCTCACGGTGTGGGGCATCGAGGTCTCCGAGGAGTCGGTTGCCTGTGCCTTGGAGAACGCAGACCTCAACGGGATCACCAACGCGGCCTTCTACGCCGGTGAGGTCGGGCAGGCCGTCGAGGAGCTCCGCGACCGGGCCGGGACTCCTGACGTGGTCGTTGTCGATCCCCCTCGTGCCGGCTTATCGGGAAAGGCGCTACGCCGGATCGGTCGCATGGAGCCCTCGAAGATCGTCTACGTCTCGTGCAATCCGACGACGCTCGCGTCGAACGTCAAGGAGTTCCAGAGCGAGTGGGGCTATCGCCTGGAACGCGTGCGGCCGGTGGACATGTTCCCGCACACGCCGCACATCGAAGCGGTGGCGCTACTCGTCCGTGACGGCTCGGCGCCGGCGAGCTCCCCGGATCTCCCGCCAGATCAGGTCGGCGTTCGGAATCAGGAAACCGAGCGCGAGCAGCGGTAGGGCCGGCAGGCCTGAGAGCTCGAGCCAGACTGCCAGAGCGAGCGTGGTGCCGAACGAGGCCGCCATCGCGACCCACGTCCAGCCGACGCGAAGGCGGAAACGCGCGGCCGCCGCGAGGAAGAGACCGAAGAAGAGAATGTCGGGCGGCCCCAGACGCGCGAACGACCCCTCGGCAGTCGCAACCAAGTCGCGCGGAGCGCCCGCGGTCGCAGTCGGCGGCGCCTCTGCTTCGTCGCCCGGCTGCGGAGCCGGTACGGGTGCGCTGGCGGCCCGGCGCCCATCCGCCCCGACGCTCTCGACGACATACGACCTCTTCGCGTCCGTGGGCACACCGTCGAAGGAAAAGCTCGTGCCCTCGATCAGCTCGTCGCCGTTCAGCGGCTCCGCGTCAGGGGAATCTCTGTAGACGTCGTAGCCGGTCACTTTGAGGCGGGGGCTCTCCCAGTCGAGCTTGACGTCCCGCCTCCCGGGAACTGGGAAGCCGAACGCGATCGTCTCGAAGATGCTCGGCCGCTCTTCGACGATGTGACCCGTCGGGCCCCGGAAGACCGAGAACGCGTCGACGGCCGGGATGATCGCGGCGACAAGAGCGACCCACAGCACCGTCTCGAAGAACCCGAGGAACCAGAACGAGATCAGCGTCAGCGCGACGAGCTTCGAGAAGTCCGCCAGGATGTCGAGGCTCGCGATCTCGCACACGACGGCCAGCACGCCGAACGCGAGTCCGGCCAGGCCGAGCCCCTTCGCCTTCCAGAGCGGGAGCACGAGCCAGGTGATCCCGAAGATGGCCGGGATGAGGACGAAGCCGAGGAACGCGATCTCCCACCAGAGGGTCATGTTCGGGAGCGATGGCGCGACCGCGTAGTAGACGCTGAGCAACGCCAGAAGCGCCACCAACGCGGCGCCCCGCGGCGTCTTTAGTAAGGAGGAAGCTCTGCCCACCAGGGCCCGAGCGCCTTGAAAGCGTTCCAGAACGCAGTCTTCGCCGGCGCCTCGTCGAGAGCCGCGTCGATGTCCGGCACATACAGCGCGTCGATCGTCGCAGTCAGCTCCTGCACCTCGCCGGTCGTGGCCGCCACCTCGTTGGCCAGCGGGAGCTCGAGGCCGTTCAGGAAGGCAAGCGCCTCTTCGCCCATCACGACGACGAGCTTCGGCTGCACGATGAGCAGCTCGCGCGTGAGGAACGGCCGGCACTCCTCCTCGCTGCCGTCAGCGAACTTGAGCGCGTTCGTCCCGTAGACGGCGAGCGGGTCGACGGTCAACCGGTCGAGCGACTTGCGCAGCGCCTGGCCGGCCCGCCCGAAGAAGGCGACGCCCTCTTGCACCTCAGCCGGCTGCGGCCGGTACTTGAGCAGGAAGACGTCGGCGCGTGGATGGCCGGAGCCGAGGACCGGAACGCGCTCGCCCTTACCGGAGCGCGCGATCTCGTCCGCGAGCTCGTTGATCTCGGCGATCGCCTTCTTCAGGTACTTCTCGGTGATTTCGTCAGTAGTCACAGCAGGCACAGGGGCAGGATCTCAATTCTCGTTTAGCGGACCCTTTCCTTGACCTGCGCCATCCACTTCAGCGACTGGAGGTAGGCGAGCGACTTGGGGCGGCGCAGAAGCTCTGCCGTCCGCAGGCTGAGCAGGAACTCGTCCCGGTCGTGGAAGGCCCGCATCCGCAGGCCGCCGGTGCCCACTCCCTGGAGGACGTGCGCGTCGGATCCGGCGCCCATCGTCAGGTTGTACTTGCGCGCGAAGCGAAGGGCCTCGTCGTTGTACGCCTCGAAGAGCAGGCGCGCGTTGTACACCTCGAACACGTCGATCTCGCCGAGGTGGCGGCGCAGGGTGGCGGCATCCGGGATCGAGTGCAGCCGGTCGAACGGGTGCGGGAGGTAGACGACGCCGTCCTGCTCGCGGATGGCCGCGATCGTGTCGCCGAAGGACATGCCGCGGGGTATCTCCTCGGAGAGGAAGAGCCCGATCACCTCGCCCTGGCCGTCGGTCTTGACCTCCTCGCCCGGGATGACGAAGAGCGGCGTGTCGCGTGCGAGCTCGACCGCCTCGAGCGCGCCCCCGAAGACGTTGTGGTCGGTGACGGCGATCGCCCCGAGGCCCTGGGCGATGGCGTGTTCCACCAGTTCGCCCGCCTCGACTGCGCAGTCGTGCGACCAGGACGTGTGCATGTGGAGGTCGCAGAGGATCCACTCGCGGTCGGCGAGCGGATCGGCCGGTCGCCGCGTGCGCCGCCGGCCCGCGATGCCCCGGTACACCTCGTCCAGCTCACCGGCGGCATCCGCGAAGGTCTGGCCTTCGATGCTGCGGCGGGCTTCGTCGCCCAGTTCCTTGCGCAGGGGCTCGTTCTCGGCAAGCCGCGCGAGGGCGGCGGCGGCGAGCTCGGGCTGCTCCTGCACTCCGGGCGGAGAGGCGATCGCCGCACCGGCGGCGGCGGCTTCGAGCGAGACCCGGGGGAGCCCGTCGAGGGCGGGGACGAAGATCGCGGTCTCCTGGAGGAGCGGAGCGCGGGCGCGCCCGTCGCGCGCGGTCCGCACGTGCACGCGACCCCGGAGCCGGGGTGGGACCGATGGCCGGCCCGTGAGCGGTTTCGTCCGCAGAAATGTGAGCTCCCAGCCGGGCAACTCGCCCATCGCTCGGAGCGCGGCGCGGGTCAGCGGTCGTTCTCCCGGTCGCCATTCGACCACGACGAGGGGTTGCTTGCCGTTCGGCCGAAAGAGATCCGGGTCGACGCCGACGCCGACGATGCTGTACTCACCCGGGAAGCGGGCCGCGGCGGCATGCGCGACCTCCGGGGAGGCGGCTACGAGCGCGTCGATCCGTGCCAGCAGCCTCGCTCGTTGCGCCTTCCCGGGCGGGTAGCCGAGACGCTCGGGCGAGAAGAAACTCGCCACCGAGAGGGCCCGCGACTCGCGCAGGGCGACGTACGAGAGGCTCGGCAGGCCCGGCTCGAACCCGTGGACGACGTCGAACCCGCCCCGCTCGAGCGCGAGCAAGAGGTTGGCGCGCACGCCCACGGGAAGGCCGACCCGGCTGCGCCGGGAGATCGGGACGGCCGGGCCCAGTGCGATCAGAGGCGCGTTCGCGCCGTCCTGGAGGGCTCTGCGGCCCGCCGCGAGGTCGGCCGCGCGGGTCGACGGTGCGAGCACCGTCACCGAGTGATCGAGCGCGCGCAGCTCGGCCGCAATCCCTGCGACGTGCTCGTTCACGTCGTGGGGCTTCGACCAGGCGAACGGCGTGACGAGGCAAATACGCACGACCCGCGGCCGAGTGTACTCCCGGCCCTCGCGCCTTTTCCCCTGCACCGGCGTAAAGTGCGCCCGTGGCCGTCTCGCAGGAGGAGAAGCGGCGCCAGATCCTGGATGCTGCGGTTCGTGCGTTCGCCCGCAAGGGCTATCACGCCTGCCGCGTGGGGGAGATCGCCGAGGAGGCCGGCGTCGCCTACGGGCTCGTCTACCACTACTTCAGCTCGAAGGAAGAAGTGCTGAAGACGATCTTCCGCGATACCTGGACGCTGATGCTCGCGCGCATCGCCGAGATGGAGGCCGAGGGCGAGCCGGCCAGCGAGCAGGTTCGGAAGGTGACCGCGCTTCTGCTGCGCACCTGGAAGCGCGATCCCGATCTCGTTCGGGTGCTCGTGCGCGAGGTCACGCGGTCGCCTGAGCAACTGCAGCAGGAGATCGAGGAGATCGGGCACGCCTACGAGGCCCTCGAGCGCATCATCCGGCGCGGGCAGGAGAACGGCGAGTTTCGCTCCGACCTCGACCCGCAGCTGGCGGCGACCGTGTTCTACGGAGCGCTCGAGGAAGTTCTCACCGGCTGGGTGATGGGACTGCTGCCGGACGGCGAGAACGAGGTGGCCAAGGCCGAGCAGGCGGTCGTGAGCCTGCTCTGTGACGGCTTGCTCGCCCCGCGGTAGCTGCCCAAAGCTATCTAAGTCTCCTCGAGCCTTACCGGCAATTCTGCTGCGATTGATTCGTCAATCAACGGCGCCGAAATTCCAGATTGATTTGTCAGTCAATTCGTGGATAGCGCAGAGAATTTCCAGGTGCCCGTATCCGTTGAGAAAAGACTTGCGTTTTGCAGATGGCGCCTAAATAATCGCGCCCAGTTTTTTGCGCCGGACGCACGGGCGTGAAGAACCCCAGGGCAAACCGGAGACAAACGGGAGGGCAAGCGCAATGCGCATCCTGAGAGTGGTGGCAGCACTCGGCGTGGCTGCTGGGCTCGCCGCGACGCCGAGCACGGGTGTCGTCGGCACGGCCTCGACGTTCGACCTCGGCCCCAGCGCGAAGGCGGAGGCAGCAGCGCCGCTGGCGAACTTCCAGGCCAAGGGCGACAACCTGGTCCGGCTCCTCGCCGGCGCGTTCGATCCGGCTGCCGGCTCGTTGCCGGCAGGCTCGGGCATCGGTCTTCGTGACCGTTCGACGTTGCCGGCGGACACGCCGCAGTACTGGCTCGTCCAGGTGCGCGACAAGCGCTACGCAGATGTCGTCAGCGCTGTAAGTCGGGCCGGCGGGCAGATCGCCGGAACGGTTCCTGACAGCACCTACATGGTGCGCGCGACGCCGTCACAGCGTGACCAGTTCGCCTCCAGCGACGCAGTTCGCTGGGCCGGCTACTACCAGCCGGCCTGGCGTATCCCGGTCGCAGCTGCCGGCAAGCCCGGCCTGCTAGAGCTCTCCGGCCGGCAGCGCTATCGCGTGCATGCCTTCCCCGACGACCCTGCGCGCGGCGTGGTCGGTCGGGCCTTGAAGCACATGAACGGCGTCCAGGTTCTCCGGGACGAAGGAGTCGTTGTCGACATCGAGGCCACGGGCGCGCAGATTCCTGCGATCGCAGCTCTCCCGGCGGTGGAGTGGATCGGCACTCCGCCGCAGGTCGTCAAGCACAACTTCAACGCTCGCTGGGTCAATGACACCGGCGTTCGCGACCTCTATGCCGCGACCGCGCCGGGACGCCTGAACGGTGCCGGGCAGACTGCTGCGGTTGCGGACACGGGCGTCAACTACAAGCTCGATCTGAACGGTCGCGCGCACATCAATTTCCGGGACTGCGATGCCGCGGGCGTCTGCAAGGAGGCGATCTACACGCAGGCTGCGCCCGGCAATACGCCGGCGGAGATGGAGAGCATCGCGAACCACAACACCGGGCACCGCAAGATGGTCGCCTACTTCGACCTCGGCGACGCGGGTCCCAACATGTTCGACGAGTCGTCGCACGGGACGCACACCGGGGGCTCGATCGACGGCGACAAGCCGCCGTACGGCACCTGGCAGAGCGCCGACGGCATGGCGCCGGCCGCGAAGCATGTCCACCAGAACATCGCCACGACGAGCGGCGGCCTCGGCGGGCTTCCGGCGGACGAGTACAACATGTTCCGCCAGGCCTACCGGCCGCGGAACCCGGCCGGCGTTCCCACAGTCTGGACACCGGGCGACTACTCGAATTACCTCCCGAACGAGGACGCGCGCACCCACAACAACTCGTGGGGGTCGATCACGGGCGTCGTCGACGACGGCACCGCGATGCGCTTCGACCGCTTCGTCTGGGACCACGAGGACATGGTCATCGTCGTCTCCGCCGGCAACGGCGGGCCGGGTGCGTCCACGATCTCGACGCCGTCGATCGCCAAGAACGACATGTCCAGCGGCGCCTCCGCGAACGGACGCCAGCCGATGGTGTCGATCGACTCGATGGCCGCGTTCTCGTCGCACGGCCCGACCCTTGACGGCCGCTTCGGCGCCGATCTCGCCACTCCCGGTCAGATCGTCGTCTCGTCGAAGGGCGGCACCGTGGACGACGAGCACACCGCCCAGGGCACGTCGATGTCCGCGCCGATCCTGACCGGCCTCTCCACCCTCGTGCGTCAGTACTTCTACGACGGGTACGGGCCGGCCACCGGTAAGGGGTTCGCGGGCGGCTCAGCCAACCCGGCGCGTCGCCACAACCCGAGCGCTGCGCTCGTCAAAACCGCGCTCATCAACGGCGCCGAGCGGATGCGCGGCTGGTACTCGGGGGACGAAGGCGGCCAGCGAGCGGTCGACGGCCAGTGGCCTTCCGCCGGCCAGGGCTTCGGCCGCGTGAACCTCGACAACTCCCTCTACTTCTCGAACGACCCCACGAACAACTGGTTCCGCGATGTCTGGCGCAGCGACGCCGAGGCTTTCGCGGCCGGTGTCGGAGCTACGCGCTCGTACACGGTCAGCGTCCAGGCGGGCTCGCCGCTGGACGTCACGCTCGGGTGGACCGACGCGCCGAGCCTGCTTGCCGCGGGCACGCCGGCCCTCGTCAACAACCTGAACCTCACGGTCACGGGCCCAGGCGGCACGTACGTGGGGAACAACATGAACAGCAGGACGACGCCGGGCATCGCGGTCGCGGAGACGCCCCCGGGCCTCGCGGCCGCCGACACGGCGAACCCGAGCGAGCGCGTCCGGATCGTTAACCCACCCGCGGGCACGTACACGATCACGGTGACGGGAGCCTCGGTCCTCCAGGGACAACAGGGCTTCGCGTTGGCTGCGAGCGGGCGCATCTCGGCCGTCGGCTCGAGCTTCACGCCCGGTCCTGCGCGGCAACGTGACGTTTCGGGCACGCCGACGATCTCGAACGTCAACGTCGAGCCGATCAGCTCGAACACCGCGATCGTTCGCTTCACGACGAACGAGCCGACCACAGCGACGGCCACGGCCGGCGGCAACACGTACGTCGATTCGTACAACGTGGGCGCGGGTGGCTTTCCGGGCCTCAACGAGGCGACGATCGAGACCTCGGCCGAGTACGGCGACAAGCCGGTCGTCGGGACGAGCCACGAGATCCTGATGACGGCGCTCTCGCCCGGCCAGACGTACTCGATCGCGCTGGCCGCCCGCGACCTGGCGTCGAACACGCGGAACGCGTCGGTCACGCACACGAGCCCTGCTCTGGCGTACCAGGCCGACGCGCCGGACATCGGGTACTTCTCGAGTGGCCCGAACGGCGCGGCCCAGTTCCGGACGGGCACGCAGCTGTACGCGGGCACCGCCTATGTCGATCCTCTCGACACGGTCGCCCAACGGCACCTCGGCGCCTGGATGTTCCGGGTGCCGCAGTCCGTCGACCCCAACGCGATCACCGGTGCAGTCGTCGAGACGACGAGCCGGCACAACTGGGTTGTCCAGTACACGGCCGACCCGCAGTTCACGGTCGACCTGCTCAACGAGTCGGTCGAGCCGACCTGGGGGTCGCAGAACTACGACGCGATCCGGAGCGCTCCGCACACGGCCCGCGTCTTCCCCGAGACCGGCTATGAGCGCGGCGGCGGCCAGAAGTACGCGTTCACCTTCAACTGCTCGGACCTCGGCGCCCTGAAGTCGAGCCTCTCGACGGTCGACGGCGGTGAGCGCAAGGCTGCCTTCCGCTACGAGGCGACGCAGACCGATGCGGCTTCGCTCCTGGCGATGGACTTCGGTTTCAACCGCCGCTCGAGCGGGCCCGCGTACCGCCCACGGCTCTTGCTGTTCACGGGCACGAGCTATCCGACGGGCGAGGGCTGCGACGCGAACGCTCCGGCCCCCATGATCAACGACATCGGGATCCAGGAAGGCCTCACCGACGGATCGGTGACGGTCACCTGGCGCACCGACAACGTCTCGTCCGACTCGATGGTCCTCTTCCGCGAGCGCGGGACAGTGCAGTGGACGCAGGTCGGCACCCCGGCCCGGACGCGTATCCACCAGGTGCAGGTGCACGGCCTCGACTCGTCCAAGTTCTACGAGTTCGTCGTCCGCTCGCGAGCGTGCAACGGCGCCACGACGACGGACAGCAATGGCGGCGCGGGCTACGACTTCTACCGCCATGCGCCGGATCCGGGCCCGCGCACGCAGCACGGCTCGACTTTCGACTTCGAGACTGGGGCTGAGGGCTGGACTGTGGACAGCACGACCCAAGACCAGGCTGGCCTGGAGTCGGAGTGGCGACGCGGCCCGACCGGCGACGGCTCCGCGACCGGCTGGCACGTCACGAGCACGACGTTCGGCGTGCCGTGGTACCACAACTTCAACGAGACGACGCTGACAGCGCCCGGGCCGATCTCGTTCGGCACGGACGGACTGGCGGCGGTCGAGTTCTCGATGGCGCTCGACTCCGAGCCGACGTTCGACTTCCTGTACGTCGACTACTCGACGAACGGCGGGACCTCGTGGACGGAGGCAGCGCACTTCGACGGGAACAGCGGCTACCCGGCGTACACCGCGACTGACGCCAGGTTCGGGAATCCCGGCGGCGGGGTCCTCGTCCGCTTCCGCTTCAAGTCGGACGAACTGGTGTCGTCGCCGGCCCACATGGGTGCGTCGATCGACCGCGTGACCTACGCCTCGTACCCGAACGCGCCGCCCGGGGTCACGGAGGACCTGCCGCTGACCGGCCCCGTGCCGCCCCCGTCGGCGAACGCGACCGGGCTAACCGTTCCCGCCACGCGTGGCGGGCCCGCATCCGCGGCCGACGTCACGGCCGGAACCGGCTCCTGCATGGTCGCGGCTCTGCGGCCGGATCTCCGCGTCAGCAACCTGGCGACGAGCGACAATCGGCCGCGTGACGGCAAGCGCGTGCTGATCTCGGCGACGGTCACCAACGCCGGTGACCTACCGGCATCCGCATCCCAGACCGAGATCAAGCGGGACGGGACGGTCGTTCTCGGTCGGGTCAACACACCGGCGCTGGGGCCCGGGCAGTCCGCAAACGTGTCGGTCGAGTGGGACACGCGGCACCAGCAAGGCGACCATGTCATCCGCGCGACTGCGGACTGGGACAACGCGGTCGCCGAGGCCGACGAGGCGAACAACACTCGCGAGATCACGGTCACCGTTCGCGGCAACCGCGTCCGGAACGGCGACTTCGAGGCCGACGCCGACAGCAACGCTTCGCCGGACCAGTGGCAAGACGAGGACGACGGCCAGGGACGGGCCGGCCACAACTCGTGGAGCCAGGGCGGGAGTCACGGGGAGCACAGCGCGTCCTCGAGCGGGAATGGTGGAAGCGCCACGCTCGCCGGCTCGCCGACCTGGACGAGCGACCCCGTTGCAGTCACTCCAGGCGAGACCCTCGAGCTCGCGACCGACGTCCGGTCGATCGGCCTCTCGTCGGCCCCGACCGCCGGTCTCGTCTACCTGGGCTCGCTCGGCGAGGTGCTCGGAACAGTGCGACTGATCACCGCGCCGCTCTCGACTGTCGGCTTCGTGCCCCTCGACCAGACGGTGATGGTGCCACTAGGCGTCGCCCAGGTGCGCGTTGTCCTGGCTGGGTTCGCAGCCACGGATAGCGCCACGAACGGCACCGTGACCTTCGACGACGTGGGCCTCTTCGCCCAGTAAGGCCTGGCGGCTTCTCCGCCCGAAGGGGGTGAGGGCCGGCTCCAGCCGGCCCTCACCAATTCACGGGTCTAGGTCGCTACCGGCGCGCAGCGGTCTTGGACTTTGCCGTTTTGCGGCCGTACTTCTTGATGAACGCCTCGACGGCGTCGTAGGCCAGGTCGTCCTGAATCTGCTTCGGCGGTGACTTCATCAGGTATGCGCTCGGCCCCTCCAGGGCGCCGCCGACGCCGTTGTCCAGCGCGAGCTTTGCCAGGCGGACTGCGTCGATGACGATGCCGGCCGAGTTGGGCGAGTCCCAGACCTCGAGCTTCAGCTCGATGTTCAGAGGCACGTCGCCGAAGCCGGAGCCCTCCATGCGGATGTACGCCCACTTGCGGTCGGTCAGCCAGGGCACGTAGTCAGACGGGCCCACGTGGACGTTCTGCGCGCCGAGGTCGTAGTCGAGCATCGACGTGACGGCGTTCGTCTTCGAGATCTTCTTCGACTCCAGACGATCGCGCTCGAGCATGTTCAGGAAGTCCGAGTTGCCGCCGACGTTCAGCTGCATCGTCTTGTCGAGGTGCACGCCGCGCTCGCGGTAGAGGCTCGTCAGGACGCGGTGGGTGATGGTCGCGCCGACCTGCGACTTGATGTCGTCGCCGATGATCGGGAGGCCCTTCTCCTCGAATTTCTGCCCGTAGTAGCCGCCCTTGGCGATGAAGACGGGCATGCAGTTCACCATCGCGCAGCCGGCCTGCAGGATCTGCTCGGTGTACCACTTCGTCGCCTCCTCGGAGCCGACGGGTAGGTAGTTGACGACGACGTCGGTGCCGGTCTCCTGGAGGATGCCGACCACGTCATCTGTATCGCCGGGCGCCTTCTCGACGACCTCGGAGATGTACTTGCCGAGCCCGTCGTGTGTCATGCCGCGCGACACGGTGATGCCCGTCTTCGGCACCTCGGAGAACTTGATCGTGTCGTTCGGGTGCGCCCAGATCGCCTCGGACAGCTCCTTGCCAACCTTGTCCTTCGTGACGTCGAAGGCCGCGGTGAACTCGACGTCGCGGACGTGGTAGCCGCCGAGGTCGACGTGCATCAGCCCGGGGACGAACTGGTCCGGGGCCGCGTCCTTGTAGTACTCGACGCCCTGGAGCAACGAGTTGGCGCAGTTGCCGACGCCGATGATCGCGACGCGCACCTTGTCCTTCGACCGGGCCTTGCCGTTTTGACTGCCGTTCTGTTGAGCCATTGGTTCCTTTCTAGGAGGTGAAGCGCCCGCGAGTTGCTCGGTGAGCGCTTCGACGATGACCTTGTTCGTGCTGCTCTTCCGCTCGCGCGCATCGGCGTCGAGCCGTTTCTTGAGCTGGGGCGGGACGCGGAGCAGGACCACGCCCGTATCGCCAGGGACGTTTCCCTTCCGTCCGCTCGGCTCGAAGGCGACGCCGTAGCGCTCGGCGAGGAGCTCGACCGCGATGTCGTTCAGCGTGCTCTCGCGTCGCGCGACTTCGCGCGCGAGGCGGCGCTTCAGGGCCGAGGGCATCCGTACGAGGACGCTGGTGAGTTCTCTTCGAGGCATTGTGCTAGCAGTGGGTCGCTGCTAGCAGAGTATCACCGTTCGCGCAGTTGCGAGCGAACTGATAGCACTCGTTGCAGAACGGTGATCCACGCGGTGACTGCTAGCAGATAGATCGCCCACGGCAGCGCACCCCACGGTGCTAGCACGAGCCCGGACACGATCACCACGACCCGCTCGGCGCGGCTGCCGATGCCGACGTCGCCTTTCAGGCCAAGCGCCTCCGCTCGTGCCCTCGTGTAGCTCACGAGGAACGAGCCTCCGACCGCCGCGATCGCGAACGCGAGCGCGACCTCGTTTCCATGGCGCGCGAAGACCAGCGCGATGGCTCCGAGCATGAACCCTTCCCCGACGCGGTCGGTTGTCGAGTCCAGGAACGCTCCGAACGGCGTCGCCTTCCTGCTTCGCCGAGCGAGCGCGCCGTCGAGGATGTCCAGGATCGACCCGATCGTGAAGAGTGTCGCGCCGGTCCAGTACGCCGCTACCTCGTGGCGGTACTCGAAATACACGATGACGCCGGAGACGATGCAGAGCGCGACCCCGGTCGCCGTCAGCGCGTTGGGCGAGACCCGCGTGCGGGCCAGGCCCTCGATCGAGCGCGCGGCGAGACGGCGCACTCCGACCGTGTAGCCCTCCTTGAGGCCCCCGAGCCCTTCCGGGCGGCTCATGGCGCGGTTACGCCGGCGCCGGCGACGGGTCGCGCGAGACCATCCGCCGCAGCTCGCGCCGGTTGACGACGGCGGCCGCTACAGCCGCGACCGCGATGCCGGCCAGGATGTCGAGCCAGAAGTGGTTGCCCGTCGCCATGACGGCGAACCAGACCCAGGCCGGCCAGAGCAGACAGAGCATCTTCAGCCAGAGCGGCCGGACGAGGAAGGCGAGGGCAACGCCGATGATCAGCGAATCCGCGGCATGCAGGCTCGGCATCGCGGCATACGGGTTCGAGCCCCACTGGATGATCCCGCTTTCGTGGCTGATCGAGAACTGGGAGAGGCTGTCGACGAAGCCGAGGTCGGGGAACATCCGCGGCGGCGCCGTCGGCATGAGGACGTAGCCGACGAGCCCGATCAGGTTCGTCAGGATGATGGTGTTGCGCAGCCGCTTGAACGACTCGTTGCGGCGCAGGTAGACCCAGAGCATGGCCAGGAAGAGGACGGTGAACTGCGACTGCCAGTAGGTCCACGACGTGAGAGTCAGCAGCAGGTCCGACGAATGGACGAAGCTCTGCAACGACACCTCCCAGAGGCCCGTGAACCCGCGCTCGACGTTTGCGACCCAGAGGCCGTTGTCGAACGCCGCGTAGGCGTCGTGGTCCGCCGCGTTGCGGGCGATGCGATACGCGTAGATGAACCCGAACCAGATCCCGATCTGAATGAACAGGTCGAGGATCCCGTTCGGGAGCACGCGACGGCTGACGGCAGTGGCGGCTGACACAGGTTCTAATTCTAGACTGCCGAGCGGCGATGTCTGTCGAGCATTACTCGGAACAACTGATTCTGAAGTCTGGTTTCGCGGATGCGCGATTCCCCGCGGGGTACGACGCGCACCGTCCTTCGCCGCCGGAGGCGCTTCTCGACCTCTTGTGCCTGGAGGCACAAGTTGAGCGCCCGAGGCTCGTCGTCGATCTCGGCAGCGGCACCGGCCTGTCGACACGCGCGTGGGCTGACCGAGCCGACGAGGCAATCGGAGTCGAGCCGAGCGAGACGATGCGGTTGCGGGCCGAAGCGGCGACCGAGTCGTCGAATATCCGGTACGTCCCGGCCTACGCCGATCAGACCGGCCTGCCGGACGCGACGGCCGACATCGTCACCTGCTCGCAGTCCTTTCACTGGATGGAGCCCGCCCCGACCCTCGCCGAGGTCGCGCGCATCCTCCGGCCCGGGGGCGTCTTCGCCGCCTACGACTATGACTGGCCTCCCGTCGCGCACTGGGAGGTGGAGGCTGCTTTCGAGGAGCTGCTCGCTCGAGTGTTGGACAGCCGGAAAGACCGCCTCGGGTACGTGAGCATCGCCGAGAAGGACGGTCATCTCGAGCGCATGCGCGCGAGCGGCCTCTTCAGGTTCACGCGCGAAGCGCTCGTCCACAGCCGCGAGAGCGGAGGCGCCGAGCGAATCGTCGGCATGGCGTTCAGCCTCGGTCCGCTGACCGTCCTGCTCGAGGACGGGATGACCGAGGAAGAGCTCGGGCTCGCACAGCTGCGCGGGGTCGCCGCGAGGGCCCTCGGCGACCGCGAGGTGGAGTGGTTCATGTGCTACCGGGCCCGGCTCGGCGTCAAGTAGCGCTCCTCGTCGTCGCCGCCGCCCTAGCCGGCTGTGCGGGCGGCGAACAGCGCGGCGGCGCCACGCCGAGTGAGATCCACTGGCTCGAGCGGCTGGCCGACTGGCAGCAAGAGACCGGCGAGGCGGGCGCGGACGTGGACGAGGTCTACCTCGCGATCCTCGGCGGGGACGACCGCCTGCGTGGCTCGCGTCGATGAGGCGCTCACGCCCGATCCGAGAGTGCTCGAAGCGCCTCCGCGAGGACGTCGGCGAGGTGCCGACCCCGCGCTTCGAAGCCGGCTATGCGCTCATCGGGCGCGCCTGTAAGCGATTCGAGGCCTTCGCGAATGCGTTCGAGCGCTCCCTCTCCGCGGACGATCCGAGCGCCGCGCTCCAGGAGTTCGACACGGCGAACACCGAAGGCACCGACCTCATCGTCCGAGCGGGTCGGCTCATCGAAGCGCGCCTGACCGCGAACCGGCCCCTACCGCGCGTCGGCGGCGACAGCGAGGAGAGCCGGGTCGAGCCGCGCTTCAGCAGGATCGGGAGCGGGCTCGCGCGCAAGCAGGTCGAGGTGCGCTGCTGGTCGGAGAGCGAGTGGCCGCGTGTCGTGGGCGAGTGGGGCGCGTACATCGGCACGAACGACATCGGCGCTTTCGCCCAGCCGGACACCGACCGCGCAAGCCTGGCCCCGGAGACCTGCCGCGCGCTGGTCGACCTCGCCTACGAGCACGAGCGCCCGGAGCGAGGCGACGCGCTAGACGAGGTGGCCTACGCCGTCGGCGTGCTCGCCCACGAGTCCGAGCATTTGCTCTCGCCCGCAGCGAACGAGGCCGAGACGGAGTGCTACGGCATGCAGGAGATCCGGAGGGTCGCCCGGCGGCTCGGAGCGGATGCCGCGTACGCCGATCGGCTGGCGATGCGGTACTGGCTCGAGATCTATCCCTCCGAGCCCGCGGACTACAGGTCAGGTGAGTGCGTCGACGGCGGGCTGCTCGACGCGAACCTGCAAAGCTCGCGCTGGCCCTAGCCGCCGATTTGAGACATCGATCGACTGGCCCGGACGAAGCCCGGGTCGTTGATCTTGTGCTTCAGCTCCTTGTGCCGGACTGCGAAGCGAATCGCCTGCTCCAGGTCCGCGTCGCTCGCGCCAGAGCGCAGCGGCTCCTTGAGGTCCCATTCGCGGCGCGAGAAGAGACACGTGCGGAGCTTTCCGTCGGCGGTGAGCCGGATGCGGTCGCAGGACGAGCAGAAGGGCTCGGACACCGGGTTGACGAAGCCGATCTCGCCGGCGCCGTCGGCAAACCGGTACCGCTTCGCGGTCGACGACTGCTTCGCCGGGATCTCGACGAGCGGCCAGTGCTCCTCGATCAGGGCCCGGATCTCGCCGCCCGTGAGGACGTCGTCCTCCTTCCAGGCCTCGTCCGCGTCGAGCGGCATGAACTCGATGAAGCGGACGACGTAGGGCTTGCGGCGCGCGAGCTCCGCCAGCGCGGGAACCTCCTCCTCGGTGAAGCCGCGAATCGCCACGCAGTTGACCTTGATCGGCCGCAGCTCGGGATACCGCTCGGCCTCGGCCAGACCGGCCAGGACCTTGTCGAGTGCGTCACGTCGGGTGATCTCGGCGAAGCGGACGTGCGAGAGCGAGTCGAGCGACACGTTCAGCCGGCGCAACCCCGCTTCGACGAGCGGTCCGCAGAAGCGGTCGAGGAGGACGCCGTTCGTCGTCAGCGAGAGGTCGTCGACGCCCGGGATCCCGGCCAGCATCGAGACGAGGGTCGGGAGGTCGCGCCGCGCGAGCGGCTCGCCGCCGGTGAGCCGGACCTCCGACACGCCCATGCGGGCGAGCACTCCGACGAGACGGGCCATTTCCTCGAACGTGAGGAGCTCGTCGCGCCCGAGCCACTCCAGGCCCTCCGCCGGCATGCAGTACCGGCACCGAAAGTTGCACTTGTCGGTGACCGACACGCGCACGCTGGCGATCTGGCGATCCCACGAATCGACGAGCGGCTCCACGCGGAGAGCCTAGCTTGAGGTTTCGGCAGCCACCACTAGGAGGAACTACCCTTGTGGACCGCCAAGTTTGCGGCGGTATCTACCGTCGAAAGGAGAACAAGGACTTATGTCCGATTGGCAGCAGGAAACTCCATCGGCCCCAGAAGAGGGCGGCTCCGAAGGTGGCGACACCGGAGGAGATGAAGGCGGCGGCGGCATGGGTGGCGGCCAGGAAGGTGGCGGCGACTCGGGCGGCGGCGGCGACGACATGGGCGGCGAGAGCGCCTAGTCACGCTCTGTCTTCTCGTTGATCTTCGGAAGCGCCCTCAGGGGCGCTTCCGTCGTTTGCGGGTGACTCGTGCGGGGAAGGTTTGCCTGACCAACCCCTCAGAAGGAGAGAGAAACCAATGCCGGATTTCGACAAGGTCGAAGGTGAGCTGAAGGAGAAGGAAGGCGAGATCACGGGCGACGAGATCCGTGAGAAGCAAGGCGAAGGCCAGCAGGCCTGGGGCGAGGCGAAGGACAAGGCCGAGGACGTGAAGGACGAGATCGACGAGAGGACCTAGTCGTAGCGATTAGGGTCGTGCAGTGGCGGCGATCGACCACTGGCTGCCGCGGTTCGACGTTCACGAGCGGCACGAGATCGAGTTGCCCGTTCCGCCGGAGCGGGCGCTCGAGCTCGTGCTGTCAGTCCCTGCGGCGCCCGACCCGATCGTTCGACTCCTGATCGGCGCGCGCGGGATGACTGCACGCGAGGAGAGGCTGGAGCGGTTCTTCCTCGAGCACCGGTTCGTCGTTCTCTCGCGGACACCGACGGAGCTGGTCGCCGGCGCCGTTGGCGCGGTCTGGCGACCACGCGGCGGGCTGGTTCAGCTCGAGGGGGCCGACGCCTGGCAACGAGCGGATCAGCCCGGGACGATCAAGGCTGCCGTCGACTTTCGGGCTGAGCCACAGCGATCGGTTCGCGGCTCTCCACGGAAACACGCGTCCTCGCGAGCGACGCGCGCGCCCGCAGGGCCTTCCGCCTCTACTGGCTCGTCGTCGGCCCGTTCTCGGCGCTCATTCGCCGGCGCTGGCTCGCAGCGACGATGGCGGCGGCGAAGCGCTCTGCCGCGCCCTCCGCGTAACCGATGAAGAGCGAGGGCTCGGTCAGCTCGACCTCGAGCACCTTCGGACCGGGAAGGACGTCGATGCGCGCGTACAACAGCTCCCGGCGTGCGAACGGCAAGGCGGCGAACACGCGCTCGCCCAGAGCGAGCTCCTGCTCGGCGGCCTCGAGCCGGCTCATCTGCTCCTCGACGTAGAGCCCCCCGGTGGCCGGGCTCCCGCTCGAAGTGAGGATCGGCTCCTTGTGAACCGCATGCGAGAACTCTCCGCTCACGTAGATGAGCGACGTCTCTCCGCGATCGTCGACCTCTTCGACGTAGGGCTGCACCATCACGGTCTGGCCCGCGGCGTGGAGCTCGGCGACGTGTGTCGCCGCGGTGGGATCGCCCGCGTCGTAGCGGGCGGCGCCCATCGAGCCCGCGCCCACCGACGGCTTGACCACGTACGGATGGTCGGGCGCCACGAATTGAGCTCCGGGGTCGAGGAACTCAGCAGGGACCGCATCGTCGCCCAGGACCTCCAGGTATCGCTTGTCGGTGTTCCAGCGCAGGACCTCGGGGGGGTTGAGGACATGGGGCAGGCCTTCGGCCCAGGCGAGGAACTCCTCCCGCCTCGCCGGGTAGTCCCACGTCGACCGGACGACGACGAGGTCGAAGCGATCCCAGTCGACGCCCGGGTCGTCCCAGACCGCCGGCTCGGCCTGCACGCCGTGGGCGGCCAGGGCTTCGGTCAGCGGGCCGGCTTCGTCGTCGCCCTTCGGAATCTCTGCGCAGGTTGCGAGCGCGACCTTCAGCTCAGAACGTCCACTCGCCGTCTTGCTGGACGATCTCGCCGTCGCACTCGATCCGGCCGCCGTTCCGGAGCTCCTTGACCATGTCCCAGTGCGTGGCGCTCTTGTTCTTGCCGCCCACGAAGGGCAGGCCCGCGCCGACTGCGAGGTGGATCGTCCCGTACATCTTCTCGTCGAAGAGCGTGTTCTTCATGAACTTCTGGATGCCCGGATTGCAGCCGATGCCGAACTCGCCGAGCACGCGGGCGCCCTCGTCCCGGTCGAGCGCGGCGATCAGCGCTTCCTCGTTCGCCGTGGCCGAGGCCTCGACGACCCGGCCCCCTTCGTAGCGCATGCGCACGCCGTCGACCACATCCGGCTCGCGCACAGCCGGGTACTCCGAGAACGTGACGACACCCTCCGTCGAATCCTCGACGGGTGAGTAGAAGACCTCTCCTCCCGGCATGTTCACGCGCCCGTCGTCGACGTGGCCGTCGCGGCCGGCGATGCTGAAGCGCAGGTCGGTCTCGTCGCCCGACGATCCGCACCTCGTCCGCCTGGTCGAAGCGCTCCTTGATCCGCTGCATCTTCTCGCCCTCGGCGTCCCAGTCGAGGAGGACCGTGCCCCAGAAGAACTCCTCGAAGGCGCGCAAGCTCATGCCCGCGTCCTGGGCCATCGCCGGAGTGGGGAAGCGGCACGTCAGCCAGGGGATGTCGAAGTTGAGGCGCCGCTCGAGGAACGGGTGGGCCGCCTGGGCCAGGAGCTTGCGGCGGCCGAGCGGCAGGTCGGCGCCTTCGCGGGTGTTCTCGGGTGCGCCCACGTAGACCCACGCGTCCACGCCCTCCTCGCTCGCGATCCGCAGCGGTGACCGCTTGCCGAGCATCTCCTCGGGCGCCTCGGAGGCCCAGACGAACTCGTAGGGCCAACGCTCCTCCATGTAGCTGAGTCGCACGATGGGCCAGGCGCCGCGCCTGGCGACCCGCCGCACGATCTCCTCCACGAGCGGACGCGCGAGCGGGTTCGACGCGATTTCCACCTGCCAGCCCGGTTTGGGGTCGAGCGACCGCTCGACGATCAGGTCTGCGTACTGGGATATACGTGGATCAGCCATCTATCTTGCTATACTCCGACTTAGATTTCTTACAAGCAATGACTTAGAAACGGAGGAACCTCTCTATGGCAAAGACAATCGGTATCGACCTCGGGACGACCAACTCGTGTATGGCCGTGCTCGAGGGCGGTGAGCCTACCGTCATTCCGAACGCCGAGGGCGGGCGCACCACACCGTCCGTCGTCGCGTTCACGAAGGACGGCCAGCGACTCGTCGGCCCGCCGGCAAAGCGCCAGCAGGTGACGAACCCCCAGAACACGGTCTTCTCGATCAAGCGGTTCATGGGTCGCAAGTACGAAGAGGTCTCGGAGGAGATGAAGATCGTCCCCTACGAGGTCGTCCAGGGCGAGAACGGCGACGTGCGCGTGCGCGCCGAGGGCACGGAGTACGCCCCGCCGGAGATCTCGGCGATGATCCTGCAGAAGCTGAAGACCGACGCCGAGGCGTATCTCGGCGAGCCGGTCTCGGACGCGGTCATCACCGTCCCGGCCTACTTCAACAACGCGCAGCGCGAGGCGACGAAGGACGCCGGCAAGGTCGCCGGCCTCAACGTCGTCCGCATCATCAACGAGCCGACCGCGGCCGCTCTGGCCTACGGGCTGGAGAAGGAGAACGACCAGACGATCCTCGTCTTCGACCTCGGCGGCGGCACGTTCGACGTCTCGATCCTCGACCTCGCCGAAGGCGTCTACGAGGTGAAGGCCACGAACGGCGACAACCACCTGGGCGGCGACAACTTCGACAAGGCGGTCGTCGACTGGATGGTCGCCGAGTTCAAGAAGGACCAGGGCATCGACCTGTCGACGGACAAGATGGCGCTCCAGCGCCTCTACGAGGCGGCCGAGAAGGCCAAGATCGAGCTGTCGTCCACGATGACGACGCAGATCAACCTGCCGTTCATCACGGCGACGCAGGAGGGCCCGAAGCACCTCGACCTGCAGCTCACGCGCGCGAAGCTCAACGAGCTGACCGCCGACCTGCTCGCACGGACGGTCGAGCCCACGAAGCAGGCACTCGCCGACGCGGGCCTCGAGCCCTCGGCGATCGAGCACGTCGTCCTCGTCGGCGGCATGACGCGCATGCCGGCCGTCGTCGACAAGGTCAAGGAGCTGATCGGCAAGGACCCGCACAAGGGCGTGAACCCCGACGAGGTCGTCGCCGTCGGCGCGGCCATCCAGGGCGGCGTCCTCAAGGGCGAGGTCAAGGACGTGCTCCTGCTCGACGTGACTCCGCTCTCGCTCGGCATCGAGACGAAGGGCGGCGTGTTCACCAAGCTGATCGAGCGCAACACGACCATCCCGACCCGTAAGTCCGAGGTCTTCACGACGGCCGAGGACAACCAGCCCGAGGTGCAGGTGCACGTGGGCCAGGGCGAGTCCGAGATGATCGGCTTCAACAAGACGCTCGGCAAGTTCAACCTCACCGGCATCCCGCCCGCACCGCGCGGCATGCCGCAGGTCGAGGTCACGTTCGACATCGACGCGAACGGGATCATCAACGTCTCCGCCAAGGACCTCGGGACGGGGAACGAGCAGCAGATCCGGATCGAAGGCGGCTCGGGCCTGAACGAGGACGAGGTGCAGCGGATGATCTCCGAGGCCGAGACGCACGCCGACGAGGCGCACAAGCTGCGCGAGCTCGCCGACGCGCGGAACATCGGCGAGCAGCTCGCGTACCAGACCGAGCGCACGCTCAAGGAGCACCGCGAGACCCTCGACGAGGCCGAGGCTTCGACGATCGAGGGCCGCGTCATGGAGCTGAAGGCAGTGCTCGACAGCTCGGACGTGAACGAGATCAAGCAGAAGACCGAGGCGCTGCAGGAGGCCTCGCACAAGCTCGCCGAGGCGGTCTACGCGCAGGCAACCGCGCAGCAGCAGCAGCAGGCTTCCGGCGGCGGCAACGGCACGGCGTCGGCAGACGACGAGGTCGTCGAGGACGCCGACTACGAGGTCATCGACGAAGAGGAGGCGAAGACCTCGTAATGCCGGAGGAAGTCGAGAACAGCGAGGAGGTCGAGCAGGTCGAGGTCGACGAGACCGAGGCGCTGCGGGCCGAGAACGAGGAGCTGATCGACACGCTCCAACGGGTCAAGGCCGAGTTCGACAACTACCGCAAGCGGGTGTCGCGCGACCAGGAGAGCCTGGTCGCGCGCGCCCACGAGCGGCTGGTCAAGGAACTCGTGCCCGTCCTCGACGACCTCGAGCGGGCGCTCGGCGCCGCTGAGCAGCACGAGGAGGCGAAGCTCGAGGACGGCGTGCGCCTCGTGCATCGATCGTTGGCCGACGCGTTGACGCGCGAGGGCCTCGCCGAGATCGAGACCGAGGGCAAGTTCGATCCACACATCCACGAGGCGCTGCTCACGCAGCCGTCTGAGGCCGAGGAAGGGTCCGTGATCGAGGTCCTGCAGAGGGGCTACAAGCTCGGCGACCGCGTGCTGCGCCCGGCGCGGGTGGTGGTCGCCGGCCCGAAGGAGACCGGTGGCGACCAGGCCTAAGAGCCTCTACGACGCCCTCGGCGTCCCGAAGACGGCCTCGCAGGACGAGATCAAGAAGGCCTACCGCAAGCTCGTCCGCGAATGCCACCCGGACAAGAACCCGGGCGACAAGGAGGCGGAGGACCGCTTCAAGGAGGTGCAGGGCGCCTACGACGTCCTCTCCGACCCGCAGAAGCGCAAGCAGTACGACGCGTTTGGCTCGGCCGACGGCCGCGGCCCGAGGGCCGGCAACTTCAACTTCGGCGAGGGCGGCATCAACATCGGCGACCTCGGCGACCTGTTCGGCGGGTTCGGCGACATCTTCGGCGGCGGCGGGACTCGCGCTCAGCAGCAGCGCCCGGGTCGCGGCGCCGATCTCGAGACCCAGGTCCGGCTGTCGTTCGAGGACTCGCTGCGCGGGATCGAGACCCGCATTCCCGTGGAAGTCGAGGCCGCCTGCCGCGACTGCGGCGGCGCGGGCACGGCTGACGGCTCGCCGCCCAAGGTCTGCCCCGAGTGCAAGGGGCGCGGGGCCACGGTCGAGAGTCAGGGTTTCTTCGGGATCTCGCAGCCCTGCCGCCGCTGCGGCGGACAAGGGACGATCGTCGAGAACCCGTGCCGGCGCTGTAGTGGCTCGGGCCGCGAGCGGCGGACGAAGCAGTACGCGGTGAAGATTCCCGCCGGCGCCAAGGACGGCACGCGCATCCGGCTCAAGGGCAAGGGCGAGCCGGGCTACAACGGAGGCCCGCCGGGCGACCTCTATGTCGTCACGCGCGTGGCCGACTCGCCGCTGTACGAGCGGCGCGGCGCCGACCTCGTGGTCGACGTACCGATCACGTTCGCCGATGCGGCGCTCGGCGCCGAGGTCGAGGTACCGACGCCGGAAGGGGCGGTCTCGCTGAAGGTGCCGGCCGGCACTGAGAGCGGAAAGCTCCTGCGCATCAAGGGCCGCGGCGCGCCGAAGCTGCAGGGCAGCGGGCGAGGCGACGTCCTCGCTCGTGTGAAGATCGCCGTGCCGAAGAAGCCGACCAAAAAAGAGCGAGAGCTCCTCGCGGAGCTCAGAAAGGTGCAAAGGGTGCGCTGATGCGAATTGCGATCGTCGTTGCCGTCTTCGCGTGGCTGCTGTCCGTTGTCTATCTGCTGATCACCGGCGAGGCCGGGTTCATCTTCTTCGCCGGCGTGATCATCGGCCTGGCCGCCGTCGTGTTCGGAACCGTGGCCGCGATCGCTTCCGGCCGGCGCGAGAAACGGATGTGGAGCGAGTAGTGGACGACCGGCCCCGCTACATGATCAGCGTGGCCGCGGACCTCGTCGGCATGCATCCGCAGACGCTGCGGATCTACGAGGCGAAGGGCCTCGTCCAGCCGCAGCGAACGGCCGGGAACACGCGCCTCTACTCCGAGGCCGACCTCGAACGGCTGCGGCTCATCAACCAGTTGACCACCGAGCTGGGCCTGAACCTCGCCGGCGTCGAGCACGTGATCCGCCTCGAGGAGCAGCTCAGGCGCTTGCGGCGCCAGATGGAACGACTCGAGCTCGAGATGCGCCAGCGCCTCGAGGAGGTGCGCCGCTCCTACAGCGCCGACCTCGTCCCGTACGACCCCGACGCGACCCGGCTACCGATCAGGAGAACGTGGACTTCAACAGGCTGACACTGAAATCGCAGGAGGCGATCGCGGCCGCGCAGGAGCTTGCGCGCCGCCGCGGCCATCCCGAGATCCATCCCGAGCACCTGCTGCTCACGCTCCTCGACCAGGAGCTGCCGCAGACGCTCCTCGGCGAGCGCGCCGCCGAGATCCGTACGCAGGCCGAGGCCGACCTGGAGCGCAAGCCCTCGATGCAGGGCGCCGACAGCCTGCAGCCGCAGACGTCTGGCGCCTTCCGCAAGGTCCTCGACCGCGCCGAGGAGGAGATGCGGAAGCTCGAGGACGAGTTCATCTCGACCGAGCACCTGCTGCTCGCGCTCGACGCCGTCCCGCGCGACGAGCTGCTCGCGCGCCTCAAGGACGTGCGCGGCGGGCAGCGCGTCACGTCGCAGGACCCGGAAGGCACCTACCAGGCGCTCGAGAAGTTCGGCCGCGACCTGACCGCGGCCGCCGAGGACGGCAAGCTCGACCCGGTCATCGGCCGAGACGAGGAGATCCGCCGCATCATCCAGGTGCTCTCACGCCGCACGAAGAACAATCCGGTCCTGATCGGCGACCCGGGAGTCGGCAAGACTGCGATCGTCGAGGGGCTCGCGCAGCGGATCGTCGACGGCGACGTGCCCGAGGGCCTGAAGGGCAAGCGAGTCTGGGCGCTCGACATCGGCGCGCTCCTGGCCGGCGCGAAATACCGCGGCGAGTTCGAGGAGCGCATCAAGGCCGTGCTCCAGGAGATCAAGAGCGCCGAGGGCGAGATCGTCGTCTTCATCGACGAGCTGCACACGATCGTCGGTGCCGGTGCGGCCGAAGGCGCGGTCGACGCCGCGAACATGCTGAAGCCGATGCTGGCGCGCGGCGAGCTGCGCGCGATCGGCGCGACGACCCTCGACGAGTTCCGCAAGCACATCGAGAAGGATGCGGCGCTCGAGCGGCGCTTCCAGCCCGTCTTCGTCGGCGAGCCGTCGGCCTCGGACACGATCGCGATCCTGCGCGGGCTCAAGGAGCGCTACGAGGCGCACCACGGCGTACGTATTCGTGACGCAGCGCTGGTCGCGGCCGCGGTGCTCTCCGACCGCTACATCTCGGACCGGCAGCTCCCCGACAAGGCGATCGACCTCGTCGACGAAGCGGCGTCGCGCCTGCGCATGGAGATCGACTCGGCGCCCCTCGAGCTCGACGAGGCCGACCGGCGCGTGCGCCAGCTCGAGATCGAGCTGGCTGCGATGGGCAAGGAGTCGAAGGAGCGCCGCGAGCCGGTCGAGCGCGAGCTGGCCGAGGCGAAGGAGCGTCGCGACGAGCTCGCGGCCCGCTGGTCCCGTGAGAAGGAAGCCCTCGATCGCGTGAGCGAGATCAAGCGCAAGATCGACGAGCTGCGCATGGAGGCCGACCGCGCCGAGCGGCACGGCGAGCTCCAGCGCGTCGCCGAGATCCGCTACGGCGAGCTGCCCGAGCTGGAACGCGAGCTCGAGGAGCGCGCCGAGCCCGAGGTCGACCCGATGGTCAAGGAGGAGGTCGACGAGGACGACATCGCCGAGGTGGTGGCGCGCTGGACCGGCATTCCGGTGTCGCGTCTGCTCGAGGGCGAGGTCGAGAAGCTGATCCACATGGAGGAGCGCCTCCACCAGCGCGTGGTCGGACAAGACGAGGCCGTCGCGGCCGTGGCCAATGCGTTGCGGCGCGCCCGCTCGGGCCTGCAGGACCCGAATCGCCCCATCGGCTCGTTCGTGTTCCTCGGACCGACCGGCGTCGGCAAGACCGAACTGGCGCGCGCGCTCGCCGAGTTCATGTTCGACGACGAGCGGGCCATGGTCAGGCTGGACATGTCCGAGTACCAGGAGAAGCACACCGTCTCGCGCCTCGTCGGCGCGCCTCCCGGCTACGTCGGCTTCGAGGAGGGCGGCCAGCTGACCGAGGCCGTGCGCCGCCGCCCGTACTCGGTCGTGCTCCTCGACGAGATCGAGAAGGCGCACCCGGAGGTCTTCAACATCCTGCTGCAGGTGCTCGACGACGGGCGACTGACCGACGGTCAGGGCCGCACCGTCGACTTCCGCAACACCGTCCTGATCATGACCTCGAACGTGCGCTCGGAAGAGGCGATGCGCGAGACGTTCCGGCCCGAGTTCCTGAACCGGATCGACGAGATCGTCGAGTTCCAGCCGCTGACCCGCGAGCAGATCGGCGAGATCGTCGAGCTCCAACTCGAGCGGCTGCGGGCCAGGCTCGCAGAGCGCGGCATCCGCATCGAGCTCACGGACGGGGCGAAGGAGCACCTCGCAGAAGCCGGCTGGGATCCGACCTACGGTGCCCGCCCGCTGAAGCGAGCGATCCAGCGCATGGTCGAAAACCCGCTCGCGCTGCGCTTGCTCGAGAACGAGTTCGAGGAGGGCGACACGGTGCGCGTCGACGTCGAGGACGGCGAGCTCGTGTTCGCGAAGAGCCCGGTGGCCGCCCCGGCCGCCGTCTAGAAGCTTTCTCTTCCTCGCCGGCCGTAGCATCATCTGAAGCGTGGTTCCTGCAGTCGCGCTCGAGATCGTCGGCCGCGAGGACGAGCTCGCAGCCCTCGACGAGTTCTTCGGGGCCGACCCTAAACCGGCACGAGCGCTCGTTCTGGACGGAGATCCCGGCATCGGGAAGACGACGCTCTTGCGGTACGCGATCGCGTGCGCCGGGGCAGGTCCCGCGCGCGTTCTGAGCTGCGCACCGGCGAGCTCCGAGGCGCCGCTCGCCTTCGCATCGTTGCGGGATCTCTTCGCCGACGTAGACGACGAGCTCCCGAGCCGCCTGCCCTCCCCCCAACGGCGCGCGCTCGAGATCGCGCTCTTGAGGGCGGACCCCGGACGTGGGAAGCCCGACCAGGGAGCAATCTCAGCGGCCGTCCTCGGCGTTCTACGGCTGCTGACGGAGCTGTCGCCCGTCCTGCTTGCGATCGACGACGCGCAGTGGCTTGATCCCGAGTCCGCAGCGGCGCTCGGGTTCGTCGTCCGCCGCATCGACTCCTTGCCCATCTCCCTGCTCGTCGCCTCACGTGGAGGTGCGGGCGAGCCCGCGGCTCTCGGCCTCGACCGGGCTCTTCCGGACGAGCGGGTGCTGCGCCTCCACATCGGGCCGCTCAGCCTCGGGGCACTTCACCGCATGCTCAACGTCCGGCTCGACAAGGTCTTTCCGCGACCGACGCTCCGTCGGCTGCACGAAGTTTCCGGCGGCAATCCCTTCTTCGCCCTCGAGCTCGCCCGCGCGCTGGAGCGCCGGGGCGGACACACCGGCGCGAGCGAGATCCTTCCGGTGCCCGAGCGGCTCAACGAGCTCGTCGGTGAACGCCTTGCGACCTTGCCGGACGAAACCTTCGAGGTCGTGCAGGTCGCGGCCGCGCTGTCCAGCCCGACGGTTCGAATCGTCACTGCCGTCGCAGGTTCCGATCCCAGCTCCGTGGACGGGGCCGTCGAGGCCCAGGTGATCGAGGTCGAGCAGGGCAGCATTCGGTTCACGCACCCCCTCCTCGCTTCGGCTGCCTACGCGGCGGTTCCGCCTGCCCGTCGGCGCGAGCTGCACGCTCGCCTCGCCGGGGTCGTCGTCGGGACCGAGGAGCGGGCGACGCATCTCGCTCTGGCGACCGAGAGCGTGGACGCTTCTGTCGCCGCCGAACTGGAGGAGGCGGCGCAGGTGGCGCGGGCGCGGGGGGCGCCGGCCGCCGCAGCGAGTCTCGCAGAACACGCCCGCCGGCTGACCCCACCCCGGGATGCCGGCGACCTGCTGCGTCGGACGATGGAGGCCGCCGGCTTCCATTACGAGGCCGGCGACGCCGGACTGGGGCGCGCGCTGCTCGAAGATGCAGTGGCGTCGGCGGAGCCCGGCCTGCAGCGGGCCGAGGCGCTCAAGCGGCTTGCGCGAGCCCACTCGTTCGAGGCCGACCTCCGTGTGGCGGCCACTCTCTACCGCCGTGCGATCGACGAGGCCGGCGATACAGGGTCGACCCGGGCTGACGCGGAGGCAGGGCTCGGGGTCGCGCTCATGCGCATGCTCGAAGACCTGCCTGCGGCGGTGGAGCACGCACGCCGGGCATCACGGCTCGCGGAGGTGCTGCCCGACGCTCGAGATCTCGCCGAGTTCCTGTCGACCCAGGCCGTGATCGAGGCGCTCACGGGCGATGCCGCTGGGCCGCAGTCGATGGCGCGCGCCGTCGAGGTCGGGGAGGCGGCTGAGCGTGCCGGCCGCGCGCACGATGCAGCCTTCCTCGTGGGTCTTCGGGGGCCGGCCTTCATGCCGGCGGTGCTCGGCGCCTTCACGGACGATCTCGAGGGCGCGCGTCGCGTCGTCGAGCGGGCCCGGACGCAGGCGCTGGAGTTCGGGGACGAGGCCTCGCTGCCGCTGATTCTGCGCTACCTGGGGTACGTCGAGCTGCTCGAGGGCAATTGGGAGACGGCGGGCAGCTGGGCGAACGAGGGCTACGAGGTCGCCGTGCAGACGGGACAGGTCTCGCAGCAGGCCGTGCTGGCAGGAACGAGAGCGCTCATCGACGCGCACCTGGGTCGAGAAGAAGAGACGCGCGCCGCAGCGGCGGAGGCACTCCGTCTCGCCGACGACACCGCGGCCATGTTTGCCCGGCTCCTCGCGGTCTCGGCACACGGCGTGCTCGAGCTGTCGCTGGGGAACGCCGCGGCCGCGCTGGAGCAGCTGGAGCCGCTCGTCGAGGACCTCGAGGCCGCCGGCCTGCGGGAGCCCGCGGTGTCCCGGTTCGTGCCCGACACGATTCATGCGCTCCTCGCCGTCGGCCGGTCGACCGATGCGGAGGCGCTGCTGGCCCGGTTCGAGGAGCGCGCCGTTCGCCTGAACCGCCCGTCGGCGCTTGCGGCCTCCGCGCGGTGCAGGGGCCTTCTTCTGGCTTCCTCGTCCCACTTCGAAGGGGCGATCGCGAGCCTGAAACTCGCTCTCGAGCACCACGAACGGATCGCCATCCCCTTCGATCGCACGCGAACGCTGCTCGCCCTCGGAGCGACCTACCGGCGAGGCAAGCAGAAGGCGGCTGCGCGAACGACGCTCGACGAGGCGGTCGCGGAGTTCGAGCGCCTAGGCGCGTCGCTGTGGGCGCAGGAGGCTCGGGCTCAGCTGGCGCGAATCGGCGGGCGGGTCCCGTCGGGGGGCAAGCTGACGCCGACCGAGCAGCGGGTAGCGGACCTCGTGCTCGAGGGACTCTCGAGCAAGCAGGTCGCGGCGGCGCTCTTCGTCACCCCGAAGACGGTCGAAACGCAGCTCTCGCGCATCTACGCCAAGCTCGGGATCCACTCTCGTGCGCAGCTCGCGCGCCGCCTGGCTCGGGAGCCGGGCACGGGCAAACTGTAGGGCTTTTCCGACTTTCTCAGGCGCTGTCGCGCTCGTAGCTTCGACGCGTCAATTCGAGAAGGAGGAAACGATGAACCGGAAGTTGCTGGTTGCGGTTCTGACGGTCTTGGTCGCGGTAGTCGCAACGACGGCGGCTGCGGCAACAGGCTCGGGCGGCGGCAGTGACCATCGCCTGGTGATCGGAGTCCGCGTCGACTTCACGGGCCCGACCCACGCGGAGGGAACATTCAACGCGTGCTGTGCCGTGAACGACAGCGGCCAGGCGCAGGCCGACGTCACCTCGTACGTGCCGCACGAGAACAACACGGCCACCTTCGAAGCGACCGAGAGGTTTTCGGGCTCGGAGGGAACCTTCGTGGCGGAGCTTCGCGGACGGACGGGCCCGCTCGACAGCCCGCGGCACATCGCGCGCGGTCGCTGGCGCGTGGTCAGCGGCACCGGTGCGTACGAGGACCTGAGGGGCCACGGAGTCTTCACCGCGGTCACCAATCAGTCCACCGGCGCCCTGACGGCCGTCAACGACGGCTCGGGCCGCCCGTAACGGAATTGTCGGCCCGCGGCGGCAGCACGGCGACGTACCTCGTCGAGGTGTACGAGCGACGGGGGATGACAGCCCTCGACGACCTCGAGGTCCGTTGCCGGGCTGCTGCCGATGGGTTTGACGGGGTGCGGTACGTCCGGTCGATCCTCGTCCCGGATGACGAAACGTGCTTCCACCTCTTCGAAGGCCCGTCCGAGGAGGAGGTCCGGAAGGTCGGCGCCCTGGCCGGGCTGGCTCCGCTTCGAGTCGTGGCCTGCCTCGCGCACTGACACTCAGTCCGAGCGATAGCGTCCGCGCATGCCCGAGACCCGCACCGTCGGCCAGCTCGTCGCCGACACGATCCGCCTGTACGGCGAGCGCTTCTGGCGCGTGTTGCCACTCGGGCTGAGCGTCGCCGTCGTCGACCAGCTCTTCCAGGGCCTCTCGCGCGAGGAGCTGGGTGCTGCTGATGGTCACCGTCGGGCGGGCTCCTGATGACAGCGTCGTACGCGGCCGCGAGCCTGATCGCGCTCGGCAAGAGCAGCAGATATCCGCACGTGGGGACGAGCTCTGCTCGCCGGCTGGGTCGCGTTCTTCCCCGTGCCGGCACTGCTGCTGCTCTTCGTGCTTCCGGCCGTCGCCTGGCTGGCGCTCGTCGGCCTGGTCGTCCCGGTGATCCTTGCCGAGGACACGGGTCTGCGGGCTGGTTTCCGCCGGGCGCTCGAGCTTGCGCGGGCCGACTACATCCACGCTCTCGGGTCGCTGGCAACGCTCGTGATCGTCTACTTCCTCACGCGCACATGCTCGTGCTCCTGCTGCGCGGCACGAGCGACCAGACCGAGCGCGTGGCGGTCTTTCTCGGCGACCTCGTGCTGGCGCCGCTGCTGTTCCTGGGCGGAGCGCTCCTTTACTTCGACCAGGTCGCGCGCCACGATGGACGGCGTGGAGAACCTGTACCACGGCGGTAGCCGCAGCCTGCAGGACCGCTTCGACACGCGCCGGATCGCCGACCGGCTCGAGGAGAAGACGGTCCGCGACACGATCGACGAGGGCGACCGCGCGTTCATCGAGGCAAGGGACATGTTCTTCATCGCCACCGCCGACGCCGAGGGCCGGCCGCAGTCCTCGTACAAGGGCGGCGATCCCGGATTCGTGCGCGTGCTCGACGAGCGCACGATCGCGTTCCCGAACTACGACGGGAACGGCATGTACCTGACGGCCGGGAACATGCTCGTCAACCCGAACGTCGGGCTGCTGTTCATCGATTTCGAAGGCCGGAAGCGCATGCGCTTGAACGGCGTGGCCTCAGTGGACGAGAACGATCCGCTGCTCGCCGAGTATCCCGAGGCGCAGTTCGTGATCCGAGTGCGGGCGACCGAGGTCTTTCCGAACTGCCCGCGCTACATCCACGAGTACAAGCTCGTGCAGCGCTCCCGATTCGTGCCGAAGGCCGATTGCGAGACGCCGGTGCCCGGCTGGAAGATGCGCGAGTGGTCGCACGACGCGCTGCCGAAGGACGACCCGGCGTACGACCCCACGCGCGAAGTGATCGAACGGGGTTAGGCTCGCGTCATGCCGATCTTCATTCTGCTTTCCAATCTGACTGCACAAGGCGTGCAAACGCTGAAGTCGAACCCCGATCGCCTCAAGGCGGTGAACAAGGACGTCGAGGAGCTCGGCGCCAAGGTGCTCCACCAGTGGGCGACACTCGGGCCGTTCGACTTCATCAACGTCGTCGAGGCGCCCGACGCCGCGACGATTGCGCGCGTGTCCGTCGCACTCGGCGCCCGTGGCAGCGCGAAGCTGCAAACGATGCAGGCGCTCGAGATCGACGAGCTGCTAGCCGCTCTCAGTTAGCCGCCGCGTACGCGACAGCGACCTCGCCGGCGAGCTCGGCGTTCGCTGCCACCAGCTCGCGATTGGCGATCAGCGTGCGCCCGTCGCTCCGCTCGTGCAGCCGCGCCAGGACGTACGGCGTGACCTTTGGCCCTTCGACGCCGCGTTCTTCCGCCTCCGAGAGCGTGCTCTCGATGAGGTCGTCGACGTCGAGGCTCTCGTCCGGCGGCCTGGCGAGGACGAGCGCCGAATGTCGGTTCAGGCCCCAGTGCGCTCTCGCGATCCGGGCTGCTTCCTCCGCCGACTCGACCCGGGCCGAGACCGGCGGCCCGCCGGTCGCCGAGTAGAAGCGGGGCAGCGTGTCGGTGCGATAGCCGAGGACGGGGATCCCGAGCGCCTCGAGCAGCTCCGCGGTGGCGGGCACGTCGAGGAGCGACTTCGCGCCCGAGCACACGACGAGAGCCTCGGTCCGGCCGAGCTCGCCGAGATCGGCGGAGACGTCGAGCCGCTCGCCGCGGTGGACGCCGCCGATGCCCCCGGTGGCCAGGAAGCCGATCCCGGCTGCGCGGCAGACGGCAAGCGTGCCGCCGACCGTCGTCGCTCCGATCGCCGCCTGGGTGACACAGGCGGCCAGGTCCCGAGGGCCGACCTTGCGCGCGTCGATCGTGAAGCGCTCGAGCTCGGCCTCCCCGAGCCCGACGCGCACCTTGCCGTCGAGGACGCCGACGGTCGCGGGCAACGCGCCGGCCTCGCGCACTCGTCGCTCGCTCTCGAGCGCGACCGCAACGCCTTCGCCGGGCGGGAACCCGTGTGCGACGAGCGTCGTCTCGAGGGCGACGACAGGCCCGCGGCTCCGGATCGCCTCTTCGACCTCCCGCGAGAGACGGATCACGGCATCGCTCCGAGCTTGGCCACGCACCGCGCCGCCGCCTCGGCCGCGAGCTCGGGCCCGCCGACGAGGAAACCTGCAGCCAGCGCGTCGCCGGCTCCGGTCGTGTCTACGACCTCAGCGGGAGCGGCCGGCACCTCGCGTCCGTCGACCGTGAAGCCGGCCGCACCGCGCTTCACGACAACACTGCGCGCGGGTGGATCCACACCGAGGGCTGCCAGCTCGCTCTCGTTCCCGAACACGATGTCGGGTTGAAGCAGCTCCAGCCGGCTGAGGAACGCATCGCGCACGGCCTCGATTCCGGTCGCGCTCGAGAGATCGACGCTGATGCGACCACCGAGCGCCTGCACTGCGCCTGCCGCTTTCGCGGCTGCCTCGGCGATCGGGTTGCGGAAGAGCGAATAGCCGGAGAGGTGGAGCACGTCGCAGCCGCGGAACCAGGCCATCTCGACCTCCTCGGCGCGCAGCTCCGGCGCGACACCGCGGTCGGTGAGCATCGTGCGCCGGCCGTCGCCGTCGACCAGCGAGACGACGATGCCGTTGCGGCCCTCGGCGACCGGGCCGACGACGTCGACGCCCCGGGCCGCGAGCTCGGCCGAGACGATCCCCCCCGCGGCGTCGGCCGCGCGCTTGCCGACGAAGCGCCCCTCGGCGCCGAGCTCGACCGACCAGGCAGCGACGTTCGCCGATTGCCCGCCGGCGCCGGCCCTCGTCTGGGCGGAGCCCTCCGAATCCGACTCGACGGCGCCGTCCGTCAGGACGATCACGTCGAGGAGCAGGTCACCGAGGGAGCAGATCAACACTCCGGCAATGCTCCCAGCCTTCCGGCGCGGTTGCTGCTAGAGCGTGTCGGCGTACCCCCGTTCGCGGTCGACTGCGATCGCGAACAGCACGAGTGCGCTGCCAAGCGCAACCGCCGCCAGCGTGCTCCACAACCACCCGCCGAACGAGACACCCGCGAGGACGGTGATCAAGAACAGCGGGATATAGCCCCAGAGCACCGAGATGCATGCACCGCAGACCAGGCAGGCGCCGAGGAGGACCAGCCGGTCCCCGCTCGCCGGAAGGAGCAGATCGGCCTGGTCGATCCTCTTGGGGAGGCGGTCCGGCTTCGTGTTCAGCTTGATCGACGCTCGACCCCAGCCTTTGCCCTCAGATTCGCGGTCGGCAGGCTCTGGTCCCGGTTGCCGGAGGTGGTCGGGTATATACCCCGTCCAGAAATCGTCCACGGGTCACAGACTAGTCGCGGATAATGGCCGCATGGACGGCAACGAGCGCCGCGCGGAGCGGTTGCGCTCCTTCGTCTTCGGCGGGCTGATCGGAGCCTCGGCGGTGATTGCCACGGCCCGCAGGATGCGCAAGCGAGAAGCCCCTCGACACCCGGCAGGCCTAGCCGCGTTTGAGGACGCTCCCTGCTACCAGGAGACGATCGAGCGAGACGCGGTCACCGCTCGAGCCGAGCGAGGGCCCGATCAACGGTGACGAGGTTCACGTCCGCGTCCCCGATGTAGAGCGACTTGCCGACGAGCTGCGCCGCCCGCGCCTGCTCCAAGAACGTGCGTGGAGTCCCGGTCCGGCTCTTGCTGCGGATGACGAGGAAGGGCCCGAACACGCGCGCCTCGAACCGCTCGCGGGGCTTCGGAAACCGCAGCGGTATCGCCATGCGCTGCACGAAGTTGTTCGTGTCGCTCGCGTCGAAGATCCAGATCCCGCGTCCGAGCGCGCGGGCCGACCGTAGCTCGGCGAGCGCGAGCTTCGCGTCGGCGCGGGGCACGACGGTTCGGGAGAAGCCGGTCCGTTCGCGCTCCCAGGCGCCGAGGTAGAGCGGCTCGTAGCCGAAGAGCACGTCGTCCGGTCGCGCGTCGGCCGCGAGCCATGCGGAGGCCGCCTTGCGAGCCTGCACCCGCCCGGAGGGCTCGCCCTCGTAGAGGGGCGGTGTCTTGTCCCAGCCCCAGGCGACCTCTGCCGCGAGCAGGGCGACGAGCGCGGCCGCGACGACCCCGATCCGCCCACGTGAGCCGTGGAGGAGCCCGAGTGCGACGAGGCACGCGAAGAACGGGAGCACGAAGACCAGGTGGCGCGACTCCGGCGAAGTGGAGTCACCGAGCTCGGCCGTCAGCAGCGCGACGGATGGGACGAGGACGACGAGGGCGGTCAGCAAGGCTGCAGGCCTGTTCCGCAGCCACAGTCGCTGGGCCCCGATCGCGGCGAGGACGAGCACGGAGATCAGCGCCAGCGTGAACCCGGCCGTGAAGTCCCCGGCGACGCGTCCGAGGTACTCGACGATCGCGAGCGGGCCGACGAGCCGCTCCCCGCCGGCCCCGACCCCGACGTCGAACCGTCCCGCGAGGATCAGGTCCGAGTACCAGAAAGGGATGCCGAGGACGGCCACGGCGACCAGAGCCCCGATCGCCTCTCGTGTTCTCGCGCGCGCGAGAACGAAGAGACACTGGGACGCGAGCACCAGCGCCCCGTAGGGGTGGGTGGCGACCCCCGCCAGGATCGCCACGACCCACAGCGCCCAGCGGCGCCGGCCGCCGCTTTCGACCGCCACGAGGAAGGCCAGGTACGACAACGTGCTCGTCAGCAGGAAGAGCGAGTACATGCGCCCGTAGATCCCGTGGAACAGGAGCATCCAGCTCGCCGAGACGAGCGCGGTCGCGACCAGCGCTGCGGCTCGTCCCCCCAGACGCGCGCAGAGAGCCGCGATCACCGGGACGCTCGCGACCGCGAAGAGCGCCGAGAAGAAGCGAAGCGCTCCGAGGCCGCCGCCGAGATGCGCGACGAGCCAGGCGAAGAGGAAGTGGAGCGGCGCGCCGCCGCGTTCGCGCTGCACCGTCTCCAGCAGGTCCGGCAGCGATTCGCGCCCGACGAACAGGGCGAGGGTCTCGTCCTCGTGCGGCGGCCACGCGCTCAGGCGTGCCAGCAGGAAGGCGGCCACGGCGATCGAGCACGCCGTCACGCCGAGCCAGAACGTCCGCGGGCTCGGCTCGAGTGTCGCCCGCGGGACGACGTAAGCAGCTCTGGCGGGGCGAGTCGAGGCGGGCGGGTCCCCCGGCTCTTTCGGTCGGGTCACAGGCGCCTGAGCCACGGGCCGCCGAAGCTAGCACTTCGGGACCCGTTGCTAGCCTTCTCGCAGTGCCGATCTACGAATACAAGTGCCCTAAGGGGCACGTGTTCGAGCTCTTTCAAAAGATGAGTGACCCGCCGCCGGAGGTGTGCATCGTGTGCGGCGAAGGCCCCCTGCAGAAGGTGCTGTACCCGGTCGCGGCCCACTTCAAAGGCTCGGGCTTCTACTCGACGGATTACGGACGCAAAGGGCGCAAGCCCTCCGGCGACGGTGACAAGCCGTCGAAGTCGGACACCGGCGAAAAGGGCGACAAGGGCGAAAAGGGCGAGAAGAACGTGAAGAAGGTCGAAACCTGATGCGCGGCTAGCGCCGTCGCCCGCTGATCGCCTCGAGGGCCAGCAGCAGGATCACCGAACCGGCCACGGCGAGCAGGAACGGCCCGAAGTCCCAGCGGAAGCGAACCTCCTCGCCGAGCAGAAGCTCGCCGATCAGGCCGCCGATCAACGCCCCGACGATCCCGACCGCGATCGTCGCCAAACAGCCGATCTCCTGCCGCCCGCGAACGACGAGCCGCGCCACCGCACCCGCGATGAGCCCGAAGAGGATCCACGAAAGGATGTTCACTGGCAGCCAGAGCCGAAGGTCGAGCCGGGGAGCGGGGGCTGCGGAGCGGACTGGCCGCGGAACGCGAGAATCGTGCGCCGGGCCTCCTCGTCGAGCTGGATGAACGAGCCGCCGCCGAAGTTCTGCGGCGTGCCACCCAGGCGGCAGCGGACCTCACGGTTGCTGCGCTTCTGCACGAGCGCGAGCTGCATGAACTCGCCCGCCGAGAGGTCCGTCGTGAGTGGGCTCATGAGGTCGTCGCCGATGAACGGCAGTCGCAGGAACACGTGGAAGCTCGCCATCTCCCCGAGCAGAGCCTGGATCACGTCCTGCTGCCGGCGGCCCCTCGTGATGTCGCTCTCGGCCGGGTTGAGCTTGTTCTCCCGGATGCGCGAGTAGATCAGCGCGCGGCGGCCGTCCATCTCCTGTTTGCCCTTGGCGAAGCGCCAGCCGGCCCAGCGGTCGCAGCGCTCCTGCGTCGGATAGGGGCAGTCGAACTTGTTCGAGAGGATCGGCCCCGGCACGTCGATCGTCACGCCGCCGACCTCGTCGATCACGTCCTTGAAGGCGTCGAAGTTGACGACGACGACGTGGTTGACCTCCGGGACGATCTGGCGAATCGTCCGGATCGCGAGCGCCGGCCCCCCGATCTGCATGGCCGAGTTGATCTTCTCGAAGCCGTATCCGGGAACCTCGACGCGCAGGTCACGCGGGATCGTCAGGTAGCCGATGCGACCGCGCCCGGGATCGGTGCGGATGAGCATGATCGAGTCCGAGCGCCGAAAGCCCTTGCGCGCGCGCTGGTACGCCGCGTGGTCGGTGCCGAGGAGCAGGATGACGCTCGGATGCGAGAGCAGCAGGCCGTCCTGCGGCTCGAGGGCGGCTTCGGCGCGAGGCCCCAGGCGGGCGTTCGCCTCCTTGGCCCCCTTCCGGACGGACAGGAACCCCAGCACGGTCCAGACGATCAAGAGCACGAGGAGCAGGCCGAGCGCCAGCAGCACGCCCCGGCGCCAGCCAATGCGTCTTTTCGGCCGCTCCTTGGCCCCTGGACCGGGGTAGCGGAGCGGGGGGCGACGGCGTCCGTCGCGGCTCGTCGTCCGCTCCGGCTTCTGAACCGTCGGGACCCGACCCTTGACGCGCCCGCCGCGGTACACGCGGTACGGCTTGTCCTGGGGGCTCATCGGCGGCGTATCGTAGCCGCGTGGCCAGGCCCCCCGTGATCGGCGTCGACGTCGGCGGCACGAAGATGAACGGAGCGCTCGTCCATGAGGACGGGCGAGTCGAAGGCCCCCTCACGCGCAAGACCAAGGTGGGGTCGCAGGAGGAATTCCTCGCGGATCTGGACGCGTTGATCGAGGAAGTCCAGGATGGCCGCGCTGCCGCACTGGGCCTCGGCCTGCCCTCCACGATCGACCAGCGGGCCGGTCGGATCATCTCCTCCGTGAACATCCCGTGCGCGGATCTGGACATCCGCGCTCGGATGAGCGAGCGCTTCGGTCTTCCGACAGCGATCGACAACGACGGAAACGCCGCAGCGATCGCAGAGTGGAAGGTCGGGGCCGGTCGCGGCACGGACAACCTGGTGCTGCTGACCCTCGGAACCGGCATCGGCGGCGGGCTGATCCTCGACGGCAAGCCGTTCCGGGGCGCGACCGGAGCCGGCGCCGAGCTCGGGCACATGGTGCTCGAGTACGGCGGGCCGGAATGTGCCTGCGGCGGGACCGGTCACTTCGAGACGGTCGCTTCGGGTCAGGCGGCCGACAGGGTGGCCAAGAAGTTGCTGGGGGAGGGTTCCGGGGGCGCTGAGCTCGTGGTGGCGGCCGACCATGGTGACGAGGCCGCCGTCGAGGCACTCGCCCAGATCGGCCGAGAGCTCGGCGCCGGGATCGCGAGCCTGATCAACATCTTCGAGCCCGAGCTCGTGGTCGTCGGCGGCGGCTTCGGCCAGGCCGGTGAGCTGCTGATCGGCCCGGCGCGGGAAGTGGTCGCGCGCGAGGCGTTGCTTCCGGGCCGCGACACCGTGCGCATCGTCCCGGCCGAGCTCGGGCCGAGAGCAGGTCTCGTGGGCGCTGGGTTCGTCGCCTACGAGGCTCTCGAGTAGTGCCGCTCGCGGTCTGCGCGACTCCGATCGGCAACCTCGAGGACGTCACCCTGCGCGTGCTGCGGGAGCTGGCCGAGGCGGAGCTCGTGCTCTGCGAGGACACGCGGCACACCGGGAAGCTCCTGGAGCGGCATGGAATCCGTGCGCGGCTGCTCAGCTACCACGAGCACAACGAGGCTGCGCGGACCGCCGAGCTGCTCCCGCGGTTGCAGGCCGGTGAGCGGATCGCCCTGGCGAGCGATGCGGGGCTTCCCGCAGTCAGCGACCCAGGTGCTCGGCTGATCGCAGCCGCGATCGAGGCCGGCGTGCCGGTGACCGTGCTTCCGGGCCCTTCGGCGGTCGAGTCCGCGCTCGTGGCGAGCGGGCTCGTCGGCGAGCGGTACCAGTTCGTCGGCTACCTGCCTCGCGGCGAGCGCGCGCTGCGTGCGCTGTGGGAGGAGCTGGCCGCGTGGCCGCATCCGGTGGTGGCATTCGAGTCCGCCCGGCGGCTTCCCACGAGTCTCGCCTCGCTTGCGGAGGCTCATCCCACCCGCTCGGTGGCCGTGTGCCGGGAGCTCACGAAGCGCTTCGAGGAGGTCGTGCGGGGGAGCGCGGGCGAGCTTGCGGAGCGCTACTCGGAGGCCCCGAAGGGCGAGATCACGGTTGTCGTCGGGGGCGCACCGGCGATCGAGGTCGAAGACGCCGAGGCTCTCGAAGCGGTAGCTGAGCTCGTCGCCGAGGGAGTCGGTCGGCGTCGCGCGGCGGAGATCGTCGCGCGGCTCACCGGCGTGGCGCGCAACCGCCTCTACCGCCCTTCTCTGTAGCCAGATTTGACAACAGCCGACCACCCTGTTACCGTGCCGGGCTCGTGGTTTTCAAAATTGGCAACAGAATGCTCTTGCATCTGCTCGCGGGCGTGGCAGCACTGGTCTGCGCACCGGCCGCCGGTGCCTGGAGCTGGCCCGTCGACGGCCCTGTGGTCCGAGGCTTTCTCGCCGAGGACGATCCGTACCTGGGCGGGCAACACCGTGGTGTGGACATCGGGGCGCTCTCGGGCGCCGACGTGCGTGCGCCCGCACGCGGCGTGGTCGCGTTCGCCGGCTCGCTGCCGCATGCGGGGCTCGGCGTGACGATCCGCACCGAAGACGGCTACTCGATCACGCTCATCCATCTCGGGTCCGTGGGCGTGCGGGTCGGCACCGCGGTCGAGGAGGGCGAGAGCGTCGGCGCCGTCGGCCCGAGCGGAGAGGTCGAGCACGCCGAGCCGTACGTCCACCTGGGCGTCCGAGTGACGGCCGAGCCTCACGGCTACCTCGACCCACTGACCCTGCTCCCCCAGCGCGCGTCGCAGGCCGAGCCGACCGCCGCCCCTGCCGCGCCCCTGCCCGCCCAGGTCTCGGTCGCAAAGGGGTCGACCGGCGGGCCCGCGCGCCGCGCCCGCTCCGCGCCTGTGACGCGGGTGGGCTCGCGACCTCGGGCCGCGCGACCATCGGTTGCGGTCACGGCTGTTCGCCAGACGGGCGGCACGCAGGTCGTGCGCGGTCGGGCTCAGGTCGTCGTCTCGGCCTCCGTCCGCTCGGCACCGCGCAAGGTCGCCAAGCCCCAGCCTCCCGTCGCGCTTTCGGCGACGACCGCGCCGCAGAAGGCTGCGCAACGGAGGTCGGCGCGGCGACCGGTTCGAGCTCCCGTGGAGCCCGGCCGCGCGGCTCGGAGCAGCAGGAGCCGGCAACGCACGACCTCCGTTCGCGAGTCAGAAGACACGCATCGGAGCCCGTTGCCTCTCCTGGTCGGACTGTCGCTCGGCGCCGGGCTCGTCCTCTACGGGCTCGTCGGCCTGCGCCGTCGCGGGGTCCCGGCGCGGGCGCCGGTGGGGCCGGCGGCCAGGCCTATCATTGATCGCGATGCGCTTCTACCTGACGACACCCATCTACTACATCAACTCGACGCCGCACATCGGTCATGCGTACACGACCATCGCGGCGGACGTCCTGGTGCGCCATCGCCGACAGCGCGGCGACGAGACGTTCTTCCTCACCGGCACCGACGAGCACGCCTCCAAGGTCGCGCGCGTCGCCGAGGAGCAGGGGCTCACACCGAAGGAGTACGCCGACCAGATCGTCGAGCACTGGCGCGCGCTTCCTGAGCGCATCAATGCCCACCCCGACTTTTTCATCCGCACCACCGACGAGGGACACAAGGCGTTCGTCCAGGACTTCCTCCAGCGCATCTACGACAACGGGGACATCTACGAGGACACCTACGAAGGTCTCTACTGCGTCGGTTGCGAGGCTTTCAAGACAGAGGCCGAGCTCGTCGACGGCAAGTGCCCCGAGCACGGCGTCGAGCCCGAGTACATCCGCGAACAGAACTACTTCTTCCGGCTGTCGGCCTACCAGGACCGGCTCCTCCAGCTCTATGACGAGCGGCTCGATTTCGTCCTGCCGAAGTTCCGCTCCAACGAGGCGCGGAGCTTCATCGAGGGCGGCCTGCAGGACTTCAGCATCAGCCGCGCGGGCCAGCCCTGGGGTGTGCCGCTTCCCTGGGCGCCGAACCAGGTCACCTATGTCTGGGTCGATGCGCTCATCAACTACCTGAGCGCTCTCTCGTACGCGCGGGAGGGCGAGAACCTGGTCGAGGAGTTCTGGCCCGAGGTTCATCACCTGCTCGCCAAGGACATCCTGCGCTTCCACTGCGTCTTCTGGCCTGCCTTGCTGATCTCAGCGGGCTACCCGGTTCCGAAGCAGCTGTTCGTGCATGGGTATCTCACGATCGACCAGCAGAAGATCTCGAAGTCGCTCGGCAACGTCATCGAACCGCTCGACCTGATCGACGTCTACGGCGCCGATGCGCTCCGCTACTACCTGTTTCGGGCCGCGCGGTTCGGCCAGGACGGAAACGCGTCGGTCGAGGAGCTTCACGAGCGCTACGAGCGTGAGCTCGGCAACGACCTCGGAAACCTGCTCTCGAGGACGACTGCGCTCATCGCTCGGTCTCGAGACGGACAGCTGGTCGCTCCGACCGAGAGCTCGGGCGTGATCGCGGACGCCGTCGTGGGCATCGGCCGCGACGTGCCGGCCCTGCTCGACGAGTACGACCTCACCGGGGCGCTCGATTCGATCTGGGACGTCGTCCGCGCGCTGAACAGGCACGTCGAGCAGACGAAGCCGTGGGAGATCGCAAAGGACGAGTCGCGAGTCGAGGAGCTCGACCGCGTGCTCTACGAGCTGGCCGACGGCCTGCGCGCGGTCGCGGTCGCCCTCTCGTCGTATCTCCCCGAGACCTCCGCGCGGATCCTCGCCGCGCTGCGGCAGCCCGACGACCTCTCCTGGGAGCTCGTTGCGCCCGGACGTGCCCAGCCCGCCGAGGGCATCGAGGCCGCCGAGCCGCTCTTCCCGCGTGTCGACCTTCCGACCGCGGCCGCTTGATCGATACACACGCGCACCTCGATGCGTGCGCAGACCGGCCGTCCGCGCTGCTGCGCCGCGCGCGCGACGCCGGGGTCGATCGCGTGGTGACCGTCGGCACCGGGATCGAGTCCTCCCGGGAGGCGGTCGCGCTCGCCGACCGGCACGACGAGGTCTTTGCCGTGCTCGGCATCGACCCGCATCAGGCGGGCGGGAGCGAGGCGGACCGGATCGACGAGCTTCGTGAGCTCTTCACGCACGAGAAGGCGGTCGCGGTGGGGGAGACGGGCCTCGATTTCTTCCGCGATCACGCATCGCCCGACAGTCAGCGGCGCCTGTTCGAGGCCCAGCTCGATCTGGCGAGCGAGCTGGAGAAGCCCGTCGTCATCCACAACCGCGACGCCGACGACGACACGGCGCGCGTCCTCGCGGGGTTCGACGGCACGGTCGTCCTGCACTGCTTCTCGTCGCCGGGGCTGCTCGAACCAGCGCTGGATCGCGGGTACTTCGTCTCGTTCGCGGGGAACGTCACGTTCCCGAAGGCCGAGGCCCTGAGGTCGGCGGCCGCGCGAATTCCGGCCGAACGGATCCTGGCCGAGACCGACAGTCCCTACCTCGCCCCGCAGCCGCGCCGTGGGCGTCCGAACGAGCCCGCGAACGTCGTCCACACCGTCGAGGTGCTGGCCGCCGCTCGCGGCGAGAGCCCCGACGAGCTCGCCGCGCAGATCGACGCCAACGCCTCGGTCGCCTTCTCGCTGCCGTGACGCTGCCGACCCCGAACAAAGACCTCGGGCAGCACTTCCTGGTCGACGACAACATCCTCGGGGTCATCGGCCGCCTCGCCGAGCTCGACCCGCAGGACGTCGTCCTCGAGGTGGGGCCCGGGCTCGGAGTCCTGACCACATATCTCGCCGACCGGGTCGCCCTGGTGCATGCGGTTGAGCTCGACCGCTCGCTCGAGCAACACCTCACCGACCGCCTGGGCAAGCGGCCCAACGTCCAGGTCGTCTACGGCGACGCCATGCGCACCGACCTGGCGGCACTACGTCCGGTCCCGAAGAAGTTCGTCGCGAACCTTCCGTACAACGTCGCCACGCCGCTGGTCGTCGAGAGCCTGGACGGGCTGCCGAGCCTCGAGCTCTGGACGGTCATGGTCCAGCGAGAGGTCGCCGACCGGTTCTTCGCAGGCCCCGGCACGAAGGCGTACGGGGCGGTCTCCGTGCTCCTCCAGTTGGCTACCGAGCGCACCGGCTTCCACCCGGTCTCCCGCACCGTCTTTCGTCCGCCCCCCAACGTCGACTCGGCTCTCGTCGCCTTTCGGCGGCGCGAGCTCCCAGCGGACTACGCGCATGTGAAGCAAGTGGTGGAGGCGGGGTTCTCGCACCGGCGAAAGACCCTGCCGAACTCGGTCGCGCTCGCCGGGCTGGCCGAGCGCGAACGAGCGGCCGCGGCCCTGGCGACGATCGGCCGTCCACCGGAGACCCGGGCCGAGGCGCTCGAGCCCGAGGAATTCGCCGCACTGGCAGAGGCGCTGCGGTGATCCGCCGGCCCGCGACGGCGAAGATCAATCTCGCGCTCGTCGTCGGCGCGACGACGGCCGACGGCAAGCACGAGGTCGCCACGATCCTGCAGCGACTCGATCTCGCCGACCGTGTCGCCTTGCAGCCGGCAAGCGGTCTCGAGGTGCATGGCTTCCCCGAGGATTCGCTCGTCCGCGACGCCCTCGTCGCGCTGGCGGAGGCGGCCGGGACCGAACCGGCCTGGGCAGCGACGATCACGAAGCGGATCCCGGTCGCCGCCGGTCTCGGAGGCGGCAGCTCCGATGCTGCGACGGCGCTCCAACTGGCGAACGAGACCTTGCCGGAGCCGCTGCCACCCGAGCGGCTGGCCGCGATCGCCGCGGGTCTCGGTGCGGACGTTCCGTTCTTCCTGACGCAGGGGCCGCAGCTCGGGATGGGCGACGGCACGAAGCTCGCTCCCGCTCGAGCTGCCGCAGGACTACTACGTCGTGCTCGTCCTGCCCAGTGCCGTGGTGAAGGCGTCGACCGCCGAGGCCTATGCGGCCTTTGACGAGCGCGACGGTGCGAAGGGCTTCCGGAACCGGCGCGCAGCGCTGCGGCGGGCGCTGGCTCACATCGAGCGACCGCGTGACCTGGCTGCGCTGCCGGCCAACGACCTCGCCTCGTCGCCGGTCGCCGACGAGCTCCTCGCACGTGGGGCATTCCGTGCCGACGTCAGCGGCGCCGGTCCCACCGTGTACGGCCTCTTCACCCGCCGCGACGATGCCGCTGCTGCCAGGAAAGCCGTGGGCACCCTGGGGAAGACCTGGCTCACGGTGCCTGCTTGGTACGGTTGAGCCATGACCTACGGCAGCCCCGAGCTCGGGCGCGGCGAGGTCCTCGAGCACGGAAGCACGAGAGGCGGCCGGTGGCTTCGCGAGAGGCGGATCCGGATCGCACTGTGGATCGCGGTGGTCGAGGGCATCTTGATCGTCCTGGACCGGATCCCATGGAGCTTCGCCATCTTGGTAGCGATCGTGGCGGTGGCCGGTTACTTCTGGGCGCGAGACCGCCTGTCCGACACGACTCGACAGGTGGCGTGGATCGCGGCCGCGTCGCAAGCGGTAGTCATCTTCGTCCCGATCCTGCTCACCATCGCAACGGTCCTCGCGTTCACCGTGCTGGCGATCATCGCGATCGTCGCCCTGCTGTTGCTCCTGGGCGACCGCCGCTAGCTGGCTCGTGGCAGACTGATGTTCTGAGCAGTCCTCTTCTTTGGGGCGTAGCCAAGTGGTAAGGCAGCGGGTTTTGGTCCCGCGATCCCAGGTTCGAATCCTGGCGCCCCAGCACGTCCCTTCCACACAGTGACCGCACGCGACCTCGCAGCCGTCGTCCTGGCCGGTGGCCTCGGAACCCGGATGCGTTCGGACACGCCCAAGCACCTCCATCCGATCCTCGGCCGGCGCATGGTCGACTGGGTGCTAGAGGCAACTCGTGCCCTCGATCCGGACAAGCTCGTCGTCGTCAGCTCCCCGGACACGCACGATGCATTCGAAGACGTCGAGGTCGCAGTGCAGGTCGAGCCGCGCGGCACCGGCGACGCTCTGGCCTCGGCTCGCGACGCCCTCGACGGGTTCGACGGCGACGTGCTGGTCGTCTCGGGTGACACGCCGCTCCTCACCTCCGAGCTGCTGGAGCGGCTCGTCGAGACCCACCGGGGTGACGGAGCCGCCGCGACCGTGCTGACCTTCGAGCCCGACGATCCGGGCTCGTATGGGCGGATCATCCGAGGTGAGGACGGCGGGGTCACCGCGATCGTCGAAGCGGTCGACGCGAGCGACGAGCAGCTGAAGATCGGGGAGGTGAACTCTTCGATCTACGTCTTCGCGGCGGATCGCGTCTGGCCCGCCGTCGACAAGCTGGAGGCCGCGAACGCGCAGGGCGAGCTCTACCTGACCGACGCCGTGCGCCACCTCGTTGCAGGCGGGGAGCGCGTCGCCGCCCACGTCGCCAACCCGGCACTGGACGCCGAGGGGGTCAACACGCGAGTCGAGCTCGCCGCCGCGGCCGCTGCCCTACGCGACCGCGTCAACGAGCAGCACATGCTCGCCGGAGTGACCATCGTCGACCCGGCGACGGCCTGGATCGACGCCGACGTCGAGCTGGAGCCCGACGCCGTGATCCATCCGTTCACGGTCCTCCGCGGCAAGTCTCGAGTCGCCGCAGGAGCCGAGGTCGGCCCGCACGTAGTCGCGATCGACGCGGCGATCGGCCCCGGTGCGACGGTCGGACCGTTCTGTTACCTTCGCCCCGGAGCCGTGCTCGAGGCGGGCGCGAAGGCCGGGACGTTCGTGGAGATCAAGAATTCGCACATCGGCGAAGGTGCGAAGGTGCCGCACCTTTCTTACATCGGCGACGCCGATGTCGGCGAGGGCACCAATATCGGCGCCGGCGCCATCACCGCCAACTACCGGCCCGAGATGGGCAGCGGCAAGCAGAGGACGACGATTGGCCGCAACGTCCATACCGGAAGCCAGAATGTCTTCGTTGCTCCGGTCACGCTTGGCGACAATGCTTGGGTTGCGGCCGGGTCGGTCGTCACCAAAAACGTCCCGCCCGGAGCGCTCGCCATCGGGCGTGGGCGCCAGGTCAACAAGGAGGGTTATGACGATCGAAAGCGGCATGACTGAGCTGACCACCACCCTCCCGGGCCTCGAGACCGCGAGCGAGCCCATGCTGGAGCCCGAGGCGGTGCACGGCCACTTCATCGAGCGCGGCCCCTCGAAGCGCCTGATGCTGTTCTCGGGGAGGTCGCACCCGGTGCTCGCCGAGAAGATCGCCGAGAGGATCGGGGTCGAGCTCGGTGCCGTCGAACTGCGCACGTTCGCGAACGGCGAGACCTATTGCCGCTACGAGGAGTCGATCCGCGGCGCAGATGTCTTTCTCGTGCAGACCGGCTGCGAGCCGGTCGACCGCAACCTCTTCGAGCTCCTCGTGATGATCGACGCGGCGCGCCTCGCGTCGGCCAAGAGGATCACGGCCGTCCTCCCGTGGTTCCCCTATTCGCGGCAGGACAAGAAGTCGAAGCCGCGCGAGCCGATCACTGGCAAGCTCGTCGCCGACATCCTCCAGGTCGCCGGCGCCGACCGCGTGCTGACGATGGATCTCCACGCCGGCCAGATCCAGGGCTTCTTCCGAATCCCGGTCGACCACATGACGGCACTGCCGCTCTTCGCCCAGTACTACCGCGACAAGGGCTTCCACGGCCCAGATGTCGTCGCCGTCTCGCCCGACCTCGGTCGCGCCCGCATGGCCGGTCGGTTCGCCGAGCTCCTGGAATCGGAGCTCGCGTTCATGAACAAGACGCGCCCCGCGCCCGATGTGGCGGCGGTGACCGAGGTGATCGGCCGTGTTCGCGGGAAGACCGTGATCCTGAGCGACGACATGATCGTCACCGGCGGCTCGCTGATCGCCGCAGCTGACGCGCTGCTCGAGGCCGGCGCGAAGGAGATCTATGCGTGCGCAACGCACGGCCTGCTCCCGGGAGACGCCTTCGAAAAGCTCCAGGAGAGCCAGTTGACCGAGGTCGCGGTGTCCGACACCGTGCCGATCGACCCGGTCACGAAGCCCGAGAAGATTCAGGTGCTCAGCGTTTCCGAGATCCTCGCCAAGACGATCTTGAACGTCTTCGAGGACGAATCGGTTTCAGGGATCTTCCCTGGTGGTAATCAACTCTTCTAGTTGTTCCGACCGCGCTTTATCAGCCTCATCTACATCGTCGTCGGCGTCGCGATCGCCGCTTCACGCGACTACTTCGAGAGCCTGGACACTCTGCGTCAGGTCCTGTCGGCCCTGCTCGCGGTCGCCCTCTGGCCGCTCGTTCTGCTCGGGATCGATCTCCACATCAAGAAGTAAGCGTCCTTCTGGCTAGACTTCTCCGCCGTCATGGCTGGTGAGCGAATCAAGCTGGAAGTCAAGGAGCGCGAAGGACGCGGCTCCGCCGATTCGCGCCGCCTGCGCCGGCAAGGCCTGATCCCGGGCGTTCTGTACGGCCGCGGCAAGCCCCCCCATCCGTTCGCGGTGGCCGAGCGGGAGCTGCGCCGGGTGCTCTCCGGTGACAGCGGCCTGCACGCCATTCTCGACGTGGTGGTCGACGGCCAGGAAACGGCTCGCCCGTCTGTCCTCAAGGACTACCAGCAGCACGTTCCGAGCGGGCGCCTGTCGCACATCGACCTGCATGAAGTGCGGCTCGACCAGCCGATCCAGACCCAGGTTTCCGTCACCCTCGTCGGCGAGCCTGCCGGCGTGAAGGAGGGCGGGGTGCTCTCCCAGATCTCGCGCGAGATCAACGTCGAGGCTCTCCCGATGGAGATTCCCGACCACCTCGAGCTCGACGTCAGCGGAATGGGCATCGGGGACACCCTGCGTCTCGCCGACCTGCCCGCCCAGGAAGGGGTCACCTACCTCGACGACCCGGAAGAGACCGTGCTCGCGTCGGTCCAGGTGCCGGCAGTGATCGTCGAGCCCGAGCCCGAGGAAGAGGAGCTCGAGGAGGGCGAGGAGGGCGCCGAGCTCGAAGAGGGCGAAGAGGCACCCGAGGGCGAGGAAGGCGCAGAGACGACTGCCGAGGGCGAAGCCGCCGGCGGCGAAGACCAGCAGGCCGAAGAGAGCTAGATGCGTCTGTTCCGTCGAGGCGAGCGCGCCTCGACGCTCGACCTGCTCGTCGCGGGTCTCGGGAACCCCGGTGGGGGATACGCGCGGACCCGCCACAACATCGGGTTCCTCGTCGCCGACGAGCTGGCGCGCCGGCACGACGGTGTTTTCCGCTCGAAGTTCAGCGGCCAGCTGGCGGAGGCCCGGCTCGAGGGGCTACGCGTCGGGATCCTGAAGCCCGAGACCTACATGAACGTCTCGGGCAAGTCGGTCGGAGCAGCGGGGCGGTTCTTCAAGGTCGACCCGAAGGACCTGCTGGTCGTTCACGACGACGTGGATCTCGTGCCCGGCCGGCTGCAGGCTCGGCTCGGTGGGGGGCTGGCGGGGCACAACGGGCTGCGGTCGATCGCCTCAGCCCTCGGCAGCCAGGATTTCCTGCGCCTGCGGGTCGGAGTCGGCCGGCCCGAGCGGGGCGACCGGCGCCCCGTTGCCGACTACGTGCTGTCGGAGTTCGAGCCCGAGTTCGACGTCGATGCGCTCGTCGGGCGGGCAGCTGACGCCGTCGAGGTGCTCGCCCGTGACGGTCTCGAGGAGACACAAGCCCGGTACAACTAGAAGCATGAACGTGATCGCGCGCGGCGATGGATCCCAGCCCGGGCCTCGGCGCGGACGGACCTGGTGGGAGGTGCAGCACCCGGAGGGATCGCAAGGCACGTGGCGAGATCTCCCGGGCCTGCTGGCCGACTCGCTGAGACTCGTGTGGGGCGCGGGTCGCAACGTGTTCCTCGTCACGTCCGTACTGCAGCTCCTGACGGCGGTCGGGGTTGCCGTGCAGCTGTTCATCGGCAAGGCGGTGCTCGACACCGTGCTCGGTGCGGGCGCGAGCCCCTCGTTCGCCGATCTCGCACCAGTGCTCGCGGCGCTCGTCGCCATCACCGTCGCGCTCGACCTCTCGCAGGCGATCCAGAACGAGCAGAGCCGTGTGCTCGGCGAGCTCGTGGGCAGGCGCGCGCTCGATCGGGTGCTCGACGTCGCCACGCGGGTCGACCTCCTCGCATTCGAGTCCCCTGACTTCTACGACCGGCTCCAACGTGCCCGGGCGCAAGGCCAGTACCGCGCGCTCCAGACCGTGAACGGGCTGCTTGGCATCGTCTCCGCGTCCATCACCGCTGTGGCACTCATCGTCGCCCTGGCCGCGCTCCAGCCGCTGTTGCTCCCGTTCATCCTCATCGGCTACGTGCCGCTGTGGATCGTCGCTTCGCTGAACTCACGAGACCTCTACCGGTTCAGCCGCGAGATGACCCCAAACGAGCGGCAGCGCAATTACCTCGGCAACGTGCTCATGAGCCGCAATGCGGCGAAGGAGGTTCGCGCCTTCGATCTACCGGCGCTCCTGCGCCGTCGCTACGACCAGCTGTACGACGAGCGGATCTCGGAGCTGCGTTTGCTCGCGCGTCGGCGGACCGGACGGGCGCTGATCGGATCACTCGCGTCATCGGCAGTGACCGTCGGGACGATTTCGATGCTCTCGTGGCTCTACGTGACGGATCGAATGAGCCTGTCCGCCACGGGCGCAGCGGTGTTCGGCCTCTACCAGTTGGGCGGGAGACTCCGGGGGCTGCACCTCAGTGCGACCTCGCTCTACGAGGCGACGCTCTTCATTCGGGACTACTCGTCGTTCCTCACGCTGGGGGATCACGTCGAGGAGGGCACACAACCTGCGCCGCGCGGCTTCGAGCGCTTGACGGCAGAGGAGGTCAGCTTCACCTACCCCGAGGCGACACGGCCCGCGGTCGATCGGGTCTCGCTCGAGATCAATCGCGGCGAGGTCATCGCACTGGTCGGGGAGAACGGATCGGGCAAGACCACGTTGGCGAAGATGCTCGCGGGTCTCTACCGGCCGGACTCAGGGCGGATTCTGTGGGACGAAACCGACGTGGCCGGCGTCGATGCCGACGAGCTCCGCCGCTCGGTCGCCGTCATCTTCCAGGACTTCGAGAAATACCTGCTGCCCGCCCGGGAGAACGTGGGCCTGGGGCGGAGGGAGCGGATCGACGAGGTGGATGCGATCGTCGAAGCGGCGCAGCGCTCGGATGCGGATCAGTTCCTCGCCACCCTGCCCGAGGGCTACGAGACGATGCTGGGACGAGAGTTCTCGGGCGGCTTCGACCTCTCGATCGGACAGTGGCAGCGCGTCGCTCTCGCCCGCGCCTTCTTCCGCGACGCGCCCTTCGTGATCCTCGACGAGCCGACCGCGGCGCTCGACGCGCGGGCCGAGAGTCGTCTCTTCGAGCGGATGCGCGAGCTGCTCGAGGGCCGCTCGGTCGTGCTGATCTCGCATCGCTTCTCGAGTGTTCGCTCGGCCGACCGAATCTACGTCCTCCACGAAGGGCGGATCGTCGAGGAAGGGCCGCACGAGGAGCTGATGGAGCGAAGCGGCCTGTACGCGGAGCTGTTCACGCTGCAGGCCCGGGCGTATCTCGACCCGGCTCCTGCACAAACCCGCGCGGATTGATCCGCCATCATCTCGACCCCGTGGGTGGGTGGGGGCTAGGGATGGGAACGAGGCGTACCGCGAGACCGGGGCACCGAACCGCGCGAGTACGATGGCCCCCGCGGAACGCGTGTTCCGTCAGTCGTCATGGACCGTCCCGTCCTCAACCCGCTGGCTCTCGAGCTCGCCAATAGCGAGCGCCTCTCCGCGTTCGTCGAGGCGCTGCCTGCTCGCGCCCGCGTGTCCGAGCCCGCGCTACCGCTCGTCCTCGCTGCGCTGCACGAACGGCTCGAGCAGCCACTCCTCGTTCTCGCGCCCGAGGACGCTGACGCCCGCGACGCCGCCGAGGCAGCCGGTTGGTACATCGGCGAGGACCGCGTCGCCCTCCTGCCCAGCCGCGGTGTCGGCTGGGAGTCCGGGCTCGAGCCCCCGCCGCACCTCGTCGGCGAGCGGGCCCGCGCGCTCGACGTCCTCGCTGCCGGCGGTCTCGTCTGCGCGTCTGCGACCGCCATCGCCGAAGGCATGCCGCCTCCGGACGCAAGGCCGGAGCCGATCGCGCTCGCCGTCGGCGACGAACCGGGGCTCGACTCACTGGCCGAGCGACTGGCACTGGCGGGATACGAGCGGGTCGAGCAGGTCGACGAGCGCGGCCAGTTCGCCGTTCGCGGCGGCCTGATCGACGTTTTCCCGACGACCGGGCGGGAGCCGCTACGCATCGAGCTCTTCGGCGACGAGATCGAAGGGATTCGGGCCTTCTCGCCGTTCACGCAACGAACCCTGCACCCCGTCGAGGGAGCGTTCATCTATCCCGCTGCCGAGCGCCGCGCCGATCTCGTCGAGCCGCAACTGCTCGACGACGGGGAAGTTCCGCAGGCTCCCGCCGACCTGGTCCCGATCGCGCCGAGCGGGCCTGATTTCGTCTGGCAGCCCGATGCCGTACGCGAGGTCTGGCAGGAGGAGCTCGGCCGGGAGCTTCCGATCCTGAAGGGCGTCGCCGAGCTCGACCCCCTGCCGTCGGGCCAGCCCTTCTCTTTCGAGGCGCAGCGACCCGCGATCGCCGCCCGCGGACTGGCCGAGGCCGAGAACGAGCTCCGCGCCTTCGTCCGCGCGGGACAGCGCGTGTTCGTGACCTTCCCGCACCGCGGCGAAGCGCTCCGCACCGAGGGAATGCTGCGGCGGGCCGAGGCGCGGGTCGTCGAGACCGACGAGGAGCTTCCGGCCGAGGCTGAAGTCCTCTTCGCAGTCAGCCCGGCCAGGCGCGGCTTCGTCTGGCGCGACCTCGGGATCGTCCTGCTCCCCGACACGCAGGTCTTCCGCAAGCGGCTTCCCCGGCGCACCGCTCCCACCGTCGGCCGCGCACTGCAGTCCTTCACCGAGCTGCGCACGGGCGACTACGTCGTCCACGAGGACCACGGCGTCGGCAAGCTCCTCGGCTTCGAGACCCGCGAGGTCGCCGAGGTGACGCGCGATTACCTGCTCCTCGGCTTTCGCGGAGACGACCGCCTCTACGTCCCGCACGAGCAGGTTGGAAAGGTGTCGCGGTACGTCGGCGTGGACGGCAAGGCGCCAGCGCTCTCCAAGCTCGGCGGCAAGGCGTGGCACCTGCTGAAGACCCGCGCCAGGGCGAGCGTGCGCGAACTGGCAGGCGAGCTCCTTCGGCTCTATGCCGAGCGGCAGTCGGCGCCCGGGATCGCGTTCGAGCTCGACCAGGAGTGGCTCGAGCGCCTCGAAGCCTCGTTTCCGTACCGGGAGACCGAGGACCAGCAGCGGGCGATCGAAGCCGTCAAGCAGGACCTGGAGGCACCGCGCCCGATGGACCGTCTCGTGTGCGGCGACGTCGGCTTCGGCAAGACGGAGGTCGCCGTCCGGGCCGCGTTCGCCGCGGCGCTCAACGGCAAGCAGACCTTGATGCTCGTGCCGACGACCATCCTCGCCCAGCAGCACTGGAACACCTTCCGCGAGCGGTACCGCGACTTCCCCGTGCGGGTCGAGATGGTCTCACGCTTTCGCCGGCCCGCGGAGGTGAAGCAGGTGCTCGCAGATTTCGCCGAGGGCAAGGTGGACGTCCTCATCGGCACGCACCGTGTCCTCTCGCGCGACGTGATCCCGAAGGAGCTCGGCCTCGTGATCGTCGACGAGGAGCAGCGCTTCGGCGTCGCGCAGAAGGACCTTCTGCGCTCGCTGCGGCTCGAGGTCGACGTGCTCGCCCTGACGGCTACGCCGATCCCGCGGACGCTGCACATGTCGCTGGCGGGCCTGCGGGACATCTCGGTCATCGAGACTCCGCCCGAGGGCCGTCGCCCGATTCGCACCCACGTCGGGGAGTACGACGAGGAGCTCGTCAAGACCGCCCTCGAGCGGGAGACGGCCCGCGGCGGCCAATCCTTCTACCTGCACAACCGTGTCGAGTCGATCGAGGACGCGGCCGAGCGCCTGCAGCAGCTCTGTCCCGGCCTGCGGCTGATCGTGGCCCATGGGCAAATGCCCGAACGAGAGCTGGAGCAGCACATGCTCGGATTCCTGCGCGGGGACGCCGACGTTCTCGTCTCGACGACGATCATCGAGTCGGGGCTCGACATCCCGCAGGCGAACACCCTCGTCGTCGAGCGGGCAGACACGCTCGGCCTCGCCCAGCTCTACCAGATCCGCGGACGGGTCGGCCGCTCCGACGTCCTCGCTCATTCGTACCTGCTCTATCCGGACGCGTCGGAGCTCACTCCCGAGGCGCGAGCCCGGCTCTCGACACTGGCGGATCACACTGAGCTCGGCGCCGGATTCGCGATCGCGATGCGCGACCTCGAGATCCGCGGCGCAGGGGAGCTCCTCGGGGCCGAGCAGCACGGCCATCTCGCCGCCCTCGGCTTCGAGCTGTACGTCGAGCTTCTCGGCGAGGCCGTCGCCGAGCTCTCGGGCCAGCGCCGCACCGTCGGGCGCCCGGTGCGCGTAGACGCGCGTATCGATGCGTACGTGCCCGCGCACTACATCGACTCGGAGGCGCAGAAGATCGATCTTCACCGACGGCTATCGCTGGGCGAGTCCGAGGACGAGCTCCGCGAGCTCGAGGCGGCGACGATCGACCGCTACGGCCCGCTGCCCGAGCCCGTCGAGAATCTGTTCGCGATCCAGGAGGCGAAGCTCAAGCTCGCGCAGCTCGGCGCGGACTACCTGGTCTTCCGGTCCGGGCGTTCAACCGTCGGGCCGCTCGTGCTGGGCTCCGACGAGCTGCGGGAGCTCCGAGAACGGGTCGATACGGCGATTTACGCCACCGGCCGCAAGGAGGTTTCCCTTCGCGACGGGGACTTCACCGGGGCGATCCGCCTGGTCGACGCGATACTCGACGCGCGGCGGGCGGCCTGAGGCGGGGAAGGCCTCCGTTAAGGGACGATGAATTCGGGGGGCGTGCGGAGGCGACTGATAACTCGCTGCTATACTTTGCCGGCGCCAGGCAGCCAAGGTAAAACTGCTGCACCAGGCGCTATTCCTATGAAAAGAACCGTTCTAATCACCGTCCTGCTTGCTGCGTTTGCCAGCCTCGCTTTCGTTGGCTGCGGCAGCGACGAGAAGGCTGTTCCGTCAGACGCCGTCGCCGTCGTCGGTGACGAGACGATCACCAAGTCCGAGTTCGACCAGCTGATCAACCAGGCGAAGGGCAGCTACACCCAGCAGAAGCGTCCGTTCCCGAAGCCCGGGTCGCAGGAGTACCAGGCGCTGCGCGGACAGGCCATGCAGTTCCTCGTCCAGCGCGCGCAGTTCGAGCAGAAGGCCGGCGACTTCGACATCAAGGTCGAGGACAAGGACGTCGACGCCCGCCTCGCTCAGCTCAAGAAGCAGTACTTCAAGGGCAGCGAGAAGAAGTACGCGGAGCAGCTCAAGCAGCAGGGGCTCAACGAGGCGCAGGTGAAGGAAGACATTCGTGCCCAGCTGATCCAGGAGAAGATCTACGCCGAGGTGACGAAGGGCGTCGAGGTCACCGACAAGGAGATCGACGCCACCTACAAGAAGAACAAGAGCCAGTACGTCCAGCCGGCTACTCGTGAGGTGCGTCACATCCTCGTCAAGAAGAAGGCCCTCGCCGACTCGCTCTACTCGCAGCTACAGGGCGGCGCCAACTTCGCAGCGCTCGCCAAGAAGTACTCGCAGGACCCGAGCTCGAAGGGCCAGGGCGGCAAGCTGACCATCTCGCGCGGCCAGACCGTCCCACCGTTCGACAAGGCCGCGTTCTCGCTGGTCAACATGGCGATCTCGCAGCCGGTCAAGACCCAGTACGGATTCCACATCATCCAGCCGCTCGGCTCCGTCAAGAAGACGAAGACGACCCCTCTCAAGGACGTCAAGGAAGCCATTCGCCAGCAGCTGGTGCAGGAGAAGAAGCAGAAGAAGATGACCGCGTGGGTCGACGACATCAAGAAGGACTTCGCGAAGAAGACGACCTACCAGGTCGGCTACTCGCCGCCTGAGACCGGCAAGACCGGCACGCAGCAGCAGTAGCGTTGGCGCTGGCCGACGCGCTCCTCGAGTTGCAGGAGCTCACCGAGCGCCTGCGGCGCGACTGCCCGTGGGATCGCGAGCAGACCGAGCGCACGATCGTGCCGCACACCGTCGAAGAGGCCTATGAGGTTGCGGACGCCGCACTGGCGGACCAGCCCGACAAGCTGCTCGACGAGCTCGGCGATCTGCTCTTCCAGGTGTACTTCCTGGCCCTGCTCCTGTCAGAGCGCGGGCACGGAGATCTGGAGCAGGTGGCCCGCGCCGTGCACGAGAAGCTCGTCCGGCGTCATCCACACGTCTTCGGTGAGGTCGAAGCCCGCACTCCCGGCCGGGTCCGCGAGAACTGGGAGGCGCTGAAGGAGGAGGAAGGACGCGAGGGCATCTTCCACCACGTGCCCGAGACATTCCCGGCGCTTCTGCTCGCCCGCAAGGTGCAGCGCCGCGCCGCGGCGATCGGGTTCGAATACCCGGATGTGGCGGGTGCGCTCGCCGACCTCGAGAGCGAGCTCGAAGAGGTGAAGGGCGAGCTCGGTGGGGCGGACCCCGCGCCCGAGACGCCGCCCGACCAACGCGTCGCGGAGGAGATCGGCGATCTGCTCTTTGCCAGCGTCAACGTTGCCCGACGCCTGAACGTGGACCCTGAGCTGGAGCTCCGCCGCGCGAGCGATCGCTTCGTGGAGCGCGTCGAGCGCGCGGAACAGCTCGCGGGCCAGGCGGGCGAGCGCTTCGCCGATCTCGAGCTCGAGAGGCAAGACCGGTACTTCGACCTCGCCAAGGAGGAGCTGTGAGCACACAGATCGCTGCTGTCCGAGGACGACAGATCCTCGATTCCCGCGGCAACCCCACCGTCGAGGTCGAGGTCGAGCTCAGCTCCGGCGAGGTGGGGCGGGCGGCGGTGCCATCAGGAGCATCGACCGGCAAGCACGAGGCCGTCGAGCTACGAGACGGCGACCCCGGGGCATACCTCGGCAAAGGCGTTCAGCATGCGGTCCGCAACGTTCGCGAAGAGATCGGCCCGGCGCTGGCCGGCCTCGACGCTGCCGATCAGGGCGCGGTCGACGCAGCTTTGGTCTCCCTCGACGGGACGAAGAACAAATCCCGTCTCGGCGCCAATGCGGTCCTCGGGGTGTCGCTAGCGACGGCCAAGGCGGCCGCGGCCGAGGCCGGCATGCCGCTCTACCGGTGGGTCGGCGGCGCAGAGGCCCACGTGCTGCCCGTACCGATGCTGAACGTGATCAACGGCGGGGCGCACGCCAAGAACTCGCTCGACCTCCAGGAGTTCATGATCGTTCCCGGCGGCGCGGACAGGTTCAGCGACGGTCTCCGCATCGCCGTCGAGACCTTCCACACCCTGAAGACGCTGCTCGAGGAGCAAGGGCTCGTGACGGCGGTCGGCGACGAGGGCGGCTTCGCGCCGGACCTGCCCTCCAGCGAGGCCGCGCTCGATCTGATCATGGCTGCAGCCGAGCGGGCCGGTCACGGCGACCGGATCGCCATCGCCCTCGACCCCGCGATGACCGAGCTGGTTCGGGACGACGGCCGGTACGTCTTCGAGGGTCGCGAATTGGCGCCCGACGAGCTCCCCGATTACTGGGCGGACCTCGCGGAGCGGTATCCGATCGTGTCGATCGAAGATGGGGCAGCCGAAGACGATTGGGCGGGTTGGAAGAAGCTCACGGAGCGGCTCGGCGATCGGGTCCAGCTGGTGGGAGATGACCTCTTCGTCACCAACGTCGAGCGTCTCGACCGGGGGATCGAGGAGGGGGTAGCGAACTCGATCCTGATCAAGGTCAACCAGATCGGCACGCTGACGGAGACGCTCGACACGATCGCGCTCGCGCGCTCTCACGGCTACGGGTCGGTCATGTCACACCGCTCGGGAGAGACGGAGGACACGACGATCGCCGACCTCGCGGTGGCTACGAATGTCGGGCAGATCAAGACGGGCGCGCCGTCACGCAGCGATCGGGTCGCGAAGTACAACCAGCTGCTGCGCATCGAGGAGGAGTTGGGCGCCGAAGCGGCGTATCCCGGCTGGGATGCCTTTCCGCGCTCTAGCCGTTAGCTTCCTGGCGGTCCTCGTCGTGGCCGGTTGTGGAGGTGAGGCGGAGCAGAGCGCTGAACCGATCGAATCGATCCCGACGATGGAGCTGCCGCCGCCACCCAAGACCGTGCGGGTGTACTTCCTGCGAGACGGCAAAGTCACGCCCGTGGGCCGCGAGATCTCGGTCGGAGCGGCCGTCGGCCGCGGAGCATTGCTCGAGTTGTTCAAAGGGTCGACCGGCGGTGGACTGAGCACGGCCATCCCTCCCGGCACGACGATCGAACGGCTTTCCATCGCAGACGGGGTTGCGGACGTCGAGCTGTCCAAGCCCCTCGATGGCGCCGCAACCGCCCAAGTGGTCTACACGCTGACCCAGTTTGATTCCGTACAGGCCGTCTCCCTCGACGGTGCCGAGCCGATTGGACGCGGGGAGCTCGAGGATTTCACGCCCTCGGTGCTCGTCGAATCGCCGACTGCCCGGCCAGGAGGTCCATACGCCGCTGCGCATCACGGGGACCGCGAATACGTTTGAAGCAACGTTCAACGTCGAGCTCGTCGACGAGGGCGCTGAGGTCGTCGCCAAGCGGTTCGTCACAGCGACTTCGGGGTCCGGGACGCGCGGGACTTTCGCAGTCGAGTTGCCGTTCGAGATTTCGAACGAAGGACCCGGGAAGCTTCTGGTCTTTGAGCTCTCTGCCGAGGACGGCTCCCGCATCCATGAGCAGGAGATTCCCCTGCAATTGACACTTTTCCCCTAGGTGGGTCGAGCGAGCAGGTGCAGGAAGAGCGGGTAGCGCGACCAGCGGGGGTGCTGCGGGTCGCCGATCTCGCGTAGCGCGTCGATCTGGAAACCGGCGTCGAGCAGCGCCTCGAAGTAATCCTGCAGCGTGAAGTGGCGGCTCTCGAAGGTCATCTTCACGTCGTCGCGCTCGATGAAATCGCTGTAGCGCCGGCGGTCGAAATAGTCCTCCGTCCAGCACGAGGCGGTCGTCCGGATGCTCGCGGTCGATGTCGTGGGCCGAGTTGATGGGATGCACGACGGCCAGAGCGAAAGTTCCGCCCGGCTCGAGGACGCGGGCGGCCTCGCGGACCGCGGCGGCCATGTCGTCGACGTCCATCAGCGACATGAAGGCGACCGCGAGATCGGCATGTCCGTCGGGGAAAGGCAGCTCGGCGGCATTCGCAACGACGTACTCACCGCTCGGGTCGAGGTCGCGAGCAGCCGCGATCATCGTCTCGGACGCGTCGAGCCCGACGGTGCGGTGACCCAGCTCCTGCAGATCGCGCGTCACCCGCCCTTCGCCGCAGCCGATGTCGATCGTGAGGCGGCCGGGAGGAGGGACGAGGTCGAGGAAGCGCTCGCGATGAAAACGCCAGTAGCTGTCGTGCCCCGGCTTGCGCGCCCAGCGCACCCAGTCGGCCGCGTTTCGCTCCCAGGCATCCCGGAGGTCCATCGCGTCAGTGTGACGTTCGAGTCGCGCGGTACGCTGAGACCATGGCGGCCGTGAGCCCACGCCGCACGAAGATCGTCGCCACGCTCGGACCAGTGTCGTCGACGCGCGAGAGTGTGCTCGCGCTTGCCCGAGCCGGGATGGACGCCGCGCGCCTCAACTTCTCGCACGGGACGCACGAGGAGCATGCGGAACGCATCCGGCTCATCCGCGACGTCGAGCTGGAGATCGGTCGTCCGCTCGCGGTGATCGCCGATCTCCAGGGACCGAAACTGCGAGTGGGGGACCTCCCCGAGCCGGTAACCCTCACACGCGGGGAGAACGTCGTCGTCTCGTTCGACGAGGACAGCCGCGACGGAGAGCTGCCGATCGCGCCGGAGGCGATCGGAGAAGTGCTGCAGGTCGGCCACGAGGTGCTGATCGACGACGGCAAGATCCGACTGCAGGTCGAGAAGGTCGAAGTCGGGCAGGGCCACCTGTCTGATCGTGAACGGTGGGCTCGTGACGCACACACAAAGGTGTGAACGTCCCCGGAGTCCCTGTGGCGATTCCGTCGCTGACGAGAAAGGACGTGGACGACCTCGAGTTCGCGCTCGACCTCGGCGTCGACTTCGTAGCGCTCTCGTTCGTGCGCTCGGCGGCTGACGTACGCGATCTTCGGTCGCTCATCGACCAGGCCGGCTCCGAAGCCCATGTGATCGCGAAGATCGAGAAAGCCGAGGCGGTCGATTCGCTGGACGCGATCCTGATCGAGACCGATGCCGTGATGGTGGCGCGCGGTGACCTCGGCGTCGAGATCGGCGTCGCAACTCTGCCGCTCATCCAGAAGCGGATCATCCTGGCCAGCCTCCAGCGCGGGAAGCCCGTGATCACCGCGACGCAGATGCTGGAGTCGATGGTGCACCAGCCCGAGCCGACACGGGCCGAAGCGAGCGACGTGGCCAACGCGATCCTCGACGGCACGTCGGCGCTGATGCTCTCCGGGGAGACGGCTGTCGGTGAGTACCCCGTCGAGGCCGTCTCGTACATGGATCAGATCTCGCAGGCCGTCGAGCCCTCGCTCGGCTACAGGCATCAGCTCCCGGAGCCGAGCGACAATCCCACCGTGGGGCAGGCGATGTCGAATGCGGCGTGCGACCTCGCCGAGGCGCTCGGCGCCAAGGCGCTCCTCGTCCCGACTTTCACGGGTGGCACGGCGTCCGCGGTCGCCCGGCTACGGCCGCACAGGCCGATCATCGCTCTGACGCACCACAGCAGGTCGGTGACCCAGTTGGCGATCGAGTGGGGGGTGACGCCGATCCTGATTCGCGAATGCGTCGACGTCGAGGATCTCTGGAACGAGTCGCTGAACGCAGCTCGGCAGGCCGGGCTCGTCGAGCCCGGTGACCTGGTCGTGATCACGGCCGGCACGGCAGTGAACATGCCGGGCTCCACCAACGTGATCAAAGTCGACACCGCGTAGCGCAGCTTCGCTGCGCTCGCCACGGGGGAAACGGTTCCCCCGTGCGCCCCTTCCTTGCAGATTCCGTTGGCCGGACTGACCTTGGCCTCCCGCCGGGCGAAGCCCGGCTCCGGCCACGGCGCGTTTGCTGTTGCGAGGCGATCTGGGTTGCCCCGCCCTTTAAAGGCGCTCCCGGCCTCCTCCCGCTGGAAATCGTACTGAGGAAATCCGCATGCGTGGGTGTCGATTTCGTGCCAAGACAAGCCGACGTCCAGCAGGACGCCGACCCTTCGGCGCGAACCCAACGCCGCAGATGGCAAAGCGGCGCATCAAACAGCGCAAACGCATTCCGCGCGGGCGGTTTCTCGTCCGCTGGCTCATTCTGGCCGTGTTCGGGTTCGTCGCCTTTCTCTACTACCAACCGCTGCGGAGCTACGTCGACACGAATGACGCGGTCGAGCAGCGCTCCGCCGAGGTGGAGTCGCTGCGCGCGGAGAAACGCTCCCTCGAGCGCCGGCTCGTGGAGGCGGACACGCCGGAGGCGCTCGCGCGCGAGGCTCGGCGTCTCGGCTACGTGAAGCCCGGCGAGCGGCTCTTCATCGTCAAGGGCATCGACGCCTGGCGTCGCGCCCAGGCGCTGAAGGCCAAACACACAGACCGCCGCTAGCATCAGCGGCCCCATGGAGGATCGCGCAGTCGTCGAGCGCCAGCTCGGCCGGCCGCCACGCGCGTTTCACCGCGTCGTGGTCCGGTGCCCGTTCGGCATGCCTGCCGTCACCGAGCAGACGCCCTATGACGACGCTGATGAGCCGTTCCCGACGACGTACTACGTCACGTGCCCATTCCTCGTGGCCGCGATTTCGCGGCTCGAGGCGGCAGGCGGCGTCGAGCGCTGGAGCGAGCGAGTCGCCACCGACCCGGAACTGGCCGAGAGCCTGCAGCGCGCGACGCGTGAGCAGCGCGACGTGCGGAGAGCGCTCGCCGGCAGCCAAGACAGGCCGCGACGACGGGTCGTCGCTCGAGCTCGGAATCGGCGGGGCCCGCCGCCCCGAGCGGCTCAAGTGCCTCCACGCGCACGCGGCGTTCGCCCTCGCGCGCCCTGGTTACGAGCTGGGCGAGAGCGTTCTGGCGGAAATCGGCCCACTGTGGCCGGAAACCTGTTGCATGAGCGCCCGCGGGGTCGCGGTCTGATGTCCTGGGGGCCGGCCATCTCCTCGGCGGCGGTCGAGCACGCGCGGCAGCAGTGGGAGGAGGGTCATCGCAGGCTCGAGTCTCGCGCGGGCGAGCGTCCCGTCTACGAGCGGTTGCACGCGCAGGTCGACTCGCTCCTGGACGAGCTCCGGAAGCGCGTCGGGCAGACCTTCACGCTCGAGCAACTGGCGTCCGTCTACGCGCGACGCCGAGCGCTGGAGCCGGGACGCAGCCCTCGCCGGTGCGCCCGAGACGGCTCGGCCCGAAGACGTGGCGATCGTCGAGGATGCCGCCTTCCATCTCTATGCCCGCGGCGCAGTCGACTACGTGCCTTGAGCAACGGACAGCGGCGAACCAGGCAGCGGCGCCGGCCGTCTGTCATCAGATGGGGCGCTCCGATCGCGGCCGCAATCGTCCTGTTCGCGCTCGGAGTGGCCCTCGGTCAGGCGCTCGAGGAGAATCGACGCGGGGGCGAAACTAGTACCTCGATCCGCACCCTGGAACCCGAGACTCTGCCCGCTCAGACGGTGACCGTAACCGTTACGTCCCCGTGAACGTTTAGCAATCGAAGCTATGAGGAAAGAGTATATTTAGCTAGATTCACGAGTCGTGGCCAACGAGGGGGACAACAACCGCATGCCGGTTCCGGCCAACGAGCCCGACTGGTTGACGCTTGGCCAGGCGGCCAGACACCTAGGCGTTGCGCAGAGCACGATCCGGAAGTGGTCTGATAGTGGACGCGTCCCGGCGTTCTACACCCCTGGAGGTCATCGGCGCTACCGACGGGGCGATCTGGACTCGTTCCTCGCCAAGTCGGGCGGGACACAACCTCGCGCGGCCAACGGCGGCCGGTCGAGGACGATCCTGATCGTCGACGACGATCCGCGCATCCGCGAGTTCGTCCGGGTCAACCTCGAGATGGAGGGGTACGCCGTGCGTGAGGCCGCGAATGCCGAGGAAGGCCTCGCGGCGCTCGACGAGGAGTCGCCGGACCTGATCCTCCTCGACGTGATGATGCCCCAGGTGGACGGCTGGGAGATGCTCCGCCGCGTCCAGGAGCGCCACGGCGTCGGGTCGATTCCCGTGATCATGTTCAGCGGCAAGGTCGACGAGCAGGACTTGAAGGGCGCTGCGCAGCGGGGTGCGCAGGGTTTCATCGGAAAGCCGTTCAACCCGCAGCAGCTGATCGAGTCGACCAAACAACTCCTTCCACGTAGCTGGTTCGCTGCCGGGGTAGCCGCGTCTACCGCACGATGGTCAGCAGAGCCGGCAGATGAGGGTTGAGTGCTTTTCGTCGCGGAAAGTGCGAAGCACTTTGCGCGAGTCCCGGCCGGAGGCCGGGACTAAAGCTCTTCGCCTGCTCGTAGCGCCGACGATCAGCGCCAGCGAGGCGGCTAAGGCGATCCAGATCCCGATCCCGCGCCCGTCGTACGGGAAGAAGCGGTCTGGTACCGCGATCAGCCTGATCAGCACGAGAATCGTCGCGAGCGAGCCGAAGACGATGATGACGAGGCTCTCGGGGATCGTCGGCGGCAACTCGATGCCCAGTTCCCGCAGCACTCCGAGAACCACGACGCCGAGGCCCAGTAGGAACACGAGCTTGCCGAGCACGCCGGTGTGCCAACCGATGACGGCGATCGTCAGGCCATCGCCCGAGCCCGCGTACCAGCTCATGAAGGCCGACAGGGCGAGCATGATGCCGGCCAGAGTCGTGATGCGCTCCCCGGCTCCCCAGATACCCGCGGGCAAGGGGACGAGCACGTCGCGCTCCTGCGGCGGCGGGCCGGGCTCGGGTGCGAATTGCTCAGGCGTTTCCACGGAGCGGGAGTCTAGAAGGCTAAAGGCCGAAGAGCCGTTCGATCTGGTGCCAGACGACCACGGTCAGCCAGAGGCTGAGCCCGACGAGCACGATCAGGACGAGCCAGAACCGCAGTCGGGCGCGCGCGACTTCGCGCGTGCGCTCACGGCGCGCTCGGCGCCGCGCGCGATGCAGCCGGTACGCCTGCTGCACCGCAGCAGGGTCGAGCTGCAGCGCGTCTTCCGGATCCAGTCGTCGCGCCGGCTGGGCCATGTGAGTGAGTCTAAGGCACTACTCAGGACGCCGACCGCGATACTTGGTAGGAGGATGGACGTCCTCGCGCATCAAGCGCTCGGGGCGCTGGCCACCGCCGGCCGCCGCATTGCGGGCGAATCGGGGCTGGACGGGGCTTTGAGCGCCGTTGCCGACGCGGCAGCTTCGGCCGCGGGGGCCGACATCGCCGTCGTCCGGGTCGCCGATCCGGGTGGAGACCTACGCCTGCGCGCCGTCGCCGCCCGATCAGAAGCCGTAGGGGCCGAGCTCCAGGGCTCGGCGTTCGCAGGCGACGGAGCTCCCGCGCGAAGAAGGGACCGATCTGGAGGCGCTTCCACCGGCCGTGCGCGCCGCCGCCGGCCGCGTGCACGCGAACGCGGTGTGTCTGCTGCCGGTCTGGATCGCCGGCCGGCCGGCCGCCAGCCTCGAGGTGATGCGCACCGGCGATGCCTTCGGCCTCGAGGAGCTCACGCTGGCGCGAGTCGTCGCCGCTCAGCTCTCGTTGGCGCTGGTCGCGTTCGGGGCCGGCAACGGCTCCGAACTGGCGCACGCGTCGCCAGAGCACGCACTGGGAATTGCCGGCGAGGCGCTGGCGGCCGGTCACGACGAGACACGGGTGGCCAACCAGATCACGCACCTCGCCGCAGAGGCGACCGGCGCCGAGGCGGCCCAGCTCTGGCGGATGACGGCCGAGGCGGAGCTCATCCCAGTCGTGTCCACCGGCGCCCTGGGCCTGGACCAAGCCCAGGAAACCGCCGCCCGGGCCGCACGACGTGCACTAGAGGGGCAATCCGCTGTCTCCGAGACGCGCGACGAGACGTTTCCCCAGGCTCCCACGCTGATCACGGTCAGGCTCGGGAATCCGCCCCTCGGGGTCCTCCAGCTCTTCTTCTCCGCCCAGACGCCGCCCTCGAAGGCGGTCCTCGACCGCCTCGGGAGCTTTGGCGTGCGTGCTGCTCATGCCTTGCGGGCGGGTGAGCGCGCGACCGAGATGACCGCCGACCTCGAACGGACCGAGGCTCTCCTGGCCGTGGTCGGCCAGGCGATCGCCCACCTCTCGCTCACGCACACGCTCGGCACCGTCGCCGATCGGATCAGCGAGTTGCTGCGGGTGGACCGCATCGCGGTCTACCTCCGCGACCAGGGACGACTGCACGCTGCCTACGAGCGAGGGCTCATCGGGCCGCACGAATCCGTTGCCGAGCGATTGCTCGAGGTCTCGCTCGGCCCCTCCCGGGCGCAGGGCATGCTCCATGTCACCGACGCTGCGGCGGACCTACGCCTGGCTGCCGTCCGCGATGCCGTCGTGGAAGCGGGGATCGAGGGCGTGGCTGCCGTCCCGCTGCTCGTCCGTGAGGAGCTGATCGGGATCGTGGCCGTCTATCTGCCGCTCGGCCACGTACCTTCGCCGAGCGAGTCGACATTGCTCGCCGCGCTGGCCAGCCAGCTGGCGGTCGCGGTGCAGAACGCCCGTCTCCACGAGGACGTGAAGCGCCTGGCGGCGGAGCGGGAACACGCCCTGGCCGCCGAAGCGGCACGTGCCCGGCAGCTGACCGCGCTGCACGAGATCACCAGCTCGTTCGCGACCAGCCTCTCGCTCGACGCCACTCTGGAAGCCGTCGTTCGCGCGGCCGTCGACCTGCTGGGGGTCGATGCGGCCGTGATCCGCGTGCCCGAGGAGCGTGGCGACCAGCTCGTCGCACGGGCCTCCCATGTGCCCGATCCCCGCCTGGCCGACGCGCTGCTGCCCCTGCTCGAGCGCCCGCAGCAGCTGGAAGGGCTGCCGGGCCGCCGCCTCTTCCGCTCGGGCAAGCCGTTGGTGCTCGACGCGGAAAGCGCACGGCGTCTGGGCGCGTCGTACGAGTTGCTCGTTCCGTTCCTCGAGCAGGGCTCGACCGCCGTCGTGATCCCGATCGCGATCCCCACGGAGCTGCTGGCGACGATCACGGTCGTCTCGCTCGACCCTGCGCGGAGGATCGGGCGCGAGGCGATCGAGACCGCTCTCGTGGTTGCCAGCAGGCCGCGCTCGCGATCGACAACGCACGTCTCTACCAGCAGCAGAAGAGCTTCTCCGACACCATGCAGCGCTCGCTCCTGCCCCAGAAGCTCCCAGAGGTGAGCGGTCTCGAGGTCGGGGCGGTCTACGAGTCGTCGGCGCAGGGTCGACGTCGGCGGCGACGTCTACGACTTCCTCGTGCTCCCGGACGGCCGCCTGGCGGCGGTGCTCGGCGACGTCGCGGGCCACGGGATCGAGGCGACGGCCGACATGGCACTGGCCAAGTTCGTCTTTCGCTCGCTGGCCCGCGAGCACCCCGAGCCGGGTGACTTCCTCGCGCACGCAAACGAGGTCGCGCACGAGGAGCTGATCGGCGGCAAGTTCATCACCATGCTGTACCTCGCCGTCGACCCGGAGCGCAACGAGGTCGCCGCGGCCCGCGCCGGCCATCCGCCCGCGCGACTGATCGACTCCGCGGGCAAGGTCTCGCAGCTGTCGCCGAAGGGCCTCCCGCTCGGCGTCGACCGCGGAACAGCTCTACGACGAGATCAGGGAGCCGTTTCTGCCGGGGACGACCGTCTGCATGTACACGGACGGGCTCGTGGAGGCGCGCGCCGACGACGAGCAGTACGGGGATGCTCGGCTCGACGCGGCGCTGGCCGCAGGGCGGGACCTCTCGGCTCAGGAGCTCGCCGAGCAGGTCGTCGCCGACTGCCGGGCGTTCGGCGGGGGCGAGCTCGTCGACGACTGCGCGATCGTCGTCATCCGGCGCCGCTGATGCGTCTCAACGCGCTCGTTTTCTGCGCGGGCGCAGGCTCGCTCGCTACTGAGATCGCGGCCGCGCGCCTGCTCGCTCCCTACTACGGGTCGTCGACGGTCGTGTGGGCGAACGTGATCGGGCTCGTGCTGGCCTCGTTGTCGCTCGGCTACTGGCTGGGAGGCAGGATCGCGGATCGGCGGCCTGAACCGAGGTTGCTGGGCGCGATCGTGCTCGCCGCCGCGGTCCTGATTGCGGTGGTGACCTTCGTCGCCAGACCCCTGTTGGACATTTCCGTCGAGGGCCTCGACCAGCTGTCCGCAGGAGCGGTGATCGGCTCATTTTTCGCCGTCCTCCTGCTCTTCGCGCCCCCCGTGACCCTGCTCGGGATGGTGGCGCCGTTCGCGATCCGGCTCGCTATCTCGAACGTCGCCGACGCCGGCTCCGTCGCCGGGCGCCTCTACGCCCTCTCGACGATCGGGAGCCTGCTGGGCACCTTTCTCTCGGCGCTCGTCTTGATCCCGCTGATCGGTACCCAGCGCACGCTGCTCGTCAGCGCGGCGCTCGTCGCCCTCGCCGGCAGCTTCCTCCTCAGCCGGCGCTGGCTGCTGGTCCCGGTCGGGATCGCTGCGCTGCTCGCAGTGCCGACGGGAGCGATCAAGCCTCATCCCGGGCTCCTGCACGAGGACGAATCGCTCTACCAGTACATCCAGGTCGTCGAGCGCGGCGACGCGCACAGGCTCTACCTCAACGAGGGCATCGCCGTGCACTCGGTCTGGCGCGCCGACGAGCTCCTCACGGGCGGCGTCTGGGACACGTTCCTCGCGCTTCCTCCCCTGCTCGGCCGCCCGGCGGAGCGGGTCGCAGTTCTCGGGAATGCGGGCGGCACTACCGCTCGAGCCTTCGGGCGCTTCTACCCGGACACGCGCATCGACGGCGTGGAGCTCGACGGGGCGGTGTCGAAGGTCGGCCGGCGCTATTTCGGGCTCGACGACAATCCCCGTCTCGAGGTGCACACCGCTGACGCGCGCCCGTTCCTGCGGCGGACCGACGAGCGCTACGACTTGATCTTCGTCGACGCGTACAGGCCGCCGTACGTGCCGTTCTACCTCGCCACTCGCGAGTTCTTCGCGCTCGCTCGTGACCGGCTGAAGCCGGGCGGGATGATTGCGCTGAATGTGGCCACGGTCCCCAGCGACCACCGGCTCGCGGAGGGGATCGCCAGGACGCTCCGCAGCGAGTTCCCGCAGGTCATGACCTGGCAACCGCTTCGCTTCAACCAGATCGTGATCGGGCTCGACCGGGTCACACCGCCGGCGGTCCTCCGGGCACGGGCACGGCGCGCATCTGGAGAGATTCGGCCGCTCGGACTGCTGCTCGCACGAGGGCTGCGCGAGAGCCAGCTGCGAGGCGACTCCTGGACGGACGACCGTGCGCCGGTCGAATGGATCACCGACCGGATGATCGTCGAGTTCGCCGCGAGCGGAGGGGACTTCGAGGAGTTCCCGCTGCCGACCGCGCCGTGAGACTCCGGCGACACGACGGCCCGCTGTTGCGGATCGGCCACCGCGGAGCTGCCGCTCTGGCGCCGGCGAACTCGCTGCGCGCGCTCGAGCTTGCGCTGGAGGCCGGGGTCGACATCGTCGAGTTCGACGTTCTCGGCCTGCCCGGCCGCGGCCTCGTCCTCTCGCACTCGCGCCGAGACGTCGCCTCGGACGCGCTGCCCCTTGACGATGCGCTCGCCTTCCTGGCCCAGCAGGCATCCGTGGGCCTGCTCGCAGACGTCAAGAACGGGGGCTACGAGCGGGAGCTGATCGAGGCAATACGCCGCCACGGGTTGGTCGAGCGCACGCTCGTCAGCACCATGGACCTGAGCATCTTGGGTGAGGTCAAACGGCTCGAGCCGGCTGTGAGCAGGAGCGTCACCTACCCGCGCAACCGGGCGCGGGCGGCGGCCCTGAGGCGGGTGCCGCCGCTGCTGCCCTGGCGGATCGCCGCGCTCGTCCTGCGGGCGGAGGCTTCCGCAGCCACTCTCAACTACCGCGTCGTGACCCGAACCGTGGTCGAGCGCTGCCACGATCTGGGCGCGGCGGTCTTCGCCTGGACGGTCAACGACCCCGCTCTGGCGGCCAGGTTGGACGGGTTGGGGGTCGACGGGGTCATCACTGACGATCCGTCTGTTTTCCAGGCTATATTCCAGGCGTGAGACGCCCCGGTCCAGCACTCGCTGCTCTTCTCGCCTGCGCTCTTGCAGGCCTCTTTTTGGCGTTCGTCGTTGCGTCCGGAGTTAGCGCTCAGGGCCTCGCCACGACCGGCTCGACCACCGAGCCCGAGCCCGGGCTCATCCCGCCGGGTGTGACCATCGGCGGCACCGCGGTCGGCGGCCTCTCGCCGGAGTCGGCGACGTTCTTGGTGCAGGAACGGTTCGAGCAGGGCCTGCCGCTGATCTTCCGCGGTCGCCCCCGACTCGCCCCTTCGCCGCACGTGCTCGGCGCCACCGCTCGCATCGACCAGGCAGTCGAGCGCGCCCGTGTCGCGCAGCCTGGGGACGAGGTCGGGCTCACCGTCCTCATCAACGGCGACACGACACGTGCCTATGTCCTGTCGGTAGCGCGCCGCTTCAACCGCCGGCCGGCCGACGCCGCCCTCGTGCTGCGCAAGTCCCGCCCGAAGATCGTGCCCGAGCGGATGGGTGTCACCGTCAAGCGCGCCGAGCTCACCGCCAACATCCACCGCCGCCTGACGGCGATGAGCCGCGCCCCGGTCAAGATCCGCACGGAGCTGAGCCGGCCGGAGGTGACTCATCGCTCCTTCCGCTCGACGATCGTCATCCATCGCGGCTCGAACCGTCTCGAGCTCTTCAACTACCAGCGCCTGCGCAAGCGCTTCCGCGTGGCGACCGGCGAGTCCGTCTACCCGACGCCGCTCGGGCGCTTCCACATCGTCGTCAAGTGGCGAAACCCGTGGTGGTATCCGCCGAACTCGCGCTGGGCGAAGGGCCTGAAGCCCGTCCCGCCGGGGCCGAACAACCCGCTTGGAACTCGCTGGATGGGGCTCTCGGTCCCGGGAGTCGGCATCCACGGGACTCCGAACGGCGGCTCGATCGGCTACTCCGTCTCGCACGGCTGCATCCGCATGTACATCCCTGACGCCGAGTGGCTGTTCAACACGGTCGACATCGGCAGCCAGGTCTTCATCGTCTCGTCGTGAGACGGCTCAAGCTGGTCGGTCAGGGGGTCGCGATCGGCCTCGTGGCTTCGCTGCTCGGGCTGCTGGTGTGGAAGGTGGCCCAGGACGAGGGCGGAAACCCGGCGGCTCAGTTCGCCGAAGGGAAGACCACCTCGGCTCCGTCGTTCACGCTCGAGCGGCTCGAAGGTGACGGCTCGGTCCGGCTCGAATCGCTGCGAGGGAAGGTCGTCGTCATCAATTTCTGGGCGTCCTGGTGCGAGCCCTGCAAGAAGGAGATGCCGAGGCTCGAGCAGGCTTGGCAGCGCTATCGCGGCCGCGGGGTGACCTTCATCGGCGTCAACACCACGGACTTCACGGGCGACGCGGAGCGGTTCGTCGACCGCTACCGCCTGACGTTCCCGGTCGTCCGCGACGGGAACGGTCGCGTGCTGGCCAAGTACGGCGGGCTGCCGATCCCGTGGACGTACTTCGTGAACCGGGAGGGCCTGATCGTCGGCTACATCCGCGGTGAGGTGACGGCCGAGGCGCTCGAGGACGGCCTGCAGGAAGCACTCGCGACGTGAAGCGTCTCGCGCTCGTCGTCCTCGTGGCTCTGACAGTCGTGCCGTCCGCGTTCGCGAGTGAGGCGCGGCCCACGCTCGCGGATCTGGAGGACGAGATCATGTGCCCGGTCTGCCCGGGCGAGACGCTCGAGCAGTCGAGCTCACCTGCGGCCCAACAGGTCGAGCGCTTCATCGCCGTCCGCATCCGAGGCGGCGACTCCAAGCAGGAGATCAAGGACCGCCTCGTCGATCAGTACGGGCCGAAAATCCTCGCCGCGCCGCCGAAGGAAGGCTTCGACCTGTTGGCGTGGGTGCTGCCGCTGGCGGGCGCGGCCGGGGCTGCGCTCGTGCTTGCGTTCGCCGCCTGGCGGTGGAGCCGGGGGCGCGACACGCTGCCGCCTGCGGCTCCGCTCGACCTAGAGTCCGAGCGCCGCGTCGACCGCGAGCTCGCGCGCCTTGATTGAGCGGATCCCGCTCGCCTTTCTCGCCGGCTTCGTCTCCGTCATCACGCCCTGTGTCCTGCCGCTCGTCCCCGGATATCTCTCAGCGGTGTCCGCAGTCGAAGCGGGCCGCCTCGGGCAACCGGGGACGGCCAGGCGCGTCGCGATCGGGAGCCTGCCGTTCATCGCCGGCTTTACGGTCGTCTTCGTCCTCCTCGGCGCGGGGGCGGCGGCGATCGGCGGCGTGCTCTCGAGCGACAGGCAGGCGGAGCTCGCCGGGCTGATCCTGGTCGTCCTCGGCCTGACGTTCATCGGCCTGCTGCCCTGGCCCGAGCGCCTGCTCGCGCCGAGCCTCGTCTCGGGCGCACAGCGCAAGGGCTCGTCGGTGCTCCTCGGAGCAGCTTTTGCGGTCTGCGCAGCGCCCTGCATCGGGACCGTGCTCGCCTCGATCCTGATTCTGGCGAGCGACACGGGCACCGTCCTGCGCGGGTCCATTCTCCTGGCCGCGTACTCGCTGGGCCTCGGCCTCGCCTTCCTGCTGGCCGGGGTCGCGTTCGCTCAGGCGATGGGCGCCTTCCGCTGGCTACGCGACCACTACACCGTGATCCGCGTGACGGGCGGGCTGATGCTCGTCGCGCTCGGCCTGTTGCTGTTCTTCCACCGCGACTGGTGGCTCCGGGTCCTGGTCGCACGGTTCGTCAACTGGATCGGCCTAGGGGACGTGTAGCGGCGGCAGGTCGAGCGAGCCGGCTCTGACGAGCTTCCGCGCCGCCTCGACCTGGAGCAGGAACGCTGCGACGTCCACGCCCTGGTGGCCCGGCGCGAACGGGCCGAGCCTCCGGGCTGCCTTCTCGAGCTGGCGCTCGCACCCGGGACGGTTGCCGCGCCCGGCCTGGTACCAGGCTACGACAACGTGCACGAGGCCCTGGAAGAAGTCTTTCTCGGCGGGGTCGGCCGCACGCCACGCGTCCTCGAGCGCCTCGTGCGCTTCGAAGTACTCGCCGGAGCGGGCGAGATCGAGCCCGCGTTCGAGATCAGACGGCGACCTTGACCTCTCCGTCCTCGACCTGCACCTCGTACGTGCGGAGCTCGATCGCGAGGTCGAAATCGTTCTTGCCCGTCCGCACGTCGTACGTCCAGCCGTGCCAGGGGCATCTGAGCAGGCAACCCTCGTCGAGCATCCCCTCGCCGAGCGGGCCCTCCAGGTGCAGGCACGTGCCCTGCGTCGCGTAGAAGGACCCGTCGCAGTTGGCGAGCGCGATCGGCTCGTCGCCGGCGGTGACCGACTTCACGGTCCCGGGCGGCACCTCGTCGACGCGCGCGACGGTCACGAGCATGCCGCGACCTTAGTCCTAACGGAGGAGGCGGGGCGGAGTCTCAGTAGGTGATGAGCCAAAAGCGGCTCGCTGTGGTGGTCATCGTCGGGCTGCTCGTGTGCCCGGGGATCGCCGAGGCGGGCGGAACGTTCCGCTACAGCCTGGACCTGGACCTCGACTACGTCGACCCGGCGCTCGCCTACTCCACGGTCTCGTGGGAGATCGAATATGCGACCTGCTCGATGCTCATGAGTTATCCGGACGCGCCCGCCCCGCGCGGGTCCCGCCTCGTGCCTGACGCGGCCGCGGCGATGCCCGAGGTCTCGCGCGACGGCAAGACGTACACCTTCCGTCTACGCCAGAACCGACGGTTCCACGACGGAACCCGCGTTACGCCGCGCAGCTTCAAGCACGCGATCACGCGCGTGCTGACTCCGGCCATGAGGTCACCCGGCCGGGTGTTTTTCAGGGACATCCTGGGCGCGGAAGCGTTCATCGGCAGGAAGACCCGGACCGTCGTCGGCATTACCGTCTTGCCGGGCAACCGGCTTCAGATCCGTCTGAAACGTCGTGCGCCTGATCTCCTGGCTCGCCTGGCGATGCCGTTTGCGTGCCCCGTGAAGCCTGGCACGCCGACCTACTCCGGTGGCGTTCGGACGCCGCTCGCGGGCTCCGGGCCGTACTACATCGCCGCGTGGGTCCCGAAGCGCAGCCTCGTGCTGCGTCGCAACCGCTTCTACCGGGGGCCAAGGCCTCACAACGTCAGCCAGGTCGTCTACGACATCGGCCTTCCGACGGCCACGATCAGGCTCAACATCGAGGAAGGGAAGACTGATCACGGCCCTGTCCCTGCGTCCGCGCACGCCCAGCTGGGCCCTCGGTACGGATTGCACCGCCGGTCGCCCGGCCGCTACTTCGTCAACCCTCGCGCGACGCTCCGCTACCTGACGATGAACCATGAGCGGGCGCTGTTCGGGAAGCCGGGCGGGGGAGAGAATGCCCAGCTCGGCAACGTGGGCTTGAAGCAAGCCGTCAACTACGCGATCGACCGTACGGCGCTGGTCGAGCAGCGCGGTGCGTACGCGGGCTGGACCACCGATCAGTACCTCCCGCGCGCCATACCGGGATTCCGCAACGCGAAGATCTATCCGTCGCGCCCTGACCTCGCAAAAGCACGAGCGTTAGCGGCGGGCAACACGCGGAGCGGGCAGGGTGTCTTCTACAGCTGCAACACCGGGCCCTGCCTCCCGATGGCGCAGATCATTCAGGCCAATCTTCAGGCGATCGGAGTGAACATGGACATCAGGGCGTTCCCTCGCTGCATCGGCTGCGAAAGGAAAACCCACACCCGCGGAGAGCCTTTCGACATGTCGATGGAGCTGTGGTCAGTCGGCTACTTCGACCCGCAGGACTTCATGTTCCTGTTCGACGGCCGTACACTCCGGCCGAAGGACAACACGAACCTCTCGTACTTCGACTCGAGCGAGTACAACAAACGGTTTGCTGAGGCTTCGACGATGATCGGCCAGGCCCGCTACCGGGCTTTCGGCACGCTCGACGTCGATGTCGCGAGGAACGTCGCGCCAATCGCCGCCTTCATGAACGACAACGACCGCCGCTTCTTCTCGGCCCGCGTCCGCAACTTCTTCCAGCACCCCGTCTATGGCCTGGACCTTCCCGCGATCGCGGTCGAGTAGTACTCTCGGGGCGCCGTGTCCACCATCCTCCTCGTAGGGGTGGATCTCTACATCCGGGGCAAGCTGGAGACCGGTCTACCCGGCCATCGCTTCGTGACGACGGACAGTGTCGATCCGCCCGACTGCGTGATCGCCGACGTGTCGCGTGTCGATCCGCACGACGTGGTCGACTCCTTCCCGGACGCGCCGATTCTCGGCTACACGAACCACAAGGACACGGCCGGCCTGCGCCGGGCGCACGAGGCCGGGTTCGACCAGGTCGTGGCGAAGTCTGCGCTGTCGGAGCGGGCTTCTGAGCTCGTCGAGGAGCTACTGGCAGCTAGCTAGACTGACCCGCTCGTGACTTACATCATCGCCGAGCCCTGCATCGACATCAAAGACCGCTCGTGCGTCGACGTTTGCCCGGTCGACTGCATCCACGAGTTCGAGCGGATCCTGATCATCGATCCCGAGGAGTGCATCGATTGCGGTGCATGCGAACCGGAGTGCCCGGTCGAAGCGATCTTCCCCGAGGATGCGCTGCCCGATAAATGGGAGCCGTTCGTGAAGATCAACTACGCCTACGGCGACCCTGAGGCCATCAACAAGCTGACGGACGAGTACGCGACCGAGCACAACGTCCAGAACCCTCCGCTCGAATAGAAACCCCGGTTCCGGGTACCCCCTCTGCTGGAAAGCAACGAAGGGGGTCACCAATGCCACAGCAAGCATGGAGCTCGAAGCGCGAACGGCAGTACGAGCACATCAAGGAGAGCGCGAAGGACCAGGGCGCCTCGACGAAGCGAGCCAAGGAGCTCGCTGCGAGAACCGTGAACAAGGAGCGCGCGCGCACGGGCGAGGCGAGGACGTCGTCTCGCTCCTCGACACGCGACATCTCCTCGGGCCGGCGCGGCGGTCTCCGCTCGGGGACGCGGCGCTCCAAGGGCCAGACGAAGGAGCAGCTCTACAACCAGGCCAAGCGCCTCAACGTCAAGGGCCGCTCGCGGATGAACAAGCAGCAGCTTCTCGCTGCCGTCAACCGCAAGAAGTAAGTAGCGATGTTTTGGGCCTCGTCCTCCTAGGTAGGGTGAAAGCGGGATGAGGCCCAAGACTCTTGATCACGTCGCCCTCTGGGTCGCGGACCGTGACCGGATCGCGGACTTCGCAACCGAGCGGCTTTCGATGCACGTCATCGAGCGCACCGACAAGTTCACGCTCGTCGGCACGGACGCGCGCCGCGGCAAGCTGACCCTCTTCGAAGCCGAAGGGCCGCGGGAGCGAGGTGCGCTGAAGCACATCGCGCTCCGCGTGAACGATCTCGACGCGTCGCTGAATGGTCTGGACGGCGTCGACGTCGAGCGGATCGAAGACGCTGCGTACTTCGACGTCTACGAAGGCCTGCGCCTCGGTCTCGTCGAGGCCGAGACCGAGGTCGAGTACGACCTCGACCACGTCGCCCTGTTCTCCGCCAATCCGGAGGAGACTGCTGAGCTCTACCGCCCCCTCGGCTTCTCCCCCGACGGAGACCGCCGCGTCGAGGTCGGTGGCGCGTGGGTCGAGTTTCACGACGGCGAGCCGGGTGAGCCGGAGCGGCCGCTCCTGAACCACCTGGCCGTGCTCGTCGACTCGTCCGACGAGCACCTCGAAGAGGCTCGTGAGCTTGGCATCGAGGTGGCGGACGTCGTCGACGCCGCTAACACGTGCGCCGTCTTTCTCTGGGGGCCCGAGCGCGTGAAGATCGAGTACGTCGAGCACAAGCCGACGTTCGCGCTGAAATAGCCGACCTCGTCGTAGCCGGCGCGGGGATGGCCGGCCTTTGCGCGGCCGCGCGTGCTCGTGAGCTGGGTGCCGAGCCGCTCGTCCTGGAGAAGGGCAACCGGCCCGGAGGGTCGATGCTCCTCTCGAGCTGCGTCATCTGGCGGCACCGGGACTTCGCCGACTTTCGCGCCGAGTGCCCCGGTGGCGACGAGGAGCTGCAACGTGCGATCTTCGATCAGCTCGATGATGGCCTCGACTGGCTCGAGTCCCTCGGAGCGCCGGTCACCGAGCTGGACACCGGGAACCCCCGCACCGTGGGCCGCCGCTTCGAACCGCGAGGGCTGACGGAGGCCCTCCTGCGCAACATTGGCGACAATCGCGTGCGCCTCTCGTGCCAGGGACAGTCCCCGCTAAAAGAGAGTGACATTTTGTGCACAGGGGGGTTTCCTGTACGGCTGGCCGGCGAACGGGGCCTCCTTTTACGGGCCAACCCCTGGAGCGTGGGGGACGGGCTCGAATATGGCCGCGGCCGTGGGGCCGAGACTGCCGGCGACTTCGACGAGTTCTACGGCCGCGCGATGCCTGCCGTCGACCAGGTGGCCGAGAGCGACTTCGTCCGGCTCACGCAGCTCTACGGCCGGTACGCGACGGTCACCTCCGAGGACGGCTCTGAGCGGTTCGAGGGCGAGCCCACCTGGTCGGAGACCGACCTCGTGCAGCAGATCGCGCGCTGGCCCGGAGGGCGTGCCTGGTACACGGTCGAGGCCGCGGCGCTCCAGGAGCGCGTTCGCGAGCGCACAGTCGCCGAGATGATCGAGGCCGCTCGCGCGGCCGGCGCTCCGGTCCGAGAGGAGGACGGACGAGTGTCCGTGCTCGTGCGCGCAGCGGTCACGCAGACGCTGGGCGGCCTTCGCATCGATCCTCAGGCCCGCGTTCAGGGTGCGGACAACCTCTACGCCGCGGGCGCCGATGTGGGCGGGATCGCGAACGGCGGCTACTCGAGCGGGCTGGCGGCGGCGCTCGTCTTCGGCCGCATCGCGGCGGAAACGGCGCTCGCCTAGGGGGTCTGCAACAGGTACGCGCAAGGCCGCTTGTCGGCCGGGAGCGGCGAGGGCCCGATGCGCGTCACGAACCAGTGGCCGTCCTGACCGTCCAGTTCGACGACGGCGCCGGTCTCCGGCGGGTCGCCGTCCCCGGAAACCAGCTCGTATCCGGTGGGCTTGGAAACGAAGAGGACGTGTCCATCGGCCATCGCGGGCGCGATCCTAGCGACGGACGGCATAGCCGGGGAAGACGACTCGCACCGCTGTGCCGCCGTCATCGCCCTCGTCAACCGTCAGCCGGCCGCTCAACGAGCGACCGCGTTCCTCGATCGCCTCGAACGTACGCCGGCGCCGCTCGCCCGGCGCATCGTCCACGATCACGACCTCCACGCCGTCCTTCGCCTCGCCGACGCGAATCGAGATCCTGGTCGGCGGACCGCGACGAATTGCCTGGTGCAGGGCAGCCCGGATGATCTGGTAGATCGCGACCTGCGCCCGCTCGGCGAGCGCCTCCGCGCCGGCCACGTCGAGCTCGAACTCGATCTCCTCCGCGATCCCCAGTTGCTCGGAGAGCGCCCGCACGGCCGGGGTGAACCCCTGATCCCGCAGCACCACAGGCTCCAGCTCGAACGAGAGGTCGCGGAGCGACCGGATCGTGTCCCGCTGCCTGTCCATCGCCGAGCGAAGCACCTCCACCGAGTCCTCGCCGTGTCCGGCCTCGACCGAGGCGGCAACGGCGTCGAGCATCAGCGCGATCCCGGCGAGCGACTGCACCGGCCCGTCGTGCAGGAACAGCGCGAGCCGCCGGCGCTCCTCCTGCTCGGCGGTCATGAGCTGGTCGGAGAGCCGCGTGTGCTCGGCCGAGAGCCGCTCCATCTCCTCGTCCGTCTGGCCCTCGTGCCGGCTCTCGCGGACGAGCAGCAAGGCGGCGAGTGCTCCCGCGGCCGCGACCGCTGCCAGAAGCCCTGCGAGGGCGAGGGGCGCGGCGTCGACGGCGAGCCCGAGCACGCCGATGACGGCGCCTGCCACGACCCCGCCGACGAGCAGGACCGGACTAGTCGATGATCGCCTCGCGAAGCGCAATTGCCACCGCGTGCGTCCGCGTGTCCGCCTCGAGCTTCGTGAGGATGTGCCGGACGTGGCTCTTCACCGTCTCCTGGCTGATGAAGAGCTGCTTCGCCACGTCTGCGTTCGACATGCCGTCGGCCAGGAGCTGGAGGATCTCCCGCTCGCGGCCGGTGAGCATGTCCTCGCCCTTGCCCGTCAGGAAAGCCGGCATCAGCGCGGGGTCGACATATCCCTCGCCGGTCGCGACCTTCTCGATCGCGCGCAACAGGGTCTGGTGCGGTGCCTCCTTGAGGATGTAGCCCTTCGCCCCGGACTCGAGGCCGCGGCCGAGCAGGCTGCGTTCGCTGTAGGCCGTGAAGATGAGAACCGCGACGTCGGGCGCCTTCTCGGTGAGCAGCTTCGTCGCCTCGAGCCCGTCCATGCCCGGCATCCGCACGTCCATGATCACGACGTCGGGTTTCCGCCGTTCGGCGAGGGCAACCGCGCTGGCGCCGTCGGCCGCCTCGCCGATGACGCGAATGTGCGGCGCGCGCGATAGCGACAGGCGCAGCCCCTCGCGGACGACCTCGTGGTCGTCAACGATCAGACAGGTGATCTCTGGTTTTCCGTCGACAGCGGTGTCGTCTTCAGGCACGGCCCGTGGATTCTATTGGTGGATTCAGACTGCTAGCTCTAGCTGCTCCGGCTCGGGCGCCGGGCGGAGGCGATTCGTGCGGCGGTCACGGACGCCGAGCTCCTTCGCGAGACCGGACACGAGTTGCTTCACGGGTCTCGCCTCGGCGGCGCCGAGGTAGGCGTTCCGACCGTAGAGCTGCTCGTATTCGGGGACGAGCTCGGGCCAGTCCCGCGCGAGGTTCGCCATGAAGTGCTCACGAGTTCCGGGTCGCAGGAAGAGGAGGTTCGTCCAGATGCCGCAGGCGCCGGCCTCGCGCGCAGCGCGCACGACCTCGGCGATCTGCTCCGGGCGGTCGGAGATGCCGGGCAGGATTGGAGCCATGCCGACCCCGGCCCTGATCCCGGCGTCGGTGAGCGCCTTGACCGCCTTGAGCCGCTGGCGTGGATGCGCGGTCGAGGGCTCGGTCTTCCGCCAGACGTCCTCGTCGAGCGTCGGGATCGAAAACGTGACCGAGACATCGGCCCGCCGGGCGGCCTCAGCAAGGACGTCGAGGTCGCGGACGATCATCGGGCCGCGGGTGATGATCGAGAACGGGCTCGAAGCGTGGGCGAGCTCCTGGATGCAGCCGCGGGTCAGCCGGTACCGGCCTTCCGCGGGCTGGTATGGATCGGTGGCTGCGCCGACGGCGACCACTTCCCGCTTCCAGCTCGCCCGCGCGAGCTCCCTGCGCAGGACCTCGGCGATGTTGACCTTGACCCGGATCGACACCCCGTACCGATCGTCGAACGGCCGGTCCGCGCGCCGCTCGAAGGCGCGGACGTAACAGAAGGTGCAGCGGTGCACGCAGCCCATGTAGGGATTCAACGACCAGTCGAACAGCATGCCCTTGACCCGGTTCAGAGCGCTCCGACAGGGCTCTTCCCGGTATTCGACTCCCACAGCTCCATCATAGAACATACGTTCGCACCGGTCGCGACCGAGCCGATGCCTATACTCAAAGAGATCGCCGTTGGACGACGACCACCCGCCTAGTCCTCGTGCCCCGGAGAGCGGGGCATGAGCGACGTCTACCGGTTAGCGCTGATCGGGTTGCTCGTCCTGGGCAATGCGGTCTTCGTCGCCGCCGAATACGCGCTCGTGACAGCGAGCCGTCCTCGCCTGCAAGAACGCGCCAAAGCCGGTAAACGGGGCGCGAAGCGCGCGCTGGCGCTGATGGACACGCCGGTCATCTTCATCAGCACCGTGCAGGTTGCGATCACCGTCTTCTCGATCGCCATGGGCGCCATCGGGCAGCCGCTCCTCACCGACTACTTCGACGCGTGGGTGGCGACGACGCTCGCGTACGCGATCTCGTTCCTGATCCTCACGTACCTGAGCGTGACGTTGGGTGAGCTCGTGCCCAAGGCGCTCGCCCTCGAGAAGGCAGAGGCGCTTGCCATGGTGCTCGCGTACCCGACTTCGCTCCTGGCGCTGGTCGCCCGGCCGCTGGTGTGGCTGCTGCAGGTCTCCGCTACGTGGGTGACACGCCTGTTCGGCGTCGAGTCCTCGGCCTCGGGAATGTTCGCGCGCACGCGGGAGGACGTACGGCTGATCGTGGCGGAGGCGGGCCAGAGCGGCGTGGTCGAGGGCGTCGAGTCCGACATGCTCTACGGCGCGTTCAAGTTCGCCGACAAGGAAGTGCACGACGTCATGGTCCCGCGGCCCGAGGTGGTCGCCATTTCGGTCGAGCTGCCTCCGGAGGAATGCCTCGCCGCCGTCATCGACTCTCCGTACACCCGCTACCCGGCCTATCGCAACTCGCTCGACGAGATCCTCGGCATCCTCCACGTCCGCGATCTCTTCAAGGCCCTGTACTCGCAGGGGATCGAGAACGTCGAGATCGAGAAGCTGCTGCGAAAGCCGTACGTCGTGCCGGAGACGAAAGACCTCGCCGCGCTGCTGGCCGAGTTCCGCAAGACGAACCAGCACATGGCGATCGTCGTCGACGAGTACGGCTCGATGGAGGGGATCGTCACGCTCGAGGACCTGCTCGAGGAGATCGTCGGCGAGATCGAGGACGAGTACGACCTGCCCGACGAGTCGATCGAGCGCGTCAACGACCGGACGATCCGCATCGACGGCACGTTCCCCATCGACGACTTCAACGAGCAGTTCGGGCTCGCGATCCCCGCCGAGGATTTCCACACGATGGGTGGATTCGTGTTCGGCTTGCTCGGCCGGGCGCCGGACAGAGGCGACTCGGTGGATTGGGACGGCCTCAAGCTTCAGGTACTCGAGGTAGAGGGCTCTCGAATCGACCGGCTCACGATCATCTTCGAAGAGCCCAACGAGGAGCCTCAGGCCGAAGTTGTCGCCGGCGGGTAGCTCGCCTCGGCGCCAACCGGCTTTCGGTGAGTCGAGCGCGCCGGCCGAGTGGCCGCGCCCGCGAGGGATGGCCCGGCCCGAGCAGCTCGACCGGGACGTCGAGTCGCTACCCGGCGTCGGGCCGGTCGTGAAGAAGAACCTGGCGAAGCTGGGGCTCCACACGATCCGCGACCTGCTGGAGCACCGGCCTCACCGCTACGAGGCGGCCGCGGAGGAGGTGCGGATCGCGGATCTGCTCGCGGGCGAAGAGGAGGTGGCGATCGCGGGCGAGGTGCGGAAGACGTCCGTGCGCCGGCCGTCACGGCGGCTCTCGATCGTGCAAGCGCGCATCGCCGACGACAGCGGCGAGATCACCGCCGTCTGGTTCAACCAGGTGTGGCTGGCAGAGAAGCTGCAGCCCGGGACGCGTGTGCGCCTACGCGGCCAGCTCAAGCGCAACGAATTCACTGTGCGCTCCTACGACCTGAACGGGTCGTCGGCGACGGCCGACTTCGCTCCGGTCTACCCGGCGAGCGAGGACGTGACGGTCAAGAAGCTGCGCGAGCTCGTCGGCAAGGCGCTGCCGCACGTGCGTGATTGGCCCGACTTCCTGCCCGCTCGGATCGCGGAGCAGGCGGGGCTTCCGAGTCGAGCCGATGCGCTTCACGCCCTCCACCGACCACGAGACGAAGACGACGGCGAGCGGGGCCGCCGCCGGCTCGCGTTCGACGAGCTGCTCGTCCTGCAGGTCGGGCTCGCCCGTCGGCGGCAGGGCCGCGAGGAAGATCGCGCGCCCGCTCTCGGCGAGCCCGGAGACCTGGTCTTGCGCTACCGGGCGTGGCTGCCGTTCCAGCTCACTCAGCACCAGGAGCGAGCGATCGCGGAAATCGATGGCGACCTCGCGCAGCCGAAGCCGATGGAGCGGTTGCTGCAGGGAGAGGTCGGCTCGGGGAAGACGGTCGTCGCGCTGTACGCGCTCTTGCGCGCGGTCGAAGCCGGCAAGCGAGGTGCACTGATGGCGCCGACCGAGACGTTGGCCGAGCAGCACTTCCTCACGCTCGAGGATCCTTGTCGCGAGCTCGGCGTGCGCGTCGCCCTGCTGACCCGCTCGGTCAAGGACGACGTGGCCGGCGCCCAGATCGTCGTCGGCACCCACGCGCTGATCCAGGAAGGTGTCGACCTCGACGACCTCGCGGTCGCCGTTGTCGACGAACAGCACAGGTTCGGAGTCGAGCAACGCCATGCGATCACCGGCAGCCGCACACCGCACGTGCTGCACATGACTGCGACGCCGATCCCGCGCACGCTCGCGCTCACCGTCTACGGCGACCTCGCGGTGAGCGAGATCGCCAAGCCGCCGGCCGACCGCAAGCCGGTCAAGACGGCCTGGGTCACGCAGGAGCGTTCCAGCGAGGCCTACAAGCGGCTGCGGAGGCATCTCGACGACGGCAGGCAGGCCTATGTCGTCTGCCCCCTGATCGAAGAGTCCGAGACGTCAGTGGCCCGCGCCGCAGAGCGCGAGGCGGAGCGGCTGCAGAAGGGCGAGCTCAAGGGCTATCGCGTCGGCCTGCTGCACGGGCGGCTCAAGCCCGCCGACCGCCGCGACCTGATGGCGCGCTTCAAGGCCCGGGAGCTCGACGTCCTCGTCGCGACGACGGTGATCGAGGTCGGTGTCGACGTCCCGAACGCGACGATCATGATCGTCCAGGAGGCGGACCGCTTCGGCCTCGCCCAGCTGCATCAGCTGCGCGGCCGGGTGGGGAGGGGCGCCGAACAGTCGTACTGCCTGCTCGTCTCGCGGGCGAAGGAAGAGCTGACCGACTCGGCCCTCGCCCGGCTGGAGGCGCTCGTGGCCTCGAACGACGGGTTCGAGCTCGCCGAGGTCGATCTCGAAATCCGCGGCGAGGGCCAGCTCCTCGGCACGCGGCAGGCGGGGCTCTCCGAGCTTCGCTTCACGCGTCTGCGCAGCGACCGTCGGCTACTCGAACAGGCCCGCGAGCTGGCGGAGGATCTGGTCGACTACGAAGGCCCGCTGAACGACGAGGTGGAAAGAGTCTTCGCCGGCCGCGACGTTCAGGCTTAACCCGGCCGCGGCTCAGGACCATATGCTCGGCGGCGTGAGCAGTGCAGCCACAGGCCTCGGGTCCGCGTCGAGCCCGGCGCGACGATCGGCATTGTCGCGGTGGCAACGCCGGCCGAGACGCGCGATGTCGTCGAACGTGGTATCGAGTGGTGGGAGTCCCACGGCTACCGCGTCAAGCTCGGGCCGTCGACGCAGGAGCGAGGCGGTGACTTCGCCGGGCCGCCGGAGCTCCGCGCAGCCGACCTACAGGAGATGTTCGCCGACCCCGAGGTGGCAGCGATCCAGACGATGCGCGGGGGCTACGGGACGATCGACGTGCTCCCACTGCTCGACTACGACGCGATCGCAAAGACACCGAAGTTCTTCGTAGGTCTCTCGGACGTCACCAACCTGCACCTCGCGCTGGGCCGGCACGCCGACTTGGTGACCTTCTACGGGCCGAGCCTGACCATGGTTGGGGCGCGGCCGGTGCCGCAACTCACAGGCGACCGCCTCCTGAGCGTGCTGCAAGGAGACGGAACCGGGCCCGTTCCTAATGAACCCGACGGCCCGCATGTTCGGGCGCTCGCGGGCGGGCGCGCGAGCGGCCCAGTCGTCGGCGGCTGCCTGCCCGATCTCGGCCACACGATCGGCACACCCTGGGAGATCCGGACGGAGGGCGCAATCCTCTTCTTCGAGGTCCAAGGCTATGGGCCAACCTTCATCGAGCGTTTCATCATCCACCTCCAGCAGGCCGGCAAGCTCGATGGAGTCGCCGGGGTCCTGGTTGGTGAGCTTCCGCACTCGGAATGGGGGGACGGGATCGGCCCGGACTGGCCACGGGAGCGGACGGTCGACGACGTCCTCGACGCGCGCCTGGGCGAGCTCGGAGTGCCGGTTCTCTACGGCCTGCCGGTGGGTCACGGGGCGACGATGGCCACGCTCCCACTCGGCGTTCAGGCAACGCTTGATGCCGACGCGCTGACGCTGACGATCGACGAGCCGGCCCTCGTCTGATGAAGCTCGTGATCGCGGAGCTCCTCACGCATGAGGATCATCGCGGGTAGCCGCAAGGGCGCGACCATCTACGCGCCGAAGAGCGAGGCCCGGCCGACGGGCGATCGCGTCCGCGAGGCCGCGTTCAACCTCATCGGGCCTGTCGACGACATGGCCGTTCTCGACCTGTTCGCCGGATCGGGGGCCATGGGCCTCGAGGCCCTGTCCAGAGGAGCATCGACCGCTGTCTTCGTCGAGTCCGACCGCGACGCCCAGCGCGCGATCGAGCGCAACGTCGAGAAGCTCGGCTTGACCGGCGCGACCCTCCTCCGCGTGGACGCCCGCCGCGCGCTCGCGTCCGAGGCGGCCGCAGGCAGGCGCTACGATCTCGTCCTCGTCGACCCGCCCTACCGGATGTTCGACTCCTTCCAGCCCACCCTGGCCACGTACCTGCCGGCTCTGCTCGCCGAGGACGGTCTCGTCGTCGTCGAGACCGCCAAGCGCGACCAGCCCGAGCTCGCACCCCTCTCGGAGCGCACGAGCAGAACCTATGGCTCCACGCGGGTCACACTCTTCGAGCAGCAGTGAGCCTCAGGACCGCCATCTACCCGGGCACGTACGACCCGGTCACGCTCGGGCACGTCGACATCATCACGCGCGCCGCGCACATCTTCGACCGGGTCGTGATCGGCGTCGTGCGCGACCCGAGCCACAAGAAGGTGATGTTCTCCGTCGAGGAGCGGGTCGCCTTTCTCGAGGAGGCTCTTCGCGAGCAGGAGAACGTCGAGGTCGAGATCTTCGCCGAGCTCGTCGTCGAGTTCGCACGCCGCTGGGGCGCGAGAACCATGGTCAAGGGCCTGCGCGTGATCTCCGACTTCGAGTGGGAGTTCCAGATGAACCACCTGAACCGGACCCTGGCGCCTGACATCGAGACCGTCTACCTGATGGCGAGCCCGCAGTACAGCTTCGTCTCCTCGAGCGGGGTCAAGGAAGTGGCTTCCTTCGGCGGCAACGTCGACGAGCTCGTGCCGGCTGCGGTCTCTGCCCGCTTCAAGCAGATGTTCCCCGACGGCAAGCCCGGCGCGCCGACCAGCCCTCAGGAATAGCGCAATTTCCGCCCTAACAACTACACTGCTGAATCTATGGACGTCCTAGTACTCATCGACAAGCTCGACGACCTGGTCCACAACGCGAAGGCCGTCCCTTTGACCGACCAGGTTCGGATCGACCGCGAGGAGATCTACGAGATCCTCGACCAGATGCGGGCCACGATCCCGGAAGAGATCAAGCAGGCACGCTGGATCGTCAAGGAACGGCAGGAGATGCTCGCCGAGGCGAAGCGCGAGTGCGATCGGCTGCTGGGCGAGGCCCGGGAGCAGGCCCAGCGCGAGGCTTCGCAGACGGAGATCGTCAAGCTCGCCGAGCGCCAGGCGCAGGACATCGTCGAGGAGTCTCGCCGCCAGGCGCGGGAGACCCGGCTCGAGATGGAGGACTGGGCCGACTCGATCCTGTCGACGCTCGAGGTCAATCTCGACAAGTTCCTCGGCGCGGTCAAGCGTGGACGCGAGCGGCTGCACGAGCGCTCGCAGGAGACTGTGGTTGCCGGGGTAGCGGCGGCGAGCACGAACTCCGACGGCGAAGAGCCGTACTAGCTGGGTCCGCGGCCACGGGCCGCGGACTCGCCGAAAGTGCTTCGCACTCTCGGCGACTTCGTGCACCCCTCGGTCCGTGCCGACGAAATCGATCTGCGTGTAGCACGGGCTGTCGTCGTCGAGGCCGGCGCATCTGACTCCATGCCCCGCAACGAGGCCTTCCGGCGCTACTCTGAGCACATGACGAGCTTCAGCCTGCGATCGGTCCGGCTGAGGCCGGGCGAGGAACACCGCGACGAGCAGGAGGTCGAGCTGCAGCCGCTCGTGTTGGGCGGCCAGCGCTACCTGCCGGTGCCGGAGAAGGTTCCGGCCGAGCTCGCCATCACCCTGGGCACGAGCGGCATGGTCTTCGAGCTGCGCTACCAGGCGCGGCTGCACGGGCCCTGCTACCGGTGCCTCGCCGATGCCGTCCTCGACGTGCCGATCTCGGTCCGCGAGTATCAGGCGACGAATCCCGATGGGTCCGATGAGCTCACGACGCCCTACGTCGAGAACGACCAGCTCGACCTTTCCGGGTGGGCCCACGACGCGCTGGTCCTGGCACTACCCGACAAGATCCTTTGCCGCGAGGACTGCGTCGGCCTCTGCCCTGTCTGCGGCGTCGACCTGAACTCGAGCCCTCACCAGCACGAAGACGAGCAGCTCGACAGCCGCTGGGCCGCGCTTAGTGAGTTGAAAGACCGGCTCTAGGAGGGTTAGTCGTCGTCGAAGTCGTCGTCGCCGCCTGAGCCCTTGCCGGAGCTATCGCTCCCGCTCCCGCTCCCGCTTGACCCCTTGCCGGAGTTGTCGTCGCTGCCACGGCCGCGGCCCGAGTTGTCGTCGCCGGTCGTGGTGGGACGGGATGAGGCTCTCGATCCAGGCGATCGTCGACAGTTGCCGTCCGGGTGCTCGTCGTCCGCTGGGTCTGCGTCCGCGCCTGGTACGGGCACGACGTCTCGCGGCGCCTGTTCCAGCTTCGTCACTGGGAGGCCGACATCGTCGCGCGAGACGAGGTAGGACGCGTAGCCGATCGAAGCCGCGGCGAGCACGCCCAGGAGGCCGAGGCCGACGATGAGGAGCACGCGGCGAACCATCACGTGAGCTTAGGCACCACCGGTTAACGCTTCGTCCAAGCGCGGTTTAGCTTTTGGTAAAGCGTCGCCTTCGGCCAGCCGGGAGCCACACCTCGACTCGGGCCCCGCCTTCCGGGCGGTTTCGGATCGACGCGCGCCCCCGCCACCGTCTCGCGAGCATCTGCACGACCGCGAGGCCGATGCCCGTTCCAGGCATCGTCTTGCCTGCCCGGCCGCGCGCAAAGCGATCGAAGAGCGTCTCTTCCTCGCCGGGCGCGATCCCGGGGCCTTCGTCCTCCACGGCGAGCCAGACCTCGGGGCCCGTCCGGCCCCAGCGGATCGAGACCGTCGTCCCGGGCGGTGAGTAGTGAATGGCGTTCTCGATCAGGTTGTCGAGCATGATCGCGACGTCGTCGTCGGAGGCGCACGCCGTGGCCGCTTCCGTCCCTTCCAGCGCGATGCGCCCGCCGTCCTGCTCCGCGCGGTCCGACCAGCGGGCGTGCGCGCCGGCGGCGGCCTCGTCCAACGAGACTGCGCGGCCCGGAGTGGGAGCCTGCCCCTCACGCGCGAGCGTCAGGAGGGCCGTGAGCAGGCGGGAGAGCCGGTCGACCTCGTGCTCGGCAGCGGCGAGCTCCGTCTCGAGGTCGGTGCCGGTCGGCCTTCATGGCCGCGGACTCCAGTCGCAGGCGGAGCCCTGTCAGCGGCGTCCGGAGCTGATGCGATGCGTTGGCCACGAACTCCCGCTGCGCGTCGAGGACGCGTTCGAGCCGCTCGGTCATGTCGTTGAAGGCGTGCGCCACCTCCTGCTGCTCGCGTTGCGCCCTTGACCTCGGCGCGTGCGCTCAGGTCGCCCGCCTCGACGCGGCGCGCGCTGGCGGCGAGTTGTCGCAGAGGACGAGAGAGCGTCTCCGCGAGAATCCAGGCCAGGGCCAACCCGAGCAGGAGCGCGAACGCGCCGATCCCGACCAGCGCGAGCACGCTGCGGCGCACGCGATCGTTGACCGCTTCGACGCTCTGCGTCACCCGGACGGCGCCGACGGTCTGCTGGTTCTCATTCACCACCGGCACCGCCGTGTAGAGGATGTCGGCGCCCAACTCGTCGCTGTGACGCTCACCCTGCGCGCGGAGGCCCGAGAGCGCCAACCGGATCTCGGGGCGGCTCGCATACGACGTCTCGAGCAACTCCGGCCCGGCCGAGTCGGCCCTGAGGATGCCCCGACGGTTGACGATGATGACGCGTGCCCCGAGGTCGCTTCCGGCCTTCTGGGCCAAGCTCTGCAGGTTCGTCGGCGTCTGGCCATGCTGCCCGACGCGCCCGCGGCAACGACGAAGGCCTGCGAGGCCGCGTCATTCTTGACCTCGGCGTCCACCCGCCGCGCGATGTTCAACGCGAGCGGCACCTCGAGGGCGACGATGATCAGCAGCAGGATGTAGGCGACTGCGCCGAGCAGCCGGAGGCGCAGGCTCATGAAACCTCCCGGCCGGCCTCCTCGGGCGACGCGAACCGGAAGCCGACGCCGCGCACCGTGTGCAGGTACCGCGGCTCCGAGGAGTCGTCGCCGAGCTTCTTGCGCAGCCCGCTCACGTGGACGTCGAGCGTCTTCGTGGAGCCGAACCAGTTCGTGTCCCAGACCTCGTCGATCAGGCGCTCCCGCTTGACGACGGCGCCAGCGTTCTGCATGAGGAGCTGGAGAAGCTCGAACTCCTTGCGCGAGAGCTCGAGCGCTTGGCCTTCCTTGGTCACCTCGCGCCGATCAGGATCGAGGCGCACGCTCACCGATCTCGATCGGCCCCATCCGTGGCGGCCGGCCCGGAGTCGGCCCGACGCAGGACGGCGCGGATGCGAGCGACCACCTCGCGCGCGCTGAACGGCTTCACGACGTAGTCGTCGGCGCCGAGCTCGAGGCCGATGATGCGGTCGGCCTCCTCGCCGCGCGCGGTGAGCATGATGATCGGCACCTGCGAGGTTCGGCGGAGCTCTCGGCAGACGTCGTAGCCGGAGCCGTCCGGCAGCATCACGTCGAGCAGGACGAGGTCGGGGCGGAAGCGCTTCGCCAGATCCAGCGACTCGGCGACGGTGCCCGCGATCTTCGTGTCGAACCCCTCGCGGCCGAGAGCCTCCGCGAGCGGCGCGGTGATCGATTCCTCGTCCTCGACGAGGAGAACTGTGCGCTTGGGCCTGTTCATCAGCCCTGATTGTGCCCATCGGGAGAAAAACTAGGCGGCTCCGAGGAGGGTCGGAGCCGCCCTGTTTCCCGTCGCCAGAGCAACGAGAAGCTGGTCAAGCGGCGGCCCGTCGGGGCGGCGGGAGCCGGACGACCGTGTTCGGTCGGGTCAGCTCCTCGATGCGTTGCTCCAGAGCCGAGACGGCCGCCCGGAGCCGTCGTTCCTCCTGCTCCAGGTAGCTGCACCGCGGGCACGTGCCGGTATGAACGGTCTCGTTCATGCCGCTACCTGCAGCTCGCGCACTCCCTGGGCGGCCTGGATGCGAACGGCCAGGTCGGCGAGCGAGGCGTGGCCGGCGACGAACTCGTCGTGCCACTCGAGCTCGAAACGTAGGACGGTGTGGAGATCCCAGGGCGGGAGCACCGCCAGCCAGGCGGCCCAGCGGTGTTCTCGCTCGTGGTGTCTGGCTGAAGCGGTGCTCATGCCCGTTCCTTTCTCAGTCGTCGCGGTCGCCGCCGCCGCCGCGGCCGGAGTTGTCGTCACCGCCGCGATCGTCATCGCGGTCGCCGGCGTTGCCGGGGCCCGAGTTGTCGTCGCGGCGATCGTCGTCGCCGCGGCCGGGCCCGCGGTTCGGGCCGCGCCGGTCGTCGTCGCGCCGTGCACCGGCGACACCGGTGCAGCGCGGGTCGTTGGCGTGCTCGGCTTCGTCGCACGGCCCGCTGATGTCGTCACCGGTGGTCGTGCCCACCGTGGGCGTCGTGTCGGTGCCGGTCGAAGTCGAGGCGGAAGTGGTAGGAGAGCCGTCGGGGATCGAGACGGTCGGGGAATCGCTCGACGAAAGGCCTCCTGTGACCGTGCTCGCCGCTGCAACGCCTGCGAGCAGGAGAATCGCGGAGATGATCACTGCTGCCTTCGTCATGCGTTCTCACTCCTTTCGAGTGGGAGAACTGGGTTTACTCGGACAGGGTGGCGGACGGCCCGCCAAGCGCGGGCTACGCTCCGGTAAAGCCTTGGCAAACGGCGCTTCGGCTACACTCCTCGACCGGTCTCATGGCAGTCCCAAAGCGACGTCAAACCAGCACCAGGCGCGACAAGCGGCGCGCGCAGCACAAGCTGCAGGCACCGCGTGTCAACGAGTGCCCGGTCTGCCATCAGCCGAAGCGGCCGCATCGGGTTTGCCCGACGTGCAAGACCTACCGCGGGCGCGAAGTCGAGCCGCTCGGCACGCCCGCCCCGTAGCTTGAGCATTCGGGTCGCCCTGGACGCCATGGGCGGCGACCGCGCGCCGGAGGAGATCGTCGCGGGCGCCCTGGAGGCCGCTACGCCGGAGATCGTTCCCGTCCTCTTCGGGCCAAAGGGTCTCGACACTCAGGGGCTCGAGCTCGTCGAGGCGCCCGACACGATCGAGATGCACGAGAAGCCCGTCGAGGCCGTCCGCTCGAAGCCGCAGAGCTCGCTCGTGGCCGCCTGCCGCGCGGTCGGCGAGGGGGACGCGCAGGCCGTGGTCTCGGCCGGCAACACGGGCGCGATGCTCGCGGCCTGCCTCTTCGAGATCCGGCGGCTCCCGGAGGTCGATCGTCCGGCCATCGCCGCCGTCATCCCGGCCCGCAAGGGCCCGACCGTCCTCCTCGATGCCGGCGCGAATGCAGACGCGCGCGCCGAGCATCTCCTCCAGTTCGCCGAGATGGGCACGATCTTCGCCGAGGAAGTCCTCGAGCTCCCCGGGCCACAGGTGCGCCTCCTGTCGATCGGCGAGGAGCCCGAGAAGGGAAACCAGCTCGTCCTGGAGGCCCATGAGCTGCTCGCGAAGAGCGAGCTGCGCTTCGCCGGCAACGTCGAGAGCCGTGCGCTGTTGGACGATGCGGGCGAGGTCGTCGTGACGGACGGCTTCACCGGCAACATCGTCCTCAAGCTGCTGGAGGGCACGATCAGGACGCTGCTCGACACGCTCCGCGACGAGATCTATGCCTCCACGCGCGGCAAGGTCGGAGGCCTGTTGATCCGGCCGGCGGCACGGAATCTGCGGGAGCGGCTCGACCCCGAGACCTACGGCGGCGCCCACCTCCTGGGCCTGCGCGGAGTCGCGGTGATCGCCCACGGCAACTCGTCGCGGCGGGCAATTGCCAACGCGATTCGGATGGCCGCGCGCGGAGTCGATCATCGAATGGTGGATCGGCTATCCGAGCGACTCGGAGCGCCCGTGTTAGCATCCGCGCGCTCTAGACCCCCAAGCCCGCAAGCGAGGTGACATGGCAGCGTCGCGCGAGGAAGTATTCGAGCGTGTGAAGGAAGTGCTGAGCGAACAGCTCGGCGTCGACGACGGCGAGATCACGGAAGAGGCTTCCTTCCAGGAAGATCTCGATGCAGACTCGCTCGACCTCGTCGAGCTGATCATGGAGCTCGAGGATCAGTTCGGGATCAAGATCTCGGACGAGGATGCCCAGAAGATCACCACGGTCGGTCAAGCGGTCGACTACGTCTCGTCCCACCAGTAGCACCGGCTCGACGACGCCTCCGAAGGCGGGCAGCCTCGAGCGGCTGATCGACGCGCTCCCGCCCGACCGGCTGGAGAACGTCTTCACGCACTCCTCCTGGGCTCCCGACCGAGCCTCCTCCTACGAGCGGCTCGAGTTCCTGGGCGACAGCGTCCTCGAGCTGGCGATCGCACGGGAGCTCTACGAGCGGTATCCGGACTTCAGCGAGGGCCAGCTCGCGAAGATCCGCTCGCACGTCGTCTCGCGCGCCAGCTGTGCGGTCGTCGCGCGCGAGCTCGGCCTCGGCGAGCGGTTGGCCGAGGGAGGCGCCGCCGTGCCTCGTGACGAGCTCGACCGGCTCGCACGGAACCGAAACGTCCTGGCCGCCCTGCTCGAGGCCGCCCTCGGCGCCCTCTTCCTGCAGAAGGGCTTCCCGCGGATCGAGCCTGCGATCGTGGAGGCATTCGCCGGCCGCATCGAGTACGCGCTGACGACGTACGTTGACCACAAGACCGAGCTGCAGGAGACGCTGGCGCGCTCAGGGAGCAGCGTCGCGTACACGGTGCTGGACGTCGACGGCCCTCCCCACAACCGTACGTTCACGTCCGCCGCGATGATCGACGGCGAGGAGCGCGGTGTGGGGAAGGGGCCGTCGAAGAAGGACGCCGAGCAGGAAGCGGCGCGTCAGGCGCTCGCGCAGCTCGCGAAGCCCTGAGGCGGCGCCGCCCCTTGAGGGGGTTTCGAAAAGGCGCTAGGTTCGAAGGCGATGAAACGAGCGCTGCCGCTCGGGATCAGCATCTCCGTGTTCTGCGTCGCCCTGTTCCTGGCGACGGCGTTCGGGGAGGCTGCAGGTCAGCGCAGCGAGAGGAGTGCTCAGGCCGGCCCTGCAGGCGCGGGGAGCCAGGCGGGCGAAGCGGCAACTCCGCGACGAGGCCCGCGCGGCCCGCGGGGGCGGCGGGGACCAGCAGGACCGCGTGGCCCGGCCGGGTTGCCGGGCGCGGCGGGCTCGCAAGGCTTGCCAGGCCCGCAGGGGCCCGAGGGCGCTGACGGCGCAGACGGACCGGAAGGGCCACAGGGCCTGACCGGGCCGGCAGGGCCGCAGGGTCCGGCGGGACCACAGGGCCCGGCGGGGCCGCAGGGTCCCCCAGGACTCGGCCTGGAGCGCCCCGGATTCGCGTTGTCGATGATCGACGGCGCCGACAGCGTGGGCAGCGCCGTCTCGGCGACGGTCGGCGCCGACGGGCTCGGCCTCATCGCGTATCACATCTCGGCGAATTGGCTGAAAGTCGCCCACTGCTCCAATCTCGCCTGCACCGCGGCGACCAGAACCATCATCAGCCCGTTCAGCAACGGCCAATTTGCGGCCATCACCGTGGGCGCCGACGGGCTCGGGCTGATCAGCCACCGGGACCCGACAGCGGATGACCTGAAAGTCGCACACTGCACGAACGTCGCTTGCTCGGCGGCGACGTTCGCGACGCTAGACAGCGTCGGCGATGTCGGGGGCTTCACCTCGATCACGATCGGTGCCGACGGGCTCGGCTTGATCAGCTACGAGGACTTCACGACGTTCGACCTCAAGGTCGCCCACTGCACGGACGTCGCCTGCTCGGCCGCTACGTCGCAGACCATCGACGCCGCCGGAGGCGAGTACACCTCGATCGCGACGGGCGCCGACGGGCTGGGTCTCATCAGCTACCGCGACACGACGACCTTCGACCTCAAGGTCGCCCACTGCTCGAACGTGGCCTGCTCGTCCGCGACGGCTCAGACCCTGGACAGCGCCGGCTCGGTCGGCGGCTTCACCTCGCTCACGATCGGAGCCGACGGGCTCGGCCTGATCAGCTACTACGACTACACCAACGACAATCTCAAGGTCGCCCACTGCTCGAACGTCCTCTGCTCGACCGCGACGACGTGGACACTCGACAGTGCCGGCTTGGTCGGTACGGACACGTCGATCACGATCGGCGCCGACGGATTCGGCCTGATCAGCTACCGCGACGAGACGAACGGCGATCTCAAGGTCGCCCACTGCGCGAACCTCACCTGCTCGACTGCGACGACGGTGGCGGTCGACAGCCTCGAGAACGTCGGCGAGCACACCTCGATCCTGGTCGGCGCCGACGGTCTGGGCCTCATCGGCTACGGCAACACCACGACGGGCGACCTCAAGGTCGCCCACTGCTCGAACGTGTTCTGCGTGCCGTTCTTCCGGCGCCGCTGAAGCGGCGTCCTAGGCCCGCGTCAAACTTCGGTCCCGCGTGCACCTGCGAGCGATCAAGCTGCGCGGCTTCAAGTCGTTTCCCGACCCTGTCGAGGTGCGCCTCGAGCCGGGCGTTGCCGTGGTCGTCGGCCCGAACGGCTCGGGGAAGTCGAACATCTCCGACGCCATCCTCTGGGCTGCGGGAAGCATGAGCCCGAGCGAGCTCAGGGCGGAGAAGCCCGACGACGTGTTGTTCGCCGGGGCCTCGGGCCGAACGGCCGGCGACTTCTGCGAGGTCGAGCTGGTCTTCGACAACGAGGACGCCGCGCTCGCCGAGCTGCCGTACAGCGAGGTCTCGATCGCACGCCGGCTGCACCGCGGCGGCGAGGGCCAGTACCTGCTCAACGGGGCGACCGTGCGCCGCACCGACGTCGTCGAGCTGCTCGCCGACGTGGGGCTCGGCGGCTCGATGGGCTCGATCATCAGCCAGGGCCGGGTCGAGGAGATCCTCGGCTCCAAGCCGGACGAGCGGCGCCTGCTCGTCGAGGAGGCTGCAGGGCTCGGCAAGTTCAAGCGCCGGCGGCACCGCGCGGAGCTGAAGCTCGCGCGCGTCGCGACCGAGGTCGAGCGGGCCCGCGATCTCGAGGCCGAGGTCAAGAAGCGGCTTCGTCCACTCGCATTGCAGGCGACTGCGGCCGAGCGGGCCGAGAAGCTGCGCGGTGAGATCGCGGCGATCCAGGCGCGGGTCGCGCAGCTCGAGCTCGGCGAGGTGGAGACGCGCAGGGTCAGCGCCGACGAGCGGCGCTCTGCCGCAGCGCTGGCCCGGCGGCGAACCGACGGTGAGCTCGAGGCGCTCCTGCGTGAGCGCGACCGCGTCGAGGGCGAGCTGGTCGGCGCTTCCGGGAGCCGCGAGGAGGCGACCGGAGCTCTCTATCGCCTGCGCAGCGCGACGGAGCGAGTGGAGCTGCGCCGGGAGAGTGCCGAGGCACTCGCCGAACGGCTGCGGGCCGCGCCCATCCGCATGCGCTCACCCGAGCGGGAGCGTCTGCGCGAGGAGGCCCGGCTCGGACGCGAGCGGCTCGTGGCGCTCGAACGCGCGCTGGCCGAGTTGGAAGGCCTGCCACCGGCAGCACGTGCGCTCGCCGAGCAAGGCGAGCCGCTCGTCCTGTCGTCGTTGGAGGTCGCTGCCGGTGACGAGCGGGCCGTGGCCGCCGCTCTCGCGTGGCGAACGGCTGCGATCGAGGCTCCGGACGCGCACTCCGGCCTGGCGCTTCTCGAGCGGGCGAGGGCGGCCGGCCTGGGCAACCTCGGCGTCGTCGTCGGTGGGACTGTGCCCAAGGCGCCGATCGTCGAGAAGGAACAGCTGCTCGACGCGCAGGAGCTGTCGGTCACGCGGGAGGGATTTGCGTACGACCCAGTCCGGGGAGAGCTCTGGTACGCAGGTGAGGCAGCCGAGGCCGTGCTGCTCGAGCTCGACGCTCGCAGGCGGGCCCTCGAAGCGGAGATCGCCTCGCTCGAAGAGCGCGCGGAGCGGGCGGCTGCCCAGCCCGTCGAGGCACCGACCGAGCTAGTGGCTGCGGCGGAGCGGCTGGCAAGCGTCCTCGCGGCAGCCGCCAAGGATGCTGCCAGGCACGAGCCGGCCTTTCGTGCGCGCGCTGACGCGCGTGGCGGGCGCGCTCGCGAGCTGGGCGACGAGCTGCGGGAGCTGGGTGGGCGCGAGGCGGAGCTGCGCCGGGCCGCCGCCGAGGCCGGAGAAAAAGCCTCGGCGATCGACGTCGAGCTGGCGACGATCGCCGCCGAGACCAAGGAGCTGGAACGCCGGATGGCCGAGGCCGGCGCCGACCCCGCGGAGGGCGACGACCTCGCAGAGCTGACGACGAAGCTCGAACGGCTCGAACGCCGCCGCGAGAGCCTCGGCAGCGTCAACCCGCTCGCGAAGGAGGAGTACGAGCGCGAGAAGGAGCGGCTGACCGAGCTCGCCGAGCAGCGCGCCGACCTCGAGCAGAGCCTCAAGGAGCTCGCCGACCTGCGCAACGAGCTGACCGAGACCGTCGAGCGGCGTTTCGCCGAGACCTTCTCCGCCGTCGAGCGCCACTTCGCCGAGGTCGCCGGCACGCTGTTCCCCGGCGGCGAGGGCCGGCTGCGCCTGACCGAGCCCGAGCTGGAGGGCGAGGACGAGGACATCGAAGCGGGCATCGAGATCGAGCTGCGGCCGGTCGGCAAGCGGGTGACCCGGCTGTCACTCCTCTCGGGCGGGGAGAAGGCCCTCGGCGCGATCTCGTTCCTGTTCGCCCTGTTCCTGGCCAGGCCGCACCCCTTCTACCTGCTCGACGAGGTCGAGGCCGCGCTCGACGACACGAACATCGGCCGCTTCGTCGACCTGCTCCGGCGCTACTCGGACAGCGCGCAGTTCATCGTCGTCACGCACCAGAAGCGGACGATGGAGGCCGCCGACGTGCTCTACGGCGTGACGATGGGCGGCGACGGCGTGTCGCAGATCGTCTCGCGCCGGCTGCCTCGCGAAGACGCGGTCGCCGTCTCAGCCTGACACGAGGTCGTAGGAGTCCTCGATGCGCTCGCGGAGGTCGTCGTCGCCGGCGACCTCGAGCCGGGTGAGCACCATCGGGTGGCCCTCGTAGTGCGGCGTAGTGAAGTAGAGGTTGGGGTTGGCGGCGATCAGCAGCGGAATCTCGTCCGGATCGGCTCTCGTCACGAGGGCACCCTTCTCGTGCGGGCTCATCCAGGCGAGCGACTTGCCACGCACCTTGAAAGCCGGGTTCCGGTACACGGTGCTTTCCTCCGTGTCCGGAAACTCGCCGGCAAGTCGCTGAACGTCTTCCCATTTGGCCATGAGCCGAGGCTATCGCGTCGCCGTCCTGGCCAAAACACACCTGTCCGGTGCCAGGCACCGGACATGGCTCGCGTCCCGCTCTAATAGCGTCCGAACGAGTCAGGTGGCTAACGTGCCCCGATGGCACGAAGCTGGGCCGAGCTCCTCGGCGACGACGAGGGCGAGCAGGAGACCGAGGCGGAGCGGGAAGGCTTCTTCGGGCGCCTACGCGATTCGTTGGGCAAGAGCCGGCGCGCGCTCACCGACCAGATCGCCGAGGCGGCCTTCGACACGGGCGACGAGGAAGCCTGGGAGCGGCTCGAAGAAGCGCTGATCGCTGCCGACGTGGGGGTTCCGGCCACCGCCGAGCTCGTCAAACGACTGGAGGCGCGCGGTGTGGCCGGCGACCTGACCGAGGCGCTCGTCGAGGAAGCGACCGCTCTGCTCGGCGACTCGGGGACGATGAACGTTCAGGGACGGCCGAGCGTGATCCTCGTCGTCGGCGTCAACGGGACGGGGAAGACGACGACGATCGGGAAGCTCGCGCACCATCTCACCGAGCACGGGCGCTCGGTGCTCGTCGCAGCGGCCGACACGTTTCGCGCCGCAGCCGAGGAGCAGCTGGAGATCTGGGCGGACCGCGCCGGCGCAGACTTCGTCGGGTCAGCCCGCGGCGGCGACCCGGCAGCCGTCGCCTACGACGCCATCGAGGCGGCGACAGCGAGAGACCGCGACGTGGCGATCGTCGACACCGCCGGCCGTCTGCACACGCAGTCGAACCTGATGGAGGAGCTGGCCAAGGTGCGACGCGTGATCGAGGGCAGGCTCGACGGCGCCCCGCACGAGACGCTGCTCGTCATCGACGCGACCACCGGGCAGAACGGCGTCCGCCAGGCACAGCAGTTCAGCGAAGCGGTCCAGGTGACCGGGGTCGCTCTGACGAAGCTCGACGGCTCGGCGAAAGGGGGAGTAGCGCTCGCGATCTCCCACGAGCTCGGGCTCCCCGTCAAGCTGATCGGCGTGGGGGAAGGAATCGAAGACCTCCGGCCGTTTGAGCCGGAGGCCTTCGCGCGAGCCTTGATCGCGGGCTAGCTCTCTCCTTCGAAAGTCGCGCCGTGCGCAGGCCTGTCGACCACGAAGGCGATGTTCATCGTCACTCGGTACTCGGTGATGACGCCGTCGTTGACCACGGTGGTCATGGAGACGACATCCCCGCCCGTGATGTTGCGAAGCGTCTTCGCCGCCTCCTCGATCGCGTTGGCTGCGGCCTTGGCAAAGCTCTCTGGCGACGAGCCGATGATCTGGACGACTTTTGCGATTGACATTCTCCCCGCTCCTTTCCTCGACCGAAGACCCCGGACAATACGCCGTCTACAACTCGGTCTCGCGCGGAACGTACGGCTCGAACCGCGGCTCGAGCCTGGAGCGGCCCGAGGAGTACCCGCACCCACACACCGCGAGTGCGGACTCTTCGATTCCGTCGAGCCCAAGACGGTCGTCGATGTTCTGGTCGTTGATCACGTTCGTGAAGAACGTGCCCAGACCGAGGTCGGCGCCCACGAGGTACAGGGTCTGGCTGAGATGGGCCGCGTCCATGAGCAGGGTCGCGTAAGCGGTTGGATGCTGCCTGTACTTCCAGAAGCTGCGGCGGAAGCGGGCGGTCAGGACGAAGGCTGCGGCCGCTGAGGCGAAGTAGACCTGTCCGGCGGTGAAGGTGGCGAGCTCGTCACGAGCCTCCGTCTCGGTGAGCTCGACGATCGGCTCGAGCGCGTGGTCGCGCACGGAGTAGTGGTAGAGGCCGGGAGTCAGGCCCTCGACGTGACGGATCAGCGGGTAGGCCTCGACGGGGTGCAGGGAGCCCGCGGAGGGGCTTCCCTTCCTCAGGACCGCGATCTCGGGATGGAGGCGCGAAGTTCCCCGGCAGCCGAACACCTCGTACAGAAGGACGGCGAGCTGTTCCAGTGTCATGGGCCGGGAACGGTCGAAGCCACGCGTGGTCTTCCGCGCTGCCAGGGCGTCGTACAGGCCTCCCTGCCCGCGGACGAGCGGTAGTTCCACCCCGTCGCCCCTCTTGGCAGTGAACGGCGGCGGCGGAGGGCCGTGGCGGTCCACGAAGCGACCGGCGGCCGCATCCGAAGCTGCGGCCAGCTCGCCGAACTCCTCGACATCGGCGAGATTGAAGTCGCCGCCGCGAAAGCGGGTCGCGAAGTGGTAGACGGCGGCAGCCGGTAGCCATCCGAGGTCGGCCAGTTGCTCGTCGAGTCGCCGCAAGCCGGCGAACGGCTCGCCATCTGCGTCAGAGAGGAGGAGGCCACGCTTGCAGAGGTAGGTGACCCAACCGTCGTCGCCGGCCTCGACCCACGTTTTCTGCGGCATCGAGAAGAGATACGCGAGCACGTCGCGGGCGATTGCCTCGGTCTCTCCCGTCAGAGCCGACGTGATGAGCGGTGCGTCGCCCTCGCCGTGGACGGCGAGGAAGGCCGTTCTGCGGACCCGAGCCAGGCTAGGGCTCGGTGCCTACGAAATGCACGCCATGTGCCGGAGGCTGTGGCCTCGGGTCCGGCTTCGGTTCCGGCGGTGGCGGTGGCGGCGGCTCCGGCTTTGGCTCCGGGTCCGGTTTCGCGTTTAAGCCCACGAAATTCACCGTGCCGTCGTCCGGCGGCGGCGAGTCCGGCGGTGCAGGCTCCGGCTGGGGCGGTGGCTCGGGCTCCGGCGACGGCGGCTCCGGTTGGTGCAGTGCGCTGGTGCCCATGGCAGTCCTCCTTGGTTGAACCCAGATCGCGGCGAACCTAGCGCGTTGCCGCCAACGTGGCAAGCGACTGGGCCGCCCTGTCCCGCGCGACGATATGCCCTTTCGCGTCATAGAGCTCGACTGCGCGCTCCAACTCGGCCGCCGCCCTGGCATCGTTGCCTCCAAGACGCAGTGTTTCTGCGAGCGCCGAGTGAGCATCGGCCTGCATGACGGGAGAATCTGTCCGCTCCGCAAGCTCCACTGCCTCGCGGGCGACCTCCTCGGCGCGCGCGTGCTCTCCATTGCGGGCAAGGACCTGCGCGCGGGTTCCCCGCAGGATGAGATGAGACAAGACGTCCTCAGGGGCAGCGTTCGCCTCGCTCAGGTCGGCGAGCCGTTTCGCCTCTGGGAAGTCCCCCCGGGCGTACACGGTCGAAGCCAGGAGCGCGACGACCGTCGAGAGCGAGCTCCTCTCACCCATTCCCGACAACGTCTCGTAGCCGGCACGCAGCTCCGCTTCGGCCGCCTCGAGGTCACCCGCGAGCGACTCGATGATGCCGCCGACCTGGGAGAGGACGGCGATCCACAACCGGTGGCCGAGATCTTCGAACAGCATCTGGCCCTGCCGGTAGAGCGAGCGCGCCTGGTCGAAGTCCCCGAGCATTGCGTGGAGCTCGCCGATAACGACCAGCGTGCGGGCCTCGATCGTCTGGTCCTTCCGGACCTCCTCGAGGATCTGCTCGCAACGCTCGAGAGCCTCGGGCACGGGTGTCGCACCTTCCAGGAGGACGACCGGCAGGGAGCCGAGCAAGCGCGTCGCCAACGGCGGGTCATCAGCCCGGCGAGCGTGAACGAGCGCCTGCTCGAGGGTCGAGCCTCGCTCACCCCAGCGCGAGGCCAGCCAGTGGACGTCGCTGAGCCGCGACCAGGCCTGGGCCAGGCCCGCTTCGTCTCCCAGCCGCTCGAAGACCTCGATCGCGCGGCGTGCGTTTGTCGTCAGCTCGTCGGTCGCACCGGCTGGATCGAGCCTGATCCGGATCGGGCCGAGAGCCAGCAGGGCGTGGAGCTCCAACTGCTCGTCCCCGAGCGCACGCGCCGCCTCGATCGCTCGCTCCAGGAGCCCCTCGGCACGCGTCAGCTCTCCGATATGAGCTATGGAAGTGGCGAGATCGGGGACAAGCCTCAGCCGGGCGGGCTCATCGTCGCGCAGGAGCAGAGTGGCTCTCGTCAGCAGCCCGACCGCGGACGGCATGTCTCCGCGCGCAAACGCGCGCCGGCCTGCTGAAGCGAGGAGCCCGGCCGCTCGAGAGGCCAACTCATCCGTCCGCGCGTCTGCCGGCGCGAGCTCAGACCGATAGCGGTGCGCCTGCTCGAGGTGGTAGCCCAGGATCTCCTCGTACTCGCGCAGCCGGTCGCGACGAGCTTCCGCCAGCCAGTCGGCCAGGCTCTCGTGCAGCTCGGCTCGCCGCTCCTTCGCCAGCCCCTGATAGGCAGCGTCGCGGATGAGAATGTGCCGGAAGCCATACGTCTCCTCGGTGCCCCGATCAGGTAGGACGAGATCCTTGCGCTCGAGCTCCTCGAGGAGCTCGTCGAGCGCCGCGTCCGGCGCCAGGCCGACGAGCGCGTCACGCGAGAAGCTCTTTCCGATTACGGCCGCGCGCTCGAGGAGGTCGCGCTCGTCCTCTTCCAGCCGGTCGATGCGGGCAGCCAGCAGCGCGTGGATCGTGGGCGGCGCCTCGACCGTGCCGAGGCCTCCGGCGCTCGTCCAGCGCCGACCGTCCCGTCGCAGGCGCCCCTGGTCGACGAGCATCGCCAGCATCTCCTCGACGAAGAGCGGGTTCCCCTCACCTGCCTCCTGCAGGCTGCGCCGAACGTCGTCGCCGACGTCGTCGCCCTCTCCGAGCAAATGGTCGATCAGCTGCTCGACGTCGGCGCCGCGCAGCGGCTCGAGCAAGATCGAGGTCGAGTTCAGCTTGCCGCCGCCCCATGAGGGCCTCTCGTCCAGGAGGTCCGGGCGAGCAAGACAGACGAGCAGGATCGGGGCATCCCGCGTCTTGTCGACGACGTGGTCGACGATGTCGAGGAACGAGGACGCGGCCCACTGCACATCGTCGAAGACGACGACGAGCGGACCGTCGCGGGCGAGCGACTCGAGCAGCTTGCGCACGGCCCACGACGTTTCCTCGCTCGACGTCGTACCCTCGCCGAGGCCTGTCGCCGCCGCGAGTCGCTCGACGATCAGATCCCGCTCGGGGTCGTCGCTCACCAGGCGGGCCAGCTTGGCGCAGGCCTCCTCGGGGGAGTCGCGAGCCAGGATCCCGCCCGCTCCTCGAACGAGCTCTGTCAGCGGCAGAAAGGTGATGCCCTCGCCGTAGGGCACGCAGCGGCCGACGAGCACGCGTGCCTCGTCGCCCAGCTCGGCGACGAGCTCGTTCACGAGTCGAGACTTGCCGATCCCCGCAGTCCCGAGCACGGTGAACATGTGACAGGCGCTTTCGTCAACGGCTCGTCGGAAGGCCTGATCGAGCAGCATCAGCTCTCTGTCTCGACCAACGAGCGGCGAGTCGAGGCGGCGTGCGAAGGCGGGGGCCCCGGCGACGACACCAAGGAGGCGCCAGGCCCGGGTCGGTCCTTTCCTGCCCTTGAGCTCGAGCGGCTCGAGGGGCTCGACGAGCACCGCGTCGCGGACGAGCCGGTACGTCGGGGCGCCGATCCGGATCTCGCCGGAGCTCGCAGAGTTCTCGAGCCGCTGGGCGACGACGACCACTTCCCCCGTCGCGAACGACTGCCCTTCCGTGGGATCTCCGGCAACGACCTCTCCCGTGTCGATGCCGGTCCGAACGCCGAGCTCGATCCCGAGCTCGGCCTTCAAGTCCACGTTCAGGTCCGAAATGGCCTCACGAAGCTCTGCCGCAGCCCGCACCGCCCTGAGCGCGTCGTCCTCGTGAACCGTCGGGATGCCAAAGACGGCCATGACCGCGTCGCCGATGAACTTCTCGACCGTGCCGCCGTGCCGTTCGAGCACGCGGCTGACCTCGATGAAGTACCGCGAGAGCACGCGCCGGTAGGTCTCGGCGTCGAGCTCCTGGCCGAGCGGCGTCGAGTCGATGAGGTCGCAGAAGACGACGGTCACCGTCTTGCGCATCTCTCGCGCCGCGGTGAGCGGCTTGCCACAGGCGAGGCAGAACCTGGCATGGGCCGGGTTGGCTTCGCCACAGGTGGGACAGGGGGCCATGTCCAGTTACGAGTGTAGGCCCGAAAAGGCCCGTAAGTACACTGTCGCGCTCGTGTTCGACACCCTCTCAGACCGCCTCCAGAGCGCCCTCGGCGAGGTTCGCGGGCGGGGCAAGCTCGACGAGGAATCCGTCTCCAAAGCGATGCGCGAGATCCGTCTCGCGCTCCTCGAGGCGGACGTCAACTTCAAGGTCGTCAAGGACTTCGTCGCGCGCGTGAAGGCGCGGTCGCTCGGCCTGGAGCTGACGAAGGGCCTCACCCCGGGCCAGCAGGTCGTGAAGATCGTCCACGAAGAGCTGACGGAGCTGATGGGGAGCGGAAGCTCCAAGATCGCCTTCGCCGGGCGGCCTCCGACGGTGATCCTGCTCGCGGGCCTCCAGGGGGCGGGGAAGACGACCGCGGCCGCCAAGCTCGCGCTGCTCCTGCGCAAGGAAGGTCATACGCCGGCCCTCGTCGCCGCCGACCTGCAGCGCCCGGCAGCCGTCGATCAGCTCCAGCAGCTCGGGAAGCAGCTGCAGATCCCGGTCTTCACGGGGTCTGACCCCGTTCAGGCCGTCACCGAGGGCATCGAGCAGTCGAAGCAGCAAGGCCGCGACGTCGTCATCCTCGACACGGCCGGGCGGCTGCACATCGACGAGCCGCTGATGGAAGAGCTCGCGGCCGTGCGCAAGGCGTCCAAGCCCACGAATGTCTTGCTCGTGCTGGACGCGATGACGGGCCAGGAAGCGGTTTCCGTCGCCGAGTCCTTCCACGAGCGGATCGCGTTCGACGGCGTCATCCTCACAAAGCTCGACGGCGACGCGCGCGGCGGTGCCGCTCTCTCGGTACGCGCTGTCACCGGCAAGCCGGTCAAGCTCGCGTCGGTCGGCGAGAAGCTCGACCAGTTCGAGTACTTCCACCCCGACCGGATGGCCTCGCGCATTCTCGGCATGGGCGACGTGCTGACGCTGATCGAGAAGGCCGAAGCGGCCGTCGAGGTGGACGAGCAGGCGCGCCTCGAGCAGCAGATGCTCGCCGGCGAGTTCACGTTCGACGACTTCCTCGCCAGCTTTCGAATGCTGCGGAAGATGGGGCCCCTGAAGGGAGTCCTCTCGATGATGCCCGGGATCGGAAAGCAGCTTCAGGGCCTCGACATCGACGAGTCGCAGATGGGGCGGACCGAGGCGATCGTCCTCTCGATGACCCCCCAGGAGAGGCGGATGCCGCACCTGATCGACGGGTCGCGCCGGAAGCGGATCGCCGCCGGAAGCGGGTCGACCATTCAGCAGGTGAACCAGCTGATCTCGGCCCGCAAGCAAATGCAGAAGATGATGAAGCAGATGAAGAAGGGCAAAATGCCGGGAATCCCGCCGGAATTGCTCCAGCAGGCACAGCAACAGCAAGGAAGGAGATAAGGCTTGGTAGCAATGAGATTGACCCGCGTCGGGTCGAAGAAGAACCCGATCTACCGGGTCGTGGTGGCCGACTCGCGCTCGCCGCGCGACGGCCGGTTCATCGAGATCGTCGGGCGCTACAACCCGCAGACGGAGCCGTCCACGATCGACTTCGACGAGGACCGTGTGAAGGAGTGGCTCTCGAAGGGGGCGCAGCCGTCGAACACGGTGTCGCGCCTGCTGAAGATCGCGAACATCAGTGGCTGAGCTGCTCGCCTACCTCGCTCGGCAGCTGGTGGACGAGCCGGACGCCGTGTCGGTCAAGGAAGAGGAGCGGGAGGGCGCGATCGTCCTGATGCTCAGCGTCGCCAAGGACGACATCGGCAAGGTGATCGGCCGCAAGGGCCGCATCGCACGGGCACTGCGCGCCATCGTTCGCGCCAGCGGCGCCCATTCTCACCGTCGCGTGCTGCTCGAGATCGTCGAGTAGTTGCGGGTCGCTGCGCTCTACGACGTGCACGGCAACGCGCCGGCGCTCGAGGCGGTGCTGGCCGAGGTCGGCCGCGAGCGGATCGACAAGATCCTGTACGGCGGCGACATCCTTTCCGGGCCGATGCCGCACGAGACGCTCGAGCTCGTTCTCTCTGGCGACGCCGCCTTCATCCGGGGGAACGCCGAGAGGCTCGACTCGCCGGCCCCGAGTACGGAGGCGGAGCAGGACCGGCTCTGGTTGAAGCAAGAGCTCGGCGACGAGCGCGTGCAGTGGCTCATCAACTTGCCGTTCTCGGCAGTTGTGGACGACGTGCTCTACGTCCATGCGACGCCCCAGGACGACATGACCGTTATCACCGAGTTGACCTCGGACGAGCGCATCGCCGAGCTCCTGACGGGTGTCGAGCAACACCTCGTCGTCGGCGGGCACACCCACATGCAGCTCGACCGGGCTGTTGGATCGACGAGGTTCGTCAACGCCGGCAGTGTGGGGCGGCCGTACGAGGGCGCACCAGGCGCCTACTGGGCGATCGTCGATGCCGGTGGCGTCGACTTTCGGCGAACCGAGTACGACCTGGAGCGAGCGGCCGAGCTGATCCGGGCCAGCGCCCATCCGCACGCGGTGGAGCTTGCGGACGAAAACGTGCTCACCGTGCCGACCCGCGAGGAAGCACTCGCTGTCTTTGGTGGCTGACCTCGTCACCGTGGGCCGCGTCGGCAAACCGCACGGTCTGCAGGGCGCGTTCGTGGTCGAGCACGGGAGCGAGGATCCCGAGCGGTTCGCAGTCGGCGCAACCCTGATCGTCGACGGGGCCACGGCCGAGATCCTGGAGTCGAAGCGAGCCGGCGGCCGCCCGGTGATCCGCCTCGACCGCGAGGTTCCGCGCGGCGTCGAGCTCCAGGTCGAGCGGGCGGAGCTCCCCGTGCCCGAGGACGGCTCCTACTACGTTTTCCAGCTCGTGGGTCTCGCCGTCGAAGAGGAGGGCGGGCGCGCTCTGGGCCTCGTCTCAGAAGTCACGCCGGGCCCCGCGAACGACGTGCTCGAGCTCGACACAGGCCTCGCGCTCCCGCTGGTCGACGCCTGCGTGCGGGAGGTCGATCTCGCCTCGGGTCGAATCGTTGTCCAACGCGGCTTTGCACGTGCTGAGTAACCTCAAGCTTCTTTGCAGATCGATGTCTTTACCCTCGTCCCACACGCATTTGCCTGGCTCTGCGAGCAGCGTCCGCTCGCGGCCGTCCTCGGCTCCGAGCTCGACCTGCGCCTGCTCAATTACCGCGACACGACGCCGCTCACCGGTGGCCAGGTCGACGATGAGCCGTACGGCGGAGGCGCGGGCATGGTTCTGCGGGTCGACACCGTCGCCGCTGCGCTCGACGCGACCTACGGCGGTCTGCCGGAGCACCGCGTGATCGCGTTGACGCCACAGGGGCGCCAGCTCGACCAGCCGCTCGTCGAGGAGCTTGCGGCCGAGGAGCGCTTGACGATCCTCTCCGCGCGGTTCGAGGGCTTCGACGAGCGCATCATCGAGCACCTGGCGACGGAAGCCGTGTCCATCGGCCCCTACGTTCTTTCCGGCGGGGAGTTGCCCGCCATGGTCATGGTGGACGCGATCGCGCGCCGCCTGCCGGGGGCGCTAAGCGAGGGCTCAGGCGACGAAGAGACGTTCTCCGCCGCGCTCGAGGGTGGCCTCGAGTACCCGCACTACACCCGGCCCGCCGAGTTCCGCGGGTGGCAGGTGCCGGAGGTCCTGCTCTCGGGCGATCACGCGCGCATCGCCGAGTGGCGGCGCGAACAGAGCCGGGCGAGGACGGTGCGATGAGGAACCCGATCGACTACCTCACGCGCGGCCTGCCCCGCGAGTGGCGCGTCGCCATCGACTGGGCGGTGACGATCATCGGCGCGGTCCTGATCGTCCTCGGCATCAAGGCGTTCGTCGTCAACCCGTACCGAATCCCGTCCTCGTCGATGGAGCCGACGCTGCATTGCGCGAAGCCGGGCGCGGGGTGCGAGTCGGGCCGTTTCTCCGACCGCGTCCTGGCCAATCGCTTCATCTACCGCTTCCGCGACCCCGAGCGTGGCGAGATCGTCGTTTTCAAGACGCCGCCGCGAGCGCAGGCGCAGTGCGGGGCGGGCGGGACCTTCGTCAAGCGCCTCGTCGGGCTTCCGGGCGACCGCTGGCGCGAGGAGAACGGCGAGATCTTCATCAACGGCAAGAAGCTGGAGGAGACGTACATCCCCGAGAGCCGCCGCGACGCCGACACGCTCCCTGAGCGCACGATCCCCCCAGACAGCTACCTCATGCTCGGCGACAACCGGCAGTCGTCGTGCGACTCGCGCCGCTGGGGCTACGTCCCGCGGGACAACCTGATCGGCCCCGTGTTCGCCGTCTACTTCCCGCCGAAGCGGATCACCTTATTCTGAGCCGGTGTCGAGGTTGCTGCGGTTCCTGCTGATCGTGCTCTCGATCGTGGGCGTGCTCCTCGTCCTGGCCGCGATCACCTCCAAGCTCTACCGGATCCCGAGCTCGTCGATGGAGCCGACCCTGCACTGCCCCAAGCCCGGGGCGGGCTGCCTGGGCGACGAGGCCGACCGGATCGCCGTGTCGAAGGTGGTCTACAAGGTGCGAGACCCGCAGCGTGGGGACATCGTTGCCTACGAGCTCTCGGCGCGGGCCGCAGAGCGCTGCGGGGCCGAGGCCGGCTCGACGTTCGTGCACCGGATCATCGGCGTCCCAGGCGAGAGTGTCGCCGTCCGTAGCGGCGTCGTGTTCGTCGACGGCCGCAGGCTCGAGGAGCCCTACATCGAAGCGGGTCGCCGTGACCGTGACTCCTCTCCCGTGCGTCCGATCACGAAGGACGCGTACTACGTCCTGGGCGACAACCGGGCGCAGTCGTGCGATTCGAGAGTCTGGGGCCTGGTTGCACGCGATCGGCTGATCGGGCCGAAGATCGCCACCTACTGGCCCTGGGACCGGATTTCGATCCGCTAGCATGCCGTCGGCCCGCCGGGCCCTATCCCCTCGCCATGCCTAACCCCATCGAGCTACTCGAGCAGCGCCAACTGCAGTCCGACCGGCCCAGGTTCAAGGCCGGCGACACCGTGCGCGTGCATTTCCAGGTGATCGAGGGCACGCGCCGGCGCGTCCAGGTCTTCGAGGGCATCGTCATCAAGCGCCAGGGGCAAGGCGTGCGCGAGACGTTCACCGTGCGCAAGCAGTCGTTCGGAGTGGGTGTCGAGCGGACGTTCCCGCTCCACTCGCCGAAGATCGAGAAGATCGAGGTGCAGGCGATCGGGGACGTCAACCGCGCGAAGCTGTACTACCTGCGCGAGAAAGTGGGAAAGAAGGCGCGCGTGCGCGAGCAGCAGCATGTCGCGCCGCTATCCTCGCCCGGTGCTTCCGCCGCCGAGCCCGCCGAGCCCCCCGAGCCCGAGCCCGCCGAAGATCATCCGGAGGACGCAGGCGGAGAAGAGCAGGTCGCAGAAGCTCCTGTCGAGGAGGAGCGGAGCTAGGCTCCTGGGCTTCGACCGCAAGCTCGGCGCCCGCTTCGTCGCGGGTGCCGACGAAGCGGGTCGAGGTTCGCTTGCAGGGCCGCTCGTGGTTGCCGGCGTCCTGCTGGACTACGCGTGTTTGCGCGAGCACCGGGTTCGTCCGCTCGCTCGGCTGAACGACTCCAAGCAGGTCGCGCCGTCCGACCGCGAGGAGCTCTTCCGTGCAGTCATGAGCTGCGCGACGCGGGTCTCGGTCCAGGTGATCTCGCCGGGTGAGATCGACCGCAAGGGCCTGCACCGCTCGAATCTCGACGGCCTGCGGCGCGCGCTCGCGGCGCTCACTCCGCCCGCCGAGGCCTGCCTCGTCGACGGCTTCCGCCTGGGCCCGGCTGCGCCCGAGCATCACGCAGTGATCGACGGCGACGAGCGCAGCGCCGCGATCGCGGCGGCATCGATCGTGGCGAAGGTCGTCCGCGACCGGTACATGCGTCGCGCCGACGCGCTCTATCCGCAGTTCGGCTTCCGGTCCCACGTCGGCTACATCACGCCTTCGCACTCGGCGCTGGTCCGGCGGCACGGGCCCTCCGAGATCCACCGCCGTTCCTTCCAGGCGCTCTGCTACCTCAGTGAGGAAGAGGCCGCCGCCCGGCTCGCCTCGGCGTAAGGGCGCTCAGGCCGAGCTGCGCGCGAAGTGGCGCTTCCGGCTGCGCGGCTATCGCGTGCTGGCAACGAACGAGTGGGTCGGAGGGTACGAGCTCGACCTCGTCCTGCGCCGCGGGCGAACGGTCGTGTTCTGCGAGGTGAAGTCGAAGAGCGAGGGAGGGCTCGGCGACCCGCTGGAGATGGTCACGGCGGAGAAGCAGCGCCGTCTGACCCAGGCCGCCGAGTCCTGGCTCGCCGCGAATCCCGAGCATGGTGAGTGCGAGGCGCGGTTCGACGTCGTCGGCGTCGGCGCCGGCGGAGTCGAGCATCTGAGACAGGCGTTCTAGCGCGCGCGTCGAAACCGGGCCGAGGTGGCCCCGACACAAGAAGCCCTGTACCGCGACATCGACCTCGACCTCTCCTGGTCGGAGCGCGACCTTCCCGAGCGCGAGCGCACGAAGCACGTCCATCGGTTGCACCCGTACCTGGGGAAGTTCGTGCCCCAGCTCGTGGAGGCGCTCCTGACGCGCCACTTGCCGCGGGCGCGAACCGTTCTCGATCCCTTCGCCGGCTCCGGCACGACGCTCGTCCAATCGCTCGAGAGCGGCCGCCGGGCGACCGGGGTCGACATCGCGGCCTTCAACTGCCTGCTGATGGACGTCAAGACGCGCACGTACAACCTCTTCGCGCTGGAGCGCGACCTCCGAGACGCACTGCGGCGCCTCGAGGGCTTCGACGGCCGCGCGCCCGTGCGACCGTCCCGTTACGTCAAGGCCTGGTTCGCACCACGCGCTGCCGAAGAGCTCCTCTTCTTCCGCTCGATCGTGGACGACTACGAGCACGCACAGGTGCTCCGCGTGGTTCTGACGCGGGCCGCACGCTCCGCCCGGCGCACGACCCATTTCGACCTCGACTTCCCGAAGGAGCCGCAGCGCGGGGAGTACTGGTGTCACAAGCACCGGCGGCACTGCCGTCCGGTCGAGCGGGCCGAGCACTTCCTGCGGCGCTACGCGCTCGACACGCTGGCGCGCATCCACGAGTTCGCCCGCGTGCGGACGCGCGGCGGTGAGGCGACCGTTGTCCACGGCGACTCCCGGGACGCGGAGCTGCCGAGCGCGGACGGGGTCGTCACGTCACCGCCCTACCCAGGGCTCATCGACTACCACGAGCAGCATCGGTACGCCTACGAGCTACTCGGCCTGGACGATCGCCGCGAGCTCGAGGTGGGCGCAGCGGCGGCAGGGACGAGCATCGCCGCCATTGCCGCCTACGTCGACGGGACCGCCGAGGCGTTCGCCAACGTCAGCCGCGTCCTCCCGCGACGCGCTCCCGTCGTGATCGTCGTCAACGACCGCCGCGACCTCTATCCGCAGATTCTCGAGCGCGCGGGCCTCAGCGTCGAGACTCGGTACCAGCGCCACGTCAACCGTCGAACCGGTCGGCGCGCGGGCGAGTACTACGAGGACGTCATCGTGGCGCGGACCGGATAGCCAACGGCGGCGGGGGTGGCCCTGGCGACTCCCGATCCTCGGCGCGAAAGATGTCCCAGATGTTTCGCCCGCAGCGAACGCGGTCGAAATAGACGTCGGTGATCGTGGGCGTTGGGCCCTTCGGAGGCCGCACGCTCGCGTAGGTGACGTCCGCGTCGTAGCCGTTCGGTAGCGCCAGCAGCACCTCGGCGACTCCGGCGAGAGGTGCCTTGACGAGCTCCACGTACTTGCCGCACCCTCGGTTGCTGCGGATGTAGTACGCCGTCCCGGTGGCGGTGACCGACGGGCTGTAGACGACCTTCCCCGTGGGCACCGGCAGGATCGTCCTCGCGCCGGCGACGATGTCGTACCGGCGGATCTGGCAGCGCGGATGCGGGGAGCAGCGCACCCAGACCGCGTAGTTGCCGCTCACCTGGCCGGCGCTCAGGAGCCCGTTCTTGTTCTGGAGCTTGTCGAGGACGCGCACCTCGCCGGTGACCAGGTTTCGGAGGATCAGAATTTGGATGTTCCGGGTGTAGACGAGCCCACGGCTGTAGAGCAGCCAGTCGCCGGAGATCGTCCCGCAGCACTCCCAGCGGTTCGTGTTCACGCCGCGAGGCAGCGCGACATGCCGGCGAGTCGACAGGTCGAAGAGGCGCAGATCCGAGCGGTTCGCTTCCGCGCCGCGTATGAGCTGGTAGACCAGCCGCGAACCGTCTGTGCCTCCTGTGTACCCCTGCGTGTTCCGCGGATTGACCTTGAACGCGCGCTCGGTGCCGCGCTGGGCCCAGACGTCCAGCAGGCTGCCGCTGTCGTTCTCACGGCTCTTCGTCCAGGCGAACCACTCGCCACCGGCTGCCGGAGCCAGCTCGCTGCGCGAGGTCGTCTTGACCGGGATCGGTGCCACCACGGCCGCCGAAGCAAGTCCACCGAGGAGAAAAGCCGCGCCTACCGCGAGGCTCGAGGCCTTCAGCACACCGACAGGCTAACGCCGTCCGCGGCTGACGACCAGGTTCACCCGGAAACCAACCCGTGCTCTCGTCCTGGCCCTAGCCGACTGGGAGATCACGCGTCCGCGTCGAACGCGCTTCGAGCGCACGTGCCGGACACGGCCGACCCGGCAGCGCGCGGCAGTGATCGATCGTCGAGCGACGGCGAGCTTCCTCCACCGGACGTTTGGCACCACGCATCGCGCGGGCGGGGGCGCGGGTGGAGGAGCGGCAACCGTCGGCTCGTGGATGAACACGTCGCTGAACCCGTTGGTGTCGGCGGAGACCAGGCTCACGGCATCGGACTCGAACGCGACGACGGCGCCGGTCCCGCTGACGGCCGGCCTGACGCTGTCGCCGCTCGCCTGCGTGCCGCCGTTCCCGACGCTCACCCTCGTCGTCGCGCCGCTGCGGCGGTCGTGAACGAAGACGTCGGAAGCGCCGTTCGAGTCGCCGCCGACCAGGGTCGACGCCTCCGAGTAGAACGCGACGAAGCGGCCGTCGGCTGTGATCGACGGCCTGAGGCTCGCCCCGTTCGCCTGCGCCCCGCCGTCGTCGACGCTCACGCGGGTGGTCAGGCCGTTTTGCCGGTCGTAGACGAAGACGTCACGGGCCTCGTTCGTGTCGCCCCAGATCAGGAGCCAGGCATCCGAGTCGTAGGCGACGATTCGCCCGTCGGCGCTGATCGCAGGCGCGAGGCTGTCTCCTTCGACCTCGGTTCCGTCGCTGTACACGCTGACCCGGCTCGTGGTGTTGTCCTGACGGTCGCGCACGAAGATGTCGGCCGATTCGTTCACGTCTCCGGCGACGAGGTTCGCGGCGTACGAAGAGAAGGCAACAAAGCGCCCGTCGTCGCTGATCGCCGAGCCCAGGCTGTGAATGTTTCCCTGGTCGCCGGCGGTGCTGACGCTGATCCTCGTCGTCGTGCCGGTCTGGCGATCGTGCAGGAAGACGTCACGTGCGAAGTTCGTGTCTCCGCTGACCAGATTGGTCGCGTCCGAGACGAAGGTGACGAAGCGGCCGTCCGCGCTCAGCGCCGGCGCGGAGCTGCTTCCGTTCGCCTCGGCCCCGCCGGTCGCGACGCTGACCCGTGTCGTCGCGCGGCTCTGTCGGTCGTGGACGAAGACGTCGCTCGTGTTGTTTGCGTCTCCGGGGACGAGGTTCGACGCGTCGGAATGGAACGCGACCATGCGCCCGTCTCGGCTCACCGCGGGGGCGAAGCTCTGGCCGTTGGCCTGCGTCCCTGCGCTGTCGACGCTGACCCGCACCGTCGTGCCGGCCTGGCGATCGCGCGCGAAGACGTCTCTGGCGTTATTGGTGTCGCCTGCGACGAGGTTCGTTGCGTCCGAGTAGAACGCGACGATCCGGCCAGCGCCGTCGATCGCCGGCAGCAGGCTGTGACTGTCCGCCTGCGCGCCGCCGCTGCCGACGCTGATCCTGGCCGTCGCTCCCGGCCCTGCACTTGCGCCAGGCAGCAGAACCAGCGCGAGCAAGCCGCTCGTCGCCAGCACCTTCAGGTCAATCCGATGCCCTCCCACGCCCTCTGGTCAATCGTGACACGAAGGCCGAAAATTTACGAGCGGTTAGCGGCGCCCGACTCGCAAGTTGACCCTGAAGTTGACGCGCCGGACCGAGCCGCCCCGCGGGCTCTGCCCGACGACCTTGCCGACGCGCCTGGAGCGCACCCTGCGCACGGTGCCGACTCGGCAGCGCCGCGCCCGAATCCGTGCTTTGGCCGTTGCCAGCCGTAGCCCGATCACGTTCGGCACGCGACAGCGAGCCGGCGGTGGGGCCGGAGGAGGCGGCGGCGGAGGCGGAGGTGGCGGTGGCGGTGGCGGTGGCGGCGGCGGTGGCGGTGGCGGTGGTGGTGGTGGTGGTGGTGGTGGTGGTGGTGGCAGCGGAGGCCCGTCGACGATCGTGCCGGTTCCGTTCCGCATGATCGTCCCGCTCGTGTTGGCCGAGAGGAGCAGAGAGAACGTCTCGTCCGCTTCCGCAACCGCATCGGAGAAGATCGGCACGACCACGAGCTCGACGCGATCACCCGGAGCGAACGTGACGTCCTGGGAAACCGGTGCGTAATCCAACCCGCCCTGAGCAGTCCCGTTCGCGGTTGCCACGTGCACCGTCACCGGCACGCTCTCCTCGCTCGCGAGCCTGACCTCGAACACCGCGTTCGTCGTCCCCGAACCGGTTTCCGTGACCTGGACATCGTTGGCCGAGATCTCCGGCCGTTCGCAGAGGGCAACGAGATTCATGAAAGAAGTCGGCTGGTCGTACACCTGGCACCCGATCCGCCGAGAAAGGAACTCGAGCGAGTTGTTGTTCATGAAGACGGCGTACGGCGCGGCGTCGCGTGCCAGGTCGGCATCGATCTCGGCGAACGCCTGCTCGCGGGCGGGACCGTTCGGCAGCAGCTGGGCCGCATCGATGCGGTCGTTGAAAACAGGGTCGTCAAAGTAGGCGGAGTTGACGTTGTTCGTCGGCCTGATCGAGTCCCCGTCTGCGAGCATGATGAAGGCCCAGGGGTCGATGAAGTCGGCGAAGTTGCCCGTGCAGTTCGCGAGGTCGAACGGCTCGCCCCGCGTCCCAACCTTCGTGAAGCACAGAGCAGTCGGGAAGGTCTGGATCTGGGCGTCGATGCCGATCTCGAGCAGGTTGTTGCGGATGATCTGGGCGATCGCCAGGCACAGCCCGGTGCTGCACGTGTAGAAGACGGCCGGTTGCAGTGGATCTCCGGGCTGCCAGTCTGCGAGCAAGCGGGCCTGGGCGATGTCGGGGCCGTCCAGCGGATAGATGTCCTCGTCGACGAAGCCGGGCACTCCCGGCGGAATGAGCTGATCGGACGCGGGCCCGGCTGCGTAGCCGCGCTGCGCGATGATCGCCGGGCGGTCGATCGCAAAGTTGACGGCCTTCCGGAGATTGACGCGCTCCGGGTGCTGGAAGAGTGGGCGCTCCGTGTTCATCGACAGGTGTCTGATCGACGGCGAAGAGTTCGCAAACCACTGCTGCAGGCCGTGCGCGGCAGCTTCGCTGTTCGGGCCGTACAGCGTGTCGAGCTCTTGATGCGCGGCAGCGGGGACCGGTCCGTAGTCAGTCGTTCCGGTCTCGATCCTGCTGGCGGATCGTCGCGAGCGGCAGGCCGAATCCGTACTGGATCGAGCTCCAGCGCCGTGGTCGCGGGCCGGTGTAGTCGGGGTTCGGGAGCAGGGTGCCCGATCCGCTGGACCCCCAGGTCCAGGACGAGATGTAGTACGGCCCGGCCGAAGGCACCGGCGCCTGCACGCCGTCCGGATTGATGGGGAGGGAAGTCGGTACGGCGCACGAGAACTGCATCGCAAGCCGCGCCAGGAAGTCGCCCGAGGGCTCCACCAGCGTGATGCTCAGGACGTTTCCGCTGGCAACGATCCCGGTGATCGTTGGCTCAGAGCCGTTGATGTATTCCTGCGCCCCGGCGATGTCGAGGTAGAAAAACTGCCCCGGCGAGGCCATCGACGGATGCAGGAGCCGCTCAAAGGTGTACTTCATGCTCGCCGCCGTCACGACGCCCGTCGCAGGTGGCGAGAAGAAGTAGTCGTTCCTGATCTGGAAGGTGTAGGTGCGCCCGTCCGCGGAGATGGTCGGCATCGCCGCAGCGATCTCCGGCTGCAGGCGTGAGCCGGCCGGCGGCGGCAGGTCGGGGTTCCTGACGAGCTTGGCGCACGTCGCGTTCTCTAGCTGCCAGCTCACGACGTAGTACGCGAGCGCGGGATCGACGTAGTCGATGTTCGTGTCGAACTCGATGCGCAGCGGGCTCGAGCCGGTTCGTTCCGCCGCGGCAGGGGCTGCGGCGAGACTGGTGACTAGGGCGATGCACAGTGGAAGGAGCACCGTTGGCGCCCACCTCCGAGCCGCATTTGCCCTCACGAGCCCTCCTGTCGCGTTTGGGCGCGGGATGTTGTCAGAACGCGCGTCATTTGTCACTACGTCGACTCTTTCCTTTGCAGATTTCTTACCTAGCGTCGTGACCCGTGCTGGCACGAACCGTCACCCACGCGGTCGTGGGCCTCGAGGCCCGCCGGGTCGAGGTCGAGGCGCACCTCCAGCGCGGAGTGCCCGGGTTCTCGATCGTCGGGCTCGCCGACCGCGCCTGCCAGGAGGCCAAGCACCGCGTGCGCAGCGGCATCGCGTCAGCGGAGCTCGAGTGGCCGATGCGGCGGATCACCGTCAACCTGGCTCCGGCGGGCCTGCGGAAGGAGGGCTCGGGCTTCGACCTGCCGATCGCGCTCTCGATTCTCGCTGCCTCCGGGCAACTGCCCCGCGATCGCTTACGAGGACACGCGGCGGTCGGCGAGCTGGGCCTCGACGGGCGGCTGCGACCGGTCGGCGGTGTGCTCGCCGTGGCCGAGGCGGCGCGGCGGGCAGGCTTCGAGCGCCTGCTGTGCGCGGCTCCGTCGGCGGCGGAAGCCTCGCTGGCCGGCATCGAACCGGTGCCGGTTCGCCATCTCGCCGAGGCGGCCGCGTACGTGCGTGGGGTGGCGGATCCCGAGCCATACGTCTCTGAGAACGGCCACGCCCCGGAGCCGACCTACCTCGATCTAGCGGACGTCCGCGGACAGGAACGCGCCCGACGGGCACTCGAGATCGCTGCCGCCGGGGGTCACAACCTGCTCCTCGCGGGGCCGCCTGGAACCGGGAAGACGATGCTCGCGCGCCGGCTGCCCGGGATCCTGCCGGCGCTCGACGCGGAGGAGGCGATCGAGGTCACGCGCATCCAGTCGGTCGCGGGCCTGCTCGACCCGGAGCGGCCGCTGGTCATGCGCCGTCCGTTCCGGTCGCCGCACTACAGCGCCTCGGTGGCCGCGATGGTCGGAGGCGGGCCCGGCATTCGGCCGGGCGAGGTGACGCTCGCGCACCGGGGAGTCCTCATGCTCGACGAGCTCGCCGAGTTCCAGCGCCCGGCGCTCGAGGCGTTACGCCAGCCGATCGAGGACGGCGAGGTGGCAGTCGCGCGCGCAGCCGGCCGAGCGGTGTTCCCGGCCCGCTTCCAGCTGGTCGCGACCATGAACCTGTGCCCGTGCGGTGCGCGTGGCGACCCGGCCGCGGAGTGCTCCTGTTCGCCGCAGCGCCTCGCCGCCTTCCGCGACAAGCTCTCGCGCGCGCTCCTCGATCGCTTCGACCTCGTACTCGCCATGCCCCGGCCGCGCGCTCAGGAGCTCGCTGCGGGCCCTTCCGAGCCGTCCGGGGTCGTGCGGACGCGGGTCGAGTCCTCGCGTGGCGGGCCGGCGGCCGAATGGGAGCCGTCCGCTGAGGCGCTCCTCGACCGCGCAGTCGAGCGGGTGCCGCTTTCGGGCCGTGGGCGGGCGCGGACGCGCCGCGTGGCGCAGACGCTTGCGGCGTTGGCGAGCGCGGAGCGGGTCGAGACGTCGCACGTCGCCGAGGCGCTTTCGTATCGCGCTCCGCGCGAGCTGGAGTCGTCGTGAACGAGCTGGCGCTGGCGGCTTTCGCCGCGGAGACCGGCACACACCTGGTCGGCGAGCCGCGCGACCGCCGGTTCGCGGCCTTCGTTCGGAGGTTCGACGCCGCTGCCTACAGGGAGACGTTGAGTCGGGCCGGTGTCACGTGGTGCTCCCGCACGGCTCGCGAGTTCCCGCCGCTGCTCCGCTCGATCCACGATCCGCCCGCCGGGCCTGTTCGTGCGCGGAGCGGCGGAGGTGGAGCTGCTGCGCAGGCCTGCAGTCGCCGTCGTCGGAGCCCGCTCCTGCTCGCCGTACGGAGCGCAGGTCGCCCGCATGCTGGGGCGGGAGCTCGCGGCCACCGGGCTCGTCGTCGTCAGCGGGCTCGCCCGCGGCGTCGACGGCGAGGCGCACCGCGGCGCGCTCGAAGCCGGAGGAGCGACGGTCGGTGTCCTCGGCTGCGGGGTCGACCGCGACTATCCCGCGGCGCACAGAGAGCTCGCCGCGCGCATTCGCGAGTCCGGGCTCGTCGTCGTCCGAGTACCCGCCGGGAGTGGAGCCTGCCCCATGGAGGTTTCCGGCCAGGAATCGGGTCATCGCCGGCCTCTCGAGCGTCACCGTGGTCGTCGAGGCGCGCGAGCGGAGCGGCGCCCTGATCACCGCCGACCTGGCGCTCGAGGAAGGCCGCGAGGTGTTCGCCGTTCCGGGTGAGATCACCTCGGCGCTCTCGGCCGGGACGAACGATCTGCTTCGGCTCGGAGCCACTCCGCTCACGACGAGCAACGACGTGCTGGAGGTCTTCGGGATCGAAGTCGGCCCGGTCGCCGACCCGGACCTGAGCGAGGAGGGCCAGAAGGTGCTCGCTCGGGTGCGCGACGGCCCTGCCGGAGTCGACGAGCTCGTGCGCGCAATCGGAGCCGAGGCCGGCGCGGTCGCGACGGCTCTCACGGAGCTCGAGCTCGCGGGTCTCATCGTCCAGGGCGAGGGGGTGTACCGGGCGCACTAGCATCGGCGCATGACCTCTTACTGGCTCGAGGAGCCCGCCGCACCGAGGGCCAAGAACCGGCTCGAGGGCTCGGTGGACGTTGCTGTGGTCGGCGGTGGTGTCACTGGGTGCGCGGCGGCACTCGTCGCCGCGCGTGGCGGCTTGCGCGTGCGTCTGCACGAGGCTCGAGAGATCTCGTCGGGAGCCAGCGGCCGTAGCGGTGGGTTCGCGCTGCGCGGAGGAGGAACGCTCTACGACGCTGCCCGCCGCGAGCTGGGGGCGGAGCGCGCCAAGCAGTATTGGCAGTTCACCGAGCGCGCCCTGGATCACCTCGAGGAGCTTGCCGGCGACGCCCTACGCCGAAACGGAAGCCTGCGAGTCGCGGTCGACGAGGGCGAGCGCGCCGAGCTCGAGCACGAGTACCGAGCATTGCGCGAGGACGGCTTTGCCGCGGACCTGGTCGACGGGCCGTTCCTCGGCGGGATCCGCCACCCCACGGACGGCTCACTCCGACCCGCGCGCTGGGTGCGCAGGCTTGCCGCGCTGGCTGCCGACGCAGGTGCAGACCTGCGCGAGCAGAGCCGCGTCGAATCGCTCGACGAGCTGAACGCCGAGCACGTCGTCATCGCCACTGACGGGTACACGCGGGGTCTCCTGCCACGTCTCGACGAGGTCATCGTCCCGGTGCGCGGCCAGGTGATCGCCACCGAGCCGCTGTCGCGCCGCCTCTTCGACTGCCCGCACTACTCCAGGCACGGTTTCGATTACTGGCAGCAGACCGACGACGATCGTCTCGTCGTTGGAGGCCGGCGCGACACCCAGGCCGACCACGAGTTCACTGCCGAGGAGACGATCACCGAGCCGATTCAGCGCGAGCTAGAGACCTTCGCGGCCGAGCTGATCGGCGAGCCGCCGAAGATCACGCATCGCTGGGCCGGCCTCTTCGGCCAGACACCGGACCTCATGCCGCTCGCCGGACAGGTCCCGGGTCACGAGGGCGTCTGGGTCGCGGCCGGCTACTCGGGTCACGGAAACGTGCTCGGCCTGGCGTGCGGTGAGCTCGTGGCGCAGGCCATCCTCGGACGGCCTGCGCCAGAGCTCGAGCTCTTCGATCCTGCGCGGCTGCTCTAGGAGCCGGCCGCCTCGCCGGACTGCATTCCGGCCGGAACCGGTGCGTTCTCGTCGTTCTGCCAGAACGAGAACCTGTTGCCCTCCGTGTCCGTGACCGGGGCGAACCAGCCCATCCCGGGCACGGGCATCTTTTCGTTCTCGACCGTGCCGCCCGCCTCCTTCACCTTGTCGAGCGTGGCGTCCATGTCCTCGGTGGCGAAGTAGATGGTCAGCCCGTCGCTGCCCTCCATCCGCGGCATCAAGCCGCCGCCACTCTGCTCGTCGTCGTTCTGGAACATGTGGTACTCGGTCGGCCCGTCGTAGCTCTGGAACTCGACTCCGAACATCTTCGTCCAGAACTCGCGGGCGCGAGTCGTGTCATCCGCAGGAATCTCGAAGTGCACGACCTTGGCATTGGCCATCTCGACCGTCCTTTCTAGTTGGAGTCTTCGCGGCTCTGCGACTCCGCCGGGATCGGCACTGAGTCGTCTGCCTGGAAGATAGAGAACGGGTTGCCTTCCGTGTCCTCGCAACGTGCGTACCAGCCGGTCCCGGGGATCGCCTGCTTGTCTTCTGCTGAGCCGCCCAGCTCGTTCACCCGCTCGATGGTCGCCTCAACGTCGTCGCTCTCGAAGTAGATGATCGCGCCCTTCTCACCGGTCTGTGACGGGTAGATCGCCCCACCAGGGTCGGCGTCCTCATCGAGCATGTGGTAGTCGAACCCTTCCTGAACCGGGCGGAACCGCCAGCCGAAGAGCTCCGCGTAAAAATCCTCCGCCCGCTGCGTGTCGTCCGCGGGCAGTTCGAAGTACACGAGCCTCCCTGCCATCCTGCTCCTCTCATCCGGGGTCACATCAGAGGGCTTCGATCAGTGAGACTCCGCCGAGCGGCTGTCGTTAGACGTGATCGAGGAGTCGGGCAAGCGGTCGGGGAACGTCGCTCAGCTCGAGCGCCTCGATCAGCAAAGGCCGCGACTGTTTCCGTCGCTAAGAGGGCGATTTGCGAGCGCTAATCCAGGCCCGGAACCTTGAAGAACGGGCCCAAAGGTTATAAGAATCCACCTGCAAATTGGGGCCATCCTAGGAGGGGAGAAAGTCCAGTGGTCAGGCACGTGTTTTCGCGGGCGGCCGGTCGCGTATGGTCGATTCCCGCCGTTCTCATTGCACTTGTAGGTGCACTCGTCGTGGCAGCTGCGATCGCCAGCACCGCGGCGGGCTCGTCAGGCTCGCACCAGCCTGCAACGGACGGGGCAGCTCCGGGCCTGGCACCGACGCCCGCTCGCTCCACAGGGCCGCCTCCGCCGTTGCAATGGCTCACTGAGTCGCCGATGGCCAATGTCCGGCGCAATGCCGCTACGGCAGTGGTCGGCTCGAGCCTGTATGCCATTACCGGCTTCAACGCGGCGCCCAACTACACCACCGCCAACGAGCGCTTCGACGGCACCAGTTGGTCAGCCGTGGCGCCTATCCCCGTCAGGCACGCCCAGGGTCGAGCTGCGGCAGTGGGCACCAAGATCTATGTGCCGGGCGGGTTCAACAGCGTCGACTTCGCCGGCCCGCTGGCCAACATGCAGATCTACGACACGACCAGCGATAGCTGGACTCAGGGTGCCCCGCTGCCCGCGGCGCGCTCCGGCGTAGCGACGGCAACATTCAACGGTCGCGTGTACGTCATCGGCGGATACAACCCGGTGGGCACGGGCCACCCCAGCGTCTACATCTACGACCCGGTGACCAATGACTACACCACTGGGGCGCCGATGCCTGCCGGCCAGGGCAACCTGCCCGCTGTGCTTCTCGCCGGCGAGATGTACGTCGTTGGCGGCGGCACGGCGCCGGGCGCGCGCTACGCCTACAACCCGACCGCGAACAGCTGGCGCACCATCGCTGCGCTGCCCACGACAGGCGGCACTTGCCAGAGCAGCAACGGCTTTGTGCTTGATGGTGAGCTGTGGATCGTCGGCTGCCTGGGCCTGCCGCTTGCTCAGCAGGTGTGGATCTACAACCCGGGCAGCGACAGCTGGCGCGTCGGCCCGCTGTACAACGTCGATCACCAGGGACCCGGCAGCGCGCTGTACAACGGTCGCGGCTTCGTCGTTGGCGGTGGCAGCGCATCCGGTGGCTCGACGGCGGTCGAGTCGATCGGGCCACCACCTCCGCCACCACCTCCGCCGCCTCCGCCACCACCTCCGCCTCCGCCACCTCCGCCACCACCACCGCCTCCGCCACCGCCTCCGCCTCCGCCGCCTCCGCCTCCGCCGCCACCGCCTCCGCCGCCACCGCCTCCGCCGCCACCACCGCCTCCGGCCCCACCGCCGGCTCGCTGTCGCGTGCCGAACGTGATCGGCCTGCGGCTGCAGACGGCGAGGGCGCGGATCCGGGCACGGCGCTGTCGCGTCGGCACGATCCGCAGGGTTCGCTCCCGGCGCGTTGGCCGTGTTCTCGGCCAGAGCCCGCGGGGCGGCGCAGTACGGCCCGTCAACTTCAGGGTCAACCTGCGGGTCGGCCGCCGCTAGGCGGAACCGAAACCAACGACACGCAACACGGAGCGCCGGCGAAAGCCGGCGCTCCGTCTTTCTAGAGGCTTATCCGCGGCAGGTCGAGGTCGTCGAGGCTCTCGATCGCGGCCAGCGCGATCGAGAGATCCTGGATCGCGAGACCCGTCGAGTCGAACGCCGTGATCTCCTCCTCGCTCTGACGGCCGCGCGCATCTCCGGCGAGCACCGCGCCCAGCTCGGTCACGTGCCCGCGCTCGAGGACACCCGCTTCGACTGCGTGCACGAGCTCACCGTTGTGACTCGCCTGCTCCCAGTCGTCCGCGAAGACGCGTACGCGCGCCAGCTCGGCGACGGCGATCTCCGCCTTCCCGGGCCCGTCGGCGCCCATCAGGCTCACGTGCTGACCCGGACGCAACGAGCCAGGTCCGAGCAAGACCTCATGCCCAGGCGTCATCGTCACGAGAAGGTCGGAACCAAGCGCTTCCTCGCGCCCGACAGACTTAGTAACAGTCTGTTGCAAGGTGTTCAGGGAGGCGGCTGCGGCCTCCGAGCGGGCCTCGTCGACGTCGTAGATGGAGACGTCGCGGCCCCGCGCGAGAAAGGTCTTCGCGGCCGCGATGCCGTTGACGCCGGCGCCCACGACGGCGGCGGTCTCGGCATCTGCACGGCCAAGCGTCTCGGCCGCGAGCACGGCTGCCGCTCCGGTTCTCAGCGCCGTCACCGCACCAGCGTCGAGCACGGCGCGGAGCACGCCGTTCGAAGCGTCCGACAGCAAGACGAGCCCCATGACCGTCGGCAGCCCGGCCGCCGGGTTGCCCGGGAACGACGTCACCCACTTCAGCAGCGCGTGGCCGTCGCCGAGTGCAGGCATCGCCCTGAAGTCACCGGCCGGGTACGCCGGGACGTAGACCTTCGGCGGCATCGTCCACTCGCCGCGCGCGTAGTGGACGAAGGCGTCGCGAACGGCCTCCAGCGCGCGCCCCGGCGACACGGCCGCCTCCACGTGCCGCCCGGACAGGAACGGAACGCTGTTCAAACCGCTTTGACGGACGCGATTAGTGCCTCGACCGCCGCCTTCGCGTCGTCGAAGAGCATCACGGTCTTCGGGTCATAGAAGAGCGGGTTGTCGACACCCGCGAACCCCGGTGACATCGAGCGCTTGATGACGACGACGTTCCGAGCCTTGTCGACGTCGAGGATCGGCATCCCGTAGATCGGGCTCCCCGGCGAATTGCGCGCGGCGGGGTTGACCACGTCGTTGGCGCCCACGACCACGACCACGTCCGTCTGCGGGAACTCCGGGTTGATCGACTCCATCTCGAAGAGCTCGTCGTACGGCACGTTCGCCTCCGCGAGCAGCACGTTCATGTGCCCCGGCATGCGCCCGGCGACCGGGTGGATCGCGTAGCGCACGTCCACGCCCTTCTCCTCCAGCAGCTCGCCCAGGTTTCGCACGTCGTGCTGCGCCTGCGCGACCGCGAGCCCGTACCCGGGGACGAAGACGACGCGACCCGCGTACGCAAGCATCATCGCGATGTCGTCCGCGGTCGCGGTGCGCACGTCCCCGCCGTCCCCCGCTGCTGCAGCCGCGGCGGCCGCCGGTTGAGCTCCGAACGCGCCGAAGAGGGTCTGCCGCAACGGCCGGCCCATCCCGCGGCCCATCATGATCGTGAGCAGCGTTCCCGAGGCGCCGACGAGAGTCCCGCCGATGATCAGGGCCGTGTTGTCCAGCACGAAACCAGTGGCGGCCGCGGCGAGGCCCGTGCACGCGTTCAGCAGCGAGATGACGACCGGCATGTCGGCGCCCCCGATCGGCAGCACGAACAGGTTGCCGAGCAGGAACCCGCCGACGAGAAGCAGCGCCAGCCAGATGCCACTCTCCGTCGTCGCCGTCAGCACGACCAGTGCGCCGAGCCCGAGCCCGAGAGCCGCGTTGATGAGGTTCTGCCCCGGGAACACGATCGGCTGGCCCGGGAGGAGGTCCTGCAGCTTCCCGAAGGCGACCAGGCTGCCCCAGAAGCTGACGGAGCCGATCAGCGCCGAGAAGAGGATGCCGATCAGGAGCTCGCCTCCCAGCCGGTCCGGATCGGGCGCGTTCCGGTGGAACTCGGCCACTGCGATCAGTGCCGCAGCGCCGCCGCCGACCCCGTTGAAGAGCGCGACCATCTGCGGGATCGCAGTCATCTGCACCGCCCGAGCCGAGAGGACGCCGATCACCGTCCCGACGGCAATTCCTGCGACGATCAGCCAGTACTGGTCGATCTCCTTGCTGGCGAACGTGAACCCGACCGCGATCGCCATGCCGACCGCGGCGATCCAGTTCCCGGACCGCGCCGTGCGCGGGTGCGAGAGCCGCTTGATGCCGATGATGAACAGGATCGCCGCCACCAGGTAGGCGAGGTCGATCCAGGTCTTACTCATCCGGCCGATCTTCCGGGCGGCGCTTGAACATCTCGAGCATCCGGTCCGTGACGAGGAAGCCGCCGACGATGTTGATCATCCCGAAGACGACCGCGACGAACCCGAGCACCTGTTCCAGCGTCGAGTCGGCGCTGCCCACGACCAGCATCCCCCCGATGAGCACGATCCCGTGGATCGCGTTCGTCCCGGACATCAGAGGCGTGTGCAGCATCGACGGCACCTTGGAGATGACCTCGATGCCGACGAAGATCGCCAGGGCGAAGACCGTCAGCTCGGCAACGAGTTGCGCGGTCACGCCGGGGCCTTCTGCTTGGTGACGCAGGCGCCGCTCGTGATCTCGTCCTCGAAGTCGAGCTCGAGCTCGCCCTCGGGAGCGAGGTGCTGGAGCAAGGCCGACACGTTGCGGGCATAGAGCTGGCTCGCATGGAACGGCATCGCGCTCGGCAAGTTCGTCGGGCCGAGGAGGGCCACGCCCTGGTGGACGACGACCTGGTCGGCCTCGGTCAGCTCCGCGTTTCCGCCGGCCTCGGCTGCGAGGTCGACGATCACCGAGCCGGGCCGCATCGACTCGATGGCCGAGCGCGGGATCAGCTGCGGGGCCGGACGGCCGGGGATCAGAGCAGTGGTGACGACGAGGTCGAAATCGCCGATCCGCGCCTCGAGCGCCTCCTGCTGGCGCTTTTGCTCGTCCTCGGTCAGCTCGCGTGCGTAGCCGCCCTCGGTCTCCTCGCCGACGATGCCGAGGTCGAGGAAGGTCGCGCCGAGGCTCTCGACCTGCTCCTTCACGACGGGCCGTACGTCGAACCCGGAGACGACGGCGCCCAGGCGGCGGGCGGTTGCGATCGCTTGCAGTCCGGCGACGCCCGCACCGATGACGAGGACCTTCGCCGGCGCGACGGTTCCCGCCGCGGTCATCAGCATCGGCAAGAACTTCGGTAGCCGGTCGGCCCCCATGAGGATCGCCTTGTAGCCGGAGACGGTCGCCTGCGAGGAGAGCGCGTCCATCGACTGCGCGCGCGTGATCCGCGGGATCGACTCCATGGCGAACGCGGTCACGCCGCGAGCGTTCAGCCGCTCGATGCCTTCGGGGTCGGTCAGCGGCTGCAGGTGCCCGATCAGGACCTGTCCTTCGTGGAGGCGGTCGACCTCGTCGCTACTCGGCTTGCGCACCTTGGCGATGAGCTCGGCGACCCAGGGATCGCCGAGCGTCGCCCCGGCCTCGCGAAATGCATCGTCCGTGAAGGAGGCCGCTTCTCCGGCACCCGGCTCGACGGTGACCTCGAACCCGGCCTGCGAGAGCTTGGCGACGATCTCCGGCACGAGTGCCACGCGGCGCTCGTCCGGCGCCGTTTCCTTGGGCACCCCGATCTTCATCGAGCCGGAACTCTACGAGGGAGGGAACCGGGGAGCCGTCTTGAACGGTCCAAGTCCGTGGCTTTCCTCATCGCTCTGTCTGCCGCCATCGAGGAGCGCGACCCCTTCGCAAGGGGCCATGCGTCGCGCGTAGCGGTGCTCGCGCACAGCCTCGCGCGCCGTGCCGACTTCGACCGCGAGCGCATCGCCCGCCTTCGCACCGGAGCCGTGCTGCACGACATCGGGAAGCTCGCCGTGCCGCGGGAAGTGCTGCTCAAGGAAGGCCCGCTGGACGAGATCGAGTTCATGCAGATCCGGCGGCATCCGACGGCGGGTGCGCGCATGCTGCGCGCGGTCGGCGGGGCCCTGGAGGCGCTCCCATGCGTCCTCTTCCACCACGAGCGCTGGGACGGAGCGGGTTATCCGAGCGGCCGCGCCCGCGACGACATCCCGCTCGAGGCGCGAATCCTGGCCGTCGCCGACTCGTTCGACGCCATGACGTCTGATCGCCCGTACCGTGCGGCGTCCCCCGCCGAGGCGGCGCTCGAGGAGTTGCAGCGCTGCGCGGGGACGCAGTTCGACCCGAAACTCGTCGAGGCGTTCATCGCCGCGTGCTACGAGGGCGATCTCGGCTGGGACGAGTCCTTCGCAGCCGCTTCGTGAGACGATAGTCATGCGATGAGGTGGAAACGCCTCCTCCTGCTGGCGGTGATCGCGTCGCTGGCTGTGACCGCGGCGCTCGCGATCGGGATCCTCCTGCTCGGGGACTTCGACGACACCGAGTGGCGCGTGCTCGGGACGACCTTTGCCATCTCGGTGGCCAGCCTGCTCGCCTTACCCGGAGCGCAGCTGCTCGACCAGCGCCGCGCGGTGCCGCTCGCCTGGGCGACCGTCGCCCTCGCAGCCGTTGCGTTCGTCCTCTTCGAGCACGCGTTGTGGACGGACGAGGACAGCGAGACGGCGTGGAAGCGGGTTGGCACCGCTGCCGTCTTTGCCGTCGCGACTACACAGATTGCTGCGCTGACGAGCCGGCTCAAAGCCGACGACCGGAAGAGCGTTGGTGTCCTCTACTTCGCCACGGTCGGGCTCGGGCTCCTCCTCGCCACGCTCGCCACCACTGCGATGTGGAAGGAGATCGACAGCGACGTCTTCTACCGCGTCCTGGCCGCGCTCGCCGTCCTCAACGCCTTCCTCGTCGTCCTCCAGCCCTTGATGCGCCGCCTGGGTGGGGCGACTGAGAGCTATCGCGTTCGATTCGCCCTCGAGCCGAATGGTTCGAAGGAGCTCGAATTGTCCGGTCGGGATTTCGCCGCAGCGCTTGCGGACGGGGTTCGCCGCCTGGAGCGCGGAGGCAGGAAGGTCGTCCGCGCAGAGCGTCTCTAGAGCGTCGCCCAGACCTCGAGCTTGGCCTTCGTACGCTCGATCACCTCGTCGGTGAACTCCGTCGTGCCGGAATGGCCGCCGAGATCGGCCGTGCGCACTCCCTGGGCGACCGCCTCGAGTGCCGCCTCGCGCAATGCGCGGGCCGCGTCGTCGCCATCCTCGACATAACTGAGCAGCGCCGCTCCGGCGAGGATCATCGCCATCGGATTGGCGACGTTCTTTCCCAGCAGCGAAGGGGCGGTCCCGTGGGCCGCTTCGGCCATGACCACGGTCAGCTTCTCCGGCTCGTCGTCGTCGAACGCGACGAGCAGTGACTCGGCGCCGGCGATCGAGCCGAAGAGCGGAAGCACGAGGTCGGACAGGATGTCGCCGTCCCGGTTCAGCGACGGGATCACGAGTGGATCTCCCGTCGAGGCGATCAGCAGCGCGAAGGTCGCGTCGATCAACTGCGGCTCGTACGGCACGTCGGGATGGCGTTCCGCGGCCGCATCCATCTCCTCCTTCAGCATCCCCTCGTAGATCGGGCTGACCGTGTATTTCGGGCCTCCGAAGACCTTGGCACTCGTGCGCTCGGCCTGCATGAACGCGAACTCGGCGACGGCGCGGCAGATGCGGCGCTCGATGCGCTCGGTCCGGAATGCGACCTCGTCGTCACCCTCTCCCTCGCGCCACTCCTTCGCGCCGTAGGCGTCGCCGACTGCCATGCGCACGACCGAGATCGGCGCGTGCACTCCGCCGAACGGGACGACTCCCGGAATGCGCCGGCCCGTCCGGACGATGACTTTTCCCCCGATCTCCTCGCGCAGGAGCCGGTTCGGCGAGCCGACGTCATCCGCGCCCTCGGGGGTGACCGTCGCCGCCTTCAGGCCGAGCCCCGCCTCGCGCATGGCGGCGGCCGCTTCGTGGACGACCTGATTCTTCGTCGCGCGGCGGTTTTCGAGCGAGAGGTCGTAGCGCTCGAACTCGAGCTCGAGCCCGATGACGTCGGGCGCGAGCACGCGCAGGGCCTCCTCGAGCAGCTCCTGCCCGGTCTCGTCTCCCTCGAGGACGGCGATCTTGGCCACGGCGCGATCTTACTTCCGGTTTCGCCCTTCCCCGTCAGCGGGTAGGGCGCTCGTATGGCACGGAGAGGGGGCTGGCGGCGCAAGGGGCGGAAGGGGAACTTCCACTACGTAGACGCGCGCGGCAAGAAGATCACCGACGCCGAGAAGGTCGACCGGATCGAGTCGCTGGTGATCCCACCGGCCTGGCGCGACGTCTGGATCTCGCCCCGCCCGAAAGCGAAGCTCCAGGCGACTGGGGTCGATCGCGCCGGCCGGCGCCAGTACCTGTACCACCCCGAATTCCGGGCCCGGCAGGAGCAGGCGAAGTTCGACAACCTCGTCCGCTTCGCCGAGCGGCTGCCGGACCTGAGGAAGGCGATGAGCAAGCACATCGGCGAGGAGCCGCTCAGCGCCGAGTGGACGTGCGCAGTCGCGATCCGCCTCATCAACATGGGTTGGTTCCGCGTCGGAACCGAGCGTTATGCGCGCACGACTCGCACGTTCGGGATCACGACGCTTCGCAAGAGCCACGTCTCGATTCGTGGCAGCCGGATTGCCTTCAAATACCGCGGCAAGCATCGAGTCCTGGTTCGAACAGCGGTTGCCGACGCCGAGCTGGCGGACGCGCTGAAGACACTGCGCGATCTACCCGGCGGAGGACGCCTCTTTCGCTACGAGTACGAGGGTTCGTATTCCAACCTCACTGGAGCGAGATTGAACGAATACATTCGTCAATACATGGGCGAGGAATTCACTGCCAAGGATTTCCGAACGTGGGGCGGGACGCTTCTCGCCGCGATCGCGCTCGCGGAGAAGGGCGTGCCGGAGACCGAAACCGAGGGAAAACGAAAGGTTGCCGCCGTGGCGCGAATTGTCGGCGACAAGCTCGGTAACACCCCGGCAGTTGCGCGCGGGTCGTACATCAGTCCTGCTGTCATCGAGCAGTATCTCGACGGTCGCACGATCGACGATTTCCGGCCGCGACATTTACGCGTCGTAGGCGCGCGGGATACGGGGCTCGATCGCGAAGAGCTCGCCCTGCTTTCCTTGCTACGTTCGTGGCGAATTCGGCGCTCGCGAGTTGCGGCCTGAATTCCGTCCCCATTTCGGCTAGGCTCGCCCGGTTCCCCTTTCCAATAGGAGGCCTTCATGGCTAGAAAGACAGTTCTCGTTTGTGACAGCTGCGGCCGTGAAGTCGGCGAAAACAAGGGCGCAACGCTGCGCATGACGTTCACCGATGCCCGTCGCGGGGCCAAGCAAGCGGACCTCTGCGACGACTGCGCCGCCGGCATGCCCGGTCGCGCCACGGCTCGCCGCGGGCGACGCCCGAAGTCCGCGTCAGCAGCTGCCTAGCGCATAACAAAGGGCCGACTTTCGTCGGCCGAAGGCGGGTCTACGATAGGGCCGGTGAGCCTTTCGGTCCTCGCCGGCCCCGCGAACGCGGGAAAAGTCGCGCTGCTGCTCGAGCGCTACCTCGCCACGCTCGAGCAAGATCCGGTGCTCATCGTGCCCTACCGATCGGACGTCGACCGGGTCGAGCGCGAACTCCTGGCGACGTGCGGCGCACTCGTCGGCGGCTCGATCGGCACCTTCGACGACCTCTTCCAGCGGGTCGCCCGCGACGGGGGATCTCGCCGTCCGCTCGCGACCGACGCGCAGCGGAACCTGATCGTGCGGAGCGTCGTTTCCGGCGCCTCCCTGAACGGGCTCGGCCCCTCGGCGCGCTTCGCCGGCTTCGCCGAGGCACTCGGCGGCGCCCTGCGCGAGCTCGAGGCCGGGCTCGTCGACCCGGACGAGCTCGACGGCGACCTCGGCCGGCTGTATGCCGCGTACCGCGCGGAGCTCGACCGCCTCGAGCTGTGGGATCGCGATCTCGAGCGCCGGTACGCCGTGGATCGGGTCAGCGGGGAGCTGGAGTCCTGGGCCGGGCGGCCGGTCTTCGCGTACGGGTTCGAGGACCTGACGGGCACCCAGTGGGCGTTACTCGACGCACTGGCCGGCCGGGCTGACGTCACGGTCTCGCTTCCCTACGAGCCGGGGCGGGCGGCGTTCGCTTCGCTGAGCGGCACGATGGACGACCTCGGGGCGCTCGCCTCGGGCCGGATCGAGGAGCTCGCGCCGCGCTACGGCGAGATCGCGCCGGCCGCGCTGGCCCATCTCGAGCGCCAGCTCTTTTCCGAGCGGCCCGACCCCGGCCCGCAGCTCGAGGGCGCGATCCGCTTCCTCGAAGGTGCGGGACAGCGCGGCACGCTCGAGCTCGTCGCCGAGGAGCTGCTCGATCTCCTGCGTGCGGGGGTGCCGGCGGAGGAGATCTTGCTCGTCTGCCCGGCACTCGAACGTGTCCGCGCCCCGCTCGAGACCGCACTCGGCGGGCTGGGCGTCCCGTACGCCTTCGAGGGCCGAATTCGGCTCGGCCAGACCGCCTTCGGGCGCGCGCTGCTGTCACTCCTCCGCTTCGAGTGGCTCGGCGGCGACCGCAACGACCTCTACGCGTTCCTCCGCTCGCCCTTCTCGGGGCTGACCCGAGCGCACGTCGACTATCTCGAAGGGCGCCTGCGCGGGCGCGCGGTCAACGAGCGCGAGCGTGTGCTCGAGGAAACGCAGAAGCATCGAGGAAAGCGGCTGCCGATCCTCGACGCGTTTCGCGAGGAAGCCCCTCCCGTGGAAGCGGTTCAAGGGCTTGCGACCGCCATGGTGCGGGCCGCCTACGGCCTCGACTCGCCGCCGGTCTCGGACGACGCGAAGCTCGACCTGCGCGCCCACGAAGAGATCGAGTCGCTGCTCGGCGAGCTGGCGGCGTGGGTCGACCTCGGCGGCTCGCTCACCCGCGAGGAGCTGTTCGGCGCGCTGGAGCACGCCACGGTCCGGCTCGGCTCCCCCGGAGAAGCCGGTCGCGTCGCGGTCGTCGATCTCTTGCGCGCGCGGACGCGCAGGGTCGAGGTCGTCTTCGTGCTCGGGCTCGAGGAAGGCCGTTTGCCGAGGCGGGCGCACCCCTCGCCGTTCATCGACGACGACCTGCGTCGCGGAGTTGACGAACGGTCTCGCCGCGCACGGCTCACCCGGCCCGACGCGGTGTCCCGCGAGCGTTACTTCTTCTACGCGGCGTGCACTCGACCCTCGCGGCGGCTCTACCTCGTCCGCGAGGCTGCCACCGACGAGGGCTCGCCGCGAGAGGCGAGCCCGTTCTGGGATGAGGCACGCGACCTGTTCGACGTCGACGACGTTGCCCGCTGGACGAAGCGCCGGCCCCTGGCCGCGCTCACCTGGCAGGTCGACCGCGCGCCGAGTGAGCGCGAGCGGCTGCGGGCGCTGAGCGCGCTCGCGGCCACCGCTCCGGCCGAGGCCTCCGCACTCGCCGGGGCGAACGGCTGGGACCGTCGGCTGGAGCGGGCGCGCGGAGCCTTCGAGCGCCCGACCGTCATCACCGATCCTGCGGTGCTCGCCGAGCTGAGGACACGCACCACGTTCGGAGTCACCGAGCTCGAGTCCTTCGCCACCTGCTCCTCGATCTGGTTCCTCGAGCGCGTCATCAGCCCGCGCACGATCGACGCGGAGGTCGACGCGCGGATGCGCGGCTCGGTGGCGCACCAGGCGCTCTTCAAGTTCTTCTCCGGGCTTCCCAAGCGACTCGGCATCGACCGGCCCGACCCGGCGCGTATCGACGAGTGCCTGACCTTCCTCGACGAGTGCCTCGAGGAGGCGATCGACGGCGGGGTGTGGATCGAGCTGACCGGCCTGCAGCGCCGCGAGCTTCGGGAGACGCTCTGGCGCGACCTGGGCCATTTCGTGCGCTCCGAAGCGGAGTCCGAGCTCGTCCTCGTCCCGCAGAAGTTCGAGGTCTCGTTCGGCTCCGAGCGCTCGGCCCCAGAGCTGCAACGCGGCCTGCAGGTCGGCGACTTCAGCGTCTCCGGGAAGATCGACCGCATCGACGTCGCGCCGATGAGCGCGCGCGGAATCGTCCAGGACTACAAGTCGGGGAAGACCGCGCACTCGGCCGCCAAGATCGAGACCGAGCTGAAGCTGCAGATCCCCCTCTACATGCTGGTGCTGCGGGATCTGGTCGGCATCGAACCCCTCGGCGGCCTCTACCGCGCCCTGGCCGGCGAGCGGCACGCGCGGGGCCTGCTGCGGGCGGAGGCCGAGGACGACATCCCCGGCTTCTCCAAGCGCGACTACCTCGACGAGGAGGCGTTCTGGGCGCAGACCGAGCGCGCGAAGGAGCACGCGGTCGAATTCGTCGAGCGCATCCGCTCGGGCGACGTTCGGCACGACCCGCGCGGCGGCCCACCGTGCCCGAGCTGGTGCACGCTCGCTCCGATGTGCCGGGTGGCCCGCACGTGAGCACGGCGCCGAATCCCGAGCAACTGGCGGCGATCGAGGCCCCGGGCCTCGTCTTCGTCTCCGCGGGCGCCGGGACCGGCAAGACGACCGTGCTCGTCGAGCGCTTCGTCCGTGCCGTCTGCGAGCGCGGCCTCGACATCGACTCGATCCTCGTCATCACCTACACGGAACGCGCGGCGGGCGAGCTGCGGAGCCGCATCCGGCGGCGGCTTCTCGAGATGGATCGCGCCGATCTGGCGCGCGATCTCGACTCGGCCTGGATCTCGACGATCCACGGCTTCTGCCACCGGCTGCTGAAGGCGCACCCGTTCGAGGCCGGCGTCGACCCCGGGTTCCGGGTCGTCGACGACAACCAGTCGCGCGTCCTCGCCGGCGAGGCGTTTCAGGAGGCGCTCACGTCGTTCTGCGTCGACGAGCAGCCAGAGCGACTCCGCCTGCTGGCCACCTACGGCGCGCGCGGGCTGCGCCGGATGCTGACGGGGGTCTACGAGACTCTGCGCTCCGCCGGCCGGGAGCTCGTGCTCGACGTGGCTGCTCCGCACACGCTCGGCGAACGGATCGGCGAGCTGCGCGAGGCGGCCCGGTGCGTGGTCGACGAGACGAGCAACGAAAACGCCGCCCGGATGCTCGAGCTCCTGGAGCACCCGCCCGAGGCGGAGCACCTGGTCGACCTCTCCGAGCTCGCCGCGCGAGGCGGCCCGCGGGAGCGCTACGCGACGTACGAGGAGGCCCGCCACGCGGTCGAGCAGGCGGCGCTCGACGCCCTCGCCGTGCACGACCGCGATCTCCTTCAGGAGCTGCTGACCGCATACGCCGCCTCGTACGGTGCCGCGAAGGAGCGCGAGTCGGCCCTCGACTTCGAGGATCTACAACTCACCGCCCGCATCCTGCTCTCCGAGCACGCGTCGATCCGCGAGCGCGAGAGCTGGCGGTTCCGGGAGGTGCTGGTCGACGAGTTCCAGGACACGAACAGGCTCCAGTGCGAGCTGATCGACGCGCTGGCGAGCGAAGAGTTGTTCTTCGTCGGCGACGAGTTCCAGTCCATCTACCGCTTCCGCCACGCCGACGTCGAGGTCTTTCGCGAGCGGCGCGAAGCCTCGGGCGGCGTGCTCGCGCTCACCCAGAACTACCGCTCGCGGCCCGAGGTGCTCGCGGTCATCAACCACCTCTTCAAGACTGATTTCGGCGATTCGTTCCAGCCGCTCTCGGCCGCAGGTCGGTTCGCCGATCCGGCCTTCGGTCCCGCGGTCGAGCTGCTCGTCACCGACAAGGGGGCCTACAAGGACTCGGGCACGCACTGGCGCAAGGCGGAGGCGCGTCACGTGGCGGCGCGCGTCAAAGACATCGTCGACTCCGGCGAAGCGGCACCGGGCGAGATCGTCCTGCTCTTCGCGGCGGGCACCGACGCCCGGATCTACGAGGAGGAGCTGCGTGCCGCGGGGCTGCCGACCTTCCGGGCGACCGGCCGCGACTACTACCACCAGCAGCAGGTAGTCGACCTCCTGGGCTACCTCCGGCTGCTGCACAACCGCTACGACGACGAGGCGCTCGTCACCGTGCTCGCGTCGCCGTTCGTCGGCGTCTCGAACGACGCTCTCGTCCTGCTGCGACGGGCCGCCGAGCGCCGCCCGCTCTACGTCGGCCTCGAGAAGTCGCTCCCGGAAGGGCTGTCAGCCCGTGACCAGCGGCTGCTCAAGGCGTTCCTGCAGCGGTACGAGCGGCTCGCCCGCGCCTCTCAGCGCACCTCGCTCGAGCGACTCTGCGAGCAGATCCTCGTCGAGCACGACTACGACCTTGCGGTCTTGGCCCAGTGGGACGGTCGCCGCCGCTACGCCAACCTGCGCAAGCTCGCGCGGCTCGCCCGCTCCTACGAGGAGCTGCGCGGCCCCGACGTCGAAGGCTTCGTGCGTTTCGTCCAGGAGCAGGATGCGGTCGGCGCCTCGGAGCTCGAGGCTGTCGCCGAGGAAGAAGGGACCGACGTCATCCGCCTGCTCACGATCCACGGCGCGAAGGGGCTCGAGTTCAAAGTCGTCGTCGTCGCAGACGCGGGGCGCGACACCGGCCGCCGCGATTCCGACGAGATCCTCTGCCTGCCCGACGGACGGCTGGGCTTCCGCGTGGCCGACCCGGCGACGGGGCGGCGGCACTCGACGTCCGAGTACATGGCCGTGCAGGAAGCCGAGAAGGAGGCCGTCGAGGCAGAGCGCCGGCGCCTCTACTACGTGGCGATGACCAGGGCGATCGACCGGCTCATCGTCTCGGGCTCGATCGACCCCGAGCGCGGAGCGGACGCGTCGACGCCGATCGGCTGGGTGCTCGACCGGATCCAGGCAGGTGGGCTCGACGAGACGGGGAACGGGCCGGTCGAGATCGAGCGCGACGGCGCCCGGCTCTTGCTCCGCCTCGACCGGGGTGGGGACGAAGTGCAGCTCCCGGCGGCTCTCCCGCTCGATGACGAGGAGCAGCTCGCCCTCTTCGCGAGCGAGGACGGCGCGCTGGCGGCCGGCCCCGCACCGCAGCTGGCCGAGCTCGTCCCCGTGCCAGGCCCGCCGCTCCATCGCGTGCGGAAGCTCTCGTTCACCGCCCTCTCGACGTTCGAGCGCTGCTCCTATCGCTTCTATGCGGAGCGAATCGTCGGGCTCCGTCCCGTCGAGCGACAGCGAGCGGCCGGCGGGGAGGCCGGCCTCGCTGCGACCGAGATCGGCAGCGCCGTGCACCACCTGCTCGAGCATCTAGACCTGACGGAGCCGAAGGCTCCCGAAGGCGACGAGCTGGCAACCGCAGTGCGCAACCTGTACCCGAGCGCGACCGAGGACGAAGTGGAGCGGATCGGCCGCTTCGTCGCCTCGTACTGCGAGTCCGAGCTCGCCACCCGCGTCGCTTCCATGCCCGGTGCGGCCACAGAGCGGCCCTTCGCGTTCGAGCACGACGGGGTGCTCGTCCACGGTTTCCTCGACGTGCTCCACCGGGACGGCATGCGCTGGGTCGTCGTCGACTACAAGACGAACTCCCTCGCCGAGGGCACCCCCGAGGAGATGATCGAGCACGACTACCGGCTCCAGCGCCTCGTCTATGCGTTGGCCTGCCTCCGCGCCGGCGCCGACCAGGTCGAGGTCGTCTACCACTTCCTCGAGCGGCCCGATGCGGTGGTCGCGAGGACGTTCTCCCGCGAGGAGTTGCCCGAGCTCGAGGCCGAGCTGTCGGCGGCGATCGCAGCGATTCACGAAGGCTCGTTCCGGCCGACGCCTAGCGAGTTCGTCTGCGCCGACTGTCCGGCTCTCGACGTCGTCTGCGCGGGCCCGCGCCTGCGCGGAGCGGCGGCGTCGCCGGTTCCCGCCGCGGCTGCGGCCGGGTGAGGAGCTTCGTCGCCGAGGCGCGCCGGCGCGTCGGCCCCAGACGTAACCGCATCGTTCCGATCATCGAGCGCCTCGCCGCCGAGCACGAGGACGCCACGATCGCGCTCCGCTTTCGCAATCCGCTCGAGCTCCTCATCTCGGTGATGCTCTCCGCGCAGACCACGGACGTGAGCGTCAATCGCGTGACGGAGAACCTGTTCGAGAAGTACCGCCGGCCCGAGGACTATCTCGCGGTGCCGGTCGAGGAGCTGGAACGAGACATCCACGCCACGGGGTTCTTTCGCCAGAAGGCGAGAGCGCTGCGAGGGACGATGAAGATGCTGATCGAGGAGTTCGACGGCGAGGTCCCGAGCCGCCTCGAGGAGCTAATCCGCCTGCCCGGCGTGGCCCGCAAGACGGCGAACGTCGTCGCCGCCGAGCTGGGCGAGCCACAGGGCGTCGTGGTCGACACACACGTGCGCCGCCTCTCGCAGCGGCTCGGCCTCACCCGGCAAGAAGACCCGGTGAAGATCGAGCGCGACCTGATCAAGCTCGTCCCGCGGCCCGACTGGGGGCGCTTCCCGCACCTGCTCATCTGGCACGGCCGCCGGGTCTGCCTCGCTCGCGCGCCGCGCTGCGAGACGTGCGTCCTGAACGACCTCTGCCCCTCGAGCCGCCTGCCTGCTTACGACCGGGGGGTGAGCGCGACCAGCATCCCGCCGTCCTCGTCGTAGGCGGGGAAGAAGTCGGCGGTCACCTTCTTCGGCCGGCCGGAGCGCGTTCGGATCTCCAGGTGCTGACCGAGCTTCCGAACGCCCCATTCGAGCACCACGCGGGCGGGGTGCTCGCTGTCGCCGTTGCCCGAGAGCTGGAAGGTCTCGATGAGGTCGCCGCCGAGGACGTCCTTCTCCTGGAAGCCCGAGAGCTGGAAGAGGTCGCGGCCCGTGGCGATGATGCGTCCGTGCGCGTCGCAGACGACGAAGCCGGTCGTCGGAGCAGGGTAGTAGTCGTCCATCAGCTGGAACAGGAAGCCGAAGCCGCAGCTCCGGCACTGGAGTGCGTTCTCGGCCGAGAAGCCGTCGACGCCGTCGATGTCGACGGACCGCTTCTTGCAGTTGGGGCAGATGTAGTAGGGCACGCCGTCCTTACGCGCGGGGGGCCGTCAGGGCCGCTTCAGGGTGGCCCTCCTGCGCGGCGAGCCAACGCTCGGCATCAAGGGCCGCCATCGTCCCTGTGCCTGCAGCTGTGACCGCCTGGCGATACGTGTGGTCGGCGACGTCGCCCGCCGCGAAGACACCCTCGATGTTCGTCTCGGTCGAGCGCGGCTTCGTCACGAGATAGCCCGCGTCGTCGTGGTCGAGCTGATCGAGGAAGAGGCTCGTGTTCGGATCGTGCCCGATGGCGACGAAGAGGCCGTCAGCGGGGAGGTGCGAGATCTCGTCGGTGTTGACGTCGCTGAGATTGACGCCGGTCACCTTCTGCTCGTCGCCCCCGATGACCTCGTCGACCACGGCGTTCGTGACCCATTCGATCCTGTCGTTCGCCCGCGCGCGGTCCAGCATGATCTGCGAGGCGCGGAAATCCTCGCGCCGGTGCACGATCGTCACCTTGGTCGCGAACTTGGCGAGGAAGATGGCCTCCTCCATCGCCGAGTCGCCGCCGCCGACGACGACGATCTCCTTCTCGCGGAAGAACGCCGCGTCGCAGACGGCGCAGTACGAGACTCCCTTGCCCTGCAGCGCGCGCTCGGACTCGAGCCCGAGCTTCCGGTTGGTCGCGCCGGTCGCGACGATAACCGCCTCGGCGAGGTACGTGTCGTCCCCGACCTCGACGCGGAACGGCCGCTCCGAGAAGTCGACGGACGTCACGTCGTCGGTGAGGTACTCGGCGCCGAAGCGCCCGGCCTGTGCGCGGAAGTCGCGCATCATCTCCGGCCCCAGTACTCCCTCGGGATAGCCGGGGTAGTTCTCGACGTCGCTCGTGATCATCAGTTGGCCACCGAACGTGACGCCCTCGATGACGAGCGGATTCAGGTTCGCGCGCGCAGCGTAGAGCGCGGCCGTGTACCCGGCCGGGCCGCCTCCGATGATGATCAGGTCGCGCACGTTCTCTTCTGACAAGTTGTCCTCCATAAAGGCTCGTGGGCCCTGTTCGGGCCTTCAATGTATTCAACGAATCGGACTACTTGATCCTTCCCAAAAACGTGGCACTATGCACTTGCTGCGGGGATGGGTAGCTGGGGTCGAATCGGTCTGTTGAGCACGTTCGCGTGTGCAAGCGCCTTGGCTTGCGCGCAGGCCGTCGACGCCGGCCGGGACGCCACCTCCGCACGCTTCAATGTAACGCTGACGGGGCAGGTGACGAAGAGCTGGGATTACGTCACGACTCGCGTGGAAGGCGACTGCACGATCACCACGCACGTCGTGGGCAACCGGGTCGTGACGCTTCGTAGTTCCCGGCCGACGATCGTCAGCCGCAACGTCGAGCGCAGGCCGCGTCCGTTTCAGCCCCGCAGCCGTTCGCTTCGTGACCGCGCGGGCGACACAGGGCGGATCCGTGACGAGGACCGAGCGCGGCCTCGGGTGCGGGCGGCGCACCCACTCCAACTGCGCGAAACAGCGGCGGACGCTGGCTAACCAGACGCTCGCTTTCTTCCGGAGTCGTCGAAACGAGATCTCGTTCAGGCGGACGCGGGACTTCGGGAGCGGCCTCCCCACGAGCTGCCCGCCCGAGGCTTCGGAAGTGCGCGTCGAGCGTCCCGGGCTCCATCAGGCCCAGGGCGAGCTGTCCGAGCAGGATCTCTTCAACCGGGGGGTGCGCTTCCAGACGGCGACGGGAAGCTTCGAGGAGACGTCGGAGCTCTCGGGCGACCCGGACGGCAAGGTCATCGCCCGCGCCAGCTGGTCGCTCACGTTCCGCCGCCGCTAGGCATCGACTCCACGTCCTGACACCACAGGGGAACCAGGGGTTCCTCCGTGCTTAGAATCGCGGCGCCGATGGCTGAGACCGTTACCTGGGACGTCCTCCGCGAGCTCGCGGAGTTCCGCGCAGAGAAGGGTTGCGCGATCAGCCTCTACGTCAACCTGGACCCGAGCGTCTCGCCGACCGCGGACGATGCCGATACGCGGATCTCGTCATTGATCGACGAGGCCGAGCGCAGTCAGGGCGCCAACTCGAGCCACCTCACACACGAGCAGCGCGTCGGGCTCAAAGCCGACTTCGAGCGGATCGGCGACTACTTCGAGAACCAGTTCTCCCGGGACGGGACGCAGGGCGTCGCCATCTTTCTCGCCGGTCTCGACAACGCGTGGCGTGCGCTGTCACTTTCCGACCCGGTCCCGGACAAGGCCCGGGTCTCGGGCGAGTTCTACCTCGCTCCCCTGGTGCCGTTGATCGGGCGCGGAGACGGCGCGATCGTGGCGGTCGTCGGTCGTGAGCGGGGCCAGCTGCTCCGGCTGCAGAACGCCCAGCTCGTGGAGATCGCCGACCAGACGGAAGAGACGCCGGGCCGGCACGACCAGGGGGGCTGGGCGCAGGCGCGTTTCCAGCGCCACATCGAGAAGCTAGTCGCGGAGCACCTCCGTGACGTCGCGGACGAGCTCGATCGCCACCTGCGCCGCCTGCGCACGCCGAAGATCGTCATCGTCGCCTCCGAGGAGACCCACGCCGAGCTCGAGGATCTCCTCTCGAACGAGGTGCGGAACGCCGTGGTCGGCTGGACGACGGCCGAGGCGCACGCGTCGTCCGCCGAGCTTCTCGAGCTCGCCCGGCCCCTGCTCGACGAGGCCAGGTCGCAGGAGGAGGCAGCCACGATCGAGCGCTGGCGCGAGGAAGCCGGGCGCGGCGCGCGGGCGTCATCAGGTTGGAAAGAGACGCTCGAGGCTGCATCGGACGCGCGCGTGGAGGTGCTGATCTACCAGGACGGCGCCGACCATGAAGCCTGGCAGTGCCCCGCTTGCGGCCGGCTCGCCCTCGAGGGCAAGAGCTGCCCGCTGGACGGCACCACGATGGAGAAGCGTGACGACGGGCTCGACCTCGCCGTCCACCAGACGCTTGCCCATGGCGGCACGGTCTGGGCCGTCACCAGCCATCGCGACCTCGAACCTGTCGAAGGCATCGGCGCGCTCTTGCGATACTGAGCCCTAGTGGCTTCGCTCGCGCGCACCATCTTCGAAGAGCACCTCGTCCGGGGTGAGCTCGTCCCGGGCCAGGAGATCGGCATCTCGGTGGACCAGACCCTCGTGCAGGACGCGACGGGGACGATGGCGATGATGCAGTTCGAGATGTTCGGCAAGGACCGGGTGCAGGTCGACACCGCGGTCGTCTACGTCGACCACAACATCCTGCAGATCGATTTCAAGAACCCGGACGACCACCGGTTTCTGCAGGCCATGTCGGCGAAATACGGCGCCTGGTTCTCGCGCCCTGGAAACGGGATTTGCCACTACATCCATTGCGAGCGGTTCGCGAAGCCGGGCCAGACCCTCGTCGGTGCCGACAGCCACACGACCCAGTCGGGCTCGTGCGCGATGATCGCGATGGGCGCAGGCGGCCTCGACGTCGCCGTCTGCATGGCCGGCCACCCGTTCGAGCTGCCCTGCCCGAAGTTCGTCGGCGTCTTCCTCGAGGGCGAGTTGCAACGGCCGTGGGTCCAGGCCAAGGACATCATCCTCAAGCTGTTGCAGGAAAAGGGCGTGCGCGGCGGCCGCGGTTGCCTCTTCGAGTTCACGGGGCCCGGCGTAGCGACGCTGAGCTACACCGAGCGCGGCACCATCGCCAACATGATCGCCGAGCTGGGCGCGACCGGCGGGATCTTTCCCTCGGACGAAACGACGCGGCTATGGCTCGAGGAGCAGGAGCGCGCGGACGATTTCGAGGCCATGCCGACGGGCGACACCGGCGACTTCGACGAGGAGATCCACATCGACCTCGGCGAGCTCGGGCCGCTGGTCGCGCAGCCTTCGAGCCCCGGCAATGTCGTTCCCATCGAAGAAGTCGTCGGGACCCCGCTCGCGCAGGTCTGCATCGGGTCCTCCGTCAACTCGTCCTACGACGACATGGCGATCGTCGGCGCCGCCCTGCGCGGCAACCGCCTGTCCGAGGACCTCGTGTCGGCCACGGCGACGCCGGGCTCGCGGCAGATTCTCGACCAGATCACGCGCTCCGGTACGTACGTCGACCTGCTGATGGCCGGGATCCGGATGCTGGAGCCCGCGTGCGGGCCGTGCGTCGGGATGGGGCAGGCACCGCCATCGGGAGCGAACTCGCTGCGCACTTTCAACCGCAACTTCCCGGGGCGAAGCGGCACCGCCGACGACAAGGTCTACCTCTGCTCCCCCGCGGTGGCCGCGGCCTCGATGCTGAAGGGCGAGATCGCGGATCCGCGGGAGCTGGACGTGCCGGAGATGCCTGAGCGTCCGGAGGCGCGCCCGGCCGTCGTTCAGGCGCACATCCTCGAGCCCGTGCCGGCAGAAGAGGCCGAGTCGATCGAAGTCCCTCGTGGGCCGAACATCAAGCCGCCGCCGGAGCCGAAGGAACTGCCGGACACCCTGGAGATGAAGGTGCTGATCGTCGCGCCGGACGACATCTCGACCGGCGACCTCTCTCCGGACGGGGCGACCGTGATGGCCTTCCGCTCCAACGTGCCCGCGATCGCAGAGTTCACTTTCCAGCATCGCGACCCGGAGTTTCCGCGCCGCGCGAAGGAGTGGGGCGGAGGCTTCATCGTCGCCGGCGACAACTACGGCCAGGGCTCCAGCCGCGAGCACGCGGCGCTAGCCCCTGCACAGCTGGGCGTGCGCGCCGTCATCGCCAAGAGCTTCGCGCGCATCCACCGGCGCAACCTGATCGCGCAGGGGATCGTGCCCCTCGTCTTCAAGGACCAGAACGACTACGACAAGGCCGGGCTCGGGCAGACGTGGCGGGTCTCGGGCCTGCGCGAGATCGCGGAGGGCGCGGACGAGCTGCCGACGGACATCGAAGGTGTCGGGGAGATAACCCTGACCCACGATCTGCTGCCGCGGGAGCGCGAGATCGTCGTCGCAGGCGGGCTGATCCGCTACCTCAAGGAAGAGGAGCCTGCTGCGGTGAGCTAGGCCGCGTCGACCGCGCGGGGGAGCTCGTGAGCGGTCTCGGCGGGCTCCACCACGGTCGCGTCGTCCCAGTCCGTAGCCCGTTCGAGCCGCGTGCCGAGCCGCTCCAGCCGGCGGTCGGCCTCTCCGTACTTCGACTGTGCGTTCCCGATGTGCTTGCCGACGACCTCGAAGTCGGTGCGGAAGCGCTCGAAGTCCTTCGCCAGCTGCGAGACGTAGGCCATCACTTCCTCGGCGTGCTGCTCGATCTGGAGGCCCTTGAGCCCCAGCACGATCACCTGTAGCTGGGACGTGAACGTGGTCGGCGAGACCGGGAAAACACGCTTGGAGTGCGCGTACTTGAGGAGCTCGCCGGTCTTGCCGCAGACGAGCTCGTAGTACACGGACTCGGAGGGCAAGTACATGAGGGCGAAGTCGAAGGTGTTCTCCGACGGCCGGATGTACTTCTGCGAGATCGCGTCGACGTGCCCCTTCAGGTCACGTGCAAACGCCTTCTCGTGCAGCGCGCGCGAGTCGTCGTCGCCGGCCTCGACCAGCCGCTCGAAGTTGTCGAGCGGGAACTTGGCGTCGACGGGGACGAGCTTCTCGACCTTGATCACGGCATCGACGCGCTCGCCGTCTCGGAACGTGTACTGGAGCTGGTAGGCGTCCTGCGGGAGCCGGTCCTGGAGCAGGTTGCCGAGCAGCAGCTCGCCGAACCCGCCGCGCGACTTGGGCGGGCGCAAAGCCTGCTCGAGCTTGGCCAGGTCGTTTGCGCGCGCCAGCATCTGGGCCGTAGCTCCCTCCATGCGCCCGAGCTTCTCGGCGATGTTGGAGGCGGTCTGGCCCGCGCTCTGCTGACTCGTCAGCAAGCGGCCGTCGAGGCCCTCGAGGCGGCCGTTCACACGCGTGTCGAGGTCGCCGAGCCTGCGATCGAGCTTGTCCTCCATGCCCGTCAGGCGCTGGTCGAACACGCTCCGCAAGAGCAGGGCGAGCCCGCCGAGGCCGGCGATGAGGAGTACTGCGAGCAGTGCGGTCGTCATGGACCGCTAAACGATAGGGACCGGGTCGGACGGAGCGGACGCGCGGGCCGCGCTGGGCCCGCGCGCTGGGAGCTAGCTAGCTGTCGCGCTCCACCCGGTGCTCGGCCGCATCTTCACGCGCTTCCTGCGCGTGGTCTTCGTGCATGGCGGCGCGGTCTTCGGCCATGCCTTCCTTCTCCTGGTGCATGCCTTCGTGCTTCATCTCGTCGCTTCCGGCCATGTCGCCTGCTGCTTGCTTTCCGCGTCCGAGGAGCTTGTCGAGGAAACCCATGTTGTTTTCTCCTGATTCGTTGGGGAGGGGGAGTATAGGGCCGGCCCTCGCTGGTACCCTGCGCCGGGCTTTGGCCAGGAAAGCGCGTACGCCGCCGCCTCCGCGGCGGCCGGTGCAGGCACCGACGAGGAGGGTGGATCCCCGGGACCCGGAGGACAGCCGCCGCGCGCTGATGATCCTCGCCGCGATCGGGCTCCTCGGCCTCGTCATGCTCGGCGGCGTCCTGGTCTGGCTCAGCCAGCGGGGCGGAGACGACTCGCAGCAGGTCGCCGAAGCGATGCGGGCAGCCGGCTGCACGTACCAGACGACCAAGGCCCAAGGGCGCGAGCACGTCCGCGACGGAATGGCGGTCAAGTACAAGGACTTCCCGCCCACGAGCGGGAACCACTACGCGGTCCCGGTGGTCTGGAGCGCTTATGACGCGCCGATCGAGCAGGAGCGGGTCGTCCACAACCTCGAGCACGGCGGGATCGTCATCCAGTACGGCAAGGACGTGCCTCAGGCGACCGTGGACCAGCTGCGCGAGGAGTACCAGTCCGATCCGAACGGTCTCGTGCTCGCGCCGCTCCCGCGCCTCGGCAAGACGATCGCATTCACGGCCTGGACGCACAGCGCCAAGTGCAGCACGTTCGACCAGGGCGCCTTCGAGACTTTCCGGGACGCCTTTCGGGCCAAAGGGCCGGAAGCACGCCGCGTCAGCGACCTGGCTCCAGGCACAGCCAACTAGCTACGCTCGCCCCGCCGGGGTGGCGAAACTGGCTATACGCGCCTGACTTAAAATCAGGTGTCCCCCGAGGGGGCGTGCGGGTTCGAGTCCCGCCCCCGGCATGTCGGGAGCGGGCCTCCTTGGCCGACCGGAGACGAAGGCGGATAATCGACTCTAGGATGGCCCGCCCGCGAGCTGATCGGCCCAGGGCGGCGGCGGTGCTCACTCTCGCCGTTGCGGCACTCGCGCTCGGACTTGCGAGCTCGGCGATGCCTGCGGGCAAGGGCAGGCCTTCGCTCGCACAGGCGTGGCCCGCGATCGATGCCGCCGTCGTGCTCGAGACGGTTGAGCACGTCGACCCTGTGGTCAGCCCCGAGTACCCGGTCTCGAACCCTTCCACGAGCTACCAGGCCGGCCCGAGCGTCGCCTTCGACGGCACGAACTACGTCGCCGCCTGGGCCGGGTACGACGGAACCTCGGGATCCCTCCGTGGTGGGCCGGGGTCCCTTCGCGCAGCGCGCGTCAGCCAGTTCGGTTCTCACCTGGACGGGCCCGGGATCGATATCGGGTCCGGGTATGCGTCGAGCGTCGCCTTCGACGGCACGAACTACCTCGTCGTGTGGGAGACCGGTGGCTTCGGTGGCTTCCCGCAGATCAAGGGGGCGCGCGTCAACCAGGCCGGCGTCGTGCTCGATCCGGCTGGGATCACGATTACGGTCTCGGACCCCCACACCTGGCAGGTCGAGCCGAGCGTCGCCTTCGACGGCACGAACTACCAAGTCGTCTGGCACGTAGAACACGACTGGCCGGACGGCTTCGAGAACATCGGCGGCCGCCGGATCAGCCCCTCCGGGGCGCTGCTCGGCGGCTTCGAGATCATCGTGCCGCAGAACCAGGAGACTCCAGCGATCGCGCCCGGCGGCGAGAACACACTTGTGGTTTGGAGGGACTGGCGCCCCGGCGGAGGCATCTACGGAGCTCGCGTCAGCAACGGCGCGGTCCTCGACTCGGACGGGATTCCGATCACGACCGGGTACGCCGTCGCGCCGAGCGTCGCCTTCGACGGCACGAACTACCTCGTCGTCTGGGTCGGCCTCGACATCAATGACAGGCAGATCATCCATGGCAAGCGCATCAGCCAGAACGGCACCCTGCTCGACGAGAGCCCGATCCAGGTCTCGACCGAACAGGCCGGCGCGCCGAGCGTCGCCTTCGACGGTGCCAACTACGTGGTCGCCTGGGAGAACTACCGCTTGAAAACGCCCTCCGACATCTACGGCGCGCGCGTCAGCCCGGACGGCACCGTGCTCGACGGAGAAGCAGTGCCGATCGCGACGAGTCCGACGCACGAGACCGCTCCGGCCGCGACTGCCGGATCGGAGGGCCGCGTGGCGATCTCGTACGAGCGAGTCGCTCCGGAGTACGGCGGCACCAACCGGGCCTTCCTCCGCTTCTTCGACGACGGCGTGCCCCCGCCACCGCCACCACCGCCCCCTCCACCACCTCCACCTCCGCAGCCACCGCCCCCGCCACCGCCACCTCCGCCACCGCCGCCGGCCACCACCGCCACCTCCACTCTCCACCTCCACCTCCACCTCCACCTCCACCTCCACCTCCACCTCCACCTCCTCGCGTCCGGTGCGTTGTGCCGCGGGTGATCGGCTTGAGGCTTCGCCAGGCCCGCACGCGGATCCGCGCGAGACACTGCTCCGTCGGTCGCATCCGCCGTGCTCGCTCCAGGCGGGTGGGCCGCGTGATCGCCCAGAGCCCGAGGCCGGGCAGGAGGCTCGCACGCGGCAGCAGGGTGAACCTGGTGCTCGGCCGCAGATAGACAAGGGCGCAAGCGGTCCAGAGGTTCGCCAGGGTGGCATCAAGGTGGCAGCGAGACCCGCCGAGATAGGCCGAGATACCGTCGACGATCAGAACGACGGATAGGCCTGGTAAGCAGGAAAAACTCAGACCGACCGAGATAGGCCGAGATCAACAGGGGCGACTTAAAATCAGGTGTCCCCCGAGGGGGCGTGCGGGTTCGAGTCCCGCCCCCGGCACTACGGTCGGCCTACGTAATGAGCGACTGGCGTAGCGCGACCGCTACGGCCTCGGTCGGCGTCGCTACCCCGAGCTTCGCCTTGATCCTGCCCATGAGCTTGCGCACGGCCGCGGTGGAGATGAACAGGGCGGCGCCGATCTCCTCGTAGCCTTCGCCGCGTGCCAGCAGTCGCAGCACATCGCGGTCGCGCTGCGTGAGCTCGGGAGCCGCGTCAGGAGCGTCCGACGTCGCGGTGAGCGTCGCGTCGACGTACGTTCCCCCTCTCGACACGACCTGAATCGCGCGTAACACCTCCGCGAGGGCCGCATTCTTCATCAGGAACCCGCGGGCACCTGCGTCGAGCGCCTCGACGACCTGCGCGCGGTCGCCGTAGCCGCTGAACAGGACGACCGCGGTCTGTGGAGAGCTCCGAGCTGCAAGTCGGGTGACCTCGATCCCGTTCGCGCCCGGCATCTGGATGTCGAGCAGCGCAACGGCCGGCTGCTCCTGCTCGATGAGCTTCAGAGCCTCCGGGCCGTCCTTGGCGCGCCCGACGACATTGAGTCCGTCCCGTTCGAGGTATTTCGAGACGGCGTCGAGGATGCCGGGATGATCGTCGGCGAGGAGCACGGTCGTCGGCTCGCTCACGTCGCGCCTCCGACGAGCTCCGTTGGCGGTTTGGTCGAATTGCGCGTCGTGTACAGGGCCCTCACCTCGAGCATCTCGTCGAGGGAGTCGAGGAACACGTCGAGCATGGCGGGGTCGAACTGGATGCCACGCAGCACGCGCATTTCCGCGATCGCATGCTCGACCGTGAAGGCCGGCCGGTAGACCCGGTCGCTGGTCATCGCGTCGAAGACGTCGGCCACCGCCGCGATCCGACCCTCGACCGGAATGTCTTCTCCGGCGAGGCCCCGCGGGTAGCCGCCGCCGTCGAAGTGCTCATGATGGGTCCAGGCGATTTCAGCCGCGAGCTCGAGCATCTCGCCGCCGGACCCGGCCAGCATGCGGTAGCCGATCTCGGCATGCGTCTGCACGATCGCGCGCTCTTCGAGGTCGAGCGGCCCGGGCTTCAGAAGGATGCGATCCGGAATCCCGATCTTGCCGACGTCGTGCAACGGGCTTGCCAGGTAGATCACCTCGCACCAGTCGCGATCGACCCCGAGCCGTTGGGCCAGCAGATAGCAGTAGTGACTCATGCTCTCGATGTGTGGCCCGGCGTCGCCGTCGCGGAACTCGGCCGCGCGGGAGAGCCGGTTGATGGTCTCCTTCTGGGACTGGCGCAAGTCATCCTCGGCTCGACTCAGGGCCTGCACCGTCGTCTCGAGCTCGGCGGTGCGCTCGCGGACTGCGGTCTCGAGCAACACGGTGTGCTTGCGGCTCTCGAGCTCCAGGCCACGGCGCCGGAGCGCGTTCGCGATGTTGATGAGGAGCTCGGTGTTGTAGAAGGGCTTGATGACGTAGCCGTACGTGCCGAGGGCGAGCGCTTTCTCGGCGATCTCCGAGTCGTCGGCGCCGGTGACCATGATCGTCGCCGTCTCGGGGTGCGCAGAGGCAACGTGCTCGACGAGCTCGAGGCCGGACTCGCCCGGCATGTTCAGGTCGCACAAAGCGAGATCGAAGGACGCGTTCGCCAGCGCTTCGCGAGCTTCAGCTCCGTTCCCGGCCGACTCGCATTCGTAACCGTTGCGGCCGAGCATGCGCGTCAGCATCGACCGTACGGTCTCGTCGTCGTCGACGATCAAGATTCGGGGCTGGTTCTGGCTCGTGGCGCTCATGCGGCCGCCGCCGGTTGGTCGCTGTGGGCGTCGAGGACTTCGCGAATGCGGAGCGCGAGCTGCTCCGCGCCGAAGGGCTTCTGGATGAAGGCCATGCCCGCGTCGAGCACACCGCGACGGACCACGGCGTCGTCCGTGTAGCCGGACATGTACAGGATCGCGATGTCGGGTCGGATTGCCTGGATCTGCTCGGCGAGCTGGCGTCCGCTCGTGCCGGGCATGACGAGATCGCTCAAGAGCAGGTCGATCGTGCCGTTCTCGACTTTGGCCAGCTCGAGCGCTTCCTCGCCGCCGTTGGCAGGGAGGACGCGATAGCGCGACTTATGGAGGATGTTGCGGACGATCCGCTGCACGTGCGGGTCGTCCTCGACCAGCAGAATCGTCTCGCCTGAGCTCTGGGTGATGCTTGCCGCTCGGTCGGGCTTTCTCGATTCGAGGGGCTGTGCCTGCTCGGCGAGCGGGAGAAAGACCTTGAACGTCGTCCCGTGGTCTACCTCGCTGTACACCCAGATCGAGCCGCCGCTCTGTACGACGATGCCGTGCACCGTCGGCAGCCCGAACCCGGATCCATCGTCCTTGGTGGTGAAGAAGGGCTCGAAGATCTTCGCGAGGGTCTCGGCGTCCATTCCGCGACCGGTGTCGCTGACGGTGAGCATCGCGTAGCGGCCCGGGACGAGGTCGATCTCCTCCTCCGACCCGATCTCGGTCGTCGTCACCTCGAGCGTGAGCTGGCCACCGCCTGGCATCGCGTCGCGCGCGTTCACGGCCAGGTTCGCGATCACCTGTTCGACCTGGCTGCGGTCGGCGCTGAGGTGCACGGGCTTATCCGCCACGACGGAGTGGAGCTCGACGTCTTCGCCGATCATCCGCCGTAGGAGCTTGTCCATGTCATGGACGACCTCGTTCAGGTCGAGGACCTCGGGCTGGAGCACCTGCTGGCGGCTGAAAGCAAGGAGCTGCGCAGTAAGAGCCGCCGCGCGCTCGGAGGCCGCGACCATTTCCTCGACCTCTTCGACGGCGTTGTCGCCGTGCTTCAGCGCGTCGATCGCGAGCTCGCCGTTGCCTCGGATGGCTAGCAAGATGTTGTTGAAGTCATGCGCGACCCCGCCCGCGAGCCGCCCGACGGCCTCGAGCTTGTGGGCCTGTCGCAGTTGGTGCTCGAGCTTGGTCCGGTGCTCCTCCGCCAGATGCCGGTCGGTGATGTCGACGGCAACGCCGAGGAAGCGGGTCGAATGGCCGTCCGGCCCTCGAACGGCATCTCCTCTGGTGAGCATCCAGCGCAGCTCGCCGTCGTTCGGCCGGACCAGGCGGTACTCGAACTCGAAGTGGTCGCCGTTGGCCACGGCCGTAGCCATCGCCGCTTGGAGCCCTGCGCGATCGTCGGGATAGACGAGCGCCATGAACGACTCGTCCGATCCTTCCATGTCATCGTCCACTCCAGAGAGCCGGCGCAGGTTCTTCGACCAGGTCGTTTCGCCTGTCTGGAGGTCTGTGTCCCAGGTCCCGACGCCGCCGAGCTCTTGCGCCAGTTGCAGCCGCTCCTCGCTGTGCGCGAGCCGCTCTTCCATCGCATGACGGTGTGTGATGTCGACGGCGACGCCGAGGAAGCGCGTCGCCTTGCCGTCCGGACCTGCCACGGCATCTCCTCTGCTGAGGAGCCAACGAACCTCGCCGTCCGGGCGGACCAACCGATACTCGAACTCGGGATGGCCGGTGTTGTCCTCGGCCGCAATCATGGCCGCGTCCAGTCCGGCGCGGTCGTCGGGATGGACGAGTGAGAGGAACAGGTCGTGGTTTCCGACCACGTCTTCGTCCACGCCGGCGATCCGGCGCAGATTCTGCGACCAGGTCGTCTCGCCTGTCTGAAGGTCGGTGTCCCAGGTGCCAATACTGCCGACCTCCTGCGCTAGCCTCATCCCTTCCTCGCTGCGCTGGAGCTGTTCTTCCATCCAGCGACGGAGAGTGATGTCGACGACGACGCCGTAGGCGCGCGGGGCCCCAGTCTCTTCCAGAAAGACTCGCCCGCGAGAGAAGTGCCAGCCCTCTGTGCCGTTCGGAGAGCGGAACCGGTACTCGTACTCGAAATCGCCGCCGCTCGCGCGCGCTCGCTCGAAGCTTTTCGTGACCCGGTTGCGATCGCCGGGATGGACGAACGAGACCCAATCCTGGAGCGTCACATCTGCGCCGGAGGAACCCTTGATCAACATGGCGAGGTCGTGCGAGACCCACAACCGGCCCGTCACGAGGTCCATGTTCCAGGTGCTGATGCCTGCCACATGGTGCGCCAGGCCCATTTTCTCGTTCGCCTGGGCGAGAGCGGCTTGCGACTTCGTGCTATCGCGCTGAAGGATCCAGACACGCCAGCTGACCAGCAGCATCGTGGCGATGATGACCAACCCGATCGCCTCGACCTCGACGCTTTGACCGGCCGCCGCCTGCGCGATCAACACGCTCGGAGCGACGAGTAGAGCGAGAAGAAGTGCGCCGATCCGCCATGTCGACAGTCCGACACGCTCGTTCTCTTTCAGCGCTTCAATCCGAGCCATCGAGGGATGGAGCGCCGCGGTTCCCCAGAGCGCGTAACAGGCCAGCCAGCCTGCGTCGATGGTCATGCCGACCGTGTACAGACCCTTCAGGCCGAGGTAGCTGTAGGCGGCATCGGCGACCAGGAGCCCAACCCCGCCGACCATGAACGCCCGCAGCGCGAAGTTCGTCATCCGGCCTCGGAACAGGAGTTGCGTGAGTGCGATCAGCAGCACGACGTCCAGTACCGGAATGCCGCCTGCGATGACTTTCAGGAACGTCGAGTCCGATGTCGACAGCAGCGGCTCCAGCAGGAAGATCATGGAGACGACGCCGGCCCCCAGCGCGACGATGGCGGCGTCCAGCAAGTCTCCGACGCGGGGTCGGCTCCCGCCGCGGGACCACAAGAGGACGCCCCCGATGAGAAGGGGATAGGCGCAGAGGTAGGCGAGGTCCGCGAACGACGGATACGGCGCCTGCTTTCCAAGGACCCAGACGTAGAAATTCCAGTACGTATCGCCTACGCACCAGAGCACGAGGCCGCCCGCGAGGAGCAGCCAATGGCGGTATTGCTCCGGCCGGTGGTGTCGGACTCCGACGAGAATCGCAACCGGGGCCGCGGCGCCTAGCAGGCCATAGATCGCACTCTGTGCGTCGGTGTTGTCGCCGAGAACGAAGTAGGCCATCGCTAGCGCGAGCGCCACGAGTGAGTACCCCTTCCAGAGGCGACCTTCGCGCCAAGCGCTCGATGCAGAAACCCGGCTCATGCCGGTGTCTCCTCTCCCTCGCGTCGGAGCTGCGGGTCGATGAAGATCTCGCCCGCGGCGACTGCGGCCATCGCGGTCAGGAGGTTGTCAGACGAGCCGTCCTTGAGGACGACGGCGCGGGCGCCGGCGTCCAGCGCCTCGCCGACCATCTTGTCGTCCGCGTAGCTCGTGTAGATGATGACTGCCGTCTTCATGCGGGCGATCTCGGACACCCGACGTGCAACCTCGAGGCCGTTCAAGTCGGGCAGTCGAAGATCGACCACGACGGCCGTCATCGGCTGCTCCTCGAGGATTTTCAGGGCCCCTTGGCCCGTCTTCGCCTTGCCGAGCACGCGAACGCCCTCGCTCAGAAGCAGGCTCTCGCACGCAGCGAGGAGCTGATCGTGGTCGTCGGCAAGCACGCAGGCAAGAGCCTGCCGCTGCCGGCCGGTACTGAGATCGGCCATGCTCTTAGGATCGTCACGCCTGTCCCGCGGGACGATCGCGCTTTACCGACGCGAAGGATCCTCTCTTTGCAGGATGGCGTCTTACGCGATCAGCGAGTCACGCAGGGCTTTCGCCACCGCCTCGGTGCGGGTATCCGCCTCGAGCTTCTGCATGGCGTTCTTGACATGCGTCCGAACGGTCAGCGGCGAGATCGAAAGTTGCTGAGCGACCTCCTCGTTGCGCATGCCGTCTGCGAGGAGCCGAAGGATCTCCCGTTCGCGCTTGGTCACGGTGGGGAGGCGCTCGGCGGCTTGCGGCCCGGCAAGAACTCCCGCCAGAGCCGGGTCGACGTAGGTGCCGCCGCCACCAATGGTTCGAATCGCCCGCGCCAGGTCGTCGAGCGGCGCCTCCTTGACGAGGAACCCGCGGGCACCGGCGTCGAGGGCCTCCAGCAGGAGCGAGCGCTCGCCGTGGCCGGTGTAGAGGATGACCGCGGTCGCCGACCCTTCGTCGCTGAGCTTTCGAGCGATGTCGATCCCGCCTACGCCCGGCATGCGGATGTCCACGATCGCAACGTCCGGCGCGTGCTCCGCGATCAGCCGCAACGCCTCGTCGCCGTCCTGCGCCTGCGCGACGATCTCGACGTCGTCGACGTCGGCGAGATATCGCGAGACAGCGTCGATGATCGCCGGGTGATCGTCAGCGATGACGCAGCGGTACTGCACGTCTACTCCATTCTCGTCGCCGGGGAGGGCCGCAAAAAGCTTAGGCAGGGCTGGGTGCCTACACTAATATTCACGGCTCTCGAGGCCCACGTCGTGTCGCAATCGGTTTAGGTCGCGCGGTGCTCCTCGAGGAGCCGCAGCGCAAGCAGCCGCCCCTCGTTGACTGCGACGAAATTGCCTTCGCGTGCGGCGACGATCGAGCCGCGGAAGAGGAGTTGGAGTTGGTGCGCGAGAGTCGGCCCTTCTGCCAAGCCCGCCTCCTGGCCGAGCCGCCAAAGGAGCTCATAGACGCGTGCAATGGCCGCGAGAGACGCCTCCCGTATCGCAGGCGAGCGGTCGTGGACCTCGAGCACCGAGTTGATGAACAGGCATCCCGCGTAGCCTTCGTCTTGGAGCCACTCGTGGAAGACGTCGACCAGGGCGGCAAGGCGATCTTCAGGCTTCGGCGCTCTGTGAGCGGACTCGGATCTGAGCAGGCCATCGATCCAAAGCGCCTCGTGACGCTCCAGGACCGCGACCACGAGGTCGTCCTTCGACAGGAAGTACCGGTACAACGAGGTTTTGGCGACCCCGGCCTCGGCGACGATCCGATCGACTCCGACAGCAGTGAACCCTTCTTGTACGAAGAGCTCATAGGCGGTGCGGAGGATGCGCTCGCGAGTGTCGAGGCCCGGCTCCTCCGGAGGATCGCGGGGGGGAAGCCGGGGCCGCGTTCTCCGGACCTCGGGGCGTTTGGTGATCGCTAAATCGTACAGACCTGTTCGTCCTCTGCTATTTTCTTCTTGGTATGGATACAGACAGGTCTGTAGCCATTCAGATCCGCAGGAACTCGCCAATGCACAGACGGTATTGGACTCCCCCCGGCTCTCACTGCATAGTGGCGCCCGACGGTTTCCAAGAGGCAGCGCTGTGCCTGTTGCTGCTCTGACTAGGACTGGGTTGGGGACACAGGAACACGACACAGCCGACGCCGCCGCAGGAGCCGAACCACACCGCTCGGCGCCGGTGGCAGTCGAGCTCAGGCATCTGCGCTACTTCCTCGCGGTCTTCGAGGAGTTGCACTTCGGCCGCGCGGCCGCGCGCCTTCGCATATCGCAGCCTCCGCTCTCGCAGGCAATCCGCAAGCTCGAGCTCGAGCTCGGCGTGCAGCTGTTCGAACGGACGAGCCGGATGGTGAGCGCAACCGAGGCGGGACGCGTCCTGGCCGGCGAGGCGCGCAAGGTTCTCGCCGAGTTCGACACCGCAGTCGCTGAGACGCGGCGCGCCGGGGGAGCGGCGTCACCGCTGCGCATTGGCTGCGTGCCACATCTTCCGATCCAGCCGCTCCTGCGATTCCTGGGCGCGCTGCACGATCGCGACCCGAGCACACGCGTACAGGTGACGCACCTGAACTTCCTCGAGCAGGTACGCGCCCTCGCCGCCAGCGAGCTGGATCTCGGCATCTTCCCCGAGAGCGACGGTGAGGCGCAGATCGAAACCGAGCCGCTGTTCGCAGGCGAGAAGCTCGCGGCCTTTCTGCCTCCTGATCACCCCCTGGCCGAGAAGCAGGTGCTCGGTCCGAGCGACCTGCGCACGCAGACCCTCGTCATCTTCCCGCGGGCGGCAAACCCGGCTCTCCAGGATCGCCTGCTCGCGCTGGTCGAGGAAGGCGGCTACGGGTTCGCCGCCGTCCGAGAAGCCGGCGGACTGAACCCGCGCGACGTCATGCTCGCGGCCGCAGATGGACGCGGTGTCGCGCTCGGGCCGTTCTCGCTCCAGGATGTGAGCGACGTCGGCGGGATCGTCATCCGGCGCCAACTCGACCCCAGCTTGTCGATGCCGGACACCGTGGTCGCCTGGCGGGCGAACCCGCCGGGGCAGCTCAAGGAGAAGCTGGCCGTGGCGCAGGAGGTCGCTCGCGAGCTGCGGGCGGCCGATAAACAAGACTAAGGACGTATCGAACGAAGAGTCGTGACGATGGAGAAATGCGGTCTTCGGCCTGGATCCAGACGTCTACCATATTGATACGCTGTAATCGATATTGACGTCTGTAATCTTTCGGCTCAAATAGGGGAGTCGCGTTTCCCGCGGAGGTCGCCTCTCCGGCGACGCTGACGCCTAGGCCAGCCCCCGGCCGGCGAGAAGGGCCCCTCTGCGGTGACCCACCCAGAAGGAACGGTATTGCGAGTCTTGATCGCGGAGGATGAAGAGCCTCTCCGGCTCGCCTTGTGCGACCTCGTCGCCGGCCAGGACGGGATGGAGGTCGTCGGGGCTGCAGGGAGTGCGGCCGAGGCCATCGAGCTCGCGGCGACTACGAAGCCGGACGTAGCCCTCGTCGACGTGCGCATGCCCGGCGGTGGAGCCGAGGTCGTTCGCGCTACCAAGGATTGCTCGCCGAGGACGCGGGCGCTCGCCCTCTCGGCCCAGGACGACCAGGCGACCGTGATCCAGATGCTGTCGGCCGGGGCGGTGGGCTACGTCGTCAAAGGCACCTCGCCGACGGAAATTCTCGAGGCCGTGAGCCGCGCTGCCCGCGGCCAGGCGAGCCTCTCCATCGAAGCCATCTCGCGCATGATCGAGGAGCTCGTCGGCGACATGGCCGAGCGCGAGCTGGCGGAAGGCATCCTTCGGAGGAGCGAGGAGCGCTTTCGAGGGCTCGTCGAGTTGGCTCCCGATGCGGTCGTGATCGTCGGCGAGGACGGAGCAGTGCAACTCGTCAACGCGGAGACCGAGCGGCTCTTTGGGTACACGCGCGACGAGTTGCTCGGACTGCCGATCGAGCGCCTCCTGCCCGACCGCTTCCCAGATCGACACGTCGGCTATCGGGCCGGGTACCTGGTCGACGCGGCGGTGCCGAGAAACGGCGATGAATTCCCGGTCGACATTTCCCTGAGCGCGATCGACTCGGACGAGACCGAGCGCGCGCGCGGGACGGGGGAGGATCGCTTTTCCGCGCTGCTCGAATCAGCGCCAGGGGGCGTCGTCGTCGACGAAGGCGGAACGACCGTCCTCGTCAACGAGCAGACCGTCGGGCGACGCAAGGACGAGAGCGAGTTTCCGATCCACATCGCATTGGCGGCGATCGAGACCGACCAGGGTCGTCTCGCGACCGCCTTCATTCGCGACATCGGCGAGCGCCGTCAGGGTGCGGTCGCTGCCCAGCTGGCGGCGATCGTCGAATTCTCGGACGACGCCATCATCAGCAAGGATCTCGTGGGAACGATCGAGACGTGGAACCGCGGCGCAGAGCGCATGTACGGATACTCCGCTGAGGAAGTGGTAGGCCGCTCGATAGCGCTCCTAAACCCACCTGACCTTCCGGACGATCTTCACGGAACCCTGGAGCGGGTCCGGCGGGGAGAGGAAGTCGAGCAATTCGAGACGAAGCGGATGCGGAAGGACGGCGTCGTGCTCGACGTCCTGCTGAAGATCTCTGGAATCCGGGACGCGGACGGGCAGATCGTGGCGACTTCGACGATCGCGAGGGACGTGACGGGGGTGAAGGTGCGGGCCGCTCTCGAGCGGGAGCGCGCGCTGTTGGCTCATCTCGTGAAGGCAGGCGAGGAGGAGCGGGGGCGGATCGCGCTAGGCATCCACGACGACTCGATCCAGGCGATCACCGCCGCCGGAATGCGGCTGCAGATCCTGCGTCGCAGCTCCACGACCCCAAGCAGCTCCAGCTGCTGTCGGAGCTCCAGGAGACGATCCAGGTCTCGATCGCGCGACTTCGACACCTGCTCTTCGAGCTGCGCCCGCCTGCGCTCGACACCGAGGGGCTTTCGGCGGCGCTCGAGCTGTATCTGGAGGAGACCCAGCGCGAGGGAGCGATCAGCCGGCTCGAGAACAACCTGAGGGAACAGCCGCGGCTGGAGACGCGAACGATTCTGTACCGCATCGCACAGGAGCTGCTGCTCAACGTCGCAAGCACGCGCATGCCGCAACGGACCGTCGGTCTCGAGAGCACGACCAGGGCTATGATCCGCGTCATTGACGACGGCGTCGGGTTCTCGCCGAGGAGCTCAAGCCGGTGCCGGGCGATCTCGGGCTCACCGCGATGCAGGAGCGCGCCGCGCTCGCCGGCGGGTGGCTGCGCATCGACCCGGCGCCGGCAAGGGAACGAGTCGACTTCTGGATCCCCGGCGCGCCCGACTCCCGCTGCGGCATGAGCGAACGGCGTCGGCTCCGCGTGCTCGTCGCCGAGGACGATCCGACTGTCCGCGACGCGCTCGAAGCTCTCTTCCGGTCGGAGCGAAGCCTCGAGCTCGGGCGACGGTCGGAGACGCGACGAGGCGGTCGAGGCGGCGATGCGCGAGCATCCGGACGTCGCGCTCGTCGACGTGCGCATGCCAGGCGGGGGAGCGGCGCGCGCATGGGATCAGGAGATGCTCGCCAGAGACGCGGGTGATCGCGTTCACGGCCCACGACGACCGCGAGACCGTGCTCCAGATGCTCGAAGCCGGGGCGGTCGGCTACTTGGTCAAGGGCGACGAGATCGACAAGATCGTCGAAGCGATCGACCGCGCCACCGAAGGCCAGGCACGCTCTCGGCCGAGGTCGCGGGCGAGGTCATCGAGAGCTCGTCGGGCAGCTCAAGACGGCCGCCAAAGCGAGACAGACGCGGCGCCGCGGAAGCGCATCCGCCGCGCGCTCGAGGGGAAGGGCCGTTTCAGCATGGCGTTCCAGCCGATCTACGGCCTGCGGGAAGCCTCGTCGGCACCGAGGCGCTCGCGCGCTTTCACGGCCCGCCAGCCGGCCCGGTCGTGGTTCGCCGAGGCCGAGGAGGTCGGCCTCGTCGGGAGCTCGAGCTTGCGGCTGCGAAGGTGGCGCTCGCGGCGCTCCCGAGCCTGCCGCCGGAGATCTACTCTCGGTGAACGTCTCGCCGAAGACTCTCCTCTCGGCGAGCTTCCGAAACTGGTGCTCGAGAATCCGACCCGACGCGCGTCGTCGTCGAGGTGACAGAGCACGCCAGGATCGACGACTACGAGCGACTGAACTCGGCTTCGACCGACTGCGCAAGCCGGGCGTGAGGTTCGCCGTCGACGACGCGGGCGCCGGCTTCGCGAGCCTGCGACACATCCTTCGTCTCGCACCCGACTTCATCAAGCTCGACCGGACGCTGATCGACGGCATCGAGCACGACCGTTCGCGGCAGGCGCTAGCCGCGGGGCTGATCTCGTTCGCCGAGAAGATCGACGCCACGATCATCGCGGAGGGGATCGAGCACTCGGACGAGGTGGACGTCCTCACGGCGCTCGGGGTCGGCTACGGACAGGGGTTCTTCATTGCCAAGCCCGGCCCGCTGCCGCTGAAGACGACCCGCTTCCGAGCAGGCCGCAGTCGGCGCCGCAGTCGAACCATCGCTCACTAGTTAACGGGGGCGGCTTTGCAGCTTGGGCGCGAAGAGGTCGGCGGCACCGATCAGCTTCGTCAGTAGCGCCCGGAACGGCGCCGGCTTCATCGCGGCCGCCTCGTCCTTGGCGGAGCGAGGGCGCAGCGCATTGCGTGCGTCGGGCCAGAGGCCCAGGCCAGCGTCGAGGCGAAGCGTTCGCAGCCGTAGCGATCGTGGCGAAGGCCGGCCACTTCGTGGCACCAGCCGGCGGCATGGAGCCGCTCCGTCAGGAATCCTCGCTTGGCGCCGTCCAGAAGCGAGAAATCGACCTGGTGCGCGTACTCGTGCTGCACGATGCCCCACGCGAAGGTGCCGGACGACAGGAGCTCGGGCGAAAGCCAGATGTGGCCCGGAGTCGACGACGCCTCTTTGCCGGGAACGACGTGGATCGTGATCTCCTCCTGCACGAGCGACCAGTCGAACCGGCTGGCGTCGAGGGCCTTCTTCACCTCGGCGGTATTTCGCGCGGTGCCACCGACGACGGTGTAGCGACCCCCACTCGCGAGGGCCGCTGAATACAGACCGAGCCAACGGTGAGCGCGAGCGCGAGCGTGATAAAGAGTCGACCGCAGGACACATAGAGGATCTCGGAAACGGCAGCCCGCTTGGAGATTCAACAAACCGTCCGAGCAGATGCCTCTAATTTCACCTCCGATGTCACGCGTGTGACAACAAGCCGTCCGAGCAGATGCCCCAATTTCACGCCGGATGTCACGCGTGTGACGCAAGGAGGGTTTGGCGGAATTGACTCGTCGCCGGGGTGCGATGGTCGTTCCGAGGCAAGGACGCAGGGAGCCTCAATGCTTTTCTGCATTGGGGCGACTGAGGACGCGGCCTCGGGGCGAGCAGCGCAGCCCGGGCGGCACAGATCCATTTCGCCAG
>CAVZFQ010000014.1:0-165876 GCA_963774625.1 uncultured Actinomycetes bacterium
GGCCTCACGCTCAATCTCACGAAGGTTCGCCTCGCGGGCGGCTCGCCCGACAAGGTGCTCGTGGGCGGCGGGTGTGCCGTTCGCCGTTCCGACGACGGTGGTGACACCTTCATCCGGCTCCCGTTCTCGGCTCGCGACACCGGCTGTCCCGCCGGCGTTGCGTCCTTCTCGTTCCCGACGGACAGTACGGGCTACCTGCTCCTCGCGGACTCTCGCGTCCTCAGCACTGCGGACGGCGGTCGCAGCTTCTCGCGCCGGACTGCCGTGCCGGGCGGGGCCAACGACATCCTCTGCACGGCTGACAGGACGTGCTTCACGGTCGGTCAGTCGATTCAGCGGACCACCGACGGCGGGGTGTCCTGGACGCAGGTCGGCAGTGCCGCGGGGCAACCGCTCATTGGAATCGAACGTGCCGATGCACTGACGCTCTACGCCGTCGGCTCGGCTCGAACCGTCGTCAAGAGCATCGACGGCGGCGCGACCTGGACGCGGAAGACCGTGGGCAACAACGTGCCGGCAGCGAACTTCCGCACGATCCGCTGCGGTAGCCCGCTCCAGTGCCTCATCACTACGGAGGGCAACCAGCTCGTGCGGACGATCGACGGCGGCGAGACGTTTTCGTCGGTCGTCCCGTCGAACGACGCGACGCATGGGGTTGCGTTCGCCGGAGCGAACCGGGCCGTCGCCGCAGGCGTCTTCGGGAGCGCCGAGGTCTCGAGTGACGGCGGCGCTACCTGGTCGTCCGTCGGCAGCCGGATCGCCGGCGACTTCGGTGTCCTCGCGGCCGTGTCCGACTCAGTCGCTTATGCGGGTGGTCGACAGGGCCTCCTCGCCAGGACCACGGACCATGGCCAGAGCTGGGCCAACGTCAGCCCGCCGACCGACACTGCGATCACCGCGCTCGCCGGGTCCGGCGACCGGCTCTACGTCCTGGCCTCTGACCAGGCGCTCCAGCGCTCGGACAACGGCGGTCAGAGCTACAGCCTGCTGAACTCCGGGCGGGGGCCGTTCGCTGCGCTCCACGCCGTCGATCCGGATCGCCTCTTGCTCGTCGGATTCCGGGGCGTGACTCGCACGGCCGACGGCGGTGAGACCTTCCAGCAGGTCGCCGACCCGGACGTCCGCGGAGCGCTTCTCACAGCAGCCGATCGCGCCGGCAATGCCGTCGTCGTCTTCGGCGGTCAGCGTGCCGCGGTCTCGCTCGACGGTGGAATCGCCTGGACGAAGATCGCGCTGCCGCGGAAGCGGCTCGTCCGCGATCTCGACTTCGTCACGGCCCGGGCAGGGTTCGTGCTCGACACCCGAGGCCGGCTCTGGAAGACGTCGAACGGCGGGCGCAAGTGGGTCGAGCTCACCTCGCTCGGCACCAACGCCGCGTACTCCCTCGAGTTCGTGGACGCGGCAACGGGCTACGTGGCGATCCCGGCCTTCAGCCTGCTTCGCAACCGCGGGCTCGTGCTCCGCACGGCCGACGGCGGTCGGAGCTGGCATCCGCAGCTCGTCGGCAAGGTCCTCGTGTCGTCGATCAGGACGGGCGGTGCGACCGACTACGCACTGCTCGGCGCCGAAGCCAGCCTGATCGCGACCACGACGCGGGGTGACGTAGGCGGGCGATCGGTCCTGTCGGTGTCGGCTCGGCCTCGCGGCTTGAAGAAGCCGGGCGTCATCGCCGTCCGCGGCAAGCTGACCCCGGCAGACGGCGGCGAGGAGATCCTGGTCGCCCGGTTCTCCGCCGGCCGCTGGAGCACCCAGACGGCCGTCGCTGCCTCGAACGGCGCCTTCACCACCCGTTGGCGCCTGACGCGCGACGCGCACTTCGTCGCGCAGGTGCTCGGCGACGCCGACCACGTCGGCGTCGGCACGCAGGCTCTCAAGGTCGGCGTGCGTCCTCCGAAGAAGCGGCGCTAGCCGCGTACAGGCAGGGGCCGGCCCGGTGGGCGGGCCGGCCCCTGTTCCTGTCGTAACCTCTCGGAAATGAGCGGGCCATCGATCGAGGAACGTTTTCCGCGGCCGTCCGTGATGGGGGTGGTCAACGTCACCCCGGACTCGTTCTCTGACGGCGGCGTGAACCTCGCCCCTGAGACCGCAATCGCGACGGCACGCCGGATGGTCGAGGAAGGGGCTGCGATCGTCGACGTGGGGGGCGAGTCGACACGCCCCGGGGCGAGCCCGGTCTCGCTGGACGACGAGCTGCAACGCGTCGTCCCCGTGCTCGAGGCGCTGCAGGGCGACGTGCCCGTCTCGATCGACACGGCCAAGGCCGACGTCGCCCGGCGCGCGCTGGCCCTCGAAGCCGAGCTCGTCAACGACGTGACCGCGTTGCGGGGCGAACCAGAGCTCGCCGGCGTCGTCGCCGAGTCCGGCGCCTACCTGTGCCTGATGCACATGCTCGGCGAGCCGCGGACGATGCAGGTCGGCCCACGGTACGACGACGTCGTCTCCGAGGTCGCGGCGTTTCTCGAGCAGCGGCTCCAGTTCGCCGTCGACGCGGGTGTGGCCGAGGATCGCATCTGCCTCGATCCCGGCTTCGGGTTCGGCAAGACCGTCGAGCACAACTTCGAGCTGTTGCGGCGGCTCGACGAGATCGTCGCGCTCGGGCGGCCGGTCGTCGTCGGCATCTCGCGCAAGCGCTCGCTCGGGCGTATCCTCGGCGATCCCGAGGCGACCACCGGCCCCTTGTCGGCGAGCCTCGCGGCAGCCGTGATGGCCTACGACAGAGGAGCGACGATCCTGCGCGTCCACGACGTCCGCGAGACCGTCGAGGCGCTGACCGTCGCCGAGGCCGCCTCGTGATCGTCGAGCTGGAAGGCCTCGAGGTGTTCGGCCGCCACGGTGTTCTCGAGGACGAGCGCCGTGACGGGCGCACCTTTTTCTACGACATCTCGCTCGAGGTGTCCGAGGCGGCCCTCTCCGACCGGCTGGAAGACGCGGTCGACTACCGCGAGGTGGCGGCCTGCGTGCAGGAGGTCTCGGACGGCAGGCAGTTCCAGCTCATCGAGGCCCTCGCCGGCGCAGTCGCAGATGCAATCGCAGAGCGGTTCCCCGTCGCGCACGTCCGCGTCCGCGTCCGCAAGCCGGATCCGAGGCCGGCGGGGCTCCCCGTCGCGTACTCGGCAGCTATCGCCGAGCGCGCGGGGTCTTGATCGCCGCGGTCGAGACCGTGAGCTTGTAGCTGACCGCGCCGACGCGGCGCACGGGCGGGGACGAGCCCAGGTAGGCCTCGAGGTAGTAGTACGCGCCGCGCTTCGCCGTGTTCCGGACGCGCACGGTCTCTCGGCGCGTGCCGGGCTTCTCGGAGAGGGCCTTCAGATCGCGCCGCCGCAGGCTGCCGCTCTCGAACACATTGATTGTTCGCGGCCCCCAGAACGCGAGGTCGACGTCTGCTGTGGGCGAGATCGTGATCGCGGTCACCCGGCGACCGGCGACCCAGATCCTGTAGACGTCGCGCTGGTCCTCACCGAAGTCGAGCCGCGCACGCAGGGTTGCCCGTAGCCGGCGTGGCGAGTTCAGCGGCGGATCGCCCTGGCGAAAGAGCCGCTTGGGCTTGATGTGGTCGACATCGTCGTTCGGCTCGTTCGGGTCGGGAGGGAGGGGCGCGGCAGTGAGCGCGCGGGGAATGTCGAGCCGCCCGAAGCCCGTGAAGGGATCGAAGCCGGGCGCCTCGATGTCCTGGGCGCTCGAGCGCATGAGATCGAACAGCTGCGTGACCCCGAGCGTCGGCCGCGCGGTCCAGACCCACGCGGCGGCGCCGGCTGTGAGCGGGGTCGCGAAGCTCGTTCCGCTGTGCGATGCATAGGCCGCCGGCGGCACCGCCACCGGGATCGCCTGGCCGGGTGCGGCGAGGTCGACGTAGGGGGATCCGCTCGAGAAGGAAGCGGGGCGCCCGGTCTGGTCGATGGCCCCGATGGTGAGCACGTGCGGAAGGCTGGCCGGATACTCGAGCGGGCTGCCGTGGAAGCGGTCGTTCCCCGAGGCCGCCACGACCAGTGAGCCAGATCCGAACGCAACGGCCACGATCGCCTCGAGCAGCGGATCGCGCGAGAGCGATCCGAGGCTGAGGTTGATGACACCGGGTCCGCGGCGGAGCGCCGTGTCGATGCCTGTGACGACGCCCGACACCGAGATGCCCGGCCCGTCCGGGCTCGCGTCCCAGATTTGCAGCGCGGCCTGGGGGTAGACCCCGACGATCCCCTGCGCATTCGGCACAGCGGCGATCGTGGACGCGACTGCCGTCCCGTGATCCTCGGTCTGCCCGACGACCGACTGGGGGTTCAGCGTGATCGTCGACGGCCGCCCCGCGAACTCCGGATGGGTCAGGTCGACCCCCGTGTCGACGACGGTCACGGGCTTTCCGGGGCCGGGGGGCTCCACCGTGCCCGCGCCGATCGAAGCGATCCACCACTGGCTCGGCACGAGCGGGTCTCCGGAGGTGAAGTGCGTGGCGGTCGGGATGAAGCGGTCCGGCTCGACGAGGTCTGCGAGCGGAGCTACGCGCAGCGCCGACCGGCTCGTCAGGCGCCAGACCGGAAGGCTGTAGGCGATGCGGACGCCACCGGCCCGACGGAGCTGGGCTGCGGCTCGCGCATCATGGGCGAGCACCAGGGCGTGCGAGTGGGCGAGAAGCTCCTCGCGCTCGGTCGACGAGAGCGTCGCGGGCGTGGCAGAGGCCGACCACACGAGCGCAGCCACCGATCCAGCGATGAGGGTCACCCCGAAACCTCTCAACCAAGACAACATAGCCACAACATGCATACGGCTTACATCGGCATCGGCTCGAACCTGGGCGAGCGCGAACTGACGATCCGCGACGCGCTCGAGCTCCTCGCGGCCGATCCCGAGCTCGAGGTCGAGGCCGTTTCCTCGATTCGCGAGACCGAGCCCGTTGGCGTGCTCGACCAGCCGCGTTTCCTCAACGCAGCCATCCGGCTGGCGACCGAGCTCGCTCCACAGCCCCTCCTGGAGCGCCTGCTGGCCGTGGAGCAGGAGCTTGGACGCGTTCGGACGGGTCAGCGCTATGGCCCGCGGACGATCGACCTGGACCTCCTGCTCTACGGAGACGAGATCGTCGACGAACCAGGCCTGCGCGTGCCGCACCCCCGACTCGCCGAGCGCCGTTTCGTGCTCGAGCCGCTCGCCGAGCTCGATCCCGGCCTCGTCGTCCCAGGTCTGGGGCCGATTCAGGCCTTGCTCTCAGAGCTAGAATGATCTCGTGGCCCTCCCGGCAACATCTGGTGGCGCCCGGCTCGCTATCACGCTGCGCCAGGCCGCGTCCTCAGTCGCGCCCGGGCTGGTCAGCCCGAGCGCTCCCTGCGTCCTTGCCTGGCTTGGTGCTAGCGACCCGGGCATCCATCAATGTCACCGGGAGGGCCACTATGTCGCACATCGACGAGCTCGACGAATTCGAGGCCGAGCTCGAGCTTCGGCTCAAGCGCGAGTACTCAGACGTCTTCGGCCTCTTCCGCTTCTGCGTGCTCACGCAGGACGCGACGTATCTCTGCAACAAGCTCGACCTGAACTACGCGCCCCAGCCGAGCTACCCCTTCTACCACCTGAAAATGGAAGACGTCTGGGTCTGGGACAAGAACCGCCCCACGCGGATCGTCCCCAAGGCCGAGATCTACACCTCGAGCGATGTGACGGTGGAAGAGCTGACCCGCGAGGGCGAAGAGCCGAAGCTGACCGCCGAGGCGCTCGCCGAGCGGATCGGCGAGTCGCTGCGCACCGACGACGACGTCTAGCTAATTGCTGCTCGCCGTCGACTGCGGTAACACGCAGACGGTCTTCGGGCTCTACGACGGCGATCGTCTGATCGAGCAGTGGCGGGTGGCGACCGAGCCGACGCGCACCGGGGACGAGCTCGGGACGCTGATCGGCGACCTCGTCGATCTCGACCAGGTCACGGGGGTCTGCCTCTCTTCGACCGTGCCGTCGTTGATCCGCGAGTACGAGCTCTTCGCTGAGCGCTGGGCGAAAGCGCCCCTACTGAGCGTCGGCCCCGGCGCACGGACCGGCATCGCCATCCGGTACGACGACCCGCGTGAAGTGGGGCCCGATCGGATCGCCAACTCCGTGGCCGCAAGGGACCGGTACGGATCGCCATGCATCGTCGTCGACTTCGGCACGTCGACGAACTTCGACGTCGTCTCGGCCGACGGGGAGTACGTGGGCGGCGTGCTCGCGCCGGGGATCGAGATCTCGATGGAGGCGCTCTTCGCACGGGCGGCGCGGCTGACGAAGGTCGACTTCGTCGAGCCGGAGACGGTGATCGGGAAGACGACCACGCAGGCGCTGCAGTCAGGCGTCGTCTACGGCTTCGCCGGCCAGGTGGACGGGATCGTGGACCGCATCCGCGCCGAGGTGGGGAGCGAGGCGCGTGTGATCGCGACGGGCGGTCTCGCCGATCTGATCGCGCCGCACGCAAGGACGATCGAGAAGGTCGATCCCGACCTCACGCTCGAAGGTTTACGCATCGTCTGGGCTCGGAATAACGCGCCAACCTGAGAGCAATTCACTACTAGAGAAGGGGGTCCGTCGATGGTCTTAGCCGACGTCGACATTTCACAGAGCATCCAGCGGATGCTCACGGAGTTCTTCGCGTTCATTCCTGAGTTTCTGGCTGCAATCGCGATTCTGATCATCGGTTATTTGATCGCCAAGGTGATCGGCAATGTGGTCGCTCGCGTCCTCGGACGTGCCGGCCTCGACACCACTGTGACCACCGGTCAGACCGGCATGTGGGTTCAGAAGGTGACTTCGAGCCCGTCGCGGCTCGTCGGGAAGCTGGCCTTCTGGGCAGTCTTGCTCGGTGCCATCTCGCTGGCCGTCTCGGTGCTGGGCATCAACGCCCTGACCGAGTTCGTGGGCGCGATCTTCGCGTACCTGCCGAACGTGATCGCCGCAGTGCTCATCTTCCTGGTTGCGGGAGCGATCGCCGCCGGCGTCGCCACCCTCGCCACGAAGTTCATGGGCGACACACCGACCGGAAAGGTCGTCGCCACGGTGGCGCCGATCCTGGTCATGACGATCGCGACGTTCATGATCCTCGAGCAGTTGAAGATCGCTCACGACATCGTCGTGACGACCTACACGTTGCTGCTCGGTGCGGTCGCGCTCGGCTCGGCGCTCGCCTTCGGCCTCGGAGGTCGCGACGTGGCGGCCCGGATGCTGGAGGGCGCGTACCTGAAGGGCCAGCAGAACAAGGAGCAGATCAAGCAGGACCTCGCGCAGGGCAAGGAGCAGGCCCAGCGGGAGGCAGAGCAAAGGAAGGACGAGCTGGAGAGGGGCCAGATGGCCCAGGACCTCGCCACCGAGGTCCGCTAGTCGTCGCGAGAGGGGCGGCTCCGGCCGCCCTCTCCGCTCTATCCCCCGCCGTAGATGGAGATCGGGAGGTCCAGCGTGACCTCGTCGCCTTGCGGCAGTTCTTCTTCGAGACGCGCCAGGACGAAGCGAGCGCCGGGCGCCGCTGCGAGCAAGCGCTCCTCGACCTCCTCGAACGTCTTCAACTCCACGAGCTCCTGCTTGAACGGACGAGGGAAACGCCCGCGGCCGAGGTACCAGCTGTAGAACTTCTTCAGGAAGCCCGTCGCCCGGTGCTCGCCGAGCTCCCGGACGGTCTCGCGCATGAAGAGGATGAGCTCGGCGACGACCTCCTCGCGGGTCGGCTCCGAGTCGTCGCCCATGATCTCGCGCAGCACCCACGGGTTGCCCTGCGCGGCGCGTCCGACCATGACTGCGGCGGCGCCGGTCGTGGCCAGCACGGACTGCGCTCTCGCCCGCGACGTGATGTCGCCCGATGCGATGACCGGCACGCCGACGCGTTCGACGAACTCGGCTGTGAGCGAATGATCGGCCTCGCCCGTGTACATCTGCTTGGCGGAGCGCGGGTGCAGCGTCAGCGTCGCGGCGCCGACGTCGACGAGCCGAGGACCGACGTCGAGGCACACGCGCGAACCGTTCTCGAGCCCCCGCCGCATCTTGACCGACACCGGAACGTCGACCGCCTCGACGACTGCAGCCACGATCCGGCACGCGCGATCGGGATCCTCGAGCAGCGTCGCGCCTGCTCCGGTCTTCGTGACCTTCCGCACCGGGCAGCCGAAGTTGATGTCGACCAGGTCGGCTCCGGCAGCCTCGACCATGCGCGCTGCCTCGGCCATCACGGTCGGGTCGGCGCCGAAGATCTGAACCGCGAGCGGATGCTCGTCAGAGGCGATGCGCAGGTAACCCAGCGTCCGCTCGTTCTTGTGGTGCAGCCCGGCGCAGCTCACCATCTCGGAGCAGACGAGCCCCGCGCCGTATCGGCGCCCCTGGCGGCGAAACGCCTGCACGCTCACGCCGGCCATCGGCGCCAGCACCAACCGGCTCGGAATATCGACCGGTCCAACGTTCCATGATTGGTGCAGATCTACCTGCATATGGGGCGAAATCGTAGCTCCGGGAGGTGTTTGACGGTTGGCACGATCACAGGTACTATGCCGACCCGCGACGGCGCCCTTGCGCCGCGCGTCTTTTTTCGAGGAGGAACCTGTGAAGGAAGTGATCCTCACTCCGGAGGGTTACAAGAAGCTCAAGGAAGAGATCGAGCATCTTTCGACCACCAAGCGGCGTGAAGTCGCGGACCGGATTCGCACTGCGCGCGAGTTCGGCGACATCGCCGAGAACTCCGAGTACGACGACGCCAAGAACGAGCAGGCCTTGCTCGAGCACCGGATCGCGATGCTCGAGGAGCGGCTCCTGTCCGCGCGCGTGATCACCAAGAAGGAGATCGCGAAGGACGTCGTCTCGGTCGGGTCGCACGTGAAGCTGCGCGATGTCTCCGCCAAGGAGACCGTCGAGTACCACATCGTCGGCTCGGCAGAGGCGAACCCGGACGCGAACAAGCTGTCGAACGAGTCGCCGGTCGGCAAGGCGATCCTGGGCAAGAAGAAGGGCGAGACCGTCGAGGTCACGACGCCCAAGGGCAAGGCCCTGAAGTACAAGATCCTGGAAATCAAGGCCGCTTAAGCGGCCTTGATTCGAGAAGCCGAGCGCGACCTTTCCAGGGGCGAGGCCCCGCTGCCTGCCCGCGTGGACGTCGTTGTCGTTGGCGCGGGGATCCTCGGGCTGGCGACCGCCGTCGAGCTCGGGCGGAGGCTTCCGGAGCGGCGTGTCATCGTCCTCGAGAAGGAGCAGGCGATCGCGCTGCACCAGACCGGTCGCAACAGCTGCGTCGTCCACTCGGGCGTCTACTACCCGCCCGGATCGCTCAAGGCACAGCTCTGCACCGCCGGCCGACTGCTCCTGAGCGCGTACTGCGACGAGAAGGAGATCCCGTACGACGAGTGCGGGAAGCTGATCGTGGCCGCGGATGCCGGCGAGGTGCCGGCCCTCGACGAGCTGCAGCGGCGCGCGGAGGCGAACGGCGTCCCGGGTCTGCGTCGTCTCGCAGCCGAGGAGATCAGCGAGGTCGAGCCGCACTGCGTAGGCGTGGCCGGCCTACACGTCCCGACGACGGCGTTGGTCGACTACAGGCTCGTTGCGGCGGCTCTTGCGGAGGACCTGCGGGGACTGGGTGGCGACGTCTACACGGATGCCGGGGTCCGTGCGATCGACGACAGCGGAGAGAGCGCTCGCGTCGAGACCTCCCGCGGCACTGTCGAGACGCTCGGGGTCGTGTCGTGCGCCGGGCTCCAGTCCGATCGTCTCGTGAAAGCGAGCGGCCTCGACGACGAGGACCGCACGGCCATCATCCCGTTCCGCGGTGACTACTACGCGCTGCGGCCCGAGGCCCGAAAGCTCTGCCGCGCGCTCATCTACCCGGTGCCCGACCCGCGCTTCCCCTTTCTCGGCGTGCATGCGAACCGCCGGCCGGACGGAGAAGTGTGGCTCGGCCCGAACGCCGTCCTGGCGCTTTCGCGCGACCGCTATGGCAAGGCGTCGTTCGGCGCGCGGGACGCATGGGGGACACTTCGCTCCGGATCTTTCTGGCGCCTTGCGCGCCGGCACTGGCGCACCGGGATCGGCGAGGTGTACCGCGACGCCGTGCCGCGAGCCTTCGTCGGTGCCGCGCGCCGCTACCTTCCCGAACTGTCCCGAAAAGACGTTGTGCCGGCACCGGCGGGAATCCGGGCGCAGGCGGTGCGGATGGACGGCACGCTCGTCGACGACTTCCTGTTCGCCCGCTCCAAGCGCGTCCTGCACGTGAAGAACGCGCCGTCCCCGGGCGCGACTGCGTCCCTCGCGATCGGCGCGACCATCGCGGACCAGGCGCTCGACCTCTTCCGGCCCTCCTAGACTCGCCCGGCATGGGCATGCCGAAGCGGTTTCCGGATCGAGACGAGATCGCCTCGGTACGCGTTGACGCCGAGCAGCTCGAGCCCGGGAGCGAGGGCGGCGAGCGCCGTCGGTTGGCCGGCCGGGTCATGGCCCGGAGGGATATGGGGAAGCTCGTCTTCCTCGACCTCGTCGATCGCTCCGGGCGGATCCAGCTGCTCTGGGAGGAGGAGCGGGCGGGCCCAGTCGATCTCGACCTCGGCGATCTCATCGGCGTAGCAGGGATCCCGGCGCGCACGAGGCGCGGCGAGCCCTCCCTCGCAGTCGAGGAAGCCCAGCTCCTCGCCAAGATCAAGCGGCCGCTGCCCGACACCTTCCACGGCGTGACCGACACGGAGACGCGCTACCGCCAGCGCTACCTCGACCTGCTGATGAACGACGAGACGCGGGCCGACTTCGAGCTGCGCACCCGCATGGTGGCGGCGATCCGCCGCTACCTCGACTCGCAAGGCTTCCTCGAGGTCGAGACGCCGATCCTGCAACCGCGCTACGGCGGTGCCTTCGCCGAGCCGTTCGTCACGCACTCGAACGAGCTCGACGCCGACGTCTATCTGCGCATCGCGACCGAGCTCTACCTCAAGCGGCTGATCGTGGGTGGGCTCGAGCGCGTCTACGAGCTCGGCAGGGACTTCCGCAACGAGAGCGTGTCCTATAAGCACGCGCCTGAGTTCACGATGGTCGAGTGGTACGAGGCCTACGCGGACTACGAGGACACGATGCGGCGCATCGAGGAGCTCGTCGAGACGGTTGCTCGCGAGACGATCGGCGGCACGAAGGCCACCTTCCGCGGCCACGAAGTCGACCTCGCCGCGCCCTGGAAGCGGCTCAAGCTCATCGACGCGCTCGAAGAACGCGACTTGTGGACGCGCGACGAGGCAGAACTGCGCAAGCGGCTTGACGAGCGGGACGTCGACACGACGGCCGACAAGACCTGGGCCGACCTCGTCGACCACGCGCTCTCGAACTTCATCGAGCCGGAGCTGATCGAGCCGACGATCCTTCACGACTACCCGATCGAGCTCTCGCCGTTCGCGCGTGCGACCGAGGCCGATGCACAGGTCGTCGAACGCTTCGAGTACTTCGTCGGCGGTACCGAGCTCGGGAACGCCTTCACCGAGATCAACGACCCCGATGAGCAGGCCGAGCGGTTCGCGGCGCAAGCGGCGGGCGGGGAGCCTGGCGATTCGGACTACGTCGAGGCCCTTTCCTACGGGATGCCGCCTACAGGTGGGCTGGGCCTCGGGATCGACCGCCTGGCCATGGTGCTTGCGGGCCGGGACAACATTCGCGACGTCGTGCTCTTTCCGCAGCTTCGGGAGCGTGGCTAACAAGGACGTGCAGGCGCGAGTCTCAGTCCCTGGGGTCTGACTGATGCGCCGGCTTGCCATTCTCGCGTTGCTCGCCTTCCTGGCCGGAGGGAGCCAGGCCCTGTCCGCTCCCGGCAAGGCAGAAGCACCGCAGGCGACCTTTGGAGCCACGGCCGATGCGTATGTGACCTCGGCCGCGCGTCGCAGTAACTTCGGGCGTGCTCGCACGCTGCGTGTCTTCCCGCGGCCCGCCATGCGCACCTACCTTCGCTTCCAGGTCAATGGTGTGAGCGGGACCGTCACGCGGGTGACGCTCAGGGTGCACTCGAAGACGGCAGGACGGGGATTCCAGGTCCGCACGACCGGCGGGCGCTGGACCGAGCGGGGGCTGACCTTCCGCAACGCTCCGCGCACAGGTCGAGTCCTCGGCTCAGTGGGCCGGCTGAGGAGGAACTGGGTGTCGATAAGCCTCACGCGCGCCGTGGTCGGAAACGGCACGTTGAACCTCGTCCTGACCGGCCGCGGCGCAACGCTCACGAGCCGCGAGGGCGGCCGCCGTCCGCAGCTGATCGTCACGACCGAGACGACCCCGCCGCAGGCACTGGTCGCGGCCGGCGACATTGCCGATGCAACGAACGGGGACGAGCAAACAGCGGCGCTGGTAGACACGATCCCCGGAACGGTCGCCGCGCTCGGCGACCTCGCGTACGAGAGCGGATCCGCCGAAGAATTCGCGCTGCACTACGAGCCGACCTGGGGGCGCTTCAAGGCTCGCACGAAGCCTGCGGCCGGAAACCACGAGTATCAATCGGGCAACGCCAACGGTTACTTCGGCTACTGGGGCGCCGTCGCGGGCCTACCGACACAGGGCTGGTACAGCTACGAGCTCGGCGCCTGGCACGTGATCGTGCTCAACTCGAACTGCACCTTCGTCGGGGGCTGCCAGGCGGGGTCGCCGCAGGAGGCCTGGCTCCGAGCCGATCTCGCGGCGCACCCGAACCGGTGCACGCTCGCGTACTGGCATCACCCTCGTTTCAGCACCGGTGTCGTCGGCGACTCACCTGCGATCCGGCCGTTGTTCCAGGCTCTGTACGACGCGAACGCCGATCTCCTGCTCGTCGGCCACGCGCACAACTACCAGCGCTGGTCGCCGCTCAATCCGACCGGCGCGGCCGACGCCGCCCGGGGGATCCGCCAGTTCGTCGTGGGCACCGGCGGCCGCATCTTCCACGAGGTCTCGCCGCCCGACCCCCGCCAGGAGATTGCGAACGACGACACGTTCGGCGTTCTGCGACTCGTCCTCAGCTCGGGCGGTTTCACCTGGCAGTTCCTGCCGGTTCCCGGCCGGACCTTCACCGACACCGGCTCGCAGACCTGCCACTAGAGAAGATGCGCGCTCTATGCGCGCTCTGATCGTCGAAGACGGCTGGCAGCGCGGGGCGCTCGCCGCGGCTCGCTCGCTGGGCCGAGCGGGCTGGGTCGTGGGAATCGGCTCGCCGCGACCCGGGTTCGCGGCTGCATCCCGGTTCGCCGCCGCGTGGCACGAGGTTCCACCGCCCGAAGAGGATCGCAACGCCTTCCTGGCTGCCGTCCGGCAGGCAGGCGAGTACGACCTGGTCTTCGGAGCCGGCGACGGGGAAGTCCTCGTCCTGTCGGAGGGCCGAGACGAGCTGGACGCGGCCTTCCCGTACGGCCCGCATCGAGGGCGTCGCGCGCGCGTTCGACAAGGTCGCGCTCGCCGAGGCGGCACAGCGCGCCGGGTTGCCGGTTCCCAGCGCCCGCGAGGCGCCGCTCGTCGTCAAGCCCCGACACACGACGGTCCGGGCGTCCGACGGCTCGCCCCTTCGACTGCGACCCGAAGTAGCCGCGACGAGAGAAGAGGCGGCAGCCCGCGTCGAGTACCTCGAGTCGGTCGGCGCCGAGGCTGTCGTCCAGGCCTACGTCGAAGGCGATCTCGTTGCTTACGTGGGGCTGGCCGACCGCGAGAGCCGCGTCGTGACCGCCCTTCAGCAGCGCGCCTCGGTCGTCTCGCCCGGCGGGGGCAGCGTGCGCGCCGAGACGGTGCCGATCGATCCGATGCTGGCGGAGAAGGTCAGCGCGCTCCTCGTCGATCTCGCCTGGTTCGGCATCGCCCAGGTCCAGTTCCAGCAGCCGCCGGGCGGCGAGCCGGTCCTGATCGACCTCAACGGACGGTTCTACGGCTCGATGGCGCTGGCCATCGCGGCCGGCGTCGACCTCCCGGCGATGTGGGCAGACCTCGCGCTCGACCGCCCCGTGCAGCCGGCGGCCGCCAAGATCGGAGTGCGCTACCACTCGCTCGAGCCCGACCTCCGCCGCCGAAGCCTGGGATCGCTTCCCTATGCGGTCGGCGCCGCGCACGGCCTCTGGGATCGCACCGATCCGCGGCCGGCGCTGGAGCACGCCGGCCGCTTGGTGCGCCGTCTACGCCGCTAGGCGCCGTCTCGCCGACCGCACGGCCAGCGCGGCCCTGCCCATGAGGCCGCGCGGCGCCGCGATCGTCTCCAGGCCGGGATCCGAGGTGGCGAACCGGTATTTGAAGGGCTCGTCGCCGCGGAGGAACCGGTACTCCGAGATCCCGTCTACGATCGCCTCCCGAACGGTGTGGATGGTGAGGACGAGGCCAAGCCGCTCGCGGGTCAGGGTCGGATCCCGTCCGCCCTGGTAGTACGAGTCGATCCCCTCGAACCGGAAGCCGTACCACGCCGCAGCGGGCCGCCCGTCGAGCTCGAGGATCCAGAGGCGGAGCCAGCCACGCTCGAGTGCAAGAGCCGCGAAGTCGCGATGAAAGGCCTCTGCGGCCGCGAACCAGTGGCTCCCCGGCCACCGGGCACGATGCAGCGCGAAGAGGGCGTCGAGGGCGCTGTCCAGCCGACCCGGGTCGTCGGCCAGCCAGACCTGCGCGTCGTGCTCGCGGGAGAGCCTCCGCTCGTACTTCCTCATCTGCCCCCGGAAGTTCGAGCTGCGCGCGGCGAGGAACTCGTCCCAGCTCGGCTCGGTCAGCTCGAGCACGGGGCTGCTCGTCCTTTCGACGACCTTCGCGGGGAGCAGGTCACCCCACCCGGCTGGAAGATCCTCGCCGAGGAAGAGGTGATGCCGGTCGTCTGCCAGCGCTTCGCGCAGGGCACCTGCTGCCACCTCCCGGTCTTCCGGCCCCGCGACGGGGCCGAGCTCGTCCGCATGTCCGTGGCCGATGAAGCGCAGCAGCCGGAACGGCCCCTGACTCCTGATGTAAAGAGGCAGGATCGCCTTGCCGGGCACCAGCCTCGTCCGCAGCTCCCCGCCCTCGCCGAAGTGCCGCCACCACGTGTCGGCCCACTCCCAGGTGCCGAACACATTCCGGCTTCGTGCTGCGAGCTCGCGCCACTCGCTCTCGTGCGGGAGCGTCATGCGGCTCCCCGTCCCGGCAGCAGGTCGAGCACGGCCCGCGCATCTTCCGGGAAGAGCCACCGCTCGAAGACGAAGAGCACGGCGAGGTACACGACGGCGCCCACGGCGACCGCAACCGCCAGGCTGTCGCGCAGCACGACCATCGCCAGCGCGGCGGCGACGGTTGCGACGGCCGGTCCGGCCGCAACCCGCGTCCAGTCCACACGGCCGGCGGCCTGTCGCGCGACCGCGAGCAAAGCCACGGTCACGAGCACCTGCGAGCTCGACGTCGCGAGCGCTGCGCCCTCGAGCGACAGCCAGGGGATGAGCACGAGGTTCGCAAGGATGTTCTCCGCGGCGACGAGCCCGTAGACGGCCAGCATCGCCCTCTGGCGGTGCTGCGAGACGAGCAGCGAGCCCGCCACGTAGCAAATCGGATAGAGCGCGATCGCGGGCGCGAGGATCCGCAACGCGTCGGCCGCCTCGGCATATTCCGCGCCGTAGAGCGTGCTGACGACCGGATCGGCGAGCACGACCGCGCCGGCGGCGAGCGGCAGCGTGAGGGCCACGCCCAGCTTGACGCCGCGTTCGAAGACGTACCCGACCGGGGGCACGCTCGTCAGGGACAGCCGCGAGAACACCGGGAACACGGCCGAGCTCACGCTCCAGGACACGAAGAGCGTCGCCTCCAGGAGCCGGTAGGCCGCGCCGTAGTCGCCGACGACGTCGTTCGGCTCGAACGCAGCCAGCATCGTCATGTCGACCCGGAAGAGCACGGCCGCGAAGACGCTCGTCAGGCCGATTGCCGCCGCGGCGCTCATCAGCGTCCACCAGCGGCCGGGCTGGATCTCGAAGGCCGGCCGCGCGACTCGGCTCAGGAAGAGGGCGAGCGCAAGCAGGAAGCCAAGGAGCGCGCCCGCGAGGTACACGGCCGAGACCGCGACGACTCCGACGCCCGCGAGGAGCGCGGCGATCCCCACGACGGCGGTGAGCGTGCGCTGGGAGATCAGGGCGATGGGGACGAACTCCATGCGCTCGTAGGCCTGGAAGGCCGCGAAGCAGGTCGTCATCAGCAGTTCCACGGCGACCGCAGGCCCGAGCAGCAGAAGCACGTTTCTCGTCTGCTCGTCCACGCCGAGGGCGACGGCGGCTCCGATCGCAAGGGCGAGCGACACGGTGCAGAGCACGACCTTCAGCGCGAGCGTGTTGACGAAGTAGCCGTCGAGCAGGGACCGGTCTCGCGCGACCTCCCGCGTCAGGATGCTGTCCTGGCCGAAGCTGCCGAGGGTCGTCGCGAGGATGACGAAGGAGAGGGCGAACGTGAAGACGCCGAAGCTCGCCGAACCGAGCTCCCGGGCCATGACCACGAAGAACGCGACCGACGCGATCTTGGAGCCGGCGTCCGCGAGCAGGCGGTAGCCGGTGTTGGCGAGGATGCGCCGCGCGCCGTCGCTCATCGGCCGGGCCGCAGCTTCTTCTTCAGCTGCCCGGCGAGCAGGCGCACGTGCATCCGGCCGCGGTTGAGCTCCGCCCGCCGCAGCACGTCACGCGGGAGGGGCCGTCGCTCGCCGCGGACCTGGTCCCGCTGGCGCCAGGCGTCGCGGACGGCCCGCGCCCACGTGCGCGGCACACCGCGGTAGGTGGATTCGATCAGGTCGAAGGCGAGGTACCCAGCGGTGCGACGGACGGCCAGCGGAGCGGGAAATCGGAGCCAGATGTACCAGAGGTGGTTCCGGATCCGGTAGTAGAGGTTGACGTCCGCCGTCTGCCGCTCCGACTCGGCCTTCATGTGGTCGAAGGGCGAGCCAGGGAAGTAGCGGACGTCCCAGCCGCGCTCGAGCATGCGCGCTGCGAGGTCGATCTCGGACGAGGTCAGGAAGTACGGCTCGAAGAACCCGCCGACCTCGAGGTAGGCGCTGCGGCGGATCATGCAGGCGCCTTCCGGAAAGGAGAACGCGGGGAACCCGTCCGCCGGCTCTCCCGCACGGCCGGCGCGAAGCAGCCAGTCGAAGGTTCCGAGCTCGGTCGCCCGGAGGGTGTTCCCGTCGGGATCGATGTCCCGGACGAAGCCGCCGGCGACGCCGAGCTTCGGGTCGGCGCGGAAGGCCTCGACGAGGGTCTCGACCGCGCCCGGAAGGGGATAGGCGTCGTCGTCCAGCATCAGCAGGAGCTCGCCGGTGGCCTCGTCCGCGGCCAGGTTGCGCCCGGCGAGCGCGAGGTTCCCGCCGGGCTCCAGCAGGCGGACCGAATCGCCTAGTCCACGAACGAAGTCGGCCGTCCCGTCGGTCGAGTCGTTGTCGACCACGAGGACCTCTTCGACGGGCAAGTCGCGAAGCCGCTGCAGGACGATCTCCAGAGCGTCCCGGCGGTTGCGCGTGATGATGACGGCGGTGACAACGGCCATGCGTACGATTTTCCCATGGCCCACGGCTCCCTCCCTCCGCTCGCGCTCGCCTACCACGCCGTGGCGGACGTTCCGTTGCGGGAGGATCAAGACGGGCTGTTCGTGCGCACGGAGGACCTGAGAAGGCACATCGCGAAGCTGCGCGAGTGGGGGTACGGTCTCGTCTCCTTCGGAGAGCTGGCCCGGCTCGCGGCGGCGGGCCAGGCGAGCGGGCACGTAGCGCTCACCTTCGACGACGGCTTCGCCGACAACCACGAGACTCTGGCCCCTCTACTCGCAGAACTGGATGCTCCCGCGACCGTGTTCGTCGTCTCCGGCTGGCTCGGGAAGCCGCATCGCTCGGCGCCGTCGGCCCGGGTCGTGACCGCGGACGAGCTGCGCGCGCTCCACGGAGCGGGCATCGAGATCGGCGCCCATTCCGTGACCCACCCTGACCTGAGCACTCTTACCTACGAGGAGGCCAAGTCCGAGCTCGAGCAGAGCAAGCGGGATCTCGAGCGCGAGCTGGGCGCTCCCGTCGAGGTCGCTGCGTACCCCTACGGGCGCGCGAGCGCCGACACCGTGCGCGCCGCCCGCGACGCAGGGTTCCGGGCCGCCTGCGCCGCGATGGGCCTCGGCTCTTGGGAAACGCCGCACCACCTTCCGCGCCAGGACATGACCAACCGCTGCACGCTCTTCGGCCTGCGGCTGAAGCGCGACGACCGGTACGAGCCACTGATGCGGTTCGCGCCGGCCCGTGCCGCGCGCCGCCTAGCCCGGGCCCTCCGATGAAGCCACGCGTGCTCGTCTACCACGGTGTTGCCGAGCCGAACGGCGGCGACACGTCGCGCCTCCTGACGGCGCCCCGCCACGTCGAGGCGCACATTCGCTTTCTCCAGGGTCGGGGCTATCAATTCCTCACGGCCGAGGAGCTGCTCGACGGCCCGCCCCCCGGGCGAACTGCGGTGCTCACGTTCGACGACGGCTTCCGCAACTGGGTGACGACTGCGCAGCCTCTGCTCGAGCGGCTCGGAGTCCGCGGAACGTTCTACGTCTGCCCGGGCCGCTACCGGATGCAGCATCCGGAGGTGGCCGGCGAGAAGGGCCGTCTGCTCGACGAGGCCGAGGCGCGCTCACTCGCGGCCTCCGGGATGGAGCTCGGCTCGCACTCGCTGACGCACCCCGATCTCCGCCGGCTCGACGACGACGCTCTCGAGCGTGAGGTGCGCGAGTCGAAGGCCGCCGTCGAGGAGCTCACGGGCCGGCCCTGTCGCACCTTCGCATACCCGTACGGCCTGCACGACGAGCGCGTGACGGAGGCCGTCGAGGCAGCGGGCTACGAGCTCGCCTTCACCTGGCTGCCCGGCCCGTGGCGCCCCCTGCAGGCACCACGGTTGCCCGCCCCGCCACGCAATGGTGCCCTCCGCCTCGCGGTCAAGCTGCTCGGCGTGCGGAGGCCCGGCCGCTGATGCGGTTCTCGGTCGTCATCCCCACGATGCGCCGCGAGGAGATCCTCGGCGCGACCCTCGAGAGCCTTCGGCTCTGCGATCCGTGCCCGGACGAAGTGATCGTCATCGACGCCGATCCGGAAGGCTCATCGGAGTCGGTCGTCGCCGCGTTCGACCAGCAGGTCGAGCCCGTCGTGCGCTACCTGCGCTCCGTGCCCAGCCTCACCCGCCAGCGGAACTACGGGATCGATGACGCCTCCGGTGAAGTGATCGTCTTCCTGGACGACGACGTGACGATCCAGCCGGACCTGTTCGCGCGCCTGGCCGAGGTCTATCGCGACCCGAGCGTCGTCGGAGCAACCGGACGCGTGATCGAGCCCGACTCGGGCCGGGTGGGTGACCGCGCCTCGCCGCTGCGCCGACTGCTCCTCGGCGGCGGTCGCGAAGGCACGTTCACGCGCTACGGCTACCCGCGCTACCTGCGCACCCTCGACGAGCCGCGGGACGTCGAGTTCATGCAGGGCTGCTTCATGAGCGCGCGTTACGACGCCGCCGCCCGGGTGCGCTTCGACGAGCACCTCGGCGGCTATGCGCTCGCAGAGGACGAGGACTTCTCCTACCGGCTCTCGCGGCTCGGTCGGATCCGCTACCTGCCGGAGATCCACGTCGAGCATCGCAAGCTGGGCTTCGGCTCGCAGGACGCGCGCCCGTTCGGGCGTCGTGTGATCGTCAACCGTGCCTATCTGTTCCGGAAGAACTTCCCGCAGACCGTGCTCGCACGCGCGCAGTTCGTGTTGCTCGTGTTCGCGCTGATCGGGCATCGCCTCGTGAACCGAGAGTGGCGGGGCGCACGCGGGCTCGTGGACGGCGCGGTGGCTGTCTGGCTGAAGAAGTGAGCGAGGCGGTTCCGATCACCTTTGTCTCGTCGCACGCTCATCTCGGCGGGGAGGAGGGGTATCTCGCCACGCTCCTCGAGGAACTGGGGCCGGACTGGATCCAGGAGGTGGTCGTGCTCGAGGAAGGACCGTTCGTCGAGCGGCTTGCGGACTATCCCGTCCATGTGATCCCGACCTCGCGCCGGGCGGGCATGGCGGTCTCAGCCTGGAAGCTTCGACGCCACCTGCGCCGGACACGCCCGGTGCTCGTGCACGCGAACGGGATCAAGGCGGCGCTCGTCTGCGCGCTGGCCGGAGCACCGATGCTCTGGCTCAAGCACGACTTCAGCTGGGACGGGCGACTCGCGCGCTTCATCGGACGGCGCGCCAGGCTCGTGGTGGGGGTCAGCGGGGCAGTGCTGGAGACCCTTGCCGGGACCGGCGTCCCGACGGAGGTCGTGTATACGGGTCTCAGGGAGATCGAGGCCGATCGGCCGGAGGGGCGGCGGCGGCTCCTCGAGGCACTCGGGCCGCCCGAGCCGACGGCTGTCGCCGCGATCGCGGCGCGCATCGATCCGCCGAAGGGTCACCTGGAGGCTCTCGCGGTGCTTCCAGAGCTTCTGGTTCGCGTGCCGCGCCTCCGCCTGGCCTTCATGGGCGCGGAGCATCCTCCTCACCTCGAGTACGCAGCCCAGCTCCGACGGCTGGTCGCTGAGCGGGGCCTCGAGGATTCGGTCGCGTTTCTCGGGTATCGGGACGACGCCGTCGAGCTGATGAGTGGGTGTGACGCCGTCCTGATTCCGAGCATCGTCGACGAGAGCGGGCTGGGGCGCGAGGGATTCCCCCTGGCGGCGCTCGAGGCGATGGCAGTCGGCACGCCGGTCGTCGGCTACGACCACGGCGGCCTGCCCGAGCTCGTCGGGGATTGCGGCGTGCTCGTCCCGCCAGGGGACCGGGCCGCGCTGCGGGATGCAATCCTGGAGGTCGTGGGGGACGAAGGCTTGCGATCGCGCCTTGCCAGTTGCGGCCCGGAACGGGTGGCGACGCAGTTCGCGCTGCCGCGGTTCGTCGAGGAGATGAAGGAGCGCTATCGAGAGGCGGCGAACCGAGCCGCCATGGCGGGAGGATCCGATGGCGGCCGCACTTAGCCACGCGCTCGGGCTGTCGCGGAACCAGCGCGAGCGCCTTCTGTCGATCAGCATGGGCACGGGGCTCGCCCTCGTCTCGATCTTCCTCGGGTTGACCCTGGCCGCAGTGGCCACGCTCTTCGAAGCGAGCGTCGCCGTCTACATCGCCCTCCCCCTGGCCCCGCTCCTGGCGCTCGCGGTGCTCGCGGCTCCTATCGTCGCCCCCCTCGGCGTGTTCGCGACCTTCCCCGTGGGGTCGACCGGCGCTCCGGTCGGTGCGGCCACCCTGCAGTCGGCCGAAGCCGCGGTGGTGATCGTCGCGCTGATGGTCATCGTCCGCCGGCTGGCCATGGGCCAGACGCCGCTCGCCTGGTCGCCGGTGCTCTTCTGGCCCCTGGGCCTGATGGCCTGGATGCTCGTCTCGATGTTCTCGGCGCTCGACGAGACGCTGGCGATCAAGCAGCTGGTCTCGATCGCGGGCGGGGTGACCTTCGCCTCCGTGATCCTCGCGTCATGCCGCGGGATGCGGGATCTGCGCGTGCTGCTGGGGGGCTTCGTCCTGTCGACGACGATCCTCGCCATCATCGCGCTGTCGAGCCGTTCTGACTTCCAGCAGTCGTCCTATTCGGGCTCGGCTGTCCTGAAGGGCCGCCTGCAGGGTGCCTTCGACCACCCGAACCAGATGGGTGCATTGGCCGCGATGGCGGCCCCGGTGGCCGCCGGGTTCCTGTTCGGGGGCCGGACCCGCCGGACGCGAACGCTGGCCGGCGTCGCACTGGGGTTGATCCTCGCCGCGCTCGCGCTCTCACTCGCCCGCGGCGCGTGGCTCGGAGCCGGCGCGGCAGCGCTGTTCATGCTCATCACACTGCGCGAGGCGCGCCGGACGCTCCTCTTGATCGGCCTGCCAGTGGTCCTCGTCTTCGTGGGCCTGTGGAGCTACTTCCCGAAGAACGAGCAGGTCCAGGTCGTGACCCAGCGTGCGGAATCCTTCACCACGCTGAGCCCCTACGACGATCGCGACTCGATCTGGCGCGAGGCGCGACGGGAGATCCAGGAGGATCCCTGGACGGGCCAGGGGCCGGGCAACTTCATCATCTCGAGCGCGCGCGCAGGCTCGGAGGCGAGCACGGTCGCGGCGTTCCACGCGCACAACCTCTTCCTCAACTGGGCGGCCGAATCGGGGCTGCCGGCGGCGGCGATCATCCTGCTCTTCGCGTTTGCGCTCGTCAACGCCGGACGCGTCGCCTCGCGTCTTTCGCTGGCGCGCGGGGACCCGGCCGACCGCGCGATCGTGATCGGAATCGGGGGCGCGCTCCTGACGGTCTTCTTCCAGGGGTTCGTCGACTACACCCTCGGCAACTCGGTCGTGCACATCGCCCTCTGGGGAATGATCGGGGCGCTGCTCCTCGCGAGCCGTGATGCTGGTCCGTCGCCCAGAGGGAGCGCAGTTACCCGCCGGTGAGGTAGTTCTTCAGCGCGGTGTAGACGGGCCGCGGGGTCGTGTCTGCGTTGAGTAGCCCGTAGCCGCTCTGGATCACGTCCGTGGAGCCCGGCGCAGCGCGCTCCTTGTACCAGAACATGACCGGCACGTAGGTGTAGTTCGTCTGCGTGTACTGGATCGCTCGGATCAGGAAGTCGGCCTGCTGCGCCTGCGTGACGCCGCGCTCCCAGTTCTGGATCCCGGGCCAGTTCGCGTGGGCCGACCAGCCGAACTCGGTGAACCAGATCGGCTTGGCGGCGTCGCCGTTTTGGATCATCACCTGGCGGACGACGGGGAGGTGCGTGAACCACCAGCGGAACGTCCCGCCGTCTGCCTCCCGGTACTCGGGCGGGTAATCGCCCATGCCCTGGTACGGGTGCGTGGCGAGGACGTCGAATGAGTTCCTGCCGCCGAGCGCGTAAATCTGGCGCATCCAGCCGTCGTCGTTCGAGGACGGGCCTGCGAGGACGACCTCGGCGCTGGGATCGCCGACCTTGAAGCCGGGATACGCGGCGTTCAGGAGCTGGACATATTGCGCCTGCGTGCCGGCGAAGAAGTTCGGCTGGTCGGGCTCGTTCCAGACTTCCCAGGCGTCGACCCGGCCGCTCCAGTGCGCCGCCGCCCAGCGGGCGAAGTCGGCGAAGTCCTGCGGGTTGGTCGGGGGAACCTTGTCGGACTGGCCACCGTTGGCCCAGGCGGGTGTGAGCCACAGCGTCAGCAGCACCTTCATGCCGCGCGCTCGGGCCTGGTTGACGCAGAAGTCGACCATGCCGATGTGCCAGGTGTTCCGCTCGCCCTTGTACGCGCCCTCGATGCCGTTCCAGGCCGTGTCGATTCGAACCCAGGTCACGCCGGCCGCCTGCAGCCGGTTGAGCACGGCGATGCGGTCGGCGTCGTTGTAGACGGCCCAGTTGCAATGGAACTGGGCGCCCACCGCGGGGCCGCCGGCAGGTGGCGGTGGCGGAGGAGGCGGCGGAGGCGGAGGTGGCGGAGGTGGTGGCGGAGGCGGTGGCGGTGGCGGTGGCGGTGGCGGTGGCGGCGGCGGCGGAGGAGGCGGAGGTGGTGGCGGTTGCGGTGGCGGTGGCGGCGGCGGTGGCGGAGGCGGAGGCGGAGGCGGCGGTGGCGGCGGCGGCGGCGGCGGCGGGTTCTTACGCTTATCGGGGCTGGGCTTCGACGCGGACGGCACGAGCTGGACGTCGTCGACGCGGAACTGGCCTCCCCGGAGTGAGAGCGGCTTGGAGATCGAAAGCGCGAGACTGCCGCCGGCGCTCTTCGTCTGGTAGACGAGCGCGCCCAGACGTTGCCAGCGGCCGGTCGAACGGGCACACCGCTTGGCGTCTCCGACGATCGTCGTGCCGACGCTCTCGGTGACTCCGAGGCAGAGTCGGAAGCCGCGCCCGGTTCCGCGAACGGCTGCGGCGGCTGTGTAGAAGGTTCCTGCGGCGGCTGTGGTCAGCGGCCGGGAGCGATAGACCGAGAAAGTCGTCGGGCGGCGCTTCTGGGCTGTGACGAGCGCAGCGCGGCCCTGCGGTCCACGATTGATGAGTTTCAGTCGTGCGCCCTCTGCGCGCCAGCCCGACAGGCCTTGCTCGAAACTGGACTCGAGAGCGCGAGGCGCGTTCGTCGGCGTCTGAGCGCCCGCGGCGGCCGGCGTCAGCGCAACCACGCCGAGCAGGCAGAGAAACACACTGAATGTGCGGCGGCGCGGCTCCATGCCAATTGTCTCGGAAGCGAGCGCCGCTCCGGCCATCGCCAGTTCGGGTGTCCCTCGTCCGAGGTACATTGGCGCGGTTCCTCACTCGCCGCTCGTAACCGTCGTCATTCCCACGCGCAACCGGTGGGAGCTCCTCTCGAAGCACGGTCTCGCGAGCGCGCTCGGGCAGGAGGACGTCGAGCTCGAAGTGGTCGTCGTGGACGACGCTTCCACCGACGCGACGGGCGAGCGGCTGGCGGCGCTCGGTGACGAGCGCGTGCGGGTCGTCCGGCACCCGGAACAGCGCGGCCTTGCACACGGGCGAAACACGGGGCTCGCAGAGGCGCAGGGTGAGTGGGTCGCGTTCCTCGACGACGACGACGTGTGGTCGCCGCGCAAGCTGCGGAGCCAGCTCGACGCCGCCGAGGCGCGGAATGCGGTCTGGGCGTACGCGACCATGCTCGTTCTCGATCACCATGCGAACGTGATCGAGACGTTGCCCGCGCCGGACCCCGAGGAGATCGGCAGCCTGCTGCGCACGCGGAACGCACTTCCGGCCGGAGGATCGGCGGTCATCGCGAAGACAGAGGTGGCACGGAAAGGCGGCGGCTTCGACACGGAGCTGAACGAGCTCGCGGACTGGGACTTCTGGCTCCGACTGGCCGCGGCCGGCTCCGCAGCCGCCGCGACCGAGCCGCTCGTCGGCTACTTCCGGCATCCTCAGCAGATGCGCCTCACGGAGGAGTCGAATGTCGAGGCCGAGTTCGCCCACCTGGCGGCGAAGCACGGCTTCGAGGGAAAGGACCTGCACTTCTCGCGCTGGGTGGCCATGGGCCACCTGCGAGCCGGACGCGCGACCAAGGCGGCCGGGATCTACCTCCGCGCCGGAATTGTCCACCGCAGCCCCGGAAACATCGCCCGCGCGGCGGCCGCCTTGCTCGGCGAGCGCGCGTTCGCATTCCGGCGACGGCTCGTGGCCGAGCGAGTCGAGCCTGCGTGGCTGGAGCGCTACCGATAAGAGTCGTCGGCGTGATTCCGGCGGCCGGGCACGCGACGCGCCTGCAGCCGCTGCCGTGCTCCAAGGAGGTGCTGCCCGTCGGGGGCAGGCCCGTCATGGACTATCTCGTCGACCGCATGCGCGCCGCGCCGTGCGACGAGCTGCGCGTCGTCACCCGGCCCGAGAAGCTGGACGTCGTGGAACGGGCCGAGCAGCTCGGCGCGATGGTCATAGAGGGGCATCCGGGGTCGGTTGCCGAGTCGCTGTCGCTGGGCATGGGCGGGCTCGAGCCGGACGACGTCGTGCTGTTCGGGTTTCCGGACTCCATCTGGGAGCCGGCTGACGGCTTCTCTCAGCTCGTGGCGATGCTCGGCGAGATCGCGCTCGGCCTCTTCCGCTGCCAAGAGCTGACGCGCTCCGATGTCGTCACCGTGGCGGACGGGCTCGTGACGGGTGTGCACGTGAAGCCGGAGCAACCGCCGTCGCGGCTGATCTGGGGCTGCTTCGCCGCACGCGTGGGCGTTCTCGGCGGGCTCGGAGACCACGATGAGCCGGGCGTGTACATCCACGGGCTCGCGCTCGAGGGCCGCGTTCGCGGTGTGGACTTCGGCACCGAGTTCGTCGATATCGGCACGCCGGAATCTCTCGGGGCTGCGCAGTGAAGGTCCTGGTCACCGGCCACCACGGCTACATCGGCTCCGTCACGGCACCGCTGCTCGCCGCGGCGGGCCATGACGTCACCGGGCTGGACACGCTGTTCTACCGGGGCTGTGACCTAACCCCGGGTGCCGAGATCCCGGCGCTCGAGCGTGACGTGCGTGACGTGACGGCGGAGGACCTGCGCGGCTACGACGCGATCGTGCATCTCGCCGCGCTCTCCAACGACCCCCTCGGCGACATCGACCCGGAGCTGACCTACGAGATCAACTTCCGCGCGACGGTCTCGCTGGCCCGGGCGGCCAAGGAGGCCGGCGTCAACCGCTTCGTGTTCGCGTCGTCCTGCAGCATGTACGGGGCCTCCGAGGACGAACACGTGACGGAGGACGCGCCCCTCAAGCCGCTGACTGCGTACGCGGAATCGAAGGTGCGCTCGGAGGAGGCCCTCGCCGAGCTCGCGGACGGCGACTTCTCGCCGGTCTCCATGCGCAACGCGACTGCCTACGGCGCGTCGCCGAGGCTCCGGCTCGACATCGTCCTGAACAACCTCGTCGGCTGGGCCTTCACGACGGGCGCGGTCCGGATCTTGAGCGACGGCACGCCCTGGCGCCCGCTCGTCCACATCGAGGACATCTCGCGCGCGACCGCCGCACTCCTGGAAGCGCCCCGCGAGACGATCCACGGCGAGGCGTTCAATGTCGGCGACGCCGAGGAGAACTATCAGGTGCGAGAGCTGGCGGAGATCGTGAGGGACGTCGTACCGGGCAGCACGGTCGAGTTCGGCGGCTCGAGCGACCCGGACCCGCGTTCGTACCGGGTCGATTTCGGAAAGCTGCGGCGCGTGCTGCCGGGCTTCCAGACGGTGCGTCGAGCGCGCGACGGCGCCGAGGAGCTTCACGCCGCCTATCGCGACGCCGGCCTCACGTTCGACGATTTCGACGGATCGCGCTTCACGCGGCTCAAGCGGCTTCAGGAGCTGCGCGAGGAAGGAAAGCTCGGCCCCGATCTGAGGTGGCGCGAGTGATCTTCACGGAGCTGGAGCTGCCGGGCGCCTACGTCGTGGACGTCGAGTCGCACGAGGACGAGCGCGGCCACTTCGCACGGATCTTCGACGACGCTGAGTTCGGCGCCCTGGATCTCCAGACGTACTGGCCTCAGATCAGCGTTGCCTTCAACGAGGAGCAGGGGACATTGCGTGGGCTCCACTACCAGGACGAGCCGCATGCCGAGGCCAAGCTCGTCCGCTGCGTGCGCGGCTCGCTGCACGACGTGATCGTCGACCTGCGGGCCGAGTCGCCGACCTTCAAGCGCTGGGCCGGCGTTCCGCTTTCAGCAGTGACCGGGCGCATGCTCTACGTCCCGGAAGGCCTCGCGCACGGCTACCTGACTCTCGAGGACGAGACCGAGGCGCTCTACCTGATCTCGGCGCCCTACGTGGCCGAGGCCGGGCGCGGCGTCCGCTGGGACGACCCCGCGTTCGGCATCGAGTGGCCGGCCGATCCGCGGGTGATGTCCGACAAAGACAGGGCCTGGCCGGACTTCACTCGCTGAGCAGCTCGTCGATGTCGTCCTGCACGTGGATATACCGGCCGCTCAGCGCATCCAGCTCGCCCGAGGCCAATCGCAGTACGAGGTCGGCCGCGCGCTCCGGCTCGTTCGGGTTCGGCGAGCCGAAGCCGGGGAACCAGGGCGAGTCGCGTAGCCGCTCGGTCATCTCCGTCCAGACGAACCCGGGGCTGATCGCGAAGACCGCGATCCCGTGCTCGGCCGTCTCGGCGGCGAGTGACCGCGTGAAGCTGGAGATCGCCGCCTTCGCTGCCGCATAGGCCGAGGCGTGCGGATAGGCGCGCGTGGCCGTGCCGCTCGACAGGTTGACGATCCGGCCCGCCCCGCGCTCGACCATTCCCGGCAGGACGGCCCGCGAGCAGTTGAAGGCGCCGAACAGGCTCGTCTCGATGTCGCGTCGCCAGTCGTCCGGATCGACCTGCCAGGCAGGCCCGATCGCGTCCATGGTGCCCGCGTTGTTGACGAGGAGATCGACCGGGCCGAGCCCGGCGAAGGCAGTCTCCACGGCGTCGCGATCCGTGACGTCGACGCCATGCGTGCGGTCGAGGGTGGTGACAGCGGCACCCGATTCGCGCAAAGCGTCCGCGATCACCTTGCCGATCCCGCGGCTCCCGCCCGTGACGACAGCGATCACGAGCGCCGCCTGACGAAGTCGAGGATGGCCTGAGCGTCGTCCGGGTAGGCGAGACGCTCGAAGATCACGAGCGCCAGCACGTACGCCAAGGTACCGGCCGCGATCGCGGGCAACAGGTCGTCGCGCAGCACCAGCATCGCGATCGCCGAGAGCACGCTCGCCAACAGGGGGCCCGCGAAGACTCGCCCAGGGTCGAGGCCGCCGGCCGACCGAGTTGCGTAGCCGAGGAAGAGGAGCGTCAGGAGGACCTGCGAGACGAGCGCCGACAGCGCGGCGCCTTCGAGCGAGAGCCACGGGATGAGCAGGAAGTTCAGCACGATGTTGAGTGCCGCCACCACCCCCTGAACCACGGCCAGCACGACCTGTCGATTCTGCGAGACCAGGAGGAGGGCGGCCACGTGCGCGAGCCCGTGGAACGCGATCGCCGGCGAGAGGATGATGAGCGCTTCGCCTGCCCGGTCGTAGTCCGCGCCGTAGATCAGCTCCACCAGTGGGCGACCGAGAATCACGCCGCCGACGGCGAGCGGGAGCATGAGCGCCAGCACGAGCTTCAGCCCGCGGTCGAACACAACCCGCACCGGGGGGTCGCTCGTCGGCGACAGCCGCGAGAAGACCGGGTAGACGGCCGTCCCCACGGCCCAGCTCAGAAAGAAGGCCGCCTCGAACAGGCGGTAGGCCGCACCGTAGTTGCCGACCACGTCCGGAGTCTCGAACCACGCGAGGATGGCCGTGTCCACGCGGAAGAGCACCGTGCCGAAGACCCCTGCGAGACCGACCGGCGCAGCCATCCTCATCAGCGGCCACCAGAAACCCACGTTCACCTCGAGGCGCGGGCGGACGACCCTGCGAAAGACGAGAACGAGCGCCAGCACGAGCGCGAGCAGCGCGCCGCCCAGGTAGACCGCGGAAACGACGACGACGTCGGCTCCGAGCAGCAGCGCGGCGATTCCGGCGGCGGCGATGACGATCCGCTGCGTGATCAGGACGACCGGCAGGTACACGAGGCGCTCGTACGCCTGGTAGACGGCGAAGCACGTCGTAATGAGGAGCTCCGCGACGATCGCAATGCCCAGGAGGGCGATCACCGTGCGCGTGTCCCGCGCGACTCCCCCCACGGACGCGGCTGCCAGCGCGAGCGCGAGCGCCGGCAACGCAAGCACGAGCTTCAGGGTCAGCGTGTTGGCGAAGTAATGGTCGATCCGCTTGTGGTCGCGGGCCACCTCTCGCACGAGGATCGCGTCCTGCCCGAAGCCGCCGAGCGCGGTGACGAGGGTCGCAACCGCCAGCCCGAAGGTGAAGACCCCGAACTGGCTCTCGCCGAGCTCGCGGGCCATGACGACATAGAGCGCGAGCGATGCGACCTTCGAACCGAGGTCGGCCACACCGCGGTAGACGGTGTTGGCGAGGATGCGCTGGGCGCCCTCGCTCATCGCGGGAAAACCGCCGAGCGCCCGGGTAGCGAATATCCTGGTGTTGCTGTCGATATAGGGGTCGACCCCATGAGCGTGGCGACCTTCTACACGATCTCCAGCGCCGGATACTTCCCCGGTACGGTTGCGTTGCTCAATTCCCTGCGGCTGACGGGAAACGCCGGCGAGCTGGTCGTCCTCGACCGAGGGCTGCTACCCGACCAGCGCGCCCGCCTGGAGCCGCACGCGAGCGTGGTCGACCTGCCGACCGGGGCCGAGGGCCATCCGACCCTCGCCAAGCCCTTTCCGCGGCTGTTCGAGCCCCGAGGCGTGGTCGTCCTCGTGGACAGCGACATGGTCGTCGTCCGCCCGCTCGACGATCTCGTCCGTCGCGCTTCCGAGGGGAAGATCCTGCTGTTCGCCGACCACAGGTCGCACAGGCACCGCTGGTTCGCCGAGTGGGCCGAGGCTTTCCAGCTACGAGCCCCGCTTCGCCGGCAGACGTATCTGAACGCGGGCTTCGTCGTCTTCGACGTCGCGCGCTGGGCGCAGCTGCTCGAGCGCTTCTGGGACGCCTGCAGCCTGATCCCCCCCGAGAAGGTGTTCGCCGAGTTCGACCAGCCCTTCTGGGCCGGTGACCAGGACGCGCTCAACGCGCTGCTCCAGAGCGAGTTTCCCGAGGACATGACCGAGGTACTGCCCGATCACGGCGAGGCCTACCCGGACGATCTGCTCCGCGTGGAGATCACCGACGCGCGCTCGCTCGCTTCAACCCTGGACGGGCAGCCCGTCACGATCCTCCATTACTCGCTCGGCCCGAAGGCCTGGAATCCGAGAGCGTGGGCCCGCGTGCGCGACGACGCCTACACCCGGCTGCTGCCGCGCCTCCTGTTCGAAGAGGACTGCGTTCTGCGGCTCGACCGCCGCGAGGTCCCGCTCTGGCTCCGGCCCGGCCTGATGCCACGCGCGACTCTCAGCGGCCTGGACCGCTGGCACGGCGCGACCAGGAGCGCTGTCTGGGCGATGCCCGAGCCCGTGAGGCGGCGCGCGATCGCCGCACGCGCAGCGCTCCTCACTTGGCTGACGAAGGGTTGACCTCGGCGAGCAGGCCGTGCTCCACGAGCGAGTCTGCTGCGGCGCGGACCTCGTCGAAGGTGAGGCCCGAGCGCTCGGCGATCGCGACCAGGTCGTGCTCGCCGTCCGAGAGGTTCAGCACCCAGAGGAGCGGGCCCTCCGAGAACGACCCGCCGCCGATCGGCCGGTAGAGGCCGCGCTTGCCGAGCTGCGGCTCGCCTTTGGGGCTCGTGTTCAGGTACGTCGCGTTTCCCGCCGGCAGCCCGCTTTCCAGGATTTCGAGGACCTCGAGGTAGGCCTCCAGCGAGTCCTGGAGGTGCTCGGGCCGGACGAGGGTGAGGTCGTCGGCCGAGGAGTGATAGCCGGGGAACTCGTCCTGTGGGGTTCGCGAGAGCACGCCGACCGGGAGGTCGAACCCGGGCGAGCCGAACTGGCGCTCGTCGCCTCCGAGCGGCGACCAGTCGCGGACCTGTCCTCCGCGCGCCCGCACCACGTGACCGGCAGCGCGGTCGATCTCCCGGTCGCCGCGCCGGCTGCGCTTGTAGGTCAACGGCCCCGGGTCGCCGACGCAGCAGGCGACGAGGCCGTGCTTGACGCGGCCCAGGCTTGCTTCGTTTCGCGAGAGCCAGGTCAGGGGCCCCAGGGTCGCCGGGCTGAACAGGAAGCGGTACGTGTAGCGCCGGCTCGAGCCTTCGAGGCGCTTGGCGAGCTCGGTGAGCAGCACGATGCCCGAGAGGTTGTCGTTGGCCAGCGAGGGGTGGCAGACATACGTCGAGAGCAGCACTTCGTCCTCGCTCTCGCCGGGCACGACATGCTCGGCGTAGGTCAGGTTCCCGTCTTCCAGGGTCGACGCGATCACAGCCTCGTACTCACCGTCGGGCAGCCGCTCGAGCACCTCGTGCGGGAGGCAGAAGCCCCAGTTCTCGTTGTGGTACGAGGTGCGGTAGGGGATGACCTGGGGCCGCTCGGGGTCGGAGAAGAGGTGGGGGCGAAGCTCGTCGAGGTTGAGCCGCTCCTCGACCGGCACGCTGTAGCCGAGGACGTGCAGGTTGGAGTCGGCGAAGTCGCAGATGCGTCCCTCGGGCCCGTCGAGCCAGGCGCCGTGGATGTTCCACTCACGCGGGACCGTCCAGTCGTACACCTGAGTGCCGGTGGGCACCTCGGTGCGCTCGAGCGAAATCTGCTCGCCGACGATGTCGAGCGTTTGCCGGACACCGTCGCCGGTCAAGCTGCGGCAGATCGGAAACAGGCGCTCGAGGAGGTCAGTCATGGACGGCCACCTCGGGCACCGGCGTCACGAACCTGCAGCCCCACTCGCGCACGTGCGCCATCTGCTCGACGATCTCGTCCTTCAGGTTCCAGGCGAGGAGCAACAGGAAGTCCGGCTTCGTCTCGGTTACACGCTCCGGCGCTCGGATCGGCAGTCGGACGCCCGGGAGGAACAGGCCCTGCTTGTGCGGGCTGCGGTCGACGACATACTCGACGAGGTCCGGTCCCACGTCGCAGTAGTTGAGCAGGGTCACGCCTTTCGCGGCGGCGCCGTAGGCGATCACGGAGCGGCCCTCGCCCCGTGCGCGCTCGAGGAACTCGCGCAGCGAGCGCCTCGTCTCGTCCACGCGCTCGCCGAACTGGGCGTACGTGGCCGGATCACCCAGTCCGGCGCCGCGCTCCCGCAGCCTGAGCGTCTCGACCGCGGGCTCCGGCTCCGCGCCGTTCGCGTGCCGCGCGTAGATGCGCAGCGAGCCGCCGTGGGTGGGGAGCTCCTCGACGTCGAAGATCTGCAGGCCGTGCGCGGCGAAGACGCGTTCGACCGTGAGCAGCGAGAAGTACGAGAAATGCTCGTGGTAGATCGTGTCGAACTCCGTCTCCTCGATCAGCCGCAGCAGGTGTGGGAACTCGAGCGTCGCCACTCCGTCCTGCGCGAGCAGCACCTGGAGCCCGTCCACGAAGTCGTTCAGGTCCGGAACGTGCGCGAGGACGTTGTTCGCCACCACGAGGTCGCCACGCTGTCCGTCGCCGACCAGCTCCTCGGCGGTCTCGCGCCCGAAGAAGCGAACGACGGTCGGAATGCCCTTCTCCTCGGCGACGGCGGCGACGTTCTGCGCCGGCTCCACGCCGAGCACCGGCACGCCGAGCTCCTTGAACCACTGGAGCAGGTAGCCGTCGTTCGAGGCGATCTCGACGACGCTGCTGCCTCCGTCGACGTCGAAGCGCTCGACCATCTGCTCCACGTAGCGTTTCGCGTGCGCGACCCAGCTGTCCGAGTAGGACGAGAAGTAGACGTACTCCTCGAAGATGTCCTCGGGCGTGGCGAACTCGCCGAGCTGGACGAGGAGGCACTCGCCGCAGACGTAGGCATGCAGCGGGTAGCGAGGCTCGGTCGAGCCAAGGTCCTGCTCGTCGAGCAGCGAGTTGGCGAGCGGGGAGAGTCCGAGGTCGACGAAGGTCTGCGTGAGCGGCTCGGCGCAGAAGCGGCAGGCCTGATCCGGCTCGCTCACCACACCTTCCACGGCGGCTGCCCCGAGGCCCATTGCTCCTCCAGCACCATCTTGTCGCGGAGCGAGTCCATGTTCTGCCAGTAGCCGAAGTGGCGATAGGCGGCGAGCTTCCCGTCCTCGGAGAGTCGCTCCATGGGCTCGCGCTCCCAGATCGAGTCGTCACCGGCGATGTAGTCCATGACCTCGGGCTCCAGGACGAAGAACCCGCCGTTGACCCAGCCGCCGTCGCCTTCCGGCTTCTCGCGGAAGCTCGTGATCGTGGTGGCGTCGAGCCCGAGCGTGAGCGCCCCGAAGCGGCCGGGCGGGCGGATCGCGGTCAGCGTCGCGCTCACTCCTTCCGAGCGATGGAACTCGATCAGCTTGGTCACGTCCAGGTCCGTGACGCAGTCGCCGTACGTGAAGCAGAACGTCTCGTCGCCCACGTGCTCGGCCACTCGCTTCAGCCGTCCGCCGGTCATCGTGTCGGGCCCGGTGTCGACGAGGGTCACCCGCCAGGGCTCGACGCCGCGAGGGGTCAGCTGCACCTCGTTCTTCGCCAGGTCGACCGTCATGTCGGACGCGCGGAGGTAGTAGTTCGCGAAGTAGTCCTTGATCACGTCGGCCCGGTAGCCCAGGCAGATGACGAAGTCGTCGATCCCGTGCGCGGAGTAGAGCTTCATGATGTGCCAGAGGATCGGCCGCTCGCCGATCTCGACCATGGGCTTCGGGCGCACGGTCGTCTCCTCGGAGAGTCGCGTGCCGAACCCACCGGCGAGGATCACCGCCTTCACCGGCGCGCGTCCAGCAGGTCGAGGATCTTCATGTCGTAGCGGGTGTCGAACTTGCGGGCGAAGAGCTTGCCGGACTCGACGATCTTGTCGTAGTCCTCCGTGCCGAGAACCTTCGGGTGCGCTCCGCCATGACTCCAGTCGATGTAGTGGACGTCGTCGCCGACGACTGTGTCTCGGAGCGGCGAGTTCAGGAGCACGGTCTGCACGAAGATCTCGTCTGGGATCTTGACGTGCTTGAAGAAGCGGACGACGTCAGGTTTCTCCTCGACGAAGGAGGCTATGTAGCGCACCGCGTCATGCGAGAGCGCGCACCAGGCACCACCGCCGTAGGGCTGCAGCCCGTCGGGGAACCGGCGCTGCAGGATCGGGAGGCGAAGCGTCCGTGTCTTGTAGTTGACGCGCTCGTAGTACCGGTACCGGATCCGGTCGAGCCCCCCGTGCTCGCCCGGCCACTTGCCGGCCGCCGGCAGTGCGAAGTGCTCGAGGAAGCTCTTGCCCTGATTCTGCTCGAAGAACTGCTCGATCTCCGTCGTCGGGCGGGCCGGATAGTCCTGGCCGGAAAGGATCACAGTATGGCTCGTGGGCTCGGCAGCGGCGATCGCGCGCAGTCCGACGAGTGTCGACTGCGTGAGGCTGAAGCCGGCGTAGTACGTCGACACCCGCTCCACCCAGTGGACGTTCGTCCGTCCGCCGACAGCCTCCTGCATCTTTATGAACGTGCCGCCCGACGTCCGAGCGCTGATGTGGATGAAGAACGCTGCCCGGTCGCTGTCCAGCCGGTCGAGCAGCCGCCCGAGCTGCGCTGGCGCGTAGTGGGCGCGGATGAGGTAGGCGATCTTCACGGCTGGCTCTCGACCTTAGAACACGCGCCGCTACCATGGGAGGGCGGGGCCGTTCGCCGCCGAAATCTCTTCCCACGGAGCCCATGAGCACCAATCTCGACTTAGAGCGCACGCCCTCGCCCAGAGAAAGCAGGCGTACGCCTGGCCAGGAAGGTGGGCTTCCCGAGCTGCTGGACGCTCTGCGCTGGCGCTGGCGCCCGACGCTCATCATCGCGCTGCTCTTCTTCGTGGGATCGACGATCTACGTGGAGTCGCTCCCGTCGCAGTACGACGGCAACGCGCTGCTCTCGATCGCGCCGCGTCCAGCCGTCTCGGACGTGAGCGGGAACGTGGTCAGGATCGTCGGCCCGAAGTACTCCGAGTACGCCAAGGCGAGGGCCACCATTCGTCAGGTTGCCCGCACGCTCGGCGAGGATCCCAAGAAGCTCGAGCGGGCGACGGTGGCGAACATCGTCACCGACACGGGCAACGTGACCATCCGCGTGCGGCTCCCGTCACCCGAGCGGGCGGCGAGGGCTGCAAACGCCATCGCGCGCCAGACGGTCCAGTTCTCCCGGACCGATCCGCTGCTGAGCGCCCAGATCGTCGCACCCGCCCTGCCGGACGACGAGGTCGCCGCCCCGCCCCGGCGCATCCTCGAGGCAGCCGCGCTCTTCATCGGGATCCTGATCGGCATCGTCGCCTCGCTGCTGCTCGAGCGTGGTAGGCCGCGGCTCCGCAACTGGCGCGACCTCGCGCGGACGTCCGGCTACCCCGTGCTCGGCCGCATCCCGCCGCTCCGCTCGCTCAAGAACCGCCCGACCGGCGCGTTCGTGGACGGCGAAGCTTCGTCGGCAGCACGCATCTTGCGAGCGAACCTCGAGCCGCAGATCCGCGAGGGTTCGATCGATTTCATCGTCGTCACGTCTCCGTCGCCGGGCGACGGCAAGACGACGATCGCGGCGATGCTGGCGGAGTCGTTCAGCCGCCTCGGGATGAAGGTGCTGGTCGTCGACGCCGACCTGCGCCGTCCGGGCCTCTCTCGCATCACGAACGTCGATGCCCACCCGGGGCTCTCGACCGTGCTCCGCGAGGAAGCGACTCTCGACCAGGCCATCCGCGAAGGGTGGACCGAAGGCGTCTGGCTCCTGCCGACGGAGCACGATGTCGAGGCCGGCGACTTGCTCTCTCGCAACTTCGCAGACATCGTCGAGCAGGCCCGCGAGCGATTCGACCTCATTCTCGTCGACACGCCGCCGCTGCTCTCGACGGACGACCCTCGCACCCTGGCGACGATGGCCAAGGGCATCCTGCTCGTCGTCTCCGCGGGCGCGACGAACAGCTCCGTGAACGAGGCGATCCTCGCCGTCGAGGCTCTGAACGCGCCCCTCATGGGCATCGTCGGGAACCGCTTCAAAGAGTCGGGGACGCCCTATTACTACTAACGGAGCTCGGTGTAGAGCTCTGCGATCGCTGCTGTTGACCTCGTGAGGTCGTAGTCGCGCTCGGCTCTGGTTCGCGCCGCGTGGCCTTCGGCGGCGGCCAGCTCTGAGTCTTGTAGCCGGGCCGCGATCGCGTCGGCGAGGGCGGGCCTGTCGCCGACCGGCACCACTGCTCCGGCGTCGTCGCCGATCGCTTCCGCCGAGCCCGCGACGTTTGTCGCGACCACGCTGCGCCCGCGGGCCAGAGCCTCGAGCAGCCCGAGCGACATGCCTTCCCAGCGTGAGGGCACCACGACGACGTCCGCCGCTGCCAGCCAGTCGTGCACGTCGTCGCGCTCCCCCGCGAACTGCACGCCCGCCGGCGCACGACTCCTCAGCTGCTCCTCCTCCGGCCCGCTGCCGACGAGCGCGAGCTGCGCTCCCTCGACCCGATCGAGGACCAAGGGCCAGGCCTCGAGCAGGACGTCCTGTCCTTTCTGGTGGCTGAGCCGGCCCACGCAGACCGCGAGCGGCGCTACTGCGGGCAGCGCGAGCCGCTCTCGAGCCCGGGCTCGCTCCTCGGGCGAGGCCTCCGAGAAGACGTGCAGGTCGACGCCGTTGGGCACGACTCGCCAGTCCGCCGAGATGCCGTGCTCCACGCCGTGCTGCCGCTCGGCGTGGCTGACACACACGATGACGTGTGCCCAGCGCGCGCCGAGGCGCTCCCAGGCGACGGCGCCCTTGCGCACGGCACCGCTCGCCGCGTCGAACGACCAGGCGTGCGGCTGGAAGATCGTGGGGAGGCGGCCTCGGACAGCAAGGCGGCCCGCGAGGCCGGCCTTGGACGAGTGCAGGTGGACGACATCGGGTGCGACGGAGTCCAGGATTCGCCGCAGCCGCCGCACCTCGCCGAAGACCCGCGGCCCCGGTGGCCGCCAGGCGAGCCAGTGGATGTGCCTCGCGCCCAGCTTCTCGATCTCGTCGTGTAGCCAGCCGTCACTCGGGCAGGCGACGGTGACCTCCCAGCCGCGCGAGACCTGGTCGGCCACGAGGTCGGCGACGCAGCGGGCGACGCCTGCGTCAACGGGTTGGGCAACGTGGAGGACGGCAAATTTCACGAGACGCGTGTTCTATCGTCCGAGGCGTGATCGACCTGCACTCGCACATCCTTCCCGGACTGGACGACGGGACACGCTCGATCGAGGAAGCGCGCGAGCTGGCCCGGCAAGCGGCCTCTGACGGGATCACCGCGATCGCCGCCACGCCGCACGTGCGCCCCGACTACCCGACGACACCCGAGGAGATGGAGTGGGGGGTCGACCAGCTCCGGGTGGACTTCGAGGAGGAGGGCATCCCCGTGCAGGTGCTCTACGGAGCCGAGATCGATCTCGGCCTCCTCTGGCAGATCCCGCGCGAGGAGCTCATCCGGCTGACGATCGCGCAAACGGGCCGGTACGTGCTCCTCGAGTTCCCGTACCGCAGCTGGCCGATGGCCCTGAGCAGCACTGTCAGCGCGCTCGTCCACTCCGGGATCACCCCTGTGCTCGCGCATCCCGAGCGAAATCCCGAGGTCCAAGACCGTCCCGCTCGGATTCAGGAGCTCGTCGAGCTCGGCGCGCTGCTCCAGATCACCGCAGGATCGATTGCGGGCGGGCTCGACCGAGCCGCGCAGTACGCCGCCCAACGGCTGATCGAGCTGGGCGTCGTGCACATGCTCGCCAGCGACTCCCATGGGCCGCACATCGAGCGTGGAGGCATGCCGGCCGCCGTCGAAGCACTCGGCGACGAGGAGCTGGCCCGCTACCTCACGGTCGACGTCCCCGCCGCGGTCGTCGCGGGCGAGGACGCGCCGAGCCCGCCTCAGGTCCGGCTCTCCGCCTCCTGAGCCTGGCGCACCGACGCGATCACGTCGTCGAGGATCCCGTCCAGGTCGAAGCTCGGCTCCCAGCCGACGGCGTTCGCGATCTTGTCGATCGACGGCGCGCGGTGGAACATCTCCTCCTCGATGCCGCGCTCGAAGACCTCCTCGTAGGGCACGAAGACGACCTCGGAGCTCGACCCGGTCTTCTCGATCACGCGCGTCGCCAGGTCGACGATGCGAACGCGTTCCGTCGAGCCGACGTTGAAGATGCCGCCTGCCGTTGCCGGCTCGGCGACGAGCGCCTGCAGGGCGCGGACCGTGTCGGAGACGTGGCAGAAGCACCGCGTCTGCGTGCCGTCCCCGTAGACCTCGAGCGGCCGGCCGGCGAGGGCCGCCTCCACGAAGCGCGGAATGACCATCCCGTACTGCCCGCTCTGTCGGGGCCCAACGGTGTTGAAGAGGCGGGCGATCACGCACTGCAGCCCTTCCTCGTCGAAGCGGGCAAGCGCGAGGAACTCGTCGATCGCCTTGGTGTCGGCGTACGCCCACCGGCGCGCCGTCGTCGGGCCGTAGATGCGGCGCGCATCCTCATGGAGAGCCGATTCCTCGGGATGGTCACCGTAGACCTCCGAGCTGGAGGCGATCAGGACGCGCTTGCCGAACCGGCTCGCGTACTCGAGGACGCTCTCCGTGCCCTGGACGTTCGTCAGCAACGTGTGTCCGGGCCGCTCGACGATCAGGCGTACGCCGACAACCGCGGCGAGGTGGTAAACGACGTCGCAGCGGTGCACGAGCTCGCTCACGACCGAGGGCGAGAGGACCGAATCGACGACGAGATGGAACCCCGGTCGGTCGGCCAGATGGAAGATATTGCCCTCGGCGCCCGTCGAGAGATCGTCGAGCGCGTACACCTCTGCCCCGGAGTCGAGTAGGAGCTCTGAGAGGTGCGAGCCGATGAAACCGGCGCCGCCGGTTACGAGAACCTTCATTCGGGGAAAGCTATCGGTGATCCATTCAGGTGTGAGCAGGTGGTAAAGCCCGTCACGAAAGGGTTGCGGATTCGTTTCAAGACAGCCAAGATGAGTGCTAATTGGCCGGACGAAGCCGGTCAGGGGAAAAGGAGAGGAACGCGGCATGCGGCGGGGTGCACTAACCGCAACATTGGCGGCCGGACTCGGCGCCTTGTTGTTGACAGCTAACGCGGGGGCAGCGACCCCGCAACAGATCTACCGCGACCTCGCCGACAACGGGCGGCTCGACCGGACGTACTCGCGCGCGGATCTCGACAAAGCACTGAACAACCCGTCGCTTCCTGCGTACGCGCGGCCCGAGCGCGCGGCCCGAACCCCACAGACGCGTCCCGCGCCCGCTGTCGTCTCGAAAGCCTCTGTCGACGACGGCCGTTCGCTGCCTTTCACCGGCCTCGACGCTGCGCTTTTCGCCGCCGTCGGCGGCCCGCTGTTGCTACTCGGCGCCGGCATGCGGCGCTACGCCCGCGGCACCCCGGAACTCGGGTAGAGCATGGCGGACCGGGCTCTGCGGCAAACTCTGAACGAGGCCACCCCGTCCCTCGGCACGCTCGGCAACCTTCGGCGTCGCGCCTCCCTTCGTCCGAGCACGGCCTGGGCGCTTGCGCGCCTGACCCTCGATACGGCGATGCTCGTCACGGCCGGCATCGCGGCGACCACGGGCGCCTCATCAGCGGGCGTCTCGGCGCCGCCCGGGAAATGGATCCTGCTCTTCAGCCTCATCGTCGCCGGGATCTTCGCCGCGCGCGGCATGTACGGCTCGCGTCTTCGCTTCGAGATGCTCGAGGACGTGCGCGTCGTTTTCATAGCCACTTCGCTGGCCGCGATGGGCGTTCTCTCGGCACGGGAGATCGCCGGCGACCCGCCCGACCTCGCGGCGCAGACGATCCGCATGTGGGCGTTTGCGGTGGCGTATCTCGCGGCCGGCCGGATCGCGCTCCACTGGTCTCGGGCGAAGGCACACCGGCACGGTGAGGGGCTGCGACCGACGCTGATCATCGGCGCCGGCAAGGTCGGCCGGCTGACAGCAAAGCGACTGCTCGACCATCCGGAGATCGGCCTCAAGCCGATCGGGTTCCTGGACAAGGACCCGATGGCCGAGGAAGCCGACGCGCTGCCGATGCCGGTCCTCGGGGCCAGCTGGGATCTCGACCGCGTCGCGGCTCAGCACGATGTCCAGCAGGTGATCATCACGTTCTCCCGCGCGCCGCACGAGGTGCTCCTCCGACTCGTGAAGCGCTGCGAAGAGCTCGGGCTCCAGGTTGCATTCGTGCCGCGGCTCTACGAGAAGATCACGAGCAAGCTCACGGTCGAGCACCTCGGAGGAATCCCGTTCATCTCGGCGCGCCCGTCCAACCCCAAGGGCGCCCAGTTCGTGATCAAGTACGCCGTCGACCGCCTCGTCGCCACCTTCTTCCTGATCGTCACGCTGCCGCTCACGCTGCCGGCGGCGCTCGGGATCCTGCTGACGCTCGGCCGTCCGCTCTTCTTCCGGCAGGTGCGCGTCGGCCGCGACGGCCGCACCTTCGAGATGCTCAAGTTTCGGACGATGAAGCCGGTCACCCAGGGACCGCTCGATCCGAATGTGCTGGAGCTGCCGCCCGACACGGCTCCCGGTGGCGTCGAGGGTGACGACCGTCGCACGCGGCTCGGGACGATCCTCAGGCGGGCGTCGATCGACGAGCTGCCGCAGCTGCTCAACGTCTTGAAGGGCGAGATGAGCCTGATCGGCCCGCGGCCCGAGCGCCCGGAGTTCGTCGGCCTCTTCGAGCAGAGCGTCTACCGCTACACCGACCGGCACCGCGTCAAGTCCGGCATCACCGGCTGGGCCCAGGTGCACGGCCTCCGCGGCAAGACGTCGCTGTCCGACCGGGTCGAGTGGGACAACTACTACATCGAGAACTGGTCGCTCTGGCTCGACCTCAAGGTGCTCCTGCTGACGGTCCTGGCAGTCGTTCGCCCCCGGCACGCCGAATAACGACTCGCTCAGAAACTAAGACGTACGCACGAGCAGCACGCTGCCGAGCGCGAACGTCAGCAGCGCGGGCACCAGCGCGATCCCGAGCGACAGCGCAGCCAGCGCCATCTGGCCGAGCACGAACAGACCGAGTGCAGCGAATCGGCTCCCCATTCCCCTCTCCCCTCTAACGTTCTCAGAGGATAGGCCGATACCGGTGAAAGTGCTACCCGGTACGCATTTGTTAGGTCTCTGTTACTCACCCATCTGGGTCATCGGTAGCCCGAGGTCACTCGGCTACTATGGCCTCCGTCTTCCCCTCTCCTGATAATCGCCCACTAGAGAGAAGAGATGTTCGAACGATTCACTGAAAGAGCTCGCCAGGTTGTAGTCCTCGCACAGGACGAAGCCCGCGCGCTCAAGCACAACTACATCGGGACGGAGCACATCCTGCTCGGCCTCCTCCGCGAAGAGGAAGGCCTCGCCGCGCGCGTCCTCGAGTCGCTCGACATCACCGTCGAGGAGGTTCGCGCGCAGATCGCGCGCATCGTCGGCCAGGGCGACGAGGTGACGACGGGTCAGATCCCGTTCACGCCGCGCGCCAAGAAGGTCCTCGAGCTCGCGCTTCGCGAAGCACTGAGCCTCGGCCACAACTACATCGGCACCGAGCACATCCTGCTCGGCCTCGTTCGCGAGAACGAAGGCGTCGCCGCGCGCATCCTGCTCGACTTCGACGCCGATGCCGAGAAGATCCGCAACGAGATCATCCGCATGCTCTCGGGCCCGGGCCGCCGCCAGCAGGGCGGGGGCGGGGCTCCGGGTGAGAAGGCCAAGACTTCGAAGCTGCTCGACCAGTTCGGCCGCAACCTGACCAAGCTGGCCGCCGAGGGCAAGCTCGACCCTGTCGTCGGCCGTCAGACCGAGATCGAGCGCGTGATGCAGATCCTCTCGCGCCGCACGAAGAACAACCCGGTCCTGATCGGCGAGCCCGGCGTCGGCAAGACCGCCGTCGTCGAAGGCCTCGCCTCGCGCATCTCCGGCAACCAGGTACCCGAGCTCCTGAAGGGCAAGCAGATCTACACGCTTGACCTCGCAGCCCTCGTGGCCGGCTCGAAGTACCGCGGAGAGTTCGAGGAGCGCCTCAAGAAGGTGATGAAGGAGATCACCCAGCGCGGCGACATCATCCTCTTCATCGACGAGCTTCATAACCTCGTCGGCGCCGGCGCGGCCGAGGGCGCGATCGACGCGGCCTCGATCCTGAAGCCGGCCCTCGCCCGAGGCGAGCTGCAGACGATCGGCGCGACCACGCTCGACGAGTACCGCAAGTACCTCGAGCGCGACGCAGCCCTCGAGCGGCGCTTCCAGCAGATCCGCGTCGAGGAGCCGTCCGTCGACGACACCGTCGAGATCCTGCGTGGCCTGCGCGACCGCTACGAAGCACACCACCGCTGCAAGATCTCAGACCTCGCGCTGCACGCCGCCGCGATCCTGGCCGACCGCTACATCCAGGACCGGCACCTTCCCGACAAGGCCATCGACCTGATCGACGAGGCCGCGTCGCGGATGCGCATCAAGACCATGACCGCGCCTCCGCGCTACCGCGAGCTCGAAGACGAGATCGACAAGGTGCGCAAGGAGAAGGAAGACTCGATCGAGGCGCAGGAGTTCGAGAAAGCCGCCTCCCTCCGCGACAAGGAGCGCAAGCTCACGCAGAAGAAGCGCGAGCTCGAGGAGAGCTGGCAGACCGACGAGAACGCAGAGCAGCCCGAGATCGGCGAGGACGAGATCGCCGACATCGTCTCGATGTGGACGGGCATCCCGGTGTTCAAGCTCACCGAGGCCGAGTCGCAGAAGCTGATCCGTATGGAGGACGAGCTCCACAAGCGCGTCGTCGGCCAGGAAGAGGCGATCGTCGCCGTCTCCAAGTCGATCCGTCGCGCGCGCGCGGGCATCAAGGACCCGAAGCGCCCGACCGGTTCGTTCATCTTCCTCGGCCCCTCAGGCGTCGGCAAGACCGAGCTGGCGCGCACGCTCGCCGAGTTCCTGTTCGGCGACGAGGACGCGATGATCCAGGTCGACATGTCGGAGTACATGGAGAAGCACTCCGTGTCCCGGCTCGTCGGCTCTCCGCCCGGCTACATCGGGTACGACGAAGGCGGCCAGCTCACCGAGGCCGTGCGTCGCAAGCCCTACTCGGTCGTCCTCCTCGACGAGATCGAGAAGGCACACCCAGACGTCTTCAACATCCTGCTCCAGATCCTGGAAGACGGGAAGCTGACCGACGCCCAGGGGCGCAAGGTCGACTTCCGCAACACGATCGTGATCATGACGTCGAACATCGGCGCCGCGCAGATCTCCAAGAACCAGACACTCGGCTTCTCGATCGGCGACGAGCAAGGCCTCTCGTACGACGAGATGAAGGAGCGCGTCATGGGCGAGCTGAAGAAGGTCTTCCGCCCGGAGCTCCTGAACCGCATCGACGAGGTCATCGTCTTCCACAAGCTGGCCAAGGAAGAGATCAAGGTCATCGTCGAGCTGATGCTCAAGCGGCTGCGCGACCAGATGGGCGCGCACTCCGCCGAGATCTCGCTCACCGACGAGGCGAAGGACCTGCTCGTCGACAAGGGCTACGACCCGACGATGGGCGCCCGCCCGCTGCGCCGCGCGATCCAGCGCTTCATCGAGGATCCGCTCGCCGACTTCGTGCTCGGCCGCGAGATCACGGCCGGCTCGACGATTCTCGTCGACAAGAAGCGCGATTCCGAGGACGAGGTTGAGATCACCATCATCCCGGGCGCTCCGCCCGAGGAGATGGAGAAGGTCACCGTTCCGCCCGAAGAGCCGAAGAACGAGGGCGGCGACGAAGACTCGGACGAGAACGCGGCCGGTTAATTAGCGCGTTCGCGGGTAGTAGCTGCCCGTGAGCGAGTTGACGCCGTACCCGCGGGACGCGGCTGCGCGTGAGGAAGCGGCTGCGCCTCGAGACGACGTTGACGCGCACTACTCGGGTTGGTGGAGGCGGGCAGGGGCGCTACTCATCGACGGGCTGGTGGTCGGCGTGGTCGTCGGTGTTGCGATCGGCCTCGCCGTGGCGGTATCGGAGCTACATGACACCGCAGGCGGGATCCTGCTCGTGATCGCCATCCTGTTGGCGATCGTCGGGCCGATCTTCTACACGATCTACTGGACCGGGAAGGAGCCGGGCCAGACCATCGGCAAGAAGGCACTCGGCATTCGAGTCCGCCACGCCCAGGAGGACCGGGCGATCGGCTACGGGCCGTCCGCGGGCCGGTACTTCATCACCTTCGCGTTCTCGATCTTCTACCTCCCGCTTCTCCTGGACTACCTGTGGCCGCTCTGGGACGGGCGGAACCAAGCGCTGCACGACAAGGTCGCGAACAGCATCGTCGTCCGCGTCTCCTAAGCTGGCGCAGTGAAGGCCGCGCTCGTACGGCACCCGGCGCTCGGCGTCCTCATCGGCGCGTTCGCGATCTGCTTCTCGGGGATCCTGTACCGCTTCTCCGAGGTCTCGCCGACGACCGGCGCCTTCTTCCGCTGCTTCTGGGCGCTGCCATTTCTCTGGCCGCTCGCCGTCTGGGAGGACCGCAGGCTGGGGCCGCGCCCGCCGGGGCATCGGTGGGCAGCCTGGATTGCCGGGGCCTTCTTCGCCGCCGATCTCGTGCTCTGGCATTACGCGATCGAGGAGGTCGGCGCGGGCCTCGCCACCGTGCTCGGGAACATGCAGGTCGTCATCGTCGGCGTGCTCGCCTGGGCGCTCTTCCGCGAGCGGCTGTCGCGCAGCTCGCTGCTCGCGATCCCGGTCGCGATGCTCGGGATCGTCCTCATCTCAGGCGTGTTCGAGAACGGCGCCTACGGGGACAACCCGGCTCTCGGCGCCGTCTACGGCGTGCTCACCGGGCTGGCTTACTCGGGGTTCCTGCTGGCGCTGCGGCGGTCGAGCGACCCCCGACGCGTTGCCGGCCCGCTCTTCGAGGCCACACTCGCGAGCATGATCTTCGTCGTTCCGATCGGGCTCGTCCTCGGCAACCTCGACTTCACGCCGCCGCTCGAGGCGACCCTCTGGCTGATCGTCCTCGCGTTGACCTCCCAGGTGATCGGCTGGCTGCTGATCTCGATCTCGTTGGCGCGGCTCCCGACGGCGCTCACGTCCGTCCTGCTCACCCTCCAGCCGCTGCTCGCGGTGCTGTTCGCCGCGTGGCTGGTCGACGAGCGGCCCTCGTCGCTGCAGCTGGTCGGCGCCGCGGCGATCCTGGCCGGCCTGATCATCGCCTCCGCCGGGCGGGGCCGGGAGCGGCCGGCGCCGCTGGAAGCCGTGCCGGAGCACTAGTTCCACTTTCGTCCCATTCGTCGTCGGACCGCGCTCCTAGACTCGGCGGCATGGCGAAAGCGGCGGTTCTCCACTACTCCTGTTCCGAGTGCGGGTACTCGACCGGCCGCTGGCTGGGCCGGTGCCCGAGTTGTGCGAGCTTCGGGACGCTCGTCGAGGAGGGGCCGCCGCCCGGCGCGAGCAACGGCAACTCAGCTGCACCGCGCCCGCTGCTCAAGCTGGCCGAGGTGGAGGCGAACGAGGCCGACCGCATCCCGACGGGTGTCGCCGAGCTCGACCGCGTCCTCGGGGGCGGCCTGGTCCCGGCGTCGCTGGTCCTGGTGGGCGGCGAGCCGGGAGTCGGCAAGTCGACGCTGCTGTTGAGCGCGCTGGCCTCGATCTCGAAGAAGCGCCGCGCGCTCCTCGTCACCGGGGAGGAGTCCCCGGCGCAGGTCAAGCTCCGCGCGGCCAGGCTCGGCGGGGCGGAGAACGTCGAGATCCTGGCCGAGACGAATCTCGACTCCGTGTGCGCCACGCTCGAGACGGAGCGGCCCGACGTCTGCGTGATCGACTCCATCCAGACGCTGTACGCAGCCGACGTCGGCTCCGCACCCGGCTCGGTCTCACAGGTGCGCGAGGCGGCGGCACGCCTCCTGCGGGTGGCGAAGGAGTCCGGTGTGGCCCTCTTCCTGGTCGGGCACGTGACGAAGGACGGCTCCGTCGCGGGGCCGCGCGTCCTGGAGCACCTCGTCGACTGTGTTCTGCAGTTCGAAGGCGACCGCTACCACGCGCATCGCATCCTGCGAGCCGTCAAGAACCGCTTCGGCTCGACGAACGAGCTCGGCGTCTTCGAGATGACGGGAACCGGGCTGGAGGGCGTGCCCGACCCCTCGGAGCTCTTCGGCCGCTCGACCGGCGAGGTCGGCTCCGCGGTCGGCTGCGCGCTCGAGGGCACGAGGCCGCTCCTGCTCGAGGTCCAGGCGCTCGTCGCCCCGACCGACCTGGCCATGCCGCGCCGCGTGGGCACCGGCGTCGACCCGAAGCGCCTCGCGATGATCGTCGCCGTGCTCTCCAGGCATGCGGGGCTCTCGCTCGGGCAGGCGGACGTCTTCGTCAACGTCGCAGGCGGCGTGCGGATCGACGAGCCCGGGGCCGACCTCGCGGTGGCGATGGCGATCGCCTCGGCGGCGCGAGGCGCGCCCGTGCGCGAGGGAACCGCCGCGTTCGGCGAGATCGGGTTGACCGGGCGTCTCCGGCCCGCGGCTCAGGCGGAGCGGCGGCTCGAGGAGTGCGCGAAGTTCGGGGTCAGTGCCGTGGTCGTTCCCGCGGGTACGAAGGGCCGAGGCATGATTTCACTGCTCGAGGCCGAAACTCTCAAGCAGGCACTGACGGCCGTTTTGAACAAGGTCGCGCGCGACGCGGCCTAGCCCTGAGCAGGGATTTTCCGAAAAGCCCTGGAAAAGCTCGCCTTTTTAGGCAACTTTTGCTAAACTGAGATCTCTCGCCGGCGGTTCGTCTACCCGCCGGCGGTTTGGCGAGAGCACACAGATACCTGGGGAGGTACGGGTTTGTACAAGGTCGGTGACAAGGTCGTGTATCCGCACCACGGGGCCGGAACCGTGGTCAAGAAGGAGAAGCGGAAGGTGCTCGGCGAAGAGCGTGAGTACCTGGAGATCCGGATCCTTCACAACGACATGACCGTGAACGTCCCGGCCGAGAACGCCGAGCGCGTCGGCCTTCGGAAGGTCATCGACAAGACCACTGTCGAGCAGGTGCTGAAGGCTCTGACGGGCGGCGGGACGGCGATGCCCAAGAACTGGAATCGCCGCTTCAAGCACAACCGCGACAAGATGAAGACCGGCGACATCTTCGAGCTCGCCGAGGTCGTCCGGAACCTTTCACTGCGCGATCACGAAAAGGGTCTCTCGACCGGCGAGAAGCAGATGTTCGTCAAGGCCAAGAAGATCCTCGTCTCCGAGCTCATGTACGCGAAGAGCATGGACGAGGAAGAGGCCGCCGAGTGGCTCGACGACATCCTCGCGGGCGTGGGCACTCCGGCCAAGCGCTCGACCAGCAAAGCGAAAGTCGCGGCCAAGGCCTAGTACCCTCGTTCGCCCGTGAGCGTCTGGGCGATCCTGGCTGCAGCAGGGAGTGGTGACCGTCTCGGGCTGGACCGGCCCAAGGCGTTCGCGCCGCTCAACGAGCGCCCGTTGATCGCCGAGAGCCTCGAGCGGCTCGACGCGTCGGGCTGGATCGAGGGCATCGTCGTGGCGGCGCCACCCGAGTGGGAGGAGCCGTGCATCCTCGTCGCGGAGGAGATCGCTGCCGGCAAGGTCGCCGAGACCGTGACCGGCGGCGCGACGCGCAGCGAATCGGTGCGGAATGCCCTCGCGCAGGTACCCGGGGCGGCCGCAGTCGTTCTGGTGCACGACGCAGCTCGGCCGCTCGTCACCGAGGAGGTGATCGAGCGGGTGGTCACCGGCCTCGAGGAAGGTTGGGACGGCGCTGTGCCAACGCTTGCGGTGTCAGACACCGTCAAGCGGGTGGACGGCGAGGCGGTGGCCGAGACGATCGACCGCGAGGGGCTCGTCACCGTGCAGACGCCGCAGGCCTTCCTCGCCGACGTCCTCCGTCGCGCGGTCGAGAGCGGGAGGGAGGCGAGCGACTGCGCTGCGCTCGTCGAGGCCGCCGGCGGCCGGGTGCGAGCCGTGCAGGGCGATCCGCGCCTTCTGAAGATCACGGAGCCTGCAGACCTCGAGCTCGTCGAGAGCTGGCTCTGATCGTCGATTACCACATGCACCTCCGGGCTCCGGACGAGTCGCTCGACCACAGCGTCGAGGGGGTTGAGCGCTTCGTGGAGGCGGCCGCCGAGCGCGGTGTCGTCGAGATCGGCTTCACCGAGCACGTCTACTACTTCGAGCAGACGAGGTCGCTCTGGTCGCTTCCGTACCAGCTCGACCACTGCCACTACGACCTCGAGCCGTACGTCGACGCCGTGGTGGAGGCCAAGCGCCGCGGCTACCCGGTCAAGCTTGGGCTCGAGGTCGACCACCAGCCGGACCTCGCGGACGAGATGGACGAGATACTCGAGCCGTACCCGTGGGACTATCTCATCGGCTCGGTCCACTTCGTCGACGGGCTCGGCATCGACCAGGAGCCGAGCCTCGTCACGACGCTAGGCCCTGAAGCGGCCTGGGCCCGCTACTACGAGTGGGTCGTCGATGCCGCGGACCACGTCGACGTTCTGGGTCACCCCGACCTGGTGAAGTTCTTCGGCCCCGAGCTCGAATGGGACTGGCCGGCACTGGCCGGTTCGCTGAGGGGGGCCTGTCTCGAAGTCTCGAGCGCAGGGCTGCACAAGCCGCACGGGCGCTTATATCCAAACCCGGCCCTGCTCGCGGCCGCCAGGGACGAGGGAAGCCCGATCACGACGGCGTCCGATGCCCATGTACCGCAGGACGTCGGAAGGGACCTCGACCACGCGATCGAGCACGCCCGCGAGGCCGGTTACGAGACCGTAACGGTCTTCGATCAGCGGAACGCCCGTCAGGAGCCGCTCGGGTGAGCGAGCTGCGAATCGGCATCGGCATCGACGCACACCGGTTCCAGGAGGGCATTCCGCTCGTCCTGGCCGGCGTCGACTTTCCCGGCGAGCCCGGTCTCGCCGGCCACTCGGACGGTGACGTGATCGCGCACGCGCTCATCGACGCGATCCTCGGCGCCGCGGGCAAGGGGGACATCGGCGAGCTCTTCCCGTCGGCCGACCCGCAGTGGCTCGACGTCTCCTCGATCCGGCTGCTCCAGCGCACGTACGAGGTCGTTCGCATGGCCGGTTTCGACCTCGTGAACGCAGATTGCGTCCTGATCGGCGAGCGGCCGCGCATCTCGGAGCTTCGCGTGGCCATGGGCGCGCGGCTCGCGGGCTCGATGGGCGTCGACATCGGGCGCGTCACGGTGCGCGCGACGACGACCGACGAGCTCGGGTTCACCGGTCGGGGCGAGGGCCTTGCCGCTCAGGCCATCGCGCTGCTGCGCACGTCCTGAGCCACCAGCGGCAGCGTGAACGACACGCGGGCCCCGCCCTCGAGCGGGCTTTCGGCCCAGATCCGGCCGCCGTGGGCCTCGACGAGCCCACGAGCGATCGCGAGCCCGAGGCCGGCGCCGTCGCTGGAGCGAGCCCGGTCGCCGCGCCAGAACCGCTCGAACATGCGCTCGGCGGTCTCCGGTGTGAGACCGTCGCCCGTGTCCTCGACCGAGACGCGTACCTCGGACGCATTCGGCTGGACGCGCACCGCGACCGATCCGTCCGAGGGCGTGTGCCGCAGCGCGTTGGTCAGCAGGTTGTAGAGCACGCGCTCGACCTTGTCCGGCTGGCAGCGGACGAGCGCACCGCCGGCCGGGTCCGCGTGCACGCGAACTCCTCTCAGCTGTGCCTCCGCTTCGACTCCGCGGACGCAGGACTGCACCAGCCCGTCGAGCTCGGCTTCGCGAAGCTCGAGGCTCAGCGATCCGGCGTCGATCCGCGCGAGCTCGAACAGGTCGTCGACGAGTCGCGCAAGCGTTCGTATCTGTTCGTGCATCACGGGGTAGAAGCGCTCCGGCGGTACGAGGCCGTCCTCCATCGCCTCGATCATCGCCTGGAGCGACGCAATCGGCGTGCGCAGGTCATGGCTGGCCCAGGCGACCAGCTCGTGCCTGGCGTCGAAGAGCAGAGCCAGGTTCGACGCCATCTCGTTGAACGAGTGTGAGAGCTCGGCGAGCTCGGCCGGGCCGCCCTCTTCAGCGCGGGCTGAGAGATCGCCGGCGGCGAGCGCCGCGGACGAGTTCCGCAAATGGTCCAGCCGCTGGACGATGCCGTGCGCGAGGAAGAGGCCGGCGAGCACCGCGGCGGACGCCGACGCGCTCGCCACGGCCAGGATCTTGACGTCGTCGCCCATATGGAACATGACCCAGCCGGAGAGGAACACGGCGCCGAGGGGCAACACGACGGCGAGCAGCGCGAGCCCCGCGAGCTGCAGACGGACCGTGGGGAGAAGCTTGAGGAGCAGGGCCACGACCAGGCCGATGCCGAGCGTGGCCGCAGCGACGATGAGCGCGAGCTCGATCATGGCGAGAATCGGTAGCCGATCCCCCAGACCGTCTCCAGGAGCTCCGGCTGGGACGGGTCGCGTTCGAGCTTCTCTCGGAGGCGACGAACGTGGACGGTGAGAGTGCCCGTGTCGAGCGCCGCTGAATAGCCCCAGACGCGCCGCATCAGATCTTCGCGTGAGAAAACCCGCCGTGGGTGGCTGGCAAGGAACCAGAGGAGATCGAACTCCTTTGCCGTCAGCCTGACGTTCTCACCCTTGCGCGTGACCTCCCGCGTCCAGGCGTCCAGCATGAGGCCGTCGTACTCCAGCCGCTCCTCGGCGGGCGTCGCAGGCTCCGCGCGGCGCAGCACGGTGCGGACGCGCGCCGCGAGCTCACGCGGAGAGAACGGCTTCGTCACGTAGTCGTCGGCGCCGAGCTCGAGCCCGACGATTCGGTCGGACTCCTCGCCGCGGGCGGTGACCATGATCACCGGCAGCTGCGACCGAGAGCGGATCCAGCGGCAGAGCTCGAGCCCGTCCGTGCCGGGGAGCATCACGTCCAGGAGGACGATGCTCGGCGGGTCACTCTCGAGGATCTCCTTCGCGCGGTGCCCGTCGGCGGCCTCCTGGGTTCGGAAGCCCTCTCGCTCGAGGTAGCCGACAACGACCTCGCGCACGATTGGCTCGTCGTCGACGACGAGAACGGTGGTCGTCATGGTCGTATCTTGCGATTTCCAGGGTTAAGAGGGGCTGAATTCCAACAGGGGCGGGGAGGACCCGCCCCTGTCGGCTACGTGCGAACCTGCGCTATCCGCGGGCGATCCGAATGCGCGCGACCGGGTCGCTCCAGCCGTAGACGGCCGGATTGAGGTCGCCGACCCCGGTGATGCCGCCGTGCATGCGAATCACGTTGCCTTCGGGATCCCGCACGAAGTGGCTGTTGCAGCACGGGCCCGGGATGTGCGTGACCCGCTCGTTGTTCACCTCGCTGCCTGCGTCGTACGCACGAGTGCGAAGTGTGATTCCGCGCCCACGCAGGCGCAGTGAGTCGAGCCCGGTGAAACCGTCGTTCGTGTTTCCCAGCATCGACACGATCGAGAGCCGTTCGGCCTGGTCGTTGGCCTGGACGGCGAACGTCCGCGACGTGCCCGGCATGATCGGGCCGCCGGGAATGGTCTGCACGCTGCGAACTCCACGGACCCTCGGTAGCGCCGACTCGAGCACGGTGTTGTCGGCGTCCTCGGCGATTGCGGCGACGCCGTGACTCGCGAGCCGGCCCACGCTCCAGACGTCCGCGCGCTTCGAATGGACGACGACGAGCGGCGGCGTCAGTGGCTGCGAGCCCGCGGGCATGAGGTTCGTGATCGTCACGTTCCACGACCGCGACTGTCTGGTCGACGAGCCGTTGGCCGGGACTGAGAAGGCGACCGCGCTCGCAAGCACGAGTACGGCCAGGACTAGGCGTTTCATTCGTGACCCCCTTCGGTTGACCCGCGAGACGGTAGGTGCGAAACCTTGCGCCCCGATTACGCGCCTCTGAACGTCCGCTTAATTCGCGAGCTCGACGCGGTCGCCCTCGAGGACGAGGAATCCGTCCTTCCGCAGGGCCTCGACCGCTTCACCGTCGAGCTGGGCGAGGTGGCGTCGTCCTTTGGTGACGAGACGCAGGGTCTGCGCGCGGCGCTGCCTGAACGAGCCCTCGAAGCGGCTCTGTTTCCGCAGGGGCGCGTAGGTCTTGCCGCGTGAAGGACATCGCTCGGCGAGCGGGCAGGCAGTGCAGCGCGGGATGCGCGCCAGGCAGATCGTCGCGCCGAGATCCATGAGCGCGTGGGCCGCGTCCGGCCCGAACGGCTCGCCCGTGCGGTCGAGCACGCGGCGGACGTTCGTGTCGACCGGGAGCACGTCCAGCTCATAGGCAAAGCGCGCGACCGCATCCGCGGTGTAGCGGCCGACGCCGGGCAGCTCGGTGAGGTCTTCCGGCCAGCCGTTCGCGGCCACGTGCCGCGCTGCTCTGTGCAGGTTGAGCGCTCGCCGGTTGTAACCGAGTCCCTGCCATGCTCGGATGACGTCCGCGGCAGACGCGTCCGCGAGGGCCTCGACCGTCGGCCAGCGCGCCAGCCAGGCGTCGTAGCGCGGCACGACGCGGGCGACCTGCGTCTGCTGGAGCATGACCTCGGAGACGAGGATCGCGTACGGGTCGCGCGTCCTTCGCCAGGGGAGGTCACGCGCATGCTCGCGGTACCAGGCGAGCAGCGCTGCTTCCACTAGCGGACGATTTTGATGTTGAAGGTCGCGCTCTCCGCCACGTTTGCGATTCGGATCCAGAGCGGCAGGTACATCTCCGTGCCGCGCGCCGCAGTGATGTCCCCGAGGTCGTTGATCCGCTCGGCCGGCCAGCCGAAGCTCTGGAGGAGCTCGCGCACCTCGTCCTTCGCGCCCTCGTCGTTGCCGCAGACGAACACATCGTGCTCGCCCGGCAGCAGCGACGGGTTGACCATCACGTTGCAGTTGACGGTGTTCAGTGCCTTGACGACCTTCACCCGTGGGAAGAGACGTTGGATCTCTTCGCCCAGGCTGTCCGCGTTGCAGACGGCCAGGATCGGCGGCATCCCTCGCGAGAAGTCGAGCGGGTTTGCGACGTCCACGAGAATCTTGCCCGCCAGGTTGTCGGCCTCGGCCATGCGCAGCGCCTCGAGCGACTTGTCGCCGGCGGTGCAGTTGAAGACCAGCTCGCCGTGGGCGGCGGCGTCCGCGAAAGTGACGGCGTCCTCCTTCGCCGTCCGCGAGCCGACCAGCACGTCGTGGTCGAGCTCGGCGAGCTTCGCCGCGATCGTCCGCCCGACATTGCCGGTTCCGAGAACGCCGATCTTCACAGGGGCGAGTGTAGATTCAGCGCGAGATGAAACGTGTTCGCTTTGCTCCCAGCCCGACGGGCTCGCTGCATGTCGGGAACGCATTGAGCGCGGTCGCGAACCGGCAGCTCGGCGACTGGATGCTGCTGCGGATCGACGACACCGACGCGGCCCGCAACGTCCCCGGCGGCGAGGATGACCTCATCCGTGACCTGGAGTGGCTCGGCCTGAGCTGGGACGAGGGCCCGGTCCGCCAGAGCGAGCGGCAGGATGTGTACCGCGCTGCGGCGGAGCGGCTCGGCGGCGAGCGTTTCGGTCGCATCACGCTTCTACGGGAGGACGGGACGGCGACCTACCACCTGGCGAGCGTGGTCGACGACATCGAGTTCGGGATCACGCACGTCGTCCGCGGCAACGACCACCGCGCGAACGAGCCGCTGCATCGCGAGTTGACCGAGGCTCTCGGCGCGAAGCCTCCGGAGTACGTGCACCACGGGCTGATCCTCGGGGAGCACGGCGGCAAGCTCTCGAAGCGCGAGGAAGGGGCGACCGTGGGGCAGCTACGTGAGGCGGGTATCCCGGCCGAGGCCGTGCGGGGCTACCTGGAGGAGCTGGGCATCCCGAAGCACGACGTCCATTACGACCTCCCACGGATCCGGCGGCTGGCGATCGAGGCGATCGCAGCCATGACGGACGAGGAGCTCGCCGAGCGGGTCGGGGCCCCGCGCGAGCTCGTCCCGGCTCTGCGCGGAGCGCGGGATCTCAACGAGGCGCGCGAGTTTGCGCAGCTCGTGCTGGAGCCCGAAGCGGTCTCCCTGGAGGAGGAAGCGCGGCCGACCCTCGAGCGCTTCAAAGAGCTGCGTGCGAACGGAGCCGGCGCGAAGGAGATCGTGCGCGAGCTGAAAGCCGTGGGTGGTGATCTCAAGGCCGTGCGGCTCGCGCTCACCGGGCGGCCGCGCGGGCCCGAGCTGTGGACGGTGATCGAGGCACTCTCGCGCGAAGAGGCGTTCAGGCGGATCGATGCAGCTCTATAGCACCCACAGCAGGAGGCTCGAGGACCTGCCCGACCCACCTGGACCGATCGGCATGTACGTCTGCGGCCCCACTGTGTACCAGCGCATCCACGTCGGTAACGCGCGTCCGTTCGTGATCTCCATGTGGCTGCGCCGCTGGCTGCGAGAGCGCGGCTACGACGTGACGCTCGTCGAGAACATCACCGACATCAACGACAGGATCTACGACGCCGCTCCGGGCGCGAGCGCGCAGCTCGCCGAAGACGCGAGCCGGTGGTACATCGAGGACACGGAAGACCTCGGTCTCGGCCGGCCCGACCACGAGCCGAAGGCGACGGAGTCGATTCCGGAAATCGTCGGCCTGATCGAAGAGCTCGTCGAGCGCGATCTCGCCTACGAGGCCGACGGAGATGTCTACTACCGGGTCGCACGCTTCCCGGACTACGGGCGGCTGTCCGGTCAGCGGCCTGATCAGGTGGAGGAGCAGGAGCCGAATCTGCGTAAGGAGGATCCGCGCGACTTCGCGCTCTGGAAGGCGACGAAGGAGGGTGAGGACACATCGTGGGACTCGCCTTGGGGGCTGGGTCGGCCGGGTTGGCACATCGAGTGCTCGGCGATGGCGGAGAAGTACCTGGGGCCGGTCTTCGAGATCCACGGCGGCGGCCTCGACCTCGTCTTTCCGCACCACGAGAACGAGATCGCGCAGTCGCGCGGCGCGGGCCGCGAGTTTGCGCGCCTCTGGATGCACAACGGGATGCTCGAGTTCACCGGCGAGAAGATGTCGAAGTCGCTGGGGAACGTCGTGTCTCTGCGCGAGGCGATCGACGAATGGGGTCGGGAGACGCTGCTGATGCTGTTCCTCGGCGCGCACTGGCGGAAGCCGATGGACTTCTCGGAGGAGACGCTCGAGGCTGCGAAGGCGCGGGCGGACGGCTTTCGGGAGGTGTTCCGGAACCCCTCGGAGGAAGGCGGCTCGTGGGAGCAATTGGCCGAGGCGCTCGACGACGACTTCAACACGCCGCAGGCGCTGGCCGTCATGCACGAGTGGCGGGATCACGACCTGCTGCGGCGCGGGCTCGATCTCTTCGGCCTCGGCTCCCTGGCTGAGAGCGCCGAGGCGCCCGCCGCGTTGCACGACCTGGCGCTTCGGCGGGCGGCGGCGCGCGGCGGTGGGGACTTCGACTCGGCCGATCGGATACGCACGGAGATCGAGGAAGCAGGGTGGGACGTGCGCGACGTGGCCGGGGAGCCCGGGTACCAGCTCGTCCCGCGGCGGTGACGACCGAGCAGATCTACGGCCGGCGGGCGGTCCGCGAGGCGCTGCGGGGCCCCCGCGAGGTGCGCGAGCTCTGGGTGAGCGAGCGCGCGCTGAAAGCCGAGCCGTGGCTCAACGAGCCAGGTCCAGGGGTCAGACCCCGGGTCATGGCGGAACGGGAGCTGTCGGAGCTGGCCGGCACGCGCGACCACCAGGGTGTCGTCGCCGCAGTGGAGCCGTATCGCTACGCCGACGGGTACGAGCTCGCCGCTGTGGAAAACCCGTTACTCGTCTGTCTCGACCAGGTGACGGATCCGCACAACCTCGGCGCGGTCATCCGCAGCGCGGAGGGAGCGGGGGCGACGGGTGTCATCGTCCCCGCGCACGGTTCCGCGAGGGTCACCGCAGCCGTCTGCCGCGCGTCGGCCGGCGCGGTGGAGCACATGCAGCTGGCGGTCGTGCCGAACCTCGCGCGCTATCTCGGCGACGTGAAGGGCGCCGACCTCTGGGTCTACGGCGCGGCCGGGGAAGAGGGGACACCCATGTGGTCTGCCGACCTGAGCGGCGGTGCGGCCTTTGTCTTCGGCGCCGAGGGGCGCGGGCTGCGGCCGCTCGTGCGCAAGACGTGTGACGCCCTCGTCTCGATTCCGCTCGCGGGCAAGGTCGAGTCGTTGAACGTCAGCGTTGCCGCGGGCATCCTGCTCTACGAGGCCAGGAGGCAACGAGGTGCCTGACCCGACCCTCTACCTGTTCGACGGCTTCAATCTCCTGCACGCCAGCGGCCTAGAGGATCCCCGCCAGCTGACGGACAAGCTGGCGAGCTTCGTGGCCGAACGCGGAGCTCGCGGGGTGCTGGTCTTCGACGGGAGCGGGGAGGACCTGAGCTACGGGCCGCTGGAGGTTCGCTTCGCCGAGCATGCGGACACGCTGCTCGAACGCCTGGCTGCCGAGAACCGGAATCTGGAGCGCGTCTGTCTCGTCTCTTCGGACTCGGCCGTACGAGGCACGTCCGGTCAGGAAGTGGCCAAGTTGAGCTCGGCGACCTTCGTCAAGGACTTCTCGCTCGAGCAGCACGGTGGGGAATCTCCCATGCGTCTGGAGGACAAACTGGACGCAAAAACGCGTGAGCGGCTAGAAAAGCTGCGCCGTGGGCAAGGTCCATAACGGATGGGTCCAATGCAATTAGCTTGTAATTACTTGCGGACCTTGCTACTTTGGACACTGACTAAAGGGTGAGAGTGCAACAAGGCACCCCGCACAGCCCCCAAAAATGGCCGCCGCCCGTCCAGCCCCCGTCGCCCGCCCAGCCCACAGGGTTCAGCGGGAGCTCGAGGATCTGCAGCTCGTCGTCAAGGCACGAAACGGCGACAGCCAGGCCCTCGACCAGCTGATTCGCCGCTACACCGGCTTCGTCCGTCTCAAAGCCAGCTCGTACTTCCTGGCCGGCGGCGACTCCGAGGATCTCATCCAGGAAGGGCTGATCGGGCTCTACAAAGCGGTCCGTGACTTCCGACACGACAAGGAGACGTCATTCCGCTCGTTCGCCGAGCTGTGCGTGACTCGGCAGATCATCACGGCGATCAAGACGGCGACGCGCTTCAAGCACTCGCCGCTGAACACGTACGTCTCGTTCAGCCATACCCCGGCGGGCCAAGACCAGGACGGGGAGTGCAGCCTCGGCGACGCGCTGCCGGGGCCGAGCGTCAACGACCCGTCGGTGTGCGTGATCTCGACGGAGGAGCTTCAGAGCCTCGTCTTCGCGCTCGGATCAGGGCTGTCGAAGCTCGAAGCGGATGCGCTCAAGCTGTACCTCGAGGGTTCGTCCTACGAGGAGATGGCCGAAGACCTCGGTTGCGACACGAAGACGATCGACAACGCCCTGCAGCGCGTCAAGCGAAAGATCCTCACGCACCAGAAGTCGCGCCAGGTTCTTTCTTAGTCCGTATCAACTTGATCGAGGCGACCTCGTAGTCCGTGGCATAACGAATTCGCTTTTGCTGGTTGTTTCGGGGCGGGTCGACTCGCAGCGCGATCGCAGCTTTCACAGGAGCTTCTTCTATCGGCAGAAGGTAGACCCCTCCTGTTCCGGGGCAGTAGACGCCGAAGTAGTCGATCTGGCCTTGGTAGTCCCGTCGAACGACCTGGGTATTCGCGTGGTGAGCGTAGGAGCTACAGGCTGGAAAGCGGACCGCCCCAGCCCGGAGGCGACCGGTTTTGCATTGGACTCGCGCCAGCCGGCGTCCGTCATCGATCACGAGGTCATAGCGAGTGTTTTCCCCAAACGGGATCAGTACCTCAAAGCCCGCGTCGTAGAGCGCCAGCATCACGGCCAGGGTTGTTCGGTCTCCAACTGCTTTCGGATGTTCCACGAGTCCAAGCCTGCAGGAGGCATCGGCTGGGCCGTGTCCAAGACGGACAACAGGACTTCACCTACCATGACGTTCAGGCCGGAGTAGCTCAGTGGTAGAGCAACGCCCTTGTAAGGCGTGGGCCGTCGGTTCGAGTCCGACCTCCGGCTTCTAGGTCGAAAGCGCCTGCTCGAGGTCGGCCCAGAGCTCCTCGACGTCCTCGAGGCCGACGCTCAGGCGGAGCAGGTTCACCGGCACGCGATCGCCTTCCCAGCGATGGCGCGACTCCATGGTGGACTCCGCGCCACCTAGGCTGGTCGCGTTGACGATTAGTCGGGTCGAGGTCTCAACTTTGTTTGCGTCGCCGGTTACGTCGAAGCTCATGAGGCCGCCGAAGCCGGCGTAGCGCACCGTCTCGACCCTGGGATCGCCCTTCAGCCGCGCGGCCAGCTCCTTTGCCGTTTCCGTCTGCCGGCGGACTCGCAGTTCTAGGGTTTTCAAGCCCCGCAGCAGCAGCCATGCCGCGTCGGGGGCCGCGACGATTCCCGACCGGCTTCGGAACTCGCGGAGCCGGGCGACCTTCTCCTCGTCCCGCGAGATGACGGCGCCGAGCAGAACGTCCGAGTGGCCGCTGAGGTACTTCGTCGCGCTGTGCAGCACGAGATCGGCGCCTTGCTCCAGCGGTCGCACGTGGACAGGGGTGGCTGCGGTCGCGTCGACGAGCACCGGCGCCGGGTGTGCGGCGGCAGCCTCGAAGTCCGGCATCGTCAGGAACGGATTCGACGGCGCTTCGAGCCAGACGAGCTGTACGCCGTCTGGAGGCGCCTGGGTCTGATCGAACTCCACGTGCTTCAGGCCCCAGCGCTCGAGCTCCCGAAACAGGGTCGTGGTGCCGTAGTAACAGCCCTCGGCGACCGCGATCGTGTTGCCAGGAGCCAACAGTGCCAGCACGACCGCAGTCGAGGCCCCAGCCCCGGACGAGAAGAGAAGCGCCTCGCCCCCGTCGAGCTCCCCGAGCGCGCGCTCGGCGGCGACCCCGGTCGGGTGGGCATAGCGCTGGTAGTAGAACTCACCGGGCTCGCCGCCCTCGAACGGCCAGAGCGTGGAGCGGTCGAGCGGCGGCAGGCCCACGCCCACGACTGTACTAGTCTCCTTCGCCTTGGCTGCGACGGACGAATCGACCCGCAAGAAGCTCGAGGAGCTCCAGCGGCTCCGCGACGAGACACTCCACGCCGGCAGCGAGAAGGCCGTCGAGCGCCAGCGCGCGCAAGGGAAGCTGCTAGCGCGCGAGCGTGTGGAGAAGCTGCTCGACCCGGGGTCGTTCGTCGAGCTCGACCGCTACGTGCGCCACCGAAATCCGTACTTCGGGATGATGGATCGGCGTCCCTACGGTGACGCGGTCGTCACCGGCTACGGCACGATCTTCGGCCGCAAGGTCTTCGTCTTCTCGCAGGATTTCACGACCTTCGGCGGGAGCCTTTCCGAGGCCTTCGCAGAAAAGATCTGCAAGGTGATGGACCTGGCGGCGAAGTTCGGTTGCCCGGTGATCGGGATCAACGACTCGGGCGGGGCGCGGATCCAGGAGGGCGTGGTCTCGCTGGCCGGGTACGCCGAGATCTTCTGGCGCAACGTGCAGTCGTCGGGCGTGATTCCTCAGATCAGCCTGGTGATGGGCCCGTGCGCCGGTGGCGCCGTGTACTCACCGGCCATGACCGACTTCGTGCTGATGGTCGAGGAGACGTCGTACATGTTCATCACCGGGCCCGACGTGGTGAAGACCGTGACGGGCGAGGAGGTCACCTTCGAGGAGCTCGGCGGCGCGGCGACCCATGCTTCGAAGTCGGGCGTCGCCCATTTCATGTCGCCCGACGAGGAGGCGTGCCTGGAAGACGCGCGTTACCTGCTCTCGTTCCTGCCGCAGAACAACCTCGATCCGCCGCCCTTTCACGAGCCCTCGGATCCGGCCGACCGCGAGGACGCCGAGCTGGACACCCTGATCCCGGACAATCCGAACAAGCCGTACGACATCAAGGACGTCGTGCGGCGCGTGGTCGACGAAGGCGAGTTCCTGGAAGTGCACGAGCGCTTTGCCGAGAACATCGTCTGCGGCTTCGCCCGCCTCGGCGGCCATCCGATCGGCGTCGTCGGCAACCAGCCGCACGCGCTCGCCGGCGTGCTCGACATCAACTCGTCGGTGAAGGCTGCGCGATTCGTTCGAACGTGCGACGCGTTCAACATCCCGCTCGTCACGTTCGTCGACGTTCCAGGCTTCCTGCCCGGCACGGCCCAGGAGTGGGGCGGGATCATCCGCCATGGGGCCAAGCTGTTGTACTCGTACAGCGAGGCGACGGTGCCCAAGCTCGCGGTCATCACGCGCAAGGCTTACGGCGGGGCTTACGACGTCATGAGCTCGAAGCACATCCGAGCCGACTTCAACTTCGCGTGGCCGACCGCCGAGGTGGCGGTGATGGGGCCGGAGGGTGCGGTGAACATCGTGTTCCGCAAGGAGCTCGAGGAGGCCTCGAATCCCGACGACCGCCGCGAGGAGCTCGTAGCGGACTACCGGGAGCAGTTCGCGAACCCGTATGTCGCGGCAGAGCGGGGTTACGTCGACGAGGTGATCGAGCCGCGCCGGACCCGGCCCGTGCTGATCGATGCGCTACAGACGGCGCTGACGAAGCGCGAGCCGCGCCCCCGCCGCAAGCACGGCAACATCCCTCTCTGATCGAGCTGCTCGCTTAACCGGTACCCCCAACCTCCTCCCCAACACGAGCGTAGCGGGGAAAAACGCAAGCGTGGGTGCCAAAACGCACTCGAAAGACGCGTGACGGCGGGCGCGTGTCGCCGCGCCGTCACTGGAGGGGAGGGGGGAGACTAGGAGGCCAGCGCTGCGGGCTCGGGGATCCCGGCCAGCTGAAGCTCTTGGGACATCGCGAGCACGACGTCGGGGTCGAACTGCGTCCCGGCGCAGCGCTCGAGCTCCTCGAGCGCCTCCTCCGGGCTCAGCGAGCCGCGATAGACGCGGTCCGAGGTCATTGCGTCGTAGGCGTCGACGACAAAGATGATTCGCGCTCCCAGCGGGATCTGAGGTCCGGGCAGCCGATCCGGATAGCCGTTCCCGTCCCAGCGCTCGTGGTGATGCAGGATCCAGTCGGCGACAGGCTCGATGCCGAGGCTGTCGAGCATGCGGAAACCGATCTGCGGATGCCGCTCCAGAACGAGCCGCTCGGGATCGGTCAGCGGGCCGGGCTTCCGCAGGATCTCCTCCGGAATCGCGAGCTTGCCCAGGTCGTGCAGGCTGCCTGCCAGGCGCGTGAGCTCGATCAGTTCCTGATCGAGGCCCAGACGTGCTGCGACCTTCGCAGCCAGCTCGGCCACTCGCGCCGAATGGCTACCCGTGTACGTGTCGCGGAGGTCGACGGCCTTCGCCAGGCTCTCAGCCGCGCGGAAGCGCGCTGCCCGGTCCGGCCCGTGCGCCAGGCGGCGGAGCTCGGCCAGCTCGACCACGTCGGGACGGTAGACGTGAGCCCGGTTCTTGCCGTGCTCTTTCGCCCAGTACAGAGCGCTGTCGGCCAGCCGGACGAGCTCGAGGCGGCTTGGCGCCTGTGTCGGGAACGTCGCGACGCCGGCGCTGACCGTGACCGAGCCGATGTGGTCGAGCGCGAGCGCGGAGACACGGTCGACGATGGCCGACGCGGCCGCGACCGCTTCAGCCTCATCCGACTGTGGAAGCAAGACCGCAAACTCGTCGCCACCGAGACGGAAGGCCTCGCCGTTCTGGCGAAGATTGGCCGCGATCTGGGCGAGCACGGTGTCTCCGGCGGGGTGGCCGTAGAGATCGTTGACGCGCTTGAAGTCGTCGACGTCCACCAGGCACAGACTGAAGTCTTTTCCGCGCTGATCCGCTTCGGCGAGCTCTCGCTCGACGCGATCGTGGAAATGGCGGTGGTTACCGAGCCCCGTCAGGGGATCGGTGAGCGCGAGGCGCATGGCGCGCAGTGCGCGGTAGGTCGAGCGCTGATAGAGCGCGATCGCCAGCAGCGGCCCGAAAAGGGCAACGGACAGGAGCGGCGAGCGCTGCCAGAGGACGACCAGGACGAGAGCGGCCGACCCCATCAGGGCGAAGACCATGATCGTCCAGCGAACGCTGGCGCGGATCAACTCGACGAACGGCCGCCGCGAGGTAACCGCGACGACCAGTGAGATCAGGACCAGGTTGATCGCGTACTGCGCCGTGGCCGCGATGGCGACCTTGGCGATCAGCGCGTCAGTGCCAGACCCCTCGATGAGCCCGACGAGCAGCCCGGAGACGAGCGCCGCGACTGCGAACACCGAGCCGTTGTAGGCGATCCGGATCGGAGGCCGGTGCTCGAGCGTCTGGATGAAGACCGGAGCAGCGAAAGCGACGAGCACGCCGGCATCCCAGCCGAAGAGCACGATCGCGCTCGCCGCGAAGACGAACGAGAGCGAGACACCGCCTGCGTTCGGGCCCTCGATGGGAACCGGGAAGTGGCTCGCCAGCGTGGACGCCAGCAGCAGGGCCAGAACGCCGAGCAGCGTTGACGGCGGGTATCCCTGTGTTGCGAACGAAAAGGCCGCGGCTGCTACGGATCCAATTCCGAGCAGGCAGACCGGCACAACGATCGGCAACAGGCGTTTCATTTCCCCTCGCTCCCGTTCCGGGCCTTACCGGCCTACCACTCCCAGTTGTCGTAGAACGGAATTCCGTAACCGCTTGCAAGCGCAACGGCAAGCAGGGCGGTCAGGGCGACGAGTGCGATGAGGCGCGGGCGCCATTCCAACATGATTTAGATCCTCCCAATGCGGTGGACTGCGACTGGGGCGATTGTCACCGTTCGCCGAGGGCAAGCCATCACCCTTTCGGGTGAAACTTCATTTGCTCCGAAATGCGGGGCTTTACTGGGAAAGGCCGGCTTCGAGGATCGGCCGGCGGCCCCAGGCCAGGCGGCGTGCGTACCAGCCGTCCAGGGGCGCGAGCGCCACGCCGTAGCGCGACGAGTGGATCATCCACCCGTTGCCGATGTTGATCCCCATGTGATCGACAGCGGCGGGCTTCGCGCGCGGACCGCCGTTGGCGAAGAAGAGGAGGTCGGCCGGTGCCAGGTTCGCAAAACGGATTCTGCGCCGGGGCCCGACTTCGCCTGCCATCGCCGCAGCCGTGCGGCCGCCCAGCGTCAGCGCAAGCTGCGCACCGCCCGGAGCGGTCTGACCCTTGAAGACGCGCCAGGCGAATCCAGAGCAGTCGAACCCGCCGCTCGCCTGGAGGCCGAACGGAGACACGCGTGTGTCGCTCTCGCCGCCCCAGACATAGGGGAAGCCGATTCGTCCAAAGGCAGTTGTCAGGATCCTCCGCTGCCAGGGCGTGAGCTCGGGCAGCTCGAAAGCGGCTGCGCTGTCTTCGACCTGCCGCAGCTCCCAGCCTGAAAAGCGGAGAATCTGCGCGGCGGAGTACGCAGCCTCGGCGCGGGTTGCGGGATCGGAGGGAAGGCGTTCTAGGTGGTCGTGGGGCGCCTCGTGGTTCTTGCGCAGCCCGAGCAGCCGTGCCACGACCTCTGTGCCGAACCGGGCGGGAGGCCGCGTTCCGGCCAGTGCTGCAGCGCGATAGAAGCTAGACGCCTCGTCGCTGAGGCCCAGTGCTCGAACGAGCTGCGCATCGAGCTGCGCGATCGTCACCTGAGCCGCCCCTTGCTGCGCGCGCGTCTCGGGCTCTTCCTCGGTTAGGCCCGCGATGAGGTCGCTGAGGGCCGTCTGCGTCAACGGTGCGTTGGGCTTGAAGGTGGCGACGCTCTCCGCCATCAGGCCGCGGCTGACAACGAGCTTGATCTCGGGCTGCGCCCAGGAGCGGGCAGGCTTGGCCGCCTCCGCCGTGGCGGGCGCGAGCAGTGTGAGAACAGCCGTGAGCAGGACAAAACGCCGCATCTAGCCCTGTCATCGTCTGATTCAGCAGGCTGCTTTAGGCTCACGAGGTGGAATTCGAAGCGACGCCCGAGCCTTCCGCGCAGGAGCTGCAGGCGCTACAGGCTGCTCTCAGCAGTCTCGACGGCGGTCAACGTGCGGCGGCGGCCCCTTACGAGAGCGTCTGGCGGCTCGCCGGATTGCTCGAGAACGTCGATTCCGCGGCTGCCTCGGCGCCCGCTGCCGACACCGGTTCGCGTAGCAGCGACGGCGCCAAGCGCGCGTAGTCGAGCCCCGACACCCAGGTCAGCACGAGCGCGACGAGCAGCGCCCACCAGGCCACGGCATCGTCGACCAGACCGGCCGCTGCGAGCCCGCCCAACAGAGCTGCAAGAGCCTGCGCCCAGGTCTTGAGCTTCCCGAGGTCGCGCGCCTGCAACACCGTCCCACGCTCGAGGGCAGCGAGCCGGAGCCCCGAGACGAGCAGCTCCCGGGCGACGATCGCCGCCACGATCCAGCCGTCGAAGATGCCCTGGTCGACAAGGACGATCAGAACGGAGAGGACGAGCAGCTTGTCCGCCACCGGATCGAGCAGGGAGCCCAGGGCGGATGGGCGACCACTCCGCCGAGCGAGCTGCCCGTCGAACCAGTCGGTGGCCATGGCGACGGCAAACAGGGCTGTGGCCCAGTAGTCGTGGTTGGGGAAGTCCCACGCGAAGAGGAGGACGACAAAAGGGGCAGCGGCAGCTCGTGCCACCGTGAACCAGTCGGCAACGGCCATGGGCGGAGAGAATACGCGGGTCATGGCGCCCTTCTCGAAGGTTCTCGTCGCAAACCGCGGCGAGATCGCAATCCGCATCTTCCGCACGCTGCGGGAGCTGGAGATCGAGCCGGTTGCGGTCTACTCGGAGCCCGACCGCGACGCGCTCCACGTTCAGGTCGCGCCCGAGGCCTACCTGCTCGGGCCTGGTGCACCCTCCGAGAGCTACCTGAACCAGGATCGGATCCTCGAGGTAGCGCAGCGCGCCGGCGCCGAGGCCGTCCATCCCGGTTACGGGTTCCTGGCGGAGAACGCCGGCTTCGCGCGCGCGTGCGCCGAGGCCGGCCTGACGTGGATCGGGCCGCCGCCCGAGGCGATCGAGGCGATGGGCTCGAAGGTGGCTGCCCGCGAGACCATGCGCGCCGCGGGGGTCCCGATCGTCCCGGGCACCACCGAGGCTGTGACCTCCTCCGCAGACGTCGTGAAGCTGGGCGACGAGCTCGGCTGGCCGCTCGCGATCAAGGCCTCCGCGGGAGGGGGAGGAAAAGGCCTCAAGGTCGTGCGCAGCGCCGAGGAGGCGGAGCGCGCCTTCGACGCCGCTCAGCGCGAGGGCGAGGCGTACTTCTCGGACCCGGCGGTCTACGTCGAGCGTTATCTCGAGGATCCAAGGCACGTGGAGGTGCAGGTGCTTGCCGACGCACATGGCAACGTCATCCACCTCGGCGAGCGCGACTGCACGATCCAGCGCCGCCACCAGAAGCTCGTCGAGGAAACGCCTTCGCCTGCGGTCGACACCGCTCTCCGTGAGCGCATCGGCCTGATTGCCGTCGATGCCGCCCGCGCCGTCGGCTACCGCAACGCCGGAACGATCGAGGGGCTGCTCGACCAGGAGGGCAACTACTACTTCCTCGAGATGAACACCCGGATCCAGGTCGAGCACACCGTGACCGAGCTCGTCACAGGGCTCGACCTCGTCCGCGAGCAGGTGCTGATCGCGGCCGGAGAGCCGCTATCGCTGAGCCAGGATCAGGTCCTCCTGCAAGGGCACGCCATCGAATGCCGCATCAACGCGGAGGACGTGAGCACCGGCTTCCTGCCGACCCCGGGGCGGATCACGGCCTATCGGGAACCGGGTGGGCCGGGTGTGCGTGTCGACTCCGGAGTGACCGCGGGCAGCGAGGTCGTCGGGCTCTACGACCCGCTCGTCGCCAAGCTGTGCGTTCACGGCGTCGACCGCGAGCATGCGAGACACCGCATGCTGCGAGCGCTCGGCGAGTACGAGATCGGCGGTGTGACGACGCTGCTCGGATTCCATCAAGCGCTGCTCGAGCACGACTGCTTCGCTCGAGGCGAGACCTGCCACGGCGTGGTGGAGTCGAAAGAGCTTGCGGAGCGGTCGCAGCAGTTGTCTCATCAGGCAACAAGTGTACGACCTTCGTCGGACGGAGCTGCCGGAGGGCGTAGCCGGGAGAAAATCGTCCACGCCGAGGTCGACGGGCGCCGCTTCGAGGTGAAGCTCCTCACACCGGAGCCGCCGCACGCGGATCTGGCCCGGCGGCGGCACGAGCGCGACACGAGCCGCCGGCACCAGGGGGCGGCACGAGACGCGATCGTGAGCCCGATGCAGGGAACGGTGCTCGCGGTCGAGGTGTCGGACGGCGACGAAGTGGTCCCGGGCCAGGTGGTCTGCGTCGTCGAGGCCATGAAGATGGAGAACGAGGTCGCCGCGCCGCGGGCCGGCGTCGTCACCGAGCTCTCGGTTGCCGCCGGCGAGCCGATCACAACCGGCCAGGTGATCTGCGTGGTCAAGCAGGAGGCGGATGACGGAGCGTAGGCCGTTCTGCGCCGACCTCTCGCGCGAAAACGGCGAGCCGCTGGGGGCAACCGCGAGCCGGATCGACCGCTGGTTTCTGATCGAGTACCGGGGCCTGTGGACTCATGACGCAGTGGCCGGCAGCGGGTTGTCGGATCAGGTCAAGGCTCGGCTCCGAGAGCAGGTCCGCGCGGTTCCGAACGGGCGCCTGCTCTTCGTCCGCCGTCCTGACCGCCGGCAAGCGGAGACACTCGTCGCCTTCACCGCGGACTCGCGTGCGGGGAACGAGCGCCTCCGGCGCTTCGACCTCGAGAGCCACGAAGACCTACGGGAGGTGGACCTCCTGGACGAGGACGGCGGGGCGCCCGTCGAGCACCCGCTCTTCCTCATCTGCACGCACGGCAAGCATGACCCCTGCTGCGCGCGTTACGGACGACCGCTCTACGAGGGCCTGCGCGACGAGGCCGAGGAGGACTGGGTCTGGCAGACGACCCACATCGGCGGCGACCGCTTCGCCGGCAACCTCGTGTGCCTGCCCGAGGGCGTCTACTACGGTCGCGCAGACCGGGTCGATGCGGCCGGCATCCTCGACGAGCACCTGGAGGGGCGGGTGTCTCTCGACCTCTATCGCGGCCGCTCGATCTATCCGTTCGCCGTCCAGGCCGCCGAGCGAGCAGTCCGGGAGGAAACGGGCCTGACCGGCATTCAGGACGTGGTCCTGCGCCGGGCGGAGCAGCAAGGCGAGAGCTGGCAGGTCACGTTCCTCGCCGGCGGGACAGAGCACGAGGTCGACGTCCACGCCGAGCTGGGCGACCTGACTTTCCTGACCTGCAGCGCCACGGCCGTCCGGCGGCCGCTGCGTTACGTGGCTACCACTCGTCCGGGCTGACGCGCAGGAAGCCCTCGCGGACGAGCCGCCGAACGAGCACCAGCCGGCCCTCCTCGTCGAGCGTGCCGGGCAGGTCGCTCACCCGGAACGGTTCCTCGGACAGCGCGGCCGCCTCGAGCTCCTCGCGCACATGCGAGGGAAACGTGACGCGGCGCCCTTCGAACGCGAGTGCGACTTCCGAATCGCCGGCTTCGAGGTCGAAGACGACGCTTTCGCGGCGCTCGAGCACCGTTTCGGCATCGAGCTCGCGCAGCCCACGCAGCTGGTCGAAGCGGTCTGCGCGGATCGGTCTGCGCGTGGACACGAACTTCTGGCGGCGGCGGCGTGCGACCGCATCGCGATCGAGCCGCTCCTGCAGAAGCCCCAGCAACTCGAGCGGCAACTCCTCGCCGTCGGCGACGCTTCGCCGGTAGCCCTCTTCCTTTCGCGCCGTCTCCTCGAGCGCGGCCCGGACCGCATCGAGCCAGGTGTAGACGTTGACGCCGACCGTGAGGTGAAGCGAGTCCGAGTCTGAAGTCAGCGCCTCATGGAGCCAGCCGCGCGGCAGGTAGAGCGTGTCCCCGGGCGTGAGCGTGATGTCCAGCACCGGCTCACCGGGCTCGGCGAGCTCCTCGGAGTAGCGCTGACCCTTCAAGGGCAGCTCGAGCGCAGGTTCGTAGACGAGCCAGCGCTTCTCGCCGGCGACCTGGAGGCAAAAGACGTCGTGCGTGTCGTGGTGCACCGGCAGGCCCTGCGCCGAACGCGGCGTGTAGTACGCGTTCGTCTGCACGGGGTGCCCCAGATCCGCTTCGAGGGCGCGGCAGAACTCCGCCACGGGCAGGTGATGCAGGTGGAGAGCCTGGATGACGACGGTCGCTCCGCGCTCGAACTCCTCCGCGATGCGCTCGACGTTCGCCGTGGCCGTGAACCCGGTCGGTCGCCAGGAAAGCGTCTCCGTGTAGCCGGAGACGGGGATTGTCTCGCCTTCCTTCACGAGACGGACAGCCGGGTAGCGCAGGCCGGTCGACGAGACGAGCCGCTCGGCCTCGGCCTGCGACAGCAGGTCGTCGAAGCGACCGTCCTCGTTCCGCGGAACGAGGAGCGGCCCGCGCTCCCAGTAGTCCTCGAGGAACCGGCTGGGCTCGACCGGCTCGACGCAGCGGACGAGCGCCCTAAGCGTCTGTGCCGTCGGAGTCCGAGTCGGTGTCGTCCGAGTCAGAGTCGGTTCCATCCGTGTCGGATTCAGTGCCAGTCGAGTCGTCGCCGTCGACATCTGCCACTTCGGCGCGCGCGCCGACCAAGCTCTCGGTGCTGATGTCCTCTTCGCGGAGCGTGGTGTCGCCTTCGCTCATGCATCCTCCTTTTGGTCGATGAACCGCGACTCTAAGGCACGGCCCACTAGTAGAGTCGCCCGCCGGTGGATCTGTACGAGTATCAGGGCAAGGAGCTCTTCCGGCGCTTCGGCATCCCGGTTTCCGACGGGCGGCTCGCGACGACGCCGGACGAGGCGCGCGCAGCTGCCGAAGAGCTCGGCGGCCAGGTCGTAGTCAAGGCTCAGGTGCTGGCGGGCGGCCGCGGCAAGGCGGGCGGGATCAAGCTCGCGGAAGGGCCTGAGGAGGCAGCCGCCCACGCCGAGGCGATTCTCGGCATGGACATCCGTGGGCACGTCGTCCGGCGGATCTGGATCGAGCAGGCCTCTGACATCGCTACGGAGTACTACCTCTCGGTGACGTTCGACCGAGGCGAGAAGAAGCCGCTCTTCATGTTCACGAAGGAGGGCGGCATCGACATCGAGGAAGTCGCCGCGGAGCGGCCCGAAGCGCTGGTGCGACTGCACATCGACCCCCTCGAGGGGTTCCAGCCGTATCAGGCCCGGCGGCTCATCTACGGCGCGGGGATCGACGATCCCGGCCAGCAGAAGCAGATCCTGGCCATCATCCAGCGGCTCTACGACGCCTTCGTCGGAGCAGACTCGATGCTCTGCGAGATCAACCCGCTGATCGTCACCCCCGACGGTGAGGTGAAAGCGCTCGACTCGAAGTTCACGGTCGACGACAACGCGCTCTACAAGCATCCCGACATCGCCGAGATGCGCGATCTCGAGGCCTACGCGCCCGAGGAGCGCGCAGCGCGCGAGAAGGGCGTCACCTACGTCAAGCTCGACGGTGAGGTCGGGATCCTGGGGAACGGCGCGGGCCTCGTGATGTCGACGCTCGACGTGATCGCGCTCGCCGGCGGCAAGCCCGCGAACTTCTGTGACCTCGGCGGGGGCGGTGACGCGGAGGGTGTCGTCGACGCGCTCGAGATCATCAGCGCCGACCCGCAGGTGAAGTCGATCCTGTTCAACATCTTCGGTGGGATCACGCGCTGCGACGAGGTGGCGCGCGGGATCCTCCAGGCCCTCGACCGCATCGAAATCGACGAGCCGATCGTCGTGCGGCTCGACGGGACGAATGCCGAGGAGGGCCGGCGCCTGCTGGCGGAGGCGGCACCGGAGAACCTGTACGTGGAGCCGACGATGCTCGACGCTGCGAAGCGGGCCGTGGAGCTGGCCGCGTGACCGACACCTGGTCGGAGCGCGCGGACATGTATCGCGAGAGCGAGGCTCATCGCGAGGGCGAGGATCTCGACGTGATCGTCGAGTGGGCCGAGGGCAAGAACGCCCTCGACGTCGCGACCGGGGGCGGCCATGTCGCCCGGCGGCTGAGCGAGGCGGGTTTCGATGTGACGACTCTCGACCCCGCGCCCGGCATGGGTGCGACCGCGGTCGCGCCGGCTGAGGACATCCCATTCGCTCCCGACAGCTTCGACGTCGTTGCCTGCCGGGTGGCCGCGCATCATTTCGACGACGTCGCGATGGCTGTCAGCGAGATGGCTCGGGTCAGCCGAAGCCTCGTCCTCGTGGCCGACAACCTCTTTCTCGGCGAGACCGTCGAGGAGGCGGAGAAGCTCCGCGACCCGACCCACGTTCGCTGTTACACCGAGGACGAGTGGCGTGAGCTGTTCGCGGGCGCGGGCCTCACCGTCGAGGCTGTGCGCAGCTTCGAGAAGCGGATCGAGCTCGAGCCGTGGCTCACGCGAGCCGGCTGCGAAGGTGACGAAGCCAGGCGCGTGCGGGAGCTCCTGGGGGACCGGATCGAGGGCGACCACGTCGTGCTGACGCGCGGTGCCTTCAAAGGCAGGAAGACCTAGTGGCCATCATCGTCGATCAGGACACGCTCCTGGTCGTGCAGGGGTTGACCGGTAGCGAAGGGTCCTTCCACGGCGTTCGCAACCGGGATTACGGCACGAAGGTCGTCGCGGGGGTGACACCCGGGAAGGGCGGACAGGACGTCCAGGGCATCCCGGTCTTCGACACGATGGCCGACGCGGTTGCGGAGACGGGCGCGAACACGTCGATGGTCTTCGTCCCCGCGCGCTTTGCGACCGATGCCATCTACGAGGCCGTCGACGCCGGCGTCGGCACCGTGGTCTGCATCGCCGAGGGACTGCCGGCCCACGAGATGCTCCGTGTTTACAACTACATCGGTCCGCGCGGCGTCACGTTGCTCGGCCCCAACTGCCCAGGGGCTCTCTCGCCGGGCAAGGCGAACGTGGGGATCATCCCGGCGGAAATCTTCAAGGAGGGCGCGATCGGCCTCGTCAGCCGCTCGGGCACGCTCACGTACCAGATCGGGCACGAACTGGCCCAGCGCGGGCTCGGCAACTCGACCATCGTCGGCATCGGCGGTGACCCGGTCGTCGGGTCGTCGTTCATCGACGTGCTGCGTCGCTTCGAAGCCGACGACGAGACCGAGGTGATCGTCATGGTGGGCGAGATCGGCGGTGACGAGGAGGAGAAGGCTGCCCGGTTCATCGAGGCCGAGATGTCGAAGCCGGTGCTGGCCTACATCGCCGGCTTCACCGCGCCGCCGGGCAAGACCATGGGCCACGCAGGCGCGATCATCTCCGGCTCGTCCGGAACGGCCACGGCCAAAAAGGACGCGCTGGAGGCCGCAGGCGTCCGGGTCGGCACGACGCCGACCGAAGTCGCTGAGCTCGCGGCCGAGACCGCGGGCGCCCGCGCCTAGCGGGTCGTCGTCGTCTCCACCCGGGTCCTGGCCGGCTCGTCGTCGTTCGTTGCGACGATCGCCAGCACGGCGCCGAGTGTGGAGAAGACGATCAGCGCGGCCAGGACTGCGAGCAAGACGCGCGTCGTCGTCACGGGCCGACTATCCCATTTGAGCCGTAGAGCGTGATGTAGCGGTCGTCGTTGAAGTAGCTCGTCCATCCGCCGAAGTTGAACGAGAAGCGCGCCTGGGCATGGAACCGGATTCCGGCGCAGCCGATGCAGCCGCCGACGTGCCACCGGCTGACGCCGTTCGGGCCGTACAGGCCACTCGTCGTCTGGTAATGCCAGGACGGGTCCGCGTACGTGACGACGGAGCCGTTCCCGCACCAGTGCGGGTTGAAGTAGTGGTGCCAGGTCGATCCGGTCCAGTGACTGTTCCAGGCCTCGACGTAGGCGCGCCAGCAGCCCGGGTAACCGCCTCCGTCCTCGATGGGCGGCTCGCGGTCGGCCAGCCCACCCTGCTCGCGGGTCAGCGGCTCCACCTCGACCGTTGCCGCCGCCGCAGGGCCCGCCACGGCCAGCGTGAGTGCCGCGAGCGCAGCGCCGATGAGATGTCGTGTCTTCATCGCAGAGACCTCCTTCTTCGAGTTCTCTGTTTTCTACCAAGGCAACAGAAACAGGATCGTGCCATCCCCGTGACGACTCCATCCGGCTTCGTTCCTAGAGTCCGGCCAGATGGAGACCATCTCGTTCGCCCGCGGGATTCCCGCGTCCGAATGCCTGCCTAGCGCGGACCTCGCCGATTGCGCGCGCGCCGCCATCGAGCGAGACGGCTCCACGGTGTTGAACTACGGCCCCGGCGGCGGCTACGAGCCGCTGCGCGGATGGCTCGCCGAGCGGCATCGAGTCGGGCCGGAGCGCGTCGTCATCACGAACGGATCGCTCCAGGGTTTCCTCTTTCTGGCGAACTGCCTGGCCGGGCGCGGCCCGGTGCTCGTCGAGGCGCCGACGTACGACCGCCCGCTGAAGCTGCTGCAAGCGATGGACGCGGAGGTCTTCGCAGTCCCTCTCGACGACGAGGGCCTGGATGTCGACTCGCTCGAGGTGATCCTCCGCGCAGGACTGCGGCCGTCCTTTCTGTACACGATCCCGACCTTTCAGAACCCAAGCGGGAGGACGCTGTCGAAGGCGCGGCGGCGCCGGCTGGTCCGGCTCGCGCGCCAACATGACCTGCTGCTGATCGAAGACGACCCATACGGTCTAGTCCGCTTCGAAGGGCAGGCCCTTCCGACATTGTTCGAGCTGGACGGCGGCGCAAATGTCGTCTACGGCTCATCCTTCTCCAAGACGGTCGCTCCCGGCCTGCGCGTCGGGTATCTCGTCCTGCCACCCGGTCTCGCATCGGAGGTCGAGGCGGAAGCGACGTCCACGTACATCACGCCCGCCTTGCTCCCGCAGGCGACAACGTACGAGTATCTGGAGCGCGGGCTGTTCGAAGAAAATCTCGCGCAGACGCGGGAGGCGCTGCAGGTCCGGCGCGACACGATGCTGGCCGCGCTCGCGCGCGAGCTCCCCGATGCTCGCTGGAGTACGCCAGAAGGTGGCTACTTCCTCTGGCTCGAGCTACCGGAGGGCGTCTGGACCGACCACGTAGCCGCTCGCGCACAGGCGGCCGGAGTCACATTCGTGCCGGGCTCGGACTTCTTCCTCGACGGAGGCGGTGAGGGCGCTCTGCGGCTCGCCTACAGCCTGGCTTCGCCGGCTGAAATCGACGAAGGCGTCACACGCCTCGCGTCGGCGATCGGCTGCAGCCTGCGCTCGGCTGCGTAGGGCCTACTCAGGCGGCCGTGGCCGGTTCGTACGGCTGCGGGATGGGAACCAGACGGGCCTGACGCGGGGGAGAGAGGGCCCCACGGCCAACCGGACGATAGGTCGGGCAGGGGGCTTCGGGGAGGGCGCACAGACCCGCCTGGCGGAAGTAGCAATTATCGCAGGATGCTTTGTTCTTTTTGCTCATGTTTCTAGGTGCTACTCCCGTCGCGATTCCCTGACCGACGCGATATTGGGGGGCAGAGGTCACAAACGCAAGAGTTGCCGGAAAGGAAAACTGAGCAATTTCCGGCAGGTTCAAATTTACCGAAAGTTCACGTTTCCTACGAACTGCTCTCCAGTGTTGCCAGTGCCTGCAACGCCTGTCGAAAACTGTTCACAGCGATCACCCGCAAGCCGCCTGCATGCCGCCGGGCCTCGCGTTCGTTATCCCCAGGCACCAGGAAGACATCCGCGCCGGCACGCCTGGCGCCGATCGTTTTCTGCTTGATTCCGCCGACAGGGCCCACGGAGCCGTCGAGTCGGAGCTCCCCGCTCGCGACAACCTTCCGGCCTCGGTCGACGTCTCGGCCCAACTCGTTGAGCACGTCGAGAGCAAAAGCGAGCCCGGCCGACGGGCCGCCGACTTCGCCGGTGTTGATGCGAACTCGAATCGGCAACTTCACGTCCGGCTCGTGGATGAGGACGCCGATGAAAGGACGGTCGGGTACGTCCGGGTTCTTCGTCGTGCGGACGGCGACGGTGAGCGTTCGATTCCCCCGTTTCACGCGTAGGCGGACGGTCTCACCCGGCCGCTTGCGGGCGATGAGCGCGCGGAACTCGTCGGGACTCCGCGCGTCGTGTCCGTCCACTGCCACGACGAGGTCTTTCGGTCGGAGCTTTCCTGCCGCGGGGAAGTTTTTGACCGTCGACTCGATCAACGCTCCTCGTGGCACGATCTGGATCCGGTACCCGAGGGAGCGAAGCGCGACCGCAGCCGCGTACTCCTGCGACTGTTTCATCGAGGCCAGCTCGGCCCGCCGGTGCTGCTCCTCGTTCTCACCCGGTGCACGCACCTGGGAGACGTCGACCAGGGTCGCGCCCTCGCGCAGCCCGGGAATCAGCTTCTCGGCGATCGTCGCCTGGCGAACGTCCACGGCGACGTAATAGATGCCCCCGCCGTTCGAATCGGGTCGCTCGCCCTCCACGTCGACGAGCGGGGCCACGGCGCGCGCCTTGTCGGGCAGGAAGATGTACTCGTCCGAAGGCGCGAAGTAGAGGATGGCGACAACGGCCAAGAGGATGAGCCCCGCAGCAACTAGTCGCGCGGGGGTGAGGAAGCGCGCCACCTTCTCAGGATACGGAGAACGCTCCGCTCTGGTTCGCGGTTCGCGGTTACAGCAGCCCGCGTGTGAGGCCGCCGTCCACCGAGACCACCGAGCCGGTGACGTAGCCCCCCCGGTCGGACGCGAGGAAACACACGACGTCGGCAACTTCGCGAGTCCGGCCGAAGCGGCGGAGCGGGATGGCTGCCAGATCCTCGGGTTTCGGGCCCTCCGGGTAGACCTCGGCGAGCCTGGCGGTGTCGATGCGGCCCGGGGCGATCGAGTTGACCGTGATCCCGTCCGGCCCAACCTCGTGTGAGAGGGTCTTGGCCCAGCCCACGACTCCCGGGCGTACGGCGTTCGAGAGCGCGAGGTTCTCGATCGGCTCACGCACAGAGCTGGAGGTGATGTTCACGACCCGTCCGTGCCCGCTGCGGCGCAGCTCGGGAAGGCAGAGGTTCGTGAGTCGCACAGCGGAGACCAGCAGGAGCGCGACCGCGCCCTCCAGTAGCTCGTCGTCGATCGCCTCCGCGCTCGTGCGCGGCGGGCCGCCGCCGTTGTTGACGAGGATGTCGATCCCGCCGAAGGCCGCGAGGGTGCGATCGACGAGGCGCTGGAGGTCGGCCGGGTTCGTCAGGTCGCCCCTGACGGCGAGCGCTCCGAGCCGCTCCGCTTCGCGCTCTAGGATCTCCCGGCGGCGGGCGAACATCGACACGTTCGCGCCTTCCTCGGCAAGCGCCTCCGCGATCGCGAGCCCGATCCCGGAGGAGGCTCCGCAGACGATTGCCGTCCTTCCCGAAAGTCCTAGATCCATCCGAGCAGAATAGAAGGCCGCAGCCGGCGCGGCTCGGGCTCGTCGGGTGGCCGCTTGAAGAGCCCCTTTAATGGCACAGCCCACCTCCTCCCCGTCGCGATCGTACTGAGGAACCCCGCACGCCGCCGTCGCAGGACAGTGCCGGAAGCGGCACAGCCGGAAGCTACGAGCTGAGGACCCCCACGACCTCGCGCACGGCGCTTGCGGAGGCCTCGAGAGCCGTCCGCTCATCGTCTGTGAGGTCGAGCTCGATGATCGCCTCGATGCCCTGCGTGCCCAGCTTCGCCGGCACGCCCATGTAGAGCCCGTCGATGCCGTACTCGCCCTCGAGGTACGCCGTGCACGGGAGCACCCGCTTCTCGTCGAGCATGATCGCGTCGACCATCTGCGCGGAGGCTGCTCCCGGGGCGTACCACGCGGACGTGCCGAGGAGCTCTACGACCTCGCCGCCGCCCTTCGCCGTTCGCTCCACCATCTCCGCGATGCGTTCCGCGGAAACGAGCTTCGTCAGGGGCACGCCGCCGACAGTCGTCGCCGAGACGACGGACACCATCTGGTCTCCGTGTCCGCCCAGGACGACCGCCTGCACATCCTTGACCGACGCTCCCGTCTCCCAGGCGATGAACGCCCGGAAGCGCGCGGTGTCGAGAATCCCAGCCTGTCCGAACACGCGCTCTTTCGGGAAGCCGGACACGCTCTTGGCTACATGGCACATCGCGTCCAGAGGGTTGGAGACGACGATCAGGACGGAGTCGGGCGATTGCGCGACCACCTGCTCGGTGACGGAGCCGACGATCGACTCGTTCTTTGTCACCAGGTCGTCGCGTGACATCCCGGGCCCGCGCGGGAGGCCGGCTGTGATGACGACGACCTCCGAGCCCGCGGTCGGCTCGTAGGAGGTCGAGCCCGTCACGTTCGGCTCGTAGCCGAGAACGGCGCCGGCCTGGTTGATGTCGAGCGCCTTGCCCTCGGGGAGGCCTTCCTTGATGTCCACGACGACCACGTCGGCGTAATCGCGCCGCGCGAGCTCTTGCACGCACGTGGCGCCGACGTTCCCGGCTCCGACGACGGTGACCTTACGGCGTTCGCTCATCAGACCCGCACCCCCAGCTTCTCGATGATTGCGTCTGCGACGTCACTCGTCCCGACCGCGCTGGGGTCGTCGCGTGAAGGCTTCATGTCGTACGTCACGCTCTTGCCCTCGGCGATCACGTCCGCGATCGCGCCCTCGAGCCGGTCGGCGGCGTCTTCCTCCTCCAGATGGCGGAGCATCAGCACGCCGGAGAGCATCATCGCCATCGGGTTGACCTTGTTCTGGCCGGCGTACTTCGGCGCCGACCCGTGTGTGGGCTCGAAAACCGCGGCCTCGGTCCCGAAGTTCCCGCCGGGCGCGAGGCCGAGGCCGCCGATGAGCCCGGCGGCGAGGTCGGAGACGATGTCGCCGTAGAGGTTCGGCAGCACGAGGACGTCGTACTCCTCGGGCCGCTGCACGAGCTGCATGCAGAGGTTGTCGACGATGCGGTCCTCGAACTCGATGTCCGAGTTCTGCTCGGCAACCTCACGGGAGATCTGCAGCCAGAGCCCGTCGGTGAACTTCATGATGTTCGCCTTGTGGACCGACGTCACCTTGCGGCGGCCGAGCCGACGCGCGTAGTCGAACGCAAACTCCAGGATCCGGCGCGTACCCTCGATGGAGATTGGCTTGATCGAGATGCCGGCCTCGTCGCGCAGCACACCGCCGCGCGCTCGGATCCACTCGGTGAGCTCGCGAGCTTCCTCGGAACCGACCTCGTATTCGATGCCCGCGTAGAGATCCTCGGTCGCCTCCCGCACGATCACGAGATCGACGTCCTCGTACCGTGAGCGAACGCCTCGGTAGCTCTTGCACGGCCGCACCTGGCCATAGAGATCGAGCCCTTTGCGGAGCGCGACGTTCACCGACCGGAACCCGACGCCCACCGGGGTCGTGATCGGCCCCTTGATCGCGACGCCGCTCTCTCTGATCGCGTCCAGAACGTGGTCGGGCAGCGGGTTCCCGCCGTGCTGATCCATGACGTCGCTGCCCGCGTGTTGCACGTCCCAGTCGAACTCGACGCCGGTCGCCTCGAGCACGCGCCGAGTCGCCTCGGACAGCTCTGGACCGGTTCCGTCGCCCGGGATGAGAGTTACGCGGTGAGCCATGCCGCGGCGATGCTACCGCCAGCGACTGCCCGGGAAGCGGTTCTCCTCGCGACGGCGACCGGTCAATCCTTCTCCGAGCCGAGCCACGCCCAGGGTTGTTCGGGATCGAACCCGAGACGGCGCTGGCGCAGGAGGAGCTCGTCGTCCCGGGCCAGGCGGCGCCGAATCGCAGCAAGTCCGACGATTGTTCCGGCCAGGAAGCCCGCGACTCCTCCCACCAGAAGGGTTTGCGAGTCGTTCGTCAGGGTGTCCAGATCGACGAGGGTCACGGCCAGCACGCCGGCCACGGCGCTGATCGGCACGAGCAGGCGTGCCACTTTCGCAGACACGGGAATGGCCGGGCTCAGCGCGAAGAGCGCGACTGCGAGGATGAAGCCCGCGCCCACTCCGGCTGCCGCGCGAGGAACATCCTGCGCGAACGCGACGGCGGCCATGCCGACGGCCGCGAGGGCGAGCCCGCTGTACAGAACCACGACCATTCGGCGCGTACGTTGGAAGAACGCGGCTCGCATCTGAGCGACGTCCCGATCTCCAGCGTCTGCCATCGGCAAGGGCATTCCCGCCCAGCGGGTTCCTAAGCTCGTCGCTCTAATGACAGGTGGCGGCAACTCGACCTATAGATTTCCGGCAGATGAACGACTTCAAGCCAGGGCTCGAGGGCGTTGTCGCGTTCCAGACCGAGATCGCCGAGCCCGACAGGGAAGGCGGTGCCCTCCGGTATCGCGGCGTCGACATCGAGGAGCTCGTCGGCCAGGTGCCGTACGAAAAGGTGTGGGGCCTCCTCGTGGACGAGAGCCTCGAGCCGGGCATGCCCGATCCGGAGCCGTACGAGCCGGCGAGCCTGACCGGGAACGCGCCGTCCGACCTCCAGGCGGAGACGGCGCGGCTCTCGAGTGTCTGGAACCTGCAGAAGATCGTCGACATCGAGGACCTGCAGGCCCGAAACGATCTCGCCAGGCTGTCGGCACAGATGATGTCGATCGTGGCCAAGTCGGCCGCTGTGCACGACGGGCGGGACCCCGCTCCCGACCAGGTAGTCGCGCAAGGCGAGACAGCCGCCGAGAAGTTCCTCCTGCGGTGGCGTGGGGATGCCGACCCGGATCACGTGAAGGCGATCGACACCTACTGGCTCTGCACAGCCGAACATGGCCTGAACGCCTCGACCTTCACCGCGCGGATCACGACTTCCACGGGCGCGGACGCCGGCGCGGCGATGTCAGCCGCGGTCGGGGCCCTGAGCGGGCCGCTCCACGGCGGCGCGCCGGCCAGGGTGTTGCCGATGCTCGACGAGGTCGCCAGGACGGGCGACCCCGAGAGTTACGTCAAGGATCTTCTCGACCGCAAGGGCCTGATCATGGGGTTCGGCCATCGCGTCTACCGGGCTGAAGATCCGCGTTCGCGCATCCTCAAGCGCACGGCGAAGGAGCTCGGGTCTCCGCGCTTCGAAGTTGCAGAGGCGCTCGAGGAAGCTGCGCTGGCGGAGCTGCACAACCGCAAGCCCGACTACGTGATCGCCACCAACGTCGAGTTCTACTCCGCCGTCGTGCTCGATGCCGCAGACGTGCCTCCCGACCTGACCCCCGCGATGTTCGCGTGTGCGCGCGTCGCCGGCTGGTCGGCCCACATCCTCGAGGAGAAGAGGACGGGCCGGCTCATCAGGCCCTCAGCGCAGTACATCGGCCCCGACAGCCGTCCGTTGTCGGAGCTGGGCGGCGCACCGGTCCCGAGTTGACCCTGGTCGAGGCGGCAGCCGAAGCCGCCTCGCTTGCCGAGCGAGGTGAGGAGCGCGAGCTCGCGACCCTGCGGACGAAATGGCAGGACGAGGTCGAGGGGGCGGCGCGCTCGGCCGACTACCGGGAGCGCGCGGTCGCGTATCGGGCGATTGGCCAGTTCCGCTATCGCCAGAAGATCGAGCTGCTGGGGCGGGGCCTCCAGGACGAGAGCCCGGCGTGCCGCGGGTCGGCGCTGATCTCGCTGGAGCTCCTGTCTCGCGACGCACCAGGGGTGGTCAACGGTGTGCGCTCGGCTCTCCACGAGCTGGCGAGCCACGATGACAACCAGGCCGTGCGCCGGCTTGCCATCCTCTGCCTGAGTCACGGGTCGCCGCAGCGGGAGACGATCTTGCTGCTGAATGCGCTCGCAGACGACGACGAGCAGGACCGCGAGCTACGGGCCGCAGCGCGGAAGATCGCGGAGCAGCTCAGAAAGAAGGGCGCGACGCGTTAGGAACTCAGTCGGAGCAGGAGCACGGCTGACGGCCGCACGACGGGCATCTGGTTCGCCGCTTCCAGACGAGCATGCCCTTACCGACTCCGCTCATGATCATCAGGTAGCCGGCGCTCGTCGTCAGCGCAAAGAGGAGCACCATCTGAGGGTCGAGAGGAGTCATTGCCCTGGTCCTTGCCATCGGCGTCCCAGGGGAAACCCTTGAACTCGTCCGAGCTACGAGCAGGGTTTACTTGCGGCGCTGTCGGCGGGCGTGGGGATGCGCCGCGAAGTAGGCGTCTTTCCGCCGGCGATCGCTCACGTGCGTGTACAGCTCGGTCGTGGCGAGGTCGGCGTGGCCGAGCATCTCCTGGACGCTCCTCAGGTCGGCGCCGCCCTCGAGCAGATGCGTTGCGAAGGAGTGGCGCAGGAGGTGTGGATGCACGCGCCCGGGCTCGAGTCCCGCTTTCTCAGCGAGACGGCGGAGGATCAGGAAGGCACCGGCGCGTGTGAGCCCGCCGCCCTGCGCGTTCAGGAAGAGCTCGGGCCGGTGGCGTCGATCGAGAAACGGCCGGCCGCGAGCGAGGTAGCGACGGAGTGCGTCCACTGCCTGGCGCCCGAGGGGCACGATCCGTTCCTTGTCGCCCTTGCCCGTGGCGCGGACGAGACGTCCCTCGAGGTCGACACCGCCTCGCTCGAGCCCGACCGCTTCGCTGACCCGCAAGCCTGCGCCGTAGAGGAGCTCGACGAGGGCTCGATCGCGCAAGGCTCGGGGGGTCGTTCCCTGCGCGGCTTCCACGAGCCGCTCCGCCTCACCGGGCGAGAGCGTGCGTGGCAGCCGCCGTGTCCTTTTCGGGAGCCCGACGTCGGCCGCCGGGTTGTCAGAGCGTGCACCGATCAGGACCTGGTGCCGGAGAAAGGAGCGCAGCGCTGCCGCTCGACGCGCGATCGTCGTGGACGCGAGGCCCTGCGCCCGGAGATCGGCGAGGTAGCGCTCGACGTCTCCTCGCTGCACGTCGGCCATAGGCTTCCCGAACCAATCGCCGAACGCGATCAGGTCGCGCCGGTACGCCTCGATCGTGCGGGGCGCCAGGCGGGCGGCGGACACCGCCAGGTACCGCGTGACTTCAGGATCGAGGGTGCGAGCGGTCATAAACGCGGCGCAGGCGCCGTCCGTCGACGTGGCTGTAGACCTGGGTGGTCGAGAGCGAGCTGTGGCCAAGGAGCTCCTGGATCACGCGGAGGTCGGCGCCACCCTCGAGGAGGTGCGTCGCGAACGCGTGGCGCAGGCGGTGGGGGTGGGGGAGGAGCCTGCGAAGCGTGCTCGTGTCGAGTCGCCGTCCGCGGATAGAGAGGAAGACCGCGTCGACGGCGCCGTTCGCGAGCTGCGGCCGGCCGTCCTCGAGATACCGGCGCACCCGGTAGGCGGCCTCCTCACCGAGCGGCACGACGCGTTCCTTGTCGCCCTTACCGCGCACACGGACGGCCTCCTGCTCGAAGTCGACGTCGGCGAGGTCGAGGCCGACGGCTTCCGCGCTGCGCAGCCCGGCGGAGTAGACGAGCTCGACGAGCGCACGGTTGCGAAGCGCGAGGGGATCGTCGCCCTCGAGGGCCTCGAGCACCGCATCGACCTCGGCCGCTTTCGGGGCATCGGGGAGCCTGCGCCCCTTGCGCGGGGCGAACGAGCCTTCCGGCACGCGCGCAGGACCGAGGGCGAAGCGAAGCAGAGCGCGGACCGCGGCCAGTTTCCGCGCGATCGTCGCGGGCGCGAGCTTGCGAGGCTCCCGCCCCGGGCGTCCGGCGGCCAGCGCGGCCGCATAGGCGGCGAGCGTCGAGGTCTCGACATCGTCGAGCGCGAGCCCCGTGGCGTGGAGCCAGGAATTGAACTCGGCGACGTCGGATCGGTACGCGCGGCGGGTCGCGTCCGAGAACGAGGCGTCGTCAAGGAAGCGGTCGATGACGGTGCGATCCGACACACGGGCCACTTCGCTTCGCCCGGGCCTTCGCCTGCCTCGTCGCTTGTAACTACTGTAACCTGTCTGTTGTGTTCATTAGTAAATGCAGTTGACAGAAGGAGAGCCTTGGCCCCCCTAGGGCGAATCCTCGTCAGCACCGCGCTTGTACTCGTCTTCGTCGCGTTCGCCGTGGGAACCGCAGCGGCGAAAAAAGGTGGACCGCCTCCCGCGACGACCACGCTTCAAGGAGAGAACCTCGTCGCGCCCTTCTCCGGGTTGACCGTCACCTCGAACTGCGATCAGGTCGGCAACTCGACCGTCGGGTATCACGCGGAAGGCGACGCATCCGGGCCGTATCCCGGCACCTTCGTCGCCGACGGGACGATCACCATCGGCCCGCAAACGGCTCCCGCCCGGCCCCCGACCATCGACAGCGAAGGAACGTTCATGGGGCCGATCCTGACCCTCACCGAGACGTTCACGATCCTCTCCGGCACGACGACGATCACCGGGTCGAAGCAGCTGACCGCGCCGATCACAGGCGAGCAGGAGCGGGCCACGTGCCAGAACCTGACCTTCTTCGGCGGCATAACGGGCGCCGGCCGAATCATCGAGGTCGAGGCCGCCACCACCTACGAGGCGACGATCAACGAGCCCGCGGGTACGTCCACCGACACAGGCCGCGCAACACCGGTCTTGACCCTGGTCGAGATCACGGGCTCCTGTCCCGCCGGGCCGTTCTGCAGCTCAAACAGCGGCAGCTTCGACCAGCTCTTCACGCTCTCGGACCAGGTGGCAGCACCTTGTGACGAGGACGATCAAGGCGACGACGAGTGCGAGGACGAGGACGACGACGACTGAGCTAGTGCACTGACTCGACGATTTCCTCGGAGAGGCTCGGAAACTTTCCGAGGAACTCGGCCCGCGCGTTCTTCAACCGCTCGATCCCAGCGTCGAGCTCATCCGTCCGGCCCGTCGCCTCGTAGAGGCGGCGAGGCTGGAGGATGTCGATGTCCTCAGCGTCGATCCCCGGGACGTGACTGGCGACCATGTAGCCGAAATCGGGGTCACGCTCCCACTCGATCGTGCCCTCGGCGATGCCTTTCACGATCGCGGAGGAGTGCTTGATCTTCACCTTCTTCGAGCGCTCGTCGCTCTCGGGGCCGCCGACGCGCCCGGTGTTCATGAGATAGACCTCGAGCGGGTGCTCCTCGAGCAGCTCGAGGAAGCGGTTGCCCTGGAGGTCGTGCGGCATCGGGAAGAACGGGTTCGTCCCGGGCACACGAAGGAACTTGCCGGCTTCGTCCGCTCCGCCCGCGCTCGTACCCTGCGTCTCGCCGAGCATGAAGAAGGCCGCGGCCTGCGGGCCCTCGAGCTTGGCGACCGCCGGGATCACGTTCTCGTTCTTGTTCAGGATCAGCAGGAAGTGCGCATCCTCGATGTCGTCGGTTGCGGCCGACTCGATGACGCGGAACGGGAAGGTCGCGCGTCCGTTCTGCGTGTAGCTCGTGTCGTAGAAATCGACGTCGTCGCCGTGCTGGGAGACGTTCTCGAGGTAGGAGTCGGGCTGCGTGACCGCGCCGTGAATCGTCGGCTCGTCGTCGGGGTTGAGCCCGAAGGTCTTGGCGAAGCAGCCGTTCTCGGTGGCGGAGACGCGCCCGTCGGGCATCCAGGCCACGAAGTCGTCCTGCACGGGAAGCGATCCGTTTTGCCGCGTGAAGGTCGTAGTCGTCTTGCCCGTCCCCGAAAGGCCGACGATCAGGCCGACGCGGCGGCCGGCGCGGGTCGGGATGATCTTGCAGCCGGCATGGAGAGGCAGCCCGCCCTGGTCGTAGACGAGCTTGTTCCACATGCGCAGCCCGCCCTTCTTCGACTCCCCGAAGTAGTCCGAGTTGAAGACTCGCGTCACCCCCTGCTCGACGTCGACCATGATCAGGCGGTCGTCGGGGTAGCCCTCCGCCTTTAGGTTGGGCGTGTAGACGACGGTCAGCTCTGGCTCGTGCTCCTCCGCTTCGTCTCGCTCGAAGTAGAGCTGCTGCTGCATGCCGGCGATGTTCGCGTTCGCGGCCTCGACGAAGAGGCGTGCCGGCGTCCTGAACTCGGGATCGTGGCCGATGAAGCCGTCGATCTGGATCATCTCCTGCCCCGCGATGTAGGCGTCCTGCGCCTCCGCCCAGCGCTGTGCCTCTTCGCGGTTGATCGACTGGTTCTGCCCGTCGGGCTCGTCCGTGACGATGAACGTCGAGCGCTTGGAGCGCGAGGCGACCTCGGTCGTCACGTTGAGGTTGCCGTACGCGGTCGGGCGCGCATTGGCCATCTTGGCTGCGAGCTCCTTGACTTCCTCGGGGCTCGGGTTGTCGATCACCCGCGCGGCCTTCGGCGGGCGGAACAGCATCTTCGCCACGGTCGCTCCTTCGTCGGGAACGCGAAATGTTACCCCCGCTGGCTTAGACGAACCCCATAACTGCCGCCGTTAGCGGCCGGTGAGTCCGCCGTGACGTCGCCGTTGGCCCTCCGCTCGAGCGTGGTCTCGAGAAAGGAGGTGCGCAATGGCAACCAGGCTCTTCATCTATCTCTCGGCACTCGCAGCGGCTCTGGTCGCAGCGAACTTCGGCGGCGGCGGGGGAGGTCCCTGATCCCCGTCAGACCAAGGCAAGCACATGGAGAGCCCCGCATCGGGGCTTTCCGTGTGGATGGGGTCGATTAGGCGACGGAGAGCTCGTCGAGCAGCGACCGGGCGGCGATCGTGGAGACGACATTGCCCTTGCGCTCGAACAGATCCATCGCTTGCTCCACGTAGCCCGCCGCCTCGTCTGGCCGGTCGGCGAGGCGCAGCACTTCGGCCAGATCGAGCAGCACCACCGCATAGTCGTTGAGCGCGTCCGTCTCGCCCGCAAGCCGTGCCGCTTCGGCCGCGAGCTCCTCGCCCTGGCCTGGAGAGCCGGTGCGAACGAGCAGCTTCGCCCTCACCCGCCGCCACGAATACTGTGCATTCACGTCGTCGCGCGGTGCCGATTTCTCGGCGAGCAGAAGCCAGCTGTCCGCCTCCTCATAGCGAGCCTGGGCGTAGAGGGCGTCCGCCAGCTCTGCGCTCTGGCTCGACAGCGCCGCGCGGTCACGAACGCGCTCGAACGTCTCGCAGCACCGGCGCGAGGCGCGCTCGGCCGCCGCGGCATCGCCCGCGAGCATCTCGATTCGGCTGAGTATCCGGCCGCTGTTGTTCGCGAGCGCATAGACCTCGCCGATCTCTTCGTAGGTGGTGGCCGCCTCGAGAACGAGGCGCCGCCCTTCCTCGATGTCTCCACCAAGGGCCTTGAGGCCCGCCATGAAAGCGAGCACGTTTGCCTTCCCCGCGCGATCAGTTGCCTCGTGGAGGAGCTCCTCGCAGCGCCGCTCTGCCTCCGGAACGCGCGTCGGGCCGTAGAACAGGGTCGCCGCGAGCTCGGCTAGGCATCCGGATGCCGACCACCCCGAGCGGCGGTAATGGGTGAGCGCGCGCTCGGCCGCCTCCTGCCAGTCGGCGAGTCGCCCCTGCATCCCGCCTCGGATGAAGCCCACGTGTCGCCAGGTGCGCCCGAGCGCGCGGTCGTCACCGAGCTCCTCGAAGATCGGGATTGCCTTCTCGGCGAGCTCGAGCAGCGTGTCCGCACTCGGCTCCGACTCACTGAACAGGTGGGCGTGGGCCAGCTCGATACGCGACCGAAGCTCGACGCGGCGGTCACGCGTCGCCGAGGCGGCGTCGATTGCCTGGGTAAGGGTCGTCTCCGCGCCCTGGAAGTCGCCCAGCCACCGTTGCGCGATCCCGAGCTCGCAGAGCAGCTCGGCTCGGTCGTCGCCCTCGGTCGGCAACAGTGCTACGGCCCGGCCCAGCAGATTGACGGTCGCAGACGTATCCGCACGCTTCCACGCGCGGATCCCCGCGGCCGAAAGCTTCGTGCCTGCCCAGTCGGCAAGTTGTGGAACGGCTGCATCGCCGGGCCGGAGCTCGGCCAGATAGCGGTGTGCCTGCTCGACGTGGTACCCGACGAGCTCGTCGCTCTCGCTCCGCTGGTCGAGCCAGGCCGCGTGGCGCTCGTGGAGGTCTGCACGCAGCTCTTTCGTGACTCCGGCGTAGGCGACGTCGCGGATGAGCACGTGGTGGAACCGCAGTGCCTCCTCCTCCAGCGCCGTCGGACGCATGGCGTGGACGAGGCCCTTGCGTTCGAGCGCCCTGAAACCGCTGTCGAGGCCCGCGAGCTCCTCCGGAGGTGAGAGCTGGAGAACGGCGGCGCGGCGGAAGTCCTTGCCGACGATTGCCGCCCGCTCGAGCAGCTTTCGCTCGGAAGGCTCGAGACGGTCGAGCCGGCTGGCGAGCAGCGCCTCGATCGACGGCGGGACCGACTCGAGCTCATCGGCGCCGACATCCTCGGTCACATAGGCGTGCAGCTGCTCGACGAAGAGCGCGTTCCCTTCGGCTGCCTGGACGATGCGCGAGCGGACCTCGTCGGAAACCCCGATTGCGCCCGCCAGCTCGCCGACCAGCGTATGAGCCTCGTTCTCCGAGAGCGGGTCGAGGAGGATCGTCTCTGCCTGGGCGCCCCAGCCGGGGCGTTTCTCGAGGAGCTCGGGCCGCGCGAGACAGAGCACGAGCACCGGTGCCTCCGATATCCACGTCCCGAGGTACTCGATCAGCTCGAGCAACGTCGGCTCCGCCCAATGGATGTCTTCGAGCACGACGAGCAGCGGTTGCCGGCGCGCCAGACCCTCGAACAGGCGGCGAACCGCCCAGAAGGCCTCGCCGGTCGAAGCTGTGCCCTCCGCTTCACCGGCGAGCTCGGTCACTCGCTGTGCGACGAGCTGCGCGTCTTCTTCGCCTGCGAGCAGGGCAGCGATCGTCTCCCGGGGCCGCTTCGGCACCGCCTGGCGGACGATCTCCGTCATCGGCAAGTAGGTGGCCCCCTCCCCGTAGGAGACGCACCGTCCGTAGAGCGAGGTCGCCTCGGAGCCAAGCGCCGACACCAGCTCGCCGGCGAGCCGTGTCTTTCCGATACCGGCCTCGCCGAGGATCGTGAGCACCTCGCTTCGCCGTTCCGCGCGGACCCGGTCGAAACGCACTCCGCAGCGCTGCGAGCTCGTCCGTTCTGCCGATCAGCGGGGCGCGGGGCGAGCGTTGCAGGACGGCCTGGTCTACGAGCTCGACGAGGCGGAACGCCTGGACGCGGCCGAGCGAGCCGCCGAGATCCACCGATTCGACCGGCTCGGTCGTTGCGGCGTCCCGCACGAGTCGTTCCGTGGCCGGGCCGAGCAGCGTCTCGCCCGGGAGAGCCGACTGCTGAAGCCGCATGGCGACATTGACCGCGCCCCCGGCTGCGAACTGCTGGCCGGAGGCGGTGTCGGCCGCGATTACTTCGCCGGTGTTGATCGCCGTGCGGATCTGGATGGTGAGCTGATGATCTCGTCCGAGGTCGGCGTTCAGCCCGGCGAGGGCTTCGCGCAGCTCACCTGCCGCTCGCACCGCACGGAGCGCGTCGTCCTCGTGCAGCTGCGGGATTCCGAAGACCGCCATGGCCGCGTCTCCGATGAACTTCTCGAGCGTGCCCCCGTGGCGCTCCACGATCGTGCGCACCGTGTCGTAGTAGCGGCGCATCACGCTGCGCATGACCTCGGGGTCGAGCCGAGCACCAAGGCTGGTCGAATCGACGATGTCCGTGAAGAGGATCGTGACGGTCTTCCGGCGATCCAGCGGCTCTGGCTGCGGAACGGTTGCGACTTCCGGCTGCGAGGGGAGCTCGAGCTCCCGATCGTGGCGCAAGATCGCCTGCTCGAGCCGTTGTAGCTCCGGCGACGGCTCGATACCGAGCTGCTCCACGAGCGTCTCGCGCGCCTCTCTGTAGGCCTCCAGACGCCTCGGCCTGCCTGCCTGAGCGGTACAGGGCGAGCATCAGCTGACCGCGCAGCCTTTCCCGCAGCGGATGCTCGGCCACCAGCGCCTCGAGCTCGCCGACCAGCTGTGCATGGCGTCCAACTTCGAGCTCGGCGTGGATCAGATCCTCACGCGCGGCGGTTCGCAGCTCCTCGAGACGAGCGATTTCGACTTGCGCGAAGGGCTCGAGCGCGAGATCCGCGAGGGGAGGCCCTCGCCACAAAGCCAGCGCTTCACGCAACTGGGTTGCACGGAGCTCGGGGTCCGTGGTCTCGCCCGCTCGAGCGACGAGGCGCTGGAAGCGGTGCACGTCGACGAGCTCGGGATCGACGTCGAGCACGTAACCAGGTGAGCGCGTGTGGAGAACGTCTGGCCCCAACGCCTTGCGCAGCTCCGAAACCAGGTTCTGGAGGGAGCCGACGGCAGTCTTCGGTGGCTGTCCTGCCCACAGCTCCTCGACGAGGCGGTCGGTGGACACGATCTCGCCCACGTTGAGCAGCAGGAGCGCCAGGAGGGAACGCTGCTTGGCCCGGCGTAGCTCGACGACCCGCCCCGCTACCGAGATCTGGAGCGGCCCGAGAACCCCGAGCTGCAGCGCTTGCATTTGGGTCCGTTCTACCACCGCTTGACTGTTGTTCCTAGTGCGCGCGTGAGCCGTGTATGAGAGCCGTGTGAGCGGCGGGTCGCAGGCTCGTTGCATGCAAAACGCACCGACGGCGGAACGAGCGTGAGCGGGCGTCCGGTTCCTCCTAGCTGCGCGGGCGATTTGGTCTGCGAAGCCGAGCGTTACCTGGCGCTCGTCGACGACTTCCGAGCCGAAGGCTGCGAGCCGCGCTGGCGGCTCGAGCGAACCGTCGTGCTGCGTGCGGCTCGCCCGCTGGGGGTTGGGCCGAAATCCACGGAAAGGAGCAAGAAATGAGCATCGTCAAGGCACCGAGCCCGGCGCTCGTCATCGCGTGCCTCGCGCTGTTCGTTGCGCTCGGGGGAACGGCGATCGCTGCCGCCCCGATCGCCAAGCGTGCACTGTTCGCGAACAACGCGGGCAAGCTTCAAGGGAAAACGGCGGCTCAGGTTGCAGCTCTGCCGGGACCCGCGTCCAGCGGAGCCCGCCTGGTCTCGACCAAGACGGCGCCTTTTGCCCTGAACCCGGGCGCCGAGGGCCCGTTCTCGGTCTCGTGCGGACCCGGCGAAAAGGCGGTCAGCGGCGGCTACACCACGCCGAACCTCGTGCTGGGAATCGACACGCTTCCCACCAGCGACGGGAACGGCTGGCAGCTCTACCTGATCAACGGTTCGTCATCGCAGGGCGCCTCGGGCACCGTGCAAGCGGTCTGTATCCGCTGAACCGCGCCACAGCATCCGCCGCGATCGGTGTCCGGCGCGGCGGATGCACGTTTCGTTACGAGGCGAGGCTAGGGGCGCTTTCTGTAGCGTCTTACTGCAGTGGAAGCGACGCACGACGTGCTCGTCGTAGGCGCCGGCTGCGCGGGCATGCGCGCGGCCATCGAGGCGCACGATCAGGGCGCGGACGTCGCTCTCCTCTCCAAGATTCACCCCGTGCGCAGCCACTCCGGCGCGGCCGAGGGCGGGATCAATGCCGCGCTCGGGAACGCGTCGGAGGACGACCCCGAAAAGCACGCCTACGACACGGTCAAAGGGTCGGACTACCTCGGTGACCAGGAAGCCATCGAGATCCTCTGCAACGAGGCGCCCGACGACGTCTACCAGCTCGAGCACTGGGGCGCGGTCTTCTCGCGGACCGAGGACGGGCGCATCGCGCAGCGCCCCTTCGGCGCCGCCGGCGAGCCGCGCACCGCCTACGCGGCGGATATCACGGGCCACGTGCTGATCCACGTCCTCTACGAGCAGGTGATGAAGCGCGACATCTTCGCGTACGAGGAGCTCTTCGCCTGGAAGCTGGTCGTCGACGACGACCGCTGCCAGGGCGTGATCGCCTGGGACCTTCTGAACGGCGGGCTGAAGACGATCGGCGCGAAGACGGTGATCCTCGCAACCGGCGGTGCGGGCCGGCTCTACAAGGGGTCGACCAACGCGTACGCGTGCACCGGGGACGGCATGGCTCTTGCACTCCGTGTCGGAGTGCCTCTCAAGGACATGGAGATGATGCAGTTCCACCCGACGACGCTTTCGCCAACGGGGATCCTGATCACTGAGGGCTGCCGCGGTGAGGGCGCGTACCTGATCAACGCCGAGGGCGAGCGCTTCCTCAAGGACTACGCGCCGAACGCGATGGAGCTGGCGAGCCGGGACGTCATCTCGCGCGCCGAGCAGACGGAGATCGACGAAGGCCGTGGCATCGACGGAAGCGTTCTCCTCGATCTTCGCCATCTCGGCGCCGAGAAGATCGTCGAGCGCCTCCACGGCACGCGCGAGTTGGCGATGACATACGCGCTCATCGACCCCATCTACGAGCCGATCCCGGTGCGGCCAGGCGCCCACTACCACATGGGTGGCGTCGACACGGATGTCGATGGCAAGACGGAGCTCGAGGCGCTCTACGCCGCCGGCGAGTGCGCGTGTGTCTCGGTGCACGGCGCCAACCGTCTCGGCGGCAACGCGCTGATGGAGACGATCACGTACGGCAAGCGCGCCGGTCGCGCGGCTGCGGACTGGGCGCTGACGCACACGACGGTGACCGTCCCGGCGGGAGTCGAGTCAGACGCCGAGCGCGAGCTCAAGACGCTGCTCGACCGGAAAGACGGCGAGCGCCCCTGGAAGATCCGCGACGAGCTCGCAGCGACGATGCACGAGAACTTCGGCGTCTTCCGCCGCGAGCGGCAGATGCAGGAGCAGGGCCGCATCGTCGGCTACCTCCGTGAGCGCTACGAGAGCGTCGTCGTCGAGGACAAGGGCGAGGTCTTCAACAACGACCTCACCCAGGCGCTCGAGCTCGGCTTCCTGCTCGAGCTCGCCGAATGCATGCTCGTCGCCGGCATCGAGCGCAAGGAGAGCCGCGGCGCCCATGCGCGGCCCGACGACTATCCGGAGCGGGACGACGAGAAGTTCATGAAGCACACGATCGTCCGCTGGGTCGCCGACCAGCCGGTGCTCGACTGGAAGCCGGTGACGATTACGAAATGGCAGCCGCAGGAACGGACGTACTGATGCGACTCGCCCCGTTCGTCGTCTTCGTCCTGGTGCTCGTCGGCTGCGGCGCCGCTCCTTCTCCCGAGGAGGCGGTGTCAGACACCGGCGCCAAGACCGCCGATGCAGGCACGGCTCGGATCGCAGTTGGCTTCGACGGGGTTGTGGAGACGAACGGCGCCTTCAACCTCGAGGATGGAACCGGGGTCCTCGGCGGGGATCGGCCGCACGGGATCATCGCCGCGGATGCGTCCTACGAGCGGTTCTCAGACGAGCGCGGGTTTATCAGCCCGATCCCGAGCTCGAAGCGCTGGCTCAAGTGGGAGAAGCCGAGCGGGCTCGCGCCGCTGGTGCTCAACCCGGTCGTGGACAGCTCGGCCGACCTCCTCGCGTTCCTGGGCTCCACCGGCGAGGTCCACGAAGTCGGATCCGGCGAAGAACGCGGCGAGCCGGTGACCCGATACTCGGCGGTGCTCGACCTCGAGCGGTTCCTAGCAGGAGTTCCGTCGGCCGAGCGCGCGGACATTCGCGCCGCTCTCGAAGACTTCTGGCCCGACTGGGACACAGCGGCGCCGTCGGTGCAGCTGGCGCTCGACGCGGAGGGCCGGCTCCGCCGAGCGGATCTCGTGCTCGGTGACGGCAGTGGAGAACTGGCGTTCGAATTCTTCGACTACGGCGTCAAAGTCGATGCAACCGCGCCACCCGCGGAGGAAGTCGTAACCTGGGCCGAGTACGAGGAGCTGCTCCGGAAGGAATGCGAGTCCCTCAAGAAGAAGGGCCTCGAGAACACGAAGCCGCATTGCGTCGGCGGCTGCAGCGCAGGCGAGGGGGAAGTGTGACCGAGGCAGCAACACATACCTGGGAAGGCGCGACGATGCAGGTCGCGCTCAAGATCTGGCGTGTCACCGGCGACGGCGAGCGCGCGCTCGAGACCTACGAGGTCGAGGCGCCGGAATGGGCCTGCCTGCTCGACGTCCTCGACATCATCAAGGACCGCCAGGACGGGTCGCTCGCGTATCGCAAGAGCTGCCGGATGATGATCTGCGGCTCCTGCGGGATGCGCATGGACGGCCGCGCGGTGCTCGCCTGCAAGGAGCGGATGAAGCCGATCGTCGACGCCGGCCACGTCCCGGTCATCTCGGCGATGGGCAACCTGCCGATCGTCAAGGACCTGGTCGTGTCCATGGATCCGTTCTGGAACAAGATTCGCGCCGTCAAGCCCTGGCTCGACCCCGGCTACGACGAGGTCGACGAGCGCGAGCGCGTGCGCTCACAGCAGCAGATGAACGTCATCGCCAAGGAGTCCCTCTGCATCATGTGCGGCTGCTGCGTCTCCGAGTGCAACTCGATGGAGTCCGACACGGAGTTCCTCGGCCCCGCAGCGCTGGCGAAGGGGATGCGCTTCGTCGGCGATCCGCGCGACCAGGCCGACGTCGAGCGCCTCAACGACCTGAACGGCGAGCACGGGATCTGGGACTGCACCCGCTGCTACATGTGCAATGAGCGCTGCCCCAAGGGCGTCGACCCGCGTGACGCGATCGCCAAGCTCGGAGCCGAGTCGATCAAGCAGGGCATCGACCACGACATGGGCGCGAAGCACGCGAAGTGGTTCGTCACCTCGGCCAAGACCACGGGCTGGCTGCGCGAGACCGATCTCGTTCCGAAGACGCAGGGAATCATCGGCGCACTGAAGGAGACGAAGTTCGCCCTGAAGCTGGCCCGCCGCGGGAAGGTGCCGCCGCCCGGGCCGATCCACGTCGCTGCCGAGGTCGACGAGGCCCGTGCTCTCTACGACCTCGTCAAGCAACAAGGCTTCGATGGCGCGGCCGGCATCGTTCAGGGCGAGAAGGCGCTCCAGCGACTCGAGTTCGAGCACACCGTGCACCAGGACGAGCCCGAGGGCGAACAGTGAAGGTCGCGTACTACAAGGGCTGCCTCGCCTCCCTGTCGGCGAAGGAGCTCGACTCCTCGACGCAGGCGCTCGCGCCCAAGCTCGGCATCGAGCTCGACGAGCTGGACGCGGTCACCTGCTGCGGCGCCGGCGACATCCACGAGGCCGAGCCCGACTACTACCTGCACCTGAACGCGCGGATCCTCGCCTACGCCGAGCAGACCGGCGCCGAGACGCTGATGACGATCTGCAACGTCTGTACGCTCAACCTCCGGCAGGCCGACTTCCAGCTCAAGAAGGACGACGACCTGCGCGCGCGGGTGAACACCAACCTCGAGACCGTCGGGGTGCCCGCCTACAACGGCACGATCGAGGTCAAGCACCTGCTCTGGCTGATCGCGGACGGAGACGGCTACGAACAGCTGAAGCAGGTCGCGCACAAGGGCCTCAAGGGCCTGAAGGTGGCGCCGTTCTACGGGTGCCAGATCCTGCGGCCCTCGAAGCTCCTCGGCTTCGAGGATCCGGACCGGCCGTGGTCGCTCGAGGCGATCATCCAGGCGTGTGGGGGCGACCCGATCGACTACCCGGCGAAGATCAAGTGCTGCGGGTTCCCGATCATCCAGGCCCGCGAGGAAACTGCCCTCGGAGAGCTCGTGCAGCCCATTGAGCAGGCGATCGAAGCCGGCGCCGACGTGATGGTCACCCCGTGCCCCCTCTGCCACCTGTCGCTCGACGCCTGGCAGTCGAAGCTGAACGCCGAGCGCACGAAGCGGGGACGTGCGGAGCTGCCGCCGATGCCGATCCTGCACCTCTCGCAGTTGATCGGCGTTGCCGCCGGCCTCACAGACTCCGAGCTCAAGTTCAAGCGGCACGTCGTCCCGGTCAAGCCGGTCATCGAGAAGCTGCAGGTCTGACCGCGCTCCGGCTGGCGCCACTCGCGGTCGCGGCCGGTGCGGCTGCCTGGGGGCATTTCGAGGCGGGCTGGGTGCGGCTCGCAGAGCGCGAGGTGCCTCTGCCGGGATTGCCGGAGGAGCTCGACGGCCTGAGGATTGCCCACCTGTCGGACTTCCATCTCGGCTTCCCGTCTCGTGGGACGACAGCCGTCGAGCGGGCCGTCGAATGGGTCGCGCAGCGCGACCCCGATCTCGTTCTCATCACCGGGGATCTCCTCTCGCGGCCCCGGGCCGAGCAGAAGCTCCGCGAGCTCCTGGAACGGCTGCCGGGCTCGTTCGCAGTGCTCGGGAACCACGACTTCGCGCTCAGCCGCGACCCGTTCTCGAAGCCGGCCGCCCTCGCCGACCTCGGACCGACCGTGCTGCTCGAAGACGACTCGCGGATCGTCGAGCTCCGAGGTCGCCGCATGCAGATCGTCGGCGTCGATCCGCGCTCGTATCGTCGCGGGCGCTCGCATCCGGAGCGACTCGCAGATCCCGACGCTGACCTCCGCATCCTCCTCTGCCATTTTCCGAACGTGATCGACAAGGTGCCGCCGGGCGTGTTCGACCTCGTGCTCGCCGGCCACCTCCACGGCGGCCAGATCTGCATCCCGTACGGCTTCGGAAAGCTGCGTCTGGCTCATCTGCGCTGGACGTACGCCGAGGGTCTCTACCGCAGGCCGGGCGGCGTCTTGCACGTCTCGCCGGGGCTTGGGACGACGTTCGTCCCCTTTCGGTTCTTCGCTCGGCCTGAGGCAACGGAGCTCGTCCTACAATCAAGCCTGTGACCACCCGCGTCGGAGGACTCACCGGCGCGACTCTCGAGCAGGCCCCGGTGGTCTGCCACGGTTGCGTCTGGTGGCAGTCGAGCGGAGCGCGTGTGCCGACCAAGCGCGCCTGGATCGACGATGCCGAGGCCGAATGGGGCGCCTGGGGGGCCGTCTACTACGACGACGACGGCAAGACGCTCGGGTCGATGCAGTACGGGCCGGCCGTCCTCTTTCCGCGCGCCTGGGAGCTGCCAGCCGGACCGCCGTCGGATGACGCTGCTCTCATCACCTGCGCGTATCTCGTCGACCGGGCGACGCCGTGGGTTCTGCAATCGCTGTTCCTGGCTGCGATCGGCGACGCCAAGGACAAGCGCGCGAAGGCGCTCGAGACGTTTGCCTACCGGTACGCCGAGGGGGAGTCGGCCTACGAGCGGTTCCTCGTGCACCGGACCGTTTTCCCGCGGGACTTTCTCTCCGACTTCGGCTTCGAGACCGTGCGGCAGGCGGGGCAGATCGAGCTCGTGCGGCTCGACCTCGGCGGCTTGCAGCCGGTGGTCGAGGGTAGTCGCGCCAAGGTACTGCGGGTGGTCAAAGAGGCATTTGCGCCGGAGCCGGCGCCCGTGCCTCGCGGGCCCTAGTAGGGCCCGCCGCCTCCTCCGCTGCCGCCGTCGCCGCCCCCGGCGAGCACGACGACTAGCACGATCACCGCGACGAGCACGACGAGTCCGAGGATGAGCAGCGCGCTGCGGCTCATGCCGCGAGCGCTTGACGCGCGAGGAGGAGCTCGGCGATCTGAATCGCGTTCAGCGCCGCGCCCTTCCTGAGGTTGTCGCAGACTCCCCAGAGGACGATTCCCTCGCCAGTTGTGTCGCGTCGAATGCGTCCGACGAGCACGTTGTCACCACCGACGGCATCCCTGGCGGTCGGGCGATCCAGGACTTGCACCGAGGGGGCTGCGGCCAGCGCCTGCCGGGCCTCGTCCGGCGCGAGTGGCTGCTCCGTCTCGACCCAGATCGCCTGTGAGTGGCCGACGAGCACCGGCACCCGCGCGCAGGTCGCGCTCAGCGGGAGCTCGGGCAACTCGAGGATCTTGCGCGTCTCCGCTCGCAGCTTGGACTCCTCTTCGGACTCGTCGCCCTCGAGGTCCCAGTCCATGACGACGTTCCCGTCCGCGCTCTGCTGGGCCCGAAGCCGGTCCATCGAGGCCCGGCCCGCGCCGGAGGCCGACTGGTAGGTCGAGACCCGGACGCTCTTGAGGACGGCTGCTTCGTGCAAAGGCTTCAACAGGCATACGAGCTGAATCGTCGAGCAATTTGGGTTGGCCACGATGCCCTGGTGGTCGAGGGCGCGCTCCCCGTTCGCCTCGGGGACGACGAGCGGGACCCCTGCGGTCAGCCGGTACGCCGACGACTTGTCGACGCAGACGGCTCCTCCCGTGGCGGCATGCGGCACGAGCTCGCGACTTGCCGCGGTGCCGACCGAGAAGAAGCAGACATCGAGGTCGCTGCCGAGCGCCTCGCGGGTCGCTTCCTCCACGACGAGCTCGCTGCTTCCGTAGGGAAGCCGCCGGCCGGCCGAGCGCGCGGAGGCAAATGCGCGGACGTTCTCGAACTCGCGCTCGGCCAGCAGTGCGAGCGTGATCTCGCCGACGGCGCCGGTTGCGCCGACGACGCCGACGCGCACGTCAGACATGCTGGCGCTCCGCCTGCTCGGTGTCGAGCTCGAATGCCGAATGCAGTGCCTGCACGGCGCGCTCGACGTCGTCCCGCGGCACGAAGCAGGCGATCTTGATCGGCGAGGTCGTCACGATCTGGGGCTCGATCCCGAGCTCCTCGAGCGTGGCAAACGCCTTTGCGGCCACGCCGGGGTGGCTCTTCATCCCGGCGCCGACGATGCTCACCTTGCCGAGATCCTCACGTGCCGACCAGGTGACGCCGAGCTTCTCGAGTGCCGCGTCCGCTCCGGCTCCTTCGGCATCAGCCGCCGAGAACACGATCTCGCTTCCTGTCTGCACGACCGTGTCGACGTTCACGCCGGCCTCTGCCAGCGCCTGGAAGAGCTTTGCGGCCGAGATGTCCTCGACCCGGTAGACGCGCTCTTCGATGGTGTGCGTGACGCCGGAGATCAGGGCCTTCTCGAGCATCCGTTCGTCCTCCTCCCGAATCCACGTGCCGTTTGCCTCCGAGAAGCTCGACCGCACGTGGAGCTTGACGTCATGTCCTCGCGCCAGCTCGACCGAGCGCAACTGCAGCACCTTGGCGCCGCCTGCCGCGAGCTCGAGCATTTCGTCGTAGCTGACGGCGTGCAGCTTGCGCGCGTTTGGGACGACCCGCGGATCGGCCGTCTGCACGCCGTCTACGTCGGTGTAGATCTCACACGCCTCGGCGCCGAGGGCGGCTGCGAGGGCGACGGCCGTCGTGTCCGAGCCACCGCGGCCGAGCGTCGTGATGTCGTAATCGGTCGAGACGCCCTGGAAGCCGGCGACGAGCACGATCTTCTCCGCATCCAGCGCCTCGTGGATGCGGCGCGCCCGGATGTCCACGATCTTGGCCTGACCGTGAACCGTGTCCGTGACGATGCCGGCCTGCGAGCCGGTCAGCGAGATCGCCTCGTGCCCGAGGTCGTGGATGGCGATTGCGCAGAGCGAGCACGAGATCCGCTCGCCGACCGAGATCAGCATGTCGACCTCCCGCGGCCTGGGGTGGGCTGACATCTCGTGCGCGAGCCGCACCCACTCGTCGGTCATGTCGCCCATCGCGGAGAGGACGGCGACGATGCGGTTCCCGGCCTCGCGGGCGGCGACGATGCGCTTCGCGACGGCGCGCAGGCGCTCGACCCCGGCGACCGACGTGCCGCCGAACTTCATGACGACGGTTCCGGGCCGGTCCGGAGTCTCTTCAGCTGCGATCTCTGGAACGGCCTCGTATTCGGTCGTGACCATGGCGGGGATTCTAGGTGCCGCCCCTACATTTCCCTTCTGCCGGACAGGGCGCGTCCGAGAGTCACTTCGTCGGCGTATTCGAGGTCTCCTCCTACCGGCAGCCCGCTGGCGAGCCTCGTCACCCGGACGCGGCCGCGCAGCCGGTCTGCGAGGTAGGCGGCGGTGGCCTCGCCGGTCATGTTCGGATTGGTCGCGAGGACGACCTCCTGGATCCCGTTCCGTTCCACGCGCTGGAGCAACTCGCCGATCCGTAGGTGCTCAGGCTCGACACCGTCGATCGGCGACAGGGCGCCGCCCAGCACGTGGTAGAGGCCCCGGTACTCGTGCGTTCGCTCGACCGAGATGAGATCGGCCGGCTGCTCGACGACGCAGACCACGGCGCGGTCGCGCCTCGCGTCCTGGCAGATGTCGCACACGTCCTCCTCCGTGAGGTTCCCGCACTCCGAGCAGAAGCGGACGCGCTCCTTGACCTCGGCGATCGCGCCGGCCAGAGCCGCCGCCTCGTCCTTCGGGACGCGCAGGAGATGGAAGGCGAGCCGCTGGGCCGTCCGGGTCCCTACGCCGGGCAGGCGTGTCAGCTGCGAGACGAGGTTCTCGACGGCGGGCGAAGACACCGACCCATTGTGCCTAGGCCGGTCGGTCGGTCTGCGGAACGACGAGCTCGAAGCGGGCGCCGTGCGGCGGGGCGTCCTCGTAGACGAGATCGCCTCCGTGAGCCCGGGCGTAGGAGCGGGCGATCGAGAGGCCGAGCCCGGAGCCAAGGCCGCGGGCGCGGGCCTCGGCGCTGCGGGTGAAGCGCTCGAAGAGATCGTCGATGAACTCTGCGGGCACGCCGCTTCCGCTGTCCTCGACCGCGATGCGGAAATGCCGGTCCTGGCGGACGGCCGTCACGAGGACCGGCGCGTCGCCGTGTCGAAGCGCGTTCGTCAGCAGATTCGAGACGACGCGCTCGAACACGGTCTGATCGATCCTCGCCGTCAGCTCACCCGGGATCTTGATCTCGACTTCGTTCGACCGTTCCCCTGCCGAAGCCGCAACGATCTCCTCGACGTGCTCCCGCACCGCGATCGGCACGGGGTGGATCGGCACGGAGTCCGCGTCCAGGCGGGAGAGGTCGAGGAGCTGGTCGACGAGACGGCGGAGCCGCTCCGACTGGGTGAGCAAGGCGTGCCTCAGGTCGCCGCGATCCCCTTCGCTGAGCCGATCGCCAAGGCGGTCGAGCGTGTTGACGACCCCGTGGACGCTCGTCACCGGAGTCCGGAGCTCGTGCGCTGCGAGAGCGATGAAGTTCGTCTTCAGCTCGTCGGCACGCTCGAGCGCCTGGCGCGCTTCCTGCTCGCGCACGAACAGGCTGGAGCGGTCTAACGCGAGGCTGGTCAAAGCGCCGAGCGATCTCAGGATGTCCATCTCCTCGGTCCCGAAAAACGGCGAGTACGGCCCGGCCCAGACGACGAGGCTTCCACCGGGAGTGTCCAGCTTGACGACGCCCGGGTCCTGCGGGTTCAGCGACCCGAGGGCCTCCGGGGGCGCGCCATGACTTGCGAGCACGACGTCCTCCGCATCGAGTAGGAAGACGGCCCGGGCGCCGACCAGCCCGGCCATCGCGGGCAGGACTGCGCTCGTGACCTGCTCCGGTGTCGTCGCGGCAATGAGCCCGCCCGTCGCCTGGCGCGTCTTCTCCATCTCGGGCCGGCGCCACTGGAGCCGAAGAATCGCGGGCGGTGCCAGGCCGAGGCCGAAGGCGACTGCGCTCGCGAGCCCGAGGATCGAAGTGATCAGCGCGAGCGAGGAGGTGCCTTCGGGATTTCCCACCGCCAGGAGGATGGCCATGGTCAGCAAGGTCGCTGCGAAGCTCAGAAGACGCATTCGCCGCCGCGCGACGCTGGGCTGGTCGCGGCCGGCACGCCAGAGCTTGACCGCCACGAAGAGCGACAGCGCGGCCCAGTAGAGGGCGAGCGCGCCGAGGTAGACGTCGAACCCTGTGGAGCGCGGCTCGTCTTCCTGCGGGAAGTCGGGCAGCGCGATGGTCCAGGCCGAGAGTGCGACGGTCGACGCGCCGACGAGCCACTCGACGCGCCTGGAAGCGGACTCGAACGCCGCCGCGAATCGAAAGAGCAGGTAGGGAAACATGAGCAGCACGACGATGAGCAGTCGCAGGCCCGCTTCCTCGAGGCCGGTGTTCGCATCCTCCGGAAGCAACTCCCCGGCCAGGACGACGGCCGTCAGGGTCCCGAAGCAGAGCGCGGCCCACAGGCTCGGACGGTCGCGGCGCTGGAGCCAGAAGCGAAGCGAGAGGAGTCCAAGGGCTGTGAATGCCCCCGTACTGACATGGCCGAGGATGTCGTTGACCGTCTGGGCGTTCACGTTTTGTCCTTGAGTACTCGCACTGTAGTGTCCGGCGCCCTGAGCCGCACTGTTTCTAGCCCGGCCCGACGGCCACGACGTAGCCCTCGGCTCGGGGAGCGGGAGCGAGGTCCCGATCGCCCTGGGCTTGGTGACTCCGACGTCTGGTCGCACGCACAGACCGCCGCCGACGAGGCGGTCCGGCACAGCGATGAACGCAGCAGCGACCGCAGCGCTGCCCAGGGGCGCGTTCTCATCGTCGACGACGAGCAGGCGATCAGGCTCATTTGCCGGGTCAATCTCCGCAGCGCTGGATTCGACACCCTCGAGGCGTCGGACGGCGCGGAGGCAATAGCTCTCGCCCGCGCGGAACGGCCGGATCTGATCCTGCTCGACGTCATGCTGCCGGCCGTGGACGGCTGGCGCGTCGCCGAGGAGCTGGCCGCGAGCGAGGACACCCGTGAGATTCCAATCGTCTTCCTGAGCGCCCGCTCGGAGCCGGCCGACGAGCATCGCGGCCACGAGCTCGGCGCCGTGGGCTACATCACGAAGCCCTTCAACGCCGCGGCCCTACCGGACGTGGTCGCGCACACGATCGACCGGGTACGCCGCGGCGAGCGTGAGGCTGTTCGTCGCGAGTGGCTCGAAGAGCTAGGCGAATAGGTCCGGCGCCACGGGCGCCGGACTCGCGGAAAGTGCTGCGCACTTTCCGCGACTGAGAGCACAGATCGTGAAGTGCCTACGCGCCCGACCCGCGTGTCGTTGGGACTAAGGCCCCACCCGGCGTTTCGCCTGGCCGCTAGGTGTCTCGCAAAGCCCCTAGGTGAGAGCGCCGACGAGGGTGTCGACCACCGCGTCCACTTCCTCATTGCCCATGTGCCCGTAGAGCGGGAGCGTGACCAAACGCTCTGCGACGCCCTCGGTGCGCGGCAGCGGACGTTTGGCGCCCAACTCCGCGTACAGCGAGAACCGATGGATCGGCGGGTAGTGGACGCTCGTCTGGATCCGTGCTTCCTGTAGCGCGGTCCGCACCTCGTCGCGAGGGGCGCCTTCAGGAAGGAGGATGACGGCGAGGTGGTGGGACGAGGAGCGCTGGGCCTCTTCATCGTCGAAGGGCATCGTGAGCCCGTACTGGCCGTGCAGGCGCTGCCGATAGGCGGCAGAGATCTTCCGCCGGCCGGCGTTCTCCCCGGTCAGCCGGCCGAGCTGAACGATTCCCATCGCCGCGCGCAGCTCGTCGAGTCGGTAGTTGAACCCCTGGGCGACGACGTCGTAGCTGTGCGCGTGGCCCCGGTGACGATCCCAGGTCAGCGTGGTCATCCCGTGTGAGCGCAACAGCCGGAGCTGCGCCGCCAGCTCGTCGTCGTTCGTGACGATCATCCCGCCCTCGCCGACGGGCAGGTTCTTGTTCGAGAAGAAGCTGAAGCACCCGATCTCGCCCAGGGTTCCGCACGCGGCTCCGTGGTAGGTGCCGCCGGGAGCGTGCGCCGCATCCTCGACGACTCGCAGGCCGTGTTTCGACGCGATTTCGCTGACCGCGTCCATGTCGCACGCGAAGCCGCCGTAGTGCAGTGCGAGGATCGCCTTCGTCGCCGGGGTGACCGCGGCCTCGACGTCCGCCGGGTCGAGATTGAGGTCGGCGTCGCCGTGGATGTCGCAGAAGACGGGCGTCGCACCGGTGTGGAGAATCGCGTTCGCGGCGGCCACGAAGTTGAGCGACGGAAGGACGACCTCGTCCCCGGGCCCGCACTCGACCGCGAGCAAGCGCCAGGTGCAGCGCGGCCGTTCCGTTGGCGACGGCGATCGCGTGCCCGGCCCCGGTCAGCTCGGCGAATGCCTCCTCGAAAGCGTTGACGCGCGGGCCCATCGACCACCAGCCCGAGGCCACGGCTTCGCGCGCCGCCTCCACGAGCTCGTCGTCGACGACCGGGTCCGCCAACGGGACCCTCCAGCGGGATTCGCTCATCACTCTTCTCTGCGTTGAAGCCGGGGATTTGTCAAGTCCGAAATCTAAGCAATTCATTAAGAGCTTGACGAAACTTCACTTTCATGGAATAACCCAATACGAAGCAGTTCTGAGATGCGGCGCTCAGGGGGAGCGTCGCTGGGAGAGGAGAGGGGATCGTATGCGGCGCGATCTAAACGACCACCCAGGCTCGGGGAGCGTGAGCCTTCCCGGGGAAATGACTGGGCGCAGTCTCCTCGGCTTCGTCGACGAGACGGTCAAGCGAGCGCTCGACATTCTCGCTGCCGGAGCACTTCTCGTCCTCCTCGCTCTGCCCATTGCCTTGATCGTCGTCCTGATCAGGATCGACAGCCCCGGCCCCGGTTTCTACCGCGCCCGGCGCATCGGATTCCGCGGCCGCGAGTTCAAGATGCTCAAGTTTCGGAAGATGCACGACGACGCCGAAGGGCCGGCGCTGACCACGAAGGCTGACGAGCGGTTCACGCGCTTCGGCCGGTTCCTCGCGAGCTCGAAGCTCGACGAGGTGCCTCAGCTCTGGAACGTCGTCAAGGGCCAGATGAGCCTCGTCGGGCCCCGCCCGGAGGACCCGAGTTTCGTCGAGGAATGGGCCGAGGCGTACGACACGATCCTCGAGGTGCGTCCCGGTGTCACGGGGCTCTCCCAGATCGCGTTCGCGAAGGAGGGCGAGATCCTCGACCCCGAGGATTCCGTCGGCCACTACCTGACGAGCATCCTCCCTCAGAAGGTCCGCATGGATCAGCTCTACGCTCGACGCCGCTCGCTGCTGATGGACGGTCGGATCCTCGTTTGGACGGTGGCAGCGGTCCTGTTGCGGCGCGACGTTGCCGTCCACCGCGAGACCGGAAGGCTCAACATGCGCCGGCGCCGGACGAGCACCCAACCGATCGGCAGCTTGCAACCGGCGGTCGTACGCCAACGGGTGGAAAGCCCGTAGCGATGGCCAGTCGAACTGCGGCGAACGGCAACGGCTCCAGGCCGAGCCGTAATGGGAAGACGAAGGCTGTCGTGCTCGCGGGCGGCCGCGGCACGCGCCTCGCCCCGTATACCTCGGTGCTTCCGAAGCCGCTGATGCCGGTCGGTGAGCGAGCGATCCTCGAGCTCGTGGTCGACCAGCTCGAGTCCTGCGGGATCAAGGACATCACGTTCTGCGTCGGCTACCTCGCGCACCTCATCCAGTCGGTTTTCGACAACCGCGACAACGGGCACGTCTCGATCGAGTACGTGCACGAGCACGAAGCGCTCGGCACCGCGGCGCCGCTCAAGCTCGTCGACGGCCTCGACAGCACGTTCCTCGTGATGAACGGCGACGTGCTGACGGAGCTCGACTACCGCGACCTGATCCGCTACCACCAGGAGCACGGCAACATGCTCACGATCGCGACGCGCGCGCGGGCGATCAAGGTCGACTACGGGATCCTCCACCTCGACGTCATGCAACGAGTTCGCGACTTCGAGGAGAAGCCTGAGATCACCACTCCGGTGAGCATGGGGATCTACGTCATGGAGCCCGAGGTGCTCGAGCACATCCCCGAGAACCAGTACTTCGACTTTCCTCACCTCGTGGAGAAAATGCTCGAGGAGGGCTTGCCGATCGGCTCGTACCGCTACGACGGCCTCTGGTTCGACATCGGCCGCCAGGAGGACTACGAGGAGGCCGTCTCGGCCTGGGCGGCCGCGGACGGCGGCGACATCGTGGGCCACCTGACGAACGCGATCGGCGCGAGCACCAAGGGTGCGAACGGCAACCGCGTCAAGCTCCGGTCGAACCGGTCGCTGAGGAGCCTCTCGCGCACGTACTCGAGGCCGAACAGCAACGGCGCACGGTTGCACTCGGTCGACGGCGGCAACGGCAACGGCCTCGGCGAGTCCCTGGAGTGGAGCGGGCCGGATGCCTCCTCGGCGGGTGTCGTCGGTGACGACTTCCGCGACACGCTCGCCGGAGTGCCGGCCCCGGTCACGATCGTCACCACGTCCAGCCCCGAAGGGCCGCACGGCACGACGGTCAGCGCCTTCAGCTCCCTGTCCGCGGATCCGCCGCTCGTCCTCGTCGCGCTCGACCGGAAGTCCGACCTGCTCAACCTGCTGCCGAAGACCGGCAAGTTCGCCGTCAACCTGCTGGCCGGTGATCAGGAAGACCTCGGGCTGACGTGCGCGAAGAAGGGCTCCGGGAAGTTCGACAAGGTTCCGTGGCACGAGGACCGGGGACTTCCTCGCATCGACGGCGCCGCGGCGTGGCTCGCCTGCGACATCCAGGAGTTTCTGCCCGGCGGCGACCACGTCATCGTCGTCGGCCTCGTCACGGCCTGTGAAAGCGAGAAGGACGAGGCGCTCGTCTACCACCGGCGCCGGTTCCTACAGCTTGCTTGAGGGCGGCCGCGCGCCGCAGCTTCTAGATTTAGGGGGGATGAATGAAATGAGCGGCAACGACAACAATGCCGTCGAGGTCTTCTCGACGTGTCCGCAGTCGAAGGACGTCGACCAGGCGGAGTACCTGCAGCGGATCGAACAGGTCGCCCGGTGGAGCGACGAGGCCGGGTACCGCGGGATTCTCGTCTACACCGACAACGGGCTCGTCGATCCCTGGCTCGTCTCCCAGCTCATCCTGCAGAGCACGGAGCAGCTCGCCCCGCTCGTCGCGATCCAGCCGATCTACATGCATCCGTACACGGCCGCGAAGATGGTCGCCTCGCTCGCCTTCCTCCACGAGCGGCGGATCTACCTGAACATGCTCGCCGGCGGATTCAAGAACGACCTCATCGCGCTCAACGACGACACGCCTCATGACGACCGCTACCTGCGCACCGTGGAGTACACGCAGATCATGACCGGGCTCCTGTCGAGCCCCGACCCCGTCACCTTCGAGGGCAAGTACTACAAGGTCACGAACCTGAAGCTGACACCGCCGCTCGATCCCGATCTCTACCCCGGGATCATGATCTCGGGGTCGTCCGACGCAGGGCTCGCCGCCGCCCGAACGATCAACGCGACGGCGGTCAAGTACCCGAAGCCGCCCGGCGAGGAGGTCGACCAGCGCGGTGACACGGTCGACTCCGGTGTCCGGGTCGGGATCATCGCGCGGGAAGATCCCGACGAAGCGTGGCGCGTCGCGCTCGAGCGCTTTCCCGAGGATCGCAAGGGACAGATCACGCACAAGCTGGCGATGAAGGTCTCGGACTCGCAGTGGCACAAGCAGCTGTCCGAGCTGGGGGGCGACCGCCCCGTCGACGGGGAGAACCCGTACTGGCTGGGCCCGTTCGAGAACTACAACACCTTCTGTCCCTATCTCGTCGGCAGCTACGACGCGGTCTCGGCCGAGGTCGCGCGCTACATCGGCCTCGGCTTCAAGACGTTCATCCTCGACATCCCCGTGTCGGACGAAGAGCTCCAGCACACGGCGGTCGTCTTCGAGCGCGGCAAGGAGCTTGCGTTGCGGTGACGCTGCTCCAGGACTATGTGACGCGTCAGGCTGAGACGCGGCCCGACGCTGTGGCTGTCGTCATGGGCGAGGAGCGGCTGACGTACGGGGAGCTCGAGGAGGCAGGGAACCGGCTCGCACGGCTGCTCCGTGAGGCGGGCTGCGTGCGCGGTGATCGCGTCTGCCTGTTCGTGCCGAAATGCCCGACGGCGATCGTCGCCGAGCTCGGCGTGCTGAAGGCCGACTGCGCGTACGTGCCGATCGACATCGCCAGCCCCGCTCCGCGCGTCGAGATGATCGTCGAGTCGTCGGAGCCCGCCTTGATCCTGGTGACCGCTCCGGCGGCGACAGCTGCTCGACGACGTGCTCGCGCTGCGGCCCGGCACGAAAGTCCCCGTCGGCTCGCTCGAGGAGCCGCTCTCGGGAGAGCATTTCGAGACGGCCTTCTCGGGCGCCGACATCGACTCGCAGTCGGCGGATCCCATTCCGACCGAGAACACGGCCGAGGATGCGGCGCACATCCTGTTCACGTCCGGCTCGACCGGCACGCCGAAGGGCGTCGTCATCAAGCACGAGAACGTGGTCACGTTCGTCGACTGGGCGACGGGCTACTTCGAGACGAAGGAGACCGATCGGATCTCCGGGCATCCGCCGCTGCACTTCGACCTGTCGACCTTCGACATCTACGGGACCTTTCTCGCCGGTGCGGAGCTGCACCTGGTGCCCGCCGCGGCCAACCTGATGCCGAACAAGCTCGCGGCGCTGATTCGCGACTCGGAGCTCACCCAGTGGTTCGCCGTTCCCTCGACCTTCACGTACATGGCGAAGTTCGAGGCGTTCGAGCACGGCGACTTTCCGTCGCTGGAGCGCGTCATCTGGTGCGGGGAGGTCCTGCCGACCCCGATCCTGATGCACTGGATGGAGCGCCTCCCACACGCCACCTTCACGAACCTCTACGGGCCGACCGAGGCCACGATCGCGAGCAGCTACTACACGATGCCCGAGATCCCGGCCAGCGAGACGGAGCCCGTGCCGATCGGCGTCGCCTGTGCGGGAGAAGAGCTGCTCGTCGTCGACGAGAAGCTGCAGCCGGTGCCGCCGGGCGAGATCGGCGACCTCTTCATCGCGGGTGTCGGCCTCAGCCCCGGCTACTGGCGGGACGAGGAGAAGACCGCTGCCGCGTTTCTCCCCGACCCGCGCAATCCCGGCGAGCGCATCTACCGGACGGGAGACCTCGCGAAGGTCCGTGAGGACGGGCTCGTCGACTTCCTCGGGCGCGCCGACTCGCAGATCAAGTCGCGGGGCTACCGCATCGAGCTCGGTGAGATCGAGACCGCGCTGAACGCGCTCGACGACATCCGGGAGTGTGCCGTCGTCGGCGTCGAGACCGGTGGTTTCGAGGGCACCGCCATCTGCTGCGCGTACGCGCCGGCCAAGGGCGAGAGCGTTGCTCCACCGGCGATCCGCGAGCAGATCGCGAAGACGCTCCCCTCCTACATGCTGCCCGCCCGCTGGAAGGTGCTGGACGAGCTCCCGAAGAACGTCAACGGCAAGATCGACCGGCGGTCGATCAGGGAGCAGTTCGAGGCCGAGGCGACCGCCGAGCCGTCCCAACAGGCCGCGGCCGGGCGCTAGGCTCGGAGCCCCTCGATGGCCGGCGATCCAGGCGTCAGCGAGCGCGTGCAGCAGCTCTTCCTCGAGACGCTGAACGTCCAGGTGCCGTCGCAGGAGGCAGACCTGATCGAGTCCGGGCTGATCGACTCGCTCGCCCTCGTCGAGCTCCTGTTCGCGATCGAGCGCGAGTTCTCGGTGAGCCTGCCGCTCGATGATCTGGAGATCGAGAACTTCCGCAGCGTCAACCGCATCAGCGAAGTGATCGAGGGGGCGCAGGCGTGAGCGCGATCCGCCCGCTCGAGCGCGCCGATCTCCCGCAGGTCGTCAGCCTCTACGAGCACGTCGCGCGCTCCGGGTCGAGGACGCCTCCACCGGGACTGGCCGGCTACTTCGAACGGACCTTCCTCGACCACCCCTGGGCCGATGCGGAGATTCCGTCACTCGTCTACGCAGACGGTGACAAGATCCTCGGCTTCCTCGGATCGAGCGTCCGCAGGATGGAGCTCGAGGGGCGGCCGTTGCGCATGGGGATCAGCGGCCAGCTCGTGACGGAGCCCGAGGTGCGTAAGCGCGCCGCCGGTGCGTTCCTGATGCGCGAGTACATGTCCGGTGCGCAGGACCTGACGATCACCGACACGGCGTCTGACATGGTGCGCCGGATCTGGGAGGGAGTCGGCGGCGAAACGAGCCAGCTCGCGTGCATCGGCTGGGTGCGCATCTTCCGGCCGGCGCAGTTCGCTTCCGCCTATCGCGGTCGGCAGCAGGTCGAGCCGGTGCGCCGGGCGAGGATCTCGCAGGTTCTGGACACTGTGGCCTCGCCGCTGGCCTCGCGGACGCTCCGCCCGGATCGAGCGGGCGAGCTTCAGGCCGAGGAGCTGACGGCGGCCGAGCTCGTCAGCCAGGTTCGTGACATCAAGTTCCGCCTCCGTCCGGCGTACGACGAGGGATTTGCCGACTGGCTACTGCAAGAAGTGGCTGCGGTGCGCAGCCGGGGCACGCTCGTCAAGCAGCTCGTCCGCGGCGCCGACGGACGGGGCCGCGGGTGGTACGTCTACTACCTCGTTCCCGGCGGGATCTCCCAGGTGCTCCAGATCGGCGCCGAGGAGCGCAACGCGCCGGACGTGGTCGACCACCTCTTGCGGCATGCATACGACGCGGGCAGCGCGGGGATCCAGGGGCGGCTGGAGGCGCAGCTCAGAGAGCCGCTCGCACAGCGTCGGGCGCTCTTCCACCAGAGCGGGTTCCTGGTGTTGATCCACGCCAAGGATCGCGAGGTCTCGCATGCGATCCAGGCCGGGCACGCCCTCCTCACGCGCCTCGAAGGCGAGTTCTGGATGGGGCATCACCTCGAGCCGTTCCGGTGAACGTGCTGCTCGTGGCCGAGGAATCGGCCGGAATCCAGGTGCTCAGAATGGTCGCGGGGTCGGAGCACGACCTGGTCGCGGTCCTGACCGAGCCGCCGACCCGGGGCGGAGGCGCAACCGTCGCGAGCGTGGCGGAAACGCTCGGCGTGCCGATCCTGCCCTCGACGAGCGTGCGCGATCCGGAGTTCGCGGAGTGGATGCGGAGCAAGGAGATCGACCTCCTGCTCAACGTGCACTCGCTGTACGTCATCCATGCGGACCTCGTCGCCGCTCCGCGAACCGGCAGCTTCAACCTGCACCCGGGGCCGCTCCCCGAGTACGCAGGCCTGAACGCGCCGAGCTGGGCGATCTACCACGGAGAGGACAGTCACGCCGTGACGGTGCACTGGATGGAGCCCGGTATCGACACCGGTGCGATCGCCTACGAGACCTCCTTCGAGATCACCGAGGACGACACGGGCCTCTCCCTGAGCGCGCGCTGTGTGCGTGAAGGATTGCCCCTTTTCCAGCAGCTGCTGGACGTGGCCGCGCAGGGTCGCGACGCCATTCCGGCGACCGCGCAGGATCCATCGCGCCGCAGGTACTTCGGCGCCGACGTGCCGAATGACGGCCGGATCGCCTGGGGCCGCCCGGCCCGCGAGGTGGTCGACTTCGTCCGGGCCTGCGACTACTTCCCGTTCCCCTCTCCGTGGGGCCAGGCCCAGGCCAGGCTGGCCGGGGCGACTGTGGCCGTCACCAAGGCTTCCCGAACGGGTGAGGCTGCCGGCGCCGAGCCCGGCGACGTCGGCCCTTCCGGCGAGGAGGGCGTGCGCGTGGCGACCGGGGACGAGTGGATCCTCGTGCACCGGCTGCACGTGGACGGCCAGGCTCAGCCCGCAGCGGCTGTGCTCGAACCGGGCATGCGGCTCGACGATGGTTAGGTCGCGGTCAGCGTCCCAAGGCGGCGCGCGCCAGGGCCGCGGCCCGGTAGATGGGCCTCGCGACGAACGACGTCTTCAGGGTTGCCCGCAGCAGCGAATCCGCGCGGTAGACGTGCGCCCGCCTGATGGAATAGCGGCCGGCCTTCTCTCGCGTGCCGTGCAGCGTGAACGCAGCGTCGTAGCCGGCACGCTCGGCCAGGCTCTTGACGCGCGCGTCGTGCTCGCCGTACGGATAGGCGAGGTAGCGGCACGGCCGTCCGAGCTGATCCTCGCAGCGGGCTCGCGACTCCCGGAGCTCGCGGTCGATCTCGGCTTCGTCGAGGCGGGGGAGATGCGGGTGGCTGACGGTATGCGAGCCGATCTCGAACCCCCGGTCCGCGAGGGCGCGGAGCTCGTCCCAGTCCATGGTCTCCAACTCGTCGGGCTGAGCGATCGCGTCCGCCGCGAGCTCGGGAACGTCGAGCGGACGGCCCTCGTCTGCAAAGGCGGTCGAGGCAAAGATCGTGGCCGGCACGCCCAGGCGCTCGAGCAGGTCGAGGGCACGAGCGATGCTCGTGTACGCGTCGTCGAAAGTCACGTGCAGGAGGCGGCCGTTCCCGTCGATCGCCTCGCTCGCGCCGACGGGCTGGAACCCGCGATCGAGCAGGCTCCGTATCTGACGCTCGAAGGCCGCCGGCGGCAGGGCCAGGGCATGGCCCCAGCCGTCGGAGACGGCGTGGTAGCAAAGGACGAGCGGACGTGACATCAGCTGCCTTCGACCACGGCTGGCTGGCCGCCGTGCTTCCTGCCGACGCGAGTCGCTTCCGCGCCCTCGACGAGGGGCTGGCGGCGGTGCTCGCCGACGCGGGGGCGGAACTGGTCGAGTTCGGCGCGGACGTTGACATCGCGCCTGCCTCCGAGCTCAGAGGAGAGGCCGACCTCGCCGTGGTCAGCTTTGCGGCGCGCCCCCACGACAGCACGCACCTCGCCGTACGGGTGGGTCGCCGGCTCGCGAGTGCAGCCGAGGTGCGCGTACGGGCGCGTCGTGCGCGGACGGTCGTCCGCCGCCGGGGGTACTCGCGGACGGAGGTGGTCTTCTGGGACGTGAGGCAGCAGTTCCGGGCTCCGGGCTCCCGTGCAGGGCGACGGAAGCCGGTGGAGTACCTCCCTCAGCGAGCGCTGGTCATCGGCCGCCGCCCGCCCCTCGCCTCGACCCTGCTCGACGCGTCGCTCTCGGCCGCGGATGCGAAGCTTCTCGGCCCGCCGTCGATCCGGTCCGGGCTCGTCGCCGCGATGACCGACAAAGGGCTGATTCGGATCGCGGTCGGGCCGTCGAGGCGCCAGCTCGACGGACAATCGCGAGCGCTCGAGCTCCTGCAGGCGATAGACCCCGAACCACCTGTAGCCGAGCGGGCTCCATGGCTGCTCGCTTCCGGCAAGTCGGGCCTCGCCGAATGGTCGCTCGAGCGCCGGCTGGCCGGATCGAGACCGACCACCCTCACCGATCCATTGCGTGCCCAGTGCCTGGACTTCCTCGTCGCGCTGCACACCGCCGGCGGGTCGGGAGCGGCGCTCCGTCCCAGTGAGGATGCGGAGAGCATCGCCGTCTTTCGACCCGAGCGAGGAGTGGCGCTCGCAGCCGTCGGTAGCCGGTTGGACTCTGCGCTCGCCGACGTCCCGCGCGGTTTCGGGCACGGCGACTTTTTTCTCGGGAACCTGTTGGCCGAAGGGGATCACCTCACTGGGGTTGTGGACTGGGACGCGGGCGGGCCGGGCCGCCTGCCGTTGTTGGATCTGATCCACCTTCAGCATCTGGCGCAGTATTCCCTCGCCGACGAGGACTGGGGCCCCTCGCTCGTTCGGCATCTGTTCCCGTGGGCGCAGTCCGGCGGGGACGAGGTGGCGCGCACGTACTCCAGCCGGATCGGCCTCGAGGTGACGCCCGGTCTGCTCCAGAGCCTCGCAGCCGCCTACTGGCTGGATCGCACCGCCTACACCTTGCGGACGCACCGGCAGCGGCGCACGGAGCCCAGATGGCTGGCGCGAAACGTGGATCACGTCCTGGAGGCGGTCGCGTGAGGCGAAGTTGGCGAAAACCCCTCGAACAGCCCATCATTCGATGATGGCGTCCTACCCCGCGCTCAAGGCGGCCCTGCCCGGGCGCCTCAAGCTCGTCCTCAGGCGCAGCTTCTTGCGGGTCGCATCGATCCTGAACACGGGCTCGAACGTCTCGTGTCCGTGCTGCGGTAGCAGCTTCCGGAAGTTCGCCCGTTTCCACGGGCTCAACGACCAATGCCCGAGGTGCGGGTCGTTGATGCGACAGCGCGCCGTGACGCTGTACCTCCGGGACGTCCTGCGTGTACCGGAGAGAGGCGGAGACATCCTTCATATCGGCCCGGCGTCCTCGGTTCAGGGCTGGCTCGTCTCGTTCCCGGCGGTGCACTATGTATCGCTCGACCTGGACTCTCCGCTGGCCGACATCAAGGGGGATATCACCGATCTCCCGTTCCCCGACGGCTCCTACGATCTGATCGTCTGCCTGCACGTGCTCGAGCACGTGCAGGAGGACCGCAAGGCGATCAGCGAGCTCTTTCGAGTGCTGAGGCCCGGAGGCACAGCAGTGATCCAGGTTCCCCCGAGCCCCTTCGAAGAGACGCTCGAGGACCCGACGGTGACCGATCCAGCGGAGCGCGAGCGCCGGTACGGGCAATACGACCACGTGCGGCTCTGCGGCTCCGACTATCTCGAGCGGCTCGAGGAGCCCGGCTTCGCGGTGACTCGAGAGGACTACGCGGAGCGGCTCAACCTGGCCACGCGCTCGCTCTACGAGATTCACGCCGGTGAGCCGTTCTATGTGTGCCTGAAGCAGCCCGCGTGAAGCGAGTCTCGGTCATGGCGCCGATGTGGAACGAGGCGTCGCACATCGACGGCTTCGTCGCCGACATCGCAGCGCAGGACTTCGACGGGGAGCTCGAGTTGCTGGTCGCCGACGGAGCATCGAGCGACGGGTCCGTGGAGCGGTTGCGCGGCGCGGCCGAGCGTGAGGGGATCGAGGTCACGGTTCTCGACAACCCCGCGCGGTGGGTCTCCGCCGGCCTCAACTCGTGCATCCGCTCGGCCACCGGGGACCTCATCGTCCGCGTCGACTGTCACAGCCGGTACCCGACGGACTACGTGCGAAGGTGCGTGGCCGCGGCCGAGGAGACCGGGGCCGAGAACGTCGGCGGCGTCTTCATTCCGGTCGGCCGCACCGGCACCGAGCGTGCAGTGGCCTGCGCCATGAACAGCCCCTTCGGCGGGATTCACTGGACGCGCCACGGAGAGGGCGCGCGCGTCGAGGTCGACACCGTGCCCTACGGGGCCTTCACGCCGGATGCGTTCGAGCGGGCGGGGCTCTTCGACGAGACGCTCGTCCGCAACCAGGACGACGAGTTCAACCTGCGGCTGCGCCTCGCCGGCGGCAAGATCGTGCTCGACCCTGCGATTCGGATCTTCTACACGCCCCGCGGCAGCTTCACCCGGCTCTTTCGGCAGTACTACGAGTACGGGCTCTGGAAGCCGGCGGTCATGAGCAAGCACGGCCGGGTCGTCAGCGCGCGCAGCCTCGTGCCCATTGTCTTCGTCGGCTCCCTCGCCGTCCTACTCGCGCTCGCGGCGTTCAGCGTGACTGCGCGCATCCTGCTGGCGCTCGAGCTCGCCGTCTACCTCGCCGGCGCCCTCGTCTTCGGCGTGCGCGCCATCCGTGCGAACAGTGAGAAGTGGAGCCTGCTCCCGCGCGTGATCGCGTCGTTCGTGGTCTTCCACGTCGCGTACGGGATCGGGATGGCTGCCGGTCTAGCCCGTGTCGGGCTCCGGCGGCGGCGCAGCGGCGCTTCCGCCGGAGCCGAAGCGCTTCCGTAGCCGGCGAGCGAACCAGGCGACGTCGCTCGGCCGCGGCACGAGGTCGGACGCTCGCGCTCCCAGCGTGCGGATGAAGATCGTCGCGACGACGAGGCCCGCTGCCGTGTGCGCCAGGGCGGCCGCCACCGCAGCGCCCGTGCCGCCGAACGGTGGAATCAGCACGACGTCGAGCACGACGCTGCACACGAATCCGGCGCCGATGGCCATGCTCTGCAGGCCGGGGTTCCCGCGCGCGACGAGCGCGCTACCGAGGAGCTTGATCGTCGTGACCCCGATCGAGGCCACGACGAGGATACGAAGCATGCCGACCGAGTCTTGGAACTCGTCACCGAAGATGACCGTGCAGAGGATCGGCGCCGCCGCGAACATGACGACACCGAAGAGCGCAGTAATGAGGATCACGGCGCGGAAGACGCGCGCGGCCAGTCGCGCCGCCTCGTCCCGTGCGGCCCGAACCAGATCCGGCCTCTGGACGTAGGACAGCGCCGTCGGCAAGTACCAGAGGGCTTCGGCCCAGGCGACGGCGACGCTGTAGACCCCGAGCTCGCGCGAGCCAGCGATTGCGCCCAGCAGCCACTGGTCGAGGCGGTAGTTGCCGAGCAACATGATCCGGCCCGGGTGGGCCCGGGCTCCGAAGGCCAGCGCGCGTTTGGCGAGCGCCAGATCGGGTCGTCCGAAGCCCGCCAGCCTGCGCTGCACGTACCAGGCAAGCAGCACGGTCTCGAGTGTCTGCCCGGCGAGCCACCAGCCGACCGCGGTCCCGACAGTGAGGATCCCGAAGGCGTAGAAGAGCCCGTTCCCGACGACGTTCAGCGCCGGTGCGAGCAGATAGGCGGTATTCGTGACCGCGAAGCCGTAGTCGGCCTGCACGAGGAAGCGGAGGAAGATCTGGAGCAGGATCGCCGGGATGAAGGCGAACGCCACCCAGCGGAGGGTCGGGTCCGACTCGCCGGCGACGGCGGGAACGAGGGCGATGAGGCCGGCCAGCACGGCGATCGCCACGCCGCCGAGGACGAGCGAGAGCAGGACCGAGTTCGAAGCCAGCGCGCGCCGTACCCGTGGCTCCGACGCTGCGAGGTTGGCATTCGCCTCCTGGAGGCCGAACGTCGCGAGGTTGGCCGTCAGGAACGTGATCGCCGTCAGAAAGGCGACGTTGCCGCGGCCCTCGGCGCCGAGCGCGCGGGCCACGATCAACACGCTGAGGAGCGACAGAAACGCCGCCGAGACCTGTGTGCCGTACGTCAGCACGGCCGAGCGGGCAAAGGGCGGCGGAGTTGTGCCGGCTTCGTTGTTCGGCCGTTTCGACACTATTCTTAGAACCCTAGGCGGCGATGACCTTTCCGGGAACTCACGACGCGGCGTACCGGCCGCACATGGACCTGTCTGCCCTTGGGTGGATCGGCCTGGCGGCGGTCCTCGCGTTCGTCGAGGCGTTCGCAGCACTGATCGATTGGCAGCTCGGGCTCGCGGTCGCCCTGGCGGTGATCTTCGCCGGTGATCGTCCTGACTCGGCCCGTTTTGCTCCTCCCGCTGGCCGTGGTGACCGTCTTCATCGAGTCCCTGGTGTTCGCCGGGCTGCCGGTCACGCGCCTGCTGGCGCCGGCGGCACTGATCATGGTGCTCGTCGAGCTGCTGCGGGGCGGCGCTCGCATCCGGCCGGGCGCTCCGCTCGTGGCCGCCAGCCTCTACGTGGCGTGGGCCGTGGCGAGCGGCGCCTGGACGATGAGCGCGCCAGGCACCCAGTACCTGCTCCAGTCCCTCGGCATCTCCCTCGTCTACTTCCTCGCCAGCGCTTCCCTTCCGCGCTCCGAGGATGACCTACGACTTTTTCTCTACGTCGTCGCCTTCGGCGCGGGTCTCATGGGCACCCTCTCTGTCCTAGCGTTCGCCGGGATGCCGTCACCCCCCGGCATCGATCTGCTCCAGGCCGGGCGCTCGCAAGGAGGTGTCGGCGACCCTGACTTCTTCGCTGCGATTCAGCTCGTCGTCGTCCCGCTCGTCCTCGTGCTGGCGAGCGAGACCACGAAGAAGCCGCTCCGGGTCGCTCTCTATCTGAGCCTGCTGCCGATCCTCGCCTCGATCTTCACATCGCTGTCCCGCGGAGCGTTCATCGGCGTCGTCGTCCTGGGCACGCTCTTCCTCGTCTCGCGCCCGGAGCGTCTCTTCCGCTCGCGGCAGGAGAAGGCCCTCGCCCTCGTAGTCGTCGCGCTCGGCATGATCGGCTTCTTCTCGCGGCCGTTCCTCCGCGACCAGGTGGTGACGCGTGCGCAGTCGATCTACGCGCCACAGACTCAGGAGGACAAGACGGGCTCCGGGCGCACGAACATCTGGAAGGCGGCGGCGAGGACGGCGACCGAGCATCCGGTCCTCGGGGTCGGGTACGGAAGCTTCAGGTACATCTCCGAAGAGCTGATCCTGCAGACGCCGGGCGTCGACCTCGAGGTCTACGGGGACCGCAGCGAGGGGGACAACTACGCGGCGCACCAGACCTATCTGGGCACCGCCGCGGAGCTGGGCTTCACGGGCCTCTTCCTCTACCTCGGGATCCTGGTCACGACCGGGTTGGCGCTGAGACGCACGGTCAAGCGCGCGGCACTCCTGGGGTCGCCGTTCGTGGGCCGTGTCGCCCACGCCCTGCTCCTGGGCCTGATGACTTGGGCAGTCACCGCTTTCTTCCTCAGCACGGAGACGGCGAGGATGTTCTGGGTCATCGTCGGCCTCAGCCTCGCCTTACCGAGGCTGCTTCCGGAGCCCTGGGGAGGGGCTGCGAAGGACGACTACCCCGAGCGCTCGAACGCGCCGACGTCGTAGCCGCGCCCGGTTGGGCGTTTCCGGCCGGCGATGTCCGTACGCGGAGCGGAGTCGGCCCGCGCGCGGTCGACCGCAGGGCTTCCGCTCGCGAGCCTGAAATCACGGCGGGAGCGCGAAACGAACTTCGGGTCGGAGCTGATGTTGCTGCCCAGCCGCAAGGTCGAGCACCCGCGCTGCACCGCCCCGTCGCCGTTGCCGAAGATCACGTTGGCATCGATCGCGACCGGCCCGGTCGGGCAGTCGCTGTCGGTCTGGACCCCGTACTGGTCGTTGAAGGCGAGGATGTTGTTGCGGATCGTGATGTTGTCGACGCCGCCGGAGCCGCCGACGACGATCCCGCTGTGCGCCGAGCCGGTCACCGTGTTGTTGACGATGAGCGAGCGGCTGTTCTGGTCGTACACCTGGATCCCGAACCCGAAGGGATGGCTGAAGATCAGGTTGTTCGCCGCGACGTGGCTACGGCCCTGGAAGTAGAGCCCGTGGCTCTGGTGCTGGCCCGAGACGTGACCCAGGCCGTTGTCGTGGATCCGGTTGCCGAGGATCTGGAGGTGGTGGGTCTGCTCCTCCGAGAAGACGCCCTGGTCCTGCGAGTAGCGGATCTCGTTGCCCGAGAGCTCGATGTGATGGGCGTCGTCCTGGAAGTACACGTTCGTCGAGGACGTGCCCCGGGCGCGCTCCAGGACGAAGCCCCGGATCCGGTAGTAGCCCGTGTCGATCTCGAGCGCTCCGTCCGCGTGTGAGATCACCGGCCGCTCCCGCGGGTAGGCGGCGATCGTGATCGGCTTCGCAGCCGTCCCGGGCCTCGTCACCTGGACGTTCTCCCGATAGATGCCCTTACGGACCAGCGCCCGCTGCCCGGGCCGTAGTGTGCTCGCGGCTCTCTGGATCGTCCGCCAGGGTCGTGCCAGCGTTCCGGGGTTCGAATCGCGCCCTCGGGCAGACACGTAGTACGCCCGTCCGCGGGAGAGCGGGAGCGGCTGCGGCAGACCCGATGCGGCGGCTTTTCCCGAAACCGCGGCCGGCTGATCCGACTCATTCGACCGCGCCTGCTTGTGCGCGCACGCCGCTCCCGGCACGAGCATCGTGACGGCGACGGCGCCGATGAAAATGCTCTTTCTTGGCCCGGCCATGGCGGCGAAGGATAGCGGCGCGAGTCGTAGCCCAAAACTCGCTGAGAACCGTTTGTCGCACTAGGTATCGATGGTCAGAAAAGTAGGCCGTCCGACCTATTGAACAATGGCCAATTCGCTGCAAGTAATACGTAGGGCGTAGGCGAACTAAGCACGGGAGAGGTTGGGGCTCTGCGGCACGTAGCGGCATTACTAGTCTGGTCGGGGCTGCCCGACCGGGTGCAGGAAGCATGTTGAGCGCGCGCTCGGCCCTTCGGGTGCTGGCGTTCACGCTCGCCCTGGGCGCGACGACGCTCGCCGTAGGCGCTTCCAGTGCGCTGGCAATTGGTCCCTCGTTCCGCGACGAGGTCATGGCCGACAACCCAGCCGGCTATTGGCGCCTCGGCGAGGCAAGCGGCATCACCGCTTTCGACGAAACCGTCAACGCGAACCCTGGTACGTATCTGCAGGCGGTCACGCTTGGCGTGCCCGGTGCGCTCGCGACGGAGCTGAATTCCGCAGCTCGGTTCGACGGCGGTAGCGGCAGGGTCAGCGTGACCGACCCGGCGAGTGGGGCCCTCGACGTCGGAACGGGTGACTTTACCGTCGAGGCCTGGGTCAAGACCACCGTCAACGGCGAGCGGGCGATCGTCTCGAAGCGTGATGCCACGCGCTACTGGCAGGTGACCGTCACGGACGATGGAAGCCGCACCGGACACCTGCGCGCGAACGTGTTCGACGGGGTCGTCTCGCGCGAGGTGTACAGCCTCCACCGGGTCGACAACGGCGTCTGGCACCACATTGCCATCCTCTTCGACCGCGATGCCGGCATCAGGTTCTACGTCGACGGCGTGAACTCAGGGTTCACGATTGCCCCGGTGACGGGTGATCTTGGCAACGCCGCGCCGTTCATGGTGGCGAAGTCGAGCGGCTACGCGAACCTGAATGGCGACGTCGACGAAGTCGCGCTGTTCAAGAGCTTGCTGCCCGTGGAGCGAATTCAGGCGCACTACTACGCAGGGATCGCAGATGCGATTGCCCCGACGGTTTCTCTCTCTACCCCTGCCGACGGTTCCACGACGGGCACGACACCGTCGTTTTCGGGTCTCGGAGGCACGACGCTAGGAGACGTGAGCTCGGTGACCGTCAACGTCTACGCGGGCGCATTCGCGTCCGGCACGCCTGTGCAGGAGCTCGCCGCCGGCCTCGCCGGGGACGGGTCGTACGCGGTCGACGCCTCACCGGCTCTGGCGGCGGGCACCTACACGGCTCAGACCGAGCAGGAGGATCGGCGCGGCAACGTCGGTCTGAGCGGCGCAAACACCTTTACGGTCACCGACGGCCCACCGCCGCCGCCGCCGCCGCCGCCGCCGCCGCCCGATCCCGTTCTCGTCGGCGCGGGCGACATCGCCTCCTGCGGTGTCAGCGGGCAGGACGAGGCCACGGCCTCGATCATCGAGGGCCTGCCGAACGCGACCGTCCTTGCCTTGGGCGACAACGCCTACCCGGACGGCAGCACGGCGAACTACGCGTGCTACGACGCCTCCTGGGGCTCCTTCAAGTCGCGCACGAAGCCCATTCCGGGCGGCCACGACTACACGACTCCTGGTGCCGCGGGCTACTACGGCTACTTCGGAGCGCTGGCCGGGAATCCGGCCGAAGGCTGGTACAGCTTTGACCAGGGCTCATGGCACATCGTGGCGATCAACACCCAGTGCGCCGAAATCACAGGCGGCACCTGCGACAACGACGCCCAGGAGGCCTGGCTGCGCGCGGATCTCGCTGCGCACCCAGCGGACTGCACGCTGGCGATGATGCACATCGTCCGGTTCAGCTCGGGCAACGTGCACGGCAACACCGACGACGTGCAACCGATCTGGGAAGTGCTCTACGAGCACGGCGTCGACGCTGTCGTGAACGGGGATGAGCACCTCTACGAGCGCTTCCATCCCCAGACGCCTAGCGGGCAGCTCGACCTTGCCTACGGGATCCCGCAATTCACGGTCGGCACAGGCGGCTACGTGCTCTACGGGTTCGCCGCGATCCGACCGAACAGCGCCGCTCGGATCGCCGATTCGCACGGGGTTCTGAAGCTCACCCTCCACGAGGGCAGTTTCGACTGGCAGTTCCTGCCAATCCCCGGCGATACCGGAACGGACGCAGGCACCGCGAGCTGCCATGGCGCGCCCGGCGGGCCGCCGCCACCGCCGCCACCTCCGCCACCGCCACCGCCACCTCCGCCACCACCTCCGCCGCCACCGCCACCTCCGCCCCCGGACCCACCACCGCCGCCGCCACCTCCGCCACCACCGCCGCCGGACCCGCCACCTCCGCCACCTCCGCCACCGCCACCGCCCCCGGACCCACCACCGCCGCCACCACCGCCACCTCCACCTCCACCTCCACCTCCACCTCCACCTCCACCTCCACCTCCACCTCCACCGAGCGGCTACGGCGGCCAGGTCCTAGTCGATGCGCCGCGCGGCTACTGGCGGCTCGGCGAGGCGAGCGGGACGATTGCTTCGAACGAGATGGGCGGGACGGTCGGCACGTATCAGGGTGGTGTGGTGCTCGGCGCTCCGGGCGCGATCGTCAACGATCCGAACACGGCAGGAGGCTTCGACGGCAAAAACGGCAGGGTCGACATGGGCGACCCAGCCAACGACAGTCTCGACTTTGGCACCCAGGACTTCTCGGTTGAGGCCTGGGTCAAGGCAACTGCGCCCGGCGAGCGGGCGATCATCTCGAAGCGTCCTTATTCGAACACTCCGCGTCCGTTCTGGCAGGTCCTGGTGACCGACGACTCGGGCCAGACGGGCCGCATCCGAGTCAACTTTGGCGACGGGGCGACCACCCGTGAGGTGTACGGCCCCGCCGTTCGCGTCGACAACGGTGCCTGGCACCACGTCGTCGTTCTGTTCGACCGCGACATCGGCATCGTCGTCTACGTCGACGGGACGAACGTCCGGACGAATGTCGTAGGGATCGCCGGAAGCGTCTCGAACAACGGCGATCTGCTCGTCGGCAAATCGGCCGGCTACAACAACTTCAAGGGGAACCTCGACGAGGTGGCGGTCTACGCCGGCTTGCTCTCACCCGAGCGGATCGCCGCTCACCACCAAGCCGGGATCGGACAGCTCGGGCTCATTCAAACCAGCGGGCTCCTAACACGACTAGTCGGCGGCAAGCTCAACATCTCCGCGTCCCCGTGGCGAGCGTTCTCGCCGTAACGGTCGAACCAGAGCGAGAAAGTCAGCAAGGCCCAGATTTTCCGGCTGTTGTCGGCGCGCCGTTCGGCGTGGCTCTCGAGCAGCTGGGTGACGACCTCGGGACGGAAGAAACCCTGCCGTCGAACGTTCTCCGGCGACAGGACGTCCCTCATCAACGGCTGCAGGTCCTTGCGCAGCCAGGTGCCGATCGGGGGCACGAAGCCCTTCTTCTTGCCTTCGAGAATCTCTCGTGGGAGGAGGGGAGCGACGGCCTTCCGGAGGAGTCGCTTTTTGGCGAGCCCTCGCACCTTCAGCTTGCTCGGGAGTGCCAGCGCGAGCTCGGCGACGACCGGGTCGAGGATCGGCACGCGCGCCTCGAGCGAGTGCGCCATGCTCGCTCGGTCCGTCTTGACGAGCATGTCGTCGACCATGAACAGGCCGAGGTCGAGGCCCATCAGGCGCGAGAGCTCGTCCGAGCCCTCCGTCTCCGCGTAGTGACCGCGCAGGATCTCCAGCGGATCGGCGAGCGCTCGCCGATCCGGGTGCACGAGCGCGCCGCGCTCCTCGGGGGTGAAGACGGACTTCCAGGAGTAGTGGCGCTCGAGCGGGGACATGCGCGCTGCCCGAACGAAGCGCTTCGCGCGCCAGTCGAGGCTGCTCGCCTTGTCGGTCGACGTCGGAAGTCGCTCGACGAGAGGCCGTAGAGCCCAGGCTGCCGGCGCGAGCCGGCGCGCCAGCGCATGGCCGGCGTAGTAGTTGTAGCCCCCGAAGAGCTCGTCTCCGCCCTCTCCCGAGAGCGCCACCTTGACGTGCCGGCGGGCCAGCTCCGAGACGAGGTAGGTCGGGATCGCCGACGAGTCGGCGAACGGCTCGTCGAAGGCCTGGGCGAGGGCCGGCATCAGCTCGGCGGCGTCGGGGCTGACGAGGAGCTCATGGTGGTCGGTTCCGAAGCGCTCGGCGACGATCCGCGCCATTGCTCGCTCGTCGAACTCGCGCTCGTCGAAGCCGATCGTGAACGTGCTCACCTGCCCCGCCGCCTCCGAGGCGAGCGCGGCCAGCATGCACGAGTCGATCCCGCCCGAGAGGAGGACGCCAACGGGCACGTCGGCGATGAGATGGGCGCGAACCGAGTCACGGAGCCGCTCGCGCAGCTCCTCGGCCAGCTCCTCCTCGCCCTCGGTGCGGATCTCGCTTTTCGGCGCGGGTCGGGGTCGTGCGTAGCGCTCGATGGAGATGTCCGAGCCCTGGTCGGCCTGCCAGACGAGGACGCTTCCGGGCGGGAGCTTGCGCACGTCGCGGAAGATCGACAGCGGTGCCGGCACGAAGCTGAAGGCAAGAAACGCTTCGAGCGCGTCCTGGTCGAGCTCGCGGGAGAACCCCGGCTGGCGAACCAGCGCCTTCAGCTCGGACGCGAAGGACAGCGAATCTCCGGTGAGCCTGTAGTACAGCGGCTTGATGCCGAAGCGGTCCCGCGCCAGGACCAGGCGTTTCCGCCTGCCGTCCCACACTGCGATCGCGAACATCCCTCGGAGGCGCTCGGCGAAACCCGGCCCGTGCTCCTCGTAGAGGTGGGCGAGGACTTCGGTGTCGCCCTGCGTGCGGAAGGAATGGCCCTTGCCGGCCAGCTCGGAACGCAGCTCGCGGTAGTTGTAGATCTCGCCGTTCTGCACGACCGTGACCGAGCCGTCCTCGTTCGACAGCGGCTGGTCACCCGTCTCCAGGTCGATGATCGCCAGGCGCCGCGCGGCGAGCCCGGTGCCGTTCTCGACGAACATGCCTTCACTGTCCGGCCCGCGGTGGATGAGCGCAGCGCTCATCTCCTCGAGCACGCCGCGGTCGACGGCGTCGCCGTTCAGTGAGACCAGGCCGCAGATTCCACACATAGCTCAGAGTTTAGGGACGTTCTCAGGCATTTCTCAGGCATTTCTAAGGAAAGCGGCGACCCGCGCCGCCTCGCTCTCGAGCGTGCGTTCCCGGGCCAAGGCCAGGCCGTGCTCGACGAGCTGCGAGCGCAGCCGGTCGTCGTCCACGAGCTGGAAGAGCGCGGTCGTGAGCGCCGCCCGATCGTCGGGTGGCACGAGCAGGCCTGCAGCGCCGTCGTCGAGCGCCGCACGGACACCGCCCACGTCGGTGGCGATGATCGGAGTGCCGGAGGAAAGCGCCTCGACGAGGACGTGCGGGACGCCCTCGGTCAGCGAGACGTGCAGAAACACGTGGGCGCGCCGGTATTCGTCGAGTAGCTCCGGCCCGAACGGGACGTAGCCCAGCAACTCGACCCGGTCGCCGATCCCGAGCTCGTCGGCCTGGCGGCGGACCTCGTCGGCGAGCGGGCCGACCCCGGCCCACCGGAGGCGGAACTTGCCCGGCCGGGCGCGGTCAACGTCGGCGAGCGCTGCAACCAGGAGGAGCGGGTTCTTCTCGGCATCGATTCGCCCCACGGTGAGGAGATCGAGCACGCCGGTCCAGTCTCGCTCCGGAGGCTCGCTGACGACGTCTGCCTCGCGTACGAGCGAGGGCATCATCGCCAGCACGCGCCCTTTCTTGCTCGCGTAGCGCTCGGCGTTCGCCGTGCCCACCACCGTCGCGGGGATTCGCCGGGCGAGCAGTCGATGCATGCCGTCCATGGCCCGGACCGCCGCCAGCACGGGCTTCCAGCGAGGACTCGGTAGGCGGGCGCGAAAGTACTCCGGGGTGTCCTGCCGGACGCCGAACACCACTCGCCGGCCTCTGAGCCTGGCCAAGAGAATGATCATCAGCTCGAAGGGATGGGGCCCGAACACCCACACGACGTCCACGCCGGCCAGGCCCCGCCAGAACGAAGAGCCCGTCCGGACGGCCGCCCCCGCGACGGCGTGGAGCCGGCGCAGGCTTCCGTAGTCGGGCAGCTGGACGACAACCGTCCGGCCGGGGAGGCACGCCAGCTCATCGCCTCCGTCAGTCCCCACGACGCGCGCGAAGACCACGAACGAGTCGAAGCCCTCCGCCACCTCGCTCACGAAGCGGAAAAACGGCGCGTCGGCAGGGTCCGGAGCTACCTGAGCCCCGACCATGCGGAACGGCCCGTCCTGGTAGACGCCGAGCCGCGCCGACATCAGATTTCGCCCCATTTGTGCAACTTTAGAGATGGTCCCTAGAATGAGTACTCGGGGTCGGACTTCCTAACGGAGCAACGTGCAACAACCTGAATCTCCACTGCGGCAATACCTGCAAACTCTGAAGCGCCAGGCGTGGCTCGTAGTCCTGGTCCCAGCGCTGACGGTTGCAGTCGCGGTGGCGCTTCTCCAGACGAGGGCGCCCGTCTACCGGGCTTCGATGACGATGGTCGTGGGTCAGCCCCACGGGGTGCTGCCGCCCGAGCTCGGAAGTCGCTCGGTCACGCGCACGATGACCAGCCTCCTGGAGAACGACCTCGTCGTGCGCAGCGTGATCGACCAACTCGGTCTCGACGTCTCGACCGAGAAGTTCAAAGAAGACCTCAAGGTGACCGTGCTGCCCGACACCTCCGTCATGGACATCAGCTACGAATCGACTGATCGGCGACAAGCGCTGCAGGTCGTCGCCCAGCTGGAGCGGATCTTTACCCGCGAGCTGGACGAGACACTCGGCGTGGGCAAGGGCTCGGCGTCCGGGGACCGGTCCTTCGAATTGGTCGTCCGGGTCTTCGATCCGCCACATCTCGATCCAGAACCGGTGGCGAAGGGAAGCACGGGCATCATCTTTGCCGCCATCGGCGGCCTCGCACTCGGGCTGCTCCTCGGGGTCGCTCGCGAGGCGCTCGACTCGCGCATCCGCGGCCGGAAGGACGCGGAGCGGTGGTTCGGCGCGCCTGTCGTCGGCTCGCTTCCCGTGGGCATGGATCGCAAGCCCCCGCCGGGAGTCGGCTCATCCGCCGAGCCGCGTCGTGGTGACGAAGCCCGGGTGGCGTCCCTCGACCTCCTGCGCGCCAAGCTGCAGTTCTCGCGGGTAGGCGTGGAAGGGCCGACGATCCTGATCACGAGCGCCGGGGCCGACACGGGTCAGTCGAGTGTCACCGCCGCAATCGGCACAGCGCTGGCACTGGGCGGAAAGCATGTGATCTGCGTCGATGCCGACCTGCGTGAGCCGCGACTGCATAGTTCTCTCGGGCTCGAGAACGACAGCCCCGGCCTCGCGGGAGTCCTTGGAGAAGGGATGGACGCGGAGGATCTCCTCATGAACGTCGTGGTCGTCGAGCCGGCCATGAACGGGGCGGGCCCGACAGAGGCGACCGGCCGCTTGGAAGTCCTGACCGCCGGCAAGCAACCGTCGGCGCGTGTCGGGATGCTCACGCCCGAGGTCCTCGGCGAGTTGATCGAGCGCCTGAACAAGCGGGCCGACTTCGTCGTCTTCGACTCGCCTCCACTGCTCGCGGCCGACGCCCTGCCGCTCGCGATCCGCTCGGACAACGTGCTCGTAGTCGCTCGCAGCGGGCGAACGACGCGCGACGAGGCCGAGTCGGTGGTCTCGACCCTCCAGGAGCTCGGAGTCGAGCGCATCGGCATCGTCCTGACCGACGCGCGCGCCGCCACGTAGGTCGTCCCCTGAGGGCTTCTCTGTTCGGCGCGGCGGTGTCGCTGCTCGTCTTCGTACTGCTCGCACTTGCGGTCTGGGACGGAGGAGGGGGGTTCCGGTGGGACGCTTCGGTCGCCCGGTTCGTCGCCGACATCGTCCCGGTGTCCGACGAGGAGGTTCACGTCGACCCGGCGATCACGGCGATTACGGTGGCCTCGATCGGTGTGACGGGCCTGGTCGTGGCGCTGCTGTTGCTGCGGGGACGCTTTCGAGCCGCCCTCTTTCCACTCGCTGTCGTCGGGGTCACGGGGCTGGTGGCCACGATCGTCAAAGCGGGCATCGAAAGGCCTTCCATCGAGGGCCCCGGCGAGTCCTCGTTCCCCAGCGGCACGGCCGCGTGGTCGATGGCCCTGGTCGCGTCGGCGATCCTCCTCGCTCCGCCGAGGCGTCGCCTCCTCCTCGGTCTCGTGGGCGCGGTGCTCTTGGTCGCTCTCAGCGGCGTGATCGTCTGGGAGGAGTGGCACTACCCCTCCGACGTGCTGGCGGGCTGGTGTCTAGCGCTCGGGTGCGCTCTCGGGCTCTGGGTCGTCTTCGGCCGACCGACGGTAGCGGGACGCGACCAGCTTTAGCGTTCGTAAGCGCCGGCGTCAGGCGCTGACTGTGGGCGGGGGAGGCCGTCGAAGTCGCGGCCCGGAGAGAACTCGGGCAGCGCGTAGTCGAGCGCCGGACTGCCCGCATCCACGTGCAGGTTGCGCGCTGCGTAGTTGACGAACAGCGGATCGGTCGTCCTGTTACCGCGCGAGTAGTCGAAACCGGGGCAGCCCGTCTGTGTCTGGCCCCAGGGATTTCCGAACGAGACGTTGTGATCGGCCCGGGAGGCTGTGGGGCAGGTCGAGTCGTGCGAGATCCCGTAATGGGCGTTGAAGGCGAAGACGTTGTTCACCACGCGGATGTTGTCGACCCCGCCGCTGCCGCCGACGACGATCCCGCTGTGCCCTGCGCCCGTCACGGTGTTGGCCGTGATGATCGAGCGGCTGTTGCGGTCGTAGACCTGGATCCCGAAGCCCTTCACGTGGTCATGGATGACGTTGTTGGCGACGAGGTGGTCGTTGCCCTGCAGGTAGATCCCGTGGCTCTGGTGGATGACGCCCTGGCCGTTGTTGTGAATCCAGTTGCCGAGGAGCTGAGCGTCGTGACTGTCCTCGTCCGTGTAGATCCCCTGGTCCTGTGCGTTCCGGACCTCGTTGGCGGAAATCTCCAGATGGTGGCCGTAGATGTCGATGTTGCCGCCCGAGTTGTACGGCGAGTTCTGGAAGACGAAGCCCCTGATCCGGAAATAGGCGCCGGAGGACGAGATCTCGAGCGGCCGCTGTCCGCCTCCGTTGACGATCGGCCTCTCACCGGGGTAGTTCTCGACGGTGATCGGCGCTGCGGCAGTTCCCGCGCGGCCCATGTCGAGGCTCTCGGCGTAGGTGCCGCCGCGGACGAGCGCCCGCTGACCCGGCTGGAGCACGTTGAACGCCTTCTGCACCGTGCGCCAGGGCGCACCAAGCGTTCCGGGGTTCGAGTCGGACCCGGTCGTTGCGACGTAGAACGTCTGTCCGGTCGACGGTCCGAGCGCAGGGGGCAAGGCGCTGCCGCCCCCGATGGGTGGGCCCGGCGGCGGCCCGGGCGGCGCGACCGACATCACGCGGAGGGCCACCAGTTGCCCGATCGCACTGCGGTGGACGGTGCTCGACCTGGCCGATTTCGTGCCGGTAAGGCCGGTGACGACCGGGAAGTCGGCCATCGCGGACGTGACGCCGCTACGACGCACTGCCACCACGTGGAGCCGCTTCGCCATCCCCCGTGGAGAGGCGAGACGCGCTCGACCGCTCGCTGAGAAGAACCCGACGATGAGCGTGTCGCGCGCACGCGGCCGGACGGACGGTGCTGAGACGAGTCGGGTGTATCGCCGCACGCGTCCACTGTTCCCAGCCAGCAGGCGGTTCCCGTCGAGCCCGCGGTAGGCGAGCAACCCTCCTGTCGCGGCCCGCCGAGCGGGGAAGCGCCAGCGATAACCGGAGGGCTCTCGGGTTGTCGCGACCTTGTAGTAGACGACGTGAGTCAGCGCCGCGCCGCGACGGCCGCTCGTGTCCGAGCGCATCGCATGCCAGCCTGCCGGCGGCTTGATCGCACGTGCCGAAGCCAGTCGCACCCCGATGCCCGCGACGAGCACGTCGTCACGTATGACGCCCGCCGGCCGCCGGATCGTCAACGAAGCCCTGCCGACCGTCCGCGCGCTGGAGACTCCTCTCAGCTCTACGGCAGTCGAGCGAGATGCCGTGCGGCGGGGCTCCGACCCCATGGAGCTGCTGCCGTGCGATACCGAGGCAGCTGTCAGGAGCGCGAGCAAGGTGACGACGGTCAGTCGTCCAGCTCGGCCGCGGGTCGTGCCCTCAGTGATATTCGAAGGCGCCGATATCGAAGCCGGAGCCCTGGGGGCGAGTCGTTCCTTCGAAGTCAACGGTGACGGAGGGTAGCGTCTGGCCGGCATCGATCGCCGGGGAGATGCTCTGCAGGTGGAAGTCGGTGGGCGGGTTGACCAGGCGGGGATTCGTGCTCACCTGGTTGGCCACGAGGGTCATTCCGGGTGGCGTCGAGCCCTGGTCGTGCATGGCGTCGCCGCTCGTCAGGTTGTTGCCGACCGTGATCGTCCCGCTGAAGCCCTGAGCCTCGATCGTTTTCCCGCCCTGCGGGTTGTAGAAGACGTTGTTCTTGATCGACGAGTTGGAGATCGAGGCGTCGAGGACGATGCAGGTGTACTGCTTGCTCTCGTTGCAGAAGGCGAACGTGTTGTTCAGGACGTGGATGTTGCTCAGGCTCCCTGGGTACCACTGGACGCCCCAGCCATGGTGGGTGTCGTGGAAGATGTTGTTGCGGATAGTCACGTTGCCGGCGCCGCCGCCGCCCCCGGCGCTGCCATTCAGATACATGCCGTGGTCGAGTGAGACCGTGGTGTTGCCGCAGCCGTTCTCTCCGACGAAGAAGCGGCCGATCGTGTGGACCAGGTTGTTCTCGACGGTGATGTTTCCGCTGCCGGCGCCACTCTGGACGTAGATGCCGACCTGGCCGTTCGTGTTGCCCGGGTCGGCGCAGACGCGTCCGATGTCGTGAATGTGGTTGCCGACGATCTGGGAGTGGTACCCGCCGTCATAGAGGTCGATCCCGCTCGCGCTGCCTCGCGGGCTCCCGACGTTGCCGACATCCGAGACCTCGAAGCCCTCGACGCGCACGTAGTCGGCTCCTGAGAGGGAGATGCCCTCGGCCGCGTCATTGTCGTTCCCCCACATGTGCGCGCCCCAGCGGTTGCGCGACACGAACGTGACCCACTGGCTGGGAGTCCCGTCGCCCGTGATCGTCATCACGACGCCGGAGTTCGTATAGGTGCCGTCCTCGAAGACCACGACGTCTCCCGGAGAAACGGGGATCCCTCCCGGGCCGAACCTGCCCGAGCCGAACGTGGCGGGCGTGATCGAGATGACGTCCCCGGTGCAGTAGCCCGGCGGCGCGGCGGTCAGCAGCGTCGGGCAGCCCGGCGCCGGGGGAGGCGGAGGCGGCGGTGGTGGCGGAGGAGGTGGAGGTGGCGGAGGAGGAGGCGGACCGGGCGGAGGCGGGGGTGGAGGAGGAGGCGGCGGCGGAGGTGGCGGAGGAGGCCCGCTCGAGTATTCGTAGGCGCCGCGGTCGAAGGCCGGGCCTTGCGGGCGAGGCATGGCCACGTGGTCCATCGTTACGCCCATCGTTGCCAGATTGGCGCCACTGTTGATGGCTGCCGACGATGTCTGGAGCCTGAGCCCGCCGGTCAGGGGAGCGGCCGGGTCGACGAGCAAGGGATTGGTCGTCCACAGGTTGTTGGTCTCCGTCACGCCCGGCGGCAGCGGGCTGATCGCGCTGGAGCAGTTCGCGCCGCTCACGAGAATGTTCCCCGGCGAGATGTTGTGCGTGACGGACACGTTCGACAGCGTCTCGAGATCCCAGGCCCAGAGGTAGGTCGTCCCGGCAGCGTTGTGCTGCACGTTGTTCTTGATCTGGAGGTCGACCATGAGGGCGTCGGTGAAGATGGACGCGTAGCGGCAGTACGGGTTCCCGAAGGCGAACGTGTTGTTGAGGATCTTCAGGTTCGTGTTCGTGCCCTGGTAGACGTAGACCGAGTAGCCGTTCTCCATCCGGTAGAAGAGGTTGTTGCGGACGTTGACGTTGTTGTAGGTCGAGCCCTGGAGATAGACGGCCGTGTCGCTGTTCATGAACTTGTTGAAGCCGGTCGGGTACGTGCAGCCGTTCTCGCCCGGGTCGTAGCGGCCGATGCCGTAGAAGAGGTTGTTCTCGACGAGCACGCCGGCCCGGTGAACGAAGACGCCGGTCTGCGCGCGGATCGTCGGGTTGCAGAAGTTGGAGATGTTGTGGATCGAGTTGCCGACGACCTGCGAGTTGTCGCCCGCGCCTTCGAAGAAGATGCCGGACGCCGACGGAACGGGCTGCGTCCCGTCGACCGAGCTGCCGAGCCCGAAGATGTCGAAGCCCTCGATGCGCACGTTGGCCGTTCCGGCTCCGAACGCGAAGCCGTACTTGTCGGCGTTGCTCTGACCGTCGATCTTGGCACCCAGCCGGTTTCGGGAGACGAAGGTCACGAACTGACCTGACGTGCCGCCGGTGTTCACCTGGACGATCGTGCCGTCGCCCGGAGTCGCGTCTCTGTAGACGCCGTCCTCGAACACGACGACGTCACCGGGCGCTACGGGAATGCCTCCGGAGCCGAAGACGCCCGTGAACGTTGCCGGCGTGACCGAGATCACGGCCCCGGTGCAGTAGCCCGGCGGCGCGGCAGTCAGCAGCGTCGGGCAGCCCGGCGGCGGGGGAGGCGGAGGCGGAGGCGGCGGTGGCGGTGGCGGTGGCGGAGGCGGCGGGGGAGGAGGCGGGCCGGGTGGGGGAGGAGGCGGAGGCGGTGGTGGTGGTGGTGGTGGGGAGGCGGAGGCGGGGGTGGTGGAGGAGGCGGCGGTGGCGGTGGCGGTGGCGTCAAGCAATTGAATGTGGTCATCGAGAGCGAAGCTTTCGCGGAGCGGTTACCGGCGTCGTCGAACGCATCGACTGAGAGGCGGTAGGCCCTCGCGCAGGTGAGCCCGGCATACGTGTGAGCGAGCGACTCGACGTTGTCGACCAACGCCCCGTCGAGGTAGACGCCGTAGCCCGCAACGCGGCGGTTGTCGTTCGACGCCCTCCAGCCGAGGGTGATGCCGGTCGCCGTGGGTTGCCAGGCGTTGAGCCTGCTCGGGACAGTTGGCGGCTTGGTGTCCTGCCGGGACGGCCCGAGCAGCGCGGCGTACGAGTCCGTGGCTTTGGCCTGGAGGGTGCCTGCGGGTGCAATTCCGAGGTCCAGCGTGGGGCTGTCCGCAGCGGCGCCAATCGCGTCTCGCCAGAGTCGCGAGTCGAGCCGCCCGCGCAGCGGCGCGATGGCCAGGATGCGTCCGCCGGACGTCATCAGTGAGCGCACCGCGCCGGGGCCGGTAACGCGCACGACGACTAGATCCTTGGGGCCCTTCTTCTTGGCGAGGCGGAGAGCCGACTTCCGTGTCGGCGCCTTGAGCGCGCACGTCTTCTTAGTGGAGCCCTTGCAGGACGGAAGCAGTAGCAGCCCGGCACGAGCAACTCGGGAGCGCAACTGCGCCGCGCGGCGAGGCGACAGTCCCGCCGTGTTTAGAACGACGGCGTTGAAGCCCCGCTGACGGAGGCGAACGAGCCTCTGCCGGTCGAAACCCTTGGTGGCCGCGCCGAGCTCGATCGCCCACAGCTCAGGCGGCAAGGCGCTGCCGGCCCGGTCTCCGGCCGTCGCTGTCGGCGCGGACAGGGCGAGCACGCTCGCGGCCAAAACGACGAAGCCGAGGACGAGTGGCGCACGACGGCGCCTGGCATGGGTGGCGGCTCCCATTGCTTTTCCCCTATCGGTCGCCCCGGCCGCGCCCAAAATCGTCACTTGGGGTGAAATTGGGTCGTGTTTTTGCAGGACTATGCGCGGCCGCATGTGGGGAGTCCACGTGCATAGAAGCGCCGGGGTCAGACGGCGCCCCATTTCCTACTCTTTTTTAGAACTCAGCGAACGACTGGGAGCGCAGGGTACTAACCCGCGAATTCCCGTGCGCTTTCTTAGTTCTGATAGATAGGCGCATAGGGATCAACAAGGAAACCACTCTCGAGGAGTGTCATTACCTCGCCGATCCCGTCAGCAACTGTGCGCTTTGTTTCGAACCCGAGACGCTCCTTGACCTTCTCGAAGCTGACGCGGTAGTCGCGCGGATCCTCGTCCTTGTGGACGAAGCTGATGTTCGCGGACGGGTCGCGCGCCTTCAGCAGTTCCACGATGTCGAGCTTGCGGTAGTTCTCGTCCGTGGAGCCGACGTTGAACACCTCGCCGCGAACCTGCTCGAGCGGCGCCGCGAGCACCACGCACGCGGCCCGGGCCGCGTCTCGGACATGGACGTAGGGCCGCCAGAACTGCTCGCCGAACACCACGAGCTCCTTTCCTTGCGCCACCTCGCGGGCGAACTCGTTCACCGTCAGATCGAAGCGCATCCGCGGGGAGACCCCGTACACGGTCGCAAAGCGAAGGCAACACGTCGCGAAGTCGTCGGCGCGGGCGAGCGCGTCGAGCTCGGCGGCGACCTTCGTCTCCGCGTACAGGGAGATCGGCCGTAGGTCGAACTCCTCGGTTGCATAGACGTCGCTGTCGGCCATCTTCCCGTAGTTGCTGCACGTCGATGCGATGACGCAGCGCTGGACGCCCGCCGCCTGCGCGTCGTCGAGCAACCCGTGGGTGCCGTCGACGTTGACCTCCTGAGCGGCGTCAGGCTCCCGGGAGCACGCCGGATCGCCGACAATGGCGGCGAGGTGGAGGACCGCCTCGACGTCGGCCAGCGCTTCCTGCCTGGCGGCCGCGTCCCGGACGTCTCCACGGACGAACTGGAACCGGTCGTCCCCCCAGGCCTGGAGCAGCGAGGGCACGCCACCGTGCAGGAGCGAGTCGAACGCGCGCACCGCGTGGCCCTTGGCCAGCAGCTCGTCGACCACCACCGAACCGACATAGCCCGCTCCGCCGGTGACCAGAATCCATTTCCCCATCTAGCTAGCTTGCCGCCTGCAGCTGGCCGGGGGTTGCGACGAGATCGATCGAGCCGGCAGGAAGCCTTTCCACCGGCCGGCCGTCGAGCGTGAGGTCGACGTTCTCGGGGGCCCCGAGCCTGATCCAGAGGCGTGGGCCGAACAGGCTGATCGATCGGCCTTGGACGATAACGCCGTCGTACAGGCTTTCCCCCTCCTCCGAGTCGGCATGGACGGAGAGCGGTGAGTCTCCTCGCGTGGCCTTGACGACCAGCGTCGCGTCTCCGGGCTGCGGCTGGCGGCCTGTGGTGGTTGCCGGAGGAGGTGTCGTCGTCGTCTCGGGTGCAGTCGTCGCGGGTGCAGTCGTTGCGGGTGGAGGCGGCGGGGGATTGGCGATCGGCGCGGCCCCGTCGCCGCTGTTCCCGCCGATGAGCCCAACCAAGATGAGCAGGAAGACGACCCCGAAACCAACGGCCGCAATTACCTTCTCACGGTAGGTACTGGGCATCTGTACCCGCTCACGCTACCGACGACCTCTTCGGCAATTGCGCGTGCGCTCGACATCAGGCGCGCAGCGGTCACGGTCCTTCGCGCCCCTCGGCATCGGACGAGGGGCCCCGCCGTCGCAGGAATCCCGTCCTCCGCCGCCGTAGCAGGTGTCGATCTGCGAGCCTCCGGCGAGGACATCGTTGGCCGGTCCGCCGTACAGCCTGTCGTCCTCCGCGCCCCCGTCCATCCGGTCTTTCCCTGGGCCCCCCTCGAGGAGATCTCGACCGTGGCCGCCGCGTAGCCGGCCGCGACCGGGGGGGTCGTTGCCGGGCCCGCCGAGGATGTGATCCTCTCCGGGCCCGCCGTCCAGCGAGTCGTTACCGGTCTCGCCGTACAGCTTGTCGTCTCCGGAGCCCGAAAGCAGCGTGTCGTTCCCCTCGCCGCCGAACAGATGATCCGACCCGCCGCCACCGTCGATGAAGTCGTTACCGGCTCCGCCGTTCACTCCCGCGGGGCCCGACGGGTCGTTCCCGGCCCCCGCGAAGATGCGGTCGTTCCCGGGACCACCGTCGATGGTGTCGTTCCCGTCCCTGCCGTACAAGGTGTCAGCCCCGTCGTCTCCGTGGAAGAGGTCGTTGCCGATCCCTCCGTCGATGGTGTCGTTACCCGGACCGCCCTTCGTGATCTGTCCGCTGACCGTGTCGTTGCCGATGCCGAGATCGATCCGGTCGTCGCCCTCCCCGCCGTCGACGACGTCGTTGCCCTCGCCACCGATGATCGTGTCGTTGCCGGCGTGCCCTTCGTAGATGTCGTTGCCGGGGCCGCCGTCGAAGTAGTCGTCACCCGGCCCGCCGCTCGACCGTTGCCCCGACGAGTGGTCGTTCCCCGGGCCGGCCTCGATGCGGTCGTTGCCTTCGCCACCGTCGAGGATGTCGTTGCCGTCGGCGCCCAGGATCGTGTCGTTGCCAGCGTCGCCCGCGAGATGGTCGCCGCCGGGGCCGCCGTCGAGCGTGTCGTCGCCGGGCCCGCCGCGGATGAACTGCCCGTTCGACGGATCGTTCCCGGCGCCGGCCTCGATGCGGTCGTTACCCTCGCCGCCCTCGAAAGTGTCGTTTCCGTCATTCCCGCGGAGGACGTCTGCACCATCCTCACCCCAGATGCGGTCCTGTGCAGCCCCGCCGTCGATCGTGTCGTTCCCTGTCCCTCCGCAGATGACGTCGTTGCCGCCGCCGCCGTTGAGGATGTCGTCACCGCCGAGACCTGCGATGACGTCGTTCCCGCCGCCGCCGGTGAAGATGTCGTTACCCGCCCCTCCGGTCCAGTCCGGACTGGAGCAGGGTCCGTCGAGTGCTCGAGACGCAGCCGGCGCCACCAGCAGAACGACGAGTCCCGCCAGGATGGGCAGCATGACCAAGCCACTCCGCGCACGCGCAGCTTTCCGCAGTTTCGACCACATTTTCATAACCCCAACCTAGGTTTTAACGGGCTGGGCTTCGCCGCGCAAGGGCGACCCTTGTACTTACGCGCGTGTCACATGCCCGGCAGGCCGAGACTGCCGAGGTCGCCGATCCCGGCGGCGCCGCCGAGCTTCGACTCTGCGAGCGCCTGAGCCGAGCGGAGTGCCTCGTTCACGGCGGCGAGAATCATGTCTGCGAGCAGCTCCGGGTCCTCGGGATCGATCGCCTCGGGTGCGATCTTGATCGCGACGATCTCGCCTGCGCCACTGGCCGTGACGGTCACCACGCCGCCTCCCGCGGACGCCTCGACTCGCTCTTTCGCCAGCTCCTGCTGGGCCTCGGCCATCTGCGACTGCATCTGCTGCACCTGCTCGAGCATCTTGTTCATGTCGAAGCTCACTGTCTGTCCTCCACTTCGTGGGCGTCGAAGGTCTCTTTCATCAACTCGAAGATCTGTTCCTCGCCGGCCGGGCCCTCGTCCGCCGCAGGAGTGTCGCCGCCGTTCTCGCCGACCGCGAACTCGAGCGCCAGCTTCCGCCCGGTGACCTCGTAGAGCGCCTCGACGAGGAGGGCTGAGTTCTTCTGGTCCTCGGCGAGCTGTCGATGGAACGAGGCCGCCGCCGGGAACTCGAGGGTCAGGGTGTCGCCTGCGAGCTGCGACGGATGTGCTTCGCGCAGCATCGACGCGGTCGGGATCGAGCGCTGCTCGACGGCCGGGAGAATCGTTCGTTGCCACGCGTCCTGGAGCTGCCCGAGCTCGAGGGACGGAGGCTCGACGGGCGGCGTTGGAGCCGACCGCGTCTCCTCGGGCCGTGACTCGGTGCCTGGCACCTCGACATGGCTAGAAGGAGCACGGCTCTCCAGCTGCTCGAGCCGGTACGCGATCGACTCGCGCTCGAGATCCGCCGCCGGCCTGGTCACCTTCACGAGTGCCAGCTCCAGGGGCAGCCGTGGATCGCCGCCCTGCCTCATGTCGTCGACTGCGACGGCGAGCAGATCGAGGAGGCGCAGCACGGTGGGCTCTGGAAGCTGGTTCGCCTGCGCGCGGAGGCGCTCCCGCGTCTCTTCGGTTACCGGCAGCGAAGCGGGAACCTCGCCCATGTGATGGACGAGCAGCAGGTGCCGCAGGTGCTCGAGCAGCTCGGTCACGAGCCGCCCGAGGTCCTGGCCTTGCTCGGCGAGCTCCTCGACGAAGGTGAGGGCGCCGGCGGTGTCGCGGTCGACGACGAAGTCGCAGAGCCGGAAGAGGGCCTCCTCCTCGACCGCTCCGAGCAGTTGCATGACGGCCTGCACCGTGATCTTGCCCTCGGTCGCCGCCGTCAGCTGGTCGAGCGTCGAGACGCCGTCGCGGAAGCTGCCGCGGGCCGAGCGGGCGATGAGGGAAAGGGCGGCCTCCGGCGCCTCGACGCCTTCGCCCTCGGCGATTCGCTTCAGCAACCGGACGAGCTCCGGCAGCCGTGGCCGCGATAACACGAAGGTCTGGCAGCGAGACCGGACGGTCGGAAGCATCTTGGAGAGGTCGGTTGTGCAGAAGACGAAGACGAGGTGGGGTGGAGGCTCCTCGATCAGCTTGAGGAGCGCGTTGAAGGCAGCGTCGGTGAGCTGGTGCGCCTCGTCGAGGATGTAGACCTTGTAGCGCCCCTCGACCGGCTGCAGGACGACGCGTTCGCGAATCTCCCGGATGTCGTCGATCCCACGCTGGGAGGCCGCGTCCATCTCGATGACGTCGAGCGACGTCCCGGCCGAGATCGCCATGCAGGCGTGGCAGGTCCCGTCGGGATCGGGCGTCGGGCCGTGCGCGCAGTTCAGCGCCTTGGCGAGAATCCGGGCCAGCGAGGTCTTGCCGGTCCCGCGCGGGCCGGCAAAGAGATAGGCCTGGCGAACCTGTCCGGCCGAGATCGCATTCCGCAAGGTGCGGACGACGGGCTCTTGCCCGACGACTTCGTCAAACCCCTGAGGGCGGTACTTCCGATAAAGCGCAGCCACCGAGATGATTGAACCATCCACACGCCGGTCAAGGGAGCGGGCACACGGGGTGGCGTGATGGAAGTCGCGGAAAGTCCTCGGACTTTCCGCGAGTCCACGCGCGGAGCGCGGGGACACTTGGGCGCGGCTGGGATCGAACCAGCGACCTCCCGCGTGTGAGGCGGGCGCTCTCCCGCTGAGCTACGCGCCCCGGGAACCCAAGACTAGCGCTACTCTTGACGAGCCCGGTCGCGCTAAGTGGGGAGCTAGCGGTTCCCTGAACCCGCAATCCGCTTTAGCGGGGCCGAATCCCTTTTCGAGGGGGTAACCGTCCGAGATAAAGGGCTTGCGACGTAAGTGTTGACGGCCAGGCTCCGCGCACTGGGAGTCTTCGAACCGCGTCAGATCCGGGAGGAAGCAGCGCTAAGGAGTGCCTCCCAGGTGCCGCGGGCCGGCCTGGCTCGAGCAAGCGTCGCCAGCACCGGCTCAGGCGGTCCCTCGACAGAAGGTGCGCGACCGGGCATTTCTCTCCGATAGGTTCCGCTCCGTGGTATTGGGGCTCGCCACGAGCAACAAGATCTGGCTCGCGCTGTTCGCGGGCGTGTTCATCGTCTTCGCGCTGCTGTCGTCCTTCGTCTTCCCGCGCTGGCGGCCGGACTTCCCCGGTGAGCAGGGCCGCAAGTGGTTCATCATCGCGACGCTCGCGCTCTTCGTGGCGATGCTCTTCGCCGTCAACACGTTTCGCCAAGGAGGACGAGGAGCCTCACGCCGAGACGGCCGGTGAGACAGGGACTACCACCCAGCCTGGTGTCACCGAGTCGACGCCTACAGAGACGATGCCCACGGAGACGACACCCGGAACGGCCCAGGGCGATCCTGCAGCCGGCAAGACGCTCTTCATCTCCCAGGGCTGCGGGGGCTGTCACGCCTTCGCGCCCGCAGGCACGAACGCCACCGTCGGGCCGAACCTCGACGAGGTCTTGCAGGGCCAGGACGCGCCGTTCATCCGCGAGTCGATCGTCGACCCGAATGCGGAGGTTGCCCAGGGGTATGCGCAGGGGATCATGCCGGGGGACTACGACCAGAAGCTCTCGCCGAAGCAGATCGCAGACCTGATCGCCTTTCTTTCGGAGAGCTAGAAAAGCGGAGAGGGCGGGATTCGAACCCGCGACCCACGTTTCCGCAGGTACGCGATTTCCAGTCGCGCTCCTTAGGCCAACTCGGACACCTCTCCGAGGTCGGCCACATTAGCAGCGACTTTCGGCGCTGCCAGTGCGGCCAAAGCGGAGGGGGAGGGATTTGAACCCTCGACGAGCCTAACGACCCGTAACGGTTTTCGAGACCGCCGCATTCGACCGCTCTGCCACCCCTCCGAGGCGGAGAAGGAGGGATTCGAACCCTCGAAGGAGGAAATATCCCCCTTAACGCCTTAGCAGGGCGCCGCCTTCAGCCACTCGGCCACTTCTCCGTAGCCGCCCAGGATAGCCGACCCCCTCGGAACCTTTCCCAGAAATGCGAACGCCCGCCTCGAAAAACGGTGGAGCCGCAGTTCGTTGGGCGAGCGTCGCGATTGCCGGGGTATGAGGGGGGAGCCGGCACTCACATCTTCGTTTTCCTGTGGCTGCAGGCATGCCCCTGAAGGGTGATTTGCAGCGAAGATCGGTTTCCATGCAGATCACGAACGAGGACAAGGTCTTCTTCCCGGAACGGGGGCTGACGAAGGGTGACCTCGTCCGCTACTACCTCGACGTCGCGAACGCATGCGCTGCCGCACCTGCGGCGCCGGCTCGTTCCACATGGTGCGCTACCCGAATGGGGTCGACGGGGAGTTCTTCCACCAGAAGCGCGTTCCGGCCAAGCACCCGCCGTACGTCGACGAGTGCTTCGTCCAGTTCCCGAGCGGGCACTCCACGGTCTTCGCGGTCATCGACAACAAATCAGCGCTTGAATGGGTCGCCAACCTCGGCTGCATCGAGCTGCACACCTGGCACTCGCGCGTCCCGGAGATCGAGAAGCCGGACTACCTCCTGATCGACCTCGACCCGAGCGCCGACGGGCAGTGGCCGTACGTGCGCCAGATCGCAGGCGTCGTTCGCGAGGTCATGGACGAGCTCGAGCTGGCGAGCTTCCCCAAAACCTCCGGTGCGACGGGGATGCACATCATGGCTCCGATCAAGCCCGAGCTCGAGTTCCCGGAGGTGCGTCGCTTCGCGAAGGCCCTCGCCGAGGAGGTGGAGCGGCGCATCGGCGACCAGGAAGTCGCGACGACGACGTGGCGGGTCAAGGACCGGCGCGGCGTCTTCGTCGACTTCGGCCAGAACTCGCGGGACAAGACGATCGCGACCGCCTACTCGGTGCGGCCGACACCGGACGCTCGCGTCTCGGCGCCACTGCTCTGGGAGGAGGTTCCCGACGTCGACCCGGCGGCGTTCACGATCGAGACGATGCCGGAGCGGATCGCCAAGGTGGGCGATCCGACAGCCGGCATGTGGCGCCACAAGGCCAGCCTGCCGTCGCGGTTCGAGCTCCTCGGACTAGAGCGCGAGTAGCGACTCGACGGTCGGGTCACCGCGTCGCCGCGGGGGGCGCACCTCGCGCCACGTGCACTGCTCCGGTTCCTTGTCGGGGCGAAAGCGGAGGAAGCGAGTCCCGTGCCTGAAGCGGTTCTTCTCGAGCTTGTCGTAGCGAACCTCGCAGACGAGCTCGGGCCGCACCGGGTTCCAGTCGAGCTCCTTCCCCTTCGACCAGCGGCTCTGGCCACCGGGGATCCGGGCGTCGCTGATCTTGCCGGGCGCCTGCATCTTCGGCAGCAGCTCCTCCAGCTCGCGCCGCACGGCAGCCGGGAAGCCTGAGGTGTGGCCGACGAAGTCGATCTCGCCGTTCTTTCCGTACAGGCCGAGGAGCAGCGTCGAGATCCGGCCTTCCCCCTTCTCGCTCCAGCGGAAGCCGACGATCACGCAGTCGGCCGTCTTGTACTTCTTGACCTTGACCACGCCGTCGCGCGAGCCCGGGAGGTACGGGAGCCCCTTGCGCTTGGCAATCACGCCATCGAGCCCCGCCGACTCGAGGCGGTCGAGCCAGCGCTCCGCCTCCCTCTTGTCGGCCGTGTACGGGGAGACGGTGAAGCGCTTGGCCTTGCGCTCCAGCTCCTTGCGGCGCTTTTCCAGCGGGAGCTTGTGGAGCGGCTCGCCCTTCCAGAGCAGGATGTCGAAGGCCACGAACTGGGCGGGTATTTCCGCGGACAGTTTCCGCACGCGGCTCTCGGCGGGGTGGAGCCGCATCTGCATCGCGTCGAACTCGAGCCGGCCCTTCTGCGAGATGACGATCTCACCGTCGAGTGCGGAGTTGGGCGGGAGCGCCTTGCCGAGCTGCTCGGCGAGTTCCGGGAAGTAACGAAGTAGCGGCCGGCCATTCCGGCTCCAGAGCGCCAGCTCGCCGCCGTCGTTCTCGAGCACGCCGCGAAACCCGTCCCATTTCGGCTCGTAGTGCCAGTCGCCCTCGGGCAGCTCCTCGACGAGCTCGGCCTCCATCGGGGGAAAAGGAACTTTGCGGCCCGGCACGTCTCTAAGCTTGCCGTAATGCGCAGAGTCGCCGTCACGGGTCTCGGAGCGGTCACGCCGCTCGGTAACGATGCGCCCTCGACCTGGCAGGCGGCAGTCGCGGGCCAGTCCGGCATCGACTTCATCAAGTCGTTCGACGCGAGCGGCTTCCCCGTGCGGGTTGCCGCCGAGGTCAAGGAGTTCTCGGCGGACGGGTTGGCGCCGCCGAAAGAAGCGCGGCGGCTCGACCGCAACGTCCTGCTCGCGCTCGCCGCGGGCAAAGAAGCGCTCGCCGACGCGAGTCTCAACGGGTTCGACCCCGCACGCGCGGGCGTCGTCCTCGGCTCGGCGATCGGCGGCTTCCTCGGGATCATGCAGCAGCACGAGGTCATGCAGGAACGCGGGGCCGATCGCGTGTCGCCCTATTTCCTGCCGAGCGTCCTCGTCGACTCCGCGAGCGGACAGCTCGCCATCTCCCTCGGGCTGCGAGGCCCGAACTACGCGCCGGTCTCTGCGTGTGCGACCGGCTCGCACGCAGTGGGCGAGGGTGCGGAGATCATCCGGCGAGGAGACGCGGACGTGATCCTGGCCGGCGGCACCGAGGCCTGCATGCACCCCCTGATCCTCGCCGGCTTCTGCGCCATGCGCGGGCTCGCCGCCGAGGAGGAGTACCCGCCGCGCGCTTCGCGCCCCTTCGATGCCACCCGTGCCGGGTTCGTGATGGGCGAGGGCGCCTGCGTGCTCGTCCTCGAGGACCTCGAGGCCGCCCAGGCCCGAGGCGCCACCCTCTATGCCGAGGTTCTCGGCTACGGCGCGTCGAACGACGCGTACCACATGGCCGCGCCGGACCCTGAGTTCGTCGGCGTGGCCGAGATGATGAGAGCAGCTCTGACGCGCGCGGGCGTGGACCCGACGGACGTCGGCTACATCAACGCGCACGGCACGTCGACGCCGCTCGGCGACCTTGCCGAGACCAGGGCGATCAAGGAAGTCTTCGGCGACCATGCGTACGAGCTGGCCGTCTCGTCCACGAAGTCGATGATGGGGCACTGCTTCGGAGCGGCCGGGGCGATCGAGGCCATGATGTGCGTGCTCGCCATTCACCACGGCGTCCTGCCGCCGACGATCAACTACGAGCACCCCGATCCGGAGTGCGACCTGGACTACGTCACGAACGAGTCACGAAAGGCGGACGTGCAGGTCGCGCTCTCGAATGCCATGGGACTCGGCGGCCACAACGGCTGCGTCCTACTCGGGCGCACTGACCAATAGTCAGATCCGTCGTCTATACAGACGTGAGGGTTCGCCTGGGGCTCGTGGCCGCGATCACCTCGCTCGCGCTGGTTCCACTCGCGATGGCGATCGACTTCGGCCCGCCCGGTCAGGTGCTCGTCGGGCCCGCTCCTAACGCGATCGTCGTCCTGGACGTGAACGACGACGCGAAGCCCGACCTCGTCACGGCGAATGCCTCGCCAAGCGGGGTCTCTCTGCTCCGCGGCAAGGGAGACGGATCGTTCCTGGCCCGGATCGACATAGGTGCGGCAGGAGCAGCGCGCGGCCTGACGATCGCGGACGTGAACTCCGACGGATTCGACGACGTCGTGGTGGCCAACGTCGCCGGTGGAACGGTTTCGCTGCTCCTCGGAAATGGCACGACGCTCGTACCGGGCGGACGCTTCCGCGCGGGAGCCGCCCCGCAGGCGGTAGCGGCAGACGACGTCGACAGCGACGGCTACGTCGACCTCGTGACTGCGAACACATCCGGCCCGGCAGTCTCGGTCCTGCTCGGACAAGGCGACGGCACGTTCGCCGCTCCCGCCGACTACCGGACGCGCACCGGCTCCTACTCGGTCGCGATCACCGACGTGGACGCCGACGGCATCCAGGACATCGTGTCGACCGACTCGCTCGCGGACACCCTGTCGCTCTTGATCGGCAACGGCGACGGCACGTTCCAGCCGGCCAGGCAGAGCGGCCGGGTCGGGTCGCGGCCACGGTGGGTGACCGTGGGCGCCGATGGCCTGTACGTCGCGAGCCTGGGGGGTGCGGGCGGGGTTGGAAGCGGCGTCTACGTGGTTTCGCTGGACGGCGGACCTTCGACGCGGTATGCCGTCGGCTCGGCGCCGGGCTGGGTCGGGGTCGACGACTTCAACCAGGACGGGAACGAAGACATCGTCGTCACACGTCCAGGAGCGAATCGGGTCGCGGTTCGCTACGGACAGGATGTCTTGCTGCCGCTGGGGGTTGGCAAGTCGCCGAGCGGCGGGGCGATCGCAGACCTCAACGAGGACAGCATCCCCGACCTCGCGGTCGCGAACCGCGGGTCGAACAGGGTCACTGTCTTCCTGAACGACGGGCACGAGGCTCCGCCGGGCGCAACCTGCGTCGTTCCGAGGCTCGCCCGGGCGACACTTCCCGTCGCCAGGGTCGCCGTGCGCGCCGGAGGGTGCACGGTCGGGCGTGTGACCCGGAAGTACTCGCGGGTGCGCAAGGGACGCGTGATCGCCCAGCGGCCAAAGGCTGGGACCCGTCTGCCAGCCGGAGCGAGCGTGGCACTCGTGCTCAGTCGAGGCCCGCGCCGGTAGCGTTCGCGCTACCAGTGGCCTTCATCGTCGAATCGCAGGTCGAGGAGTACGCCGAGGCGCACACGACGCCGGACGGCGAGCTCTTCGAGCGCCTGGCCGAGGAGACTCGCGCGAAGACCACGGCGCCCCAGATGATGGTCGGCCGGATCGAGGGCCGCTTCCTGGCGACGCTGGTCGCGCTGAGCGGTGCCCGGCGGATCCTCGAGTTCGGCACGTTCACTGGCTACTCATCGATCTCGATGGCGTCGGCCCTGCCTCCTGACGGCAAGGTGATCACGCTCGACGTCGACCCGGAGGCAACCGCGATCGCCCGTCGGTACATGGACGAGAGCGGCCATGGGGACAAGATCGAGATCCGGCTCGGGCCTGCGCTGGAGACGCTCCAGGATGTCTCCGGCCCCTTCGACCTCGTCTTCATCGACGCCGACAAGCCCAACTACGTCAACTACTACGAGGCGGCGCTGCCGCTGCTCGCCGACGACGGGCTGCTGATCGCCGACAACGTGCTCTGGTCGGGGCGCGTCGTCGAGGACGAGGACGACGGAGACGAGTCGACCCGGGCGATCAAGGAGTTCAACGAGCACGTGCGGGCAGACGATCGCGTCGTCTCGGTCATGCTGACCGTCCGGGACGGCATGACGCTCGTCCGCAAGCGGTAATTCTTGAATTACCCGTGAGAAAGCTGTAGAACCGGACGTGGCCCCGGACCTCGGGGGGGTTTTCTAGGGGAGGGTTCTTCATGGTATGGAAGCGGAAGCGCAGCCTTTGGCTGGCCACACTCACTCTGGCGTTCGGAGTCGTGTTGACGGGCACGATCGCCGTTGGAGCGAGCGCGGGCGGCACGGAGGGCATCTGCGCGACGGTCGAGGAGTACAGCCTCGACAAGCAGACCAACGTTCATGCCTCGCAGATTCTCGCGAGTTGCGGTCGCGGTGAGGGAGGGTTCGCCCTTCATGAGTTCTCGGCCCTTCGCCGGCTAGGCGCCACGGCGCCGGAGCTCGGCGGGGTCGACAAGGACGTCACTGCGGGCGCCGGCGACGTGCTCCCGCACATCACGCAGTCCGAAACCCAGACCTGGGCTGAGGGCAACACGACCGTGGTCACCTACAACGACTCGAAGACCGCGCCGAGCTGCTACTCGGGCGGCTCCGTCTCGCAGGACAACGGCACCAGCTGGGCGTACCTGAACTCGCGGCCGTTCTGCACCGGACACGGAACCGGCTTCGGCGACCCGGTTGTCGTCTACGACAAGGCTCACACCAAGTGGGTCGCGATCTTCCTCGCATCAGGATGCGGCGGCCAGGGTCTCGGCGTCTGGACCTCTCCGGACGGTGTTACCTGGTCGACCGGCGTTTGTGCCCATAACGGCTCGAGCGACGACCGCGAGTCGGGCTGGGTCGACAACGACCCGTCGAGCCCGTTCTACGGTCGCATCTACGTGAGTTGGAACAACTTCGCCGTTGGCGGCGGAGCGTTGCAGGTGGCCTGGTCGAATGACGGGGCACTGACGTGGAGCCCGGCGGTCACCGTCAACCCAAGCTTCAACCGCAACGTGCAGGTCACAACCGGCGTCGGTGGTACGGGCACGGTCTTCATTGCCAGCATGAACGAAGGAGGCGGCGGCGTCAGCCCACGCACGAACCTCGTCTACCGCTCGACCACCGGCGGCGCCACGTGGTCGCCGATCACCATGGGGCCGTCGTTCACGCCTCCGGGAGTCGCGAACTGCAGCACGAACTCGTACTTCCGCGGCATGTTCAACACGCCGACCACCGGCTACTGGAGGTACATGGGCTGGGGCGACATCGGCGCCGGCCCGAACGGGATCATCCACTACGCGTACACGCAGGATGGCGCCGGCGCTGACGCCGGGGACATCTACTACACGCGCTCCACGGACAACGGCCTCACCTGGAGCCCCGGCATCAAGATCGACGGAGACGGCAGTGCACGCAACCAGTGGATGCCGTCGCTCTCCGTCAATACGACAGGTCACGTTCTGATCAGCTGGTACGACGCGCGGAACACGACCGGCGACAACCTCGAGCGTTGGGGCAGGACCTCGAGCAACAACGGGGCCACGTGGGCGAGCGCCGAAGCGATCAGCGACGTCGTCAGTCCGAAGCCGCTGCAGCCGGACCCGAACGTCCAGGCCTGCTACGCCGGCGACTACGACCGGAGCTACAGCAACACCGCGAACCACTACACGGCCTGGGTCGACGGCCGCGTCCTGATCGGCGGCTCGTCGCAGCAGAACGTGTTCTTCGACAAGGTCGCGGTCGGGCCACCGCCGCCGCCGCCACCACCGCCACCTCCGCCACCTCCGCCACCTCCGCCGCCTCCGCCTCCGCCACCACCGCCACCACCGCCTCCGCCGCCACCACCGCCTCCGCCTCCGCCTCCGCCGCCTCCGGCCCCACCGCCGGCTCGCTGTCGCGTGCCGAACGTGATCGGCCTGCGGCTGCAGACGGCGAGGGCGCGGATCCGGGCACGGCGCTGTCGTGTCGGCACGATCCGCAGGGTTCGCTCCCGGCGCGTTGGCCGTGTTCTCGGCCAGAGCCCGCGGGGCGGCGCAGTCCGGCCCGTCAACTTCAGGGTCAACCTGCGGGTAGGACGCAGGTAGGAAGCAACCAAGACGAATGAAAACGGGGCGCCCGTCCATTACGCGGGCGCCCCGCCTACTACGTCAACTGGCCCTTGTAGAAAGGGGTCGGTCCCCCTACAGTCCGATGGGGTTCATTCGGAAGGAAAGCCTTTACAGAGGGGGGCTCACGGGGGATGTATACGCGCGTACTAGCGCTGGCCGCGACGATGCTGATTGTCGTCCTCGCCGGTGCGACCTCAGTCTTCGGCAAGACGGCAGCGGATGGTGGATCGACACGGGTCGACGCCGAGGTGCTCGACCAGATCGCCAACCGCGGCAGCGCGACATTCTGGGTCGTCCTCGAGCAGAAGGCCGACCTCCGTCCTGCGGCCTCGGTGCAGAACAGCACGTCACGCGGGGAGTTCGTCTACGGCGAGCTTCGCAAGACGGCAGCTGGAAGCCAGGCGGGCCTCCGCGCGCTGCTCGCGCGTCGCGGCGCGGACTACAAGCCGTTCTGGATCCTGAACTCGATTCGCGTGACCGGCGACCAGGCGCTGCTCGACGAGCTCGCGGCTCGGTCCGAAGTCCAGAAGATCATTGCCGACCACGTCTTTCGCATCCCGGAGCCGATCCCCGGAAAGACCGAACCCAGGGTCGACGCCGTGGAGTGGGGCATCGACCGGATCCGCGCTCCCCTCGTGTGGTCGACCTTTGGTGACCGTGGTGAGGGCATCGTCGTCGCGAACATCGACACCGGCGTCCGCTTTACGCATCAGGCGGTTGTCCGTCAGTACCGCGGGAATTCCGGCGCGACGTTCGACCACAACTACAACTGGTTCGACCCGTCCAACGTCTGCGGCAACCCATCGGCGGCACCGTGCGACAACAACGCGCACGGCACCCACACGATGGGCACGATGGTGGGCGAGGACACGGGCGCTGCCAACCAGATAGGCGTCGCTCCAGCGGCGAAGTGGATCGCCGCCAAGGGCTGCGAGAGCAACAGCTGCTCCACTTCTGCCCTGCTCGCCTCGGGCCAATGGATCCTGGCTCCAACCAATCTCATCGGGCAAAGCCCACGCCCTGACCTACGGCCTCACATCGTGAACAACTCGTGGGGCAATTCCAACGGCGGTGACACCTTCTATGAGGCGATCGTCAACGCCTGGGTCGCCTCCGGGATCTTTCCGACCTTCTCGAACGGGAACACGGGCCCTGGCTGCGGAACCGTCGGCTCGCCGGGCAGTTACCCGGTGAGTTACAGCGTCGGCGCGTTCGACATCAACAACGCGATTGCCAGCTTCTCCAGCCGCGGTCCTGCGCCGGCGGGCCTGGGGGGCGGAATCAAGCCGAACATTGCGGCGCCGGGCGCGAACGTCCGCTCCTCGACGAACGGGAGCGATTCGAGCTACGCGGCGTTCAACGGCACGTCGATGGCGGCCCCCCACCTGTCGGGCACGGTCGCTCTCATGTGGTCGAAGACGCCGGCGCTCGCGCGAGACATCACGCAGACCAAGGCGATCCTCAACCAGATCGCTCTCGACACGCCTGGCCCGTGCGGCGGTACCGACGCGAACAACAACACCTGGGGCGAGGGCCGGCTCGACGCCTTCGCAGCCGTTAGCCAATCCGGCCCTCCGCCGCCACCACCACCTCCGCCACCACCACCTCCGCCGCCTCCACCTCCGCCGCCTCCACCGCCGCCACCACCACCACCTCCGCCTCCGCCGCCTCCTCCGGCACCACCGCCGGTTCGCTGTCGCGTACCGAACGTGCTCGGCCTGAGGCTGGCAACGGCCCGGACGCGGATCCAGGCGCGTAACTGCCGGGTCGGCAGGGTGCGCAGGGCCCGCTCGCTGCGCGTCGGCCGGGTCATCGGCCAGAGCCCACGGGGCGGAGCCGTACGCGCGCGCAACTTCAGAGTCAACCTGGTAGTCGGCCGCAGGTAACGAAAGAAACGGCGCCCGCTAGAAGGCGGGCGCCCACATTTACGTAGTTGCGATCAGCTACAGGCCGGCGACAGCTGCGCGAAGCCGCCGTCGTACGAGGCTGCGCATGTGACCACTGAAGGATCGAGGGCTGCGGTCGGCCCGGTCAGCTGGCTCGCGCCGATTTTTGCGGCTCCGCCCGCCGCGCCGCCTCCGAATGCGTAGACGCTGTTCGTAGCGCCGGCGACTCGCGACTGGTTCACGGTCACGGTTGGCGTGTTGAACTTGTACCCGGAGAAGACGCCGTAGGACTCGGGCGCGCCGGACCCTGAGGCCGTGACGCTCATCAGGGAATGGGTTCCGTTGTACACGCGAAGGGCAACCGCAAACGCGCCGCCGCTCGCGGTCAGCACGGAGCCCGAGATCGTGCTGGAGCCACCGTAGGCCAGAAGCCCGACGTTCACACTCGAAGCGCCGCTGCCCGTGAAGGAGGAGTTGACGGCAATCAGGTTGGAACCGCCCCCGAAGTTGACGAGGCCGGCCGCCTGGGCACCGCCGGTTCCGGCGGTCGTGACGTCCGTGAGCAGCGGTACGCCGCCTGTGACCTCGATCGGATAGTTGAACGATCCTCCGGAGCTCGTTGCCGTCACGTGCGTGAAGCGCGGCGAAACGCCGTTCGAGTACAGGGCAACGGTGTTCGTTCCCCGAACGCTCAAAAAGCGGAGCTCGCTGTTGTTCGCGGCGACCAGGGTGGCGGGTATGGCGGCCGTCGAGCTGATCGTCGTGGTGAGCTCACCCGATCCCTCTACATCGACGTAGGGCTTCAGGGCGAGCGGCTCGGAGCCCAGGTCGTAGATACCGGGCTCGATCTTGAGGAGGTACGGGCGGGTTGGGCCGTTACCTGTGATGCCCGCTAGGGCGTTGCGAAGCAGCAGGCCGTTCTTGGTCTCGTCGAGCGGATCGGGGCTGACGATGATCGTCCGTTCGTACGAGACTCCGGCACCCTGCGGCCCGGCCGGGCCGGGGATGCCCTGCGCGCCCTGGGGCCCGCGCTCTCCCCGCTCGCCCGGTGCTCCGGCTGCACCCCTGGGGAGGACGGAGGCAGGGAACCTGCCCTTCGCGTCCAGGGCAAGCAGCTGTCCCGGAACCGGCGTCCGCGACGCTTTGATGTTCCCGACCTTGCCCGCGTTCTGCGCGAACAGCGCCACACGGACTGCGTCCGCGGCGGCATGTCCGAGCGGCGTGATTCCGAGCACCGCGACGATCAATGCGGCGGCAGCGAGCGCTGTCGAGATCCGGTTCACGATCGTCCCCTCCCCTAGTTGAAGACCCGGTTCGAGCGTAACAACCTCCGGAAGCTTCGACAATAGGACCGAGGGCTGGGGAGGAAGCTCGACCTCTATTGAAAAACGTGACTCAACAAGGTAGAAACCGTCCCACGCTCCGGAAGTAGGGGCACAACGAATGGGTAGGGGAGGGTTTTCTGTGATCGATCGAACGCGATCGCGCGGCCGTTGGCTTGCCGCGCTGGCGCTCGGGTTCGCGATTGTGCTTGTCGGCACGCTCGCGGCCGGGGCGAGCGCAGGCGCACCGGACGGAGTGTGCGCATCCATCGACAAGTTCGGCCTGGAGAAGCAAACCAACATCAACGCCGCGCGGATCCTCGCGAGCTGTGACCGCGGTGAGGGAGGTTTCACCGGCCATGAGTTTTCGGCTCTTCGCCAGCTAGGTGCTACGGCGCCTGACCTCGGCGGGATCGATAAAGACGTCACCGCCGCCTCGGGCGAAACGGCCCCGCATGTGACGCAGTCCGAAACCCAGACCTGGGCGGAGGGCAACACGACCGTGGTCACCTACAACGACTCGAAGACTGCGCCGGCGTGTTACTCGGGCGGCTCTTACTCGCAGGACGACGGCGTGACCTGGAACTACCTCACCACGAGGCCGTTCTGCACGGGACACGGAACCGGTTTCGGCGATCCGGTCGTCTTTTATGACCGGGCGCACGCCATCTGGATCGCGGTCTTCCTTGCATCGGGTTGCGGGGGCCAGGGTCTCGGCGTCTGGAGGTCTGTGGACGGCGCTACCTGGACGACCGGCGCCTGCGCCCACAACGGTTCGAGTGACGATCGCGAGTCCGGGTGGGTCGACAACGACCCGACGAGCCCGTTCTACGGACGGATGTACATCACGTGGAACAACTTCGCGGCCGGGCAGAACATCTACTCCATCCATTCGAGCGATGGTGGTCTGACCTGGAGCTCGCCGGTGCAGGTGCAGACCGGCGCGTTCATCCGCAACGTGCAGGTCACGACCGGCGTCGGCGGTACGGGCACGGTCTTCATCGCCGGCATGAACGAGGGCGGCGGCGGGGTTGCCCCACGCCAGAACCTCGTTTACCGCTCGACCAACGGCGGCGTTTCGTACAGCCCCGTCACCATGGGGCCGACGTTCACGCCTCCGGGAGTCTCGAACTGCAGCACGAACTCGTACTTCCGCGGCATGTTCAACACGCCGACGACCGGTTACTGGCGCTACATGGGCTGGGGCGACATCGGCGCCGGCCCGAACGGGATCATCCACTACGCGTACACGCAGGATGGCGCCGGCGCTGACGCCGGGGACATCTACTACACGCGCTCCACCGACAACGGACTCACCTGGAGCCCCGGAGTCAAGATCGACGGAGACGGCAGCACACGCTCGCAGTGGATGCCGTCGCTTTCCGCCGCTCCGACGGCGACAGGCCACGTGATGATCAGCTGGTACGACGCCCGGAACACAACCGGCGATGACCTCGAGCGCTGGGGAACGGTCTCGAGTGACAACGGGGCCACCTGGTCGAACGCTCAGGTGATCAGCGACGTCGTCAGTCCGAAGCCGCTGCAGCCGGACCCGAACGTCCAGGCCTGCTACACCGGCGACTACGACCGGAGCTACAGCAACACCGCCAACCACTACAGCGCGTGGGTCGACGGTCGAGTCCTGATCGGCGGCGCCTCGCAGCAGAACGTGTTCTTCGACAAGGTCGCGGTCGGGCCACCACCTCCGCCGGCCCCGAACCTCGTCCACGATCTGACGACGCTGTTCGACGACGGTGACGGCGTGATCGAGCCCGGCGAGTCCTTCGGTCTCGACGAGCGGATCCGGAACGCCGGCAACCTCGGCGCTACCGGCATCAGCGGTGTGCTGAGCACTACGACGCCGGGGATCACGATCACCACAGCCAACTCGGCGTACCCGAACCTCGCACCAGGGGCGACCGGAACGAACGCCACGCGCTTCATGGCGAACGCCTCGGCCGGCCTCACGTGCGGTGGCGTGGTCAACTTCACGCTCGCACTGACCACCGCTCAGGGACCGTTCAACGTGAACTTCAGCGTTCCGAAGCAGCAGTGCGGCTACCAGATCACGACTCAGACCGGGCAGCCGATCATCCCGGGCACGGCGAACATCGGCAACAGCGGCGATGACATCGTGACCCCGATCACGTTCCCGTTCCCGGTGACCGTCTATGGCACGACACACACGGCGGGAACCGCCAGCTCGAACGGCAACCTGCAGATCGGCACGTCGAGCACCGCGTACTCGAACGAGTGCTTGCCGACTTCGATCTTCGGGATGGTGCTGACGCCGTACTGGGACGACCTCCACACGGGTGGTGCATCCGAGGGCATCTTCACCGCCACCACGGGCACCCCGCCAAACCGGCAGTTCATCATCGAGTGGCGAACGCACTACTTCTCGGGAGCCGGCACGGCGAACTTCGAGATCATCTTCACCGAGGGCTCAGGCGTCATCCGCTACCGCTACGGCGTGGAGCGCGACGGCGGTGCCTCGGCGACGATCGGCATCCAGGAGAGCCCGGCGGTAGCGAATGAGTTCTCGTGCAACACCGCATCGGTGACCAACGGCACGCAGATCACATTCACGCCGGTTGGTGGGCCACCACCGCCGCCGCCGCCGCCACCACCACCACCACCACCACCGCCACCTCCGCCACCTCCGCCTCCACCGCCGCCGCCACCACCACCACCACCTCCGCCGCCTCCGCCGCCACCGCCTCCGCCGCCACCGCCTCCACCACCTCCGCCTCCGCCGCCACCACCGCCACCTCCGCCTCCGCCACCACCGCCTCCGCCACCACCGCCTCCGCCACCACCACCGCCACCACCGCCACCTCCGCCACCTCCGCCACCACCACCACCGCCGCCTCCGCCTCCTCCGGCCCCACCGCCGGCTCGCTGTCGCGTGCCGAACGTGATCGGCCTGAGGCTGCAGACGGCCAGGGCGCGGATCCGGGCGCGGCGCTGTCGCGTCGGCACGATCCGCAGGGTTCGCTCCCGGCGCGTTGGCCGTGTTCTCGGCCAGAGCCCGCGGGGCGGCGCAGTCCGGCCCGTCAACTTCAGGGTCAACCTGCGGGTAGGACGCAGGTAGGAAGCAACCAAGACGAATGAAAACGGGGCGCCCGTCGACAAGGCGGGCGCCCCGCTTCTTCTTCATGACACCGTGAGGAGCGTGAATGCGACCGACCTCAGGACGTAGGCGAGTCCTCTCGAGGTGGGCGCTCCTCGGGGCCGTCTCGCTCGTCGCCCTCGCGGCCGCCGGCCCGGCAGGTCCCGCCGGTGATAGCCCGCTCGGGGACTACACGATCGAGACCCAGACGGGGCAGCCGATCATCCCCGGCACGACCAACATCGGGAACTCGTGCGACGACTGCACGACGCCGATCAGCCTGCCGTTCCCGGTTCAGTTCTACGACGGCACCTTCAACACCGCCAACGTGAGCTCGAACGGAAATCTCCAGTTCGACAGCAACGACCCGGATTACTTCAACGAGTGCCTGCCGACTGCGACGTTCGGCCATACGATCGCCCCGCACTGGGACGACCAGCTGACGAACGAGGGGGGCGGAATCTTCACGGCGACGATCGGCACCCCGCCGAATCGGGTCTTCGTGATCGAGTGGCGGGACGTCAGGTACTTCAACCACGACGGCACCGCCACGTACGAGATCCTCCTCACGGAGGGATCGCCGAACATCTCGGTGATCTATGGCGCGACGTTCAACCAAGGTGCTCTGGCGACCTCCGGTATCCAGCGGAACTCGACCTCGGCAAGTCAGTACTCGTGCAATGCGGCGACTCTGGCCAACGGCCTGCGGGTGAACTACATCCGCGACGGTTCGCCACCTCCGCCGCCGCCGCCTCCACCACCGCCTCCACCGCCGCCACCGCCGCCACCTCCACCGCCACCTCCACCACCACCGCCGCCACCGCCGCCGCCACCACCACCGCCGCCACCGCCACCACCACCACCACCACCACCTCCCCCGCCGGCCCCACCGCCGGCCCGCTGTCGCGTGCCGAACGTGATCGGCCTGCGGCTGGCAACGGCGAGGGCGCGGATCCGGGCACGGCGCTGTCGCGTCGGCACGATCCGCAGGGTTCGCTCCCGGCGCGTTGGCCGTGTCGTCGGCCAGAGCCCGCGGGGCGGCTCGGTCCGGCGGGTCAACTTCAGGGTCAACTTGCGGGTCGGACGCAGGTAGGAACAGGCATGCGATCGGTTTCGAGGTGGGCCCTTCGGGCCGCCGTCTCGCTCGTCGCTCTCGCCGGGGCCGGGCCCGCGGGCGCCGAGGTCCTCTACGACCAGTACAACAACCCCGGCCCGTTCGCCGCGGGCTCGCAGAACTTCGAGGCCTCGCAGAACGCCTTCGACACCGAGCTCGCGGACGACTTCGTCGTCGCAGCGGCCAACGGCTGGCTCGTCAACCAGATCGAGATCGACGGCCAGTACTTCAACGGCCCTGGCCCAGCGTCGACCTTCAACGTGCGCTTCTATGCCGACGCCGGCGGGCTACCGGGCTCGGAGGTAGCGGCCAGGACGAATGTGAGCTTCGCGCCCGGTCCGGCAGCGGGCGACGTCGTGATCGCATTGACGCCGGGGATCCCGCTCGCCGTCGGCACCTACTGGCTCTCGGTGCAGGCGAATCAGAACTTCATCCCCGCTGGTCAGTGGGGCTGGACGGATCGGACGGTGCAGTCGAACCAGGGCGCCGCCTGGCGCAACCCGGGCAACGGGCTCGGGACCGGGTGCACGTCGTGGGGCCGGCGCGCCACGACCTGCAACGTCGATGCCGCTTCTCCAGACCAGGTCTATCGAATCTCCGGGAACATCGGCGCCGGCGGGCCGCAGCTCGTGCACGACCTGATGACGATCTTCGACGAGGACGGCGACGGCCACCTCGAGCCGGGCGAGTCCTTTGGCCTCGACGAGCGGATCCGCAACACCGGCGGCGAGACGGCGACGGGCATCGGCAGCGTGCTGACGGCACAGTCGGCGGGCGTCACGGTCACTCAGCCCAACTCGGCGTATCCAGATCTTCCGTCCGGCGGGACGGCGACGAACACGACTCGCTTCGAGGGCGAGGTCGATGCTGCGGCGGCCTGCGGGGTCAACCTGAACTTACGGCTCAACCTGACGACGGCGCAGGGCACGTTCCAGATCGACCTCGTCGTGCAGGTGGCGGGCTGCGACTACACGATCCAGCAGCAGACCGGCCAGGCGATCGTTCCGGGAACGACCGAGCTGGCGAACTCGTGCGACGACTGCACGACGCCCGTCACGCTGCCCTTCCCGGTGACCGTCTACGGCCAGACGTTCACAGCGGCAACCGTCAGCTCGAACGGGAACCTGCAGTTCAACGGGAGCTCGACGGCGTACACCAACGAGTGCCTGCCGACGAGTGACCTGGGGGTCGTGATCGCTCCGTTCTGGGACGACCTGCTGACGAACGGGACCGGAGGGATCTACGTGGCGACGCTCGGTACGCCACCGAATCGTCGCTTCGTGGTCGAGTGGCGCAACGTCGAGTACTTCAGCGGCGACGGCACGACGACGTTCGAGATCATCCTCACGGAGGGGTCGGGCACCCTCTCGGTCATCTACGGGCCGAGCGCCGATCAGGGGCTGTCGGCGACGTCGGGCATCCAGGACGGACTCGCTCGGTCGAACGAGTTCTCCTGCAACGCGGCGACGCTCGTTCCCGGGCTTCGGCTGAACTATGTGCCGACCGGCCAGCCTCCGCCACCACCGCCTCCGCCACCGCCTCCGCCTCCGCCTCCGCCTCCGCCACCGCCTCCGCCTCCACCGCCGCCACCTCCGCCGCCACCTCCACCACCACCACCGCCACCACCGCCACCACCGCCGCCTCCGCCACCACCTCCGCCTCCGCCTCCGCCACCACCTCCGCCTCCGCCACCGCCACCTCCGCCTCCACCTCCGCCACCACCGCCTCCGCCACCACCTCCGCCTCCGCCACCTCCGCCACCGCCTCCGCCGCCTCCTCCGGCCCCACCGCCGGCTCGCTGTCGCGTGCCGAACGTGATCGGCCTGAGGCTGCAGACGGCCAGGGCGCGGATCCGGGCGCGGCGTTGCCGCGTCGGCACGATCCGCAGGGTTCGCTCCCGGCGTGTCGGCCGCGTGCTCGGCCAGAGCCCACGGGGCGGCGCGGTACGGGCCGTCAACTTCAGGGTCAACCTGCGGGTAGGACGCCGCTAGCTCAACGCAAGCTTTCTTTTTCTACGCAGGGCTGTTAGAAACGCCTGGAACGAGCAATCTAGGGGAGGGGAGGGTGCGTTTTCCATGCACCGACGTTACGAAGGAGGGTGCGGCCGCTTGCGGGGCCCTAAGGCCCTAGCCCGATCCATCTGCCTGCTTGCAGTCGTCGTCGGCGGCCTCGTGCTGGCCTCGACTGCTGCGGCGGTTTCGTTCGCGAACTCGACGCCGATCGCGATCCCTGACGGGGGCATCCTGTACGACCAGTACAACAATCCAGGCACCAACGGCACCAGCTCGCAGAACTTCGAGACATCGTTCAACCAATACGACTCTGAGCTGGCAGACGACTTCGTCGTTCCGGCGGGACCCGACTGGAGCGTCAGCGGCGTCGACGTCGACGGCGTCTACTTCAACGGGCCCGGCCCGGCGACGTCGTTCAACGTGAGTTTCTACCAGGACGCTGCCGGCCTACCGGGAACGCTCGTCGCTGCCCGCCCGACGCAGGCGTTCACGGGGACGGCAGGCGATGCTGTGATCACGATCAGTCCGGCGGTCACGCTGGTTCCTGGCACCTACTGGGTGTCGGTGCAGGCGAATCAGAACTTCACGCCTTTCGGACAGTGGGGTTGGATCGATCGCACAGTTACCTCCAACCAGGGCGCCGCGTGGCGAAACCCGGGTGGGGGCCTCCCGCCGCCTCCGTGCCTCTCCTGGGCGCGGCGCGCGACGACCTGCAACATTGACCCACTGGCGCCTGATCAGGTCTTCCGGATCCGCGGAACGGGGGGGCCACCTCCACCTCCGCCGCCGCCTCCGCCTCCGCCGCCACCGCCTCCGCCACCACCTCCGCCACCACCTCCGCCTCCACCTCCGCCACCTCCACCTCCACCTCCACCTCCCCCGCCGCCACCTCCTCCCCCGCCGCCTCCGCCTCCGCCACCACCTCCACCTCCACCTCCGCCACCTCCGCCACCTCCACCGCCACCTCCGCCGCCGGCCCCACCGCCGGCCCGCTGTCGCGTGCCGAACGTGATCGGCCTGCGGCTGGCAACGGCCAGGGCGCGGATCCGGGCACGGCGCTGTCGCGTCGGCACGATCCGCAGGGTTCGCTCCCGGCGCGTTGGCCGTGTCGTCGGCCAGAGCCCGCGGGGCGGCTCGGTCCGGCGGGTCAACTTCAGGGTCAACCTGCGAGTCGGCCGCCGCTAGCCCAGTCAGCGAAACAACGAACCAAAAACGGGGCGCCCTACGGGGCGCCCCGCTCTATTCAGACCGCGACGTAGCTCTGCCGTAGGTAGACGAGCGCGTCCCGGCCGGGGCCCCGCTCGACGTTCGCAACCTCTCCGACGAAGAGCGTGTGGTCGCCGGTCGGGTGCTCCCCGGCCCGGCTGCAGGTGATCCAGCCGAGGGCCCCTTCGAGGAGCGGGGGGCCCTCGCCCTCGCGTACCCCGATCCCTTCCCAGAGCCCGATCGGCGGCATTCCGCGCGCGAAGTGGCCGGCAAGGCGTTCCTGATCACCGGCCAGCAGGCTGACCGCGAAGGTCTCCGCCTGCCGCAGGAGCTCGTGGAGGGCTGCCTGGCGGCTGATCGCGACGCCGAGCAAAGGAGGCTCCAGAGACAACGAGAGCAAGGAAACAACGGTCAGCCCGAGTCGCTCACCCTCGACGTCGACGGTGACCACCGAGACGGGGGCGGGGACGTTGCGCAGGAGTGAGCGCAGATCGTCGGCCACGCGCCGATCATAGGGTCTAGCTACGTGTTACTTGGCGCGACACTTGTCGCTCGTGAACAGCTGAGCCTGCTCCGCGTTCGCGTCGTTCTCGAGCGTCGCGTCGAAGGTCGGCAACGCCGGTGCGGTCCAGAAGAGAATCGGCGTCACGCCGGGTCCCATCACGGATGCGCGATACACCTGGCCTTCGCCTGCCGGTCGGTTCTGACCGCGCCACGAATGCGGGTAGAAGCCGTAGCAGAACGCTCCGCTGCCGGTGTGCGTCAGGAATGCGTTCTCGCGCTTCCAGCCGCGGCCGTACCTCGAGTTGAAGGTGTCGACGAAGACGTTGCGGCCCCAGGAGTCGAGCGGCGCGCCGTACTTCGTGTTCTTGAACCCGTAGACGCCCGTGCCCTTGTAGCGCAGCCAGCCATAGAGGTGGTCGTAGTTGCGGTAGACCCAGTCCTGCTTGATCACGAACTCGGGCAGCTCTCCGGCCCAGTGGGACAGATGCAGCTCCACGACCGACTCGGCGGCCGTGGGGCGGAAACCGTAGGGCGGCAGCATGCGCTGCCACTTCTGAATCGCCCAGTGCGATCCGTCGGGCGCGGTGCACGCGGCGACCAGGTACTGGAGCTGCGGCCCCTCGTAGCGGCCGCACGAATTCTTGAAGTTGCGCCACACGAGGCGACGCTGGGATCCCCAGCCTCCTGAGTAATCGACCCTGAACGAGACCTGCCGCACGCCGCGCGTGGGGACGCGAGCATTGACCGCGCCCCAGGCAAGGACGTGCTGCACCCGCCCGCGCGCCCGGTAGGTCAGGAGGGCCGTGCCCTTGCTGTTCACCGCGAGCCGTGCGCCCTTCGCGTTGCGATCGATCATCTCCGACGCGGAAGCAGCCGCGGGCAACGCAGCGAACGCAGAGAACGTGACTATGAGCGCGAGGATTCGCTTGAGCAACCTGAACCTCCGTGTAGAAACCGCAGTTGACTGGGCCTGACAGTTCCTACATCGGCAGAAACGACCTGAACACGAGCGCCCAAACCGTTTCGAGGGATATGCCGCGCTGCGCAGGGTAGCGCAGCTTCGATTCAGTCGTCCTCCAGCTCCTCGGCAAGCAGGATGCAGGCGAACCAGCGCCACGCAAAGTCCGGGTCGGACGAGAGCCGGTTGATGCGCTCGATTACCCGAGGAAGGCCGTCTGCTGTGCGACGCAGCTGCTCGAGCCCCGCTGCCAGGGCCTCACGACGCGCCGAGCCGTCGAGGTCTCCCGCCAGGGCCTCGACAGCCCGCCCTTCGAGCTCGAGCCCTGATCCTCGCCTGGGATCACCACCCGTGGCCAGGAGCTGGATAGCGCGCCGGCGGGCACCCCGTAGCTGGTCCTCGTCGAGCTCCACCTCGCGGCCGGCGATCAGCGAGAGCGCAGCATCGGGCTCCTGCGCCGTACCCGACTCGAGATCGCGCTCGAGATCCTCGAGGAAGACGCGCTCTGGCGACGTATCCATGGGCTCGACCCTACCCAGCCATTGGATTAACCTTCGGATTCGGGGGAACACATATCCGATGGCCGACGACCGTCTCCAAGCGTTTATCGAAGCCGCCCAGGACGAAGGGTGCGCGGAGCTGTCCGCGTTCAACGAGCTCGTCGAGTCGCTGGAGCTCGGCGACGACGAGCTGCAGCTTCTGTACGAGCAGCTGGACGAGCGCGGGATCGAGGTCCGCGACGACTGCGGCAAGGAAAGCAAGGCGTCGACCTATGTCAACGGGGACCTCGCCGTGGCGACGACGGACGCCCTGCAGCTGTTCCTCAACGAGATGGCTCGCTACCCGCTCCTGACCGCCCAGGAGGAGGTCGAGCTGGCGAAGCGGATCGAGCGCGGCGACCGCGAGGCCAAGGACCGCATGGTCAACTCCAACCTGCGCCTGGTCGTGTCGATCGCGAAGAAGTACCAGGGGCACGGCCTCTCTCTCCTCGACCTAATCCAGGAGGGGATCATCGGGCTCATTCGCGCCGTCGAGAAGTTCGACTGGCGGCGGGGCTACAAGTTCTCGACCTACGCCACGTGGTGGATTCGCCAGGCCGTGCAGCGCGGAGTCGCCAACAAGGCGCGGACGATTCGCATCCCGGTGCACATCGCCGACCGGGAGGCCAAGATGGCGCGCGCCGAGCGTGAGCTGCTGACGAAGCTGGGCCGCGCGCCGACCGAGGAAGAGCTCGCCGAGCAGGCCAAGCTCCCGCTCAAGCAGGTGCTCGACGTCCGGAGTGCGGCTCGGGCGGTGACGAGCATCGACAAGCCCGTGGGCAAGGAAGGCGACACGACGCTCGGCGAGCTCGTGTCCGGTGACGAGCCGCCGCCCGAGGAGGAGCTGACGATCAGCCTCCGCCGGGATGCGGTCCAGAAGGCGGTGGCCAAGCTTCCCGAACGCGAGCGCGAGGTCGTGAAGATGCGGTTCGGATTGAACGGCGATCCCGATCCGCAATCGCTCGAGCAGATCGGAAAGCGGCTCGGGCTCACCCGCGAGCGCGTCCGCCAGATCGAGACGCAGGCGCTCGAACGGCTCGCGGTCGAGCGCGAGCTCGACGCTCTGACGGTCTAACTGGTCCGGCGCCACGGGCGCCGGACTCGCCGGAAGCAGGCTTCCGGCGACTTAAATCACGCCTTCTCAGACGCCCACGCCGCTGACGTTCGTGAAGTGGGGGCATCTTCTACACGAGCGGCAATGACGTCGGCGGAACAAGTTCCAAGTGCTCTTCGTCGCGGAAAGTCGTCAGACTTTCCGCGAGTCCGCGCCCCGTGGGCGCGGACCAGCTACGCCAGGGCGTAGACGACCGCGACCGAGGCGAGGGTGACCGCGCCGGCCATCGCTACGACGTTGCGCCGATAGGCGAGGATCGCGGCCAGGCGGGCGCTCGGAACGAAGCGGATCGGCATCGCGGCGGCTGCGAGCAGCCCGATCGCGATCCCGAGCAGGAGGTAGACGATCGCGGGCACGCTCTTGACCGCGTCAGCGGCGCGGGTGAAGCGGACGCCCAGTACGCCTAGCGGCTTCTTGGTGGAGCCGACGCGGATCGGCTTGGCTCCCTCGCCGCCTCGTTGGACCCGGAGCTTGCTGTCCGTGCCGGCGCGCGACCCCGTGCCGCCGGCGAGCGGGCTCGTGGACGACGTGTCACCGTCCGCGCTTCTGCACGTGTTCGAGGCTTGCGCAGCCGCCAGCTCCCCGGGAAGCGGTTTCCGCTTGAGGATCACGACCTTCGTCTCCGTCAGCGCCCTGCCGGCGGGCAGCGTTCGGGCGCGAATGACATAGGTGCCGGGGCGAAGCGCTCGCCCCTTGACGCGTCCCCGGAAGCCCACGCGGTTCTTGCCGGCGTGGCCCTTGACCCGGAAGCGGCCTACCAGACGGCAGTCCGGCGCGACTCGTATGACCCAGAACTCCACGAGAGCAGGTTTCGAGAGGACGAACCTCAGGATCGTCTTCCTCCGGCTGCCGGGGCCGGAGCGGGAAATCCATGCCCGCGACGAGGCGACGCGGACGGCACGTACAGGCGGTCGTCCCGAGCCTCCGGCGGGGCCCGAGGTGCTGCCCGTGTAACTGCCCGCCGACCCGCCTGACGATGAGGCACCTCCACCCGTGGCGCCGCCTGTCGATCCTCCGCCGGCGCCGGTGGAGCCGGCTGGAGGCGGCGTCACTCCAGGAACCGGTGGGAGTGGCGAAGGGGCGGGAGGCGGGGGAGGTGGCGGCGGAAGAATTTGCGGAGGCGGCGGCAGCGGCGGGATCGGTGGAGGCGGCGGCAGTGGCGGAGGCGGCGGAAGAATGGGCGGAGGCGGCGGCAGCGGCGGGATCGGCGGAGGCGGCGGCAGTGGCGGCAGCGGCGGAGGCGGCGGAGGCGGCGGCAGAATCGGCGGAGGCGGCGGCAGCGGTGGGAGCTGGCCGCGCGCACCCGCTGTCAACACGCCGAAGGCGATCGCGCACAGAAGCGCGAGGCCGAGCGCGATCAGAGTTCGCCGCCGCAGAAGCTTCATTCCTTCTTGAAACGCTTGACGGGGTCGAGAAGGTACGGGGAAAACGCCGATCGAACGCGTAGCCTTCGCCGCGAGCAGCGTGAGGCGGCCCAAGCGCGACTACTACGAGGTGCTCGGCGTGCCGGAGACGGCCGACCAGGAGCAGATCAGCCGCGCGTTTCGGCGCTTGGCTCGGGACCTCCACCCCGACGTTTCTGATTCGCCTGCAGCCGAGGAGCGGTTCCGCGAGGTCTCGGCGGCCTACAGCGCTCTGTCCAAGCCGCGCTCGCGTTTTCTGTACGACAAGTTCGGCTTTCGGGGCCGAGGAGCCGGTTTCGAGGATGGTGCCGCGGTCAGCGGGCCGAGCGTGCTCGGAGAAGTCGAGCTCGAGCAATACGAGGCTGTCCGCGGCGTCCGCCGGGAGGTGCGGATCGTCGATGCGGTCGTCTGCACGACCTGCGACGGCTCGGGGGCAGCCCCCGGAACCGAGGTCAGGATCTGCGAGCAGTGCATGGGCAAGGGGACGCTGCGGGTGTCCGCGGGGCTCGGTGTCGGACGGTGGCTGCAGGTCGAGCCGTGCCCGGAGTGCGGCGGAGACGGGCGGTTCCAGACCCGTTGCCAGGAATGCGGCGGGCACGGCGAGTTGCCCACCGAGCGCACGATCAAGGTGCGCATCCCCGCCGGTATCGAGGACGGGACGAGCCTCCGCGTCTCCGGGGAATCGGAGAACGCCTATCTGATCGTTCGCGTGCGGCCCGGCCCGAAGGACTCGCGGCTGGCCCAGGTCGCTGCTCTGACGTTGCTCCTGTGCGCGGTGGGGCTGCTCGTCTACTTCCTCGTCTACGTCTGAACAACGAACTCGATCTCGGCCGACTCGCAGACGCGCACGTAGCCGATCCGCTCGTAGATCTTGTTCGACGTCGGGTTGGCCAGGTCGGTGTACAGGAAGCAAAATTGCCGCCCGCCCGCGAGCAGGCTCGACGAGAGCTCGGCCACGAGTGCGGAGGCGTAACCGCGGCCGCGCAGCTCCGGGGGCGTGTAGACCGGCCCGATCCGGATCCCGTGCGGCGTCGGGCCGCCGAAGCCGGCCAGTGAGACGGCTTGCTCGTCCTCCCACAGCACGACTCCGGTGTCGGCCGCCGCGAGCCGGTGGTCGACTTCGCGCGTGAGACGCTCCTCGTCCGGGTGCGGCAGGGCCTCGATTCCGAAGGCGAGAAACCATTCCAGCAACAACGGTCGGTCGGCGGCGGTCGCCGTGCGCATCGCTCCCGGCACGCCTTTGACGGGCTCCACCCGCTCGAGCGCGAAGACCCCCTGGGCGATTCGGAGTTGCGGAGTGACGCCATGCTTCGACGCCCAGGCGCGAGCGAACTGTTCAACTTCCGGCAGCCCACCGACGACCCCGGGCAGCTCCTCGTCGACGGCCTGTGCAAGCGCGTCGAGAGCACGTTCGTCGCGCGCGCGCGCGAGGACCAGATTGTGAGGCGCCGTTCGCAGCGCGGCGCCCACGGGCTCGCCGTCCTGCTCGACCAGCCAGAGGCCGAAGTCGGGATACCGCTCCGGGTGGTCGCGAAGCGTCGAGGCGAGCCCGAGCATGAGGTTGTGCCGCGCCTCGTCCTCGAGCAGGAAGCGCCCAGCCTGCTCTAGGAAGGCGCTGGGATCGTCGATTAGGTGTACCTGCATGGCAGCGGCGGGCGGGATGGTGGAGAAACCTTCGCTGATCCACCGGTGAACGACCAGCATGAACCCCGCTTTCTGCTCTGTCCAAGACGGTTTGCAACGCCGTTGAATTCTCGAAGCGGCAGGCACACACTCCGGTAGGAGCTACTCGAGGAGGAAGCCGTGGCCGTGCGCCGCCAACTTTCGCTCAAGAACCCTCACCTCAAGGGGGACGATGTCAAGAAGGTTCAGCGAAAGCTCGGGTTGACCGGAGACGCGGTGGATGGTGAATACGGGCCTGACACCGCATTCGCGGTCGAGAAGTGGAAGTGGCGGGTCGGCTATCCGCAGAATCGCATCAACAGCACGCTCGGGCTGCCTGGGCTCGGCCTTCTGTTCGGCGAGATCCAGTTCCCGGCGGATTTCCGCCATCGCGCCAGGAAGCGGAGAGGGCAGCCGTTCCTGGGCTCGGCAGCCTCCAGGGGCGGGGGCATAGTGATCCCGCTCAACCCGCCCATCCCCCGGTTCTCGGAGTTCCGACTCGTGGACCCGGAAGGGGCACCGGACAACCACGGCGTCAAGCACCACGCCGGGCTCGACTGGTATGCCCCGCCGGGCTCGGTCATCCGTGCTCCCGTCGGCGGCAAGGTCATCGAAGCCAAGCGGACCAACGACATCAGTGGTCAAGTCTTCGGCGGGACGGCGAAAATCGAGGCCAGCGATCGCAAGGTCTGGATCTTCAGACACGTCGTCCCAAACGTCCACGTGGGCGACCGCGTTAGGGGCGGCCAGCCGGTCGCGGCCGTCAGTCAATGGCTTGACGGGCCCGAGCACGCCCACATCGAGATCCGGAAGACAAACGCCGGCGGGCACGTTTTCGAGAACATGCTCGACCCGCTGCCGTTCTTCAGGTAAGAGACCCTCGGCCACTAGCGGCTTGGGGCAAAACCAGCGGCGGGGGTGAGATTCGAACTCACGGGCCCCGTGAAGAGCCAACGGTTTTCAAGACCGTCCCGTTAGACCGCTCCGGCACCCCGCCGGGCGTCGAGTCTAGACGCGTCCCGGTGCCAGGCACCAAGACGGGGCTGAAAGGACGGGTCAGCGATCGCCCGTGCCTGGCAGTGCCTGGCACCTGATCGCCCGTGCCTGGCACGTGCCTGGCACCAGGGCTCGTCTTTAAGAGCCCGGCTCGATCCGGTCTGGCGCGCCGAACGGCTTCAGCGCGTCTGGGACGTCGCCCTGGAAGTTCTCCAGGATCGCAAGCGCCCAGCGGTCGGTGACCGCGGTCCCGTTCAGCGTGTGCACGTGCTCGATGCCCTGCTCGCCGCGGTAGCGGATGCCGAGCCGGCGGGTCTGGAAGTCGGTGGTGTTCGACGACGAGGTGATCTCCCGGTAGCGCTCCTGGCTAGGGAACCACGCCTCGATGTCGTAGCGCTTGGCCGCTGCAGAGCTGAGCTCGCCCGTCGGGATGTTCAGGACGCGGTACGGAAGGCCGAGCGCCTGCACCAACTCTTCCTCGATGGCGAGGATTCGCTCCAGCTCGTCCCACGAGTCGTCGGGCCGGACGTAGGCGAACATCTCGACCTTGTTGAACTGGTGCACGCGGAACATGCCGCGCGTGTCGCGCCCGGCCGCGCCGGCCTCACGGCGGAAGTTCACGGAGAACGCCGTGTAGCGGAGCGGCAGCTCGTCGGCCTCGAGGATCTCGCCCATGTGCAGGCCGGCCAAGGCAACCTCGGACGTGCCCGTTAGATACAGGCCGTCGTCTCCGATCTCGTAGTACTCGGACTTCTCCGCGGGGAAGAAGCCGGTGCCGTACATGGCTTCCTCGCGCACGAGCACGGGCGGGAGCACCGGGGTGAACCCTTCGGCGACGAGCCGGTCGAGTGCGAAGCGGTAGAGCGCGAGCGAGAGGAGCGCCGCGCCGCCGACGATGTAGCCGAAGCGCGAGCCCGAGAGCCGCGCACCGCGCTCCATGTCGTAGCGCGCGAGCTCGAGGTGGTCCTTGGGCTCGGCCAGCTGCGGGTGCTCGCCAACCTCACGCAAGACCTCGGCTTCCTCCTCGGTCTCGCCGTCGGGGACGGACTCGTGCGGCGGGTTCGGCACCGCCTCGAGCGCAGCGTCGCGGGCCTGCTCGGCCTCGGCCAGCTCGCCTTCGAGGCGCTTCAGATCCTCCTTGACCTGTTTCAGCTCCTCGACCTGCTCCGGCGTCGGCTTGCCCTGGAGCTTCTGCCGGCCGCGCAGCTCGTCCACCTGCGGGACGAGCTCGCGCCAGCGGGCGTCCGCATCCAGCAGCCGGTCGAAAGCCTCACCCGCGCCTTTGCGCGCGACCGCCGCCCGCAGGCGCTCGGGCTCGGCGCGAGCGGCCCGGAGGTCGATCACGGCTTAGGAGGGTTTGGTGGAATTGACTCGTCGCCGGGGTGCGATGGTCGTTCCGAGGCAAGGACGCAGGGAGCCTCAATGCTTTTCAGCATTGGGGCGACTGAGGACGCGGCCTCGGGGCGAGCAGCGCGGCGCGGCGGCTCAGATCCATTTCGCCAAACCCTCCTAGGACGTGCTCTGCTGCAGGAAGGCGACCAGGTTGGCGACCTGCTTCGAGTCGAGCGTCTCGCCGTACGGCGGCATGATTCCTTGCTGGAAACCTTGTGCGATCTCGGCGTTCGGATCGACGATCGACTCGCGAATGAACTCCGCGTCCTTCCCCTTCAGCGCCGTGTCGAGGTCCGGCCCCGTCTTGCCGCTCGTGCCTGCCGCCTTGAACGTGTGGCAGCCGCCGCAGCCCTCGGAGACGAAAAGCAGCTTTCCCCGGGCCGGGTTCCCAGCCTCAGCCTTGGGCAGCGTGCCCTCGACCGGCCCTGTCGGCGAGACGGTCTCCTCGCCGCCGCAACCCACCAGCAACGTGGCAAAAAGGACGATCAGGCCCGCACGGCGCATCGCGGCGAGTCTACTCAAGACGTTCGGCGGTTTCGTGCCAGAAGCGCAGGGCCAGCGCGGAGAGGGCACCGAAGCCGGAAACCTCTCGCGGCGCATCGTTGACGATCAGGGAGACGACGACCGCCACCAGCAGCGCGTCGAGGGCCGCATAGCGCGGGCGACGCAGCGCGACCCAGACCAGCACCGGGATCGAGACGCCGATCACGAGCGCCGAGTGCCAGGTGGACACGACTCCCTCGGCAGAGGCGACGAGCCGGTCGCCGATGTCTTCCGCGAGCTGGGCCGGGCCGCCGCCGATCGACCTGGTCACGTGGCTCTCCCCGCCGAAGGCGGCGTCCAGGCCGACGAGGGCGAGCCCGAGGACCACGACAGCCGCGCCTGTCAGGGCCAGGTTGCGCGCCGTCAGCGGCACTCCGCGGAGCCGTAACCAGAGAAAGAGAAAGCCGGCCAGGAGCACGAGCACGCCCCCTCCATCCGCACCGGCGAAGCTGGCGCCGACGGTCAGGACGGCGAGCAACGCGACGGCCGGCAGGAGCCGCGGGCCGAGCAGGTACGCGCCGAGCAGGGCAGGCGCGAGCACCAGGGTCTCGAGCTGGTTGTTGAACCCGTAGAAGCGCCCGCCGTTCTCGGGGCGCGGCCCGATCACGGCCAGCGAGCTCGTCTCCGTCGAGATTGCGAGCACGAGGAGGTAGACCGGGAAGACCGCGAGGAGCGCCGCCGCGAACGCAACCCGATTCCGCGTGACCCGAGCGAGCACGAGTGCACCGACCGCGGCGACCACCGCCAGCATGGGAACGACCGTCGTGGTCGTTTCCACCTCGAGCGCGCTGAGAGCGAGCGCCGTGCTCAGCCCAACCGGAACGGTGAGGAGCGAGGCTCTGGCCCAGAAGGCCGAACGGCGAGCTCGGGCCAGGATCGCAAACACAAGCATGAGCGCTGCCAGGGCGAAGCCCGCCGGGGTCCGGGAGTCGTCGAGGTCGTCGAGCCGTGCGTCCAATGCGTCCAGCTTCTGCTGCACGTTCGGCTCGGCGCGGGACGTGATCGGCGGCTCGCGGCCCTCCTCGAGCGCCTCGACGGTCGGCTTGACGTCGTAGATCGAGACGAGCCCGGGCACACGCGTGCGATCCGAGACGAGGAGACCGTCGTAACCCGGACCTGAGATGGCGATCGGATACCGGCGGTCGTTCGCATGCTTGCCGGACGGGATGCCTAGCAGCACGACGTACTCGCATGGGCACCGAGGCGGCGGGATGCCTTCCAGCGCGTCGAGCGCCTCCTCCCGGCTGACCTCGGGTCCTCGGCCGGCAACCAGGAGCCCCGAGGCCTGCTTCGCCAAAGCGGGCGCATCCGGGCCTGTGTACACGCCGACGTGGTCCGCGCGCGCAGGAGCCGCCCAGAGGAGCGCGGTGGCGAGCACCCCCGCAAGTAGAATTGCCCTCATGGAACGCAAGGCATACGGGCGCGATATCGGCCTTTCTCTACGCATGGTCACAACCATGTTCGTCCTCGGCCTCGTGTACGTCGCTTTCTTCGTCATCCTCGTGAACATCCTCGACGTCGGCATCTTCGCCGTCGTCCTGATCATCGGCATCCTCTCGTTCGTCCAGTTCTTCACGTCGGACAAGATCGCGCTGCTCGCCTCGGGTGCGAAGGTCGTCGACCGCGAGCAGGCGCCCGAACTGCACGACATGGTCGAGCGCCTGGCGGCGATGGCCGACCTGCCGAAGCCGCGGGTAGCCATCATCCCCACGGATGTGCCCAATGCATTTGCGACGGGCCGCAGCCAGAAGAAATCTGTCGTCGCGGTGACCGAGGGCCTCTGGAACCGCCTCGAGCCCCGAGAGGTCGAGGGCGTCATCGCCCACGAGCTCACGCACATCGCCAATCGCGACGTGATGGTGATGACGATCGCGAGCTTCTTCGCCATGGTCGCGGCGATGCTCGCGCGCTTCGGCCTGTACGGCGGCATGTTCGGCGGCGGTCGCGACCGGAGCGGGGGCACCCCCGTCTGGCTGATCATGTTCGCCGTGGCGATCGCCACGTACGCGATCAGCTACGTGCTGATGATGATGATCTCCCGCTATCGCGAGTACGCAGCCGACCGCGGAGCCGCCGTCATCACGGGCACGCCCGAGTACCTGATGAGCGCCCTCCAGAAGATCGCGAGCCGCATCTCGCAGATCCCGCAGCGCGACCTGCGCGAGGTCGCCGGCATGAACGCGTTCTTCATCGTGCCGACGAACGTCAGAAAAGGGTTCGCCGAGCTCTTCATGACGCACCCGCCGCTCGAGAAGCGGCTTGCCCGCCTCGCCGCCATCTCGCGCGAGATGGGCCGCCCGGTCGATCTCTAGA
>CAVZFQ010000015.1:0-311405 GCA_963774625.1 uncultured Actinomycetes bacterium
CCCGATGTACGTGAGCATCGCGCTGCTGCTCGAACCGTCCCTGACTGAGCTCCCATTAGAAGCCGCCTGCGACATCGACGCGGCGCAGCAGCGCTTCGTTGCCAGGGACGAGGCAGCGGTCGAGCTTCGCGCTCCTGAAGGTGGCGTGCGCCCGGCCCCTCCAGGCAGCGTCAGTAGCCAGCGACAGGGTGAGGGCGAGGTTGACGACTTGCTCGTGACGCTGCCAGGGCTTGAGGTTGTCGTCCCCGTCCGCTACGAGGTTCCGGACGAGGAGGTATTCACAAGCGCAGCTTCAGAACACTCGCCAGAACACGCCGTGCTCCGCTTCGCCGCTTCGGAAGGTGTTCAGATCAAGGACATCGAGAAAGCAGAACTCGAATTTGACCTCGGTCGGGCGAGCGTCACGACCGGAGGCAGGCAAGCCCCGATCGCGGGCGTTCCAGAGTTGCGGCGGCCCCGCTGGCAGGTGGAATCGTCGATTCTCGCACACCCCCAGCTGACTAACTATGCGCTCGACAGCGAGGGCGCAATCTCTGGAGACGGCCGCCTACAAGATCTCGCGATGAGCGAGGCGATCGCGCCGGCGTTTGAGCGCTTTCTCAGCGCCCGTAGCGACTTCTTTACCCGCGTCCGCAGCGATCAGTCCGAAGCTCCTTACCAAACGGTCATGGCCGCCGACTTGCCGCAGATGGCCGAGGCCGGGGCGTATCTCGCGGCTTATGCGGACTTGCTCGAGTCGATTCCTGACGGTGTCAACTGGCAGGCAGAGTACGAACGCCTCCTGCTTGTTGACTCGGTGCGGGTGGAGGGTTCGGATGCAATTCTCGTAGCTCCAACAAGCCCGCTTGCAGTGGCGATACACGAACGTCTGCAGAGCTCTCTTCGCGAATGGGCCGATGGTGTTGTCGGCAGCCTGCTTGCCGCCGATGCAGATCTTGTCGGCATCCGGTACGCCGCCCCTTTGATGCGCGTTGGCGATAGCTGGCACGAAGCAGAGGAGTCCGCCTATCCGTGGCGGCTCTACACGCCTCAGAGTGAGGAAGGGGCGTCGTACCCAGAAGCATTCCTGCCCGGCTTTATCGCACGGCGGATCACTGAGTTCCTGGAGGTACACCCGGTCTACCAGGATCACCGGCGCACACTGACGCTCGCATTCGTCAACCCCGGCGACGCCGAACATGTACGCAAGGCGCTCCAAGCCACCATCGATGCGCACGGGAAGCGCGGCGAAGAGGAGCTCGACAAGCTGCCTCAGTTTGAAGTCAAGCTCTATGCGGCGGCGGAGCCCGCGGAGGGACAGGGCTCATCTTCCCCTGGTGCTGCACTAGACGGCTTCATGACAAGCGCCCAGGAGTCTGCGCCGACCTGGCTTGAGCAAGAGCTGATGCGGCGCCTCACCTATACCAAAGGGCGCATCGAGGAGTTCATTGCCGACGCTTCGTCAACTGACTTGTCGTCGTTCGCGCACCTGGCTTTCATCCAAAACTACTTCCGCCCGGGGGACACCGAAACTTACGAACTCGACGCGAGAACTACGACCGCGTACGCAGCTGGCATGGCTACCGACCTGGAGCGCGCCGCCGAAATACAGGCAAATGACGTCTCGTTTTCCAGCGGCATCTCGTTCGGCCAGGCCCCGCGTGGCTCCGCAATTTCGCGGATCCTTGCCCGCAGCGCCGAAGTCGCCGCCGCCGCCAGCGGGAACCCCGTTACCCCAAACAGGGGCCTCGGGGTCGTCACACGAGTCCAGAAGAAGCTGATCCCGGCCATCTACGACCGGGCAGTGTGGGTCGTCCACCTCGACCGGCACATCGGACTCGAACTCTTCTACCCGCAGGACGGCGAAGGTGATGGGACCCCCTACATCCTCGATCACACTGACCAGGAGAATCTCCAGGCGAGCGGTTTCGACGCAATCACCGCCACAGCGATGGTTGAGCCTTACCTCGCGCTCATCGAGGGCATCTTCGGCCTGCACGTGGAGGGAATGAACCGGCCGCGGGCAGTGAGGATGCTGAGATGGCTCAACCTACTCTCCGGGCGCTGGGCACTAAGGTTGCTTCGCGAGCCGGACACCGGCGTCAAAGAGAGGCTTGCGGCCGTCGTCGCCTTTCGGCTTCTTGCTGCACGGGAACAGCTCTTCGCGCCAAACAGCACCGCGCTCTCGCTGGTGATCAGCCTCGACGAGCTGCTTCGGGTCACTCCCAAAGAAGGACTGAGAACGTCTGAAGGGCTTGCGGCTGCAGCTGGCCTCACCGGAGAGGCGAGCGACGACCTCCTGCTGCTGAGGGTGCCGCTCGACGCCGGCAGCCGGGCCAAAGTGTTCGGGCGCGTGATCGAAGTCAAGTACGCCGAGGGTGCGGCCCCGGTAGACAAGGCCTGGACGCAGGTAAGCAAAACCCAGGCCGCCCTCCAGGGCGTTTTCGGCACAGACGGTCCTGGAAAGGCGTTCCGCGGCCGCGTCCTCTCGAAGCTCATCCGCAGCTATGTAGCGCGGCTCGCCGCGTTCGGGCTTCTCGACAGCGCTCTCGAGAAAGACCCGCGGTTTGTGCGCGCACTCGACCTCATCGCTGCGGGCGACTACGACTTCGAGACCGAGTTCACGCGCGACGGAGTCTGCCTCATTGGTGACTTCATCAGCGTCGAGCCAAAGCATGAAGACCCTCTTTACCAGGCGGCACCGTACCGGCCCGCAGACGAGGAGCCCGCGCACGATGGGCCGCATCCGTGTGGGCGGCGACATGATCGCGCCCTCATTGCGGACTCGCCTGAGGTCGGCGCCGGGACCTACTCGCCGCCTGATTACGGCGACGGCCCCTCACCTGCTATGCCGCCTACACCGCCCCGCCCAGGAGGGCCTCCGGACGACGAAGGCCCTGACGACCAGGCTCCGAGCCAGCCCGACCAGAGCCCAAACCGCCAGCCCCAGAGCCACCTCCTGCAGCGGATGGGCCGGACGCAGACGAACCGACTGCCCCCGAGCCCGGAGTGGAGACGGAGCCACCAGCTACGCCGCGTGACGAGCCCGACGTGGGCGAGGGCGCGGGCTCGGAGGATCCCGGGCCGTGCAGCCGCCGGTCCGGAACTGCCGCAGGGCGGCTCTCCGCCGGTCGACCCAGTGCTGCTCCTGGCGGGGCGGTTCTCGGTAGCCGAGGAGGAGATTCGCCGGATCGCAGACCAGCTCGACCAGGTCTTTGGCCGCTACCAGCTGCCCGTACAGCCTTTCCAACCCTCGCTCGCCGAGGCCGGGCCGAACGTACTTCGGTTCCGGACACGCATGCTCGAGGCCGGCACGATCGGAAGCATCGAAGCGCGGGCACGCGACATTCACCGTGAACTGGGAATCGAAGATCCCGTTTACATCGGCCAGGAACCCCCGTTCATCGTCGTTGACGTCCCGCGGGACAAGCGCGCCGTCATCGAAATGAACGACGTGCTCCCCGTCCTCGAAAGCGCTCCAACTGAACCAGGCGTCCTCCCGATCGTGATGGGCGTGAACGCCGCCGGACATATCGAAGTGGCCGATCTGGCGCAAATGCCGCACCTGCTCGTAGCTGGCACCACGGGATCAGGGAAAAGCGTCTTCCTTTCGACCATCGGCGTTTGTCTCGCCCAGCTTCCACCCGAGCGGCTCGAGCTCATCGTCATCGACATCAAGGGCGTGGATCTGACGGCGTTCGGCGAGCTACCGCACACGCGCGGCGGAGCAGCGATCGAGGATCCAGAAGCAGGCGTCGCACAGCTCCAGGGGCTGATGGAAGAAGAGGTCGCTTCACGGCGGTCCCGCTTCCGGAAGTCTGGCGCGAGGCACATCGTCGAGCACTATCAGCGCGCAGCCGAGAGCGACTGGCCCAAGCAAATCGTCGTAGTCATCGATGAGTACGCGCAGCTGGTGAGCGCCTCAGGGCAGAGCCGCACGGCCCTAGAAGGGCTCGTCCAGCAGTACGCCCAGTTCGCGCGGGCGTTTGGCATTTACCTCGTGCTCGCTACCCAGCGGCCGTCTGTCGATGTCATAACCGGCCGAATCAAGGCGAACCTGCCCGCCCGCTGCGTCTTCAGGCTCCCGTCGTTCAATGACTCGCGCACCGTCATCGACAGCGGCGGGGCAGAGAAACTTCTCGGAGCCGGGGACATGCTCTTCTACCGCGACGGCGCCCTACACCGGCTCCAGGCGATCTACACCGAGCTCGACGACTTCACGCGAGCGGCCAGCCGGCACCGGTGAGCGACCAATCAGCTGCAGCTGCGCTGGCGAAGCTCTCTGAGGTACCCGGCCATACGGGGTCGCGAGAAACCGTCAAGCGGTGGCTGCTCGCGAACGTAGCAGCCGCTGGGCGGTTCGACGAATTCGAACTCGAGCAGCTTGTGGACGCGGCCGCAGCAGGGCCATCCGTTTCCCTGGAAGCGGCCCCGGCATCCTCGTGAAGCTCCGCAGCGATGTCGAAAGCGCGCCGCCGACAACCCTCATCGCACTCTTGCGGCTACCGAAGGTCGAGCAGGTGTGGGAGTTTGGCCCAGTGCGGTTCGGGCCCCCAAGCGGGCTGCTCGACGACAGTGTCGGTCCGGCAGCTGGCAGCTGGGGCGCCGCCGCCAGCGCGGCCGCCCTCGCAGTCCGTGTCGAGGAGCCTGCCAGTGGAGCGCTCGGTCACCGCCGCGCACTCGACTGGCTTCGCGCCAGCCTGGGTGCCCTCTACCTGGCGGGCCGCCTTAGAGGCGGTGGCGCCGACAGCCGGCTTGGGCCCGTACCCGGCGACGACCTAGCCCCCGCGGTCTTCGTCGGCGCCGGCCTTAGCCTCAGCTGCCTCGCTGACGTGATGCGCGTCCCCGCGACAGTCCCGCTCGATATCGATGCTCTGCTCGCGAGCGACGAAGCAGCAGCCATTGCCCGCGATTGCCTCCAGGTCGAGCCGGCTGACCTCGTAGAGAAGCGTCTCCGCCAGGCGGCTCCCTGGATCCAGTTCTCCTTCGACGCGTTCTCGTTCCCCGACGCGGTCCTCGGCCTCGGAGTTGCGCTCGAGTGCCTGATCGGAAGCCAGAGCCACGCCGATGTCGTGCGGACCGTAGGCATGCGAACAGCGTTTCTCCTGCGCGAAGGAGAGACCGCGGCGGCACGCGCGCTCACCGGCAGCGACTGGCGGACGAAGGCCACCGACCTCTACAAGGCCAGGTCGACGGTCGCGCACGGACGTTACGAGGAAGGCGAGCTCGGTCAAGCAAAGGAGCGCGAAATTCGGCAGCAGTTCGAAGACCTGGTGTGCCGTGTAGCGCAGCGCTTCCGGGAAGAAGGCAGGGTACGAGCGTGGCTAACAGACAAGCACATGCGAGAGTGGCAAGACCAGCTTGAGATGGGATAGTCGGCGGCGGCTGCGACTGGAGTTCCCCGCTTCGACGGCTACAAACCGCGGACGCGGATCGCAAGGCCCAGCGGACGTCGGTAGCTCAAGTGCAATCGGCGGGCTTGGCCTCGATCAGAGCGATTCGACCGGCTTCCTACAGCAGCGCTTCACCGCGCTTCTCGCGCGGCTCGTGTCCGTGCCTTGAGACTCATGCCTTATCTCCGCCAACCGCTGATCCGAAAGTCAGCGCGAGTGGGTCAAGCCGAATGCGAGCGAATACACCTCATCCGCGCCCGAGTCCTCGAGTTCTTGGCGACAGGCCAATAGCGTAGAGCCGGTGGTAATGACGTCGTCGAGGAGGATGACTGATGCCCCAGCGACATCGCGGTCGCAAATGAACCGACCTTGATTTGCTGATTGCTTCTCTGCCGGGGACTTCCATTTGTAGCCGCGCACGTCCTTTCCGGAGCGAAGGGATCGCACAGGCGTTGCCCCGAGCACATCCGCGACAACTTCGCGATATTCAGCGAACCTGTCAACTGAGCCGACCCGCGGCGGAACCGACGTGACAAAGTCGATCTCGTAGTCCACGGTGTGGAAGGCGAACTGCTCGAGCGCGGCCGCGATATGAGGGTCGGCTACGGATCTTGATTTCCCGGCGATGATCGCGTGGCTGAGCGGGTCGTCGTGGCGAGCATGTGCGCTGACGAAGTAGCGACCCAGGGCCGAGATCTCGCCCGCTGGCTATGACATTTCCGACATGACGGCACGGGGTCGTCATCCGTCGCGCACTCGCCGAAATACCTAAGGCGCAGCCAGTTTGGCGTGGCCAGCAGGCGAGCTGGGTCTCGGACGGCGATGTCGGGCTGGTAGCTCACCGTCCCACGGGTCGGGCGTCCACGCAACGCTCCGACCGTCCACGCGGCAATCGAATCACCAGCATCGAAATCTCGTCGGTCGTCGCCGACAACTACTACGTCAGATGGGTCGGCAGTCGAGGGCGCGCGCACACCTTGAACGCAGAATGCTTCTCTCCGCATGCCGCCAGGACATAGATCGAAGGTGATGTCAAGAAGTCCCCACAGCGACCTCGACGTAGGCCTCGGGTGACCTGGTCACCAAACCAACCTGGGAATGTTCCTTGCTCGGCGAGTGCTGCTGGCAATCCATGTGGGGGAGCGGCCAGCCCTCCGTGAGCCGGTGGATGAGATGACGTGTCCCTACGAGGGTCACGTGCCCAGCGCCAGCGTCATCTTCGGGACTTGCGAGGGCTGATGAGTCAACGACGTTTGATCAAGATCGAAAAAACAACACCGTCGAGCGGGAGCTCGATCAAAATCGCCCGACATCGAGCCCAACACCCTCGGCTGGCTCCAACGACACCTCGGTGGGCGTGCCTGCACGAGCCGATTCATGGTTTCAACCATTTCTCAGCGGCCTTCTCGAGGTCACCAGCCGACGACCTCCCACACAACATCATCGAACGTCGTGAGGTCCCGTTCTCCGGTCGCCCGATAGAGCGCGACAGCTAGCTCAAGCAGTCGGTCGATCACGCTAGAGCGCGTACTCTCGATCGTCGGCCAAGCGGACGCAGGCGTCTCCGGAAAACGCGGCGGGCTCGTCAATTTCAGGAAGTCTCGAAGGGCCTCCGGCTCCCGGCGGCGTCGTTTTTGGATCACATAGCGAGATCCTCCACCGGAGGCTCCGACAAGTCAGCGCGCCTTCCACGTCGCCAAGCCGCCCGTTTCACCTCATAGTCGGGCAGGTTGGGCGGTTCTGGCAGCGAAACCCACGGCCAGGGGATCACTCCCGAACCCAATCACGAGCGTCCCCCCCGGTCTCCGCGCCACCAGCCCTCTTATTTTCTCTTAGAAATGCCGACCACCGAACGCTTGACCTCCTCACGCTCCTCCAGATGTCGCGGCGGGGATCGGGCCCAAGAAAGCAGTCGCGGCTCTCACTAGGGGCGACGTCGACAGTCGTCGAGACGCTGCCTGGGGCGCTGCGCAGCGAGGTTGCGGAGACGATCACTAGTCGCAGCGAAGAGCCTGGAATCCACATCGTCGGCTGGTTCGACGATGAGTTCCCTGGAGGCTACGGACGATCCCTCGCAGTCCGGCAGTTCTCTATTTCCGCGGAAACCTTGCTGCATCAAATGAGTCACGCGCCGCAGCCATCGTGGGGACACGGCAACCTACGCCTGAAGGGGTTGCCTACACAAGTCGCGTTGCGGAGAGCTTTGCGCAGGCAGGTTGGAGCATCATCAGCTCGGCCTCGCCCTCGGCGTCGACTCACTCGCGCATGAAGCTGCCCTCGAAGCCGGAACACCTACTGTCGCGGTGGTTGGCAACGGACTGGACATCGTCTTCCCTAGTAACAATCGCGAGCTTGCCCAGCGCATCATTGCTGCCGACGGCGCACTCATCGCAGAGGTGCCACCCGGGACACCGCCTAGCGCTCGGAATCTAGTCGCGCGTGACCGCCTCCAAAGTGGACTTGGCGATCTCACTGTTGTCACCCAGGCTGGGCGGGCAAGCGGCGCGATGCACACGGCGCGTTTCACCGTTGAGCAACACCGCCCGCTTTACGTCGCACCGGAACACACCGACGCGTCCGCGGTGACCAGTGGCGTCCACATTCTTCAGCACTCACCGGCACATTCGCTTCCGCGTCAACTCCGCGCCTGGGAGCGGGTGCCACGCAACCTTGTTGACACGGATGCACCTGTTGCCCGACCCCTGACCGACGAAGTGCTCGTAGACGTTCTCCAGATGATCGCAAAGCCAAAGTCGGATCCGTCGGCAGACTTGCCTCGGCTCTTCGACAGCGTGCCGCGGACAACGCAATTGTCCCAGCTTCCTGCCGAATCGGTCAACGTACGCCTGGTGCGACCGCGACCTCATCGACTCGAGCGACTCCCGCAGCAGTACTTCACGGCGCTGCTCGCTCGCGTTGCCGAGCACGCTGCGCTCGAGGGGGAGCCGCTCGTCGATCTCGGGCGCGGGAATCCTGAGGTTGGGCCGCCTCAGCACGTCATCGACGCGCTCGCGGCGGCGGCGAACGACCCCTCCGCGCACGGGTACCCGCCGTTTCGCGGGTTGCCCGCGCTGCGCGAGGCGATCGCGGCTCGCTACGGCGCGCTCTACGGGGTCGAGCTCGACCCGCACTCCGAGGTCACGATCGTGCCGGGGACGAAGACTGCGATCTGCGAGCTCGCGCTCGTGCTCGCCGAGCGCGGGTCGACGATCGTCCTGCCCGACCCCTACTACCCCGACTACCCCTCCGGGCCTGCGCTCGCCGCGGCTCAGACCGGCTACGTGCCGCTCGACCGCGGCGCCGGCTGGGGGCCCGACTTCGGCCAGGCGCCCCGCGAGGACGTCTCCGCCGTCTTCCTGAACTACCCCTCCAACCCCTGCGCGGTCTGCGCGCCGACCGGGGCTTTCGCGCTCGCGGTCGCCTACGCGCACAACACCGGCGCGGCGATCGTTCACGACTTTGCTTACGGCGACCTCGTCTTCGACGGGCGCGCGCCGCAGTCGTTTCTTGCCGAGCCGGGCGCGAAGGAGGTCGGCGTCGAGATGTTCTCGATGTCCAAGACCTACGGGATGGCCGGCTGGCGGCTCGGGTTCGTCGTCGGCAACGCCGAGATCGTCTCCCGCCTCGACCTGCTCGCCGACCACGTGCGCGTCGGGATCTTCACGCCGATCCAGCACGCCGGGATCGCGGCGCTGACCGGGCCGCAGGACTCGGTCGCCGAGCGCGTCGCCACCTACCAGCGCCGCCGCGACCGCGTGCGCGAGGTGCTCCCCGACCTCGAGTGCGAGGGCTCCTTCTACCTCTGGTGGGAGCTGCCGGACGGGCTCACGGCCGAGCGGCTGCTGACCGAGTTCCGGCTCGCGGTCGCGCCCGGCGAGGGCTTCGGCTCACGCGGCGCCGGCTGGGCGCGGCTCTCGCTCGCGGTCAGCGACGAGACGCTCGAGCTCGGGCTCGACCGACTCGCACGTGCGATCGCCTAGCGGCGCCGCAGAGGCCACCACCACGGCCGCCGTGGGCAGAGCCCATCGACGAGAACCTCGACGCTTTCGCCGGTCTCGGTCTCGATGAACGCGCTCTCGTAGGTCTCCCCGAGCCGCTCGTAGACCTCGGCGAGCTCGCGAGCGAACGTCTCGGCGAGCGTGCGGGTCACGCTTCCTGGGGTGAGCTCGTCAAGTCGCGTGCTGCCCGCGTAGCCGGCCTCGATCAGCGCAGCGGCGCCGCGGGAACCGGGCCGGCCGCTCGCGGCCAGCTCCTGCAAGGTTGCGCCGCGGCGGCTCAGCGGCGGCGGTCGACGTCGAGCGCGTCCACGAGCGACTCGTCCTGACGCGCCATCTCGGCCGGCTCGACGAGGGCGTCCTGGAGCTGCGCGGCCAGGTCGCGGAGGCTCTCGAGCACGCGCTGCCTGCGCTCCTCGAGCATCTTCGCCTCCCTCTGGAGCGTCTGGTGCCGCTGGACGGTGTCGCGCTCGGTCTCCTCGGCGCTCTTCTGCGCCGCCTCAGCATCACGCGGGCCTTCGCCTCCGCTTCGGCAACCAGGCGCAGGGCATCCTCCTCCGCGCTCCGGCGATGCTGCGACCCGTACGAGTCGGCGGCCTCGCGGAGGTCGCGCGCGTACTGGTCGGCCTCGACTTTGGTCTGCGCTGCGTCGCGGGTGAGCTCCTCGATGAGCGCGGCGGCCTGCTTCTCCGCCTGCTGCTTGATCTCGAGCGCCTCCCGGCGGGCGTCCTGGCCGATCTCCTTCGCGGCCGCCTCGGCCGCCTCGATGATCGCGTTCACCTTGCCGCCGACGTCCGCGGGTCTCGACGACTCACGCGTCTCCACGGCTGCTGCCCTGGCCTCTTCCTCTGGACGATCAGACATCGCTCAGCTCCTTCGTTGGGGCCGCAGGGGCGGACAGTTATTGCATCCCGGCGTCCAGGTTGCAACTCATAAGGCCACGGAGCCCTGGGTTTAAGGCGCGTTAGGGGCTCGTAATCCGCCGTCGAGCCCTAGCGTACTCGCCTGCCTCGCGCAGCCGGCTACAGGAGGATGCGCGACGCCGTCTCGAGCGGGCAGCCTAGGGCGACGAGCCTGCGCGCCTGCGCCAGGTCGACGCGCCTGTCGTCCGCCATGATCACGGCGCGCGGCAGATCGAAGCCAAGACTGACGAACTGGTCGAGGCGCCAGACACGCGTCCTCTGTTCCTCGTCGGACAGATCGAGCTCGGCCGGCAACTGGATCTGGTCGGTCTCATCCACGTCAGTTCTCATGATCGACCCAGCGGGCTGGCCTGCCATGGGCCATCCGGCTCATCTTGCGACTGTGGCAGACCCATCCGGGGCCGGAAAATCCGTCGATTCGACGATCCAGAGGGTCGTCCCCTCGCCGCACTTGACGGCCTGCGCGCCGCCGCCCGGGTCGGTGAGGCTCGTGCGCAGGAGCTTGACTCGCTTGCCGTCGAGCTCGGCGATCGGCCCGGCCACCTCGGAGAGAAGGAATGTGAGGTGCCACGCGCGCACCTGGTCGTGGATCTTGCGGGCCGGCTGCGTCCAGTCCACAGTCGCGTAGTCCTCGCCGAAATGCCCGGCCCAGGTGGCGCCCTCCTCGGTCTGCGGATCGCCTGGATCTCCGGCCGCGAGGCGCTCGAAGACGTCTGGCAGGAGCGCGAGCAAGCCCATGGTCAGCTTCGGACCGATCTGCTCGATCGTGGAGTCGTCGTCCTCGATCGGGATCGTCGTCTGGGCGAGGATCGGGCCGGTGTCCAGCTCGGCGTCCATGCGGTGCCAGGTGAGGCCGAACTCGCCGTCGCCGTCGCGGAGCGCCCAGGCCAGGGGAACCGGCCCGCGGTGACGAGGGAGCTTGCCTGGATGGTGGTTGACCGAACCGAGGCGGGCCACGTCGAGCGCTTCCTGCGGCAGCTTCCAGGGGAATCCGGCGCAGAGCACGAGGTCGGGCTCGAGCCCGCGCAGCAAGGGCGCAACCGCCCACTTGTCCTGCGCGAAGAGGAGGCTGATCCCGTCGGGAGCCATGCTGTCGGTGATCTCGCCCCAGGGCGGCAGTGGACGGTCATCGTCACGCGCGCGCCTCGGCACCAACCAGCCCACCGGCTCATGTCCCAGCTCGCGCAGGTACGGCACGAGTTGCTCGACGACCGGGTGCACCGCCGAGATGATCACGATCCGCCAGGGAGTCACGGCGCTCAGCTCAGCCGGAGCTGTGCTCCCCAAACGATGCGTCGGCCGAAGATCACGACCGCGCTTCGGGGCCGTACAGGTAGTCGTCGATGTCCTCGACGGGCTCAGCTTCCTCAACAGTGCCAGCCTGCTCCCAGAGCCGGTGATCCTCGATCGGCGGCAATCTTGTCACCGCCACAATCTGAGCCGCACGCCGCGCCGCCACCTGCGGCGAGGTGAGTCACCAGACCACGTAGCTGATCGCGGCGGCGATCAGGGTGACCGTTCCCGCGATTGCGATCAGCTCTCGGTGGTACGCGAGCAGCTTGTGGATCCGGAGGGTCGGTGCCGCGCGGCCGGGAAGCGCCGCCAGTGCGAGCAGGGCAATCGCCAGCCCGAGCACGAAGAACAGGAAGGTGGGCACTCCCTGGACGATTTCGGCGGCCTTGGTGAACTGCGTGCCCAGCACGCCGCTGACGCGCTTGAAGGTCGACTCGGAGTCGCGGGCCGCGGGAGGTGCAGGGGCGACGGCGCCGGCGCCGGTCACAGACTCTCGCTTGTCGACCGGGGCGCATGCGTTCGCAGCGCGGGCGGCGGCCAGCTCGCCGGGACGCGGGTTCGGGCGCCCGACGATGACGAGCTGGACTCGCACCGGTGTCGCACCGCGTGGGCGCAGCGTTCGCGCCGTGACTCGGTAGGTGCCGGGGCGTAGGACGCGACGGCCGATGCGGCCGCGGAACCGCACGCGGTTCAGGCCCGCGCGGCCGGCGACTCGGAACTTCCCGACCACGCGGCAGTCCGGTGCGAGGCGAGTGAGGGTGAGCTCGACGATCGCCGGGCGCGAGAGGCTGAAGACGAAGGTCGTCTGGCGTTGCGCTTTGGGCCCGGAGCGCGAGATCCAGGAGCGGACGATCTTGAGGCGCAGCACCGTGGGGCCACGTGGCGTCGCCCGGTCGACGGCGCGCGGCGAAAGCGTGCCCCTGGTGGCCGTCGGCGCTGCGCGAACCGTGCCGCCGTGCGCCGGGGCCTGTAGGCGCCGGCGGCAGGGGGTCGGCGAACGGTCGAACGGCGAGGCGGCTCGGGCTTCGGCAGCGGAGTCACTACCGCAGGCGGTGGTGGTGGCGCCGGCCCTGCCGGCGGCGGTGGGGCTGGAGGTGGTGGCGGCGGAGGTACCGGCGGCGGCGGTGGTGGCGGAGGCGGCGGAGGCGGAGGTGGCGGCGGTGGTGGAGGCGGTGGTGGTGGCGGTGGAGGCGCAGGTGGTGGAGGCGGCGGAGGCCCGCCGTCATCGTCGTCGTCGCCGTCGTCGTCGTCGCCGTCGTCGTCGTCGTGGTCGGCCGTCTGGAGAGAGGCTTTGCCGTCCGGCCCCGAGGCTGTCGGCGACGTGCCTTGTGCCCACCCAACGCCCAGGAACGCCACCCAGACGAGCCCGAGGCAGAGGAGCCATGTGACGCGATACCGGAAGGGCCGTCTCATGCGGTTCCTAGACTTTAGGAATGCGGTCGGCCAACGCTGCCTCTGTTTGGCCAAGCAAACGCCGCCCGCGACTACTACGAGGTGCTCGGGGTAGCCCGCACCGCCGACGGCGACACGATCAGGCAGGCGTATCGCAGGCTCGCGCGCGAGCTCCATCCCGACGTGTCCGCCGAGCCGCAGGCGGAGGAGCGCTTCCGCGAGCTGACCGGCGCCTACACGGTCCTCTCCGACCCGAACGCCCGGCTGCTCTACGACCGGTTTGGCTACCGCGGGCGGGGTAGCGGCTTCAGCTCTGCCCGGCGCGAGTCGACCGCGTCGCCGGTCCTGGCCGAGGTGAACGTCGACGTGGTCGAGGCTGCGCGAGGAGCACGCCGAGAGGTGCGCTACTCGAGCCGGGAGCAATGCCAGGCGTGCGACGGCCAGGGCTTCGCGGCCGACGGCTGCGAGACCTGCGCCGGCAAGGGCAGGCTCACCCGGTCCGCGACCCTGCGAGGCGGCGACTGGCTCCAGGTCGAGGAGTGCTCGGACTGCAACGGCAGGGGTTTCTCCGAGCAGGACGCTTGCCCGGAGTGCCGTGGCGAAGGATCCGTGTCGCAGGAACAGGTCGTAAAGGTCCGCATTCCCGCGGGCGTGGAGGACGGCAATCGGCTCCGCATGGTCGGCGACCCCGACGGCGAGCAACTGCTCGTCCAGGTCCGGCCGCTGCCGAAGGACTCGTATCTCGTCCTCGCGCTCGCGGCCGTGCTTCTCCTGTGTGCGGTCTCCCTGCTCGTCTACTTCTTGAGCGCTCGCTAAAGGGGGAACGGGCCCACGGCCGTGGCGCCGCCGTCGAGCACGACACTCTGGCCGGAGATGTACGACGAGAGCGGAGAGGCGAGGAACACCGTCGCGTCTGCGACCTCGCTTGATTCGCCCGGGCGGCCCATGGGCACCCAGTCCAGTCCGGAACCCGTCTACGGTGCGCTGGCGACGGGAGTCGCGATCGGGCCGCACGTGACGAGGTTCATGCGGATGCCCTCTCGACTGTTCTCGGCGGCGACAGACCTGGCCAAGCTGGCCAAGCCGGCCTTCGCGGCGCCGTAGTGCGCCTGCATCGGGCTGCCGACGGAGCCGGCGATCGAGCCGACGCTCACGATCGTCCCACCACGACCCGGCTCCACGAGGACGCGCAGCGCGGCTCGGACCGCACGGGCCACGTAGCGAAGGTTGAGCTCGAACATCAGATCCCAGTCTTCGTCGGTCGTCTCGTGCAGCGGCGTCGCCGGGACAAAGGCCAGCTGCGCGCCGACGACGGTTACGAGCACGTCGAGCCCGCCGAGCTCCTGCGCCGCACGAGTCACGAAGGCGTCGATCTCTTCGCGTGATCTGACGTCACCCGTGAGGCTGAGCGCCCCGACCTCGGCCGCTGCTTCCTCTGCGCGTTCACGATCGAGATCAGCGACGGCAACGCAGCCCCGGCCGCGGCCAGCCCTCGCGTGATCGCGCGGCCGATCCCTTCGCCACCGCCGCCGATGACCAAGGCGTTCTTTCCCTCCAGCGCATTCATGTGGCTCCTGCCTAGGGGAACTCGCCGCTGTCCGGGTTGAGATCGAGCCGGCCGCCGTTCCGGCACTCCGGCGGCACCAGGTACTCGAGGTTGCCCCGTCTGCGCAGCGCGTTCTCCGTCAGCTGCTGCAGCATCAACCTGCTGCGCGGTGCCCTCCGAGAGCCCGAGCCGCTCCCCGAGCTCGACACCGCTCTGCAGCCCATAGCACTCGGTCGTCCCCTCGTCGGTGACGCCGCGCAGGTGCCAGGTCTCGTGGGCGAGGACGGCGATCGCCCGGCCGGTCTGGCTCCCCCGCTCCTCGTCCTTGAACGCGAGCCGGTAGAGGTCGAGGCAGCGGTCCGGTGTCAGGTAGGCGAGGTCGCCGCCGACCAGGGCGACCCCGTCTGCGTGCTGGACGGCCCCCACGTAGCTGCCGGAGTCGTCGCAGCGGATCGCGACCGGCTTCCCTGCGATGCGCGAGGCCTCGTCCGAGAAGCGCACCTCCGCCTTGGCCTGCGTATCCGCATCGAGCGCGTCCCAGCCCGTGCCTCGGTCGACGACCCAGACGAGCAGGATCAGCGCGGCGATGACGCCGAGGCCGACCAGGAACTGGCGAACGGGGAGCCCCGGCTCGGGCTCTGCCTCCGCTTCGCGATCGATCACGACCCAGCCGACGCCGCCGTAACGCTCCCGGTCGATCGGCTGCGGCCCGCGATCGGGAGCCGGCGCCGGGCCCGGTCGCAGAGCACCGAGAAAGAAGTTGAGCTCGAGGCCGAGCGCGATCAGGAACACGAGCCAGGCCGGCACCGCCGAGCGCAGCGCGTACGGCCCGAAGAGCCAGACGATGACGAACGCGACCAGCGCGACGCGCAGGAGGGTCAGGCCACGCATGGCTCGACGGTAGCGGTCGGCCTACGGCTTGGCGCCGGCGTCGTACCAGCTGGCGATGCGGTCGCGCTCCTCCTGCGTCATGCCGGTCGCGTTCTGCGCGGGCATGTCCTTGACCTCGACGACGCGCTGATAGATGACGCGCTTGAGCGTGAGGATGTTGTTGTCGTCGCCGAGGTCCAGCGAGGCCACCGGCACTCCGAGGTCCTTGTAGTTCTCGTGCGTCGGCTTCTGCGAGTGGCACGCGAGGCAGCGACGCTCGACGATCTGCTTCACCTCGGCGAAGTCGGCGGCTTCGCTCGAGCTCTTCGAGCCGCTGTCGGACCCTCCCCCGCACCCGGCGAGGATGACTGCGGCGGCCAGGGCCGGGGTCGTCGTGAGCCGCACCTACTCGTTGAGACGCGAAAGCTAGGGCTGTTGTTGCAGCTCGTCGGTCTTCGCGGCCATGATGAAGTCGTTGCGGTGCAGGCCGCGGATCTTGTGCGTCCACCACGTGACCGTCGTCGAGCCCCATTCGGTCAGCAGCGCGGGGTGATGCCCCTCGGACTCCGCGAGCTCGCCGACCTTGTTGGTGAACTCCAGCGCCTGCGCGAAGTCGTCGGCTGAGAAGACGCGCCTCAGGCGCTTGATCCCGTCGACCTCGATCAGCTCCCAGTCGGGCACCTGGCGGTGGAGCTCGGCGGCCTCGGCATCCGTCACGGTCGGCTCGCCCTTGCGGCAGGCGACGCAGGTCTGCTGTGTGAGTGGCTCTGTCACGTCGAGCGGAGTATTCTCGCAGCCGTGGAGCAGACCAAGTACCTGCTCAACGAGTCGGAGCTTCCGCAGCGCTGGTACAACATCCGCGCGGACATGCCGAGCCCGCCGCAGCCCGTGCTGCACCCGGGCACCGGGCAGCCCGTCGGGCCGGAAGACCTGGCTCCGCTCTTCCCGATGGAGCTCATCCTCCAGGAGGTCAGCGAGGAGGCGGAGGTCGCGATCCCGCAGGAGATCCTCGACATCTACAGCCTCTGGCGCCCGACGCCGCTCTATCGCGCGCGGCGGCTCGAGCAGGCGGTCGGGACGCGGTCGCGCATCTTCTACAAGTACGAGGGCGTCAGCCCGGCGGGCAGCCACAAGCCGAACACGGCGGTCGCCCAGGCGCACTACAACGTCAAGGAGGGACGGACGCGGCTCTCGACCGAGACCGGCGCCGGCCAGTGGGGCAGCGCGCTCGCGTTCGCGTGCAAGCTGTTCGGGCTCGAGTGCAAGGTCTACATGGTCAAGATCTCGTACGAGCAGAAGCCGTTCCGGCGTTCGCTGATCCAGACCTGGGGCGCGACGATCGTCGCCAGCCCGTCGGAGGAGACGCAGTCCGGGCGCGCGATCCTCGAGGAGCATCCCGACTCGCCCGGCAGCCTCGGGATCGCGATCTCGGAGGCGGTCGAGGACGCGGCCGGCCGTGACGACACGGCCTACTCGCTCGGCTCCGTGCTCAACCACGTGCTGCTGCACCAGACCGTGATCGGCCAGGAGGCGATCGCGCAGATGGAGCTGGCCGGCGCGTTCCCGGACGTCGTCATCGGCTGCGTCGGCGGCGGCTCGAACTTCGCCGGGCTGGCCTTCCCCTTCCTGCGCGAGAAGATCGCCGGCCGCGACATCGACGTGCTCGCCTGCGAGCCGTCCGCCTGCCCCACGCTGACGCGCGGCCTCTTCGCGTACGACTTCGGCGACACGAGCAAGCTCACGCCGCTCGTGCCCATGCACACGCTCGGGCACGACTTCATCCCGGAGCCGATTCATGCCGGCGGGCTGCGCTACCACGGCGTGGCGCCGCTGATCTCGCAGCTCGTGCTCGACGGGCTCGATCCGCGCGGAGGCGTACCTCCAGAACGACATCTTCGCGTCGGCCGTCCTGTTCGCGGGCAGCGAGGGGATCATCCCGGCGCCGGAGGCCGCGCACGCGATCCACGGCGCGATCACGACGGCCCAGGCCGCGGACGAGGCCGGCGAGGAGCGGACGATCCTCTTCAACCTCTCCGGCCACGGCCATTTCGACATGGCCGCCTACGACAACTACTTCGCCGGCAAGCTCGAGGACGTCGCCCTGGACGAGGACGAGATGCAGCGCGCGCTGCAGGCGATCGAGGGGCTCCCCACTCCCGCTTGAGCTCGAAAGCCGAGACGCGTGAGCTTCGCCTTGCGGTCGTGCTCTACGGCGGGGCGTCGCTCGCGATCTACATGCACGGGACGACGAAGGAGCTGCACCGGCTCGTGAAGGCGTCGGCGCTCGCCGACGCGGCGACGAGCGGGACGACGCCGAGCGAGCGCGTGTACGGCGAGCTGCTCGCCGGAGATCGCCGGGCGCGACCCGAAGGCGTCCGCACGCGCGTCGTCGTCGACGTGATCGCCGGGACGTCGGCCGGCGGGATGAACGGCGTCTACCTCTCGAAGGCGCTCGCGCACAACCGCTCGCAGGATGCGCTGCGCGACCTCTGGCTCGACCGCGGCGACATCAAGGTGCTGCTGCGCGGGCCCGAGCTGGCTGCCGCTTTCGCTGAAGGTGCCGATGCTGCTCGCCGGCGCTCGTGAAGAAGCCGGTGCTGAAGGGCGACGAGATCGCGCAGTGGATGTACGGGGCGCTGCGGGACATGGACGAGGCCGGCTCGCAGCCGGCCGAGCTGGAGACGCTGATGCCGCCGTGCGCACGCGCTGGAGCTCTTCGTGACGATGACGGATTTCACGGCTACGGCCGCGACGTCGCGATCAGAGACCGAAGATGATCGGCGAGCGGGCGCACCGCCACGTGCTCTCGTTCCGCCTCGGCCGACGGGGTCGACCAGTTCGACGAGGCCTCAGAACGGGCGCTCGCGTTCTCGGCGCGCACGACGATGAGCTTCCCCGGCGCGTTCCCGCCGGTGAGCCTGGGCGTAGTTCGAGGCGGCCGTGCCGAAGGACGACGGCGACGTCTCGGCGGCGCTGCCGGGGCTCTTCCGGATCTACGCGCTCGTCGCACGCCGACCCGCGCGCGACGTACTTCGTCGACGGCGGTGTGCTCGACAACAAGCCCGTTCGGCGCACGTGATCGGCGCGATCAAGCGGCAGGCCGGCCGAGTCCGAGGTCGACCGGCGGCTGCTGTACCTCGAGCCCGACCCGCGGCAGCCGGGCGGCGGAACCGCCCGGGCGAAGCGCGCCGAGCCCGAGCCGCGACGATGCTCGCGACGATCTCGGGTATGCCGAGGAAGGAGCCGATGCTCAACGAGATCCTCGACGTCAACGCGCCACAACGAGCGCGTCCGGCGGATCCGCGACATCATCGAGATGACGTTCGATCCGATCGCGGCAGCGGGTGGAGGAGATCATCGGCAGCGAGCTCGGCGGGCTCACGGAGCAGCAGACGCCGGCGGAGCATCGCGCAATGGCGCACCGGATCAACGAGGAGGCGCAGGCGGCGCCGGGTTGCGTACGCGACGTACATCCGCAGCAAGGTGAGCGGCGTGGTCGACAGCTTCGCGCGGACGATCTGCCGCCTCGGCGACTTCCCGGCCGAGTCGAACCAGGCGGCGTTCGTCCGCGCCGTCGTCCACGCCTGGGCCGAGCACGCGCCTCTTCCACGACGTGAAGGGCAGGCAGGCGCCGGTCGACGACCTGGCCGCGTTCCTGCGCACGTTCGACCTGCCGTACAGCGCGCGCCGGCTGCGCTTCGTGATCGACGGCCTGAGCTGGTGGTACGCCGAGGTCGGCAGAGCCCGGCTACCCGACGCGCGCAGCGAGCTCGACGAGGGCAAGGCGCGCGCTGTGGGAGGCGCGGGAGGTGCTCGTCGACGCGATGGACGGCCGCAAGCTGCTGACGAACTTCACCGCGGACGTGCTCGGCGTGTTCGCCCAGGAGCCGATCGACGCGTGGATCGACGAGCGGCGGCGCGGGCCGAGGAGTACGCGGCCGATCGCGCGGACGAGTTCGCCCGCGCTCGAGGAGCAGTTCGGGAAGGCGCTCGACGCGAAGCTCGCCGGGATCCGGCGAGGCGCTCTACGCGCGCGTGTTCGCGCTCAGCGAGGGCTGGGCGCCGGAGCGGCGCGCCGAGCATCCTCGTCCGCTACCTCGGCTTCCCGTACTGGGACGTCCTGCTCTACCCGCTCCAGTCCGTCGCCGACGCGGGCGAGCGCGACGCGATCCAGGTCGTGCGCATGAGCCCACGCGACACGAAGCCTGCTGCCGCCGCTCGAGCCGGGCAAGCCGAAGCAGCTCGCGGGGTTCAAGACGATGCACTTCGGCGCCTTCTTCGACCGCGCCGGCCGCGAGAACGACTACCTCTGGGGCCGCCTCGACGGCGCCGAGCGACTGATCGGGCTCCTGCTCCGAGGGGACTTCACCGACGACGAGCGCGCGGCCTGGTGCCGCAAGGCGTTCGCGGCGATCGTCGAGGAGGAGACGATGCGCTGAGAACGCGAGACTTTGATGGCTTCCGGCCCCGGGCCAGGCTACGGACTGCCGCCGGCCGACACCGGCAACTTCCTCCTCAACGGGATCAGCCGCGTGCTCCTCGTCTTCATCCGCGTGGAGCGCCGCATCGACCCGTTCATCCGCCCGGCCTTCAACTGGTTCCTCCGCGACTGGGTCGCCCGGCTGGTGACCGGGATGAAGAACCTGCAACGGCGGAACGAGGAGCGGCTCGAGCTGGCCGAGGAGCGAGAGCAGCCGAACGAGGAGAAGCACCTCGACGACATCATCGAGACGTTCAAGGCGCAGATGCGCGGGCTCTGGAACCCGGGGCACTTCGAGCGCGGCGGGAACACGAAGACGCACGGCATCGTGCGCGCCGAGTTCATCGTCCGCGACGACCTGCCCGAGCACATGCGGCACGGGATCTACGCCGAGCCGCGCACCTATCGCGCCTGGGTGCGCTTCTCCGGGCCGGGCCCGTACATCACGCCGGACATCGACGACGTCGGGTTCATGAGCATGAGCATCAAGTTGATGGGCGTGCCCGGGCCGAAGCTGATGGACGACGAGCAGGGGACGCAGGACATGATCGGGGTCTCGACGCCGACCTTCGTCACGCCGGACACCAAGGCGAACGCGCACCTGCAGCACTGGAGCCTCCGGAACGCGGCGGTCTTCCACTTCATGAACCTGCGCGGGCCGCACCTCCTCGACTCGATCATGCAGCTGCTCTGGACGAAGACCCAGACGAGCCCGCTCGAGAGCGAGTACTTCAGCTGCGTGCCGTACCTGCTCGGGGAGGGGCAGGCGATGCAGTACTCGTTCCGGCACGCGGCTGAAGTCGCGGACGCGCGTGCCGCGGTTGCCTTTGCGGCCGCCGGACAACTATCTCCGCGACGCGATGGTCGCGACGCTGGCCGAGCAGGACGTCGAGTTCGACATCTTGCTCCAGGTGCAGACCGACCCGTTCAAGATGCCGATCGAGAACAACGCGGTGCTGTGGCCGACCCGGCTGTCGCCGCGCGTGCCGGCCGCCGGTGCTGCGGATCCCGAAGCAGACGTTCGACTCGCCGGAGCAACTCGCGTTCGCGCGGGTGCTCTCGATACAACCCGTGGCACTCGATCCCCGAGCACCGGCCGCTGGGCAACCAGAGCCGGGCGAGGAAGCGCATGTACTACGAGCTGTCGCAGCTGCGCCAGCAGATGAACAACGTCGAGCACTACGAGCCGACCGGCGACGAGACCTTCTGACGCCGATGGAAGCGCCGCTTTGGACGTACCCCCTCACCGTCGTTCCGCTGCTGGGCTTCTGCATCGTGATCGGAACCGGAGTCGGCTGGTGGTTCGCCGCCGCGATCTTCGTCCCGGCGCTAATCCTCATCGTGTTGGCAACCGCGATTGGGCTCCGCCGAAAGGCCGAGCGCCGAGACAGCAGCCCGAGAACGGACTAAGTAACACAGTGTTACTAGCAAGGGCCGGCCTGTTGCTCAGCAGACCACGATCAGCCCGGAGAGACGAGGATGTTCGGGGCGTCGTTGAGTCGACGAATTCCAGATGTTGACGCGAAACTCGGTGTGGAGGGGGGTCGACGTCCAGTGTTGCGCGAGTACTCCGTCGTGGAGAAACGAGTGATCCCCGCAGGCTGTACACGGCGTACTTGGGATCGCGGAGGGTCGATCGTGCGCAGCTTTCAGCATAGGCGCGCTCCGCCTCGCGAAGTCGAGCGCTTCGGAGGTGAACGTACCGACACTGTGGAGCGTCTCGCGCAGCGTAGGTCGCCGTCGCGGCGACGCGACTGATGCTCCTGGAGCAAACGCTCGCGCGATCAGCCGCCCGAATGCATTAGACGTTCCGAGCGTTGCAGGACGTACTTGACATCTTGTGGAAACTCCGCTGGTCGAGAAAAGTGATTCTTCTCGTAGAGCTGTCGGGCAGCTGAGAATCCGCCTCCAAGGTGAGAACATCGCCCATCCCGCCGAAGGCGAGCGCCTCCACCCGTATATCTCCAGCTCTATAGCGACATCGTTAGCTCTTCGTACAGGCTCCGCGCCGTCCCCAGCGCAGCCTCTTCGTTTGCGGCGTAGGTCGCACGAAGGAGAGTCGCGACGCGCTGCCGTGGCGGCAGTTTCGGCTATCGAAGCGCGCGCACGACAGCGACCCACTGCCGCGTCGGCATCGTGTACGACCCGCGTCGGTGACGAGGCGCAGCGCAGCTCGCTGCGCCCTGCCTGGATCGCCACGCCGTGGCTGCGCGGAAGTTGTCTCGCGCAGGAGCGAGCTCGTCGAGGGCCCGCGGTTGACGCTCGACCGTGATCGTCACGTCCTTACGCTCGCTCAGCCCGAGGAAATACTCGGCGTGGGACAGTGCCAATTCGTGGGACTCGTGCGACGCGCAACCGCTCCAGGGCGTACTCCCTGATCGTCTCGAGCATGTTGAAGCGAGACCGGAACATCGTCGAGATCTTCTCGAAGGACTGGAGCCGTGTCGATGTCGGCTTCTGCGCTGGGCAGCCCAGCGGCCCGAGGCGGAAAGCCTGGCCGCGCGAAGATTCGCTCCTGAGGAGCGTGTAGACGGTAAGAGCTAGGTAAAAGGCCCGTGCGTCGCGGGGTACCCGAGACTAAGAAGAGCCAAACTAGGGGCCCTCGATGAGCTGCTCGGGCGGTAGCGCCTTCGCGGCGCAGTCGGCGAGTCGACAGTGAGCGCCAGGCATCGAGACGTTGGAAGTTCGCGAGGACGTCTTCGGGCTCGGATGCAACAGCGCGACCGCGAAGAGCCCTACAGCCTCCACTGCGGCCAGGGCGAGGCACGGCGCACTCGACGCTAGGCCTGAGTGGAGCGTTATGGCTTGACAATTTAGCGGACAGTCGTTGCTTGGCGAGACCCCACGCTCCTTGACGACTTGCTCGAACTTGTCGAGCAGGAGGAGACGTCGCTCCGGTCGCCGAGGTGCTTCGCCGAGCTCGCCCTTCGGGCGCAAGTCTGGACGATCGCCGCGTACACAAGCGCCGCTCCAGCGGAGAGAGCGGTACGAACAAGCGCCGTGCTCGAAGGCGACGACCAGCTCCGCGGCGACGGCGAGCGCAAGGCGTGTCATGGTGACCCCGGACAGACAGCGTGAGCTGGCGTTCTTCCTATTGTGGCTCCTCGACGAGCTGGACGGACTCGCGGCGCGGCCCAGGATGGGGTGCCGGACAGGAGATTCGGTGGCGGAGGGTGTTGAGCGGCGGAGTCGCCGTCCTGAGCTCAGACGCGCGCCGCGGAAGTCCACGGTGTTCAACAGGTCGCGTCGCGGCGCGTCCACCGGACGCCGGTCGCCTGAGAGAGGAGCACTGCGCGCCGTGCCCGACAGGCCGCGATGCGGGCGCTGGACGCGCACGTCCTGGCCGACGTAACCCTCCTTGGCAGGAGCGGATCGGGTATGCTTGACCTTGCGGCGGAGGTGACGGAGGCGATCATCGCGGGCGGCCTGCGGTGCGCGAACGCCGTCCGAGGCGCGGGCAAGACGAAGAAGCGTCGCTACTGCGTGTCACCTCAACGTCGCAGTTGCGGACGAAGGACTGAGCAGGCGACGAATCCCGGCGACGGCAATCGGACGCGCAAGAAGCCAGTAGAGCTAAGCGACAGTGACTGGGAGTGACGATGCGGAAGGGGAAGTCGAAGAGCGATAGGGGAAGTAAGGCATGCGCTCGGTTTAGCGGACGCGAGTTGAGCGGCGTGAGTTGCGGCTGGCGATCAGGGCGAGTGCCAGGTTGACCGCCGAGATGATCGTCGTCATCTTCGCGGCCTTCGGCGGTAAAGCGCCCGACTTGCCCGCGGCCCAGGCCGAGACCGTGTCCGAGGCGTGGATCAGCGGGGCCTGCCGCACCGCATGGCGCCGCACGTCAGGGTCGCGGGCCAGCAGGTCGATGCCGATCAGGATCGTCCGCACGCCGAACATGCGGAACGGATAGGCCATCGGCCCGGCCGCTTCCTCGACGTCGAGCCGCTTCGACAGCATGCTGGGCGCGAACAGCCCGGCGGTGCCGTTGAAGATCCGGATGCCCGCCAGCGTGACGCGCGCGACATCCCCCAGCATCAAGCCGCCCCAATCCGAGCCCACGGCGCGAACGGGTTCTTGACGCCGCGGAGTGCGGGCTCGAGCTCGGGGAAGTGGCGCAGCAGCACGTCTCGCATCGACGTGTCCTCCACCCAGTCGAGCCCTGCCTGCGTGTACACCTCGGGCCGGTAGTCCCGCGTGAAGAAGCGGTCGCTCTTCAGCCGCCGCGACGCCATCAGGATGAAGACGCGGAACGCCGTGTCGCTGAACCCGAACCCCTTCGGCTTCGGTTCGGCGTACATGCCGACCATCAGGTCGACCCGCTCGACGTCGCCGTAGATCTCCCGCAGCTGCCGGGCCCACTCCGGGTTGTCCGTCATCTCCTCGAACGTCTCGACGGCCGGCATGTGGAAGAGCCGGCGGAACTGGTTGTAGCGCGGGACTCCGCGCTCACGCGAGCGGAGGATGTCGATCGCGGCGAGGTCGATCAGCGAGCCGTCGGGCCGGTCGAAGTGCTGGAGGAACTTCGGGTAGTTGTGAAGCGTGATCGCGCCCGGGTGCATCGTCCCGAACGAGTAGAGGAGGTCGGACATCGACAGCTCGGAGAGCATCCCGCGAACCTGCAGGGCTCCGAGGTCGGGCAGCGTCGCGGTGCGGAGCTCGCTGTCGTCCTCGAGCGAGCGGAAGCTGAAGTCGTCGGGGATCAGCGGATGCATCCGGTAGACCGCGACGAACTCCTCGGTCAGCGAGTACGGGACGCCGTGGTGGTCGGTCGCCGAGCCGGGGATCCCGCGCACGACGTCGTTGGACGTGCGCCGGCCGACCAGCTTGTCGAGCCGCTCGCCCTCGAGGCCCCACCAGTTGGCGCGCAGCGCGAGCACCGTCGTCGGGTGCGCGATGACGGCCGGCGTCCAGTCGACGGTATGGATCTTCGCCATCAGCGCCGAGGTGACGAGACGGGCCTTGTCGTAGAGCTCCTGGTCGTCGAGCTCGGGGTGCTGCGCGTGCAGGTGCTCGCAGATCGCGTTGTGCTCACGCATGAACAGCGAGTGGAGCAGCGCGAGGCCGACCCAGAAGTTGCCCGCGACGCCCGTCAGGTCGATGTGCTTCTCGAGCTCGACCGGCGGGAGACCGGTCTCGTCGATCTTCAGCTTGCCGTTCGTATGGGAGCGCAGGGCGTCGGCGAACTTGGGCTCACTCCCGTAGATCTGCGAGCCATCCCACCAGTGGCTGTCATCGGTGAGGAAGATCGCGGGCCCGTCCGGGTCGGCGGTCGGGTCGGTCCGCGTGCGCTGGACTTTCATCGGATGATCAGGCCACGGATCGTCGTCCGCGACCTCGATCTCCCACGGCTTCTTCGGCTCGCCCTTGCCGTGGCTGAACCAGTCGTGCACCTCGAACTGGATCCACGCTCCGGCCAGCAGGTTGAGCGTCGTCGCCGGCTGGAACTCGTCGCGCGTCAGGAGCTCGCGGCTGATCCGACGCGGGTTCGGGTCGAGCATCTCCTCTAGCGCCTCGGCTTTCGTGTACCGGAGCGGGACATTGCGGCCGAACCGGCTGCCCTTCGTCCCCATCAGCGGATCGTCGAGGTCGTTGTAGGAGCCGTCGATCGTGCGCGCGTTGAGCTGGCGCTCGTCCGGCGGCGCCGCGGGGCCGTCGGTCGTGCCGCGGCCGGTGTCGTAGAGGTTCTGCGCGCGCAGCCGGTCGCGCAGACCGATCAGCGTCAGCAGTCCGACGGGCATCGGCAGGCGGTGCCACCCGATTCGCTGGTCGACCTTCTCGGAGAGGCCGTCGAACAGAGACGAGAACCGCGAGCCTGGCATCGGACGCTCCTTTCGCTGACGGTGAGCGAACTGCCCCGCTGGCCGCGGACGGGCGACCGATGTAAGCATTCTCCGCAGAACGCGTCAACGGGTCGAACCCTGTTAGGTTCGCAGGGCGGCCCGACTCCCCACTGCTGCCGAAGGGAGCGAAACTGATGGCAGTTGCAGTCGATGTGCCGCAACTACTCGAGAAGTCGCCGGACGAGCTCGCCGCGCTCTTCCGCAGCAGTCCCCCCGGCGAGATCCCGGTCGGGAAGATGGACGGCACGGTCCTGGTCGCCCCGGGCACCGAGGTCGCAGCGCCGGTCAAGAAGTTCGCGCAGCTCCTCGTCTGGCAGGGCAAGGTCTTCGACCCGGCGAAAGGCGACCTCCGCAACCTCATCCTGCCCTTCGGGATCAAGGCCGTTCGAGCCAAGGTCTACAAGGACGCGAGCTGGTTCGACGAGCAGGAGACGATCGTCCTCGACTACTCGAAGACGTCGTTCATAGCGAGGAAGATCAGAGACGAGATCCGCGAGATCTCGCCCGGTGTCTATCTCGGGCTCGTCTTCTGGGGGCGCACCATGATCCTGCACTTCGCGCTGGCCAAGCCGGACTGAGCGCGGCCGATGCCGCACCAGGTCGCACTGACGCTCTCCGCCAACGTCCCCACCGAGAAGGTCGAGAGCCTGAGGCAGCTGCTCGAGTCGATGGGCGACGGGGTCGCGAACGACTCGGTGATCGACTTCAACAGGTTCGACGGCGTCCACTTCGCACGCTTCGTCCTCCTCGACGAGGCCACCGACCTCGACGGCAAGCCGCTGCCGGCGCAGCTCCTCTACCTGAGCGACCTCGACATCTCGCGCGAGCGGCATCTCGGCGAGCTCGTCGACCTGGCGGGTGCGGGCATCGACCAGCTCTTCGAGCACTGCGAGGGCTATCCGGAGCTCCGACGGAGGACGCGCGACGAGCGGCTCGCCTACCTGCAGCTCCACCGGATCCCGGAGCAGGCGTTCTACGTGAACACGATCGGCCGCTCGCGGCGGCAGATCCGCGAGGAGTCCGAGCTGCGGGACCGGCTCGAGGAGTTCCTCGACGGCGCCGACGGCCTGCGCACGAAGGAGCCGGACGAGGTCAGGCGCGCGGTGCAGAAGCACGTCGAGTCCGACCGCTCGCTCCGCTGGGCGCTGAAGCCGCCGTCCGGCCTCGACCTAGGCTTCCGGGTGCGCGAGCTCGTGCATGCGATCGCCATGCCGCTGCTGGTGCTCCTCTTCCTCCCGCTCATCCTCCTCGCTTTGCCCATCTACCTCGTCCTGCTCCGCATCCACGAGCGCAAGGACGACCCGCCGCACGACAAGCCTCCCGCGGAGCTCGTGCAAGAGCTTGCCGCACTCGAGGACCACCTCGTGCACAACCCGTTCACGGCCATCGGCTTCGTCAAGCCCGGCCTCTTCCGGCGGCTGACGCTGATCGCCGTGCTGATGGGGATCAACTACGTGACGAGGCACGTGTTCAACCGCGGCAACCTGGCCGGGGTGAAGACGATTCACTTCGCGCGCTGGATCTTCCTCGACGACAAGCGCCGCGTGATCTTCGCCAGCAACTACGACGGCAGCCTCGAGAGCTACATGGACGACTTCATCGACAAGATCGCCTGGGGGTTGAACATCGTCTTCAGCAACGGCTTCGGCTATCCGCGGGCGAACTGGCTGATCCGGGACGGCGCCCGCGACGAGCTCGCCTTCAAGGACTACCTGCGGCTGCACCAGGTGCCGACGCGGGTCTGGTTCTCCGCTTACGGCCGGCTCTCGTGCGCGAACGCCGGGAACAACGAGCGGATTCGCGCCGGGCTCCGCGGCGAGTTGGATGACGCCGCGACCCAGCGCTGGGTGCAGGCATTGTGAGCACGACGCCCGAGATGCACGACGTGCAGGGGCTCGTCGCGCGCGGCTACCCCAAGCTGCTGGCGGCGCGGTTCGTCCTCCTCGGCATCGACGACCCCTCCGCCGGGCAGGGCTGGCTCGGCACGGTCGCGGCCGCGGTCACCCGCGCGGACGAGCGCCCCCAGGGACGCGCGGTACACGTCGCCCTGACGAGCTCCGGGCTCCAGAAGCTCGGTCTCGACGCGGCTACCGTCCACCTGTTCTCGAACGAGTTCGCGGACGGGATGACCGCCCCGCACCGCAGCCGGAATCTCGGCGACGTCGACGTCAACGCGCCGGAGCACTGGGACTGGGGCGGCCCGCGCACGCCGGAGGTCGACGCGATGCTCCTCCTCTACGCCGACGACGAGGCGGGCCTGGACGCGCTGGAGTCGGAACACGCGGGCCTGCGGGTCCTGGCCAGGCTCGGCACCTCCAATCTCGACGAGCGCGAGCCGTTCGGCTTTCATGACGGCGTCTCCCAGCCGCTGATCGAGGGGCTGTCGAAGAAGGGTCCGCCGGAGACCACGCTTCGCTTCGGAGAGTTCGTGCTCGGCTATCCGAACGAGTACGGCCGTTACACCGACAAGCCACTGCTCGACGCCCGCCCGGATCTCGCTCGCAACGGCAGCTACCTCGTCTTCCGCCAGCTTCGCCAGGACGTCCGCGCCTTCTGGAGCTTCCTCGACCAGGCCACGAAGAGAGCCGACGGCAGCTCCGATCCCGACCGCCGCACCCGGCTGGCGGCGAAGATGGTCGGACGCTGGCCGAGCGGTGCTCCGCTTGCCCTCTCGCCCGACGACGACGACCCTCTGCTCGCGCACGCCAACGACTTCGCGTATCACCGGTACGACCGCGACGGCTCGCGCTGCCCGGTCGGCGCGCACATTCGCCGAGCGAACCCGCGCGACTCGCTCGACCCAAAGCCCGGGACCGCGAAGTCGTGGGAGATCAACCGTCGCCACCGGATCCTGCGGCGCGGCCGTGAGTACGGATCGGGGGTGACGCCGGATGAAGCGCTGCGCCGGGACGCCGTTGCCGCCGACGACGAGCACGGGCTGCACTTCATCTGCCTGAACGGAAACATCGCCCGGCAGTTCGAGTTCGTGAACAACACGTGGCTGAACAGCCCCAAGTTCGCGGGGCTCTACGACGACTCCGATCCCGTCACGGCGCCGTCACAGCCGTATGGCGGGACGTTCACCGTCCAGTCCGATAGCGTCCGCGAGCGCGTGACCGACGTGCCACGTTTCGTATCAGTCAAGGGCGGTGCCTACTTCTTCCTTCCCGGCATCGCCGCCATGCGCAGCCTCGCGGGAGTCGACAGGTAGCGATGGCACTGGACGCCGACGACCGTCTGCGGCTCGACTACGACCAGACGCAGCAGCTACTGCGCACGCTCACGGACATCCGCTTCAAGCTGCTGGCCTTCGTCCCGACGATCGCGGGCGCGTCCGTCGGTTTCTTCGGTACCGCGCGGCCGGCGGCAGAGCTGATGGCGATCGGCGTGGTCGGCCTCGTCGCCACGCTCGGCATCCTGGTCTACGAGCTGCGGAACTCCCAGACCTACGCGGAAGCGGTGGAGCGCGCCAGACAGCTCGAGCAGAGGCTCGAGCTCGGCTCCGGCGGTCTGCTGAGCGAACCGCGAGCCGGCAGCGGACACCTCTTCGGCTTCCTGCCGATCGGACGCGAGCTCGGCTTGGCCCTGGTCTACGGCGCCGCGTTCGCGGGCTGGACCTACCTCGTCGCCTGGGGTTTGCTGGGAGCGCTCGACGTTGCCGGCGCCCGTGGGGCGGGCGTCGTGATCGGCGCAGCCGTCGGCTTCCTCGTTGTCGTGGAGGTCAGTCGCGTCGGCGGCGAGGAAGGAACGCCGGCCTAAAGCAACTAGTACGTCGTGGGCTTGTTCTTCTTGCTCTTCTTCTCGGCGCGCTTCTCCTTGAGCGACTTCTGCGCGACCTTCTTCTGCAGTTTCTTCGGCTTCTCTTGACCCTTCATGTGTCTCCTCTCATCTGCTGCGAGTGGCTGAAGTCAAGCGCTCCGGCCGGACGACTGCAAGAGCACGAGCCCGAGAATCGTGCCCGCGGCCACGAGCTGCGCCCACGCCGGGACGCCGCCGGCTCGGTGCCAACCCTCGACGCGGTGCGACGGGAACAGCTTTCTTCCTCCTGGCTGCGGGAGGGGCACGACATGCTCGATGTCGGGCGCGGAGGCAGCCAGAGCCCCGAAGACAGCCGGGCTCGTCGGCCCGTAACGTAGGGCCAGTGCGCAGACTGCGGCCACGCCGCTGCCGATCTCGAACCGTTGCGAGTTGATGTCGTGATGCGGCATACGATCGCCGAGCGCGTGCAGCACCAGACCGGCCGCGACGGCCTTTGTGCGGGAACCGAGGAGCGCTCCTGCGGCAGCTCCCGTGGCCACGTGCAGCGTGACGATCACCCCACGAGTGTAGAACTCCGCGGATGAAAGCCCGCGAGGCGTTTCGAGCACTCGGGCGGCGGCGGTGGGTCGTCGTCGGGCTGCAGCTCGCAGCGGTCGCGGTGCTCCTCGGCGCACTCGGCTACGCGTTCAGGGACGCCTGGGAGGAGGCGAGGCCCCGGCTACGTCACGCCGACCTGGTCGACCTCAGCATCGCGCTCGCCATCCTCGCTGCCTACTACCTGCTCTTCACGATCGCCTGGCAGCGCATCCTCCGCGCCTGGGGGCTCCGCATCCCGTACTTCCTGGCGCTGCAGGCGGAGATGGCATCGATCCTCGCCAAGTACATCCCGGGAGCGGTCTGGGTGCCGGCGGCGCGGGTCGCAGCGCTGCGGCGTGTCGGCATCCGTGACACGGCCCTGATCCTGGCCTCGGTCGTGCTCGAGGCGGGGCTGTCGGCGGTCGCCGGCGTGCTCATCTTCTTCGCCTCGCTCGCGGCACTCGGGGTGGAGGACGCGCCCATCGCGCCGCTGGTGGGGTTCACGGTGATCTGCGTGATCGGGCTGCACCCTCGCGTCTTCACTCCGCTCGCGCGCCGCGTGCTCAGGCCCTTCGGCGGCTCCGACTTCCCGCCTCTGCCCTGGCGCACGCTCCTCGGCGTGACGGCCTTTTATGTAGGCACCTGGCTCGTCGGCGGCACGGCTGTCTTCTTCCTGCTGCGCTCGGTCGGCGGCGACCCGGATTGGAGCGACATTCCCTACCTGGCCGGGGTTTCCGCGGTCGCGGCGATCGTGGCCGTGCTCTCGATCATCACGCCGTCCGGGCTCGGAGTGCGGGAGGCCACGACGTACGGCCTCCTGGTCGCGGTCGTGCCGGACGGCGTGGCGCTCGGCGCGACGATCCTGAACCGGCTGGCGATCACGATCGTGGAGCTGGCCCTGCTCGCCGTCGGCGCCATCGCCTGGCGAAGTGGTGCGGGCCTACGGGGCCCGGACTCGCCCGAAATGCAACGCACTTCGGGCGACTAGGAACAAAAAAATCCGGGCCCCTTGCGGGGCCCGGACCAAAAACTCACCGAGCCGGTTGCGCTTTCGTCCACTCAACCGATCAACTTTCGGCTTCCGCCTACGGTCGCTCGGTTCAGTTTCGACCTACTCGCGCTCCGTGCTCGGTGCAAGAGGCAACCTACGAGGTCTCGGGGCACGAGTCAACAACGAAACTCGCGCTCTTTGCGCACTTCGAAAATCGGCTCCTGAGGAACTTGTCGCAAAGAGCAAAGATCGACTCAGCCGGCCGGCCGATCGACGACTCGCAAGGCCATCCCGCCGTCGATCAGGATGCTCGTGCCGGTCACGTACCGGGCCGAATCGGACACGACCCAGGCGACGAGCTCGGCGACTTCCTCTGGCTCGCCGGGGCGGCCCAGCGGTACCTCCGACCCCAGCTCCTGGGCCTCGACGTTGCGCTTCGTCGCGATCACACCGGGCGCAACGGCGACGACCCGGATCGTCGGCGCCAACTCGATCGCCAGCCCGCGGGTCAGCATGCCGAGGGCGGCTTTTGCGGCCGCATAGATGGCAAAACCAGGCCTCGGGACGTGCTCGTGGACGCTCGTGACATTGACGATCACGCCGCCCGCCTCTCCCATCGCGCGCGCCGCCTCCTGCGAGGCGAGGAACGCGGCGCGGACGTCGACCGCGAACGTGCGGTCGAAGTCCTCAGCAGTGAGCTCGAGCACCGGCTTCGCGGTGGACAGCCCCGCGTTGTTGACGAGAACGTCGAAGCGGCCGAACTTCTCGGCCACCTGGCGGACGAGCCGTTGCGGCACGTCAGGGTCGGCGAGGTCACCCCAGACCCACTCCGCGGGGCCGGCCTTCAGCGTCTCGTAGGCCTGGCGGCTCTCGTCGTCGTCCGTGCGCGTGGCGAAGCCGAGCGCGTAGCCCTCCTGCTGTAGCCGTTCGGCGATCGAAAAACCGATGCCCTTGTTGGCGCCCGTCACGAGCGCGACCGGGCGCGAGTCGGCCAACGCGCTACGCGGGCTCGTCGTCGCGCTTACGGCGCCAGAAGAGCAGTGCGCCGCCAACGGCCAAGAGCCCGGCAGCGATCGCGCCCTTGTTGGGGCGCATCGAATCGTTCGCGCGCCCCGGCACGGCGGTGCGCGCCTTGACCTTCATCACGTTCTTGCCGACGGTCCAGGCCGCCCAGCCGAGGAGGGCGTTTCGCTTGTTCAAGATTCCCATGCTGAGGAGGCTACCCGCCCCGGGGTCGCCCAAACGTATTGAAGGGAGCGCCACTCGCGAACGAGCGGCGCTCCCTTCCTGGAGAGAGGAGCCGGGCAACGGAGAAGGGGTTCCCTACCCGGGCCTATGCCTAGAAAGATTCCGGGGACGCCGAAAACTTGCGGCGTTCCTGCGAGGTGTCCTCGTCGGCACCGCCGGTGGTGAAGAACGAGGCCAGCGAGCTCGGCAGCGGGACCATCGCGTAGCGGCGCAGAGCCGTCCGCTGGCTGTCCTGGCTGCGGGCGAAGTCGGCACAGTCCTCGCATTCGCGCAGATGCTCCCGCAGGGAGGCGCGCTCCGAACGCGGCAAGAGGCCGTCGAGCTGCCGCGAGACTGCGCGTTCGGCCTCGTGGCACGTGAAAGAGCCCTCGAGCTCCTCGCGGAGGGCACGGCGCGCGCTGAAGACGAGCGTCTCGACTTCGTTCAGCGAGTGCTCGAGGAACTCTGCGATCTCCTGGTACGACCGCCCTTCCACCTCACGCATGACGAGGGCGGCGCGCTCGTTGAAGTCGAGGCGCCCGAGGGCGCGACGGATGTCCTGGGCCGTCGGCCCCTCCTCATCGGGGACGGCGACGGCGGCGGCGTCATGGAGCTCGACCTCCTCGAAGCCACCGGACGTCCGGCGGAAGCGGCGCCGGCAGACCTCATGGGCGATTCCCATCAGCCACTTGCGTTGCGCCTTGGGGCGCTCGCCGCCCTGGAAGGCGCGATAGGCGTTCAGAAACGTGGTCTGGGTAACGTCTTCGGCGTCCTGTGGCGTCGGCAGCACGACGAGCGCGTAGCGGTACACGTCGAGGACGTGGCGCTTGTACAGGCGCTCGAACGCGCGGTCCGCGCGTGGCCGTTGTGAGAGGAGCGCTGTCATTCGCTTGTTTGGACTTCTCGCCGCAGACGACCCCAGTCCTCGGAGCGCTACGGCCCTGGCGGCGGCGGTGGCGGTGGCGGAAGGGGAGGAATGGGTGGAATGGGTGGGAGCGGTGGAAGCGGCGGAAGCGGCGGCGGCGGAGGAAGTGGAAGCGGTGGAACGGGTGGGAGCGGTGGAGGCGGTGGGAGCGGCGGCGGCGGAGGAAGTGGAAGCTGAGGCAGAGTGGGGATCTGAATCGGGACGGGATTGACGGGGTTCCCTGTCGTGGCCGTGACGGGACCCGTGGGTGTCTGCGCTGCGGCTGCTCCGCCAGAAGACCCCGCCTGGGAGCCTGCGTCCGCAGGTGCGCCATCCTGGAGGCGCCTGCGGGACGAGGAATCGGCGAGTCGGGTCTGCCCGCGCTGCTCACCGCTCGCGCTCGTGCGCTCGGCAATCGGATTGGCGGCTGCCCGCCCACCCGTGAGCGCGGAGACGGACGAGAAGTTGCGTCCGCTCACGAGGACCGGCTGGTTGCTCGCCGCCGTCTTCTTGTCCCCGGCCGCTGCCTTCACGACCTCGTGGCCGACTCCGGCCGAGACCACGCCGGCCACCAGCACCGCCGCTGCCTTGACGCCCAGGCCGACGCCGCCGAGGGCAAACGCCCCGCCGGCGGCGCCGGCGCCCAGGAACGAGCCGAGCGATGCGGGCAATGGTGCGGCGGCAAGACTCTTCAGAGCGGCGCGCTGGGCTCGGCTGCGGCGCTCGAGCGAGGCGCAGTCTTTGCACTCGCGCAGGTGCGCGCGGAGCCGACCGCGCTCGGAGGAGGCGAGACTGCCTTCGTTCAGCTGCGAGAGCGTGACCTCGGTCTGCTCGCAGGTGAGGCCACCCTCGAGCTGCTCGCGAAGCGCACGGCGCGCGCGGAACAGGAGCGTCTCGACGGCGGAGATGGACAGTTCGAGGACCTCGCTGATCTCGGCGTACGAGCGGCCTTCGAGCTCCCGCATGACGAGCGCGGCGCGCTGGTTGAAGTTGAGGACGCCGAGCGCGTTGCGAATCTCTTCCGCGGTCGGCACGTCCTCGTCGAGACTCGGAGCCGCGTGGGTCTCTTCGACGTTGAAGGCGACTTCTTGCGGGCGGCGCTGCGAGTCGCGGAAGCGCTGCCGGCACACGTTGTGGGCGATCTTGATCAGCCAGTTGTGAGGCAGGTCGGGGCGCTCGCCCCGGGTGAACGCGCGGTAGGCCGAGAGGAAGGTGATCTGGGTGACGTCTTCCGCGTCGGCCTGGTTGTGCAGTACGGCCAGCGCGTAGCGGTAGACCGCGTGCACGTGCTTCTGGTACAGCCGCTCGAATGCGCGGTCGGCGCGGGACGGTCGCTGCGCGAGGAGAGGCGTCACGTCCCGGTGGATGCCGTTTCTGGGCAGAACTTGCGGTGTGTGCGCATGGTCACGTAGGTAGAACGGTCGGGCGGTACCGCTGGATACCGGCCGTTAGTCGTAGTGTGCCGCGGTTTTGCGGGTTTTGGTGGTCTTTTTGTGCTGTGCGGCGCGACTTTCCTGGGTACGCTCACCGTGGGTGGCGGGTGGCCCGCCTCCCCACCCAGGGTGGGGGTGACGGCCTTGGCTACCCCGCTACGCGTGCTGCTCTGCGGGGTGCTCAGGCCTGAGCTTTGGCTCGCCGCTTCGGCGGCAGGTGAATCGCCCGGCCGAGCGCGACGAGGCCGGCTTCCTTGACGGCCTCGGAGAGCGTCGGGTGCGCGGCCATTCCGTCGGCGACTGTCTCCACCGTTGCCTCCGCGTCCAGCGCGACCACGCCCGCCTCGATCAGGTCGGTCACATGCGGGCCGACCATGACGATCCCGAGCAGCTCGCCGTAGCGCGTCTCGTGGATCGACTTCACCCAGCCGACGGTCTCGTTCTGCATCACCGCACGCGCGTTCGCAATCCAGGGAAACATCCCGGTCGCCACGTCGTCGCCGTACTGCTCGCGTGCCTCCGCCTCGGTCAGCCCGACGGAGGCGACCTCCGGATCGGTGTAGATCGGCCGCGGCACGCCTCGGTTGTCGACGACGGCGTCGTGCCCCATCGCGTTCTCGGCAGCGACCTCGCCCTCGCGGAACGCCGTGTGTGCGAGCTGCCAGTAACCGGCGCAGTCGCCCACCGCGTAAATGTGCTCGACCGTCGTCCGTCGGCGCTCGTCGGCGGCGATGCCTTTGCCTCGGTCGAACTCGACGCCGATGTCCTCGAGCCCGAGCCCCTCGACGAGCGGCCCGCGGCCTACCGAGACGAGCATCAGGTCGCAGTCCACGGTCTCGCCCTCGCCGAAGTGCACCCGTAGGCCCTCGCCGGTCTCCTCGACCTTCTTGCACTGCTTCTCGAGGTGCAGCGTGATGCCGCGCTTTCCGAACTGCTTGGCGAGCTCCGCCGAAGCGTCGTCGTCCTCTTGCGGGATCAGCTTCGGCAGCATCTCGACGATCGTCACCTCGGAGCCGAAGCGGCGGAAGATGGACGCGAACTCGCAGCCGATGATGCCGCCGCCGAGGACGACAAGATGGCGCGGGATCTCGGTCCGTGCCAGGAGCCCCGTCGAGTCGACGCAGCGCGCCGAGTCGAGCCCCTCGATCGGCGGCCGCAGCGGGAAGGAGCCCGTTGCGATGATCGCGTGCTTGAACGTGACGTCCTCGCCGCCTTCGACCGAGATCGTGTTCGCGTCCTTGAAGCGCCCGGTGCCCTTGACCCACTCGACCCCGTTCGCCTTGAAGAGCCCGGCGACACCGGTCGTCATCTGCTTGACGACCTGATCCTTCCACTGGTTTGCCGTCCCGAAGTCGAGCTGCGGCTCGCCGACCTGGACGCCGAGCTTGCCGAACGTCTCCCCGGCCTCCTTCATCGCGAACGCGGTCTGCACCCAGGCCTTCGTCGGGATGCACCCGACGCGCAGGCACGTGCCGCCCAGCTCGGGCTCCTTCTCGATGCAGACGGCCTTCGCACCCAGCTGTGCGGCGCGAATCGCTGCCGTGTAGCCGCCCGGGCCTCCGCCGAGAACGGCGACGTCAGAGTCCATGGTTCGATCCTATCCAGCGTCGGACAGGTCGGCGCGCATGGTCACTGCGCCGTCGCGCTCGTCGACCCTGGCGAAGCCATAGCGCTCGTACAGCCCGATCGCGGGACTGTCCTTCGCGACGCTCAGCGAGATCGTCTTGTAGCCCTCGCTTCGCGCCTGATCGAGGAGCGCCGTCATCAGCTCCCCGCCGATGCCGTGGCCGCGCCGGCTCGGGACGACCGCGATCGACAGCTCCGGCGTCGCCTCGTCGACGAAGCCGTAGCCGCGGCGGTTCTCCTTGAAGAGCCGGTACCAGGCGGCCCCCACAGGGAACCCGCGGTCGAGCGCGATGACGGCTGCGTCGCCCGGCCGCCCCCAGTTCTCGACGTAGTTCATCGCGTGCACGCCGCGCTCCAGCTCCTCCGGCGAGCGCCAGTAGTACGCGTGGCGGAGCATGTCTCGCAGGAAGCGGGCGTCCTGCGGCGTGCCCGGCCGAATCATCCCGCGCGGAGTTCCTCCACGAGCTGGAGGCGGTTGCCGTCGGGATCGAAGATGTCGAGCACCCGCACCTCGTCGTGCAGCTCGAGCACGGTGCCGACGTTCACGGCCTCGCCACGAAGGCGCTCGGCCTCGGCCTTGACGTCGTCCACGTCGATTGCGGCCACGCCTCCGTCCTCCTGCGGCTCGCCCTCGGCGATCGCGATCCTCATCTCCCCGCGCTGGAGCTTGGCCCAGCCGCCTTCCTCGTCGACGTACGTCTCCGTGAAGCCGAGCGTGCCGGTATAGAAGGCCCGGGCCGCCGCGAAGTCGCGAACGAGGTACCAGACGCGGATCACAGGGCCAGCCCGGGCTCCTCGATCAGCGTTTTCACGGTGCGCAGGAACTCGGCGGCCTCCGCTCCGTCGGCCGCCCGGTGATCGCAGGTCAGCGTCAGCGACATGAGCGGGCGCGGAACGAAGGCGTCGCCCTGCCAGACGGGTTGCTGCTCGATCGCCCCGACCGCGAGGATCGCGACCTGCGGCGGGTTGAGGACGGCGATGAACTGCTGGACGCCGTACATCCCGAGGTTCGAGATCGTGAACGTGCCGCCCTCGAGGTCGTCCTGGGAGAGCTTGCCCTCACGCGTCCGCTCGACGAGCGACTTGCGCTCAGCGGCCAGCTCGACGAGCGACTTGCGCTCGGCCTCGCGGAGCACCGGGACGAGGAGCCCGCGCTCGGTCGCCACGGCGAGCCCGACGTGCGCGTTCGGGAAAATCCGCAGTTCGTCGTCGGAGAAGTGGGCGTTCAACCGGCGGTGCCGGAGCAGAGCAATCGCGCAGAGCTTCGTCAGAACGTCGGTCACGGTCACGCCCTCGTCGCGAAGACGCTCTCGCAGCTCCTGCGCTCGAGTCATGTCGGCAGACATCGAGATCTGGAAGGCGGGTGCCTGCCAGGCGTCGGTCAGACGGCGCGCGATCGTCTTCCGAAGCGAGGACAGCTTCTCGACCTCCGCCTCGAGCGGTGCCGAGCCAACCGTGGCATGCGCGGGCGACGTCGCCGCACGCTCGACGTCCTCCGCCACGATGCGACCCTCGGGGCCGGTTCCGGTGAGCGAGCTGAGCTCGATGCCGCGCTCTCGCGCGATGCGACGGGCCAACGGCGACGCCTTCAGGCGGCCCCCGTTCGACGCCGCTTGCTCGGTGACCTCGGCATCCTGCTCCGCGGCCGACGCTTCGCGGCCCCGTTCGCGTTCCTCCTCGCGCGCCGGCCCGGGCGAGCCCTCCTCCTGCTCCTCGCCTTCGGCGACCTCGGTCGGCTCCTCTTTCGTGTCGACCTCCTCGCCGGCCTCTCCGATGACGGCGATTCTCTTCCCGACCTCGATCTCCTCGCCCTCGCCCGCGAGGATCTTGAGCAGGACACCGCTGGCGTCGGCCTCGACCTCCTGCGTCACTTTCTCGGTGTCGAGCTCGTAGAGCGCCTCGCCCTTCTCGACCTGGTCGCCCTCCTGCTTCAGCCAGCGGACGATCGTGCCGGACTCCATTCCCTGGCCGAGCCGAGGCAGGCTGACGTCGACTGCCACTAGCGCCCCACGGTCTTGTTGACTGCCTCGAGGACGTCTTCGGCATGCGGGACGACGAACTCCTCCATCACGGGCGCAAACGGGATCGGCGTGAACGTCGCCCCCACGCGCTCTACCGGCGCGTCCAGCCAGTCGAACGCCTGGTGCTGGACGATGGCGGCCACCTCGGCGCCGAAGCCCATCCGCGTCACGGCCTCATGGGCGACGACGCAGCGGTTCGTCTTCTTGACCGACTCGACGATCGCCTCCTCGTCGAGCGGCTGCAGCGTGCGCGGGTCGACGACCTCGACGGAGACGCCGCTCTGCTCGGCCTCCTCGGCCGCGGACAGCGCCTCGTGCACGAGCCGGCCCGTGGCGACAACCGTTACGTCCTCGCCCTCCCGGTGCACGCGCGCCTTGCCGATCGGGATCGGCTCCAGCTCCTCGGGCACCTCCTCCTTCAGCCCGTACAGCGTGCGGTGCTCGAAGAAGACGACGGGGTTGTCGTCGTAGATCGCGGACCAGAGCAGGCCGCGCACGTCGCTGGCGGTGGATGGGAAGAGCACCTTGAGCCCGGGGATGTGCACGAACCAGGCCTCGAGCTGCTGGGCATGCTGCGCGCCGGGCGACCAGCCTGCTCCACCCTGCGTGCGCACCGTCAGCGGCACCTTCAGCTGCCCACCTGACATGTAGCGGTGCTTCGCCGCCTGGTTCACGAGTTGCTCGGCGGCGAGGGTCAGGAAGTCCTCGTACATGACTTCCACGACGGGCCGCATGCCTTGCATGGCGGCTCCGATGCCTGTGCCGACCAGCCCCATCTCGGCGATCGGCGAGTTGCGCACCCGCTCGGGCCCGAACTCGTCGAGCATGCCCTGGGTGACGCCCATCGAGCCGCCCATCTCGGCGATGTCCTCGCCCATGATGAAGACGTCGTCGTCTTTCCGCATCGCCTGGGAGAGCGCGTCACGGATCGCTTCGCGGTAGCTGAGCTCAGGCATAGACGTTCTTAAGAGCGTCCTCGGGCTTGGGATCGGTCCCGGCCTTGGCGAACTCCACCGATGCCTCGACGAGCTCGTGCGCCTCGCGGTCGGCCTCCTCGAACTCCTCGTCCGTGAGGCCGAGGCGCTCGCGGAGCTTCGTGATCGGGTCCTGCGTCTCTCGCAGCTCGTCGAGCTCCCCTTCGGGCCGGTAGACCTGTGGGTCGCCGATGTAGTGGCCCGTCAGCCGGTACGTCTCGAGGAGCAGGAAGACGGGGCCACGGCCCTCGCGCGCGTGGTCGAGAGCGGCGTGCGCGGCCTGGAAGACCTCTTCGACGTCCTGGCCGTCGACTCGCATCGCCTCCATCCCGTACGCGACGGCTCGCTTCGTCAGATCCTCGATCGGCAGGTGCTGGCTGGCCGGCGTCGACTCCGCCCAGTGGTTGTTCTCGCAGACGAAGACGGCCGGAACCTTCCAGAGCTGCGCCATGTTGAGCGCCTCGTGAACGGTGCCGATGTTCGTCGCTCCGTCGCCGAAGAACGCGACTCCGACCCGCGGCTCGTCGCGAAACTGGAAGGCGAGCGCGGCGCCGACGATCGCCGGCAGGCCGCCGCCGACGACTGCATTCGCACCGAGGTTGCCGCGCTCGACGTCGTAGAGGTGCATCGACCCGCCGTAGCCGTGCGAGCAGCCTTCGATCTTTCCGTAGAGCTCGGCCATGACCTCGTTCGGATGGGTGCCCTTGGCGAGGGTGTGCCCGTGCGCACGGTGCGTGGAGGCGATCACGTCGCCCTCCTCGAGCGCGCGGCAGACGCCGACGGCGCAGGCTTCCTGGCCGATCGCGACGTGCAGGAAGCCCGGAAGCTCGCCCGCGCGGAAACGCTCTTCGACCTTTTCCTCGAAGCGTCGAATGAGGAGCATTTCGCGGAAGAACTCCCGCAGCTGCTCCTTGGACGCGGACCCCTTCTTCTCGACCTTCGCCACGGCCCCCGCAGTGTACGGTTCGAGCCCGTGAAGCTCGTCAGACAATGGCGGGAGATCGAGCGGGACCTGCCCGAGAACTGGGGCCATGCGCACTTCCGGCTGACGGCCGAAGACGAGGGCAAGGCGGAGCGCGCGGCGGCGCTGCTCGGGGCCATCAATCCCGGACTGCGCGGCAAGACGGTGCGCTTCTACGCGGCGCGCCGGGGTGCCGGGCCGTCTCCGGATGCGGTCGAGCGCCTCCTGCCCCGGCTCGACGAGGCGCGTGTCGGAGGGAAGCTCGAGCTCGTCGGCACGGACGAGGCAGAGACCCGGGCCGAGATCTCGCGAGCCTCGCTCGCCGAGGCCTGGGACGAGGCTCTGGCTGCGCTCCCGGCCGACTGGAGCGACATCTACGCGGAGGTCGAGCTCGTCTCGAGCGACTGGCTCGAGCGGGCGGCGCTTCTCATGGCGCCGGTCAACCCGGCGCGGTTCGGCGGCAAGCCGGTCCTGCGTTTCCGGGTCGCGCGGCTGCAAGGCTATGGCGCCTCTCCCGAAATGACCAGGCGCTGCTTCGAGCGCCTCGACCAGGAAGGGATTCGGGGAGAGCTCAGGATTCTGCGCGTGCTCTCCGGCACGGAGCACGTAGCCACGCAGGGGCCGGTCTGGTACGCCGAGGGGCGGGCGGTTTGAACGAGCAGCCCGTGTCTTGGCTACTCATCGAGAAGGGCTGGGAGGTCGTCGGCTCGGACGGCGAGCACGTCGGCAAGGTGGAGGAGGTCGAAGGCGAGGGCGACATCTTCAGCGGCCTCCTGGTCTCGACCCACCTGTTCGGCAAGCCTCGCATGGTGTCCGCGGACCAGGTGGCGGAGATCGACGACGATGGTCGGATCCATCTCTCGATCAGCTCGGACGAGGCCAAGGCGCTCGACGAGCACGAGCCACCCGAGCCGGCCTGAGCAGAGCCGCGGCGCCGCGTTTGATTCGGTACCGCCAACCTCCTCCCCACAGCGATCGTAGCGGGCAAATCCGCGCGCGTGGGTCGCGGTTCCGTGCCGAATGTGTGACTTCTGCGGCGGCTCGCTAGCCGCCGATGGTGCCGCCCAACTCGTCGGCCAGCGCGGCTGCATCGCGCGCGTCCCGCGCAATCACCAGGCAGGTGTCGTCGCCCGCGATCGTCCCGACGATGCGCGGATGGCCGAGCCGGTCGAGGGCGCGGGCGATGGCGGGCGCGGACCCGAGCTCCGACTGGACGACGACGATGTTCTGCGCCGCCGTCGCGCTGCGCCCGAACTGCGCGAGCACGCCCGCAAGCGCATCGCGAGGCTCTCCGCGTCTGCTCTGCTGTGGCGCCACGTAGCGCGGACGCCCGAGCACGTCGTGCGTCTTCTCGAGCCCCAGCTCCCGGATGTCCCGCGAGACGGTTGCCTGGGTCACACGGCAACCTCCGCGGGCGAGCGCCTCGAGCAGCTCGTACTGCGTCCCGATCCGCTTGCGGGCGACCACGCTGGCGATCAGCTTCTGCCGCGCCGCCTTGTCGAGCTCCCGGGCCTGTTGCATAGCCACGAATAAGTATGCGTGCAGGTTTCGCGCTGCCGCTCAGGACGGGTAACGTCACCCTCGTGTTGCGCAAATTGTTATGGACCGCGATCTACGGCGTCATGGCCGCCGCCGCGACGATGGTCGCCAGGAAGACCGCCTCGCGCGTCTGGCGGCTCCTGACCGGCGAGGAACCACCGATCAAGAAATGACGCTGACGAAAGCCGACCGAGTCATCGACCGCGCCGCCTCGCGACTCCAGGAGTTCGCCGACCGCGCGGCCACTGAAGGCGGCCTGAGCGCCAAGCTCGCCCAGCCGCTCGCCGACGACGCAGCGTTCCTCCGCAAGCTGAAGCCGAGCCTCATCGTCAAGCGGGCAAAGGGCGAGGCGCCGACGAATCAGAAACCGGGCGAGGGCACCGTTGCCCCCGCGGGGCCCCAGCTCGGCAACCGCCCGAGGCCGAAGGGCCCCGGCGGCCCGAACCCGTTGATCGTCATCGGCGCGGCGCTCGTGGCGGGCATCGTCCTCGCCAAGGTCCTCGACTGGAGGGGCCATGCCCACCCAAGAGACTGATCGCCGCGGCATCGGCGCCGCCGTCAAGAACGTAGCCGGCCACGCCAGCACGTGGTTCCGGCTCGAGAAAGAGCTCGCCGCCCTCGAGCTGAAGAAGAAGACCGTCGCTATCGGGCTGGGCGTCGGGCTCGGGATCGGTGCTGCCCTGGTCGCCCTCTACGCCATCGGCTTCCTGTTCGCGACGATTGCCGCCGCGCTCGCGACTTTCATGGACACGTGGCTGGCCCTGCTCACCGTCACGCTGTTCCTGTTGCTCGTGACGGGGGTCCTCGGTGCCCTGGCGGTCAACCGCCTCAAGAAAGGCACCCCCCTGTCTCCCGAACAGGCGATTCGCGAGGCCCAACTCGCCAGGGAGGTGCTCAAAGGTCGTGTCGACACCCCCCACTAGCCGCAAGCCGGGAGCTACAGAGCTAGCCCGGCGCGAGGTGGAGGCGGAACGCGAGCAGCTCGCGCAGGCTGTCGACGAGCTCCGTGGTGAGATCACGGAGATGAAGGCGAACCTGCGCCGGAAGCTCCCCCTGTTCGCTGCGGGTGCGCTAGCCGCGGGCTTCTTCGTCGCCGGCGGGGCCGGCGCGACCGCGCGCCTCCTAGCTCGGCGAAGCCGCGAAGGCAGCGAGAAGGCGCGCTTCGGCCGCTTCCGCCTTGTCGACCGCGACTAACGACCGGGCGCCAGTCGGACACGTCCCGGCCGGGCCGCACCGCCTGAGCGCGGGCGAATGGATTGCCGCCTTCAAGCGAACGGGCAAGCAGTTCATGGCCGACGACTGCATGGGTCTCGCGCAACAGGTCGCCTACTCCTCGCTGCTCGCCTTTTTCCCCGCAATCGTCATGCTCGTCGGCCTGCTGGGCCTGGTCGGCGCCTATGACGAGCTGCAGGACTTCCTGAACCCGGTCGCGCCCGCAGCGGTCACCGACCTGATCGAGCAGCTCCAGCAAGACTCGAGCAAAGGCGGCTCCGTCGTGGCGGTCGTCGTCGGCGCGTTCGGAGCGGTCTGGATTGCGAGCGGCGCGATGGGCTCGGTGGTAAAGGCCGTCAACCGCGCCTACGACCGGGTCGAGACGCGCCCGTTCTGGAGAGTGCGGCTGATCGCGATCGTGCTCGTCGCAGCCTCCGGCATCGTGACCGCGGGCACACTGCTCCTGATCGTCTTCGGCGGCAAGCTCGGCGAAGCGATCGCCGAACAGGCTCACCTCGGCAGCGCTTTCGAGTGGGTCTGGAACCTCGTACGCTGGCCACTCGCATTCGTCGCAGTCCTGCTCCTGTTCGCGCTCATCTACTACCTCGCACCGAACAGAGACCAGCGCAGCTGGAAATGGATCACTCCGGGCTCGCTCGTCGGCGCCGTCATCTGGCTCGCGCTCTCGGGGCTCTTCGCCCTCTACACCTCGTTCACCAGCTCGTACTCCACGACCTACGGCTCGCTGGCCGGCGGCATCATCTTGCTGCTCTGGCTCAACTACACGGCGTGGGCGATCCTCTTCGGAGCCGAGCTCAACGCCGAGCTCGACCGTCAGGCTGACATCCGTGCGGCCGGTGGGCCGAAGGCAGGCCTGATCAAGCCTGCGAAGAGGGCTACCTGACCGTGAAGGAGCCGCTCAGGCGCCGCTTCGCGATCCGAGCGGTAGCTGTACCTCCCAGCGCGCAGGCGCACGCTCCACGTCGCCCGGGCTGTGCCGGCAACCGCCGTCTTCCGGTTGAGGCCAGGACCGGTGAGATGGAAGTTCTGGGTTTTCGACGTGTCCCGAACGGCGATGCGATAGCTGCCGGCGGCGACGGCACGCGCCTTCGCGCCGCTGGAGGTCTTCACCGAGATCGCAGTGGCGCTGACGCTGGCGGTCAGGCGACGCACGACGGGAGGAGGCGGCGGGTCGGGCACGTTCCCGACCTTGAAGCTTCCTCTCATCGTCGTCGCGTGCGGATCGCACTGGAAGCGGTAGATCTGCACGTCGGCGAAGACGACCGTCCAGGTCGCGGTTTCCACGTTCTCCACGGAGGTGAACTGGTCGACGCCGGCTCCGAGGAGATGGAAGTTGTGCTCGATCGCCTTGTCGTCGACGACGATCGCGTACTCGCCGGCCTCGAGCTGCGTCACCGCCCTGCCGTCGGCGTGGCGGAGGAAGATCGTGAAGCCCGGGCCGACCTCGGCCCTCAGGGTCTCACGCGGCTGCGCAGGCGCTGCCGCAGCGGGCAGAACCGCGAGCACGGCCACGATGGCGACGACGATGACAGCGGCAGGCCGATGCGACAAAGCTTCTGTACTACGGCTTTCTGTTCGGTTCGGATTTAGACTAGACGAGCATGCGCTTTGGCAAAGACGCAAAGACGGAGCTGATCTCGAAGGTCCCGCTGTTCTCGCAGTGCTCGAAGGGAGAGCTCCAGGAGATCGCGGCGATCGCGGACGAGATCGACATCGCCGACGGGAAAGAGCTGACCACGGAGGGATCTCCGGGTCGCGAGTTCTTCGTGCTCATCGACGGCACGGCTTCGGTGGCGCAAGACGGCGCCCACATCAACGACCTCGGCCCCGGCGATTTCTTCGGTGAGGTTGCGCTCGTCAGGGACACGCCGCGCACCGCCACGGTCACCGCCACCTCGCCGGTTCGGGCGCTGGTCGTCACCCGGCAGAACTTCAAGCGCCTGATCGAGCACCAGCCGGAGATCGAGCGCACCGTCCTGAAGGCGCTCGTCGACCGCTCGCCGTAAAGGGCCTAGGCGCGGAGCTCGGCGCCGAAGCGCTTCGCGAGCGCGTCGACGATCTTCTTGCGCAGGCCGGCCGCGTCCTCATCCGACAGCGTGCGCTCGGACGACTGAAACAGCACCGAGAAGGCCAAGGACTTGTGTCCGCCGGAGACCTGGTCGCCGCGGTAGACGTCGAAGGGGCGCATCTCCCGCAGCTCGGGCCCGGCCGCCTCGTGGGCTGCGGCCACCAACTCGCCGGCCGCGACCTCCTCGGGCACGGTGAACGCGAGGTCCTGGTGAACCGCTGGATACGTGATCACGTCGGTGAACCTCACCTCGTCGTCGGCGGCGGCCTGCAACTCGCCGAGATCGAGCTCGAAGGCCCCCCAGACACCTTCGAGCACAGCCGGATGTAGCTCGCCGACGATGCCTGCCTCTCCGAGCGACGCCGCCTTGCCCGGGTGGAGCAGCTCGTCCTCCGTTCGCTGGAACGCGGGCTCAGCCTTGAGCGCCGCGTAGAGCGTCTCGACGGTGCCCTTCGCCCGGCTCCAGCCGCCCTCGACGATGCCGGCCACGTGCAGACGCTCCTGTGGCAATTCGCCGGCGGGGAGATAGACGCGCGCCACCTCGAAGAGCGCGATCTCCCCGGCTCCGAGCTCGACGTTGCGGCGGACGGCGTCCACGAGGCTCGGCAGCAGGCTGGTCCGGAGGACGGCGAACTCGGCCGAGATGGGCTCCGGTAGCCGCAACGCTTCGGGATCGCGATCGTCCGGCCGGAGCGAGGGCGTGTAGGTCTCGGTGAAACCCAGGCCCACGAGGATGTCCTGGACCCGCCGCTGCAGCCGCTGGAGCGAAGTGAGCGCGCCGAACATCTCACGACGGGCCGGGAGCGTGAACGGAACGTCGTCGAGCACGTACCGTGCGACCTCCTCGACGACATCGACCTCTCGGGTGACGTCGCGTGCTCGCCAGGTCGGCGCCAGCGACATCGGTCGTCGCGCACTTCGAAACCGACCCGCTCCAGCCAGCCGGTCTGCTCGCCGACCGGGGTCGAGAGCCCGATCAGCTCGTCGGCACGTTCAGGCCGGTACCGGATCACAGGCCGCTCGGGAAGGTCACCCTGCACGTCGACGTGACCGACCCACTGTGCGCCTGCTGTTTCGACGATCAACTGCGTGGCGAGCTTCGCCGCCTGGTCGGCCAGATGCGGGTCGACGCCCTTCTCCCAGCGATTCGAGCCTTCGGTCCGGAGCCGAAGCCGCTCGGAGGTGCGGAAGAGGCCGGTCGGTTCGAAGTTCGCCGCTTCGAGGAGGACGTCGCTGGTCGACTCGCCGATCTCGGTCTCCTCGCCGCCCATGATCCCCGCGAGGGCGACAGCCCGCTCGGCGTCGGCGATCACGAGGTCGCTCTCCTCGAGCCGGCGCTCCACGCCGTCGAGCGTGCGGATCGTCTCCCCGGGCCGCGCACGGCGCACGATGATCCTGCCGCCCTTCAGCGTCGCGAGGTCGAAAGCGTGCAGCGGGTTCCCGAGCGCGTGCATGACGTAGTTCGTCACGTCGACGACGTTCGAAATCGGGCGCATTCCGGCCGCCACGAGACGCGACCTGAGCCAGATCGGCGAGGGGCCGACCTCGACGTTGCTGAAAGAGCCGGCCGATGTAACGCGGACAGCCCTCGAGGTCCTCGACCGCGATCTCAACGGGCTCGTCGCCCTCCGGTTGCGGGTCCTCGCCGGGTGGCGGGGCCAGCTCGAGGTCGTAGAGCGCGGCGATCTCGCGCGCGAAACCGTAGACGGACAGCAGGTCCGGGCGGTTTCCGGTCGCCTCGACCAGCAAGATCTCCTCCACGAGCGGCAGCACGTCCGCCAGCGGCGTGCCCGGCTCGGTCTCCGGCAACACCATGATCCCCGAGTGGTCCGAGCCGAGCTCGACCTCGTCCTCGGCGAGGATCATCCCGTCGGAGAGCTCGCCTCGCACCTTGCGCTGCTCGAGCTGGAGACCGCCGGGCAGCACCGCGCCCGGGAGCGCGACCGCAACCGTCGCGCCGGCGCCGAAGTTCCAGGCGCCGCACACGATCTGGCGCGGCTCGCCCTCCCCCACGTCCACCCGGCAGAGCTGCAACCGGTCCGCGTTCGGGTGCTTCTCGGCCTCGAGCACCTTGCCGACGCGGAAGAGGCCGAGGTTGCCGTTCTCGTCCGGCACGCCTCGCCGCTCGACTCCCTCGACCTCGGCGGTCGAGATCGAGAGGCGCGTGGCGAGCTCGTCGAGAGGCATCTCGACGGGTACGTAGTCGCGGAGCCAGGAGACCGGGACTCTCAAAACTGCCTCAGCACTCGCAGGTCGCCCTCCCAGAGGGCACGGATGTCGGGGAAGTCGAACTTCAGCTGCGCGACCCGCTCGATCCCGCAGCCGAAGGCGAACCCGGACCATTCGTCGGGGTCGACCCCGACGTTCTCGAACACCCGCGGGTCGACCATCCCTGCGCCGCCCATTTCGAGCCAGCCCGAGTAGCGGCAGGTGCGGCAGCCCTCGCCGCCGCAGATCCCGCAGGACACGTCCGGCTCGATCGACGGCTCCGTGAACGGGAAGTAGTGCGTGCGGAATCGAACCTTGCGATCCGGCCCGAAGATCGCGCGCATCACGTGCAGCAGCGTCCCTTTGAGGTCGGCCAGCGTCAGCCCGCGGTCGACCGCCAGCCCTTCGAACTGGAGGAAGATCGGATAGTGGGTCGCGTCGATCGCGTCGCGCCGGTAGCAGCGGCCGATCGAGACCATGTAGATCGGCGGCTCGCCCTCCTCCAGCGCATGGATTTGCGACGGTGAGGTCTCCGTCCGCAGGACGCGGTGCTCGTCGAAGAAGAACGTCGCCCGAGGCGAGCGCGCGGCGTGCCACGGGTCGAAGGCGAGCTTGTCGAAGTTGTACTCCGTCGTCTCGACTTCGCGGTCGTCTCGGATCTCGTAGCCGAGGCCGATGAAGGCGTCCTCGATCTCCCTGCGCGCCTGCGTGACCGGATGCAGATGGCCGAGTGGGAGCGGGTCGCCCGGGAGCGTGACGTCGACAACGTCCTCCGTGAGGGCACGGTCGAGCTGTGCCCGCTCGAGCGCGGCTTCCCGCTCGGCGACGGCTTCTTCGATCGCCTCGCGCGCAGCGTTCAGCACCATCCCGCTCTCGCGGTCGCGCACACCGCGGAGGGCCTGCTTGAGCTCGCTCTTTCGCCCTAGGTAGTGGACGCGGGGCTCGTCGAGCTCGTCTGCCGTCGAGGCGGCTGCCAATCGCGCCCAGGGCTTCGCTTTTCAGGGCCTCTGCGTCCACTCCGCGACACTACCGCGAGAATGGGCCGATGAGCGAGTACGACCCCTTCGCGCCGATCTACGACCAGTGGTCGGAGCACATGACCGAGGACGTGCCCTTCTACGTCGAGCTCGCGCGCGAGGCGGACGGCCCGTGGCCGAGGTGGCCGTCGGAACCGGGCGCGTCGCCATCCCGGTCGCTCGGGAAACCGGCAAGCACGTGGTCGGGATCGACCTCTCGCCTGCGATGCTGGCGATCGCCCGCGAGCGCGCCGCCGAAGCGGCGTCGACCTCGAGCTCCGCCTGCAGGACATGCGCGACTTCGAGCTCGAGGAGCCCGTCGCCCTCGTCTACTCGCCGTTCCGGTCGCTGCTGCACATGCCGACGTGGGCCGACAAGCGCCGCGTCTTCGACCGCGTCGCCGCGAGCCTGCAGCCGGGAGGCAGGTTCGCCTGGAACGCGTTCGTCTTCGACCATGCGATCGCGAGCCGGCTCCACGGGCAGCATCAGGAGGAGCCGGTTCCGCACACGGTGAGGCAGGCGCCCCATGAGAGCCGGGTCGACATCGAGCTCGACTCCGGCCCGCAGATCTCGCTCTGGTGGGCGACGAAGAACGAGTGGCTGGGCCTGATCGACGTCGCCGGCCTCGAGGTGGAGGCGCTTTACGGCGACTTCGAGCGGGGCCCTTCGATGAGGACAGCCGCGAATTCGTCTGGGTGGCGCGCAAGCCGGGATGAGCGCCAGCCCGTACGACGCGATCGCTGAGCTCTACGACCCCTGGAGCAGAAGCGTCGTCGAGGACGTCGGCTTCTACGTCGCCGAGGCGCGAAAAGCCGGCGGCGCAATCGTCGAGCTCGGCGTCGGCACCGGGCGGATCGCCGTGCCGATCGCCGAGACCGGGACCCACGTGATCGGGGTCGACTCTTCGACGGGCATGATCGAGGCCTGCCGGCGCCGAGCGGAGGCTGCGGGCGTCAACATCGATCTGCGGCTGGGCGACTTCCGCGAACCGCCGGTCGACCCCACGGAAGGCATCCGCGCGGTTCTCTGCCCGTTTCGCTCCTACCTCCACTTGCCGGACGACTCGGCGCGCAGGCAGGCGCTCCAGTCTGCGCACCGGTTGCTTGGATCAGGCGGGCGGCTCGTGTTCGACGTCTTCGAGCCGAAGCCCGACGACATCGCCGAGACCCACGGTCGCTGGCTGGAGCGCGAGCCCGGGATCGACGAGCGGGCCGACTGGGACGAGCAGGCTCGCACGCTGACCCTCTCCGTTCGCGGCCCCGCGGGAGCGACGACGATGACGCTGGCCTGGATCTCGGCCGGCGAGTGGCAGACGCTCCTCGCCGAGACCGGGTTCGAGCTCGAAGCCTGCTACGGCTGGTTCGACCGCAGCCCCTATCGCGGCGGCGAGGACATGATCTTCGTCGCTCGCAGCGCGGCGGGGGGTAAGCAGCCCCGTCTGGTGCCTGGCACCCGGCCGTGGCTTCGAAAGGGCCCCGGCCTCGACTCCACGAGGGGGGTTCCGCTCTCGAGCCGCTTTGGGGCGGCGAAGGCGCCATGTCCGGTGCCTGGCACCGGACATGGTGGAGTTGGACAAGGGCTTTTAGAGCAGCTCGATCTCGTCGCCGACGGCTACTTCGCCGTCCTCGACGACTTTGGCGAGCATTCCGCGCTTGCCCTCGAGCTCGGCGCGCAGGCCCTGGCGCAGCTCGTCCATGCGATGACACGGGTCGCAAACCATCGTGATCTCGAAGACGGCGACCACCCGCGCGCACGCGGCTGGCCGATCGGCCACTTCTCGACGTCGTCGCCCTCGACAGTCAGGTTCTCGCGGATCGCGCCAGGCTCGACGCCCACCGACTGCAGGTGCTCGAGCGACGCAAAGAGGACCTCGCGCTGGGGTGGATGGAGGGCGCGCAGCCTTCGAGCCCTGCCCGGCGATCGCCCACACACGCTCGTGGCCGTCCATGCGCCCGCTCTTGCGGGCCGGCGATGTCCACACACCGGCGATCTTGGCCATGTCTTCGAGTCTATCCGGGCCGGAATTCGTAGAGCGCGATCGTCCCCGCCATGGCGACGTTCAGCGACTCGGCGTGCGGCGTGATCGCGATCGACGCCGTCTCGTCGCAGGCAGCGACTACGTCCTCGGGCAAGCCTGCCGTTCGGCCCCGAGGACGAAGGTGATCGGAACTTCGTGCTCGATCTCCGCCAGCGGCCGACCCTCGTGCGCCACGAGCGCGATCCTGCGACCCCGCGCTTCCTCGAAGCCGGCGGTCGGCACCCGGAACACGGCTCCGGCCGACGCGCGCAGCGTCTTCGGGCCGGCAATGTCGGCGCAGCCCGGTGACAAGGCGAGCGACGCGCCGAACGCGTCGGCGCTGCGCAGGAGCGTGCCCACGTTCCGGGATCGGCCACGTGCCAGAGCGCCAGGCACACGGGCTCGACCCCGCCAGGAAGCGAGTCGCGCCGGTAGATCCCGATACGCGCGGCGGGTGGGCCAACGTGGAGACGCGAGCCAGCAGCTCGGGCTCGACGGTCTCGCCCGCGACGAACAACTCGACGGGCTCGACGCCCGCCTCTTTGCCGCGCGCACCAGATCCTCTCCCTCGCAGACGAAGAGACCCTCTTTCTCGCGCTGCCGCCGAGACTCGAGCAGCGCCGCACGAGACGCAGCTTCGGGTTCGTCGCCGAGGTGATCACAGCTGCCAGTCCAGCCACGTAGCGTGGTAGTCGCCTCGCCCGCGTATTCGCGCTCGGCGCCCGGGTAGTACACGATCCGCAGTCCCCAGTGACGTACGCCGCTCCGCGGGCTCCCTGCGCCACGAAGACGAGGGGCCGCCCGGACCGGCCGCGTCGAAGGCGGAACGATGCGCACCACACCCTCGTCGCCCACGTAGCGAGCGTCGCGCTCGCAAAGACGACGGTCAGGGCGTCCGGCCCTCGAGCGGACAAAAGGTCGGGCAAGACTCGACGTAGTCGCCCTGAACGAGCTCCGGCGGCTCCTCGCGCACCGCAGCGATCGCCTGGTCGAGGCGCTCCAGCCGCTGCTCCGACCGGCCCAGACGAAGCACTTCAGCAGACGGGCAGACTCCTCACTCGTCACATCGATGGCGCGAGGTCGACGCCGACTCGCCGTCCCACATATGGCGCCTGCTCGAGCAGGTCGGCTCGAACCGGCCAGCGTTCGGTTCCCGAGAGCGTCAGGCGAGCCTCAGGCCCCCACTCCCCCTGTTCGTAGACACGGTAGCGATCTCATCCAGCAGCAGCCCGGCGCTCGCCCCCAGCTCGACAGGTCGAACGACGAAGCGCCGGGCCGCTCTGCAATACGGAGGAACAGCGGGGTCAGAACCCAGGCGCGCTGGAACTCGTTCGTCTGCACTCCTTGCTCGCGGACGAACTCGGAGAGGAACTCCCGGTGTGCGTCGAGCGGGTCGTCCCAAGAGGCCTCACCCCCGAGCACGAGGTAGTGCAGGCCCCCGAGCAGCCGAAGCGGCATATCCATGACGGCTCCGGGCCGACGATCTCGCCGGCAACGGGTCGTCGGCGAACCGGCGGCAAAGATCCGCGTACAGCGGCGAGGAGACGGCGCAGTGCTCCGCCTGCTCGGCGAAACGTCGCGCTGACCTCAGTCTTGCTTGGCAGCTGCTGCGGGCTCGAGCGCGGCCTTCGCCTGCTCGGCGATCTTGCCGAACGCGGCCGGATCGGAAACGGCCAGGTCGGCCAGGATCTTCCGGTCGAGCTCGATCCCCGCCTTGCGGCAGCCGGACACGAACTGGTTGTACGAGAGCCCCTCGGCGCGCGCGGCCGCGTTGATGCGCATGATCCAGAGCCGCCGGATCGTGCGCTTCTTGTTCTTCCGGTCGCGGTAGGCGTAGACGAGCGAATGCTCGACCTGCTCCTTGGCGACCTTGTAGCGGGAGTGGCGCGACCCGTAGTAGCCCTTCGCCTGGTCGAGGACCTTCTTGCGGCGCTTGCGTGACGCGACCGAACGCTTGACGCGCGGCATTACTTCCCTCCCAGGAGGCGCTTGACCTCGCGGGTGTCAGTCGGGCTCAGCGGTTGGTCGCGGCGGAACCTACGTTTGCGCTTCGCGGACTTCTTGCTCAGGTAGTGGCTCTTCATGGCCCGCCTCCGGAGGAGCTTGCCCGTCCCGGTCACCTTGAATCTCTTCTTTGCTGCGCTGTGTGTCTTCTGCTTTGGCATTTGTGACTCCCGCGTTCTTGGTCGGCCCGAGCAACATGACCATGTTCCGTCCGTCTAGGAGAGGCGGCGAATCGACCTGGCCGATCTCCTTGACGTCTTCAGCGAGCCGCATGAGTAGGTCGCGCCCGCGCTCCGGGTGGGTGGTCTCCCGCCCCCGGAACATGATCGTGACCTTCACCTTCGCCCGCTGCTTCAGGAAGCGGACGACATGGCCCTTCTTCGTCTCGTAGTCGTGAACGCCGATCTTGGGTCTGAGCTTGATCTCCTTGACGTTGATGGAAATCTGATGCTTCCGCGCGAGCTTGAGCTTCTGCTCCTGCTCGTAGCGGTACTTCCCGTAGTCCATGACCCGCGCTACGGGTGGATCCGCTTGCGCGGCGACCTCGACGAGGTCGAGGTTCTTCCCGTATGCGTACTCCCGCGCCTCGTCTGTCGATTTGACCCCGATCTGCGAGCCGTCTTCGTCGACGAGCCGTACGTTCGCGGCGCGGATGTCCTCGTTGATCCTGGAATGCGGGACGGTCGGCCGGGGCGGCTCGAAATTGCGCCGTGGCCTCAAAAGCCCTTCACCAAGCTAAAAGCTCCCTTCTTCAAACGACAAGAACCGCTGTCAAAGCAGCGGCCCGTTTCTCTCCAACCTCACTCGGTCGAACCTCCGATGAGCTCTCGGCTCCGGAGGTGAGGAACAGTTTCGCCCCTGCTTTGCAGGCTCACACCTTAGCAACGTCTCCGAGCTCCGCCAGAAGCTCGTCGAGTGACTTGGTCGATTGCTCCCCACCGCGCTCCCGCACGGCCAGAGAGTCCTCGGACTCCTTGTCGCCCCAGACGACCACGTACGGGATCTTTTCGACCTCTGCGTTACGGATTCGCTTGCCGACCGTCTCGTCCGAGTCGTCCACCTCCGCCCTGAAGCCGGAGAGCTTCTCGGCCAGTGCGTTCGCCGCCTCGCGGTGATCCTCTCCGACCGGGACGATCCGCACCTGGACCGGCGCCAGCCAGAGCGGGAAGGCGCCGCCGTAGTGCTCGATCAGGATGCCGATGAAGCGCTCGAACGAGCCGTAGAGGGCGCGGTGGATGACGTAGAGGTCGTGCTCCGTGTTGTCGGGCCCGACGTATTTGAGGCCGAAACGCGACGGCATCTGCGAGTCGAGCTGAATCGTCCCCATCTGCCACTTACGCCCGAGAGCGTCATCCATGAAGAGGTCGATCTTCGGGCCGTAGAACGAACTCTCCTCCTCGGCGATCTCGTACGGGATCTCGTTGAGCTTCAGCGCTTGCTCCAGCGCAGCCTCCGGTCATGTCCCACTGCTCGTCGGTCCCGATCTTGTTGGGGGGCCGCGTTGCCAACTGAGCGGAGGCCGTCATTCCGAACAGGCCGTACAGATAGTTCGCGTAGTCGACGACCCCGGCGATCTCGTCCTGAATCTGATCCTGGCTGACGAAGATGTGGGCGTCGTCCTGCGTCACGTGCCGGACGCGGAGCAGGCCGTGCAGCGTGCCCGCGATCTCGTTGCGGTGCAGAGGGGCCGGCTCGGCGTACCGCAGCGGCAGCTCGCGGTAGGAACGCAGCTTGCTGCCGAAGAGCAGCATGTGCCCGGGACAGTTCATCGCCTTCATCGCCCAGCGGCGATCGTCCACCTCGAGCTTGAACATCAGGTCCTCGTACGTCGGGAAGCTGGCCGAGGTGATGAAGGTCTCCTCGTTGTAGATGATCGGCGTCTTGACCTCGAGGTAGCCGCGGTTGTCGTTCTCGCGCTTGCGGATCTTCTCGAGCTCGTTCCAGATCACCATCCCCTTCGGGTGCCAGAGCGGCGACCCGGGCGAGTGCTCGTCGAAGTGAACGAGGTCGAGCTGGACCCCCAGCCGCCGATGGTCTCGCTTCTTTGCCTCCTCGATCCGCTCGAGGTACGCGTCGAGGTCGGCCTGCGAGTAGAACGCCGTCCCGTAGATCCGCGTCAGCTGCGTGTTGTTCTCGTCACCGCGCCAGTAGGCCCCGGCGAGCCCGGTCAGCTTGATCGCCTTGATCGGCTTCGAGTCCTGGAGGCGAGGGCCGCGGCAGAGGTCGGTGAAGTCGCCCTGCGTGTAGAGCGAGATGTCGCCCTCCGCGGTATCGACGAGCTCGACCTTGTAGTCCTCGCCCTGCTCGGCAAACAGGCGTTTGGCTTCGTCGGCGGCGACCTCTTGCCGCTCCCAGGACCGGCCTTCCTTCAGCTCGCGCTGGATCTCCGCCTCGATCTTCTCGAGCGCCTCCTCCCCCATCGGCTCCGGGAACTCGAAGTCGTAGTAGAAGCCGTGCTCGATCGGTGGCCCGATTGCGATCTTGGTGCCGGGATACAGGCGGCGGACGGCCTCGGCGAGCAGATGGGCCGCGGAGTGGCGGAGGACGTAGAGCGCATCCGGATCCTCCGTGTCGCGCGTCGTCAGGATCTGAATCGGCTGGCCGTCTTCGAGCGGGAGCCGTACGTCCTGGACACGGCCGTTCGCACGGACGAGCACGGCTTCCTGGGCCAGTTTTGGCCCAATCGCGGCAGCCGCGTCGAGGCCCGTTGCCCCTTCCGGGAGCTCCAGCTCGGATAAGTCAGGAAGAATGACGCGCATGGACGATCAGGATACTTCCGACGCCTCGCGAAGACGACCGCAACGACGAGCCCTCCGGAGTCACCGGTTCCCGACCCCGAAGACACGAACGGCTGGACGCCGAGGACGTCCCGACCGCGGACTAGCGTCGCGGCGTCAATGCGAGCAGGATCAGCGGCGCCGCCAGCAGCGTCCACATCGTCTGTCCGAGACCCGCGATCTGTGCAGCGATGCCGATGGCGAGCGGGACCTGATGCACCGATCAAGCCCGTAATGCCGCCGAGTGCGATCGCCGCTCCACTCTGCCCCGGAAGCGCACCGTAGAGCCCAGCCATGGGGATCGCGTACCAGCCGGAGTTGAGCAGGCCCAGCGCGGCCAGGACAGCGAGCTTCGGCCAATGCCCTGGTGCCACGAGGAAGAGCGGATAGCAAATGAGAGCGCCCAGCGCGCTCGCCCGGAGATACGTCGTCCCGCGGACGAATCTGAGCACCGGGATCAGGAGCGCGTCGCCGACGAGGCCGGCGCCGGTCCAGACGGCGACGCCGAACGCAGCCTCCACCACGCTCCAGCCCGCGACTTCGACCAGGTACAGGGCTAGGAAGTAGAAGAGGACGTCGAGCAGAAGATCCGCCGCCTCCAGCAGGGCGAGCCAGCGCAGCACCTCACGCCGGCGCAAGGCCCTTAGTGCCGCGGCCAGGGTCTGTACGAGGGAACCACCGTCGCGGTGAAACACAGAGGAAAGCCGCCGTGCAGAGAGCGTCAGGCCAAGCGCCATTAGGGCCAGCCCGGCCAGAGCGCCGCGCCAGCCCACGCCGATCCAGAGGGCGACGGTCAGGACAACGGGCCCGCCCACGTAGCCGAACGAGCCGGCCAGGTCCACCAGGCCATGTTCCGCTCGCGGCGCTCGGCGCAAGGTCCATCAGCGTCGCCTGGGCGAGGCTCACGAAGGCGCCGGACGCCGGATTGCCCATCAGCAGGGCAAGCAGCAGAGTCCAGAAGCCCAAGGAGGCCGAAGCGAGCGCCACTGAGAGCGCGAATGTGAAGCCGCCGACGAGCAACACGGCGCGCCGCCGTGCGGTGTCGGCCGCAGCACCGATAAGCGGATCGAGCGCGCTTCCGATGAAGCCGGACGCGGCGAGGACAATCCCGACCTCGGCGTAGCTCAGCCCGAGGTCGTCACGAATCAGCGGCCAAGCGGCCGCATACGTCCCTCCCACGAGCTCGTCGACGAGCTCGATCGCCAGGAGGACGGCGATGACGGTGCCGGGAGCTCGGCCCCGGCGTGACCGACGGGGTTAACTGGGTGGACGCGGTAGCGTCATGGCCCCAAAAATCTTAACCCCAGCGTTCGACCGCGGCAGCGGCAAAGGCAAGAATCCGACCATAGAACCGCCGCCGCCCTTTACTCCTTAGGAGTATTCCCTATAAAGGGTTGGGCCCCATCGGCCGACAATTAGCTCTCAGAGTCCATGAGACAGGTATGGGAGGCCTGATGCGACTACTGCTCGTAGATGATGATCGCGGGCTGCGGACGTTGCTGCGTACGACATTCGAGGTCTTCGACATCGAGGTCGACGAGGCCGATTCGGCGTCGGTCGCGCTCAAGCGCGTCGCCTCGCACCGCCCCGACGTGGTCGTTCTGGACGTCCACATGCCGGGAATGTCCGGCCTCGAGCTCCTCCGGAAGCTGAAGACCGACGAGGACACGGCCGGGATCGGCGTCGTCCTGCTGACGGGCTCGACGCCGACACCTCGGAGAATGCCGAAGCGGCCGGCGCCGACGCCTTCCTTCGCAAGCCGTTCAGCCCACTCGAGCTGCTCTCGGTCACGGAACGGCTCGCCGGCGGTCTCTACGGCATTCCCTTCCGCGCGAAGAAGAAGAGCCCGGATGAGCAGCTGATCCTGTATGCGCGCGACCTGCGCCACATCCTCGAGATCGAGCGCGGACAGCGCACCCTCGTGCAGCAGGCCTACATGGAGACGGTCTCCGCGCTTGCCAGCGCGCTCGAGTCGAAGGACACCGGCACCCGCGAGCACTCACAGCGCGTCCAGCGCTACGCGACCGCGCTCGCCCGCGCGGTCGAGCCCAACTTGATCGAGGATCCGAGCACCGTCTACGGCTTCCTCCTGCACGACGTCGGCAAGATCGGGATCCCGGACAACATCCTGCAGAAGCCCGAGCCTCTCTCGGAGGCCGAGCGCCGCCTGATGCGGACGCACACCGTCCTCGGCGAGCAGGTTCTCGGCGGAGTCGCCTTCCTGCAGGGCGAGGGACTGCGAGTCGTCCGTTCGCACCACGAGCGCTGGGACGGTGAGGGCTATCCGGACTCGCTCGAGGCAACCGACATTCCACTCAGCGCTCGCGTCTTTGCCGTCGCCGACTCCCTCGATGCGATGACGAGCAACCGGCCGTACCGCATGGCGCGCCCCTGGAAGAACGCCGGCGACGAGATTCTCCGCCAGTCGGGGGGCAGTTCGACCCGCGGATCGTGGCGGCCTTCGTCGAGCGCGAGCCCGAGCTGCGGAACATTCAGCGCGAGTTCGCTACGGCTTAGAGGGTCCCCGCCACGGGGCGGGGACTCGCGAGAAGTGCTTCGCACTTAAGGCGACTTAAGAGCACGTCTAGATGGATGACTGCTTGACTCAATAAGCGTGTGTTAGGGACTATGCCTGATGAGGCGGGAAGAGTCGCGAAAGGAGCAACTAGCTAGTAAGGCTTAACTCGCGAAGGGCTTGGCGGAGGTGCCTCGCCGCTTGAGCCCGGCTGCGACGCTCCATTCCGCGAGGTCGCGGATGGAGACGATGCCCACGGCGCGCTCGCCCTCGACCACCGGCAGATGGCGGAACCCGCCGTCCAACATCATCTGCACGGCTTCGACCGGATCGGTGGTTTCCGTCACGGTCTGCGGATCGGCAGTCATCCACTCTCGGACGCGTGCCTCGCTCGTGTGCACGCGGCCGGCGACCGCCCGAGTGAGGTCGCGCTCGGTGATGATGCCGAGCAGGCGGCTATAGGGCGAGTCGGCGACGACGATCGCGCTCACCGTGTTCTGAACCATCTTCTCGGCGGCGTGCCCGATCGTGTCCTCGGGCTCGATCGTGATCACGTCCCGGGCCATGAGGTCGGCAAACGTCGCCATGGCTGCGAGCTTACCGAGGACGCCAGGTCGACTAGTAGGAGAACGCTTAGGCGCCGAGCGGGCGCGGGTTGTTCTGCACCTGCGCGCCGAACCAGGTTCCTTGCGGCTCGGCGGTGCTGCGCTGCTCGAGCGACTCGAGCTCTTCACGGAGCTGACCTTCGCGCTCGGCGGCGCGGACGCGCTCGGCCTCGATCCGGTCGTTCGCCTGACGGTCGCGTTCCTCGAGCTCGTGCTTCAAGCGCGCGACGCGGGCTTTCAACTCGGAGAGCTCGGCCTCGAGAGCGGTGACGGCGGTGCTGCGCTGCTCGAGCCGCGCGAGCAACTCCTCGATCCTGGTCTCGGCCTCGACGAAGCTCTCGCCGCGACCTTCCATCTGGCCCAGCAGCTCACCGAGCTCGCTCTGACGATCCTCGGGCAGCTCTCCGAGCAGCTCGGTGGTCGAGCGGACGACGTAGTTCTCTAGGCGGTTGCGGATAGCCATAAGCGGCGGATACCAGGTGCGGGCACTCTTCTCATCGGCGCGAGCGCCGCGGGCCTGACTCCCCCGTTTGGGGGCGCGGTTTACCGGCCGACGATGACGCTGATGCGCGTGCCGCGGGGACGGCGCACGCCTGCGCGCGGGCCCTGATAGATGACGCGACCGCGACGGGCTCTCGAGCGCGTGTACCGGATATGGCCCATCGCGCAGCCCGAGCGACGGATGAGCGCGCGGGCTGCGGCAAGTGTCATGCCGCGGAGCTTGGGAACGCGGCACGTGCGCGGCGGCGGCGCCGGCGGTGGTGGAGGAGGTGGGGAGGAGGAGGAGGAGGAGGAGGTGGTGGCGGTGGCGGAGGTGGCGGAGGCGGAGGTGGCGGAGGCGGTGGGGGCGGAGGCGGTGGGGGCGGAGGCGGTGGGGGCGGAGGCGGTGGCGGTGGTGGCGGAGGCGGTGGGGGCGGAGGCGGTGGGGGCGGAGGCGGTGGCGGTGGTGGCGGAGGCGGCGGCGGGGGCGGAGGCGGTGGCCCCGCCTCGCGGATGCGGTGCACGTTTCCGGAGCTCGCCACGTAGATCCGCCCCTGAGCGTCCTCGCCGAACGACGTCACACTGGGGCGGGTGAGCCCGGTCGGGGCGTCCCCCACTCCATCGGGCAACTGCAGCATGATCGACCGGATCCCGAAGCTCGAGCCCGACGAGCAGAAGTCCGTGTACACGTAGCGGCCGAAGAGCGAGGGCAGCCCAGGATCGCGGACGACATACCCGCCCGTGATCGAGCAGCCGGAGCCGTGCGAGTACTCCCAGACGGGCGGAACGTGGTTCGGCGGCTCTGGGCAGTTGCCGTACAGGTGGCGGCCCTCCATGCAGCTCCAACCGAAGTTCATTCCACGGCCTGCGTTCGGCGCCAGGGCGAAGTCGATCTCCTCCCAGGCGCCCTGGCCGACGTCGCCGATCGTCAGGTTGCCCGTCCCACGGTCGAACGAGAAGCGCCACGGGTTCCGGAGGCCGTAGGCCCAGATCTCGGGCCGCGCGTTGGGTTGGCCGACAAACGGATTGTCAGCGGGAACGGTGTACGGCTCGCCTACAGGCCCCACGTTCGGGTTGATCCGCAGGAGCTTGCCCGGAAGAACCCCCAGGTTCTGGCCGGCGAGATCAGGATCGCCGCCACCCCCGCCGTCGCCGGTCGCCAGGTACAGGTAGCCGTCGGGACCGAATTGGAGCTGTCCGCCGTTGTGATTGGAGCGTGGGTGCGGGATCGAAAGGACTTCGCGCCTGGAGTTCGGGTCTGCGATGTCTGGATTCACCGGATCACGCAGGTATTCGGCCACGGTCATCGCCCCGTCGGTTCTCGTGTAGTAGACGTAGAACTTCCGGGTCGTCGCGTAGTCCGGGGCGAAAGCCATCGAGAAGAAGCCCGCGCTCGCCTCCGGTCGAGATCGAGGTCACATCGAGGAACGTGGTCGCAGGCGCACCATCGACCATCACCCGGATCAGCGCGCTGGTCCCCGAACCCTGCTGGACGATGAAGAGGCGACTCGTATCCCCGGGCGGAGCCGTCATGTAGACGGGAGCGCTCGCAGTCGTCACGAACTCGAGCTCGAGCGCGCTTGGCTCGGCCGCGTCACTGCTGCTCGTCGCGAATGCGAGTGCGGCCACAAGGACCGCGAGGCTCCCCCACCTCATGGCGGAAAGGATATTGCCTCGTAGACCATTTGCGAAGGAGGGTCTGACGGAATTGACTCGTCTCCGGGTGCGATGGTCGTTCCGAGGCAAGGACGCAGGGAGCTCAATGCTTCATTGGGGCGACTGAGGACGCGGCCTCGGACGAGCAGCGCGGCCCGGCGGCACAGATCCATTTCGTCAAACCCTCCTAAAGAGCCGCACGCACGAGCTCCTGGAACCTCGCAACGAGCTGCTCGCTCTCGGGAAGCAGGCGCCCGTGCGGGATCAGCGCCGACCGCACGCCGCGCTGCACCCGCTCGACGAGGACGCGATCCTCGGCGCCGACCTGGCGGTCGAAGGCCATCAGCTCCTCGATCCAGCCCTTGTCTACATCAGGCGCGAAGAAGTAGTCGAGGTAGCCCCGCGACCGCTCGGGCCCGGCCGGCAGCATCGGGCCGACCGACACGTTCCCCGGCCCCGGATAGACGTTGATCCTCAGATTCGGCCACACGAAGTGGAACTGCCCCTCGCCGTCCTCCTTCGACGGCGCGAACTGGGAGAGCACGTGCTCGCCGGTCGGCACCAGCCGGTACGAGTCGGGAGACACCTCGAACGCGGCGCTGAACTCCTTGTGCGCGACCGGGCAGTGGTAGCACTCGAGGTAGTTCTCGCAGGCGATCTTCCAGTTCGCGCCGAGCTCGTAGTCGTCGCGAACGTGGAACTCGAGGCCGTCGAGCGGGACCAGCTCCGGCACCGGCCCGAGGGTCTCCAGCAGCGGCGGTGCATCGGCGTCGGGATTGACGAAGAGGAGCGGCCCCCACTGTCTCGAGGCGGAGCTCGACCAGCGACAGGCCCTCCGCTTCGAAGCCGGCCTCACGGTCGGCACGCGGTGCGGCGCGCAGGCTCCCGTCCAGCCCGTACGTCCACGCGTGGTACGGGCACTGGATCGAGTTGCCGTTGCCCGAGCCGTCGACGAGCTGGGAGCCACGATGACGGCAGACGTTGAGGAAGGCGCGCAGCTCCTCGCCGTCCCGCACGACGAGAACCGGCACGTCGCCGGCCTCCGCCGCGAACTGGTCGCCGTGCTCGGCGACCATGCCTCCGTGCCCGACGTACTGCCAGGCCGAGCGGAAGATGCCCTCCTGCTCGCGCCGGAGCACGTCGGGATCCGTGTACCAGCTCCAGGGCAGGGTTTGCATCAGCGTCGCTCCTGCTCGCGCACGAGCCAGTCGGCCAGGAACGGCTCGACGATCCGATACTCACCGCCGGCTCCCCGCGCCACGAGCTCCTTCTTCACCACGGCTTCGAGCGCGGTCTGCAGTGTCGGCTTGGGCGGGAGGTCGAAGCGCTCCGAGTAGAGCTCGGAGTACGGGGCGCTCGTCGGCTCGGTGGCAAGAGCGAGCATCACGAGTCGTTGCGAGGCAGGTGCGTCATCCCAGATCTTGCTGAAGTGGCTGTATTCGGAGCGGAGAGCTTGCCCCAGGGCATTCTCCACGTCCACCAGATGCGCGAAGCGGCCTTCCGGCACCAGCTCCCAGACGAAGTACGCCAGCTCCTGCGTGCCGTACGGGTGGCCGAGCGTGGCCTCGAGGAGCCTGTTCAAGGCCTCGTCGCGGATGCCCCGATCCGTCGCCTCGAACCGCTTGCGGACGAAGCGGGCGAACTTGGCAGGGTCGATCAGCCCGATCTCGATCCGCTTCGCGCTCCTCCAGAACGGCTCGTTCTCGTCGTCGAAGATCCGGTCGAGCAGATGACGCTTGCTGCCCAGGTAGACGTGCCCGACGTCCGGCTGCGTCTGGAAGACGGCCCGCATCAGGTTCGGGTACTTGGGATCGAGCGCGAGGATCTCCTGGAACTCGTCGAAGATGATTGCGACCCGGCGCTTGCGCTCGGCGGCGAGCTGTCCCGGCAGCGCGAGCAGGTCTTCGATGGTGTCGTCGATTGCCGTGCGGCGGCGGGTCGGCTGGAAGCTGAAACGCAGCGTGCCGTTGGTGTCGACCTCCATCGTCGGCTTCACGCGCAGGTTGCGGAAAAGCGATGCCGCGCGCTCGGCGGCCTCCCCCAGCTCGCTGTCGATGTCCTCATGGATCGTTCGGGCGAGCGAGGCGGCCAGCCGCTCCTTCGTCGGGGTCCGCATGAGGTCGCAGTAGGCGACGAGCACCTGGTCGCGGGCAGCCTTCTTGGCCGCACGGAGAACCAGGGACGACTTCCCGTAGCGCCGAGGCGCGTAGACGAGGACGTCCTGACCGTTTCGCATGTCGGCGACCAGCTCCCGCAGCTCGTCCTCACGATCGGTAAAAGCCCTGTCGAGCGCGAGCGCGCCGAAGGTGAACGGGTTCGTATGGCTCACAACATTATGGAACGATACATACGTTGCTCCGCCCGGCTGTCGCCGCTACCGCGGCTGAAGGAGTTGCCCGAAGCGGCTCAGGCCCGCGTAGGCGACCCGACCGGCGAGGACGTCTGACGAGGCGCCGACGCCTCGGGGGTTCCAGGTCAGGACCGTGGCGACGAAGACCCCTCCCGACCAGTAGACGAGGCCGCTGTCATGGCGCGCGACGCCGATCCAGCCCGCCTTGTGGAGCACGGACGCGCCGCTCAGGAACCGGGTCAGGCGCCCCGGCTCGCGCACGTGGGCTAGGACGTACAGGAGATAACGCGCATCGGTCGGCGTGAACTCCCCGCGAAAACGGGCGATGAGCAGGCCCTTCGCAATTGCTGCGAGATGGAGCTGGCGATCGAGTCGAGCCAGGTCCCAGGCGGTCGTCCGCTTGCCGATGAAGCTCGGCTGTGCCTGTTCGGTCTCGACGATGTAGCCGCCGTACATGTCCGTGTTCGTGAGCCCGAGCGTGCGCATGGCCGCGTTGACCCTCGCCGAGCCCCCGCTCGTCGAGCCACCGATCTGGACCAGCAGCCTGTTGGCCGCCTTGCTGTCGGAGTAGATGAGCATTCGCCGGAAGAGGACGTCGGTCTGGGTGCCGGGAGCGGGAACGATGCGGAGCGAGCGCAGGAGCTCGACCGCGATCGCGACCTTCAGGGTCGAGGCGGCGGGAAAGGGTGCTCGCGCGTTCCACGACGCTCCTCGCCCGGTTCGTATATCCCGGACGAGGATCGCGCATGTACCTGCAAAGCGTCGGGCCAACGAGCGAACGGCCAGCGACAGCGCGGGATCGTTTCGTTCCTGGGCTCCACCTTGCGTCGCAGCGACTCGAGGGAGCCCGAACACAGGGCCGACGACAGTGGACGACCGGCGACCGAGATCGTCGAGCGCCGTCACCCGAATCGTGACGTCCCGGCGCGGAAGGTCGACCTCGACGGCGAACCGCCGGCGGCGAAGCTCTTTCTCGGCGGCGAGCCGCCCGCCGACGAAAACGCGAATACGCTTCGTTCCGGGGGAGACTGTGCCCGAGACGCGGCCGAAGCTCACCTCATGCGGAGCGGGCGCGACGAGCGCGGGCGGCGGAAGCGCCGCTATGAAAGCGGCACCTCGTGACTAGCGGCGGCTGGAGCGACGCCGTGCGCGCCGAGGATTGTCGTCCTCGACGACCGATACGTCGCGCGCCGCGGGCTCGTCGCCGTCGCTCAGGCTGAACTCCACCTCGAGCCCGTTACAGCGCCCCACCGGTGCCTGTCCGGGAAGAAAATTGTCCCGCAGAACCTGCACGCGCTCACCTTCGTCGGACCTGATGTAACCGACATCCTTCTCCTCATTGAAGTAGATCATCGTCCCGCGCATACGTTTCGTCTCCTCTCGAATCGTGGTCACCCCTACCACTTCGACCGGCGGCCCCGCCGGCTCGTGTACACGCGCTTCATAGGCGCGGTTCGCATCCCTCCGTTTTCGAACTGCTCCCGGTGCCCAAGGCGGGCCGCTACGCGGCTGACGTCGCCTTGCTGCTCAGGTGTAACGAACGTGACGCCGCTGCCTGTTCGGCCTGCGCGCCCCGTTCGGCCGACACGGTGAACGTACCCCTTGTCGTCCTCAGGTGGATCGAAGTTGATGACGTGCGTGATGTCGACGAGGTCGAGGCCGCGCGCGGCGACGTCGGTCGCCACGAGCGTCTTGACCTTCCCCGAGCGAAAACGCTCGAGCGCTCGCTCGCGCGCAGACTGCGTCATGTCGCCGTGCAGCGCGATGGCCGCCACGTCGTGACGAGCCAGGCGCTTGGCGAGCCGGTCGGCGCCGCGCTTCGTCCGGACGAAGACCAGCGCGAGACCGCGCTCGGCTTCGAGCTCCTTGATCAAACGCTCGACCTTGTCCTCGGCCGTCACCGACTCGAAACGATGCTCGACGTCGGCCTCGTTCCTGTCGGGAATGCCCTCGGACTCGAAGCGCGACGGGTTCTTCGTGAACGAACGAGCCAGGTCGCCGACCTCGCCGTCGAGCGTCGCCGAGAAGAGCATCGTCTGGCGGTCTCGCCGGAAGCTTCCGGACGATCCGCTCGACCTGCGGCTTGAAGCCCATGTCGAGCATCCGGTCGGCCTCGTCGAGGACGAGCGTGCGAATGTTGGAGAGCGTGAGCATCCTGCGCTCGACGAGGTCCGTGAGCCTGCCGGGCGTGGCGATGAGGATGTGCGCTCCTTTGGCTCGCTTCGCCTGGGCGTGGAGCGGTGCACCGCCGTAGACGGCAGCGACGCGCAGGCCCATGGGCCGGCAAGCGCAGCGCACTCTCCGGCGACCTGAGAGGCGAGCTCACGCGTCGGCACGAGCACGAGAGCCGACGGCGTCTGGGACTTTGGATCTGTGCGCTCGACGAGCGGGACGGCGAAGGCGATGGTCTTGCCCGAGCCTGTAGGGGCTTTCGCAAGACGTCGACGCCTGCGATCGCCTCCGGAATCACGAGCTCCTGGATCGCGAACGGCGACTCCATGCCGCGCGCAGCAAGCGCTTCCGCAACACGTGGGCTTGCGCCGAGCGCGCTAAAAGATTGATTGGAAATACTGATCACTCCTCTTGACTGATGGACGAGACCGATACCGCTCGAAACCATCTAAGGAGTGCGAGAAGCTTCCGTCTCACGGGGCGGCTAGGTGCCGTCCCTTGGATATAGCGTAGCAGAAACGCTGCAAAACGCCGTCTTTGCAACTCCTAGGAAGATCGGCACGCACATCGATCCGCTTTAGCATCCTGAGCTCGACCATGCGCGCTCGCCGCTCGATCACCGTCGTTGGCTGCCATGCGGGGGGCGAGATCGGCAACGTGATCGTGGGCGGGGTGCTGCCGCCCACGGGCTCGACAGTCTTCGAGCAGATGCAGACGCTTCGCGACGAGGGCGACGGTCTCCGGCGCCTGCTGCTCCGCGAGCCTCGGGGCAGCGTCGCCTGCCACGCGAACCTCGTCGTTCCGGCGACGCGTGACGACTGCGACGCCGGCTTCATCATCATGGAGCCGACCGAATATCCGGCCATGTCAGGCTCGAACACGATCTGCACGGTGACCGTGCTGTTGGAGACCGGGATGATCGCGATGCAGGAGCCTGAGACCGTCGTCCGGCTCGAGGCCCCGGGCGGAGTCGTGGAGGCCCGCGCGAGGTGCCGCGAGGGGCGCTGCGAGAGCGTCGAGTTCACGAACGTCCCGTGCTTCGTGGAGCAGCTCGACGCTCAGCTCGAGGTGGAGGAGCTGGGCACGCTGAACGTCGACGTTGCCTACGGGGGGATGTGGTACGCGATCGCCGATGCGAACGCGCTCGGGTTCGCAATCGAGCCCGAGGAGGCGTTCGACCTTTCGCTCGCCGGTGAGCTGATCCGCGCCGCCGCACGCGAGCAGCTGACCTGCGTGCATCCGGAGAACCCGGAGATCGCAGGCGTGAGCATCGTCCAGATCGCCGCGCCGTGGCAGGGCGTCGGCCAGGTGACGCGGAACGCGGTCGTAGTCGCGCCGGGCAGGCTGGATCGCTCGGCGACCGGCACCGGCCTCTCGGCGCGCCTGGCCGTCCTGCATGCGCGCGGCTTGATGAAGGTCGGCGACTCGATGACCCACGCGTCCGCGATCGGCTCGACGTTCGAGGGGCGGATCGTGGAGGAGACCCGGGTCGGCGACCGAGACGCGATCGTGCCGGCGATCCGCGGCAGCGCCTGGATCACGGGCATCTGGCAGGTGCTCGTCGACCCGACCGACCCGTACCCCGAGGGCTACCTCCTCTCCGACACCTGGGGCGTCAGCGGGCTCGACACACAGACCTAAGGCGGCAGGGCGCGGCCGAGGACGCGCCTGAGGTTGCCCGACAGGATGCCCTCGAGTGGCTCTCCGTCGTAGCCGCGCACCCGGAGGGCCGCGACCAGCTCCGGGAAGTGCTCGGGCCCGGTGAAATCGCGGAGGCCGAGCCGCCCCCGCCGGCCTCGCGCGCAGCGACGACGATCGGTAGCAGCTCGTTGCCGAACGCGAGCTCGGACTCGGTCACCTGGTCGATGACGTCGGTACCGAAGCCCACGTGCTTGGCTCCCATCACCTCCACGGCGTGATCGAGGTGGTCGATCAGGCGCTCGATCGACGCATCGCCGCCGACGGTGAGCGCCAGGGCCATCATCCCGAGGAATCCGTCCCGTTCCGCCAGCGCGGTCAATTGCTCGTCCGAGAGGTTTCGCGGCACGTCGTGGACAGCCCGGCAACACGCATGGCTGACGATCACCGTCGCCGCCGGCGCGCGCTCGAGGATCTCGTTGAACGTCCGCTCGGAGGCGTGGGCGAGATCGATGACCACTCCGCGAGCGGCCAGGTCGTCCACCAGCGCACGACCGCGGTCGGTCAGCCCCTGGTCGGGGGCGTCCAGGCCGCCGGCGAAGGCGTTGGGGACGTTGTGGGTGAGCCCGACCATGCGCACACCGGCGTCCCAGAAGTGCGCGAAGGCAGACGGATCGTCACCGAGCGCTTCCACGCCTTCCATCGAGAGGAGGAGCCCGATGCGGCCGTCCGCGGCGGCCAGATCCTCGCGACTCCGAACCTGAAAGGCGACGTCGCCGTTTTCGTCGAACACGCGGCGAAAGGCCACGAGGAGCTCGTCCGCAGCCGCGCGCGTCTTCTCCACGGGCCCGCCGCCGGTGTAGAGCGCGCAGACCTGCAGGGTCACCCCTCCCGCGCGCAGCTTCGGCAACCAGTGCGACGCGAAGGGATTCGGCTCGTCGCGGCGCAGGACGAGCTCGAGCAGAAGATCGTTGTGGGCGTCGGCGATCATCGGCTTTGGAAGTATTCGGACCGTGACAGACGATGTGCGCGATGTGGCGACCGGTCTCTGGATCTGGCGCCTGGAGCATCCCGGCTGGGACCCCGAAGCGGGCTGGGAGCCACCGGTGACCTCGACCTGCGTCGAGTCGGGCGGCGAGGTCGCGCTGCTGGATCCACTCGCGCCGCCCGAAGAATCGGAGGCCTGGGCGCGGCTCGACGCCAACCCGCCGACGCTCGTCGTCATCCTGAAGCCGGATCACGTCCGCGACGTCGATCTCTTCGTCCGCCGCTACGACGCACGCGCGTTCGGCCCGTACCTCTTCTGGCCCGGCGACAGGCACGAGACCGAGATCGAGGGGATCGAACCGGGGACCGAGCTCCCCGGCGGGCTCGTCGCCCTGTACGACGGCCGGGGCCGCAACGAGACCCCGCTCTGGCTCCCGGAGCAGCGAGCCCTCGTCTTCGCCGACGCCCTGACGGAACGGGACGGCGAGCTTCTGGTTTGGGGGACGCCGTGGCACGAGGAGCGCGTGCTCCCTGCCTTGCGGGCGCTGCTCGAGCTTCCGTTCGAGCACGTCATCGTCTCGCACGGCGAGCCGGTCCACGACCGCGCCGCGTACGAACGAGCCCTCGAGCTGCCTCCCTGGGTGGAGTAAAAGGAGGAAAAACCTGCTCAGAGCGCTACTCTGAGTAGAGAATCCCAGACGAGCGACCAACCGGGGGCGGCCCCCGAGCGAAGGAAGGCGGGCCGTGCTCCAGGTCAAGACGAAGGCCGCAACGCAAGACCCCGGGGTGCTTTCGATCGTGCTTCCCGTCACGGTCGGCGCCGCGGTCGCAGTCGCCGCCGCGGCGGCGAGCCTTGCTGACGAAGGTCTCTCCCCCTCTGCGCTCGCCGGCCTCCTGGCGCTGTTCGCGGCCGCCGCTTTCACCGAGGCCTTTCCGCTTCCGATCCGCGGGATCCCGATCGGTCGGACGTCGCTCGCCAGCGTCTTCATCGTCGGCACGATCGTGCTGTACGGATGGGCGGCTGCGACCATCCTCGCTTTCCTCATGCAGCTGACGGTCGAGGCGGGCCGGCGGCGTCCCCCCGTGCGGGTCGCGTACAACAGCTCCGTCTACGCGCTGGCCGCAGCAGCGGGAGGTGCGGCGGCGACGGCCATCGGCCGAATGCCGCTCGACCGCGCGCTGATCGCCACGCCGGCTGCAGCTGCAGCCTTCTACGCGGTCGACCTCGTGCTCGTCGCGCTCGTCGTCGCCCGCAGCGGCCACGAGCCGTTCGGTGCGCTGCTGAAGCGGACTCTCAGGACGACGAGCCTCCGCTCGCGATCATGATCTCTCTGAGCGTCGTCCTCGTCGTCCTGTGGGACCGATCACCGTTCCTCATCGCCGCGCTGTTCGGCCCGCTCGTCGCCTTCGACCTTTACCGGCGCTCGCAGCTGCGGGCACTCGAGGCCATGCGCGCCGCCGTCACCGATCCGCTCACCGGCGTGGGCAATCGCCGCCGGTTCGACGAGCGCCTCAACGACGAGGTGCCGCCGAGCAAGCGCGGCTCTCCGGTCAGCGTGTGCCTCCTCGACGTCGACGACCTCAAGAACATCAACGACCGTCATGGGCACCCGGTCGGCGACCTCGTGCTCGCAGCCGTCGGCGCGCGCCTCGCGTCGAGCGGCGAGGCGTTCCGGCTCGGGGGCGACGAGTTCGCGCTACTCCTGCCCGATGTCGAGCCGGAACAGGCACGGCTCCTGGTCGAGCTCGTGCTCGTCGACCTCGCCCTGGAGGTGGCCTCGACGAGCCCATCAAGGTCTCGGGGGGAATCGCGGCCTATCCCCGTGACGACGAGGCGCCCGGAGGCCTCGTCGATCGCGCCGACGAGGCGCTCTACCAGGCCAAACGGCACGCGCCCGGCAGCGTCTACGTGCGCTCTGACGACGGACTGGGACTGCGCGCCCTCGTCGCGGATTCGCCGACCGACCGCGCCACGCGGCTGCAGGCAGCGATGAGCCTTGCCCGCGCGGTTGATTCGCGAGATGAGCCCGGCGGCACTCACTCGCAGTCCGTCGGCCGGCTCGCGGCCCGAATTGCCGCGCGGCTGGGCTGCGACGTCGACCAGTGCGACCTGATCGCGCTCGCGGGCCGGCTGCACGATCTCGGCAAGGTCGCGATCCCCGACGAGCTCCTCGAGAAGCCGGGCCCGCTCGCGCCCGACGAACTACGGGTGCTCGAGCGGCATCCGACCGTCGGCTCGCACATGCTCACCTCGCTCGGTCTCGGAGCCATGTCGGGCTGGGTCCTCCACCATCACGAGCGCTGGGACGGAACAGGGCTATCCCGAGGGCCTCGCCGGCGAGGAAATCCCCCTGCCAGCACGAATTCTGGCCACCGCCGACGCCTATGACGTGATGATCTCTCGGAGGCGGATCAGCCAGGCGCAGGCAGTGGGCGAGCTCGAGCTAGGGGCCGGGACGCAGTTCGACCCGACGGTGGTCGCGGCGCTCGTCGCCGAGCTCGGCGACCCGGAATACGACTTGTAAAGCTCCCCTTTTTAGGGGTCCGGGTGCACCCGGTTGATCCGATCTCTCCCGGGTCCCCCGTTCAAGTCGACCAGGAGTCCTCATGCTGCAGTTCTGGTTCGCTCGACTCGCGCTCGTTGCCGCTTCCCTGGCCTGTGCAAGCTGGAAGTGGGGCGGCTAGCCACCTCATAGAGACCTTCGAACATGACACGGTGAGCCGGGCCTCCACGGTCGGCCTTCGCTCTCCTCAGGCGAGGGAACGCTGGCCCACCGGAGTGTTTCTCGATCCGACCAAGACCGGCCTGAGCTCGCCGAGAAACAGGGGCGACGGACCTCGATCCGCCGCCCCGTCGCAGCACGGCTACTGCGTCGTCGTTCCCGACACCGTGGCTGGTGCCTTTGCGTGCTCGACCGCCCAGTCGAGGGCGTAGTCGGCGATCTCCTCCCAGCCGGTCTGCGAGGGCATGAGGTGCGCGCGGCCCTCGTACTCGACGACCTCGGTGATCGTGCCCTCCGCCTTGTAGTGCTTCGCGTTCGAGCGCTGGATCGACGGGGGCATGAGGTGATCCTCGCTGCCAGAGATGAAGAGCAGCGGCGCCCGGTTGGGGTTCTTGTAGTCCACGTGCGTGTCGTCGGGCCCCGGATGGATGTTCGCGAGCGCACTGCTCCAGAAGACGCGGCCCGACGCGGGGATGTGGTAGCGCTCGTAGAGCCTTCGCGCCTCCTCCTCGCTGAACGTGTTCGTGAACACGTAGCGCCATTGCTCGAAGGTGAACCCGACGGCCTTGTGCCGGTTGGCGGGGTTCTTGAGGACGGGGAAGCTCGACCTGATCTGTGACAGCGGCACGCGCTTGACGCCCTCGGTCGGCGCCGAGTTGATCGCGACGCCGGCGGCGCCGTAGCCGCGATCCATCAGCAGCTGCGTGAAGACGCCACCGGCCGAATGACCCATCAGGATCGGCGCCGGCTCGATCGGCGAGACGACAGACTCCAGATGCTCGACGACCGCCGGCACCGTGAGGTCCTCGATGGGCGTCGGGTCCGCATTCAGCGCCTCGACCTCGACCTCGAAGCCGGGGTATGCAGGAGTCAGGACGCGGTAGCCGCGGCTCTCGTAGCGAGCCTTCCAGTCCTCCCAGCTTCGCGGCGTCACCCAGAAGCCGTGGATGAGCACGATCGTGTCCGGTGTGGCGGCCATGAACCACTCCTTCCCGTCGGGGTCGGCAGCCACGTTACACCCGCACGGACGCGGGCAGGTGCGTTCTCAACGACCCGCTCAGGGGACATTCCCGAACACTGCTGGCCGAGTTCTTCACGTACGCCGGCGGAGCAACTCGACCAACACGGTTCCGCCTTTTCCGACCATGAGCATTTCTGCGATTTCGCCGGGGTGCCGCGGGCCGAGCAGGCGTTGGCTGACATCATCGGAACCCCCCGTGATCTACCAGCATCCGCTCGCGTATCTCCTCGGACTGGAGGGAGTCGCCCTTCTACGCGCGTTCTCCGGCGCTTACGACCGCGAGTTCACGCTCGCGCGATTCGATGAGATCCGCGAGCTGCTCGAGTCACCGGACGTGTTCGGCACCGGGGTCGAGGCGCGTCCGATCTCCACGCGCGAGGGCTATGACAGTTGGGCACCTTCGTACGACGAGCAGCCGAACCAGCTCCTCGAGATCGAGCAGCCGATCGTGCGCGAGATCCTTGACGGGCTTCCCATCGGCGTCGCGCTCGACGCCGCGTGCGGCACCGGGCGACACGCCGCGTACCTCGCATCGCTAGGGCACACCGTGATCGGCGTCGACTCGTCACCGGGGATGCTCGCGCGGGCCGCGAGAAGGTCCCGGCAGGGCGAGTTCCACGAGGCCGACCTCCACCAGCTGCCGCTCGACAGACGACTCTGTCGACCTCGTCGTCTGCGCGATCGCGCTCGTGCACTTGGCGGACATCGAGGGCCCGTTCCGCGAGTTCGCGCGGGTGCTGCGCCCCGGCGGGCACCTCGTGGTGTCCAACCAGAGTGGCCTCATCGGCGACCTCATCCTCCCGGTCCTGATCGAGGGCCCCGCGGGCGAGCTCGGATACCTACCCGTGTACGCGCGCCTCGCGAGCGACTATCTCGCGGCGGCCCTCCCGCTCGGATTCCAGGTGCTCAGGTGCGAGGAGCCGCGCGTCCCGTCGCCGATTCTGGACGAGGAGGGCCGGTCGATCCACGACGGCGAGCGGCTGCCGCCCAGGACCCCGACGACCCGCCGTCTATCTGGGCCTTACACGCCGAGGCGATCGACGCCACCAACGCGGCGTGGCGGGGGAAGCTGTCGTCGATCATCTGGCACTTTCAGCTTGCGCGGTAGATTCCGGCCGTGCCGGGCGACGACGGTTACTTCGACGAGCGCGTCGCCGCTCGCTACGACGAGTCCTCTGCCGAGATGTTCGATCCGGAGGTCATCGACCCCGTCGTCGACTTCCTCGCCGAGCTCGCCGGGAACGGACGCGCGCTCGAGCTCGCGGTCGGGACGGGCCGGATCGCTCTGCCGCTCTCGCAGCGGGGAGTGACAGTCCACGGGATCGACATGTCGAAGGCGATGGTCGCCAGGCTGCGCGCGAAGCCGGGCGGCGAGGACATCGGCGTGACGATCGGCGACTTTGCGACCACGACCGTGGACGGGACGTTCTCCGTCGCGTACCTGGTCTTCAACACGATCTCGAACCTGACGACGCAGGCCGCGCAGGTTGCGTGCTTCCGCAACGTGGCGGCGCACCTCGAGCCCGGCGGCTGCTTCGTCATCGAGGTCGGCATTCCCGAGTTGCAGCGGCTCCCGCCCGGCGAGACCTGCCGCGTCTTCCACATGAGCGAGACCAGATGGGGGATCGACGAGTACGACGTCGCGAACCAGGGCCTCATCTCTCACCACTTCGAGCTCGTCGACGGGAGGCTCGAGCGCGACTCGGTTCCCTTCCGGTACACGTGGCCTGCTGAGCTCGACCTGATGGCACAGCTGGCCGAGATGAGCCTGCGGGAGCGCTGGAGCGGATGGAAGCGGGAGCCGTTCACGAGCGACAGTCGCAAGCACGTCTCGGTCTGGGAGAAGCTCCGCGACTGAGCAGATCGAGATCCGCCGTCTCGCCGGCGCCGAGCTGCACGCCCAGCTTGACGGGCTCGCGGCCGTCCTGGCCGACTGCGTCGCGGGGGGCGCGTCCGTCAGCTACATGGCGCCGTTCTCACACCAGCAGGCGCGCGAGGCATTCGACGCGGTTGCGGCCGAGGTCGAGCAGGGCCGCCGTCTGGTTCTTGCAGCCTTCGTCAACGACGAGGTGGTCGGCACGGTGCAGGTCGTCCTCGCGTTGCCGCCCAACCAGCCGCACCGCGGCGAGATCGCAAAGCTCCTCGTTCACCGCTCGGCGCGCAAGCGCGGCATCGCCCAGCTGCTCATGGAGCACGCCGAGGCAGAAGCCCGGGCAGAAGGCAAGACGCTGCTCGTGCTGGACACCGTGACGGGCGACGGCGCCGAGCGTCTCTACGAGCGCATGGGCTGGACCAGAGTCGGTGTGATCCCCGACTACGCCCTCTACCCGGACGGGCGGCCCTGCGACACGACCGTGTTCTGGAAGGCGCTCTGACCCGGCCTCCCCGAATGCATGCAGACGAGGTCGACACCGACCCGGCTCTCGTCGGCCGGTTGCTCGCCGAGCAGTTTCCGCACTGGGCCGATCTCCCGATCGAGCCGGTCCTGCCCATGGGAACGGACAACGCGCTCTATCGGCTCGGCGACGACATGGTCGCGCGGCTGGCCCGCACGGACCGGACCAGCCGGAGACTGGACAAGGAACGCCGGTGGCTGCCGAGACTCGCTCCGAGCCTGCCGCTTGCCGTTCCAGTCCCGCTGGCGAAAGGGGTGCCCACCGAGGGCTATCCCTTCACATGGTCGGTCTATACGTGGCTACAGGGCGAGAACGCGACCTACGAGAACATCACGGATCAGAACCAATTGGCGACCGATCTGGCGCAGTTCGTAGCCGACCTGCAGCGGATCGACCCAACGGACGGACCGCCACCCGGGGAGCACAACTTCTTCCGCGGTGGTCCGCTCGAAGCGCGCGATGAGTCGACCCGTGATTCCATCGCCATTCTCGGCGGAGCGATCGACGTCGACGCGGTGAGCTCAGCCTGGGAAGCCGCCCTCCATGCGCCGGCCTGGGAGCGCCCACCGGTGTGGATCCACGGAGACCTCGACGCACGAAACCTACTGGCCGAAGCGGGTCGCGTCAGCGCCGTCCTCGACTGGGGTGGTCTCGGCGTGGGCGACCCGGCCTGTGACGTGATGGTCGTCTGGAAGATGCTCTCCGCGGACACCCGCGACGTGTTTCGCAGCGCACTCGCGATCGACGATGCGACCTGGGCGCGGAGTCGCGGCTGGGCGCTCTCCCAGGCGCTGAACGTCCTGTCCTACTACACGCTGGAGACGAACGCCGTGCTCGTCAGCGAGTCTGAACGCTGGCTCGCCGAGGTACTTTCGTGACAGTGCTCGAAGTGGACACCCCACACGGGCAGGCGAACGTGCACATGCACCTCGCCGATCAGGCACGAGCCGGGCTCGTGCTCGGCCATGGCGCCGCGGGAGGAGTGACGGCGCCGGATCTGGTGGCAGCGACTGACGCTGCGCGCTCGGAGGGAGTCAGCGTCGCGCTTGTAGAGCAGCCCTACCGCGTCGCCGGACGACGCGCTCCAGCTCCGGCACGCCAGCTCGACGCCGCTTGGACCGCGGTGGTCGACTATCTCCGCGCGAGCGAGTGGGGAGCGTTGCCGCTCGTCGTCGGGGGTCGCTCCATGGGCGCGCGCGTGGCCTGCCGCACCTTCGAGGCGACCGGCGCTGTCGCGGTGCTTTGCCTCGCGTTCCCGCTGCAGCCGCCGGGCCGCGCGGAGAGACCGAGCCGCCTACCCGAGCTCGACGCGGTGAAAGTTCCGACGCTGATCGTGCAGGGCGCAGGAGATCCCTTCGGGATTCCCCCCGCCGGGGCGCGTCGCAAGGTCGTGCTGGTGCCGGGGAATCACAGCCTGCAGAACCGACCTCCAAGCGGTGACGGACGCTGTCCACGAGTGGCTTCCGGGCGTCATCTCCTAGAGAGAGCTGGGGGCGCGGGCCCCTCGAGCCCGCGCCCCTCAGTTAAAGCCGTCCTACCTTCTGAAGATCTCGTGGACGGCGCCCTGCGAGATCGAGACCACGTAGAGGTTCCCGTTCGGCCCCGTCTCGATGTCCGTGCTCACACCGAAATCGGTCCCGAACAACAGCGACTCGCTCTCGGTGATGTCGTGCTTCGCATTGTTGTCGGCGACGCGGTCTTCGAGCCGCGGATCGTCGACGCCGATCTTCCGCCGGTTACCGGTCAGGTTGAAGCGGAAGAGATAGCCGCCCGCCGTCAGCGGCGTGGCCGCTCCGGCGAACAGGTCGTTCTGGTACTGCGGCCCGAGCGCACGGCCGCGGAGGAAGCCGATCGCCGCCGGCGGCACGGCGAACTTCCAGCTGAACTCCGGGTCGCTGTAGTGCGAGCCGGGCAGCTCGACGAGCCGTGACAGCACCTCCGCCGGCGTGTCGGCGAGCCGCGTCGGTGGCCACCGGATCTGCTGTAGCTGAGCGCCGGGCAAGCCGCCCGACGGGGGCAGCGTGAGCTCGATCTGCTTGAACTGCGCAATCCGGGAGACCGGCCCCATGATCTGGATCCAGCCGCCGTTCATGCCGCGCTCGACCCGGTTGAGCTCGTCGAACGCGTCGTCGGCGTTCTGCTGATCCCAGAGGCTTCCGGAGACCGGATCGAACGCCATGCCGAACGTGTTTCGCAGGCCGTAGGCGAAGAGCCTCCGAATGTTCGCACCGGCCTCGCCCCCGCCGGCGACACCCACGAACGGGTTGTCACTCGGCGTCGAGCCGTCGTCATTCAGGCGGAGGATGGCACCGCTCAGGTGCGCGTTGTCAGGTGCCGGCCCGCCGAACTGGTCGTCCGCCGTTGGCGGGGTCGGCCCCAGCGCCAGGTTCTGCATCTGACCGCGGCGACCGAGATCCCCGACCGCGACGTAGAGCTTCCCGTCCGGCCCGAAGGCCAGGACGCCGCCGTCATGGTTGGCTCGCGCCGGCTGGAGCGAGTCGCCCTGCCCGGGCGGGTCCGGAGCTCCGTCGTGCTGGAAGGAGCGGAGTTGCAGCAGGTTGTGGTCGTAGACGAGCTCGGACCCGATCAGCTCGAAGCGGTCGACGCGGTTCCCGCGCAGCGGGGCCCGCAGCAGATCGTTGCTATCCGGTCCGAACATGGCGGCGTCCGAGCACACCTGCTCCTCGGGGAAGAAGTCCCCGTCGGGCTCAGCCGTGGCCCGGCACGACCAGAACAGGTACACGCCGCGGTCGGTCGGGAAGTTGGGGTGCAAGGCGAGCCCGAGCAGGCCCCGCTCCGACGCGGAGTTGACCGAAAGGTCGACGAGGACGCTCTGGACCGCTCCGTCAACGACGCGCTTGACTTGACCGCTGGCCTTCTCGGTGACGAGAAAGTCGTTCGGGCCGAGAAAGGCCATGGAGCTGGGCTGGTCGAGGCCGCTGATGACGGTCCGGACCCCGAGGTTCGGATCGACAACCGTCGGGCCTCCCTGCGCGCCGACGGTCGAGGTTCCCGTCCCGACCGAGAGCGCAATGCCGATGAGAATCGCCGCAGCCAAGATTGGTCGTATCACTCGCTTCACGTAAGACCTCCAGGTTCGTAGGGCTTGGTCGCGAGCAAGCGAAGGCGGCCCGCGCCCGAGTCGAAGGGCGCGGCGCAGGAGCTGTAGCCCCGATGGTCCCCCCGCCGGCTGCATACCTAGCTAGGTGGGTATACGGAGAGCCGCCGTGGACGGTTTTCTTCGTCCCTCGCTTAGACGGCTGGGCAAGCGGGTAACTAGCGCTCGTGCGCCGCGCCGGGCTCCTCGCAGTGGTCTCGCTCGTACTAGTGCTCGCCGTGCCCGCCGCTGCCGCGCCCGGAGATCTCGATCGCACGTTCTCCGGCGACGGTTGGGTCCGGTCGTACGACATCACCGGCTACTCGAGGGGCTTCCTCCCGAAAGGTGCGGAGGACGTCGCGATCCAGCCCGACGGAAAGATTCTCGCGGTCAGCGAGATCCTGGACGGAAACAGCCACTGGTATTTCGGCGTCTACCGCTGGCTGCCCAACGGGGACCTCGACCGATCGTTCGGCGCCGGCGGCTGGGTCGCGCACGACCTCGGCATCTTCCCGATGCCACACACAGTCGCGCTGCAGAGGGACGGAAAGATCCTCGTCGCCGGTCAGATCGAGTGCCCGGACCTGCAGCTGTGTTTCGGCATCGTCCGGTACCACCCGAACGGCTCGCTCGACAGCAGCTTCGGCACCGCCGGCATCGCGCGAGCCACGTTCCCAGGCTGGCGGTGCGGCTGCGAGATCCACGATCTCGCCGTGCAGCCGAACGGACGGATCGTGGCGGTCGGCTGGCGGTTCCGCGGCGGAGATGCTCAGGACGACATGCTGCTCGCCGTCGCCCGATTCCTCCCGGACGGCCGGCTTGACCGCAGCTTCTCCCGTGACGGCCGGATCTCGTTCGACTTCGGCTACGGCGACGATCTCGGTTCGGCGGTTGCCGTGCAGCGCGACGGCAGAATCGTCGTCGGTGGAGTGGCGTCCTTTCGGTACCGAACCGAGGCCGACTTCGCGGTCGTCCGACTGCGGCAGAACGGCACGCTCGACCGGACGTTCTCCCGCGACGGCGTGCAGACCGTCAACTTCGCCGGGCAGCGGTACGACGACGTCTATGGGCTCGATCTCCAGGCGGACGGCCGCGTCGTGGCAGCCGGCCTCTCGTCGGTGGGTTTTCGGCGGGACGACCCACGCATCGCGGTGCTTCGTCTGAACCGCAACGGCAGCCTGGACCGGCGCTTCGGCAAGCGGCTGCTCAAGCCGGGCCCGCACGGAGGTTATGCGCGCGCTGTGCTGGCCGACAGGAACGGCGGAATCGTCGTCGGCGGACTAGCGTATGACGACTCGAAGCTGGACACGGCAGCCTGGGCCCTCGTCCGCTATCGCTCGAGCGGCGCGCTCGACCGATCGTTCGGCAGAGGCGGGATCGCCCTCAGCGATTTCGGCACCGGCGCAGATTGGGTGGGCGCACTCGCTGCACAGAGCGACGGAAAGATCGTGGCGGTCGGCGAGGTCTACGGCGACCAGGCCGTCGCGCGCTACTTGCCTCGTTGACGTCCTAGCAGAGTCCCCATTGACAGACCGAGTGCTGGGCAGGATGCTTGACTCGCATGTCGGCGCCCCTCTACATCGTCGCCCTCTCCGGGCTCTGGACACTTTTGGTCATAGGTGCCGTGATCGGCCTCTTCGCCATGGTGGGCTACGCGATCTACACGCTGCGCTCCGACGACGGCTGGGACCAGCGCCCGCCCGTACAGGACGACATCGACGAATCGGATTTGTAGCGGGCGCTCATCGGCGGGGTGTGCAGGCACTCGGCGAAGCTGAAAGGCCGCGTGACAAGCGGTGGCACTCGCGCCGCATCGGGATGAGCAGGGTTCATCAGCACCACGTCCGCCTCGGGCAGGACCTGCGAGCGCACCGCGGCGAGCAAGGAGCGGCGCTCCTCCAGCCAGCGGGTCACGAAAGCACGGCTCGCCTGCTCGCCGTGCTCGTCCGGGATGCGTTCGGGAGTGGCATCGACCTCGGTCCACCCGAGCACGTAATCGTCTGGATCGCCGGTCGGATCACCCGGCAGGTAGCGAAGTGCAACCAGGACGGCGAGGCCGGCCTCAGAAGCGAAGTTCACCACCGGCACCTCCGGCGGCGAATAACGCCCGCCGTGCCGCAGCGTCCCCGCCCCGTCGAGCGCCGTGTGGCCCGCGCGGGTGAGACGCCAGAGCTTCATCCCCCGGGAGTTTGAACCACACGAAAAAGCCCCGCGTTTTGCGGGGCTTTCCTAGGTGGGCCTAACCGGGAAAAATTGTTATCAATGGTTACGACTATTTAGAAGACTGCCGGCGCTCAGCCGAGGTCTTGGGCGAGCCCGATCAGAAGTCCTTCGGGGCCCCGGATGTAGCAGAGCCGATACGCGTCTTCGTACTGGACCACTTCGCTGCTGACAAGCTGCGCTCCGTGCTTGCGGAGCCGGGCGAGCGTATCGTCGATGTCGTCCACGGCGAACATGACGCGTAGGTAGCCGAGAGCGTTCACCGGGGCGTTGCGGTGATCAGCGACCGTAGGGGGCGTGAGAAATCGCGAGAGCTCGAGCCGGCTGTGGCCGTCCGGCGTGCGCATCATGGCGACCTCGACACGCATGTCGCGCAGTCCAGTGACGCGCTCTGCCCAGTCTCCTTCGATCGTGGCCCGCCCTTCGAGCTCGAGGCCGAGCTCGCGAAAGAACTCAATCGTCGCTGCGAGGTCGTCGACGACAATGCCTACGTTGTCCATCCTTTGAACCGCCATGCGCCCACTCTACAAATGTTGTCCATTATGACAACGTACTGTGGGGGCTAGCGACAGAGCTTTTCTCCCCCCACCGAGGGGGTTCGACCCCAGGCGAGAGGACGCTCGAGCAGGCGACGCTAGTCGTCTTTGAGTTGATGCTTGGTACGGTCGAGGCGAGCGAAGGGGCCTCGCTGGGCGTCTTGTTGCGCCTGAGTCCAGCAACGCATGTAGTCCTCGCCGCTTCCGTTGAGGAAGTCGTCGCAGAAGTGCGTCAGGTCGTGGTGGAGAGCGGAGAACGCGGCCTGCGCATCCTCGGAGTAGGAGGGAAAACGGTTGTCGCCGCCCGGGCCTAGGAGTTCGCGCATGTACGTCGCGTGGTCGAGTTGATGTCCGCGAAGCTCGTACCCGACGCTGAGCGAGTGGACACGAAGCCACAGATGAAGGTGACGGTCCGCCCTGACGAAATCCGCCTTTGCGAAGTAGCCGCCACTCCCTTTGCCCGCCTCAGCTTCGGTGCGCTCGAAGCCACTGCTACGAAGTAGCGGCTCAAGCTGGGACAAGCCCGCTGCCAGCCTCGCTGTGACTTCGGCTTGCTTCGGACTGGTCACGGCCGGCGAGTCTAGCCTCCGTAGACGTCAGGTTTGCTCAGGGGACATTCCCGAACGCTGGCGCATGGAACCGTCGTCTCGCCTGCACGCTACGACGGATACCGAGATGCGCCACCGCACCGGTGCAAGGCATATGGTTCGGGCACCCGACCGGCCATGCCGTTCAAAAATGAGGAGATTTGATGCCCACTGTGATCGCCTACCACGACGTGAAGGACAAGGATCACTGGCTCGCTTCCCCGACGCGTGAGGAGTTCTTCGGGCCCCTCGGAGTCACCAACATCCGGACATTCGTCGATCCGGAGAATCCAACCCGAGTCGGGTTGGTGATGGACGTTGCCGACATGGATGCCGTCATGGCCGCCATGGAGACGCAGCCAGCCGCAGACGCGATGGCACATGACGGCGTCCTTCCCGAGACCCTGGTGATTCTGGTCGAGGCGTAACCCAAGCGATCCGAGCTCGACTGCGAACCCCGCTCGGGGGACATTCCTGAACACTCGCGCAGGCGACGCAGCTCGTGCCTCTCGTTTCAGGCTGTGCGCAGCGCGTCGACTGTCGCGGTCTCGACGAGGCCCGATACTGCCCGCGCCAGCTCGCCGTCGGAGGTGACAAACGCGTCCGCCTGGAGCGCCGTCAGGGCCACGTACTCGGCGTCGTACGTCGTCTCCCAGCCCAGCCGGTCTGCGACCTTCCACGCCTGACGTTGGAGCACCTTGTCGCCGAGGAACCGAACCTTCAGCGAGTTGATCCGCGTCACCCGCTCGATCCCCTCGGCGGCCGAAATATCGCCCCTACGAGCCGCCTCATACAGTGCCGCGAGCGCCTGCGAGCGGACGAGGGTCGGAGCGACGAGCTGGTGCTCAGCGGCGACCTCGATCTCGCGGGCTGCGATCCTGAGCAACGTCTCGCAGTCGACGACAAACCGCGTCACGCGAGAGACGCTACACGCTCACCGACCACGGTCTCCGTCGTGCGGTCAGACGTCATTCCCACACTCTGGCCCAGGCGAGCATCTACGGTGTCGCCGCGGCGGGGTGGTCGATCCGTGCCCGGGGCGCTCGTTAGGCTGGGTCGCCCTGGTTTTTCCCGCAACCCGAAGGAGGACGGCCGAATGAGCGGTTACGCGGTGGCCCAGATTGACGAGATCGACGAGATCGATGACGGCCGCGTCCTTTCGCGCCCCGTCCGGTTCCACTTCGGCATCACGTCGTTCGGCGTCAACGCATTTACAGCTCATCAGGTGGGCGATCGGCTCATCAACGAGCACGACGAGTCACAGGAGCATGACCTGCAGGAGGAGCTTTACCTCGTCCAGCGCGGGCGCGCGACGTTCGAGCTCGACGGCGAGCGGGTGGACGCACCCGCGGGCACACTCGTCTTCGCCCGCCCCGCCGTTAAGCGGACAGCGTTCGCTGAGGAGCCGGGGACGACGATCGTTGCACTCGGCGGAATTCCGGGGAACGCGTACGAGGCGCAGGGCGGCGAGATCTGGATGCCGCTCAACCATCTCTACGAGTCAGGCCAGTACGCGGAGGCCGCCGATCAGGGACGCGAGTTGATCGAAGCTCATCCCGAGTACGCCGGGCCGCTCTACAACCTCGCGTGCTGCGAGAGCCTCGCCGGTCGGACAGACGACGCGATCAGGCATCTCCGGCTCGCGATCGACCGCAAGGAATCGTTCCGTTCGCTTGCTGCCGAGGACAGCGACTTCGACCCGATCCGCGCCGAGACCGCTTTCAAGGAGTTGGTTCAGGGCAACGCATCCGAGCCAGCTACTAGCTGACAGACTCGCACCGTTCGCTTCAGGGGACATTCGCGAACACTGGCGCAGCCGAACGCCGCCTCGTTTGCGCGTAGATTGGTGTTGCCATGTCGAGCTGGTACGACGCCTTGGCGGACCGATACGGAGACTGGTCGTCCACTAGCGTCGCTGCTGACGTCCCGTTCTACGTCGGCCTTGCCGGTGATGCTGACGGGCCATTGGTCGAGCTTGCAGTTGGCACCGGGCGCGTTGCGATCCCGGTTGCTCAGGCAACGGGCAGGCGTGTAATAGGGATTGACTCTTCGCCGGCGATGCTCGCGCAGGCTCGAGTGCGCGCAGTTGAGGAGGGAGTCGAGCTCGACCTGCGTGAAGGAGACATACGGGAGCTTGAAATCGAGGAGCCGGCGGCCTTGATCTACTGCCCTGGGCGGTCTCTGCTGCATCTGCCCACGTGGGCCGATCGTCGCCGCTGCTTCGAGCGGGTCGCGGCATCGCTTCGGTCTGACGGCCGCTTCGCCTGGAACGCGTTCGCCTTCGACCATCACGTCGCATCCGCCATAGACGGCCAGCATGCCGACGCGCACGCCGGCGTCCCGCTCCCGCACACCAACCACTACAGCGTCAGCGATAACCGAGTCGACATCACCTTGGACGATGGTGGAACCAGTTCGCTCTGGTGGGCAACCAAGAACGAATGGCTGGGGCTCCTCGACGTCGCGGGCCTGCGCCTCGAAGCTCTCTATGGCGGATTCGCCGGGGAACCGCTCGACGACAAGAGCCCTGAGTACATCTTCGTAGCCCGCCGCTAAGCGCTCCACCTGGCCGTCACGACAGCGCCAGGGGTCATTCCCGAGTGCGCCGCTCTTCTCAGACCGGTCGTTGGTCGGAACGCGGCCGGATAGACGATCCGACCGGCGAGATCGGGGTTGTATCCCGGGAGCCGCTTGACCAGGAAAGCGTCGTCGGGGATCTTGGGGTGCGGCGCGATGAAGCCGAGCGCGCTCGCCTGCTCGAAGCCGAAGCGAGGGTAGTACGCGGGAATGCCCTCGACCATGACGGCAGGCTCGCCTGCTTCTTCGGCGCGGCCGAGCGCGTCCCGGATCAGCCGTGTCCCCACACCGATGCGCTGGCGGTCGGGCCGAACCGACATCGGCGTGAGATTGAGGATCCTGGCACGGGATCCGTCTTCGACGCCGACCCAGCTCAGCATCACGTGAGCAATCACACCGGAGGAGTCCTCGGCGACCAACGCCAGTTCCGGAATGAACTGTTCCGACGCCCGAATGCGCTCGACGAACGACGCGACCTCGTCGGGGTGTCCGACGAATGCCGCGCGGACCACCTCTGCGATCACGGGGTGGTCCGCGTCGCGCTCGGGACGGATGACGACGCCCTCGGCCACGGATGGCGATGGTAATTGGGGCTTACCGGCCCGGGACGCTCGCTCACGTCGTCGGGCCTTTTTCTCTGACGTGTCTCCTGCTGCCTCGCGATGCTGACCCAAATGCTGACCATGCCTGTGGGCGTCGTCACCCCTTAAAAACGAAAACCCCCGCTATGCGGGGGCTTTCTAGGTGGGCGGTACTGGGCTCGAACCAGTGACCCCCAGCTTGTCGAGCTGGTGCTCTCCCAACTGAGCTAACCGCCCTGGTCGGCCGATTGTAGCCGCGTTCTGGCGGCTAGAGAGGCGGGGGACTTGGTTTTCGATCGCCTTCGCCGCCACCCTTGCCGCTGTTGCTCGCCGTCGTCTTCGTTGGTCTTCGACCGCTCGCCGGTGTCGTCGTCGGTCGTGGTCCCTCCGGTCGTCGTGTCTTCGGTCGACGTGTCGTCCGTCATGCCGTCGGTCGTGGTGTCGCCGAACGTCGTCACGATGCCCGTGTCGCTTGGCGACCCGTTGTCGTCGTCGTCGCCGCAGCCGGCGAAGCCGAACGTGAAGCCGGCGATCGCCAACGCGATGAGTGCGAGTGTTTTTCTCATGTTCAGCTTGTTGCCCGCTCGGGACCCTAGAAAACCTCGGGGCACCAGGGCGCGTTGCGGGTGCGGAAGAGCGCGTCTGCACGGTCGATCGCGCCGTCGACGAGCTCCTCGACGAGGCCGGCGCCCGCGAGCCGACCGAACGAGACGCCGCCGAGATAGGCGGAGGCGAGATCACCGATGTCGAGCCGCAGCTCGGCGATCTCCCCCACGCCGCACTTCCGCGCCCCCGCCCTCCGCCTCGAGTGTCCAGACACCGTCGTTGTCCTCCACGAACGAGTCGCGCAGCTCGAGGCCGATCGATCCCTCCGCAGCGTAGGACCGCGAGCCGAGCGCGCGCTCGAGGTCGAGGATCCGCAGCCAGAGGCCGTCGCTCAGCTTCGGACGGAGCCGCCGAGGATCGGTCACGAGGAGCAGGAGCGGGTCGTCAACCGGCAGCCACGCTGCGTCGACGCGGGCAACGAGGTCGACGCTGAAGAGGAAACGCCAGATCTCCCTCGAGGCCAGCGGCGAGGTGGCGACGATCTCGCTCGCGACGAGTCGCGAGGCCGGGAAGCCGTCCGGCCATTTCTCGTGCACGCGGTACATCGCGTAGGCCTCGGGCACGCCGTCGAGCTCGAGGACGGCGATGAATCGGGGCCCGCCGCCGCTGGCGCTTGTGCTCGGGATCGGGGAACCTGTACTCGCGCCACCACTCCGTGGTGCGCGCGAACATGCCGGGCCTCTCCTTTCGCACACGCTCGTAGAGCGGCGGCAGGATCCGCTCCGCCTCGGCGACGTCGACCAGCCGCACCTGGCCGGCAGGCTCAGGCGAGCCCCGGAACCCGACGCGGTCGCGGTCGGCCTCGATCCAGGCTCTGAACGTTGCCACGCCGTACCCGTAGCGCCCGTAGATCGGAGGCTCCGACGCCCAGAGGATGGACAGGGGCTCGCCGCGCTCACGCGCACCATCCAGCTGGCGGCGCATCAACCCCGTCATCGCACCGCGTCGCCGATGGCTCGGCGTGACCCCGACGAAGGTCAAACCGGCCGCCGTCAGCTCACCGCCGGGAATCGTCAAGGTCAACGGAATGTCGGCGGCGGTTCCGATCATCGTCCCGTTCTCGTACGCGGCGAGCATCCGATCGGGCGGCAGCATGCGCTTGTCCTTCTCCATGTCCTCGTCCTTGAGCTCGTCGGAGAAGCTCGAAGCGATGACCGAGAACCAGCGGTCGATCTCCTCCGGCGCGGGTACGCGGATCTCGACGCTCACGGAATCCGCTCGAGCGGCGCGTAGTCGAGCATCAGCTTCCGCTCGCTCCCGTCGGTGAAGCGCACCGTGACGACGCCGCCGGGCTCGATCTGGGTCACGACGCCCTCGCCGAGAGTCCCGTGCATGACGGAGTCACCGGTCGAGAGGTCCGGGTGGTCACCGCGCGGCGTAATCCCGCCCGGAGCGTTGTAGCCCGTCCACGAGGTCGGCCGCAGCCGTTCGCGTTCGACGCCCTCCTCGGGGAGCTCGTCGAGGAAGCGGGACGGCAGATTGTAGGACCGCGCGCCCCAGAGCGATCGCGCCGAAGCGTGCGTCATCGTCAGTCGCTCGCGCGCGCGCGTCATGCCGACGTACGCGAGCCGCCGCTCCTCCTCGAGCCCGGCCTCTTCGAGTGCGCGCGAGTGCGGGAAGATCCCCTCTTCCATGCCGATCATGAAGACGGCGCGGAACTCGAGCCCCTTCGCGTTGTGGAGCGTCATCAGCGTGACGAGGCTCTGCTCGCCGCGGATCGCGTCCTGGTCGGAGTAGAGCGAGATCTCCTGCAGGAAGCTCGAGAGGTTCGGCTCCGGAGCGGAGGCGTGGTACTCCTGGGCGACGCCGACGAGCTCCTGCAGGTTCTCGATCCGGCCCTGGGACTCGATCGTCCGCTCCGCCTCGAGCGCGTCGAGGTAGCCGCTCCGCTGCAGGACGCGCTCGACGAGCTCGGGCACGGTCAGCTCCAGCGCGCCGGACATCAGCGACTGCACCATCGTGCGAAAAGACCGCACTGCCTTGAGCGGCGCCGCGCCGACCCCCGCCTCCTCCGCGAACTCGAGCGCCTCCCAGAGGGAGATCCCGTGCGCATTGGCATAGGTCTGCAGACGCGCGAGCGACGAGTCGCCGATCCCGCGCCGCGGCTTGTTCGCGATTCGCTGCAGCGAGACGGCGTCATACGGGTTGTCGATCACCTGGAGGTACGAGATGACGTCCTTGACCTCGGCGCGCTCGTAGAAGCGCGGGCCGCCGATCACCTGGTACGCGACGGACTGGCGGACGAGCACGTCCTCCAGCACCCGCGACTGCGCGTTCGTCCGGTAGAAGACGCCGATCTCGGAGCCCGAGAAGCCCTCCTCGACGAGCCCGGCGATCTGCGCCGCGACGAAGCGTGCCTCCGCGTGCTCGTCTTCGACCTCGAGGGCATGCACGGGCTCACCCTCGCCGAGCTCCGAGAACAGCTCCTTCGGCTTGCGCTCGCGGTTGTTCGAGATGACCGCGTTGGCGGCGCGAAGGATCGCGTTCGTCGAGCGGTAGTTCTGCTCGAGGGCGATCGTGCGCGTGTCCGGGAAATCGCGCTCGAACTCCATGATGTTGCGGATGTCGGCGCCCCGGAAAGCGTAAATGGACTGGTCCGGATCGCCCACGGCGCAAACGTTCCTGTGCTTTTCGGCCAAGAGCTGGAGGAGCCGGTACTGCGCGTGGTTCGTGTCCTGGTACTCGTCCACCAAGATGTACCGAAAGGCCTTCTGCCAGTGCTCGCGTGCCTCCGGGAAGTTCTCGAGCACCTGGACGGTGAGGTAGAGCATGTCGTCGAAATCGACCGCGTTGGACTGGATGAGGCGCTCCTGGTACCGCTCGTACACGTCGGCGACAGTCTGGTCGTAGAAGGACGCGATGCGCTCCTTGTAGTCCGCGGGGCCGACGAGGTTGTTCTTGGCGGTCGAGATCTGGTTGTGGATGCCACGCGGGACGAACCGCTTCGGGTCCTTGTCGAGCTCCTCGAGGACCTGCTTGGTCAGCCGGATCTGGTCGGCCTGGTCGTAGATCGTGAAGTTCGACCGGTAGCCGAGGCGCTTGGCCTCGCGCCGGAGGATGCGCCCGCACGCGGAATGGAAGGTGAGGATCCAGTTGGGCGCGTTCCCGAGCATGGTCTCGAGCCGTTCTCGCATCTCGCCGGCGGCCTTGTTGGTGAAGGTGATGGCGAGGATCTCGTTCGGCTTCACGCCACAGGCGTTGATCAGGTGCGCGACACGATGCGTGAGCACGCGCGTCTTACCGGAGCCCGCTCCGGCTACGACGAGGAGCGGCCCTTCGGTGTTGACGACGGCTTCCCGCTGCGCGGGGTTGAGATCAGCCAGGTAGGTCTCGGGTGAGGCGACGGACACGCCCTGCCGATGCTAGCGACGCGGCGGCGACTGCCCCTAGAAACCCGGTTGCAACGAGGGTCAGGACGAGCGTCGTGGTGCTACCGGGCACGGCCTGGGCCCACTGGACGGCGCCGATCGCGCCGATCGCCGCGCTCACGGCAAGGGCCGTGCCCGCGATGCTGAGACTGGCGAGCGCGGTGCGCCTTCGTCGTCTCCACGCTGCGGCGACCGCAACCAGCGCCGCCGGCACAGCGAGGCCGAAGGCCCCGAGAGAGACGTACAGCTTCCAGGTCAGATAGTCCGGGCGTTCGGCCCAGGGAGCCGGCGGCAGCGTGTTCTCCGGGATTGCGTACAGCGGCAGCACGAAGAGTGCGAGTGCGCCCAAAAAGATGACGCTCGACCGGAACAGCACAACGGGCTGGACGGCGCGGGCGACTTCGACCGCGATCGTCTGCGGCGGGCCGAAGCGGGCGACTGCTTCGCCCTCACCTTCGTCGGCGGCCAGCTCCATCAGGTGGTCGCGCGACTCGGCGACGACCCGCGCCGCGCGGCGCCGGGGCACCCCGTAGAACGCGAGCTGCGCCCTCAAATCGACGAGGTAGCGCTCGATCACGCCACGACCGTCTTCATCGTGTCCGAGAACTGTTTCCACTCACCTCGTTCCTTCGCGAGCTCGGTGCGGCCTCGCTTCGTAAGGCGGTACATCCGCCGGCGTCTCCCCGCGGCGACGATCCAGTTGCTCGAGAGCAGCCCGGCCGACTCGAGCCGGTAGAGCGCCGGGTACACGGTGCCTTCGGCGAGGTCGAACGCCCCTTCGCTCCGGCCGCGGATCTCGTCGATCAGCGCATACCCGTACGCCGGGCCTTCGGCGAGGGCGGCGAGCAGGACGAGATCCAGGTGACCCTTGAGCGCATCGACGGGCACGCGCACACAATACCTAGAAGTTCTAGGTATGGCAATTCAGATCGTGACAATAAGTGAGAGGAGCAGCGAGACGAACAAGCAGCCCCGGGGGAACAGCCGCAGACGTTTGACCTGCCCGCCCCGATAACTGCGTGGGCTGAAGAGCCCATGTGCCCGCCTCGCTGGCCGCCTCCTCTCACCGGCGCCTGCGGGACCCCTTTTCCGCAGCGCTCCGCCCTACGATCCCCGCAACCCTCCCCGTCGAAACCGAGTGTTAGCGACTGCACACCGATCTACACAGTCGGCTCAAATGGCTCAGGTCTTCGTCGCCTCGTCGAGGGCGGGCTCGAGCCAGTCGATCGCCGCCTGCAACGCCTCCGGGTCGCTCGACTTGACGACGACCTCGACGGTTGCGCCCTCGGCATGGAACTTCGGGTACGAGCCGACGAGGACCCCGGGGTAGCGGTCGCCCATGGCCTCGAGGACGCCGACGATGCGCGCCTCCGTCGTCTCGTACGTGCGGCGCCAGGATGAGATCGGCCGCTCGGTTCGCAGCTCGCCGACGATCACGTGGAACATGGCCTTCATCTCTGCCGGCAGGCCGGGAAGGACGTAGACGTTCTGGATCACGAAGCCGGGGGCGCCGCCGAGCGGGTTCTCGATCGGACGCGCGCCTGTCGGCAGCTGGGCCCAGCGGGCCGCGTACTCGCGGTCGGCGGGAAAGCGCATGCGCAGGCGCTCGGCCAGATCGACGACCTCGGCCTGCTGCGCCTCGAAGGCGGCCGAGATGCCCTCGCGAGTGACGTCGTCCGGCGTCCCGCCGAGCCCGCCCGTGACGATCATGTACTCGGCGTTCGGCGCCTCGGTGCGGACGAAGTCGCCGATGCGCTCGATGTCGTCGGGAAGCACGGCCATCAGGGTGACCGAGATGCCGAGCTCCTCCAGCTCTTGCCCCAGCCACGCGGCGTTCGTGTTGATCGTGTCGCCGGAGAGGAGCTCGTTGCCGATGGAGACAAGCGAGGCGGTGACGCGCGCCACGCGCCGATCCTAAGGCAGCGGCTTCCTCGCGATGGCCATGTCGACCTGAGCGGTGACCCAGACCGGGGTGATGGCGTAGCGGCGGGAGTAGCGGTAGCTGCCGTCGGGCCGGCGGAGCGCCGCGAGGTAGCGGAAGGCGGCACGGCCGGGCGCGACGTTGGCGGCCACGAACGCCTGGATCGCCCACGCGGTCGACTGGGCGTCGGATCCGCGACCCGGGACGAGCGGAAAACCGCCGTCGCGTCCCTGCAGCTTGCGTAGGTAGCGGAGCGCTCGCCCGATCGACCGTGCCCGCGCCGAGACGCCCGCGGCCCGGAGTGCCTGGACGGCGGCAGCGGTGTCGTTGGAGTCCGCCAGGCCGCGCGGGTACCACGACCAGCCGCCGCTCGGCCGCTGCTGGCGAAGGAGGTAGCGAACGCTCGTCCCGGCGGGTCGTCCCGTCGCCCGCAGGGCCAGCACGCCCCAGATCGTCGAGTTGACGAGCGTGCCGATCCTTCCATCCGCTCGCCGGAGGTCTTCGAGTTGCTGGACAAGGGCGCGCGTGTCCTCGCCCAGGGCGTGGAGAGCCAGGATCCTCAGCGCGAGATCGGTCGCCTGCGGGTACGGCTTGCCCACCAGGTACGGGGCCGCCGACTGCGGGGGACGACCCGTAGCCGCGAGGGCGAGCACGGCCCAGGCGGTCAGGCTCGGGTCGGATTGGCCACCGGGCTCGGCGAAGCCGCCGTCGGGCTGCTGGCGCGAAAGCAGGTACTGGCTCGTCCCGGCCGCCGGCGCGACGAGGACGAGGGCAGCCAGGAGGGCGACCGCGACCTTCACGCCCACACCACCTCGGTGCGGAGACGCCGGCCGTACCGCTCCAGCAGCCGGCGTAACTCGGGGCCTATGGCAAGCGCGATCACCACGTTGCCGATGGCATGGGCGGCCGAGAACCACACGCCGCGCCCGAACACGACGATCAAGGCTTCCCAAGTGTGCGGGAAGAAGCTGAGCCAGAGCCAGAGATCCATCAGCGAGCTGAAGGCGAAGCCGAGGACGAAGCAGATCGCGGCGAAGGCGACACGGTGGCGGATCAGCGAACGCAGCGCTGCGCCGGCGAGGCCGCAGGCCCCCCAGCCGAGCATCTGCCACGGCGTCCACGGCCCCTGGCCCAGGAAGAGGTTCGAGACGAGGGCGGCAAGGGCTCCCGTCGCGAAGCCGGCCCGCGCCCCGAGCGCCGCACCCGCCGCGACCGCGATTACGGTCACGGGTTGCACTCCGGGAACGGCGGCGAGCAGGACCCGTCCCGCGGCAGCAACTGCGGCCAGCGTCGCGACCAGGGTCACCTCGCGCGCCGCTCCGGGGCCGGCCTCGATCCACGAGACGCCGGCTACGAGCAGCGCGGCGGCGAGCAGGAGCAGTGGGAGGGCAGCTTCGTCGGGAGCTATGGCGGTCCAGGCCGCGGCGCTCGCCGCGGCGACCAACGCGCCCAGTGCCGCGAGCCTAGGCAAGCGCGGGCTCCCGCATTCCCAGCGGCACGACGCGATCGGCGACGTCGCCTGCGAAGACCAGGTCGTGAGTCACGACGAGAGTGGCACGGCGGTCGGCCTCCGCGCGCAGGAGCCGTGCGAGCTCGCTCTTGCGCACCGGGTCGATCCCGCGGGTCGGCTCGTCGAGCACGAGTACGTCCGGGCTCGGTGACGAGAACGGCGGCGAGCGCCAGGCGCTCCCGCTCCCCGCTCGACAGGTCACGTGGGTGGCGGTGCTCCAGACCTGCGAGATCGACGGCGGCGAGCGCCCGCCGCGCGCGAGCCAGGTCGCCCCCGACGGCAAGCGCCACCTCTTCTTCGGCGCGCTCCCGGATCAGGTACCGGCCTGGATCCTGGGAGAGGTAAGCGACGCGGCCGAGCCTCTCGACCCGGCCCGCCCCGGGCTCCAGCAAGCCCGCGACGATCTTGGCGAGCGTCGTCTTGCCGATCCCGTTCGGACCGGTCAGCGCCACGATCTCACCGCGCCGCAACTCCAGCGACGTGCCGTCGAGCACGGGTCGCTCGCCGTATGCGAACGAAACGTCGCGAACGCGGCAGAGGATTTCGCCGCCGACCGGGTCGCAGCCGGGCTCCACAGGCTGCCTGGGCAGATATGCGGGGCGGTGCTCGAACAGCCATTCGAGTGCCTCCGCCCTCGGGGCGTCCAGCAGAAGGCGCCCCTGCTCGACGAAGAGAACGCGCTCGCAGCGCTCGAGGGGCAAGGACGGGCGCTGCTCGGAGATGACGACTGCCGCTCCGCTCTCCAGCGCCAGGTCGAGGATCGCCTCGGCGCCTTCGGGGTCGAGCTGCGAGGTCGGCTCGTCGAGTAGCAGGAGCTGTGGCCTGAGCGCGAACGCCGACGCCAGGCACACCCGCTGCAGCTCGCCGGCCGAGAGGGTGTCGATGCGGCGCGACGCGAGGTGCTGCGCACCGACGGTGGCGAGCGCTGCATGGGCCTGCGGGAGGATCTCCGCCGGGGGCGTGCCGAGGTTCTCCAGGCCGAACGCCACCTCGTGCTCGACCCGGTCGAGGACGACCTGATCCTCCGGGTCCTGGAACAGCGTCGCCACCGTGCCGGCGAGCTCGGCGGGCCGCTCCAGGCGCGTGTCGCGGCCGGCCACCTCCACCTGGCCGGCGAAACGGCCGCCGTGGAAGTGCGGGACGAGGCCGGAGAGCGCCCGTAGGAGCGTCGACTTCCCGGAGCCAGAGGGGCCCAGGAGGGCGACGACGTCGCCCGGCTCGAGCTCGAGCGACACCGCATCGAGCGCGGGCACGGCCCCGTCGGGATAGGTGAAGCTGACCGCGCTGACCCGGGCTAGAGCCATAGCGCCCCGATCAAAACGATTGCCGGAGCGACGGCGAGCGCTGCATGATCGATGCGTGTCCACGGTGGCCGCGGCGTTCGAGTTCGCCCCGGGCGTCCGTAGCCTCGAGCCTCCATCGCCTCGGCGAGGTTGAGCCCGCGCTCGAGGGAGTTCGCGACGAGCGGAGACAGCAGCCGCGCACGCGACCACAGGCCGCGAACCTCGACTCCGCGGCCGCGAAGGGCCTCGACCAGCCCGCGCACGTCGCGCTCGAGCGTCGGCACGAGCCGGGTGGCCAGGCCCACCGCGAGCACGGAGCGGCGGGCGAACCCGGCAGCCTGGATCAGCCGGTCGTGGTCGAGTAGCAACGCGTACGCCGAGAAGGCGAGCGCGACGGCGGCGAGACGGACTGCCTGGAAGAGCGCCACCTCGAGCTCCTCGCCCGTGACGTCGAGCTGCCCGAAGACCGGCAGGTCAGGCCCCGTCCAGATGACGTGCGTGCCGAGATGCTGCACGAGCGGGGAGACGAGGAAGACCATCAGCGCCGTGCTGAGCGCGCCGGCGATGTACGGCCACCGGCGGCCGCGAGGAGCGCGCATGCAGACCCCGAGCAGGACGATCGCGAGCACTGCGACTGACGCCGTGCGATCCGCGAGCAGCGCGGCGATCGCGGTGGCGGCAAGCAGAGCTGCGGCAGGGCCGGGGCTCACCCGCGCACCTCGTACCGGAACCGGTAGCGATCGGGATCGCGTGCCAGCGCTTCGGCATCGCCGGAGAAGACGAACCTCACGGGCGCGCCCGGCTCGCCGGCTCCGCTCCGAGGGGTGGCCCTGAAGCTTCCGCCGGTCTTCGCGGCGACGAGGAACAGATGGGCATCGGGCGGGGCCGGAACGGTCGCAGGCGCCACCGAGCTCGCTCCCAGGAGGCGGCCGATCGCTGCCGCCCCGCTCCTCGCACCCGTGACGTAGCGAACGGAGACCGGCCTCGTCTGCCCGCCGAACCCGTGCAGGAACGGCTCCGGGAAGGCCCCGACGACGACCGGCTCGCGCATCCGCGTCCGCCAGCTGCGGAGATCCCACCACTCCACGTCGCCGTCCCGCAACTCGTAGTCGGCGGCGCTCCGGTCGCCCTCGAAGCCGTTGATGAAGAAGAACCAGTCCCGCCGCTTGCCGAGATCGCCCTCGACGCCTTCGATCGACTGGACGAAGCGACCGCCGTAGCGGGTCTCGATGTCGGCCTCGCGATCGAGGGCCTGCATCGCCGTTAGCCCGGCCGGGACGGTCGCGACCAGCACGACTTCACGGCCCCGGTCACGCGTGATCCAGAGCGAGGCCGTCCCGGTCCCCGCCGGCTCGGAACCGCAGCCGACGAGGACGAGGACGGCACAAACTGCGCCTAGCGCAGCGCGTTGGATCGGACGGCTCCCGTCCGTTCCGCCCGCACCAGCGTGCGGTGCTTGCCGATGCACGCGTTTCCGTTCGCGGGTCGCGCGACGACGCCCGTCGACGATGAGGACGGCACCCGCCGCCGCGGTCGACGTGCCCGCGTCAGTTTGCGCCAGCACCGAGTAGCAGTTGCGCTTCCGCTGCCGGCGAAGCACGAGCGTCTGTGAGCCGCCGGATGGGCCGAACGTGTTCCAGTACCAGAGCACGATGTCGCCGTCCTTCAGGACGACGGTATCGGCGCCGACGCCTGGGTCCTTACCGTTGACCTTGTAGCTCCAGCCGTTCGAGCCCTCGCTCTTGTAACGGCCGATCTGGTCGACGAACGGGCCGAACGAGAACTGCGTGACGTGGTAGTAGAACTCGCCACGGGCGCTGGCCGCGTCGAGTGTGTCCAATGCGCTCGTGCCGGGCGTCGTGAGCGTCGGCTCGGCCGAGCCGTAGATCGTCTGCGTCTTGCCTTCGACGCGAACTTTGACGTTGACGCCGAGGGCGGCCTCCGCGAGCACCGCGAAGAGGGCGGCCAGGACCGCCAGGATCATGAGTCGTCGGAACACGAATCCTCCTTCCGCGAGGGGTTCGGGTTGCCGGCAGGCGGTAGGTCTTCTGACTCGGGGCTCCCCCCACGCCGCCTTCCCGGCCCGTGGGCCAGTGGCTTCTCGGCGAGGAGCAACTCCCCTTACAGCGGCGGGACCGTCCCGGATTCGCACCGGATTCCCTGACCGCGTGCCGTTTCGAGGGCGAGCCTATCATGGCCCTTCGTGGCCTTTCCGCGCGCGCTCAGCCTGTGGCTACCGGTCGTCGCGTGGGCGGGGCTGATCTTCGCGCTGTCCTCGATTCCCGACCTCGGCACGGGCCTCGGGACGTGGGACCTCGTGCTCCGGAAGCTGGCTCACGCGGCCGAGTTCGCGGTGCTCGGGTTCCTGCTACTGCGCGCTCTCGGCCGTGAGTCGGCGGCGCTCGCCGTCGGAATCGCGTACGCGGCCAGCGACGAGCTGCATCAACACTTTGTGCCAGGGCGCCAGGGATCGCCGCTCGACGTCCTCCTGGACTCAGTCGGAGTCGCCGCCGGCGTCATAGCCTTCAAAGCCCTGTCCACCCGAGACCGATTTCTGTGGATCCAACCCCGCGCCCTGGGGAAAACCCCCTCCAAGCCGCGAAACCCCACCTAGTCGGGGTCAGACCCGAGGCAGGGAAATGCGCCGCTTTGTGACGAAAGTGCGCTTTGGATCTGGATCGACCGGGCCGAAACGGCCTTGGGGGCTGTGCCTACAATCTGGGGCGTGAAAGAGAACGAAGTCGGCGACCGCCAGCTCGACGCACTCCTCGAGCGCCTCGACCGCCTGCACGCCGAGCTTGCTCGCCTGAACCGCCGCCTCGATGCAGGCGAGCACCTTGCTCCGGTCGTCCGCGAGCTCGCCGTGCTGAACGACTCGTTGCAGGCGCTCGCCTACGCAGCACTCGGCCAGCAAGGCCCGCAGGTCCGCCGCCGCCGCACCGGCTAGCCGTGAGCCGGACGGGAGTGATGGTCGGCTCGACGACCGCAGTCGCGCTCATCCTGTTCGGCGCAGCGTTCCTCGTATACGGCAACGAGGACGAGCCGGCGGCGCCCGCCGCGCGGGTGCTCGTGGATCCCCTCGCCGGAACCGTGCAAGGGGTCAAGCTCGGAGACAGCGAGGACGCAGTCGTCGCCCGCCTAGGCAATGCGCCGCTATGGAACGGGGATCAGCCGGTTGCGCCCCTCGACGAGAACTGGGATGAGATCGGCCCGCCCAGCGTCATGACCATCACGCGCACCTACAACGTCCTCCGGTATCCCCATACCTCGGTCGAGCTCGAGGACAATCGCGTGATTGCGATCATCACCGCGGAAGAGGGCGCGGCGACGCCGACGGGAATCGGCGTCGGCGACGACCTCGGTTCCGTGCGCGCGGCGTACCCCGCCCTTCGATGCTGGGACGCACCACACGCAGGCGGACACGGCACGTACCCCGTCTGCAGCGGGCGACTCGATTCGGGCCGGTGGCTCTGGTTCGGGCAGGACCCGATTCGAAGCATCACGCTCGCCTCCCGACGACTGGGTTAGCGAACGAGCCGGTAGATCGCGCCGAAGATCGAGACGGCATACAGCTCGCCGTGCGGGCCTTCGGCGAACGACGCGAGGCCCGCGATGCTGTACGGCTCGCGCCGGTACTCGGTGACCAGTCCCTGATCGACGACGATCGTCCAGACCCGCCCACTGGCGAAGTCGCCGAAGAAGTACCGGCCGCGAGCAGCGGGCACCGCACGTCCGCGGTACACGAAGCCGCCGGTGACCGCCGCACCTCCGGTGCGCCCGTAGACGTGCACCGGGGGGATGAGCGCGCCCGCGGGGTTGGGCTCCTCGTTCGTGTTCCGGGCTTCGCCTTCAAAAACCCGCCAGCCGTAGTTCTCGAGCCCGGGGCTCTCCGCCGGCGTGAAGTCGATCTCCTCCCAGGCGTCCTGCCCCACGTCGCCGATGTAGAGGTCGCCCGTCTGCCGGTCGAAGGAGAAGCGCCAGGGATTGCGGAGCCCGAAGCCCATCATCTGTGCGCGTGCCGCCCGCCGGTTGACGTCGATCCGGAAGAGCTTGCCCATGGGAGAGCGCAGAGACTGCGAGAAGTTGTTGGGGTCCCCCCTCCCGCCACCGTCGCCGATCCCGAAATAGAGCCGCCCGTCGGGCCCGAAAGCCAACTGGCCTCCGTTGTGGTTCGGCGCGGGATGCTTGACCGCGACCAACTGACGAGCGGTTTCCGGGTCGGCGACGAAGTTACGCGCCCGGTACTCGACGATCCGAATCGCGCCGCTCCGCCCCGTGTAATAGACGTAGAACTTGTGGTTCCGCACGTACTTCGGATGGAACGCCATCGAGAGGAGCCCCTGCTCGACGTCCTTCGAGACCTTCCCGCGCAGGTCGAGAAACGGCTTTGCGCGAAGTTTTCCGCGGACCCGGACGCGGATCCGCCCGCCCTTCTCGACGAAGTACATGTTGTTCGGCTCGCTCAAGGGGACGGCGAGATGAACCGGCTCCTTCAGGCCGCGCATGACGACCTCGAACCGGTAACCGGCGCGGCCCTCGTCACCCCCCGAGGCGAGTGCAATCCCGGCTGAGAGAGCAGCGGCACAAAGCGCCGCGAGGCCGACCCGCCGAAACGGCATCGCGGCTAGGGCACGAGCCGGTAGACGACGCCGTCGAGCGAAGTCGCGTACAGCTCGCCCTTTGCATCCTCCCCGAAGGAGGACAGGCTGCTGATGCTGAACGACTCGCCGCGTACCTGCTTGCCGCCCGGGGCCGCCAGCGTGCGGATCTGGGCCTCGCAGTTGTCACCGAAGAAGTAGCGCCCGCGCGCCGTCGGCACAGCGGTGCCGCGGTAGACGAACCCGCCGATCACCGAGCAGTTCGGGCCATTCGGCTGCACGGCGATCGGAAAGATCAGCCTGCCGGCCGTCGGCTGCTCGCTGGTGAACCGGGTGCGACCCTCGTACACGCGCCAGCCGTAGTTCTCGAGACCCGGGCTGCGGCGAGGCGTGAAGTTGACTTCCTCCCAGGCGTTCTGCCCGACGTCGCCGATGTACAGGTCGCCGGTCCTCCGGTCGAACGAGAAGCGCCAGGGGTTGCGAAGACCGAGCGCTGCGATCAGCGGTCGTGGCCGAGAGGTGTTGACGTTGAAGCGCAGGAGCTTCCCGAAGAGACTGGCCATGTTCTGAGCGCGGTTCTCGGGGTCGCCGCCCGAGCCGCCGTCGCCGGGGCTCGCGTACAGGTAGCCATCGGGCCCGAAGGCCAGCTGACCTCCGTTGTGGTTCGAGTACGGATCCTCTTGGAACCAGATCTGCCGCCTGCGCACAGGCGAACGCGTGAGCCCCCGCGAGCGGTACTCGACGATGCGCGTGTCACCGCTCCGGTCGGTGTACTGGACGTAGAAACGCTTGTTCCGCGCATAGTTGGGATGGAACGCGATCGAGAAGAGACCCTGCTCGCCGCAGCACTGGACGAGGCTGCGGATGTCGAGGAACGGCCGCGCCCGCAGGCTGCGGCCGACGCGGACCCTGATCCGGCCACGCTGCTCGACGATGTAGAGGTTGTTCGGCTCGCTGCGCGGTGCGGCGACGTGCACGGGGCTGTCCAGGCCGCGGATCGCAGGCGTGAAGTTGTAGGAGACGCGCTCGCCGCCGCCACGCGCGGAAACCGCGATCGCGGCGAGGCCGGCCAGCACGGCCACGACGACGAAGAGGGCGCGCTTCACTTCTTCAACAGTACCCGGCGGAGCTCATCCTCTTTGCCGGTTTCAAGAATCGCTAACACCTGGTCTCCGGGCTCGAGCTTGGTCTCGGGATCCGGAATCTCGTGCTGCCCGTTCCGCATCACCGAGATCAGGCGTGAGCCAACCGGCAGCTTCAGGCTCGCGACGTGCTTGCCGGCCGACGGCGAGTCCTTGGTGATTTGTACCTCGACGATCTCCAGGTTCTCCTTGCGCAGCTCCAGCAGGTGGATCAGCTCGTGCTCCGGCACTTCGTGTTCGATCATCGCCATGATGCTCTGCGTCGCGCTGACGGTCGCCGAGATGCCGAGCAAGTCGAAGTGAACCTGGTTGCGCGGATCGTTGACGCGCGCGATGACCTTCTTGGCCCCGTAGTGGTCGCGCGCCATCTGGCAGATCACCATGTTGTCCTCGTCGTCGCCGGTGACCGCCACGACCAAGTCCGGCGGACGCGCGATGCCGGCGCGCTCGAGCACGAACAGCTCCGTGCCGTCGCCGAGGATCGCGCGGTGCTCGAACTCTTCTTCGAGCGCCTCCCAGTGATCGCGGCGCTGCTCGATGATCGCCACCTCGTGCCCTCCGCGAAGAAGCGTTCGCGCGAGGTTCGAGCCGACCTTGCCGCCGCCGGCGACGAGGATGAACATGTCTAGCCGGCCTTGGCCGCTGTCCGCGGGCGGATGGAGCACGACTTGACCGCCTCGGTGAGGACGTCGATCGCACTCGAGGTCGGGCAGACGACACGCAGGCCGAGGGTCGAATAAAGCTCGGCGCGAGCGGGGTCGAGGATGCGAACCACGGTGCAGTCGATCCCAAAACGCTTCTGCGCGACCTGGCCGACGACGATGTTCGTGTTGTCGCCGTTCGTGGCCACGACCACGGCGTCCGCGTCTTCGATGCCGGCCTCGCGCAGGACCTTGACGTCCATTCCGTGGCCGACGATGAACCCTCCCGGCCAGTCCTCCCCGAGCCGGCCCAGCGCCTCTTCGGCCTCGTCGATTGCGGTCACTTCCCAGCCCGACTTGGCGAGCTTCTTCGCAACCTTGGAACCGACCCTTCCGCACCCCACGACAATCGCTTTCATCGCTCTCAGTGTACGCCTAGTTCTTCTTCATCCAGGACACCCTGGGGGTAGGCAATGACCATCACCTCACAGGGCGCGTGGCGCAGGACGTGGTCGACGGTCGGGCTGAAGAACCGCGACTGGCGCCGCCAGCGCGGTGACGAGCCCATCACGATCAGATCGACGCTCTGTTCGAGGGCCACGTCGACGATCGCCTCCCCGATCGCGCGGGCGCGTACGAGGACTCCGTCGACCGTGACGCCGAGCTCGGCAGCCACCAATTTGGCCTCCGCAAGCGAGGCCTCCGCCCGCTTCTCGGCCTCGAGCATCTCCGCGTCCAGCGGTTTGTCGAGCGGCACGCGCACCACGTGGAGGGCATTGATCGAGGATCCGTGCTCCTCGGCCAGCTTGATCGCCGTGCCCAGCACCTCCTCGCCGATGAGGCCGATCTTCATCGGCACGAGGATGCGCTCGAAGGCGCCGGGCATCAGCGGGCCCCGCCAAGGTAGAGCCGAAGCGAACCGACGAGTACCAGGAGGCTGCCGATGAGAAGTCCAAGCCCTCCGCCGATCCCCTCTGCGGCGGTGCGGACGAGCACGGCGAGGCCGAGCAGAAGCAGCACCACAGAGAGGAAGCGCGTGATCACGCGGCACGCCTCCCCGCAGCTACGAGGACGCGGATGTCGCTGTGCTTCAGCACGTAATCGACGGTGCGCCCGACGACCGGCCTCCCTCGCCGGACCCTCGCCCGCGCAGAGCCGACGACGATCAGCTCCGCGTCCCGACCCAGGGCGTCCTCGACGATCGCCGGGCCGGCGGCGCGAGCGCGGATCACCCTGGTCACCGTGCGGACGTCGTAGCCGCTGAGGTGCGCCTCAGCGTCATCGAGCACCCTCGCCGCATCGAGCTCGGCCTCATGCAGGTCCGCGTCGAGGGGACGGTCAAGCGGGACCTCGATTACCGTGACGAGCGCGATTCTCGACCGGCGATCGGCGGCGAGCCGAGCGGCTGCAACGAGCGCCTCTTCCGACTCCGGGCCACGGAGAACGGGCACGACGATCGTCCTAAAGGCAACCTCGAGCGGAGCGACGAGGATGATCGCGGGGGCGCGCACCGTCTCGGTGAGCGGCGCCCGGACGAACCACCGCCGGTAGATCACATACCCGACCAGGCCTGCTACGAGCCAACCCAGGCCGGCATAGCGCGTTTCAGGTGTTTGCCAGACGACGACGAGCCAAGCAAGTCCAGTGCCCAGGGCGCCCAGCACGGCGAAGATCGGCCAGTCGACCCCACCGACACGAAGGTTCGGACGGCCGCGGAAGAGCAGCTCGTCGTCGGGCCTGCGGTATCTCAAGGCGATGACGGCGATGTGGGCAATCGCGAACGACAGCATCGCGCCGAACGAGTACATCGTCCCCAGGAAATCGAGCTGCCCGGGTAGCAGGGTCGCGATCGAGACGAGCCCGGCAAAGACGATCAGCGAGATCCACGGCGTCTTGAACCGTGGGTGAAGTTGTCGGAAGACATTTGGCAGCTGGCGGTAGCCCGACATCGCATACGTGATGCGCGAAGCCCCGATCACGCCGGCGTTCGTGGCAATGAAAAGGATCGTCGCGGCCAAGACGCCCACGTAAACCTCGAGTGCGTCGAGCAACAGGCCCGCGACGCCGAGATTTTGAACCACCCCCAGAACCGGATCGTTGGCGTAACCGCCCTCCTCGGGCGGCAACCCGAGGAGCGTCTTGAACTCGCCGCCAGCCTCAGTGACAGGCAGCGCCGAGAGAGCGATGGCCGGCAGCGTGAAGAAGATCGCAAAAACCGCGAGGGCGGTCATCAGGTACGCGCGCGGAACGTTGCGCGCCGGATCGCGCACCTCCTCGGCGAGGTTGGACACGGTCTCGATCCCGGTGTAGGCGATCATCCCGATCGGGATCGCCAGGAAGAAGTCGCTCCATGTCGGTGCACTCCCAAAGTGAACGTTGTCGACCAGGATCTCGGGGCTGAAGACGAGGTAGAAGCCGAGCAGGACGAGCAGTAGCTGCGTGGCGAAATCGATCACCGCGAGGAACACGTTCAGGCCTGCGGCCTCCCTGATCCCGACGATGTTCAGCGCGACGAGCACCACGATCACCAGCACGCCGCCGACGATGTCCCACGGGTTCTCCCGCAGGGGCGCCCAGAAGATCGAGAGGTAGTGCGGCACGAAGAACGCCGAGATGGCGATCGTGATGATGTAGTTGAGCATCTGGGCCCAGGCGGCGACGAAGCTGACGAGTTCGTTGAACGCGTGCCTGGCAAAGCTGGACGATCCGCCCGCCTCCGGGTAGCGGACGGTGCCCTCGGCGTACGTGAGCGCGGTGGCCGCGAAGATCAGGCCGGCGATGACGAAGACGACCGGCGTAAGACCCAGCGCGAAGACCGCCGTAACGCCCAGCGCGTAGTAGATAGACGAGCCGACGTTGCCGTAGACGGTGGCGAACAGGGCCGGCGCGCCGAGGACGCGCTCGAGCCTCTGCTCACGGTGCCGGCGAGGCATCGGCGCACTCTATTAGCCTTCCGTCCCTCGATGAAGATCGTCGTCATCGGTGCCGGCCAGGTCGGCTCGACTGTGGTCGAAGCGCTCCACGACGAGCACGACATGACCGTCGTCGACCTCGACGAGCAACGGCTGTCCGCGCTCGCAGAACGCTACGACGCGGGTGTGCTCGTCGGAAACGGCGCTAGCCGCCGTACGCTCGAGGAGGCCGGTGTCGGGAACGCGGGTCTCCTGATCGCCTGCACGTCTCGCGACGAGATCAACATCATCGCTGCCATCTTCTCGAAGAAGATTGCGCCGACAACGAAGACCGTCGTGCGGACCACGAACGAGGAGTATCTGGAGATCTGGCACGAGCGCGAGCTCGATTTCGACCTCATCGTCTCCTCCGAGCGCGAAACCGCGCTGGCCGTCTCAGGGTTGATCGGGGTGCCCGCGGCACGGCAAACCGACGTCTTCGCCGACGGACAGGTGCAGATCGTCGAGTTCGACGTCGACGGAGGCCAGAGCGTTATTGGCGTTCCGCTGCGTGAGGCCGAGATCCCGCCCGACTCGAAGGTCGCAAGCATCATCCGGGGCGACTCGATCGTCGTGCCCCGTGGTGAGGAGAAGATCGAGCTGGGCGACCGCATCATCGTCATCGGGTCGCCCGCAGCCGCGCAAGCGTGGAGCACGATCATTGCTCCGGCGGGGCGGCGGGTCGAAGACGTCGTCATCTACGGGGCGGGTCGGACAGGGCTTGCCACCGCGCGCGTCCTCGCCGAGCAGGGAATCAAAGTCCGGATCGTCGAGCCCAGCCTCGAGCGGGCCCGCACGGCGGCCGAGGAAGTACCGGATGCCCGGGTTTTCCAAGCGTCGGGCATGGATGCCGAGTTCATCGAGCGCGAGAACATCAACAAGGCGCAGGCCGCAGTCTTCGCGATGCGAGACGACGCGAAGAACCACTACGCAGCCACCCTCGTCAAGCTGCACGGAGTTCCCTACACGATCGCGATCGTTCACGACGCCCATTCGGTTGAGGTCTTCGAACGCGTCGGCATCGACCGCGCCGTGAATCCGCGGATGATCACGGCCGAGGAGATCGTGCGGTTCGCTCATGATCCGCGCACGCAGCAAGTGACGATGCTCGAGGGCGACCGCTTCGAGATCCTGGACATCACAGTCCGCCCCGAGAGCAAGTTGCTCGGAACGCCCTTCCGCGATCTGCCTCAGACGGGCGCGCTGATCGGCGCAATCGTCCGAGAGGGCGAAGCGGTCTTTCCGCACGGGGACGACGTCCTTCTCCCCGGTGACCGAGTGATCGTGTTCACCGAGTCGAAGCGCGTTCCGATCGTCGAGCAAGCGCTTTGAGACTGCGTCTCGGCGTCGATCTCGCGGCGACGTTCAACCTCGTCGGCGGCCTCGTCAAGTACCTCAGCCTCGCCCCGCTCGCGCCGGCGGCGGTCGCGATCGGCTACCGCGAGTCTCCGGCCCCGTTCCTGCTCGCGACGGCGATCGGCTTCTTTTGCGGATGGATGATGGAACGGCTGTCCTACGGCAAGACGAAGGTGGGCGTCCGGGAAGGCTTCCTGGTCGTCTCGATCACGTGGCTGTTCGCCGCCATGATCGGGGCGCTCCCGTACTGGCTGACGGCCGAGACCCAGTTCGCAAGTCCGATCGACGCCTACTTCGAGGCGATGTCGGGCTTCACGACGACCGGGGCGACGATCGTCACGGATGTCGAAGGCCTACCTCACGGTCTCGCGATGTGGCGCCAGCTCACCCAGTGGCTCGGCGGCATGGGGATCATCGTCCTCGCCCTTGCCGTCTTGCCCCGGCTGCGCGTGGGTGGGCGGCAGCTGCTCGAATCGGAGCTGCCTGGCCCTGAGATCGAGGAGATGACGTCGCGGATCCGGGAGACCGCCCAACGGCTCTGGGTGCTGTACATCGCGCTGACCGCCTTCATGATTGCGGTGCTGAGCGTCATCGCCTGGACGGGTCTCGACACCACGATGAGCTTCTACGAGGCGGTGGCGCATGCGTTGACGACCTTGCCGACCGGGGGATTCTCGACCCGCGCGCGCTCGCTCGAGGAGTTCGGCGCAGCCTCGCAGTGGGCGATCGCATTCTTCATGGTCGTCGCCGGCGTCAACTTCGCGCTCATGTACCGCGCCTTTTTCCGGCGACAGCCACGCGTGTTCATTCGCGATGAGGAGTTCCGGCTGTATCTCACGCTGCTCGCCCTCGGCTCGGCCGTGCTTGCGGTCGAGCTTTGGAGTGAGGGCGTCCTTCGGGGCGAGGCTGCGATCCGTCATAGCGTCGTCAACGCGGTCTCGACGATGACGACAACGGGCTATGCGAGCGCCGATTTCAATGAGTGGCCGCTCCTTGCCGCAGTCGTGCTCGTTGCGCTCATGTTCGTCGGCGGCTCGGCCGGCTCGACGGGCGGCTCGGTCAAGGTCGTCAGGCATCTGCTGCTCGGCCGCATCCTGAGGCGGGAGCTCGACCAGGCAGTGCATCCGGAAGTGGTCTCACGAATCCACCTCAACGCTCGTCCGGTCGACGAGCGCATCGTGCGAGCGATATCGAGCTTCGTCCTGCTCTACGTGGGCGTGTTTGCGGCAGGGACGCTCCTACTGATCATCGACGCTGCCCGCGTCGACTCGGGCCTCCGACTATTAGATGCCGTGGCAGCGGCTGCGACGACTCTCGGCAACGTAGGCCCCGCCTTCGGCTTCGCCGGCCCCATGGGGTCATTCGAGCCCTACAGCGACTTTTCCAAGATCGTGATGATCGTCCTGATGTGGGTCGGACGGCTCGAGATCATCCCCGTGGCGGTGCTGCTGACCCGCAGCTATTGGCGCGTTTGAGTAGTCGCCTGTCAGGCCGCGCGGAGCTCCTGACCTCCGCGCTTCGACTCTCGTACTTCACGATTGCGTGGAACGGCGTTGTTGGGGCAGCCGCGTTGGTGGTGTCGGTGCTCGACGTTAGCCTCGCCCTCGCTGGGTTCGCATTGAACGCCCTGCTCGACTCGTGCGCATCGATCGTGCTCGTCTGGCGCTTTCGAACGGAACAGCGCGATCCGGCCGCCGCAGATCGGTTGGAGAGACGCGCGCAGTCGTGGATCGTTCTCGCGATGCTCGCTGTTGCCTTCTATGTGGGCATGCAGGCCATCCGGGCGTTAATCGACGGCTCGCATCCCGAGGCGTCGGCGTTGGGCCTGATCCTCGCCGGCGGCTCGCTGATCGTGTTGCCCTGGCTGGGCCTAATGAAGCTCCAAGTAGCTTCTCGCCTGCCGAGTCAGGCGCTGCGCGGCGACGGCATTCTCAGCATTGCGGCTGCGGCGCTCGCGGCGATCACGCTGGTAACGCTCCTGGTGAACGCTGCGCTCGGGTGGTGGTGGGCCGACGCTGTCGCTGCCCTGCTGATCGCGACCGCGCTGGTGTTGGAGGCGTCGCGGGTAGCCGTGCGTCACCGCTTCGGGTAAAGGCTGCTAGCCGTGGATCGAGACGATTAGGGGGATGAGCAGGATCGCAACGATGTTGGCGATCTTGATCATCGGGTTGATGGCCGGCCCGGCCGTGTCCTTGTAGGGGTCGCCCACCGTGTCGCCGGTGACCGCCGCCGCGTGCGCCTCTGAGCCCTTGCCCCCGTAGAGGCCGTCCTCGATCAGCTTCTTCGCGTTGTCCCAGGCGCCGCCACCGGACGTCATCGCAATCGCGAGGAAGAGGCCGGTGATGATCGTCCCCATCAGCAGCCCGCCGAGCATCTCGGCGCTGATGATCCCGACGACGACCGGGAAGAGGATGGGGATCAGGGCCGGCAGCATCATCGCCTTGATCGCGGAGCCGGTGACGATGTCGATCGCCTTTCCGTACTCGGGCCTGGCCGTGCCCTCCATGATCCCGGGGATCTCGCGGAACTGGCGCCGCACCTCGGTCACGACCTGCCCGCCGACGCGGCCGACGGCCTGCATCGCCAGAGAAGAGAAGAGGAACGGCATCAGTCCGCCGATGAAGAGGCCCGCGACGACCCACGCGTTGTCGAGGTTGAAGTTGGCGGGTACCTCGGCGTCCTCGAGACCCGTCGTGTAACTGTCGAAAAGGACGAGCGCGGCCAGCGCTGCGGAGCCGATCGCGTACCCCTTGGTCACCGCCTTGGTCGTGTTCCCGACCGCGTCCAGCGGATCGGTGATCGCGCGAACCGACTCGTCCAGGTCGGCCATCTCGGCGATCCCGCCGGCGTTGTCGGTCACCGGCCCGTAGGCGTCGAGCGCGACGATCAGGCCGGTCATCGATAGCTGGGCCATCACGGCCACACCGATCCCGAACAGGCCTGCGAACTCGTTCGCGGAGAGGATGCCGATGACGATGACGATCGCCGGCAGCGCGGTCGCCTGCATGCCGACGGCAAGCCCCTCGATGATGTTGGTGGCGTGGCCGGTTTGCGATGCGCGTGAGATCGAGCGCACCGGTCGCCAGCGGGTGCCGGTGTAGTACTCGGTGATCCCGACCAGCAGGAAGGTGACCGCAAGGCCGACGAGGGCGGACAGGTAGAGGTCGGAGAAGCTGAAGGCGGCGCCGTCGAAGGCCATCGTGATCGGGATGAACCCGATCGCGGACAGAACGACCGCCACGAGCACGCTCTTGTAGAGCGCGTTCATGATCGAGCCGCTCTTCCCTACGCGGGCGAAGAGCGTTCCGATGATCGAGGCGAGGATCGAGACCGCGCCGATCGCCAGCGGGTACTCGTAGAGCTCGCCGCCGGGGAAGCGCGTGACCGCGATCAGCATCACGGCGATGGCGGTGACGGCGTACGTCTCGAAGAGGTCGGCCGCCATGCCGGCGCAGTCGCCCACGTTGTCGCCGACGTTGTCGGCGATGACAGCGGGGTTGCGCGGGTCGTCCTCGGGGATCCCGGCCTCGATCTTGCCCACCAGGTCGGCGCCGACGTCGGCCGCCTTCGTGTAGATCCCGCCGCCGAGACGCGCGAAGACGGAGATCAGCGAGCCGCCGAACGCGAGGCCGATGAGATCGTCGATCGCGGAGCGCGCGCTGTTGTCGAACAGGTCGGTGAGCACCCAGTAGTAGCCGGCGACGCCGAACAGGCCGAGCCCGACGACGAGGAGGCCCGTCACCGAGCCGGCGCGGAAGGCGACGTCGAGAGCAGGCTTCAGGCCGCGCTTCGCAGCCTCTGCGGTTCGCACGTTCGAGCGCACGGCGACGTTCATGCCGATGAAACCGGCGGCCGCCGACAGCACTGCCCCGACGAGGAAGCCGATCGCCGTGCCCCAGCCGAGCTTGCTGTAGAAGCCGATCAGCAGGAAGGGAACGATCGAGACGAGCCCGATGGTCCTGTACTGGCGCTGCAGGTAGGCGGAAGCGCCTTCCTGCACGGCGCGTGAGATCTCCCGCATGCGCTCGGTGCCCGTCGGCTGCCTGAGGAGCCAGACGGTCAGGCCGATTCCGTACGCGACGGCGGCGGATGCGCAGATCAGCGCAAAGAGAACCGAGTGTTCTTCGAAGAAGTCCAGCGCTGCCTCCCCTTGGTTACACAGCGCCAAGACCGGCCCGGCGCGCCGACCTTTCTAACACACCGAGCGGGTTTCAGCCGGTTAAGGCAAGCAGAGCAGTGCCGGCTAGCGGCGGCCGATGGTGACGGCGACCTTCGTCCCCTGAGGGCGGCGTGTCCCAGGGCGGGTGCCCTGCGCGACCACGCGTCCGATGCGTGTGCGCCGCGTTCGAACCCGGCGGACACGACCGAGCGCGCACCGGGCGCGCCGCAGCGCCATGCGCGTGGCAGCCAGCGTCTTGCCGGCGAGCTTCGGCACGATGCATCGAGTGGCCGGGGTGCTGAGCACGACATAGGGCCCGACGTGCGCCGGTGCGCTCCAGTTCCCCGCGTTGTCGCGGGTGCGCAGATGGAAGTAGTAGCTCCCGCCGGCCAGAGGTGCGCTCGTGGCCCCCGTCGACGTCTCCTCCGCGTCCTTCACCTCGTCGGGCGTCGACGTCGAGAGCTTGTCCCAGTGATACGAGAAGCCGTCGACGCCGCTGCCCTGGTCGAAAGCGCCGCTCCAGGTCATGACGATCGTGTTGCGGGTCGACAGCACGCCGACCGGGTGACTCGTGCTCACCGGGGAAGGATTCGACGGCGGCACGGTGTCGGGCGGTGGGGGCGGTTGCGGGGGAGGATCGAGGAACGGATCGTTCAGCACGCGGTTCGCATTGACACGTCCCTGGGTCGCGATCTTGCCGGAGAAGGCCGGGAGAAGATCGACCGTCCGCATGAGGGAGTCCTTGACCTGGGCCGGCGTCGCAGCCGGCCTGCGGGCGAGGAGGAGCGCGGCGACGCCTGCGACGTGCGGGGAAGCCATCGACGTGCCGCTGTAGGCGTCGTAGTTCCCCGTGTTGATCGTGCTCAGGATCGCGGTCCCGGGTGCGGCAACGTCGACCGATACCGGCCCGTAGTTCGAGAAGCTCGCGATGTCGTCGGCCTCGGTGCTCGCCGCGACGCAGACGACGTTCGCGTGCGGGAAGGCACAGGGATAGGTGGGCGGGCTCGCGTCGATGTTGTCCCCCACGCCGTCGCCGCCTCCGTTTCCGGCTGCGAAGACGAAGAGCGTCCCGGGGCAGGAACTGATGGCGCTCGCGATGACCAGCGAGTAGCCCGGTCCCGCGAAGCTGCCGTTGACGATGTCGGCGCCCTCGCTGCAGGCGTAGCTCACGGCGTCGGCGATCGTCTGGTCAGTGAAGAGTCCGTTCACGTCGCCTGCTCGGAGCGGCATGACACCGACGTCCCAGTTCACTCCCGTGACACCGACGCCGTTGTTTCCCTCGGCCCCGACCGTGCCCGCCACGTGCGTGCCGTGGCCGTGCGGATCGTCCGGCATCGCGTCATCCTCGACGAAGTCCCAGCCACGGACGTCGTCGGCGTGCCCGTTCGCATCGTTGTCGAGCCCGTCGGCCGTCTCGCCGGAGTTCGACCAGATGTTGCCCGCCAGATCCGGATGTGTGTATGTGACGCCGGTGTCGATCACGGCGACCGTGACCGAGGCGCTGCCCGTCGTGACGTCCCAGGCCTCCGGTAGGTCCATGTCCGCGTCGTTCGCGGCGTGGAGGCCCCAGAGCTCGTCGAAAAGCACATCGTCCGGCGTCGCCGAGACCCGGTAGAGATAGTTCGGCTGCGCGTCGAGGACGCCCGGCTCGCGCTCGAGCTCGGCGGCGACCGCGGTGAGCGATGCCTCGTCGAGACGGACGAGCTCCAGGCCCGGCGCGCGCAGCCTGTGCTTGGGTGCCGCCTCGTGTCGACTGAGGATGCGCCGACGGGCGGCCTGTCCGAGACCTGGCTCGAAGCGGACGATCAGCTCTCCGGCGACATGTGGACGCCCGGACGGCACCGTGTCGTGCCTCGCGCCGCTGGGCGCAGCGACAGCGAGACCGGCTGTCAGTGCCGCCAAAGAACAGGCGAGAACGATGGAGCGCTTCTGCACCCCATCGTTCTCGCCCTAAACGTCTTAGAGCTTTATCCCTATTGGGTGGTTAGCGCCGGCCCACCCTGAGGTTGACCCTGAAGCCAACCCGCCGGACGGAGCCGCCCCGTGGGCTCTGGCCCACGACTCGGCCGACGCGCCGGGAGCGAACCCTGACGACTCGACCGACCCGGCAGCGCCGCGCCCGGATCCGTGCCTTGGCCGTTGCCAGCCGCAGGCCGATCACGTTCGGCACGCGACAGCGGGCCGGCGGTGGGGCCGGAGGCGGCGGTGGCGGTGGCGGCGGTGGTGGTGGTGGTGGTGGTGGTGGCGGCGGCGGTGGTGGCGGCGGCGGCGGCGGTGGCGGCGGTGGTGGCGGCGGCGGCGGCGGTGGCGGCGGTGGTGGCGGTGGTGGCGGTGGCGTCACCGTCGGGACGCAGGCGGTGTCGATGCCGATGTAGTCCGAGTTGGCACCGGTCGGGCCGCCGTTCTCCACGAAGTAGCGGAGCGCGAAGCGTCCGGTCGTCGACGCCGGCACGCCGCTCATCGTCACCGTGAACTGCGTCCACACGTTCGGGTAGTCCGTCGTCGTGTAGGCGGAGTTGATGTCGAGCAGCAGCGTCGTGAAGACACCGACGCTCGTCGAGGTGGTGCCCACGTCCGTGCTCGCCCCGGCCGTGCTCGCCCGCACCTGCAGGCGGTCTGGGAACTGCGGAGCGTTCACCGTTCGCGTCCAGAAGCTGTACTGCGTTCCGTTTTGCATCGTCACGACCGGCGTCAGCAGCCAGTTGCTGATCGTTCCTGTGCCGGCCGTGTTGTTGTAGTTGGCGCCGATGTAGGAGCTCGGTGCGCCCGTGTGCGCCACGAACACCGTCGGGTTGCCCTGGAAGTGGTTCGTCGTTCCAATCGGCTCGCTGTTGTTCTGCCTGAACCAGCCCGGCAGGTTCGTGATGTCGTCGAAGCCCTCACTCACCTGGCCGCACGTTGGCGGTGGTGGCGGCGGCGGCGGCGGAGGCGGAGGCGGAGGCGGCGGAGGCCCACCGAGGTTGTAGGTGAGCGTGAACGGCCCGGTCTCGGTCTCCCAACCGTCGATTGCGACCGAGTACATCGTGCCGGCAGTGATCGGGAAGTCGAGGATTGCCCCGCTCCCACCGCCACAGCCGTCGTCGTTGAACACGATGTTGGTGAGCGCATCGACCGAGGCGCCTGTGTAAGCAGCCGCATACCCGTCGTAACCGACGTTGGTGCACATGTCGAGGTGCGCCGTTCCGCTGGCTGCGGGGGTGAAGCGGTACCAGACCGAGGTGATGAGCCCCTGATCCGGCTGCGAAGGCTCGCCGGTCTCTTCGTCCGCACCCACGACGCTGCCGTCGACCGTCCCGCTACCGGAGATGACGACCGCGTTCGCGAAGTCGTTGTTCGGAGGCTCGGGCGGTGGTGGTGGTGGCGGAGGTGGCGGAGGAGGCGGCGGTGGCGGAGGCGGTGGCCCTGGATCGGGGCCGCACTCCGGGAACCGGAACGAGCCGATCCGCGTCTGCCAGCCGGTCAGGCTGGTCGTTTGGTAGTACTCGGTCGTGTACCAGAAGGTGCAGTCGTCGACTGGGTCGACGGCCATCATCGAGTAATCGCCCCAGCGGCTCCTGGTGTCCGTCTGCGAACCGGAGCCGTTGATCAGCGTCGCTTCGCCCTGGGCAAGAGTGCCCGGCGGATCGGTGTTGAGGCGGCCGGCGTAGCGAATGCCCGGGTACGTCCCCGTGGCCGCCGAAACCGAGTAACCGACCGCGATGTCGCCGCTCTTGTCCTGCGCGATGCTGCCCATCCAGCGATGGAGAGCGTCAGGCGCATACGTGCCCTGCTGCTGGATCGTCCAGACAGCGGCCTGCTTCTGAAGCTCGTACCAGCGGACTCCAGCGTGGTCGTTTCCATCCACGTCGACCGAATGGTTCACGACCATCGACTGCCAGGTACCGAAGTTCCGGTACTGGAGCCGGTGCATGAGGCGGTTGGACAGCGTGTCGAGCTTCGCCGCCGTGTCCGGCTGCGGGATGCACTGCCGGATGTAGTTGCAGAGGCTCGAGTCGTACGGTGCGGCCTGGAGGTCGCCTTCCTTGACGACTGAGATCGTCGGCGTCGGAGGCACCCAGTTGATGGTCGCGTTGTAGACCTGGAGCTGGTCGAGGGGGTTCCCCGAGCCGTCGAAGTTCATTCCCACGATCGGAGCAGGCGCGCCGGCGGGAGGCGGTGTCGCCCCGTCTGCGTCGGCGGCCAGGATCCGCGGGAGGTTCGGGTCGACCGTGAACATGTCCTGGTAGACCATGCGGGCCGGCTGGCACGCCAGCATCGGGGTGCGCTCGAATCCCCAGAGGCCCTGGCCACCGTTTCCGCCGGCTGTCGGGAACTGCGGCGCGGTCATCATGTACGCGTTCTGCGCCGGCCAGACGGCCATCTTCGGATAGTCGTTGAACTTGGTGGCGTGCACCTGGAAGTTGTACGAGCACCAAGTTCCCGTCGGATCATTTGTCGTGGAAATGGCGATGCACTGGTAGAACGGTCCGGAGCTCGTGCCGTTCGGAGCCGCGAACTGGGAGCCGTTCCAGCGACCGGAGTAGGAGTCGTAGAGGATGATCGGGTCGCCGTCGTTGTTGTCTCCGCAGGGCGTGCCCGGCTGGAAAAGCATGTTGCCGTCGATCGGACCGACCAGCGGCGTGCCCGTCTTGCTCCAGATCCGGAACTGGACGTTGTTCCACTGCATGTAGTGGTTCGGGCCGACATCGCCGTTCGTGTCGGGCGGGAAGCACGGACAGACGTTGTTGCCGCCCTCGAAGTTCTGGATCGGGGCGGGCATGTCGCCGGGGTTGCTCTTGTCGACGACGGTGTCAGGCGAGTACTCGTGCTCGAAGTAGGCCCCTGCCGGCGTGGGCTCGAACGGCGTAAAGAGCGTCTTCAGGCCGAGGCCGTACGGCACCCTCGGCGCAGTCTTCATCGAGCGCACCGGCTGCGTCAGATACGGCTCGGCAATGCCGGTGGCCGTGCCAGACGCCTTGGCCTTGTTGATCCGGTTGGCGCTCGCCGGCCCAAGGCTGACGCCTGCCACCAGCATCGCGAGCCCGAGAATGACCAGGGCTCGACCGTACGCAGCTTTCGAAACCTTCCGCGGTTTCCGTGTCAATTAACCCGCCCTCCCCATTTGGAATTCAGTGACGCACGCGGCACAAGCCTGAGCGTGCGGAACTACCCTCCCTATATCCGGATCGATTCTAGGCAGGTCCTGGCGAAAGATCCAATAGGCCGAGAGACCTATTTGTGACGAAGTGTCACGAAGTCGCGTCCCCCGGCTGTTCGGCGGCGGCCTTCGCGTACGCCAGCTGGAGGTTGGCGACGAGCTGGTCGAACTCGCCGAGCACCTCCTTGTCGACCGCGCCTTCGAGCAGCGGGAGCAATGCCTTCGTGGACTCGATCGCGAGGCGGGCCTGCTCGAGGTCGCGGCTGTCCGGTTCGAGCTTGGCGTAGCCGAGCTGCGCGGTCGTCGAGATCGTCGAGAGCAGGAGATCCGACACCTTCATCTTCCGGATCGCCTCGAGCAGGTCCTCCGGCGGAATCTCCGGGCGCTCGTCGTCAGCCACCGACGGGCTCCCGTGGAGCAACCTGCTCGGCGTAGATCTCTTCGAGCGTCGCCCCTTCCTCGTGGCGGACTCGCTGGCGCTCGGCGGCGTTGGCCTCCGGGACGACGAGATACTCGGCGGTGCCGAGCTCGTCGGCGACCGGCTGCACCCACTCGATCAGCTCCTCGATCGCCGCCCGGGTCGGCCTGACGCGGCCCGTCCTGAGGTCGATGAACTCACCCGAGAGACCGTGGCGGATCGCACGCCAAAAGTTCTCCTCGATCATTCGGTGCGGCGGCAGCAGCAGCGGCTCGCCTTCGTCGATTGCGCGCGCGATCCGGACCGTGAGCGAGTACGACAGGGCCGCGAGCGAGATCGCCTCCTCCTGCAGGGGCTGCGCGTCGCACACCCTGATCTCGACGGTGGGGAAGGTCATGTGCGGCCGCACGCTCCACCACATCTGCGTGTGCTCGTCGATCGAGCCCGTGTCGTACAGGAATCGCACGTACTCCTCGAACGTGGCCCAGTCGCCGTACGCGTCGGGCACCCCGCAGCGCGGGAAGAAGCGCGTGAAGATCTGCGTGCGGGCGCTATGGAGCCCCGTGTTCACGTTCTCGACGAACGGCGAGCTCGCCGAGAGCGCGAGCAGCTCCGGCAGATAGGCGCGTAGCCCGTCGGTCACCTTGACGACGCGGTCGGCCCCGTTGATCGCCACGTGGACGTGCAGGCCGAACGAGTTGTTGCGCCAGACGACGTACTGGAGAATCTCGTTGTTCCGGCGGTAGTGCGGCGTGTCGATGATCCGCTGCTCCTGCCACGGGCTCCAGGGATGGGTGCCGGTGCCGCCTAGGGCGACTCCGAGCTGGTCCGCGAGAGCGCGGAGCTGCGTCCGGCGCTCGGGGATCCGCGAGACGACCTCGGCGAATGTGTCACACCGGCCCGTCCGGATCTCGACCTCGGAGGCGATCAGCTCACCAACGAGATGGTCTTCGAGCTCGGTGCCCTCGGCGAGAGCCTTGAGCTCCTCGAAGCGATTCGTCAGCGAGAGCGTCTCGGGATCGAGGATCGCGAACTCCTCCTCGACGGCGACGGTGAAGTCCTGCGCCGCTTCGAACTGCTCACGCGCTTGCTTCAGCAGGACGCGGTAGTCGTCTCCCACCCCGGAAGCCTATTGAAACGGCTCTAACAGCCGGTTCGCCACGGACGTCCAGCTCCAGCGCTCGACCGCGGCTCGCCGCGCAGAGGCGGACAGCGCCGCGCGTTCTCGATCCGACAGGGCAAGCAGCCGGCCGAGCTTGTCGGCCAGGTCCTGCGCTTCCCCTGTCTCGAAGCTCGCCAGCTCGCGATGGCGCTCGGGGTATGACTCCTCGAGGCCGGTGGCGACCTCGGCCAGCCCCGAGTGGCGCGCGACGAGCGGCAGAGAGCCGCCGGCCGCCGCTTCGGCCGCAACCATGCCGAACGCCTCCGGGAAGATCGAGGGAACCACAGTCACCTGGGCGAGGGGCACGAGGTTGACCAGATGACGATGCTCGAGGGCGCCCGTGAAGAGCGTCCCGGGCGGAGCCGTGCGCTCCAACTCGCGCCGGTAGTCCCCGAAGCCGACCACGACAGCGCGCGCGCCGACCTCGCGCAAGGCCTCGAAGAGGACGTGGACGCCCTTGTTGAACAGGAGCTTCCCGAAGAAGAGGACCGTCGGCTCGTCGCGCTCGAAGAACTCGGCGAGCCGCTCCGTGTTGCCCTCGTCGGGAAGCCGCTCGTTCACGTTGCCGGGATTCGGCGGGTCGGCGCGCGTCTCCGAGAGCAGGCGGCGGAGAGCATCGTCACGCGACCTGGGCGCGAACTCTTCGACGTCCACGCCGGGCGGCACCTCGTGGACCCGGTCGACGTGGCCGACGACGTCCTCCAGCACCTCGCGGATGTGCCCCGAGCCGACGAAGATCGCCTCCGCGCCTGCAAGCGCTTTCCGTCCCAGCGCCCCCAGCTCGGGATTCCCCCGCATCGAGTACTCGAGCTCCGAGCCGTGCGCCTTCACCGCGTATCGCGCCCCGGTCGCGGCTGCTACCGGGGCACCCATCAGGACGTGGTTGGCAAAGACGAGGTCCGCAGGCAGGCGCTCGCGAAGCGCGGTCGCGTTCGCCTGGATGTACTCATCACGCTCCTCGGGCGTGAAGTCCTGGAGCAGCTTGGGGTCGTGTCCCTCGTACCGGTCGATGACGAAGACAGGCAGCGGCCCGGGTAGCTCCGGCTTGACCACGGTCGCCCCGGCGAGGTCGAACCGGTCCGGGTGCGGGTCCTGAGCGAACACGATCACCTCGTGCCCGGCCCGGCTCCACTCGCGCGCGAGCGAGCGCGTGTAGACGTTGGAGCCCGTGCCTCCCAGCAGGTACCCGTGCCAGAGCAGGATCCTCACGCTCGAACGGGGTGGCTCGGACGGGGGAGAAACGCACAGGTTCCGGCCGGAGAACGCCGATATGTGGAGTCGCGTCTTTTTCGCATGCGGCTAACGAAGGGACCCTGCGGTGCTGTTCGATCTCACAAAGCTTTTCAAGCTTGTCGTCCTCCTTGCGCTGCTCACGCTCGCGTGCGCAACTGCGGCGTTCGCCGCGCCGGCCACGCACACGGCTCCTGCAGCCCTCGCGCTTCCAGGCACGGAGTGTGACGAGGAGCTCGCCGACGAGGAGATTCCCGACGAGGACATCGAGCTCTCCGAGGAAGAGGAGCCGTTCGAGGACGAGGAGCCAGTCGACGAAGGCGACGGGGACGCTGACGGCCTGCCCGATTTCGAAGACACCGACGATGACGGCGACGGGATCGCCGACGGGTCGGATTCCGACGACGACAACGACGACGTTCCGGACTCCGAGGACGTCGACGATGACAACGACGGCGTCTCCGACTCCTGCGACGACGATGCCGACAACGACGGCCTGGCCTCGAGCGAGGACACGGACGACGACGAGGACGGCGTCGAGGATGTCAAGGACTTCGACTCCGACAACGACGGCCTGAACGACTGCAAGGACTCCGACGACGACGGGGACGGCGTCAAGGACTCGAAGGACTTCGACGGCGACAACGACGGCAAGGTCAACGCGAAGGACTTCGACGACGACAACGACGGCATCTCGGATCCCAGCGACCGCGACTCCGACCAGGACGGTCTGGTCGACACAGGTCGACGCCGACGACGACAACGACTGCCTCTCCGACCGCAAGGACTTCGACGAGGACAACGACGGCCTCAAGGACTCTCGCGACCGTGATGAGGACGGCGACGGGATCCTCAACAAGAACGACAAGGACGACGGCAGCGACGGAAACGTCGACACGAAGGACGTCGACGACGACAACGACGGCAAGAAGGACTCCACCGACGTCGACGACGACAACGACGGCCTGAAGAACACCGCCGACGCGGACGACGACAACGACTCGGTTCGCGACGCAGCCGACACCGACCTCGACAACGACGGCCTTCGCAAGGGCGCCGACCGCGACGACGACGGTGACGGGATCCGCGACTCGAAGGATCGCGACGACGACAACGACGGCCTCAAGGACTCACGCGACAGCGACGACGACCACGACGGCGTTCGCGACGCGAAGGACAAGCGCTAGACCGCACTACCCAGAAATCCCGCTTCGGACCTCTGAGAGCCTCGCCACCGGCGGGGCTCTCGGCGTTTCGGGACGTGTCCGGTGCCAGGCACCGGACATGGCGTCTCGGGCCCCCGTGTTTCCGGCCCAGGCTTTACTAAAGTAGGAGCCGCCGTCTGATGTCTATCCGCCACCGCCTCGGCGCTCTCCAGGAGCCACGCTTTCGGCTGCTCTGGACCGCCCAGAGCTTCTCCTCCATCGGAGATTCGATGGTGCTCGTCGCGATCCCGTTCGCCGCGCTCCAGATCGGCGGCTCGCCCACGGCGGTTGGGCTCGTCTTCGCTGCGGGCCTCGTCCCGCGGGTCGCGCTGATGCTCGTCGGTGGTGTCTGGGCCGACCGTCTGCCCCGCCAGCACGTGATGATCGCCGCCGACCTAGTCCGCGCGGTGGGCCAGGCCGCCGGCGCGTTCGTGCTCTTGACCGGCGTCGCCGAGCTCTGGCAGCTCGCCCTGATCGCCGCTGTCCACGGCTCCGGCGCCGCCTTCTTCACGCCCGCAGCGAGCGGCCTCGTCCCCGAGACGGTCAGCGCCCCACGGCTCCAGCAGGCGAACGCGCTCATCGGCATCTCTCGGAACGTCTTCGCCGTCGTCGGGCCAGCCCTCGCCGGCCTCCTGGTGTACGCGTTCGGGCCAGGGTGGGTGTACGCCATCGACGCCGGGACCTTTGCGGTCAGCGCGTCCTTCCTCGTCCGCCTCCCTGCAGGCAGAACCGTCCCCGCGGCGCGCAAGAAGTTCATGACCGATCTCGCCGATGGGTGGCGCGAGGTCACTTCACGAAGCTGGGTGTGGGCGAGCATCCTCTACTTCGCCGTCTGGAACTTCGCGATCGCGGCGTTTTTCGTGCTGGGGCCTGTCGTCAGCGACCGCGAGCTCGGCGGTGCCCGCGACTGGGGGCTGATCCTGAGCGGTGGCGCGATCGGCTCGGTGGTCGGCGGCCTCCTCGCCCTCCGCATTCGTCCGCGGCGGCCGCTGTTCACCGGTTATCTCCTGATCAGCGTCGCCGCGCTACCGACGATCCTTCTGGTGCGTCCGTTCCCGGTCCTGGTGATCGCCGCGGCCGCCGTGGTTGCGATGGTGACCCTTGCGTTCGCGGTCACGCTCTGGCAGACCGCGCTCCAGGAGCGGATCCCGCGCGAAGCGCTCTCGCGCGTCTTCTCCTACGACTGGCTGGGGTCGCTCGTGCTGATGCCTCTGGGATTCGCCGTCGCGGGCCCGCTGGCGATCGGCGATCGGCATCGACGCGACCCTGTGGCTGGCGGCCGGCCTGCTCTTCACCTCGAGCATCGCAGTCGCGCTCGTCCCAGGCGTGCGCCGTATTACACGGCGCGACGAGGAGTGCGCCGCTACGTGAGGTGGAAGTAGAGCGCGTACAGGAGATCTACAGCCGGGTTTGACGTGTGCACCTGGACGTCCTGAGGGACGTCGAGGAGCGCCTCGGAGTAGTTGAAGATGATCCTCAGCCCTCCGTCGACGAGCTCGTTCGCAGCCTGCTGAGCGTTCTCGGCCGGGACGGCGAGCACTCCGACGATGATGTTCTTGTCCCGGATGATCTCGCTCAGGTCGCGGGACGCGCTCACCTCGACGTTCCCGACGCTCCGCCCCACCTTCTCGGGGTCGGTGTCGACGACGGCGGCCACGTTGATCCCGTGCTCGGCGAAGATCGGCGACGAGGCGATCGCCTCGCCCAGCCGGCCGGCACCCACGAGGACGATGTTGTGCTGCCCCTGCGTCCGGAGGATCTTGCGGATCTCCCCGAGGAGCGAATCGATGTTGTAGCCGACCCCTCGCTTCCCGAACTTTCCGAACGCGGACAGGTCGCGGCGGATCTGCGTCGCGTTGATGTTCGTGTAGTCCGAGATCTCCTGCGACGAGATCCGGTCCTTGCCCATCTTCTTCGCCTGGGTCAGAACCTGGAGGTAACGCGAGAGGCGCGCGGCCACTCCGACCGTCAGGCGCTCGTTGCCTCCGGCCAGTTCCTGTGTGGGACTTTGTAACACCGCACATGGATACTGCCAGTGCTGGTCATCTCATGCGTCGGGCAGTTACAAAGTCCCTGCTCGTCCCCGAGCTTGTGCGAGCCTCCGACGGAAGGCTTCGGGGTGCACGTGGTACGTGAAGACCCGCTCGCCATCGATCTCGACCACGGGCAGCCACTCGCGGTAGCGCGCCTCGAGCTCCGGCTCGCCGGTGATGTCGACCTCGTCGAGCTCGAAGGCCTCCTCGGCGCGCAACTCGACCAGCTGCGCTCGCGCGCGCTCGCAGAGATGGCAGTCGGCAGCGTGGTAGAGGGTGACCCGGACTACGGGTAGAGGCCCCGCGTCGTGGTCGCCTCGGCGACACGCTGGACGGCGAGCCCGTAGGCCGCATTTCTCATGTTCACGCCGCGGCTCTCGTGCACGGCCCAGGTCTCGTTGAACGCGCGCGTGGAGATGTCGTTCAGCCGCGCGTTCACCTCGTCCTCCTTCCAGAAGTACTCCTGGAGGCCCTGCACCCACTCGAAGTACGAGACGACGACGCCGCCCGCGTTCGCGAGGATGTCCGGCAGGACGAGCACGCCCTTGTCGAAGAGGATCTCATCGGCGGTCGGGGTGATCGGCCCGTTGGCGCCCTCACAGATGATCGACGCCTTGACCTTGGCCGCGTTGTCCGCCGTGATCACCTGCTCGAGAGCGCAGGGTGCGAGCACGTCGCACTCGAGCAGCAGCAAGTCCTCGTTCGAGATCGGCTCGGTGCCCCGCAGCCCGGCCAGCGCGCCGGTCTCCTGCTTGTGCGCGATCGCGGCCTCGATGTCGATCCCATTCGGGTTGTGGACGCCGCTCTGGGAATCGGAGATCGCGATCACCTTCGCGCCTTCCCCGTGAGCGAACTTCGAGAGGTAGAGGCCGACGTTGCCGAAACCCTGGACGGCGACTCGCAGGCCGTCCCACTTCAGGTCGCGCTTGCGGATCGCCTCGCGCATCGAGTACATCGCGCCGCGCGCGGTCGCTTCGAGCCGCCCGAGCGATCCGCCGATGTTCAAGGGCTTGCCGGTGACGACGCCGAGCACCGAGTGCCCCTTGTTCATGGAGTACGTGTCGAAGATCCAGGCCATCACCGACGCGTCGGTGCCAACGTCTGGCGCCGGGATGTCCTTCTCGGGGCCGATCTCGTTGATGATCTCGGTCGTGTAGCGGCGGGTCAGGTTTTGCAACTCTCCCGGTGAGAGGCTCTTCGGGTCACAGATGACGCCGCCCTTCGCGCCGCCGAACGGGATGTTCATCAGCGCGCACTTCCAGGTCATCCACATCGAGAGCGCCTTGACCTCCGATAGCGATACGCCGGGGTGGTACCGGATACCGCCCTTCGAGGGGCCGCGGGCGATGTTGTGCGTGACGCGATAGCCCTCGAACGCCCGCACCTGGCCGCTGTCCATCGTGATCGGCACTGAGACGACAACCGCCTTCTTGCACTGCTGGAGGACCTCGATCAGGTTCGAGTCGATGTTGAAGATCTCGGCGACCTTGCGGAGTTGCTCCTGGGCCAGCTCGAACGGGTCCTCGCGGAGGTGGGAGACGGGGGCTTCGACGGTCGTCACTAAGGCTCCTTTACGGGATTAGCAGGAGAAAATCGCGGCGCGAGTATACGCCCCTCTACTTGATGCTGAATGCAACCGAGGCACGGCTCGGCTTCCCGTCGCCCGTCGGCCAGGCTGTCAGACGTACCCGGTAGCGCCCCGGATCGAGCTCGTTCCCCTCGGCGTCCCGGCCGGTGAGACCGAACGAATGGTGACCGGGCAGGAGGTCGCGGAGGCTGCCGAGCAGGCCGAGCCGCGCGCCTTTCGCGTCGAAGAGCTCGAGGTCGACCTTCGCCACCGGTGCGATCTGCCAGCCTTGCTTGGCACGCTCGACCTGGCCCGCGCGAAAGGACAGAACGGTGGGGGTCGCGTCGGACGCCTTGAAGGGCGCCTTGGCCATCTGGAGCTCGCCGAGCAGGGAGCGCCGAGCCGGGCGGAACGAGATCAGCCACGGAACGCGCAGGGTGGCGCCACCCTCGGGGCGAATCTGCAGCAGCCCCTCGATCGGCGCGCTCGGAGTTCCCTGGAATGCGATGCGGCCCGTGACGTAGACGCTTGCCCAGCGACCCGGCGCAATCGAGAGCCGCGGTGGGGCCGCGCCGAAGACCAGGCCGCGTCCGGCGGCGGTCTGCTGCTCGTCCGCGACGATCCGCAGACGCAGCGTCCGTGACGAGAGGTTGCGGACGATCAGCTTGCGCGTCGCCTGCCAGTTCTTGGCCCCCGCGTGCTCGAAACTCAGAGTGGTCGGCAAGACGGCGGCCTCCGCGCTCAGCGCGGCTCCGAGGTCGAGCATGCCTGCGCCCTGGGCGGCCACCGAGTCTTGGTCGATCGAGCGCGCCGTACCGACGAGCAGCGCCTTGAGCGCGGAGGCGTCGAGCTCAGGGCGAGCCTGGGCGAGCAGGGCCGCTGCGCCCGCAACGGCGGCCGCGGAGGCGCTCGAGCCGCTGACGCTCGCGTAGCGCTCGGCCCCTTCGTCCCCGCGTCCTGGTTCGGCCGTCAGCAAGGCGACACCCGGTGCCACGAGATCCGGCTTCACGCGCCCGTCGAAGGCGAGCCCGCGCGAGGAGAAGGCGGCGACATGCCCCTGGACGCGGTTCTCCTCGGTGCGCGGCACGCCGATCGCGACGAGCGGCCGCCGCTGTTCACGAAGTGCTGCGAGCGTCTTCCTCGCCGCCCAGGCGGGCACGCTGACGACCGGAACGCTGACCGCTTCGTCCAGCCCGATCCCCCCGGCCGGCAGCGTCGGTCCATAGAGGACGACCGCGGCTGCCCCCGCCTTCACCGCTTGCGCGGCTGCGAGCCCGGGATCCGCGCCTGCGGGAACGAGGGCGGCGCGCCCCGCGACGAGGCTGAGGCCAGCCTCGTCGAAGAAGTCCTTCAGCTCGAGCGCGTCGCCGCGTGCTTCGGCCTCGGGGCTGAAGCGAGGCGTCGCCGCCCGCAGCGAGAGATTGCCCTTTGGAGCGACTGCGCCCGCGAGCGGGACACGCCGGTCGAACGCGAGCTCGAGGCCGTTCCGGAGGACGACGCGCACGTCCTGGGTGCTGGCCCGCGTGTCGACGGCGCCGACGGTCAACGCGCTCGGAGATCCACCCGGGCCGCCGATGCTGCCGTACCCCGGGCCGGCGTGCCCGTCGTTCCCGGCGGGAGCGACGACGAGCGTGTCCAGGCGCAGGGCACCGGCCGTTGCGCGCGCGGCGGGACTGTCGACGAAGGCGGAAAAAGGCTCGCTGACGCCGACGAGCGCGACCCGCGCGGCGTCGTGGGCGCTGCCGTCCCCGTTGGGGTCGACCGCGCGCTCGAGCCCGGCGACCAGCTGATCGGTGCGGCCGAAGAGCCCCCACGTGCCGCGCGCGTTCTGTTGCCAGCCCGCGACGCGAATCGGGAGGATGCCGGCGCGAGGCGCGACCCCTGCGAGCTCGGCCGGGCCTTCGGACCCGGCCACGATGCCCGCCAGCTGGGTGCCGTGGCGCTCGAGACGTGAGGCGTCGTCGGGATTCGCGTCGGGAGCCGCATTGCCGTCCCGGTCGATCACGTCACGACTCTCGACGACCTGGCCGAGGAGGAAGGGGTGGTTGCCCTCGACGCCGGTGTCGAGGAGCGCAACTGTGACGCCGTTCCCGTCGTAACCCGGCAGCGAGATCTGGAGGCGGTCCCCGGCCCCGGCCGCCAGGCGCTTCCGCTCGATCATCTGCGACGACTGCGCCGCGGGGTACGTGATGCGTACCGGGTACACGCCCGCTACCTCGGGCATGCGCTCGATCAGCCCGAGTGCCTGTGGGTCGACCGGCGCCGAGAACCCGGCGAACACGCGCGCGTAGAGGTATTCCGGCCGGACGCGCACCCCTTGCTGCGCGAGCTTGGCGATCAACTGGTGAGAAGCAGCCAGCGAGGCTGACGTCCAGCGCCGCTGCTGAGCTTCGGTTGCTCGGCCCCCCGCATGTGCGACCTGGTCGGACAGGGCGGGGGTGTTCAGCACGACGATCACGCGCTGCCCGACGGCGACTTCCTGGCGCGGTGCGCCCACGAGGCCCCGCCAGGCAGAGGCAGCCACGCGCTCCGCATCGTCGCCGGCCGAGCCCGCCCGTGCCGCTACCGAGAGCAGCGTCGCGGTGAGCGCGACCAGCGCGAGCACGCCAAGCTGAGGGGCCTCACGCCGCCGACGACGCATACGCATCCAGGGCAAGATAACGGGGCGAGGGGATCTCCTCTAGGAACCGGGCCGCTGAAGCGATCATCGCGGCGTTGTCTGTGCAGAGCGGAAGTGGTGCCAGAGCGGCGTCAGGCAGCGCTGCCCGCAGCTCCGAATTGGCCGCGACGCCGCCGACGACGGCGATCCGGTCCGCCCCGATCTGCTCCGCGGCCTCTCGAGTGCGGCCGACGAGCGCCGTGACGATGGCGCGCTGATAGCTCGCCGCAAGATCGGCGCGCCGCGCTGCCAGCTCGTCGGCTGGAAGCTCCCGCACTTTGTAGAGCAGCGCGGTCTTGAGCCCCGAGAAGGAGAAGTCGAGGCCGGGCACACGCGCCACGGGAAAGTCGTACGCCTCGGGGTCGCCCTCGCGTGCGATCCGGTCGATCTCGGCTCCGCCCGGGTACCCGAGACCGAGAAGGCGCGCGCCCTTGTCGAAGGCCTCGCCCGCTGCGTCGTCGAGCGTCGTGCCCAGCACACGGAAGCCGGAGTGGTCCTGGACGTCGAGCAACAGCGTGTGACCGCCGCTGGCGAGCAGGCACAGAAAGGGCGGTTCGGCTGCATCGGGCTCGAGGAAGAGTGAGGCGACGTGCCCGTGCAGGTGGTCGACCGCGACCAGCGGCAGCCCGCGGGCCCAGGCGAGCGCCTTCGCCGCCGAGAGCCCGACGAGGAGCGCGCCGATCAGCCCGGGCCCACGGGTGACCGCAACCCGCGTGACGTCGTCGAGCGATGCGTCCGCCTCCGTCAGAGCCTCGCGGACGACCGGGACGACGAGCTCGAGGTGCCGTCGCGAAGCAACCTCGGGGACAACCCCTCCGTAGCGCGCGTGCAGCTCCGCCTGCGAGGAGACGACGCTCGAGAGAATGCGCCCGTCATCCGTGACGAGCGCGGCCGCGGTCTCGTCACACGACGTCTCGAGCCCCAGGATCAAGCGCTGGCCGGTTCCCGGACCGGGTCCTTCCACATGATCAGCGCGTCCTCTCGGTTGTCCGTGTAGTAGCCGCGACGAACTCCGCGGGCCTTGAAGCCGAGGCTCTCGTAGAGCTTGATGGCCGGGTTGTTCGAGACCCGCACCTCGAGCGTGTAGCCGCGGCGCCCGTCGCCCGCGGTGAGCTCGAAGAGCCGTTCCATCATCCGGGTGGCGATCCCCTTGCGCCGGTGACCGGCGGAGACGGCGAGGTTCATCACGTGCCAGGCGTCGACGTAGCGGGAGATGATCAGGTACGCGACGAGGGCGTCTTCGTCGGGGTCGATGGCGCCGAGGCAGATCGACGACGGCTTCGCGAGCTCGCCCGCGAACATGGAGCGTGACCACGGCGTCGGGTACGAGCTGCGCTCGATGGTCTCGATCGCGTCGAGATCGCGGAGCTTCAGCTTGCGGACCTCTAGTGTCACGCCACGCTCCGGTCAGCATCGGGGACCCGCACGTAGAGAGGCTCCACCAGGTCCGCGGGGCCGAAGTCGCCGGCCAGGCCGGCGTGGAGGCTGGCCCGCGGAACGTGCAGCTCGCTGTCGTCCGGAGGCACGTCCGCTCCCGCGCCCTCGAACACCTCGCGATAGCGCACAGCCCCGTCACCGACCAGAACCCGACCTTGTAACCCAGTGTTACCAAGTTCCTCGGGGGTGATCGCTGCCGGCTCGCCGTCGACGAGCGCGAACACCTCTTTGCGCCGGGCGTCGATCACCGGGAGAGCTCCCGGCGCCCCCGCCGCCAGCGCGGCGAGCGTGGACACGCCGGCCAACGGGACCTCGAGCGCGAAGGCGAGCGCGCGGGCCGCCGAGAGGCCCATCCGCAGGCTCGTGAAGCTGCCCGGCCCGGTGCCGACGACGATCCCGCCCAGCGAGGTCGCCTGCGCACCCCCTTGGCGGAGCACGGCATCGACGTCCTCGAGCACGCGCGCCGGAATCGAGGTCCGCTCGGCCAGCGTCTCGCCGTCGTCGACGAGCGCGCTCGTCGCCACGCCGGTGGCCGTGTCGAACGCGAGGATCAGCACGGCTGCACCGAGATCGTCCTCTTGTCCTCGCCCGCGTGGCTCAGGCGGACCCGAAACCGTGGGTCCGGCAACGCAGTTCCGGCAGCCTCCGGCCACTCGACGAAGCAGACCGCGCCGTCGAAGTACGGCTCGAGGTCGCCCCATTCCGCCGGAGACACCCCTTCGAATCGATACAGGTCGAGGTGAGACACGTCCACACGGCCACGGTAGCGATGGCCGACGGTGAAAGTCGGGCTTGTCACCGGCCCCTCGACGCCGAGCGCCCGGCAGGCGCCGCGGACGAAGGTCGTCTTCCCGGAGCCGAGCTCTCCCGACACCGTGACGACGTCCCCGGGTAGCAGCTCCGCTGCCACGCCGGCGGCGATGCGCTCGGTCTCCTCGGGCGAGGAGGAATCGTGCTCCATGCCTCGACTCTAGAAGAGGCCCAGCTGCACAGCGGGCTCCGCCACGAGCACAGGCGCGGGCTCCGGCGGAGGGGCGTTCACGCGGCCGATCAGCTCCGGGAGCCGCCGGAAATCCTCCTCGAGCACGTTGAGCATCGCCGGCGTGTAGAGCGCGGCTGCGGGGTGGTAGATCGGATAGAGCAGCACGCTGCGGCCGCCGAGCGTGACTTCCTGCTCCTGGCCGTGGACGCGGGTGATGCCGAGCTGCTTGCCCGAGAGGAGCTTGGTCGCGAAGTTGCCGAGCGTCGCGACCACCTTCGGCTCGATGAGCGCGACCTGGCGGAAGAGATGCCCCTCGCAGGCCTCGATCTCGTCGGGCTGCGGATCGCGGTTTCCCGGCGGGCGGCACTTGAGAACGTTCGCGATGTAGACGTCCTCGCGCGTGAGCCCGATCCCCGCGAGCAACTTGTCGAGCAGCTTCCCGGCCTGGCCGACGAACGGGAAGCCCTGCTTGTCCTCGTGGAAGCCCGGGAGCCTCCCCGACGAACATCAGGTCGGCGTTGGGATCCCCCACGCCGAAGACGACCTGCGTCCGGCCCTCGGCGAGACGGCAGCGCGTGCAGGCCGAGACCTCGGCTCCATAGATCTCGAGGGCGCTATCCGCAGCCACAGCTTCCGCCGCAACATCCGCCCCCGGCTGACCTACCGCCGAAGCTCGGCTGCTCGGCGGTGCCGACTGCTGCGAACACGGAGAACTGCTTGCGCACGTTCGAGGCCTCGCAGTCCGGGCAATTCACGGCCTCGCCGTTCCGGACGAGCTCCTCGAAGTGCGACTCGCACTCCATGCACACGTACTCGTAGATCGGCATCGCCGCGGCAGTTTAGGCCGCGCTTCGGACACAACGCAAAAGAGAAGCGGGGCCGACCTTCTGCGGCCAGAGGCCGGCCCCGTCTTGTTAGCCGCTGGGCGGCTAAGCCTTGACCTCCACGACCGCGGTCTCCGACTTCATGTCGAAACCGCCCTTCGACGCGTAGAGGAAGATCCCCTCGAGCTCGAGCAAGGACGTCGAGCGGCCCGTCATGCGGGCGGCGAAGACACTGTCTCCGGCAGAGAGGATCAGGCGCCGTGCACGTCGGTCATGCCGAACGACGATTCCACGGAAGCGAACCTGGGAGACGCGGCCCTGTCCCCTGATGGTCGCTGCGGCGTACGTTCCGTCCGGCAGCGTGCGCGCGTTGACCGCGACACGTTGCCCGACGCGCAGGCGCCTGAACTTGGAAGGTGCGCGCACGGTCCGAACGGATCCGCGCGTCACCGTGACGACAGCCTTGCGCTTCGCATCTTTCGCGAGCCGCGGCAGTGACCAGCGCGGCGTGCGAGCACAAGGGCTCTCTTCATAAGTTTTTCTCTCCCTTACTTGCCCGGCGTGCCGCAGTTCCGCACGGGCCTGCTCCCCTTTTGCACTCTCCCTATCGGCAGATTGGGGTAGGGCTATCTCCCCCGTTGTAGTCACTCGATCGAGCTTGATCTAGAATGCGTTTGCCCGGTATCCGCTACGGAACTGGAGCTAAGAACGTGAAAAGAGTGAACGTCGTCGGTCGGGGCCGAGTCGGCTCCGCGATTGCCGCCCGCCTGGCCGAGCGGGGCGTCGAGCTGCGCGAAGAAGGCGCAGAGCTCGTGCTGCTCTGCGTGCCGGACCGCGAGCTTGCGGGGGTCGCCGCCGAGATCGCGCCCGGGCCCTGGGTCGCCCATGTGAGCGGCGGCACACCGCTCTCGGCTCTCGACCCGCACGAGCGGCGCTTCGGTCTCCACCCGCTGCAAACGTTCACGCGCGCGCGAGGAGCCGAGCAGCTCGACGGCGCCTACGCGGCGGTCAGCGCGGAAGGGCCCGAGGCGCTCGCTGCCGGTTTCGAGCTTGCCCGAACGCTGGGGCTGCAGCCCTTCGAGCTCGACGACTCGCTCCGTGCGCTCTACCACGCAGGCGCCGCTGTCGCCTCGAACTTTCTCGTCACGCTCTTCAGAGCCGCCGCGGAGCTCGTGGAGGCGGCCGGTGCGCCGCCCGAGGCGTTGCTTCCGCTCATGCGCCGGACGATCGAGAACGGCTTCGAGCTGACCGGGCCGATCGAGCGCGGCGACTGGGAAACCGTGGAGGCCCACCTCGCCGCGATCCGCGAATCCCATCCCGAGCTCGAGCCGATGTACCGCGCACTCGCCGATCTGACCGCCGAGAAGGTCGCCCGATGAAGGTCACCCGCACGATCGCCGAGCTCCGAGCGGCGCTTCCTCCCGGCTCGATCGGACTGGTTCCGACCATGGGCGCCTATCACGAGGGTCATCTCTCACTGTTCCGTGCGGCCGGTGAGGAGTGCGACGTCGTCGTCGTCAGCCTGTTCGTCAACCCCGCGCAGTTCGGAGCGGGCGAGGACCTGGACCGCTATCCGCGCGACGAGGAACGAGACCTGCCGCTGGCCGAGGAGACTGGGGTCGACGTGGTGTTCGCACCGTCGGGGGAAGAGATGTACCCGGCCGGCTACCAGACGTGGGTCGACGTCGGCGAGCTCGGCGCCTCGCCTCGAAGGCGAGCATCGCCCCGGACACTTTCGCGGCGTGGCGACGGTCTGCCTGAAGCTCTTCAACATCGTCCGTCCCGAGCGCGCGTACTTCGGCCAGAAGGACGCGCAACAGGCCGCGGTCGTCAAGCGGCTCGTCGAGGACCTCAACCTCGGCGTCCTGATCCGCGTGCTCCCGACGGTGCGCGACGACGACGGGCTCGCGCTCTCGTCGCGGAACGCATACCTCTCGCCGGCGCAGCGCGAGCAGGCACTGGCCCTCCCCCGCGCCCTCGCGACCAGGGATCCCGACCGTGCGCGCGAGCTCCTGGGTGAACTCGACGTGGACTACGTCGAGCTCGCGCAACTCGACGGCCAGCTCGTGCTGGCCGCGGCCGTCCGCGTCGGCAAGACACGACTCATCGACAACGTCGTCATCGAAGGAGAGAACACATGAGCACACCCCCGCCCGGCAAGCTGGCACTCCCCGAGCTCGGCGCGATGAAGCGCCGCGGCGAAAAGATCGTGATGGTCACGGCGTACGACGCACCCGGCGCGCGCTTCGCCGAGGATGCAGGCGTCGACGTGATCCTCGTCGGCGATACAGCGGCCATGGTCGTCCTCGGGCACGAGGGCACGACGGTGCCCGTGACGATGGACGAGATGCTGTTCCTGACGCGCGCGGTCGCGCGTGGGGCCCGGCGCCCGGTCGTGATCGGAGACATGCCCTTCGGCTCGTACCAGGTGTCTGACGAGGACGCGCTCCGGAATGCGATCCGGTTCGTCAAGGAGGCCGGCGCCGACGCGGTCAAGCTCGAGGGAGCGGGCCCGTCGCTCTCGCGGGTGCGGACGATCGTCGAGGCCGGGATCCCGGTCATGGGTCACGTCGGCCTGACGCCTCAGTCGGCGACGATGCTCGGAGGCTTCAAGACCCAGGGCAAGACGGCCGGCGCTGCGCAGGCGCTGGTCGAAGCCGCAATCGCGCTGGAGGAGGCCGGGTGCTTCTCCGTCGTGCTCGAAGCCGTTCCGTCGCCGGTTGCCGCCGAGGTCACGAGCCGGCTCTCGGTGCCGACGATCGGCATCGGCGCAGGCCCGGACTGCGACGGCCAGGTGCTCGTCTACCACGACCTGCTCGGCCTCACCGAGGGCCACCTGCCGCGCTTCGTGAAGCGCTACGCCAACCTCTCGCGGGAGATCCGCGACGCGATCGAGGCCTATGCGGCCGACGTGCGAGCCGGCACCTTCCCCGACGCGGAGCACGCGTACACGATGGACGAGGAGGAGCGCGAGCGCTTCGAGCTCGAAAGCGCCTCGAACGAGTAGACCGCAAGCGGCTAGGGAATCGCCTGGAGGCCGAGAAGCACAGCTACGAGAAGTGCCGCCAGTCCCGCCGCCAGCACCACGGTTGCGACGGCCCGCGCCAGCGACCAGCCGTGCACTGCGCGCGTTCCTATGACCAGCAGCGCGACCGACCAGACCCCGAAGGCGAGGGCCAGGACTTCGAAGACGGTGTCCCCCGTGCCCGAGTCGTCGCCTCCTGAGCGGAACACGTCGCCGCCGTAGACCGCAAGCCGAACCGGCCAGACGAACAGCAGCAGGAGCACGAGCGGCGCCGCGGCGTAGGCGAGCACGTGGCGCGCCCGGCGGTAGCTGCCGTTGCTGCCGAGCAGGCCGCCGGCGGCGAGCAGGAGCACGCCGCCCAGCCAGTACACGATCAGCCCATAGATGGCTCCGCCGAGGAAGGCCCAGACCGCGACCTCGAGGCTGTCGAAGGTCGGATCGTCGGAGACCCGGCCGGCGATGGTCGTCGACAGCACACCTGCAATCCCGGCCAGGAAGATGATCGCCAGGATCGGCTCCTGGCGCGCCTGGGTGGCCTCTGCCGATTCGTCGCGCAGGGCCGTGAAGACGGCGGTGGGGCTCTGGAAGATCGCGAGCGTGCGCAGCCACCATTCGCGCTGCCGGGAGGGTGCGGGCTCGGCCGCCGCGTTCATGCCCGGAGCGTACTGTCTGCCCCGTGCCGCGCAGCGCGCTCATCGTCGCCGTCCCCGAGGCGGAGCCGCTCGTCCACGAGTGGCGGATGCGCTATGACAATGCAGAGCTCGGCATTCCGGCGCATGTCACGTTGCTGTTCCCGTTCGTCCCCGCGGAGGAGATCGGGGAGGAGCTGGTCGCGGAGCTACGCGACCTCTTCGCCGAGCAGCCGGCCTTCTCGTTCACCCTGGCGCGCGTCGCGCGGTTCTCGGACGTCGCGTGGCTCGCACCTGACCCCTCCGATCCGTTCCGCCGACTCACCGAACTGATCTCTTCGCGATACCCCGACTATCCACCGTACGAGGGGATCCACGAAGAGGTCCTGCCGCACCTCACCGTGGCCATGGGCGACTCCGCTCTCCAGGACGAGGTCGAGGCGGCACTCACCGCGCACCTGCCGATTGGCGCCCACGCGGGCGAAGTGACGCTGCTCGTCGAGGACGAGTCTGACAACTGGTCTGAGTCCGAGCGCTTCCCGCTCGAGCTAGGCGGCCGCTGCAGCCTTCGAAGGCAGCAGCTCCCGCAGGTACTGCCCCGTGGCCGACTCCTCGACCTCGGCCAACTCCTCGGGAGTCCCGGTGGCGAGCACCTCGCCGCCGGCCTCACCGCCTTCCGGCCCGAGATCGACGATCCAGTCGGCCTGTTTGATCACGTCGAGGTTGTGCTCGATGACCAGCACGGTGTTGCCGGCGTCGACGAGCCGTTGGAGGACGTCGAGCAGCTTCTCGATGTCGGCGAAGTGGAGGCCCGTCGTCGGCTCGTCGAGGATGTAGAGCGTCCGTCCCGTCGCGATCTTCGACAGCTCCGACGCGAGCTTCACGCGCTGCGCCTCGCCGCCGGAGAGGGTCGTCGCCGGCTGGCCGAGCTTGACGTAGTCGAGGCCCACGTCGTGCAGCGTCTGCAGGCGGCGCCGCAGCTTCGGGATCTTCGAGAAGAAGCGCAGAGCCTCCTCGATCGACATCTCCAGCACGTCGGCGATCGACTTGCCCTTGAACCGCACCTCGAGCGTCTCGCGGTTGTAGCGCCGGCCGTGACAGGTCTCGCAGGGGACGTACACGTCGGGCAGGAAGTGCATCTCGATCTTGATCGTCCCGTCCCCCTTGCACGTCTCGCAGCGCCCGCCGCGCACGTTGAACGAGAAGCGCCCCGGCTTGTACCCGCGCACCTTCGCCTCGGGTGTCAGCGAGTACAGCTCACGGATGTGGTCGAAGAGCTTGGTGTATGTCGCGGGGTTCGACCTCGGGGTGCGCCCGATCGGCGACTGGTCGATGTCGATCACCTTGTCGAAGACCTCGATCCCCTCGACCGCCTCGTGCTCACCCGGCTTCACGCGCACACGGTGCAGCTGGTTGGCGAGCGACTTGAAGACGATCTCGTTGACGAGGGTGGACTTGCCGGAGCCCGAGACGCCGGTGACGGTGATGAACTTGCCCACCGGAAACTCCACGTCGATGTTCTTCAAGTTGTGCTGTGATGCCCCGCGCACCCAGAAGGAGCCCAGATCCTCGGTTCGACGATCGGGCACCGGGATCTCGCGCTCCCGCGAGAGGAACTGCCCGGTGACGGACTTGGGGTTCTTCTCGACCTTGCGTGCCGTGCCCTCCGCAACCACGTAACCGCCGTGCTCGCCCGCGCCCGGGCCCATGTCCACGAGCCAGTCCGCCGAGCGCATCATCTGCTCGTCGTGCTCGACCACGAGCACCGTGTTGCCGAGGTCACGAAGCCGCTCGAGCGTCGCGATCAGCTTGCCGTTGTCGCGCTGGTGCAGCCCGATCGACGGCTCGTCCAGGATGTAGAGCACGCCCACGAGCTGTGAGCCGATCTGGGTCGCGAGCCGCAGGCGCTGGGCCTCGCCGCCCGAGAGCGTCCCCGCCGCGCGCTCGAGCTGGAGGTAGCCGACCCCGACGTCGTCGAGGAAGGTCAAGCGCTCGCGGATCTCCTTGATGATGCGAACACCGATCAGCTGCTCGGTCTCGGTCAGCTCCAGCTGGTCGAGGAACTCCAGCGCGCGCTTGACCGACATCTTCGTGAACTCGTGGATGTTGAGGCCGCCGACCGTGACCGCGAGCACCTCGGGCTTCAGCCGCGCTCCGCCGCACTGCGGGCACGGACGGAGGCTCATGTACTCCTCGATCTTCTCGCGCTGCTGCGACGACTCCGTCTCGCGATAGCGCCGCTCGAGGTTCGAGACGATGCCCTCGAACGCGAGCATGTACGAGCGCCTGCGGCCCATGCGGTTGCGGTAGCGGACGTAGATCCGCTCGCCGTTCGTGCCGTAGAGGAACAGGCTCTGTTGCTCCTCCGTCAGGTCCTGCCAGGGCTTGTCGAGGTCGAGCTCCCACTTGTCGGCGATTCCCTGGATGACCGCCTCGTAGAAGCTCGAGTTGCCGGTCGACCAGGGGACGAGCGCGCCTTCGCCGATCGAGAGCGACGGGTCGGGCACGAGCATGTCCGGGTCGACTTCCTGCTGCGCGCCGAGGCCGTGGCAGCGCGGGCAGGCTCCGTGCGGCGAGTTGAACGAGAAGATGCGTGGCTGGAGCTCGGGCAGGGAGACCCCGTGCTCGGGACAGGCGAACCGCTCCGAGAACGTGAGCTCCTCGCCGTCTAGGACGTCGATCACGACGAGGCCCTCGGCGAGCGAGACCGCCGTCTCGATCGACTGCGTGAGCCGCGTACGCAGATCGGGCTTCATGACGAGCCGGTCGACGACGACCTCGATCGTGTGCTTGAACTTCTTGTCGAGGACGATCTCGTCCTCGAGCATCTTGAGCTCGCCGTCGACCTTCACGCGCGTGAATCCGTCGGCGCGAAGCTCCTCGAAGACGTCCTTGTACTCACCCTTGCGGTCGCGGACGACCGGGCCGTTGACCGTGAACTTCGTCCCCTCCGGAAGCCGCAGCACCTGGTCGACGATCGCGTCGATCGACTGGCCCGCGATCGGCCGCCCGCACACTGGGCAGTGCGGCCGACCCACACGCGCGTACAGGAGGCGCAGGTAGTCGTAGATCTCGGTGACGGTGCCGACCGTCGATCGCGGGTTGCGCGAGGTCGTCTTCTGGTCGATCGAGATCGCCGGCGAGAGCCCGTCGATCGAGTCGACGTCGGGCTTCTCCATCATCTGCAGGAACTGGCGCGCGTAGGCGGAGAGCGACTCCACGTAGCGCCGCTGGCCCTCGGCGTAGATCGTGTCGAACGCGAGCGACGACTTGCCCGAGCCGGAGAGCCCCGTGATGCAGATCAGCTTGTGCCGCGGCAGCGTGACAGTGATGTCCTTGAGGTTGTGCTCGCGGGCACCGTGGACGATCAGCTCGTCTGACGCAGCCATAACCGACCCAGTTTAGCCAGCGGCATCGGTCGAACAAGTGTTCGGTTTGGCTACGAGGCGAGGCGTTCGACGAGCCGGCAGACCTCTTTCGGCTCGGCGATGTTCCCGACGGCCAGCGGGCCGACGACGATCGTGCCGTAGCCGAGCAGCTGGCCCAGAAGGGACTGGTCGACCTCGACGGCGTCGACCGCCTGCAGGCGAACGGCCTTCGCCCGTCGGTGCAGCGTGCCGTTGACGACGTAGACCTTCTCCGTCGTCACGACGAAGCGCGTTCGCTCCCACGTCCACACCGCGCGGAGGACGAGCAGCGCAGCGGCCGTGACCAGGAGCGCGCCGAGGCCTCCGGCGATCACGCCGGGGAGCCTGAAGAGCGCGATCCCGATCGCCAGCACGAGAGCCGATCGCACCAGCGGGCGCACGAGCACGATCCCATGGCAACGCGCGGTCAGGAAGACGCGCTCGTCTCTTTCAGCGAGCATGGGAGCCGCTTCGCCGGGGCGGTCGGTGTTTCCTGCCGGCCCAGGGCGGTGAAACTACCGCCCATGGAGGAAACAGCCCGCCGCGCGTTCGTCGCGAGCCTCGTCATCGGCTCGGTCGTCGTGCTCGCGCTCGCCCTCTGGAAGCTGAAGCTTCTGATCGCCCTGCTCTTCTTCGCGTTCATCATCGCCGCGGCCATGCGCCCGGGAGTGGAGGCGCTGAAGCCGGATGCGCATCCCACGCGGTGTCGGCGTCCTGCTCCACTACGCAGCGCTGCTCGGGCTCGTCGGCTTGTTGCTCTGGCTCGTCGTCCCGCGCGCCGTCGATCAGGTGCAAACCGCCCTCGGCGAGGAGAACCTCCAGCAGGAGACGGAGGAGGCGACCGGCTGGAAACGCGATGTGCTGACTGGCGTCCAGCAGCGGCTCGAGGAGCTGCCGTCCGCGCGCGAGCTCGTCGACCCTGCTGTCGAGGTGACGGTGATCGGCTTCGAGATCTTCGTCGGCATCTTCTTCGTGCTCGCCTGCGCGGCGTACTGGATCTTCGAGCGTGAGCACGCGATCCGGCTGGTCACGTCGCTTCTGCCGCGGCCCCGTCGCAAGGTCGTGCGCGACACCTGGGACCTGATCGACGCGAAGCTGGGCGCGTACGTTCGCGGCCAGGCCCTGCTGATCACGTTGGTCGCGACGACCCTCTCCTTCTGCTTCTGGGCGATCGGCCTGCCTTTCTGGCTGCTCGTCGGCGTCTTTGCCGGCTTCGTCGAGATCGTGCCGGTGATTGGACCGCTGACCGCGGGGGCGGTCGCAGTCGGCGTGGGGTTGACGGAATCGATTCAGCTCGGCATCGCGGCCGGCGTCATCGTGCTCGTCGTCCGGCTGCTGGAGGACTACATCGTGATCCCCAAGGTGCTCGGCGAGGCAGTCGGGCTCTCTCCGCTGCTCGTCCTCGTGTCGGTGTTCGCCACAGCGGTCCTGTTCGGCGAAGGAGCGGTGCTGTTGGCGATTCCGTTGGCCGCCGTGCTGGCGACGCTCGTCGACGTGATCGTCCTCGACAAGGATCCCGCCGAGGAAGAGGTGCCGACTGTGCTCTTCCCGGCCCAGGACGCTGAGTGAAGGCGCTCCAGGGCGCCAACCTCGCCGTTCGTTTTCTCGTCCTCGAGCTCGGCGCCCTGGCCATCGCCGCCTACTGGGGCTACACGACAGGCGACGGCTTGCTGCGCTGGGTGCTCGCGATCGGAGCGCCGCTGCTGGTCGCCGCGGCCTGGGGGCTCTTCGTCTCGCCGAAGGCCAAGGTCGACGTTCCGCGCCCGGCGCGTTTCGCGATCGAGCTCGCGATTCTCGGAGCCGCGGCCGCGGCTCTCGCGTCGACCGGACACGAAGCACTCGCCGTCGGGTTCGCGGCACTCGCGGTCCTCAGCGGCTCGTTGAACTACGCGTCGACGAGTAGCTAGGCCTTGCGCCAGCGGCCGAAGACGAGGCCGCCGAGGGTGAAGCCGAGGCCGAACGTCCCGAGGGCGAAAGCGCCGACGGTCGCCGACTTGCGAGCGCGCGAGAGACCTTCCCAGCGACCGAGCGCCTCTTCCTCTTCCATCGTCAGAGGCTCGCCACGCCGCTTCTTCCGCATGGCGCCGCCCGCCCGCAGCCCGAGATACAGGTCGTCAAAGATCTCGGTTGGCTCTTCCGCCATAACCAGATTCTAGCTCGTGGTTCGGCGTCCGCCGTTAGCCTCCTCTCCCCCATGGCCACGCGGGTGCTCCACATTTCGGACCTCCATATGGGAACGCAAGAGGCTCCGCCCGTCGAGAACGCGCTCGAGAACCTGATCGAACGGCTCGAGCCCGAGCTCGTGATCGCGAGTGGCGACCTCACACACCGAGGCCGGCCGGAGCAACATACGGCCGCCGCCGAGTTCCTGCGCTCGCTGGGCCCTCCCGTGCTGGCGATCCCCGGAAATCACGACATCCCGTACACGTTTCCGGCCAGGTTCACGCGCACGTTCGACGAGTTCGAGCGCCACTGGGAGACTACGGAGCCCGTCTTCAGCTCCGAGAGCCTGTACGTGATCGGGCTCAACTCGGTGCGCGCCTGGCGACACCAGTCGGGCGGGATCCGCGAGGAACAGCTTCAGCGCGCCTCGAAGCTCCTCGTCGATGCTCCTCCGAACACGCTGCGCGTGGTCACGATGCATCACCAGATGGTCGGCGCCCCCTGGCGGTCGCGAAAGAAGCCCGTCGCACGCCGATCGCATGTCCTGGCCGCGCTAGTCGACGCCGGCGCCGAACTGATCCTGGGCGGCCACATCCACCAGGCCGCTGTGGCGGAGCGACGCGAGTTCGAGGTCGACCCCGGAGGGATGAGGGGCGTGATCGTCTCCATCGCGCCCGGTCTCGGCCAGCCGCGGCCAAAACGCCGAGGAGAGGCCCGCGGCCTGCATGTGTACGAGTCTGAGCCCGGGTCGATCCGCGTCGAGACGTACGTGTGGCGCGAGGACGACTGGGGGCTCACGGCGGTTCGCCGTTTCGGGCGAGGCCGCGAGCCCCTGGCCGTCGAGTCTGCGCGTTAGCTCAGTACCACTTCCCGCGGGCGAACCCGCCGAAGGCGATCAGCCCGATCAGGGCGACGATGATGCCGATGATCGTCCAACCGAATACGAGCCAGAGGACTAGTCCGAGGATCACGAGGATCCCGCCAAGTCCAATTCCCATGCGTACTCTCCTGTCTCGGGGGACGGGCTACGTTACAGCGGTCCTGCGGCCCGTGACCGCCCGGTAGATGAGGAGCAGGATGATCGAGCCGATGATCGCCGTGATCCAGGTGCTGATGTCGAAGAACTCGTCGAGCGGATCGCCGCCGAAGATCGCCGCGGCGAGGAAACCGCCGAGCAGAGCTCCGACGACACCGATGATCGTCGTGATGATGAACCCACCCGGGTCGTCGCCCGGAATCAGCGCCTTGGCGATGATCCCGGCGAGTAGCCCGAGAATGATGAACGCGATAATGCCCATGGTCTTTTTTCTCCTTCTCTCCAGTTCTTAGAACCTAGGTAGAGCGTCCGGCTTATACCCCGTTTGCTGGCCACCTCAAACGAGGCCAAGGAGAATGCGCGCAGGCGGAGCGCGGATGAGAACTGAGCCCATCCGCGCTCCTTGGCTTAGCTACGCGTGCTACGTGGAGACGTCGACCCAGACCATCCTGTGATCCGAGGTCGGAAACCCGCCCACGGGGCCCCAGTCGGCTGCGTTGAAGACCCCGGTCAGGCGGAACAGCGGGTCTGACCGTAGGGGCCAGAAGACGGCGCTGCCCCTGATCTGGAGCGACCGCTCCGGCAGGACGTAGTCGGCCCGCAGGTTCCCCGGCGCCGGATTGTCGTTGAAGTCGGCCGTGTCGAAACGCGGATTGCTCCGGTGGGTGGTGTTCGCACCGCCTTGCAGCAGGGCCGCCTCTGGAGCGCCCAGGCTCTCGGGCGTCGTGCGCGCATTCACGCGATTGTGCTCGAGCAGCAGTTGCGCCGAGCCCGGGATGCTGTCGCCGTCGAGGGGATCCGAGTTCTGGTCTCCCGCGATGACGAACCGCGCGCCGGGATGAAGCCCGCCGCGCCGGCCCTGGTCGTCGTAGATGTAGTCCGCGCGATGTCCCGCCGAGATGTAGTCGGCCCAGAGCCGGATCTCGTCGTGGTTGCGCCGGCCGTTGAAATCGACCCCCGCCGGGAAGGGCGGCGGATCGTCGAACACCGGCGGAGTCGGGTGACTGACGAGGAAGTGCACGTCCCGGCCGGGCACGTCGATCGGGATGTCCCAGTGGCTCTTCGAAGACAGCCGGAAGATGTCCAGCTCGGCCGGGGAGTACCAATCGGCCGGAGCCGGTGTGCGCGGGTCGTCCGGAAGCAGGGCTCCGGGCATGTCCTCCCAGCGGAAGAGCTGGAAGGTCCGGACCTGGTCCAGGTGAATCGGATACTTCGAGTACACGACCATCCCGAACTGCCCCGGGAAGAACCCGAAGCCGAAAGCGTCGTTCGGGCCCCCGATCACGCCGTCGTTCGAGAAGTCCATGCCCGACGGGATGCCGGTGTTGGAGGGCGCGATGAAGGCGTACGGGTAGTGGATCGGCGTGGCGCCGTTCTGCGACACCTCGAGGAAGTTGTCGCGGAAGAGGTCGACGGCGGCAGGCGCGTAGTCGAACTCGTTGATCAGCAGCACGTCAGGCCGGTTGCGCTGGATGACCTCGGCGACGTTCCGGGCCTGCCGGCGATAGACGTCGTCCACTTCGGGGTGCGAAAGGTGATCGACGAGCTGGCCGGGGTTGCTGCGGTTCAGCGAGGCGTTGAACGTCGCAAAGCGAACGTCGGGTCTCGGCGGATCGGCTTGCGCGGCCGGCGCGAACGCCAGCAGTGCCATCGCGGCAAGCAAGAGTCGTCTCATGAGTCTCTCCCCTCTTCGAAGCTAACTGACAGCTCGATCTTGAGGGATTTGGGCCGCAGGTGGGTGTCGAACCGGTTAAGCCGCAGGCTGTGCGGCTTGCAGCTCGCGCCGCAGGTCTTTGATCTCGTCCCGCAGCTTGGCTGCGTACTCGAAGCGCAGCTCCTCGGCCGCCGCGAACATCTCCTCCTCGAGCGTGATCACGAGCCGCTCGATCTCGGTCGGCGAGAGCCCCTCGACCTTCCGCTGGCCGCGGCGGCGCTTGCCGGGCACCGTCGGCGCCTCCAGCGAGAGAAACTCGGCAATGTCCGAGACGCCCTTCTGGATCGACGCCGGCGTGATGCCGTGCTCCTCGTTGTAGGCGAGCTGAATCGCGCGGCGGCGGTCGGTCTCGTCGAGCGCGCCCTTGATCGCCTCGGTCATCTTGTCGGCGTACATCAGCACCTTGCCGTTGATGTTTCGCGCTGCGCGGCCGATCGTCTGAATCAGCGCAGTCTTGCCGCGCAGGAAGCCCTCCTTGTCGGCGTCGAGGATCGCGATCAGGGACACCTCCGGCAGGTCGAGACCCTCGCGCAACAGGTTGACGCCGACGAGCACGTCGTAGTCGCCGAGCCGCAGCTCGCGGATGATCTGGATGCGGTCGAGCGTGTCGATCTCGGAGTGCAGGTAGCGCGCCTTCACGCCCGATTCGAGCAGGTAGTCCGTCAGATCCTCGGACATCTTCTTCGTCAGCGTGGTGACCAGGGTGCGCTCGCCGAGCTGCTCGCGCCGCCGGATCTCGTTCAGCAGGTCGTCGATCTGGTTCTTCGTCGCGCGCAGCTCGACCTCCGGATCGACGATCCCGGTCGGGCGGACCAGCTGCTCGGCGATCGTGTTCGAGTGCCGGAGCTCGAACGGGCCCGGCGTCGCGGACACGAACACCATCTGCGGCACCTTCTGCAGGAACTCGTCGAAGCGAAGCGGCCGGTTGTCGAGCGCGGAGGGCAGGCGGAACCCGAAGTCGACGAGCGTCTGCTTGCGCGAGCGGTCGCCCTCGTACATGCCGCCGATCTGCGGAACCGTCTGATGCGACTCGTCGATGAAGACGACGAAGTCGTTCGGGAAGTAGTCGAGCAACGTGAACGGGTGCGTGCCGGGTGCGCGGCCTTCCAGGATGCGCGAGTAGTTCTCGATCCCCGAGCAGAAGCCGAGCTCCTTCATCATCTCGAGGTCGTACTCGGTCCGCTGCCGCAGCCGGTGCGCCTCGAGCATCTTGTTCTCGGCCTCCAGTTGCTTGACGCGCTCGTTGAGCTCGTGACGGATCTCGTCGACGGCGCGCTCGATGGTCGGCTTCGACGTCACGTACTCGGTCGCGGGCCAGATGGCCACGTTGTCGAGCTTCGAGAGGATCTCGCCGGTCAGCGGGTCGAAGTGCGAGATCGCCTCGACCTCGTCGCCGAAGAACGAGATGCGGTACGCGGTCTCCTGGTTCGCCGGCTGGATCTCGACGACGTCGCCCTTCACGCGAAAGCGTCCGCGGCCTAGGACCGAATCGTTCCGCGAGTACTGGCTGTCGATCAGCTTCCGCAGGACGAGGTCGCGGTCGTGCTCCTCGCCGACGTCGAGGATCAGGACGCGCTCGCGCCACTCCTCGGGCGAGCCGAGGCCGTAGATGCACGAGACCGAGGCGACGACGATGACGTCCTTGCGCGTGAAGAGCGACGAGGTCGCGTTCAGCCGCAGCCGCGCGATGTCATCGTTCTGCGACGAGTCCTTCTCGATGTAGAGGTCGGCCTGCGGGACGTACGCCTCCGGCTGGTAGTAGTCGTAGTACGAGACGAAGTACTCGACCGCGTTCTGCGGGAAGAACTCGCGGAACTCGTTGCAGAGCTGCGCGGCCAGGGTCTTGTTGTGCGCGATGACGAGCGCCGGGCGCTGGAGCTGCTCGATCGTCCAGGCCATGGTCGCCGTCTTGCCCGTGCCGGTGGCGCCGAGCATGGTCTGGAACTGGTCGCCGCGCTTGATGCTCTCCGTGAGCTCGGCGATCGCCTTCGGCTGGTCCGCCGTTGGCTGATAGGCGTCGTGGGTCTTGAAAGCGGGCATTGAGGGAAGAGCGTAGCCGTGGTGACGACGCTTACCGAGAAGCCTCCCTACGGGGCCTACGCGACGATCGCCGGGGTTTTCTTCGGCGGGCTGGCGACAGTCGCTGCGCTGTCGCGGCGCTCACCTCCGAACACCCCGCTCGAGCTTGCCGCGCTCGCAGCGGCGACCTTCAAGGTCTCGCGGACGCTCTCGAGGGAGCGGGTCGGCAGCTTCGTGCGCCAGCCCTTCGTCGAGGGCGATGCCGACACCGGGGAGGACGAGCAGCCTGCCGGCACGGGCTTCCAGCGGGCTATCGGCGAGCTCGTCACGTGCCCGCGGTGCCTCGGCACCTGGAGCGCAGCGGCGCTCGTCTCGACCGAGATGCTTTCGCCCCGGCTCGGGCGGCTGCTCACCTGGTCGCTCGGCGCCTCCGCGGCAAACGATTTCCTGCAGGCCGGCTTTGCGGCTCTCTGTGCGAAGGCGAACGAGCTGGAAGACGAGGCTCCGTAGCGCGCCTGGCGCGGAACGCGGCGATCGCTGCGCCCGTCATCGTCACCGTCTGAATCGCGGCGCACAGCCCGAAGACGAGCTCGAGGCTGAAGGCGTCCAGCAGCGGGCCGGCTCCCAGAAGCCCGATCGGCGTCACCAGGGCGAACAGGGTCATCACGACCGCCATGACGTTGGCGCGGAGGGCGGGAGGAGCGCGGAGGGTCAAGATCGCATGGATGCTCGGGTTGACGAGCCCGTTCGCCAGGCCGGAGAGCATGAGGCGTGGCCGAGACGAGCGACGCGGGGAGCTCCAGCACGAGCAGCCAGAGCGGCAGCGCCTGACCCAGGATGCCGAGTCCGATCAGCCGCAGCCCGTCCGTCCGGTCGAGCAACCGAAACGCGACGATGTTGCCGACGATCGCGCCCACGCCGAAGGATGCGAACAGCCACCCGGCGATCCGGGGATCCGAGTCGTAGCGCTGGATGGTGAGAACCGGCAGTGCGACGAAGATCGCCATCCACGCTGCGTCGCCGATCGTGAAGACCGGCATCCACCAGCGGAGCAGCGGGTCGCGCAGGACGAACCGAATGCCGGCGCGGGAGCCGCGTTCCTCGCCGGGGACCGGGGCCCGGCGGCCCGCAGGGACGAATCCGGCCACCAGCGCAACGGCCACGAGGTACGTGACGGCATCGACCATCAGCACGCTCGCCGCCCCGATGAAACCGATCAGGACACCGGCGAGCACCGGCCCGAGCAGCATCGTGATGCGAGAGGCGCTCTGGGACAGCGTCTGCATCTTGGTCACGATGCGCTCGTCCTCGCCGAGGATCTCGGGGACGATCACCTTCTGGGCCGCGAAGTACGGCGCGCTGAGGATGCCGATCGCCGCCGCGGCGGCCAGCAGCGCGGGGAACGAGAGCGCGCCCGCCCAGTGGAGGATCGGGATGATGGCCACCGTCGGAGCGCGGAGCGCGTCGCAAAGCAGCATCGTCCTGCGCGCGCCGAGCCGGTTCACGAGGTTGCCGCTCTGGATCCCGAAGGCCGCCAGGCCGACCGCCTCCGCCGCCATGACGACGCTCGTGCGTGTCGCCGAGCCGGTCGTCGTGAGGACGAACCAGGGCAAGGCGAGCCAGGTCATCTGCGCGCCGGTGACGGAGATCACCTGCGCGGCAAGTAGCGCCCTGATGGGCCGACTGTTCAGCATGTTCAGCTGGGTTGCGTCTACGCAGACGCGCGGCGGACACGGATGTCGCCGCTCATTGCAGTAGCGCGGACCTCGACCAGCGGGCCTTCCCCGCTCGGGGCCGAATCGCCGACCTCGAGCTCCGAGCTGGTCTCGCCGCTCATCGAGCGAGCGTCGATCCAGAGCTTGGAGCCGGTCTTGACGCCGACGCTGATGTCACCCGAGGCGGTCTGCAGCGTGACTTCGCCAGATGGCGACGCTGCCGATCTGCTGATCCCCCGAAGCGGTTTGCACCTTCAAGCGAGCCGTCCGCCGCTCCGATCTCGACGTCGCCGGAGGCCGAGTTGGACCTTTCCGGATCCACCGAGGCGGGCGATCTCGACGTCGCCTGACGCGGTGTTGGCCTGCAGCGTCGCCCTCGATCTCCTCGAAGGTGACGTCGCCCGACGCCGAGTTGACCTCGACCCTCCCGTAGCGACCGCGTCCAGCGACGTCGGCGGACGCGCTCGAGATCTCGACTGTCGCGCCGTGCGGTGCGCGAATCCTCACGTCGATCCCCTTGCCGTTGAGGCGAAAGAGACGGAACCCTGACCGCGGGTTGGTCTTCACGACGAGCTCGTGTCCGTCGCCACGCTCGCGCAGCTCGACCTGTGCCTCCTCGACGTGCTCGGCGGGCCCGTCCAGCTCGACCTCGGTCTTCGCGCCGTCGGTCGTTTCGAGCTCGATCGACCCGGAGGCCGACTCGACCCGAATCCGTAGCGGGCCCGGCGTGTCGAAGGTCTCGTGCCTCATCGCCGCCTCCGCGGCCTCGGCGTGCGAGGCGGGCGGGGATCTTCGCGGACTTCTATGTGACCGAAAACCGATGGGTAGAACGTCATCGTGGTTCTCCTCCCTCTAGCCCTGGGCGAAGCCCTGGAGCCGATTGCCTGGACGCCGGCTGGGCGGCGCGGTGCTGCGTGAGAGCGCGCGCACAAGCCAGCTGTTGACGGAGATGCCCTCGCGGGCAGCGGCGACCTCGAGGCTGGCCTTCAGCCCTTCGGGCAGGCGCAGCGTGATGCGTGCCGTGAGGCCGTCGTCCGGCGCGGGCTCGGGCTCGGCCTCGGTCTCGCCCACATAGACGAGCGCCGGATCCTGGCCCGACAACCTGACCTCGACGTGCCCCGAGGGCAGCTGTCCACTGATCTCGAGAGCCGCTTCGCCGAGGACGTCGAGCAGCCGAAGGCCGGCCGAGCCGCGGATCGCGTGGATCAGCCGCTCGGCTGCGGCTGCCGTCTGCTCGTCCCCGACAGCCGCGACTGCGGCGAGGTCGGATTCGAGCCCGGCGAGAAAACGTGCCATCTCCATGGCGTCATAATGACATCACTCATGATGTCTGTCAAGTGTCTTCACGACATCGGCGACGAAAGCGTCTAAATCAGCCAAAGATCCGTCGTTGACGTAGGCGAAGTCGGCTCGGCTCGCCTTCACGTCGTCAGACAGGAGGCGCTCCTCCCGATCGTCGAGGCGCTCGCCCGCCCGCTCGGCGCGCAGCTCGGCCGGCGCGCTGATCACGACCACGGCGTCGAACCGGTCCTCCGAGCCGGTCTCGTACAGGAGAGGCACCTCGTTCACAGCCAGCGCCGGCGGTTCCGGAAGTGCGGCCAATTCTTGCCGCCACGCCTCGGTGCGAGCCATCACCTTCGGGTGCAGGAGGCGTTCGAGCCAGGCGAGCTCGCTGCGGTCGGCGAAGACGATCGCGCCCAGCGCCGCACGGATTACCTCGTCGCCGTCGAAGATGCCGTCGCCGTAGCGCTCCCGCAACGCTGTGCGCACGTCGTCGTCTCGATACAGCTCGTGGACGACCTCGTCGCTCGAGATCGTCGCGGCTCCATGGCGCGCGAACGCCGCGAGCGCCTCGCTCTTGCCGGCTCCGATGCCGCCGGTGATCGCGACCGCCAGCGGCCGCGCCATTGCTACTGCTGCTCTTCGGCCTCGGGCGGAGGCTCGGGAGCTCCGCCTTCGGAGTCGCCCGGGCCCTGGTGCTCGGGTGCGACCGCGTCGGCGTCGATGCTGTGATCCGTCTGCTCCGGCGCAACCTCGGGCTCGGCGGCTCGGGCTCGGCGCCGGATCTCGGCTGGATCGCCCTCGGGCTCCGGCGTGGCTTCGGCGGCAGCTTCCGTCGCCGGCTCCTCCGCCAACTCCTCGGCAGTCGCCTCTTCCCCGGTCCGCTCCTCGGAGAAGACGTCGTCCGAGAGATCGATCTGCGGCGGGGCGGGGGTCTCGAGCGGCTGGCCGTCGGCGCGCGGTTGCACCTCGTCGGCGTCCTCGACGCGCTTCAGGGAAAGTGAGAGGCGCCGCCGATCAGCGTCGACCTCGATGATCTTCACGTTGACGACGTCGCCCTGTGAGACGACCTCGCGCGGGTTCTCGACGTGGTGCTGCGCGAGCTCGGAGATGTGCACCAGGCCCTCGACGCCCGGGAGGATCTCGACGAAGGCGCCGAACGTGACGACCTTCGTCACCTTGCCCTGTACGACGTCGTCCTCGTTGTAGGCCTCGACGACCTGCTGCCACGGATCGGACTGGGTCTGCTTGAGACCGAGTGAGATCCGCTGGCGCTCGCGGTCGATGTCGAGCACTTTGACCTGCACGTCCTGTCCGATCTCGAGCACCTCGGAGGGATGGTTGACGTGACTCCAGGACAGCTCGGAGATGTGGATGAGGCCGTCCATGCCGTCGAGGTCGACGAACGCGCCGAAGTCGACGATGTTCGAGATCTGGCCCTCGACGACGTCTCCGGGCGAAAGCCGGTCGAGAATCGCCTGCCGCATCTCCTTGCGCTCGTCCTCGAGCACCGCGCGGCGCGAGAGGACGACGTTGTTCCGCGAGCGGTTCAGCTCGATCACCTTGCAGCGGAGCTCCTGGCCCAGGAACTCGTCCAGGTCCTGCACGCGGCGGATGTCGACGAGCGAGGCCGGCAGGAAGCCGCGGACACCGAGGTCGAGGATCAGCCCGCCCTTGACGACCTCGATCACCTTGCCGTTGACGGGCTCCCCACTCTCGGCGGCGCCCTCGATCGCCTTCCACGCGAGCTCGAAGCGCGCTCGCTTCTTGGAGAGGATCAGGCGGCCGTCGGCGTCCTCCTTGGTGAGGACGAGCGCGTCGATCTCGTCCCCGAGCTTGACCTCGTCCTCGGGGTTGACCGAGCGGCGGATCGACAGCTCCGAGACGGGGATGACTCCTTCCGACTTGTAACCGATATCGACCAGCACTTCGTCCTTGTCCACGCGGACGACCTGGCCGTGCACGACCTCCCCCTCGTTGATCTCCGGGAAGGTGGCGTCGTAGTTCGGAATCTGCTCGCCGTCCGGGCCTGTGGTCCAGACGTCGGCGTCAGTGAGAATGCCCGTTGCCGGGCTCTTGTCTACCGTCTCGTTAGTCATAAAAGCCGGCGGAGTATATCTGCGGCTACCTCGGTGGTTTAGCGCCGCAAGAAGCCGCGCACGGCTTCGAGGTACTCGTCCTGGGCCTCGACGAAGCTCATATGGCCGACGCCGGGGATAACGGCGAGCTCGCTCCCACCGATTCCCTCATGTAGGACGCGTGCGGACCGGGTCGTCGTCGTACGGTCCTTTTCGCCTACGACCAGGAGTGTCGGCACCCGCACGCGGCCGAGGTCGGGCGTGAAGTCGAAGTCGCCGTACCCCGCGTTCGCGAAGTGGCGGAGCACGTCGGGTGTGCCGACCGTCTCGTCGCCGTAGCCCGGTGGCGGATCGCCGGCGAAGTGGAACGGCATCTGAACACGCACCAGCTCCTTCAGCTCCTCCTCGGTCTCGACCGTCTTCTCCTGCTCCCAGCTGGCGCTGATCGGGACACCGGCCTCCCCCATGGCCTCGAGTGACACCTCGACGTCGGCCAGCAGCTTCTCGCTCGAGTCGCCGCCGCCCGAGATGACATACGCAGTCGCGGTGCCGAGATTGACCGCATGCCAGGTCGTGACGATCGCGCCGAAGGAATGGCCGAGGACCGCGTACTCCTCGAGGCCGAGCGCCTCCGCGAGCAGGTCGATGTCGCGCGCGAAGACCTCGAGCGTCAGCCTTGCCGGATCGACGCGCTCGCTGCGCCCCTGCCCGCGCTGATCGACGTAGAGCACCCGGAAGTCCTCGGCCAACGGATCCAGATACGGCCGGAACATCGTGTGATCCATCCCCGGCCCTCCGTGCAGGACGATCAAGGGAAGGCCGCTACCGAGCTCCTGGACGAAGAGCGACCCGCCGTCGGACAGCTCGGCGTTCACTTAGCTTCGTGCCAGTCGTCGCCAACGCCGACGTCGACTGCAAGGGGCGGGTCGAGCTCGAACGCGCCGACCATCTCCTCGCGCACGAGTTCCTTCACCGCGGACACCTCGGCGTCCGGAACCTCGAGCAGCAACTCGTCGTGCACTTGCAGAACGAGCCGAGCGCCTCTCCCCTCCTCGCGGAGCCGATTGTGGATCCGCACCATCGCCACCTTGATGATGTCGGCGTTCGAGCCCTGCATGACGAAGTTGACTGCGAGGCGCTCTCCCAGCGAGCGCGTCTGCCGGTTCGAGGCGCGAAGCTCCTGCACGGGCCGTCGCCGCCCCAGCAGGCTCGTCGCGTAGCCGTCTCGCTCGGACTGCTCGATCGTCCGCCGGATGAAGTCCTGCACGTGCGGGAAGCGGGCGAGGTAGGCGTCGATGTACTCCTGCGCCTGCTCGCGCGGGATCTCGAGATTCTCGGAGAGGCCGAACGCCGAGATCCCGTAGACGATCCCGAAGTTGATCATCTTCGCCACCGAGCGCTCGCCGGTCGTCAGCGTGGCCGGGTCCTTGCCGAGGACCTCCGCACCGGTTGCCGTGTGGATGTCCTCCCCTCGCGCGAACGCCTCGCGGAGCTTCGGCTCGCCGGAGACGTGCGCCAGGATCCTGAGCTCGATCTGCGAGTAGTCGGCCGACAGCAGCTTGTGACCGGGCTCGGCGATGAACGCTGAGCGGATCTCGCGGCCGAGCTCCGTGCGGATCGGGATCGCCTGCAGGTTCGGGTTCGTGGTCGAGAGCCGCCCCGTTGCCGCGACCGCCTGGTTGATGGTCGTATGCAGCCGTCCGTCGACCTCCGAGATCAGCGTCGGCAACGGGCCCAGGTAGGTGTTCACGAGCTTCGAGTACTCGCGCCACTCCTCGATGACCGGGACGATCTCGTGCTCGGCGCGGATCGACCGCAGGACACGCGTGTCGGTCGAGAAGCCAGTCTTGCCCTTGCGGCCCGGCGTGAGCTCCAGCTTCTCGAAGAGGATGCGCCCCACCTGCTGGGTCGAGCCGAGCATGAACTCCTCGCCGGCGAGCTCATAGGCGCGCGCTTCGAGCTCCTCGACCCGCTCGCGCAGGCGCGCCGTGATCTCGCCCATCCGGTACTCGTCGATCTTGACGCCGGCCTCTTCCATCGCCGCGAGCACAGGCGAGAGTGGCAGCTCGACCTCGCGGTAGAGCGGCTCCATCTCGCGCTCGCGAACGCGCTCGAGGAGCGGCTCGGCGAGGCGCGAGGTGGCGGCGGCGTGGCGGACGAGCGCGTCGGTCTCCTCCTCGGTGGCCGGGTCCGGCTGCAGCTCGAGCCCGTACTCGCGCGCGAGATCGTCCAGCGGATACTCGGGCCGCGACGGCTCGATGAGGTACGCGAGGAGCAGCGTGTCCTCGCGAGCGGGGACTCGATGCGCCTTGGCGTCGTGGACCAGGAACGGGCCGTCCAGGCGCTCGGGCCGCGGGGACACGACCACTTCCGCCGAGCTGGCCAGCGCAATTCGCTCCGAATCCCCTGCAAACGCCACCACCTCGGAACTTTGTAACAGGCTGTTACTTAGTTCTTCGCGCCAGGGAATCGTCGTCGTGTCGAGCTTCATCGGCGCGGCCGGGACTGCGGCGTCGAGCTCGTCGACCCGCCCCAGGAGGTTCCGGAATTCGAAGCGCCTGAACATCTCCTTCAGCTCCGAGCGATCGGGCGGCGCCAGCACGAGCTGGGTGACGTCGCAGTCGAGCTCGAGGTCGCGGCGCATGGTCGCCAGCTCCTTCGACTGCCTCGCCTGGTCCGCGTGCTCGGTCACGTTCTTGCGCCGCGCGGGTGTGAGGTCTTCGGCGTGCTCGATGACGTCTTCGACGGAGCCGTACTGCGCGATCAGCTGGCCGGCGGTCTTGTCGCCGATCCCGGGGATCCCGGGGATGTTGTCCGAGGTATCGCCCTTGAGGCCGATGAAGTCGGGAATCTGCTCGGGCTTGATCCCGTAGCGCGCCTCGACCCGCTCCGGTGTGTAGACGTGGACGTCCGAGACTCCGCGCGGGGTCATCATCAGCGTCACGTTGTCGGAGACGAGCTGGAAGGCGTCTCGATCCGTGGAGACGACGGTCGTCTTGATGCCGGCCTCGTCAGCCTGGGTCGCGAGGGTGGCGATGACGTCGTCCGCTTCCCAGCCCTCGAACTCGAGGTTGCGGTAGCCGAAGGCCTCGACGATCGGACGGAAGTACGGGAACTGCTCCCGCAGCAGGTCGGGCATCGGCCTCCGCTCGGACTTGTAGTCCTCCGAGATCGCGGCGCGGTGGACGGCGTGCGTGTCCCACGCGACCGCGACGCCCTTCGGCTTGTAGTCCGAGAGCAGCTTGAAGAGCATGTTCGTGAAGCCGAGCAGCGCGTTGGTGGAGAAGCCGTCGCTCGTCGCCAGCTCCTCGGGGAGCGCAAAGAACGCGCGATAGGCGAGGTTGTTGCCGTCGACGAGGAAGAGCTCGGAGTCGCGCGCTGGCGCGTCGTCGACCTGCAGCTCGGCGCCGGTGAGCGTTTTTGGCATGCGCCTCGGAGGCTATCGTCCTGCGGCTGTGCCGAAGCTGGACATTCAGCCCTTTGCGGACGAGTACCTCGATGCGGCTGCCGGCCTGCTGGCCGAGCGCCACCGCGCGCACCGCGAGGCGGAGCCACTCCTGCCTGACGTCACGGATTTCCGGGCTCACGTCGAGGATGAGTGGCGCGCAGAAGGCGCTTCCGGCTGGTTCGCGCTCGAAGAGGACGAGCCGGCCGGATACCTGATCGGTGCGCCGCGGGGAGAGGGCTGGGGCGAGGGCAACGTCTGGGTCGGGCTCGCCGGCCACGCGGTCCGCGAGCCGGAGACGGTGCGGGACCTCTACCAGGCGGCTGCGGAGGCCTGGGTCGACGCCGGCGCCCGGCACCACTACGCGCTCGTGCCGGCGAATGATCGAGATCTCGTCGATGCGTGGTTTCGGCTCTCGTTCGGGGCCCAGCACGCACAAGGGATCCAGGAGGTCCCCAAGTCGGCAGGCGCAACCCCCGGGCTGTCGGTTCGCCGCGCCACTCTGGAGGACGCCGAGACGGCGGCCCGAATCGACTTGCTGCTGTCCGAGTTCCAGGCCCGCTCGCCCGTTTTCGGGGGCGGTACCCCGCCGACCCTGGAAGAGTTCGTGACGGAGTACGCCGAGCACTTCGAAAACGACCTCATCGTCGAGCGCGACGGCGCGCCGATCGGACTGCTGACGGTGGCCGATGTCACGCTCTCGGGGATGCACACAGGGCTCTCGCGACCAGACCGCGCCGCCATCCTCGGCTTCGCCACGACGCTGCCGGAGGTTCGCGGGACCGGCGCGGGCCTCGCGCTGACGAACGCTTGCTTCGAGTGGGCGCGCGAGCAGGGCTACGAGACGATCGTCGTCGACTGGCGGGAGACGAACCTGCTCTCGTCGCGCTTCTGGCCGGCCCGCGGGTTCCGCCGGACCTTCCAGCGCCTCTACCGGTCGATTCCATGATCGTCCGGCCGGCCGAACCGCGAGACGCCGACGCGGTCCTCGCGTTGATGGAGGGGCTGACGAGGCCCGCCGTCGCGGACGACCCAGAGCCGCAGCGCGACGTCTTCCTGGCCCACCTCGACCACGAAGACGCGATGGTCTTCGTCGCCGACCTGGACGGCCAGATCGCGGGCGCCGTCAGCCTCTGGATCCAGCCACGGCTGAACTGGACGACCCCGCAGGCCTGGATCCCTGACCTGTACGTCGACCCGAGTTTCCGGCGGCGCGGCGCCGCCCGCGCCCTGCTGGACGCGTGTGCCGACGAGGCTCGCAGGCGCGGCTGCCACGTGCTCGCCCTCGAGTCCGGACACCATCGGGCGGAAGCACACCGGCTCTACGAGTCGTACGGGTTTGCCCATTTCGCGCGCGCATACGCAATGAAGCTCTAGGAGGGTTTGACGAAATGCCGACTATGCCGCCGAGCGAATTCCGCCAAACCCTCCTAGTGCGCGTCCCGGTCCTCTCCGGCTCGCGCATGGCGGTCGTCGATGCGGGCGAGAACGCGGTCGTCCTGGCGCCGCCTCCGCCCGTCGAGCCGATCGCGGACATCGCCGCCGCGGTCCGGGACGCGCTGCGCTTTCCGCTCGTCGGCTCGCCGCTGGAGGCTCTCGTTCCGCGAGGCGGTCGGGCCACGATCGTCGTCGAGCCGGCCGCCCTCCCCATTCCGGGGTCGCCGAGCGATCCACGGCGCGCCGCGATCGCCGCGACCATGGACGAGCTCAGTCGCGCCGGGATCCCGCTCGATCGGCAGACGCTCCTCGTCGCTGGAGGGCTAGCGCGGCGACCCGGCCAGCGCGAGCTCCAGGAGCTCGTCCCGCCCACGTTCGCGAGGCGGTTTCACGGCGAGGTCCAGGTGCACGACGCCGAGCACCCAGACCTGGTCGATCTCGGCGAGGTCGGCAGCGTGCCGCTTCGCGTGCATCCCGCGCTGGTCCAGACCGACCTGGTCGTCACGGTCACCGCCGCCGAGACGGTTCTGAACGGCGGGCCTGCTGCGCTCCTCGCCGCCGCCGGCCCGGAGGCGCTTCGCGCCGCAGACGCCTATTCGCTCCTCGAGACGGCCGCTTCGCGCGGCTGGCGAACCGCGGTCGAGCTCGAGCAGGCCCTCGCGCGTCGCGCCCCTGTGATCGGGGTCTCGCTGACGCTCAACACGCCGGTCCTGAGCGGCCTGCTCCAGGGTTACCCCTTCGACCCGGAAGCGGTGAGCCGCATCGCCCGCTCCCCGCTGACAGGCGTGTTCGGTCACCTGCCGGGGATCGTGCGGCACCGCGTCCTGCGCAACCTGCCGAGCGAGCTCTCCGCCTTTGCGGTCTATTCGGGCCCGCCGGCGGTCGCGCACGCAGAGGCGCTCCTCCGGGCCGTCGAATCGCGGGCGGTCCGGCTCGAGGGCCGCTTGGACGCGCTCTTCGTCGGAGTGCCGCACACGACGCCGCACCTCCCTCGCGAGGCGCCGAACCCCGCGCTCGTCGCCTACCTCGCGCTCGGCCATGCCCTGCGGCTCTGGCGCGATGCGTTCCCGCTCGTCGAGGGCGGCACGGTGATCCTGCTCAACCGCTTCACGCGCCGTTTTCCGCATCCGACCCAGCAGCCGTATCGCGTCCTCTTCCAGGCGCTGTCCGTCGGAGCGCGTGAGCCTGAGGACATGGCAGAGGCGGAACGCGTCGCCCTGACGGACGCACGGGCGATTGCGGCGTACCGCGACGGACGCGCCTGCCATCCACTCCTCCCGTTCGCCGAGTGGGCCGCCTGCCAGCCGGCGCTCGGCCGGCTCGGCCACGTGCTCGTAGCGGGCTGCCGCGACTCGCTGGCAGCCCGACGGCTCGGGCTCGTGCCCACCCACGGGATCGGCGCCGCCCTCGACATGGCCCGTGGCCGCGCCGGGGGCGAGCCCCGCGTCGGCGTCCTGCTCTCGCCGCCGTACTTCCCGCTCCGGGTGTCCGACGGGGCCTAGTCCGGTGCCTGGCACCGGACATGGCGGTTCGGCCCTAGTCGACGCCTAGATAGGTCTTCTGGACCTGCTCGTTCTGGCGGAGCGCCTTGGCGTCGTCCGCGAGCACGATCGTGCCCGTCTCCATCACGTAGCCACGGTCGGCCGTGTCGAGCGCCGCCAGCGCGTTCTGCTCCACGAGCAGGATCGGCGTGCCCTGCTCGTTGATCTCCCGCACGATCTCGAAGATCTTCTCGACGAAGATCGGCGCCAGGCCCATCGAGGGCTCATCGAGCAGGAGCAGCTTCGGCCTCGCCATCAGCGCACGGCCGATCGCACACATCTGCTGCTCGCCGCCCGGACAGCGTGCCCGCCCGCTGATTCTTGCGCTCCGCGAGTCGCGGGAAGAGCGCGAAAACGCGGTCCATGTCCTCGCGCTGTCCGGCGCGGTCAGAGCGCTGGAAGGCGCCCATCTGCAGGTTCTCGAGGACACTCATGCGCGGGAAGAGCCGGCGGCCTTCCGGTGACTGGCTGATGCCCATCTTCACCACCTTGTGCGGGGCTTCGTCCGTGATCTCAGTGCCCTGGAAGTGAATCGACCCCTCGCGCGGATGGTTCAACCCGTTGATCGAGCGCAGGGTCGTCGACTTCCCGGCCCCGTTCGATCCGATCAGGGTCACGACCTCGCCCTCGCGAACCTCGATCGAGATCCCCTTCAGTGCCTCGATCGCGCCGTAATAGGTGTGCACGTCCTTCAGCTCGAGGATCAGCTTTCCCGGCTCGGAGCTCATGCCGCTCCCTCCACGGCCGCGCTGCCGAGGTACGCCTCGATCACCTTGGGGTCCTTCTGCACTTCCTGCGGAGTGCCCTCGGCGATCTTCTCGCCGTAGTCGAGCACTGTCACGCGGTCCGACACGCCCATCACGACGCGCATGTCGTGCTCGATGAGCAGGACGGTCAGCCCTTCTTCCGAGCGAAGCCGTGCGACGAAATCGGTGAACGCCGCGGTCTCCTGCGGGTTCATCCCCGCCGTCGGCTCGTCCAGGAGGATCAGCCTCGGCTGGGTCGCAAGGGCGCGGGCGACCTCGAGGCGGCGCTGATCCCCGTAGGACAGATTGCGCGCGAACTCTTGGGCCCGCCCCTTGAGGCCGGAGAACTCGAGCAGCTCCCGGGCCCGCTTGCTCGCCTCCCGCTCCTCCCGGTTGACCTTGGGGGTGTGCAGGACGCTGCCGAGGATCCCGCTCTTCAGCCGCGAGTGCATGCCGACGAGCGTGTTCTCGAGCGCGGTCATGTTCTGAAAGAGGCGGATGTTCTGGAAGGTGCGCCCGATGCCGCGCTCCGTGATCGCGTGCGGCGGCTTGCCGGTGACGTCCTCGCCGCTCAGCACGATGCGGCCGGCCGTCGGCTTGTACACGCCGGTCAGCATGTTGAAAAACGTCGTCTTTCCCGCCCCGTTCGGGCCGATCAAGCTCACGATCGACTCGTCGGGGATCTCGAAGTCGACGTCGTTGACGGCGAGGAGGCCGCCGAACTCCTTGCGCAGATTCTCGACTGTCAGCAAATTTGCCATTACTTCGTAGAGTCGTAGAGCGGCTCGTCATGGACGCCTTCCTCGAACTCGGCCTTCCGCCTCGCACTGGGGATCAGGCCCTCGGGCTTGAAGAGCATCACGAGCACCAGGATCACGCCGAAGATCCCGAACTGGTAGAGCGGCACGTCGATCGGCTCGTCGAAGACCGTTACCCACTCGGCGCTGCCCGTCGCGAACCGCTCGTTGATCCAGGCACCGATGTTGCCCAGGCCCTCCTGGTTGAGGTAGGCCAGGAACCCGCCGCCGACGATCACGCCCCAGATGTTGCCCATGCCTCCGAGGATGACCATGCACAGGATGAAGACGGAGATGTTGAAGTAGAAGTCCGCAGGGAACGTCCCGCTCTTGAAGCTCGCGTAATAGGCGCCGGCGATGCCGCCGAAGAACGCTCCCGCCGCATACGCCCACGTCTTGGTTCGCATTAGCGGGACGCCCATCGCCGCGGCTGCGGTCTCATCCTCCCGGATCGCGATCCACGCGCGGCCGAGCCTCGAGTCCCGGAGCCGCATCGAGCAGAAGGCCGTGAAGAGGACGAGGCCGAGCGCCGTCCAGAAGTAAAGCTCGAGGCTGTTGTCGAACAGCCAGAATGCGTTGTCGCCCGGCGCCAAGTACGACTCGGGCAGGCCGAGGGCGTTCTCGAGCGTCGTGCCGAATCCCGGTGGATCAATCGGGTTGATCCCCTGCGGCCCGTTCGTGAGGTTGAACCCTGTGTTGAAGAGGTTGTCGCCGTTGAGCGCGATCTGGGGCATGATCTCGCCGAAGCCGAGGGTGACGATCGCCAGGTAGTCGCCGCGAAGTCGCAAAGTCGGCAGGCCGATGAGCACGCCGATAAAGGCGGTGAAGATCGCCGCAACGATCAGAATGATCCAGATCGAGACGTGGATCCCGCTCGGAGTTCTCGTTCACCCCGACCGCGCCGAAGTGGAACTTCCTGATGCTCTCCGAGAAGTGCGGCGATGCGAACCAGGCTGCCGTGTAGGCGCCCATCGCGTAGAAGGCGACGTAGCCGAGATCGAGCAGGCCCGCGTAGCCGACGACGATGTTCAGCCCGAGCGCCATCATGATGAAGATCAACATCGTGACCGCGGTGTCGACGCTCGGGAACGCGCCGAAGATCGGAATCTCGAACAGGTTCGGCTGGTAGAAGGGATAGAGGACAGCGAGGACGATCACGGTCCCGGTCACCACGTACTTACCGAACGGAACTCGGTCCCAGGCCGGGATATAGAGGGCGAGGCCGATCAGGGCGAACAGGACGAGTGACAGGGTCGCGCCGGAGAGCACGGTGATGACGAAGAAGCCGACGGCGGCGGCGATCAGCCCCTTGACGAGGCGTGGCCGGCTCTCGCGGACGAACGCCTCCCGATCGAACCTCAGGTTTGGGCGCCGCATGAGCTAAGCGCCTTCCGGTGTGCGCTCGCCGAGCAGGCCCTCGGGACGGACGACGAGGATCACGATCAGGATCCCGAAGATGATCGACGTCGTCCAATCGCTCCCGGGCGTCACCCAGCCGAGCCCGTTGTTGAACGACTCGATCAGGCCGATGATGAGGGCGCCGAGCACCGCCCCCGGGAGGTTGCCGATCCCGCCCAGAACGGCGGCGGTGAACGCGATCAGCCCCACTCGGAAGCCCGTCGTGAAATGCACGTTCGTCGTGTAGAGGGCGAAGAGCAGGCCCGCCGCCCCCGCGAGGGCGCCCGCGATGAAGAAGGTGAAGGAGATCGTCTGATTGACGTTGATCCCCATCATCGCGGCCGCGTCGCGATCCTGGGCGGTCGCCCGCATCGCCTTTCCCGGCCGTGTCCGCTGCACGAGCCAGATCAGCGCGAGCAGGACCGGAACCGTGAAGGCGATGACGATGAACCTGTTCCACGTGTAGGCCACGCCGCCGATCGAGAAGATCTCGCCGCGGGGAAGAATCGAGTCGACTGAGGTGGGCCGGGACCCCTTCCAGACGAGGCCGATGTTCTGGAGGATGAACGACATCCCGATCGCGGTGATCAGCGGGGCCAGCCGCGGGAGCATTGCGCAGGCGCTTATAGGCGACCAACTCGATCGTCGTGTTGATCCCGGCGCAGAACGCCATCGTGATCAGCAGCATGGCGATGATCCCGCCCCAGAGGACGAGATCGCTCTCGCCCTGGAGCCCGAAGCTCGCCGTCATCGTGGCGACGAGCATCCCTCCGAGCATGAACACGTCGCCGTGCGCGAAATTGATCAGCTCGAGGATCCCGTAGACGAGCGAGTAGCCGAGCGCGATCAGCCCGTACACCGCACCGTTCGTGACGCCGATCAGGAAGGAGGTTGTAGAACTCGGACGGCGTCTTGACCAGGTTGACGATCAGCCAAACGAGGACGAGCGTGACGAAGATCAGCCCCGAGGATGGTCGTCGAGTCAGGGCGGTAGCCCGGTTGGAAGCCTGATGCGCGCCGCTTCAGTTGCCATCAGCTGTTAGACGGCGGCTGGGGGAGGACATCGCCCTCCCCCAGCTGTTCGTCTTGTCCTTGCTCGCTAGCCCTTCACGAAACTGAGCTCGGGCGTGATCGTCTTCACGAACGTCTCCTTCTGACCCTTGATCTGGTAGACGGAGACGATTCCGAGCGTGGTATCGCCGTTCTCGTCGATCTTGAAGTCACCGAGGATCCCGTTCGTGATATCCCGGTTGAAGAGCCCCTCCGCGACAGAAGCGCGAGTCCCGTCGGAGTCTTCGATCGAGTCGAGCAGGACCACGGCGGCCTGCGCGGCGTAGGCGGTGTACGGGTTCGGCGCCTTGCCGTTCTCGGCCGTGAACTCGTCGACGAAGGTCTTTCCTTCGCCCTTGAGCTGGTCGGCCGGGATACCCGGCTGCGTGATGTACATGCCCTCGGACGCCTCACCAGCTCCTTCGATGGTCGCCGAGATCGGCGTCCAGCCGTCGGGGCCCAGGATCTGCACGTCCGGACCGACGCCTGCCCGAAGGTCCTTGATCAGCTTGCCGCCGTTGTTGCACACGATGCCGCCGAGGAAGATCGCGTCCGCTCCAGAGGACTTGACCTTGCTGGCAATGGCGTCGTAGCTCGTGGCGTTCTTGTCCCACGCCACCGGGGCGCCGGGCACGGTCTCGATGCCAAGCTTCTTCGCGTAGCGGACGAACAGGTTCGCGACACCGTTGCCGTAGGTCTCCTTGTCGGTGAGCACGTAGACCTTCTTCAGGCCCAGCGACTTGGCGAGCTCTGCGGCCGCAGCGCCCTGGAACTGGTCGTTCCAGACGACGCGTGCGTAGTTGCGCGTCCCGGTCGGGTAGTAGTTGTCCGGCTCGCCGGCCTCCGTGCCCGGCCCGCCGATGGTGAGGCCCGGATACGTGTTCGCGGGGCTGACCATCGCTAGCGGCCCGTCCGGGGCCCGGTTCGCGACCGGGATCTCGAGCTTCGCGCAGCCCGAGTTGAAGGTTCCCACGACACCGAGGACGCTCTCGTTGTTCGCGTATGAACGAGCGTTCGACGAGCATTTCGCCGAGTCCCAGCTTCCTGCCTGTGCCGTCGAGTCGTCACAGGACTGGTACCCGATCGTGTAGTCGCCGGCCTTGTAGTCGCGCTTCTTGAGGACGAACTCGATGGCATCTGCCATCTCCGTCGTCAGCGAGCGGTTGGCGCCTTGAAGCGGAAGATCCGATGCGATCAGGAATTCAGGGTCGCTGTCGCCTTTCCGGATCGGTCCGCACGAGGCGGAGGGAAGCGCCGTCGCGCCGCCGCCACCGCCGTCGTCGTCATCGCCACCGCAGCCCGCAGCCGCAAATGCAAGGACTCCGATGACACCTGCCAGTACTACAAAAAGTCCCGCTTTTCTCACCTGCACAATCCTCCTCCGTCACCAATGGCCATGGTCGGCGGAATTCGAGGCCTTCCGCCTACGAGCCGACAAGTATCAGGCGAACCAGCCCTGCTTGCAACTCCGAGGGGTCCCCTGACGGGGACTCGCGAGAAATGCTGCGCACTTCTCGCGACTCAAGGCACGGTTCGCTGGTGCCAGTAAACCGACCTTCGTGAGGCAGCGCCACTCTGCGCGGTGTACCGGACACCCGGCTTCTAGTTCCCGGTTGCAACTGTCCTAAAGGTGGCGGCTACGATTGCCACGCGCCGAAGTGGCGGAACTGGCAGACGCGCCGGACTCAAAATCCGGTGGGGGAAACCCCGTGTGGGTTCAAGTCCCACCTTCGGCACTCTCCGCGCTTGAAAGACTCCAGTACATGGCGGAGCGTCTTGGAATCCTGACCGGCGGCGGGGATTGTCCCGGGCTGAACGCCGTGATTCGCGCGGTCACACGCCGCTCGCTGGATTGCGGATCCGAGGTGATCGCCGTCCGCGAGGGCTGGCGCGGGCTCGTGGGAGCGAAGTTCGAGCCCCTCGGGGCGCGCGAGATCTCCGGGATCCTGCCGCGCGGCGGGACGATCATCGGGACCTCCCGTACCAACCCGTACAAGGTCAAGGGCGGCGTCGACCGAGTCCTCGCCAATTTCGAGGAGCAGGGGCTCGACGCACTGGTCGCGATCGGCGGTGAGGACACCCTCGGTGTCGCGACACGTCTGCACGCCGAGCACGACTTCCCGGTGGTCGGCGTGCCGAAGACGATCGACAACGACCTTTCGGCGACCGACTACACCTTCGGTTTCGACACCGCGGTCTTCATCTGTACCGAGGCGATCGACCGGCTGCATACGACGGCCGAGAGTCACAACCGCGTGATGGTCGTGGAGGTCATGGGTCGCCACACCGGCTGGATCGCCGTCATGAGCGGGATCGCCGGCGGCGCCGACGTGATCCTCATCCCGGAGCAGCCGATCACCGTGGAGCGCGCCTGCCAGGAGCTCGAGCGGCGCCACGAGCGCGGCAAGGACTTCTCGATCGTCGTCGTCAGCGAGGGCTATGAGCTGACCTACGAGTCGGGGGAGCGGCGCCAGGTGGCGCAGGAGCTCGCCACGGACGAGTTCGGGCATGTGCGGCTCGGTGGTGTCGGGCACGCGCTGGCCGCCGACATCGAGGAGCGGACGGGCTACGAGACGCGGGTCACCGTGCTCGGACACGTCCAGCGCGGCGGGAGCCCGACCCCGCGCGATCGGATCCTCGCCACTCGCTACGGCCTCAAAGCCGCGGATCTCGTCCACGAGGGCAAGTTCGGCCGTATGGCCGCCCTCCACGGCGACGCGATGGTCGACGTCTCGCTCGCCGAGGCGACGAAGGAGCTCAAGCTCGTGCCCGCCGAGTGGTACGAGACGGCGAAGGCCTTCTTCGGCTAGTTCACGAACAGCAACGCGTCGGTCGGCGCAAAGTCGTCCGTCAGGAGTGGAACGTCGCGCGTCGGGACGAGCGTCTCGTGTCGGTCGCGGATCGCCTTCGTCAGGTCGGCGGCCTTCGGCGAGCGGGCCCGGAGCTCGCGCCAGCGGTCGACCAGGACGTCCTGCCCCGGCGCCGCTCCCTCGCCGGCGACGACGATCAAATTGCGAAGCACGTCGTCCTCGGAGTCGTCCTGCTCGCGGACCGGGTGGACGACCACCGTCGGGAACACGGCGCGGTACGTCTTGTACATCGCCCGGAAGAGCTGCGAGCCCTCGCCGGAGAGCGACCCGATCAGGTTGGCAGCGATCACACCTCCAGGCGCAAGTCGCGAGCGGGCGAGCTCGAGGAACTCGATCGTCGTCAGGTGGAACGGCAGGGAGTCCGAGAAGTACGCGTCGATCACGATCGCATCCCACCGCTCGTCGTCCTGCTGCAGATAACGCCGGCCGTCTTCGACCATCACGCGCACGCGGGGGCTCCGCGGCAACTCGAAGTAGCGGTACGCCACGTCGCGCACGACCGGGTCGAGCTCGACGACCTGCTGGTCGACGCCGGGGAAGTCGCGCCACATGCGCTTCTGGAGCGAGCCCCCTCCGAGCCCGATGAACAGGATCTTCCGGGTGCCCGAGTTGTAGGCGAGCGGGAGTTGCAGGTAGTCGGTGTACTGGTATCGCGTGCGAAACGGGTTGTCGAGGTACATGCCGCTCTGAAACGAGCTGTCGAAACGCAGGTGCCTGGCCTCACCGTCGTCCACCACCGACAGGCCGTGGTAGCGAGTGTTCTTCGAGTACACGAGCTCGAAACCCTCGCCCGGGGGCACCACCTCCTGGCGCTCGCCGCGCTCACGGAAGAGCGGAGACCAGTTCTGAGCGGCCGCTCCGGTGAGTCGCCCTCCTTCGTCCGGCGCAAGGGAGAGGGTCGCCGCGACGGAGGCTGCGACGAGCGCAGCGACCACCGCCCCCGCCAGCAGCATGCGCTCGCCGAGCGCGACGAGCCCGGCCGCGACGAAGAGGCCCGTCGCCAGCATCCCGAGCAGCTGGTTCGTGCCCACCTCGGGAATCAGGAAGAACGCCGTGGCGAAGGTCCCGGCGATGCTGCCGGCCGTCGAGATCGCGAACAACCGGCCGGCGGTCTTCCCCAGGCCTGCGAGCGATCGTGCTCGTAGCCGAACGGCGATCGGCGTCGCCGTGGCCAGGGTCACGCTCGGCAAGCCGAAGAGGATCACGGCCGCGACGAGCGGGTTCCAGCGCGGGCCGAGATCCCAGTCGACGACGGCCTCGAGCACGCGGTCGTCCACGACGGGGATGAGGAGCGTCAGGCCCGCACCCAGCGCCAGGACGCCGAGCAGCAACTGGGGCGCGGGGATAACGGTCTGCGAGCACGCCGCCGGTCCAGTACCCGATCGACAGACCCGCCAGGACGACACCGATCAAGGCGCCCCAGACGAAGATCGAATTGCCGAAGAAGGGCGCCAGCACACGGCTGGCGACCAGCTCGAGCCCGAGCAGCACCGCGCCCGACAGGAAGACGGCCGCGCTGATCCCGATCGCCGAGCTCTCCTCGCGGAAGCGCGCCACTAGGCGGCAACCTCGACGAGAGGGAAGGAACGGCGGCTTCTCGGGGGCACGAGGAAGTTCTGGCGATGCGTCGTCCGCAGCACCGAGTTGAAGCCTTGCCCCCGGGCGTTGGGCGCGAGCCCGATCTTCGTGCCGTCCGGCAGCACGCCGTCCATCGCGAGCCGGTTGCGATGAAAGTCGTCGCTGGACGGGTTGAAGACCACGAAGTGCAGGCCGGCGGCGGGCCCTTCGGCCATCCCGTCGCGCCTGGGTCGGGAGCTCCAGAAGAACGGGTTGTCGAGCGTGTTGAAGTCGGCGCGCTGCGGCACGGCGGTGCCTTTGCGGTAGAGCGTCCCGTCGGCGCCCATGACGTCGGCCTGCAGGCGGGACGTGGACTGCATCGACGAGCTGTGCCCTACCGCGCCGAAGCGGCGGAAGTCGCTCGCCACGTCGTCCGGCGAGGCAGCCTTCTCGGGCGGCTGCGGAACCGTCTGCGTCCCTGGCTCGACGGCCAGGCGGGGCCGGAACGTGGTGTCCACTCGCTCGGTGAAGTCAAAGTTCAGGTACCAGGCCTCGAGATTCTCGAAGACGTGCGAGAGGTGCATGTGCGTGCCGCCTTGGAAGTACGAGCCGGGCCCGAGATCGACGAGGCCGAGCGTTTCGAAGTTGACGATGCGCGGCGGTCCGAGGGCGTGCCTCTGAGTCGACGTGAACCCGAGGAAGAGCTCCGACCCGTCCGGGATCAGATCCGCCCCCGGAACCCCGGCGGCAACGGCCAGTTGCTTCGGCAGGCCCGGGCCGCCGTCGAAGCCGCCACCTGCGAACCCCTTGCGGATGCTCGTCATCTCCAGCACGCCGTCCATCGCGTCGAAGATCGTCGTCGCGCCCTCCTGAATGTGATCGAGGTTGTCGCTGCGCAAGAGGAAGGCGACGTCGTTCTCCTCGAGCACCACGTCGTCGGGATCGCTCGGGAAGCGAATCGTGTCGAGCAGAGCGCGACGCGGCCGGCCCGAGGTGGAGGCGCGCCGGTCGACCGGAAGGTGGCGCTCGGCTGCGGTTCGCACATGGCGACGGAAGTACGGAAGCCCCCAGGCCGCGGTGACCGCCAGGCCGTCGGGTGTCCCCGGATGCTTGTCCTCGAGGTGGCGTAGAACCCGCTCGAGGGCGGCCTGCTCCTGCTGCCCCGGCCTCGAGGCGACGGTCGCCGTGACCATCTCGTGGTGCAGGGTCGGCACGACGATCTCGACCCCGTTGTCGTCGGCGATCCGCAGGCCGTCGAGCAGGTGCTGCTCCGGCGCACGGCCCTCGCCGAAATGCCGGGTGGGCGCCTCGGTCACGCGGTCGACGAGCTCGTAGACCCCTGCGGCTCCGAGCGCGGCCGCCGCCGTGCCGCCGACCAGCAGCTCGCGCCGCGTCAGGCGCACGGTCAGGCCGTCGGCCCGACGCGAACGAGGCCGCGCATCATCCGGTCGAGATTCGCGACCACCTGGCGGTATGTAGTCGGCTTCGCGACGTGCTGGCTGACCGTGTAGATCGATCCGCGCTCCCGCCAGAGGTACAGGACATGCCACTGATCGACACCCTGGTTGACGGTGTACGGAGTGACCCTGAAACGCCCGACTCGGTGCGGGGGCTGCGCGTCGCTGAAGCACGGAATGTCGCGTTTGCGCACTTTCCCGGCAACCACCTGGGTGTCTTCACAGCGCGGGATCGTGGTCCGGCCCGGATAGGCGCGGAAGTTGACGTGGACGTCCTGTGACGGCGGCTCGTGCCAGAGGAAGCTCGCGAGCCAGCTGCGATCGGGCTTGACCGACACGCCGTTCTTCGTCGCTCCCTTCATGTCTCCGTCGAGCGGGCTCGGCATCCACGTCGGGCAGTAGACGGCCGCCTGGACACGGTTGGCGAGTTGCTGCCAGCCCGGCCTCCAGGAAGCAGGGCACACGCGTGGCGTCGCCGAGGCCTTCGCAGTCGGCGTCGACTCGTCGTCTGCGCAGGCCGTCAAGCCGGCCGGAACGGCCAGCGCAAGCGCTGCAAGCACGACGATCCTCCGGCCGATCACGAGGTCTTTATAGCCGGAAAACCTCAACCCAGGGCCCACCGAACCGCCCGTCGGGGCGAACCTGGAACACACGATCTCCCTCGCGCCGAGCCTCCTGGATGAAGTCCGTCTCGCGGGGATAGTCGGTGCGCGCCGCCAGCACACGATCTTCGACGGCACCTGTCAGGACGAGGAAGCGGACCCCTTCGGCCCGTAGCCGGTCGACATCCCGATTCGGGTCGAAAGGCTCCCCTGGGCGCGGCAGGAGGAGGTGGACGACGCGATAGCCGGTCAGATCAGGAGTCGAGGGGTCGACCGCGATTCGCGCGCCCTCGGGCACGTTCTCGACGATCCAGCGGTGGGCGGCGATGCGGGCGTCGGTCTTCGTGAGGTCACGCGTCTCCCGAACCGACCAGGTCAGCGGCACGACGAGCAGGAGCAACGTCACCGGCGCGACGGAGCGTAGGCGGGCTGCCAGCGCGCCGAGAGCCGGGATCAGCGGGAGCACGTAGCGGTCGAAGTGCGCGTCGATGGTCATCAGCTGCGCGAAGTAGACGAGACAGAACACTGCGAGGACGAGATCCGCGCGGGTGCGATGGACGAGCGCCAGGACGAGGCCGATCGCAGCGACCACGAGCACGGGCCCGAGGGCGTCCCAGAGGAGCTCGACGAATGCGATCGGCGCCGGCGGGTCGTTCTCGAAACCGAGCCAGCCCTCACGGGCCGCACGCTGCACTCGCGCCGCATCGCTCATCGCGTCCCCGAACCTCAGGATCACGTACGGGCTCGTGGCTGCGAAGGCGACGAACGCGAGCGCTCCGGCGATCGCGAGCCGACGCCATCTCCCCCACGCCGCGGCGATCAGTGGAGCGATCAGGATCAAGCCCGGATACTTCGCGCTCGCGGCCAGCCCGACCGCCAGGCCGGCCAGCTCGATGCGGCCAACCACCATCAACGCAAGCGCGACGGTGACGCCGAGGGTCAACGGCACATCGGTGACGGCCATGCGCGAGTAGGCCACGTGCGTGGTCGCGGCCGCAGTCGCGGCGGCAGCGACGAAGCCGGCCAGCGTTCCATAGGCCTTCCACCCGAGCCACCAGGCCGCCGCAATTCCCGCAGCTCCGATGGCGACCATGACGACACGCGCGGTGAGGTACGACGGCTCGTCGTGCCAGGCCTGGAACGGGGCGAGGACGTACATGACCAGCGTCGGGTAGTCGAACCAACCCGGATCGGCCCCGCCGCCGTGCGTCATCGCCCAGGCCCGCGGGACGATGTTCCGCTCGTCGGGGTTCAGGAGCGGGAACGGCAGGCCGTAGCGGACGCCCACCAGGCGCAGCGCAGTCGCACCGACGAGCAGGGCGACGAGGGCGAGCCACGGGCCGCCCCACCGGCTCTCGCCGAAGTCAGACCTCCGGAGGCGCCGCACTGACAAGCCCCGCGATGTCGCGGGTGCCGACGATCACGGCGTCCACCCCGGCGCGTTCGAGCTCGGCAACCTCGTCCCGAGTCGTCACGCGGAGGTCCGCAATCGCGAGCTTTCCGGCCGGCACGTCCTCGAGGAGGTCGAGCACCCGCTCGAGCGCGTCCTCTCCCTCGCGGTCGTTGCCGGGCGAGAGGAGAAAGATCTCCGGATCGAGCCGCTCGAGCGCGGTCTCTAGCTCGTCAGCCTCCGTGACGTTGACGACGCACTCCAGGCCTCGTTCGCCGAGCTCTGCGTAGCGACGCTCCATCTCACCGTCTTCGTCCGCATCGAGGTCGGCGGCATCGATCACGCACCCGTCCGCCTGGCCGGCAGTTGCTCCTCCCGGAGCCTGCCAGATGATTGGCAACCCGGTTACTTCGCGGACGCCCGCCACCTCAGCCGTCACGAGGAGGCTCTCTGCCCCCTCCGCCTCGGCGGCACGCGCGGAGTCGAGGTCTTCGATGGGAGCGATCAGCGAGATCCCGTCGCCCTCGGAGATCGCCTGGCTCAGGCGGCGGTGACTCGTCATCAGCTCGCCAATGCTAACCGTGAGCCGGCCGGAGAACGACGGAGGCTCAAACGCCGATCGGGTGCCAGACGGTCTTCAGCTCGAGGAACGAGGCGATCTCCCAGGGGCTCTCGGCGTCGGGGCGACCCCGCACGACTCGCTTCACGTTGTCGGCGGCGAGACGCTCGAGCTCCTCGCTCTGGCCGTCGGCTCCTCCGATGTCCAGTGCGTTCACGTCCATGTGACCGGCCAGTACCGGCGCCAGTTCGTCGCGATTGCCCGTGAGCACGTTGACCACGCCTCCGGGCACGTCCGAGGTCGCCAGCACCTCGGCCAGCTCGACAGCGGCGAGCGGCGAGGTTTCCGAGGCGAGGACGACGGTCGCGTTTCCGCCGACGATGGCGGGTGCGACCCGCGAGACGAAGCCCGCGAGAGGAGGCTCGTCGGGCGCGACGACGCCCACGACTCCGGTCGGCTCGGGGATCGTGAAGTTGAAGTAGGGGCCGGCGACGGGGTTCGACGAGCCGAGGATCTGGCCCAGCTTGTCGGCCCAGCCCGCGTACCAGACGACGCGGTCGATGGCGCGGTCGACCTCCTTGGCACCCGAAGAGAGCTCCGCGAACTCGGAACGCCGCGCCTCCATCATCTCCGCGATGCGGTACAGCACCTGCCCGCGGTTGTAAGCGGTCATCCCGGCCCACTTGGGGAAGGCTCCGCGAGCTGCGCGGACAGCGTCGCGCACGTCCTTCCGGGAGGCACGCGCGACGTTCGCGCCCTGGGCCTCATAGGTCCGTCCCGACTCGGAGCGCGGGAACTCGCCGCCGATGTAGAGCTTGTACGTCTTCTTGACCGGGAGGCGGCTCATTCGAAGTCCAGGTAGGGCTCGAGGCCATGTCGACCGCCCTCGCGGCCGAAGCCCGACTCCTTGTAGCCGCCGAACGGCGACGCGGGGTCGAAGCGGTTGTACGTGTTCGCCCAGATCACGCCGGCGCGAAGCTTCTGCGCCATGGCGAGGATTCGCGAGCCCTTCTCGGTCCAGACTCCGGCCGAGAGGCCGTAGGGCGTGTTGTTCGCCTTTTCGACCGCCTCGTCGGGCGTGCGAAAGGTGAGCACCGAGAGCACCGGGCCGAAGATCTCCTCCTGCGCGATGCGATAACTCTGGGCGACGTTGGTGAAGACCGTGGGCACGAACCAGTAGCCCTTCTCGGGCAGGCGGCAGGGCGGCTGGTAGATCTCGGCGCCCTCCTCCTCGCCCGCGGCGACGAGCTCGGCGATCTTGTCCAGCTGCTGGCGCGAGTTGATGGCGCCGACGTCCGTGTTCTTGTCGAGCGGGTCGCCGACCCGCAGCGTCGCCAGCCGCCGCTTCAGCTTCTCGACCACGGGCTCGTAGATCGATTCCTGGACTAGCAGGCGCGACCCGGCGCAGCACACGTGGCCCTGGTTGAAATAGATGCCGTTGACGATGCCCTCGACGGCCTGGTCGAGAGCCGCGTCGTCGAAGATCACGTTGGCCGCCTTCCCGCCGAGCTCGAGGGTGAGGCGCTTGCCCGTGCCCGCCAGCTCACGCTGGATCGCCTTGCCGACATCGGTCGAGCCGGTGAACGCGATCTTGTCCACGCCGGGATGCTTGACGATCTCGGCTCCGGCTCGGCCGTCGCCCGTGACGATGTTGACGACCCCGGGCGGGAGCTCTGCCTGCCGCAGGACGTCACAGAAGTGGAGCGCGGACAGCGGAGTCGTCTCCGCCGGCTTGAGGACGACCGTGTTCCCCGCCGCGAGCGCGGGCGCGATCTTCCACGCCAGCATGAGCAGCGGGAAGTTCCAGGGGATGATCTGGCCGGCGACGCCGAGGGGCCGCGGCTTGCGATTCGGGAACGCGTACTCCAGCTTGTCCGCCCAGCCCGCGTAGTAGAAGAAGTGCGCCGCCGCGAGCGGCAGGTCGACGTCGCGGGACTCGCGAATCGGCTTGCCGCCGTTCAGTGATTCGAGGACGGCGAACTCGCGCGACCGCTCCTGCAGGATGCGGGCGATCCTGAAGAGGTACTTGGCGCGCTCCGTCGCGGAGATCGTCGACCAGCCGTTCTCAAAGGCGTCGCGGGCGGCCTTGACGGCGAGGTTGATCTCTTCGGGGGTCGCCTGTCCGACCTGGGCGAGCGGGTCCTCGGTCGACGGGTCGATCGTCTCGTAGGTCTCCTTCGGCTCGAGCCAGTCGCCGCCGATGAAGAGCCCGTAGCGATCTCTGAGCTCGACGAGGTCGCGCGCCTCCGGAGCCGGCGCGTACTCCCAGGAGGACGGGACCGGCGCACGATCCTGTTTGCGCTCTAGGTCGGTCACGGCTCTCGGCGGCGGGGCGCCCTGTTCCCACCGCCCACCCCCCACCCAAAGGGTGGGGTCGAGGGTAGCCCCGCAAATCTCGGGCGATGGTGCCGGATGTGTGCCAAATCAGTCAACGGTGAAATAGTCCGGGCTCTGGTAACGGCCCGTCTTCTGCTTGCGGATCTGCATCAAAACGTCGTTCAGGAGCGTCGAAGCGCCGAGACGATAGAGATCCGGGGTCAGCCACTCCGTGCCCAGCGTCTCGTGCAGCTGGACGAGGTACTGGACGGCCTGCTTGGCCTGACGGATTCCGCCCGCCGCCTTCATCCCCACGCGCCGGCCCGTCTCCTCGTGGACGTCGCGGATGGCCTCGAGCATGCAGAGGGTCACCGGAAGCGTCGCGGACGAGGGGAGCTTGCCGGTCGACGTCTTGATGAAGTCGGCGCCCGCCGCCATCGCCAGCAGGCTGGCGCGCCGAACGTTGTCGTAGGTGCCGAGCTCGCCCGTCTCGAGGATGACCTTCAGATGCGCCTCGCCAATCGCTTCCTTGACCTGGACGATCTCGTCGTACACCTTGGCGTAGCGGCCCGAAAGGAACGCTCCGCGGTCGATGACCATGTCGATCTCGTCCGCGCCGAGCTCGACCGCGTCTCGCGCCTCGCCGACCTTGATGTGGGTGGGGCTCTGACCGGACGGGAACGCCGTCGCGACCGACGCCACCTTCACGCTGGTGCCCCTCGTGCGCTCGACGGCCGTCGGGACGAGCGACGGGTAGATGCAGATCGCCGCCACCGAGGGCACCGTCAGGTCGGCGGGGTCCGGACGGATCGCCTTCGACGCGAGTGCCGAGACCTTGCCGGGCGTGTCCGCACCCTCGAGCGTCGTCAGATCCATCATCCGCACGGCGAGGTCGAGGGCGAACATCTTCGACTCGCGCTTGATCGAACGCTTGGCGAGTCCGGCGGCACGCTCCTCCAGCGCGACGGCATCCACCGAACCGACGCGCGGCAAGCGCGGCTCGAGCGGAAGCTCGAATCCGGCCGGGAGCGCAGGCGCCTTGGCCATGCGAGGAGTGTAGCCCTGGCGTAGTTTCTCCCCGACCAAGACTCCCGGAGGTGTGCCATGCAAGAGGTCGACCTCAACTGGATCGCGATCCTCGTTGCCGCGCTCGTCCCGATGGTGCTGGGCGCGCTCTGGTACTCGAACGCCCTCTTTGCCCGCCCGTGGATGCGCGCAGTCGATCGAACGGAGGACGAGCTCAAGGGCGCCGGCCTCGGCTACTTCCTCTCGGCGATCGGTGCGCTCCTGATGTCGTATGCGCTGGCCCGCGTCGTTCGCTGGGCCGAGGTGGACGACCTCTGGAACGGGGCGCTCGTCGGCCTACTCGTCTGGGTGGGGTTCGTCGCGACCGTGCTGGCGGTCACCACGTACTTCGGTGGGCGCCCGCGCGCGCTCTGGTTCATCAACGCGGGCTACCAACTCGTCGCGCTGGTGATCGTCGGCGGAATTCACGGCGTTTGGACCTGACTCACTAGATCCCGAGCCGCTCCAGGAGTTGCTCGTCACGGCGCCATTTCGGGCGAACCTTGACCTGCAGCTCGAGGAACACCGAGTGGCCCAAGAGCTGCTCGATCTCGGGCCGCGCCCGAACGCCGATCTCCTTCACGATCGCGCCCTTCCGGCCGACGACGATCTGCTTCTGGGAGTCGGTCTCCACGTAGATGATCGCGCGCACGACCTTTTCGCCCAGCTCCTCGACGTCGACGGAGATCGCGTGCGGCAGCTCCTCGCGCGTCAGCTGAAGCGCCTTCTCGCGCACGAGCTCGGCCACCTGCGCCTCGACAGTCAGATCTGTGCGCTGATCCAGCGCGAAGTACGCGGGCCCCTCCGGCAGCAGACCCACCAACTCGTCACGTAGCTCAGCGATCCCATCTCCGGTCTTTGCGCTCACCGGGTGCAGCGCGTGAAAATCGCCGAGCCGGGCGGCCGCCTGCATCTGCGAAGCGATGTGGCCGGGGACGATGTTGTCGACTTTGTTCAAGGCGATCACGACCGGTACTCCGAGATCGAAGACCTTGCGAGCGATGAAACGGTCTCCTCCGCCGATGCGCTCCCGAGCGGAGACGACGAACAGCACGGCGTCCACGTCCTCGAATGCGTGGTCGACGGTCCGCTGCATGCGCTCGGTCAACGGGTCGAGCGGACGCTGAAACCCTGGGAGATCGACGAGCACGAGCTGCCAATCCGGGCCATTCGCGACGCCCGCGGTTCGCCGCCGGGTGGTCTGCGGCTTGTCGGACGTGATGGCCACCTTGCCTCCGCAGAGCGCATTGACGAGCGTCGACTTCCCGACGTTCGGCCGCCCGGCGAGCGCGACGAACCCCGACTTCACAGCTCGAACGTCTCGGGCAGTAGCTCGGCAGGCGTGCGGGTCACGACCTCGCCGTCGGCCCCGCGGAACGTGACCCGGTCGAGCCGGAACTCGTAGATCCACTGCCGGCAACCCCCGCACGGCGACGCCGTGACCGCGATCTCCTCGAGGTCCCCCGGCCGGCAGCCTTCGACGACCGCCCTGGCCAGCGCGGCCCGCTCGGCGCAGATCCCCAGTGGGTACGAGGCGTTCTCGACGTTCACGCCCTCGAAGACCCGGCCGTCCCGCGCCCGCACGGCCGCTCCGACGAGGAACTCCGAGTACGGCGCGTACGCCCGCTGGGCGACGGCGACCGCTTGCTCGTAGAGGTCTGAGCTCATGCGAACACCTGAAAGATGACAAGTACGGCGAGGGCGCCGAGCACTGCGCCATATACAACTTCGAGGAGCGAGTGGACGCCCGACTCGACCCGGGTCTGCGCGACGAGCAGCGCCATCAGAAACGCGAGCGAGGAGATCAGGAACCAGTGCGTCGAGTCTCCGACGACGTTCGTGATCGCCATCCAGCCGCCGAAGGCGATTGCGGCGTGACCTGACGGCAGCCCACCGCGCAGCGGCGTGCCGCGGCCCGTGTAGGCCTTGATCGAGATGACGACGATGATCGTCAGCACGAGCGCAATGAGCGTGAGCTCGGCCGGGGCGTCGCGCAGGCGCTCGATGAGGCGCGAGCTGCGATCGACGACCTGATCGGAGAAGACGAGGTAGCCGATCGCCACCGCATTGACCGTCGCGATCAGCACCGCGCCGGCGGCGATGTCCTTGGCCAGCTTGGCCAGCGGGTCGAAGGACGTCGTCGCGACGTCGATTCCGGCTTCGAGCGCCGAGTTGATCATCTCGGCGATGAGCACGAAGGAGATCGCGAGCAACAGGGCGATCAGCTCGATCTTGTCGACTCCGGTCCAGAGCGCTGCCACGAGCACCGCGGTCGCAATCGCGAAGTGGATCCGCATGTTCCGCTGCGTGCGAAGGACGTGGATGATCCCTTCGAAGGCGAAGTTGAAGCTTTCGTGGATCGACGGCGCTCGGCGGTGACCGTTCATCCGCGTAGCGCGACCTCGCGCGCGTCCATCTCGTCACCGTGGTCATAGCCGAGGAGGTGCAGCAGGCCGTGCACGAGCGGCTCCCTCCAGGCATCGCCGACGACCTGCGGGCAGAGAACCGCGTCGCCGAGCTGCCGCGGCACGCCTTCCGGGAGCTCCGCGCGCCCGTCGATCGGAAACGAGAGAACGTCCGTCACTTCGTCCACGCCGAGGTGCTCACGCTTGAGCGCCTGCATCTCCCCAGGGCCCACGAACAGGAGGCCGAGCTCGCCGTCCTCGATCCCCTCGGCTGCGAGGACGCTCCGTGCCAGCTCGACTGCGGCGTCCTCTTCGACCTCCTCCCCGCTCCGGTTGGCGAGCTCGATCGTGACCATGGGGACTACTTCCGGCGCTGGGTCCCCGTCTCCTCCGCGTGCAGGCGATAGGCCTCGACGATGCGCTGCACGAGCTTGTGCCGGACGACGTCTTCGTGCCCGAATTGGACGAACGCGACTCCGTCCAGCGGGCCGAGGATGTGCTGCACCTGAATGAGGCCGGAAGCTTGCTCACGCGGGAGGTCGATCTGGGTCACGTCGCCGGTGACGACCATCTTCGAGCCGAAGCCGAGCCGCGTCAGGAACATCTGCATCTGCTCCGGGCTCGTGTTCTGCGCCTCGTCGAGGATGACGAAGGAGTCGTTGAGCGTCCGGCCGCGCATGAATGCGAGCGGAGCGACTTCGACGATCCCCTTCTCCATGTAGCTCGCGAGGCGGTCGGCGTCGAGCATGTCGTACAGAGCGTCGAAGAGCGGACGCAGGTAGGGGTCGACTTTTTCCAGGAGCGTGCCCGGGAGAAAGCCGAGGCGCTCGCCGGCCTCGACGGCGGGGCGCGTCAGGATGATGCGGCCGACCTGCTTGTCCGCGAGGGCTGCAACCGCGAGCGCCATGGCCAGGTACGTCTTCCCGGTGCCGGCCGGGCCGATCGCGAAAGTGACGGTGCAGTCACGGATCGCGTCGACGTAGCGCTTCTGGTTGACGGTCTTCGGCGCGATCTTCTTGCCGCGATGGCGCCAGACGACGTCTTCGAAGACCTGGCGCACGTCCTCGACCTGGTCGAGGGCACCGAGCACGGCATCCACTGTCGAAGGCCCGATCTCGTGACCGCCCTCGACCAGCTCGACGAGCTCGTCCACCACGGCCCGCGCCTCGACGACGCTCTGCTCGTCGCCTTCGAGCGTGAGCTGGTTGCCGCGCAGGCGAATCGTGCAGCGGAGGCGGTCGCGCAGGCTGTCGAGCACGCCGTCGCCCACCGTCGCGAGCTCGGCGGCGACATCGTTCGAGACCGAAAGCGTGTCCTGCACGAGTCAAAGTCTAGGCAGGGCGTACGATCGGGCTGTGGAGCGGGGCGAGCTGGAAGGCGTAATCGCGGCGGTGGTGGACGAAGCGCGCGCGTACCTGGACGGGCTCGACGCAGAGCCCGTGCTCGAAGATGCCGGTGCCGCATCCGTATTTGGAGGCGCGCTGCCCGACGAAGGCTCCGGAGCGACTGCCGCGCTCGCTGAGCTGCTCACAGGTTCCCCGGCGGCAACGCGCTCCGCCGGCCCGCGTTTCTTCCACTTCGTGACCGGCGGCGTGACGCCCGCCGCGTTCGGCGCCGACTGGCTGACGACGCTGCTCGACCAGAACTCGTTCAGCTGGGTCTCTTCGCCGTTCGGCGCCAGGCTCGAGGCCGTCGCCGTCGACTGGCTCAAGGAGCTCTTCGAGCTGCCGGCCGACTGGGGCGGCGTGCTGACGACGGGCGCGACGATGGCCAACTTCACGGGCCTGGCCACGGCACGCCGCTGGTGGGCCGAGCAGCACGGGATCGACGTCGACGCTGCCGGCTTCTCCGGGTTGCCGCAGGCCCCTGTCTTCTCGAGCGGCTACATCCATACGAGCGCGATCAAGGCGCTCGGCATGGTCGGCCTCGGACGCGAGACCGTTCGCACCTTCGCCCGTGACGAAGTCGGGCGGCTGGATCGGGACGGGCTCGAAGAGGCGCTACAGAGTCTCGACGGCGCGCCCGCGATCTTGATCGGAAACGCCGGCGACGTGAATGCGGGCGACTTCGACCCCATCGACGAGTTGGCTGACCTCGCCGAGCGCTACGGCGCCTGGTTGCACGTCGACGGCGCGTTCGGGCTCTTCGCCCGCCTGACGCCGCGCGCTGCTGGGCTTGCCGCCGGCGTCGAGCGCGCCCACTCGGTGATCGCCGACGGGCACAAGTGGCTGAACGTGCCCTACGACTGCGGATTCGCCTTCGTGCGCGACGGCCCCGAGCTCGAGCGGACCTTTGGCATGGCCGCGGCCTACCTCCCGTCCGATGACAAGCCGAACTTCGGATACCGCGGCCCCGAGGCCTCCAGGCGCGTGCGGGCGCTCGCCGTCTGGGCGACGCTGCGGGCCTACGGTCGCTCGGGCTACCGCGAGATGGTCGAGGGGCACCTCGACCTGGCGCAGCGGCTGGCCGCACGGGTCGACGAGGCTCCCGACCTCGAGCTGCTCGCGCCTGCTCAGCTGAACATCGTCTGTTTTCGCTTCCATCCACGCGGCGCGGACGAGAACGAACTGAACGACCTCAACGCGCAACTCGGTGAGGCTCTGCTCGCCGACGGCCGGGTCTACGCAGGCACGACGGTCTACGGAGGCCGCACAGCGCTGCGGCCGGCGATCGTGAACTGGCGCACGCGCGAGGGCGACGTCGACCTGCTCGTGGACGTCGTCCGAGAGCTTGGACAGGGACTCGCGAGCTAAGCGAGCTTTTCGCGCACCAGCTGGCTGACCTGGCTGCCGTCCGCGCGGCCGGCCACCTGCGGCATCACGTCGGCCATCACGCGGCCGAGATCTCGCATGCTCGTCGCGCCGCACTCGGCCAGAACGTCGTCGATGATCGACTCGAGCTCCTCCTCGGAGAGCTGCTCGGGCATGAACTCCTCGATCACGGCGAGCTCGCGGTCCTCCTGTTCGGCCCTCTCCGCCGCGCCACCGGTCCGGAACGCCTCAGCAGCCTCCGCGCGCCGCTTGCGCTCGCGCTGCAGCACCTGCAGCTCCTCCTGCTCCTGCAGTTCCCGCTGCAGCTCCTTCTGCGCCGACTGCAGGCTCGAGAGAATCAGGCGAAGGGTGTCCCGGCGCTCAGTGTCGCGTTCGCGCATCGCCTTGGACAGCTCTTCCTGGATGCGGACGATCAGACTCATCCGGGCAACCCTCCCATGCGGCCGCCGAGGACGTGCCAGTGAAGGTGGAAGATCGTCTGGCCCCCACCCTCCCCGACGTTGACCACGACCCGATAGTCCTCCAGGCCTTGCTCCCGTGCAGTGTCGGCTACGAACTCGAGCATGCGCTTCGACTCTTCAGCGGAGAACTCGGAGACCTCGCGGAACGTGGGAACGTGCTTCTCGGGGATCACGAGCAGGTGCGTCTCGGCCTTCGGGTTGATGTCGTTGACTGCGACGAAGCCGTCCGCCTTGCGCACGTGGTCGCCCTCGGCGACGAGCCGGCAGAACAAACAGTCAGACGACACCGACGATGCCCTCCTTCGTGACCTTCGTCGCTCGAGCCCGGACGATTTGCCCGACCGGCGCGGACCCTTCGAGGAACCACGGCGAATAGTCGTCCCCGTAGCCCCGGCCCGGGCGATCGACGAGCACTGCATCCTCCGTTCCGAGCTTGGTGCGCCAGCGGCGCTCGCACGCAGATTGCGACGCCGCGCGGAGCCGGGCGCTGCGGGCCTTCTTCTCCGGCGGAGAAACCGGGTCATCGGCCGCAGTCTTCGTCCCCGGCCGCGGCGAGTACGGGAAGACATGCACCTTGGTGATGCCGGCGGTCTCGACGAGCCGAAGCGTGTTCGCGAACGCGGCCTCGTCCTCGGCCGGGAACCCGACGATCACGTCGGTCGTCAGGTTGAAGTCGGCCAGCGGCTGGAGCCGGCGCAGATAGGTCTGTGCGGAATAGCGGCGGCCCATCGCGCGCAGGACGCCGTCGTCGCCCGACTGCAATGGCACATGCAGGTGGCGGGACACAAGAGGAGTCTCACGGAGGGTGCGCACCAGCTCGGCGTCGACGTGGTTGACCTCGATCGACGACAGGCGTAGGCGCTCCAGGCCGGGTGTCCGGGCAGCCTCCCGGACGAGCAGCGCGAGCGTGTAACCCGCCTCGCGATCGCGGTAACAGCCGAGATTGATGCCCGTCAGCACGACCTCCCGGTGACCCTGCTCGACGCGACGGTGAATTTCGGCGAGGACGGCGGCTGCTCGGCGACTACGCGACGAGCCACGCACGAGCGGGATCACGCAGAAGTTGCACGAGAAGCTGCAGCCGTCCTGCACCTTGACGAACGCGCGCACGCGGTCGAGCCGGGCATCGGACTGAACGCACCCGATCGCGCCGACGTCACCGGCGATGAAACTCGGTGTCTGCTCGCTCGGCCTGGCGACGACGGTCACGTTCGCCGGCAAGCCCCGGAAGGCGTCCCCGGCGAGGTTGGCGGCACAGCCGGTGACGTACACGCGGCCATGCATGCGCGCGGCACGCGAAGCCGCCTGACGCGACTTGCTCACGGCCTCGTTGGTCACGCAGCACGTGTTCACGATTGCGATGTCGCCCGGGGGAGAGGACTCTGTGTGGCCATCGAGCAGGAGTTGCTCACGGATCTCGTGTGCATCCGTGTGCGAGACCTTGCAGCCCAGGAACCGGACGGAGAACGTGGCCATGGGAGCGCGAAATCTACTTACGCGCGAAAAGGTCGGCTGCGAACCGGTCTCCCGTACGTCGCTCGATCCGGTGAAAGTGCGTCAGGCGCGGCTCATCGGCAACGAGGTAGCCCGAGGTGATCAGGTACCCCGCCTCGATGCGCGGGCCGAGCGCCTCGACCATTTCGAGCGTCACGTTCGCGGCGGCGACGTCCGCCTCCGGCAGTGGATCGCTCAGCGCATCTGCACGCTCGATCGTCAGGTCGACGCCGTTCGCCCTTGCGTTGCGCCGTGCGGCATCGACCGCTGACTCGTCGACGTCGAGCGCGACGACGGGCGCGAACCCCAGCTTCGCAGCCGCGATTGCCAGAACGCCGGAGCCGCAGCCGACGTCGAGGAAGCTGCCCCGATCGACCTGGATGAGCAGCTCGAGGCACAGCCGCGTGGTCTCGTGTGCCCCAGTGCCGAAGGCGCGCCCGGGATCGATGACAACGGCGGTCGACCCGGGCTGAGGCTCCTGCCAAGGCGGGCCAACCCAGAGCGGGCCCACGATCACGGGAACGTGAAACCGCCGCCACTCGTCCTCCCACCCCGGGGCCACCGAATCGACCTCGACCTGCTCGAAGTGAGCCCGTAGCTCGGCGAGCCCGGCATCGTCCGTGTAGACGACCAGGGCATCCGCTTCCTCCAGGAAGCCGGCCGGCGCGAGCTCGAGCAGTTGCGCGACCACCTGCTCGAACCGGCCCGGTGGGACGGCGATCCTCGCCCGGACGAGCTCGGTCAGCGGAACGCGCTCTTCAACTTCTCGAAGAACCCTTCGTCGGGCAGATAGGTGGTTCCGTCCGCCGTCTTCGCGAATTCCTCGAGCAGCCGCCGCTGTTCGTCGTTCAGCCGGCGCGGGACCGCGACGTTGACGAGAACCCGATGGTCGCCGCGGCCGAAGCCCTGAAGAACGGGCATGCCGAGCCCGCGTAGCAGGCGCACCTCGCCGGGCTGCGTTCCGGACTCGAACTCGAGCTCTTCCTCGCCCTCCAGGGTTGGGATCTTGACGCGCGTCCCGAGCGCAGCGTCGGTCATGGACAGGTTGACCGTCGAGTAGATGTCATCTCCTTCGCGGACGAATTGCTCGTGCGGGCGGATGCGCACGAGGACGTAGACGTCGCCGGCCTGCCCGCCGAGCGCGCCCGCATGGCCGACGCCCGAGAGGCGGATCCGCTGCCCGTCGTGGATGCCCGGCGGGATTTCGACCTCCACCTCACGCTCTGCCAGCACACGCCCCGCGCCTTCGCACTCCGGACAGGGATCGTCGATGATCCGCCCCGCGCCGGAGCACTCCGGGCAAGCCTGGCTACGGACGAACTCGCCGAGGACGGTCCGCGTCACCTGCTCGAGTCGGCCCGAGCCGTCGCAGCGAGGGCAGGTCCGGGGGCTCTTACCCGGTGCGACGCCGTCTCCGGCACACGTCTCGCAGAGCTCCGCCACCCGAAACGGCACGGCCCGAGTGACTCCCTGCGCGGCTTCTTCGAGGTCGATCTCGACCTGGGCGGCAAGGTCGGAGCCGCGACTTCGCCGCGGCCCGGTCGCGACGCCGAAGACGTCGTCGCCGAAGAACGCGGAGAAAATGTCGGCGAGGCTCCCGAGGTCGAACGATGTCGGCCGGAACCCTCCGCTCCTCAAGCCCGCGTGACCGAAGCGGTCGTAGAGCTCTCGAGTTTCGGACTTCGAGAGCACCTCGTAGGCCTCGACGACCTCCCTGAAGCGCTCGTCGGAGCTCGGGTCGTCCGAGACATCGGGGTGCAGCTCGCGCGCGAGTCCCCGAAAGGCGCTCTTGATCTCTCGCTCGCTCGCCCCGCGGCCGACGCCGAGGATGTCGTAGTAGTCCCGCTCGGTCGTGGCCATCCGCAGTCAGGGTAGCGAGGAGGGTTTGGCGGAACTGGCTCGTTGCCGGGGTGCGATGCTCGTTCCGAGGCAAGGACGCAGGGAGGGCCAATAGTTTTCACTATTGGCCCGACTGAGGACGCGGCCTCGGGGCGAGCAGCGCGGCCCGGCAGCACAGATCTGTTTCGTCAAACCCTCCTTAGGCGTTAGTTGTCCTCGTACACGGCCTCGACGAAGCGCGAGAGCTCGTGCGCCGCGGCGCGGACGGTGCGAATCGCCTTCTCGTAGTCCATGCGCAACGGGCCGACGACGCTGACGGCCCCGAGCGTGCGGTTCGTGAGGCCGTAGGAGGCGCCGACGAGAGCTGCGTCCCTGAGCGAAGGGTCGACGAGCTCGCCCCCGACGCGGACTATTGGACGCCGCGAGCCGAGCGCCTCGCCGACGAGCTCGAGGATCTGCGCGCGGCGCTCCAGCGCCTCGAGCAGTCGACGCCCGGCGTCCAGCTCGTTCGTGCGAACGTCTCCGAGGAGAGTCGCCTGTCCGCCGACGAAGAGGCGTTGCTCGTGCGCATCGAGCAAGTCGGTGAACGCCGGGCGGATCAGCTCCAGGAACTCCAGCTCGCGGGCCGAGAGGCCGTCTTCTGCAAAGCGGCGTTGCAGCACCGCGCTGCCGATCCGCAGGCCCGCCAGGCGCTCGTTCAGGTACTCGGCGGCCCAGGAGGTGAGGCCCGGGTCGAGAGGGTCGCCGAGCGCGAAGACGCGCTTCGAAACCCCGCCGGTCGACGTGATGACGACGACCATCACCACCTGCGGCTGCAGGAGCAGGACCTCCACATGGCGCACGGTCGTCGTCTGCAGCGGCGGCGCCGACACCAGTGCGAGCAGCCTCGTGACCTGGGAGAGCGTCTCGGTGGTCGCCTCCAGCGCGGCGTCCACTCCACTCCGAGTCGCCGCGGGGTCGATTGCGAACGGGCCCGGCCTGGGCTCGAGCTCCTCCAGGAGCACGTCTGCGTAGAACCGATAGCCGGCCTCGGTTGGCACTCGCCCCGCAGACGTGTGCGGGTGCGTGAGCAGCCCGAGCCGCTCGAGCTCCGAGAGCTCGTTCCTCACTGTCGACGCTGAGAACCCGAGGCCGCCTCGCTCGACGAGCGTCTTCGATCCGACCGGCTGCCCGCTCGCGACGTAGTCCTCAACGAGGCGGCGCAGGATGTCCTGCTGCCGCTCGCTGAGATCGGGACGCTCTGTGCGGGTCATTTGCAGGGATTTTACGTTAGGCCAGCAATTCTGCGGTGACCCCGTCGCCGAGACGCCTTCCCCGGCCGGTGAGGACGAGTGCGGGCGGAGCGCCGTTCGCCGGGCTGACACGAACGAGGTCGGCCGCGACGAGCCTGTCCAGCGCCTGCCGGTCGATCGCGCCGGTCGCGTCGGCGAGCAGAACTCCTTCGTCGAGCCGCAGACCGAGCATCACCCGCTCTTCGCGTTTGACCTCCGTAGTCAGGTCCTCGACCTCGCGCAGCGGGCGTCGCCCCTTTTCGAGCGCGTCGAGATAGACGCCGAGCCGTGGTGTGTTGCGCCACCGCTGGGCACCCACCGTCGACACGGCGCCGATGCCGAGCCCGAGGTAGTCCCGCCCCAGCCAATAGCCGAGGTTGTGTCGGGACCGCAGGTCACGATCGCCGTCCGCGAGACAGAAGTTCGCCGTCTCATACCACCTGTAGCCGGCTCGGGTCATCCCGTCCACGACCCGTTCGAAGTAGTCCTCCATCTCCTCCGCCTGACGGGCCAGCTCGTCGCCGTGAGCGTGTGTGAACCGCGTTCCCGGCTTCGCCTCCAGCTCGTACCAGGACAGGTGCTCGGGGGCGAGCGCGAGCGCTTCGTGGAGGTCGCGATCGAGGTCGGAGGTGCTCTGGCCGGGGATCCCGTAGATGAGATCGAGAGAGATGTTGTCGAAGCCGGCAGCACGTAGGTGGTCGAACGCGCGCCGCACGACGTCCGGACCCGCTCGCCGCTCGAGCGTCTCGAGCAGATGCGGCTGGAAGCTCTGCGCACCGAGCGAGACGCGGGTGACGCCCTCGGCCGCCAGCAGCGCTGCGAGCTCGGGCGTCACCGTCTCGGGATTCGCCTCGACGGTCAGCTCCTCGCAGTCCGGCAGGGCCCGCAGGAGGCGTTGAAGCGCCCCGGCCTCGGTGAATGTCGGCGTGCCGCCCCCGAGGAAAACCGTGTCCGGACGATCCGACAAGGCGCTGCGCTCCAGCTCCAGCTCCGCGATCAGCCCGTCGACGTACTCGCCATGCCGGCCCTCCCGGCCGACCACGGTGACGAAGTCGCAGTACCCGCAACGAGCGGCGCAGAAGGGGAGATGCACATACAGGTGCCGCGCGCCGCTCACTTCTTCGCCCCCTCGTCCAGGTTGAGCACGGCGAGGAACGCCTCCTGCGGCACCTCGACCGCGCCGACCTGCTTCATCCGCTTCTTGCCCCTCTTCTGCCGGTCGAGCAGCTTGCGCTTACGCGTGATGTCTCCGCCGTAGCACTTCGCGAGCACGTCCTTGCGCTTCGCCTTGATGGTCTCGCGCGCGATGATCCGCGAGCCGATCGCAGCCTGAACGGGCACGTCGAACATCTGCCGCGGGATCTCCTCGCGGAGGCGGTCGACCAGCAACCGGCCACGTGTGTAGGCCGCCTCCCGATGCAGTACGAGCGAGAGCGCATCGACAGGCTCACCGCCGACGAGCACGTCGAGACGTACGAGGTCGCCCTCACGAAACCCTGCGTAGTCGTAGTCGAAGCTCGCGTACCCACGCGTGCGCGACTTCAGCTGGTCGTAGAAGTCGAAGACGATCTCACCGAGGGGCAGCTCGTAGAGCAGGAGCACGCGCTCGGGCGAGAGGTACTCCATGTGGTCGAAGCGCCCGCGCCGTTCTGTGGCGAGCTCCATCACCTGGCCGACGCCGTCCTTCGGAACGATGATCGAGGCGCGTACGTACGGCTCCTCGACCCGCTCACGATCGTCCGGCATGTCGGCCGGGTTGTGCACCTCGACCAGCTCGCCGGTCGGCGTCTCGACCCGGTAGGCAACCGTCGGAGCAGTCACGAGCAGGTCGAGGTCGAACTCGCGCTCGAGGCGCTCGCGGACGATCTCCATGTGCAACAGCCCGAGGAACCCCGAGCGGAAACCGAACCCGAGCGCCTGGGACGTCTCGGGCTCATACGAGAGCGAGGCGTCGTTCAACTTGAGCCTCTCCAGCGCGTCACGCAGCTCCGGGTAGTCGTCGGAATCGGTCGGGAAGAGACCGGCGAAGACCATCGGCTTCACGTCGCGATAGCCCGGAAGCGGCTCCGAGGCAGGATTCGACTGGGAGGTCAGGGTCTCGCCTACGCGCAGGCGCGCGACGTCCTTTAGCCCGGTGATGAGGTAGCCGACCTCGCCGGCGGTGAGCGTGTCGGCCGGTTGCATGGTCGGCGAGAAGAACCCGACCTCTTCGGCTTCGAAGCGCGTCCCCTGCGCCATCGCGAGGACCGGCTCGCTGGAGCGAAAGCTTCCGTCGATGACCCGGATGAACGCGACGACTCCCCGATACTGGTCGTAGGAGGAGTCGAACACGAGCGCGCGCGGCGGACCGTCCGGGTCGCCCTTGGGGGGCGGGATGCGCTCGATGACCGCATCAAGGATCTCCTCGACGCCCTGACCGGTCTTCGCCGACACGCGCAGCGCATGGTCAGGCGTGTCGCCGACCAGCTCCGCGATCTCCTCGGCCGCGCCGTCCGGATCGGCCTGCGGAAGGTCGATCTTGTTGACGACGGGAAGCAGCTCGAGATCGTTCTCGATCGCGAGGTAGGCGTTCGCCACCGTCTGCGCCTCGACGCCCTGGGCGGCGTCGACGACGAGGAGGGCTCCCTCACAGGCCTGAAGCGACCGTGAGACCTCGTACGTGAAGTCGACGTGCCCCGGGGTGTCGATCAGGTTGAGCTCGTGGCCCTTCCAGTCCACCCGGACCGCCTGCGCCTTGATCGTGATTCCGCGCTCGCGCTCGAGGTCCATGGAGTCGAGAACCTGCGCGCGCATGTCGCGACCGGTGACCGCGCCGGTCACCTCGAGGATGCGATCCGCGAGCGTCGACTTGCCGTGGTCGATGTGCGCGATGATCGAGAAGTTGCGGATGCGGTCTTGGTCCATGCGAAATCAGGCGCGGCGGAAGGCGGATCGCAACGTTAGCAGCGCCTCCAACTCACGAACTCGCAGCAAACGGGCGGAAATGAGGTAGACGGCGACCCCGGCGAACAGCGCGGTGCCGAGCGAGACGAGCTGGCCGCCGAAGGACCGTCCGAGAGCCTCGTCGAGAACGCGCCACACTACGTACGAGATCGCGGCCAGGGGCACCGACGCCAGCCCGATGCGGATGACCGAGCTCGCCGTCTCTCGGAGCTCGATGCTGCCGAGCCGGCGGCGCAGGACGACGAGGAGCGCCAGCGTCCCCACGATGTTCGCGATCGAGGTTGCGAGTGGGATCCCCCACGTGCCGACCCGGTAGAGCCCGAAGTTCAGCACCGTGTTGAGAGCGAGGTTCCCCAGCGCTAGCACGGTCGGAATCCAGGGCGCCTGCAGGCTGAAGAACGAACGGTTCAGCATCAGCATCGCCCCGTTGAACACGAGACCCAGGGAGAAGGCGGCGAGCGCGTTGGCCACGACGGGTGTCTGATCGGGCTCGAAGTCCCCGCGCTCGTAGAGCAGGCGCACGATTGGATGGGCGAGCACGGCGAAGGTGACGCTCGCCGGGATGAGGAGGAATCCAATCTGGCGCAGCCCGAGCGAGACGGTGTGTCGGAACTCATCCATGTCGGCGCGAGCGGCGAGGCGGGCCAGGCGAGGAAAGAGAACGGTCGCGACTGCGACCGAGAACATGCCCTGCGGGAGCATGTAGACCCGAAAGGCCTTGTCGATCGCAGTCGGCGCGATCTCGGGGTCGATGTAGCGGCTCGCGAAGAAGACGCCGATCACTGCGTTGAAGTTGATGAGGCCGAGGCCGAGCGAGACGGGCAGCATCAGCACGAAGACGCGCCTGACGGCCGGGTCGCGCCAGTCGATGACCGCGCGCAGACGCCCGTCACGGCCGGCCAGCCACGGCAGGGGGAGCAGGAGCTGGATCACCGTCCCCACCAGGATCGAGCCCGCGTAGACGTACAGCTCCGCGTCCTCGGAGCTCGCACGCGGGACACCGATCAGGAGGCCGACGATGATCGCGAGGTTCCAGAAGACCGGCGTCAGCGCGGGCACGGTGAAGTGCTCGTAGCTGTTCAGGATCCCGACGACGATCCCCGAGATCCCGAGCAGGACGATGATCGGGAAGAGGATCTGGGAGAGGCGGACGGCGAGGTCCTCCTGGTCAGCCGGGAGCCCGAACAGGGGGATGATCAACGGGGCGAGGAGGATGAAGAGCGCGGTGAGAGCGCTCAGGCCGAGAAGCAGGAGCCAGATGAGGCTCGAGGCGACGCGCCAAGCACGCTCGCGTTCGCCCTTCTCATGCAACTCCGTGAAGATGGGGACGAATGCGGAGGAGAGAGCCGCGTCGGCCACGATGGCGCGGATCAGGTTTGGGATCTGGAACGCGACCGTGAAGGCGTTGATCGCGCCGCGCGTCCCGAAGAAGTACGCAGCGACGATCTCGCGAATGAGGCCGAGAATGCGGGACAGCCCGGTGGCAAGCGAGAAGATCGCCGTCGACCAGGCGAGCCGCCCACCCCAGGCCCGCTTTTCCACGTGGCCGAGTATAGGAACGGCGCCCGTCGACTTCGCGGCCCACGGCAGCTGCACCTTGGCTTAGGCACAGCCCACCTCCTCCCCGTCGCGATCGTAGTGAGGAAATCCGCGCGCCTTGGTGCCGACTCCGTTCGAAGGTGCGCAAATCGGCTCTGGTACCATCGCGGCGCCCGCGCGTCGCGGGCATTCGTCCGCAAATGCCCAACATTCAGCAGCAGAAGAAGCGTGTCCGCACGGCCGCCGAGGAGCGGGTCGAGAACCTGCGCTACAACTCGACGGTCAAGACGATCACGAAGCGCCTCGCTCAGGCCGTCGAGGAAGGCGATAAGAAGCGCATCGCGGCCGAGCATCAGCAGCTGCAGCGCTGGATCGACCGGGCCACCTCGCGGGGCGCCATGCACCGCAATGCGGCTGCGCGCAAGAAGGCCCAGGCCGCACGGCTCGTCGCGGGGGCTTAACCGGCCGCAACAGCGGAGCGATCCGCAGGCCGCGTGATCGCGACCAGCGCGCGCTCCAACTCGAGCTCCGCGGACAACCGGCTCGCGCCTTTCAGTGCGGCGTCGAGCTCGGCGAGGCGAACGAGGGCGGTATCCAACTCGTCGCGCGAGTAGTTCTCCGCGTGTCCGAGCGCCTTCCGTGCCGGGTACTCCTTCATCTTCAGGCGAGTGGCGATTTCCTTCGTGCGTAGCCCTTCCTCCGCGAGCGCCTGCGCGCCCCGCACTCGACCCACGTGCGTTGCCAGGCCGACGGCCAGGAGGAAGGGCTCCTTGCGCTCGAGCGCCAGCTCGCAAGCGGCCAGCAGCGAAGGCAAGTCGCGAGCTCCCCAGGCATCGGTCAAAGCCCAGGCGGCTGCCTCACGGCCGCCGACCGCGAGTTGCTCGACGTCGCGTCGGGTGATCGCGTCGCCACCGGCCCAGGAGATGATCTTGTCGATCTCGCTTGAGAGGGCGATGACGTCCTCGCCACAGATCTCGACGAGCGCACGCGCCGCCTCGGCATCAGCTCTCGCACCCAGGCGCTCGAACTCGCTTCGCACCCACGCGTGGAGATTGGCGGGTTTGGGAACGTCGAACTGGAGCACCTGACCGTGCTTCTCGCACAGGCTCGCGAGCGCTGGGCTCTTCGGTGCTTCCTCGGCGACGAGCGCGAGGACCGCTCCGGGGGCCGGCTGCTTCAGATAGGCGCCGACAGCGTCGATGTCGGCCTTACGCCAGCGCTCGACGCCATGGACGACGACTAGGCGGCCACCGTCGGCCGCAAACAGACCGAGTGCGTTGCACGCGCCCACGGCGTCCTCGCCGCTCGACGAGTCCGCTGCGAGCATCTCGACCGACTCGTCTCCGAAGCGCGTACGAAGGCGGGCGAGCGCTCGAACGTGCTTCGGGCGGTCGGTTCCCGCGAGCAGATAGATCGGAAGCAACGGTTCCGCGGACACCGTCCCAAGAATAGTCAGCGTGCGGTGCGAATCGAGAGCCGCTCCCCGTCGGATTCCAGCACGATGCGACCGTCCTCATCCGTCCGATAGACCGTTAAGCCCGTCGCGCGATCAAGAGCGGCCATCGTGGAGGCTCTCGGATGGCCGTAGTCGTTCTTCTCTCCGACGGAAACGATGGCCACCCGAGGTCGCAAGCTTTCGAGCAACTCCGAGAGACCGTCGTCAGCCGAACCGTGATGGGCCACCTTGAGAACCTCGACCGGTGGGATTCGTAGGCGCGAAGTCACATTCGACTCGGCGTCGGCGGGCAGCAGCGCATCGACGTTCCCGTAGGACGCGAGCAGGACCGTGGCGTGGTCGTTCGGGTCATCCGCCGGTGAGGCGTCTCCAACGGGCCAGAGCACGCGCACTCGCAGCCGGCCCAGGGTGAAGTCGCGGCCTGTTCGAGTGACGACGATCGGGATTCGCCGCTTGTTCGCTTCGCGCAGGGCCGGTGCTCCGAACGGGTTTGGGAAGGGCAGGTCCGGCTCGAAGACGATCCCAACCCCGAGCTTGCGGACGACCTTCTCGGCGCCTCCGATGTTGTCTCGCGACGGGTGGGTCAGGACGAGCACGGCCAATCGGCGCACGCCGAGGCGAAGGAGCTGGTCCGCGACGTCGGCCTCGGGTGGGCCCTCGTCGACGAGGATCGCGCCTTCAGGCACCTGGATCAGGGTCGAGTCGCCCTGGCCGACATCGAGAAACGTCATCCGGAGTCCACGTGGAGGCGGCAATCGCTCGTCCGGGCTGCTGAGCTTCCAACCAGCGACGATCAAGAGGACGAGCACGGCGAGCGCGGCCGCTCGTTGAGCACGAGGCGGCCGCAGCCGCGTGGCCACGAGGCCGAGCGCGGCGAGTACGGCAACTCCGATCGCCGCCGTTGCGGTCGAGACTTGTGCGTAGGGAAGACCCCCGATGACGCGAGCGCACCCCGCGAGGTACGCGGCCAACCATCCGTTCACCCATCCGAGCGCCGCGGCGAGCGAGGGCAACACGGGGTCGACTGCGGCGGCAGTAAAGGCGAGCCCGAGCAGCGGTGCGACCGCTGGCGCCGCCAGGGCGTTGGCGAGCACCGAATAGATCGGAACGGAGCCGAAGTGCAACAGGAGGATCGGCGCCGTGGCGACACCGCAAGCGACCGAAACGGCGATGACGGCCCGCAGCCAGCGCGGCCCCGGATAGCCCTCGAGTCGTCGCTCGAGCGGGGGCACGACGACGAAGATCGCCCCGACCGCCCCGAACGAGAGCTGGAAACCGGGCTCGAGCAACGAATACGGGTTCCACACGAGGAGCACGGCAGCGCCGACGAGCAGGAAGTACCAACGATCGCGCGGGCGAGCGGACAGCCACGCGAGCGACGCAAGCGCTCCGGCCACCCCGGCGCGAACGATCGAAGGCTGCCAACCAACGGCCAAGACGTAGCCGCCGATCGCTGCCAGCGCCCCGAGCTCTCCGAGCCAGCGAGGAATCCCTACGAGCCAGGCAAGCAGGAGCGCACCGCCGGCGACGAGGACGACGTTCTGGCCCGAGACGGCCAGGAGGTGATACAGCCCTGAGGCGCGGAAGTCGTCACGGAGATCCTTCGTCAGGCCCTCGTCCTCGCCGAGCACGACACCGGCCAGGACCGCGCGCCGTTCTCCCCCGAGACCGGGGGCCATCGAGCGCGAGATCCGCGCACGCAGGCGGTCCGCGAAGCCGGCCAGACCGCCACGGCGGCCGACGGCGCGCCAGCGGTCGGCACGAACGATCACGTGCACGCCGCGGCGACGAAGCCACGTCCGCTCGTCGAAACCGTCCTCGGGGCCACGTGGCGCCTGGATCTCACCGATCACCTCGATGAGGGCGCCCTGTGGCGGCGAGCGCGCCGGGGGTAGGCGCAGGAGCACGGGCTCGTGAAGGTCACGCAGGCGGAAACGGCGCGCCTCCGCGGGGATGCGGAGCGAGAACTCGGAACGACGACCCGGGCCGGTGATGGCGAGGACAAACCGGCCCGCCTCCCCGATCTCGGGCGCGAGCACGCTGCGATCGATCGCATCGAGGCGAGCGCTTGCCCACCACCACCCGGTGAGGAGAACCGCACCGCAGACGAGAACGTGGAGCGTGGCATTTCGAGCGAGCGCTGCCCCAGCGGTCACCCCGAGCCCAGCGAGCAGGAGTGCGAACACGGTTGCGCGGGCGACATTCGCAGTCGCGAGTCCCGCGCACAGCGCACCTAGGAAGGCGTGCGGGGCCCATCGAGCGAGCAGGCCGCTCATGGCGCTGCCACTTCCTTGAGCTGTTCGAGGCGGGCCGGGCCGATTCCGGGAATCGCATCGAGCTCGTCGATTGAGGCGAAAGCGCCGTGCTGCTGTCGGTAGTCGAGGATCTTCTGAGCGGTGACCGGCCCCACGCCGGGTAACGCGTCGAGCTCCTCGAGCGTCGCCGTGTTCAAATGCACCGGGCCCGAAGAGCCGGAGGGGGTCGACTCGCCTCCTGTCTTGTCCGGAGGCGCGCGGGCTGGCACGACGACCTGGAGGCCGTCCGCGACCGGCGCCGCGAGGTTGACCGCAGAGAGGTCGGCCTTCCGCGTCGGCCCGCCGGCACGTGTCACCGCATCGGCGATCCGCGAGCGATCGGGCAGGCGGTACAGACCCGGGCGGCGAACTGCGCCTACAACATGAACGACGAGCTTGGGCGCTGAATTGACGCTGAGGGGCTCTACCTGCGCGGCCACCGGGCGCTCGGTCGGCGTGCCGGCCCGCGTCAGGTGTCGTCCGGCCAGAAGCAGCGCGACGAGGAGCGCCAGAGCGGCGACGAGCACACGGCGGCGCGCGAGCGGGAACACCTGGTGCATGTCGTCAATCTTGACAACAGCGTTGTGCCGCGGGTGTGACGAGCTCGCACCAAACGTGCATCAATGCGGCTGTGACGGAAGCGACCCGCAGCGGCGTATAGGGACTACGTGAACGCAATGCCGGCCTCGTTACCAGCACGCGAACGAGGTCTCCGCGAACAGCGGAGCCTCGCCGCCATGGCCGAGGCACACCTCGACGACGTGTACCGATACGTGCTCTATCTGACGGGAGACCGCAACGTGGCAGAAGATTTGACAAACGCGACCTTCGAGCTTGCACTCCACCGCTGGAGCCGGTTCGACCCGAACCGCGGCAGCGCCAAGACGTGGCTCTGCCAGCTTGCCCGCGGTACCGCGCTCGACCACTTCCGTGCCGAGCAGCGTCGCCGGAAGCGCGAGGAGACTTACGCCGCAACGACACGAGAGTCGGAGGACCCGGTGTACGGCGACGGCCTCTCCCCCGCGCTCGAAGAAGCACTGTCGGAGCTCTCCGCCGGCGAGCGCGAGGTCGTCGCGCTTCGCGTCGTGCTCGAGCTGGACAGCGACCAGGCCGCGGGCGTGCTCGGAATCAGCCCGACCGCGTGCTCGACACGACTTTCACGCGCGTTGACCAAGTTGGCAGAAAGGGTGGAATCAGATGTCTCAGCGTGATCTCGACGACCCACGATTCCAGGCGATCCTCACTGAGCTGCGCGAGAAGGCGCCAGTAGCGCCCGAAGGGCTTCGCGCACGGGTACGCGCGACGGCCCGCTCGGAAGGAGCGCGGTCAGCCGGGCGTCGCTGGAACCTCGGGCTCCGGAGTGGACTTGCCCTCGCCGCGGCGGCCATGGTGACGCTCGGACTTGGAGCCGCACTGATCAACGGTTTCAACGGTCCAGACGACCAGGGCGGGCGACAGGCCAGCGCCGAGACGCAGAGGAGCCCCGACCTTCGCGCCACGCCCGAGGGTGCAGCGGACGCACAGCGCAGCGCGGCATTGGGCAAGAACCAAGGCCCTTCCGTCCCAGCTGGCGGAACCGCTCTCCCGCCTGCGGGCCGCCGGCTCCAGGATTACGACGCGCACATGCGGCTCCGCGTGCAGGACGCGGCAGCCCTGGACCGCGGAACCAAGCGTGCGATGCGCGACACCCGGGCCCTCGGCGGCTTCGTCGCCTCGATCGACTTCGGCACGCGACCCGAGGACCAGGGCGACGCGAGTCTCGTCCTGCGGGTGCCTGTAGCCAAGGTCCAAGAGGCCGTCGCGCGCTACACGGAGCTGGGGACGATCATCTCGCAGCAGGTCAAGATCAACGACCTGCAGCCGCAGGCCGACCGGCTCTCGCAAAGTGCGACAGAGCTCCGCCGCCGAATCGCCGAGCTCGTCGCCAAGAGCCGCCGCAGCGGATTGAGCGTCGACGATCGAATCCAGCTCGAAAACGCTCGCCGCGACCTGCAATCGGTGACAGGTCGCCAGTCGCGCCTCGTGCGCGAGGCGAGCTACGCGACGGTCACCCTGGAGCTGACGACGGCCCAGGCAGCCGAGAAGCGGGAAGAGCCTGGCGCCTTCCGCACCTTCTGGGACGACGCGAGCAAGATTCTCGGGACCGAGCTCATCTGGCTGCTCTACGCGCTCGTCGTCGCGGGCCCGTTCCTGCTGCTGGCGCTGCTCGCCTTGCTCGTGGAGCGGAACCGGCGGCGCCGCTCTGCCGACTCGCTTCTAGCCCACAACTAGGTTCACGAGCTTGCCCGGCACGACGATCTCCTTGCGGATCTCCTTGCCGTCCAGGAAGTCCTGAACCTTTGGCGACGCCTTGGCGCGTGCGATGAGCTCGTCCTCGGGCTCGCCCGCCGGCACCTCGACGCGGTCACGAACCTTGCCGTTCACTTGGATGACGAGCTCGAACGTGTCCCGGCCGAGTAGCGATTCGTCCACCTCGGGCCACGGGTGCTCCCACAGCCGCTCCTTGCCCAGTCGCGTCCACAGCTCCTCGGCGATGTGCGGCGCGTAGGGCTGGATCAGCGTCACCGCCGTCTCGGCCGCGAACCTGGCCGCCGGGTCGTCCGGTGTCCGCAGGAGCTCGTTGACCAGCTCCATCACGGCGGCGATCGGCGTGTTGAACTGGAAGCGCCGGTCGATGTCGTCGGTGACGCGCGCGATCGTGCGATGCGCGGTGCGCGCGAGCTCGGTGGCCTCCGGCTCGCCTGTGGGCGCCCGCTCGGCGACCTCGTTCACGATCCGCCACAGGCGGCGCAGGAAGCGTGAGATCCCCTCGAGGTCCTCCGCGCTCCACTCCATGTCCTGATCGGCTGGGCCCATGAAGAGGATGTAGAGCCGAAGCGCGTCGGCGCCGTGCATCGCGATCAGCTCGTCGGGCCCGGTGACGTTGCCCTTGGTCTTCGACATCTTGGTGCCGCCCTGCCGGACCCAGCCCTGGTGAAAGAGCCGCTGGAACGGCTCGCGGAAGCCGATGAGGTCGAAGTCGTTCAACGCCTTGACGAAGAAGCGCGAGTAGAGAAGGTGACCCGTCGCGTGATCGATGCCCCCGATGTACTGGTCGACCGGCATCCAGTAGTCGACGAGGCGGCGGTCGAACGGCGCCTGGTCATTGTGCGGGTCGCAGTAGCGCAGGAAGTACCAGGAGGAATCGACGAAGGTGTCCATCGTGTCGGCCTCCCGGCGAGCGGGCTTGCCGCAGCGGGGGCACGGGACGTTCATCCACTCCTCGTTGGAGGCGAGCGGCGGCTTCCCCTTCGGCCGGTAGTCCTCGACCTCCGGCAGCAGAACGGGCAGCTCCTCCTCCGGGATGGGGACGATGCCGTCGTCCTCGCAGTAGACGACCGGGATCGGGCACCCCCAGTAGCGCTGGCGTGAGAACGACCAGTCGCGCAGCCGGTAGCTGACCGCGGGGGCACCGCGACCCTGCGCGCGCAGCCACTGGACGATCTTTTCCTTGGCATCGTCCGCGGGCAGCCCGCTGAACTCGTCCGAATCGACCAGGGCGTTCGTCTCCTCGTCGATCACCCGGCGCACGGGCAGGTCGTACTTGCGCGCGAACTCGAGGTCGCGCTCGTCATGCGCGGGCACGGCCATGATCGCGCCGGTGCCGTAGTCCATCAGGACGTAGTCGGCGACCCAGACCGGGATCCGCTCACCGTTGACCGGGTTGACGACGTGGTGGCCTGTGAAGACGCCGTCCTTGTCCTTCGTCTGGCGCTCGGCCACCGATCGGGCCCCAGCCTTCCCGACGTACTCGCGCACCTCGTCGTTGGCCAGCTGGTCGACGAGGGGATGCTCAGGTGCGAGCACGAAAAAGGTCGCTCCATACAACGTGTCCGGACGCGTGGTGAAGACCGGGATATCGATGTCGAGCTCTTCGACGCGGAACAGCACGTCGGCGCCTTCAGAGCGGCCGATCCAGTTCGTCTGGATCGTCTTCGTCCGCTCCGGCCAATCGATCAGCTGCAGATCGGCCAGCAACTGATCCGCGTAGGCGGTGACCCGGAAGAACCACTGCTCCATGTTCATCGCGATCACCTCGGCGCCACAGCGCTCGCACTTGCCGTCGATGACGTACTCGTTCGCGACCACGGTCTGGTCGTTCGGGCACCAGTTGACGGGCGCCTCCTTCCGGTAGGCCAGCCCCGCCTCGAAGAACTTCAGGAACAGCCATTGCGTCCAGCGGTAGTACTCCGGCTCGTGCGCGGAGGTCTCGCGGTCCCAGTCGATCGCCCAGCCAAGCCGGCGCATCTCGGCGCGGATGTGCTCGATGTTGCGCTCGATGATCTCGCGCGGGTGCCCGCCCTCCCGGATGGCGGCGTTCTCGGCCGGGAGGCCGAAGGAGTCCCAGCCCATCGGCCGCAGGACGAGGGTGCCGTTTCGCCGGCGGAAATGGGTGAGGACGTCGCCCAGCGTGTAGTTGAGGACGTGGCCCATGTGCAGCGTCCCGGACGGATACGGGAGCATTTCCAACTGGTAGAACTTTTTCTCAGGCTCCGCGCCGGGCTCTGGGTTCGAGACGTAGAAGGCCCGCTCGTCTTCCCAGACGCGCTGCCACTTCGCCTCGATTGTCTGCGGGTCGTATCTATCCATTCCGTCTCCGGGTACAAAAAAGCCTCTCGATTCGAGAGGCCAGGGGGAGTCGCCGCGGCGCCGCCGCGTGGCTCCCTGCGCTACACGAGAAGGTGCCTGTTCATTGCGCGCAAAGATACCAGCCTCTGTCGGCCAACGAAAGGAATGAGATGCCCGACTACACGGTCGTGAAGGTGTCAGACGTCCCCGATCAGGGGCCAAACCTCGGGATCGCCCCCGACGTCGAGATCCGCTTCCTGCGTAATGACCTCGGTTGCGAAGATTGCGGCGTCAGCTACGCGCGCATCGCGCCGAACGGAAAGCGAGCGAACGGCCACCGGCACAAGCGGCAAGAGGAGGTCTACCTACTCGTGTCGGGATCCGCGCGGATCAAGGTCGGGGACGACATCGTGGACATGGAGCCATGGACGGCCGTTCGTGTTCCTGCCGACACGACTCGGGCACTGGCAGCGGGCCCGGAGGGTGCAGAGTTCGTCCTCGTCGGCGCGCCGAACACCGGGCCGGGCGACGCGATCGACGAGCCTGATTTCTGGAAGGACTAGGACCGGGGGAGCCAGCGGCCGACCCGGCCCCGGTAGTCGTCGTACTCGGCGCCGAAGCGCTTGCGCAACTCGGGCTCTTCGTGGAAGACGACGAACAGGTGAAAGAGGACCGCCGCCACCCCGGCCCAGCCGAGGAGCACCTCGCGTCCGAGGAGTAGCGCCTGGCCGACGATCAGGGCCAGCACGCCGACGTACATCGGGTTCCGCACGACCCGGTACGAGCCTCGGGCGACGAAGCGGTCCGGCGCGGCGAAGGGAGCGGGCGTGCCGCGTCCCTGGAGCGCGAAGCGCGCGGTCGTCTCCAGGACGAGACCGCCGCCGATCGCGATCAGCACGGCGCCGGTGACTCGCAGAGCGGTCGACGGCTCATCTGCTTCCCAGCGGGTCAGGAGCCAGGGGACAAGCCCCGCAACGATCGTCGGACCACCGAAGAGGACGAAGGCGGCACTCCCGAGAACCGCCTGCAGCCGGCTCATCTAACGGGCGGCGACGGCGAAGCCCGGGCGGACGAGTCGTGGTGGCGCGCCCAGGCCCGCGTCGTTCACGCTCGGGTTGCGCGGCTCGCTGAGAGGAGCCGCGCCGAAGGAGCGCCGTACCTGCTCGGCCGGCGGATCGCCGTACAGCGTCGTTCGCTGGTTAGGCGTGCGACCGATCGCGCTGATCGCCTCCTCCATCTGCTCGGGCAGCAGCTCCTGTCCGTGCACGGAGCCGGCGGCGCGCGAGATGGATTCGTTCATCAGCGTTCCACCGAGGTCGTTCGCCCCCGCGCGAAGAGCGGCCTGGGCACCGTCCACCCCGAGTTTCACCCACGAGGCCTGGACGTTCGTGATCCACGGATGGAGAGCGAGCCGCGCGGCGGCGTGAAGCAGGATCGCCTCCCGGAAGGTCGGCCCCTGGCGCGCGCGACCCTTCAGGTAGATCGGCGCCTCCATGTGCACGAAGGGCAGCGGCACGATCTCGGTGAAGCCCCCCGTGCGTTGCTGCTGCTCGCGAAGCCGGAGGAAATGCCGTGCCGAGTGCCGAGGGCGGTCGACGTGCCCGAACATGATCGTGGTCGTCGAGCGCAGACCGACGCGGTGCGCCGTGTCGTGGACGTGCAGCCACTGCTCCGTCGTCACCTTGTCCGGGCAGATCACCCGCCGAACCTCGTCGTCGAGGATCTCGGCTGCCGTTCCCGGGAGCGAGGCGAGGCCGGCATCACGTAGGCGCGACAGGTAGGGACCGAGCTCGAGCCCGAGCGTGGCCGCCCCCTGCCAGACCTCGAGCGCGGAGAAGGCGTGAACGTGAATTCCCGGCACGGCCTCTTTCACCGCTTCGCAGACCTCCGCGTAGAAGTCGCCCGTGAAGCTGGGATGGATCCCGCCCTGGAGGCAGATCTCGACGGCGCCGCGGTCCCACGCCTCGCGCGCTCGCCGGGCGATTTCCTCCGGCGGGACGAGGTACGGCCGGCCGCGCAGGTTGGCCGCGAGGCGACCTTTCGAGAAGGCGCAGAAACCACAGCGGAAGTAGCAGACGTTCGTGTAGTTGACGTTGCGCGTGACGACGTAGGTGACGGTGTCGCCGTTGACCTCGCGGCGGAGCCAGTCGGCAGCGGCGGCAACAGCTCGGGCATCCGGGCCGCGGGCAGTCAGGAGCGCGGTGATGTCGTCCTCGTCCAGGGCGATCTCCTCGCGGGACTTGGCCAGTGCGGCGGCGACGGGCGGCGTCAATTTCGGCGCAGAGCCGACACCCATGCGTGCGTTCTTCCCGACTACGATCGAATTGGGGAGGAGGCCGGGTACACCATCAATACGGGACGGGATACGACCCGCCGAGCCGGCTGCCCAGGCGTCCTCCCGTGCCAGGCCCTCCCCGTCGGATTGCCGCAAGGCATGTGCCGCCACTGAGGGGTCGAGCCACCGGTCCGGCTCCTCCAGGTACTCGGGATACACGGCGAGCCGCGGTGCCAGGCGCAGCCCGCGCTCCTCGGTCGCCGCGCGTAGCCGTTCGACCTCCGGCCACGGCGCCTCCGGGTTCACGTGGTCGACCGTCACCGGCGAGATCCCGCCCCAGTCGTTGATGCCTGCGTCGAGCAGCCGCGGGAAGTCCGCGTAGCTCAGGTTCGGCGGCGCCTGGATGTTCCACTCCGCGCCGAGCAGGATCCGTGCGGTGGCCGCCGTCCACAGGAGCTCCTCGAGCGGCGGCTCGGGCGCGCCGGCCATCTTGGTCCCCACCTTCGCCCGGAAGTTCTGGACGATCACTTCCTGGATGTGGCCGTACTGGTCACCGAGGTCGCGAATCGCGCACAGCGCCTCGACCCGTTCCGCCCGCGTCTCTCCGATGCCGATCAGGATCCCGGTCGTCAGCGGAACGTCGGCCTCCCCGGCGGCAGCGATCGTCGCCAGGCGCCGAGCCGGAAGCTTGTCCGGCGACCCGAAGTGAGGACCGCCGCGGGCCGACAGCCGCTCCGATGTCGTCTCGAGCATCAGTCCCTGCGAGACGCTCACCCGTCGCAGAGCGACGAGATCCGCCGCGCTCATCACACCAGGGTTCAGATGCGGCAACAGCCCGGTCTCGTCGAGCACGAGCCGTGCGCAGCGCGCGAGGTACTCGAGCGTCGTCGCGCAGCCGAGCTCGGCGAGCTCATCACGGGCGGCGCGGTAGCGAAGCTCCGGCTTGTCGCCGAGCGTGAAGAGCGCTTCGTGACAACCCGCAGCGGCGCCCGCCCGGGCCACGTCCAACACCTCTTCTTCCGACATGTACGCCCGCTCGCCCCGCCGCGGCGGCCGGGCGAACGTGCAGTAGTGGCAGACGTCGCGGCACAGCTTCGTCAACGGGATGAAGACCTTCGGCGAGTAGGTCACCAGCGAGCCGTGACCGGCTTCCCGGAGTCTTCGCGCCTCCGCGCACAGCTCTTCCAGCGACGCGGCAGCGAGGTCGGCGGCCATGAGCCAGACCTTACGCTTCAGCGCATGCAGGCCGCGCGCATCGGGATCGCCCTCTTTCTCTTCTTCCTCGCCCTGATCGGAGTCCTGGCCGGGATCTCACTCCTGACCGGAGAGAACGATGACCTGAGCAACACCGGGGAGCAGGTGGTCGGTGTGTTCTGGCTGGTCTCGGCCGCTCTCTTCGCCTCAGCCGGCGCGCTCCTTCTGCGGCGCCCGATGAACGGCCGCGCGCTCGGCGCCCTCGGAGCGGTGCTCGTGTTCGGCGGCGTCCTGCTGACAGTCAATCCGTACTTCGGAGCACCGGTGACCGCCGTCGCTGCGCTTGCCGCCGTGCTGGGCTTCGCGCGCTAAGGCTTGACGAAACGACCGGCAATTGGCAAGTCTTGAGCCCATGCCGAACCGCAAGCCGGGCGACGACCCTCTCAGCGACATCCTGTCGCACGATCTACCGACCTACGGTCCCGAGATCGACGGGCTCATCCGCGAGATCGACGCCCTCGAAGGCCCGGACGGGACTGCGCTCGCCGACCGCGAGCTGCAGGAGATCCTCGTCAAGGCTGAGACGGACTCCGCGCAGCTCGAGAGACTTCGGGCCCGGCTCGTGCAAGTACGAGCCGAACTACGCGGCGAACGCAGATAGCTAGTAGCGCGGACGGCCGTCGTCGGGCTTCGGCAGGTAGCCAGGAGGCGCGGGATTGTCGCCGAGGGCGGCGACTCTCGCATCGAGCATCTGGTCGCGGGCATCCGACCACTGCTCGTGCGACTCGTCGTCGGGCTCCTTCCGGAGCAATCGAACGATCCTGCTCCACAAACCCATCTCGACCGAAAGCGTACCGCCAGCTCCTAGCTGCAGGCGCGCAATCGTCGCGGCAGCGTGTGGCGCCGAGAGTCGTCGAGCGTGACGACCGAATGCGTGTATGCCCCGCCGCGCAGAAGCCGTCGCGGGATGACAGCGGTGAAAGGCCTCCGAGCATCCCGCCGCACGAGCCGGCCGCGCACGTAGAAGTGGACCTGTGAGATTCGGCGGGCCGACCCGCCGCCGACCGCGAGCCTCACGTTCGACCTGGCGCAACCACGTGCGCCGCGCCTATAGCTGGCGAAGAGGCGCAGCTCCGGCGCCTGACGGCAGGTCGCGCCGGAGCAGCCACGCAAAACCATGAGCCGCGATGCCAGGTCGAGACGCGCTCGTTCAAAGGCGGGGTTCGCGTGCTGGCTGGTGAGCTGGTGGGGGTCGCTCTGCAGGTTGTAGAGCTCCTTTTCACCGTTGGCGTGCTCGACATACACCCGGGTCGGAGTGTGTATAGCCGAGTACGTCGGCGTCTCGAGCAGCAGGTCGCGGCCCGAGAAGAGCAGGCGGTCACGGGCCATCGGCAGCAACGAACGGCCGTCGGGTGCGCGACCTGGGCGAATGCGAGCTGCGTCGGCGATCGTTGCCGCGAGGTCGATGTTCGCCGCCAGCTGCGCTCGGCGCCCGGCCCGCGGGATCCCCGGGCCGCGGATAATGAGCGGCACGCGCACGGACGGCTCGTAGACGAGCACCTTCCCGGCTTGCACGCGATGCTCGCCGTGGAAGAAGCCGTTGTCGGCGGTGAAGATGATGTACGTCCGGCCGAGCTTCCCCGTTTGCTCGAGTGTCCTGACGATCTCCGCCACGCCTTCGTCGACTGCGAGGAGCGACTCCAGGCGCTGCTGGTAGTTCTCCCGGATGGCATTGATCCGCCCTTGTGGGATCACGGGGCGCGTGCGGATGCCGCTCGGCTTGTCGGAGACGTCGGCCTCGTTGAAGGAAGGCGGCGTCGGGAGCGGCTGACTCGCAAAGAGGTTGCGATGGCGCGGTGCTGGCGCAGGCGTCGCGAGGTTCGCCGGGTCGTCGGGGTCGCGCGGGCCGCCCGAATGCGGAGCGAGATAGGCGACTGACAGGAACAGAGGGCGCGGGTCGGCTGCGAAGCGCCGGATGACATCGACGGCCCGCCGCGTGTACACGTCGGCCTGGTAGTCGGCTGCCGTGGTTCCGTAGTTCACGAGCTTCCCGTTCTCGTTCACCGTGTAGTTGAAGAACCGGTACGTGGACGGGTCGATCGAGCCGTACCACTCGCCCCAGCCCGGTGGGATCTCGGTCTGGCGCACGCGGCCGTAGCCGTTCAGGTACTTGCCGATGTGGACGGTTGCGTACCCGGCACGCTGCAGCCAGACGGGAAGCGTGTTCGTGTGGTCGAGCCTGTCGTAGCCGCCGTTCGGCGCGACGTTGCCCATCACGCGGTGGTTGTGGGCGTACTGCCCGGTCAGGTAGGTGGCGCGCGACGGGCAGCAAAGCGGATAGGACGCGAAGTTGTTGTCGAACGTGACGCCTTGGTTCGCGAGCAGCGAGCGCACGTTCCCCATCACGCGGAGCGATTCGACGGTCTGGTCGTCGGTCATGATCATGACGACGTTGGGACGGTTCGCGGCCTGCTGCGTTCCCGCCTCGCTCCTAGTAGCGGAGCCGGAGAACATGGCCGCGACGGCGATCCCTGCGGCGAGGGCCGGGGCGATGAGCCACCTTCCGTTCCTCATGGGCGGAAGTGATACCCGCCGCCCGGAAAAACAGTGTTAGGGGTCTGTGAAAGTTTTCGGGTCGGTCACCGGCGCCTGGCAGACAAACCGCTCACAGACGTAAACCGCGGGCTTACCGTTTACGAAATCCTTGCTTTTCAGAAGGGGGACGTCCTCGGTTGGTCCGAAGGCGACGACCGCGTTCGGATCGAAACCCCGTAGAGCGGCACGGGCGATTTCGCTGTCCGGAGACCCGATGATCGCCACCTCGCGCGGCGCCGAGAAGTGAAGGTCGAGCGCCGAGAGCGCATGGCCGAAACCGACCGGAGCGCGCGGAAGCGCCTCTCGGATCAGCCGGAAGACGCCGACCGCCTGTTTCTCCAGCTCGTCCTCGCCGTAGATCCGCGCGAGCTGGAGCAGTACGAAGGCGAGCATCGAGTTGCCGGCCGGGATCGGCTGGTCCTCGAGGTCCTTCTTGCGGGCGACGAGCTGCTCGGCGTCCGCCGCGGAGAGATAGAAGCCGCCGCGCTCGTCGTCCGCGAACAGGTCGATCGCCAGCCGCCCAAGCCGGTTCGCCTCCTCGAGCCAGCGCAGCTCGCCGGTTGCCTTGTGCAGCTCGAGCAGCCCGTGCGCTACGTCCGCGTAGTCCTCCAGGTAGCCCGTGCCCTTGGCCTCGCCGCGGAACGTCCGGTGGAGGCGGCCGTCGTCGGTCGAGAGGGGGCCCAGCAAGAACTCGCCGAGCTCCTCGGCCGCGCTGACGTAGTCCTCGCGTTCGAGCCTGCGCCCGGCCTCAGCCAGGGCGGCGAGGGCGAGGCCGTTCCAGGCCGCGATCGCCTTGTCGTCACGGGCCGGCTTCGGCCGCTGCTCGCGGATCTCGAAGAGTCGCTGCCGCTCGGCCTCGTCGAGCTCGCCACGGATCACGAAGCGCCCGTGCTCGAACGGCTGCAGCAACCCCTCACCCACGCCCTCGTCAGGCGTCCAGGTGAAGGTGAGCCCCTCGACGCCGTCGGTGTCGGCATCCTGCGCCGAAGCCAGGCCGCCCTCGGGGAGACGCAGCTCACGGAGCATGTAATCGATCGTCTGCTCGGTGATGCGGCGGTACCGATCGGCGCCGGTGACGACCCAGGCGTGGAGATAGGTCGCGGCCAGCAGCGCGTTGTCGTAGAGCATTTTCTCGAAGTGCGGGACGAGCCACTCGCGATCCACCGAGTACCGGTGGAACCCGCCGCCCACTAGGTCGTACATGCCGCCGGCCGCCATCGCGTCGAGCGTCGCCGTCACCATCGGCAGCGCGTCCTCGTCGCCTCGTAGGTGCATCCTGAGCAGGAACTCGAGCACCGAGGCCTGCGGGAACTTCGGAGCGTTGCCCCAGCCACCCCACTCGACGTCGAACTGGGCGCGAAGGCCCCGCGTGGCTTCCCCCAGGAGTGACTCGGTCAGAGGCTCGTTCGAAGGCGCGAGCTCGCTCGAGCGCCGCACGGCATCGACGATCGCAGCGGCCTGGCCGGCGACATCGCCCCGCCGCTCGCGGTAGGCGTCGGAGACCGCGACGAGCACCTGCTGGAAGCTCGGCATCCCGTAGCGCGGCTCGGGCGGGTAGTACGTTCCGCCGAGGAACGGCTCGCCCACGGGGGTGAGGAAGACCGTCATCGGCCAGCCGCCCTGACCCGTCAGCGCCACGACCGCATCCATGTAGAGCGAGTCGACATCGGGCCGCTCCTCGCGGTCGACCTTGATGTTCACGAAGCGCTCGTTCATCAAGGCCGCCGTCTCGTCGTCCTCGAACGACTCGTGCGCCATGACGTGGCACCAGTGGCACGCCGAGTAGCCGACGGACAGCAGCACCGGCTTGTCCTCGGCCCGCGCGCTCTCGAAGGCCTCGTCGCTCCAGGGGTACCAGTCGACCGGGTTGTCCGCGTGCTGGAGGAGGTACGGGCTGGTCTCCTCCGCCAGCCGGTTCATCTAGAGCCCGGCCGGCGCCGGGCTTTCCTCGTGAGCCGGCACGTCCATCCGCCGGATGAGAAGGGCAGCGGCGATCAGGCCCGTTGCCCAGATACTCGCCGTCAGCCAGAAACCCCATTGGAAGCCCTCCGTCAGGGCAACCGGTGGAGGGTTACCTTCAGCGGCGAGGGTCTCGAAGTGGGTGAATGCGACCGTCGAGATCACGGCGACGCCGATCGCGCCGCCGATCTGCTGAGTCGTGTTCAGCAGTCCCGAGGCGAGGCCGGCCTCGCGGTCGGCAACCCCGGCGAGCCCGGCGATCGTGATCGGGATGAACGCGAAGGGAATACCCACGCCGACCATCAGGAAGCCCGGCAGCAGATCGGTCGGGTAGCTGCCATCGACATCGATCTGCGTGTACCAGAGAGCTCCGGCGGTCAGTAGTGAGAGTCCGGTCATGGTCACGGGCTTCGGCCCAAACCTGGTCACGAGCATCTGGGCCGGGCCGGCCATCACGACCGCGGTGCCGGCAGTAGCGAGGAACGCGACGCCCGTCTGCAGCACGGAGAGACGCAGGACGTCCTGCATGTAGAGCGTGAGCAGCAAGAAGGATCCGAACATTCCTCCGGCCAGCAAGAAGCTGACGACGTTCGCCGCAGTCACCATCTTGTTGCGGAAGATCCCGAGCGGCATCAGCGGCTCGCGCACCCGGGCCTCCCAGGCCACGAAGAAGAGCAGCAGTGCTCCGGCGAGGACGATGAGACCGATCGTGCGGAAAGCCGCCCAACCCACGTCGGGCGCCTCGGAGACCGCGTACACGAGCAGAACGAGTCCCGTCGTGACCGAAAGCGCCCCGAGCACGTCGTACCGTTGCTCGTCGGTTTCGCGGCGGCTCTCGCGGACGAAGCGTGTCGTCAGCGCGAGCACCACCACCCCGACCGGGATGTTGACGAAGAAGATCCACTCCCACCCCAGGTACTTGGTGAGGATTCCGCCGAAGAGAACGCCTGCGGCGGCCCCGCTGCCGGCCACCGCGCCCCACGCTCCAAGCGCCTTGTTCCGTTCTTTGCCCTCCGTGAAGGTGACGGAGATGATCGACAGCGCTGCCGGCGACACGATTGCCGCTCCCAGCCCTTGTATTCCGCGCGACACGATCAGCATGGCTTCGCTCTGCGCCAACCCGCACGCGAAGGATGCGACCGTGAACAACGCGAGCCCGACCATGAAGATCTTCCGTCGGCCCAGTAGGTCAGCGGCACGGCCACCGAGCAGAAGGAAGCCGCCGAAGGTCAGTGAGTATGCCGTGATCACCCACTGCAGGTTCTCGTCGGCGAAGCCGAGATCCCTGCCGATCGAAGGCAGCGCCACGTTGACGATCGCGACGTCGAGGACGACGACGAAGATCGCCGTGCAGATCAGAGCGAGGGCTTTCCAGCGATTCGGATCCGGTGCGGCGGTAGCCATGCGGCGACCTTAACGGCTCGTTGGACGCGTGGGGCCCCGGATCCCTCCGAGGCCCCACCGCGTTCTCAGGCGGCCTGGTCGAACGCGGGCTGGAGCTCTTCGTCCGCGTTTTCCTGTACCAGCTCGCGCCGGTCGACGACGAACAGAGCAACGAGCACGCCAACGAAGGCGACCGCGGCGCCGACGACGAAGGCCGACTGGAATCCGTCGGTCAGCGCAAGGTTGACGGCCGTCCCGGTGCTGACCGCGTCACTCGTCGTCGAAGTCGCAATCGCCGACAGGGCGGCGATGCCCAGAGCGCCGCCGATCTGCTGCGACGTGTTGATCAGCCCCGAGGCCAGCCCGGCCTCCTCGTCCTGCACGCCTGCGAGCGCCGCGATCGAGATCGGCACGAACGAGAAGCCGAGTCCGACTCCGATCAGCAGGAAGCCCGGGAGCAAGTCGCTGACGTACGAGCCACCGACGGAGACCTGCGTGAAGTAGACGAGGCCGACCGTGAGCGCGGACATCCCGACGACGAGCACCGGCTTGACGCCGATCCGCGTCACGAGCTGCGCAGCGAGCGCGGACCAGAAGATGGCGGTGCCTGCGACCGCCAGGTACGCAACGCCGGTCCGCATCGGCGAATACCCGAGCACCTGCTGCATGTACAGCGTGAGCATCAGGAACATCCCGAACATCGCCGTGCCCAGGATCAACCCGGCAATGTTCGCGCCCACGAGCGTCCGCAGCCGGAAGATCGAGAACGGCATCAGCGGATCCTTGGCACGCGACTCCCAGGCGAGGAAGCCGGCGATCAGCGCGGCTGCGAGCGCGAACAGGCCCACGGTCTCGATCGACGACCACCCGTAGTCGTTCGCCTGCGTGATCGCGTAGACGAGAGCGACTAAGCCGCTCGTGACGAGCACCGCCCCAGGAATGTCGAAGCTTTGCGCAGTCGTGTCCCGGCTCTCCGCGATCAGGAGCGGCGTGAGCGCCAAGGCGGCGATGCCGACCGGCACGTTCACGTAGAAAATCCACTCCCAACTGAGCGCGTCGGTCAGGATCCCGCCGAGGAGCACGCCGGCGACGGCTCCGAAGGCCCCCACGCCACCCCAGGCTCCGAGGGCCGCATTGCGCTCCTTGCCCTCGGCGAAGGTGGTCATGAGGATCGCCAGTGCGGCGGGCGAGATGATCGCCGCACCGAGCCCTTGCAGGGCGCGTGCGCCGATCAGAGTCTCTTCGTTCCAGGCCAGGCCCGAGAGGAGCGAGGCGCCGGTGAAGACGACGATGCCGGCGAGAAAGAGCCGCCTGCGCCCGAGGAGGTCGGCCGCGCGACCGCCGAGGAGCAGGAAGCCGCCGAAGAACAGTGCGTAGGCGCTGATCACCCACTGCAGGTTCTCCTGCGAGAAGCCGAGGTCGGTCTGGATCGAGGGCAGGGCGACGTTCACGATCGCGATGTCGAGCACGACCATGAACTGCACCGCGCAGAGGAGCGCGAGCCCGATCCACTTACGTCGAGCAGAAGCCATCATTGGTTCAGTCCCCCATCTCCTTAGTGGTCACTAGCTTGCGAAACTACACGATCTACTTTCATTTCGCAAGTGTGAACTGCTGGATAACAAGTTCTGAGCTATACTCCGCTGGAGATGCCGAAGCGCTATGACCAGTACTGCCCGGTTTGTCACGCACTCGGCCTCGTCGGCGAGCGCTGGGCGCTCCTGATCGTCCGCGAGCTCCTGCGCGGGCCGAAGCGCTACACCGACCTCGTCGAGGGCATGCCGGGGATCGGCACGAACATCCTCGCGGCGCGCCTCAAGGAGCTCGAGCAGGGCGGGATTCTCCGCAAGCGCAAGCTCCCGCCACCTGCAGCCTCGACCGTGTACGAGCTGACCGAGTACGGCGCCGAGCTCGAAGAACCTCTCTACGCCCTCGCGCGCTGGGGCGCGCGCTCGCTTCCCCCGCCCGGGCGGAAGGACGAGTTCTATCCCGAGTGGGGTCTCAACGCCTTTGCCGCGCTCCTCGACGAGGAGGCTGCCCGCGGCCTCACGGAGTCGTACGTCCTCCGCGTCGACGACGACGTTTACACCGTCCGGCTCGTCGAGGGTCGCCTGGAGATCGAGCCGGGTAGCTTCAGTGAGGACGTCGATCTCGACGCCGTGATGGATCAGAAGACCTTCTTCGGCCTCGCCTCCCGCGAGCTCCTGCCGAGCGACGCGCTCGCAGCAGGGACCGTGAAGCTCGAGGCGGGAGACCCCGAGACGCTCGAGCGCTTCTTCCGCGTGTTCAACTTCGCTTCACGCGTGCCGTCCGCCGCCTAGCCGACATGCGGTTCGAGACCGAGCGCCTTGTGTTGAGGCCGCTGTCGCTCGACGACCTCGATCGCTTCGCGTCGTTCTATGCCGACCCGGAGGTGATGCGCTACCTGGGGGTCGGACGGACGATGAGCCGGGACGAGACCGAGGCCAGCCTGCGACGCATGCTGCGCAGCTTCGAGGTCGACGGCTTCGGGCAGCTCGCCGTCGAACGCGCAGAAGACGGCGAGCTCATCGGCCGCTGCGGCTTCCTCGTCTGGGATGCGGAGTCGCTGACGCCGACGACCGAGGCGGAGGCAACTCGCCCGACGGAGCTCGAGGTCGGCTACGCGCTCGGACGCGAGTTCTGGGGACAGGGGTACGCGACCGAAGCGGCGACCGCCGTACGCAACCACGCCCTTCGCTCGATGCACCGGACGCGGCTCATCGCGTTCATCAGACCGGGGAACCTGGCCTCGGCCCGCGTGGCCGAGAAGCTCGGCATGCGCCACGAGCGCGACGTCGAGTTGATGGAGCTGCCGGCTCGGCTCTACGCGCTGGGAAACGAGCCCGCGCGGTAGAGCTGGCCCTCGAGTTGCCGCCCGAGGACTCCCTCCAGCCATTCCGAGATCCCGATGAGCGCGTCGACGTCGACCCCGGTGTCAACGCCGTCTCCTTCCAGCATGTAGACGAGATCCTCGGTGGCGATGTTCCCCGTCGCGCGGGGCGCAAAAGGACATCCACCGAGGCCGCCGATCGACGCGTCGAGCACCGTCGCACCGGCCTCGAGTGCCGCGTACGCGTTCGCGAACCCGGTGTTGCGCGTGTTGTGGCCGTGGAAGCCGGCGGCGCCGGTGCGCTCGATGAGCGCTTTGACCTGCCGCGGCGTAGCGACGCCAATCGTGTCCGCGAGGACGATCTCGCCTGCTCCCGAGAAACGCTCGGCCAGTGAGGCGACCACGGCGGGGTCGACCCGCCCTTCGAACGGGCAACCGAAGGCGACGCTGATCGTCACCGTCGAGGGCCCGGGCGCCTGACCGAGGATCGAAGTGACGCGTTCGACGGCCTCGTCCAGGGTCGCGTTGGCGTTTCGCTGATTGAAGCTCTCGGTGGCGCCGAGGGTGAGGTTCACGCGGTCGAGCCCGCTGGCCGCGAAGCGCTCGAAGCCCTTCTCGTTCAGCACGAGGCCGACGTACTCGACCCCGTCCCGGCGCTCGAGTCCCTCGACGACCTCCTCGGCGCCGGCCATCTGCGGCACCGCATCGTCACGGACGAAGCTGGCCGCCTCGATCCGCGGCAGGCCCGTGGCCGCGAGCCGGTTGACGAGCTCCGCGCGGGTCTGGGGCGCGATGACGTCCTGCTCGTTCTGCAGGCCATCCCTCGGGCCGACCTCGCAGAGCGTCACGCTCACTTCGGGTAGACGCGCTCGGGCTTCACGCGCACGATCACCCGGCGCTCGCCGGGCCTGTGGTTTTGGTACTTCGGAACGCCTCTGTACTTGAGGGACATCTTGTCGATGTGACGGTTCGCTGCCTCTTCGTCCTCGTCGAGCTCGGCCGTGCCGCTGACCATCACGTACTCGTATGGGTTCTCCAGCGAGTGCACTTCGACCGTGACGCGCGGGTCCCGTTTCAGGTTCTTCCACTTCGCACGTGGTGCTGCCGTGTTGAAGAGGACGTCCTCGCCGTCGTAGTCGACCCAGACGGGCGTCACATGGGGCGTGCCGTCCTCACGGATGGTCGCCACGGCCCCGAGGTTCTTGTCGAGGAAGAGCTTCGCCTGCTTCTCGCTGAGCGCGGCCACGGTCCTCTAGGCTAGCGACCGTGATCGTTCTCGTCGGCACGCGCAAAGGGCTCTTCCTGTTGGAAAGCGACGAGGGACGCCGCGACTGGCAGGTCGAAGGCCCTCTGGTCCCCGGCTGGGAGATCTACCACGCGATCCTCGACCCGCGCGACGACGTCCTCTACGCCTGCTCCAACACGTTTGCGTACGGCCCCAACGTGCATCGCTCGCGCGACCGCGGGAAGACCTGGGAGCACGCCGAGCAGCTCGGCCTGCCCGAGGACGGGGAGCTCAAGCTCGAGAAGACGTGGCACGTCGAGCCGGGCCGCGACTCCGACCTGTGGCTCGGTGCGGCGCCCGGAGCGCTCTTTCGCTCGGGAGACGGCGGTGCCCACTGGGACCTCGTGACGGGTCTCTTCGACCACTCGTCGCGCGAGCGCTGGCAACCCGGCGGCGGCGGGATGTGCTGCCACTCGATCCAGCTCTCCCCGGACGGCGCGATCTATGCGGGGATCTCGGCAGCGGGCGCGTTCCGCTCCGAGGACGACGGCGAGACGTGGACGCCGGTGAACAACGGCACGGCCGCCGATTTCATGCCCGACGACCCGTTCCCCGAGGTCGGCCAGTGCGTGCACAAGCTGCTCGTCCACCCCGAGCAGCCGAACCGGCTGTGGCAGCAGAACCACTGCGGCGTCTACCGCTCCGACGATCGCGGCGACAACTGGGAGCGCCTCGAGGCGAACGGCCTCCCGAGCGGCTTCGGCTTCCCGCTCGCGCTGCATCCACGCGATCCGGACGTCGCGTACGTCGTCCCCGAGGAGGGCGCCGAGAATCGCGTCACTTCCGATGGGAGGCTCGGCGTCTACAAGACGACTGACGGCGGCGCGAGCTGGGCGCTGACCGCGAACGGGTTGCCCGACCCCGCGTGGCTGGCAGTGCTACGGGAGGGCATGGCGTTCGACCGGCTCGACCCGGCCGGCGTGTACGTCGGCACACAGAGCGGGTCCGTCTTCGTGTCGCCGGACGAGGGCGGAGAGTGGATCACCGCTGCCGAGAACCTGCCGCCGGTGCTCTCGGTGGAGGTCGGAGAATGGCAGTCGTAGTGCTGCTTCCGTCCCTGCTCGCGACCGAGGCGGGTGGGCGAAACCGGTTCGAGGTGGAGGCGTCGAGCCCCCGCGAGGCACTGCGCGAGCTGCCCATTCGCGGGCTGCTCTTCGACGAGCAAAGCGAGCTGCGCCCGCTCGTGAACGTCTACGTCGACGGCGTCGACGTGCGCAACCGGGGCGGCCTCGACGAAGCACTCGGTGACGGCGCGGAGATCCGCGTCGTCGCCGCGATCGCCGGAGGCTAGACGCTCGTTGGAATCTTCAGTTCGCCGGCGGCGATCTTCTTCGCCACCTCGTCGATCGCCGCACGGTCCTCTTGCGGCACCCTCGGGCTGAACGTCCCGAGCCCGACCCCGTCCTCGGAGAGGCCGAAGACCAGATTGCGTCCGCCCTTCCAGCTTCCGTCCTGAACCGACTCGATGGTCGAGAACACGGCCTCGTCGACGCGCTTGAGCGCGCTCGTCAGGACGTGCGGCCCGAGGAAGGACTGGTCGGCATCCACGCCTATGCCCCACGCCCCCTTTTCCCTGGCCGCATCCAGCGCGCCGAGCCCGCAGCCGCCTGCGACCTGGAAGACGACCCGGGAGCCCTGCTCGATCTGCGTTAGCGCAAGCTCCTTGCACTTGGCCACGTCGTCCCAGTCCTGCGAGTAGCCGTTCAGCACCTTCACCCCGGGAAGCGCCGCCTTCGCCCCGGCCTGGTAGCCGGCGATGAAGCGGTCGACCGGAGGCTCCTTCATGCCGCCGACGGAGCTGACGATGTCGGCGCCAGGACGTCGCTTCTCGGCCAGTGCGGCCGCGTACCCGGCGAGGTAGCCGACCTGCTCCTCCTTGAAGAGCAGCCCGACGACGTTCTCCGGCTTGCCCGCGAGGCCCGACTGGTCGACGTCGATGATCTCGAACTTCGTGTCCGGGAACCTCGACGCGGCCTTCGCGACCGCATCCCCCTGCGCGAAGCCGACGCCGATGATCAGGTCGTAGTCCTGGCGGACGAGCGACGCCATGTTCGGGACGTAGTCGGCGGCGGTCGCAGCCTGGAGCACGCGCCCCTGGACCCCGAGCTCCCGCTCGGCTCGCTTGAGGCCGTTGTACGCCAGTTCGTTGAAGCCGCGGTCGTTCAGCTGCCCCTTGTCGGTGAGCAGCCCGACCTTGATCGCGTCGTCGTCCGCTCCGGACGAGGCCGCGTCGTCATCGCCTCCGCACGCAGCAACCGACCCGGCGAGGGCGGCTGCCAAGAGGAGTCCGGTAAGTTTTTGCCTAAGAGTCAAAAACCTCGGTGACGACGATACAGAAAAACTCCCCGACGCACGCGACCCTGGCGGTCATCTTCCAGGTCCGGGCCGGAAAGCTCCAGGTCCTGCTGTGGCAGCGTGCCAAGGATCCGTCTGCCGGCGCCTGGGCCCTGCCGGGCGGTTACCTGGACCACGACGAGACGCTCGAGCGCTCGATCCGGCGGCATCTGGCGGCAAAGGTCGACGTCCGCGAGCTCTCGCATCTGGAGCAGCTCGAGACATTGAGCGATCCGAAGCGGCATCCGAAGGAGCGGCAGCTGGCGACGGCGTACCTCGGCCTCGTGCCGCGCGGCGTCGACCCCGCCCTGCCCGAGGACACCGACTGGCACTCGGTCGACCGGCTACCGAAGCTCGCGTTCGACCATGGGGCGATCACGCTCGCCGGCCGAGAACGCCTCCGGGCCAAGCTCTCGTACACGAACGTGGGCTTCGCGCTCGCACCGGAAGCGTTCACGCTCAGCGAGCTGCGGGATCTCTACGCGGCGGCGCTGGGACACGACGTGTCGGCGACGAACCTGCAGCGCGTGCTCGTGCGTCGCGGCCTTCTTGAGGCTACGGGCGAGAGGCGTGAGCCCGGCAAGACCGGTGGCCGTCCCGCAGCGCTCTTTCGCTTCACGTCGAATCAGCTGGACGTGACCGACCAGTTCGCGGTGCTCAGGCCCCCCGGACGCTGAGCGGGGCGCCTTTCGGCGCCCCGCTCGTCGATCTCGATTTCGCTTTGGCTTACCTGCGGCCGACTCGCAGATTGACCCTGAAGTTGACCGGCCGGACTGCGCCGCCCCGCGGGCTCTGGCCGAGAACACGGCCAACGCGCCGGGAGCGAACCCTGCGGATCGTGCCGACACGACAGCGCCGCGCCCGGATCCGCGCCCTCGCCGTCTGCAGCCTCAGGCCGATCACGTTCGGCACGCGACAGCGAGCCGGCGGTGGGGCCGGAGGAGGCGGAGGCGGAGGTGGCGGCGGCGGTGGCGGCGGCGGTGGCGGCGGCGGTGGCGGCGGCGGTGGCGGCGGCGGTGGCGGAGGTGGCGGAGGTGGCGGAGGCGGTGGCGGTGGCGGAGGCGGTGGCGGCGGCGGTGGCGGCGGCGTAAACGTCAGCGTCTCTGCGCTGGCAATGGTCGTCGAGCCGTTATAGCCGCCGGCGGCGACCAGCTTGTTGGCTACCGCCGAGCCCGCCGAGAAGGAGCGGGCTGCGTTGAGACTCGGACCGGGTGCCCAGCTGTTCGCGACCGGATCGTAGGAGACCGTGGTCGCGCCCGTGTCCGGGGTCATGCCAAGCGCGTCTGCAAAGAACGGGCCGAACGGAGTTCCGACTCCGAAGGACCAGAGCTTGCCTTCCATGACGCCGCTGCCCGGGACGTTCGTCGGGCTCGGCATGCTGGCCCTCTGCGTCCACGTATTGGCCGCGATGTCGTAGTCATAGACGAGGCCGATAACGGTATTGGCCGCATCGCGACCCCCGGCCACGTACAGATGGTTGTTGATGATCCCGTGGGCAGTCCCACCCGTGCCATGCGGGATCGGCGCCCGAACAGTGAAGTTGTTCGCGATCGGGTCGTACTCCCAGTTCGTCACCTGAGCACTCGTGACCTGGGGAGTGTTGTAGCCGGCGACGAGGTAGATCTTGCCGTTGGCGGAGTTGTAGGCCGAAGCCATGAAGCCGCGGATGTCCGGCATGTTCGCGCCCGTACTCCAGGTGTTGGACGCAATGTCATAGATCCTCGTCGTGGCGGTAACGGTGACGCCGGCGTTCTGGCCCCCGAACACGTAGAGCTTGTTGCCGGGCGGGTAATAGACGGCCGAAGCCATGGTTACCGCGTCAGGCATCGGCGCCCGGGTCGCCCACGTGTTGGCGGCCGGGTCGTAGCGGTAAAGAGTGTTCCGATCCCCGCCGGCGATCAACGAGTAGCCGCCGGCCACATACGCATAGGTTCCATCAGAAGCACTCGCCCCGCCGTACAGGTCCGCCGGCATTGGGGCAACTGTTTGCCATGGCCCCTCGCCGCCGTCTGGTGTGGCGTTCGCCAGCCCCGCCACCACAAGCGTGGCTGCGGCGACCAGCGCGAGGCAAACGCCTCTCAAACACTTCGTCTTCATGGTCCCTCCCCTGAGCGCAACGGCGCGCTCATCGCTGACGGCGTGTTTTTAACAGGTACGGCCCTGACTTGCCGTCACAATTCTCGCGCCTAATGGCTCAGGCGACGCCGATGCCGGCGGCGAGCTCGCGGGAGATCGCGTGCTCGTCTTTGCCGATGCGGATCGTCAGCGGCCCGCCGAACGGCGCGATTGCACGGAGCTTGACCTTGCGCCCGGGAACGAGCGCGAGACTCTTCAGATAGCGGAGGAGCTCCTCGTCGTCACTCGGTACGCGGCGAATCGTCGCCTCGTCGCCCGGCTCCAGGGTCGCCAACGTGCGCAGCTTCGAGCGGTCGAGCTTCAGCTTGCGATCCGGGATCGGATCGCCGTGCGGATCGTGCGTCGGGTAGCCGAGCGTGTGGTCGATGCGCGCCTCGAGCTCTTCTGACAGGACGTGTTCGAGGCGATCGGCCTCGATATGGACCTGGTCGAGCGGCAGGCCCAACGCCTGCGCGAGGTACTGCTCCAGGAGCCGGTGATGCCGGATGACCTCGAGCGCGACCTTCTCCCCGGCAGGGGTCAGCTCGACACCGCGGTACGGCGCGTGGTCGGCGAGACCGAGCCCCGCGAGCTTCTTGATCATCGCCGTCGCCGAGGGCGGACGGACGCCCATTCGCTCCGCAATCGCCGACGTCGTGGCGCGCCGGCCTTCCAGCCCGAGCTTGTGAATCTCCTTGAGGTAGTCCTGAGATGCGGCGCTGAGATCCCCAATCATGATTCTCAGTGTAGACTAAAAGAGGATTTCGTCTTGGCTAAATTCAGCAGAAAGCAACTGCTCGCCGGCACCCTCCCAGTGGTAGCCGCCGCCCCCCTCGCCAAGCTCGCCTGGCCGAGCGCGGCGCAGGGCGGCCAGCCCCTCGCGATCCATGAAGGTCACGAGCATCCGCTCACGGGGCATGCGGCGATGATCGGCGACGAGGTCCCCGCCCCCGGCGGCCCGCACACCCTCGACGCGCTGCTCATCCCTCCCCCAGCCCTGCCGTACAAGCCCGGCCGCCTCCGCGAGTACAACCTGACGGCCGTCGACCGCACGATCCAAGTCGCGCAGAACGTCGAGTTCAACGCCTGGACGTACAACGGCACGGTCCCGGGTCCGGTGATCCGCGCCACCGAGGGCGACACCCTCCGCGTCAGACTCCAGAACGGCGGCTCGCACCCGCACACGATCCACTTCCACGGCATCCACCCGGGAAACATGGACGGCGTCTTCGAGCCAGTCCCCCCGGGCAGCGAGTTCACCTACGAGTTCCCGGCGCGGCCGTACGGGATGCAGCTCTACCACTGCCATGCGACGCCGCTCAAGAAGCACATCCACAAGGGCCTCTACGGCGCATTCATCATCGACCCGCCCAAGCCGAGGAAGCCCGCGCGCGAGCTCGTCATGGTCATGAACGGCTACGACACGGACGGCGACGGCGAGAACAACCTCTACACCGTCAACGGGATCGCCTTCTACTACGCGAAGTACCCGATCCGCGTGAAGAAAGGCGAGCTCGTGCGGATCTACCTCGCCAACCTCACCGAGTTCGACCTCATCAACTCCTTCCACCTGCACGGCGACTTCTTCCGCTACTACCCGACCGGCTCGACCGACAACTTCGAGTACACGGACACCGTGATGCTCTGCCAGGGCGAGCGAGGCATCATCGAGATCGAGTTCGCGAACACCGGGCGCTTCATGTTCCACGCTCACCAGAGCGAATTCGCAGAGCTCGGCTGGATGGGCTTCTTCGAGGTGGAATAGGTGGCCACGCAAGCGGTCGCGTCGAGGGGGTACGGCTGGCGCCTCTGGGCGCTCGTGCCGCTGCTCATCCTCGTCGGCGCCGTCTCGCTCCTAGCGTCGTCGGGCGATTCGCTCTTCGACCTGCTGGGGCGCAACCCGCCGCCCGCCGACGAGTTCGACGTCCGCCGCGTGGAGTTCAAGCCCGGCGAGATCAAGATTCGGGTCACGAACCCCCAGCGCGAGGACCTGACGATCGCACTGGTGACCGTGGACGACGCGATCGTCCCGTTCTCGGTCGACGGCGACCACACACTTGGCCGACTGCGCTCCGCGACGATCGTCGTCGAGCACGACTGGGTCGAGGACGAGCCGATCGCAGTCGGCGTCACGAGCTCGACGGGCATCCAGACGACCGAGGAGATCGCCGCGGCCGTCGAGACGCCCGGGACCTCCGGCAAGCGGTTCCTCGGCTTCGCTGTGATCGGTTTCCTGGTCGGCATCCTCCCTGTGGCCCTCGGCCTGGCCTGGCTCCCGTCGCTACGACAGGTGAGCCCCGAGTGGCTGGCCGCCTTCATGGCGCTGACCGGAGGGCTGCTCACGTTCCTCGGGTTCGAGGCGCTCTCGGAAGCACTCGATCTGCAGGCGGCCCTTCCCGGCGGGCTCGGCGGGACCGGGCTCGTGCTCGTCGGCTTCGCTTCGACCTACCTCGCGTTGAGCTTGCTGGGACGGTGGCTGGGCCGGGGCGCGACGGTCAGCGGGCTCGCGCTGGCGACACTGGTCGCGATCGGTATCGGGCTCCACAATCTCGGTGAGGGGCTCGCGATCGGCACGTCGTTCGCACTCGGTGAGCTTGCCCTCGGAACGTTCTTCGTCATCGGGTTCATGGTGCACAACATCACCGAAGGGCTCGGGATCGCGACTCCGATTGCCGACCGCCAGCGCGTCAGCTTGGGCCGGCTGGCCATCCTCGCCCTCATCGCCGGGGCGCCGACCATTCCCGGCGCCTGGATCGGCGGGTTCGTGACCAGCGACCTGCTCGGCGTTCTCTTCTTCGCGGGCGCTGCCGGGGCTGCATTCGAAGTAGTGACTGAAGTGGGTCGCTACGTGCGCGAGCGCGCGCCGGGCGGCCTGTTCTCGCCCTACGCGGTCGGCGGGTTCCTCGCCGGAATCGCCGTCATGTACGTCACAGGGCTCCTGATCTGAACCCGTTCGGGGTCAGACCCCGAGGCCCGAACCCGCTGCTGGCTTGGAGCCGAACCCTGTTCGGGGTCAGACCCTCCTTTTCGGGACTCGTCTACAGGGCTACTGATAGATCCGGTGGCCCGTGGCCGCCCGCGGTGACCAGCCGGTCGCGCCCGGTGCGCTTGGCCTCGTAGAGAGCCGCGTCGGCACGGCCGACGAGCTCTTCCGCCGACTCGCGCCCGTTCCAGCACGCGACCCCGGCCGAGACGGTCTGCCCGGCAGGCATCGCGGCGCGGAGTCGCTCGACGATCGTCTTGGCGTCGGCCAGGTTGCAGCCCGGCAGTGCGATCGTGAACTCCTCCCCGCCGTAGCGGGCGAGAATGTCGCTGGCGCGGAGCTCATCGCCCCAGGCCGCCGTTCCCTGCTTGAGCAGCCGGTCGCCCGCCTGATGCCCCCGCTCGTCGTTGTAAGCCTTGAAGTAGTCGAGGTCGAGCATCGCAACGCAGAGCGGGTGTGCGGCACGACGTGCGCGCGCCATCTCGCGCGGCAGCTCCTCTTCCCAGGCGCGCCGGTTGAGAAGACCTGTGAGGTCGTCGGTCCGTGCGCTGGCCTCGAGCCGGGCGAGCAGGTCGGCGCGCTCGATCATCATCGCCGTCTCGGCCGCGAGCATGCGGATGGCCGAGATGGCCTGGCGCTCGAGTGCGCTGATCACGTGGTCCCAGCCGACGACGAGCACGCCGATCGTCTCTTCGTTGCGAAGCACCGGCTCGAAGTGCACCGACACGGCGCCGGTCGTCTTCGTCATCCGCTGCGACACGCTCGGATCCTCTCGGGCATCGGCCACGAATTGCGATCTGCCGCTGAAAAACGCGGCTGCCGCTCCCGAAGCCTCCGCGCCGATGATGATGCGAATCGGCGGCGATCCCTGCAGGCCGTGATTGGCGGTCATGACGAGTGCGCCCTCGCCGTCCGGCTCGAGCAGGGTCGCGAAACGGCCGCCGGTGATCGTGCAACCGGCCGAGCAGATGACGTGGCGGGCGACCTCGGCATCGGTCGTCCGTGAGATCTCACGGGTTGCATCAGTCACGGCGGCCATGTTCTCGACCAGCCGGCGCGTCTCGTCCTGACTCGTGAGCAACTCGGCCTCACGGCGCGACGTCTCATCGACGCGGGTCCGAAGCTCCCGGACCAGCCCCTGCACGGTGTACCCGACGATCGGGGCGACACAGATCCACAGGAGCGCGCGCGTCCACTCGCTGGAGGGATAGGCCGGTGCTCCGACGAGGACGAGCGGCGCGAGGAAGACGGCGCCGACTCCGGCCATCGCAACTGCGAGGTACCGTCGCGTTCCGTACAGCGCGAGCCAGAACACCGGAAGCATGGCGAGCACCCCGTACGCGGACTGGCCCTCGCCGTCGGACTCGCGCAGCAAGGCGATGACCACGAAATAAGCGAAAGGCGGGACAACCTCCGCGAAGCGCGGGAGCTTCGCCCACGGCACGAACCTCACCGTGAACACGATGAGCGCGGTCAGCAGGGCGGCGGCGGCCAGCGCAGTCGGGTCGTTGCCGGTCGGCGGCAGCGGATAGAGGCACAGGGCCAGGAGCATCGCGCCGAGGAACGGTCCGGCCCGCCGAAGCAGGCCGTCGCGGTCAAAGGCCGAAGGGTGAGGAACTGCCGTTGTGTTCATGCGCCGAGGTCAAGATCGGCCCTGGGACGAGGGTTGCTACACCTCGATCGAGGGATGCCCCGGGCTCAAGGCGCGAAGATCTCGATTTCTCTCCACGACACCCAGGACACACTCGCCGTCGTGTTCACCCGCACGTAGCGGACGTTCGTCCACGGGCTACCGGCTGTGTGCTCGAGCACGCTGTTGTCGGATGTGCTGCCGCTGAATTCGTGGAGCAGCGTCCACACGTCGCCGGTCGTGGCGCGCCCCTCGACGCGATGCGTCGTCGCACCATTCGGAGTCTGCGTTACAAACAGGCGGATCTTCCCGACCGTGACCGGCGCGCCCAGGTCGATCTCGATCCACTGATGCGGATAGTTCCCGGCTCCCCAGCGGTTGGCCATCAGGCCGTCGACCGCATTGGCGGCAGGGCCGTCCACCGAGGCCGAGGCGATCGCCGGCTTTCCGAGCGCGAGATTCCCCGCGCCCGGCACGGGGTCACAGGGATCAGGCCGGAGTCGCGGTCCGAGAGCCTGTCCGATCGGGCCACCCGAGCTCATCCCGTTCCACATGGGCGCCTCGCCGCTGCCGAACTCCGTCGTGTCCCAGCTGAAGAAGACCCAGCCGTCGAGCCCAAAGCCGCACGAGTCGGCCTGGAAGCCCTTGAGCGCACGCTCGGCGTCGGCGACAGTCGGGTACGCGAACTGGAAAGCGCCGAAGTCGCCGAGGACGATCGGCTTGGCAACGGGCGTGGTCAGCTCGTAGTTCTGCATGTAGCCGGCGTACGTCAACTCCACCCCGGGGTGGAGGTGCAGGCCCACGAAGTCGAGGCTCGAGGAGTAGAGCGGCTGAGTCCGGATCACACGCGCATCGAAGGCGCGCGCGGGGATCGGGCCTTTCGGCCACAGAGACCCCACGGAGACCAGCGCAGTCGGGTCGACGGCCAGGATCGCGCTGCGCACCTGGTTCGCCCAATGCACGAGGTTCTCGTCCATCATCAGCTGCTTCTGCGCAGCAATCGACATGTCGTAGGTCGAGCCGTTGGCGGTCGTCACGAGACCCGACCCGAGGCTGAGCGGCGGAGACACTTCACGGAAGAACGCCTCGCTGACGATCTCGTAGCCCCAGACGTAGTCGAGCGGGGCGTGGAGCGAGTGCAAAGCAGCGTGCAGCGCCTGCCAGAACTGCCGGTGTGCGTTGACGCCCTCGGTCGTCAGGTAGGTCAGGTTCTCGGCGCCGAACGTCGCGCAGCACTGCGTGCGCCACAGCGTCTCGTACTTGCTGCCGTACGGCAGCGCTTCGAGTGAGACGAGCGTGAAGATCCCGTGTGCTTTGGCGCGGTGCATGAAGTCGGCAACGTTCGTGAGGTACGGCCGCGACAGATGGTCGACGCTCAGCGTGTTGGTCAGGCACCCGACCGTGCACCTGGCGTCGAGGAAGATGCGGACGACGTTGTAGCCCTCGGCCTGCATGGCGACCAGAGCGCTCTCCGCCGCGCCGTGGTTGTAGGAGCCGACGATGAAGGTCGAGGGGCCGAAGACGCTCTGATTTAGCTGGCGACGGGCGAAGGTGCTGCCCCGCGGGACGAACGTCTGCCCCGTGTTCCTGTTGAAGAACTCATCGGCGGTCATCCCCGAGCGCACACCGAGGATGTGCGGGGGTGGCGGTGGCGGCGGGCCGGGTGGGCCCGGTGGCGGGGGTGGCGGTCCCGGAGGCGGAGTGGGCGGAGGGGGAGTCGGCGGCGGCGGGGGTGGCGGCTGGGGCTTCGGCTTGGGCTTGACCGCCACTCGGGTGACGACGATCACGCCTCGCTTGACGCCGCGGCGCTTCGACAGCCCGCGCGCCGTACACGTGAAGGGATAGCGCCCAGCGCGGCGGAACGTGACCTTGAGCTTCGCGCGCCGGCCGCGACGAAGGAACTGGCTACGGCGCCCGGCGACTGCGAAACGGCGGGCACGGCGGCTGCGATTCGCGATCGCGAACATCGCCGCTCCGACCTGCAACTGGCGACGAGAGACCTTGCAGGCGCGCTCCGTCATCGTGAGCGTGACGCGTGTCGGTGCAGGCGCGGCGTGTGCCCGTTCGGGTAGGGCAACGAAAGCCAGGATGACGCCCAGCCCGATGGCTACGCCGGTAACGCGCCGCCGCATACCCCCTTTGTCGGCAATCCGGCGGTTTCGCTACAGCGTTTCGATCAGACGGGGGAGGGGCGGAAGCGAGGCCGCTAAGGCCCCTAGGCGGCCTCGCCTCCGCTTGTCGTCACCGGTTCCCGCGGACTCGCAAGCATGAGCTCGACCGCTCTACCGAGCTGCGGCTCGATGTCGAACGTACGGTCGAGGCCAGTTATCTCGAGCGTCCGCAGGATCCGCCGGTCCTCGCTGACGAGTAGGAGCCGGCCTCCGCGCGAACGGAAGTGCGGCTGCGCCCGCAGCAGAGCAGCGAGCGCTGTCGAGTCGATGAACACGAGGCCGGCCAGGTCGACGACGACATTTCGCCCGCCGCGCGAGAGCACCATGTCCAGAGCCTGTTCGAGCTCTGACGTCGTATGGAGGTCCAGCTCCCCGTCGACGGAGACCACATAGCTCTCGGGCGACAACTGGGCTGTGCGAACTCGAAAATCAAGTATCGACACACCTCGGAAGCTAATCCCGGCCCTGTGAGCGTTCCAGCGGCGAGTGTGTGGATTAGCTCACACGGGCTCGAGCTTGTACCCGACACCGCGAACGGTGACGATGCGCCTCGGATTGGCGGGATCGTCCTCCAGCTTGCGGCGCAAGTTCGAGATGTGGATGTCGCACGCTCGCTGATCCCCGATGTAGGTGCTGTCCCAGAGGTGCTGCATGATCTCGCGGCGGGAGAAGACCCTCTTCGGTGACCCCGCGAGCATGCGCAGAAGCCGGAACTCCGAGGGCGTGAGCTGCCGGGCCTCGCCGGCTACCGAGACCACGTGGCGGACGGCATCGAGCTCCAGGTCGCCGACGCGCTGGACGCCCTCCGTCCCCGACCGGGCCAGCTCTTGCCGCCGCAGGATCGCGCGGGCTCGCCCGATCAGCTCGGCCATCGAGAACGGTTTCGAGACGTAGTCGTCAGCGCCGATCTCGAGCCCGAGCAACCTGTCCGCCTCGGCGTTCTTCGCGGTCAGCATGACGATCGGCACCGGATCCCTGGCCCGCAGGCGGCGGCAGACCTCCGTGCCCGCCAGGCCGGGGAGCATCAGGTCGAGGATCACGAGATCGAACCCGCCCTCGAGCGCGGCCTGCAGGCCCGAATCGCCGTCGGCTCGCGTTTCGACGTCGAACCCTTCGTTCCGGAACGCGTACCCGACCGCATCGCGGATCGCGGGCTCGTCGTCCACGATGAGGACCCGGCTCATTCAGCCACCATGCTCGCGGCCGCCGGGAGACGGAGGCGAATCACGGTCCCCCCGTCCGAGTCGTCGATGCTGACCTCGCCTCCGATCGCGTCGGCGATGTTGTGCACGATGGAGAGGCCGAGGCCGAAGCCCTCGCCGGGGGTGCTCTGGTAGAAGCGCTCGAACACCCGCGCACGCAGCTCTGGTGGTATTCCGGGGCCGGTATCGCTCACGACGATCTCAACGGCGCCGTCCAGAGCGCTGGCCTCGAGCCTGATCGTCCCGCGACTCGTGAACTTCGTCGCGTTCCGGCTGAGGTTCTCGATTGCGTGTCGGACGAGGTCGGCGTTGCTCAACACGGCGAGGTCGGGTGGACACGAGACCTCCACGGTCACGTCCTCTCCGGGCTCCAGGCCCGCGGCGATCTCGCGCAGCAGCGGTTCGAGCTCGACCATCTCGGTGCGCAGCCCTTCTCCCGCTGTTTGCGCGCGCGCGAGCATCAGCATGGCGCGGACGAGTTGAGTCAGCCGGCCCGCTTCGCGTTCGATGTGGCCGAGGAAGAGATCGCGGTCGGCCGTCTCCTTCGCACCGGCCTTGAGGACGTCGGATGCGCTCACGATCGCGGCCAGCGGAGACTGGAGCTCGTGCGCGGCGTTGGTGATGAAGTCCCGCTGAGCACGTTCGTAGTCGTCCCGCCTGGTGAGATCGTGAAAAGTGGCGACGGCGGCGACGATCTCACCGGACTCGTTGCGAACGGGAGTGGCGCTCACTTCGAGGAGCAACCTCTGGCCGTCTGGCCGGAGAACTTCGACCCGCTCGGCCGAGACGACGTCGCCGAAGAGGAGTGCGCGCGTGAGCGGGCGCTCCGCGTCGCCGGTGCCCCGGCCTCCGGACAGCAACTGCCATTTCTCGTCATTGACGGCCAGGTCCGGCTCGCCGAAGAGTTTCCGCGCCTCGTCGCTGACGGCCAGGGGAACCCCTGCAGGGTCGACGGCGATGAGGCCCACCGGGAACTGGCGGACGGCGGCTTCCAGCAGAGTTCGATCGTGCTCACCGGTCATTGCTCGTAATCATTGCCGCCAGCCCCGGGAGCAAACCCGCACGGAACGGATGAGTGACGAAGAGGCGGAGCGGGTAAGCACGCTCATGTGGAATCTCAGACGGAGAGAAGTGTTGCGCGCGCGGCTGAGAACGAGGTCATCTTCCGCAACGCGAACCAGGAGATCGAACGGCGTCGAGCCGAGCTAGACGTACCCGGCCTCACACCGTTCCTCTGCGAATGCGAGGAAGAAAGCTGCAAGACCCTCATCTTCCTCGGACAGGAGGAGTACGCCGACGCCCGCGTCAAGCCCAACTTCTTCATCCTTGCCCCCGGGCACACGTTCCGCTCCGGAACGATCCACTCCAGCACGGACCGCTTCATGCTCGTCGAGAAGGACGGCCTGGCGAAGGAGATCGCCGAGAGGGACGCGATCCAATGACTCCGCGCGAACGACAGGTCGGCCTGAACGAGACGCTTTTCCGGGAGATCAACGAGCGGCTCGAAGAGCTGAACAAGACCTTCAGCGAGTTCACGGACAAGATGGAGCTCGTCTGCGAGTGCGGCGTTCGGACGTGCATCGAGCGCTTCCCGATGGACGTGTCGAGCTACGAGCGGCTACGCGCGGACCCGACGACGTTCGCCGTCAAGCGGGGCCACGAAATACCCGACGTCGAGGACGTCATCGAGGAGCACGCCGACTACCTCGTCGTCCGCAAGAAACCTGGAGATCCGGCCGCGGTCGCTGTGGCAAGAGATCCCCGCTCTTAGGTTTTCCCGCTAGCCGGCGAAGACGCGGCGCTCGGCGTCTTCGATCACCTCGGCCGGCTCGGGCGGCGTCAGCAGCATCTCGGCCAACTGCTCGGCACCGGGAAAGCCGCTCTCACGATAGGCGTCAGCGGCGCGCCCGACTTCGTAGTCGGTTCGGCGAAGCTCGACGTCCGGGCCGAGCAGCGCCCAGTACGCACCCGGGCGCCCTTCGTACGGAAGGCCGACGCTGCCCGGATTGACGCTGCGGATTCCGCCCACCGCACGGTCGAACTGGATGTGGACGTGTGCCGAGACGATGACGCGCTCGGGCACGTCGGCGCTGAACTCACGGACGCGATCCTCCGGGGTCTCAGGCGTGACGCACTCCTCGTCGCTCCGCGGCGAGCCGTGGCAGAACCGCACCGCGCCCAGTCCGTCGACCTCGACGACGACGTTCTCCTCGAAATCACGGACGAACTCGAGCGACTCGGCTGTGTGCCTCTTCTGAATCCACTGTTCCCGCTCGGACTCCGTCGCGCCCTCGAGGAGCGCGCGATCAGCGTTGCCGCGCACGAAAAGGGCATCGAGGGTCGAGGCGAGCCGATGCGTCTCGACGGGTTGCGCTCCCCAGGTGAGGTCGCCGCCGAAAACGATGAGGTCATGCTCTTCCCGGCTGAGCTCGTCGAGCACCGCCGCGAGAGCGGTTGCATTGCCGTGGACGTCCGAGAGGACGGCGACGCGCCGCGCGTGCCTCACGCCCGGCGCAGCACGAGATTGAACACGGCGCTCGTACGCCCCGCGCGCGGGTAGTGCTGCGTGACGAGCGTCCGGTAACCCCGCGCGGTTACGCGCAGGTGGATGTGCGGCGGGCGACCTGAATAGCCAGGCGGGCGATTGCTCTCGAAGCGGTACGAGCCGTCCCGCCGCGTCAAGAGCGTTGCCCGATGAGCGTCGTCGTATTCACCCTGCGCGTTGGCGAGCCACAGCTCGACACGCGCTCTGAAGAGCGGGCGGCAGCTCGTCGAGAGCGCCCGGCCGCGCAGCACGTAACCGGAGCCGACCTTCGAGCGCACGGCCGCACCGGGCTCGTAGAACGGGCCGAGCTGGTCGGCGCGAGTGGGCGCGCACCGAGTGGCTCCGGTCGAGCCGGCCGGCACCGCGAGGGCGGTCGCCAGCAACACGAGGATGGCGAGTGTCTTCACTCCTCTAGTACAGCACGAGACGATCGCGATGGACGACCTCCAGGCCGCGCGGCCTACCCGCCAGCTCCCCGGCACTTGCTCCGACGATGCCCTTCGCGAACGCGGTGCCGTCCGGGCCGACGAGCTCGACAGCGGCGCCCGGCTCGAACTCGCCCTCACACAGGACGACGCCGACGCCGAGGAGCGAGGCTCCCTTCTCGACGAGGGCCTGGCGGGCACCCGCATCGACATGCAGGCGCCCGGCCGTTGGCTTCCCGAAGCGCAGCCAGAGCTTGAACGCCGATTCGCTGCGGTCGGCCGCGGTGAAACGCGTCCCACGAGCCTCGCCGGCGAGAATGGGCCCGAGGACGACCTCCCCGCGACCGTCGGCGATCACAGTCGGGATCCCGGCGGCGGCCGCCATCTCCGCAGCGACGATCTTGCTGCGCATGCCGCCGCGACCGAGAGCCGCCCCCTCCCCCACCTCGACCTCACCCGCCCGCGCGCCCTCGACGAGAAGCTCGGCACCGGGCTTCCCCGGCGCGCGTGTGTACACCCCTTCGACCTCGGTGAGCAGGACGAGCAGGCTTGCGCGGACGAGCACGGCGACCTGAGCTGCGAGGGCGTCGTTGTCGCCGAAGGTGATCTCGTCGGTGGCAGTCGCATCGTTCTCGTTCACGACCGGCACGGCGCCGAGTCGAAAGAGCTCGGCGAACGCCTGGCTCGCGTTGACGTACGCCGTGCGATCGGAGACGTCGTTCGCCGCGAGCAGGATCTGGGCAGCAGCGAGGCCCTCGGTTGCGAGCGCCTCCTCCCAGGCCGCCTGCAGGCGCGCCTGGCCGAGAGCGGAAGCCGCCTGCAGTCGAGGAACGCTGCGTGGGCGTCGCTTCAGCCCGAGTCGCGGGAGACCGAGTGCGATCGCGCCCGAGGAGACGACGCACGCCGGCTCGCCCGAGCGCACCAGCTCTCCGAGTTCACGCGCGCGCGCGCGAAGGAGGTCGCGACGAGGCTCGCCGTCGGGGCCGGCGATGAGGCCCGTACCGAGCTTGACGACGACGGGCCGCTTCACCGGGTCTGCGTGCCATCGCCGATCACGCGGTACTGGCGTAGCCAGAGGTCGCGGTAGGTCACCGGCCCGCGTGGGCCTGGGACGTTGTCGACGTTGATGCCGGTTTCGGGTGCCCCCGTCAGCTCGAAGCCGTCCGTGAACCTCGTCGTCGCATGCCAGAAGGCGGCCGTTCCGCGGTAGCCGTCCAGGAAGCGCTCGGCCGCCTCGCCGTCGTCGGTCACGATCCCGGCCGCCAGGCCCGAGGTCTCCTCGTTCGCCAGCCGCACGGCCTCGTCGAGGTCGTCGACGACGTCCAGGGTCACGGTCGCGACGCGCTCGGGGTCGTTCGCCCATTCGAACCCGAGCCTGCGGTCAAGCGGGAGAACGCCGTCGCCGGCGGCTTCGATCGCGCGTTCCGTGCCGCGCACCTCCACTCCTTGCTCCCGGAAGACCCCGAGCAGCTCAGGAAGGAGCTCCTTGGCTCCCCGGTCGACCAGCGCGAGGTTGAGCCGATTGCAGACGCCGAGCCGGTCGAGCATGGCCTCGGCCATCTTCAGGGCGCGCTCGCGCTGCGCGGCCGGGTGCACATAGAGAACGCCGCCTCCTTCCGCGTGCGCAAGCGTGCGGACTCCGTGCTCGGCCGCCAGCTTTGCGAGCTCCGCAGTCGTCGGGCCGCTCCCGCGGAGAATGACGAGCGAGATGCGCTCCGGCATCGTCACGAGCACCCGGGCTCCCTCTCGATCGGACGATCGGACGAGCCCAACGGCGCCGGCCGGCAAGCCGGCCCCCTCGAGGGCAGGGCGCAAGACGTCGTCCACGAGCACGGTCACCGTGCGCAGTGCGGCTCCGCCGGTGCGGAGCACGGCCGTGTTCAGGCTCTTCAGGAGCTGGCCGGCGACGTCCAGGGCGACGTTCGGCCGCGCTTCGAAGTTCGCGCCCACGACGCCGATCGGGATGCGCCGCTCCGAGATCTGGAGTCCGTTCTCGAGCGTTCTGGACGTGATCTCGCGCTCGAGCGGCTCGATCCCGGCCACGGCCTCGACCTGCTCCGCGAGGGCGTCGACGCGCCCGCCGTCCAAACGCAGGCGATCGAGCATCCCTTCGTCGAGCCGGTCCTTGGCAGCGTTTACGTCGGCTTCGTTGGCCGCGAGGATCTCGTCCCCTCGCTCCCGAACGAGCGCGGCCGCCTCGCTCAGCGCGGCTGCGACGGGCTCGTCGCTCAGCAGGGGCGCCGCGCGACCGGCAGCGAGCGCCTCCTGCTCGACCAGCCGGCGCAGGTCGTCGGTCATGTCGCTCCTGCGAGCGCGCGACGCGCCTCAGGGCTGAGCGGGGCCGAGCGGCCCTCGGCATCGACGTGGACCACGGTGTGGCGGCCGCGTATGGAGACCTCGCCGTCGTGACGGATCTCCCAGCTGTACGTGATCGAGGTCGTGCCGACGTGCTCCGGGGCCAGCTCGAGCTCGAACTCGTCCTCGAAGCGCAGCACCGCGAGGTACTCGGCCTCGACCGCGCGCCTCGGGTAATCGGCCCAGTCGTCCAGGAGCCCGAGAGACCGCAGCAGCGCCGTCTCCGCCGCCTCCGCCCACCTGAACACCGCAGTGAAGTGGATCCTGCCGCCGGCGTCCGTGTCGATCCACGCGACCCGCGACTGCGCGACGTGGCGAGGTGCGGCCATTGTCACCCCATGTCGTGCACGGGCAGCACGAACTCGAAACGAGTCCCATGCGGCACCGGCTCGTGCCGGAGATCTCCCCCGTGTGCGCGCGCGTACGAATGGGCTATCGCCAGGCCAAGGCCGACGCCGCCGGCGCGCTGAGAGCGCTCGCCGCGCGTGAACCGGGTGAACATCTGCGACGCGATCGCTTCGTCGATTCCAGGCCCGCGGTCCTCGACCACGAACCGCAGGTGCCGGTCCCGCTGCTCCGCAGTCACGACCACAGGTGGCCCGCCGTGTCGAAGAGCGTTCATGAGCAGGTTGGTGACGACCCGCTCGAAGGTCTGGCTGTCAGCGACCGCCTCCAGGTCGTCCGAGATCTCGATGCGGATGTCTGTTTCGAAATCCGGGTCGATCGCCTTGATCAGCTCGCGAGTTCGCTCGCCGACGTGAAAACGACTCGGCGTGACCTTGAAACCCCCGGCGTCGAGCATCGAGAGGTCCAAGAGCCGTTCTAGGAGATCCTTCATCCGGACGCTCTGCGTGTAGAGCGTCTCCTCGAGCTCGGCGACCTGCTCGTCCGAAAGCCCCTCGCGCCTTGCCCGCAGCGTCTCGAGCACGCCGTAGATGACAGTCGCGGGCGTCCGCAGCTCGTGCGAGGCGAACCCGATGAAGTCTCGTTGCAGCCTGTCGAGGCGTACGAGCTCCTCGTGCACCAGCGCCCGCTCGATCGCGAGCCCCGCGCGCTCCGCGGCCACCTGCAAGAGCTCGGCGTCCTCTTCGGTGAAGTCACGGCGAGCAAGTGTCCCGGCGTGAATGACGCCGAGCACACGGTCGTGAGCGTACAGCGGCGCTCCGACGAGGGACTTGACGCCCTTCTCGCGGAGGATCGGGTTCAGGATGTCCGCGTGGTCGACGTCGGCAATCACGATCGGCCGACGCTCGGCCGCGACTCGTCCAGCGAACCCCTGGCCGAACGGAATGCGCACTCCGCGCTCGACCTCTTCCTCGAGCCCCTTGGCCGCTCTCGCGACCAAGTTCTTTCCCTCGGCGTCGAGGAGCAGGATCGCGCTGGTGTCGGCCTCGAGGAGCTCACGGGTCCGCACGAGGAGCTCGTCGAGCAATTCATCCAGAGGGAGCTGGGACAGCGCGACGTCGGTGACGGCCTCGAGGCGGCGCATCCGGCTGATCGCCCGCTGCAGGACCCGTTCGAGCGGGTCCGGCGTGACCTTGCCCCGCGGATGTTCCCCCATGGACACAAGGTACTCGGGCGGGCCGGTCCTGTCTGTAGCGGAAGCCGCTGAGAATCAGATGAGAATCGGGTCAGACGCCCGCGAGGAACTCGAGCACGACCTCGTTAACGCGCTGCGGCTGCTCCATATGGATCATGTGCGCCACGCCCGGAAACTCGACGACTTGGGCGCCGGCCACTGACGACGCGAGCTGCCGCTCCGCGAGGACGGAGCCCGGCTCGTCGGCCAGGCCAATCAGCACCAGCGTCGGGAGGTCCAGCTCTGCGAGCCGGTCCGCGGCAGGTGGGTCGAGGCGCTGCGGCTTGCCCCAGGGCTTCTCCGCCTTCATCGCGGCCAGGATCCAGCCGTGCACCTTCTGACGGAGCCCGGCATCGACTCGGTCGGAAGGCTGACCCCAGCCGTCGACCCAGACTTTCGTCTCCAACTCGGCTAAGGCCTCCCAGTCCTTCGCCTCATAGATTCGCTCCATCTCGTCCCAGGGCGGCGCTTCGACGCCCTCGGGCAGCTCGGCCTCGTACCCACCGACTCCTCCCGCGACGCTGACGAGGGCATCCACGCGGTCGGGCCGGTCGAGAGCCAGGTCGAGGGCGATCATTCCGCCGCGCGACTGGCCGACGACGTACGCGGAGTCGGCACCGAAATGGTCGAGGACGGCCGCGGCATCGGCGTGGTCCGAGAACTCGACGTCGTCGGTCTCGGTTCGCCCGATGCCGCGCGTGTCGTAGCGGATCACCCGGTAGCGCTCCGCGAACGCGGGCACCTGCTCGTCCCACATGCGGAGGTCGCCGAGCCCGCCGTGGATGAGCAGCAACGGGTGGCCGTCGCCCTCCGCCTCGTAGTAGAGCTTGCCGCCGTCCACCTCGATGAGCCCCGAATCGGCCATTTCTCGATGATATGCAGCGTGAGCGGAATTCGACTCGAGCCGCTGTCAGCCGAGCACGTCGAGGGGCTCGACGCGATCGCCCAGGACCCGGACGTCCAGCGCAACACCTATGTCCCCTCCCCGCCGCCGGCCGATTTCGGGAAGTCCTGGCTGGAGCGGTACGAGCAGGGGCGGGAGGACGGGACACGAGAAGGCTTCGCGATCGTCGACGCCGAGGACGGCTCGTTCCTCGGGATCGCCGTCGCGGTACGGATCGACGAGGAGGCAAACGAGGCGGAGCTCGGCTACATCCTGGCACCCGAGGCCCGGGGCCGGGGGGCGGCGACGGAGGGGCTTCGACAGTTGACCGAATGGGGCTTCGCTCGCGGATTCCAGCGGCTCGAGCTGCGCGGGGACGCGGACAACGAGGCCTCGAGGCGGGTCGCGGAGCGCTGCGGCTACACGCTCGAGGGGATTCTGCGGTCGGTCTACTTCAAGGAAGGGCGCCGCAGCGACATGTTCATCTACTCGCGATTACCGGGCGACTCATAGGGGTCAGTCGACGAGCTTCTGCGTCATCGCGCGGATCGCGACTCGCCACATGCCGAGACCGAAGACGAGCAGCACCCCAACGCGAGCAAGATCGTCCATCCCCAGTAGGCCGAAGACAGCTGCACGCACGAGCTCCACGCATTGGTACAAGGGATTGAAGTTGGCGAGGAACTGCGCCCAATCGGGCAGGTTGTCGAGCGGGAAGAACGTCCCGGCGACGAGGAAGAGCGGGGTCAGGAACGCACTGACGACGTAGTTGAAGTTCTCGAAGGACTTCGCAAAGCCGGCGACTGTGATCCCGAAGCAGGCCCAACCGAACCCAGAGATCCAGGCGATCAGCGGGACGAGCAGCATCCCCCAGGACGGGTCGAGCCCGAAGAAGATGCCGACGACCATCGGCATGCAGCCGTAGACGCCGGCGCGGGTCGCGATCCAGAGCGCTTCGGCCGTCACGAGCTCCTCGGCGTCGACGGGTGCGGCCAGGATCGCGTCGTACGTGCGCTGGAACTGGTACTTGACGAACGTCCCGAACATCGCCGGGAAGGCGCTCGAGAACAGGACCGCCGTCGCGACGATGCCGGTGGCGACGAAATCGAGGTAGTCGTAGCCCCCGATCGTGCTGACCAGCGAACCGAAGCCGAACCCGAACGCGAGGAAGTAGATGGTCGGCTCGACCGTCGACGAGAAGGTGCTCGAGCGCCAGAAGGACGAGAAGTTCACGATCTCGCGGACGAGGACTCCCGTCAGCGCGGAGCGCTCGAGGCGGCCCAGTCGAAACGCAGAGGTGTCGCGCGCGGCCATCAGGAGATTTCCTCGCCGGTGAGGAGCACGAAGACGTCCTCGAGGTTGGCGGGCCGCCGCTCGCCCGCAGGAAAGTTCGTCTCTCCGTCGATGTTCAGGATCGACACGCTCGTGCCCGTGCGCCTCGTCTGCAGCCCGGTGGTCTTGGCCTCGGCCTCGACCTCGGCCAGCCGCGCGGGCGGGCCGTAGACCTCGAGCACCTCACGGCCGGCGTGCTCGAGGACGAGGTCGGAGGGTGAGCCGGCGGCAACGGCGCTCCCATGGGACATGATCAGCACCGTGTCGGCAAGACGCTGCGCCTCCTCGATGTAGTGCGTCGACATCAGGATCGTCGTCCCCTCGGAGCGCAGTGCGTCGATCAGGGCCCAGATCCCCTGGCGGACCTGCGGATCGAGGCCAACGGTCGGCTCGTCGAGCAGGACGAGCCGCGGACGGTGGATGAGCGCCCTCGCAATCAGCAGGCGCCGCCGCATGCCGCCGGAGAGCTTGTCGACACGCGAGCTCCGCCGGTCGACCAGCATCGCCATCTCGAGTGCCCGCTCGATCGCCGCGCGCCGGTCGGCACGGCCGATCCGGTAGAGGTGGGCGAAGACGAGCAGGTTCTGCTCGACGGTCAGGGTCGTGTCGAGATTGTCGAGCTGCGGCGTGACGCCGCTCTGCGCGCGCGCCATCTTCGATTCCTCAGGGAGGCGGAAGCCCAGCACCTCGAGCTCGCCCTCGTCCGCGATCGACTGAGCGGTCAGGAGACGCATCGTGGTCGACTTGCCCGCCCCGTTCGGTCCGAGCAGACCGACGCAGGTCCCCATGGGGACGTCGAGGTCGAGGTGGTCGACCGCCGTGATCGACCCGTAGCGCTTGACGACCCCGCGCAGGCGGATGGCGAGCTCCGGCTCCACCCATTCAGCATGCCAGCCGGAGCTCACCCGGCTCGCGCCGAGGGGCGAGCGTTCGAGCAGCCAGAAGGAAGCCTCGACGGCCGGCCCGATGCCGAGCGCAAAGGCGACGGTGCCGACACCGAACGTCCCGCCCAGGGCGATGCCGACCGCCAACGCAGAGATCTCGATCGTGGCGCGAACGACGCCGATCCGAAAACGAGTGCGCCGAGCGCCGACGACCATCAGAGAATCGCGCGGGCCGGCGCCAAGATCCGCACCGAGATAGAAGCCCGTGCCGACGCCCATCAGGACGAGCCCCGCCACGAGCAGCGCGATCCGGATGCCGAGAGCCGAGTCTGAGAGCGCATCGACGGGACCGAGCGCGGTCAACAGCTCGACGAATGCGCCGACGAGAACCGCATTGGCGAGCGTGCCGACGCCAATGCGCGCGCCGAGCCGCCAGGCGGCGACCACCACGACGATGCCCACGGCGATGTTGGCCTGGCCGAAGGAAAGCGGCGTGTGCTCGGCGAGGCCCTGGTGCAGGACGTCCCAGGGCGACAAGCCGAGTCGCGACTCCAGCATCGCCACGATGCCCGCCGCGAACATGAACAGTCCGAGGGTCAACAAGAAGAGCCGCGTCGGGAGCCCGCCCCGAAGGCGTGGTGGGGCGCGCATGGCGGAAACCTTAGGTTCTAGATTGGGCTGAGCCGTGGACTTCTCGGCCACTGACAGCCTCGTCCTCGTCGGCCTCCTGGCGGCGGCAGCCACGCTCCTGGCGCTCGCCGAGCTGATTCGAATCCCCTATCCGATCCCGCTCGTACTCGGCGGCCTGGCGCTCGGCTTCATCCCCGGCATGCCGGAGATCGAGTTGCCGCCGGACGTCGTCCTCGTGGCAGTCCTCCCACCGCTGCTGTATGGCGCGGCGTTCTTCAGCCCGCTGCGCGAGCTACGCCAGAATGCGCGTCCGATCGGGCTGCTCGCGATCGGGTTAGTGCTGACGACGACCGTCGCGGTCGCGGCCGTCGCGCATGCCGTGATCCCGGGCCTCACCTGGCCGACCGCGTTCGTCCTCGGTGCAATCGTCTCGCCGACGGACCCGACCGCTGCGGCGGCGATCGCCCAGAGGCTCGGTCTGTCCCGCCGCCTCGTCGCGCTGATCGAAGGCGAGAGCCTCGTCAACGACGGGACGGGGCTGGTCGCCTACAAGTTCGCCGTCGCCGCCGTCGTCACGGGCAGCTTCTCGCTTCTCGACGCCTCGGGCCGCTTCGTCCTGAACATCGTCGGTGGCATCGTCGTCGGCCTCGCTGTCGGCTTCGTGATCCGTGAGGTCCGGCGGCGGCTCGACAACCCGCCCGTCGAGATCACGATCTCGATCCTCAGCGGCTACTTCGCGTACCTCCCGGCCGAGGCGATTGGCGTCTCAGGGGTCCTGGCCGCAGTCACGGTCGGGATCTACATGGGATGGCATACGCCCGAGCTCACGAGCGCGCAGACCCGGCTTCAAGGGGTCGCCGTCTGGGAGATCCTCTTTTTCCTGTTGAACGCGTTCCTGTTCACGATCATCGGCCTGCAACTGCCGGTGATCCTGGACGGCCTCTCCGGCTATTCGGCGACGAGTCTCGTCTGGTACGCGGTCCTGACCACGACGACAGTGGTCGCAGCGCGCTTCGCGTGGATCTTCGCGACCGCACAGCTGACACGCCTTCGCCACCGTAGCCCCGACACCCCGTGGCAAACGAGCGTCGTCCTCGCCTGGTCGGGCATGCGCGGCGCCGTCTCCCTGGCGGCTGCGCTCGCACTCCCGCTGACTACTGACGCGGGCACTCCGTTCCCGAACCGTGAGCTGATCGTGTTCCTGACCTTCAGCGTGATCCTCGCAACGGTCGTCGTCCAGGGCCTGACTTTGCCGAAGCTGATCGACGTGCTCGACCTGGAAGACGACAGTCGGGCTGCGGAGCAGGAAGAGATCAAGGCGCGAATTCACGCCGCCGAAGCCGCTCTTGCCCGCCTGGAGGACCTCGTCAGCGAGGAGTGGGTCCGCGAGGACACGGCGGAGCGGCTGCGCGCCCTGTTCGACTTCCGCCGCTCGCGCTTCCGCGCCCAGTACGACGACGAGGACGACGGGCTGATCGAGCAGCGCTCGACCGACTATCAGCGTCTTCTGCGCGAGCTCCTCGATGCAGAGCGAGCAGCCGTTCGCGCGCTCCGGCGCGAGCGACGAATCAGCGACGACGTCATGCGCCGGGTCGAACGCGACCTCGACCTCGAGGAAGCGCGCCTGGAGTAGGCAGCAACGAGACCGATTCGGTCTCGATCGCCTATGAACTCGTATTGGAGAACACAAGCGATGAGGCAGATAGTTGGCTAGTGCTTCGGCTGCGGACGAGGCCTTCCCGATCCGCACCTTTGAGGAGAGGCGCAACGTGGCAATTCCCCCAGAAGACCGGCATCGCGAACAGCTGAAGCGCATCCGCAGGCTGCACAGCCTGTAGTTCCTCAAGAGGGGCGAGGGACGCCGCTCCCTCGCTCCTCTCTCCCTCCTACTAGCCAATCGCGACGATGCGCGCCCGCCAGGAGCCGCTCGGCGCGTCGACCTCGACCTCGTCGCCCGGCTTCGCTCCGAGGAGCGCACGACCCAGGGGCGAGTCCGGCGAGACGCCGCCGACACTCGAGATCTCGACCGTCATCCGGTCGCCTTTCGCAACGTCCTCGATCTCGACCGTCGACCCGATGCCGACCTCCCCGCTCGCGGACGGCTCCTGCTCGACGACGACGGACCGGTCCAACCGGTCCCGGATCGTCCGGATCCGGGCCTCCAGCAGACCCTGCTCGTTCTTGGCGGCGTGGTACTCGTAGTTCTCGGAGAGGTCGCCGAACGCCCGGGCGGTCGCGATCGCCTCGACGGCCTCGGTGCGGCGAGGGCCCTCCAGATGCGCGAGCTCGTCCTCGAGCTGCCGCTTTTGCGCAGGGGTCATCGGCTCCACCTTCTCGTCGGCCATCGCCGGAGGGTACCGCCGCTAGGCTGGACGGTCGTGCCTGTACCCGCCCCAGCCTTCGCACAGCGCGACGATCTGAGGAACGTCGCGATCGTCGCGCACGTCGACCACGGCAAGACGACGCTCGTCGACGCCCTGCTCTGGCAGTCCGGCTCCTTCCGGGCGAATCAGGACGTTGCCGATCGCGTCCTGGACTCGATGGACCTCGAGCGCGAGAAGGGCATCACGATCCTCGCCAAGAACACGGCTGTCCAGATCGGCAACACGAAGGTGAACATCATCGACACCCCCGGGCACGCGGACTTCGGGGGCGAGGTCGAGCGCGGGCTGACGATGGTCGACGGCGTCCTGCTCCTCGTCGATGCGAGCGAGGGGCCGCTGCCGCAGACGCGGTTCGTGCTGCGCAAGGCGCTCGAGGCGCGACTGCCCGTCGTCCTCGTCGTGAACAAGGTCGACCGGCCGGACGCCCGCCCCGCGGAAGTCGTCAACGAGGTCTACGAGCTCTTCCTCGACCTCGACGCCGACGAGACGCAGATCGACTTCCCGATCGTGTACGCCAACGCCCGCGAGGGCCGGGCCGGCTTCGCGGCCGACGAGCTCGCGCCGGACCTCCAGCCGCTCGTCGAGACGCTGCTCGCAACGGTTCCTCCGCCCTCGTACGACCCGGAGCATCCGCTCCAGGCGCTCGTCACGAACCTGGACGCCTCGCCGTACGTGGGCCGTCTCGCCCTGCTGCGAGTTCTGCACGGGACGATTCGCAAGGGCGAGCCGTCGCCTGGTGCCGAGCCGACGGGACGATCGAGACCGCACGCGTGACGGAGCTGTACGTCACGGAGGCGCTGGACCGCGTCCCGGCCGACGAAGCCGGCCCGGGCGAGATCGTGGCACTCGCCGGCCTGCCCGACGTGACGATCGGCGAGACGATCGCGGACCCCGAAGATCCGCGGCCGCTTCCGGTCAGCTCCGTCGACGAGCCGTCCCTGGCCATGACCCTGGGGATCAACACGTCCCCACTCGCCGGAACCGAAGGCGACAAGGTGACGGCGAGCTTGCTGCTCAGCCGGCTCGACCAGGAGCTGGTCGGGAACGTCTCGCTTCGCGTCCAGCCCACGGGGAGCCCTGACGTCTGGGAGGTGCAGGGACGGGGTGAGCTTCAGCTCGCCGTGCTCGTGGAGATCATGCGGCGCGAGGGGTTCGAGCTCACGGTGGGCAAGCCGGAGGTCCTGACGCGCGAGCTCGACGGCAAGAAGCACGAACCCGTGGAGCGCGTGGCCATCGACGTCCCCGAGGAGTACATCGGGGTCGTCACGCAGCTGCTCGCGCTGCGGAAGGGCCGGATGCAGCAGATGGTCAACCACGGCACCGGCTGGGCGCGCATGGAGTACCTCGTGCCGGCCCGCGGGCTGATCGGCTTCCGCACCGAGTTCCTCACGGAGACCCGCGGCGCCGGGATCATGCACCACGTCTTCGAACGCTGGGAACCGTGGTACGGCGAGCTGCGAACGCGGCCTACGGGCAGCCTCGTCGCCGACAGGCGAGGGAACACGACGGCGTTCGCCATCGCCGCGCTCCAGGAGCGCGGGTCGCTCTTCATCGCCCCGCGGGACGAGGTGTACGAGGGCATGGTCGTGGGGGAAAACGCCCGCGGCGAGGATCTCGACGTCAACGCCACCAAGGAGAAGAAGCTGACGAACATGCGCTCCTCGACGGCCGACGAGCTCGTCCGCCTCATTCCCCCTCGCCCGCTTTCCCTCGAGCAGGCGCTGGAGTTCATCCGCGACGACGAAGCCGTCGAGGTGACGCCGAAGAGCATCCGCCTGCGGAAGGTCGAGCTCTCGGCGACGAAGCGCCAGACGATGAGCTCGCGCCGCAAGCGCGAGCGCGACGCTACGCCTGCGTAGAGAAGCTCCCGACGGCTTCTTGCCGACGCGCCACGACTACGCCCGAACTCCAACCCGGCGCCCGCCCACCCGCCGGCGGGTGAATCGACTCGGCGCCGAGCCCGCAGCGAGCGAGCAGCCACGCGATCATCGAATTGGAGTTCCACATTTCCCCGGCAAGTAGTTCGTCGCGGCCCCACACGGGCGTCGGCACTGACGGCACGAGATCGAGGACGCGCTGCGCAAGACCTGCGTCGTTCGTGAGCAAAACGGGGCTCTCGACCGCCTCTGCAACGTCGGGGATCATGCCGTCACGCCAGCGGCGCAGCTCGTAGCGGAAGACGCGGAAGCGTCTTGCCCAGCGGGTCCCGACGGCGCCCTCCGAGACGACGCCGCGTTCGGTGCCGTCGCCGCGTCGGATGGGGGCCGACTCAATCACGAACCGTCCCTCTTGTGTGTGCACGACGAGTGCTGAGTGGTAAAGGTCGCAGGGCGGACGCCGTTCGAGGAGCGCGACCGCAGTCTCGAAGATCTGTCCGTTCACTCGTACCGAACGTCCACCGGCCCCCAGCGGGAGCCAATAGAGGTCAATACTCGTTTTCGGCTCCTCAGTCATCTCGCCGCGAGTGCTCAGGCAGTCGTCTAGTTGCCTGCCGGGCGAACGAGGTGCGAACAGAGCGGACATGGTCAATCCGACTCTCGCGGCCGGACGCGGGTGCCGAATCCGCGCAGGGCCCGATCGCGATGCGGGAAACCCGAGAACTTGCTCGAGCGACCTATCTTCGGTCGAGCACGTGGGTCTTGCTGAGGTCGAGGGCCACGGCCAGCAGCAGAAAGCCGGCCCAGAAGTTCACCGGGTCGAACAGCAACGGCTCATGATCGCCGATGAGATTCGCGACGAGCCAGATGACGAACCAAAGCAGAGTCACGGTGTCTCTCCTTTCGTTTCGACAATAAAAGGGCGGCCCGAAGGCCGCCCTTTTTTGTGAGCGGAGTCGCCGCTCAGCCTGTGACGGTCGATACCCGTGGTGCCGGGTCGACTGCCTCTTTGCGGCTAAGGGCTCCGCCGAGCGTCAGGACGAGGAACCCAATCCCCGTCAGCAGCAGGGCGATGCCCATGACGATCCCGAAGACGCCGACTCGCTCGCCGAGATAGGCCGTGTTGAGGGCCGTGGCGAACGCCGTCTGGGTCACCCAGATGTTTCGCTTCCCGTTCTCGACCGGCTGGCCAGTCTCCGGATCCTTGGCGGCGAGCGCCTCGTCCGAGGTCTGGTTGCCGTTCTTGTCGAGGAAGCGACCCATCTCGGCGTACGTCTGGCCGTCTGAAGCCTCGAGCGCGTGCTTACGCATCACGGCGGCAAATGCCTTGGCCTCGGATCCCGTGTCGACCTTCTGGCCGGGGATCGAGGAGTCTGGCGTGCCGACGATGTTCTCGCGGGCGAGGTTGTCACGGACGGTGCTGATGCCCCATGCTCCGATGCCGATTGCTCCGGCGCCGAAGGCGATGAGCATCACGCTGGCGATGATTCCGCCGTATTCGAAGAACTTGCGGGACATGGCGACTCCTTTTCTCGTTTTTACTTGCCGATGTCATGGTCGCCTGCCGGCCTGGCGGTGCCATCCGTGCGCGACCACCGATCAATTGCGGGATTCCCGTAAGCGCGGGGTGTGCGACCCTGAGTTCCGTGAAGCAGGTGCTCATCGCCACCGACGGCTCGGAAACGGCTCAGGAAGCCGTCCGCGCCGGGCTCGAGCTCGCCGACGAGCAGGGAGCCGAGGTGACGTTTCTTCACGTCCGGCCCTACGGGGACTACGCCTACGATCCAGTTGTCCCGCTCGAGCCGATCGTTCACAGCGATGCCGAGGCCCAGCAGGACGTGGTGCTCCAGAACGCGAGCCACGCGGCTCGAGAGCTCGGAGTCACGTCACACCTCGCGCTCCGAACGGGTTTCGAGATCGACACCATCGTCGGCCTGGCCGAGGAGCTACCGGCGGACCTGCTGGTCATCGGGTCGAGAAAGCGGCGTGGGCTGCGACGGCTCGTCCTCGGCAGCGTCTCGCACGGCGTGGTGAGCAAGGCGAAGGGCGCGGTGCTCGTGGTGCATCCGGTTCCTACCGGCGAGGGCGGAGAGTCGTCGGGCTAAGGCCGAAAGAGCAGTGCCAGCGCCAGCATGAGCGCGCCGCCCCCAAAGGCACCGAGGACGCCCTGCCTCCGCGAGGGACGCGCAAGCGCTGCTGGGGCGAGCTCTACGGCGACGAGTGCGAGCATCGCGCCGCCGGCGAACGCAAAGGAGATCGGCAGCAGCCCTTCGACGTGCCGGACGAGCAGGTAGGCGAGCAACGCGCCCGGAGGCTGGGGCGCACTCGTGGCGACGGCCGCCCAGAACTGCTGGCTGCGTCCGTACCCGGATGCGCTCATCGGAACCGCGATGCTCGTTCCCTCGGGCACGTTCTGAAGAGCGATGGCGACGAGCACGAACAGGCTCAGCCCTTCACGGTCGGAGGCAAACGCGGTTCCGATCGCCATGCCCTCGGGGAGGCTGTGCACGAAGAGGACCGCGAAGACGAGGACCGAGGTTCGCAGACCGGTACGCCCGGTGGCCAGGAGTCGCGCTTCACGCCTGTCCACGAAACCTCTCGCGAGAATCAGAAAGGCAATTCCGGCCAGGAGCCCTGCAGCAACTTCGGTCGCTCCACCCTCCTGTAGGGCCGGCCAGAGGAGGCCGACTAAGGAGGCTACGGTCATTATCCCGACCGTCGCGCCAAGCAGTAGCGGGCGCAGTCGCTCGGCGGCGGCAGGACCGAGCATGAACACCGGAATTGCCCCAAGCCCTGTGGCCAGGGCCGTGGCGGTCGCAGCGATCAGGAGCACAGCGATGTCCATGAAACACACCGGGCGAAGCCCGCTCGGACCTTACGCCGCTAGGAAGACTCCCCGATGCGCGCGCCGAGGTCGATTTCGACTGGGATCCCGGCGGGCGGTGGGCCCGATAGGGCTTTGTAGTCGGCGTGCTGGGCGAGGAATGGGCTCAGATACCGGCAGGCAAGCTTGGCGGGGGGCCACCAGAGAGGATCGCTGTCGAGCAGGAACGCGTCGCTGCCCCAGTCTGCGAGGTTGGAGCGCATGAACTTGGGCAACCCGCCCGTCAGCAAGAGCCCGCGCAGCACGGCCCGGAAAGGCTCGGGAGTGAGGTCAGCGCCGGCCTCGGCTGCGATCGACTGGGCAGCGGCGACGGCCTGCTGGGCGGCGAGGCCGCCCTGCTTGATGGGAAACGTCGTCGCATCGCCTGCGGCGAACACGTCGACACCCTGGACGCGGCCGTGCTCGTCCGTGGGGATGAAGCCGGCGGGGTCCTGTGGCAGCCCTTCGATGCCCGGGCCCACCAGGCGCGGAAGCGTGACGACTCGGTCGGCCGCAAGCTCACCCGAGGGCATCACTTCCAGCTTGCCGTCGACGAATGCGCCGGGGTAGGTCGCGGTAGTCAGCTCGACGTCGAGAGCCTCCAGCTGTTCGACGAGCGCGGCGGCCGCATCGGGACCGAAGAGAGCGAGAGGCGGGTCCTCCGGCGTCACCACGGTCAGGGTCACGCCCGAGATTTGCCGCGCATTCACAAAGGCAGCCGTCAGCAGCGCGAGCTCATAGAGCGGTAGCGGCCAGCTCTGTCCACCGGGCAGAGCGAATACCAATTGGCGCACGGCGCCCTGCTCGAGCTCAGTCAGCAGGTGTTGGTAGGCGTGCGAGTCCGCGGGGCCGCGAAACGTGAAGGCGCCCGGAATCGCCTCCGTGCCCACGGCGCCGATCGCGACGAGCAGCGAGTCGTACGCAAGCTCACCGTGGTGTGTTTGCACGCGCCGGCGCGCGTGGTCGACGTCGACGAGCGTGCCGAGCGAGAAATCAGCCCCAGCCTGCTCGCAGAGCTGGGCCAGTTCTAGCCGGTGCACGCTCCCGAGGCCAAAGGGCTCGGCAACGGCGAGCGGTCGATACCAGAAGTGCGGCTCCGGAGCGATGAGCTCGACATCGACGATCGGACCGGCTAGCTCACGGAGGGCCAGCATCGCCTCGAGCGCCGCGACGCCGCCGCCGGCGATCAGGACCCGGTGCGGCGAGCTTCCGTTGGGGGAAGGCCCGGTGTTGGCCATGCCGGCCACGATCACAGGCCCTGTCTGCGCCGCCATCGGAGATTCGACGCAGATCGAACCCGTAGAAGGCCGCAAACGAACCCGTGCGGGTACGGACGGCGGCTTCGTCCCGCGGGAGGACAATCGATGCAATGGAACGACTTTGTCAACTGCAGCAAGCGGTGGGCCGGATCGAGGCTTGTCCGGAGGATCGCTGCGGCCTCTGGGACAACGGACAGTGCTCCGTCGCGGGCATCCGTCCCGAGGTCTCGACGAACCCCGCGCTCGCGGAGCACCTGCTCTCGCTCCGCCGGCGGATCGAAGAGGCCGAGCCAGCCCCACCTCGTGCCTACGACCTACCGCCCGGGCTGCGCTGAGCAAGGAGGATTCCATGTTCGAGAAGATCATCTGGGCGACTGACGGATCGGAGTCTGCCGACCGGGCACTGCCGTATGCGAAGGCATTCGCCGCGGAAGGCTCGCTCCTCGTCCTTCATTGCAACGAGCTCCTCGTCGGGCGCGCGGGCGGCCATTCAGCTTTCGCCGATGACGACGAGCTCGAGAAGAAGATCCGCAAGCAGGTGGCAGACACGCAGAGCGAGGGCATCGCGACGACGTTCACGCTCGTCAAGGGGCTCACAGGGCACGCCGGAGACAAGATCGTCGACGTTGCCCGGGAGACGGGTGCCGACCTCATCGTCGTAGGGTCGCACGGCCATTCGGCCGTCGCCGGCATGCTCCTCGGAAGCGTGACGCAGCAGCTGCTGCACGTGCGCGCCGTGTCCGGTGCTCGCGATCCCGCCCATGAAGCAGAACGGTGGCGAGCGAAGTCTCCGAGCGCGAATTGGTCGAGGCCACTCGATAGCTCCCGACCCCAGGACGCCGGGCGCGGAAAACTGCACGGCCCGGCGTCGCTCCCTTCTTCTGCGGAAAAGCCGCAGTACGATCCGTGCAACTGCCGAAGCGCTTGCAGCGGCCGTCCAGCGAGCCTTGAGGCGAGCAACCGAAGGGAGTACCCATGAAAGCGCTCGTCTTCCACGGGCCGGGTCAACGGGCCTGGGAGTCCGTTCCCGATCCGACAATCCAAGAACCGACCGACATCGTCGTGAAGATCGACTCGTCGACGATCTGCGGCACTGACCTCCACATCCTCAAGGGAGACGTCCCGGAGGTCGAGCCCGGGACAGGATCCTCGGCCACGAGGCCGTAGGAACGGTGGTCTCGAAGGGCGCGGCCGTCACGACGGTCGACGAGGGCGATCGCGTCCTCGTCTCGTGCATCACCGCGTGCGGACGCTGCCGCTTCTGCAAGGAGGCCCACTACGGGCTCTGCGTGCGGCGGTGGCGGGCTGGATCCTCGGGCACCTGATCAACGGGGTGCAGGCCGAGTACGCACGTGTCCCGTTCGCGGACACTTCCGTGTACAAGATGCCGAAACGAACTCACCGACGAGCAGGTCCTCTTCCTCGCCGACATCCTCCCGACCGCCTTCGAAGTCGGGGTGCTGAACGGCGGGGTCGAGCCCGGTGACACCGTCGCGATCGTCGGCGCAGGGCCGATCGGCCTGGCCGCGATCATGACCGCCCGCCTCTACACGCCCGGCCGGATCGTTGCGCTCGACATCGCGGATGCTCGCCTTGACCAGGCGCGCAAGTTCGGCGCCGACGTGACAATCAACAACGAACGCGAGAATGCCCTCGAACGCATCATGGAGCTGACCGAATGGTCTGGGCGCGGACGTCGCCATCGAGGCGGTCGGGATCCCCGGCACCTTTGAACTGTGCACGGAGCTCATCCGTCCAGGCGGCCGCGTGGCGAACGTCGGAGTCCACGGAGATCCGGCGACGCTCCACCTCGAGAAGCTCTGGATCCGTGACGTAACGATCACGACCGGGCTGGTCGACACGAACACGACTCCGCGGCTGATGAAGCTGATCGACGAAGGCCGCCTCGACCCGACGCCGTTCGCGACGCATCGATTCGAGCTCGGCGAGACCGAGCAGGCCTACGACACCTTCGCCGACGCAGCAACGACAAATGCGCTCAAGGTCGTCCTGAGCGCGCATCCGGTTCACCTCGAGCCGGCACGGCACGAAGCGGTCGCCGGAGCAGGTGTCTGATTCGACCCAGGTCGGGCGCGCAAGTCGCGCCCGACCTGCACTTCTGGGCGAGCCGCTCGACGTCATCCTGCGAGACGGAGGAACGCTGCGCTTGCGCTCGCCTTCCGCAAAGGATGAGGGAGCGGTCCTAGATTTCCTCTCCTCACTATCCGAGGACAGCTTCTATCGCCGCTTCCACGGCACCCCTTCAATCCTCCCTGCGCTCGTCGATCCATTCCTCGACCCGGACTGGTGGGACCACGGCGACTTGATCGGCACGCTTGCCGACGAGACCGGAGCCGAGCAAGTCGTAGCGCTTGCGAGCTACGTGCGACTGCGCGATCCGACAGCGGCCGAGGTGGCGTTCGCCGTGGCCGACGCACACCAGGGGCGGGGGATCGGCACGCGCCTCTTGGAGAGGCTCGCGGCGCGCGCGGCGAGCGTCGGCATCGAGCGCTTCGTGGCCGAGGTCATTCCGGGGAACCGACCCATGCTGCGGGTCTTCGAGGAGGCGGGCTTCGCGATCGGCCGCACCTTCGAAGGCGGCACGGTGGAGGTCACGTTCCCGATCGAGCCGACAGAGGAGTACATGTCTCACGTCGACGAGCGCGACCATCTTGCCGTCGTCGCCTCACTAAGGGGTTTCTTCGCACCCAGGAGCCTCGTTGTGATCGGCGCATCCCCGAGAAGCGAGTCGATCGGAGGTCGCCTTTTCCGCAACGTCCTCGCAGCCGAGTACTCGGGAACCGCGTACCCCGTGAACCGAGGCGGTGAGCCCGTTGCCGGTGTTCACGCGTACGCCGGAGTCGACGAGCTGCCGGAGCGACCCGACCTCGCGATCGTCTGTGTCCCCGCTGCGCACGTCCTCGAGTCCGTCGAGGCGGCTCTCCGGAATGGCGTCACGGCGATCTGCGTCATTTCCGCAGGGTTCGCCGAGACCGGGACCGAGGGGCGTGAACGCGAGGAGCGGCTCGTTGCGCTCGTCCGGGCCCACGGTGCACGCCTGATCGGCCCGAACTGCCTCGGAATCGCAGTCTCGAGCGCCAGTCTCAACGCCACCTTCGGCCCGCGCGCTCTTCCTCCCGGCACGATCGGCTTCTCGTCCCAGAGCGGCGCCCTCGGCCTCGCGCTGCTCGAAAAGGCGGCCGAACGAAATCTCGGCCTCTCGGCTTTCATCTCGATCGGCAATAAGGCGGACGTCTCGTCGAACGATCTCCTCGAGTACTGGGAACAGGACTCGCAGACGAACCTCGTGCTGCTGTATCTCGAGTCGTTCGGGAACCCGCGCCGGTTCGGGCGGATCGCGCGGCGGGTTGCGCGGCGCAAGCCGATCCTCGCCATGAAGAGTGGTACGACGGCCTCGGGCGCTCGCGCCGCCAGCTCGCACACGGCCGCCCTTGCAGGATCAGAGGCTGCAGTGGACGCGCTCTTCCACCAGGCCGGCGTGCTCAGAGCGGAAACCCTCGAGTCCCTGATCGACGCCGCCGCCCTCCTCTCGACGCAACCGCTCCCGCGCGGCCGGAGAGTTGCGATTCTGACGAACGCGGGCGGCCTCGGGATTCTCGCCGCCGACGCGTGCGACGCGGAGGGACTCGAGCTCCCCGCGCTCCACTCCGGCACGGTGGCGGCCCTCTCGACCGTTCTTCCCGCAGAGGCAAGCGTCGCCAACCCGGTGGACATGCTGGGTTCCGCCACAGCGGAGACGTACAGGTTGGCCCTCCCTCTTTTGCTCGCGGACTCCTTTGTAGACAGCGTGATCGTCCTCTTTGTGCCACCCGTGATCGCCGGCGCCGAAGAGGTCGCGGCGGCGATCATCGACGCCGTCGAGAAGGCTGGACCGACGGACAAACCAGTGCTCGCAGCGATCCTCAGTGAGGGCGGGATGCCCTCGGCTCTCCACGGGACGAACTCCATCGCTGTCTTCTCCTACCCCGAGTCGGCGGCTCGCGCCCTCGGGCTCGCCATGCGGCGCGCAGAGTGGCTGCGAAGGCCGGCCGGCACGGTGCCTGCGGTGGACGGAGTCGACGCACAGAAGGGGAGGGCGGTCGTAGAGGCAGCTCTCCAGGATGCCGAGGAGCGGTGGCTCGACCCGAACGAAATGCGCGCGATCTTGGATGCGTACGGCGTGCCGCTAGTCCCAGAACGTGTCGGGGAGACCAAGGACGAGGTGCTCGCTGCCGCACGTGAGCTCGGATATCCGGTCGCGGTCAAGACCGCAGAGGCCGGCGCGCACAAGACCGAGACCGGAGGTGTCGCGCTCGGGGTCGAGAATGAGGAGCAGGTGCGTGCGGCGCTCGCCCGCGTCGGGCTTCCGGCTCTTGTCCAGCCTATGGTCGAGAAGGGAGCGGAGTTGCTCGCCGGCATCGTCCAGGATCCGACGTTTGGCCCGCTCGTCGCGTTCGGCCCGGGCGGGGTCCTGGCAGAACTAATCGGAGAAGCAGGGTTTCGCATCGCTCCGCTGACCGACGCCGACGCGGAGGAGCTCGTCAAGGAGGGCAAAGCCGGACGGCTGGTGGCCGGCTACCGCGGCGCCCCGGCGGGCAACGCCGATGACCTACGCGACCTTCTCCACCGGCTCTCGCGCCTCGCACTGGACCTTCCCGAAGTTGCCGAGCTCGACCTCAACCCCGTGATCGCGCTCCCTGACCGCATCGTCGTAGTCGATGCCCGCGTCCGCGTCCGGAGGGTAGTCCAGCGCGCCCGCAGCAAGACCTGGTAGCCGGCCGTCTGCGGGTTTGCCGCGAACACGATGGGCGGACGCACGGATGTCCTTGAGCAGATCCCCCGCGAAGATCACACGCATGGAGGCAAGTTCGAGGACCTTCGAGCGAATCGTTGTTGGCGTCGACGACACGCCGCAGAGCATCGAGGCACTCCAGCAAGCGCAACGAATGCTCGCGCCGGGCGGGAAGCTACATCTCCTCGCAGTCGCCGACATGTCGGTCGCCGTTCACGCCGGCTACGCGGCCTCCAGAGTGGTTGACGAGGTTCAAACCGGCGCACGAGACGCCTTGGCGAGAGCGATGGAGCAGTCCGACGCCGTTGATGCGCGCCTCGTCCAGGGTGACCCCACACGATCGCTCCTCGGCGAGATCACCCGCGCGCACGCGACCCTGGTCGCCCTCGGGACGCACGGCCACAGCCGGGCAGCAGGGATCGTCCTCGGCGGCACAGCCACGACCCTTCTTCACGAAGCGCCGTGCGCGGTGTTGATCGCGCGCCCACCACGAGGATCGAAGCCGTTCCCCTCATCTCTGGCTGTCGGAATCGACGGCTCCACACAGTCGCGAAACGCCCTGAGCGCGGCTCTCGACCTCGCCAACCGGCTCCATATCCCGTTGCGGCGGATCGTTGCCATGGAGGGCAAGGCCGTCGATATCGAGGGCCTGCGCGACGTGGCCGGTCTGGAGTGGGACGAGCGTGAGCCGTTAGACGCCCTGCTGGCGGCCTCGCAGGAGAGCGACGTCGTCGTCGTGGGCAACCGTGGGCTGCACGGCATCTCCGCCCTCGGCAGCGTCAGCGAGCGGCTCGCGCATCGCGCGCCCAGCTCGGTGCTGGTCGTTCGCTAGCCGGCCGCCCAGGTCCAGTCCCGCACATCCGGATGATCGTCGCCGTGCTCCCGCGTCCAGGCGCGGTAGCGGAGACGCTCGTCCGACATGTGCTGGCGGAGCCCGGCAACCTTGGCCCGGAGCCCCGGAACACGGTCGATGACGTCGACCACCAGGTGGAACCGGTCGAGGTCGTTGAGCATCACCATGTCGAAAGGTGTCGTCGTCGTCCCTTCCTCCTTGTACCCACGCACGTGGAGGTTCTCGTGGTTCGCACGCCGGTACGTGAGGCGGTGGATGAGCCAGGGGTAGCCGTGGTAGGCGAAGACGATCGGCCGATCGGTCGTGAAGATGGCGTCGAACTCGCGGTCGGGTAGCCCGTGAGGATGCTCGCTCTCGGGCTGCAAACGCATCAGGTCGACGACGTTCACGACCCGCACTTTCAGGTCAGGGAGATGCTCGCGAAGGATCGAGGCGGCGGCGATGGTCTCGAGGGTCGGCACGTCGCCGGCGCAGCCCAGCACGACGTCCGGCTGCCCGCCGTCGTCGCTCGAGGCCCAGTCCCAGATCCCGAGCCCGCGCGTGCAGTGGTGGATCGCGTCCTCCATCGACAAATAGTTGAGCGCCGGCTGCTTCCCGGCGACGATCACGTTCACGTAGTGGCGGCTGCGCAGGCAGTGGTCCGCGACGGAGAGGAGCGTGTTCGCATCCGGCGGCAGGTACACGCGGATGATCTCGGCCTTCTTGTTCACGACGTGGTCGATGAATCCGGGGTCCTGATGGGAGAAGCCGTTGTGATCCTGGCGCCACACGTGCGAAGACAGCAGGTAGTTCAGAGACGCGATGGGGCGACGCCAGGGAATCGTCCGCGTCACCTTGAGCCACTTCGCGTGCTGGTTGAACATCGAGTCGACGATGTGGATGAAGGCCTCGTAGCAGTTGAAGAGGCCGTGCCTGCCGGTGAGGAGATAGCCCTCGAGCCAGCCCTGGCAGAGGTGCTCGGAAAGGATCTCCATGACGCGGCCGTCTGGCGACAGGCCTTCGTCGGAAGGATCCGTCTCTGCGTTCCAGGTCCGACCCGTGACCTCGAAGACGTCCCCGAGCCGGTTCGACGCCGTCTCATCGGGCCCGAAGAGCCGGAAGTTGTCCTCGTTGCGGGTGACCACATCACGGAGAAAGCGACCAAGCACCCGTGTAGCCTCGGCCATGGTGGTCGCGGGGCTCGGGACGTCCACGGCGTAGTCGCGAAAGTCGGGCAGAACGAGGTCGCGAAGCAGAGCACCTCCGTTCGCATGCGGGTTCGCACTCATCCGCCGGTCGCCTTCTGGAGCAAGGGTGGCGAGGTCCGAGACCAGCGCTCCGTCCTCGTCGAAGAGCTCCTCTGGGCGGTAGCTCCGCAGCCATTCGTCGAGCACGCGCAGGTGGTCGGGGTTGTCGCGCACATCGGTCATGGGAACCTGGTGCGAGCGCCATGAGCCCTCGACCGGGAGCCCGTCCACCTTCTTCGGGCCGGTCCACCCCTTTGGGGTGCGCAGGACGATCACGGGCCACGTCGGCCGGCCGCTCAACCCGTCCGTACGAGCCGAGTGCTGGATGCTGGCGATGTCGTCGAGGGCGTCGTCGAGCGCGGCCGCAAACCGTTCGTGGACGGCACTCGGCTCCTCGCCCTCGAAGCCGCCCGTGACGAGAAGGGGGCGGTAGCCGTGTCCCTCGAAGAAGGACACGAGCTCCTCCTCCGGGATGCGTGCGAGGACCGTCGGGTTGGCGATCTTGTAGCCGTTCAGGTGGAGGATCGGCAGCACCGCGCCGTCCGTCTTCGGGTTCAGGAACTTGTTCGAGTGCCAGCTGGCGGCCAGAGGACCCGTCTCGGCCTCGCCGTCGCCGACGACGCACGCAACGAGGAGGTCGGGATTGTCGAACGCGGCCCCGTACGCGTGCGTCAGCGCGTAACCGAGCTCCCCGCCCTCGTGGATCGAGCCCGGAGTCTCGGGCGCGACGTGGCTGGGGATTCCTCCGGGGAAGGAGAACTGCCTGAAGAGCTCACGCAGGCCGTTTTCGTCGCGCGTCACCTGGGGGTACACCTCTGAATAGGTGCCTTCGAGATAGGCGTTCGCGACGAGGCCCGGGCCTCCGTGACCAGGTCCCGTGATGTAGAGCGCGCTCAGGTTCCGCGCCTGGATCACGCGGTTGAGGTGCGCGTAGACGAGGTTGAGGCCCGGCGTCGTCCCGAAGTGCCCGAGGAGGCGCGGCTTGACGTGCTCGGCGGCGAGGGGCTCCCGTAGAAGCGGGTTGTCGAGCAGGAAGATTTGACCGACCGAGAGGTAGTTCGCCGCGCGCCAGTACGCGTCGATCAGCTGCAACTCGTCAGCCGACAATGGCTCCGTTTCGGCTGCTGTCCGCTCTCTGGTCGTCACAGGCCGAGCCTACCGCTCGATCTGCTCGCCTGATGACTCCCACACATAAGCAGGGCGCGCGATCCTCGGGTCGCCGTCCACGAGGGGGCGCCACGCGTCGAACGCCTGGTTCACCATCCACCGGAACGGATCCTCGACCAGATCGTCGACTGCCGATTCCACCTCGTGCCCCTCGAACACGAAGACGACCGCGTCGGCGGCCAGGTAGACGCTGTGCCTCGTGATGCCGAGCTCGCCGGGATCGAAGGGTGGGCCTTTCGCGATGAGCTCCGCAGCGCGCGGCTCGGCGCCCGGCTTCAAGCGTGCGAGGATAGCGATCTGTTCCACGGCTCCTCCTTCTCCAGAGACAGTTTCGCACGGAGATAAGTCACTTCACTGGTAACGGAGCGCCTCAGCCGGCCGGATCCGGGACGCTCGGAGCGCAGGTGCGGCGGTCGCGGCCAGCGCGACGAGGTAGACGACGAGGAAGATGACGCCGAGGTTCACCCAGGGCACGACCAGGGTGATGTTCTCCCAGCTCGGCGACTTCCTCGAGTCGAGGACGATCTCGTATGTGAGGAGCAGGCCGAGTCCCGTCCCGACGACGATCGACGTGAGTGCAATGAAGGACGACTCGAGAAGGAAGACGGCCTGCACCATTCCGCGCCGGAAGCCGATCGCCCGTAGGACCCCGATCTGCTGACGCCGCTCGGCGACTGCCCGAGCGCTGATCACTCCGAGCGCTGCGACGCCGACGATCAACCCGAGTCCCATGAAGCCCTGGATGAGTCGATTGAACGTGAGGCTGGCGGCGACGGCGTCGTCGACGACCTTCTGGATCGACTCGGCTTCCATGCCACGCGCGAGGAACGCTGATTCCAGTCGAGCAGCGGCGTCTTCGGCATCGACACCCGGCGCCAGCGCGAAGTAGTGGATCGTCGGCAGGAACCGTCCCGGAAATGCGCGCTGGAGGGTCGCCTGCGAGGCCGAGATCCCGACCATCTCGAGCGGCGCCCCGTCCTTGAGGACGCCGATGACCGTCAGCCGCAGCGTCCGGCCGGTCTGTGGATCGCGCATCTGAATCGGAACGGGGTCGAACACACCGTCCTCGACGTAGAAGCCGCTGAGCCGAAAGTCCGGCGGTATCGCGAAGCCCCAGTTGTCGCGACGCGGCGCCACCGTGGCGTCGACGACCGCCAGGCCCGGCCGGTCCGCCATTGCGTCCCAGACCTCTCGCGCAGACCCGTAGCCGCGGGCCGTCGCGCCGAGACCGAACGTCGTATGCTCGAGGAACGAACGGTCGAGACCGCGCGCCACGTAGCTTTCAGCCGGCCGCTCTGCGCTCAACTGTCGAGCCTTGACCGACAACACGGACTGGCTCCCGACCACCGGGAAGTCGGTCGCGCGGATCCCAGGGGCAGCTTGCAGGGCGGCACGCATGTCGGCGATCGGCGCGCCGGCCGAGGTGCCTGCGCGTACCTGGAAGCCTCCGCCGAACTCCTCGACGTTGTCGAGGGCTGCGGTGAAGGAGCCCGGTGCCGCAGTGCCGGTAACGAGCGTGAAGACGACGAGCGTGAACATCGCGAGGGTCGCCCCCGTGCGGAATCGGGCCTTGAGCGGATACGTCATCGCCAGCCGTACGACCGGCGCCAGGCTCGGCGCACGGCCGAAGACGAGGCTTGCGCCGCGGAGCAGGAGGTCGGCGTTGAAGACCATCACCCAGACTGCCCCGATGACCGTCATGAGGCCGGAGATGATCCACGTCGAGAAGTCCATCGAGATCTGGCCGAACACGGCCTCCCATGCCTCCCACGGCATGAGCATCAGCACAACAAGTGCCAGGCCACAGGCCGTGTACGCGAGCCGCTCCGAAGCTCCGAGCAGGCGCAGGATCGGAACCAGCGAGATCACCACGAGCGAGATGCCGAGCATGAGAGCCGTTGCCGCATCGGCCGCCGCGCCGCTCATCGCGATGAACGCGCCGAGCGCGAGGCCGAGCACAGCCAGGATCCAGCGGCGGCTCTTCTTCGAGCTGGGCGGCTCGGGAAGATTGCGGATCGCGGTCGAGATCGTCATCACGCTCACGCGCCAGGCGGAGACAGCAACGACGACGAGCGTCAGCAACACCCCGATGGCGAAAGCGACCACGAGGCTGCGCCACGCGACTGCGTACTCGACCTGAAGGCCCGCGTCAGAGTCTTCTGCGCCGAAGGCGCTCGCGATGGCAATGACCATCCCGTAGGCGACGACTGCCCCTAGCGCGGCGCCGATCACGGCCGCCACGACGTCGTAGGCAGCGCCTTCGAACACGAACATCTGGACGAGGTGAGTGCGCCTCGTCCCGACGGCGCGAGCGATGCCGAGCTCACCACGCCGTTCGGCGGCGAGCATGACGAAGATCAGGAAGATGAGGAGGATTCCGGCCGCGATCGAGAACGTGCCGAACGTCGTGAAGAGCGACATGAAGGAGTTGCCGGCCGCGTCGGCGTCGGCAATCGCGTCCTGCTTCGCCGTCACGACCTCGAGCCCGAGCACAGCGGTGGTCGGCCGCAGGCTTTCGGCGACCTGGTCCGAGAGCCCTACGCCGTCGTTCCCCTCGCCGCGGTTCGAGACGAGCACGTGCTTGATGCGGCCTTGCTTGGCCAGCAGAGTCTGTGCCCGATCGAGGGGCACGAGCAGTGCCGCATCGGCTGTTCCGGCGCCATCGAAGTGGACGACCTGGCGCACTCGAACCGCGACCTGGGTCTCGCCGACGAAAATCATCACCCGATCGCCCGATTCCGCGCGCAGGTCGCGGGCGGCCCGGTCGTTGAGGTAGATCTCGCGCGGGCCAAGGTCGTTGAGCGAGACCTTCCCGCCGTCGACGTCTCGAATCGGGGCAAAGCCCTTCATGCGGGCCGGATCGGGGGCAAAGAGGATGACCGTTGGCTCTGTCTGCCGAGTCGCCGGCGCCTGGAGCGCGACCTCCTCGATGATCGCGCCGGTGACACCGTCCGTGAGTTCCGGACCGAGAGCCGACTCGATGCGCTCTACGACCTGAGCATCGAAGTAACCGGTGCCGGTCGCCTGGCCAAGCTCTCCGGAGATGTCTTCTGCGGCGCCCCGGGCCGAGATGACCTCGTCGGTCTCCCCGAGCACCTTTGTCGACGTCGCGCGGATCGTATGGCTCATCGTGTCTCCGGTCGTGAGCGCTGCCGCGATGATCGTGGTGCCGAGCATCAGGCCGACGATGATCAGAGCCGTTCGCCCACGCCGCCGCGGCATGTTGCGGACACCGAGCTTGAAGAGCACGCGATTCCGCAACGCGAGCGCCCCCACGGCTCCGAGAGCGACGGTGACGAGGACAGCGAGGACGACAACGAGCTTGTCCATCGGGATGCCGAAGAGCTCGTTCATGCGATCGAGCCTTGTGGCGCATCGGCCAGCACGACTTCGTACGTCTCACGTCCCGGCGCCGCGCGATAGAGAGTCACGAACTTCTCGACCTGCTCTGCGTAGAAGCCACGTCCGCCTGCGATTCCGGCGTCAGCGGCCTCCTCGGTCGACCAGAAGGTCAGTACGAGCGCCTTGCCCTCGTCGGAAAGGAGGACGTAGACACCTTCGTATCCCTCCTGATCATGTAGGGCCGGGAGCACCGATTCGCGGAACAGCTCGACCGCGTCGTCGATGCTCATCCGGACGGGGTCGATCTCGGCCATTGTCGCTCGAGCGACCATGCTCACCTCACCTCCAGCACTTCTTCGTTGACGATTTGGCCGTCCACCATGCGGACGATGCGATCGGTCTTGCGGCCGACGCCGATGTCGTGCGTGACGATCAGGAACGTCAGGCCGTGTTCTTGATTGAGCCGGCGCATCAGCGCGACGATCTCGTCTGCGTTCTCGCTGTCGAGATCGCCCGTCGGCTCGTCGGCCCAGACGATGGCCGGATTGTTGACGAGCGCGCGTGCGATCGTGACCCGCTGGCGCTGTCCGCCGGAAAGCTCATCCGGCACGTGCTCCGCCCAGTCGGCGAGCCCGACGAGATCGAGCGCCTCCAGTGCTTTGCGCCGCGCCTCTTTCGGGGAGACGCGCGCGACGAGGAGGGGCAGCTCGACGTTCTCGACCGAGCTCAGAACCGGCATCAGGTTGTAGAACTGGAAGACGAAGCCCATGCGGCGCGCGCGATAGTCGGTCCGCTCGCGGTCTGACATGTCGCTGAGCGCAACTCCCTCGATCAGCACCTCGCCGCAGTCGATCGCATCAAGACCGGACAGGCAGTTGAGAAGTGTTGTCTTCCCGGACCCGCTCGGGCCCATGATCGCGACCATCTCACCACGCGCAACCGAGAAAGTTACGTCGCGAAGGGCGTGAACCTCGACCTTGCCGGTGTCGTACGTCTTGTCGACTTGGCGCGCCTCGACGATGGCCTCCACCGGCTCCTGGGCCGGCGCCTTCACGGGGCTGCGTTCGAGTTGAACAGTCATCACAGACCTTTCGTTTGATGCCAGGTCCACGTTGGACTGCGCCGGCGGCGGCGCCATCCGGGGGGCTCCGCCGTGTTGTTTCGGCGAACTACTGAGCCGGCGCTACTGGCGGTGGCGCGCGAAGATGACGAGGACGCTCAGGCCCTCGTAGCCGGTAAACCGATGGTCCGCCCCTGCAGGGACGAAGGCGGCCTTGCCCTCCTCGACGGTCATCGAATCCCCTTCGATCGTGAGCACGCCGCGACCTTCCAGCACGACGTAGAGCTCGTCGTCCTCGTGCGCCTCCTGGTGGTCGGGCTCGGGAGCGACAAGCACGTAGACCCCGACCTCCAGCCCCGGCGAGGTGTGCACGATCTCGTAGCCCCCATTGGCCGCGACCAGGCGCCGGCGAGTCCACTCGACGTCCATCGCATCCATGTGGCCGAGCCTAGGCGATGATTGGAGGGACGTGCAGCAGCAATCGGTCGTCCTCACCGTGAACGCCGGTTCGACGAGCCTGAAGCGCCACCTCGTGAGCGGAAACGAGGCCCGAGTGGTCGCGTCGTTCGAGCGCGCGGACGCGGTCGGCCATCGCGTCGTCCACGGCGGTCCGACGTTCCGCGAGCCGGTTGTCGTCGACGACGCCGTGATCGAGGCGATCGAGGAGCTCATCCCGCTCGCTCCACTACACAACCAGCCGGCCTTGCGGGCGATACGGGAGGCGCAAGAGGCCCTGCCTGACCTCGTGCACGTCGCCGTCTTCGATACGGCCTTCCATGCGTCGATCCCGGAGGCCGCGGCGACCTACGCAGTCCCGCGACGCTGGCGTGAGGACTGGGGCGTACGCAGGTACGGCTTCCACGGGCTCGCCGTGCAATGGGTGGCCTCGCAGGTGGCGGCCGAGCGCTTGGTCGTGTGCCATCTCGGCGGAGGCTGTTCCGTGACGGCGATCCGCAGTGGGTACTCGATCGACACCACCATGGGCTTCACCCCGCTCGAAGGGGTGCCAATGGCGACGCGCTCGGGCTCCGTGGACCCGGGCGCCCTCCTCTATCTCCTGCGAGAGCGACGCCTCTCCGTCGTTGAGCTCGACCGCGCTCTCGAGCACGAGTCCGGCCTCATCGCGCTCGGCGGACTCGACGATCCGCTCGGGCTCGACGTCTTCACGTACCGCGTTGCCGTCGCCGCCGGGCAGATGGCGACTGCTTTGGGCGGGCTGGATTTGCTGGCCTTCTCGGGGGGCGTCGGCGAAAATCGAGCTGACGTCAGAGACGCAGTCGTGGAGCGCCTGCGCTTCCTGGGCGATTTTTCCGTCGAAGTAGTGCCTGCGCGCGAGGAGCTCGTGCTCTCCGCGGCTGTGCGGGATCTACTCGGGCTCTAGGCGCGGCTTTTCCGCGCCGATCTGCGGAAAGACGCCGATGCCCTCAGGCCTTGATGCTCGAGCTCACACGACAAGTGACCTGGTACGCAACCGGCCTGACCGCGGTCGCGTTCCTGCTGGTCGTCTCCTTGGCCGCAGCCTGCGTGGCCTCGCTCGTCGAGCAGACCACACCTAGGACTAGCCTGCCCGAGGAGGGCGGTCGCTACTGGCCGGTCTACGGCTGGAAGAGGTCGCCACCCTCGCTGTCGCCGGGTCCCGGCGTCGACGCGAAGGTCGTTCCGTCCAGCCCTTTTGGCTGCACCCAGGCGTACGCGTCCTCGGCAATCCGAGGCGGGCCTGCGAGTAGGTCTTTCCAGGTGCTCGCAACCGTCCAGAGGTGAGCCTCACCCGCGAGGCGCTCGATCGCCGCCCGAGATTCTCCCGCGAAGAGGAACACGACTTCCGAGTCGGTGACAAACACGTAGTGGCTCTCGAGGCCACTCTTTTCGAGGTCGAAGGGTGGCCCCGCGCGGATCAGCGACTGCGCGCGGTCGCGCGCGCCATCCCGCAGCGGAACGACGACGGCTAACCGGCTCATTTTCGGCCTCTGTTCAAGCAGCACCTTTGCGAGGTGCTCTGCGAGCTCGGACACGATCCCGGTCTGCGCAATGGAAGCGATGCGGATCGGTGCGTTGCCGCCACGTTCCAGCAAGAGTGTGGGCCGGCCGGCCAGCCGATCTCCGGGAGCACGCGCAACTTGGATCGTCGAGATCTCGTCGTAGCCGACCTCCGTGCGGACAGGACCGTTCCCGGACGAGCCCTCGAAGATCATGCCCTGCCGCCCCAGCTCGAGCTTCCCCGACTGGGACCCGCAGGAGGGCTCTTGCCAGGTCACGGCATAGCTCGTCCTCATGGTCGCAGCTTGTCGAAACGCCGCCGGTGCAGCATCGGGGTCGGGCCGGAGCCACGTTGCGGGAAATCCGCAAACGTAAGCGTCAGGCCAGCGCAGGAATCAGGAGCTGCTCGTTTGGCGCGGCTGGAGCCAACGAAACGTAGACGCGCTCCGCAGTCGGATCGACCGCTTCGACCGAGTCGAACGGAAAGGCAACCAGGCGATTGAAGACATTCCCGACCCGGACGAGGAGCGAATGCACTCCTTCATCGCTCTCGAGGACGGCCTCAACGTAACCGATCGAAGTCGCGCCCTCGATCACTGCGTACCCCTCGCAGTTCCGAAGCGAGTACTCGGTCGTCCAACAGCTCGGCGTGGAATGTTCACGATGGCGGGACATCTCAGCCTCCTTTTGTTTCTTCAAGGATCTCGGCGCGCCGAGGGGCCGCCATCGTGGAAATGACCGAATCTGGGTTCGGCTTTTCCGCTGTCGAGCTCAGGCTTCGGGCTCTTCGAGCAGACCCTGCTCGAGGGCATAGTGGACGAGCTCGGCGCGGGTCTCCAGGCGCAGCTTCTGCATGACATGAGCACGGTGCGTTTCCACGGTTCGCACTGACAGGTAGAGCCTCTTCGCGATCTCCTGATTGGTGTGCCCAAGAGCCAGCATTCGCAAGACCTCGCGTTCACGGTCGGACAGCGGGTCTGCCTCGGCCTTCGCGCGGTCTTCTGCCTGGGCCGCGACGAGACGTGCGCCGAGCTCCGGATGCACGTACCGGCCTCCGCCGGCCACCTCACGGACGGCACCCACCAGTTCGGTGTGAGCCGCTTCCTTGAGGACGTATCCACTCGCCCCGGCAGCGAAGGCCTCGTGCACATACCGCGCGTCATCCTGCATGGACAGCACCAGCACCTTGGCGTCGGGAACCTCACGGAGCACCGCCGCGGTTGCTGCAATGCCATCGTCACCGGGCATGACCACATCCATCAGGACCACGTCCGGCTTGAGCGATCGAGCCTCGAAGACGGCGCCCCGCATGTCGCCAGCTTCGCCCACGACTTCCAGGTCCTCGTGGTCGTCGAGGAGCATTCGCAAGCCCGATCGGACGACTGCGTGGTCGTCGACAATCAGGATCTTGGTGGTCACCGGCTTCTTGTTCATCTGAGCGGCACCTCGGCCGCGATCGTCGTCCCAGCGCCCTCCTGTGACTCGACAGTGAGCCGACCATCGATCAGGGTCAACCGTTCGTTCATACCGAGGAGCCCGAGACCGCTGCCGTCGCGCGAGCGCTCGAACCCTTTCCCGTCGTCCTCGATCAGCACTGTCACGGATCCCTCTCGCTTGGTAAGCACGACGCTGACTCGGCGAGCCTGCGCGTGCTTGACGACGTTCGTCAGGGCCTCCTGTGTGATGCGGTAGAGCGCGGTCTCGACTTCCTCGGGGAGTCGCGCTGGCCCGAGCTGCTCGACGAAATCGACCTGGACCCCGGTCTGCTCGCCGAAGCTCTCGACCAAACGCTCGAGGGCCGGGACGAGGCCAAAATCGTCGAGGGCTTTCGGCCGCAGCTCAACCGCGAGGCGCCGAACGTCCTGCAGCGTGGCTACGACTAGGTCACGCAGATCGGCGATCGCCTTCCTCGGATCCGCGTCCGGAGGTAGATCCTCAACTGACTGGAGGCCGAGCAGGATCGACGTCAGCGCCTGCCCCGTCTCGTCGTGCAACTCGCGGGCCAGCCGCTTCCGCTCGAGTTCCTGCGCCGACACGACGCGCCGCAGCGCGTCCCGAGCTACGCGCTCGGATAGTTCCACGGCCGTAGCCACTCGGGGCGCGAAAGTCTCCGCCAGCCGCAGGTCAGCGTCTGTAAACCGGGGGTCCGGCCCGAGCTTGTCATGGAGAGAGATCACGCCGAGCGGCCGGTCGTGGCCGACGAGCGGAATGTAGAGACCTGTCGTCGCCTGGATCCGCCGCGCAAATTCCTGGTCAACCTCGAGATCCTCAATGATCGAATCAACCCGCTCGCTGCGGCGACGTTCTAGGACCTTGCCCATCTTCGACTCGCTTCGCGAGAGCCGGGCTTCGCGAAGCGAGTCGGCGTTCTCGCCTGCTGCCGCACGCACGATGAGATCGCCGTCCGCGGCAGGAAGAGCGATCGTCACCAGACGCGTATCGACCAGCTCGCGCAGGCTGTTGGCAACGAGCTCGAGTAGACGGATGAGATCCGTCTCTTCCGAGATCGCCGTCGAGACCTCGTGGAGCGCCTCGAGCTGCTTCGACCAGCGGGTGACCGACTCATAGAGCCGCGCGTTCTCGATCGCCACGGCAGCTTGGGCGGCAAGCAGCTGCGTGAGCTCTTCGTCCTCCTCGGTGAAGTCTTCGCCCCCGTGCTTCTCCGTGAGATACAGGTTCCCGAAGACTACGCGTCGCAGCCGGATCGGGACGCCGAGGAACGTGTTCATGGGCGGATGGTTGGGTGGAAAGCCCACCGAGCGCGGATCGCTGGAGAGATCGTGGAGGCGCAGGGGTTTCGCGTCCTGAATCACAGCACCGAGGATCCCTAGTCCGTGGGGCAGCTCGCCGATCAGCGCCTGCGTTTCGGCATCGATGCCCGTGACGATAAAGCGTTCGAGGCCGTGGCCGGTCCGGTCGATCACGCCGAGGGCCGCATATTGAGCGCCGGTCAGCTCGGCCGCTGCTTCGACGATCTTCAGGAGGACGGCGTCAAGCGAAAGCTCGGAGGAGAGCGCGATCCCCGCATCGAGGAGGGCTCGCAGGCGTTCCTGCGCGGTGCTAGCGGCTTCCACAGCTTGAGCGTATCCCGACGAGCTGCCGTAAACCCGCAGGAACGTTCACGAGGCTGCACCACACGCGAGCTGGGCGCCGCCACCTTTAGGCGGCGGTCGCCCAGGTCTCGTGCCGCCGCTCGTCGAGTGCCGCGATCGTGGCGATCAGTGGCGGTGGTGGATGTGGCTGAGCTGATCTGCGAGGAAGAAGAGCGCTGCGATCCCCGCGAACCAGATTGCGACCACCAGTACGACAATCAGTGCATCTGTTGGCGAGACGATTGGCATTTTGAGCCTCCCTTATTGACGCCTCGAGCGTGCCCATACCGTCGTCTGCGGCCATCAGTGGGACCACGGATCTCCCTCCGGATAACCCGCAACGCTTACGCAGCCGGGCCGCGCGCGCCCTGGCTCTGCGTTACACGTGCGCGGGCACCGGGGTCAGCACGCGCTGAGCGAGCTCGACTAGCCGGTTCGAATACCCCCACTCGTTGTCGTACCAGGCGACGACCTTCACCTGAGTGCCATCGATCACCATCGTCAGCGGTGCGTCGAAGATGGACGAGTACGGCGACTTGATGATGTCGGACGAGACGAGCGGCTCCTCGCTGTAGCGGAGTATGCCGGCGAGCTCGTCGTGGTCGGCGCGCTCCTCGAAGAGCGCGTTCACCTCGTCGACGGATGTCTCGCGCTTCATCTCGACGGTTAGGTCGACCATCGATCCCGTCGGCACCGGGACGCGCACGGCGAAGCCCTGGAGCTTTCCGGCGAGGGCCGGCACGACGAGTCCGATCGCTTTAGCCGCACCGGTCGACGTGGGCACGAGGTTCGCCGCCGCAGCGCGCGCGCGACGGTAGTCCTTGTGCGGTCCGTCCAGCAACTGCTGGTCTCCGGTGTAGGCATGCACGGTCGTCATCAGTCCGTGGCGAATGCCGAGCGCCTCGTGCAGCACCTTCGCGACGGGCGCGAGGCAGTTCGTCGTGCACGACGCGTTGGAGACGATGTCGTGCAGATCGGGGTCGTAGGTTTCGAAGTTGACACCAAGAGCGACCGTCACGTCCGGCTCCTTGGCCGGAGCGGAGATGATCACCTTCTTCGCGCCTGCCTGGAGATGTTTCGCGGCGTCGGCGCGGTTCCGGAAGCGTCCGGTCGACTCGACAACGACGTCGACGTCGAGCTCGCCCCAGGGTAGGAGAGCGGGATCGGCCTTCATCGGTGTGACGATTCGACTGCCGTCGACGACGATTGCGCCCTCAGTCGCCTCGACTGTGCCGGCAAATGGTCCGTAGACGGTGTCGTACTTGAGCAGTCGAGCGAGCATCGCCGGATCGGCGACGTCGTTGATCGCGACCCACTCGATGTCGGCGCCCGACTCGAAAGCGGCTCGGAACGCTGCGCGACCGGTTCGTCCGAAGCCGTTGATGGCTACGCGGACAGCCATGATTCCTCCTCTGTCGAGTTTTACGATCCGATGGCGAGAGCATCGCTCCCGCTGGGGACGCGGGCATCGGCGCAAAACCCCTACTCGTGGCGACTAACTACTGATCTTCACTCGCGCGGGCCGACCGCTCAAGCGGCTGTGGACTTGCGTCGACCTCCTCCGAGAACGGCGAATGCGAGGATGATGAAGCCGATACCGCTGAGTAGCAGCGCGATTCCGACGACGACGCTGAACAGCGCGATCTGCTCCGCCATGTAGGAGACGTTGAGCGCTGTCGCGAGCGCAGTCTCGGTCACCCACGTGTTGCGGGCGCCGTTCGGGATCGGCTCGCCCTCCTCGTCCTTCGCGGCTGCCGCCTCGTCGCTGGTTCCCTTCGGGTCGTCCGGGCTCGCCGCGGAGACGTAGCGCCCCATCTGCGCGTAGGTGTTGCCGCCCGAGGACTCGAGTGCGTGGATGCGCATGTACTGGGCGAAGCAACGCGCGTCGCTCCCGTTCTCGATCTCCTTCTCCGCCACGTCGCACGACGGAATGTCCACGTCGGTGAGACCAGCTTCCGCCACGGCCGCTTCTGTGTCGTCCGGGTTCATGTCCTCCGAACCGACGATGAACTCTCGCTTCAGCTCGTCGCTAACGGTGTTGCGCGCGTTGATGCCCAGGGCGAGCGATCCGACGCCGAAGGCGATCATGACGACGCCGGCGACGATTCCGCCGATCTCGAGAATCCTGCGGGTATCCATGCCCTACCTCCTGTTCTGGTGGTCGCTCAAGGCGGCATGTCAGACACGCCTGAACGTGGGGTCAGTATGGACTCCGGACGTCTACTTCGCGAGACAGCCGCTCGGCGCGCTCCTTGATCCCGTGCAGCATCTTCCGCTCCATGATGAGCGAGCCCGGCTCCATCGGCAGCATGCCGATCCGTGCAGCGAGTGTGGCCAGGCGGAAGCGGTTGCGGCTGATCAGCCTGGTCGTGCCTCCCGTCTCTTCCAAAACGAACGTCCAGACCCAGTTGCCGTCCTCGGAGCGCCAGGCAAGCACGTGCCGGCGACCCGAAAGGGCTGCCGTACGGCAACCGCCTTCTCACCGATCCCGAGCGAGTGAGACGGCGAGCTTCGCGGCGCGCGCGAGTGGCGCGGGGATCTCGGCGGCCGTGAGCGCCGCAAAGCGGCGCCAGGCTCGTTCGGGCTTGTGACTATGCCCCTTGAGGCCTGCAACAGCCTCGAAGTCCGGCTCGAGGACGACAAGCCGCTCGGAGCCCGCGGTCTCTGCGATCAGCGCGTTTAGCGCCTTATCGGCCGCGGTCGGCTTGCGGCCCGGTCGGGCGTCGCTGTCGTGGACGACCACGAACGGCACACCAACGACGCGGCAGATCCGTCCGAAGAGCGGCATGTTCGGCTTGCCGCCGCACTCGACGATCGAGATCGCCTCGCGGTCGGGGTCGTAGCCGAGCGCAGCAAAGACAAAGGGAAGAGCGAGCTTCTCGGTTTGGCCCTCCACGAGCACGGCAGCGTGCGCGAGGAAGAGCTCGCTGCGCGCGGCGTCGAACTCGGTGAGGACTCTGAAGTCCTCGCCTGGAGTGACGGGACGGGGTTGCAACGCGCGCGTTCCCTTCTGTACCCGCTCGATGAAGACGAGCTCGTCGAGGCGTGCGACGCTGAGAAACGACGGCGAGTGCGTCGAGTAGATGACCTGGTTCCCTCCGTCTGCAAACTGACGTAACAACCGGTACAGGTAGCGCTCCGCCTGCGGGCGCAGGTACAGCTCCGGCTCCTCGATCAACAACACGAGCCCGCGAACGCCGGATGCGCAGCACGCCTCAAGCGCCTCGACGACGGCAAGCGCCGGCGCCGCCGACGACGGCCCTCGCTGCGAAAGCGCGCTCTGGAAGATGTCGACTGCGCGTGCCGCCTCGGCGTTGACGGGCTTGCCGTCCGCGAGCAACACGCTCGAGCGGGCGGCGGCTGGAAGGAAGAGAACGGGCGGACCCGAGGATGGGCGGTCGAGCGTATGGCGCTGCGGCGTGCCGGCGAGTGCCACCTCGCCCCCGTCGGCAAGCCGGATGTAGATCGAGATCGTTCCGTCGCCGCCAACGGCCGCATCGGCGGCAATCAGCGGCGCCGCGGCGGGATCAAGGGCGGCGCGGATCGCCGCGAGCAGATTCGACTTTCCGGCGTTCGCCTCGCCCACCAGCGCACACAACGGGCCGGGCGCAAACGCGACTTCGCGGGCGCTGCGGAAGCCGCTCACCTCGACTTCGGCGATGCCAAAGTGCCCCACGGCCGAAGCGAGAGGGGAGGAATCGCCCGCGCGTCGCCTGTCGCCCATCTGGCCTCCTCCAGTTCTGTGCGATCAAACCAACTATGGCGTCGGTCCTGGAAAGCAAGCCACAGGCCGCGCGCGCTGGCTTGGGCGCATACGCACGCCGCGGCGGTGTGGCGGTTGTCCGTAGTTTCGAGCAGTGCATTCGGGGCGGCCGCGGAGGCGGCGCGGTACGCCTTGTGCGAGCGTGCGGGTGAAAGGAGGTGCGACATGGCGACAACCACGTCACACGAGCCGTCCCGGATCGTCCAGGAGAGGCCGAGCTGGTCGTTGCAGCTCCTCGTCCCCGAGATGTGGACGACGCTGGCGATTGTCGTAATCTGGCTTTCCGTGCTGTTCGCGGCCGTCTACGGGCCGAACCTCGAGACCACTGGTGCCGGGGGCGATCACACCACGCTTCCGTCGGTGATTCCCGTGGCACTGTTCGCGTTCTTCGCCACGTGGGTCGTCTCACTGCGCGGCTACGGCCACGAGCGGAACCGCACCGGCTGACGACCGGGCGCCTGAGCGCGGACGAGAACTCGGTCTGCGATCAACCGGCGTCCAAGCCGTCCGAGCTTCGGTTTTCCCGCGATGGAGGATCAGCGCGCACCCCGATGCCCGGGCATCGATGCGGAGGCATCGTCCGGATGTGGCCACCACAGTGCCCAATGCACCTCGTCGCCTCGAGCCGAGGGAGATCACCGCTGTTGCGGCCGACCTGGGGCTCGGGCGCGAGGACTTCGAGTTGTACGGCAAGCACAAGGCCAAGCTCGGCCTCGACCTCCTCGGCTCGCTCGCGGGTCGGCCGGAGGGGAAGCTCGTCGCCGTCACCGCCATGACCCCGACGAAGTCGGGTGAGGGCAAGACGACGACGGCCGTCGCGCTGAGCGATGGACTCGCCAGGATCGGCGAGCGCCCGCTCGCATGCTTGCGCGAGCCGTCAGTCGGGCCGGTACTGGGAGCCAAGGGCGGGGGAACCGGCGGCGGGCGGGCGCAGGTCGTGCCGATGGAGGACATCAACCTCCACTTCACGGGCGACTTGCACGCGATCGCCGCTGCGAACAACCTCCTGGCCTCGGCGGTCGATGCGCACCTCGTGCACGGGAACGAGCTCCGGATCGACCCCGCGACGATCACGTGGCGGCGGTGCCTCGACATCGAGGACCGTCTTCTGCGCCGCATCTCGATCGGCGTCGGCGAAGAAGGGCCGTTCCCACGGGAGACGGGGTTCGACATCACTGCGGCCTCGGAGGTGATGGCGGTGCTGGCGTCCGCCGGCGACCTCCACGATCTCCGACGGCGGCTCGGCGCGATCACCGTTGCTGAGACCGTCGGAGGAGAGCCGGTGACGGCAGAACAGCTGGAGGTGGCCGGAACGATGGCCGTCCTGCTCCGAGATGCCGCCAAACCCAACCTCGTCCAGACGCTGGAGGGCAACCCGGCCATTGTCCACTGCGGTCCATTCGCCAACATCGCCCACGGCAACAACTCGCTGGCTGCCGACCTCCTCGGCTTGAAGCTCGCAGACTTCGTGGTTACGGAGGCGGGATTCGGGTCGGACCTCGGGTTCGAGAAACTGATGCACATCGTCTGCCGCGCCGGCGAAATCTTCCCGGCAGCGGTCGTGCTCGTCGCGACCACGAAGGCGATGAAGCGCGCGGGCGGCGACGAGGGCGGAGGCCTGAAGGCGCTCGAGCGCGGGGCCGCGAACCTGGCTGCGCACCTTAAGATCGTCGAGGCGTTCGGGCTGAAGGCGGTCGTCGCCGTAAACCGCTTCCCGCGCGACACTGCCGACGAACTACAGGCGGTCAACATGCTCGCGCTCGAGCACGGGGCGTTTGCGGCCGAGCTCTGCGACGGATTTGCACGAGGTGGGGAAGGCGCGATCGAGCTCGCCGAAGTCGTCGCCGATGCAGCTCGCCGCGACACCGCGCCGACTTTCATCTACGACCTCGATGCCCCGGTCGAGGAGAAGATCGCAACGGTCGCCAGGCGTGTCTACGGCGCGGCGGGCATCAACATGTCGCCGCTCGCCGCGGCCCAGCTTTCGAAACTCTCGGCGGAGGTGCGGCGCCTGCCCGTCTGCATGGCCAAGACGCACCTCTCATTGTCCCACGACCCAGAGCAGGCGGGCGTCCCGCGCGGCTTCGTCCTACCGGTGCGCGAGCTTCGTCCCTACACCGGCGCAGGCTGGATCGTCGCCGTCTGCGCCGAAACCCAGACCATGCCCGGGCTTCCCGCACATTCCGCGGCCGAGCGCATCGATCTGGACTCGGAGGGCCAGATCACCGGTCTTTCCTGACTTCGCCCTCTTGGCGGCGACATCTCGTCTCCGCAGCTTCGCCTGCGCCGATTACGGGAAACGCGACGCCTACGATCCGCGCCGGCGCGGATGCGCTTGCCGGCCCGGCTCGGAGACGGTGTGGACGATGATCGCCACCTAGTACCAGCTCCTAGCCGGGCTCCTCTACGAGCGAGGCTCCTCTTCGCGGCGGGATCCGGCACCGGCACAACGTGCCGCTTCCGCCCCGATCAGCTGACGAGCGAGTCCGTATTTCCCCGCGCCTCCGATCGGCGTGGAGCCCGATGCGCTGGGCTCGGGCCACGCGCATGATCGAGCCATGCAACGGATTGCAGTCACCGTCCGCCTGCGAGCGGGGGCCGAGGCCGAAGCCCAAAAACTGATCGAAGCCGGACCACCGTTCGATCTCGGCGACGCTGGATTCGAGCAGCACTCGGTCTTCGCGGGGAGCGACCTGGTCGTGTTCGTGTTCGAAGGCGACGACGTCGAGCGACATCTGGCGGCGCTCCTCAACGATCGCGTTCGTTCGGCTGGGCTCGGTGCCTGGGCGCCCGTGCTCGCGGAGTCGCCTCGAGTGGCTCACGAGACCTACTACTGGAGCGGAAAGGAGAACACCATGAAGACGATCGTCATCGCAACCGATGGTTCACCCTCGGCACTCGAGGCTGTCGAGTACGGGCTCGAGCTTGCCTCCGACCAGGATGCAGAGCCGATCTTCGTCCACGTCGCGCCGGCCATCGAAGTACTTCCGGTCACCGGCTTCGGCATGGGGGCGACCGCTTCTGTGCCACACGAGCTCGACGCGCACGACCGCGAAGCGCTCGACGCCGCAGTCGAGATCGCGGAGATGCGGGGGCTAGAGGCAAAGGCCGAGCTCCTGACCGGCAATGCCGCCGACACGATCGTCGCCTACGCGGACTCCGTCGACGCCGATCTGATCGTCGTCGGCTCCCGCGGGCACGGCGCGATTGCCGGCGCGCTGCTCGGAAGCGTCTCGCGGAGCGTGTTGCGGGAGGCAACCCGGCCCGTTCTCGTTGTTCGCGGAGCGGCCGACCGCGTCGAGTCTCTGGCGTGACCGGATTCCTAGGCAAGTAGGCATCGCTCCGGCTCTCCGGCTCTCCGTCGCTCCGGCTCTCCGGCTCGCCCGGGAGCCGGAGCCTGCGGCGCGGGGGAGGGGAAGCGGCTATGGACAACTACCTGTTCTTGAAACTTCAGGGTTTCTCCCGCACTCGGTTCGTGGGGAATCACTCATGTGCATCGGTTCGCGCCCCGATGCCGCGTGGCCCCTTCCAGAGGACGCTCTCTCCCAAGCAAACCAAGGAGCTACCCGAAATGACAAAGTCAGCACACACACTCCTCATCGCCGTGGCACTCGCCGCGGCCGCGATCATGCTCCTCATCCCCGGGACCGGGGCGGCCAGCATCAGCCCAATTCCGCTTTCTACGAGTTGGGAAGTCGTCTTCACGAGCCCGATGGACGGGATGTCGGACATCTATGCGATGAAGTCCGACGGCAAGGCCGTCAACCTCACGCACGACAGATACGTCAGGACCGACGTGCAGCCGCACTGGTCCCCTGACGGATCACAGGTTCTCTTCACGCGCTACTGGGTCAATGGTGGCGCGAGCATCATGATCATGCGCGTTAGCGCCGACGGGCAGAAGCTGATCAATCTGACCCCGAGCTTCAGCCGATTGGTGCAGAACATCGACCCCAACTGGTCGCCTGACGGCTCGCGGATCGTCTTCGCGAGCAATCGGGACGGCAACTTCGACCTTTACACGATGAACACGGAGGGCCAGAAGGTCGCTCGGCTCACCAAGACCAACTCTCCCACCGCGAACATCGAGCCCGACTGGGCTCCCAACGGCAAGGGAGTCGTCTTCTCCCGCCAGGGGACCGGGACGGACGGGTTCGAGACGAGCAGCTTGTGGGTCGTCTCCGCAAGCCGCACGGTCACCCAGTTGACGAGCCCCAAGGGCTTTGAAGGTGACCGTGGAGCGGTCTGGTCTCCCGATGGGACGACGATCGCCTTCTACAGCGACCGTGCAGGCTCGAGCGATCTCTATGTGCTCGACATGACGCTGGGCATTGGCCCGGAGCGAGTGACATGGAGCGAAAAGTCCGAGACCGACCCCACGTGGGCGAACGGAACGAGCCTCGTCTACGTCAGCACAGTCACCGGCGACACGGAGTTCTGGATGCTCAACCTGAAGGGCATGGGCCCGTCGCCTGAGCAGCAGCTCACGTTCGACGGACAGAACAAGGCCCACCCGGACTGGAAGCTCCTACCCTCTGCGACTCCGGGCACGGATCCTGCCGAGGCCGCGACCACCGGCGCGATCACTGTCTCCAGCAAGTAAGTACCCAACCCATCACTCTCTAAGGGGCCCGCGCAAGCGGGCCTCCGTTATTGCGGGGAATCACTCATCTCGCATCGGTTTCCGCCCCGATGCCGTGTGGCCCTATCCAGATGACGCTGTCTCCAAGCAATCGAAGGAGATACTCAGTGACAAGGACAACTCACACACTTTTCATCGCCGTGACCCTTGCCGCGGCCGCCGTCATGCTCCTCGTCCCCGGGACGGGGTCGGGTGCCGCAATTCCGACGAACACGAGCTCGGTGTCCGCCGCCTCTCCCGGCGTCGTCAAGTGGCGCTTCCAGGTCAGCGGTCAGTACGTCCTGAACCGGCCGGCGGTTGGCCCCGACGGCGGAGTGGTCGTCACGAGCTCGACCGGCGACGTCTACTCGCTGACCGCCGATGGCGTCCTCCGCTGGGTCGTGCGCTCGATGGGCTCATACGGAGGGCCTTCGATCGGCCTCGACGGCACCACTTACGTAGCCTCCGGAAGCACCATCACCGCGATTGCACCGGACGGCTCGATCAGGTGGAGCTACACCGAGCCCTCCACGGGGCAGGGTGTGATCGCCGGGCCGACGGTCGGTCCCGACGGGAACATCTATGTGATCTCGGACTACGGCGGCCTCGGCGCCTTCGCGCTGTCGCCCGCTGGCCAGCTCCTATGGAGCAACCCTGGCAACCCGACGTTCTCGGAGTACGGTCAGCTCGGAGCGGAGATCGTGTTCGGCTCAGGGCGGCTGTACGCCGCCTTCGACGAGTACGGCGTTGCCCCGAGCACGACGTTCGGCCTGTCGCTGACCGGAGCCCAGCAGTGGGCACGATCGATCGGCGGCAGCGACGACATGTTCATGCAGCAGCAGCGCCAACCGGCGACCGGCTCCGACGGCAGCCTCTACCTGACCGCGATGGGCGGCGGCAACGGCTGGGGCCTGCGCCGCGTCGACCCTGGTAGCGGCGACGTGCTCTGGAACTACTCCCCGTGGCCGTCGAACGGGATGTCGCCGCCAAGTGTCGGGCCGGACGGCTCGGTCTACTTCTCGCGCAGCCTCGCCTACCTGGAATCGGTTACCCCTGCCGGGCAGTCGCGCTGGACGTTCTCCGACGGCTCGATCATCGACCACCCCGCGGTGAGCCCCGACGGCAGCATCGTCGTCGCTGGGAATCGCCCGAACTTCGGGGAGCCCGGATCCGCGCGTGGCTGGAACGCCTCTACCGGCGCGCTCTCCTGGCAGGTCGACCTTCCCAACGAGGATGGCGGCTACCAGATCGCCTACACGCAGCCTCGGTTCTCCGCTGACAGTGGGACGGCCTATTTCGGCACAGCCATCCTCGCCGGCGGGGACGAGTACTCCTACCTGTACGCGGTGGATACGGGCGTGTCGCCTCCTCCGCCTCCGCCTCCGCCTCCTCCACCGCCACCACCGCCCCCGCTTCCTCTAGGCCAGTGCTTGGTGCCCGAGGTCGTTGGTATGACACTCGAAAAGGCGCGAGCAGCGATCAGCGTCGCAGGATGCTCGGTCGGAAGCGTCAAGCGAGTTCGCTCGAAGCAAGTTGGGCTCGTGATCGCCCAGACCCCCAAGGCGGGCACGAAGCTGCTACTTGACGGTCAGGTACATCTCACCGTCGGGCGCAAGTAATTTGGAGCCTCGGCGGGATTGCCGGGGACGGGCTCAAGACGGCCCGTCCCCGGCTCTAGCTTCAAGCGGCGGCCGAGGCCCTCACAGTGCAGACCTCGGCCGCGATGAATGGCTTACGGCTGTACCCGGACGTTTCCTTGCACGTCCCACGGACCGAAGCGGGGTAGGTTCGGGCTATTGCAGAACGCCTCGTTGGCGGCCTCGTCGCCGAATCCGATGAGGCTCGACCGATCCGGTGGTGCGTCTTCGCCTTCTCCGTTGTCGAAGACCTGGAACCAGGCGAACGTGCCCGCCGGAATCGTCGGATCGTTGCTGGTCCTGATCACGCCTCCGATCTTCGCCCGGTTGCCGTCGTAGATGTTCATGCAGGTGACGTCGACGCCGAAGTTGAACGAGTCGCCCTCGACGACCTGGTGATAGGTGAAATGGCCGGTGACGTTCCCTTCTGCGTCCTTTCTGGCGGTGAATGCGAGCGGCTGATTTCGCACCTCCACCTCGAACGGGTTCGGCAGCGGGATCGTCCAGTGGATGCCCCCGGTCGCGGATTGCACCGACCCATCGGGTGAGGCAACTGCGAACGGGACTGCAAGCAGGCCGGCAATGCCGGCGAGCGCCAGGACACTGCGCACGTGCATGGAGGCTCCTCCTTGTTAGGTCCCTGCACACTGCGTCGCGCGGCGCGGGCCGTCTCGAACGTGCCTTACGGAGTTTGGAACGTGCCGCGCTTGTCTCTCCGCGCCTCCGCTCGGTAGCGGGCGGGCGTGATGCCCACGTGGCGCTTGAAGAAACGTGTGAAATGGCTCTGGTCAGCGAAGCCGGCCTGGGTCGCGACCGTGGCGAGAGGCGTGTCACTGCGAGCGATCTCGGTCGCGGCCCACGCCAACCGCAGGCGCCTTCCGTACTCCCCGACCGAGACGCCGTAGTGGGCCTTGAAGACGCGAGCGAGATAGGCGGGGTGCACGCCGATCGCCGAGGCCACCTCACCGAGGCCGACGCAGTTGCCCACATTGGCGCGCAGCAACTCCTCCGCCGAGTGCAGCCAGGCCGGCGAAGGGGCGGAACGGCGAACGCCCGCTCACCTCTCGGGTCGTCGCGGCCAGCAGCTCGAGGGCGAATCCCTCCGCCGCCAAGGGCGCACCCGCGTCCGCTGCCCGTAGCTCGGCGGCCAGCCTCCACGCGAGCCAGGCGAACCCGCTGCCCCGAAGCTCGGCTACCCGCTCGAGAGACCGGGCAGCCGCGCTCGAGGCTTCCCTCGGCTTGACGATCACGATGCGAGCCCCGCGGGAGCCGAAGCGCGCGCTGTGCCTGGCCCCGGCGGGCATGGTTAGGGCGGAGCCCTTGTCGAAAGACAGAGATCGCCGGCGGAACGTCTTTTCCATCTCTCCGTCGAGCACCAGGGCGAGGTAGGACGAGTCGGGCTCGAACGCCTCCTGCACATAGCCAGGCGGGAACCGAAGCTCTGACAGCGTGAAGCCGTTCACGTCCCCGGATGTGACGGTGACGCCTTCCTCTTGCGTCACCGTGGCGAAGCCCGCTCCCACAGAGACTAGGACCCCCGTGGAGGAGGCAAGTTAGTCGGTCTCGTCTATCTACGGCCGACAACCAGGACGACCGGGAAGCCCCGGCGCCTGATCGCGCCCGACTTCGGGCTCTGGCCGATCACCCGGCCGACGCGGGCTGAGCGCGCGCGGCGGATGCGACCGACCGAGCAGTGCTTCGTCCTGACCTTCACCTTCGCCCTGCTGAGCGTCATTCCGATTACCCGCGGCACCGTGCAGCGCGCTGCCGGAGGTGCCGGCGGGGGCGGAGGTGGTGGTGGTGGCGGCGGTGGCGGAGCAGGCGGTGGTGGTGGTGGCGGCGGTGGCGGCGGTGGCGGCGGTGGCGGAGGAGGCGGCGGCGGCGGAGGAGGCGGCCCTATGCCGGTGTTCACCGCGTAGAGATAGGAGTACTCGTCACCACCAGCGAGGATGGCGGTGCCAAAGTAGGCCGTGGCGCTGTCGGCGGAGAACCTCGGCTGCGTGAAGGCGACCTGGTAGCCGCCGTTCTCACTGGGCAGGTCAACCTGCCAGAGCAGCGCTCCGTTGGCAGCGTTCCATCCGCGCACGGATCCGGGCTCACCGAAGTTCGGGCGATTCCCGGCGACGACGATGCTCCCGTCAGGGCTGACCGCGGGATGGTCGACGATCGAGCCGTCGAAGAACGTCCAGCGCGACGCGCCGGCGGGCGTCACAGACTCCAGGTAGCCGAGGCTGCGCGAGAAATAGACCGAGCCGTCCGGCCCGACACTGGGAGGCGACATCCCGTTCGAAGGCCACGGTGAGTAGTTCCAGAGCACGTCGCCGTTGCCCGGGTCGACGCGGCGCAGGCCCCACCCGTTGGCTCCGCCCATCGCGGTCAGGTAGAGGCTGCCGTCCGAGCCGGTTGCCGGCTGCCGCTGCTGCTGCATGAACGGGTCGTCGGTGCCGCCGATCGCTCTCGCCCACTGCTGCGCTCCGCCCAGCGAGAGGCCGAACATCGTGCTCGAATCCACAGTGAGCTCGTCGAACGCCGCGTACAGGCGGCCCGAACCGAACACGACCTCTGCGCCGAGCTGGCCGTACTCCAAGAACGTCGGATCCCCTGGGTTGCTCCACAGGACTTGTCCCGCAGGCGACAGCGCGAAGGCACCGAGGCCGCCGTAGTCGGTGATCACGTAGATGTTCCCGTCCGGGCCGACCGTCGGTCCGGCGATCACGCCCTGGCCCGACGGGGACTCGGTGAAGCTCCACCTGATCGAACCGTTCGGGGCGATCGCGGTGACCCTGCTCCCAGTGGCGACGTAGGCGGTGCCGTCGGCGCCGATCGAAGGGCCTCCGTCGCCACCCACAGAAGGGACGACCCATCTGAGAGCGCCTGCCTCCGTCAGCGAGTAGACGTTGCCGGACGAGCTCGCAACGACGACTCCACCGTCGGGGCCAACCGCCGGCCGGTGCAGCACGTACTGGCCGCTGACCTGGAAACGCCATTTGACGGAACCCGGCGCGGTGGCCGCTGCGCTCGTGCCCGTCAGCGCCAACGAGACGAGAGCACAGAAGAGGATTACGAAAACGCGTTTCATCTCAGGCTAGGTCGGCATGCGTACCCGCTCGCGAGCATCGGGAAACCGTCACGGCCTACTGCGACTAACTACTGATCTTGAGAGGGAACGGATTGGAGAGAGGGGCGCCGGTGGCGCCCCTCTCGGTTCGGGTGTCGTGCTCGGTTAGCGGCGGCCGACTCGCAGGTTGACCCTGAAGTTGACACGCCGGACTGCGCCGCCCCGCGGGTTCTGGCCGAGAACACGGCCGACACGCCTGGAGCGAACCCTCCGGATCGTGCCGACGCGACAGCGCCGTGCCCGAATCCGCGCCCTCGCCGTTGCCAGCCGCAGGCCGATCACGTTCGGCACGCGACAGCGGGCCGGCGGTGGGGCCGGCGGTGGCGGAGGCGGAGGAGGAGGCGGAGGTGGCGGAGGCGGAGGTGGCGGAGGCGGAGGCGGAGGCGGAGGCGGAGGCGGTGGTGGTGGTGGCGGCGGCGGCGGTGGTGGTGGTGGCGGTGGTGGCGGCGGTGGCGGCGGTGGCGGTGGCGGCGGCAGCACGAGCTTCTCCACGCTGGCGAGCGAGGTCGCCACATCGAGGCGCCCGCCCGCGGCGATCACCGTGCTGCCGACCGCGACGCTCGACGTGAACGAGCGCGCTCCGATCAACGCCGGCGCCGGCGACCAGGTGTTCGTCGCAACGTCGTACTTCGAGACGTCGTTCAGACCGTCGAACGTCGCGAGATTTGTGCCGCCGATCCCATACAGCTGCCCCTGGACGACTGCACTACCAGGGACGTTCTTCGCCATCGGCATGTCCAGCAACTGGTTGGGGGCCGTCCACGTGTTCGCTGCGATGTCGTAGGCCCAGGTGTCGCTGAGGAACGCATCGGGAAATGTGCGACCACCCGACACGTAGAGCTTGCCGTTGATGACCCCCGAGGCGGGTCCGGCTTGGCTCGCAGGGCTCGGCGCCTTCTCGGTGAACGTATTCGCGATCGGGTCGTACTCCCAGGTCACGTTCGAGACGCTGTCGATCGTGGACGTCCCGAAGCCGCCGTTCAGGTAGATCTTCCCGTTGGCGGGGTTGTAGCCGGACGCCATCTGCTGACGCGGCGCCGGCATGGTCGCTCCCGTCGTCCACGTGTTGGTCGCGATGTCGTAGATCCGCGTCACGTCATAGACGACGATCGGGTCTGGAGTCCGCGTCGACCCGCCGAAGACGTAGATCTTGTTGGACGGCGGGTGGTAGACGGCCGAAGGCATGAGCGCCGCCTGCGGCATCGGCGCGGCCGTCGAGAGCGTCGTCCAGCTGTTGGTTGCGATGTTGTAGCGGTAGACCGTGTTCAGCGTCGAGCCTGGCGCCGCAGGGAAGTGGTAGCCGCCGAAGATGTAGACGAACGTGCCGTCGGTTTCGGCCGCAGCGCCGAACAGGCTCTGCGGCAGCGGTGCAACGGTCTCCCACGCTTCACCTGAATTCGCTGTGCTCCTGTTACCTGCACCTTCGGCCCGGCCCGCTCCTAGCAGGACGCTGAAGCCGGCGAAGGCAACCGTCAGTGCGATTGCAAACTTACGTACCCGAGTCACGAAATCCTCCCCTCGATTTACGCTCTCTCGGCGGTACCTTCCCATATTTCTTCCTGGATATGAAGCCGGAAAGTCAGTCGGCGCGAACGAGCGCGGCAACGCCACGGAGGTCGACGCACTTGATGCCGCGACGGTCGACGATCACCGCCAGCACCTGGCCGCAGCTCCGGCAGCGAACGACCGTCCCGGGGGCTTCGAGGTAGACGACCAGGGTCGCCAGCTCTCCGGCCGCGCCGCAGTGTGCACAGACGCCCGTCGCCGTCGTCATCTCCACCCCGAACACTTCGAGCAGCAGGCCGCCGATCGCATTTCCGTCGAGCGCCTCCATCAGCGTCCCGTCGCTCCGAACCGCTCAGTCTTCACCCGCGCCGGTGGATAGCCCAGGCTGACGAGGCCACTGGCGACCGTCTCGACGAAGCTCGTCGGCCCGCAGACGAAGGCCAGCGGTCCCGAGTCTGCCGGCCACACGACCTCCTCCAGCAGCGCTGCGTCGACGCGTCGATCGTGGCCGGTCCAGCCGGGCGGCTGCTCCCGGGTCAGCGTGTACACGACCTCCACCCCGTCCGCGGGCTCGTCCAGCTCCGCGCGGTAGATCACATCCTCGATCCTGCGTGACGAGTACAGCAGCCGGACCGGGACGTGGCTCTCACTGCGGCGGCGGTGCCGAAGCATCGCTCGGAGCGGCACGACACCGGAACCGCCGGCGACCAGGAGCAGCGGGCCGCCGTGCTCCACGTCCCAGACGAAGTAGCCGCCGATCGGCCCGCGCAGCTCGATCTCATCCCCCGCCCGCAACTCCTCGGTGAGGTACGGCGACACTTCTCCGTCGCCCAGCCGCTCGACGGTGATTGCAACCGGCTCGCCGGGAGCCGACGCGATCGAGTACTCGCGCTCGGCGCGGTATCCATCCTCGGCCGTCAAGCGCACGTCGAGGTGCTGCCCGGCACGATGCCCCGGCCACTCGGAAACGCCCAGCACGATCGTCCGGACCCGCGCCGTCTCGACGACCACGTCGTCAACGGTGGCTATCTGCCAGCTCAGTCGCCCGCGTACCGCTGTTCGCGCCATGGGTCGCCGTAGGAGTGGTAGCCGTACGTCTCCCAGAAGCCGGGCTCGTCGTCGTCACGGAGCTCGAGGCCGCGAACCCATTTCGCGCTCTTCCAGAAGTACAGGTGCGGCACGAGCAACCGGGCCGGGCCACCGTGCTCCGGATCGAGAGGCTCGCCGTCGTAGGCGAAAGCGATCCAAGCCTGGCCGTTCGTCACGTCTTCGAGCGGGAGATTTGTCGTGTAGCCGCCGTCGCAGAAGGCGAGCACGTACGGAGCGTCGTGCTCGACCTGCTCGAGCAACGTGTCGACGGACACGCCTTCCCAGGTCGTGTCGAGTTTCGACCAGCGGGTCACGCAGTGGATGTCGACCGTCGGCGTCTCGCTGGGCAGCTCACGGAACTCGTCCCACGTCCACGTCTTCTTCTCCCCGCCGTTGGTGATCGAGAACGTCCACTCGTCCAGCGGCGTGTGCGGCGTCGGGCCGGCCGACAGAACAGGGAAGTCCTCGGTCACGTACTGGCCGGGAGGGACGCGATTCGGGTCGGCATCCACGTCTCGCTTGCGACCGCGGAAGCCTCGCGAGACGAAGTTCACGCTACTGCTCGTAGCCCTCGACGACGTCCGGCGACCGCACGTGGGCTGCGTCGGGGTCACCACCGGACTCACGGAGGGCGCGTCGCTGACGGAGCAGATCCCAGAACTGGTCGAGCGAGAGCTTGAGCGATGCGAGCCGGCGGCGATCCTCGTCGGTCGCGGTCCCGGCGGCTTCCCGTTCCCACAGCTCGTGCTCCTCTGCGACGAGCTGCTCGATGCTGCTGTGAATCTGCACGTCGTCCATCTCGTTCCCCCCGATCATGGCACTTCTGCCCGCCGCTAGAGTCGAGGGATGGCCACGTCCGTCGAGCTCGTCGTCGCGGACAACCCCGAGGAGCAGCGCTACGAGGCCCGCCTGGGGTCGGAGTTGGTCGGATTCATCTCGTATCGCCTCCAGCCCGGGCGGATGACGCTCATCCACACCGAGGTCGCTCAGGCGCTCGAAGGCAAGGGCATCGGGTCCCAGCTCGTGGCCGGAGCCCTGGACGACATCCGGCAGCGCGGCCTGACCATCGTGCCGATCTGCCCGTTCGTCCGGGCCTATCTCCTGAGGCATCCCGAAGTGGCCGATCTGGTGGCGCGGAAATGAGCCCGGTCGAACCGCGGCCGGAGGCGCAGCGCGGACCTCGGCGGGTCTACGAGAACGACGCGATCGAGGTGCACTGGGAGCCTCGATTCTGCATCCACACGCGCAGCTGCGTTCGCCGGCTTGGGAAGGTGTTCGACCCGTCGGCACGGCCGTGGATCGACGTCGACGCCGCCGATCCCGACGAGATCGCGGAGACGGTTCTGACCTGCCCCACAGGTGCCCTTCACTTCCGCAGGGTCGACGGCGGCGCGCAGGAGGTGGCTGAGGCGGAAACGACAGTCGAGCCGCGGCCGAACGGGCCGCTCTTCGTGCGCGGACAGCTGAAGATCGTCGATGCCGACGGTCAGGTGATCCGCGAGGACACCCGACTCGCCCTCTGCCGCTGCGGTGCCTCCGGGAACAAGCCGTTCTGCGACGGCAGCCACCGTCGGATCGGCTTCACGACCGCTGCTGAGGGCTAGCCTAGGGCGAGCTCCACGGAGCAGGCCGTCGCTGCAGGCAGATCGCTGCCACCTCTTCTCAACGTGATTTCCTCCGTCGAGTGGGATAAGTGGGTTCGCGGTACGGCACGAACCCCGCAGTGCTGGCGCCAACCTAGGTTCTCACGGAAACTGTGTCAACCTGATGCAGCGGCGGGTTGGAATGCTGTAGGACCTGCCGATGGACGCCGAGCCCTCAACGAAACGGGCGTTCGAGCGGCTCGACACTCTCTACTCGATCGGTAGCGGGCGCGGCGCGAACCGGCCGGGCGAAAGTGAAGCAGAGCAACACGCCTGCGAGCTCGCCGCCGGTTGGATGGAGGAAGCCGGTCTCGAGGTCGCGTGGGATTCCGCTGGAAACGTCGTCGGGCGCCTTGTTCGGGTCACAGCCGGAGCTGCCCGAGGTCTGGACCGGCTCGCACCTCGACAGTGTCCCGGCCGGCGGGAAGTTCGACGGGACGCTCGGCGTCGTCTGCGGGCTCGAGGCGGTCGCGAGCGCAGGGGCCTGCGGGCGAACGCTCGGCGTGGTCGTGTTCCGGGACGAGGAGCGTGGGTGCGCGGGTAGTCGGGCCTTCGTCGAGCGCGGGCCGCTTCCCGGCCGCTACCTCGAGGTGCACGTCGAGCAGGGGCCGGTGCTCGAGCGGGCCGGCGCCCCACTCGGAGTCGTGACTGGAATCGTCGGCTACACGCGCCGTGAGGTTGTCTTTGAGGGCACCGCCGGACACGCTGGCACGACGCCGATGGCCGCCCGGGACGACGCGCTCTCCAAGGCGGCCGAGTTCATCCTTCTCGCTCGCGACTCCGCCGCGGCCATCGAGGGCGCTGTCGCGACGGTCGGGACTCTCGAAGTCGAGCCCGGCGCGGCCAACGTCATTCCCGGCCGCGTCCGGCTCACCGTCGACGCCCGCGCGCCCGACGCCCAGCGTCTCGACCGTTTGCTCGAGGCTCTCGGGCTCGATCCGCAGCCGCGCAACGCGCCCGCCGTCATGGACGAATCGGTGCGCAGCGTTCTTCGCGAGGAGATCGAGCGTCTCGGCCTGCCCGCGCTCGAGCTCCCCTCCGGGGCCGGCCACGACGCGGGAGTGCTCGCGTCAGCCGGAGTCGAGAGCGGGATGCTCTTCGTGCGAAGCCTGAATGGGGGTGCCAGTCACTCGCCCGACGAGCTGACGAGCGAGGAGGACGTCGCGCTCGCGATCGACGTGCTCGCGGCTGCGCTGCGCCGGTTGGCCGGCTAGGTCTCCTGGAACGCGATGTCCTGCGCGCCTTCCCAGAGCACCTGCCTGCCGAGCTCGCGCAGTTGCTCGCCGCCTTCCACGACCGTCGCGAAGTGGTTGCCTGCAAGAGGCCCCGCCTTGCTCGCGAAGCTCGCGGCGCCGTAGGGGAAGAGGATCTCGGTCTCGCTGACGCCCCCCGGGTAGAGCAGGAGCTCGCCCGGAGCCGGGTAGCAGGTGGCGTTCTCGGGACCGACACCCACGTCGAGGTCGCCGAACGGGATCCAGGTCGCCTCTCCGCTCCAGCGCGCGTGAATTACCTGGCTCTGCAGCGGAAGCAGGCGGCGAAAGGCAGCCACGGTCTGGGGCGAGGACAGCTCCTCGAGGCGGGCTGAGAACCGCATCGTGCCGACGACGATCTCGAGCATGGGCCGACTCTAGGGGATCGCCGCGCCCTGGTCGATCCAGCGCCCGAGCAAGGCCCGCTCCTCGTCGGTCATTCCCGTCGCGTTCCCGAGCGGCATCGCCTTCGTGTCCACCGCCTGTTCCTCGATCGCTGCCGCCTGGGCCTTGATCTCGCGCCGGCGTGTCGAGGACCACGCCCTTGGGCGCCGTCGAGAACGATTCGTCCGTCGGCTGCGCCGAATGACAGGTCGCGCAGCGCTGCTCGACCACCGAGGCGACCTGCACGAATGGAACCGGCGCGCCGCCGGGGCGAGACGACCCGTCCTCCGGCCGGATCGCAACCGCGAGTGCGAAGAGCGCTACTGCGGCGGTGGCCGGGATGGTCCAGATGGTCCGACCCTGATGGCGAAGGTTGAAGAACAGACGGATCCAGGCCCCGATCACCATCAACGTGAGCAGGACAAGCCAGGCCCGCTCGTGCGTGTACAGGAACGGAAAGTGCGGGGCGATCATCAAGAGCACGACCGGCAGCGTCAGGTAGTTGTTGTGCACCGAGCGCTGTTTGCCGCGAAGGCCATGCGCCGGGTCCGGCTCCCGTCCTCCCTGCTTCGCCCGCACGAGCTCGCGTTGCCCCGGGATGATCACGAAGAGGACGTTTCCGGCCATCATCGTCCCGAGCATCGCCCCGAGCTGGATCGGCACTGCGCGTGCGCTGAAGAGGTTGCCGACGCCGTAGGCCGCCGCCGCGACGAAGGCGAGGAGCGCGATCGCCAGCAGAAGCTGACGCGCTCCCAGCAGGCCGGCAAAGAACGTCGTAGAGGATCCAGGCGAGAGCGAGCAAGGCGACACTGATCGCGACCGCCCAGCTCGTGCCGAGATCGGCGACGCTGCGGTCCACGAGGTACGTGTCGGCGTCGAGGTAGTAGAGGACGACGAGGAGCGCGAACCCGCTCAGCCAGGTCGTGTACGCCTCCCACTTGAACCAGTGCAGAGGCTCCGGAAGCCTCTCCGGCGCGACCCGGTACTTCTGCACGGTGTAGAAGCCGCCGCCGTGGATCTCCCACGACTCGCCTGCGACCCCCTGGGCCCTGGACGGGCGCAGGTGGCTGTCGAGCGCGACGAAGTAAAAGGACGTCCCGATCCAGACCATGCCCGCGATCACGTGCAGCCAGCGCAGGAGCAGGTCGAGCCACTCCCGCAGGTACGCGTCCGCGAGCAGCGTCACCGGTTCTGCCACCGGTCTCGGGCGATCGCGACCAACTCCGTCAGTCCGGTCTCGAGCTCCTCGTCGCGGGTCCGGCCGAGGCGCTCGCGAAGGATCGGAACGATCGCCGACTTCGGCCGGCGGTTGACGAAGACGACGAAGCGGAAGCCGAACTTCTCCTCGTAGGCCCGGTTCAGGTCCGCGAGCTCCGCCTCGCTCGCCTCATCGTCATGCGCCCCTTGCTCGAGCGCCGACCGTGCGGACAACCTCTTCGCTCCGATCGCCGGATGCGCGCTCAGGGCCTCGAGCACCTCGTCCTCCGGCAGCTCTCGAATCAGGTCCGGCGCCGCCTCCAGCGGATTCTCCAGCTCGGACAGCCGCTCGACGAAGCGCGTTCGCCCTTCGAACAGCTCGGCGAGCTCGTCGGCCGTCAGCTTCCGCGGTAGCTCACGCACGCGTAGGAGGAGACGAGGAGCGGTACGTGCGTGTGGCCCTCGCCGAGCTCGAGCTCGAGCTCGACCCGGCGGAAAAAGTTCGAAGGCGGGTGGAAGACGAGTCGGTAGACGCCGGGCTCGAGACCCGGCAAGAGGTCGGCGATCCTCCCGTCGACGTCGGTCTGGCCCTCGGCGACGAGCTCCCCTTCACGGTGCAGCTCGACACGGACGTCCTGCGCCGGACGGCCGTGCTCGGTGTCGAGCACATGCGTGGAAAGCGAGGTCACGGGGTCAATCTTTCCGCTTGGCGGCGATGAGCGCGCGCGATCTCGCTCTCGTCGGCGCGAACGAGCGTCCCGTCGCGAACGACCTCCTCGCCGCCGACGACCAGCCGGTCGACGCGATGCGGCCCCGAGAGGACGAGTCCCGCAACCGGGTCGGCGGCCCCGCCGAGCTCGAGACCGTCCGTCCGCCAGACGGCAAAGTCGGCGCACTTGCCGGCCTCCAGTGAGCCGATGTCGTCCCGACGGAGTACGGCTGCCCCTCCGCGTGTTCCGAGCCGGAGTGCGTCACGCGCCGTCAGCGCGGCCGGCCCGCCGCGACCGCGCGCGACGAGCAGCGCCTGCTTCACCTCGAGGAAGAGGTCGCTTCGCTCGTTGGAGGCGGAGCCGTCCACGCCCAGCCCGACGCGCACGCCTGCGTCGAGCAGGGCGCGCACCGGGGCGATCCCCGCGCCGAGGCGCAGGTTCGAGGTCGGGCAGTGCGCGACACCGGTGCCGGTCTCGCCGAATTGGCGCACCTCGTCCTCCGTGAGATGGACGCAATGGGCGCACCAGACATCGTCCGCCAGCCAGCCGAGGCGCTCCAGATACTCGACCGGCGTGCACCCGTAGAGCTCGCGGCAGTACGCCTCCTCCTCGGCGGTCTCGGCCAGATGGGTGTGGAGCAACAGGCCGAGCCGACGCGCTAGGGCGGCCGACTCCTCCATCAACCTCCCGGAGACCGAGAACGGCGAACAGGGCGCGACGGCGATCTGGACGCGCGCGCCCGGCCCGGGCTCGTGCAGGTCCGCCACCAGACGCTCGGTGTCCGCGAGCACGGCATCGAGGTCTTCGACCAGCTCGTCAGGCGGTAGGCCGCCGTCCGACTCGCCGAGGTCCATCGAGCCGCGCGACGCGACCAGCCGCAGCCCGAGCTCCTGCGCCGCCTGCACCTCCGCCTCGATCAGCCCCGTGCGCCCGCGCGGGAAGACGTAGTGGTGGTCGAAGACGGTCGTGCAGCCCGACAGGGCGAGCTCGGCGAGCCCCGTGCGAGCGGCCGCGTACTCAGCCTCCGCGTCGATCCGGGCCCAGATCGGATAGAGGAGCCGGAGCCAGCTGAACAGGTCGGCCTCGGTCGCATGGGCACGCGTGAGCGTCTGGTAGAGGTGGTGGTGGGTGTTGACGAGACCGGGCGTGACGAGCGCGCCGCCCAGGTCGACACGCGAGTCGGCGTCCGGGAGTGCACCGTCGCCGACCCCCGCGACGAGCTCGTCCTCGACGAGCAGCCAGCCGTCGGGGATCTCCGTCCCGACGTCGTCCATCGTGACGACGAACGCGCTCGTGTAGAGCGTCTTCACGCCTTGAGCGGCACGAGCTCGAAGCGGTCGACGTCGACGAGCCCCCGGTCGGTGATCTTCAGGCTCGGAATCACGGACAGGGCCAGGAAGGCGAGCGACTGAAACGGCGAGGGGACCTCGCAGCCGAGCTCGCGGGCGGCCTCGACACAGGCACGCGTCGCGTCCACCACCTCTCCCAGCGGAAGGTCGGAGAGCAGTCCGGCCACGGGCAGCGGGAGCTCCGCCTGCACCTTCCCCTCGCCGACCACGACGATCCCGCCGCCGAGCTCGACCAGCCGCAGGACAGCGTGATGCATGTCGGCGTCGGACATGCCGACCACGACGATGTTGTGTGCGTCATGGGCAATCGTCGACGCGAGGGCACCTGTGCGCAGGCCAAAGCCGCGCACGAGGCCGAGGCCGATCCGGCCCGTCGCGAGGTGCCGTTCGACGACGGCGATCTTCGCGAGATCCCGCTCCGGGTCGGCCACGATGAGCCCGTCGGCGACCGCCGGCTCCTCGACGAGCGCCTCGGTCACGATCTGATCCGGGACGACGCCGATCACCCTCGCCGCGCCACCGCCCCATGGGACGGCGAAGTCACGAGCGGCCAGCGGGCGGATGCGTACGGTCTGCTTCACCCAATCCGGCACCTCGACTCGCTCGATCTCGTCCACCTTGCGCCCGCGCTTGAGCACGAGCTCGGGCTCGAAGCGCTCGAGGTCGGGTAGCAGCAACAGGTCCGCCTGGTAGCCGGGCGCGATCGCACCGAGGTGGTCGAGCCCGTGCCAGAGAGCCGGATGGTGCGAGGCCATCACGATCGCATCCTCGGCAGCGATTCCGTACGAGACCGCATCCCTGACCATCGCGTTCACATGGCCGTCGTCGGCAATGTGCTCGGGCTCCCGGTCGTCGGTGCAGAAGGCGATCCGCGAAGGGCCGTACTCCTGCACGAGCGGGAGCAGCGCACGAAGGTTTCGCGCGCCGGAGGCCTCGCGGATCAGGAGCCAGAATCCCTTCCGCAGCCGCTCCCGCCCCTCCTCGACCGTGCGGGCCTCGTGGTCGGAGCGGATTCCGGCCGCCGCATAAGCGTTCAGCTCCTTCCCGAGGACGCCCGGCGCGTGACCGTCGACGTGGCTCGCCCCCTCGAGACGGAGCTTTGCCAGCTCGCGCTCGTCGCCGGCGACGACGCCGGGGAAGTTCATCATCTCGGCCAACCCGAGGACCCGCCTCCGGCGGAGGAGCCCCTGCAGGTCGCCCTCGTTCAGAGGCCGCCTGGGCGACTCGAACGAAGAGGCTGGCACGCAGGAGGAGGCCATGAAGTAGACGTCGAGCGCGAGGTCGTCGCAGGCGTCGAGCAGCCAGTGCACGCCGTCGGTTCCCAGTACGTTCGCGACTTCGTGCGGATCGGCGACGACGGTCGTCGTACCGAACGGCAGCACGAGCCGTGCGAACTCGTCGACGAGCAGCTTCGACGACTCGAGGTGCATGTGCGCGTCGATGAAGCCCGGCACGACCCAGCGTCCGGAGGCGTCGAGCTCCGCCGCGCCCTCGTAGTCGCCCAGCCCCGCCACGTAGCCGTCCGCGATCGCCACGTCGACCTCGAGCCACTCGCGCGTGAACACCGAAAGGACACGGCCGCCGCGAACGACGAGGTCCGCAGGCTCGTCCCCGCGCGCTACTGCGAGGCGCCGCGAAAGGTCGGACATACGGATCTAAGGTACTACCCTTGGCGCCGTGGAGGTCCTGAGTCCGCGCTCGCTGGACGAGGCGCTGCGCCTTAGATCCGAGCGCCCCGAGGCCCATCCAATTGCGGGTGGCACGGACGTGATGGTCGAGCTGAACTTCGATCGTCTCCGTCCCCCGGTGCTGCTGAACCTGAACGAGGTGCCCGAGCTGCGGGGCTGGTCGCGCGAGAACGGGACGCTCCGGCTCGGCGCCGGGCTCACGTACGCGGAGGCGATGCAGCCGGCGCTGGCCGAGCTCCTCCCCGCGCTCGCCGAGGCCTCGCGCACGGTCGGCTCGCCGCAGATCCGCAACCGCGGCACGATCGGCGGCAACCTCGGCACCGCGTCGCCGGCGGGAGACGCGTTGCCGCCGCTCCTCGTCGAGGACGCGGAGGTCGAGATCGCGAGCGTGCGCGGGGCACGGTCGCTGCCGCTGCGAGATTTCCTCGTCGGGCCGAAGGAGAACGCGCTCGAGCCGGACGAGCTCGTCGCCGCGGTACGCGTGAGCCCCTCGGGAGCGCCCCAGACGTTCATGAAGGTGGGGCCGCGGAACGCGATGGTGATCGCCGTCGTCTCGCTGACGCTCGTGGCCGATCGCGAGCGCGGCGAGCTCCGGGCCTCGTTCGGCTCCGCGGGCCCCGTGCCCGGGCTGGTGACGGCGCCGTTGAGCGAACGGGAGAGCTTTCCCGAGCAGGTCGCCGCGGCAGCCAGCCCGATCGACGACGTCCGCGGCACCGCCGCGTACCGCCGGCACGCGCTCCGCGTGCTCACCGCCCGCGCGCTCGAACGGTGCCTCGTATGAAGATCGAGCTGACGGTCAACGGCAACCCGGTCGAGGCAGACGTCTGGGAAGGCGAGAGCCTCCTGTTCGCCCTCCGCGAGCGGCTGGGCCTACCGGGCTCGAAGAACGCCTGCGAGCAAGGCGAATGCGGCTCGTGCTCGGTCCTGCTCGACGGAACGCTCGTCTGCGCCTGCCTCGTGCTCGCCGCGCAGGCGCACGGCCACGACGTCGTCACGGTCGAAGGCGTGGGTGAGGACGGGCAGCTGCATCGCGTACAGGAGGCGTTCGTCGAGACCGGCGCCGTCCAGTGCGGCTTCTGCACGCCTGGGCTCGTCGTCGCGACCGTCGACCTGCTCGCGCACACCCCCCAGCCCACTGACGACCAGATCCGCGAGGCGCTCTCCGGCAACCTCTGCCGCTGCACGGGGTACGCGAAGATCTTCGACGCGGTCAGGCTGGCGGCAGGCTCGTGAGCGCGCCCACCCGCCGGCTCGAGATTGGCCGCATCGGCGAGAGCCTCCAGCGGGCCGACGCAGTCCCGAAGACGACCGGCGAATTCGCCTACTCGAGCGACCTCTACGCCGCCGGGATGCTTTGGGGTCACACGCTGCGGAGCCCGCACGCGCACGCGCGGATCGTCGAGCTCGATCTCTCCGAGGCGCTGAAGCTCCCCGGCGTGCACGCGGTGCTGACGCACGACGACGTCCCGGGGCAGAAGCGTTACGGGCTCGAGTTCCCCGATCAGCCGGTGCTCGCCTTCGACCGGGTGCGTTACTTCGGCGAGCCTGTCGCCGTCGTCGCGGCCGAGGATCCCGAGCAGGCGCGTCGCGCGGCCGAGCGGATCCGCATCGTCTACGAGCCTCTCGAGCCCGTGGTCGACGTCGAGCTGGCCACGGAGCAGCAGCCGATTCACGACCAGGCGTGGACGCACGGCCACGGGTACCTCGACGACCCGCGTCCCAACGTCTTGCGCCACATCGTCATCCGCCACGGCGACCCCGACACACAGGGCACGGTCTCCGTTTCGGGCCGCTACGAGCTGGGGCAGCAGGATCAGGCATTCCTGGGCCCGGAATCGGGCCTCGCGGTGCCCGACGGCGAGGGCGGCGTGGACATCTACGTCGCCACGCAATGGCTCCACGTCGACCGGGACCAGATCGCCCCGTGCCTCGATCTCGCCCCGGAACGAGTCCGGGTCCATCTCGCAGGCGTCGGTGGCGCATTCGGTGGCCGCGAGGACCTCTCGATGCAGATCCACAGCGCGCTGCTCGCGCTGCACACGGACCGCCCCGTGAAGATGGTCTACAACCGCGAGGAATCGTTCGTCGGCCACGTGCACCGCCATCCGGCGCGCATCTGGGCCGAGCACCGGGCGGGTGGCGACGGCAAGCTCGTCTGCGTCCGGATGAGGATCCTGCTCGACGGCGGCGCCTACGCATCCACCTCGAGCGCCGTCACGTCGAACGCCGCATCGTTCGCATGCGGCCCGTACGCGGTGGCGAACGCGCTGATCGAGTCGACGAGCGTCTATACGAACAACCCTCCATGCGGCGCGATGCGCGGCTTCGGCGCCGTCCAGACCTGCTTCGCGGCCGAGGCGCAGATGGACAAGCTCGCGCAGGCGCTCGAGCTGGATCCAGTGGAGCTCCGCCTGCGGAACGCGCTCGCACACGGCGACCGTCTCCCCACCGGTCAGCGCATCGAGGGCTCGCTCCCGGTCGCTGAGGTGATCCGGCGCGCCGCCGAGCTTCCTGTTCCCGAGCCGGAAGCCCTTCCGCGCGACCCGATCCGCCTGCCCGGCGGCACAGGGAACACGACTCGCGGCGAAGGCGTGCAACGGGGCGTCGGGTTCGCTGTGGGCTTCAAGAACATCGGCTTCTCGGAAGGCTTCGACGACTACTGCGCTGCGCGCGTCCACCTGTTCGCGGATGGTCGAGCCGAAGTGCACTGCGCCGCCGCTGAGGTCGGCCAGGGCGTGACGAACGTGATCCTCCAGGTTGCTCAGACGGAGCTCGGTACCGCGGACGTCGTCCTGGCCCCGCACACGACCGCGTCAGTGGGCTCCGCGGGCTCCGCGTCTGCTTCCCGCATGACCTGGATGGCCGCCGGCGCCGTCCAGCTCGCGTGCCGCGCCGCGCTCGAGGAGCAGGAGCGAGCCGGAGGCGGCGAGGTCGACGTCGAGCGCATCTACCGTCACCCTCCGACCAGCCCGCTCGACCCGGCAACGGGACAGACGACGGGTGAGCGCTCGCACGTGGCCTTCGCCTGCGCCGCGATGCGCGTCGTCACCGAGGTGGACGTCGAGCTCGGGCTGACGCGCGTCGTCTGGATCGGCACGGCGCAGGACGTGGGCAAGGCGATCAACCCGCAGGCCGTCGAAGGTCAGATCGAGGGCGGCACCGCGCAGGGTCTCGGCCTGGCCGTCATGGAGGAGATCCAGACCCGCGATGGGGTGATCACGAACGCGAGCTTCACGGACTACCTGATCCCGACCACGCTCGACATGCCGCCCGTCGAGTCCGTGCTCGTCGAGGTGCCCGACCCCGACGCGCCGTACGGGGCCAAGGGGATGGGTGAACCGCCCACGGTCGTGTCGACGGCGGCGATCGTGTCCGCGCTCCGCGACGCGACCGGGCTGGAGCTGATTCGGGTGCCCGTCCGGCCCGACGAGATCGTCGGTCTCTAGACAGCGGCGAGCTGGGAGATCCGGAGGATCACGAACTCCGCAGACCTCAGCGGTGCGAAGCCGACGACGATGTTCACGACCCCGAGATCGATGTCGCTCTGAGTCGTGGTCTCCGAGTCGCACTTGACGAAGTAGGCGTCACGCGGCGAAGACCCCTGGAAAGCGCCCAGCCTGAAGAGGTTCTGCATGAACGCGCCGACATTTAGCCTGAGCTGCGCCCAGAGGGGCTCGTCGTTCGGCTCGGACACGGCCCACTCCGTGCCCCGGTACAGGCTCTGTTCGAGGAACAGCGCGAGCCTACGCACTGCGATGTACTTCCAGTCGCTCGCCGCCTCGTCCGAGCCGACGAGCGTGCGCGCACCCCAGGCGACCGTCCCATAGGTCGGGAACGAGCGGATCGCGTTCAAGCCAAGCGGGTTGAGCATGCCGTTCTCCGCGTCGGAGAGGTCGTAGGCCAGGCCTTGGGCCCCCCGCAGCGCCGCGTCGGTCCCGGCCGGCGATTTCCAGACCCCGTGCTCGAGGTCGGTTCGGGCGTAGAGCCCGGCCAGCATCCCGGACGGCGGGAAGGCTCGGGGTCGGTCCCGGAGCGGATCGTCGAGCACGACCCAGGGGAAGTAGGCCGCGGAGTTGCTGCTCGTTGCGCGGCCCGGATCGACCACCCAGTTCCGTGCCTCCGCGACGGTGTCGACGTCTTCAGGAAGGTCGACGATCAAGAAGGCGCGCCGCTGCTCGCAGTAGGCCATGGCTGCGGTGAGGAGCCCTGCGGTGCCGGGGTCGGGTGAGCCGGGCAGGGGTGGCAGGCAGAGGATGTTGAGGAGGTCGACGTCGTCCAGGGCGTGGATCCCCGTCTTCGTCGCCTCATCGCCCTCGATCTCAGCGGATGCCGCGACTCTGACCACCCATGCTTCCAGCCCGCCGTTCTGGAAGAACTGCTGCACCGCGTACGAAACGGGGCTGTCGAGGTGGAGCCCGCCGAACGCGCGCTCGAAATCGCCGTAAGCAAAGAGTTGGGTCGGCTCGTTTGTGATGCCCCTTTGCGTGTAGCCCACGAAGGCCGTGACGGAGGTGCTGACACCGGCAATCGTGCGCTCGACGGGCATCGCGACTCTCCGACTCAGCCGAAGAGCGTCAGCTCGGGCTCGCGGTCGCCACGCAGGAGCTCCAGGTCGACCTCGACGCAGCCCAGCCCACGCAACTCGGCGAGCTTCACCGCCTGCGGCTTGATCGACTGGGCGGCGAGGATTCCGCGGCACTCCGCACGCGCAGGATCAACCCGGATGTACTCGAGGTAACGGCTGAGCTGCTCGACGGCCTCGATCGTCCCGATCCGCTTGATCTCGACGGCGACCCAGCCGCCCTCGGCGTCCCGGCACATGAGGTCGACGGGACCGATGTCGGTCGGCCACTCACGCCGAACGAGGGTCAGCCCTTCCGCGAGGACGCCCGGCTGCGCGGCGAGCTCGGCCTGGAGGTGGCTCTCGACGCCGTCCTTCTCGAGTGCCGCCGCCTCGCCCATCTCGTGGTCGGCGTCGCTCAGCACCTCGAGTATGCGGATCTCGAGCCGGTCCTCGCTCCGGCCCGCGCGCTTGCGCACCACGATCAGGTCGCCGTCCTCTTCGATGACGGTCGGCGGCGTCATCCAGTTCAGCGGCTTGTAGCCACCGCTGTCGGCGTGCACGAGCACGGAGCCGTCGGATTTCAGCATCAGCAGGCGCGTCGAAACCGGCAGCACAGCGTTCAGCCGACCCGTGTAGACGACCTCGCAACGGGCGACGATGAGGCGCATCTTGAGGACCGTAGTGGCTGCTTCGGACATGCCTGGTGCCAGGCACCGGACACGGCCTAACGGGTGGGAACGAGCTCGTCGAGCGGCAGCGCGCGGCCCGCCAGCGGCGACGAGTGAATGATCGACGTCGTCGTCTGACCGAGGACGATGAAGCGGTCGAGGATCTCCTCGAGGTCGTCCATCGACCGAAGGTGCAGCATCACGAAGAAGCAGTCCTCTCCGGTAATGCGATGGCATTCGACGACTTCCGGGATCTCGCGCGCGAGCTCCGGGATCTTCTGCAGCTGGCGGGTGGTCGGCCGCACCCGTACGACGGCCGCGATCGGAAAGCCGATCGCCTTCGGATCGACCTCGGCGCGATAGCCCGTGATCACGCCCGCACGCTCGAGCCGTTGAACGCGCTCGCCGACCGCAGGCGCCGAGAGGTTGATCCGCCGGCCCAGCTCGGCCATCGTGACCCGGGCGTCGGCCTGCAGTTCTTTGAGGAGGCGACGGTTGATCGGGTCGAGCAGCTGATTTTCGTTGGCTGAGGACACCGAACCCCCTTTGCTTCATAGGCGCTAGGCCCGAAACGGCTTCGCTTGAGTCTGGCACAAGTCGGCACCCGAGGCGACCATTTCAGGGTGGAACGAGCAGTGCTTCTTCCCACGGGTCGACGAGCCCGCCTCGCGCGGGTAGCGGTCAACGTGCCACCCGAGGGCTACTTCGTCGGCAGTGCGATCTTCCACTACCTCGGACCGGCATTCGCCGTCCTGCTTTTCGTGCTCGTCGAGCCCCTGGGCGTCGCCTGGATCCGGATCGCCACCGCCGCGCTGATCTTCGCGCTCTGGCGCCGGCCGTGGCGTGCCTTCGCGCGTCTCGACACCAAGGGACGTCTGACGGTCATCGCCATGGGCGTGGTGCTGGCGACGATGAACGCCTGCTTCTACATCTCGATCGACCACCTGCCTCTCGGCACGGTCGCGGCGATCGAGTTTCTGCCCGTGATCGCGTTGGCCGCAGCCGGAGCGCGCACCGGGCGAAACGCGCTCGCGCTCCTCTCGGCCGTCGGCGGCGTCTACTTGCTGACCGACGTCCGCATCGAAGGGGAGCCGCTCGGCGTCGCCTTCGCCTTCGCCAACGCCGCCCTCTTCGCCCTCTACATCGTCCTCGCCCACCGCATCGCGCGGAGCAGGCAGATGAGCGGGATCGACGGCCTCGGTGCGGCGATGCTGGTCGCCTTCGTCGCCATCGCTCCGATCGGGGCCTGGAGCGCGGCACCCGCTCTGCTCGATCCCATCGCGCTCGCGGCCGGAATCGGCGTCGGGATCTGCTCGTCGGTCATCCCCTACGTTTTCGACCAGCTCGCGATGGCCAGGCTGAGTCGCGCCACGTACTCGCTGATGGTCTCGCTGCTGCCGGCGACGGCGACGGTCATCGGCATCGTCGTGCTCGCCCAGATCCCCTCGTCGACCGAGATTCTGGGCGTGGGCCTCGTGGTCGCGGCGGTCGCTGTCCACCGCGAAGGCAAGATGGTGAGCTGAATGGACTACGTGCGCTTAGGCCCGTCGGAGCTGAAGGTTTCGCGGATCTGCCTGGGGATGATGAGCTACGGCGACCCGGGCTGGCGAGATTGGCTCCTGCCCGAGGAGGCGGCAGAGCCGATCGTGCGGCGCGCCGTCGAGGCGGGCGTGACGTTCTTCGACACGGCCGACATGTACTCGAACGGTGTCAGCGAGGAGATCACCGGCCGGCTCCTGGCCAAGCTCTTCGCGAGCCGCGACGACTACGTCCTCGCGACCAAGGTCTACTACCCGATGGGGCCCGGCCCCGACGACCGGGGGCTATCACGCACGCACATCCTGGCCGCAATCGACGCCTCGCTCTCCCGGCTGGGGGTTGAGTACGTCGACCTGTACCAGATCCACCGCTGGGACGACGAGACGCCGATCGAGGAGACCATGTCCGCGCTCCACGACGTCGTGCAAGCAGGGAAGGCGCGCTACATCGGCGCATCCAGCATGTACGCCTGGCAGTTCGCGAAGGCGCAGCACAGCGCCGCGGTGGCCGGCGGAACGAGGTTCGTGTCGATGCAGAACCACTACAACCTGGTCTACCGCGAGGAGGAGCGGGAGATGATCCCCCTCTGTGTCGACCAGGGAGTGGGACTCATCCCGTGGAGCCCGCTGGCGCGCGGGTTGCTGGCCGGCAATCGTGAGCGGGGCGGCGGGCAGACGACGGTCCGAGCCGCTAGCGATCAGTTCGCCGAGATGTACGAGGACGCCGATTTCGACGTCGTGGACGTCGTCCGCGAGGTGGCGGAGGAGCGCGGTCTCCGTCCAGCTCAGGTCGCCCTCGCGTGGCTGCTCGGCAAGCCCGGGGTGACCGCACCGATCGTGGGTGCGACCAAGCTGCGTCACCTGGAGGATGCGATCGCCGCGACGGACGTGACGCTGAGCGAGGAGGAGGTCGCTCGGCTAGAGGCGCCGTACCGGCCGCATCCGATCCTCGGTCACTCCTGATCAGGCGGAGGGCGTCGGTGACGGCGACCGCCCGTAGTCGACCGCGGCTCGTACCTCTGCCGGCGCCGCGTCCGCGAGCTCCTTGTCAGGAGCGGCGCCGAGCGCATCGTTGATCACGGAGAACGCGAGCCGGAACGCGACGAAGGCCGTCGCTTCGAAGATCTCCTGGTCGCCGAGCCCCACCTCGCGCAACCGTGCAATGTCACTCTCGGTGGTCGCATTGGGGTCACGCACGACCTGGCGCGCCCAGTCGGCGAGCGCGGCCTCCCGCTGGGACAGCGCGGGTGCCGGTGCGCCGGCGATGACTTGCGCCGCCGTCGCGTCGTCGGTGAGCTTCGCCAGGCGAGTCCCCCAGGCGAGCGAGCAGTACGAGTCGTTGCGTTCCGCGGCGGTTGTCGTAACGAGGACGGCCCAATCCCGATCGGTCAGGGCCGAGGCGCCCATCAGGCCCGTTCGAAGGTCTCTGAACGCCACTAGAAGATCCGGCCGCCAGCACCACAGTCGGGTCCAGTTGTTGACGTAGCCGTCGGCATCCCGGTCTGCGGCGAAGGCGGCTTCCTTAGCCTCGCTCCCGGGCGCTTCGCGCAAAAAGGTGGCCTCTTCAGTCAACGGCCAGCCAGCGTAATCGACCGTCAGCCACACAGAGTGGCCACGAACCAGGATAGGGGATCGTAGATCGGTCGTTGATTTCGCCTGCTCAGAGTGCTATCACCGTCTGGCACAGGCCGTAGGGAGGCGACATTGCTCGTGGGCTGACAGCGCTCAGGAGCTCAAAACGGGAGAGGGCGGCAACCATGCGTCGAAGGAACATCGTCGGGCTCGTGATCTTTGGCAGCGCGCTTTTCCTGGCGCTACTCGCAGGAACCGGGCACTGGCCCGGCAGCTCGGACGCCTCGAAGTCGCCACCGCGCTTTGCGGCCGTTCCCGGCGCCGGTGGCGTCGAAGCGGAGAGCGAAATGTTCGACCTGATGGACACGTACTGGAACGACCGGGTGACCTACCCGACCGGCCGGTACGACAATGCCTGGCTGCGCAATGCCGCCCGACAGGACGCCCGGATCTCTCGCGGCGTGCCTGCCGGCCCCGATGGCCGTCCCAGCTCCGACCCGGCCGGCTCCAACTGGACCGCCCTTGGCCCGCGGCCGGAGCGGATGACCGGCTGCAGCGGTTGCTACGAGTACGGCAATACCGAGGGCCGCATCAATGACATCGCGGTCGACCCCACCACGACGACGAACGGCTCGATCGTCGCGTATGCCGCGAGCGTCGGCGGCGGCGTGTGGAAGACGACCAACTGCTGCACGACCAACACGACCTGGGCGGTGACCACCGACAACCCGCTCATTTCGTCGATCGCCATCGACACGCTGTCGATCGACCCGGACGACCACAACACGATCTATGCGGGCACGGGCGATCTCAACTACGGCTCCTTCTCGATGGGCAGCCAGGGCATCCTGAAGTCGACCAATGCCGGCGCCACCTGGACCGTGCTCGGCGCGGATGTGTTCGGGCCCGCGTATCAGCAGCCTCCGGGCCAGTTCCCGCAGTACGACGCGGTCGGCAAGGTGCGCGTCGACCCGAACAACAGCAACAGGGTTGTCGCCGGCACCAAGAGAGGCCTCTACTTCTCATACAACGGCGGCGTCGACTGGACCGGGCCCTGTGCGACCAATTCGTTCACGACACATCGCCAGGACATCACGGGGCTGGAACTGACGGACATGGGCAGCGGAGTAACGCGGATCATCGCCGCGGTCGGCCCGCGCGGGTTTGCCACCACCGTCCAGTACGACCTCGGGTTCAACGGCGCGAACGGGCTCTACGCCGCGGCCATGCTCGCGTCCGGGTGCCCGACGTTCACGTCGATCACGTCCAACGCGAACGGGTTCGTCTACGGCAACGCCGTGACCGGGAGCCCGTACCCGACGGGCGCGAACATGAATGCGACCAGCGGCGTTCACTACGCCAACCCGACGACCGGCAACCAGCTCGGCCGGATCGACATCGCGGTCGCCCCCAGCAACCCAAACGTGATCTACGCGCAGGTGCAGTCGATCGCGGGGAACACCGTCGGCAACTGCGGCGGCGCGCCGGGCTGCCAGCTCGGCGTCTGGGCGACCGCCGACGGCGGAATCTCGTGGTCGTTCATGGCGGGCTCGGCCGGCCCGTCGCTCGGCGGCTGCGGCTTCGACTACCCGCAGAACTGGTACGACCAGGGTCTCGCTGTGGACCCGAACAACGCGGATCGTCTGTTCGTCGACACGTACGACATCTGGTTCGCGACCCGCACGGGAACGTCGTTCACTGACCTCACCTGCGGCTACAGCGGCACGACCGGCCGTGTCGTCCACGTCGACCAGCACGCTCTCGCGTTCGTAAACGGCTCGTCGAGCATCCTCCTCGCCGGCAGCGACGGCGGGGCCTACTCGACGCTGAACGCCGACGTCGCACCGACCATGCCGACCTGGCAGAACATGGTCGGCGGCCTGAACACCATCGAGTTCTACTCGGGCGACATCAGCGGCAACTTCGCGACCGAAGTGAATGTGTCCGCGGCCGGAGGCTCACAGGACAACGGGCCCAGCGTCGTCGGCTTCGAGGAATACCCCACGGGCCCCGCCCAGTGGCAGATGACGATCGGCGGCGACGGCTTCTACGCGCGCATCGACCCCGTCGGGAGCGGGGCGGGCGAGAGCCGCCGCTACTTCGCCGGAAACAACAGCGGCGGCATGTCACGCTGCGTCACCACCGCCACCAATAACTGTCGCGGGGGCGGCCTGGGCTACTCGAGCGTCCGCGGAAACTGGTCCGGCGACACCCAGTCGTTCATCATGCCCTTCGACCTCTTCCACGGTGGGAATCCCTACGCTCCCGACTGCGCGCCGGCCGGAGTGCCGGGCGGGTGCGGTCACCTCGTCGCAGGAACGACCAGGGTCTGGGAGACGATCGCGGGCGGCAACGCCGTGATGAACGCCGCGAGCTGGTACGTCACGAACAACCCCTCGACGCAGAACATGACCAAGCAGACGCTCGGCAACCGCTCGTTCATCAACCAGGTCAAGTACTCACCCAAGTGGATGAGCGATGCGATCGTCGGCACGAACGACGGCAACGTCTGGATCGGGTTCAACCTCGGGACGGGCGTGGCGTCGCAAGCGAACTGGGTGAACGTCACCGGAGGCAACACCGTCCTGCCCAACCGGCCCGTGCTCGGAATCGCCCTCGACCCGTCGGCCCCGACAGCGGACCTGGCGACCGGCTACGCGGCTGTGGGCGGCTTCAACGCCAACACGCCGACCACTCCCGGCCACGTCTTCCAGGTCACGTGCACGGCGAACTGCGCGACGTTCACGTGGGCGAACAAGACCGGCAACCTGCCCGACATCCCCGTCGACTCGATCATCGTCAACCCGAGGATTCCGCAGCAGGTCTTCGCCGGAACGGACTGGGGTGTCTACTACACCGACGACATCACGGTGGCCTCGCCGAGCTGGCTCCGGTTCGAGAACGGGCTGCCCCACGCGATGGTCTGGGACCTCCAGATCGACCGCGGGGCGACGACGCTCTCGGCCTGGACGCGAAGCCGTGGCGCCTACGTGTGGCAGCTGCCGGGCGATTGGCCGCCACCGCCGCCGCCACCGCCACCGCCACCACCACCACCTCCACCTCCACCTCCACCTCCGCCTCCACCGCCTCCGCCGCCGCCGCCACCGCCACCGCCTCCGGGCCCACCACCTCCACCACCGCCTCCGCCGCCACCACCACCGCCTCCGCCGCCTCCGGCCCCACCGCCGGCGCGCTGTCGCGTGCCGAACGTGCTCGGCCTGCGGCTGGCAACGGCCAAGGCACGGATCCGGGCGCGGCGCTGCCGGGTCGGTCGAGTCGTCAGGGTTCGCTCCCGGCGCGTCGGCCGGGTCGTCGGCCAGAGCCCACGGGGCGGCTCCGTGCGGCGGGTCGACTTCAGGGTCAACCTGCGGGTCGGCCGCCGCTAGCTGGAACACCTGTCGAGAGGGGCGCTCATTCGAGCGCCCCTCTCATCACTCTTCCAGCCCTCGTTCCACGGGCTGAACGTGCGACACGAGCTCGCCGTCGAGAACCGCGTGCACGGCAAACCCGGCGGGCTCGTCGGCGAGCACGATCTTCTGTAAGCGAAAGTCCAGTCGCGTTTGCACGTAGGTGCTGGGCACCGTCAAGACGGGACGGCCCGCGAGCTCGCCGATCATGGTGCGGTGCATGTGGCCGGCGACGATGCGGCGCACCTGAGGGTGGCGCGCGACCACTTCTCCCAGGGCCTGCCGATCAGCGTCAGGGAGACCGAGCTCGTCCCACACGGGGATCCCGGTCAACAGGGGTGGGTGATGCATCGCGAGCAGGGTCGGCGTCCTCGGCGCCATGGCCAGCTCCTCGTCGAGCCATCCGAGCCGGTCCGCGTCGAGGGCGCCAGGATCCTCCCCTGGGCGCGTCGTATCGACGGCGATGAGCCGCAGAGGCCCCAGATCGGCGGCGTACTGAACCGGCTCCCCGTCGCCCCCGGGCACGCCAAAGTGCCGGTGAAGGGCGCGGCGGTCGTCGTGGTTTCCGGGCAGCACGTAGAGCGGACCGGGCAGCGCCGCCAGGAGCTCGCGCACCTGCTCGTACTCGGCATCGGCGGCGTTATCCGCGAGGTCGCCGGTAACCAACACAGCGTCCGGTTGGGGGCGCAGTGCTCTGACCGACTCGATCGCCGCGGCGAGCTTGGCCAGCGAATCCTCGCCCGCCCAGTCCCCTCCGATATGAAAATCGCTCACCTGCACGAGGAGAAAGGGCCGGCCCACGGCGGAACATTATGGTCTCGAGCATGGCGCGCTACTGACGCGGCCAGGAAAGATAGGCGGCAGTGACGCTGGCCCAACTCGCCCTGACCATCGGCGTTCTCGCGGTCCTCGGTTTGATCGCGAGCCGCTTCGGCCTGTCCGCGATCCCGGCCTATCTGTTGGCCGGCCTGCTGCTCGGCCCAAACGAGCCAAGGGTCCTCTCGTTCATCCAACCCTCCGAGGTAACCGAGTTCGTCGCCGAGGTCGGCCTCGTCTTCCTCCTCTTCTTCCTGGGCCTCGAGTTCACGCTCGGTCGGCTCGCCCGCACACGTCGCCACGCGCTCGTCGGAGGCACGATCGACTTCGCCGTCAATGCCGGAGTCGGCCTGGTCGTCGGCGTGGCGGCGTTCGGGCTGAGCTTCACCGCGCTGATCCTCGCCTCGGCGATCTACGTCTCGTCGAGCGCGGTCACCGTCAAGGGCCTGATCGATTTCCGGCGGCTGGCGGACGACGAAACCGATCTGGTACTCGCGATCCTCGTGGCCGAGGACGTCGTCATCGCGCTCGTGCTCGGCTTTGCGGCGGGGGCGGGGGCGACCGGGTCCGAGACGATGATCACGCTGGCGAAGGCGATTGGCTTCGTGGCCGCGTCGCTCGCCGTCTCGAAGTGGCTCTCGGGGAGGATCGACCGCTTCCTCGACCGCCTGCCGCGCGAGTTCTTCCTGCTCGCGGTCTTCGGCTTCCTCGTCGGCATGGCCGCTGTCGCAGAGGAGCTCGGCCTCTCGAGTGCGATCGGGGCGCTGATGGCCGGCGTCGTCCTCTCCGAAACGTCGGTTCGAGCAGAGATCGAGGAACGCTTCTTCAGCTTCCGAGACGTATTCGCGGCACTCTTCTTCTTCGTCTTCGGCCTGTCGATCGACGTCTCGGCGATCGGCCAGGTCGGATGGATCCTCGCGCTCGCCGTCGCATTAACGGTGGCCGGGAAGGTCGGCGGCGGCTACCTCGCAGGCGTTTTCGGCGGCTTCACGCCCCGCCAGAGCTTCAATGCCGGCGTCGCGCTCGTCGCGCACGGCGAGTTCACGATCATCCTGGCCGACCTCGCCTCCGAAAACCCTGCGATCTCGAGTGATCACAGCGCGGAGCTGGTGGCGTTCGCCGGCCTGTACGTCCTGATCACCGCGTCAATCGGCGTCATCTTGATGAAGGAGTCGAAGATCCTCGGCCGCCGCCTGTTCCGTACACCTACACTGATCGAAGGGAGCTGACGCGATGCCCGTCGACCTGCAAGAGACGCGACTTCCCGGCGTAGGGACGAAGTTCACGATTCGCCTGGCAGCCGGCGGCCGGCTTTCGATCATCCTCCACAACGACGGCAAGCGGGAGCTGTATTGGTTCCGCGGCGTCAGGGACGACGAGCCGAGCGCCGTGATCACGCTCGACGACGACGAGTCGCGCCAGCTCGGGGCGGTGATCGGCGGAGCCTACGAGCGCCCGAAGATCGTCGAAGACCTCGAGATGGCGCTCGGGGAGATGCAGATCGAGTGGATCCAGGTCCCCGACTCGAGCCCGTCGATCGGCAAGACGCTGGCCGAGTGCGGGTTCCGCGCGAAGCTGGGCATCACCGTGATCGCGATTCTCCGGGAGCCTGAATCCGTCTCGGGAGCGCGCCCGGAGGACGTCGTCAAGCAGGGAGACACGCTCGTCACGGTCGGCAAGGCTGGGCAGTACCCGCAGTTCCGCAAGCTCCTGGCCGGCGAGACCGGGGAGCCTCACTAGAACGACCAATGCGTTAAACGCAGAAGGCCCGGGTTGCCCGGTCTCGTCGAGCGGACGGGACGCCACACGGTATCGCCGCTCATGCGAACTGCAAAGCGCTGACGAGCAAGCGGTCCGCAGGGGCCGATCAGTCCGGGTACTCGTCCTTCCGCCAAGCGCGGGGGTCCTCGGGCCCAGCCTTCGGCGTTCGCTTGAGCAGGAACGAGTGGTAGGGGGCGACAAAGGAATCGGGTGCCGACACCGTGTAGGTGTGGTAGACGCTTCCGTTGTCGCGCGCGAACGCGATGAAGCTCGGGTTCTCGCGTAGGCCGTCCTCGAGCGTGGCTCCGACCTGCCGCCCCCAGTCCTCGAGCCACTCGGGTGGGCTCTCGGTTATCTCTTTGACCTCGGGGATCTCTTGTGCCTGCTCGGGTGTGAGGGCGAGCCCGAAGTCGAAGGGAAACTCCGTCCCATTGGTCGAGACATAGGGGAACTCCCAGCCCATTCGGCGCTTGTAGGCGGTCAGCCGATCGATAGGCGCGCGCGAGAAGCAGATCAGCGTCACGTCGCGGTGATTCAGATGCACGCGCGTCGCGTCGAGCTCATCCCCCAGGTTCGAGCACCCGGGGCAGGCACCGCGCTCGTAGTCGGGCCCGAACATGATGTTGTAGGCGAGGAGCTGCGAGCGCCCGTCGAAGAGCTCGGCGAGGGTCTTCTTCCCCTCCTCGGTGTCGAACTGGTACTCCTTTTCCACGGGCACCCAGGGCAGCTGGCGTCGCTGCTCGGTCACCCTCTCGTCGAGCTCGGACTGCTCGGCTTCGAGCTCCGCAAGCTTCTGGCGAGCCGCCTCCCATTCCTCTCTGGTTCCGATCTCGTGCTCGGGCATCGCGCGCCTCCTTTATGCGGTCGTATGCGACGTCAGTGTTATCACCTAGAGGTCCTTGCGCGAGAAGGCTGCGATCGTCGCGCCGAGCACGACCGCGAAGTACGCGATCACCCAGAGCGGGAGGTTGGTGCCGCCCGCCTGCGAGCCTCCAAAGGGCCCGAGCTCGATCGCGAGGCCCGTGAAGCCGCGGCTCTCAGAGGTGATCCGGTAGAGCGCGTCCTGGTAGAGCGCTTCGAACGGGAGCGCCCACGACGTCCGGTCGGCGACGGTCTGGAGCGTTTCGGAGTTGAGCGCCTCGCCGATCTGGCCGAGCAAGCCCGCAACGAGACCCGCGCCGAAGACCATGAAGATCGCGATCCCGTTGGCGGTCGCCGACAGGAACACGGAGCCGAGGAGCCCCAGCGCGGCGATCACGAGCACCGCGACCGCGAGCTGGACGCCGGGCCGCAGGAACTCGTCGGGCCACCAATCGCCGGCCGTCCGCGTGATCAGAGCGCAGGCCGTGTAGACGGCGAGCACGTACGGGACGCAGACGGCGGCGGCTCCGAGGAAGCGCCCGAGGAGCAGTGCGCCGCGCCCGACGGGCCGCACGACGAGCGGCTGGAGCAGGCCACGCTCCGCGTCCCCGCGGACGACTCCCAGGGTCAGGAAGGCCGCCAGCACCGATCCGAGGAAGAGCGTCCCGAACATCGAGAGGCCGAAGAGCGTCCCGCCGGTGAGCTCGTGCTCCTCGACCGGGAGGCCGTCCTCGAACCGAGCCACCTCCTCGAACGCTTCGTCAGCGCCGAGCCAGTAGAGGCCGAGATAGACAGCCGTCAGCAGCAGGACGACATGGAAGATCCGGCGCCGGAGCGCCTCCTGGAGGGCGTAGCCGGCGATGATCGGCAGCGCTCTCACACCGTGTCGCCTCCGACCGCGTCGAGGTACTCCTCCTCGAGGCTCGTGGTGAGCACGCGTACCCCGTAGATCTGCCGGCCCTCGCCGACGAGTTGCTCGACGAGCCCGGGAACCTGATCCCGCCGCGCCTCGGGGAAGAGCCGGATTCCCTCGTCGGTCTCGATCTCCACGCCTCGCGCGTGGGAGAGATCCTCGGGACGGCCCTCCGCGACGACTCGGCCGCGGGACAGAATCACGACCCGGTCGCAGACAAGCTCGATCTCGCTCAGCAGATGCGAGTTGAGGAGCACGCCGATCTCGCGGTTGCGCAGCTCCTCGAGCAGTGCGCGGACGGTTCGCCGGCCGGCCGGGTCGAGCGCGCTCGTCGGCTCGTCGAGCAGCAGCACCGGCGGGGACCCGACGAGCGCCTGTGCGATCCCGAGCCGCTGCTGCATCCCCTTGGACATCGCATCGACCCGCACGGCGCGGGCGTTCGCGAGCCCGACGAGCTCGAGCAGCTGCCCACGCTCGCCGTCGCCGCCCGGCGAGCTGACGAGTCGCTGGTGGAGGCGCAGCACCTCGTCGGCGGAGTACCAGCCCGGGAAGCGGAAGAGCTCGGCGAGGTAGCCGAGCGCGGCGCGGGCGGGAGGAGATCCCGCGGGCGCTCCGCAAATCTCCGCGCGGCCGCGGGACGCGCGAATCAGCCCGCAGGCGATCTTGACGAGAGTCGACTTCCCGGCCCCGTTCGGTCCGAGCAGGCCCACGAGCTCGCCGGGTTGCACTTCCAAGCTGACCCCGTCCAGCGCCTGCACACGCCCGTAGCGCTTGGCGGCGTCCTCCACGAGCAGGGCCGGGACCATCGCGGGAGTCTACGAGCGGGATCGTCAGCGATGTGGGCTGCGACGTGGGCTTGGTCTTCCCAGGCTACTGAGGAAGAATCACAGTCCAAGGAGGGCTGTGCCGGACACTGAGATCGTCGGTCGCGATGAGGAACTGCGGACGATTTCCTCGTTCGTCCAGCGGACCCCTCCGTCTGGCGCCCTGCTCATCGAGGGTGACGCCGGCATCGGGAAGACGACTCTCTGGCGTGCCGGGGTCGAGGCCTCGCGCCAGCTGTCCTACTGCGTTCTGCGGGCGAGCCCTGCTGAGAAGGAGGAAACGTTCTCGTACAGCGTCGTGAGCGACCTTCTCGCGGACGTGCTGGACGATGTGCTCCCAGGGCTCCCCCGGCCCCAACGACGCGCGCTCGAGATCGCGCTCCTCCTACGAGACTCCGAAGGGCCGCCTCCTGAGCGGCACACCCTGGGGGTCGCCTTGCTCGGCGTGTTGCGCATCCTCGCCGCATCGAAGCCGGTCGTGCTTGCCGTGGACGACTTGCAATGGCTCGATCAATCGTCTGCCGCGATGCTGGAGTTTGCCGGCAGGCGACTTCGCGAGGAGCGGGTGGCGCTTCTTCTCGCGCGCCGGCAATCGTCGAGGCTGGACTCGGAAAGGCTCGAACTGTCCATCCCGGAGGAACGCCGCTTTGGGGTTCGGGTCGGACCGCTGAGCATGGGCGCCCTGCACCGACTCCTCCGCGACCGATTCGGGTCAACGCTCGCGCGACCGGCGTTGCGCAGGGTGCACGAGGCGTCAGGCGGCAATCCCTTCTACGCACTGGAGCTCGTTCGGGCGCTGGAGAGCTCAGGCGGCTGGACCAGACCGGGCCATCCCCTGCCCGTGCCCGAGACGCTGGAGGCAATCCTCCACGAACGCATCGATGCGCTGCCCCCGGGCGTGCGCCAAGTTCTCGCTGCGGCGGCGGCGCTGAGGCGGCCGACCGAGTCCATGCTCGGCGACTGGCCGGCGCTCGAGCAGGCGGCCGAGGCGGGCCTGATCGAGCTCACGAACGACGGCGTCAGCTTCACGCACCCGCTGCTCGCTTCCGCCGCCTACGGGTCGATCACCGCCGCGGAGCGCCGGCGTCTGCACCGCCGCCTCGCTGAGGTCGTCTCCGATCCGGAGGAGCGGGCCAGGCACCTGGCGCTGGGCGCCGAGGGGCCGGACAAGGAAGTCGCCGATGCTCTCGAGGGCGCTGCGCGGCAGGCGGCTGCCCGGGGCGCGCCGGCGGCGGCCGCCGAGCTGGCCGAGCTCGCGGTTCGCCTGACGCCGACAGCGGAGCGAGGGCGGCTTCTCGAGCGCCGGGTCAACGCGGCTGGGTATCACCTTCCCGCCGGAGAGCTCGAGACAGCCTCCTCGATGCTCGAGCACCTCGTCGAGGAGCTGCCGCCTGGTGGCGCGCGAGCGGACGCCCTGCTCTTGCTCGCGAGCGCGCAACAAAGCTTCAGGCGGTGTCTCCAGCTCGCGGAGAGCGCTCTCGACGACGCTCGTGGCGACGACGCCCGCGTTGCGAAGATCGAGTGCTACATCGGCGAGATCCTGCTCGTCCAGGGGTCCTCCGAGCTGGCGCTCGAGCATGCTCGGGCGGCGCTGGAGCCGGCGGAGCGGGCGGCCGATCGCACCATTCTCTCGACTGCCCTCTCGACAGTCGCTTGGTTCGAGACGCTGTCGGCCGTCGAGCCGACGCCGCAACTGCTCGAACGTGCGCTCGTTCTCGAGGAGGAGGCCGGACTGGCCGGGGTGTACGACAGCAGTAGTCCGAGCTTCGCGCTGGGGATGCGACTGATGTTCTCCGGAAGACTCGATGAGGCCCGCGCCCGGATGGACGTCTTGCTCGATCGGGCTGTCTCGCACGGCGACGAAGCCGCCGTGGCGGCCGCCCTCCTTCACCAGGCAGAGCTCGAGTTCCGCGCCGGCAACTGGTCCCTCGCCGCGGGGAAAGCGGCTGAGGGGTACGAGCGCGCTGAACAGATCGGCCGCGAGCAGGACATGAGCGCCCTGCTCTACGCAAGGGCGCTTGTCGACGCACATCTCGGGCGTGTCGAGCAAGCCCGTGACGCCGCGGAGCGCGGAGTTGCGCTCTCGGAGAGCTGCGGAGACGAGGTCTTCCTGCTCCAGCACCTCAGCGTGCTCGGCTTCCTCGAGCTCTCCACCGGGGATCCTCAGGCTGCCGACAGCATCCTGCGGCCGCTCGCAAAACGCCTCGCCTCGTTGGGCTGGCGTGAGCCGAGCATCTACGGGGAGTTGCCGAACGCGATCGAGGCGCTCGTCGAGCTGGCCGAACTCGGGGAGGCGCGCAGGCTCCTGGCGGAGTTGCAGGACCGCCTGAGCTGGATCGAGAGTCCCTGGGGCGAGGCCAGCGCCGGCCGCTGCGAAGGGATGATCCTGGCCGCCGACCGCGACCTCGAGGCCGCCTTTTCCGCCCTCGAGCGCGCCCTCGCCGTCCACGAGCAACTTCCGCAACCTTTCGACTTGGCCCGCACGTTGCTCGCCCTGGGAGCGGTCGAGCGGAGGACGAGGAAGCGCGGCGCGGCACGGGATGCCTTGGAGCGAGCGCTCGCGATCTTCGACGAGCTCGGAGCCGTTCTGTGGACGGAGAAAGCCCGCTCGGAGCTGACGCGGGTCGGCGGCCGTACGGCTGCCGGCGGCGAGTTGACGCCGACCGAGCGGCGCGTCGCGGAGCTCGTCGCCAAGGGAAAGACGAACAAAGAGGTCGCTGCGCAGCTCTTCGTCACGCCGCGAACGGTTGAGGGCCACCTGACGCGGATTTACGCGAAGCTCGGCGTACGCTCGCGCGCCCAGCTGGCCCATCGCACGTCGGAACCGGCCGGCTGAGCAAAGTCAGGGGGTTTCCGGGATTTCCTCCCGGAGACGGCTGCTCTACGGTCGGTGGCTGATGCCGAGCTACCTGATGGAGTCGTATGCAGCCGTGAGCGCCGTCGACGTTCAGCGCGAACGCGCAAGGCTCGCGGCAGAGCTCGGCACCGATGTCCGTCACCTGCGGACCACGTTTCTCCCTGGTGACGAGACGATCCTGCACGTCTTCGAGGCGGAGTCGCCCGAAGCTCTTCGCGAGGCGGCACGAGCCGCGGAGCTCCCCTATGACCGGATCGTCGAAGCCGTCGAAGGCTCCCCCGAAGCGCATGAACTGGAAGCACGGAAATGAGTAGCAAGAGTTCATCGACAGGAAGGGAGGTTTGTGCCGGTCTTTAGCTGTCGCTCACCGAAGAGCGGATCGTCCTGCTCCTCGCTGCAGGGCGAAGCAAAGGAGAGATAGCCGAGTGAAACCTCGGATCACGACGGTAGGAAGGAGTACACAGATGCGCAAAGCCCCAACACGTGTTCTCGTGGCTGCCACCTCGCTCCTCGTGGTAGCGGCCTCGGTTCTTGCAGTCACCGCTTCCGCACAGTCGCGAGCGGGTGCCAACCATGGAACCCGACCGTTCCATTTGACGAAGGAATGCCCACCCGCGACGATGCAGGGCCAGATCGGGGACTACTGCACCGTCACATCCTCGAACGTCCCGGCGATCAGGGTCGGCACCAAGATCTTCTATGCCCACGCCGCTGGTCTGACCTCGCTGGACAGCGACGTCATCCTCTACGCCGGGCCCGGCGATACCGCGACCGGTCATTGCGCACTCGATTTTGCGACCGGCCTCGGGCGGTGCACGCTGTCGGGCGGAACCAGGAGGCTCGACGGCATTCGTGCTCGTGTCGATGTCTCGTACCTGGGCGGGTATGACTGGGCCTGGGACGGGACGTACCGGTTCAGCGACGACGACTAGGACGCGCTCCCGCTTTCCTGGCGGTTGGCGAGCCGCGAAGCCCGGCGGCCCCGGGCGGGAGCGGCTCGCCGGCCGGCCAGGGAGGCGGGATGGAGCCTGCCGGGCTCGAACCGGCGACCTCCTCGGTGACGGCGCGGAAGCCCGTTGACAGTGATTAACCCTCGGTCGAGGGGTTGTGACGCCTCTCCCCTCTTAGGGGGAGGCCGTGGGGTCGCCGGTCGGGCTTTTATGGGCTCAGATGGACACTGCGGCCAGAGGGAGAAGACTTTCGATGTTCACAACACTACGGCGCTCGCGCTCGTTCGTCCTCGCCCTCGTCGGCGTTCTCGTCCTCGCCTTCGGTGCAACGACGGCGAGCGCACACGACGAGGAACTCGTCGACGTGAGCAAGAAGATGGGTGAGATCCAGAAGAAGATGGACGACCTGCGCGGCCAGGGCCGCTGGGCTCGCCGGGGCGAGCTGTCGGCAGCCGCGGTTTGCGGCGACAAAACCAGCTCACAGGTCTTCGCACCATGGGGAGACACGGCGGACTACGTTCCGGCGCCGCACGGAGATGCTGAAGACATCAGCGCCTGGGACGTCGACGACGACGTGAGCCTCGTTAACGAGAACGCGCCGTTCTCGCACGGCTCTCATTCGATCCTTCTGGGCGAGGGGGGCGAAGCCGTGACGCCCGCGATGTGCGTGAGCACGTCGCATCCGACCATTCGCTTCTTCGTGGCGAACACCGGCTCACCCGACTCCACCCTCGAGGTCGAGGTCATCTACGAGGACCTCGAAGGTCACACGAAGAAGCTCAAGATCGCTCGACTTCGCGGCTCCCAGGACTGGCGACCATCGCTCGTCGTGCCAATCCACGTGAATCGGCTGGCGGCGGCGTCTGAGGATGGGCTGACGGCTATCGCCTTGAAATTCAAAGCGAAGGACGTCAAGTCGAAGGGACGCGGCTGGAAGCTCGACGACCTTTACGTCGATCCCTGGAAGAGCTTCTAGTCGGACGTCGCGCTCGCTCTGGACTCCCGGCCAGAACATCAGACCAAATGTTGCGCCTCCGAGCGTCGTCAGCCGAGAAAACGAAAAGCCCTGTCACCAGGGCTTTTCTTGTGGAGCTAGCCGGGCTCGAACCGGCGACCTCCTGGGTGCGATAACGACGGACATACGTCATCTGAGGCTTGCTTCGGCATGTTGCGGCGATGCTCGACTGGCTCCAACCCTGCGAGACTCGCTCAGTTCGTTAGCGCGGGCGGTAGATCGTTACGGAACTGTGTCCGGCGCCGCCGCTTCCGAGCGGAGCGATGCGACGACTGCGAAGACAACGGCGGTCGCGGGCACCGCGAGGTAGGCACCCGGGATACCGAAGAGCGAGGCGCCTGCGGCAACCGCGAGCAGGATCACGGCAGGGTGAAGATCGACAGTGCGACTTTGGATGATCGGCTGCAGGAAGTTGCCTTCGAAGAACTGTACGGCCACCACGAGCGCCAGGACCGCTAGTCCGGTCGTCATCCCCTCGTCCGCGACGGCGACCAGAACAGCGACGAGCCCGGAAACGAACGCCCCGACAAACGGCACGAACGCTCCCATGAATACCAGCACGGCGAGCGCGAACGCGAGCGGTACGCCCAGAAGCCAGAGCCCGATTCCGATCAGCGTCGCGTCGATCGCAGCGATGAGCGCCGTTCCGCGGACGAAGCCGCTTAGCACGTCCCAGGCGTGCTGTCCCGCCCGGTCGATTGCCGGCCGCGTCTCCGGCGCGAAGCGGCGCAGGACCCAGTTCCAGAACTCTGCGCCGTCACGAAGGATGAAGTAGAGGACTGCGATGGCCAGTACCAGGCCGGTGATAAGGCCGACGCCCGCCTGAACGCCGGAAGCGGCGTAGGCCGAGGCTTCGCTCCAGGAATCTGCGAGCGACGACTGCAGATCCTCGGTCCGATCCAGGGAGAGATTGAACGGCTCGCCCTCAAGTCGTTGCGTGATGTCGTCTACCGCCCGGGAGACCGAGTCGGCGAGCTCGTCGTACTGGGCGAGGACCGAGGTTGTCACGATCGCGATCAGCCCTGCCACGACGGCGAGCCCCGACAGGAGGGCGACCGCGGCGGCGGGTCGCTCGAGGCGGAGATTTCGGAGCGTCGCAGCGATCGGAGACAGGGCCGGTGCGATCGTGAGCGCGATCATGACCGGGAGGACGATCACACGTAGGTACCAGAGCACGGTGAGGACGGCGAGCGCCGCAGCTGCGCAGACAAGCAGCCGCCACGACCATGCGGCGGCTCGCTCCAGGTTCAACGGCACCGGCGGAAGGCTCAGGGCGCGATCATGCCGCGCGTTTCCCCGTCGAGCGTCACGCACCGCTGCCGAACCCTCCGCCCTCGACGAACCCCTGGTGACGCGATCGATGTACCACTGGTATCAGCACTGCGGTAGCGGTATGGAGCTAGCCGGGCTCGAACCGGCGACCTCCTGGGTGCGATCCAGGCGCTCTCCCAACTGAGCTATAGCCCCGCGGCTCGCCAAGGGTAGCCGACGGATGGACGGAGATGAAGACGGGGCGCCCAGAAGGGCGCCCCGTCTCGGCGCGCGTAGAAGTGAATGGCTTAGCGGCGGCCGACTCGCAGGTTGACCCTAAAGCCGACCCTCCGGACGGAGCCGCCCCGTGGGCTCTGGCCGACGACGCGGCCGACTCGCCTGGAGCGCACCCTGACGACTCGACCGACCCGGCAGCGCCGTGCCCGGATCCGTGCCTTGGCCGTTGCCAGCCGTAGGCCGATCACGTTCGGCACGCGACAGCGGGCCGGCGGTGGGGCCGGAGGCGGCGGCGGAGGCGGTGGTGGCGGAGGCGGCGGAGGCGGTGGTGGCGGTGGAGGCGGAGGCGGTGGTGGTGGCGGTGGAGGCGGAGGCGGCGGCGGTGGCGGCAGTTGGCCGATGGTGAAGTTCACGTTCGAGACGTCGAAGAAGACGTTGCCGAGAGCCTCGATCTTCACGCGAGCCGTGGTCGTCAACGAGCTCGGAATCACGACAGCTTCCGAGCCATCGTTCGCGGTGCTGGCCGCGAGCACGGTCGGATACGTGAGCCCGCCGTCCGTGGACAGGCTGATCTTCACGTTGGCCGTGCTGATCGGAGCGATGTCCGTATTGGCCTTGTCCCACATGATCGTCTGCGTCGAGCCGGGGGGATACGTGACCGCCGTGTTCGGCGCGGTGACGAGGAACGGGCCGGTGTTGGCGGCGAGCGTCAGCGTCGTGTCCGCGCTGTTGTTGCCGCCGCCGCCCATGTTCCGGTCGCGCGCCGTGAAGCGGAAGTGCATAGTCTCTGCCGGCGGCGCGACGAGTAGTCGGAGGTCGGAAGGAACTCCGAGTAGCACTCCCGGATCGGAAGCGGCACCTGCGGCGCGACGCCGCCGAACGGGCACGAGCCGGTGTCGGCGTTCGTGTTGTTGATGAGGATCTGCTCCAGATCGGGGAAGACCCTCGTCGGGCTGGTCGTGACGTGGTTCTCGCCGGGTGACTCGTACTCGAGCGTGCCGTCCTCGGTGACCGGCGCGGACTTCGGGAACATGGAGAAGAGCGGACCGACCGTCTTCGCGTTGTTCAGGAGCGACTTCCCGGTCGCGCCGCCGGCGTCGTTCTGCTCCCACGAGTAGACGAGCGTGTCGCCTTCGGCGTCCGTCGCGCTCCCGGTGAGCGCGAACGGCGTCCGCAGCGGGATCGTGAAGCCGGGCGGCACGGTGACCGTCGGCCACGTATTGCCGGTCGGCGTGACGATGCCGTTCCGATCGTCGAGGCCGCCCTTGTCGGTCTCGTTGGCGAAACCGGACGCGCCCGGGGTGAAGTCCTGGACGGCCAGCAGCACCGGGACGTTCGTACCCGCCGAGCTCGTCCGTGTAGGTGACCTGGAAGCCCGGTGTTGTTGAACGTTCCGCCGCCGAAGCCGGAGACGGTGACGTCGTGCTTCCCTGCCGGAATTAGTGCTTCCAGCGCGGCGTCAACGCCTACGGCCGTGTAGTTGGCGCCGTTCGTGATCGGCGCGGACAGGTTCCCGTTGTAGTTGAGCCGGAACGAGTCGAAGGCTCCGCCGTGGTTCGTCTCCTCGACCGAGCGAAGAAGCATCCGCAGTTGAGCTCGACGAGCTGGATGCTCGGCACGTCGACCCCGGCCGAGGGGCCGGAGTACGTGACGGTGAAGCCCGCCGACCGTTGCGTTCGTCACGGTGACCGTTCCCGCGAAGCCCGGGATCGCGTTGATCGCGTTCGTCAGGATGATGTTGCCGTAGGCGAGCGAAGGCGTGCTGTTGATCAGCTCCGAGTCCTGGCCGCCGATGCGCACGCGGAACCGGTGGAGGAACGTTGCCGAGCCGCCGCCTGACGGCGCTAGATCACCCGTCGTGAGCGTGTACTGGAACGTCCTGGCCGAGGGGACGGCCGTGACCGTGAACGTGCCGTTGTAGCCCGCGACACCGACACCCGCGACCACGATCACGTCGCCGATCGCCAGGCCGTGCGGCACGCTCGTCTTGATCGTCGCCGTCGTCCCCGAAGAGGTTGCACCCGGCACGACATGCCTGGCGCTGCCACCGCCGGAGACGGGGAGCCCGGTCACCGTGTGCACGTACTGGAACGCCCGCGAGACCGGAACCGCGGTGACCGTGAAGGTGCCGTCGTAGCCCGGGTCTGTCGACGCCCTCGATCGTGACTTGCTCGCCGACCTGGAACCCGTGCGGTGCGGTGGTCGCGATCGTGACCGTGTTGCCGCTCTGCGCCGCGCCGCCCCGTGAGGTGGCGCTCGGGACGGTGTTGATGCCAACGCTCAGCGGCGTGATCGACGAGACCCGCGAGTAGCCGGGTCCCGAGGGTGACGACCTGAACCTCGTTGCCCCCGCCGAAGTGGCGGAGCGAGACCGTCTGCACCTCGTTGATCGCAACCTCGGCGCCGGACACGTAGTTCGTGATCTCAAACTGGCTGCGCTGCGAGAAGTACGGATCGCTGTGCGGCTGCAGGTCGTCCGTCAAGCAGATGCCCGCATAGGCCATGACCGACTGGCCGCTGCCCGGCTCGACCGAGGTCCCCGCGGCGCGGTTCCCTCCGCAGTTGAGCTGGTTGCCGTCGAACGTGTGGTTGCCGGAGAACTGGTGCCCCATCTCGTGGGCGACGTAGTCGACGGCGAAGAAGTCGCCGGTCGGGGTCGGGAGACCCGTGCAACCGGAGGCCTTGGCCGAGCGGCCGACGACGCCGAGCTGGGCGACTCCGCCGCCGGGCTGTCCGAGCCCACGGTGGCCGAGGTCGTAGTTGCTCGCGCCGATGATCTGGCCGATGACGATGCGGTTACGCCCGAGGTTCGAGCACCCGAGGGCCTCGGACATGGAGAAACAGCCCACTGCGCCGCAGGGCCCGTTCGGCGCGACCGCCTGGGCATACGTGTTGAGATTGAGGAGATCGTTGTTCGCGATCAGCTGCAGCCGGATCGTGAGGTCGTCCTCGTAGATGTGCGTGACACGGTTCATCAGGGCGACCTTCGCGGCGGTCACGTTCCCCGGCCCGCCGTGGTACGCCGAGTAGCCCGGGTCGCTGATCAGCGCGGTGCGATACGTCCGCAGGAAGTCGCCCGTCGGTGGGATCTCGGGCACCTTGACCGGCAGCCCGGCGGACTCGACCACGGTGTCGTTGTTCGCATGGCCCGTGTTCTCCGCCTGCCGGACGAAGTAGCTGGCGTAGACGCTCGGCGAGCGGGTGACGTGGTACGGATCGATGTACCAGTTGCCATTTGCAGAGCGGACAGAGGCCCGGAAGCCGAGCGGGGTCAGGTCAGCGTGGATCGTCGCCGACAGATCCGTGATGCCTCGTCCGCTGTAGGTCTTGATCCCGGGATGGCGCCTGGCCAGGCCGGGGGCCATGACCGCCGACTCCTGGAGCGCGAACCGGTGGAACGAGCCGTCCGGCGCCGGCAGCGAGACGACGAGGGGAGTGTCGCGGGCGGCCGGGGTGTTCTCGCGCGGGGCGTGAGCGAGCACGGACTTCAGGCCGGCTGTGTTCAGCGTGAAGGAACGAGCCTTCCGGGCGTGGACGACGACCTCCCGTCCCGGCGCGGACTGAGGCCTTGACGCTTTGGCCCAGAAATCTTTCGTCTCATAGGTGTCCGCGAGCGAGCGCAGGTGCTGCGCCGATTGGCTAGGAGACCTTTGTGCCGACACCGTTGCCGCCGTAACGGCAACTGCGAAAACGAGCCCGAGTACCAGGCCGATGCGCTTCATGCCTCTCCCCTCTTCGACTAATTCCCCGATCCAATATCCCCGAAGCTTCCCGGTTTGTACAGCCTCTCACTAGCTTTTTCAAGCTGAGGGTTTGGCGGAATTGACTCGTCGCCGGGGTGCGATGGTCGTTCCGAGGCAAGGACGCAGGGAGCCCCAATGCTTTTCAGCATTGGGGCGACTGAGGACGCGGCCTCGGGGCGAGCAGCGCGGCCCGGCGGCACAGATCCGTTTCGTCAAACCCTCAGCTAAGCCGCGCCCTGCCGAGACTTTGCCCTCGGCTTACCAAGCTTTACCTGCGGCTAGCCCGGGCTTTTCCGGGCCCCTCCTACCGTGCGAGATCAACGTCCACGGAGGTCCTTTCTGATGAAAAAGATCCACGTACTCGTGATTTCCGCGATCGTCGGCCTCGGGTCGATAATCGGGCTGGCAACGGCCGCGCAGTCCGCAGGCATCGGCCGGCCCGGGCCTCAGCAGGCCTCCCCGGCCGAGATCGCGGCGCGGGAGCAGAAGCTCGAGCGCACTCAGGCTTCGCTGCGCGCCGCTCTCCAGAAGAAGCCGCCGGCTCTCCCGGTCGCGCCCAGCTCCTCGAGGCGTTTCGGCTCCGAGGGCAGCTTCGTCCGTCCGCGCCGCGCCGGTCGCGGTCAGCAGCAGCCGCAGCAGTCACGACGACCACGACGACGACGACGACCACGACGACGACGATGACGACGATTTCGAGCACGAGGACGACGACGGCGACGATGACTAGCCCCCTCGGCAGGGCCTACTCGCTGGCCTGCACGCTCCTCGTCTTCTGCCTGTCCTGGGCGGCCATCGTCGCGCACCCGTTCGGTGCTCAGCCGGCGAAGGATCCACGTCTCGCGGCCCTCAGCGCCCGCGAGCAGCGGCTGCGAGCAGATAGCGCCGCGGTGAAGCGAGTCGTCGACCGCCGCTGGGCCACGTACCGCGCCCAGCTGCAGCAGCGCAACTCCCAGATCGCCGATGCGCGCCAGGCTCAGCTCGCCGCTGCCGCCGCTGCCGCCGCGGCTCCGTCCGTCTCGGTCGTCAGCGCCGCCCCCGCCACTTCCTCGGGGTCCTCCTGATGCAGAAGCGCGTCTTCCGGGCCATGGGCACGCAGGTCGAACTGCTCTCGGCTGCGGACGAGGCGGGCGCGGCGTTCGAGGCCGCCGAGGCCGAGTTCCAGCGCCTGGAGGCGATCATGACCCGCTTTCGTCCCGACTCCGAGCTGTCGGAGCTGAACGCTGCCGGCTCGCTCGAGGCCGGGCCGGAGCTGGTCGAGGTCGTCGGCCTGGCAGTCGACGGCCGCGAGCGGACCAACGGCCGCTTCGACCCGACCGTGCACGACGCGGTCACGGGAGCCGGCTACGACCGAACGTTTGACGATCTGCCCGACGACGGCCCTCCCCCTGAGTCGGGCAGGCCATGCGGGGGCGAGGTGCGCATCACGGCATCGCGCATCGACCTCGGCGAGGGCGTGAAGCTCGACCTCGGCGGCATCGGCAAGGGGTATGCCGCCGAACGTGCAGCTTCGCTCCTCGCCGAGGCAGGCCCCTGCCTCGTCAACGCAGGCGGCGATGTCGCCTTGCGCGGCACCGGGTGGCCCATCGGCATCGAGACAGCGGAGGGCTCGCTGACCCTCGCACTCGAGAACGGAGCGCTCGCCACGTCCGGTCGCGACCGGCGCACCTGGCGGCGTGGCGGCCGTGAGCTCCACCACCTGATCGACCCCAGTACGGGCGAGCCCGCCGAGAGCGACCTGCTCCGCGCCACCGTGGTCGCCGGCGACGCCGTGGAGGCCGAGATCTGGGCGAAAGCGCTCTTCCTCGCCGGCTCGACCGGTGCAGCCCTGGAAGCCTACGAGCGCAGCCTGCCGTGCGTGCTCGTCACGGCCGGCGGCGAGACCTGCCTGGCAGGAGGCCTGCGATGAAGCACGATCCGACCTTCTGGTACCTCGCCAGGGCCAGCGGCATCACGGCCTACGTCTTCATGACCGCGGCCATGATCGCCGGCCTCGTCGTCAAGTCGCGGCCGTTCGGCACGGCGGTCAAGCCTGCGGCGCAGATCGACGTGCACCGCTTCGTGACCACGCTCGCGCTCGGCGGCATCGTCGTCCACATCCTGACGCTCGTTCTCGACTCCACGATCGAGATCGGACTGGGTGCAGTGCTCGTCCCGGGGCTATCGCCGTACAAGCCTCTCTGGACGGGCCTGGGAGTCCTCGCGGCCGAGCTGACGGTCCTGGTGATCGTCTCGTTCCCGCTGCGCAAGCGGATCGGCGGCAAGAACTGGCGCCGGCTGCACTGGGCGACTTACGCGATCTTCGTCCTTTCGACGGCCCACGGCCTAGCGGCCGGCACCGACAGCGGCCAGGTCTGGGCGCTCGACATGTACCTCGGGGCCGTCGGCGCCGTCGCCTTCGCAACCGTCTACCGCGTCCTCACGAGGCGACCCAAGCCCGTACCCAAGCAAACCCCACAACCCAAAGGAGACAACGATGTACAAGATCGAAATCGACCGGTCGCTGTGTAGCGGCTTCGGAACCTGCGCCGAGATGGCGCCCGAGATCTTCGAGCTCGACGACAGCGGCACCGCAACGGTTCGCCGCGGTGAGTCCGACGACCCGAACGTCCTGGAGGCGGCCGCGGGCTGCCCGATGGCCGCGATCATGGTCACCGAGGCAGAAGCGGCATGACCGCCCCGGGCTCGATCCTCGTCGTGGGCGCCGGCCTCGCCGGCGCCCGCTGCGCCGAGACGCTTCGTGCGGAGGGCTACGAGGGCGACCTCGTGCTGGTCGGCGACGAGCCGGTGGCGCCGTACGAGCGACCCTCCCTGTCGAAGGATTTCCTCGCAGGCGAGCGCGAGCTCGACGACCTCAAGCTCCGCCCTGACTCATTCTGGGCCGACCAGGGGATCGAGCTGCGGCTCGGCTGCCGGATCGAGGCCGTCGACACGGACGCAGGCACGGCGGTGACGGCTGACGGCGAGGAGCTGACCTGGGAGGCGCTCGTGCTGGCCACCGGCGCGGCCCCGCGGCGCCTGCCGTTCTCCGCGCCGCCCGGCGTGCACGTCCTGCGCACCGCGGCCGACGCGCTCGGGCTCCAGCAGGAGCTCGTGCCCGGAGCCAGGCTCGTAATCGTCGGAGGAGGCTTCGTGGGGGCCGAGGTGGCCTCGACGGCGTCCAAGCTGGGGGTCGAGGTGACGATGCTCGACCGCGGGCTCGTTCCCTTCCAGCGGGCGCTCGGCCCCGCTATCGGCCGCATGCTGGCCCATCGCTACCGCGCTCACGGCATCGACGTCCACGTGGCCAGCGGCGCGGCCGGGTTCGGCACCGGGCCTGACGGCCGCCTGAGCGGTGTGGTGCTCACGGACGGACGAGAGCTGGACTGTGACGTTGCGCTCGTCGCGATCGGCGTCGAGCAGACGCGAGAGCTCTGCCGCTGGGAGCCGGAGCCGCCGGTCTATGCCTGCGGCGACGTCGCCGGCAGCCTCGGCCACTGGACGCGCACCGCGTCCGAGGCGATCGGCGTCGCCCGCCAGATCCTCGAGCTCGACCCGCTGCCGGAGCAGCCGCCGTTCTTCTGGTCCGACCAGTTCGGCCTGCGGCTTCAGCTCGTCGGCCACCCGAGCGGCGCCGACCGGGTCGAGGTCGAAGGCTCCGACGACGAGTTCGTCGCGCGGTACCTGGCCGAGGACGGTTCCCTGCTCGCGGCGTTGGCGGCCAACCGCCCGGCCGAGGTCGGGAAGCTCCGGAAGGAGCTCGCGCTGGCCGCCTAGCTAACGGTTGTGATTCACGAGCTCGATGTTGTTGCCGTCCGGATCGAGCACGAACGCCCCGTAGTAACCCTCGTGGTAGACCGGCCGCTCTCCGGGAGGGCCGTTGTCCCTGAAGCCGGCGCCAGTGAGCGCGCCGTGGAACGCGTCCACCACCGCATTGTCGTCAACCGGAAATGCGATGTGAACGTGCTCCGACGGATCCCCGGCGACGACTGAGAAGGATCCTCGCTCGCCGACGAACCGCGCACGGTTTGGCGACTCCTGTTCCAGTCGAAAGCCGGCATGCGGCGCGACCGCCTCGTAGAACCGCTTCGACGCCGCGAGATCGGCGACCCGGAGCCAGACGTGGTCGATCCCGGGGTGAGTGTCACCGTGGTGGACGGCTTCGACGTTGTTCCCGTCGGGGTCGCGGAGAAAGGCGCCGTAGTAGTCGTCCCGGTACTCCGGCCGCAGCCCGGGGAAGCCACCGTCGCGGTAGCCGGCGTCCGTGCCCACGCGCCAGAACTCGTCGACATGGCTCCGCGACGGCGCCGTGAACGCAACGTGCAGCCGGCGTGTCACCGGGCTGTCAGCGGTCGCCGCCGAGAGCGCGAAGTCGCCCCACTCCACGTACGCCTCATCGCTGTGGGCCTGCTCGATCCCGAGCATCAAAAGGACGGCGTCGTAGAAGCGCTCGGAGGACTCGCGGTCGGACGCTCGGATGCCGACGTGGTCGAACAAGTCGTCGCTATCTTCGCGCCGTGCCCGAGCGTGTGCTCACCCAGCGCGAGCTGAACCGCGCCCTGCTGGCTCGCCAGCTGCTTCTCGAACGCGCGAAGACGCCCGTTCCGAAGACCCTCGACCGGATCGGCGGGATCCAGGCGCAGTACGCGCCGTCGATGTACGTCGGGCTCTGGTCTCGTATCGAAGGCTTCGAACGCGACCAGTTGACCCGTGCGCTCGAGCGCGGCAGCGTCGTCCAGGGCACGCTGATGCGCGCGACGATCCATCTCGTCTCGAAGGGCGACTACTGGCCATTCGCCGCCGGGATTCGGCAGGACCAACAGGAGTGGTGGTTACGCGTGCACGGGAGAGGCACGGACACAGCGGAGCTGAAAGCCGACGCCCGCAAGCTGAGGCGCGCACTCGCCGGGAAGACGATGAGCCGCACCGAGCTCGACAAGGTGCTGGGGAAGCGTTTCGGGCTCAGCGGTCTCGCACTCGACCTCGTGCGCGTGCCGCCGTCGGGCACCTGGGAGCGGCGGCGCGCCGATCTCTACGCGCTCGCAGAGGACTGGGTCGGGCCGGTGGATTCCAAGCCGGCAGAGGGCGTCGAACACCTCGTCCGGCGCTACCTCCAGGGATTCGGCCCCGCGCGTGCGACCGAGCTCGCGGACTGGGCAGGCCTGAACGTGAAGACGATCAGGCCCGCGCTCGAGCGGCTCAGCCTGCGTCGTTTCCAGGACGAGCAAGGCAAGGAGCTGGTCGACCTCCCCCGCGCGCCGCTCCCCGACCCGGACACGCCCGCGCCGGTCCGCTTTCTGCCCGTCTGGGACGCGACGTTGCTCGTCCACGCGCGGAGGACCGGGATCCTGCCCGAGAAGTACCGGTCGCGCGTCTTCAGCGTGAGGACCCCGCACTCCGTGAACACGTTCCTGGTTGACGGCCAGGTTGCCGGCACATGGCGCCACGAGAAGGGGCGCGTGAGCTTGGAGACGTTCGGTCGCCTTTCGAAGGCTGTGCGGAAGAAGCTCGACGACGAGGCGGAGCGACTAGCTGCGTTCCACGCGTGACCCGCCGACGATCGCCTCTCGGCCGTCCGCGAGCCTGACGAGCGCCTTGCCCTTCCCGTCGTAGTCCGGCGACCAGACGACGAGGGTCGCCGCCTCGCCGCCGACGCGGCACGGCGTGGTCCCTTCAGGGTCGACGCCGCGCCAGACGCGAACGAAGGGGTTCTCCTCCCACTCCCGGCCGATCGTGGTCTCGTCCGTGTGACCCGGCAGGACGCGCGTCTCGTGCGGAAGCTGCATGAGCACGTCCATCACCGAGCGTCGGATGACGGAGACGTCGGGTCCGCCGCCGACCGCGTCCTTGAACAGGATGTCGCCCGAGAAGCAGGCCTCGCCGTTGACGACGAACGCGAGGTGGTCGTCCTTGTGACCCGGGGTCGGCAGCGCTGCGACGTAGAGGCCGCCCACCTCGAGCGGGCCGGTCACGACCTCGAGCCCGAGCTCGTCCTCGTGCTCGATGTGGTCGGGATCAGCGTGCGTGCGGAGGACGTAGGTCGGCTCGACGCCCCACCTCTCGGCGGCGGCCAGCAGAGGCTCGAGCGGGGCCCCCGTGTCGACATACACCGCCGAGCCGCCCTCCTCGTCGGCGACGAGATAGGCGTTCGAAAGCCAGTCTGGATGCAGTGACCGTTCGACGAGCACGCCGCTAGGCTACTTCGGACTACTTACCAGGAGGAGAAATGGCAGGCCTGATCGAACGCACCATGACCGTCATCCAAGCGAAGCTCTCGAAGCTGATCGGCCGCGCGGAGGACCCGCGCGAGACGCTCGACTACTCGTACGAGAAGCAGCTCGAGATGCTGCAGAACGTCAAGCGGGGGGTCGCCGACGTCGTCACGGCGAAGAAGCGACTGCAGCTTCAGGCCCAGAAGCTCGAGCAGGGCGTCGTGAAGCTCGACTCGCAGGCCCGCGAGGCGATCGGCGCCGGGCGGGAAGATCTCGCCCGCACCGCGCTCGAGCGCAAGGTCGGCGTCCAGCAGCAGCTGCAAGACCTCGACCGCCAGACGCAGGAGCTCGAAGCTCAGCAGCAGAAGCTCGTCGAGAACGAGCGCACGCTCTCGACCCGCATCGAGTCCTTCCGCAGCGAGAAGGAAGTGATCAAGGCGCAGTACTCGGCTGCAGAGGCACAGGTCAAGATCGGCGAGGCCGCGACCGGTATCGGCGACCAGATGCAGAACACCGGCCAGGCGGTGCAGCGCGCACGCGAGAAGACCGAGGAGATGCAAGCGCGCGGCCAGGCCATGGACGAGCTGATCGCCTCGGGCACGCTCGAGGACGTGACGAGCGGCGGCAACACACAGCTCGATCGTGAGCTCGCCCAGATCGCGTCACAGAGCGAGGTCGAGAAAGAGCTCGAGAAGATGAAGGCCGAGGTCGGCGCCGGGGCGGGTCAGAAAGAGCTCGAGCAGTAACGCACGTCACGACCTGGGACGAGGCCGAAGCCGGGACCACCGGGATCAGCTTCTTCCGTCAGGAGCTCGGACCTGAGGAAAGGCTCAGGCCGGCGCCGCGGGAGGACGAGGAGATCGTCTACGTCGTGAGCGGAGCCGGCGTCACGCGGGAAGGCGACGAGGTCAGCGAGGATCACTGCCTCGTGCGCCTTGCCGGCGAGCTGGCGCACGGCCTCGTGGCCGGGCCGAGCGGCCTCGACGTGCTGTCGTTCTCCGCGCGGGCCGGAGCAGGCCCGACCGGTGGCTCGGGCCGGATCGTCAAGCTGGGCGAGGTCGACCCGGTCCGATGGGACGAGGACGAATACGGCTGCGTCGACCGCGACCTAGGGCGTGCGGCCGGGTCCGTGCGCGCCGGCCTCGTTCACCTCGTCGTCGATCCGGGCAAGCTCAATTGCCCGCCGCACTGCCACTCCGCCGAGGAGGAGCTCTTCGTCGTGCTCGACGGCGAGGGTGCCTGCCTGCTGGGTGACGAGGAGCACCCGATGCGGCCGGGCTCGGTCGTCGGCCGACCGCCCGGCACCGGCGTCGCCCATGCGTTCCGCGGGCCGCTGACGCTGCTCGCCTACGGGACTCGCGACACGAACGACGTCTGCTACTACCCGCGCACGAAGAAGATCCACTGGCGCGGGCTCGGCGTGGCCGCGCAGATCGACAACCTCGAGCCCTGGACCGGTCTCTAGATGGGCAGGTCGTAGAGGGCGAACCAGCGGGACAGGTCCTGCTCGATGGGCAGCTCTTTCTCCAGCTTCGCCTTCAGCTCCAGCTCGTTCGCGTTGTCCCGCTCCTTGTCGCCCTTCGGGACGAAGGGCCAGAACGCGCCGCGCTTGAAGCCGTAGATCAGGTACAGCGGGTGCTCGCCGCCGTCGAAGCGGAAGACCGCCGCGAGCAGCTGCTCGCCGAAGCCGTGCGAGACCAGCTCAGACGCGACGAGGTGGACCGTGTTGATCAGGTCCTCGAAGTCCTTGTCCTCGACGATGATCCACTCGTAGCCGAACTCGTCGCCGCGCCGGGTCACACGCGAGGCCGCCTCCTGTGCGACGACGTCGAGCAGCTCCTGCATCTCGTTCTCGGCGCGGACGTACTCCTGCGCAGACATCGGCTTGAAGAGCACCGCCGCGGTGCCGGACGCCTTCAGCCCGAGCTCCACTTCGAGCGTCACCCGCCCCGCGGAGAGCGCAAAGAGCTTGTCGCCGGCCGCCTTCTTGAGCTTCTTGCGCCCGAAGAGGACGTTGCCGAGGCCCACTT
>CAVZFQ010000016.1:2500-53390 GCA_963774625.1 uncultured Actinomycetes bacterium
GTGACGTGACGTCGATGCCGAGCTTCACACGCAGAGGCCGGCCCAGCGCGAGCTTGCGCTCCAGTCCTCCTTCCGGCAGCAGGTCGACAGCGTTCCGTGTGAGCTCCGCGGCACCCATGGCGGCGAGTCTAGACTGCCCCAGTCTTGCCTCTTCGCAGACGTCCTAGTGGCGCGCCCAAGAACGGGAAGCGCCGAATTCGAAAGCGTCGCCTCATCGTCCTCCTGGGCGTGCTCGGCCTGCTCTCGTTCGCCTCGTTCACGTTCGGGCTGATGACCGCGATCGCCGGTCAGATCCCGGAGCTCGATCCGACGCGCCAGGACAAGCGCGCGCGTGACGGGTTCATCTACGACAGCACGGGCAAGACCGTACTCTCCGTCCTGCGAGGGCCCGAGAGCAGGATCCTCGTCGAGCCCGACCAGATCGCGCCGATGATGAAGCAGTCGATCGTCGCCGTCGAGGACAAGCGCTTCTACGAGCACCGCGGCGTCGACATGCGCGCGATCGGGCGCGCTTTCTGGGCCGACGTCCAGAACCAGAAGGTCGTGCAGGGCGGGTCGACCGTCACGCAGCAGTTCATCAAGAACGCGTACATCAAGGACCAGCGTTCTGTCGCGCGCAAGCTCAAGGAAGCGGCGCTCGCCTGGCAGCTGGAGCAGCGCTGGGACAAGGAGAGAATCCTCGCCGCGTACCTGAACACGATCTACTTCGGGAACGGCGCCTACGGGATCGAGCAGGCCGCCCGTACCTACTTCGACAAGCACGCCTCACAGCTGACGCTGCCGGAGTCGGCTCTCCTGGCCGGCATTCCTCCCGACCCGAGCGGCTACGACCCGGTGACGCATCCCAGCGCGGCCAAGATTCGACGGCGCCTCGTCCTGCGGCAGATGCTCGAGCAGGGCCTGATCACCGACGACGACTACGACCAGGCCCGGAGCGCTGCCCTTCCGTCGCCCGAGAAGATCAAGCTGCCCGGTACGCAGGGCCCGGCCGGCCACTACTTCGTCAACTACGTCAAGCAGCAGCTCATCGACGAGTACGGGCCAGGTCGCGTGTTCGGCGGTGGGCTACGCGTGACGACCACGATCGATCTCAAGCTCCAGAAGATCGCCCAGCAGGCGATCGCGAACACGCTGAAGGATCCGGAAGGCCCGCAGGCTGCGCTGGTCGCGATTCACCCGCAGAGCGGCGAGATCCTGGCCATGGTCGGCGGCTCCAACTTCAGGGAGAGCCAGTTCAACCTCGCGGTGCAAGGCGAGCGCCAGCCGGGCTCGGCCTTCAAGCCGTTCGTGCTCGCCGCGGCCCTGGGCCAGGGCATTTCGCCGGCCACACAGTTCGAGTCGAAGAAGCAGGTGATCTCGCTCGGCGACCGCCTGTGGGTGGTGAACAACTACGAGGGCTCGTATCTCGGGTCGATCGACCTCGAGTCGGCGACGGTGCATTCCGACAACGCCGTGTACGCGCAGTTGACCCAGCTGGTCGGTCCGCGGAGCGTCGCCGCGATGGCGCGGAACGCAGGCATTCGCAGCAAGCTCAACCCCTACTTCGCGATCGGCCTGGGCGCCGAGGCCGCGAACCCGCTCGAGATGACACGCGCCTTCTCGACCTTCGCCAACGGCGGCAAGCGGATCGATGGCACGATCTTCGGGGACCGCCCGCGCGCGGTGAGGAGGGTCAACTCGAAAGTGAACGAGCCCTTGCCCCGCACCGTGCTGAGCGAAGACAAGACCGCCCTACTCAACTCGATCCTGCAGAAGGTCGTGACCCAGGGAACCGGACGGCGAGCCGCCCTGCCGGACCGCCCCGCGGCCGGCAAGACTGGCACGACGGAGAACTACGGCGACGCGTGGTTCGTCGGCTACACGCCGCAGCTGGCGGTCGGGGTGTGGGTCGGATACCCGAAGGGCCTGCGTCCGATGCTGACCGAGTACCACGGCGACCCGGTCGCCGGCGGCACCTTCCCGGCCGAGATCTGGAGGACGTTCATGCGCGCGGCTCTCGATTCCAAGGAGGCCGAGCCGATGACCTTCCCGGCCCCCTCGATCCCCTACGCCTCCTCGCGGCTCGTCGTGTTCCGCGACGGCCGCATGCAAATCGACAACGGCAGCTGCCGCTCGGCGAAGCACGTCTTCTTCTTCAGCGGCGAGCAACCGAAACGGACTGCGAATTGCAGGGAGAACGAGGTCGAGGTTCCGCAGCTGATCGGGATGCGCGTCAGCAAGGCGCGCGAGCGGCTCATCTCACAGCCGCTGACCCCGCGGTACATCTTCAAGCCCGCGCAGGCGCGGCAGCGGCTCGACGTCGTCATCGGCCAGTTCCCGCCGACGGGAGGGCGGCTCTCGGCCTACGACGAGGTCAAGCTGGTGCTGCCGAAACCGACGCACGGGGTGGTGCCGCGTCTCCTCGGGCTCAAGTGGGATACGGCGAAGGTGAAGCTCGAGCGGCGCAAGCTGCAATACGAGATCACCGAGGTCGACAAGGGGAAGCCGGGCCGAGTCGTCTTCCAGGTGCCGAAGGCCGGCGTCGCAGCCCGTCCCGGGATGCTCGTCAAGGTCGCGGTCGTAAAGACCGACTGAGGAACTTCGAGCCGGCGAGGCCGTAGCGCCACGGGCGATCTGCGGCCTGGCTGATCCCGATCCGCGGCCCGGTAAGGACCTCAGGTTCCCTCGCGCGCGCGTGAACCTGAAACGGCGCATGGTCGAGTGCGAGCCCGTCGTGCTCGCCGGTGATCCCGAGTGCCTGGCAGAGCCGACCCGGGCCTGAGCACAGGAGCCTCGGGTCGTCGAGCCCACGCCGAGCTCGCATCACGTCGAGGCCCTCGGTCGGCTCGAGGGCGCGAATCAAGACCGCGCTCGCGACGCCTTCCGCCTCGCACACGAAGTTGAGGCACCAGTGAATGCCGTAGGAGCGGTACACGTAGGCGTGGCCCGGCGGGCCGAACATCGACGCGTTGCGGGCGGTCTGACCGCGGTAGCCGTGCGCTGCGGGATCCTCGTGGTCGTAGGCCTCGACTTCGACGATCGTCCCGCCCACGCCGTCGACGAGCAGTGTTGCGCCGACGAGCTCGGGCGCCACCTCGTGAACCGACCGCGCAAAGTTCACTCGCGTGGCCTCGTAGAGTCGTAGCGAATCAGGGACGGGATCGCAGCGAGGATCACGATGCCGCCGACGATGCACAGGATGCCGCCGGAGACGATCGAGAAGCGAAGGCTCGTCAGCGAGGCGACAACGCCGGCCTCCAGGTTCCCCAGAGCCGGGGCCGACGCGACCTGGGCCAGCTCCATGCCGGAGACCCGGCCGAGCATGTGCTTCGGGGTCAGGGTGAGCACGATCGTCGAACGCAGCACCGCGCTGACGTTGTCCGCCGCACCCGCCGCGGCGAGCAGCAGCAGGCAGAGCCACAGCGCTTCGGCGAAACCGACACCGATGATGGCGAACCCCCAGGCCGAGGCCGCCAGCGCGACGGCGAGGCCTTGCCGGCGCACATGCTGAATCCAGCCGGACAGGAGGACGGCCAGGAACGCACCGGCGTACGGAGCCGCGTACAGGAAGCCGACGACCTCCGCGCCGGCGTCGAAGCGCTCGTGCGCCAGCGCGGGGAACAGCGCCGACGGCATCCCGAAGATCATCGCGTTGGTGTCCAGCAGGAAGATGCCCATGATCACCGGCTTCCGCCGAACGAACCGGAACCCCTCGAGGATGGTGCGAATGCTCGCGCGCTCGGCATCCGGAGCCGGCGGCGCCGGCTTCAGCATGAGAATCGAGACGAGCGACGCGGCATACGTTCCAACGTCGATCAGGTAGGTCGCCGTGAGCCCTACGGTGGCGATCAGGATGCCTCCGACAGCGGGACCGGCCACCGCTGCCATGTTCGAGTACACGCCGTTCAGGGCCGAAGCGGCGGCGAACTGATCCTCCGGAACCAGGTGCGGGGTCAGCGACCGCATCGCAGGCGAGCCGAGGGCCCAGAGTGCGGTGGCGCCCGTGGCGACGAAGAAGAGCGGCCATACCTTTGGCTCGTCCAGAGACGCGTTGACGGCCAGGAAGACCGTGACGATGACGAGCCCGACCTCGGTCACCAGGATCAGCCGGCGCCGGTCGACCGCATCCGCGATTGCACCGCCGACGACCGCGAGGGTCAGCAGCGGGATCAGCTCGCAAAGCGCGATCAGCCCGACGAACAACGTCGAATGCGTGAGCTCGTAGACCTGGTACGGGATCGCGACGAAGCTGATCTGGCTCCCGATCAGCGAGATCGACTGGCCTACCCACAGGCGGCGAAACTGGGGCGATTCGCGCAGCGGCCGGACGTCGATCGCCATGCGGCCGACGAAACGGCGGACGCTGCCGGGCCGATCGACGAGCGGGCCGGCTTCGACGTCCCGAAGGTCGCCAGGGTCGTCCATGCCTTACTGGGCTAGAAGAGCTTCTCGCCTTCGGCCGGGCGGGCGGTCTTCTCGAGGAGCCGCCGCGCGCGGCGACCGAGATCGTTGAGGTCGACCCGGCCCTTCTCGGTGTCCTGCACGATGCGCTCGGCCAGGGCCAGCGCCTCGTCGAGGAGCGGCGCGCCGAACGCGGCCTCCTGTCCCATGTCGGCGAGGATCGTGCGCTCGGTGCGCGAGGCGATGATCGGGTCCGGCACGCCCTCGATCCAGACGCGCGTGCGGTGCCCTCCGCCCCGGTCCTTGCCCGTGATCGGCTCGACGGCGTAGATCTTGTCCGCGCGCGCGTACTTGCCGAAGCCCAGAAAGATCATCCGCCCCGCGCCGTCAGCCATCGGCGTGATTATGCGCTAGGAAGGTCTGGCGGGCTCGTCGGGCACCGGCTCGGGAACTGGTTTTGCCGGCTCCGGCCCCTCGGGCTGGAGCGCGCGCCAGGCGCTGAGCACGGCGAGCCCGACCCAGAGCAGGTCGATCCAGCCGAAGACCACGTCGAGGTTCTCGAGGAAAAAATCGACGGTGTCCATCGAGAACAACGGGATCTGGACGGGCCCCTCGTCCACCACTTCCTGAAGAGTCCATACGAACGAGAGGTACTTGCCGATCAGGATGCCGAGCAGAGCGCAGAGCACGGCGACGACCTGGAGGACGAGACCGCGCGTTCGGGCCGCGGTCACGACGGCGAGCCCGACGAGGAAGCCGATGCCCCACGCCACGAAGCCGACCTCGTAGTCGGTCCACTTGACGATCAGACCCCAGACGACTCCGCCGACGACGGCCGCCACGAGGCCGGCCGCCAGCGCCGGAAGCAGGGCTGCGGCCGGAGAGCGTTCCTCGCGAACCATGATCGGATCACTTGCCATCTAGCTGAAGGCCGCCAGGACTTGACGCAGCTTTTCGACGACGAGCTCCTGGTCCGCCGCCTCGATCCCCGTGAAGAACGGAAGCGCCATGCTCCGGTCACTAGCGTCCTCGGCGACCGGGCACACGCCTTCGGCGAACCCGTAGCGCTCACGCATGTACGGCTGCAGATGCACGCACGGGACGTAGTGCGCCGCCTCGATGCCCTCGTCGGCCAGCTTCGCCATCACCGCCTCGCGGTCGAGGCCCGGTGCGAGCTTCGTCACGTAGACGAACCACGACCGTTTGTGGTCGGCGTCGTCGGGGTGCGGCGTCTCCACGCCGTCCACGCCTGCCAACAGCTCGCCGTAGCGTGCCGCCGCCTCGACGCGAAGGCGCAGGATCTCGTCGAGCTTCTCGAGCTGGACGATGCCGATCGCGGCCTGCAGGTCCGTGAAGCGGTAGTTGAAGCCGAGGCGCACGTGGTGGAACCAGCGACTGTCGTACGAGCGGCCCTGGTTGCGCAGGCTCTTCAGGAGCTCCCACTCCTCCTCGGAGTGCGTCGTCACCATTCCGCCCTCGCCCGTCGTGATCTGTTTGTTGGGGTAGAAGCCGAACGCTCCGGAGATGCCGTGGGACCCGATCGGCTTGCCCTTGTACTCGGCTCCGAGCGCCTCGCATGAGTCGTCGATGATCCAGAGGCCGTGCCGCTCGGCGATCGCGCGCAGCTCGTCCAGCTCGCACGGGTAGCCGAACATGTCGACGGCGATGATCCCCTTCGTGCGCTCCGTGATCGCGGCCTCGACCGCGGCGGGATCGAGATTCAGCGTTTCGGCGTCGACGTCGGCGAACACGGGCCGGCCACCCTCGATGATGAAGCAGTTCGCCGTGGCGACGAACGAGATCGGCGACGTGATCACCTCGTCGCCGTCCTCCACACCGGCCATGTGGCAGAGCATGTGCAGTCCCGCCGTCCCGCTCGACACGGCTGCCGCGTAGGGAGCGTCGACCCGCTCGGCGATGAGCTCCTCGAACCGCTCGATCGTCGGACCGAGCGAGAGCCGCCCCGACCGGAGCACGTCCAGCACCGCCTCCTCCTCGCGTTCGTCTATGAACGGGCGGGAAAGCGGGACCCGCGTCTCGGCCTTCACGCCTCCGCGGTCAACTTCAGGTTCGCGTACTCGAGCCACTGCGCCCAGCGCTCGCTCTTGCCGCGGCAGGTGTCGAGGTACGCGGTCTGGAGCTCCTTCGTCACGGGGCCGGGCGGGCCGATCACGTGGTCGTCGACCTCGCGAATCGGCGTCACCTCCGCTGCGGTCCCGCACATGAAGACCTCGTCGGCGGTCGAGAGGTCGGAGCGGATGATGTTCTTCTCCTCGACCGTGTACCCGAGGTCCTGGAGGATCTGGATCACCGAGTCGCGCGTGATACCTGGGAGGATCGACGTCGAAAGCGGCGGCGTAGATACCTTCCCGTCCTTGATCACGAAGACGTTCTCGCCGGAGCCGTCAGCGATGTAGCCGTCGGCCGTGAGCAAGATCGCCTCGTCATAGCCGGCGCGGTTCGCCTCGGTCACCGCGAGCATCGAGTTGAGGTAGATGCCCGTCGCCTTGGACGCGTGCGGAATCGTGTTCGGCCCGACGCGCTGCCAGGACGAGATCTTGCAGCGGATCCCGCTCTTGAACCCCTCTTCGCCGAGGTACGTGCCCCACGGCCAGCTCATGATCACCGTCACGACCGGGTTACCGGCGGTCGCGACTCCCAGCTCCCCGTAGCCGAAGAACGCGATCGGGCGGAGGTAGCACTCCGGCAAACCGTTCGCCGAGATCAGCTCCATCGAGGCGGCCTTCAGCTCGTCGACGGAGTAGGGGATGTCCATGTAGAGGAGACGCGCCGAGTTGTGCAGGCGGTCCAGGTGGTCGGTCAGCCGGAAGACGGCCGGGCCCTTCTCGGTCTCGTAGCAGCGAATCCCCTCGAAGACGCCGGTGCCGTAGTGCAAGCCGTGGGCGCCGACGTGGACGGTCGCGTCCGCCCAGTCGACCAGCTCGCCGTTCATCCAGATCTTGTCGGTCTCCTGCAAGAGCACGCCTCCTTTCTCTGTCGAATGTTACGGGGCAGGTTCGACGGCGTCCATCGCGTGCGCTCGTGCGAGACGCACGAGGTCGGCCGGGGAGAGAGCGGCCATGTGTTTCGGCGAGCCGGCTCCCACCCAGACGCGCTTGTGGCCGAGGAGCCCACGATCGACGAAGACGCGGTCGACCTGCGGCAAGGGAAAGGGAGCAACTGCGCCGACCGCAAAGCCCGTGGCCGTGAGCACTTCGTCGGGTGAGGCGATCCGCGCCTGCACGCAGCCGGCGGCATGCCCGACCTTTGCGAGGTCGGCCCGCCGGTCGCCAGGCGTCAGAACGACCACGAAACGCGTATCGCAAGCGAGGACGACCGACTTGACGATCTGGCCGAGCTTGCAACCGACCGCACGAGCGGCGTCGACGGCCGTGGGCGTGCCCTCCGAAAACTCTTCGATCCGGGCCTCCACCGCATTCCTCCGCAGGAACTCGGCCACCCGCTCCACCGGCTCAGGCCAGGCGGTCACGGAGGAAGAGTAATCAGGCGAAACCTTCTCGCAGGGTCACCCGTTCTATCGACGACCCTCGATGACCACCGAGATCAACCGCATCGCCCGAACCGAATCGCTCTTCCGCGACGTCAACGAGCGGATCGCGGAGACCGCCGAGCACTTCGGGTCCGAGGACGCCGTGTTCGTCTGCGAGTGCGCCGACGCCGGTTGCGACCAGCGGCTTCCCGACGCAGCTCGACGAGTACGAGCACGTGCGGGCCGACGGCGTGCGCTTTCTCGTCGCCCCCGGGCACGAGGAACCGGATTACGAACGGGTTCTCTACCGCCACAGTGAGTTCCAGGTGGTCGAGAAGAGCAAGAATCGCCGGCTCGCGCAGCAGGTGGAGGAGCTCGACCCCCGCGCGGACGACTCTCCGCCGGAAGATCAGGCCAGCGAGATGAAATAGACCTCGTCGAAGCCTGCTGCGCGCAGGTTCTCGACGAGCTCCGCCGGGGCCTTGCTGTCGATGGACAGGGCCATCAGAGCCTTGTCCCCGCGCCTCGTTCGAGACACGGCCATGTTGGCGATGTTGACGCCCGCCTCGCCGAAGAGGGTCCCGACCTTTCCGATCACGCCGGGCACGTCGTCGTAGCGGAAGAAGGCCATCAGCGGCGCGACCTCCATCTCCAGCTCGAAGCCCAGGGCGCTGACGAGCCAGAGGCGGTGCTCGTGCCCGATCGTCGTCCCCGCGACGCGAAGCTCGTCTCCATTCGCGCGGAGCGAGACGCGGATCAGATTCGTGAAGTCGCGAGAGGAGGGGCGGCGTTCCTCCACGACCTCGACCCCGCGCTCCGCTGCGATCACAGGTGCGTTCACGTAGTTAACGGGCTGGTCGGAGCGACCCTGGAAGGCGCCGTTCAGCGCGGCCACCGTCAGTAGGCGCGTGTCGTACCCCGACAGCGCCCCGTAGTACGCGAGCTCGAGCCGGTCGGCCCGCCCGGCGCCGAGCTCCATCGCCAGCCGGCCGAGGGTGGCAGCCAGCGGGATGAACGGGCCCAGCACCTCCAGGTCCTCGGCGCCGATCGAGGGGATGTTGACGGCGTTCGTCACGACCTCGCCCTCGAGTGCGGCGGCGACCTGCTCCGCGACGATCACGCCGGCCCGGTCCTGCGCTTCCTCGGTGGAGGCCGCGAGGTGCGGGGTGACGACGACGTTCGGGAGGTCGAGCAGCGGGCCCGTGTACGGCTCGGTGGAGAAGACGTCGAGCGCGGCCGCGGAGACCTTCCCCGACTGGAGTGCGGCGAGCAACGCGTCCTCGTCGACCAGCTCGCCGCGGGCCGCGTTGATGACCCGCGCGCCGTCTCGCATCTTCGCCAGTGCCTGCTCGTCGAGGAAGCCGGTCGTCTCCTCGGTCAGCGGGAGGTGCAGAGTGAGGAAGTCCGCGGCCGCCAGGACGTCGTCGGAAGTCTCGACGCGGTCGACACCCAGCTCGCGAAAGCGCTCGCGCGCGACGAACGGGTCGTACGCCACGACTCGCATCTCGAGGGCGAGCGCGCGACGGGCGACCTGCTGGCCGATCCGGCCGAAGCCGAGCACGCCGAGCGTCTTCCCGGCCAGCTCGGTGCCGCCGTGGCGCGAGCGCTCCCAGCGGCCTTCTTTGAGCGCCGCATGCGCCTGGGCGATGTTGCGCGAGAGCGCGAGGAGCAGGCCGATCGTGTGCTCGGCCGCCGAGACGACCGTCGACTCGGGCGCGTTGGCGACGACGATCCCGCGGCGCGTGGCAGCGTCGACGTCGACGTTGTCCACCCCCACTCCGGCGCGGCCGATCACCTTCAGCCGGTCCGCCCGCGCGATCAGGTCGGCGTCGAGCTTCGTCGCCGAGCGGACGACGATCGCCTCGTAGTCGCCGATCGTCGCGGCCAGGTCGCCGTTCGTGTCCACGTCGACGTCGAAGCGCTCGCGGAGCAGGTCGATGCCCGCCTCGGCGATCTGCTCGCGGACCAGGACGCGCGGCTTGGTCAAGCCGGCGTGCGCTCGTAGGTCTCGAGCGCTCGGGTGACGGCGATGCCGCGCTCGACATGCGCGCCCGCTTCCGCGAGCCCGAGCTCGAGCCCGGCGAGCGCGGTGGTGATGTCGAACACGTCGAAGAACCCGATGTGGCCGATGCGCAGGATGCGGCCCTTGAGCGGCCCCTGGCCCGGGGCGAAGGTCATGCCGAATCGATCCCTCAGGTCGACCAGCAGCACGTCGGCGTCGATCCCGTCCGGCATGCGGACGGCGGTGACGACCGCCGAGCTGTCTTCGTCCGGCGAGAAGAGCTCGAGGCCCATCGCCTTGATGCCCTCGCGGCACGCGCGGCCGAGCCGGATGTGATGGTCGAAGGCTGTTTCCAACCCGCGCTCGAGCAGCATGCCGAGGGCGACGTCGAGACCGACCACGATCGAGACCGCCGGCGTGAACGCCGCGTCGAGCTTGCGTTGCGCGTCACGCGTGCGCGCCCAGTCGAAGTAGTAGCGCGGAAGGGTCGCGCGCTCGCGTGCCTGCCAGGCCGCGTCGGAGACGGAGGTCATCGCCAGGCCCGGTGGGGTCATGAGCGCTTTCTGCGAGCCAGAGACGACGACGTCGAGGCTCCACTCGTCGGTCTCGCACGGCAGAGCTCCGAGACTGGAGATGGCGTCGACGCACACGAGAGCGCCGGCTTCCTTGGCCACGGCGGCGAGCGACCGCACATCGGCGACTACGCCCGTCGAAGTCTCGGATTGGGTCACGAAGACGGCGGTTGCACCGCCGATCTCCTCGAGCCGCGAGGCCAGATCCTCGGGGGATGGGTTCTCGCCCCACTCGTAACGCAGGTGCTGGACGTCGCAGCCGTACTCGGAGCCGATGGCGGCCCAGCGCTCCCCGAAGTAGCCCGCCGAGACGACGACGATGCGATCGCCGGGCGAGCAGAGGTTCGCGGTCGCAGCCTCGAGCGTCCCCGTCCCGGACGACGTGAAGAGGAGCACTTCGGTCTCGGTGCGGAAGACCTGCGCCAGCCGCTCCAGGCAGCGCTTGTACACCGGCTTGAAGTCCGGTCCGCGGTGGTGGACGACCGGCTGCGACATGGCCGCAAGCACTTCGGGCGGGACAGGAGTCGGGCCCGGGGTGAACAAGTAACGCTTCTCGGCCAAGCGCTCCTGAGGTTAGCTCAGTCGTAGGCTGGACCCGTGGAAGCGCTTCTCGCGTTCGGGGCTGCCTTGCTCGCGTTGCGTCTGGGCGGCGCGCTCGCAGGCCGCTGGCGGGCGCGGCGGCGGCCCGAACTGGCTGTTTGGAGTGCTGCGCTCGTCTGCTACGCGGTCGCGACGGGAGCTCTGGCCTGGGGCGCCGCGGGCGGCTGGAGCGAGCCTGCCTTTCGCGTGTACTACCTCTTCGGCGGGCTGCTCACGGCCGCGTTGCTCGGTCTGGGGTCCGCGCTCCTCTACGGGTGGCGCTGGACGCTCTACCCCGGCCTCGTCTACGTCGGCCTCGCGATCGGGGTTGCCATCGCCGCACCGATTCACGGCGACATCTCCGGTACGAGCATCCCCGAGGCGCAGGACCACCTCGACTTTCTCCCCGCGCGGTTGGTGGCAATCGTCGGGAACTCGGTCGGCACGCTCGCCGTGATCGGTGTGGCGATCGCCACGATCCAGCGTCGCCCCTTGGGCAACGTGCTGATCATCACAGGAGTGGCTGTTGCCGCTTTAGGCAGCGCTTTTGCGGGCCTCGGCGCTGCGGAAAGCGCTGCTTTTGTCGCAATTGCAGCACTTCTTCTTTACGGAGGTTTTACAGCCCGTTCGGGTGCGCCGCGCTAACGAAACGCTACCGTCCGAGTCTCAAGCTCAAAAGCATCTAAGCGGGGCACGTCAGGGGAGGCTCGTTCGGGCGACTGCGGCACAGTCCGCCCGGTGAGCGCCGTGGCTCGCACATACAGGGGGTTACCTCTTTGCGCCACAACTTGCTGCGGCTTCTGGCTGCGTTGGTCCTCATTGCGCTGGCAGCAGCCGCATTCTCGATTCCACGTCAGGCAGGCGCCGAGTCCGCCGCGCCGAAGGTCGTCGATCCGTCCGACCCGCTGCTGCTCAAGCAGATCCGCCGCTACCAGCGGAAGACCTGGCACCTGCAGCGACTCATGGGCGTTCGCCGGAGCCCGGCTTCGGGCTCCCTGCACAGGGTGCGGGACCGCGAATACCGCCTGTGGGTGCGGAACCTCTGGCACAAGCGCGCCACGCGAACCTGGAAGCGCTGGCGGAGACCCCCGCTCCGATCGGCATGGATGTGCATCCACCGTCACGAGGGGGCGTGGAACGATCCGAACCCTCCGTACTACGGCGGGCTGCAGATGGACATTTCGTTCATGCGCACCTACGGTGGCGACCTCCTGCGCCGCAAGGGCACGGCGGACAAGTGGACGCCTCTCGAACAGATCTGGGTCGCGCACAAGGCGTACCGCTCCGGGCGCGGCTTCTATCCGTGGCCGAACACGGCGCGGTACTGCGGTCTGATCTAGGCTCTCCTCATGGGTAGAGGCTCGAGACCGACCGTCCGCTGGGCGAAGGATCGCCAGCGCAAGAAGAAGGATCGCGACCGGCGCAAGGTCGAGGCCGCGGCGCCGCCCACTCGCGGCAGCCGCGCCAAGAAGAGCACCTAGGCCCTAGGCCTTCAGCTTCTCGCGCAGGAGCTCGTTGACGAGCTTCGGGTTGGCGCGCCCGCCGGTCTCCTTCATCACCTGGCCGACGAAGAAGCCGAGCAGGCCCTCCTTGCCGCCCTGGTAGTCCGCGACCTGCGACGGGTTCGCCGCGAGCACCTGCTCGACGAGCGGCTCCAGGTCGGCCGTGTCTCCGATCTGGCCGTCACCGAGGTAGCGCTCGGCCTCGAAGCCCGGCTCGCCGCTCGCTTCCAGTGCCTCCGTGAAGGCTGCACGCGGAATCCGGTCGCGAGCCTCGATCAGCTTGCCGAGCTCTTCGGCATTCACGACGGCAGGGTCGACGCCCGTTGCCGCCCACTGGTTCATGAGCACGTTCGCCACCGCGCGGCGCTCGCCGGGCACCTGCTCGAAGAGCCGATCTCGCCCGCTCGTGACGAGGCCCTCCGCCAGCTCGGGGTCGAGCTCGTCGGAGAGGCGAGTGATTCGCGCCCCGGGAAGCTCCGGCAGCTCGCCGCGAAGCCGCTCGACCAGCTCGCGCTCGGGCTCGAGCGGGACGAGGTCGGGCTCCGGCAGGTAGCGGTAGTCCTGCGCCTCCTCTTTCGAGCGCAGCGGGGGCGCCGCCTCGTTGCCCGGGTCGAAGTGCATGGTCTCCTGCTCGACCTCGCCGCCGGACTCGTAGATCTCGATCTGCCGCTTGATCTCGCGCTCGATGCCCTTGGCCGCGAAGTTGAACGAGTTCATGTTCTTCAGCTCGGTGCGCGTGCGGAGCTCGTCCGAGCCCTCGGGCCGGATGGACACGTTGACGTCGAAGCGGAGCGACCCCTTCTCCATCTCCGCGTCGGAGATGCCGAGCTCGACCACCGTCTGACGGAGCAGCTGGAGGAAGCGCTTGGCCTGCTCCGAGGAGCGCAGGTCGGGCTCGGTGACGATCTCGACGAGCGGCGTGCCGGCGCGGTTGTAGTCGACCAGCGTTCGGTCGGCGCCGGCGATCCGCCCTCCAGCACCGCCCATGTGCACGTTCTTCGCCGCGTCCTCCTCGAGGTGCGCGCGCGTGATCCCGACCTCGGAGCCGTCCGCCAGCCTGAAGCGCCCGTTCACGCAGAGGGGCTCGTCGTACTGGGAGATCTGGTACCCCTTCGGCAGGTCGGGATAGAAGTAGTGCTTGCGGTGGAAGACCGAGTGCGGTGCGATTTCGCACTGCAGCGCGTGGCCGAGCAGGATCGTCATCTCGATCGCGCGCGCGTTCGGCACCGGCAGCGTCCCGGGGTGGGCGAGGCAGACGGGACAGGTGCGCGAGTTCTCCTCCGCCCCGTACTCGAGCTCGCAGCGGCAGAACATCTTCGTCCTCGTCTTCAGGTGGATGTGGATCTCGAGGCCGATGACCGGCTCCCAGCTCATCGCAGGCGCTCCGGGACGAAGTCGAAGCCAAGCGCGCGCTCGAGCGCATGGCCGGTGCGGAAGAGCAGGTTCTCCGAGAACTGCGGCCCGACCAGCTGGAGACCGACCGGGAGACCCTCGCTGAGCCCGCACGGGATCGACAGCCCCGGCAGGCCTGCCATGTTCGGCGGGATCGCGAGCACGTCCGAGAGGTACATGGCCAGCGGGTTCTCCGTCCTGGCGCCGAGCGGGAACGCGACGGTCGGCGAGGTCGGCGAGACCAGCACGTCGAACTGCTCGAGCGCGGCCGCGAACTCGTCGCGGATCACCGTCCGCACCTTCTGCGCCTGGCCGTAGAACGCCTCGTAGTACCCGGCCGAGAGCGCGTAGGTGCCTAGCATGATGCGGCGCTTGGGCTCGTCGCCGAAGCCCTCGTCGCGCGTCTGCATGTACATCTCGCGGATGTCGCTGTTGCCGGCACGCGGGCCGTAGCGGACGCCGTCGTACCGGGCCAGGTTCGACGAGGCCTCCGACGGGGCGATCAGGTAGTAGCAGGGCATCCCGAACTCGACGGAGCGCGGCAGGGTCGTCTCCCCCACCTCGGCCCCGAGCTCGCGGCAGAGCTCGATCGCGCTCTGCACCGCCTCGTTGACCCCGGGCTCGATGCCCTCGGCCTCGTTCAGCTCCTTCGGCACTCCGACGCGCAGGCCCTTGAGGTCCTCGGCCTCGGGGAGCTCGACCGGCTCCGGCAAGCTCGACGGTCGTCGAGTCCAGCGGGTCGCGCCCGGCGATGATCCGGTAGAGGAGCGCCGCGTCACGGACCGTCTTGGTGAGCGGGCCGACCTGGTCGAGGCTGGACGCGAAGGCGACGATTCCGAATCGGGACACCGTCCCGTACGTGGGCCGGAGACCGACCAGGCCGCAGAGCGCCGCCGGCTGCTTGATCGAGCCGCCGGTGTCGGAGCCGAGCGCCCAGGGGGCGAGCCCGCCTGCGACAGCCGCTGCCGACCCGCCGGAGGAGCCACCCGGGACGCGGGTCGGATCCCACGGGTTCCGGGTAGGCCCGTACGCCGAGTTCTCGGTGGAGGAGCCCATCGCGAACTCGTCCATGTTCGTCTTGCCGATCGTCGGCAGTCCCGCTTCCTTGCAGCGGGCCGCCACGGTCGAATCGAAGACCGGTGTGTAGCCGGCGAGGATCTTGGAGCCGGCTGTCGTCTCGATGCCCTTGGTCGAGATCACGTCCTTGAGCGCGATCGGCACGCCGTCGCCTTCGGCCTCGTCGACGGTCGTCAGGTACGAGTGCAACTCCTCGTCGCGCTCACCGACGGCGTCGAGGTAGGCGCGGTGCAGCTCGGCGCCAGAGGCCTCGCCGCTCTCGATCAGACCCATCGCCTCTTCGGCTGTCAGGCGCAGCGTGTCGGTCATGCCGGAGGCACCCGGAAGAAGTTGCCTTCACGGTCCGGCGCGTTGGCAAAGACCTCGTCGGCGGAGAGCGAGGGCCGCGGCTCGTCTTCGGCCGAGACGTTCGCGAGGTCCAGCGGGTGCGACGTCGGCTCGACGCCCTCCAGGTCGAGCTCGGCGACCTTGCCCACGGCCTCGAGGATGGCGCTCAGCTGCGCGCCGAGGCGCTCGACCTCTTCCTCCGTCAGCGCGAGGCGCGCCAGGCGCGCTACGTGCAAGACCTCATCGCGTGTGATTGCCACCGAACCCTCATCCTCCCAAAATGAAGCGGGCCCCTTCCGGGGCCCGCGTTGTTCTCGTATCCCGGAAGTTCTAGATCGGCTGCACGTTCGAAGCCTGCAGGCCCTTATCGCCCTGCACGATTTCGAACTGCACCTTCTGACCCTCGGTCAGCGACCTATAGCCATCCATCTGAACCGCGCTGTGGTGGACGAACACGTCGTCCTCCCCTTCTCCCTCGCGCTCGATGAACCCAAAGCCCTTCTCGTTCGAGAACCACTTGACAGTGCCCTCAGCCAACGTTCCTCCTTCTACAACAACAAACGACGGCCCGGGCAGGACCGCCGACTCCGCATTGAAGCGGCCGAAACATACCGTCACCCCCCGGGGAACGCAAGGAGCCCACGGCGGTAGCGCGCGGCGCGAACCGTGTTCCTGAGCAGGGTTGCGATCGTCATCGGGCCGACGCCTCCCGGCACCGGCGTGATCAGTCCCGCGACTTCGGCGACGGCGGGGTCGACGTCGCCGCGGAGGCCCTCGTCGGTGCGGTTCATGCCCACGTCGATCACTGCTGCGCCCTCCTGGACGTCGCCGGGGCCTACGACGCCGTATTGCCCGACCGCGACGACGAGCACGTCGGCCCGGCGCGTGTGCTCGCCGAGGTCACGCGTCCGCGAGTGGCAAATGGTGACCGTCGCGTGCGCGTGGAGCAGCATCATCGCCATCGGCCTGCCCACGATGTTGCTGCGGCCGACCACGACCGCGTTCGCGCCTTGCAGCTCGACGTCGTACTCCTCGAGCAGGGTCATCACGCCGAGCGGCGTGGCCGGCACGTGGGTCGGGTTGCCTAGGTAGAGGTGCCCCGCGTTGAACGGGTGGAAGCCGTCGACGTCCTTGATCGGCTCGACGGAGCGGATGACGCGCGCCTCGTCGATGTGATCCGGGAGCGGTAGCTGGACGAGGATGCCGTCGATCGCGTCGTCGGCGTTCAGCTGGGCGACGAGCTCGAGCAGGTCGGCCTCTGAAGTCTCGGACGGGAGCCGCGAGTCGCGGGTGACGATTCCGACCTCGCGCGCTGCTTCGTGCTTGCGCTTGATGTAGATGTCGGAGGCCGGGTCGTCGCCGAGGAGCACCGTCGCCAGGCCCAGCTCACCGAGGTCGCGCACCTCGTCTGCCACTTCGGCGCGCACGCGCTCGGCGAGCGCCTTGCCGTCCATCAGAGTCGCCGTCAACTAGTGAATCGGAAGGTCGACTCCGCTGACGTCGAGGCCGAGCGACTCCGCCAGCTTGACCCCCGTCTCCAGGTCTTCCTTGAGACGGGCGATGTCGCGTGAGCGCATGGCGTCTCCGATGAACGCCCGCTCCTTCGGCCGCCAGAGGGCGTGCTCGACGAAGATCGGGAGCAGGCGATTGGCGGCGTCGACCAGCGTCTGGTTCGTCTTCTTCGAGGCGTTCTGCAGCAGCACTTTCTCGTACGCCATCCCGGCGCCGTGGTGGATGCCGTCGTCCGTCGCGAGCCGGTTGCAGATGTCCTCGAGCACCGTGCCCCGCGACGAGCGGGCGATGAGGCGGAAGCGCGAGATGATCAGCCGCTCGTAGAAGACCTGCATCTGGAAGACCTTCTCCTCGAGGGTGTCCGCCTCGAGGGTCATGTGCGCGAGCTGGTCGAGGTGCGGATCGCGCTCGGCGGTGCCACCGACTTCGCCGAGCAGCTTCAGCCACGCCTCGGTGTGGCGCGACTCGTCCTGCACCATCGTCGAGTAGTAGAGCTTGGCCTCGGGATCGGGCGCGATGTTCAGGAGCTGCGACGACATCTCGCAGGCCAGGATGTCCGCCTGCAGCTGCTGCGTCAGGACCGAGCGCCAAAGGTCCTTACGGCGCGCCTGGCTCCGCGAGCCGCCCTTGGCCTCGGGGATCGGGGGGATCTCTCCCCAGGGGAGGTCCCGGACCTGCCACTCCTGTTTCTTCGCGAGCTCGTAGTAGCGGAGAACGCCCGCGTACTCGCTGCGGTCTCCGGTCTGCTCCTCGACGACCTCGGTCGTAGCCATGTCCTGGAGCCTATCGCCCCCTCACTAGCCGTAAGCTCCCCGCCGTGGAACTGCGCCGCTGGCCGCGCAAAAACGACGCCGACTCGATCCGTGCCCGCCAGGAGGCGTTGGACGGCCGAGTCGAGCGCGAGGTCTTCGAGCACGACCTGACGCCGTGGGCCGGCGCGCAAGAGGCGCTCACCGGCGTGACGGTCATCCCGACGGCGGTGATCGGGCCGCTCACGATCTCTCTGGGCGAGTACGAGCTCACCGAGCCCGACGGGCAACTCGTCGAGCGGGGCCGGTCGACGGACGAGGTGCATATCCCGCTCGCCCACACGGAGGGCTCGATGTCGGACTCGCTCTATCGCGGCGCGCGTGCTGCGGCCGAGTCGGGCGGCTTCCGCACCGAGGTGCTCAAGGATCGGATCACCCGGGCGTCGTGCTTCATCTGCGGCTCCGCCGAAGAAGCTGCGGCGCTGGGCCGCTGGATCGAGGGCGAGCTACCGAAGATGCGCGACTGGCTGGCGGAGCGGGACGACGAGTGGGTGTCGAAGTGGGCGAAGCTGCGCGAGGTCGAGACGCACGTCGTCGGCCCGATGTGCCATGTCCTGTGGGCATTCACGACCGGGGATGCCGTCGGCGCGAACATGATGACCCGGAACGCCTACGCGCTGAACATGGGCTACGTGATGGAGAACGCGCCCACGAAGCCGGAGCGGGCAATGCTCGAGGCGAACATGGGCGGCGACAAGAAGGTCTCGCATCGCTACTTCGAGCGCGGCGGCCACGGCAAGACCGTGATCGCCGAATGCACGCTCACCGAGGACGCGATCCGGCGCGTCCTGCGCACGACGATCGAGGACTTGCTCGAGCTCTCCTGGGCGGGCACGCACGGCGCCGTCGCGTCCGGCATGCAGTCGGTCGCGTTCACTCCGGCAACGGCGATCGCCGCCATCTTTGCCGCCACCGGCCAGGACCTGGGCATGGTGGGCACGAGCTCGATGGCGCACGGCACAGGTCGCCGCGTGGAGGGCGGCCTCAACTGTGCGATCCGGTTGCCCGGCCTCGAGGTCGCTACCGTCGGCGGGGGCACGACCCTCCCGTACGCCCGCTCCTGGCTTGCGCTGATGGACTGCGCCGGCGCCGGGAAGGTCTACAGGTTCGCCCAGATCGTGGCCGCGGCGACCCTGGCGCTGGAGATCTCGGCCTCGGCCGCGATGGCCACGTCCGGCTCGGAGAACTTCTTCAAAGCCCATTTCGAACGCGGCGGAATGCGTTGACACTTCCGTGACGGGGACAGTCCCCGGAACAAAAGAGTGAAAGTTCCTCCACACCACGACCCGGCCTGCTTCGGCTGCGGCGACAACCCGATCGGCTTCCACCTGCCGCAGCCGGAGCGCGAGGGCGCCGACCGGTACGAAACGACGTTCTCGTTCGACGAGCGGCACCAGGGCGGGCCCGGCCTGGCGCACGGCGGGATGGTCTCCGCCCTCCTCGACGAGGTCTGCGGCCTGCTCGCAACCTGGTACCGCTTCCCGGTCGTCACGGGGCGGATCTTTCTGCGCTATCGCAGGCCCGTGCCGATCAACCGGCCGCTACTGAGTCGTGCGCTCGTCGAGAACGAGAAGGGCCGGCGCGTGCACGTCCGCGGAGAGCTCTGGGACTCCGACGAGCTGCTCGCCGAAGCGCGGATCGCGTTCGTGCACGTGCCGCTCGAGCACTTCCTGGCCACACCCGAAGGGCGTGCCGCCGGGGAAACCTGGCGCCAGCGTCTCGGCTCGGAGGGCTAGCGTCCTACTGCGCGCTGGGCGTTGACGCGCCCGTACCCGTGGAACGGGTCGACACCCGGGATGCCCAGATCGTCGGCAGTGGTCTTCAGCCGGTCGTAGACGAAGGCGGCGGTGGCTCGCTTCGGGAAACGGGCGGCGACGAGAGCCGCCACGCCGGCGACGTGCGGTGCCGCCATCGAGGTCCCGGCGAGAGCCTCGTAGCCGTCGCGGCCGCAGTCGGTCCGGCTGGTCGGAAGGATCGTCGACCAGACGTCCTCGTCGTCGCCACACTCGGTGATGCCGCCGAAGCCTCCGGGGGCGACAACGCCGACAGCGGTGCCGAAGTTCGAGTACCGCGCCCGCAGTCCGCGCTTGTCGACCGCTCCCACGCAGAGCGCCTTCGCGTGCGAGGCCGGGAAGTCGCAGGCCGGGAAGCTCTCGTTGCCGGCCGCGATGACCACCGCCACGCCGCGCGCATGAGCGAACGCCACTGCTCGGTTCGTGTCGCCGTTACGGCCCGAGACGATGATGCTCGTCACCGGATCGTGGCCGAGGCTCAGGTTGATGACCTTCGCGCCGTTCCGCACGGCGAAGCAGATGCCGCGGGCGACGCTCCGATCGGTCCCCGACCCGGCACGGTCCAGCACCTTCACGGCCAGCACGCGCGCGGCGGGTGCGACGCCGGCCACGCCTTTCCGGTTCCCCGTGGCCGCGGCGACGATTCCCGCAACGTGGGTGCCGTGCCCGTTGTCGTCCCGAGCGACGGCGCGAGACCGCCTCGCGCCGGCCTCGGGGCGCTGGAACGAGCAGCGAGACGCGGTGTTCCGCGTCAAGTCGGATCCGGGCAGCAGGACCAGGCGGCCCTGCAGGTCGGGATGGCGGGAGTCGACGCCGGTGTCGACGACCGCGACGACGACTTTTGCCCCGCGCGTCGCAGTCCAGGCCTGAGGCGCCTTGATCGCCGTCAAGCCCCACTGGCGGCCGGCGCAGGGGTCGTTCGCCCACGCGGCCGGCGCCCGGCAGGCGCTTGCGTTGTAACCGGAAGCCCCTCCGGCAATGGCCGGAAGCAGCAGCGCAAGCGTTGCCACAGCGAGGAGGAGAGGCCGCATCCCGAGACGACCATACAAAAATCCCTGGAAATGCCGATAGGAGAACCATGCTTGTGCGCATCGTCATCATTGCTGCCCTGATCGCGGTCACCCTTGCGGTGGTTCAGAAGAAGGACGTCCTCCAAAAGGCGGGGCTGACTGGCTACTGCACGACGGTCCCCACGCCTGCGGGCCAGAGCGGCTTCTGGCACGAATGCCGCCCCGGCAAGATGACCGGCACCCCTGAGCTCACGTTGGCGTCGTGCAAGCGCGCCGGCACTGTGGGCCAGGTCGAGCGCTGGCGTTGCCCGACGGCACTCGAGCCGAACACCGCGCGTCAGTAAACGGGCGACAATCCAGCCGTGGTCACGACCCCGGCTGTCACCAAGATCGCGCTCGTCGCGACGCTCGCCCTCGCGCTCGGCGGCGCAGCCGACTTCGTTCGACGCGCGCCCGAGCACCGGATCGACCCGGATCTCGCAGGGTGGTACTTAGCCCTCTTCGGCGTCCTCTTCTGCCTGCGGGTCGCCGGGCAACTCGTCGTCCTGAAGGTCGCACCGCGCTGGCTGCCTCCGATGGCTCAGTGGAACCTGCTGCCCTATCGATTCCTGCTGCCGATCCAGCTCGTCTTCATCGCGCTCATCGCGGCGATCGTCCTCGACTTCCTCGCCGGACCATGGTTCTTCGCCGAGCCGAGCCCTGACTTCGGGCTCTTGCTCGTCGCCTTCAGCTTCGTCTATGCCGGCTCGATGGCCGTTCGCTACGTCGTGCGGATGACGAGGAAGCCTGAGGAGCGCTGGTTCGGAGGAACGATCCCGATGGTCTTCCACGTCGTGCTGGCTGCGTTCCTCTTCGTCTGGGGGACCTACGATGCCTCCTACTGAGGCTCGAGTCGTCGTCGTGGGCGCCGGCGCCTCCGGGCTCGCCGCCGCAGGCGCTCTCAAGCGGCGGGGCTTCGAGCCGATCGTGCTCGACAAGGACGGCCAAGTCGGCGGCACCTGGGCGCGACGCTACGAGCGGCTCCACCTGCACACCGTCCGGCACTTCTCGGGCCTCCCGCATCGCGGGATCCCACGCACGTACGGTCGCTACGTCCCGAAGGATCTCTACGCGCGCTATCTCGGGGAGTATGCGGAGCGGCTCGGGCTCGACGTCCTGCTCGGCCGCGAGGTTCGGAGGATCCGCCCCGGCTGGATCGTCGAGACCGCGAAAGAGGAGTGGGAGACGGAAGCCGTCGTCGTCGCGACCGGCAAGTACTCGCACAAGCGCCTGCCGAGCTGGGCCGGCGTCGAGCGGTTTGGCGGACCGATCGTCCATTCGGTCGACTACCGGACGGGAAGCGACTTCACCGGCAAGCGCGTGCTGGTGATCGGTGCCGGAAACAGCGGAACGGAGATCGCCGCCGACCTCGTCGAGCAGGGCGCGCTGCACGTCGCGATCGCCATTCGGACGTCGCCTCCGATCACCACCCGCGAGGTCCTGGGCGTGCCCGTGCAGGTTTGGGGCATTCTGCTGTCCCGCTTCCCCACGGCCGCCGTCGAGCCGATCGCCGCGCGGCTGCGAAAGGTCGCCACCAGAGATCTGCCCGAGTACGGGCTGGGCGAGGCCGGCTGGTCGCCGCTTCTGGCGCGCAAGCCACCGGTCATCGACGTCGGCTTTCTCCGCGAGTTGCGCGCGAGGAAAATCCACGTCCGTCCCGACGTCGCAGCATTCGACTCGGGCAGCGTCGCGTTCACGGATGGGAGCGAGGAGGAGTTCGATGCCGTGGTCGCCGCGACCGGCTTCACAACCGGCCTCGAGAAGCTGCTCGAGGTGCCCGGAGTCCTCGACGACTACGGCCAGCCGCGTGAGATGCACCCTGCGGGCCACCCGGGCCTCTACTTCATGGGCTACGTCGAGACGATTCGCGGGCAGCTATTCGAAGCCAAGCGCGAAGCCGGGGAGGTCGCCCGGGCCGTTGAGCGGTTCCTCACGCCGGCCGGAGCCTGAACGTCCACCGCTTGAAGAGCAAAAAGGCGACCGGCATCACGATCAGCAGCGCCAGTGCGTTGCCGAGGGTCTCGTCGATTCCGGTTCCTTCCACGAGCGCCGCCAGCACGAGAGCGTTCAGCGTGACGACGATCAGCCCGACCGCCATGTAGCGGGCGTAGGCCGCGAGGAAACCCTCGTGACCGAGGCCGAACGTGAAGTACCGGTTGCCCAGGTACATGAGGGCGTTGGACACGAGGTAGGAAACCACCGCGGCTGCGACATAGGGCATCCCGGCTCGGTGCAGCCCTTCGAAGACGACCAGGTTGACCGCGAACCCCGCAGCGCCGACGAGGAGGAAGCGGACCGGCTGGCCGAGCACGTCAGCCCGCTGCCGTGCGCAGCCCGCGGACGACGAACCGGTCGAAGCGAACCAGGCTGCGCAGTTGGGCCGTCGAGAACTGCGGGCGAGTGTGGTCGAGGGTCGCCGTGACCGTCAGGTGGGCATTCGGCAGGGCCGCCGCGAGAGCCTGAGCCTCGCCGAGCGGGAAGTACATGTCGCTCGGCGGCACGACCACCTCAACCGGGGCACGGACGTTCTTGGACACGCTGAGCGGTGACAGTCCGCTCAGCGACTCGATCGCCCGGGCGTCGAGCCGCCCGTAGGCCTCGGCAAAGCGTTCCGGCTCTTCGTTCGTCAGCACGGCGAGCACGGCCCGGCCCTCGGGAGTCTTCAGGTTTCGAGGAAGCAGCGCGATGGGGTCGGCCTCCTCGTCGTCCTCTGAACGCGCCAGCGTCTCGAGCATGAGCGCGCGCTCTTCCTGGTCCTCGATCGTCGCGGCCAAGGAACGCGCCACGACTCGGCGGTGCAGCGGCGTCACCTCGTGCTGCACGAACGCGTCTCCCTCGCGGTACGACCGGGTCGTCGCGAGGCAGATCATCCGCTCGAGGTCGGCGAAGGGCGCGACGGCCGCCACGACCGAGATGCGGTCTGCAAGCTCCTCACGTGCCGCGGTCAGCAACGCGAGCGCCGCACCGGTCGAGGCGCCGATCAGAGCCACGCGCTGCTCGGCGACGTCCTCGTGCTCCGTGGCCCAACGAGTAACTGCGCATGAGGACTCGAGCGTCCGGGCGGTGATCGTGCCCTCTCCGAGACCGGGCAGATCCGGGACGAAGACGACGAATCCGGCCCGCGCCAGGCCGTTCGAGAGCCGCGTCACGACAGGCTCGCGGCGTCGCTCCGGGTGTGCCCCGTTGATGAAGACCCAGGTAGGCCACGGCCCGGAGCCGCTGGGCCGCACGATCTCCACCTGAACGCCATCCACTTCGATCGTCTCCGTCCTGGGCTCACCCGTCAGCCGTCGCACCAGCCGTCCGAGCCGGCGGAGATCGAGCACCGTCGCGATCAGGATCAGGGCGCGAAGGCGACTAGGCAAGGGCCTCGCGATAGTGCCGGTACCAATCGCTCTGGAAGACCTCATCCGGGTCGTAGGTCCGCTTGAGCTCGAAGAACTCGCGGATGCGCGGATGACACGTCTCCAGCTGCTCCGCGGTCGCCCAGCGGTGGTACGTCAGGAAGTAGCTGCCCCCGCGCGCGATCGCGTGATCGATCAGGCGGCGAAAGGCCGTCGCAGCGTGTTCGAGGCCTGCAGGCGTGTGCACGGTGTGGATGTTGAAGATGACGCAGGCCCAGCGGTCACGAGCCCACGTCAGGAAAGCCTCATCGTCTCGCTCGATGAGCCGAACGGTCCCGTAGATGACGTCGACGGCGGTCCGCGCGAAGTCCTCGGCCACGTCGGCCATGAAGTCGGCGAGGCGGTCGCGCGGGACGTAGATCTCGGTGATCATCTCCGTGGCCCGATCGGCTGCGCCGAGCTTCTCGTCCAGCCAGCGGTGGTAGTCGTCCTCGTAGTCGGCGAACTGGTGCGCATCGGAGTAGTAGAGCTGGCCGGACGTGGCCAGGTAATGCTCGGCGTACTGCGCGAACGCCTGCGCCTTGTCCGCGTGGGTGAGATAGAGCAGCCGCGCCCAGTCCTCGCGCGTGAGCGCTCGCTGGTTCTCGGGAATGGGCGTGTCGTCGGCGACCGGCCTGTAACACGAAAAGACTCCTCGCCGCAGGAACTCGGCGCTCGTCGGATCGATCGCGAACTGGAAGTCGCCGTAGAGGAAGCCCTCGGCGATCCGGCTGTCGAAGGCCTCCACGATGCCCTCCAGATCTCGCACTTCGACTACTCGCTCGAGCGTGCGGAGCGGGACGAGACGGAGCTTGGCCGAGTAGACCGCTCCGAGCAGGCCGTAGCCACCGCAGACGAGGCTGAAGAGCTCGGCGTCACGCTCACGGCTGCAGATGCGCACTTCTCCGGCCGCATCGACGAGGGTGAGCTCTTCGATATCCGAGACGAACGGCTTCATCGCGAGGCCGCGGCCGTGCGCATTCGCCGCGATCGCGCCGCCGAGCGAGAGGCGGTCCGCGCCCGTCTGCTTCTGGGCGAAGCTCCAGGCCGGGCGCGCACCCTGCTGGGACTCCTGCAGGTAGCCGAGGATGGCCGGCCACTGGATGCCGGCCTCGAGCTCGATCAGACCGCGGTCCTGGTCGAAGTCGAGGACGCGGGCCAGTCGGCGTGTGTCGAGGAGGACGCCTCCCTCGCAGAACTGCTGGCCGCCCATCGCATGCCTGCCGCCGGCGATCGCGACAGGAAGTCCGCGCTCACGCGCGCCGGTCACGGCCCCACGCAGCGACTCGAGCGAGTCGACCTCGGCGATCTCAGCCATCCGCGCCTCGTTGAGCTGCGAATGGACGTCGTTTACCTGAATCACGTTGTCAGGAGCCCTGAGCAGCCTCGACGAGCTTGGCCGGCGCCACCTCGGCGAATGCGTCCTCCGCGATCCCCGCGACTTCGTCCCAGTCGAGGACGCGGTCGAGGCGAAGCCCGAGCCAGCCGCGATGGCCGACGTACGGCGGCCTGAAGAACCGCTCCGGATCGGCGTCGACGAGCATCTCCTGCATGCCGGGGGCGGCGGCGCACCAGATCGCGAAGCGCCCGTCGCCGTGGTGGTCGGTGAGAACCATCAGGAACGGCCTTTTCCCGCGGACGAAGAAGGTCGGCGCGCCGTGGCTGAGGCGCTCGCTGGTCTCGGGCAGCCCGAGGCAGATCTCGCGGATGCGCTCGAGAGTGCGCTCACGCTTTGCCGGGGAGAGCTTCAAGGAGGCGCCGACCGGATTTGAACCGGTGTACGAGGCTTTGCAGGCCTCTGCCTAACCACTCGGCCACGGCGCCGCGGGGGCGAATGGTATCCGCGCCTAGCTCGTGGCCTCGGCGACAGCGTCCTCGACCGGCAGCGTTCTGCCTGAAGCCTCCGCGGCCGCGAAAGCGTCCGCCCCGAGTTCGTTCCGCAGCCCGGGAAGGAGCTTCTCGGCCAGCGCACGCTCGAAGCTCGACGGCGCGATCCCCAGCTCTTCGAGGAGCGCGGCGCCGGCGCCCCAGAGCCGAGCACCTCGCGACGGGTCGCCACCTGCGAGCGCGAGCCCCTGCAAGCTCTCCGCTGTCACGCGCTTGTCACCGCGGATCTGAGCGATCGCGAGGGCTTCCTCGAAAGCCTCACGCGCGCGCTCGGGCTCCTCGTCGTGGAGCGCAGCCCAGCCGAGGTTGAGAACCGCGACCGATGCAGCCCACGTGTCTCCGATCTGCCGCGCCAGGCCAAGCCCCTGCTCGAGCAGCCGGTTCCCGCGCTCGACCTTGCCCGACCGCAGCTCGGCGCGCGCGAGGTTGAGCAGCGAGTTGGCGACGAGCCGCTGGTCGCCGAGCTCGCGGCGCAGAGAGAGTCCCTCGTCGAACAGTTCCTTCGCTCTCGCATCGTCGCCTCGGGCAGAAGCCAGCTCAGCCAGCACGTTGAGCGCGCCCGACGCTGTCAGCTTGTCGCCCGTGGAGCGGGCCCGTTCGAGACTCTGCTCCGCGAGCTCCTCGGCGTCGTCCTGAGCGCGGGCCATCTCGATCCAGGCGAGCTGCGCGAGGGACGCGCCCTCGAGCTGCGAGTCGTGGAGCGTTCCGGCGGCGGCGAGGCACTGTTCGAAGAACGGCTTCGCCTGGTCGTAGTCGGCCTGGCCGATCGCCGCATAGCCGGCCGCAAAGTGAGCCCTCGCCAGCACCCGGTCCTCCACCTCCGGCGAGGTCGCGAGTGCCTCGGCGAGCCACTTGCGCCCTTCGGCCATGTGCCCGCGCGTGCTCCAGAAGCGGCCGAGGGCGGCCGCGATCCGAAGGCCGACCTCGATCTCGCCCGACTCGAGGGACCATTCGAGTGCCGCCCGCAAGTTCCCCTGCTCCTCGTCCAGGCGCTCCAGCCAGGTCGCCTGCTCAGCCCGGATCAGCTCGGGCTCGGCCATCTCCGCGAGCGCGAGGTAACGCTCGGCGTGGGCGCGCTGCACCGCTTCGGCCTCACCCGATTCCGCGAGCCGACTGCGCGCGTACTCGCGAATCGTCTCGAAGAGGACGAATCGAGGCTCGCCGTCTGCGTCGTCGACCTGTCGGAGCAGGCTCTTGTCGACGAGCGAGCCGAGGAGATCCATCACCTCTCCGAGCCGCAGCCCTTCCGGGGCTCCGCACACGGCCTCGGCCGCCTCGAGCGAGCAGCCGCCGCTGAAGGCGCCGAGCCGGGCGAACACCTTCTGCTCGCCGTTGTCCAGAAGCTCGTAGCTCCAGTCGATCGCGCTGCGCAAGGTCTGCTGACGCTCGGGCAGGTCGCGCGCGCCCGTCGTCAAGAGGTCGAGCCGGTTCTCGAGCCGGGCGGCGATCGCCTGCGGGCTCAGGAGCTTGATCCGGGCGGCGGCGAGCTCGATCGCCAGAGGCAGGCCGTCGAGCCTCTGCACGATCTCGGCGACGGCCGCCGAGTTCTCCTCGCTCAGCGCAAAGCCGGGCTTGACGGCCTGCGCGCGCTCCACGAAGAGTGCGACCGCCTGCTCTTCGTCGAGCGGCTCGAGCGGGTACTGGTGCTCGCCGCGCAGGTGGAGCGGGGACTGGCTCGTGACGAGCAGCCGCACGCTAGGAATCGCCTCGAGGATGCTCGCGACGAACGGGGCGGCGTCGGCCAGCTGCTCGAAGTTGTCGAGGATGAGGAGGAGCTCGTCGTCTCCGATCCGGGCGGCGATGCTCTCCAGCTCCGATTGCCCCGTTGCTTCCTTCGCGCCGAGCACATGGGCGATCGTGTCGCCCACGAGATCCGGGTCGTGGACCGGCGCGAGGTCGACGAAGACCGCTTCCCCTCCCAGTCTCGACGCCACCTCCAGCGCCAGCCGCGTCTTGCCGGTCCCTCCCGGGCCGGTGATCGTAACGAGGCGGTTCTCGGCTCCCTGCAACAGCGCGACCAGCTCTTCCAGCTCGCGCTCGCGGCCGACGAGCGGTGTGGGCGGCGTCGGCAGGTTCGAACGGACGCGTAGCGCCACCGGCATGCGCAGGACGGGAGCCGGAGCGACAAATGTGCCGCTCGCGCTACCGCCGAGCGCCGTCCGCGCGGCCTCGACGAGCTGACGGCAGCTGCCGAAGCGATCGTCCGCCGACTTCGCCAGCGCCCTGGCGATCACACCGTTGATCTCGGGCGAGAGGTCGCCGCGCAGCTCCGTCACGGAAGGCGGCTCCTCGAGCAGGTGCCCGTACACCACGGCCACGTCGGTGTCCTTGTCGAACGGCTTTCGCCCTGTGAGGCTCTCGAAGAGAACACAGCCGAGCGCATATACGTCCGTAGCCGGCCCGACCTCCTTCCCCTCGATCTGCTCGGGAGATGCATAGTCGACGGTCCCCATGAAGAGCCCGGTCGCGGTCTGTCCTCGTGCGCGCCCTTGCTTGGCGATGCCGAAGTCGGTGAGGTAGGCCCGGTCGCTGTCCTCGTCGATCAACACGTTCCCGGGCTTGACGTCGCGGTGCACGAGGTCGTGTGAGTGCGCCGAGTCGAGCGCTGCAGCCGTCTGGTCGAGGATCGAGAGCAGGCGGTCGCGGGCTAGGACGCCTTCGCTCTTGACGAGCTCGGACAGGTCGGTGCCGCGAACGAACCGCATCGCGATGTACGCCACTCCGTCGTCCTCGCCCGCGTCGTAGATCGGGACGATGTTCGGATGCTCGAGGGCCGCGACGAGCTGGGACTCGCGGACGAACCGCTCGCGAAAGTCAGCGTCCTCGGCGAGCTCAGCGAGCAAAGTCTTCAGGGCCGCTTTGCGTCCGAGGACGACGTGCTCGGCGCGATAGACGACGCCCATGCCGCCCTGGCCGAGAAGACCTTCGATTCGGTAGCCGGCGACCTCTGTGCCGACGTCGAGCGTCAACCCTCCAGCGCTCCGGCGAACCCACGCAGAATCGAAACGTAGGCGCCCGCGCTCTGCGGCCGCTGTTCCGGCTCCTTCGCGAGTGCGGTCAGGATCGCGCGCCCGAGCTCTGGAGGAAGATCCGCTCGCTTCGCAGCCGGATCGGGCGGCGGCTCCTCGAGGTGCGCGAGCCCGATCTGGAAGAGCGTCTTGTCGGCGAAGGGCGTATCGCCGGTCACGCACTCGAAGACCGTGCAGCCGAGCGCGTAGATGTCGGTGAGTGCCGTCGCGGGCTTGCCCTTGATCAGCTCGGGCGCCAGGTAGTCGAGCGTCCCCACTACCTGCCCGGGCCTCGTTAGCACGGTGTACGCGCGACCTTTGGCGAGCCCGAAGTCCGTGAGCATGGCGGCCCCGTCGGTGTCGAAGAGGATGTTCGAGGACTTGATGTCGCGGTGCACCACACCGGCTGCGTGGAGGGCGTCGAGCCCCTGGGCGAGGTCTTCGGCGACCTGGAGGGCGTCATCTATCGACAGCTGGCCCTTCTCTTTGAGCCGGTCTTCGAGCGTGCCCCCCGCCACGTAGCCGACCACGAGGTACTGGCGCCCGTCGGACTCGCCGGCTTCGACGATCGGCACGAGGTGCCGATTCCGAATCTCGCCCGAGGCCCGCACCTCCTGCTTGAAGCGCTTCTTGAACATGTCGTCCTGCGTCAACTCGCGCTTCAGCACCTTGACGGCGACGATGTTGCCGTTCCACTCGTGGGTTGCGCGGAAGACGAGGCCCATGCCGCCCTCGCCGATCAAGGCGTCAAGACGGTACGGCCCGAGCGTGTTGCCGGACTCGAGCTCCCGATCCTCCTCCTCACGGCCTCTTCTCACGCCGTAAGAATAGAAGCGCTTTCGGTAGTTCCTGCGCGCATGAAAGTATCTGGGCTGATGGGACGACTTTCCGAAGGCATGGGCAACCTCGCGGTCAAGCTCGACCGCCGCTTCGGGTGGCACCGGCTGCCGACTCCGTTCGGGCTGCTGGTGCTGGCCGAGATGCGCAAGGTGCTGCGCGACCGCAACCTGTACGACACGGGTCAGCCGACGGGGCTCAGCGTTCCTCAAGCGGGTGACGACCCCGAGGCCGCCCGCTACCTGACCGGCACGTTCGAGGTGCCGGTTGCGTACGGCGACGGAAACGGTGACAGCGAAGCCGAGCCGCGCTACGTCGAGTCGCGGATGATCGACGGCACGTTCAACGACCTCGAGAACCCCCTGATGGGCAGCACCGGCACCCGTTTCGGGCGTAACTTCCCGCTGGAGCACACCTATCCGGAGACGGAGCCTCGGCTCCACACGCCGGACGCACGGAAGATCAGCCTCGAGCTGCACACCCGAGACGAGTTCGTGCCGGCGACGACCCTCAACGTGCTCGCCGCCGCCTGGCTGCAGTTCGAGGTGCACGACTGGTTCAGCCACGGGCCCAACGACCCCGACGATCCCTGGTTTCTCTCCCTCGACGAGGCCGACGCGTGGCCGAGCAAGCCGATGGAGATCCGGAAGACGCCCCGCGACCCCTCCGCCGACCCCGGTGGGCCGCAGACCTGGGTCACCGCCGACAGCCACTGGTGGGACGGCTCGCAGATCTATGGGCGCGACAAGGCGTTCATCGACAAGACGCGGATGCGGGAGGACGGCAAGATGCGCGTCGATCCCGACGGGATGCTGCCGAAGGACCTCGACGAGGGCCTCGACTTCACGGACGTTCCCGGAACGCACTGGATCGGGCTCTCGATCCTGCACACGCTCTTCACGCTCGAGCACAACGCGATCTGCGACATGCTCAAGAAGGAGTACCCGACCTGGGGGGATGACCGCCTGTACGACAAGGCCCGAATGATCAACGGGGCCTTGATGGCGAAGATCCACACGGTGGACTGGACGCCGGCGATCATCGCCCACCCGACCACCAAGCTCGCCATGCGGAGCCAGTGGTGGGGCGTCGCCTCGGAGCGTGTCAAGCGCCGCTTCGGCCGGCTCAGCAAGAGCGAAGTCATCAGCGGCATCCCCGGATCGCCGACCGACCACCACGGCGTGCCCTACTCGCTGACGGAGGAATTTGTCGCCGTCTACCGGATGCACCCCTTGATTCCGGACGAGTTCTCGTTCCACTCGCTGAGCGACCACAGTCAGCTGTTCGAGGCCACGTTTCCCGAGCTGAACGCTCTCCACGCCAGGGAGCGGCTAGGCGAGTGCACGATGCCGAACGCGCTCTACTCACTGGGCATCGCGCATCCGGGCGCGATCGTCCTGCACAACTTCCCCAAGTTCCTCCAGCAGTTCGAGCGGCCGGACGGATTCCTCCTGGACCTGTGCGCGGTGGACATCATGCGCGTCCGGGAACGCGGGGTTCCCCGCTACACGAAGTTCCGCGAGCTCCTGCACATGAAGCCGGTGCGCTCATTCGAAGAGCTGACGCCGAACCGCCAGTGGCAAGAGGAGCTGCGTCGCATCTACGGCGACATCGACGAGGTCGACCTGATGAGCGGCCTCTACGCCGAGCCGTTCCCGAAAGGCTTCGGCTTCAGCGACACGGCGTTCAGGATCTTCATCGTGATGGCCTCCCGCCGCCTGAAGAGCGACCGTTTCTTCACGACCGACTACACGCCGAAGGTCTACTCGGAAGCCGGGTTGAGGTGGATCGACGACAACTCGATGCGCTCCGTGCTTCTCCGGCACTTCCCCGAGCTCGCGCCCGCGCTCGAGGGAGTCGAGAACCCGTTCGCTCCCTGGGTCAGGACGCGTTCGAGCGGGCGCTCGTCATCTGCGGCAGAGTCGGTCGGCGCGGCGACGTAGCCCGTGCGCATCGGGCTGATCTCGGACATTCACGGCAATCGTGTCGCGCTCGACGCGGTCCTCGACGACATCGAGCGGTCCGGTGGGGTCGACCAGCTCATCTGTCTCGGCGACGTCGCCGTCGGCCCACAGCCCAACGAGTCGCTGGCCAGGATCCGCGAGCTCGAGTGCCCCGTGATCATGGGCAACTGGGACGCGTGCTTCCTGGACGGCATGCCCGAGGTCCACGACGAGATCGGCCTGAAGCTCGTCGAGACGGCCGAGTGGTGGGCGAGCTTCCTCAGCGACGGCGACAAAGACTTCATCCGCAGCTTCACGAAGACCCTAGAAGTGCCGCTCGACGACGGCGCGTCCATGTTCTGCTTCCACGGCTCGCCGATCTCATACGACGACTGGATCTTCGCTGCTACTCCCGAGGAGGACCTGGCTCGCATGTTCGACGGGATCGAAGCGCCGGTCCTCGTCGGCGGGCACACGCACCTGCAGATGATCCGGCGCTACGAAGACGCCATGATCGTCAACCCCGGGAGCGTGGGGCTCTCGTTCAAAGAGTGGTGGCCGCGTCCGATCCGGATCGCCGCCTGGGCGGAGTACGGGATCCTGACCCGCGAACATGGGCACCTCAGCATCGACCTGCGCCGGACGACCTTCGACGTCGACTCGTTCCTCGAGCTGAGCCGGAAGAGCGGCATGCCGCACGCCGACTGGTGGATCGGCTGCTGGGTGCGCGAGTGACACCCTCCCGCCGCTTAGCGCCCGATCCGTTCTGGTAAGCGTATGAACGTGCGCCCTGCGTTCGTCGCGCTTGCAGCCGTAGTCGTGACCGCCACTGTGGCGGGCTCGGCCCCCGGCGCCGGCAGCCGCTCGTCACACACGTGCGTGAAAGGCCCCGAGGTGCGGTTCCGGGCAGCCGACCGCACGAGGCTGGTGGGCCACAAGTTCGGCGCCGGCAAAACGGCGATCGTGCTCGCACACGGCAACGGCAGCGACCTCTGCCAGTGGGTCGGCGAGGCTCGGCTGCTCGCACGCCACGGGTTCTTCGTCTTCGCCTTCGACTTCCGGGGCCACGGGCTGTCTCAGGTCCACCCGTTTCCCGGCTCCGAGCGCTTTGGCGCCGATCTCGCGGCCGCCGTCAAGGTCGTCCGCGGACTCGGCAAGCGCAAGGTGCACCTGATCGGCTCGTCATTGGGCGGATCGACAGCGCTGGTCGCGGCCACGACGATCGCACCGCCGGTCGCATCGGTCGTCAGCCTCTCCGCACCCGCGAGCTACAGGCGGCAAAACGCGCTCGCGACGGCGCCGCGGTTACGTCTGCCGGTGCTGTACGTGGCGTCAGAAGACGAGCCTGTGGGCATCGCCGACGACGCCCGAGCGCTTCACGAGGCGACGGCGTCGACCGACAAGCGGCTCGAGATCGTGCCAGGCAGAGGCCACGGCCTGCGCATCCTCAAGTCCGTGCCGCAAACACGGACGCTCGTCGAGTCATTTCTCCGCGCGCACTGACGCGTTCGTAGCGTCAGCCCTTGGGCTCGTACGCCTCGCCGAACAGCCCCTTCAGGATCTCCTTGATGTTGTCGCGGATCGAGCGCTCGGCGAGCGGGTCGAGGAACGAGGACAACGCCGGCATCCCGACGGCGAAGTCGCAGAGGAAGCGCACGTCACTCCCGCCGTCGGCTTCGGTGACGGCCCACGAGCCGCTGAAATGCTTGAGGTTGCCTTCGACGAGGTCGAACACGATCGTGCCCGCCTCGGGATCGAGGCGGTCTTCTTCGACCCAACGCATCGAGCCGCCCCGGAAGTTGACATTCCAGGTCGTGCGCAGCGTCTGCTCGTCGACCTTCTCGATCTCGATCGAGTTGATCGACGGGGCGAGCTCCGCGTAGGACGCGAAGTCGGCAAGGCGGTCGAAGGCCTCGGACGCACTGACGCCGCTGAGGTGGGCGTTCATCTCGGTGCTACGCACTGGAACCTTTGCCGAAGCGCTCCTCGACGGCCTGTGCGCTCTCCCGCAGCGCGCGCAGGAGCCATTCGATGTCGGCCTCCTCCATGATCGCCGCGGGGTGCAACCGCACCACACGGTGGGTGTTCAACGACGTCGAGACGATCACATTCTGGTTCACCAGCTCGAGCACGAAGTCGCCGGCGAAATGGTCCTCGTGGAACTCGAGGGCCAGGAGCAGCCCGCGCCCGCGGACATCGGCGAGCACGGTCGGCGCATGGTCCCGCTTCAGAGTCAGAAGCTCGTCCAACAGCCGGGCGCCGAGCGACTGAGCCCTGGGGAGGATGTCGTCTTCCTCCAGGGCCGTGATCGCGGCACTCGCCGCCGACATCGCGAGCGGGTTGCCCGCGTAGGTGGAGGAGTGCAGCAACGGGTCCTCGCTGATCGTGCGGTAGGCGTCAGCCGTGGCGACGACAGCGGCGACCGGAACGACGCCGCCGCTCAGGCCCTTACCGACGAGGAGGATGTCCGGGACGACGCCTGCCTGGTCGGCGCCCCACCAGCTTCCCAGGCGGCCGAGGCCGGTTTGCACTTCGTCCAGTATGAGCAGGGCGCCGTGGCGGTCACACAGCTCCCGAACCGCCTGCAGGTAGTCATCCGCCGGGATGATCACGCCGCCTTCGGCCTGGATCGGCTCCAGGATGACGGCGGCCGGATCGCCTGCGGCGAGCTCGGCCTCGAGCGCGTCGACGTCGTCGAAGGAGACGAAGCTCACGTCCGCCAGGCCCGGCTGGAACGGATCGCGGAACATCGCCTTGCCCGTCACCGAGAGCGCGCCGTTCGTCTTGCCGTGGAACCCACCGTGTGTCGAGATCAGGCGGCGCCGACCGTTGACGCGCGCGAGCTTGATCGCGAGCTCGGCTGCCTCCGCGCCGGAGTTGGTGAAGAAGACGTATTCCAGGCCCTCGGGCGCGACGCGCGCCAGCTGCTCGGCCGCGTGTGCCAGCTCGCCGTTGAGCAAGACACGTGAGGACATCGGATGGCGGTCGAGCTGTTCCCGGACGGCAGCGACCACGCGCGGGTACCGGTGGCCGAGGATGAACACGCCGTAGCCCCCGCAGTCGAGGTACTCGGTGCCTTCCTCGTCCCAGATCCGCGTTCCCTCAGAGCGCACCTCCACGTGCGCCTCCATCAGCTCGGCGAGCATCGCCATCCCCTCGGACACGTGCGCGCGGTAGCGCGCGATGGTCTGAGCAGCGTCCGTGGCCGGCTCGAGCTTCATCGGTCTTCCTATCTTGACCCTCAGTAGCGCAGATGGGCAAGATCAGTACAGTCTTCAGCCGGAGCACGATCCCCAACAAGGAGAGAGGTCATGGCACACGGCCCCGTCGACGTCTACATCATTGGCTTTCCGGGCAACAAGTTCTCCGGGCGTATTGCCCCGGCGATCATGGAGCTCGTCGAGAACGGCACGATCCGAGTGCTCGACCTGCTCTTCGTGATGAAGGATGCAGACGGCGCCGTGACCACGCTCGAGGCCGCGGACCTCGACGAGGACGGCGCGGCCTTCCTCTCCATCGACGTCGCGCAGCCGGGTGCGTTGGGGGACGAGGATGCCGAGGAGGTCAGCGACGACCTCCCGGCCAACAGCGCGGCCCTCTTGATCGCATTCGAGAACCTCTGGGCCGCCAAGGTGGTCGACGCTCTCCAGGCTGCGGACGCTGTGTTGATCGACTCGATCCGGATCCCCGCCGACGTCGTGGCGGCCGCGCTCGAGCCAAGCTAGACCCCCCGTCCACTTCGAGATCGAAAGGAACGACATGGGACTTCTACGTATGGCAGCCCGCACCGCCGTCGTCGCGGGAACCGCAACCGCCGTGTCCGGGCGCGTAGCGCGTCGTCAGGACGCCAGGTTCGCCGAGCAGGACGCGCAGCAGTACGCGCAGCAGGCACCGCCGCCGGCTCCGGAGGAAGACGAGACCGCACAGCTCCAAAACCTGGCGCAGCTTCACAACCAGGGCGTCCTCACCGATGAGGAGTTCGCGGCCGCCAAGGCCAAGCTGCTCGGAATCTGACCGCAGACCCGCAAGCGGTGAGGCCCGTCGCGGCGTACTCGCGGCTGGCAGAGGTTTATGACGAGATCGTCATCGACCCTTGCCATGACCGCTGGGCGTCGTTCCTCGATGAGCTCTGGAGTGCCGACCCGGTGGGCGTTCGCTTGGTCCTCGATCTCGGCTGCGGCACCGGCCTCCTAGCAGGCGAGCTGATTGCGCGGGGCTACGAGGTCGTCGGCGTCGACGCATCCGACGAGATGTTGGCCCTAGCCCGCGAGCGCCTCGGCACCGAGGTGGCGCTGAGCCAGATGACTCTCCCCGACTTGACCGTCGAGGGTGTCTTCGACGCGGCGGTCTGCACGTTCGACGGCCTCAACTACCTCACACCGGAAGAGTTGCGACTGACGCTGGCCGCGGTCGCCGGCCGGCTTCGGCCTGCCGGGTGGCTCGTCTTCGACCTCCACACCGACGGGATGATGAACTTCACCATCTCCAACCCCGTAGTCGCGGGTGAATCGGCCGAGAATGAATTCGTTATCGGCAGCACGGTGGATCCCGTCGCGCGCACCTGCGACACGACGATCGAGATCACGCGGGCCCGCGACGGCGACCCGTTTAGCGAGCGGCACCGCCAGTACTTCCATACGGACACGGATGTCGGCGCCGCGCTCCAAGATGCGGGTTTCGCGGTCAGCGCGATAGGCGACGAGTACACGTACGAGCCCGCGGACGAGTTGACCCTGCGCGCGACCTGGACTGCACGGCGCCTACCGGCCTGAGCTTCTGCCCGCGTCGCTGCGACCCACGCGAATCGCCACGCGGCGGCTGGTCCTAGCGCCTCTTGATGACAAGGTTGCACATGCCGTTCTGGCCGGAGATCTCGCGGGCGTCACGAGAGCCGAAGGCTGGCCGCACGACGACACGCTCGATGCGCTGCGGATGGCGACGGCTCCCGGTGGCGGGTCGCTCGTCTGGCTGGTGATCCTCGACGATGTCGTGATCGGCGACTGCGGAACGGTCGGCGGTCTCGACGGCGAAGGTGCGATCGAAATCGGCTACGGCCTGGCTGCAGAGCACCGCGGGCGCGGCTTCGGCAACGAGCTCGTACGCGCGCTTTCAGGCTGGCTGCTGACGCAGCCTGAGGTCGAGCAGGTGGTCGCGAGAGAGGTCCTCGCCGACAACGTCGCTTCGCGTCGCGCGCTGGAGAACGCAGGCTTTGTGCTCGAGCGCGAAGAGCAAGGCCTGACGTGGTACGCGCTGCGCGCCCCGTAGAGGTTTCCCCGACGAACATGGACGGTACGGTCTAGTCATGGGCAAGAACGTTCTCGTGGTCAGCACGGTCGAAGGTGCAGAAGACGCTTTGCGCGCACACTTCGAAGCGGACGACACCATCAAGGTCGTGGTGCCGGTCGTAGGGCAGGGCGTACTCGACTGGCTCGCCAACGACCAGAAGGCGTTCGGTCAAGCAGAGCGGATTGCCGAACGCACCGCCGAGCGGCTTCCTGGCGAAACCGTTGATGCCGTTGCCGGCGAGGCGGACGTCGGTCTCGCCATTCGCGACGCGCTTGCGACCTTCCCGGCGGATGAGATCGTCGTTGCAGTTCGTCCCGACGAAGAGGAAGGACTCGTCGAGTCGATCGCGACTGAGGGCGCGCCGCAGCACAACGTCGAGGGAGTGCCCGTCCGCCAGATCGTGATCCCGGAGGGCGCATCCTGACCTCACACGCCGGTCTGCGGAGTCGGCCTGGTTTGGGCGCACTTGCAACTGGGGAGAGGATGAGCGCAAAGCAATATGAGGAGAGGGGTTAAACGAATGGCTAATAACGTCCACAAATTCTCAGAGCAGGTGATCGATCTAGCGGAGCGCCTTGCCGACGTAGCCGACGCTGCGAACGGCAAGGGCATCCGAAAGGGCGGGGCCGCCCGCTGGCTGCTTCTCCCTGCGGCCGGCGCAGGGCTCTATGCGTTCGCGGCAAGTGGATCCCTGACCCGCCACGCCAAAGGCGTTGCGAGTCAGGCCAAGGAACGCGCGTCCGACTTGCCAGACGACCTGATGGGCCTTGTCCGCCAAACGACGCGGACGTCGTCCAGCCGAAAGACACCATCAACTGCACGCAACGGGAGCAGGCGTCGCCGCACCACGAGCTCCGCTGCACGGAAAACCAGTTCCGCACGCTGAACGAGCGACGAGAAGCGCAGCTCGGACGTCTGCGCTACGTGGGAAAACCCCCGGGCCACCGGGGGTTTTTCATGTCAAGAATTCCGCGGCCTGCTCGATCACATCGGGCCGGTCGAGCCAAGTCCAGTGGCCCGCCCCCTCGATCATCTCCACCCGGACATCGCCACCGAGAGCATCCGCGTAGCGCTTTGCCCACTCGGGCCCGATGTAAGGGTCGTCGCTGGGCCAGAGGATCAGCGTTGGGCAACGAAGCTCGCCCAGCCGCTCACCCGTGGCGGCGAGCGTCTCCGGGGGAGTGGAGCGATAGATCCCGAGGATCGCACGCCGCGTGCCGCGATCGAAGTCCTCCCAGGCGCGGTCGACGAACCACCCTGGCAGTGGACCGGGCTTCACATTGGCCTCACGCGAGAGCTGCTTGAACCCCCATTTCGTGGACGTGGCCATGAAGAGCTCACCCACGACCGGCGTGCGCCAGAGACGCGCAACCCAGTGCCAGTGATAACCGGGGAGGCACGGAGCATGGCTGTGGATGACGAGTCGCTCGATTCGCTCCGGCACACGCTGGGCCAAAGCCAAGCCCACGCACCCGCCCCAGTCGTGGACCACCAGCGAGAACCGCTCGAGGCCCACGGTCTCGGTAAACGCCTCGAGCCACCGCTCATAGCCTGCAATCGAGTAGTCGAAGTCGGCGGGCTTGGCGGAGGTGCCGAAGCCGGGAAGGTCCGGCGCGAGGCCGCCGATGCGCTCCAGGTACGGGTTCCAATCCCAAGACGCAGTCGGCACGCCGTGGACATAAAGCACCGGCGGGCGACCGGACGCGGGAGCCTCGCGCCAGTGGGTTGCAAGCCCGGCGACTACCCCGGTGCGCTCGATCACGTCCGGCAAGGCTGGGACTCTACGGGTACGGCGCGGCGCACCTCTAGTCAAGCCCAGGACTCGTGGGGCCGAAGGTAGAACTGGTGGGTATGGACGATCGCGACCTCAGGCGAAAGGCCGAGCTAGCAGAGCTCCTGCTGCACGCTGCACGGCAGCTCGGCGAAAGCCTCGAACCGCACCTGATCTACGAGCGCTTCCACGAGCTGCTCGCCGACGTCGTCCCGCACGACGGCATCGTCATCTCATCCTACGACGACCGTGACGACCTCATCCGCTGCGAGTACGCCTGGAGCGACGGAAATGTCCTCGACCCGGCGAAGCTCCCGCCGGTGCCGCTGAATCGCGAGGGAGGCGGCATGCAGAGCCGCGTGATCGTCAGCGGTGAGCCGGAGCTCTTCAACGATGTCCCTGCACGCGTCGAGCGCGACGGCGTCTTTTACAACGTCGACGCGGAAGGCAAGGTCGAGCGGATTCCCGACTCGGGCCCGGCGGGCACGAACGCCGCCATGATGGTCCCCGTCAAGGACGAGGGACGCGTTGTGGGAGTCGTCCAGCTGATGAGGGATCGCGGCGTGTACTCCGACGAGCACCGCGAGGTCTTCGACGGCCTGGTCACGCAGATGGGCGCCGCGGTCCGGATCGCGCGTCTGCAGCAAGAGCGGCGGCGCCTCGAGTCGGCCGAAGCCGCAGCTCGGGCCGCCTCGGCGGAGCGGGAGCAGGCGGCTCAGGTGCTCGAGGCCCTCGGCGACGGCGTGCTATTCGTCAACCGCGAGGACATCGTGCAGTTCTGGAACCGCGCCGCCACGCTCGCGACCGGGTTGGCGGGCGACAGCGTCCTCGGGCGGCCGATCACTGACGTCATTACGGACTGGCCCACGCTCGCGAGACGCATTCCCGTCGCCGAAGAGGGCGCCGCAGCGCGCTCCGTGACGCTACCCCTCGAGCTCGATGGGCACGACCTCTGGCTGTCGTTCGTGGCCGTCCAGATCGCCGACGGCGTCGTCTACGCATTTCGCAACGTCACGAGCGAGCGCCGGCTCGAAGACCAGAAGAACGACTTCGTGGCGACGATCTCGCATGAGCTCCGCACGCCGATGACCGCTGTCTACGGCGCTGCCGTGACGCTCCTGCGCCGCGACGCCCAGCTGAATCCCGACCAGCGGCAAGAGCTACTCGAGATGATCGCGACGCAGGCCACTCGCCTCAGCCAGATAACGGAGGAGATTCTTCTGACGAGTCAGCTCGACCGGGGCAAGCTGCGGGTGGGACGTGAGCCTGTGCAAGTCGCTGACGTCGTGCAGCGCACCGTCGACACGATGCGTGCTCAACTGCCGGAGTCGACGACGATCGAAGTCGAGATCCCGGCGGAGGTCGGCCAGGCGTCCGGCGACGGCGACCGCCTGGAGCAGGTGCTCGTCAACCTGCTCGACAACGCCGTCAAGTACGGCGGTGACCGCGTCGAGGTCCGCGCAGACCGGACGAACGGGAACATCCGCATCTTCGTCGCCGACACCGGGCCGGGCATCAGCCTCGCCGACCGCGAGCTGGTGTTCGAGAAGTTCTATCGAGCCGACCCGCACCTATCGAAGGCGCCGAGCGGCACCGGGCTCGGCCTGTATATCTCGCGCGAGCTCACCGAGAGGATGGGCGGCCGCCTCGACCTCAGCTCGGGGAAGTCCGGCGGAACAACGTTCGTCGTCGAGCTGCCGAAAGCCTGACCGGTCAGGTCGAAGTGGGGCTCGTCGCTCTGGGCGCGCTGACCACCTCATAGCAGTTATGCTATTATCGCAGAGATGCGATATGCGCGCATCCTCGGGCCGGTGTACGACCGCGGCCCACGAAGCTTTCATGCGGCCTCGGCACCGGGAATCCTGCTTGGCATCGGACTCGGCGGATTCGTGGACGGCATCCTCCTCCACCAAATCCTTCAATGGCACCACATGCTCACCAGCGAGGGCAGCTATCCTAAGACGACCGTGGCGGGGCTGGAGACGAACACGCTCTGGGACGGTCTTTTCCACGCCGCAGGGTCGAACGAAACCGCTTGGAACCTCGCGTTCCTGGCGTTCGGCGCGTTGCTTGTCATCGGAGGGTGGCTCCTCGCCCGCTCCGAACTCCTAGGCCGACGGGCGAAGCTTGAGTACACGGGACGATGACGCGGCGCGCCTCGCGACCCTGCAGGGGCTCTACTTCCTCGTCACGGGCATCTGGCCCCTTGCGAGCCGCGAAAGCTTCGAGCGCGTGACCGGCCCCAAGGCCGACTTCTGGCTCGCCCAGACCGTGGGCGTCCTCGTGGCGAGCATCGGAAGCGTCCTGCTGCTCGGTGCCAGGCGAAGAAGAGTGGGCGCGGAACTGGGAGTGCTCGGAGCCGCCTCGGCCGCCGGCCTATGCCTCGTTGACGTCGTCTTCGCCCTGCGCGGCCGGATCGCAAAGGTCTATCTGCTCGACGCGGCGATCGAAGGGGCCGTCGTCGTCGGCTGGGTGCGCACCTGCATTCGCAAGAGGGAGGCACCTGGCGTGAACGGACCCGGGTTGAACCCACTCGCGCAGGGCGGCATCAAACCGGAACCGCAGCTCGATCATTTAGAGGGCACGCCCTAGGCGGGCTCGACTACGAACGCCGAGTCTTCGTTCGGATCTCTGCCGCGCCGGGCCTCGATGACTCGGGATCCTGTCTCGGCCTAAGGAGATGGTGTCGCCGGGCTGCCACGTGGGTGCAGCGGTTTGGAACGTGGGCGACTCGGCGGGTGTTGCCGCTCGTGCTTCGCCCCTAACGCGACCCGCACGCGGCGCGTACCTTCACATCAGCGCCGGCCGTTGCGGCGCACCTCAGCGAGTATCTCTGCTCCGTCGTTGATGCTGCGTACTGCCTGGGCCAAGCCGTCTCCCGCGGCGAGTGCGGAGGACGGCCTCGTGATCGCGGCCGGCATGAGTACGACGGTTGCGTCCAGCCGCAAGAGGGGGATACCCAGCAGGCGCGCACGGACGGAGGCCTGAACGAGCGCTCCTTCCGAGAGGCGTCTGCTGGGATCGACTGCCGCGGCCAGTGCAACCGGAGCGGGCGTTACGACGCCCCGGGCAGCGCGACGCTGACTCATGAATCGCTCCCCTCCATGCGGCGCCGGATCGAGGAGATGGCAGCACTCCCCGCCGTAACTGCGGCCACGCCGCCGGCGACCAAGCTCGTCTTCAGGAGCTTGCTCCTGTTCACGCCGCCGCTCAGAGTGGCAAACGAGTCTCCGACCGTGTCGAGAAGCCGGTCCGGTTTGCTCTTAGTGCGAAGACGTCTCATGACCTCGCTCCTTGTCTCGCCCGCCGACGAGCGGCCTTCGTGATGGCGTCGACAAGCTCGTCCTTCGTCATGTTCGTCCCTTTTTCGATCCCGATGCTGGTCGCGAGCTCGACGAGCTCCGGCTTCTTGTAGGCATCGAGACCGCCGTCCGTCGTCTCCCGATCGAGCTCGCGCGCGGTGTGCTTCGCGGTTGCCGCTGCTCGTTCCCGCAGATCTTCGACCGCCTTCACGCGGGCCTCGGCGTCGCTCGCTCTCTGCTCCGCCTCGTTCTGGAGCTGCTGGGCCTGGCGGTTCGCTTCCTGCGCGGCCGAGCGCGCCGCCTCGGCGGCCTCGTCGGCCAGCTGCCTCGCCTCCGCCAGCGCCTCGGTCGCGTCCTCGACGAGCTCCCCGGCACGCTGCTGGGACGCCTCTGCATCGCTTTCGGCTTCCGCGATCTCGTTCTCGACCTCTTCCTCGACTTCTTGTCGCTCATCTTCGGCGTCCGCCTCGGCAGCTTGTCGCTCGCGCTTGACCAACTCCTCGGCGACCTTCTGCGCCTCGGCGACGCGCTGTTCGATCTCACGGCTCGTCTGGCGTTCCACGTCCTTGACGCGGGCATGACCGCGCTCGCTCACCTCGCGCGCGCGGTCTGCAAACAGCTTGGACTCCCGGGCGGCTTCGACCGCTCGCTCCTCGGCCTCCCGAGCACGCTCCGCGGCGTCGTGTGCCCGCCGCGCGCGGATCTCGACGGAGTCGCCGACCGGCGCGGCGTCGACCACGGCTGCCGTCACCCTCCGCCCCTGATCACGTGCGCCAGCTGCCGCGTCTCCGAGTGCCTCAGCCGGCTTCAGCGCCTGTGACAGGAGCCAGACGGCGTTCGATGGCATCTCCCGTACACCAGTTCGCGTTCGCTCAAACATCGACATGACCCCCTTCTCTGGAAAACACGCAAATTCGTAGCAACGACGGCGTTCCCTACCGAAGCGTGATCAAAACTCGCGCGCGGGGGCTGAGCGTTCGGTCACGCGGTGGCCGCTCCAGATCCAGAAGCCGATGCGACCTCGCGTGCTCGCCGCGACTGCACAGCCCATCGTGCCGTGCGTCAGCACGACGACGTCCGCTACACGGCGGAGCAGATCGGGCACGAGGACCCGCGCTTCACCCTGCGGGCCTACGCGCGGGCGACCAAGCGCCGCGAGCGGCTCTCAGGGCCACACCTGCGGGGCCTACGACCGGGCGATCGAATGGGCACGAATGGGCACTATCGAGGCCGACGCGCCCATGTAGGTTACTGCGGAGGCAACAAAGAACCCCGCCTGAGCGGGGCTTTGTGAGGAGCGGATGATGGGATTCGAACCCACGACCTTCTGCATGGCAAGCAGACGCTCTAGCCAACTGAGCTACATCCGCGAGAGGCCAAAGTATAGCCGCGTTCGTTAAGCCCCTTCGGCGTCGAGAGCCTCGTTGACGAGCCGGTCCGCGAGCTCGTTGTGCTCGCGGCGGACCGCGTTGTAGGTGATCCGGTCGAACGTCGTGGCCAGACGCATCGCCTCGCGCCACAGCTCGCGCAGGGCCTCGTTCTTGACCTTCCAGGAGCCGCGCATCTGGTTCACGAGGAGCTCGGAGTCGGAAACCACCTCGAGCTCGTTCAGCTGCAGCTCGGCGGCCTTCCTGAGGCCCTCGACGAGCGCGCTGTACTCGGCCACGTTGTTGGTGGCGACCCCGATCGCCTCGCCGTGTGCTGCGAGGACTGTGCCGTCTCCGGCCTCCAGCACGTACCCGTAGGCCGCCGGGCCGGGGTTGCCGCGCGCGCCTCCGTCGGTGAACAGACGAGCCTTCACAGGAGCGGATAGACGTCGAAAGCCGGTTCCTCGTACGGATGCGCGAGCCGGAGCGCGGCGATTACTTCCCGTTGGCGATCCTCTGGGAAGACCGTCTCCAGCCGGAGCTCGGGCACGCGCTCGTCGCGCCCCTTCTCCCCCACGCTTGGTTCGGTGCCCTCGCCGGCGAAGAACGTGCCGATCCCGTCCGTGTACCAAGAACAACGTTCGTAGTCGCCGATCCGGCCGGCGCCGGCCGCGAAGAGCGCGTCGCGCACCTGGTCGAGCGCTTCATGCGGCACGAAGACGACGAGCTTGCGGTTCACGCCCGCGGCCGCTCGTCGACTCGCGCGATCCAGGCCGCCAGGCTCGGGTAATTCTCGCCGAGCCGCTGGAACTCGCGCAGGATCGCGTGGAACGACTCGTCGTCGTCGGCGTTGTCGTCGAGGGCGTACTTCAGGAAAGGAAACGCCGCGCAGTCAGCGGCCGAGAACTGGCCGTAGAGGTAGTCCCGCCCGTCCAGCAGGCGCTCGAACAGAGCGAGGGCGCCGGTCAACTCGCGCCCGAGCGCGTCGATCCGCTCCTCGTCCGGGTGAGGCTTCCCGCGCTGCGCCTCGATCTCGTTCGGCGGGCCCTTCCAGACTTTGTTGAACCACTCGAGGAAAATCTCCAGCTCGGCGCGCCGCGCGGGCTCGACGGGGAAGAGGCGCGGCTCGGGCTGGAGCTCCTCCAGGTAGCGCAGGATCTCGGTCGAGTCCGTGATGACGCGATCACCGTCGACCAGGACCGGAACGAGCGACTGGCCGCTGACGAGATCGACCTCAGTCCGGTCGGCGGGATCGACGTCGATCCACTCGACCTCGAGACCCTTGTGCGCGAGCGCGAGCGACACCCGCTCGACGTTCGTCGAATACGGCACGCGGTAACAGCGCAGCAAGAGCGCTACTCGGCCGTGTCGATCTGGGCCTTCTGGAGCTTCTCCGAATAGTCGACGTAGATCGACTTCCACTCGGTGAAGAAGTCCAGCGCGGCCTGGCCGGCCTCGCGGTGGCCGTTGCCGGTGTCCTTGACGCCGCCGAAGGGCAGGTGCACCTCGGCGCCGATCGTGCCCGCGTTGATGTACGTGATCCCGGCCTTGAGGTCGCGCATGGCGCGAAACGCCTTGTTGACGTCGCGCGTGAAGATCGACGACGAGAGGCCGTACTTGATCCCGTTCGACACGCTGATCGCCTCGTCCAGGTCGCGCACCTTGAGGACCGCGACCGTCGGACCGAAGATCTCCTCCTGGGCGATGCGCATCTGCGGATCGACCTCGCCGAAGATCGTCGGCCGGTAGTAGAAGCCCTTGTCCAGCCCGTTGCCGGAGGCGACCTCGCCCCCGGTGAGGAGCTGGGCGCCTTCCTGCTTGCCGATCTCGGTGTACGAGTGGATCTTCTCGAGCGCCGACTCGTTGATCACGGGGCCGACGTCGGTGTCGTCGTCCCAGCCCACGCCGAGGCGCAGCTGCTCGGCTTCCCGCACGAGGCGGGAGGCGAGCGCGTCATAGACCGACTCGTGCGCGATCACGCGGCTCGCTGCCGTGCAGCGCTGGCCCGAAGTGCCGAATGCAGACCAGATGATGCCCTCGACGGCCAGGTCCAGGTCGGCGTCGTCCAGCACGATGATCGCGTTCTTGCCGCCGAGCTCGAGGTGGATGTGCTTGAGCCGGTCGGCGCCGGTCTTCGTGACCGCGACGCCGGTCTCGCGAGAGCCGGTCAGCGTGATCACCGGCACGTCGGGGTGCTCGACGATCGCGTTGCCGACCTCTCCCCCGCCCCCGTGCACGACGTTGACGACTCCCGCCGGAACGCCCGCCTCCGCGAGCAGCTCGACGAAGCGCTCGCCCAGGAACGGCGTGTCGGTGGCCGGCTTGAAGACGACGGTGTTCCCGCAGACGAGCGCCGGCAGGATCTTCCAGGAGGGGATGGCGATCGGGAAATTCCACGGCGTGATCACCCCGACGACGCCGATCGGCATGCGCACGCTCATGTTGAACTTGTCCCGGAGCTCGGACGGCGTCGTCTGCCCGAAGAGGCGTCGTCCCTCGCCGCCCATGTAGTAGGCCATGTCGATGGCCTCCTGCACGTCGCCGCGCGCCTCGGGTAGCACCTTGCCCATCTCGTGGGCCATCAGCTGCGCGATGTCCTCTTTCTGCTCGGTCAGGAGCTGAGCGAAGCGGAAGATGATCTCGCCGCGCTTCGGCGCCGGCACGAGGCGCCAGTCGTCGAAGGCCTCCTTGGCGGCCGCGACCGCGCGATCGACGTCTGCGGCGGTCGACTTCGGGAAGGTGCCGAGCGTCTCGCCGTCGGCCGGGCTCGTGCTCTCGAAGGTCGCGCCGGCTTCCGCGTCGACCCATTCGCCCGCGATGTAGTTCTTGAACGTCTTGGTGCCGAGAAGCGCCACGGCGGCGATCTTAGCCGTCACCCTCCGGAGCGTCGGCCGGGAGGAAGGTGCCCGGAGCTCTCGGTCGTCGCCGGTCTCGCGTCTCGCGCTTGTCGCCCATCTTGCGCGGACGGTCTTTGCGCGGGTCCGGGCCGACGCGCCGGTCGATGATCACTTCGACGTTCGGGTTGTCCTTGTAGTAGTCGACGAGCTTGTCGTAGAGGTCGTCGGCCAGCTCGGGCGGGATCACGCAGTAGATCACTGCGTCGGATTATGGTCGGTTTCTAGAGTCGGGCGATTTCCGGGACGACTCGACCGTCTCGCTCGACACGCGCATTCCAGGCGCGGAACGACGGCTCCAGCTCCTCGACCTCGTGCCCGCGCTCGGCGAGCCGGACGGGCTGCGCCGAATCGAAGAGGACGCGGTACTGGTACCAGGAGATATCCCAGGCGATCGTCACGACGACCTCGGTGTTCACGCCCGACAGCGGAACGACGCTCACGTGCGGAGGGCCGAGGCTCTTGGCGATGCCGCCCACGGACCGCCGGTACGGGCTGGCGTTGAAGAGGTCGGCGGCCTCGACCATGGCGCGCTCGGGCTCGGAGAGGCGGCGCAGGATCGGCTCGTCGACGAGCGTCTCGTCCGGCGTGGCGCGGCGGGGATCGAAGATCGAAGACAGGCTGAGCCGCTTCCGCGGGCGATCCTCCGCCACGGTCGGGCTCGTCGGGCTGCCCTCTTTGAGCCAGCCTTGCTCGGCGGCTATGTCCTGGCAGAGCGGGCAGACCTCGACGAATTCGTGTCCGTCGAGCGAGTAGCGGACCGTTCGCTCACCCACGAGCATGGTTCGTTCGCAGATTGCACACGTGGTCGGGGCGATGTTGCGCGTCTGACGCATAGCCGCCGACTATAGCGCTCGCCCCTTTTGGCCCCCGATTGCTAGCCTGTCCTATTGTGTTTTACACTGTAAGTCGCCGAAAGGCTCTCTGATGCAGCGCCGGGATATCCCGCGAGGCGCCCGCTGCCGCCGCAGAGTCGGCCCAGGCCGCTGGAAGGTCAGGGCTCGACTGGAGCGCTTCAGCGAGCCGGCTGTCCTCCTCCTCCTGCGGGACGCTCCCGCCCACGGATATGAGCTCCTGGAGCAACTCCCGGAGCTGATGCCGGGCGAGCGCGTCGACATGGGCAACCTCTACCGGATCCTGCGCTCCCTCGAGCGCGAGGGGCTGGTTTCGTCCACCTGGGACGACCTCTCCCCCGGGCCGACCAAACGCATCTACGCGATCACTCCGTCCGGACGCACCGTGCTCGACCAGTGGGTCGGAGCCTTCAGCAAGGCGCAGCAGCAGATCGAAGCTTTTGTCAGACGGTACGAACAGCAGAGGGGGTGAACATGCATCACAGACGCAGACGACACGGCGGGCCAGGAGTAGGCCACCGTTGGTACGAGCCCGAGCGAGTGCTCGAGCGGCTCGAGAACTACCAGCGCGACCTCGAGCAGGAGCTTGCCGACGTCGCCGACCTCATCAGCCAGCTCAAGCGAGAGAAGGCCGAGACGGTCTAACCGAACGAGAGCAAGAGGCCGAGGGTCAAACCTTGGCCTCTTCCCGTTCCTTCTTGGTTTCCTCGATCAGCTTCTGCGCGACGTGGGTGGGCACCTCGTCGTAGCGCACGAAGTGCATGTGGTAATCGCCCCGGCCGCCGGTCATCGACGTGAGAGCCTGCGCGTAGGTGAGCATCTCCGCCATCGGCACCTCGGCCTTGATCGCCGTCATCGAGCCTCGCGGCTCCATCCCCTGCAGACGGCCGCGGCGTGAGTTGAGATCGCCGTTGACCGAGCCGACCGCGTCGTCCGGCACTGTCACGTCGACTTCCATGATCGGCTCCAGCAGCACCGGGTCGGCCGCCTCGTAGGCCTGCTTGAACGCCATCGAGCCGGCGATCTTGAAGGCCATCTCCGACGAGTCGACCGTGTGGAACGAGCCGTCCACCAGCACCACGCGGATTCCCTGCACGGGTGCGCCCGCGAGCTCGCCCGTCTGCATTGCCTCCTGGATGCCCTTGTCGACCGCGGGGCGGAAGCTCTGGGGAATGGAACCCCCGACGATCTTGTCCACGAACTCGTAGCCCGTATGGCCCTCCATCGGCTCGAGCACGATGTGGCAGTCGCCGAACTGGCCCCGGCCGCCCGTCTGCTTCTTGTAGCGGCCGTGCCCTTTCGACTCCTTGCGAATCGTTTCCAGGTATGGAACGCGCGGCTGGCGCAGGTCGACCTCGACGCCGAAGCGGCGCTTGAGCCGGTCGACCGCGACCTCGACGTGCATCTGCGTCATGCCCGACAGGAGCTGCTCGCCGGTCTGGGGATCGCGGCGCATGATCAGCGTCGGGTCCTCCTCGCTCAACCGTCGCAGCGACTGCGCGACCTTTTCCTCGTCGCCCTTGGCCTTCGGTGTGATCGCGAAGCTCATCACCGGCTCCGGGAAGTCGAGGCTCGGCAGCTCGACCTCCTTGTCCGCGTCGAGCAGCAGGTCGCCGGTCATGACGTCCTTGAGCTTCGAGACGGCGCCGATGTCGCCTTCACCGAACTCGGACGCGTTCTCGTGGTCCTTGCCCTGCAGCGTGAGTAGCGAGCCCATTCGCTCCTTGCCGTGCGTGCGGACGTTGGCGAGTGTCGAGTCGTGACCGACCTCGCCGCGCAGGACCCGGAAGATGTTGATGCGGCCCGCGAAGGGGTCGGCGACGGTCTTGAAGACGAACAGTGAGGTGCCGGCGCCTTCGATCTCGATTCGGGCTCCCTTCTTCGCCGGTGAGGGGACGCCCTCGACGAGCAGGTCGAGCATCGCCGTTGTGCCGAGGTTCTTCGTCGCCACGCCACAGGCGACCGGGAACAGCTCGCCGCGGGTGACAGCGGTCTTCAGCGCCGCCGCCACCTCTTCCTCGCCGAGCTCCTGGCCGTCGAGGTAGCGCTCCATGAGCCCCTCGTCGGTCTCGACGACGGAGTCGAGCAGCTTTTCGCGGTACTCGGCGACCTGCTCGGCCATGTCCGCCGGGATCTCGACGGCCTTCTCTTCGCGGGCGCCTTCCGGGCTCATGTACGCCTTCATGTGGAGCACGTCGACGATTCCGGTCACCTCGTGCTCGGCGCCGATCGGCAGGTGGATGGCCACGCACTGCGGGGAGAGCTGCGCGCGCAGCGCTTCGAGAGTGCGGAAGAAGTCGGCGCGCTCGCGGTCGAGCATGTTCACGTAGAGGACGCGTGCCAGGCCGAGCTCGTCGGCGCGAACCCAGTTCCGTGCGGTCTGAACTTCGACGCCCATGACCGCGCTGATGCCGATCAGCGCACCTTCGACGACGTGCAGCGCCGCGATCGCGTCGCCCTGGAAGCTCGGCTCACCCGGGGTGTCGATCAGGTTGATCTTGCGGCCCTGCCACTCCAGGTGGCACAGCGCCGCGGAGATCGACATCTCGCGCGCCTGCTCGTCCTCGTCCCAGTCGGAGATGGTCGAGCCCTGTTCGACGACTCCGAGGCGGTTCGTCGCCTGGGACTGGAAGAGCATCGCCTCGACCAGCGAGGTCTTGCCGGTGCCTCGGTGACCGACGACAGCGACGTTGCGAATCTTGCCGGGCTCGATTGCGGCCATCGGCGCGATCTTAGTCGTCGTCGTCGGGGCGGGACCCGGCACCGGCGAGTCGGGCCTTCAGGCGCAGGATCGCCTTCGTGTGCAACTGCGAGACGCGGGACTCGGTGACCCCGAGCACTTCACCGATCTCGCGCAGGGTCAGCTCCTCGTAGTAGTAGAGCGTGACGACGAGCTTCTCGCGCTCGGGCAGCCTGGCAATCGACTCGCCGAGCGCTTCCTTCAGCTCTGTCTGCGCCAGCGCGGACTGCGGCTCCGGGCCCTGGGTGTCCTCGATCGTGTCGATCAGGGCGACCTGGTCGCCGCCGGAGGACGAGATCGTCCACAGTTCGTCGAGCGCCGCGATCGAAGAGCGCGAGATCTCGGTCAGGCTGTCCTCCAGCTCCTCGACCTCGATCCCGAGCTTGCTCGCGATCTCCTGGTCGGTGGGCGCACGGTGCAGCCTCGCCTCGAGCTCGGCCATGGCGCGCTCGATGTGGCGGGCCCGGGCTCGCACGGACCGTGGCACCCAGTCCATCGCGCGGAGCTCGTCGATGATCGCTCCCTTGATGCGGGCGATCGCGTAGGTCTCGAACTTGATGTCGCGGCCCGGGTCGTAGCGCTCGATCGCCCCGATCAGCCCGAGCAGGCCGTACGAGACGAGGTCTCCTTCCTCGACGTGCGCGGGGAGGCCGCTCCCCAGTCGACCCGCGACGTACTTGACGAGCGGCGCGTACGTGAGGATGAGGCGGTCGCGAAGCGCCTTGTTCTTCTTGTCCTTGCTGAAGTCGTGCCAGAGAGCCTGGGTGTCGTCTACCTGCGCCACGGGCGCAAGGATACGGCCCAGCCCTGACCGCGTTCAGCGCGCCCGGTGCCAGAGGCCTCTAAGCGCGAGCGCCAGAAGCCAGAGTGCGAGTCCCGCGGCCGCGACGCCGATGACCCACACCGTGCGATCTTCGGACGAGAACGCGCTGACGGCGATGCCGGTGAAGAAGACCGCCAGGATGAGGAAGAGCGCGCCAAGCGCGCGGCGCTGCGAGACGGCCACGCGGCGACTCTACCCGCGAGAGCCCCGTCTACAATCCGTCCTCGGAACCTGAAGGGGCGTAGCTCAATTGGCAGAGCACCGGTCTCCAAAACCGGGGGTTGCAGGTTCGAGTCCTGCCGCCCCTGTAG
>CAVZFQ010000017.1:0-18994 GCA_963774625.1 uncultured Actinomycetes bacterium
CAACTCGAGTCTGCGCTGAGCGACCTCGACGTCACGCGGCGCATCGTCGCGCTGCCACCTTCGGCGCACGCCTGGCGAACGGTCTGGAGCCGGGCCGGCTACCCACCGGTGGAGCGCTTCGTCGGATCGCTGGACGTCTTCCACTTCTCGGACTGGATGTACCCGCCCCAACGAGACGGCCTGCGCTCGACGCTGATCCACGACCTCGTGCCGCTGCATTTCCCGGACCTCGTGCACCCCCGCACGCGGCGGCAGAACCTGGCCAAGTACCAGCACGCGGGCCGGACCTGCGACGTGATCGTCGTCAACAGCGAGTACACGGCGAATGACGTGGCCGAGCACCTCGAGTTTCCGCGCGAGCGCATCGTCGTCGCCCAGCCCGGTGTGGACGACCGCTTCACGCCCGAGGGCCCACGACACGAGCAGGACGGCGAGTACGTCCTGATGCTCTCGCCCGCCGAGCCGCGCAAGAACTTCGATCGACTCGCCGACGCGGTCGATCTCGTCCGCACACGGCGGCCCGAGCTGCAGCTCCTCGCGCCTGAGTGGGCCGACGATGCGGAGCTGCCCGCGCTCTATCGCGGTGCGGCCGTCTTCGCCTATCCCTCGCTCTTCGAAGGGTTCGGGATGCCGATCATCGAGGCGATGGCGTGTGGAACGCCTGTCATGGCGTCATCGCACTCCTCCCTGGACGAGGCGTGTGGGGACGCGGCCCGGCGCGCTGATCCGTTGAGTAGCGAGGCGATGGCGGCCGCGATCGAGGGGGCGCTCGTCGAGCGGCGGGCCCTGGTCGACAAAGGCCTGGCGCATGCGCGGCGCTTCACGTGGCGGGCCTGCGGCGAGGCTCACCTTCACGGATTCGAAACAGCCAACTGAGAAACTTCCGCTCGTGTTGAAGGTCGGTCTCGACGTCTCTCCGCTCGCGCTGTCACGAGCGGGAACGGCGCGCTACCTGCGGTCGCTCCAGGCTGCGCTGCAAAACGAGCCGGTCGAGATCGAGCAGTACGCGCTCGCGGGCGAGGGACGGCTGCGCAAGCTCCGGCGCGACACCGCCTGGTATCTCCGCACGCTGCCCGCGTCCGCGCGGCGGGGCGGTGTCGACGTGCTGCACTGCCCCACTCAGCGCGCCCCCTTTCGGAGCGACGTGCCGCTGGTCGTCACCATCCACGACCTCGCGGTCCTCCGCCACCCGGGGGCCTTCAATCTCTGGACGCGCCGCTACAGCGCGTTCGCGCTGCCCCGCATCGTGCGCGCCGCGCGCCGCGTCATCGTCGGCTCCGAATTCACCCGCAGCGAGGTGGCCGAGCTGCTGGACGTCCCGGACGAGAAGCTGCGCGTGATCCCCTACGGGGTCGGCGGGTCCTTCACTGCTCCCGACGGGCCGGCCGAGAGCGGCGACTACGTGCTCGCGGTCTCGACTCTAGAGCCGCGCAAGAACCTGGCGCGGCTGATCGAGGCGTTCGACAGGGCAGACCTCGACGGGCTCGAGCTCCGCATCGTCGGCGCCGAGGGGTGGGGCGGCGTGAGCGTCGGCGGCGACAACGTGCGCTGGCTCGGAGAGATCGGCGACGGCGAGCTGGCGCGGCAGTACCGCGGCGCCGCGGCCGTGGCCTATGTATCGCTCTACGAGGGCTTCGGCCTCCCGGTGCTGGAGGCGATGGCCAGCGGCACCCCGGTCGTCGCGCCCGCGGGCCCGCCGTTCAGCGAGTTCGCGGAGGGCGTCGCGGTCGGAGTCGATCCGCGCGACACTGACTCGATCGCCCTCGGCCTCCGCCGGGCGGTCGACCGGCGCGACGAGCTCGGGCCGCTCGGCCGTGAGCGCGCCGGCGAGTACACCTGGAGCCGAGCGGCCAAGGCGCACGTGGACGTGTACCGCGAGGCGGCCGCGTGACCCGGATCGCGATCGACGCGGACGTCCTCGGACGTCACCGGACCGGCGACGAGACCTACATCGCCTCGTTGCTGCAAGAGCTGGCCGGCGCGCCGGAGGAGATCTTCGCCGTCACGCGGCACCCGGACCTCGTCCCGTCCGGAATCGAGCCCGTCGAGCTGCCGGCCCGCAACCAGATCGTCCGCATGACGCTCAGCTTCCCGCGGCTCCTGCGCCGGCTCGATCCCGATCTCGCGCACTTCCTCTACGTGATTCCGCCGGGCTACCGCGGCCGCTCGGTGGTCACCGTGCACGACCTCTCGTTCGAGCACCTGTCCGACGTCATGGGTTTCAAGGACCGCATGCTGTTCCGCACCCAGGTACCGCGCTCGGTGCGGCGCGCCGATCGCGTCTTGACCGGCTCGGAGTGGACGAAGCGCGATCTGATCGAGCGCTACGACCTGGCGGCCGAGCGCATCGTCGTCACGCCCTATGGCGTCGATCCCGTCTACCGGCCCGAGGGCGCTCGAGCGGACGGTCACTATGCCCTGTTCGTGGGCGCGATCCAGCCGCGCAAGGATCCGCTGAACGCGCTCGAGGCGCTGGCGCTGATCAACGGCGACCTGAAGCTGGTGCTCATCGGGCCGGACAAGCTGGGGGCCGATCGTGTCCGCCAGGCCGTCGAGAGACTCGGCTTGGAGCAGCGCGTGGAGTGGAAGGGACACGTTGAGAAGGACAGGCTCGCGGATCTCTATCGCGGTGCCGCCATGCTCGTCTTCCCTTCGAGGTACGAGGGCTTCGGGCTACCCGTCGTCGAGGCGATGGCGTCCGGGACGCCGGTGGTCGCGACGACCGCAGGCGCGATTCCGGAGGTGGCCGGGGACGCGGCCGTGCTCGTCGAGCCCGGCGATCCGGTGGCGCTCGCCGGTGGCATCGAGCGTGCGCTCGCCGACCGGGAACGCCTGGTCGCAGCCGGGCTCGAGCGCGCTCGCCGCTACACCTGGGCCGAGACCGCGCGGCTGACCCTCGAGGTCTACCGGGAGCTGACGTGAGCGTCGCCGGCGTCATCGTCACGCACGGCCCCGACCCCGAGCTCCCGCGCGCTGTGGCGGCGCTCGGCCCCCAGGTCGACGAACTCGTCGTCGTCGCCAACCCGCCGGCGCCGGTGACGGACGCGCCGCTGATCGTGAACGACAGCCCGGTTGGCTTCGCGGCGAACGTGAACAAGGGCGTCGCGGCCACCAGCGCGCCGTTCGTCGTCGTCGCGAACCCGGACACGGAGCCGCACCCTGACGCAGTCGCCCACCTGCGGGCCTTCGCCGAGACCCATCCGCGTGCCGGGATCATCGGGCCGAAGCTCGTCTTCCCCGACGGCGAACCGCAGTCGTCGCGCCGTCGGTTTCCGACCGTCTCGGGCACCGTCGTCCGCCGCACGCCGCTCCGCCGCGTGCTCTCCGACACCCAACGGGCGCACTACGGCCTCGACGAGCACCCGTCGGGCCCGGTCGAGGCAGACTGGCTGCTCGGCGCGTTCATGCTGCTGCGCCGCGAGATGCTCGACGAGCTCGGTGGCTTCGACGAGGGCTACCGCCTCTACGGCGAGGACATCGACATCGCGTACCGAGCTGCGAAGGCCGGCTGGGAGCGTTGGTACGTGCCCGAGGCCGTGGTGCGGCACGCACACCAGGCGGTCACCGACCGGCGCTTCCTGACCCGCCGCACCCTGTGGCATTGGCGTGGGATCGGACGCTTCGTCCGCAAGCACCCCAAGCAACTGGTGCCGCGACTCCGCCCGCGCGCCGCTGAAGGCTGCTCTCAACCCGCCGCTCGAGCCGTCGGTCGAGCTGCCGGACGGCGTGACCGAGGCCGAGCTGCGGAGCTTCCTCGAGTCGGTCCACGTGGCGGACGGCCCTCCGGACGAGCTGAGCCGGTACGTCCACGGCCACTTCTGGCGCTTCGTGCGCACGTGGGACCTTGCTCGCGACCTCCACGGCCGCGCTCTCGAGCTCGGTGCGAATCCCTACTTCACGACGATGTTGCTGCGGGAGTTCACCGACCTCGAGCTCACGCTCGCGAATTTCTTCGGGCCGTCGGAGACCGAGGAGCTGGAGCAGACGGTCGAGCACCTCGATCGCGCGAGCGGAGAGATGACCGAGACGAGCCTGTCCTCGTCGATCTTCAACATCGAGGGCGGAACCTTTCCGTTCGAAAACGATCACTTCGACGTCGTCCTCTTCTGCGAGATCATCGAGCACCTGACGAGCGATCCACTGGTCGCGATGCGCGAGATCAAGCGCGTCCTCAAGCCGGACGGCGTGCTCATCCTCACGACGCCGAACGTCAACCGGCTCGAGAATGTCGCCAAGATGATCGAGGGGGAGAACATCTACGACCCGTATTCGGGCTACGGCGCGTACGGCCGCCACAACCGCGAGTACAACAAGGACGAGCTGAGGCAGCTCTTGGCGTACCTTGGCTTCGACGTGGACTACCTCGAAACGGCAGATGTGCAGGACCGGACGGCCGGCCGCAGCCCCGGGTGGGGCCGCGTCGGGCGCCTGGTGAAGCATCGCGAGCACGACCTCGGCCAGTACCTGTTCGCCCGCGCGCGCAACAGCCGGCCCGCCGGCGAGAAGCGCCCGAAGTTCCTCTTCACGAGCTACGCACCCGAGGAGCTCGAGCGAGCGTGACCGACAAGAAGGGCTCGCCGCAGATCATCGACGTCGAGCGGCTCGTCACCGAGCTGAAGGAGCGGGTCGCGCGCGAGCGCGCGGCGGGGGCGTACGGGGACGACCTCTCCGGGGTCGAGTTGGAGGTGCTGCCTCCCATGGCGCCGCCCGATGGGATCGCGGCGGGCTTCGACCTGGCGGGCGGGGGACCGCGCGTCCGCTTCCGACCAGAGTTGGGCTACTCGTCGAAGCCGGTCGTCGGCCCGGTCATCACGCTCGTCAAGAAGTTCTTCATCAGGCTGCTCTTCTTCGTGCTGGACGATCTCGCACGCCAGACTGATACGGCGGTGACTCGACTCGAGACCGCGCTCGCGGCGGAGGCAGGCGCGCGGGAATCCGCTGCGCGGCACGCGAGTGAGTCGGTCGAGGCGGAGACCGCGGCGCGAGAAGCGACCGCCCGCGACGTGCGTGTTCTCTCTCAGCGTGCCGACGAAGTCGCCGACGCGATCGAGAAGCTTCAGCTGGGCCCCCGGCTAGCGCGTCTCGAGCGGCAGCGGCGTGCTCCTGCGGCGCCCGCCGCGACCGCCGCACCGGGTAAAACGCCGCCTCCTCCGGCGATCGACTTCGACTACGAGACCTTTGAAGCGCGATTCCGCCCGGAGAAGTCGGTGCGGGAACGACAGCAGCAATACGTGGACCTCCTACGGGACCAAAAGCGTGTCGTCGACCTCGGCTGCGGACGCGGCGAGCTGATCGAGATGCTGAAGGCCGAGGGCGTCGATGCCTACGGCGTGGAGATCGACCCGGACTTCGTGTCGCTGCTCGAGGAGAAAGGGATCGAGGTCGTGGCCAAGGACGCGGTCGCGCATCTCTCAGAGCTGGAGGCTGGCTCGGTCGACGGCGTCGTCGGGTCACACCTCGTCGAGCACCTTCCGCCCGCCGGCGTGACAGCGCTCGTTGCCCTGGCCGGCGAGAAGCTCGCCGACGGGGGCGTGTTGATCCTCGAGACGCCCAATCCCGAGTCCCTCGTCGCGGGCTCGATCAACTTCCACCGCGACCTGACCCACGTGCGGCCGATCCATCCCGACACGCTCGCCTTCCTGGCCGAGAGCGCGGGCTTCTCGAACGTCGAGATCCGCCGGCTTTCGCCCGTTCCCGATGAGGATCGGCTGCCCGTGCCCGGGGACGGGCGCCTCGATGCGGTCGTCAAGCGCCTCAACGACCTGCTCTACGGTTTCCAGGACTACGCGATCGTGGCCCGGAAGGCCTAACGCGGGGCGATCGAGTAGTTGTACGAGATGAGGCGAGACACACCCGGAATGCGTTCCAGAGCGTTCTCGAAGGCCTCCTGAACCTGCAACATCCTCTCCGCCTGCGGGACGAAGTGAGCGTCGAAGCTCCCGAAGGTCGCATCGGGAAAACCGGCGCGAACGAGCTGATGGAAGCGCTTCCGCGGGAAGTGCTCGTGGCCGAGCATCTTCGTCATGTGGACGAAGAAGATCGGGTTGTAGCGGTTCGCTTCGACGATGAGCGCCGCACCTCCCGGCTTGAGGACGCGCCGGTACTCCTGGATCGCCGACGCGGGGTCGTCCATGTGGTGAAGGGAGTCCTTCGAGTGGATCAGGTCGAAAGCGCTGTCTTCGAACGGCAGCGCTTCTCCGCTCGCGACCATGAACTCGATGCCGTCCTCGCCGTCGCCCCATTGGTCAGAAGCCTCGACGTCGACGGCGACTACCTCGGCAACCCGTGGACGAAGCAGCCGCGCCACACCGCCGTCCCCGGAGCCGACGTCGAGCAACCGCTCGTCGCCGCGGAAGCGGTAGCCCAGCTTGTCGATGCAGCGGAGCCGGTAACGCAGCTCTCCGATCGTATTGGTCGCCTTGGGGAGCATCAGGTGGGCGATGTTAGCCTGACTCGCCGTGGCTGAATCCGCGCTCACGCCGGAGGTTGCGGGCGAGCCGCGCGAGGATCCGACGCGTCCGCTCCTCAGCGTCGTCGTCCCTGTCTACAACCAGCCGGATATCGCTGAGAGCATCCGGACGATCCGCGAGCGGGTCCAGGCGGGGGTCGAGGGGCCGATCGAGCTGATCGTCGTCTCCGACGGTTCTGACGAGGGCGAGCAGGCGCAGGCTGAGGGCGTTGCGCGGGTCATCCACTACGACCGGAACCTGGGCAAGGGCTACGCGGTGAAGACCGGCGCGCTCGCGGCGAGAGGCCGGTACATCTCCTACGTAGACTCGGACCTCGAGCTCGACCCGGCCTCGATTCCACAGTTTCTCGAGCTCGCACAGCGCGACTCGCTCGACTTCGTCATCGGCTCGAAGCGCCACCCCGACTCGCACGTCCACTACCCCCGCGCACGCTCGGTAGGAAGCTGGCTCTATCAGCAGCTGATCCGCCTGCTCTTTCAGCTCGACGTGCGCGACACCCAGGTGGGTCTCAAGGTGTTCCGGCGCGAGGTGGCAGAGGAGGTGCTCCCGCTTCTGCTCGTGAAGCAGTTCGCATTCGATCTCGAGTTCCTCGCAGTGGCTCGCGCTCTGGGCTACGGGCGCATCCGCGAGCAGCCGGTAACCCTCCAGCACCGCTTCACCGGCTCAGGAGTGCGCTCGATCGCAGTTCTCCTCGCCCTGATCGACACTGCTGCGATCTTCTACCGGCTTCGAATCCTCCGCTACTACCAGCGCAAGCGAGAGCTTCTGCCCGCGTACGAGCGGACACAGGACTACCGCCCCGGCGTCACATTGGTCGCGTCGGCCGAGCCCTCGTTCGAGTACGAAGGCCTCGACCGACTCGATTTGCCGACCGAGACGCCCGAGGGCAGAGCCGAAGCCTTGCGAGGCGGTACTAGCGACGTCGTCGCATTTCTCGAAGACGGAGCCATCCCGGGGGCAAACTGGCTCGACGCGACCGTCCCCTTCCTGGCTAATCCACGCATCGCGGCTGTCGTGACGCCAAGCCTGGCGCCGGCGCACGGACCGCTCAGGGAGCGCGCCGCCGCCGCGCTGCAGGAGTCGTTCATCGGGGGTGGCTCGCATTACTTTCGCTTTACGCCGGGGAACCTTCGTTTCGTGAAGCAGTTTCCCGGTGCAAACCTGGTGGCGCGTCGCGCCTACTGCCTCGAGCTTCCGGATGCCGATCTGCACCCCGATCGCATCTGCGCCGCGCTAGCCAGCCGTGGTCGATTCGTGCTCTACACGCCCGAAACCGTCGTTGTGGCGCCGCGGCCGCAGTTGTTCCGGCCGCATCTCGCGATGGTCGAGGCTCAGGGGGTTGCTCGTGGACACGTGGTGCGGCAGCGCGGTCTCCGTGGCTTGACCCCTTCGTCACTTCCTCCACTCGCCTTGCTCAGCTTCACGGTCCTGGGCTGGCCGCTCCTGCTCGCCGGGGGCGATTGGCGCACCGCGTGGATGCTCGTCGCAGGCGGCTATCTCGCAATCATCCTTGCGGGCGGCGCCTGGGCGGCTCTTCGCTTCCGTTCGATCCGCGTCGGGGCCCTGGCCGCAATCGGGTCGGCTTGCGTCCATTTCACGTACGGCCTCGCCCTTCTCCGAGGCCTGCTGCGCGGATGACTCTGACCTTCTCGGTGGTCATCCCGGCGCACCGGGACGGTCCCGCCCTTCGGCGGTGCATGGCCGAATGCCTCGAGCAGAGCTACGAGAACGTCGAGATTCTGGTCGTTTCCGACCAGCTTTTCGCCGACTTGCCGGACAACGTGAGGAACATCGAGACCGGCTCTGAGACGGACACCTCCCCGGCCGAGAAGCGCGACCACGCTTTTGTGCAGGCGAGCGGAGATGTGCTCGCGTACATCGACGACGACGCCTATCCGGCACGGGACTGGCTGGAGACGGCCGCTCGCCACTTCGAGGATCCGTCAATTGGCGCTCTCGGCGGGCCGGGCGTCACGCCACCCGCATCGCCCTGGCGAGAACGGGCCGGAGGATCGGTGTACGAATCACCGGCGGGTAGCGCGATGTTGCGCTACCGCTTTCTCCCCGGCAAGGCGCGGACGGTCGATGACTATCCGGCGTACAACTTCTTCGTGCGCCGCGAGGCCCTGGAGCACGTCGGTGGTTGGGGGACGACGTTCTACGGCGGTGAGGACACCGTGCTGTGCCTCAAGCTCGCGAAGGCCGGCTATCCGGTGCATTACGTGCCGGATCTCGTCGTCTTTCACCACCGCCGCCCTGTCGTCAAGCCCCACCTCGCGCAGGTCGCCAACGTCGGACGGCACCGCGGCTACTTCACCAGGGCGTTTCCCGAGACGTCTCGACGCGCGCTCTACGCTCTCCCTGCCCTCGCTCCGGCGGCCCTTGGTCTGGCGGCATTGGTGTGCTGGCGTCGCCCCGGGGTCGGGCTACCCCTCGCGGCCGCCACGTACGGCCTGGTCGCCGTGGAGGCGCTCCGACGCCACCCGCCGAGCATTGCACTCGCGACGCCGGCTCTGGCTGCGGCTCACCATCTCGCCTACGGGACCGCCTTTCTACGAGGACTGTTCTCGAAGGAGATGCACCGCTGACGGCGCCGAGCATCAGCTATGTCATCCCCACGCTCAACTCGGCCCGGACCTTCGAGGAGTGCCTGAACCTCGATTCGCCGCCAGGAGTACGCGGGCCCGGTAGAGATCGTCATCGTCGACGCGGGCTCGGAGGATCCGACGCTCGAGCTGGCCGAGAAGTACGGAGTCGACCAACTTGTGGACAATCCGCTCCGCACCGGAGAGGCCGGGAAAGCCCGCGGCGCCCGGGCCGCCAAGGGTGACGTTCTCGCCTTCGTCGACTGGACAATGTCCTGGTCGGCACGGACTGGCTACAGCGGATGGCGGCCCCGTTCTCCGATGCGGAGATCGTCAGCTCGGAGGCGCTTCGCTGGGAGCACGGCCCCGAGTACAGCCTGATCGATCGCTACTGCGCCCTCACAGGTGTCAACGATCCGGCCTCGTTGTTCGTCGGCAATTACGGGCGCTACTCGTACCTCACCGGCCGGTGGACCGGTTTCCCCGTCGAGCAAGAGCAGCGAAACGGGTACGTGCGCGTGCACGTCGACCCCGATCTGCTGCCGACCATGGGAGCGAACGGCTACCTCGTTCGTGCGGAGCCGTTCCGCAGCGTCATGACCGGCGACTACGTCTTCGACATCGACGCGGTCGGCACCCTTGCCAGGCACGGATACGACGTGGTCGCGCGAGTCGATGTCGAGATCGGGCACCTGTTCGCCCCGACGTACGCGGACTTCCGGCGCAAGACCCGCCGTCGGGCGCGCGACTTCCTTCACTACAGCCGGCAGGGACAGCGGACCTATCCCTGGCGGCGCTACCGCCGCGGCCTCGCACTCTTCGTTCTCTCGACCGTGACGATCGTTCCGCTGCTCGCGCAATCTCTGCTCGGATACGCCCGCAAGCGTGATCGAGCCTGGTGGTTTCATCCCGTGGCGTGCTGGACGACGCTGGCCGTATACACCTGGGAAACCGTGCGCTCACGCGTCAAGACCGAAGAGCTGACGCGCCGAGGCTGGCGTCAGTAGCCGCGCGCGGAATCTCTAGAGTCCCCCGGATGACCGACGCCAACAAAGCAAGCTCGCGGCCGCCATCGCCGAGCGGGAAGCGGCCCTGGAGCAGACCGCATTTCACCCCGCGAATCGACGGATCCTCGCCGAGCGCGTCCGAAAGGTGAAGAACGGCTCCGCACGCGTGCTCGAGATCGGGTCCGGTCATCTGGACTTCACGCTGCGCTACCTGAAGCCGGCCGCCGGCGAGGTGCTCGCCACTGACCTCGATCAGCTCTTCCCCGACGGGACGGAGCTCCCGGACGGGGTCACGTTCCAGCTCGAGGACGTGCTCAACCTGTCCTTCGACGATGAGTCGTTCGACGTCGTGATCGCCCTCGAGGTGATCGAGCATGTCGATGACGATGACCGGTTCATCGCCGAGGCTCTTCGCGTCACGCGGCCCGGCGGCAAGGTGATCTACACGACGCCGAACCGCCTGCGCCTGACGTCGCTTGCGCGGTACGCGATCGGCAAGCCGATCCGGTTTCCGTACACGTACGCCGTCGATACGGTTTTGGGCGACATCCACCACTTTCGGGAGTACTCCTTCCGGGACATGAAGGCGCTGCTCGACCGCCACTCGGATCAGATCTCGAAGGCCAACATCGAGGGAATCGGCCTCGGTGTGCCGGCGTGGAACACCTTGCTGATGCGATCCGGCCCGCTGCACAAGCTCGCGTTCAACTGGCACGTAACGCTGACAAGCGCGCTAGCGTCAATGGCTGAGCGACGGCTCGAGCGTAGGAACTACTCGCGGTGGCGGCTTCCGCAGTCGAGTCGGCCGCCGACAAGAACGTGGCAACATCCAGCGGCTCATGTCATCGGTCGGGGACGACGCCTTCATCGATCTCGGTTGCGATGACGGCGCGCTGACCGACCCGCGGCGGCGGAGACCGGAGCCACGAGGTGCACGGAGTCGAGGTCGTCGAAGAGCGCGCGAAGCTTGCGTCCGAGCGCGGCGTACTACGTCCGCTCGGCGGACCTCAACGAGCCCTTCCCGTACGACGACGGGACGTTCGACGTCGTCTTCAGCAACCAGGTCATCGAGCACCTCCACGACACGAGCTCTCTTCGTCAGCGAGATTCGGCCGGGTTCTGAAGAGCGAGAGGACATGCAATCGTCTCGACGGAGAATCTCGCCAGCTGGCACAACGTCGTCTCGCTGCTCGCAGGGTGGCAGCCGTTCTCGATGACGAACATCAGCCACGCGCACGGCGGCCTCGGGGAATCCGCTCAACCTGCACCGGGATGAGTCGTTTCCCTGGAAATCATGGGAGCACGTGCGCGTCTTCGCCTATGCGGGCCTGGTCGATCTCTTCCGGGTGCACGGATTGCGCGTCGACACGGTCGCGGGGGCCGGCTACTACCCCCTCCTGCGCGAGTGGGCCGTTGGGACCCGGCACCAGCTTCCATCACCGTCAAGGCGCGGAAGCCTCCTGAAGCCCCAATGAGTCGCATGGCGGTCCTGACGAGCCAGTATAGGAGCGTGCGGAACGGGCTCCCCGCGCTTGACCGGCTGAGACGGAAGCAGTGCCGACCTGGTTGTGGGCCGGGACTGGATTCGTGCTCGCGTTCCTTGCGGTGACGTGGCCGCTGGCAGGGCGCTTTACGCACGCGACCTACGGAGGGCCCGGGGACGGCTGGGCGCTGATCTGGCAGACGAGGTTCCGCTTCGAGCACGGCATCTCGTACTTCTCACCCTCGTTCACGACCGACATCGCGTGGCCGGTCGGCACCGAGGACGTCAGCTCACTCCTGCTCTCGAACGCGGCCATCGAGTGGCCGTACCTGCTGCTGCTCGCGCTCGGAATCGGAGATGTAGTGCGTACAACCTCATCGTGCTCGGCGGCGGCCGTGACCTCCTCGCTGGCCATGTATGCCTGCCTCAGGCGACTCGACTGCCGGCCGAGCGTCGCCTTCTGGGGCGGCCTGGCCTACCTCCTCGTGCCTGGCACCTCGAGAAGCTGAGCATCCATCCGACCCTCGGCGCGATGGCCTGCTTGCCGCTGCTCGTGCTCGGGATCGTCGAGTGGGCGCGATCGCCTGGACTGAGAAGCGGGGCAATTGTCGTCGCGGCGGCCGCGCTCGGGATGTACACGCACTCCTACTACGGGCTCGCAGTGGGCATCTTCCTGGCCGCCGCGCTTCCGCTCCTGCTCGTGGCCGCCGTGTCGACGCGGCACGCTCTGGCTCACGCTCCGGCGCACGGGGCTACTCGCCATCGTGTTGGTGCTGTTGCCGCTGCCGATCGCGCTCGCACTCCAACTGCAGGAGAGCGAGGTCTCGGCGCAGCTCGACCGTCCGATCTACGACGTCGCGTTCACGGCCAGGACATACATGCTGCTGCTCCCTTCGCCCGACAACCCCGTCTTCGGCGACGCAGCCGCGACTACATCGCAGTCCCGCGGCCTGCGAGAAAACGAAGGTGAGCTCGCCCTGTACCTCGGGCTCTTGACCCTCGCGCTGGCGGCAGTGGGGCTCTTCTTCGCAGCACTTGGGACGCGTGACCAGGCTCGGCGCGGCACTGGCTGCCGCGATGGCGGTGCTCGGGGTGCTGCTGACGCTTCCCGCCACGATCAACGTGCCGCTTCCCGGGCCTACCACGATGCCGATCGCATACGTGAACGACGCAGTCGGTTTCATCTCGACGCCGGCGCGCTTCATCGCGCTGGTCTTGACGGGGACGATCATCCTGGCCGGGCTCGGGCTCGAGAGCCTCGTGCGCCGTGTTGACCGGCGGGCCGTCGATCGCCGATCGTGGCTGCCGCCTGCCTCCTCTCGGCGCTCGAGCTGCCCTTCCGCCGCGACAACTTCGTCATCGACACCAGGCCGCCTCGCCTCGTCGCGCTCGTCGAACGAGCTCGTCCCTGCGGGGCACCGCTGGCGCAGTACCCGTCGATGACGCGCGACTTCTTCCCGGTCGCGAACCAGCTCTTCTACCAATTGGCGCACGGACATCCACTGTTGAACGGCGCGCCGGCCGCGACGCCGGAGGATGCCGTCCGCATCAGCGTCGAGAACAAGGATGACCCTGAGTTGCGTCAAAAGCTCGCTCTGCTGGGGTTCCGCTGGGCGACCTTCGACGCAGGACAGGCCCAGCAGGTCGGCGTCGCGCCCTGAAGACGCACGCAGCTACGACCCACCCGCCGGGCTCGAGGTCGTCAGACGACTCCCGGACGGCTCGATGCTAATGCGCGTGACCGCGCGCCCGGCGGTAGGGCTCGCCGCGATCGCAACCGGATTCGATCGGGTCGATCGCTGGATGACCAGTCCCGACGCGACGGTCCTGGCCTGCGTGACCAAAACGGACGACTACGTTCTCCGCTTCCAGGCGGCCGCCTTCGCGCAGCTGAGGGTCCTGAAGCTCGGAAACAGCGAGCTGTTCTTCGTCAATGCATCCGGAGCGCAGAACAACGTCCGTGTCCGAGTTCCGCTGCGTGCGGGCTGGCAACTCCTGCAGTTCCAACTCATCGGCTCGAAGCCGGTGCGCCCGATCGACGTCACCTCTTCCGGAGACACGCGACCGCTCGTGATGACCGTCGGGGGCATCACCGTCAAGGGCCGAGGGGCGACCCCTCCGTCTGCCGGAGCCCACCCGCCGACCGGGCAGCGTTCGAACGTCCCGTCGTCGCGTCCGACTGACTATCGCTCGAATCCCACGTCTCGCAGCACCCGTCCCAGGATCTGCTCCCAGTCGAAGCGTTTCGCGTACGCCAGCCCCGCTTCTCGGCGCCTGCGCCATTCCTCCTGCGAGGAGAGGAGCTTCGCGATCCCGTCCGCGAGGCCCTCCGGTGTGTACTGAACGAGCTCGGCTCCCCCCTCGGCCGCGAGCTCGTCGGCGTTTGGTGGCACGTCGGTCATGACCACAGGGAGGCCGCCTGCCATGTACGCACGCACCTTGGACGGATCTGCAAACCGGGTGAACGAATCCTCGGCTGTGTCGTACGGGGCCACCGCCACAGACCCCGAGGCGACGAACTCCTCGAGCCCGCGATTGTCGCGGATGAAGCCCAGGAACCGTGACCCGATCCTCGAGACCTAGATGAGCCGTCCGACCGCGCAGCTCCTCCAGAAGGGGGCCGTGCCCGGCAATCTCGGCCGTGAACTCGACGTTCCGGGCAACGAGCTCGACGAACGCCTCCAACAGCATCTCCACTCCCTGCCTGGGCACGAGGTGGCCGAGAAAGATCACTTTTCGCGCTTGCCAGGCATCGTCCGGCGCCACCGGAACGCGTGCGAGCCACGCGCCCATCGGTACGACGTCGGCGGGAGCCATTTCGTCGGCAGTCAGATGATGGCGTGCGGTGCGCGCCTCGAGTGCCGCCCTGGACACCTCGAAACGCGCATCGACGTGTCTGCAGGCGTAGGCGTCGAGGGTGTCGTACGCACGGGTGAGCAGCCCGCTGCCGAAACGGTCGGGCACGAAGTCGATTGCCCAGTAGACGACCTTTCCGGCGCGGCCAAGCCGGCGTTGCACGAGGCCGCGACCCGCGGCGAGGTTGTTGAAGCCGAGCCAGCAGTCCGTGCGCTGCGGCCAGAGCGGAATGAACGGATCGAACGCGTACGTGTAGGGCGGCCTAGACGGGAGGCGAAGGGCTCGAGCGCGCCGTTTACCGTCAGGCGTGAAAACCGTGATGTGGTGCCTCGGGTCGTCCTCGGGCTGGAGCGGGTGGTAGATGGTCGTCACGCGCGGAGCCCCGTGTTGGAGGAGAAAGTCGCGCACGGCGGCCGCAGGCGGCGCATCCATCGACCCGTTGGACGAGATCGTGAACGTGCTCTCAGAGATCGCGGAAGCCATCGCTGCTAGGCGTTCTGGACTCGGGCGGCGGCCGCCGCGCGCCGTCGAGCGCTCCAGGCGCGCACCAGCGCGTGAGGGAAGAACAGTCTCGTGCACCAAGAGAACAGCCACCGCACAGACGAGGGTCACGAGGACGATGGAAAGCGCTTCGCCATGGAAGAGGACAACGCCGATGACCTGCGCAATCGCCGCAGCCATCACCAGCAAGGGGAAGCGCGCATCACGCTGCGCGAAGTAGACCGACAGATAGACGTTGATCAGTGCAGCGGCGGACATCGCCAGGCCGAACCAGGGGAGCAACTGCGTCGAATCGCGGAACTCGCCGCCGAACGCCCAGACGAGCACGCTCTCGGGTACGAAAGCCAGGACCAGGGTCGCAGCAAGTGTCGAGACAAGCGTCACGCCCGCACTGGCGAACAGAATCCCCTGAGAGGTTCCACCTGTCGCTTCCCGTACGGCCGCTTTCGGCAACAGCACCGTGGCAACGGCCGTCGGGAGGAACAGCACCGCCTTACCCACGAGGGCGGCAGCGGCGTAGACACCGGCTAGCCGAGTCGTCGAGGAAGTAGTTGGCGAGCAGGATGTCGGCATTGGTGAGCGAGGCGAACGCAAGGGAGCCGACCAGCATGACCGCCCGTCTGCCGCCTGTCGTGCTTGGGAGCCGCGCCTTGCTTCTCGGAGGCCCAGAGATCCCGAAGGGCCCACCAGGCGATGAAGACGGCAAGAAGCCCGCGACCATGTTCACTGCCAGAGCGCCGGCTGCCCCAAGACCCAGGAGCAGCGCCGGCACGACCAGGACGGGGCGTGCGATTCCCGCCCAAGCCGACGTAACGGCGAGAGCGTGAAAGCGAAGGGAGCCCTGCAGCACTCCGTAGAGCACCGCCGCGACCACTGAGGCAGACGATCGCGCCGAGACCGAACACAAGTGCGGATCGCGACTGGATGTTCAGCGCGTCCTGCAGCGGCACGATCAGCGCGAGTCCCAGGACCAGGAGCCCCGATGCTCCGATGAACGCGCGGAGTGTCCACCGCCGGAGAAGCGGTCCCACCTGATCGCCCGAAGGGATCTGCGCGACCTCGCGAGCTAGCGCCAGCTGGACCGCTCCGAGCGGCAAATTGACGAGCGCGGTCAAGGCCAGGATGGCCGCGACATCTCCGTAGACCGCCGATCCGAGATAGCGAATGCAGGCGAAGTTGAAGAGATAGCGCCGCCGTTCGTCACGATCGTCGCCGACGGCGACCATCGCTCCGGCGCGAACTGCCCTGCGATGTCCGCAGGCGAGCAACGAGATAACGTCCCCGCGACACGGCGCTCGACGATAGCGGCTAGCGCCGCCGGAACACGGCGCTGAGCTGAACGGCTCCGAGCCGGCGCGACGCCTTCGCCCGATCGCGTCGCTCGAGGCTCCACCAGAGGCCTGACTCGGGCCGGCGCACGGCGGGCAGGACCACGAGACAGCCCTAGCTGAAGGAACTTGACAGGGTGCCCGCTGAAATAGGTCCTGCACGTGGTCGAACTCGTGCCGGGCGAACAGATCGACGAGGCGCCGCTCGTCGTAGTGCCGCTTGTGCCCGATCCGGCGGTCGTGCCACCAGTACAGGGGCCACACGGGCGGAGGGATGTAGCGGTACGCGTGCGGCACCGTGATCCACACCCGGCCGCCGGGGGCGACCACCCTCGTCAGCTCGGCCACGGCCGCCTCGTCGTCGTCCAGATGCTCGAGTAGCGCAACCGCGCTCGCCGACCCGAACTGCTCGTCCGGGAAAGGCAGCGCCTCGGCCGCGCACACGACGAGGTCAGCCGTTTGCTCGACCTTCTCGCTCTCGACGAACCGGCGGGCGGCAAGGACGCCCTCGACGGAGAGATCGCAACCCACGGCCTCGACACCTCGACGTGCAGCCTCGATCACCGTAGCCCCCGAGCCACCGACGCCGACGTCGAGATAGGGCCCTGTCCCGTCGAGGACTCCGAGCGCACCGAAGATCCGCTCGATGTAGCTCAGCCGCCAGTTCTCGACTTCGTACTCCTCATAGCCGGCGAACTCGGCATCGAAGTACTCGCGCTGGTGGAGGTGCTGCTCGGTGAGCTCTTCCGAAAGGAGGATCGGCACGCCGTCGACGGCCTGATACGCGGCGCCGCAGTTGGCGCACGCAAGCCGCCCGTCCAGAAAGGCTTTGCAGCGGGGGCAGGCCAGGGTCATCTCGGAAAGGCCTCGAGCGCAGTCCTCCGCGAGCCTCGCAGCGGGAGGAAGCGCCAGTTGGACATGTAGACGGTGACGTTCCGCCCGTCGGGAACCGGCTCCGGCCCCGGTCGCGCGCTGAGCTTGATGAATGAACGCCCGCGTGGTAGCCGAACTGGAACGGTCACCGTGCGCGTCGAGGACACCGCGGCGAGCTCGAAATCGTTCTGGCCTTCGATCCGAAGCACGCGCGGGTGACCGTAGGACCCCATCTGGAAGCGTGCGAGATAGGTCCCCGCCCGCCAGGCGTAGATGTCGACCTCGGCCTCAGAGCTCACCATCCAGCGCGACGTGGCCTGCAGCATCGGCGTCTCCGCATGCGAGAAGCCGGTTGTGAACGTGGCAATCGCCGGAGCGGGCCTCGCCACCACTTCCCAGACGCTCGTCCCCCCGGGGAAGCGTCCAAGGAGCTCGTAGCCGTCGCGCAGCCGCTTCGGGGCCGCGAAGTTTCCCGTGAGGACGAACACGTTCGGCCGCATCACGATCGAGGAGACACCGAGCGCGGCCAGCGACGAGGCGGTTCCGGGCGAGGCCGGGTTGACGAGGGACTGGCCGACCGCGTCGGCGAACGTTCCGAGCTGCGCTCCATTCACCAGAGGCCGCTCGTGGACGCGCTGCCAGAAGAGGTAGTCGGAGTTCAGACCTTGATCCGCCTTGACCAGCGGGTACTCGGCCAGGATCCCATCAGGAGCACGCATCACCGCGCCGTAATAAGCAGGCACGCGATCGACCTCGATCGTGGTCGGCTCGACGTCCATGGACAGCTCGAGGAAGCTGATTCCCATAGCCGCGATGCAGAGGCCCCCTGCCAGGGTGCTCGCCACCCGTCGGTCGAGCGGGAGGCGCAGGACTGAGCGGCGAACTGCTTCGAGACCGAGCGCCCCGAGGCAGACCAGGCCTGTCATGACGAGGACGACGAACCTGGTCGGCACGCGGAACTGCGGAACGAGCTCCCACAGGAGCCGGGCCGGCGTCTGCACGTCGGTCCCGGGCAGCGGGCTCGGGAGGGAGAAGAGCAGTGCGACCAGCACGAGCAGCGGCAGAGCAACCGAGACCACGATCTGGTCGGGGGAGAGCAAGCGTCGCCGCAGGACCGCGATCGCCAGCCAGAGAACGGCGAGCGCGATCGTCATCCAGCCAAGGTAGAGAGACGTCTCGGAGAAGTTGCTTCCATGCAGGCGCGCAAAGAGATACGAACCGACGTCATCACCGAAGACCGGGTTGCGGTACGAGGGCAGCACGTACTCCCAGTAGCGCGCGCCGTAGGTCGAAAGCTCGCCGATGTTCCTGGTTGGTGCGACCCCTTCTGACGTCGACCCGAGCGCCGTCAGGACAAAAAGAACCGCTGTGGCCGCCAACGCCGTCCCGCCCGCCAGCACGAGACGGGTGAACGCCCGGCTCCAGCCCAGGCTGCGCGCGTGCAGGACCGCGACAGCCGGAAGCATGACGGCGAGCGCGATCGCTCCGAGCAGGCCGAAGTAGCCGGCCGTCAGCCACAGAAAGAGGCTCGCAGCCGCGACCAGCAGCGCCCGGCTGACGACCGGCCGGTGATACCACGCGAGTACGGCGAGGACGAGGAGCGGGAAACCCTCCAGGTGCACGAATCCCGCGTGGCCCTGGGCCTTCTCCAGATGCCAGGGGAAGATCGTGTACACCAGGCCGGCCCACGCGGCGACGAGTGGATGGCCTCCGAGCCTCCGCACCAGCAAGTACATGGCGGGTCCGGACAGCGCAAGCCCTGAGAGGACGATGAGGTTGTAAGCCGCGACCTCACCGATGACCTTGGTCGCGAGGACGGCAGGGACGAAGACAACCGCCCACTGGACATTGAGCGCGTTCGGAAACTCCCACCCGAACGGTGCCCCTGTGA
>CAVZFQ010000018.1:0-520297 GCA_963774625.1 uncultured Actinomycetes bacterium
GCGGGTCCGTCGCGCGCTCGAGGGGAAGGGCCGTTTCAGCATGGTGTTCCAACCGATCTGCAGCCTCTCGGGAAGCCTCGTCGGAGCCGAAGCGCTCGCGCGCTTTGACGGCCCGCCCAAGCGCGGCCCGGATCGCTGGTTCGCCGAGGCGGAGGAGGTCGGCCTGCGTCGGGAGCTCGAGCTTGCGACCGCGAAGGTGGCTCTCTCGGCACTCCCGAGCCTGCCGCCGCGAGATCTATCTCTCGGTGAACGTCTCGCCGAAGACTCTCCTCTCGGCGAGCTTCCGCGAACTGGTGCTCGAGAACTCCGACCCGACGCGCGTCGTCGTCGAGGTGACAGAGCACGCCAGGATCGACGACTACGAGCGACTGAACTCGGCCTTCGACCGACTGCGCGAGCCGGGGGTGCGCTTGGCCGTGGATGACGCGGGTGCCGGCTTCGCGAGCCTTCGAGCACATCCTTCGTCTTGCACCGGACTTCATAGAGCTCGACCGGACGCTCATCGACGGCATCGAGTACGACCGTTCGCGCCAGGCTCTAGCCGCGGGGCTGATCTCGTTCGCCGAGAAGATCGAGGCCACGATCATGGCGGAGGGGATCGAGCGCTCGGAGGAGGTGGACGTCCTTACGGCGCTCGGGGTCGGCTACGACAGGGGTTCTTCATTGCCAAGCCCGGCCCGCTGCCGCTGAAGACGACCCGCTTCCGAGCAGGCCGCAGTCGGCGCCGCAGTCGAACCATCGCTCACTAGTTAACGGGGGCGGCTTTGCAGCCTTGGCGCGAAGAGGTCGGCGGCACCGATCAGCTTCGTCAGTAGCGCCCGGAACGGCGCCGGCTTCATCGCGGCCGCCTCGTCCTTGGCGGAGCGAGGGCGCAGCGCATTGCGTGCGTCGGGCCAGTAGGCCCAGGCCAGCGTCGAGGCGAAGCGTTCGCAGCCGTAGCGATCGTGGCGAAGGCCGGCCACTTCGTGGCACCAGCCGGCGGCATGAGCTGCCGTCAGGAATCCTCGCTTGGCGCCGTCCAGAAGCGAGAAATCGACCTGGTGCGCGTACTCGTGCTGCACGATGCCCCACGCGAAGGTGCCGGACGACAGGAGCTCGGGCGAAAGCCAGATGTGGCCCGGAGTCGACAACGCCTCTTTGCCGGGAACGACGTGGATCGTGATCTCCTCCTGCACGAGCGACCAGTCGAACCGGCTGGCGTCGAGGGCCTTCTTCACCTCGGCGGTATTTCGCGCGGTGCCACCGACGACGGTGTAGCGACCCCCACTCGCGAGGGCCGGCTCAATACAGACCGAGCCAACGGTGAGCGCGAGCGCGAGCGTGATAAAGAGTCGACCGCAGGACACATAGAGGATCTCGGAAACGGCAGCCCGCTTGGAGATTCAACAAACCGTCCGAGCAGATGCCTCTACTTCACCTCCGATGTCACGCGTGTGACAACAAGCCGTCCGAGCAGATGCCCCAATTTCACGCCGGATGTCACGCGTGTGACGCAAGGAGGGTTTGGCGGAATTGACTCGTCGCCGGGGTGCGATGGTCGTTCCGAGGCAAGGACGCAGGGAGCCTCAATGCCTTTCTGCATTGGGGCGACTGAGGACGCGGCCTCGGGGCGAGCAGCGCGGCCCGGCGGCACAGATCCATTTCGCCAGACCCTCCTTAGGCGGCGAAGCGCTGCTCGGCTCTGGCGCGCGCTTTGGCGGCTTCGACCTCGCGGTCCTTCGGCGGCGCCGACGTCACGAGTTGGCCGAGGAGCCTTGCCGAGACCTCGGCGACGGCGTCGACGGCCTGCTCGAACGCCTGCTCGTTGGCCTTCGAGGGCTTCGTGAAGCCGCTGATCTTGCGGACGTACTGGAGGGCTGCTGAGCGGACCTCTTCGTCCGTCGCGGGCGGGTCGAAGTTGTACAGGCTGCGAATGTTTCGGCACATGGCCCGATCCTAGCCGCGAAGCCGGAATCGCTCTGGAGGGAAAAGCAGGATTCCGCTTACTATCTGGAGAATGAAACGGGTTTTCGCGTCCTTTGCGCATTTGCACCTGAGCGCGCGGCTCGCGATCTCGCTGGCGCTGGTGCTGTTTGCAGCGGTCGCGGTCGCACCCGCGGCCGGGCCCCAGAAGCGCATCCGCGAGGACGTGCGCATCGCCGGGCTCAACGTGTCGGGTCTCGACGTCGGGCAGGCGCGGCAGCGGGTGCGGATCGCATTCGACCGGCCGGTCCGATTTCGCTTCGGCAAGCTGCGCTGGCAGGTCGCGCCGGCCAAGCTCGGCGCCGAGCCGCTCGTGGACGACGCCGTGTCCAGAGCCTTGCGATCAGAGAGCGGCGACAACATCGAGGTGCGCGTAGCGGTCGACAAGCAGGAGGTGCGCAGATACGTGGACGCGCTCGATCGGCGCTTCGGCGTGCAGGCGCAGGATGCCCGGCTCATCGGGCTGAACGGCATCAGGCCCGCGATCAGCGACGAGCGCTGGGGACGCACCGTTCGCCGCGGCGCCATGACGGCGGCGATCACGCGCGCGCTCCGAACGCGCATCCGCGGGCGGATGCCGGTCGTGCTGAGGGCGATCCGCCCATCGGTGACGAAGGCGGGCTTCGGCCCGGTCATCGTCATCCAGCGGGGGTCGAACCAATTGACGCTCTTCAACGGGTCGACCGTCGTCCGGAACTTCGGCGTCGCCACCGGCACGGCGCAGTACCCGACTCCTTCCGGGACGTTCAGCATCGCCGACATGCAGAAGAACCCGTGGTGGCGGCCGCCCGACTCCGACTGGGCGAAGGGCAAGAAGCCGATCCCGCCCGGGCCCGGGAACCCGCTCGGCACCCGCTGGATGGGGTTGACCGCGCCGCTCGTCGGCATCCACGGCACGCCCGATGCCGCATCGATTGGCTACTCGGCCTCGCACGGCTGCATCCGCATGCACATCTCCGAAGCGACCTGGCTCTTCGACCACGTGGACGTGGGCACGCCGGTCGTGATCCTCTAGAGCTGCTACTGGCGTTCGCCATCGTCGCGGCGATCTTCTGGCTGCCGACCGGCTGGGGCATCGTGGCGATCGCGGCCGGGCTCGCGATCGAGCTCGGTGAGGCTGCTTTCTGGATCCGGTTCTCCAAGAGGCGCAAACCGACGATCGGGGTCGAGGCCCTCGCCGGAGCGGATGGAATCGTCGTCACCGAGTGCCGCCCTACCGGCCGGGTGCGGGTCGCGGGCGAAGTCTGGCGCGCTACGTGCCCGGAAGGAGCGGATGTCGGAGACGAGGTCGTCGTCGAGCGGGTCGAGGGCGATCTGACCCTGTTCGTGAGCCGGAAATAGACTGCAGCCGTGGCCAAGGTCGACGAGGTAACGGTCGATCAGCCGCCCCTCGAGTGGGACACGCCGCTCTTCCGCACCGCCGTAGCCCAGCTCGAGGAGGCGCTGACCCATGCTCCAGAGGTCGATCCTGGGATCGCCGAGCGTTTGCGCAACCCAGAGCGCGCTTTGATGGTCAGCGTCCCGGTGCGGATGGACGACGACTCGTGGCGAGTCTTTCCGGCCTACCGTGTTCAGCACTCGAGCGTGCTCGGCCCGACCAAGGGCGGCATCCGCTACGACACCAACGTGTCCCTCGGCGAGTGCGCGGCACTGGCGATGTGGATGACCTGGAAATGCGCGCTCCTCCGGCTGCCTTACGGTGGCGCGAAGGGCGGAGTTCGCTGCAACCCGAGGGAGCTGTCGCCCGGGGAGGTGCAACGCCTGACCAGGCGCTTCACGTCGGAGTTGCTGCCGGTCATCGGCCCGCAGGAAGACATCCCTGCACCGGACATGGCCACGAACGAGCAGACGATGGCCTGGATGATGGACACGTACTCGATGCAAATGGGGTACGCGGTGCCTGAGATCGTCACGGGCAAGCCGGTCTCGATCGGCGGCTCGGTGTTTCGCAGCGAGGCGACCGGCGCCGGCGTCGTGATGGTGATCGAGCGCGCATGCCAGCGCCTGGGGTGGCCCTTCGCCGAGCAGCGCTTCGTCGTCCAGGGCTTCGGAAACGTCGGCGGTGTCGCTGCGCGCGAGCTCGCCGCTCGTGGAGCCACGGTGGTGGCCGTCTCGGATATCTCCGGAGGGATCCACGACGTGAACGGCCTCGATCTCGCCCATGTAACCGCCTGGGTCGCCGAGCACGGCTCGCTCGCCGAGTACCCGGCCGATGCACGTGTCGAACGAGCAGCTGCTCGAGATCCCGTGCGACATCCTCGTCCTCGCAGCGCTGGAGGATCAGATCACGTCCGAGAACGCAGGCCGGATCAATACGAAGATGATCGCCGAGGGGGCGAACGGGCCGACGTCGTTCGACGCGGACGCGATCCTCGCCGACCGCGGGATCATCATCCTCCCCGATGTGCTCACGAACGCGGGCGGCGTCACCGTCTCCTACTTCGAGTGGGTGCAGGACCTCGGTCGGCTCTTCTGGACGCGTGACGAGATCCGCGCTCGTCTCGCCGAGAAGCTGAACGACGCCTTCGACCGGGTCTGGGAGCTGGCCGAGCAGAGGGGGCTGACGCTGCGGAGCGCGGCGCTGGTCGGCGGGATCAGAGAAGTCGCGGGCGCGCTCGCCGCGCGAGGGATCTATCCGTGACCGCAGTCCGCGAGGCGATGATCACCGACCCGCGCGTGTGCGGTGCGGACGCGACCGCGCAAGAGGCGGGGGAGGCGCTCTCGCGGCCCGAGGTGCGAGCCGTGTTCGTGTGCGACGACGGCCGCCTGGTCGGGGTGGTGACGCGGAAGACGCTCGTCCGGGAGGTGGTCGCCACCGGCCGCGATCCGGGCTCGACACCGCTGGCAGAGATCGCCGAGGAGCCGCACTGGACGATCGAAGCGGACCTGCCCGTCGACGAAGCCTTCCGCTTCCTCGAGGAAAACGACGCCGAGCGCGTGCCCGTGGTCGAGGGCGGCCGGCTAGTCGGCGTCCTCTCGCGCGAGCTTCTGCAGCGGCGCCTGGCCGAGGACGAGCCGCAGCCCGAGGTTGAGTAGCCGGCTCCTCGGCGGCGCGCTGTCGGCTTCGGCGCTCGCGCTCTTCGCGCTGACCTTCGCGCCCTGGTTCGCCCATGAGGAGCTCGACGGACCGAACGGCGATCGTCTTCGCGACGACGACACGCTCATTCTCGCGCTGAGCGGCTGGGAGCTGGAGGGCAGGATCGCCGCGCTGGTGCTGCTCGCCGCCTTTCTGGGCATCGGAGCGGGCATCTGGAGCATCCGTCGCCCAGGCGACCGACTGCTTCCCCTCGCTTGTCTGGTCGCCGCCGCCGCGGGGTTGGCGGCGGCCTGGGTCATCGCATCGGAGCTTCGCTCGCCGTCCGACGAGATCTACAACGACGCGCGCATCTGGGCACGTCTTGCTCTGGTCGCCGCGATCGTCACCGCAGCAGCGGCGGGGGCGGCTGGAGTTGCCGCGCTAAGCCGCAAGGAGGACTCGAGACCCGGCGGGCCCGCCTGGCCGCTATTCGCCGGCACGGCCGCGCTCTACCTTCTCGCGCTCGGGGCCAATGCCACCGAAATCTGGCAACCGCAGTTCGTGGCAGCGTGTTGCGCCGCTGGGGTGCTCGGGTACCTCGTTCCACGCTGGTGGCTCGCCTTGCTGCCGATCGTCCTTGTCGTTCTCATCCTGGAGCTGACGAGTTCCGGTTGCGACTCTTCGTCATCCGAGTGCGAGTCGCTCAGAGGGTTCTACTACGCGTTCATCGCCGTGTATGTCACGGGCGCTCTCTTGATCGGAATTGGCACGCGGGCCCTGCGACGCCGCGTGGTGCGTCAGCAGCAGGTGTAGGCGCCGGGCGGGGCGTCGCCTTCGACCGGCTCCGGCAATGCGGCGGCCTCGAGCGCGACGCCGTGCAGGATGTCGCGCTCGCTCGCCTCGATCTCGTCGAGCCCGAGGTGGACGAGCACTCCGTGCAGGATGATCGCGCCGGCGACGATCACCGGCGCGCGATCGGGATCGAGCGCCGGCTCTTCGCGTCGCTCGGCCAGTGGCATGGAGGCAAGCCGGGACAGCTGGTGCTGCACGCCGTCGAGGCTCAGCCGGTGACCGTGGACGCGCTCCGAGTCGTACTCCGCGAGCCCGAGGTCGAGGGCTGCTAGCGACGTGATCGTGCCGGCGACGCCGATCGCCTGTTCTGGGCGGGATCCATCCGGAAGCGCGCTGCGCACGGCCGCGGCGCACGACTCGAGCTCGTCGTCCGTGGGCGGGTCGGAGGGCAGGTGACGCTCGGTCAGGCGCACGGAACCGATGTCGAGGCTCACCCGCTGGTCGCTGCCGATCAACTCGGTCGAGCCGCCGCCGATGTCCACGACCAGCGTCGAGTCGCCGGTCTCGCCGACGCCACGCAGTGTGAGATCGGCCTCCTCGTCCCCGGAGAGGAGCCGCGTCTTGAACCCGTAGCTCCACTCGATCTCGCCGAGGAACGCCTCTCCGTTCTCCGCGTCGCGGACGGCGCTCGTTGCCACGAGATACGTGCGCTCGGCGCCGAGGGACTCCAGCTCGCGGCGGTACTCGGTGAGGCAGTTCCGCACCCGCGCGATCGGCAGCGGCAGGAGCTGCCGGCGCGTATCGACGTCTTCCCCGAGCCGGGTGATGCGCGTGCGCTTCACGACCTCGTCGATCTGGTCCCCGTCCACGTCCGCGACGAGGAGTCGCGTCGTGTTCGTGCCCTGGTCGATTGCGGCTACTCGCATGGTAAAAAGGTTAGTTTCCAGCGGTTTCGTAGGGTAGGTCGGTAGGTCTAGAATCGTTTCTGTGCGACGCGCGTGGGCAGGTTTCGAGCGCCGCGAGGGCCTCAAGCAGATCGCCATCGTACTGGCGGCGCTGGGGGTCTACGAGGTCGTGCGGAGCTTCATCGAGCCCGACTGGGCCGCCGCGATCGCGAACGCGGAGCGCATCGCCGAGCTGGAGCGCGGGCTCTCCTTTGCGTGGGAGCAGTCGCTCCAGCGCGCGTTCCTCGGGGTGCCGGAGCTGGTCGAGGCGATGAACCTCTTCTACTTCGTCGGGCACTTCGTGCTGACCGGCGTGTTCTTCCTGTGGCTCTACCGCTCGTCGAGCGAGGGCTTTCGCAGCTTCCGCAACGGATTCATCGCTGCGACTGCGATCGCGGTCGTCATCCACTGGTGGTTCCCGACGGCGCCACCGCGTGTCGTCGGCGGCCTCGGGATCATGGACACGCTTCGCGTCTTCTGGGATGTCGACATCGGCTCGCCGCACGTGTCGGCTTTCTCGAATCCGGTCGCAGCCGTGCCGAGCCTGCATGCCGGCTGGGCGGTCGGTGTCGGCGTGGGCCTGGTCAGGTATGCCAAACAGCCTGCGTTGCGCGTGCTCGGGGTCGTCTATCCGGTGGTCGTGATGCTGACGATCGTGGTCACCGGGAACCACTTCATCTTCGACGCGCTGGCCGGGATCGCGGTGCTCGCAGCGGGCTTCATGGTCATGGAAATCCCCAGGATCCGGCGCCGCGCACTGGTCTGGCATACTTGAGAGAAGCGACGCGGGGTGGAGCAGTCAGGTAGCTCGCCGGGCTCATAACCCGGAGGTCGCAGGTTCAAATCCTGCCCCCGCTACTGCGAAAGGCGCTGGAAACGGCGCCTTTCGCGTCGAATGGGTCGCCCTGCTGGCCGAGCCGCTGCTCGATCCGGTGTCAGCCGACGGGGTCACGGCGCACTTTGAATCGGCGCGCTGAGCCGATGGCAGAATGGCGACGGTGACCTCCCCTAGTCCCACGATCCAGGGCGAGTCGCTGTGGCCGCGGCTGGCGGACCTCCCGCTCGTCGTCGAGTCGTGCGAGTACGACGGCCTACATGCAGTCCTCGCCAACGAGTTCAACCGCGTGACCACCCATGTGCGCCTGATCGGCGCCGGCGCCGACGGTCTCGGCGAGGACATCTCGCTGATGGAGGAGGACGGCACCTCGCTGCACGAGGCGCGGCCCGCGCTGGGGCTCGAGGGCGAGTGGACGCTGGCGAGCTTCTCCGACCAGCTCGCGACGCTCGACCTGTTCGTGAACCCGCCGGAGTGGGAGGGGGCGCCGCGCCTTCGCCGCTGGGCGTTCGAGTCGGCCGCGCTGGACCTGGCCCTGCGCCAGGCCGGACGCGCCCTGCACGAGGTGCTGGAACTGGAGCCGCAGCCGCTGCGCTTCGTCAACTCGCTCGGCCTGGGCAAGCAGCCGTCGATCGAGCCGGTGCGCCGCCGGCTGGCACGCGCTCCCGGTGTGCGCTTCAAGCTCGACGCGGAGGTGACCTGGGCGCCTGAGCTCGTCGACGAGGTCGCGGCGACCGGCGCCGTCGACACGATCGACTTCAAGGGCCAATACGGCTTCGAGGTCGAGGACCCGCAGGCGCTCGCGAACCTCTACGACCGCGTCATCGCGGCCTTCCCGGACGCCTACCTGGAGGACCCGCACGACCTGCCCGAGATCGCCTCGCGTCTCGCCGGTCACTTGCACCGCGTCTCCTACGACTCGCCGATCCGAACCGCGCAGGACATCGGAGCGACGCCGCTCGCGGCGCGCATCGTGAACGTCAAGCCGTCGCGAATCGGCAGCGTGCGCGAGCTGCTGGACGTCTACGCGCGCTGCGCGCGCGAGGGGCGGCCGATGTACGGTGGCGGCATGGGCGAGCTGGGCGTGGGCCGGGGGCAGATCGAGCTGCTCGCGGCGATTTTCCATCCCGACGCCCCCAACGACGTCGCCCCGAGCGCCTACAACGAGGACGACCCGGCGGGCGAGCTGCCGGCCAGTCCGCTGGATCCGAGCCCGGCGCCGAGCGGCTTTCGCCGGGCGGCGTGAGCGACCTCCCAAGACAACTGAAAGAGGAACCCATGACCACGCCAGCCCCGACCGTGACCGACCACGACGACTTCGAGCGACAGCTCCTCGAGCTGCGCAAGCGCGAGAAGGCGCACACCCGCGAGGGCGACGCGATCGCTGCGGCCCGGCGCCGGCTGCCCATGACAGAGGTGCCGCCGGACACCACCGTCATCGGCCCCGACGGCCCGGTCCCGTTCGGCGATGTCTTCGAGGGGCGCGACGAGCTGGTCGTCTACAGCCACATGTTCCACGACGGGAAGCCATGGGAGTCGCAGTGCGAGGGCTGCACCAGGAACTCCTGGAATATGGGGGACGCCGCCGACGCGGCCTACCTCAACGCCAACGGGATCACCTTCGCCATCCTCGGCGACGGGCCGTATGAGGAGATCGCGGCATTCCGCGACTTCATGGGCTACACGGCGCCGTGGTACTCCAACGCCCACCTCGACGACCCCACCGTGGGCGTCGCCGGCCGGATCTCCTGCTACCTGCGGCGGGAGGACAAGATCTACCTGACGTACTGGACGACCGGCCGGGGCGACGAGGTGCTGAGCCCCTCGTTCGGGCTGCTCGACATGACCGCCTACGGGCGACGGGAGGAGTGGGAGGACTCGCCCGAAGGGTGGCCGCAGCTCCCGACCCATTCCGTCTTGCGCACCGACGAGCACGGTGAGCCGATGGGACCCGGAAGCGGCGGTCGACCGGCGCCCCAGTGGACGCGCCCGGGCGTCACCGGGGCTGGCGCAACCGGGTAGCACTACCTCGGAGGCGGCGCTGACCCAAGATCTCGCGGGCGGCGTTGAGGCCGGGCGTGCCCATCACGCCGCCGCCGGGGTGGGCAGCAGCGCCGCATAGATACAGACCGCGGACGGGCGTCCGGTAGCGGGCGTAGCCGGGCACCGGACGGAAGGCGAAGAGCTGACCGGGAGTCATCGCTCCCTGGAAGATGTTGCCGCCGGTGAGGTTGAAAACGCGCTCGAGGTCGAGGGGCGTCAGGACCTGGCGGTCCAACACCGATCGCTTGAAGTTGGGTGCGTACTCGTCCAACAGGTCGAAGCAACGATCGGCGAAAGCTTCGCCCTGGTCGTCCCAGGACCCATCGCGAAGGTCGTACGGCGCGTACTGCACGAACATCGACATCAGATGACGGCCCGGTGGCGCGACCGTCGGGTCGACCACCGAGGGAATCGTGCACTCGATCACCGGCTCCGCGGAGGGGCGGCCGTACTTGGCGTCGTCGAACGCGCGCTCGATGTAGTCCTGGTCCGGACAGATGTGGATGGTGCCGCGATGCTGAAGTCCCGGCTCCGTCCCCGGCAGTGCCCGGAAGCTCGGCAGCTCGGCCAACGCGACGTTGATCTTCAGCGAGGCGCTGGCATAGCTGATCCGCTCGACGTCGGCCACGAATGCCTGGGGGAGTACGTCTCGGTCGAGCAGAGTCAGAAACGTCACGTGGGCGTCGGCGTTGCTGGCCACGACAGTCGCGTAGAACTCGTCGCCGTCGGCCAGAGCGACGCCGGCGGCCTGGCCGTCGCGCACGAGGATGCGTGCTACCTCGGCGTCGCAGCGGATGTCGGCGCCGAGGTCGCGGGCGGCCGAGGCCAACGCCTGCGTGATCCCGCCCATGCCGCCGCGCATGTACCCCCACACGCCTCTGGCGCCGCCTCCCTCGCCCATGACGTGATGGAAGAGCACATAGGCGGTACCCGGCATCGACGGGCTCGCCATCGCGCCGATGATCGCGTCGGTTGCCAGCGTCCCCTTGAGCTCCTCGGATTCGAACCAGCGGTCGAGGATCGGGCGCGCGGCACCGGTGAGGATCTCCACCGCCTCGCCGGCACCGTCGCCCAGCCTCCGGAAGGCGCGACCCAGCGAGAGCAGTGTCCGGAGGTCGCCGATTCCTGGCTTCAGCAGGTCGGGTGCTGCCCTCGTGAGCGTGGGCTCGACCACCGCGGCCACCCGTTCGAGCATCGCCTCGTACCGCGGATAGCGTTCGGCATCGCGCAGGCTGAACTTGCCGATCTCCTTGCGGGTCAGATCGGCGTCCGGGCCCATCAGCAGCGAGCTCCCGTTGGGGAACGGTGTGAACGAGGAGGGGTCTCGGGCGAGAACTTCGTAGCCGTAGGCGGCCAGCTTCAGATCGCGGACGATCGCCGTGTGGAAGAGGCTGTTGACGTAGGCGGCGGTGGAGACCTTGAAGCCGGGGAACGTCTCCTCCGTGACGCAGGCGCCGCCGACGACATAGCGCCGCTCGAGGACGAGCACGCTCAGCCCGGCTCGCGCGAGGTAGCACGCGGTCACCAGCCCGTTGTGCCCGGCACCGATCACGATGGCGTCGTAACGCGAGGGGCTCATGGCCTCAGCAATCATGTAGAACGATGACCCAGTACGTGCACGGCTACGGGACGCCCGAGCAGGAGCGGCTCGTAGAGCAGGCGGAGCACTGGCGCCACCGGCTGATCCGCGACGGCACTCAGCTCGAGCCGGGGACGCGGCTGCTCGAGGTCGGCACCGGCGCGGGTGCGGTACTGGGGGTGCTCGGGCAGGAATTTCCGGGCGTCCGCCTGACGGGCGTCGACATCGAGCCGAAGCAGCTCGAGTTCGCCCGGAGCCACCTCGAGCGGTCCGGAGTCGAAGCGACCCTCCTGCAAGCCGATGCGCTCGCGCTCCCGTTCGGGGACGAGTCGTTCGACCACGTCTGGATGATGTGGTTCCTGGAGCACGTCGCCGATCCGCCCGCGGCGCTGCGCGAGGCTAGGCGCGTCCTCGTTTCGGGCGGCGCCATCACAGCGATCGAGGTCGACTACTCGACGGCTCGGGCCGAGCCGTCGACGCCTGCGATCGAGTCCTTGTTCAGCGCGATGGTCCAGGGCATGGCAGCCTCGGGCTGGAGCGACGCCGGCACGCGGTTGCCCGGCTGGCTCCGCGAAGCCGGCTTCCGCGAGGTCGACGAGGGCGAGCGGCCGTTCTGGTGGCAGGGCGAAGACCTGTCTCTCGAGGCACAGTACGCGGCCGACGTGTTGGAGAGCGCGCTCGACGCGATCGCGCAGCTGCCCGGCGTCGCCGAGGAGGAGTTGCGCGCGGGGCTGGAGGACCTACGCCACCTCGCAGATCAGCCAGGCGCGGGCCTCGGCTGGGTCGTGCACAAGTCGACGGCTATGCGCTAGCTCCTGGCTCGTCAGCGGCGGTTCTCACGTGTTCCAAACCACCTCGATCGGCCGGTCGAGGCCTGGAAGCGGCAGGGAGTTGGCCTCGGTCTCGATCGCGTCGCGCGTTCCACGCGAGAGACGTGACCAGGCGTCGATCCGTACGGTGTGGTGCGCCCGTCTCCAGGTCCCGCGGATCTCGCCGTCGACGAGGAGCGCGCCTGGCCACACGCGGGGCGTCCAGAGACGCTGCCGCTGATCCCCGCGCGGAACGAGAAGCGTCCGCTCTGCTCCGTCGAGCAGAAAGTAGGCATCGCCGCTCGGCAGTAGGCGCGCGGGTGCCGCGACCGTCGGACCGGCGAGCATCGCCGACTCATCTTCCGCGAGCAACCATTCGTCGCCGAGCGGCGATCGAACCGGCAGCAGTGATGCCTCGAGGGACGCGAATGCGTCACTTGCCGACCGCCGAGAGATCCCTGCCCAGCGGGCGAACCCGTGAGCTGTGGCGGGTCCGAAAATGTGGACGTAGCGTCGAGCGAGCTCACGACGCGCGTCGGCAGGGTCGACCTCCGCGGCGACGACCGTCCAAACGGTCGGCGCACGCGCGCCATCCCAGCGGATGGCGACCGTGCCCGTCGTCGCGGCATACCTGATCGCGTTGCCGACGCCGAGAGGTCGCGCAACCTCGCGGTCCGTCATCCGCGTGCCGTCGAGGTGGGCGTGCAGCCGCTCAGCCATGCGCTCGGCCCGCAGCCGGCCCTTCGCGTTGTCGGGAAGCCTTCCGAGCGAGAACAGCGCGAAGTCGCGCTTCGCGACGACATAGGTGTTGTAGCGAGGGCCCCACAGCTGGGCGAGCGAAGGGTGCTCCCACGTCGACGACTCGATTCCATCTACCCGCGCGTGCAATGAGAGCAGCGCGGCTCTCGGCATGCTGTCCTGCAGGCCGGCCCACGCCGCCCGCCGCAGTGACTGCGTGCCCATCGGCAATCGCTCGTCGAGCGCGCCGACTCGTCGTCGGAACGCCAGGATCTGCTGCCGCGTGACCCTGAGTCGCGATTCCACCGAGCTCGCCATCAGCTCAATACCCTAGGAGGCGCGTACGGAGGACGCCGACAAGGTCTTGACCGCCTTCGCGGCGGGGAGTAGCGTCGCCCTCGCCGCCGACATGTGTAGACCGATGGCCGCAATCGGCACCGCAGGATGAGCGCTCGAGCGCCTGTAGCCCTCAGCTCGCAGGCGCGCGCCTGGCGCCACCGGAAGAACGTCGAAGCGCTGACCGCAGCTCAGCTTGCGACGCTCAGGAAAGGGTTCGGGGCGATGCAGGCCATCAGTGACGACCGTGGCTTCGGTCACTGGGCAGGCATCCACGGACTGCCGCTGCCGATGTACTGCCAGCACGGCACCAGGATCTTCCTCCCCTGGCACCGCGCTTACCTCTACTTCTTCGAACTGGCGATGCGCGATCAGGTCCCGGAGGCCGTGCTCGCCTGGTGGGATTGGACATCGACGGCCTCGCACACCTCCGGCCTCCCTCCGGCCTTTGCGCGGGTCCGAGTCGACGGCAAGGCGAACCCGCTCAACCGCTCGCAGGTCCCGCCGGCCGCGCGCATCAACGGCCAGCCGCGCCAGACCTCGCGCGCTCCCGGCCAGCCCGCAGGCCTACCGAGTGCCGCCACGGTCCAGAGCGTCCTTGCCCTTGCCGACTTCCTGGACTTCCAGACCCAGCTCGAGAATCTGCACGGCGCCGTGCACGTCTGGGTGGGCGGCACGATGGGCCAGATCCCCTGGGCTGCCTACGACCCGATCTTCTGGGCGCACCACGTGATGATCGACCGCCTTTGGCGGCTGTGGCAGATCCGACACCCGAACCCGCACATGGCGAGCGACCTCTTGAACCAGGCCCTGCCCCCCTTCCCGATGACGGTCGCGGAGACGCTCGAGATCAAGACCCTGGGCTACCGCTACGCCTCGGCGACTGCACACGCGGTGGTGAACTAGGTATGGCGCCGACGCTCAAACTCTCACGGCCCGAACCAACGGAGGAGTTCACCCGTGCCGACCTCGAGTTTCGGGGTGTTGACCACTCAGGCCCCTCCTTCGAGGCCCGGGTGTTCTTCGACAACGCACGGGCCGACGATGCGACCGAGAAGGATGCGGAGTCCGGGTACGCCGGCTCCTTCTACGTCTTCGGACACGGCGGCTGCTTCGGCGAGCTCGGCCATTGCGATGTCCAGGATGCGCCGCGTGGGCTCTACGACCGCCGGCCTCCCCACCAACTCACGCCGCAGTTCAAGACGGTGATCGTCACGGAGGCGCTCAAGCGCGTCGCCCAGACCGGCGCCCGGAAGGATTTCACGATCACGATCGTCGCCCTCCTCGCAAACGAGCCACGTTCTCGCAAGGCACAAGACGACCCGCTTCAGTTCGAAAGCGTCAGCCTCATCACCTACCAAGACCCATCGGCCGCCGGGATCCCGCTGCCCCAGCAGATCGGTGCGCCGCCGAGTGTGGGGGACGCCGCGCTCTAGGCGGACGGCGTGGTCAGGCTTGGTGCGGCGACCGCTTGTCGAATCGCCGCGACGATCGCAGCGGGGTCTGCGCCTTTTTCGACGTAGCTCGTTGCTCCGAGCGCCAGCACTTCTTCGGCGACGTTTGCGCTGGTAAAACCGGACAGGACGACGATCCGAGCGTCGGGCGCCACACGTCGGAGCTCGGGTAGGGCCTCGAGGCCGCTGCGCTTCGGCATCGCAAGGTCGAGCAGGATCACGTCGGGCTGTAGTGCTATCGCCTCGACGATTGCTTCGTTGCCGTCGGCGGCCTCCCCGACGACTCGCAGGGCAGGGTCGTCGGCCACGACCGTGGCGAGCAGCGTGCGGATCGCGTCATTGTCGTCGCAGATGAGCACGCAGGTAGGCGTGTCCCCCGCCGCAGCCGATCCGTTGATCATGTCGGCGTGGGCGCCGAGTCGCGAATCAAGTCGCGAAGCGGCACTCCTTGTTTTCCAAGCTCGTCGAGTGTTCTGCTGACAATTGCGCGGGTGTTCTCGAGTGCCTCGATCAACGCTTCTCGTGATTCCTCGGTTCGATCGAGCTCGAGGGCCAGATGGGCTACGGACAGGGACTGCACGACGCCGTCGTGGAGCTCGAGCACGTGTCGCTGCTGTGCCTTCATGCGATCGCTCTCACGCAGTGCGTCGGCGTTCCGGCGTTCGAACGCTCCCTGCAGATGCTGGTAATCGCCGAACCGGCGCAAGGTGATGTCGATGGCGCTCTGCAGCTCTTCCGGCCGGCTGTCGACGATGTAGGCGAAGACGCCGCGTGACGCCGCCTCGTTCACCCACTCCCCGTCGTAGGCGTCCAGCAATGCGATCACCGGGCAGAACGCCTCCGACACGATCTCTGAAATCTGGTGCAGCGCGTGTTCGGCGTTCTCGCCGAGCCCGACCAGAGCGACATCCGGACGTTCCCGCGCGGTGACGGCTGCGACGTCCTTGACGTGGATCTCGCGTGCGATCACCTCGTGCCCGAGCCCGGTCACCACCTGAGCGAGCAGCTCGAGGCGATCCGAGCGCTGATTCGCGATCAAAACGCGAAGGTGATGGATTCCGTCCATGCGTGCCTTCCCTGGCGGATAGGGGCAACGAGAACGGGCGCAGAGGAGTGATGCAGCCTAAGAGGACGCCTCGCCTGGAATGCCAATTGTAACACTTTTTACAAGTTCTCGACCCGCCGCCAAGACCCTCTCCGACTCAAAGCAGAGGCGTTTCGACACGCTCGACGGAACGCTGCTACGTTGAGTCCATCGCGTTTGGCTCTAGCGTTGTAGCCGCCGAGGCACTGCACCCTTCCTCTTCGTCTGTCACACGTTGCCTGAGCGCAGCAGGAGCTCGTCTTGGGCTCCCTGCCCTGTGAGACGAACAAGAAGGAGCATCACCTATGCATGCGACCATTCGCCGCTACGACGGTGTGGACCAGAATCGCGTCGTCGAGCTGACCGACAAGGTCAACGAGACCCTCGTCCCCAAGCTGAGCGAGCTCGAGGGCTTCAAGGGCTACTACCTGATCGAGGCCGGCAACGGCATCTGGAGCTCACTCGGGATCTACGAGACGTCCGAGCAGGCTGACGAGTCGACGAAGGTCGCCGAGAGCTGGATCCGCGACGAGGACCTTCAGTCCGCGTTCCCGAACCCGCCCAAGATCACGAGCGGGACGGTTGTGACGCACAGCAACGGCGTCACCGTCTAGCACCACCACAGAACTGATTCGCTGGGGAGGGCCCGCAGGACCGGGGCCCTCCCTTCGCGTTCCCGGTCCCCCACCGGTACTACTTCGCCTCGATGCAACCAAAGGAGGCGAGGGCGATGACGGAACACAAGGTGGGAAGCCGCCAGGAGTGGGAAGCGGCTCGCGAAGAGCTGCTCCGGCGCGAGAAGGAACACACGCGGCTCGGTGACGACCTCGCGCAGCAACGGCGTGAGCTGCCATGGGTGCGGGTCGAGAAGGAGTACCGGTTTGACACCGACGAGGGGGCGAAAACGCTGGCGGAGCTCTTCGAAGGCCGGTCGCAGCTGCTCGTCTACCACTTCATGTTCGGGCCGAGCTACGAGGCGGGTTGCCCAACGTGCTCGTCGAGCGCCGACGCAGTGAACGGCGTGCTCCCGCATCTCCACGCGGCCGGCGTGACGATGCTCTATGTCTCGCGCGCGCCGCTCGACCGTCTCCAGGCCTACAAGCGCAGGATGGGCTGGAGCTTTCCGTGGGTCTCATCGGCGGAGAGCGACTTCAACTTCGACTTCGGCGTCTCGTACACCGACGAGCAGCTACGCGAAGGGATGGGGGCGCTCCTCGAGGGTGACGCGCCGCCGATCCTTAGCCACAACGCGAGTTCAAGCGGTACGGATGTCGCCGGCTACCTCTCGGAGGGCCCGGGTATGAGCGCCTTTGCTCTTCTCGACGGCGCCGTTCATCACACCTACTCCACGTACGCGCGCGGCCTGGAGTTCCTGATGGGCTACTACCCGATCCTCGACCGCGCACCGCTGGGCCGCAACGAGGGCGACTCGTCCGAGTTCTGGCTCCGTCGACACGACGAGTATTGACACTCCCTCTCGGCGTGGTCGACTCGCCGGGCGTGACCCATCTGAAGAACCGCGTCGTCAAGTAGAGAAGTCCGGCTTATCTCTACGATCACAGCGGGGCTCAGTCCCGCTCGAAACCATGGACCAGACCGATTCCGTAGCTGTGAACGCCCCTCGCCGCTGGCTCAACCGCGGTCGAATCCGCCTGCCTGCGGAGGACCCCGGTGTCCCGGACACGCGTTCGCCCGTCCGTCTGCTCCTCTGGGTCGGCCGGCACCAGCTTCTGACCATTGCCGCCGGGATCTTCTTCGGGATCCTCTGGATGGTCGCCCAGGCGCTGATGCCGTTCACGATCGGCCGTGCGATTCAGGTCGGGATCATCGAGCACGACAACCGCGCGCTGGCACTCTGGACGCTCGTCCTGCTCGGCCTCGGCGCGACCCAGGCGTTCGCCGGGATCATGCGGCACCGGTTCGCGGTCTTCAACTGGCTCCAGGCCTCGTTCCGGCTCGCGCAGGTCGTCGCTCATCACGCCTCGCGCGCCGGCCCGGCGGTTCGCGGCCGCCTGTCGACCGGTGAGGTCGTCGCCACGGTGTCGAACGATGCGATGCGCGCCGGCGGCGCGTTCGACATCACGGCCCGGTTGGCCGGCGCCTTCGTCTCGTACGTCGTCGTCGCTTTCATCTTGCTGTCGTCGTCCGTGGTGCTCGGCCTCGTCGTCCTGGTCGGTGTGCCGGTGCTCGTGCTCCTCGTCGGCACTGTGATCAAGCCGCTCCAGGCCCGGCAGGCGGAGCAGCGCGAGGAGGTCGGGAAGCTCACCGCCCTCGGCGCCGACACGGCAGCCGGGCTTCGCGTGCTGCGGGGGATCGGCGGCGAGCCGGAGTTCCTGGACCGGTACCGGCGCCGCTCCCAGGAGGTCCGGCTCGCAGGGGTCCGAGTCGCCCTGCCGCAGTCGACTCTCGACGCTGCGCAGGTCTTCGTGCCTGGGCTCTTCGTCGTGCTCGTCACCTGGCTCGGGGCGCGCTTTGCCGTCTCGGGGAAGATCGAGCCGGGCGAGCTGATCGCCTTCTACGGCTACGCGGCTTTTCTCGTGATCCCCCTCCGAACGGCGGCCGAGGCCGTCGACAAGATGACGCGGGCGTACGTCGGTGCCGGCCGGATGCTGGAGGTTCTCTCCGTCGAGCGTGACGTCGCGGAGCCGGAAGCCCCGGCCGACGAGCCTCCGCCGGGAGTGCCCTTGACCGATTCGCGCTCAGGCCTGGTCGTCGAGCCCGGCTCGTTCACCTGCCTGGTCTCGGCGGATCCCGACGAGGCGGCTGCGATCGCCGACCGGCTCGGCCGCTTCGGCGACGGCGACGGCGACGGCGACGGCGACAGCGTCGTGCTCGGGGATGTGGAGCTCGCCGACCTGCACACGGACGCCGTCCGACGACGGATCGTGGTCAGTGAGGCCGACCCCGTGCTCTTCTCCGGGAAGCTGCGTTCGGAGCTCGACCCTTGGGGCCGGGCCGCCGACGACGACGAGATTCTCGCCGCGGTCGGCGTCGCGGATGCCGACGACGTCCTCGAGGCGCTTCCAGAGGGCCTCGGCACCGCGGTTGACGAGCGCGCCCGTTCCTTCTCGGGAGGCCAGCGGCAGCGGCTCGTCCTCACACGCGCACTGCTGTCGGGTGCAGAGATCCTCGTCCTCGTCGAGCCGACGAGTGCCGTCGACGCCCACACCGAGGCCCGAATCGCGCGGCGTCTCCACTACGCGCGCGCGGGTCGCACGACGGTGATCGTGACCACGAGCCCGCTCATGCTCGACCAGGCCGACCGGGTCGTGCTGGTCGATGGAGGCCGCGTCGTAGCCGAGGGCAGCCACCGGGAGCTCCTGAGCACGAATCCCGGTTACCGCGACACGGTCACGCGCGGGGTGGACCTGTGAGCGAGCTGCTGCCGATCGCGGACGGGCCGGAGCTGCGCCGGCAGGCGCGGATCCTCGGCGCTCGGCACAAGCGAGCGCTCCTGGGCGTCGTCGGACTCCACGCCATGGCGGCCACCGCCGGCCTCGCCGGGCCTCCGCTGCTGGGCCGCCTCGTCGACGCTGTCCAGCAGGGAACGACGACTGGATACGTCGACAAGCTGGTGGTCGTGCTGGCCGTCTTCCTGGTCGCGCAGACGATCCTCACGTGGCTGGCGCGCCGCGCCTCGTTCGTCCTCTCCGAGCAGATCTTCGCCGAGTTGCGGGAGGACTTCATGCGCCGCGTGCTCGCCCTGCCGCTCTCGACCGTCGAGCGCGCGGGCACCGGCGACCTCGTGTCCCGCACGACAGCTGATGTCGACTCGCTTGCACGCACGATTCGCTTCGCGATTCCGGAGACGCTGATCGCAGCCGTGACGACGGTCCTGACCGTGGCCGCGGCCGTCTGGGTCAATCCGCTGGCTGCGTTGCCCTGCATCGCCGGTGCCCCGGCTCTCTACATCGGGACGCGCTGGTACCTCCGGCGCGCTCCGGCCGCCTACCTCTGGGAGCGCGCGTCGTACGCGACGCTCGCCGGCACCGTCGGGGAGACGGTCGAGGGCGGACGCACGATCGAGGCGCTCGGCCTGCGTGAGGAGCGCGTGCGGCGCATCGACGAGGACCTCGAGGAGGCTTTCCGCGCGGAGCGGCGCACGCTGCGTCTGCGCACGATCTGGTTCCCGACCGCGGAGTTCTCGTACGTGCTGCCGGTGGCGACGTCGCTGGCGTGGGGCGGCTGGCTCGTCTCTACAGGGCATGCGTCGATCGGCGAGGTGACGGCGATCGCTCTCTACGTCGTGCAACTGGCCGACCCGGTCGACCGGCTCGTTTCCTGGCTCGACGAGATTCAGGTCGGTGCGACGTCTTTCGCCCGCCTGGTGGGGATCGCCCGCGTTCCTCCCGACCGGACCGCCACCGACGACGAGCCCGAGAACGAGCGCCTAGCCGCCCAGGATGTGCGCTACGCGTACGTCGCCGATCGCGACGTGCTCCACGGGATCGACCTCGACCTGGAGCCGGGCGAGCGCGTGGCGATCGTCGGGCCCTCGGGGGCCGGGAAGTCGACCCTGGGCCGCTTGCTGGCGGGCATCCATCCGCCGCGGGAAGGGCGCGTTGAGGTCGGAGGAGTGCGCCTCGTCGACCTGCCGTTGGACATGCTGCGCACCGAGGTTGCGCTCGTCACGCAGGAGCAGCACGTGTTCGTCGGCACGCTCGCCGAGAATCTCCGGCTGGCCAGGCCGGGCTCGTCGGACGAGCAGCTGGAACAGGCACTGGTCGCGGTCGACGCCCGGGAGTGGACGGAGGCGCTCCCCGAGGGGATGGAGACCGTAGTCGGCGCGGGCGGCTACCCGCTCACCCCGGCGCAGGCGCAGCAGGTCGCCCTCGCGCGGCTCGTACTCGCCGATCCGCACACGCTCGTGCTGGACGAGGCGACCTCGCTCCTCGACCCGCGCGCGGCGCGGCACCTCGAGCGTTCGCTCGCCTCCGTGCTACGGGGCCGGACGGTGGTCGCGATCGCTCACCGGCTGCATACAGCGCACGACGCCGATCGCGTCGCCGTGGTCGAACAGGGCCTGCTGTCGGAACTGGGAACGCACGACGAGCTCGTCGAGCACGAGGGCTCCTACGCAGCCCTCTGGGATTCCTGGCACGGCAGCTGAGGGCTAGCGGACGAGAACGCGTCGCTCGTACCGGGACAGCGTCCCCTCGTCGAGCGTGTAGACGATCGGGTCGGCCAGGAGGACGTCTTCCGAGAGGTGAGCCTTCAGCCTCGCCACCAGTAGCTCCTCGGCCAGCCACTCCATCGTCGGAGCGACATCGGCGCGCCCGCGCACGAGCCAGGTGCCTTCGCCGAGCTCGCGCTCCTCGACGACATGGGGTGCCCGCAGGAACCGCGCCTCGCCGACCGGCGAGCGCCGCCACACGGTGTCGATCGCGTTCCGGGCCGCCTCCGCGTCGCTGGTCAGGATCTCGATCGTGTAGCGCCGATAGCCGCCCGGGCTGCGGACCGCGGCGATGATCTGCGAGTTCGGGATGTAGGCGCGGTCGCCGTTCAGCGAACGGATCACGGTGGTCCGCAGCCCGAACTGCTCGACGATCCCGGCGACCTGGGCCGGCTCGATACGCACGAAATCGCCCACGCTGTACCAGCGCTCGAAACCGATGAGCGTTCCCGCGATCACGTCCATCAGGAAGCGCTGTGCACCGAAGCCGACGATGATGAGGACGAGCGCCGACCCGCCGATCGCGGTCACGGTGTCCGGGAGAAACGCGCTGGCGACGAGGATGATGACGGCGATCGCGGCGACGTACGGGGTCGCCGTCGCGAGCAGCGCGAGCGCGGTCTCGCCCCGGCGCAGCCGCGCGAGCTCGCGCTCCTCCTTCGGGTGGCGGGCCTCCAACCGGGCGACGACGAACCGCAGGAGACGCGAGATGAGGAAAGCAGCGACGATGGCTGCGACGCACCACAGCAGCTTGTCGTACCGGTCGGAGAGGATCGCGAAGATCATGCTGGAGACGGTACCGAGTTCGCCCCGCATGGGCGATTGACGGATCAGTCAACAAATCTCTCGACTGATTGGTCAGTCAATTTAAGCCATCGGCAGAGATAAATCGGTAGAAAACGAGGCGGCAATCTATCGCTATCTTTTCCGGTTTGAATTAGCCCAGCCAAGGGTAAAAAATTCCGCGTCTTCTTCGCCCGCGTCCAGTGGGCGACCCCTTAGGTACCAATCGGGAGGGCTGAGAGTTGAGTCATTCAATCCGCTGGACGCGGTGGGCGCTCATGACGTGGATCGTCTTCGCGCTCCTCGCCGCAGTGACGGTCGCGATGGCCTCGGCATCGGGCAGGGAGGCCTGGGTCCAAAAGGTCGACGGTGCGGTGCTCGCTGCCGCCGGGGACGGACAGGCCGACTTCGTCGTCGACCTCGGCCCTCGGGCCGATCTGAGCGGCGCCGCCTCGTTCACGGACAAAGAGGCGAAGGGTCGCTACGTCTACCGGCAACTGACGGCGGTCGCAAACCAGACTCAGCCCGCCGTGGTCGCCGCGCTGAGCGAGCATGGAGCCAGGGCCCAGCGGTTCTGGGTGTCCAACGTGGTCGTGGCCTCAGGCAATCTCGACGCGCTGCAGGCTGTGGCGGGGCGCGCCGACGTCGATCATGTCTACGCGGTGGGCAAGGGACGGCTCGAGCCGCCGGTGCCCGTCAATCCTCCCGGTGGCATCACGGGCGGTGACGCCGTGGAAACGGTCTTCGACAGCATCGCCCTCGTCAAGGCCGACCAGGCCTGGGAGCTCGGTTACCGCGGCCAGGGCGTGGTCGTGGCCGGCGCCGACACCGGAGTGCGCTGGACGCACGAGGCGCTCCAGAGCAAGTACCGCGGCTGGAACGGGACGGCCGCCAACCACAACTACAACTGGCATGACGCGATCCACAACCCGGACCCGGCAAACCTCTGCGGAGCCTCGTCGCCGACACCGTGTGACGACGACAACCTTCTGGGAGGCGGTCACGGCACGCACACCGTCGGCACGATGGTCGGCACCGGGCCCGAACGCGCGGGCGAGAAGAACGAGATCGGCATGGCGCCCGACGCGAAGTGGATCGCCTGTCGCAACATGACGCACGGCGTCGGCGCCGTCCCCACGTATCTCGAATGCATGCAGTGGTTCATCGCGCCGATGGACGGGAACGGGCAGAGCCCCGACCCCTCGAAGGCGCCGCACGTCGTCAACAACTCGTGGGGCTGCGTCGAGGTCTGCCCGCCCCCGCTGCTGCGTGACGCGCTGCAGGCGAGCCGCGCGGCCGGGATCTTCTACGCGGTCTCTGCGGGGAACGACGGCGGCGAGGGTGGCGCCTACGTTTGCAGCTCGATCTACCACCCGCTCGCCCGGTACCCGGAGGCGTTCTCCGTGGGCGCGACGACGTGGACGACGGACTCGATCGCGGACTTCTCGAGCCGCGGCCCGGCGCTCCTCGGCGACCCGCCGAACCAGGTGCTCCTCACCAAGCCGAACATCTCGGCGCCGGGCGTCACCATCCGCTCGGCCTTACGGGCCAACGACTCGACCTACGGCAACCTGAGCGGGACGAGCATGGCCGGGCCGCACGTCGCCGGCCTCGTCGCTCTGATCATCTCCGCGAACCCGGCACTCGCCGGCAACGTCGACCGGATCGAGGACATCATCGAGCAGACCGCGGTCCGCAAGACGACGACCGAGATGTGCGGGCTCGACTCGCCCACGCAGATCCCGAACAACACGTACGGGTGGGGCCGCATCGACGCCCTGGCCGCGGTGCAGCAGGCGGTCGCGGAGCGGCCTGACCTCCAGGTGACCGGCATCGACGTCGTGAACAACCGGCCGCAGGAGCACCGCGCCACGATCACGGCCACGGTGGCAAACACCGGCGCCATGGCGGCCGGCACGTCGAGGACCGAGTTCCTGGTCGACGGCACACAGGTGCTCGCGCTCGTCGACACCGGGCCGGTCGCGCCGGGGCAGACACGAAACGTCTCCGTCGTCTGGAACACGAAGCACGTGGCCAATGGCCCGCACCAAATCACGGTCACGGCCGACCGGACCGGCCAGGTCGCGGAGCGGTCTGAGACGAACAACTCGCGCACCGTCACCCGCACCGTCCAGGGCAACCACGTGAGGAACGGCTCCTTCGAAAACGGCAGCGGATCGCCTGACGAGTGGTCCGGCAGTAGCACCGGGGCCGGCTCGTCCTCCTGGAGCGACGGTGGAAGCGATGGGGCGAAAAGCGCGTCGGCGACCGGTAACGGCGGGAACGCGGCCATCCTGGGCTCGCCCGCGTGGACGAGCTCTCCGATCCCGGTCACACCCGGAACGCCGATGAGCCTCGAGGTGTCGGCTCTGGCCGCCGGTAGTTCGTCACCGGCCTCGGCGGGGCTCGTCTATCTCGGCCCGCTCGGCGAGGTGCTCGGCAGCGCAAACCTCGTGACGGTCCCACTCGGGACGGACGCGTTCACGGCGTTCGCGCAGTCGGTGACCATCCCGGCAGGAGTGGCCCAGCTTCGCGTCGTGCTGAGGGGCTTTGCGCCCACCGATCTCGCGACCGGAGGCACCGTCAAGTTCGACGACGTCGGGCTCTACGTTCGCTGACGGCCGAATGGAGGGCGGTGCCGTAGTCGCAACGGCACCGTCCTCTTTTCTCAGGGCGAGAGCGCCTCGACGAACTGCTCCTGCAGCCACGTGAGGTAGGCGTAGACGGCGAGCTGCCGCCCGCGCTCGCTCGTGTCGACCTCGAGCTCGAAGTCGGTCTCCTCGGTGACGTCGAGTCGCGTGCCGAGCACGAGCCGCAGGTCGTTCAGGCCCCGGAGCCACGCGTCGGCTTCCTCTGCGCTCAGGGTCTTCTCGGACAGCGTGGCGCGCACGATGTCGAGCGCCTCCGCACGGCCTGCAACGAGCTGGTCGCGCACGAGGAGCCGATACTGCTCCTCGCTCTCCGGATCGGCGTGCGCCGGGGGAAAGAGCCTTCGGACCGCGGGGTCGTCAGGATCGACGAGCAGGTCCGCGAGGTCGTCGTACAGGGAGCGCAGCAGCATGCGCTCGCCGTCGCCGAGCCGTAGCCCGAACCGGCCGTCGCGTCTCTTCACGATCTGTCGCGAGAAGAACATTTTTTAGTCCTGCCGCATCGTGGCCCACAGGCCGTGGGCATGGAGCCGGGCCACGTCGTGCTCCGACTTCTCGCGGCTGCCGCTCGAGACGACCGCCTTGCCTTCGTTGTGCACCTGGAGCATGAGTTTCGTGGCTCGCGCGAGGTTGTAGCCGAAGAGCTTCTGGAGGACGAGGGTCACGTAGGACATGAGGTTGATGGGGTCGTTCCAGACGATCACGACCCAGGGCCGGTCGTACTCGCGCTCGTCGGCGGAATCCGGCTGCTCGATCTCGACCTCCGCTGGAGCGAGAGTCGTGCTCATGGCCGAATTGTGGCGAACAGAAAAGGCCCGCACTGAGGCGGGCCTTTTCGAGCGGGTGGAGGCGAACTAGAAGGAGAGAGAGCCGCGGCAGGTCTCGCCGCCGGCGAGCGCGCGGGCCGTCGCGACGATGCGGTCCGTGCCCGGCCGGTTGGCCAGCATCCTGCGGGCCTCGAACGAGCCACTCGGCGCGACCGTCCGGCGGATCCCGGAGAACACGGTCCTGCCGTTCTGGACGATCGTCACGCGCCAGCTGCGGCCGACGCGGTTCTGGTCGACCTCGAACTCGGTCTCCAGTCGCCCGTTGTCCAGATGTGTCTTCAGCTTCCAGTCCGTCGCACCGGAGCAGTTGCCCTGCCTGATGACCTCGCGGCCCTTGTCGCTGCCGGCGAAGGCGCCCGGCGCGAAGGCGAGCAGGGCGAGCGCCAGGACTGAGAGTGAGATGAGCGTGAGCTTTTGCATTCGAATCCTCCTTGGGTTGGCTCCACCCTAGGAAGGCGCGCTTAAAGCCCGGGATTCGGTTCGGTTAAGCCTTCGTACGTCGTCGCGAGACGAGTCCCCAGGCGGAGACGAGCGTCCACGCGAGCTCCAAAAGGAAGAATCCCCACAGTTCTTCGACCCACGCGATGACGCCCAGGACGACGGCCCCGACCAGGTTCGGGATCAGGTACGCGTACGACCGCTGGTCGATGACCCCGAACTGGGCGAGCGCGTAGGCGACCAGGATCGCCAGAGCGCCGGCAATCTGGATTGCTTCGCTCATACTCCCGTGATGCCCAAACGTATCGGCCTCGTCCTCATGCTCGTTCTTCTCGTCGCCGGCTGCGGGGGCGACTCCAAGCCAGAGGTGCGCGGCCCCTTCGACTACGACAGCGACGCCTCGCTCGAGTTCCAGGACAAGGGGCGGGTCAACCGCAACTATCCGATCGAGATCCGCGACGTCTCCTACGCGAGCCCGGGCGGCGACGACCGGGTGACAGCCTTTCTCGTCAAGCCGCCGGGCAAGGGCCCGTTCCCCGGAGTGATCCTCACGCACGGGGCGGGCGGGGATCGCCGGCAGCTGGTCGTCCAGGCGACCTGGCTGGCCGGGCGCGGCGCGGCGGCGCTGGTCGTCGACTCGCCGTTCGCCCGCAACCCTGGGATCCAGTTCCCCGAGGGCATACCCGGGCTGCGGGTCGAGCGTGACCTGATCGTGAAGAACGTCCAGGAGCTGCGGAGAGCAGTCGACGTCCTGGAGGAGCACGGTGGAGTCGAGGACGAGAAGATCGGCTACATCGGCTATAGCGCGGGGGCGCGCACCGGCGCGATCCTGGCCGGCAACGAGGACCGGATCGACGCCTATGCCTTCCTCTCCGGTGGCTCCGCTCCGGTCTCCGAGGTCACGAAGGCCGCGCCGCCGGACGTGCGCTCGGACGTGGCGGCGATCCTCACCGAGGTCGATCCGCTGCGGCACATCCGCGAGGCCGCGCCGGCGAAGCTCCGCTTTCAGAACGGCCGGAGGGACGAGGTCGTCCCGCGGGCGGCTCTGCTCGCCATGTACCGCGCTGCCAGCAAGCCGAAGGAGATCCGCTGGTACGACGCGACGCACGAGCCGACCGCCGCCGTCTATCGCGACACGCTGTCCTGGCTGACCCAGGAGCTCGAGCTCCAGACCCAGCCCGTCGTCAAGGGCGCCAAGATCGGCCCCTGAGGGTGGGGGAGGCCAAGCGACAGGCCAAGCGGGCCGCGCGGAGCGACTGGACGCAGGGGCTCGCCCGTGCCGGCCTCGTCGCCAAGGGGATCACGTACGCGATCGTCGCCGCGCTTGCGTTCCAGGTCGTATTCGACGCCGGGGGCAAGCTCGAAGACCGGCCAGGCGCCCTGCAGGCCGTCGCCGAAAGCACTTTCGGGCGGTTCCTGCTCGGGGCGCTCGCGGTCGGGCTCGGCGGATATGCCGTCTGGTGCTTCGCCCAGGTCTACCTGGGCGAGAAGCTCGAGAGCGGCAAGGACCAGGGCTGGCTGAAGCGGATCGGGCTCGTTGGGCGCGGGCTCCTCTACACATGGCTGTTCGTCATGTGTCTCTCGCTCGTCCTGAACGCCGACGAGCCGGGCTCCGGCGGCGGGCAGAAGGAGGATCGAGCGACGGCGTTCGCGCTCGAGCAGCCGCTCGGTCGCTGGCTCGTCGCCCTGGTCGGCCTCGCGTTCATCGGGGCCGGGCTGTTCAACCTCTACCGCGCCGTCACGCAGCGTTTTCGCAAGGACTTGAAGGAGGGGGAGATGGAGCGAGAGGAGCGCCGCTCGTACGCGGTGATCGGCGTGCTCGGCCATCTCGTCCGTGCCCTGCTCTTCGCCCTGGTCGGCTGGTTCTTCGTCAAGGCGGCCCGGGAGTACGCCCCCAAGGAGGCGATCGGCCTCGACGGAGCGTTGCGGAAGGTCGTGCAGGCCGAGCATGGGGACCTCTTGCTCGGTTGTGTCGCTGCCGGTCTCGTCGCCTACGCGCTCTTCTGCTTCGTCCAGGCTCGTTACCGCGAGGTCTGAAGGCGCGATCGTCGTCTGTGGTGCAGGTCGAGCACGACGACGCAGAGCGCGAGCCAGGCCAGTCCGACGCTGTAGCCCGCGAGTACGTCTGAGAGGAAGTGCACGCCGAGGTACATGCGGCTGAAGCCGATGAGGGAGACCAGCAGGACGGCGGCGGCGAGGCACGCGACCCGCGCCGGGCCTGTCAGCCGGCGGAGCAGGACGAGGCAGAGGGCGCCGTAGACGGCGATCGAGACGGTGGCATGACCGCTCGGGAAGGAGTACGTCGACAGCGTGGCCAGCGGGTCGGTGAAGAAGGGCCGGTCGCGGCGGAACGCCAGCTTGAGCGAGAAGCTGAGCACCTGGGCGCCGACGTAGGCGAGCACGATCAGCACCGCCTCTGCGTAGTACCGCCGCCGCGCGAGGAGGTAGGCGGCGATCGCGGCGACGCCCCCCAGCACGATGCCGTTCCCGAGGGTCGTCACGGCCTCGAAGAACTCCGTCAGAGGGCGCGTCGCGTGCTCGTGCAGCTCGTCCGCGATGCGGTTGTCGAGCCCCGTGTCGCCCTCGGCGACCTCCTCGGCCAGCGCGCCGAATGCCCAGCCGCCGACCGCGAGGACCAGCAGACCGATGGTCAGCGTCGGCCCGAGATCCTGCACACGCCTGGCGATCGCTCGGTAGGGCACGGGGGCATTGTTACGCTCAGGGCGTGGCCCGCTCAGTCATCGTTTCGACCGCTCGCACGCCGTTCGGCAGGCTCGGCGGCGGGCTCGCCGACAAGCCGGCGACCGAGCTCGGCTCGATCGTGATCAAGGCTGCGCTCGAGCGCGCCGGTCTCGAGCCGGGCGAGGTCGAGTACGTGATCATGGGCCAGGTGCTGCAGGCGGGCGCCGGCCAGGCTCCTGCGCGGCAGGCCGCGATCGGCGCAGGCATTCCGAAGGAGGTCGGCGCCGACACGATCAACAAGGTCTGCGCGTCTTCGATCAGAGCTGTCGAGATCGCCGACTCCATGATCCGCGCCGGCGACCACCAGGTGATCGTCACCGGCGGAATGGAGTCGATGTCGAATGCGCCTTACCTCCTCGGCAAGGCGCGTTTCGGCTACAAGCTCGGCGACGGCACGCTCATCGACTCGATGACGCACGACGGTCTCACGTCGTCGTTCGACCAGCGTCACATGGTCGAGCAGGCGTCCTTCGTCTCCCGCGAGCTCGGGATCTCCCGCGAAGCGCAGGACCGCTGGGCCCTCCGGTCACATGAGCGGGCGATCGAGGCCATCGACGAGGGCCGCTTCAAGGACGAGATCGTCCCCGTCGGAGATTTGGAGGTCGACGAGGGGCCGCGGCGCGACACGTCGCTCGAGAAGCTCGCCGCGCTGAAGCCGGTCTTCGACCCGGAGGGAACGACGACGGCCGGCAACGCGCCCGGGGTCAACGACGGAGCCGGGGCAGTGGTCGTGACGAGCGAGGAGTTTGCTCGCGAGCGGGGGCTCGAGGTCCTGGCGACGATCGTTTCGCAGGGTTACGTCGCCGACGACTTCGCCTATCTCGCGCGAACCCCCGCAAAGGCCGGCGCGATCGCGCTCGAGAAGGCCGGCAAGAAGATCGACGACGTCGAGCGGGTCGAGCTGAACGAGGCGTTTGCGTCGGTCGTGCTCAATTCGGCGAAGATGCTCGGCGCCGACGAGGAGACCGTGAACGTGAACGGCGGCGCGGTTGCGCTCGGGCACCCGATCGGCGCCTCGGGCGCGCGGATCCTCGGGACGATGGTGCACGACCTCCGTCGCAACGGCGGCGGGCTCGGCCTCGCAGCGATCTGCTCCGGCGGCGGCCAGGGCGACGCGCTCCTCATCGAGGTCTAGCCACCCCGTGCCTGGCACGTGCCAGGCACGGCTCCCTCCAGTAGAGCCGGACCAGGACCTAACTCCAAAGGGGGATCTTTCGACGATTAACAACCAGTAAACGAAAAATCGGTCCTACTAGTAGTAATGACATCCGGTTCGCTCATGCGCACGCCGCCGCGCCGGCGGTTCGCATCGCGAATCGCGGCCGCTTTCTGCATCGCCTGTCTGATGCTCTCGTTCGGCGCCGGGCGTGCAGACGCCTATCCGTGCGGCGCTCCTCCCGCTCCTCCGTCAGCTCCCGAGCGCGGGCTCGCCATGACTCAGGGGGAAGACTGTCACCGGCTCGAGCAGCCGAAGCCGACGGAGCGCGCAGAGCCGAACCTGCTTTCGCTAGCGGTGTTCGTGGCCGCGCTCTTCGGCGTCATGCTGATCCCCATCAACTACAAGAGACGAGCGGGCACGGACGACGAGTAGCCTCCCGCGCGTGAGCTTCGAGCACGTTCTCGTAGTCGGCGCGGGGCAGATGGGCGGAGGCATCGCACAGGTCGTGGCGACCTCGGGCCGTCGCGTCTCGCTCTACGACGAGCAGCCCGGCGCCGTCGACCGCGGGCTCGGCGCGATGCGCAAGAGCCTCGGCAAGCTGGCGGAGAAGGGCGGCGCCGACCCGGACGAGGTGCTGGGGCGCGTGCAGGCGGTCGAGGACCTCGTGCCGGCCGACTTGATGATCGAGGCGGTCGTCGAGGATGCCGAGGTCAAGGAGGACGTCTTCAGGCGTGCCGACTCGACGCTCCCGGAGGGCGCGGTCTTCGCTTCGAACACGTCCTCGATCCCGATCGCGTCCCTGGCCGCCGCGACCGGCCGCCCCGATCGCGTGATCGGGATGCATTTCTTCAACCCCGTGCCCGTGATGGCGCTGGTCGAGGTCGTCCGGGGCCGCGACACCTCTGACGAGACCGCCGAGGCGATCACCGAGCTGGCCCGCGAGCTGGGCAAGACACCGGCCGTGGCGAACGACTTTCCCGGGTTCGTCTCGAACCGGATCCTGATGCCGTTCATCAACGAGGCCGTGTGGGCGCTCCACGACGGCGTCGCCGAGCCCGAGGCGATCGACACGATCGCGAAGCTCGGCTTCAACCACCCGCTCGGACCGCTGGCGCTCGCCGACCTGATCGGCCTCGATACGTGCGTGGCGATCATGGAGGTGCTCCAGGAAGGGCTCGGCGACGACCGCTACGCGCCGTGTCCGCTGCTGCAGGAGCATGTCGCAGCGGGCCGGCTCGGTCGCAAGTCCGGCGCCGGGTTCTACAGCTACGACTGAGCGCGGCGCTCGCGCTCGCGGACGAGCTCGAGTGTCCGGCGAAGCGCGGGGAGCTGTGCCTGATCCTTGACCCGGCCCGCCGCTTCCTTGGAGCGGATGATGTCCGCGAGTGAGGCGATCTGCACCTCGACTCCATCGATCCTCTCGAGCCGAGCATCGCGCCGCAGATCTCCATACCCCGTGGTTCCCGACGGTACATAGCTGAGGTCGAGATCGCCAAAGGGCGTTCGAAGCGTCCACATCTCGGCGTTCCCGAGCATCTGGGCGTCGATCGGGAATTCGACACCAGCCTGATCATCCGGCACCCGAAGGCGGGCGTCGAGCTCGCGTAGTGCCGCGGCGAGGCGCTCGAGGTTGTCGGGATCCCGCGCCGGGGTGATGTCGATGTCCTGGGTGGTGAGCGGGTAACCCTGGGCGATCGCTGCGATGGCTCCGATGACGATGAAGCGCACGTCGTGCTGAGTGAGGACGCGCAGAATCTTGCCGAAGCGGAACTCAGGCAACGGCCTTGCCCCGGATCCGGGCGTACACGTGCTCGCGAGCGATGGAATCTGCGACTCGCTCCTCGGGGGTCATGTCGAGGAGGCCGTTGATGTGCACGTCGTAAGAATCGTCATAGGTCGCGAGGGCGAACGTCAGTTCCAAGCGGCAGGCTCGGATCAGGTCGCGCAGCGTCTCCAGGCTTGGCTGGACGCGGCCGGCCTCCCAGCGTGCGATCGCGGACTGGGGGCGGCCCACCGCGCGGCCGAGCTCGGCCTGGGTAAGTCCGGCTCGAAGGCGGGCCGTTCGTAGGAGGTCAGCGCTGCCCATGGACGTAACATAACATATAAGCACTATTATCTATAACTGACATGTAATAATAAGACAGCCATATACTCGCCGCGTGGACTTCGAGCTCACCTCTGACCAACGCGAGATCCAGGCCCTTACGCGCGAGTTCGCGGCCGCCGAGATCGAGCCGCACGCCGCCGAGTGGGACCGCGAGCACCGGTTCCCGAAGGAGCTGTTCGGGAAGCTTGCGGAGCTCGGCCTGATGGGAGTCTGTATCCCGGAGGAGTACGGCGGGGCAGGCGCCGACTTCCTGTCTTACATCCTCGTGCTCGAAGAGCTCTCGCGCGGGGACGCGGGCGTGGGCGTCACGGTGGCGGTGCACACGAGCGCCGTGACGCTGCCGATCCTGACGTTCGGGACCGACGAGCAGAAGAGCCGCTTCGTGCCCCCGCTGGCCGGCGGGGAGGCTCTCGGCGCGTTCGCGCTCACCGAGCCCGAAGCCGGATCAGATGCCGGGGCTCTCCGGACGGCCGCGACCGCGAACGGCGACGGCTGGTCGATCTCGGGCGCGAAGCAATGGATCACCAACGGCCGTTACGCGGGCACGTTCCTGCTCTTCGCCCGCACCGACCAGGACACGCCCGGCGCGAAGGGCGTCTCGGCGTTCATCCTCGACGCCGACCACGTCAAGGTGACCCGCGACGAGGAGAAGCTCGGGCTCAACTCGTCGGTGACGAACGACATCGTCGTCGAGGGCGCCGAGGTCGGGCCGGAGCGAATGCTGCACGCCGAGGGCAAGGGCTTCGAGGTCGCGATGGCCACGCTCGACGGAGGTCGAATCGGCATCGCCGCCCAGGCGCTCGGGATCGCGCAGGCCGCCTACGAGGCCGCGCGGGCCTACGCGCTCGAGCGCAAGCAGTTCGGCAAGCGGATCGCCGAATTCCAGGCCATCCAGTGGAAGCTCGCAGACATGGCGACGGAGATCGACGCCGCCCGCATGCTGGTCTACCGGGCGGCCTGGCTCAAGCAGCAAGGCAGGCCGCACACCGAGGAAGGCGCCAAGGCGAAGCTGTTCGCGTCGGAGATGGCGCGGCGCCAGACGGCTGAGGCGATCCAGATCTTCGGCGGCTACGGGTACACGAAGGAGTTCCCGGTCGAGCGGTACTACCGGGACGCGAAGATCACGGAGATCTACGAGGGCACGAGCGAGATCCAGCGGCTCGTGATCGCGCGCTCGATCCTCGGCCTGAAGCAGCGCGCGCTAGCGCAGGGTTAGGGCGACCACGAATAGAGCGCGTCGGGCTCGTGCTCCATGTTCCCGGCGCCGTCGGTGAGCTTGACGAGACGGAAGCCGTGGCGCTCGTAGAAGCGGATCGCTCCGGTGTTCTTCTGGAAGACCCACAGGTGGAGGCCGTCCGGCCGAAGTGCCTTGGCCCGGTCGAGGAGCACGGTGCCGAAACCGCGACTCTGCGCCTCGGGGTCGACGTAGAGCTTCTCGAGGACCTCCCAGTCTTCGGTCCTCGAGCGCCGGATGGCGAGGAAACCGACTGGTAAGCCGTCTTCTTCGGCGAGCCACACGTCCTCGTGCCGCGAGAGGTCGTCGGCGATCAGGCCGACGTGCTCCTCGGGGACGGGCGGCACATAGGCCATGCCGCTGCGAGAGCGCGCCATGAGGCGCGCAAGTGCGTCCAGCTCGTCGACGCGGGCGGGTCTCACCTCCACGCGCCGTAATCTATGACCATGCCTCGCAAGGCCGACGAGCCCGTCCGGCTGACGCGCATCTACACGCGCGGCGGCGATCGGGGCGAGACCAGCCTCGGCGACGGGTCGCGCGTGCCGAAGCTCGACTGCAGGATCGCCGCTTTCGGCACCGTGGACGAGTTGAACTCGCACATCGGCCTGGCCGTGGCCGCGGACGCGCCGGCGGAGCTGCTCGAGGTTCTTGCGCGCGTGCAGAACGAGCTCTTCGACCTCGGCGCCGACTTCTCGGTGCCGTTCGGGATCGCCGACCGATTGCGCATCTCGGAGGCGCAAATCGACGCGCTCGAACGAGACTGCGACCGCTTCAACGCCGAGTTGCCGGAACTGAAGAGCTTCGTCCTGCCGGGCGGCAGCGAGCTCGCTGCACGGCTGCACGTCGCCCGCGCCGTGTGCCGTCGCGCAGAGCGTGATGCGCTGGAGGCCGCCGAGGAGGTCGATCTGAACCCGCTCGCGCTCATCTACCTCAACCGCCTCTCTGATCTCCTCTTCATCCTCGCGCGCACGGCCAACGCGGGCGACGAACCTCTCTGGAAGCCTGGGACCTCCTCCTAGTCTTCGCGGCGTCGTTCGTCGCGGGGTACCTTGGCGCCGCGGTCGGGCTCGTGCTGGGGACGCTTCGGCTGCCGGCTCTCGTCCTGCTCGCCGGAGACCCGGCCGCCGCCGCAGGCACGAACATCGCGATCAGCGCAGCTGCCGCCGCATCGGGTGGATATGCACACGCGCGCGCGGGAAGGGTGGACTGGCGGGTCGTTGCGTGGATGGCGCCGCCCTCGGTCGCAGGCGCGATCCTCGGCGGGCTCTACGGGCATCTCGTCCCGACCGACTTGCTGTTCGCCGGCATTGCGGCCGTCCTGGCCTGGAACGGGCTCGATCTGCTCTTCTCACCGGTCAGGTCGCGGGAGCGCACCGACCCGAAGGTAGGGCCCGCGGCGTTCTTCGGCTTCGTCATCGGTCTCGTCGGCGGCGCTGTCGGAGTCATCCTCGGCACCCTGCGCATGCCGGCGCTCCTCCGCGGGGTCGGGCTCAGCGCGCACCGTGCGGTCGGAACCAATCTGGTCGTCGGGTTCCTGCTCGGTGTCGCCGGGTTCGCCGCTCACGCGCTGCGGCTCGAGGTCGAGTGGGACCTCCTCGCCGCGGGTCTCGCCGGGGCCTTGCCGGGCGCGTGGCTCGGCGCTCGGGCAACGGGACGCTTCAGCGAGGTGGGCCTGCGCCGCGCCATCGGCGTCGCCCTCCTGGCGATCGCATTGGTCTTCGCGATCGAGGCTGCGCTCTAGCTAACTAGACGCTTCGGCCAGCGGAGGAGCCGGCCGAGCTCGATCTTGATCAGGAAGGCGATCGCGCCGCCCATCGACATGATCACCAGGCCGAGGCCGACGGTCCGGCGCTGCTGCTCGCCCACGAACCTGGTGGCGGTTGCCAGCGGCTTCGAGCGCAAGGCAGGCTTCTCGCCCGTCACGGCCGTCTCGCCCGTCACGCGCGGCGACGGCTCGAGGCCGTCGGTGCTGGTATTTGCAGGAGTGGCGGGGGCCGGGGGCTCGGGAGCGCCGACGGGCGGCGCCGCGACGTCCCTCGGCTGCAGCTTCGCGTTCCCGGGCTGCTTGCGCTTCTTCGGCGGCTTCGCCTTCTTGATCACGACCTGGGCCCGCCGCAGCACCTGGCTGCCGTCGGGAGTCGTCGCTGTTACGAGCATCGTGTAGCGCCCGGGTGGCAGCGATGCGCGCGGAACGCTCAGGCTGACGACCCGGCCACCGGCGGCAAGCTGGAGCTTCGTCGTCCGGAGGCGGCGGCCAGTTGGACTGAGCAGGGTGAGTTGCACCCGCGCCGGCGCCGAGAGCGTGACGCGGAGCGAGAAGATCTGGTTCCGGCCGCGCTTGATGCTCGTCGGCTTGCCGATCTGCATCGCGAGGGCCGTGGGGGCCGCGGCGCGGACACTGAACTGGACGCGGAAGCTCGAGGCGTTGCCGGCCGCGTCCTCGATCGATCCGACCAGCGTGTGGTCGCCGAGTGCGAGCGAGCCGGTGGCGAAGGTGACGCGTGTGCCGGCGATCTCAGGCGTCGTCACTGCTCCGTCGAGGGTCGCACCGCGCACCGCCGCAACAGCCTCGTTGGCGACGAGGACGATGGACGTGGCGGCCGAAACGGACGAGCCGTCGGCCGGGCTGGCGGACTGAACCACCGGCGCGGTGTTGTCGACCCGCACGTTCTCGCGGGTGTGGCCGGCCAGGACGGTGCCGATCGAGTCCAGAGCCTCAGCGCGGAGGTCGTACGTCCCGTCCGAGACCGCGTTGGTGTCGAAGGCTGAGTTCCAGGGGCCGGCCGTGTCGGTCTCGAGCGTCGTCCACGAGGCGCCGACCGAAGGCTTGCGCTTGAAGACGACCTGCGTGACCGCGGCGCCCTGAGTCGAGGCGGCGAGAGTGACGACGCCTCGCACCAGCGAGCCGAGATCACCGAGCGTCACGCTCGGGACGGTCGAGTCGACGGTGACGAGCACCGAGACCGAGGTCGCCGGGTTGCCCGCCGAGTCGGTGGCGGTGGCGCGCAGCTCGTGGAGGCCGGACAGCGCGCTCGCGTTCCAGAAGCCTTCGTACGGGGGCGCGTTGTCCGTGGCGATGACGCTGAAGGCCCCGCCGCCGGCAGGCCGACCCTCGAACGTCACCGAGGCGACGCCGGACCCGAGATCCGAGGCGAGCGAGCCGAGGTGCACGTTCGGGCCACCGACGACTGCGCCGTTCGGGGGGTCGCTGATGGAGACCGACGGGACGGTGTTGTCGACCCGCGCGGTGCGCAGCGCGCTCGTGCCGCCGAAGCCGCCTCCGTCCGTCGCGACTGCACGGAAGTCGTAGCGGTCATCGGCGACGGTCGAGGTGTCGAAGCTGGCCGCGAACGGAGCGGTGAGGTCGGTTGCGATCGCCGTCCACGATCCGGCGCCCTCGAGGCTGCGCTCGAAGACGACCTGGGCAGTGTCGGGCGCCGAGGAGGCGGTGAGATTGATCAGGCCGGACACGTTCGCGCCCGGATCGGCGAGCGAGACGGCCGGGGGGTTGTCGACGATCACGTTGCGGAGAGCGGACGTGAGCGAGTTGGTCGCAGCGTCCAAGACGACGACCCTGAGCTCGGCGTTCCCCTCGGCCGCGCTCGAAGAGTCCCAGCTCGCCTGGTAAGGAGCCGTCGTGTCCGTCGAGATCGACGTGAAGCCGGGTGCCCCGCTCGGGCGGACGAAGAACTCCACCGAGGTGACGCCGGACGAGACGTCGTTCGCCGCTGCCGTCACGGGCACGACGCCGTTGACCCGCAGGCCCTCGGTCGGCGCGCTAACGGAGCCGGTGGGCAGCGTCCTGTCGATGCGCACGGTGGCCGTGATGAGAGGCTCGGTGTTGCCGGCGTTGTCGGCCGAGCGGTACTCGATCGTGTGGGCGCCGTCGTTCGAGCCGTCGGCCGGAGCCGGGATCAAGACGGACGCGCCGTTCTGGAAGGAGCCGCCGTCCACGCGGTACTCGGTGGACGCGATGCCCGAAAGGGCGTCGTTCGCAGTCAGGGTCACCGTCACGGCAGAGTTGCTCCAACCGGCGGGCGCGTCGTCGCTCGTGATCGGGAGGGTGGTGTCGATGCGCACGGTGGCCGAGCGGAGGATCTCCGTGTTGCCCGCGTTGTCGGTGGAGCGGTACTCGACCGTATGCAGGCCGTCGTTCGAGTGGTCGGCCGGGGCCGGGATCGAGACAGCCGCGCCGTTCTGGAAGGAGCCGCCGTCGACGCGGTATTGCGTCGAGGCGACGCCGGAGCCGGTCTCGGTCACGCTGAGATTCACCGTGACCGCCGAGTTGCCCCAGCCGGCAGGCGCGTCGTCGCTCGTCACCGGGTTGGTGGCGTCGACCTTGGCGATCGCGCTGACGCTGGAAGGTGCGGACTGGTTACCGACGTTGTCCGCGACCGTGTAGCGGTAGCGGTAGCAGCTGTTGGTGAGAATGCTCGTGTCGGCGCCGCCGGTCAGGGTGACCGGCGTCCAGGAGCCCGACCAGCCGACGCAGGTGTCGTTCGAGAGCGTCGCGACCTCACGCTCGACGAGGCCGGAGCCGGTGTCCACGCCAGAAGCAGCATCGGAGCCGTCGCTCACCGACAGCGGGACAGACAGCGTCGTGAAGTACGGGCCGCCGACCAGGTCGACGGACTGGCCGGTCGGCGGGGCAGCATCGGGTGTGACGGTGAAGGAACTGGTGCTGGTCATGCCCGCGTTGTTCCGTGCGGTGACCGTCTGCGAGCCGGAGGAGGCGGTGCCGGTCGTCCAGGCGTAGGAGTCCTGGAACGGGCTGGCGAAATCGTCGCCGCCGCCGGTCATGCCGCCGATCGCCGGGAAGGTGACCTTCTCCACGCCCGACTGGGGATCAGCGGTCACAGCATCCACCGTGAACGTTCCGGAGCGGCCGCCGCCGGGGCGGTAGTAGACCGTCGTGCCCGAGACGTGCTGGTCGGGGTCGGCGGGGCTCTCGGCCACGGTGAGGGCCGGGCCTGTCGGGCCAGTCGTGTCGAACTGGACGACCTGCGAGTTGACGCTCTCCGCGTTGCCGACGCGGTCGAAGGCGCGGAACCGGATCTCGGTCGTCACGGAGACGATGAACGCGCCGCTGTAGACCGTGCCGGTCGTCGCCGTCGGGTCGGAGCCGTCGGTCGTGTAGCGGATCTCGTTCAGGCCCGAGCCCGTGTCGCTTGCAGACAGGGTCACCGAAACCGGGTTCTCGTACCAGGTGGCGCAGGCGCCGGCGTCACACTGGAGCGAGCTGGTCGGAAGGCTGGCATCGGGGGTCACCGTGTAGGTCGCAGCGGCCGAGGAGAGGCCGGCGCCGTTGATCGCGGTGACGTCGTTCGGCTCGGCTGGGTCGGCGGGTGAGCCGGAGTGGCTGTAGGTGCGCGTGTCGCCGGAGCCGGAGACGCTCCAGCCGGATGAGCCGGCGGGGAAGCCGTAGGAGGCGATGCCGGACTGGCCGTCGGTCGAGGCCGCCGTGACCGCGAACTGGCTGCTGGTTGCGGTCGGGCGGTAGTAGACCGTCGAGCCGGCGACGAAAGCGGCCTGAAGCGAGCCGAAGGAAACAGTGGGGACGGCCGGCGCCGAGCTGTCGACCTTGGCAGTGGCGCTGGCGCCTGAGGTTGCTTGGTTGCCGACGCGGTCGGAGAGGAGGTAGCGGTAGCGGTAGCACTTGCCGCTGACGACGCGTGGTGTCGTTGCCGCCGGAGAGGGTGACGCTGCTCCAGGAGCCTGGGAAGGCGTCGCAGGAGCCGTCGCCGTTGTCGAGCGGTGCTTCGTCGCGCTCGACGATGCCGCTCGTTGCGTCGATGCCGGAGCCGGTGTCGGAGCCGTTGCTCAGGGTGACCGGGATCGAGAGCGCCGTGTAGTAGCCGCCCGTGACCGAAGCGGAGATCCCGCTCGGTGCGCTGGCGTCAGGAGTGACGGTGAAACTCGAAGCGGCGGAGGCGAGGCCGGCGCCGTTCGTGGCCGAGACATCGTTGGGCTCGGCCGGATCGCTGGGCGAGCCCGTGTGGCTGTAGGTGCGGGCGTTGCCCGAGCCGGAGGCGCTCCAGCCCGAGGCTGTGGCCGGGAAGCTGTGCGATGTGATGCCGGACTGGACGTCGCTAGCAGCCGCCGTGACCTGGAACTGGCCGGTGCCGGCCGAGGGGCGGAAGTAGACGGTGTCGCCGGTGACCGCTGCGTTGGCCAGCGAGCCGTAGCTGAGGGCCGGAGCAGCCGGCGCGGAGGTGTCGATCTTGGCCGTTGCGCTGGCGCCTGAGGTGGCCTGGTTGCCGACGCGGTCGGAGAGGAGGTAGCGGTAGCGGTAGCAGTTGCCGCTGGTGACCGTGATGTCGTTGCCGCCGCTCAGCGTGACGCTGCTCCAGGAGCCCGGGAAGGCGTCGCAGGAGCCGTCGCCGTTGTCGAGCGGCGCTTCGTCGCGCTCGACGATGCCGCTCGCGGCGTCGATCCCGGAGCCGGTGTCGGAGCCGTTGTCGAGCGTGACCGCGATCGAGAGCGCCGTGTAGTAGCCGCCCGTGACCGACGCGGAGATCCCGCTCGGTGCGCTCGAGTCGGCAGTGATCGCGACGGAGGCCGTCGAGCTGGCATTGGCGTTGTTGTAGCCGGTGACCGTCTGCGAGCCGGGCTCCGCGGGAGAGCCCGTGTAGCTGTAGGGCTTGCTGAACGGAACCGTCGTGTCGTCGCCACCGGCGCCGAAGCCCGTCACGTTCGGGAAGTTCGCCTTCTGCGGGCCCGACTGCGCGTCGGTGACCGTCGCCGTCAGGTCGAACGAACCGGAGCCGCCGGGGCGATAGAAGACGGTGCCGGAGCCGTTCCAGTGGGCCGAGCCGGCGACGTTGGCCGCCGAAGCTGACGTGGACGGCGCGCTCGGGTCGATCTGGATGACCTGCTGGCCGACGGCCTCTTCGTTGCCGAGGCGGTCGTAGCCGCGGAAGCGAATCGTGGTCGCGCTGGAGATGGTGAAGGCCGAGGCGTAGACGGTCCCGTTGATCGGGCTGGGGTCGGAGCCGTCGGTCGTGTAGCGAATCTCGTTCAGGCCCGAGCCGCCGTCAACCGAAGACAGCGAGATCGAGACGTCGGCGGTGTACCAGCCGCCCGCACAGGAACCTCCGTCGCACTGGATCGAAGTCGTCGGCGCGCTCGCGTCGGGGGTGACGGTGAAGCTCGTCGCGCCCGACGTCAGGCCGGCGCCGTTGACCGCGGTGACGTCGTTCGGCTCGGCCGGGTCGGCGGGCGAGCCGGAGTGGCTGTAGGTGCGCGTGTCGCCCGAGCCGGAGACGCTCCAGCCGGACGCGCCTGCGGGGAAGCCGTAGGAGGCGATGCCGGACTGGCCGTCGGTCGAGGCGGCAGTGACCGCGAACTGACCGCTCGCGGCGCTTGGGAGGTAGTAGACGACGCCGAGGTTGAGGATGGCGTTCGAGAGTGACCCGTAGCTGAGGCCCGGCGCGGCCGGGGCCGAGCTGTCGACCTTGGCAGTGGCGCTGGCGCCTGAGGTTGCTTGGTTGCCGACGCGGTCGGAGAGGAGGTAGCGGTAGCGGTAGCAGGTGCCGCTGGTGACCGTGGTGTCGTTGCCGCCGGAGAGGGTGACGGTGGCCCAGGAGCCGGGGAAGGCGTCGCAGGAGCCGTCGCTGTTGTCGAGCGGTGCTTCGTCGCGCTCGACGATGCCGCTCGCGGCGTCGATGCCGGAGCCGGTGTCGGAGCCGTTGCTCAGGGTGACCGGGATCGAGAGGGCGGTGTAGTAGCCGCCGGTGACGGAGGCGGAGATCCCGCTCGGTGCGCTGGCGTCAGGAGTGACGGTGAAACTCGAAGCGGCGGAGGCGAGGCCGGCGCCGTTCGTGGCCGAGACGTCGTTCGGCTCGGCCGGATCGCTGGGCGAGCCGCTGTGGCTGTAGGTGCGGGCGTTGCCCGAGCCGGAGGCGCTCCAGCCCGAGGCTGCGGCCGGGAAGCTGTGCGAGGCGATGCCGGACTGGACGTCGCTCGAGCTCGCCGTGACCTGGAACTGGCCGGTGGCGGCCGAGGGGCGGAAGTAGACGGTGTCGCCGGTGACTGCTGCGTTGGTCAGCGAGCCGTAGCTGAGGCCCGGCGCGCCCGGCGCCGAGGTGTCGACCTTGGCCGTGTTGCTCGCACCCGAAGCGGCCTGATTGCCGACGCGGTCGCTCAGGAGTTCGCGGTAGCGGTAGCACTTGCCGCTCACCACGCTCGTGTCGTTGCCGCCGGAGAGGGTGACGGTCGCCCACGAGCCCGGGAAGGCGTCGCAGCTGCCGTCACCGTTGTCGAGCAGGGCCTCGTCGCGCTCGACGACGCTCGATCCGGCGCTGACGCCGGAGTCGCCGTCGGTGCCGCCGTTCAGCGCGACCGCGACAGACAGAGCGGTGTAGAAGCCGGCGGTGACACTCGGAGCGGTGACGCTCGGAGCAATCGAATCCGGTGTCACGGTGAAAGAGACGTTGTTCGAGTTGAGCCCGGCGCCGTTCGTCGAGCGCACGTTGTTCGGCTCAGCCGGATCGGCCGCTGCGCCCGTGAACGAGTAGTCGTAGTCGCTCGCTCGGACTGCGAGCCCGACCAGCCGGCGCCGAGCGCAGGGAAGGCGAAGCTCGCGACGCCGGACTCGGTGTCGCTCGAGGCAGCCGAGACACGGAAGCCACCGGCGACGCCGGGGCGGAAGTAGACGGTCGCTCCGGTCGCGGCAGCGTTCGTGAACGCGCTGAAGGAGAGTGCAGGATCGGTCGGGATCGAGGTCTCGACCTTCGCGGTCGCGCTCGCTCCGGAGGTGCCCTGGTTGCCGACGCTGTCGGACAGGAGCTCGCGGTAGCGGTAGCACTTACCGCTGACGACCGTCGTGTCGTTGCCGCCCGAGAGGGTGACCGTCGACCAGGAGCCCGGGAAGGCGTCGCAGGTCCCGTCGCCGTTGTCGAGCGGAGCCTCGTCGCGCTCGACGGCGCTCGAGCCGGCGTTGACCCCGGACTCGCCGTCGGTGCCGCCGTTCAGCGTGACCGGGACGGAAAGCGCGGTGAAGTAACCCGCGACGACGGTAGGCGCCGTGACCGCCGGCCCCGTCGAGTCCGGCGTGACCGTGAAAGACACGTCGTTGGAATCGAGCCCGGCACCGTTGGTCGAGCGCACGTTGTTCGGCTCGGCCGGATTGGTCGGCGCGCCGGAGTGACTGTAGGTGCGCGAAGCGCCGGCGCCGGAGACGCTCCAGCCCGAAGCCGCTGCCGGGAAGGTGTGGCTCGCGATGCCGGACTGCACGTCACTCGAGCTGGCCGTCACCTGGAACTGGCCGGTGCCGGCCGCAGGGCGGTACCAGACGACTCCGCCGTTGGCCGCAGCGTTCGTGAAGGATCCAAACGAGAGCGATGGATCGCTCGGCGCCGAGGTGTCGACCTTGGCGGTCGCGCTCGCGCTCGAGGTGCCCTGGTTGCCCACGCGGTCGGAGAGCAGCTCGCGGTAGCGGTAGCACTTGCCGCTCACCACGCTCGTGTCGTTGCCGCCGGAGAGGGTGACCGTCGCCCACGAGCCGGGGAAGGCGTCACAGCTTCCGTCGCTGTTGTCGAGCGGGGCCTCGTCTCGCTCGACGACGCTCGAGCCGGCGTTGACGCCCGACTCTCCGTCGGTGCCGCCGTTGAGCGTGACTGCGACCGAGGTCGATGTGTAGTAACCGGCCGTGACTCCTGGGGCCGTGACCGAGGGGGACGTCGAGTCAGGCGTGACGGTGAAGGAGAGGTCGTTGGAGTTGAGCCCGGCGCCGTTCGTCGCGTGCACGTTGTTGGGCTCGCCCGGGTTGGAGGGGCTGCCTGAATGGCTGTAGGTGCGTGCGTTCCCCGAGCCGGAGACGCTCCAGCCCGAAGCCGCTGCCGGGAAAGCGTGGCTCGCGATGCCGGACTGCAGATCGGTCGATCCGTTCGCGGTCACCTGGAACTGGCCGGTGCCCGCGCTCGGCCGGTACCAGACGACGCCGCCGTTCAGCGCCGCGTTCGTGAAGGACCCGTAGGAGAGCGAGGGGTCGCTGGGCGCGCTCGTGTCGACTTTCGCCGTGTTGCCGGCGCTCGACGAGCCCTGGTTGCCGACGTTGTCGGAGAGCTGCTCGCGGTAGCGGTAGCACTTGCCGCTGACCACAGTGGTGTCGTTGCCGCCGGAGAGGGTGACCGTCGCCCACGAGCCGGGGAAGGCGTCACAGGTTCCGTCGCTGTTGTCGAGCAGGGCTTCGTCCCGCTCGACCACGCTCGAGCCTGCCGCGACACCCGAGCCGCCGTCAGTGCCGCCGTTCAGCGTGACGGCGACCGAGGTCGTCGTGAAGTAGCCGGCCGTGACGGTCGGCGCGGTGACGCTCGGGCCCGTGGAGTCGGGCGTGACTGTGAAAGAGACGTTGCCGGAGTTGAGGCCGGCCCCGTTCGTCGCGAGCACGTTGTTCGGCTCGGCCGGATCCGTCGGCGCACCGGAGTGGCTGTACGTGCGCGAGGCGCCGGCGCCGGAGACGCTCCAGCCGGAGGCGGCTGCCGGGAACGAGTAGCTCGCGAGGCCGGACTCCGAGTCGGTCGACCCGGCGGCAGTGACCTGGAACTGGCCGCCGGCCGCGCCCGGGCGGTAGTAGACGACGCCGCCGTTCAGTGCCGTGTTCGTGAATGAGCCGTACGAGAGCGTGGGGTCGCTCGGCGGCGAGGTCTCGACCTTGGCGGTCGCGCTCGCGCCCGAGGTGCCCTGGTTACCGACGTTGTCCGAGATCTTGAGGCGGTACCGGTAGCACTTGCCGTTGACCACGGTGGTGTCGTTGCCGCCCGAGAGGGTGACCGTCGCCCACGAGCCCGGGAAGGCGTCACAGGTTCCGTCGCTGTTGTCGAGCGGCGCCTCGTCGCGCTCGACGATGCCGGATCCGGCGTTGATGCCCGAGCCGGTGTCGCTGCCGTTGGCAAGCGTGACGGGGACGGAGAGCGAGGTGAAATAGCCCGCCGTGACCGATGCCGACATGCCTGTCGGGAGGCTCGTGTCGCTGACGAACGAGACGACCTGGTTGGCGCTCTGCAGCGCGGCATCCGTGCCGATGAGCGTTTGGTTGGCCGGGTTCGTCGGGTTCGGCGTCCAGCTGTACGTGCTCGAGACGTAGGGCGGGCCTGTCGTGTCCGTCTCCAAGGCATGTGTCCAGCCGGTCGTGCCGATCGCCGGGAACGTCGTGCTGTAGGGCCCGGACCCGCCGTCGCTCAGGGCGTTGGAGAACGAGAAGCTGCCGGCCGCGTCGCTCTTGTAGTAGAGCGTCCCGGCGTTGTAGTAGGCGCCCGTTGCCGCCGTGATCGACATCGCGTTGACCGGCGCCACGTCGTCGGCTGTCGGATGCGCGATCTGGTCGGTGGCGCCGGCGTTGACCTCGAAGGTCAAGCGGCGCTGGGTCGCCGTGTTCGAGTTGATGTTGGCGACCTGGTTCCGCCGAAACTCGACGAAGAGCCGTTCGTTCGCGGCCAACGCGAAGCGGGGAACGGAAATGGTCACGTTGGTCGTGACGGGGTTCACGCCCGTGCGGAGGTTCTGAGCCGCCGGGTCGTCCGTCGGGGCGAGCACGGTGCCGGTGGACGTGAAGACGCCGCCGGCGATCGTCCCCTTCCAGATGCCGACGTTCAGGATCGCGCTGCCGGCGACAAGGGTGGCGTCGGGGATGTCGGTCGTGATCGTGAAGGTCCAGTTGCCGGTCGGGAATCCCGTGCCGCCTGCCGTGTCGAGCACCCAGCCCGTGCCGGTCGGGGTGGCCGGGGGCGCAACGGGAGTCACATTCCCCGCGCCAGGGATCCAGAGGTAGTAGCCGGTCACGTTCCGGGCCGGCGTCGTGTTGGTCGCGACGTTGGCAGCGCTGGGCGCCGCGGTGATCAGCTTCCAGGAGCCAGTCTCGGTCGAGGCCTGGCTCGAAAGGTAGAGAGGTGACGGGTAGTCCACGGCCGGGTCGACGACATACGGGAGCGGAAGCTTCGAGTCGTCGAGCCGCAGGCCGAGGCGCCATGAGCCCTCCCGCTCGCGGAGCGACCAGCGCAGGCCGTCGGGAGTGACGTCCTTGCCGCCGGCGTCGAGGATGGCGACCGGCGGGGTGCGAGCGAGGCCGGCGCCGTAGAGGATCGAGCCGTCGGGCTGAAGCCGCGGCTGCGCGTCGGTGTCGAGCTGCCACTGCCAGTCGCGCGTGCCCTGGCGGCGCTCGACGGTGAGGAACTGCTCGGTGCCGGTGGAGTCGACGACGATCGTCTCCTGTCCGTATGCCGTAGGGCGCGACACGCCGTCCGCGAAGCGATCCCAGTTGCCGCGCTTGGCGCCGGCCAGCGAGATCCCGATCTGCGTCTGCTTGCGCGAAACGCGGAAGCCCGAGGAGTCGAGCCTGACCCGGACGCCCGGCGCGGGACGCCTCACGAGAGGAGCCCCGGGCCGCTTCTCGCCGAGTGCCTGGGTCAGGAACTGGTCCGAGCTGGACGCGCTCTCGCCACCGCCATGCGTGAGCACACCGGCAGCGAGGACACAGCCGAGCACCGCCAGCGCCGCCGCCCACCGCATAGGGGGCTTCGCCGAAAAGAGGGGGAGGCGCCCGGTGAGTGCCGGGCGCCTATTGGGCCGCGTGAGATTGGTGCTCGCCATTCCTACGACTTGTTTTCGATCGGCCGAGTAGGAAGGAAGGCGGCGTTGGGTATGAAAATCGTATGAGGCGTCAAGAATCCCTCATGCGAGGGACGGTTTTCTGTCTAATCCGGCTTCAATCCGTGGTTCCGTGCTCGTCGTGGACGACGACGACGACATTCGTCTGCTCCTGCACGAGCTGCTGAGACGGGCCGGTTTCGAGGTCCACGAGGAAACGAACGGGCTCGCGGCCCTCCGCAGGTTCCATGCGCTGCGCCCCGATCTCGTCCTCCTGGACGTGGCGATGCCGGAGATGGACGGATGGCAGACCCTCGAGCGCATCCGCGAGCTGAGCGACGTGCCCGTGCTCATGTTGACCGCGAAGGACACCGAGACGGACCGCGTGCGCGGGCTACGAGCGGGCGCGGACGACTACGTGACGAAGCCGTTCGCGCGCGAGGAGCTCCTGGCGCGGGTCGACGCCCTGCTCCGGCGGGCCTCGCCCAGGAACGAGGAGTCCGGCGCGTACAGCGACGGGCTCTTGGAGGTCGATTTCGTCCAGCGGACGGTCAGCGTCCACGGACGCGAAGCAGCGCTGACGCCGCTCGAGTACAACCTGCTCGCGGCCTTCGTGCGGCACCCGAACCAGGTTCTCGGGCACGACCAGCTCCTCGAGCTGGCGTGGGGGGGAAGTGGAGAAGCTTCCCGCGACCAGGTGAAGCTCTACGTCGGCTACCTGCGCAAGAAGCTGGGCGCGGAGAGCGACGTCATCGAGACCGTTCGCGGCTTCGGCTACCGGTACCGGCCCGTGCGTCGCTAGTACTCCTCCTCGCCGAGCGCTTTGCGCACGGCGGCCAGAAGCTCGTCGTTGTCGATCGGCTTCTGCACGTAGGCGCTGGCTCCGGCTGCCGCGGCCCGGGCTGCGGTCGGGCCGACGTCGCGCGCGCTGACGACGATCACCGGGATGTGCGCGAGAGCGGGGAAGGATTGCAGTCGGTCCATGACGACGACGCCGTCGCCGCCCGGCAGCCCCATGTCGAGCAGGATCAGGTCCGGCTTCTCCTCGCGTGTCACCGAGATCGCCGAGACTGCGTCAAAGGCGAAGGCACTCTCGTAGCCCCAGGCATGCAGGCGAGCCTTGAGCAGCTCCCGCGTGTCCGCGTCGTCTTCGACGATCAGGATCTTGGCCAACGCGCGCCGAGCGTAGCGCGAGCCTCGGAAGGTCGTCTAGGCCGGCCGGGCCAGGCCACGGCTGAGCAGGCGCTCTACCCGCTCGCGAAGGTCGCGGGCGTCGAACGGCTTCTTGACGTACTCGTCGGCGCCCGCCGCCAGACCTCGGGCCACGTCGGACTCCTGGGCCCGCGCGGTGAGCAGGATGATCGGCATCGTGCTCGTCGCCTCTGCCCGGCGGAGCTCGCGTGTCACCTGGTAGCCGTCGAGTCCCGGCATCATCACGTCGAGCACGGCCAGGGCCGGAACCTGCTCGAGCGCGACGCGAAGCGCCTCGTCACCGGTGCGCGCCTTGACGACGTCGCAGCCTGCTCGCTCGAGGCGAAACGTGACGAGGGCCAGGATGTCTTCGTCGTCGTCGGCGACGAGGACCAGCGGGCGGTTGCTCGGAGCCGGCCCGATCACGCGGCCACCTCCACGGGCTCGACGGACTGGGCTTCGCGGAGTGGAAGCTCGACCGTGAACGTCGTCCCCTTGCCGGGAGCACTCACGACCTCGATCCGGCCCGCGTGGGCCTCGACGATCGCCTTCACGATTGCGAGCCCGAGCCCGGTGCCCGGAATCGCCTGCTCGGTTGCCGACGCTGCCCGGAAGAAGCGCTCGAAGAGGCGGGGCTGCTCTTCCACAGGAATCCCGATCCCCGAGTCCTCGACCTCGAGGCGGACGAACTCGTCGGTCACGGACGTACGAACCTCGACACGTCCTCCCTCGGGCGTGAACTTGAGGGCGTTCGAAACCAGATTGTCGAGCACCTGGGCCAGGCGGCCGCGGTCGCCCACGAGGGCCGGCACGGGCACTGCCGCCAGGTGCAGCTCGATCGACCTTTGGTCGGCGACAGGGCGCGCCGCTTCGACGCAGTCGGCCGCGAGAGCGGCGACGTCGACCTTGGCGCGCTCCAGGGTGAGCCGGCCGGCGTCGGCCTGCGCGACGAACAGGAGGTCGCCTACGAGGCGCAGGAGCCGCCCGGAGTTCCGCTCCACGGCCTTGAGGAATCGGCGCTGCTCGGGATTGAGCTCGCCGGCCTCCTCGTCGAGGACGAGATCGAGGTAGCCGCGGATGGAGGTCAGCGGCGTACGAAGCTCGTGCGAGACGAGGGACAAGAATTCATCCTTCAGCCGGTCGAGCTCCAACAGTCGCCGGTTCTGGTCGCTCAGGGTGCGGCGCGCGTTCTCGGCTTCCATCTGCGCGTCCTGGGCTGCGGCCAGCGACTGCTCGAGGCGCGAGGCCTGCTGGACCAGCTGCCGGTTGCGGATCTCGACCGCAGCGGTGACGCGGCGGAGAATCGGGACGAGCGCCGCGCAGAGAACGAAGATCGCGATCGCGAGAAAGCCTGCGACCGGATAGAGCGTCTTCCGAGCCTGGGCGGTCACACCGGCGTCGTAGTCCTGGTAGAGCTCGAAGACCCCGACCGGGCCCCCGCCTAGAGGTTGAACCGGGAGATACGTCTCGAGAACCTTGATCCCGCGTCCTTCCAGTTCGATCTCGTCGACATGGCTGACGCCCTTCCCGTCCAGGACCGGTTCGAGCGCCCCTTGTTCGTGGGGAGGCCTGCTTCCGATCAGGGCCGGGCTCGTCGAGTACGTGATCTGACCGCTCGGGGCGATCAGGTTCATGCGCAGCATCCCCTCGGTGTGGACGACGCGCTGAAAGATCTGGTCGAGCTGGACACGACGCGGGCCCGTCACTGGGCGCACGAAATCGGCCTCTCTCAGCTCGTCGTGCAGCAAGGCGTCGGCGATGAACTGTGCGCGGTTGACCGCCTGGGTCTCGGCCTGTGACGTCGCGCGAGAATTGACGAACCAGAGGATCGCGCCCGCGGCAAACAGCAGCGCAACGCACGTGTAGGCCGCGATCCGCAGCGTCAGTCTCTGGGGCTTGCTGGACACTCCTCGCCTCCCATCGGCAAAAAGGGGCCTCAGAATGAGGGATCGAGCGCGCCGTAGAATGGCCGTATGGCTCTGACCGAGGATCGGCGCGGCCTGACGGGCATGGACGACTGGCGACGCGAGCTCTACGACGCGACTCCCGAGCGTGAAGGCGAGCTCAACTCGACCATCTCGAGCCTCCCGAACGACCCCCTCTACGGCCCCGACAACGTCGAGATCGACTACGAGAACGACCTCGGCTACCCGGGGGTCTATCCCTTCACGCGAGGGGTCTATCCGTCGATGTACCGCGGGAAGCTCTGGACGATGCGCCAGTTCGCCGGCTTCGGCACTGCGGCCGAGACGAACGAGCGCTTCCGGTATCTCCTCGAGCACGGCCAGACCGGGCTCTCGACCGCTTTCGACATGCCCTCGTTGATGGGCTACGACTCGGACCACCCGCGCTCACTCGGCGAGGTCGGCCGCGAGGGCGTGGCGGTGGACTCCCTCGACGACATGGAGACGCTCTTCTCCGGGATCCCGCTGGGCGAAGTCTCGACGTCGATGACGATCAACTCGACGGCGGCGATGGCGCTTGCGTTCTACGTCTGCGTCGCCGAGCAGCAGGGCGTGCCGCGCGCCGAGCTCCGCGGGACGATCCAGACGGACATCCTCAAGGAGTACATCGCGCAGAAGGAATGGATCTTCCCGCCCGAGCCTTCGATGCGCCTGGTCGTGGACATGATCGAGTTCTGCGCCGAGGAGATGCCGCGCTGGCACCCGGTGTCGATCTCCGGGTACCACATCCGCGAGGCCGGCTCGAACGCCCCGCAGGAGCTCGCGTTCACGCTCGCCAACGGGTTCGCGTACGTCGAGGCAGCCGTGGAGCGCGGGCTCGACGTGGACGACTTCGCGCCGCGCCTGTCGTTCTTCTTCAACGCGCACCTGGACTTCTTCGAGGAGATCGCCAAGTACAGAGCGGCCCGCAGGATCTGGGCTCGCGAGCTGAGGGAGCGCTATGGCGCGCGCAACCCGCGCTCCTGGCTGATGCGCTTCCACACGCAGACCGCCGGCGTCTCGCTGACCGCTCAGCAGCCCGAGGTGAACATCGTCCGCACCGCGCTCGAGGCGATGTCGGCCGTGCTCGGAGGCACCCAGTCGCTGCACACGAACTCGTTCGACGAGGCGCTCGCGCTCCCGACCGAGCACGCGGTGCGGATCGCGCTCCGCACGCAGCAGGTGATCGCGCACGAGACCGGCGTCGTCAACACGATCGATCCGCTGGGCGGCTCCTGGTACGTCGAGGACCTGACGAATCGTCTCGAGAAAGAGGCCTACGAGTACTTCGACCGGATCGACAAGCTCGGCGGCGTGATCCCCGCGATCAAGGAGAACTTCTTCCAGCGCGAGATCGCCGACGCGTCCTTCCGGTACCAGTCCGAGGTGGAGGCGAAGCAGCGCATCATCGTCGGCGTCAACCGCTACCAGGCTGAGGAAGAGCCTCCGATCGAGCTGCTGCGCGTCGATCCGGCGCTCGAGGACGAGCAGATCGCGCGGGTCCAGGCCGTGCGGGCGCGGCGCGACTCGGGTGCCGTCGAGGCGGCGCTGGCGCGGTTGCAGGAGGCAGCCTCGGTCGAGGATCGGAACCTGATGCCGCCGATCGTCGAGGCCTCGCGCGCGTACGTGACCATGGGGGAGATGTGTGAGGCACTGAGGGCCGTCTGGGGCGTCTGGCGAGAAACGCCAGTCTTCTAGAGGCGAAGCCCCAGACGAAAGGCAATCCCGTGCCAGACTTCAGTCTGGCTTGGGCGTGCAATCTGCTCGTCAGGCGAGAACCGCTCCTCACCGACCTAACCTCACGAGGGGTTCGACGTCTAACCTGTTAGCGCGATGAATCGGCTTCAAACCCTCCTTGCATCGAGAAAGTTCCAGCGGGCGCTCCCCTGGGCTGCCGGCGCGATCCTTGCGCTCGGTGTGATCACGTTCCTCCAGGTGTTGAACTCGCCGAAGGACGACGATCCGACGACGGACAGCGGCGGCCCGGCGCAGCTGATCAACGAGCCGCGGACGGTTCCACCGTCTCCCGAGGCGCGGAAGGTCGTGGCCCAGTTCATCAACACGGCGGTCGCCCGGAAGAACCTCGCGCGGGCCTGGAAGATCTCGGGCCCGACCATCAAGGAGGGCATCACATACAAGCAATGGCTGACCGGCGAGATCCCGGTCATTCCGTACGACATCGCCTCTGTCTCGCGCGCGCCGGTGCGCCTCGACTGGTCGCATCCGAAAGAGGTCGGCTTCACCGTCTCGCTGCTCCCGAAAGACGGATCGGGCGAGAAGCCACAGACGTTCAACATCACGGTGAAGAAGTTCGGCGCGAGGTGGCTCGTCGACTACTGGGCCCCGTACTCGCCGGCCGCAGTACCCGACACCTTCAACCGCTGATCCTGCCGCGGGCGTCGACTTCGCCCGCGCCGAGACTGCCTCTATCCTTGGAATCGTGAGGGGCTGGTTTTCGTCTCCGCGAAGGCGGCGCCGAACGTTCTGGATCGGCGCGATCATGCTCGTCCTCGGCAGCGCTGTGACGGTCGGGATCGTCTTCCGGAACACAGCGCATCCTGAGAAGGAGACGCTGCGCGACGACCCCATACAGGTCTACAGGGAGCCGACCCCGGTGAAGCTCAGCAAGACCGACCGTGCACTGGCGCTCGACACCGCGCTCAAATTCGTGAACACCGCGGTCGCCCGCCGCCACGTCGAGGACTCGTACGCACTGGCCGCCCCGGACCTCCGAGCAGGGCTGACCCGTTCGCAATGGGCACGCGGGGAGATCCCGGTCATCCCGTACCCGGCCACGGAGGCGCGCGTGCGCGTGGACTATTCGTTCCGTAACGAGCTCGGCCTCACTTTGTTGCTGGTGCCGTCGTCGGTTTCGAAGCTGAATCCGATGTCCTTCAACATGGACATGACCGCGCGTGGCGCCGGTCGCGAGCGGCACTGGTTGGTCAGTTCTTGGACGCCGAGTGGCACCCCGGCCGCAGCGACCGTCGGGGGCGGCGGTGGCGGAGGCGGTGGCGGAGGGGGTGTCCTCGGCGGCACGAACCTCGCTCCGGAGAACACAGAGGGCCTCGACTCCCCCATCGGCGCAGGCTGGATCATCGCGCCGATCGCGCTCCTCGGCGCGGTGCTGCTCGTGCCGCTCGTCGTCGGCATCCGCAGCTGGCGCGAGAACCGGCGCGCGCTTCGCGACTACGAATCGATGAGGTCTTCCGAGCTCTAGCGGAGGCGCCCCTGCAACACCCGGGGTGTGCTTTGAGTCGCCGACAGTGCGAAGCACTTTCGGCGAGTCCCCGCCCCGTGGGCGGGGACCACCTCGCTAGACGTCTAACTCCAGGCCGTCTTTGGCCTGCTCGAGCCCGTCGACGTTCCCAAGCTCCTGGGGGCGGTGCGTGAGCACCAGCCGCTTGGCGCCCGACGCCTCGAAGGCCGAGACCGCCTCGTCGGCGGAGAGGTGACCCCGGGGCTGGCCGTCCGACTCGCCGTCCTTGAGCGTCGCCTCGCACAGGAAGAGGTCGACCTTCTCGGCGAGGTCGGCCAGCTTCTCGCTCGGGCCCGAGTCGCCTGAATAGGCGAGCGTCGTCGTGTGATTCGAGACGCGGAACCCGTAGGTCTGCACCGTGTAGTGGGGGAGCCGCACCGCGGTGACCTCGAGGCCCGCCGCAGTGAAGGGCTCACCCTCGACGTACTCCTTCGGCTCGAAGACGCGAACGAACATGTCCGGCGTCCCGAAGCGCGTACCGAACGCCGCCAGCTCCTCGCGTCCGCCAGGCGGCAACCAGAGCTCGGGGCGCTGCTTGTCGTGCCCCAGGCCCCACATGGTTCCCCAGACCCAGGGAACGAGATCGCCCCAGTGGTCGAGGTGGAAGTGGGTGATGGCGATGGCGTCGACCTCGGGCCACCCGTTCGTGCTGTAGCTCTCTCGCAGACGGGCGAGCACACCCGGCCCGCAGTCGAGCAGAAGCCGCCCAGGTCCCTCCAAGAGGTACCCGGATTGAGCCCCGCCAGGATTGGGCCAAGCGGGGGAGCACCCGACCACGGTCAGCTTCATGCGCACATCGTCCTGTTCACTAGACGTTCACCTCGACCCGAATCTTCCCTTTTTACTTCGATTCCTATACTCCGCGGCGTGGCAGGGAAGATCAGAGTCGTGATCGCCAAGCCCGGTCTCGACGGCCATGACCGGGGTGCCAAGATCATTGCACGCGCGCTCCGCGATGCCGGGATGGAAGTGATCTACACCGGCCTGCACCAGACGCCGGAGCAGATTGTCGAGACCGCCGTCCAGGAGGACGCCGACGCCGTCGGCATCTCGATCCTCTCCGGAGCGCACATGACGCTCGTCCCCCGCATCCTCGACGGGCTGAAGGAGAACGGGGCCGAGGACGTGCTGGTCGTGGTGGGCGGCACGATTCCGAGCGAGGACTCCGAGGAGCTCTTGCGGCTCGGCGTGGCTCAGGTCTTCACGCCGGGCTCGCACACGGGCGAGATCGTCGACTTCCTCAAAGAGAAGGTCACGGTTTGAGCGTCGACCTGGCGCGTGAGGACGGCGTCGCCGTCCTCACTGTCAACCGCCCGGATGCGCTGAACGCCTTCGACCTCGCCACGCTGACCGAGTTGCGCGACCACCTCCGTGAGCTCGCCGAGGACCCCGAGGCACGGGTCGTCGTCCTGACCGGGGCGGGCGAGCGGGCCTTCGCGGCGGGAGCGGACATCAAGTACATGAGCGGCCTCGACGTCGACGGCGCGAAGGAGTGGGGCAACCTCGGCCACGAGGTCGGGCACCTGCTCGAGACGATGCCCAAGCCGACGATCGCCGCGATCAACGGGTTTGCGCTCGGCGGCGGCTGCGAAGTCGCGCTCGCCTGCGACTTTCGGTACGCGTCCTCGAACGCGAAGCTCGGCCAGCCCGAGGTCAATCTCGGGATCATCCCGGGGTGGGGCGGCACGCAGCGCCTGGCGCGCGCGGTCGGCATCGGGCTCGCGAAGGAGCTCATCCTGACCGGACGCGTGATCGACGCCGAGGAAGCGCTGCGGATCGAGCTCGTGAACGCGGTCTACGAGCCGGGCGAGCTGCTGCCGAAGACGCTCGAGGTCGCCCACGGGCTGGCGTCGAAGGCTCCGCTCGCCCTTGCGGCTGCCAAGGAGTCGGTCAATCGTGCCCTCGCCGGCGACCACGGCGAAAACCTGGAGCGCGAGGCGGACTACTTCGGCGAGCTCTTCTCCAGCGCGGATGCCAAAGAGGGGCTGACCGCGTTCGCGGAGAAGCGTGAGCCGCGCTTCACCGGCAACTAGGCGGCAGGGGCCAGCAGGACGCGCTCGGCGATCAACGCGCCGGCCTTGCCCAGCTGCGCTTCCGGGGTGGCGATCGCAGCCTCCGTCCACAGGGACACGGTCTCGCCCGGCTTCGCGGTGGCGAGGCCTACCGGTACCGCTGCCCCGCCGGGCCGTGAGCGTTCGATCATCGACCCGACCGGCACCGTGATCCTCAGCCCGCGCCCGAGGTTGCGGAGCGTGATGCCCATCGGGGAGCCGCGAAGCGTCCCGACGTTCACCCTCAGCTGCTCGCCGCCGGCGGCCACTACCTTGCCGGTCATGGCCAGCGTGAAGATCGTTCCCGGTGCGGCGTAGAAGAGGAGACGCTTCGCGACCCTGAGGTGCGGATAGGGGTCGATTGCTGCGCCGCCGCCCGGGCGCATCTCGAAATGGAGGTGCGGGCTGACTCCGTTCGCGTCGCCCGAGTCGCCGACCAATCCGATCGGCTGACCCGCGAGCACGCGCTGCCCGTCCTTGAGGCCTCTCGGGAAGGCGACGCCCTGGACGCAGGTCCCACGATTGTCGTTCGACATCGTGAGGTCGTTGTTCAGGTGGACGTAGAGGTACTTCGTGCCGCTGTCGCCGTACAGGTAGAGCATGCAGCCGGCGCGGCCCGAGCCCGCGTAGAACCGGACCTTGCCGGCCTCGGCGGCGATGGCGGGTGCCCTGCGTGGGGCCATGATGTCTTCACCCTCGTGCGCACCCTGCCCTCGCGGGTCGCCGAAGCTGTTCGTCAGCTGGGTGCGGCCGAGCACGGGAAAGACGATCTGCTTGCCCTGAATCGCTGGCTTGGCCGGCTTCGCAGGCAACCGGACTACGGGTTCGGGCGATTTTGCCGCCGCGGTCCCCGCCAGGAGGCCAAAAAGGGCGAACAGGAGAAAAGCTCGGGCTGTCGTCCGGAAACGAGTCATAAGGGCCGGGCCGTCCGAAGTGCGGGAGGCTAGCAGACGATTCCGTCGGTCAGGCTTCGTCATCGTGAAGTTAGAGTCCTTCCCCGATGAAGATCGCCGTTTGTGTGAAACACGTCCCGGACGCCACGGTCACGAAGCGGATCGACCCGCAGACGAAGCGGCTCGATCGCTCGGGTGAGGGCGCTCTGAACCACTTCGACACCCAGGCCGTCGAGGAGGCTCTGCAGATCAAGGAGCGCAACGGGGACGGCGAGGTCGTCCTCGTCTCGATGGGGCCCGAGCGGGCACTCGACTCGCTCCGCAAGGCTCTGGCGATGGGCGCGGACCGCGCCGTCCTGGTCAGCGACGAGCAGGTGGCCGGCTCCGATCTGGTGGCCACCTCGCGCGTGCTGGCGGCCGCGCTCGAGCGCGAGGGCGCCGAGCTCGTCGTCTTCGGCCAGCAGGGAGGCGACTCCGACGGTGCAGTCCTCGGGGCAGCCGTGGCCGACCGCCTTCGCCGGCCGGTGATCTCGCAGGTCGCCGAGCTCGAGGTCGCCGACGGAAAGGTCAAGGGCAAGCGGCAGACGGAGTTCGGCTACGACGTGATCGAGGCCCCGCTCCCGGCGGTCGTCGCCGTCTCGGATGCGATCAACGAGCCGCGGTACCCGTCGCTCAAGGGGATCATGGGTGCCAAGAAGAAGCCGCAGGAGACCGTCTCGGCGAGCGATCTCGACCTCGAAGCCGACAGCGTCGGGGAAGCGGGATCGCGGACCTCAGTCGTGGCGTTGAACGACCCTCCATCCCGCGGCGACGCACTGAAGATCGAGGACGACGGCAGCGCCGCCGAGAAGATCGCCGATTTCCTCGTGGAACGGAAGCTGCTGTGATCGCGGTTTTCCTCGAGCATCACGAGGGCGAGCTGCAGAAGGGCGCACTCGGCGTCCTGGGCAAGGCTGCGCAACTCGGAGACGAGGTCGCAGGCGTCGTGCTCGGGTCCGGGGTCAAAGACGTGGCGGCCCAGGCCGGGCGCTTTGGGGCAGCGAAGGTGTTCGTCGCGGACGACCCCACGCTCGAGGCGCCGCTCCCGCAGCCGAGGGTCGACGCTCTGGCCCATCTGGTTCGCGAGGAAGGTGTCGACACCGTGCTCTTCGCCGCCTCCGTGCTCTCGGCCGATGTCGCCGCGGGTCTGGCGGCGCGGCTCGACGCCGGCCTCAACTGGGATCTGGTCGACCTCGTGCAGGACAACGGGAAACTCGTCGGCAAGCGGCCCGCCCTCGAGGACACCGTCTACGTCGACGTGGGCTGGACGAGCGAGCCCCGGCTCGCCATGTTCAGGCCCGGCACGTTCGACCCGGCCGAAACCGGCGGCGAGGCCGAGGTCAGCGATCTCTCCCCGCAGTTCGAGGACTTCTCGACGCAGGCGACCATGCTCGAGCAGGCGCATGCCGAGAGCGAGGGACCGTCGATCGAGGACGCGGACGTGATCGTCGCCGGCGGGCGCGGGCTCGGGAGCCCGGAGAACTTCTCGCTCGTCGAGGCTCTGGCCAAGGCGCTCGGCGGGGCGGTGGCGGCCACTCGCGCGGTCGTGGACGCGGGTTGGTACCCGTACGCGACGCAGGTCGGGCAGACCGGCAAGACGGTCTCGCCCAAGCTCTACATCGCGTGCGGCATCTCCGGCGCGATCCAGCACAAGGTGGGCATGCAGGGATCCGGCGTCGTGATCGCGATCAACAAGGACCCGAACGCGCCGATCTTCGAGTTCGCCGATCTGGGAGTCGTCGGCGACCTGAACGAGGTCGTCCCGAAGCTGACCCAGCTCGTCGAGCAGCGCAAATGAGCGTCAGGCCTGCGGAGTACCCGCCGCCGTTCAATGCGGCCGAGTTCGTCGCTGAGCCCACAGACCCACCAGACGAGCGGATCGACGTCGGTGTCCTGATCGTCGGTGCCGGGCCTGCCGGTCTCGCCTGCGCAATCCGTCTCGGCCAGCTTTTCGAGGAGCAGCCGGAGCTGGCGGAAGGACTGGGCGACGTGCCGGTCGCCGTTTTGGAGAAGGGCAAGCAGCCGGGGTCGCACGCAGTGTCGGGGGCGGTCGTCAACCCGCGCGGCCTGCGGCGGCTCTTCCGGGGCGCCGTGTCCATCGAGGACATGCCGTTCTACGGTGAGGTCGAGTCCGAGGCCGTCTACTTCATGAAGCGTGGGACGGCGATCCGCATCCCGACGCCGCCGACCATGAAGAACCACGGCAACTACGTCGCCTCGCTCTCGCAGCTCACGCGCTGGCTGGCCGAGCGCGCCGAGGAAGCAGGCGCGACAGTCCTCCCCGAGACCGCGGGCGAGAAGCTGCTGGTTTCCGACGGACGCGTTCGCGGCGTCCGCACCGGCGACAAGGGCCGTGGCCGCGACGGACAACCGCTGCCCAACTTCGAGCCGGGATCCGACATCACCGCGCGCGTGACCATCCTCTGTGAGGGGACGCAGGGCCACCTCACCGGAGTCGCGCTCGACCGTTTCGGCCTGCAGAGCGACAACCCTCAGGTCTGGGCGCTGGGAGTGAAAGAGGTCTGGAAGGTCGCGCGCCCGCTCAGGCGGGTCATCCACACGCTGGGCTGGCCGCTCCGGCCGGGAGCGAAGTACCGCGAGTTCGGCGGCTCGTTCATCTACCCGATGGGCGACGACATGGTCACGATCGGGATGGTCGTGGGGCTCGACAATCGCGACGCCGAGCTCTCCGTCCACGACCTGCTCCAGGAGCTGAAGACGCACAAGCTCGTGCGCAGGATCCTCGAGGGCGGCGAGCGGATCGGGTGGGGCGCCAAGACCATCCCCGAGGGCGGCTTCGTCGCCATGCCGAAGCGACTCCATGCGCCGGGGCTGCTCTTCTGCGGCGACGGCGCGGGTCTCGTCAACGTGCCGGCGCTGAAGGGCATCCACTACGCCATCGAGTCCGGCCGCCTGGCCGCCGAGGCTGCGTTCGGCGCTCTGCAACCGGGGCGAACGCCCTGGGCGCCGGGGGGCCTCCAGCCCTACGACGAGGCTGTTCGCGAGAGCTTCATCTGGAACGACCTCGAGCAGGTGCGGAACATGCGCCAGGCCTTCGGCCGCGGGTTCTACGTCGGCGGAATGATGGCCGGGGCGATGACCGCCAGCCTCGGCAAGTTCCCGCCCGGCAACGCGAAGACCGAGCGCGACGCCGAGCAGCCGCTCTTCCGCACCGGCCGCGCCGAGAGGTATCCAGCGCCCGACGGGAAGCTCACGTTCGACAAGCTCTCGAGCGTCTACCTCAGCGGGAACAAGACGCGGGACGACGCGCCGAACCACATCCGCGTCCGGCCGCGCGTGCCGCGCGACCTCGGCGAGGCGTGGGTGCACATGTGCCCGGCGCAGGTGTACGAGCTGGGGGAGGGGGACGGCGAGGTGGACGTCGAGGTGACGCCGTCGAACTGCGTCCAGTGCGGGGCGATCACGGCGAAGGGCGGGCGACTGACCCCGCCCGAGGGCGGCTCCGGCCCCGAGTACACGCTGACGTAGCACTGGCGATCCCCGTCCGGCCCCACGGCCATACTCGCGGCGGCTCACGTCAATCGAGAGGGGAATCATGGAGTACGCAGGCTTCTGGCGGCGGTTCGCCGCGTATCTGATCGACTACATCCTCATCAGCGTCGTCGGGGGCATCGCCTTCTTCATCCTCGCCGCGATCGCCGGGGACACAGGGGCCGTCCTCGGCTACATCCTTTGGTTCGTTGCCTTCTTCGTCTACTTCGCCTACATGGAGAGCTCGGACTCGCAGGCGACGGTGGGCAAGATCGCGCTCGGCATCCAGGTCACCGACCTGCAGGGCAACCGCATCTCGTTCGGAAAGGCGCTCGGGCGCAACGTCGCCAAGCTCCTCTCGGCGCTGATCCTCTACATCGGTTTCATCATGGCCGCGTTCACCGAGAAGAAGCAGGGACTGCACGACATGATCGCCGGCACCCTCGTCGTCATGAAGGGCACCGCGACGCCAATGGCCTCGGCGGACATACCCATGTAGCGCTCGGCGGGGGCTGCGGGCCGGCTCGCTAGAGTCGGCCCGTGGCCCTTTCCGACACATTCGGAGCGCTTCGCGAGCGGCAATTCCGGCTGCTCTGGCTGGGGCAGGCGACCTCCACGATCGGCGACGGCTTGCTGCTGGTCGCCCTTGCGTTTGCGGTCATCGAGAGCCTCGACGGCACCGCGACCGAGCTCGGGCTGGTGCTCGCGGCACACACGCTGCCGCTGGTCGCCTTCGTCCTGATCGGCGGCGTGTGGGCCGATCGACTGCCGCGACAGCTCGTGATGCTCACGTCGGACCTCATTCGCTGCGCGGTACAGGCCACGCTGGCGGTCCTCTTCCTCACGGGTGCGGCCGAGCTCTGGCACCTCGTGACCCTGATTGCCATCTACGGAGCGGCCGAGGCCTTCTTCCAGCCGGCCGCAACGGGGGTCGTTCCGGCCACCGTGAGCCCGCACCGGCTGCAGCAGGCGAACGCGATGCTGGGGCTCACGAGAAGTGGAGCGTTCGTCATCGGACCGGCGATCGCCGGCGCGGTCGTGGCTGTGGCCAACCCCGGAATCGTCTTCGCCGTGGACGCGGCCACGTTCGCCGTCAGCGCGACGTCGCTCGCCTTGCTCCGTGTGCCCCGGCGGGTTCGCGAACGCGCGCGCGAAAGCTTCCTGGCCGAGCTCGCGGGCGGCTGGCGCGAGCTCGTCGCCCGCACGTGGCTCTGGGTGATCATCGTCTGGGCGACGACGATTCTCTTCGCGGTCGTCGCGCCGTTCCAGACGCTCGGCCCGATCGTCGCCAAGCAGTCTCTCGGAGGCGCCCCGGCGTGGGGGACGATCGCTGCCGCCTTCGGCCTCGGCATGGTCGCCGGCGGGATCATCGCCCTTCGCCTTCGGCCGTCGCGGCCGATGCTGTGGTGCTCGCTCGCGTTCTTCCTCGCAGTCCCCGGCCCGGCGCTCCTGGCGATGCGTGCGCCGGTCCTCGCGATCGCCGCCGCTCAGGCGGCCGCGGGAGTGGCCATCGGCTTCTTCGTCGCCCTCTGGCAGACGACGCTTCAGCAGCACGTGCCGGAGGAGGCCCTCTCACGCGTGAGCGCCTGGGACTGGATGGGCTCGTTCGCGTTCATGCCGCTCGGCTTCGTCCTGGCCGGCCCCGTGTCGGAGCAGATCGGGATCTCGACGACGCTCTGGATCGGCGTCGTCTGGTGCGCGCTCTCGACGGCCGTGGTCGCGGCCGTCCCCGGGGTGAGGAACGTGCGCAGGATCGACGCTCCCGAACCGCTGCCGGCGGGGCCGATTCCGGAGCCGGCGGTCGTCGCAGGCAAACCGGAGCCCTAGTGAGCGCGCCGGTCCCAACACCAGACGACGTGCATCGCGCCAGGGAAGCAATCGCCGGCCGCCTGCACCGGACGCCCGTGTTCACGTCGACGTCCCTCGGGCCTCGCGTGTACCTGAAAGCAGAGCTCTTCCAGCGCACCGGCTCGTTCAAGCCGCGCGGTGTGCTGAACAAGCTCGCGTCCCTGACCGAGGAGGAGCGGCGCGCCGGGGTGATCGGGATCTCGGCCGGGAACCACGCACAGGCGCTTGCGTACTGCTCAGCGCTGGAGGGCGTCGACTGCCTCGTCGTCATGTGGGAGGGAGCGAGCGCGCAGAAGATCGAGGCGACGAAGGGGTACGGCGCCGCAGTCGACCTGCAAGCCGGCGGGCCCGGCGAGGCCTTCGAGCGCCTCGCCGCGCTGCTCGAGGAGACTGGGCGCACGCTCGTCCACCCGTTCGACGATCCGCTCGTCATCGCCGGCCAGGGCACGGTCGGCTTCGAGATCCTCGAAGACGTCCCCGACACGGCCGTGGTCGTCGTTCCCTGCGGAGGGGGAGGGCTCGTCTCGGGTATCGCCGTCGCTGCCGAGGGACGGCGCGTGATCGCCGTCGAGCCGGAGCTCTCGCCCGCACTCCACGACGGTCTGGCCGCGGGCCGCTCCGTCCCTGTCGAGCCACAGTCGATCGCCGACGGTCTGAGCGCCCCGTTCGCCGGAGAAAACGCGGTGGTGATCTGCCGCGAGCTCGGAGTGGAGAGCGTGCTCGTCACCGAGGACGAGATCGTCGACGGCATGCAGTTTCTCTACACGCGCGCGAAGCTCGCGTGTGAGCCCGCTGCGGCCGTCGGCGTGGGAGCTCTCAGGGCCGGAAAGCTCGCGGTGGAAGGCGAGGCCGTCGCAGTCGTTGTCTCGGGAGGCAACGTAGCCCCCCAAACGGCCGCTGCTATCCTTAGCCCGCAATGAAGGCCGAAATCCATCCCGAGTACATGGTCGCCACGGTCCGTTGTTCCTGCGGCAACGAGTTCGAGACGCGCTCGACTAAGCCAGAGCTTCACGTCGAGGTCTGCTCGAACTGCCACCCGTTCTACACGGGCAAGCAGAAGCTGATCGACACCGGTGGCCGGGTGGAGCGCTTCCAGCGCCGCCTCGAGAAGGCCGGCGACTCGGGCCGCGGCTAGCTGACTCGATGAGCGCAAACATTGGCGGCCAGGCCGTCCTCGAGGGCGTGATGATGCGCAGCCCCGGAAACTGGGCGCTCGCGGTCCGCAAGCCCGACGGGGAGATCGCCGAGGTCAACCGGCCGATCCAGTCGCTGATGGTGAGGCACTGGGTCTGGCGGCTGCCGGTGATTCGCGGCGTCATCGCGCTCGGCGAGTCGCTGGCGATCGGCTTTCGCGCGCTGGCCATCTCCGCGAACTACGCGGCCCAGGAAGAGGGCGAAGACGGCGAGGTCTCGACCGAGCTCTCACGCTTCCAGCTCTTCTTCGCCTTCGCCCTGGCGATCGGCTTCGCGCTCCTGCTCTTCAAGGTCGGGCCCGCGCTGCTGACGAGCTGGCTGCCGATCGAGCACACGGGTCTGTTCGTGCTCGTCGAAGGCGTGATCAAGGTCGTGCGTGTTCGTGCTCTACCTCGTGCTCATCTCGCTGCTCCCCGACCTGAGGCGCGTCTTCCAGTACCACGCCGCCGAGCACAAGGTGATCAACGCCTACGAGTCCGGGGAGGAGCTGGTTCCCGAGCGGGTTCAGCGCTTCAGCCTCATCCATCCCCGCTGCGGCACCGCCTTCCTGCTCTGGGTGATGGTCATCGCGATCTTCGTGTTCGCGTTCGTCGGCCGGCCGACCTGGTACTGGCTGATCGTGAGCCGGATCCTGCTATTGCCGCTGATCGCCGGCCTCGCCTATGAGCTGATCCGCTTCGCCGGCAAGCACTCCGGGAATCGCGCTCTGATGACGCTGCTCGCTCCCGGCCTCTGGCTGCAGCGGCTGACGACGCGCGAGCCGTCTCTCGATCAGATCGAGGTCTCGATCCGCGCGCTCAAAGAGGTGCTCGCCCTCGAGGACCGGCCGACGCAGGAAAAGCGCGTCGTCGAAGTAATGGCCTAGGTAACCGGCTGTCGATTGCGCCGAGTCGCTGCATGAAGAAGCCACCCAGTAGCAGCACCGCGCGACGGCGAGGAACGAGAGCGCGCGAGTGATCGAGCTCAGGAAGGCGAGGTCGTAGAGGAAGAGCTTCGCGAGGGCCAGGCCGAAGAGGCCGAGGCCGGAGAGACGGAGCCAGCGGAGCTCGCGCTGCAGCCCGACGTAGAGGGCGACGAGACCGATCACGCCCCAGAAAGCGCTCACGCCCGAGTGCCCGCGCTGGAAGTCGGTCGCGACACTCGCGCCGCCGATTCTCTCCGCCAGGCCGAGGATCGCGAGCGAGCCTGCATAGATGGCGAGCAGGGCGGATACAGCAAACGACGTCTTGCGCTGCTCATGGCGCGAGAAGTGGCCAAAGGCGAGGGCGCGCGATCGTGAAGAGGAGAGCGGGGACGACGTCCTCGGGGTGCGGGTTGGATTAGAAAAGATCCACGACCGGCGCGTCGATCCCGAGTGCATGGAGGAAGGAAAGCCAGAGAAATGCGAGGGAGGCGATCTCGAGCCGGCGCTCGCCGGTCCGAGCGGACAGCGCGACGAGCGTGGCGGCCGTAGCTGCCCACACGAGAGCGAGCCAGGTGCCTGAGAGCAGCTCCGATGTGGCCAAGGCGGCTACGACGAGAGCGGGCGACCAGAGCACGTGCTGAGGTCACGATCGCGACGGTGGACGACCACGCCGACGGCCGCGTAGAGAGCGGCGACTCCGAGCAGCGAGTAGTTCTCCCAATCTCGGTCGTGAGCAGGACCACGCCGGCGACCGCGAGCCCGATGCTCGCGAGCACGAACCCGGCGACGAACGGGAAGGCCGGTGCTCAGCGGCGGCAAGCCTGTCGATCAATGCTCCGATCCCGACGGCGGCGCCGGCGACCAGGGCGGCGTAGCCACGAGGGTCGCCGTCTAGATGAAGGTCGAACAGGACGGCCTCGAGGAGGACGGCGCAGAGCCACGCGATGCCGCCGAACCGGATCTCGAGCGACGAGAGCCGATGCCAGAGGACGAGAGTGACGAGAGCAGCAAGGCCACAGAGGCCAGTGACGCCGACGTGGCCACAGTCGAAGGCCGCGGGATCGTCGGGAGCGATCCGCTCGGCGAGCTCGAGATCCGAGCGAAGCTGCGTACAGCGCGGCCAGGGCCGAGGTCCAGCCAGCGAGCGATCGCCAGAGGGGCTGCGCGCTGCGGAAGGCTACGAGCAGCGGCGCAACCAGCGCGAAAATGCCGCAGAATCGCTCGTGACGAGTCCCACGGCTTGGTGTAGAACGCGAAGATGAAGCACAGAGGGCGAAGGAGATGACGGCGACGACGCAGTACGCGGGATTCTCGGTGACGTGTAGAGCTGGTAGAGCGGGGCCTCACAGAAGATAGCGTGCACGAAGGCGCAGATCAGGTAGGCAAGGGCGGCACCTGGTACTTGAGCTCGTTGGCGCGCGTGCGAGCCAGGCGAGGACGGCTGCCTCTGCGCACAGGCGAAGGTCAGCGCGGGGCCGGACAGGATGATCGCGACTGAGAACTCCGAGCCAGAGAGCGACCACGGCGATGAACGCGCTGAGATCACGCTGGCGCGCACGAGGGAACAGGATGGCGGCGACCAGAGACTAGACGAAGCGGCGGCAGAGCAGGACACATTAGTCGGTGAAGTCGAAGAGCGCGACGCTTGCGACTAGGCCAGCAGTGCGCAGAGGAGGATGAGCGACGGGGAAGAGACGAGAGCGTTACTCGCTCGAGGCGAATCTGAAGAGAGACGGCGGACGAGAGGTAGAGGAGATAGAAGGCTGCGGCGACGGCAACGGCGCTACGTCGGTGACTCCCGTGAGTGAGAGCTAGAGGGACTGACAGATAGTAGAGAGGAGAGAGGCAGAGAGCAACGGCTCACAGCGGCGGAGAATAGAGACAGAGGAAGAGCGGCAAACATGACGGCGGAGAAGGCGGTACAGATAGGGCTCGACTCGCGTATTGGAGAGAGATCGCGCGGGTGAGAGAATGGCGCGGATCAGGCAGAGGAAGGCAATCAGCTCAGAAGAACAGGACAGAGCTGTCACAGTCGCTACGGCTGAGATGAAGGCTGAGAGAACGAGTGAGATCTAGCGTGGAAAGAGGTAGTACAGAGCGGTGGCTGAGAGCAGCGTAGCGTAAAGAGGGCGATCTCTGCTCGGGCAGCGGAGAGAGCGGAGTGAACGGTAGTAGGAGCGATGCAGACAGAGGAAGGCGCGGAAGACGAGGAGCGAAGAGAGCGCGCGGAGGCTGACGAGCTCGACGGGGCAGATCCAGATCGGTTCACGGCGAGCACGAAGAAGAAGACGATTCAGAGCAGCGTCACGATTCCGCGGGCGCAGGAGAGCGCTTCGGGCAGAGAAGATCGTAGAGGGACACGTAGCGGTATAGGAGAGAGGCGATCATGAGATGCTCGTTCCAGGCCGGGTCGATGGGTTTGGCCGGAGGAGCTTTGGGAGGAGGAGGAGGAGGCGGCGGAGGAGACGGCGGCGGCGGGACTGGGCGCCGTTGAGATTGGCGCATCGGTGGAGGGGCCCCGCGAGCGCGAGCTCGCGGAGCTCGCGGAGCTCCTGTTCGAGCGCGGCCAGGCGCCGAGCGAAGTCGTCGAGCCGGGAGGACAAGTCAGCTGTAGTCATCGTCGTCCTCGTCGTAGTACTCGTCGTAGTCGAAATTGTCGGGGACGTTGCCGATGCACGACCGCCCGACGTGGAGATCGACCGACTTCGCCCGCCTGCCGGGACGAGGACGCTGCTCGCAGACTCGCCAGTTCCTGCGCACGATCACGCCCAGATCCCCGCCGCCGATGACCTCGTATCCCAGGCCGGCATCGTCGAGGAGCTCCTGCGCCACATCGAGCCGCTTGCCTTCCACGTAGGAACTGCGGGCCTCGCCGCCGCAGCCTCCTGCAATGAAGGCAGGAACAGCGCGAAGCGAGGTGTATATGCATGTTGTATAGATAGAAACCTGCTATGTTCAAGACCCGCTGGCAGCGGCGGTACCCTTGTCCAGATGGCTGCAATCGACTCACTCGTCGACGACCTCGAGCGCTCGTACAACGAAACGAAGGAGCGCCTGTCCGACCCTGCCGTCTACAACGATCATCGCGAAGCGGCCGACGTCGGCCGCCGGCTGAAAGAGCTCGAAGTGCCGCACAAGCTCGCGACGGAATGGCGCGAGGTCCGGGCCGACCTGACCGCTGCCGAGGCCGACGGCGAGCTCCGGGAGCTCGTTCCCGAGTACGAGGCCCGCCTCGAGCACCTCGAGGAAGAGTTGAAGCTGGCCCTCGTCGAGACCGACCCCGCCGACAGCAAGGACGTGCTCGTCGAGATCCGCCAGGGCGTGGGCGGCGACGAGGCCGCCCTCTGGGCCGCCGACCTGCACCGGATGCTCACGCGCTACGCCGAGCGTCGCGGGTTCAAGACCGAGACGTTGTCGGCGAGTCACAGCGAGGGCGGCGGCTTCAAGGAGATCACCTTCGCCGTCAAGGGCGAGGGCGCCTACTCGGTATTCAAGTGGGAGGGCGGAACGCATCGTGTCCAGCGCGTGCCGCAGACGGAGTCGCAGGGGCGGGTCCACACCTCGACCGCCACCGTGGCCGTCATGCCCGAGGCGGAGGAGGTCGAGGTCGAGATCGACGAGAACGAGCTCAAGATCGACGTGTACCGCTCCACCGGCCCGGGCGGCCAGAGCGTCAACACGACCGACTCGGCCGTGCGCATCACGCACGTTCCGACCGGCGTCGTCGTCGCGATGCAGGACGAGAAGTCCCAGCTCCAGAACAAGGCGAAGGCGATGCGTGTCCTCCGCGCGCGTCTTTACGAGCTCGAGCGGGCCAAGCAGCGCGAGGAGCAGGACGCCGCGCGCCGCTCGCAGATCGGCTCCGGCGAGCGCGCGGAGAAGATTCGGACGTACAACTACGCAGAGAGCCGCGTCACCGACCACCGAGTCAAACTGACGCAGCACCGGCTGGACGCGATCCTCGAAGGCGAGCTCGACGACTTCACCGAGGCTCTGGCCGCTGAGGAACGGCAGCGCGCGCTCGAGACGGCGTCTGCTTGAAAGCACGCGAGGCGCTGGACGTCGCCGCCGGGGAGCTGGCCGAAGCCGGCTGTCCCTCGCCGCGCGCCGACGCGGAGTGGCTGCTCGCCGAAGCGCTGAACGTGTCGCGCAGCGACCTGCAGGCGGACGGAACACGAGAGCTGTCGCCCGAGAACGCAGTTGACTTCCGCCGGGCGATCGCGCGGCGCGCGGCCCGCGAGCCGCTGGCCTACATCCTCGGCTCGTGGGGCTTTCGACGGCTCGAGCTTCGCGTCGACAGGCGTGTGCTGATCCCTCGACCCGAGACCGAGGTGCTGGTCGAACGGAGCCTCGCGCTCCTCGCCGGAATCGAGCGGCCGCGGGTGCTCGACATCGGCGTCGGGTCCGGCGCAGTCGCGCTGGCGATCGCCGCCGAGCACGCGGGCGCGCAGGTCGTCGCCACGGACAGTTCCAACGGCGCGCTGGCGGTCGCCGAGGAGAACCGACCGAGAGTGGGGCTCGAAGGAAGGGTCGAGCTCGTCGAGGGCGAGCTCTTCGCCGGCCTGGCCGGGCCCTTCGACCTCGTCGTGTCGAACCCGCCGTACGTCGATCCGGCGGACATCGAAAGTCTCGATCCGGAGGTGCGCGACTACGAGCCTCGGGAGGCGCTCGTCGCGAGCGGCGTCACTGAGGCGGTCGCAGCCGGCGCACCCGAAGTGCTCGTGGCGGGAGGCGTTCTGGCGCTCGAGGTTGCAGACGGCAAGGCAGCCGAGGTCACGGCGATGCTCGACGAGGGCGGCTACGAAGAGATCACAGTGACGCGCGACCTCGCGGAGCGGGAACGGATCGTCGATGGACGAACGCGTCGTTGAACAGGCGGTGACCGCCCTGCGGGCGGGTCAGCCGGTCCTGCTGCCGACGGACACGGTCTACGGCCTGTGCGCCGATCCGGACCGCGCGGAGCCGGTGCAGCGGCTCTACGAGCTGAAGGGTCGTGCGGCAAAGCAGCCGACGGCGCTGGTGGCCGCCGACTTGGAGAGGCTGATCCAGTGCGTTCCCGAGCTGCGAGGGCGCGCGATCCTGCCCGGTCCGTTCACGTTGATCCTCCCGAACCCGGCGAGGCGCTACCCCTGGCTGACCGGCGACCGCCCTGAGACGATCGGCGTCCGCGTGCCCGAGCTGTCCGGACCGGGCCGCGCGGTGCTCGACGCCGTTGGGGCCATCGCGGCCACGAGCGCAAATCTGCCCGGCCGGCCCGACCCGCGAACGCTCGACGAAGTTCCCGCCGAGATCCGTGAGGGCTGCGGCGCGCTCGTCGACGGTGGAGAGTTGCCGGGCACGCCGTCGACCGTCATTGACCTCACCAGCCGCAAGCCCATCGTCGTTCGCGAGGGCGCTGTTTCGGCTTCGGAAGCGCTCGCGCGCCTCGGCTCCCTCGTCTAGTCGGCCAAGTACGATCTCTTCGTGGCCGTAGCGCAGGAAACACTGAAGCAGCTCCGCACCGCGGGGCTCACCGAGATCGACCCGGAGATCGCCGAGCTCCTCGGCCGCGAGCTCGAGCGGCAGCGCGGCCAGATCGAGCTCATCGCCTCCGAGAACTTCACGTGGCCGAGCATCTTCGAGGCAGTCGGAAGCGTCCCGACGAACAAGTACGCCGAGGGCTACCCGGGCAAGCGCTATTACGGCGGCTGCGAGGTCATCGACGAGATCGAGCAGACGGCCATCGACCGCGCGAAGGCGCTTTTCGGCGCCGAGCACGCAAACGTCCAGCCACACGCGGGCGCGCAGACGAACATGGCCGTCTATCTCGCCGCGCTCAAGCCCGGCGACACGATCCTGTCGCTCGAGCTCTCGCACGGCGGCCACCTCACGCACGGCCTCAAGGTCAACTTTTCTGGGCGCCTCTACACGATCGCCCACTACGGAGTCAGCCGCGAGACGAACATGGTCGACTACGACGACGTCCTCAAGCTGGCCAAAGATGTCCGCCCGCAGCTGATCATCTGCGGGGGGTCCGCCTATCCCCGAACCGTCGAAGCCGATCGCTTCCGTCAGATCGCCGACGAGGTCGACGCCCTGCTCCTCTGCGACATGGCGCACTTCGCGGGGCTGGTCGCCGCCGGGTTGCACCCGAACCCGGTGCCGCACTGCGACTTCGTCACCTCGACGACGCACAAGACGCTCGCCGGCCCGCGCGCGGGCTTCATCCTCTGCAAGGAGGAGCACGCGCAGGCGATCGACCGTGCAGTCTTCCCGGGCATGCAGGGCGGCCCGCTTTGCCACGCGATCGCGGCCAAGGCGTCCTGCTTCAGGATCGCCGCCACCGAAGCCTTCCGCGATTACCAGCAGCAGGTGCGCACGAACGCGGACACGCTCTCCGACACGCTGCAGGAGGGAGGCCTCGACGTCCTCACCGGAGGCACCGACACGCACCTGCTCCAGGTCGATCTACGCGGCACCGACTGGACGGGCAAGGCTGCCGAAGAGCGCCTGGACGAGGTGAAGCTGACCGTCAACCGCAACACGGTGCCCTTCGACGAGCAGCCGCCGACCGTGGCGTCCGGCATCCGCATCGGCACCCCGGCAGCGACCATGCGCGGCTTCGACGACGAAGACTTTCGCGAGGTCGGCAACGTGATCGTCGGCGCGCTGGGCGAGTCGCCCGACATCGCCGCGCTGGCCGCCCGTAGCGAGGCGCTCTGCCAGAAGCGGCCTCTGTACCCGGGTTTCCGCGGGTACCCCACGTATTGACGTTGACGTTGGTGGTAAATCCGTTCGTGTCGACCGGTCAGTTCCGACGGACGCACGGGCAAAGCCCGAGCATCCTGAAGCCGGCGCCGCAGGCGGCGCCTTGGGCCGCGTGACGCCGGAAGGCGTCACGGTCGTCACGCATCCGCTGGTCCAGCACAAGCTGTCGTACCTGCGCGACAAGGAGACTCCGACAGTCCACTTCCGCAAGCTCGTCAACGAGGTGACGCTGCTCCTCACCTACGAGGCGACGAAGGACTTCCCGACCGAGGACGTCGAGATCGAGACCCCGCTCGAGAAGACGATCGTGCAGAAGATCTCGGGCAAGAAGGTCGCCGTCTGCCCGGTGCTGCGTGCCGGTGTGGGCATGCTCGACGGCGTCCTGTCGCTCGTCTCCAGCGCTCGCGTCGGCTTCATCGGCATGTACCGCGACGAGGAGACGCTGCAGCCGGTCGAGTACTTCGTAAAGCTCCCCAACGACCTCGCCGAGCGCGACGCAATCGTGCTCGATCCGATGCTGGCGACCGGCCGTTCGAGCTCAGCGGCAGTGAACTCGGTGAAGGCCGCCGGCGCCAAGAGCGTGGTCCTCGTCTGCCTCGTCGCCGCTCCGGAGGGGATCGAGCACATGCGCTCTGAGCATCCCGATGTGGAGATCGTGTGCGCGTCGATCGACCGCGGTCTGGACGACAACGGCTTCATCGTCCCCGGGCTCGGCGACGCAGGCGACCGCCTGTACGGGACGAAGTAGCCTAGGCCCTCATGCTTGACACCCTCCGAGCGAACCCCGAGGTCATCTGGGGTTTCCTGCTCGCCCTCGGCGTCGTCCTCGTCCTGACACCGGCGGTCGGCCGCTTCGCGCGGATCCTCGGCGTGGTCGACGAGCCCGGCGAGACGAGGCGCATCCACGTCCGGCCCATCCCACGGCTCGGCGGCATCGCGATCCTGCTCGGGATCTTCGTGCCCGCGCTCGCGTTCCTCGAGCTCGACGGGCCGTACCGGGGAATCCTGCTCGGGGCGGCTGTGGCGACCTGCGTCGGCGTCGTGGACGACTTCCGCGGGCTGCCCTGGTGGGCGAAGCTCGGTGGCCAGGGAACGGCGGCTGCGATCGCGATCGGCTTCGGCGTCACCGTCGACAAATTCACGTTCCCGGTGATCGGGATCCACGACCTGCCGGACGGCGTGGCGATCGTGGCCACGTTCGTCTGGATCGTGGCGATCATGAACATGGTCAACTTCCTCGACGGGATGGACGGCCTCGCCGCCGGCATCTGCGGCATCGCGGGTGGCACCTTCGCGGTGATCGCGCTCTCGCTGGGGAGCCCGCAGGCCGCGATCCTGTCGGCGATCGTCGCCGGCGCCTGCTTCGGCTTCCTGCACCACAACTTCTATCCGGCTCGAATCTTCATGGGCGACTCCGGGGCGCTCCTGCTCGGCTTCATCCTCGCCACGCTGTCGGTCGAGGGCCTGCTCAAGACGGCCGCGACCGTGGCCCTGTTCTTCCCGTTGCTCGTCCTCGCGATCCCGATCGTCGACACGGCCTTCGTGATCGCGAAGCGGCTCAAGTACCGGCAGCCGCTCCACGAGGCCGACCGCACGCACCTCCATCACCGCTTCGTGAACATCGGGTTCTCGCAGCGCCGTGCCGCGCTCTACATGTACGGGTGGTGCGCGACGCTCGCCGCAGCGGCTCTCGCCACGCGCTTCCTCCCACCGCGTCCCCACGGCGAGCTCGACATCTCGCACGCCGTCATCGACGCCCTGATCGGGCTCCTGGCGATCGCGACGTCGGTCTACATCGTCTACCTGCTCGAGATCGTGAAGCTCATGAACCCGCGCATCCGCCGCCGCGAGGCGGAGGCCCGGGCCCAGGAGCGGGTCAGCGCCTAAGGAGGGTCTGGCGAAATGGATCTGTGCGCGCCGGGCCGCGCTGCTCGCCCCGAGGCCGCGTCCTCAGTCGGGCCAATAGTGAACAACTATTGGCCCTCCCTGCGTCCTTGCCTCGGAACGACCATCGCACCCCGGCGACGAGTCAATTCCGCCAAACCCTCCTAGCTACAAGGTTGGTCAGTTTCCGCAAAGCCATGCGGCTTTCAGCTGTTACAAGCTTTGGTATGCTCGCGCTTGGATGGAGCCCCAGCCCCGCTCGCAGATCCAACCCGCCGGGGCGGGTGCGCTTCTCATCAGCACCACCGCCGCGGGCGTCGGAGTCGGCGCACTGATCGGCTGGGCGCTCGGATCGACGGGCATCGGCGCGCTCGTGGGGGCCGTCGCCGGGATCCCCGCCGGGATCTTCGTGGTCTATCGCCGCTACCGCGGGTACTTCACGTGAAGGCGCTCGCCACTCCGAGACCGCTTCCCGCGACCCGCCTGCCGGCCGTCGCAGGAGGCGCCGCCGTCGCACTTGCCCTGCCGGTCTTCCTCGCCGCGGGCTGGCCCGTGTCCGGCTGGGTGCTCGGCGCCGTGCTTTGGCTGGCAGCGCAGGCCTTCGCACTCGTGCTCGAGCGCCTGCCCATCGGGGCGGATAACCTCGCCGGCTCTGGCGTACGGGGAATCGGAATGATGTTTCGCGCGATTGCCGTGATGGTGGTCGTCATCGCCGTGGCCGCGTCCGACGCGAGCCTCGGCCTTGCGGCCGCAGGCGTCTATGCACTCGGCTACACGATCGAGCTCGCGCTCTCGCTCGTGACGTACTTCGGGGGAGAGTCGCAGTCATGAAGCGCGCACTCACGCTGGTCACGACCCTCGCACTCCTCCTGCCGCAGGTCGCGATGGCGGCGGAGGCGAACGGCGAGGAGAAGTTCGACCCCTCGCACGAGTTCGAGCAGCACCCCTGGGTCCCGATCGACATCGGCCCGATCGACCTCTCGATCACGAAGGCGGTCGCCTACCTGATCCTCGGCTCGCTGCTGACGATGGCGCTCGGGATCGTCCTCATGCGCGTCAAGCTCTCGCTCACTCCGGGGCCACGGCAGACGCTCGGCGAGTGGATCTACGACATCGCGCAGCAGAACATCGCGGAGCAAGGACTGCCCCACAAGGCGATCTCCCGCTGGTTCCCGTACGTCGCCTCGCTCTTCCTCTTCATCCTCGTCGTCAACCTGATCGGGTTCATCCCATTGCCCCTGTCCGACGAGACGTTCGAGCTCTTCGGCGTCGAGCTGCCGACGCTCGGCATCTACGCAGCGACGTCATCGATCTCGGTCACGCTGGCCCTGGCGCTCATGACCTTCGCGTTCACGCATTACGAGGGCGTGCGGAACAACGGGCCGGTCGGCTACTTCAAGAGCTGGATCCCGGAGGTGCCGAAGGTGATGCTGCCGCTGCTGGTGCCGCTCGAGATCCTCAGCCAGTTCATGCGGCTGGTCTCGCTGTCAGTCCGTCTTTTCGCCAACATGCTCGCCGGTCACATGCTGATCCTCACCTTCATCGGCCTCATCTTCGTGCTCGAAGCGCTGTGGCTCGCCCCGCTCGTCATCCCCGCCGCGACGGCCTTCTACCTCTTCGAGGTCGTGATCGTCGTCGGCATCCAGGCGTTCATCTTCGCCGCCCTGTCAGCCATCTACATCGGCTCGGCCATCGAGCCGGAACACTAAGGAGGTAGGTCGCGTTGCTCGCTCTCATTCTTGCCCAGGCCGACACCGCCGCCGACGCGGGCAAGGCAGTCGCCCTCGCACTCGGCATCGGCCTCGGCTCCCTCGGCGCCGGCATCGGCATCGGGAACATCTTCGGCTCGATGATCCAGTCGGTCGCCCGTCAACCGGAGCTGCGCGGTGAGCTGCAGGGAATCATGTGGATCGGGTTCGCGCTCACCGAGGCAGTCGTCTTCTACGGCCTCATCGGCGGCCTGCTCGCCTTCGTTCTCGTCTAAGCATGCCTCTAGCAGCAAACCCGCTCATCGAGGTCTCCACGGGTCTGATGATCTGGACCCTGATCTGCTTCGGGATCACGTTCTTCGTGCTCAGGAAGTACGCGTTCGGGCCGGTGCAGAACCTGATCGACGAGCGGCGCAAGCGCATCCGCGAGGCGCTCGACGAGGCTGATCACGCGCGTGCGGAGGCGCGAAAGCTCCTCGAAGAGCACAAGCAGCTGATGGCGCAGGCGCGCGGCCAGGCGGAGGAGATCCTGGCCGAGACCCGCCAGATCGCGGAGGCGCAGGGCAAGCGCATGCGCGACGAGCTGGAGGTAGACAGGAAACGTCGCCTCGAAGAGACCACGAAGCAGATCCAGTCCGAGACGGCGCGAGCGCTCGAGCAGATCCGCGCCGAGGTGGGGGAGCTGACGGTGATCGCGACCGAGAAGGTGACCGGCAAGGTCCTCGACGACGCCGACCAGCGCCGGCTGATCGACGAGGCGATCAGCGACCTCGACTTCTCCGTTCTCGAGGGAAAGCGCTAACACGCGATGGCAGTCGTCTCACGCACCTACGCCCAGGCCCTCTTCGACCTGGCCAAGGAGCGGGACCGCCTCGATGTCGTGCGCGAGGAGCTCCTGGACTTCGTCGCGACCCTGCACGAGGTGCCGGAGCTCGATGCGCTGCTGCGGAACCCACAGCTCGATCCGGCCACCAAGTCCGAGGTGCTCGACAAGCTGACAACCGATTCCGACGAGCTCGTCCGCAACTTCCTGCGCGTGGTCGCCGCCCGGGGCCGCGGCGGTCAGATCGAGGAGATCGTCCGCGAGTTCGACGCGCTCTACTCAGCAGAGGAGCAGGTCCTGAACGTCGAGCTGGCCACTGCGTATGAGCTCTCCGACGACGACGCTCGCGAGATCATCGGCCAGATCGAGAAGGCCTCGGGCCGCACCGTCGAGGCCAAGCGAACCGTCGAGCCCGACCTGATCGGCGGCATCGTCCTCAAAGCCGGATCGCTTCGCGTCGACTCGAGCGTGCGCGGCCGTCTCAACCGACTACGGCGAGAACTCGCCACAGGGAGATAACAGATGAAGCTACGCCCAGACGAGATCACCTCGATCCTGCGCAAGCAGATCGAGCAGTACGACGTCGAGACCGATCTCGCCGAGGTCGGCACCGTCCTGCAGATCGGCGACGGGATCGCCCGGGTCTACGGCCTCGAGTCCTGTGTCTCCATGGAGTTGATCGAGCTCGAGCACGGCGTCACCGGCCTCGCGTTCAACCTCGAGGAGGACAACGTCGGCGCGGCGCTCTTCGGCGACTGGGAGCAGGTCAAGGAAGGCGAGCCCGTCCGGCGCAGCGGTCGCGTAGGTGACGTCCCCGTCGGCGAGGCGCTCATCGGGCGAATCGTCGACCCGCTCGGCAACCCGCTCGACGGCGGCGGCCCGATCGAGAGCAGTGAGCGGCGCCCGCTCGAGTTCAAGGCGCCGGGTGTCGTCGACCGCCAGCCCGTGAAGGAGCCGCTCCAGACCGGCATCAAGGCGATCGACTCGATGACGAACGTGGGGCGCGGTCAGCGCGAGCTGATCATCGGCGACCGCTCGACCGGGAAGACGGCGATCCTCGTCGACACGATCCTGAACCAGCGCGGCCAGGACATGATCTGCATCTACGTCGCGATCGGCCAGAAGGCGTCGACCGTCGCGCAGGTCTACGAGCGCCTCAAGGACGCGCGGCGCGATGGACTACACGATCATCATCCACGCCTCGCCCGCCGAAGCCGCGCCGATCAAGTGGATGGCGCCTTATGCGGGCGCCGCCATGGGTGAGTACTTCATGTTCGACGGCAAGCACGCGGTGTGCATGTACGACGACCTCTCGAAGCACGCCGACGCGTACCGGCAGATGTCGCTGCTCCTCCGCCGCCCGCCGGGCCGCGAGGCCTTCCCTGGCGACGTCTTCTATCTCCACTCGCGGCTGCTCGAGCGCGCGTGCAAGCTCTCCGACGATCTCGGCGGGGGCTCGCTCACGGCCCTCCCGGTCATCGAGACGCAGGCGGGCGACATCTCGGCGTACATCCCGACCAACGTGATCTCGATCACCGACGGTCAGATCTTCCTGCAGTCCGACCTCTTCTTCTCGGGCGTGCGTCCGGCCGTGAACGTCGGCACCTCGGTGTCGCGCGTCGGGTCGAGCGCTCAGACCAAGGCGATGAAGAAGGTCGCGGGCCGCTTGCGGCTCGAGCTCGCCCAGTACCGAGAGCTGGAGGCCTTCTCTCAGTTCGGCTCCGAGCTCGACCCGGAGACGCAGAAGGCACTCGCGCGCGGGGAGCGCATGGTCGCGACTCTCAACCAGCCGCAGTACGACCCGTGGCCGATGGAGGAGCAGGTCGTCGCGATCTACGCCGGGATCAACGGCTTCCTCGACGACGTGCCCGTGTCCGACGTGCCCCGGTTCCAGGAAGAAGTGCGGGAGCACCTGCGCGCCGAGGAGACGGTCTACAAGGAGATCCGCGAGACGGGCGACCTCTCGGACGAGCTGGCCGAGCGGCTGAACAAGGAGATCGAGCACTTCAAGGAGCGCTTCAACGTGTCGGAAGCCGCCGCCTAGAACATGGCCACCGTTCAGGACATCGGCCGGCGGATCCGGTCTGTCACCAACACGCGGAAGATCACGCGTGCCATGGAGCTCGTTGCGGCGGCCAAGCTGCGGCGCGCGCAGACCAGGATCGAGGCGATGCGCCCGTACGCGGAGCGGATGCAGGAGCTGATGGTCGGCACCGCCCGCGCGAGCTCGTCTGTCCGCGGCCTGCCGCTCTTGCAGCGGCGCGAAATCAGCCGTGCTGCGATCGTTCCGCTCACCGGCGACCGCGGGCTCGCGGGGGCGTTCAACGCGCAGATCCTCCGCGAGGCATTCGCGCTGGAGCGCGAGCTGCGCGCCGAGGGGACAGACGTGCGCTGGCTGGTGGCCGGCAAGAAGGGCACGTCCTCGCTCCGTTTCCGGCGCTACGAGCTCGTGCAGTCGTGGGCCGGCTTCAGCGACAACCCGCAGTACTTCAACGCGCAGGCGATCGCAAACCGGCTGGCCGAGCTCTACTCGGAGCAGGAGGTCGACCAGGTCTTCGTCATCTACAACGCCTTCGAGTCGGCCCTCGTACAGCGGGTCACGCGCCAGGAGGTCTTGCCGATTCCCGAGCAGGTCCTGGAGAGCACTGACGACGACCACTCCGAGGCGATGCTCGGTGACTTCATCTACGAGCCCGAGCCCGAGCAGATCCTCGAGCGCCTCCTGCCGGTCTACGTCGAAACCGAGCTCTACCGCGCGCTCCTCGAGTCCGCAGCGTCCGAGCAGGGCGCGCGCATGACGGCCATGCGCAACGCCTCGAAGAACGCCGGCGAACTGATCGAGCAGCTGACCCTCCAGAAGAACCGTGCCCGCCAGGCGGAGATCACCCAGGAGATCCTGGAAGTCGTCTCCGGCGCCGACGCACTGACCCAGTAGCCCCCTTCCAGTGCCAGGCACGTGCCAGGCACGTGCCTGGCACGGTGTCAAGATGCGAACGGGTTCGGAACGGATCAGCTTGGCCGTCTAGCGAGGCCGGAAACCGCGCTCTACCGTCAGCCCGGTGCCGAGACCACCTCGACTGCAGGTTCCGGGAGCGCAGTACCACATCAACTCAACCGGCTGCGCCGAACGGACGATCTTCCGCGACGCCGACGATCGAATCTCATTCCTGACGATCCTCGAAGGCTGCATTCGGGATCAGGCATGGATGTGCCTCCAGTTCTGCGTGCTCGGAACCCACTACCACCTACTGCTCGAGACGCCGAACCCGACTCTCATCGCCGGCATGCAGAAGCTGAACTACCGCTACGCACGGTGGTTCAACCGGCGTTACGGAACCTCGGGTGCGGTGTTCAAGAGCCGCTATCACGCCGGGTTGATCGAGGGTCAGGGACATTTGCTGGAGGTCTGCAGATACATCGCTCTCAATCCGGTGCGTGCGGGACTCTGCAGCTTTCCGGAGGATTGGCGCTGGAGTAGTTACCAGGGCACCTTGGGCGTCGGCCGTGCCTTCCCGTTTGTTGCGTCGAAGGAGCTCCTGCAACTCTTCGGCCCGGATCCGGCGGCCGCCCGCGCGCGGCTGAGGCGCTTCTGTGAGGAGGGGCTGGCCGAAGCCACCGATGCCGGAGCCGTGCCTGGCACGTGCCAGGCACCGGTGGTGGGCTGCTAACGATCCGGCCTCGCGCGCGTCTAAACGGTTACGAGGTACGGCGGTATAGACGCCGCTATGCTTCGACCGTTCTATGGCGACCCAGGACCGACGCGAAGTTCTTTCGGCCGGCGCAGGGCTGGCCGCCGAGGTCGCGCTCGAAAGTGGAGGCGAGCTCGGCGAGGGCGTCCACGCAGTCAAGGCCCGCGGGTACTGGGAACAGGTCTGGCGGCGGTTCAGCAAGGACAAGGTCGCCATCGCCAGCGGGATCTTCATCATCTTCCTCTTTGCCGCGGCCTTCGGCGGCGCGCCGCTCGCTGCCAGCTGGCTCGGACACGGTCCGAACGACATCTACCCGACCGCGGGGGTCGACCAGGAGACGCTCGTCCCGGCCGGGCCGTGGCACACGGGAATCGACGTCGAGGGCAACGAAGTCTTCTTCCCGCTCGGGGGCGCGGACACTCTCGGCCGAGACCTCTTCCTGCGCCTCCTCTACGGCGCGAGGGTCTCGCTCGAGGTCGCGATCGGCGCCACGTTCATCTCGATGACCATCGGCGTCATTCTCGGAGCGACCGCCGGCTACTTCCGAGGTGGGATCGACGCCCTCATCTCCCGCTTCACCGAGATCACGATGGCCTTTCCGCAGCTCCTGCTCATCATCGCCCTCGCGGCGACGGCCGGAGAGAGCTTGAACGACATCACCTTCGGGATCTTCCCGCCCGGGGTGATCACGCTCGTCCTCGTGCTGGGCGTCTTCGGCTGGTTCTACCCGGCGAGGATCGTCCGCTCGCAGGTGCTGTCGCTGCGCGAGAAGGAGTTCATCGAGGCAGCCAGGATGGTCGGCTCGAGCGACTCGCGCATCATTCGCTCGCACCTCCTGCCGCACCTCGTCGCCCCGATCATCGTCTACTCGACGCTGATCGTCGCTCAGTTCGTCCTCGCCGAAGCAGGCCTTTCGTTCCTGGGGCTCGGCATCAAGCTGCCGACCGCGAGCTGGGGGAGCATCCTCTCCGTGGCGCCGGAGTTCTACACCCAGCAGCCGTGGCTGATGGTCTGGCCCGGCCTGGCCGTGCTCTCCACGACGCTGGCCTTCAACCTCCTCGGCGACGGCCTTCGCGACGCGTTCGATCCTCGTGGCGCAGCGCACTAACTAGCGCTAAACCTCTCCTCAACACAACCTTCGCGCGCACCTAACAAAACGCGCACGGCGGCGTCACATACACCGAGGACGCAAGTGCGACCTTAGCCAGCGGGTGGCTGGCTGTTATCACCGAAAGGAGTCCCATGCGAAGACGGCTCACGTTCTCCGTCGCCATGTTGGCGATTGGAGTCGGTCTGCTCGTCGCGGCTGGTTTTGCAGCCCCAGCGTCGAGCAGCAATGAGCGCCGGGGCGGTACGTTCAAGTACAGCCTCGATACTGATATCGACTACGTCGATCCCGCTCTCGCGTATTACGTTCCCACTTGGGAGATCGAGTACGCGACCTGCGGGAACCTGCTCAACTATCCGGACGCCCCGGCCCCCCGTGGGTCACGGCTCGTCCCGGATGTTGCTGCCGCTATGCCGACGATCTCGAGGGACGGGAAGACCTATACCTTCCGCGTCCGCACGACTCGCCGCTTCAGCGACGGCACGAGGATCACAGCGAACAACTTCAAGTACTCGCTGAACCGTGTCCTCAACAAGAAGATGGCCTCACCGGCTCAGCCGTTCTTCGAGGACATCGTTGGCGCCAAGGCAGTCATCGATGGGAAGGCATCCCAGGCTTCGGGCATCAGGGTTCTGTCGGGCAACCGCCTGCAGATCAAGCTCACGAAGCGTGCTCCGGACATGCTCTCCCGGCTCGCGATGCCGTTTGCGTGCGCGATCAAGACCAACATGCCGGTCAACCCGGACGGCGTTTCCGCTCCGGTCGTCGGCTCAGGTCCGTACTACATCGCGGCGTGGACGCCGAAGCGCTCGATCACCATCCGGCGCAACCGTTTCTACAACGGTCCCCGGCCACGCAACGTGGACACCATCGAGTACGACATCGGTCTTCCGCTCGCGACGATCAGGCTTAACGTCGAAGACGGCAAGGTCGACCACGGTCCGGTCCCGGCGGCCGCTCATGCAGAGCTCGGCCGGAAGTACGGGGTCAAGAAGAAGTCTCCGGGCCAGTACTTCGTCAACCCGACCGCCGCATTCCGCTACCTGGCGATGAACCACGAGCGTGGTCTCTTCGGTAAGCCAGGCGGTGGCGTGACCAACGGCTCGGGCAACGTCAAGCTCAAGCAAGCCGTCAACAACGCGATCGACAGGATCGCCATGATCAACCAGCGCGGTGCGTACGCGGGCGTTCTCAACGACCAGTACATGCCGCCGACCATGGCCGGGTTCCGGAATGCTGCGATCTATCCCAGCAGGCCGAACGTGGCGAAGGCAAAGGCTCTGGCTGCCGGCAACACCCGCGGTGGCAACGGCGTGTTCTACACGTGCAACAGCGGCCCTTGTCTCCCGATCTCACAGATCGTGCAGGCAAACCTCAGGCAGATCGGCCTCGATATGGACATCAGGCCCTTCCCACGTGCCGTTCAGTTCAGCAAGACCGGCACCAGGGGCGAGCCCTTCGACCTGACGCTTGAGGGTTGGCACATGGACTACTTCGACCCGTACGACTTCATCTTCCTGCTCGACGGGACGACGATTAGGCCTGCCAACAACGTGAACTTCTCGTACTTCAACTCAAGTGCGTACAACCGAAAGGTCGCCGCGGCGTCCGCCCTCGTCGGGCAGGCTCGTTACCGGGCTTTCGGAAACCTCGACATCGACCTCGCGCGGAATGCTGCGCCTCTGGCTACGTTCATCAGCGACAACTCTCGTCTGCTGTTCTCGAGCCGAACGCGTAACTTCTTCGCCCACCCGGTGTATGAGGTCGACCTGGCGGCAGTCGCCGTCCAGTAGGTAGCAATCGCTAGTACGGAAACACCCAGTGGGGCGTCGGCACAGCCGGCGCCCCACTGTGCTTTCTGAGGGGGTTTCGTAGGTCAACTCAGCCCTGCCGGGAGCTGACCGAGCGTAGGAGGAACTCGAGGTTGTTCCGCTATCTCGTTCGTCGGGTGCTCTGGGCGGCCGTGTTGTTCGTGGCGGTGACGATCGTCAGCTTCGTGATCTTCTTCATCGTCCCGGCGGAGCCGGCACGCTCTGATCGCCGGGCCGCAGGCGACCGCCGGACGCAGTCGAGCGCGCAAAGAAGGCGTACCACCTCGACGACCCGGTCTGGAAGCAGTACCTCCGGTTCATGAAGACCCTGGTCGTGGACGGATCGCTCGGCAAGTCGCTCGCGACGCGGCAGGAGGTGAACGACGTCGTCAGGGCTGCGGCACCCGTGACGATCTCGCTCGTCATCGGCGGTGCCATCCTGTGGATGATCGTCGCCGTTCCGATCGGGATCTTATCCGCCTTGAAACCCGCGGTCGCTCTTAGACAGGGCGGCGATGGTCTTCGTCCTCGTCGGGATTTCTGCGCACCCGGTGTGGATCGGCCTGATCCTGTCGTACTTCGTCGGGTACAAGCTGCAACTGACGCCGTTAGGTGGCTACTGCGATCTCATCAACCCCTCGACCGACTGCGGGGGTCCCGGTCGACTGGTTCCACTCGATGATCCTCCCGTGGATCACCTTCATGCTGCTGTTCTCGGCCCTGTACGTACGGATGATTCGCGCGAACGTGCTCGAGACGTTGAACGAGGACTATGTCCGCACGGCCCGTGCGAAAGGCGCGCCCGAGTCCCAGGTCATGCGCTCGCATGTGCTGCGAAACGCGTTGCTGCCGGTCGTGACGATGCTCGGGATGGACATCGGGCTCGCACTCGGCGGCGCGATCTTCACCGAGACGGTGTTCGGTCTTCCAGGGTTGGGCAAGGTGGCGGTCGAGGCCCTGACCGGTTTCGACCTGCCGATCGTGATGGGCATCACGGTCTTCGCCACGCTGGCCATCATCGTCTTCAACCTCGCCGTCGATCTGCTGTACGCGGTGATCGACCCGAGAATCAGGCTGACCTGAGGTCCGACTAAGTGGCTCTGCTCGAGGTCAATGATCTCAAGACGTATTTCCGCACCGACGACGGCATCGTCAAGGCCGTCGACGGGGTCTCGTTCGAGGTCGAGAAAGGTCAGACGCTCGGCATCGTCGGCGAGTCCGGCTCCGGCAAAAGCGTCACCTGCCTGACGATCATGGGCCTGAACGCGAAGCGAAACACGATCACCAGCGGTTCGGCCACTTTTCGGGGCGACGACCTGCTGAGGATGAACAGCCGGAAACTCCGCGACATCCGCGGCAACGACATCGCGATGATCTTCCAAGACCCGATGACGTCCCTGAACCCGGTGCACACGATCGGGAAACAGCTGCTCGAAGCGATCCTGCTGCACCGCGACGTGACGAAGGGCCAGGCCCGCGCGCGAGCGCTCGAGCTGCTGAAGGCGGTCGGCATCCCGCGCGCCGAGCGTCGGATCGACGACTACCCGCACCAGTTCTCAGGCGGTATGCGCCAGCGGGTGATGATCGCCATGGCGCTCGTCAACGATCCCGACCTGCTCATCGCCGACGAGCCGACGACCGCGCTCGACGTGACGACCCAGGCTCAGATCCTCGAGCTGATGAACCGGCTTCAGCGCGAGTTCGGGAGCGCGATCATCATCATCACCCACGACCTGGGAGTGGTCGCGGAGACGGCCGACGACGTCGTCGTCATGTACGCAGCGCGCATCGCCGAGCAGGGTCCCGTCGACGAGATCTTCAAGCGGCCGCACCACCCGTACACGTGGGGGCTCCTCGGCTCGTTGCCGCGACTCGACACCGACACCGAACGGCTCGTGCAGATTCCCGGCCAGCCGCCCTCACTCCTCAACCCGCCGAACGGCTGTCGGTTCCATCCACGTTGTCCGTACGTGATGAACGTCTGCAAGCAGGAGGAGCCCGAGCTGAAGCAGGTCACAGGCGACCACGATCACCTTCAGCGGTGCTGGCTCGACGAGACGACGAAGGACCGCGAAGCTGCGAAGCTCCTGCAAGGCGACATGGCGGAGGCGGCCTCGTAATGGCCGACGATCTTCTCGTCGTCGAAGACCTCCAGAAGCACTTCCCGATCACGCGGGGGATCATCTTCCAGAAGCAAGTCGCGGCGGTGCAAGCCGTCGACGGCGTCTCCTTCAGCGTCAAGGCGGGCGAGACCCTCGGCGTCGTCGGCGAGTCGGGCTGCGGCAAGTCGACGATGGCGCGGTGCATCATGCGTCTCCTCGACCCGACGGGCGGCAAGGTCTTCTTCGACGGGCGAGACATCACGCAACTCTCGCGCGCGCAGATGCGCCCGATCCGGCGCGAGATGATGATGATCTTCCAGGACCCCTACGCGTCCCTGAACGCACGAAAGCGGGTCGGCTTCATCGTCGCCGAGGCACTCGAGGTCCACAAGCTCGGCACCGAGGCCGAGGTCAAGCGGCGCGTGCAGGAGCTGCTCGAAGTGGTCGGCCTGAACCCGGAGCACTACAACCGGTTCCCGCACGAGTTCTCGGGCGGCCAGCGCCAGCGGATCGGCGTCGCGCGCGCTCTCGCCGTGAACCCGAAGCTGATCGTCTGCGACGAGCCCGTGTCGGCGCTCGACGTCTCCGTGCAGGCGCAGATCCTCAACCTGCTGAAGGACCTGCAGGAGGACTTCGGGCTGACCTACGTGTTCATCGCCCACGACCTGAACGTCGTCCGCCACATCTCCGACCGCGTGATGGTCATGTACCTGGGCAAGGTCGTGGAGCTCGCGGAGCGCGATCAGATCTACGCCGAGCCGAAGCATCCGTACACGGGCGCCCTGCTCTCGGCGGTGCCGATTCCGAACCCCGAGATGGGACGCCTGCGCAAGCCGGTGGTGCTCGAGGGTGATGTTCCGAGCCCGATCAACCCGCCGTCGGCATGTCGGTTCCACCCGCGTTGCCCGCGCTTCCACGAAGGGCACTGTGACGTCGAGGAGCCACCTCTCTACTCCTTCTCGAATGGGCATGTTGCCGCCTGCCACTACCCACTCGAGCGCTGGCCGTTGACCGCGGAGGAGTTCCGGAAATCCGGCAGCCCGACCACGGCCAAAGCCACGGTCGAAGCTGAAGCCTGATGTGGGGCGCGGCCCTGCGCCGCTTCGGGAAGCTGCTCGCCGGCGCCGCCGTCGGGATCGCTGCCGTGGCCGCGCTCGCAGGACTGCTGTTCGGCGCCTCCCTGTCGCGCTCGATCTCCGTCGCCTACTACTGCGTGGGGTCGTTCCTACTCATTGCCGGGTTCTTCATCGGCAACAGGGGCCCGTTGCGGATGAAGAGGGAAACCGCGGATACGTCCTTCTTCGGCCCGCGGGTCATGCGCCACGCGACGCTCGAGGAGCGAGAGGACTCGCTGAACAATTCCGCTGTGTTCGTGGCCCTCGGACTGGCGCTAATCATTCTCGGGATTCTTGCCGACACCAGATACCGTCTGATCTAGAAACGAGAATCGTCTAACTATCTGGTAGGTATCGCGTCAGATTGAGTGAGATGAACTTCAAAGCTGTGCGACGTTGTGAGCGAGCGCGTGAGTACGCGTCGCTTGCGCTGGACGACGAGTTGTCGCAGTTCGAGCACGCGCTCCTCCGCGCCCACCTCGAGCAATGCGACGGTTGCCGTAGCTATCAGGTCGGGCTCGTCGCCACGACCGATCGTCTTCGGAACGCTTCGCTCGAGCGGCTTTCTCATCCGATCGCTCTTCCCCGGCGCCAGCGGGTCTCGTTCCGCGGCGTGCAAGTAGGGCTCGTAGCGGCCCTCGTGGTCGTCGCGGTCGGGCTCGGGACCGTCCTGTCGTCGGTCGGCTCCGGAGACGCCGTCCCGCCGAACGTTTCGCTGCCGAGGGCCGACGAGAGCCAGGAGATGCAGGACATTCGCCGCCAGCGGCTCCAGGAAGTCGCGTTCCGGCCGTCCGCTCCCGGCGGGCTCGGGATTATTTAGTCCGACGTAATCCGCGCGTAACACCGCTCCCGCTACGGTTTCAGGTGTGATTGCGTCACCTGTCTCTTCCTACGTCTGAAGCCTCGACCATGTCGCCCGTGTGGCGGCCGGCTTGCGCGAATCGGAACAACGCCTGCTAACGGGAGGGGAGCAGCGCGGAGTGGGTAAACTCCGGGTGTTCTTGCGACGCGCGCTCAAGCGCCGCGGCGCACCTGACATCCCTCTCCAGGAGTCGCATGCCTGAGCAAAGTTCGAACGGCCAGAACGTCGGAAAGCTGATCGAGATCAAGGGCGTCGTCGTCGACGCCGTCTTCCCGCATACTCTCCCCGAGATCTACAGCGCGCTGCGGATCTCGGTCGAGGATCGCGAGCTGATCGCCGAAGTGCAGCAGCACCTCGGCGACAATCGTGTGCGCGCCGTCGCCATGGACACGACCGACGGGCTCGCCCGCGGGACCGAGGTCGTCGACCTCGGCGGCCCGATCAGCGTGCCGGTCGGAGACGAGACGCTGGGCCGGCTCTGGAACGTGATCGGCGACCCGATCGACCGCAAGGACGCGGCGACCGGCGAGCGCTGGCCGATTCATCGCGACCCGCCGGAGTTCCAGGAGCTCGAGCCGAAAACGGAGGTCTTCGAGACGGGGATCAAGGTCATCGACCTGATCGCTCCGTACGTGAAGGGTGGCAAGGTCGGTCTCTTCGGTGGTGCCGGCGTCGGTAAGACCGTGCTCATCCAGGAGCTCATTCACAACGTGGCCCAGGAGCACGCCGGCGTTTCCGTCTTCTGCGGCGTCGGCGAGCGCACCCGCGAGGGCAACGACCTCATGCTCGAGATGGAGGAGTCGGGCGTGATGGACAAGGTGGCGCTCGTCTACGGCCAGATGAACGAGCCGCCGGGCGCGCGCCTGCGCGTCGGCTTGTCCGGCCTGACGATGGCGGAGTACTTCCGCGACCAGGGCCAGGACGTCCTGCTCTTCATCGACAACATCTTCCGCTTCGTGCAGGCCGGCTCCGAGGTCTCGGCCCTTCTCGGCCGCATGCCGAGCGCCGTGGGGTACCAGCCGACGCTGGCGACCGAGATGGGGCAGCTGCAGGAGCGCATCACGTCGACGCGCACCGGCTCGGTCACCTCCGTGCAGGCGATCTACGTGCCCGCGGACGACCTCACCGACCCGGCTCCGGCGAACACGTTCGCGCACCTCGACGCCACCACCGTGCTTTCGCGCGCCATCGTCGAGATGGGGATCTACCCCGCGGTCGATCCGCTGGACTCGGTCTCGCGGGCGTTGCAGCCCGGAATCGTCTCTGAGGAGCACTACCGGGTCGCGACGGACGTGCAGGAGGTGCTGCAGCGCTACAAGGACCTGCAGGACATCATCGCCATCCTCGGCATGGAGGAGCTCACCGACGAGGATCGCCTCACCGTGACACGCGCGCGCAAGATCCAGCGCTTCCTGTCGCAGCCGAACTTCGTGGCCGAGCAGTTCACCGGCCAGCCCGGCGAGTACGTGAAGCTCGAGGACACGATCAGGGGCTTCCAGGAGATCCTCGACGGCAAGCACGACGATCTTCCGGAGCAGGCCTTCTACATGGTCGGCACCATCGAGCAGGCCGTCGAGAAGGGGCGTGGGTCGGCGAGCGTGCCGGAGGAGAAGGCCGAGGAAGAGCCGGCCGAGGCTGACGCCGAGGCCGAGGCTGTTCCGGCGTAGTGGCTGACGAGGTTCGGACGTTTGACGTCTCGCTCGTCACGCCGGATGGACCGGCGTTCGAGGGCGAGGTGGAGATGGTGATCGTGCCGGGCGCCGACGGCGAGATCGGCGTCCTCGCGCGCCATGCTCCGCTCGTGGCGATGCTCCAAGCGGGCTCGACCCGCATCCACGTGCATCGCGGGCGCGACGAGGACGTCCACGAGTTCGCGACCGGGCCCGGGTTCTTCAAGGTCGAGCAGGATCGGGCGCTCGCGCTCGTCGACGACGCGGTCAATGCGAGGGAGATCGACGAGGACCGGGCTCGTACCCAACTCGAAGAGGCGACGGCCGAGCTCGAGAAGGCCAGGGCGGGCGAGTCGGATGCGGACCAGTGGCAGCTCGAGCAGCGCATCAAGCACGCCGAGAACCAGCTAGCGGTACTGGGCCGGGTCTAGCAACCCGGCGAGCCGTTCACTCCTTGCCGTTCAGATGACTCGGCTCGGGGCTCGGCGTGTTCGTCCTCACGGCACCTGGACCGCGTCCAGATGCGCCATGTCTGGTGCCTGGCACCGGACATGGCTCCACTGGGCTCGGCGCATCGTTTGGATTGGCGGTTTGGCGGCGAAAGCTGTGGACGCCCGTGGCGGACGGGACGCGGCTTTTTGACCGCCCCCGGACAGGTCTCTTCGCGGGTACGTCTGGTGCGCTCTGGTAGGCTGGCTCCAGACCTGGAAAGCTTTGAAAGGCAGCTTGGCGACCAGGATAAAAAACGCCTAAAGAGCCCGGAGCACTCCGCTTCCGACCTCTTTGGGCGGGAGCGGTTTCGTTTTTTAAGGAGGCGGTTTTGCAGGCATTCGTACCAGGGATCTATCCGAGGTCAGAGGCCCTCGTGCAGTCGACGCGCGATCTCGATCGTGGGCGCACGACGCCCGAGGCCAACGACGAGCAGGTCGACCGTGACCTGCAAGAGCTGATTTCCGTCCAGCAGGCGGCCGAAGTCGACCTCCTCGCCGACGGCATGCTGCGCTGGCAGGACCTCTTCCGGCCGCTCGTCGAGGCGACCGCCGGGCTCGAGCCCGGCCCGATGACGCGCTTCCTCGACACGAACACCTTCTGGTTCGCGCCCAAGCAGACCGGCGGCGCGCCGAAGCTGGAGCCTGTCGGCGAGCGCTACATCGCGCCGCTGCCGGGCCCGAGGCTCGTGACGTTGCCTTCCCCGTGGGCGTTCGCGCTGAGCACCGAGCTCACCCCGAAGGAGATCGCCGAAGGTGTCCTCAAGCCGCAGATCGACGCGATCGACGCCGAGCTCGTGGTCCTGTCCGAGCCGTTCCTGGCGAGAGAGGAGCGCCCTGACCTGGGCACGCTCGCCGAGGCGCTCGAGGTTCTCGCCGGCGGGCCCGAGTTGGCGATCCAGTTCACGTTCGGAGACGCGAAGCTCGTCCTCGAGGCCGGCGCGGGCGACCTGCCCGTCCAGGCCGTGGGCATCGACTTCTATGCCACCCACGCGAGCGACATCCCGGACGGCTTCGGCCGGAAGCTGCTCGCGGGTGTGGTCGACGCGCGTTCGTCCGCGCTCGAGGACCCGGAGGAGATCGCCGGTTTCGTGGCCCAGCTCCCGGTGGACGACATCGCGCTCGTCCCGAACGGAGACCTTCAGTTCGTGCCGGAGCAGATCGCCCGGCAGAAGATCCAGCGGCTCGGAGCCGCCAAGACCGCGCAGGCGAAGGAGGCAGTTGCATGACGGAGATCAGCTTCGAGACACGAGAGATCGGCTCGCTCGCCAAGCCCGTCTGGCGCGTCAAGTCCTTCGCTGGCCGGCCGCTCGAGGACGGCGACATCGCCGAAGCCGGGCGCTGGGGCGAGAAGCTCAGCGTCGACGGCCACGAGGAGCTCGTCGAGCTGCTCGGCAAGCGCGAGTTCGGCGACGGCGAGCTCGCAGCGATCGACGACTGGTCGTCCCTCTACGGCCTCCGCTTCCTCGAGGAGTCGGGCCTGGACGTCGTCTACGACGGCGAGCAGCGCCGGACCGAGATGTACGACCACGTCAGCAAACACGCGAAGGGCTTCGAGCCGCGCGGCACGGTCCGCTCGTTCAACAACAAGTACTACGAGAAAGCGGCCGTGGTCGACCAGCCGTCCATCGACAGTCCGTACGACGTCGACGAGTACAGCTTCATCGCGGAGCGCACCGACAAGCGCGTGAAGATCCCGTTCACCGGGCCGTACACGATGGTCGACTGGTCCTACGACGAGCATTACCACCGATCCGGTGCGCTCGGCGCCACGGCCGAGCAGCGCGCCGACGCGCGGCGCCGCTTCCTGCTCGACGTCGCGGAGCACGTGATCAGGCCGAACGCGGCCGCGGTCGTCGAGGCCGGGTGCGACTGGATCCAGATCGACGAGCCGGCGCTGACGACCCGTCCGGACGAGGTCAAGTTCGGCGTCGAGGCGTTCAACAAGTCGGTCGAGGGCATTCCGTCGCAGCGGCGGAGCCTGCACGTCTGCTTCTCGGACTACTCGCTGCTCTACCCGCACGTCCTCGAGCTCGACGATTGCTTCGAGCTCCAGCTCGAGTTCGCCCAGCGCGACTCCCGCGAGACGGGCACGAGCCGCGATGAGCGGCCCGGCTACGAGCCGCTCGACCACTTCAAGGAGCACGGCGGCCCCGACGTGGGCCTCGGAGTCCTCGACATCCACTCCGATTTCATCGAGACGCCTGAGCTGGTTCGAGACCGCGTGATCTACGCGGCCGAGCTGCTCGGCCCCGAGCGCGTGCACGTGAACCCGGACTGCGGCCTGCGCACACGCAGCTGGGACGTCGCGTTCGAGAAGCTGCGGAACATGGTCGAGGGAACCCGGCTCGCCGAGGAGGCGCTCAACAAGGCGCACGCAGGAGCTCGGTAGACCGAGCGGAAGTAGCCGCTTAGTCGGGTACCATCCGTCGCGGCGAACGCCAGTTGAGCGTTCGCGTTTTTCGTATGCGAACAACGCTGAAGCGAGGAATAGGCCGCGGTGCCGCCGTCAACGGCAACGGCCGCGCCGTCCTCCCGCCGGGAGTGCTCACGCCGGTCACGCACTACCGCCAGCCGGAGCCCTCGCGCAGCATCTGGGGCTCGCTCGCCAGGATCTTCTTGCTGACGGTCGCAATCAGCTCGATCGCCGTCTTCGGAGCCGCCGGAGGGGTCTATCTGGAGGCGCTGGCCGCCGTCGAGGATCTGGCGCCGAAGGAGCAGGTGAAGCTGGCGCTCGACCAGCTCGACATCGCCCCGGCGAACGCGCCGGCGAACGCGCTCGTGATCGGCTACGACCACCGGCCGGAGGACGGGACGGCGCCCTCGCGCTCGGACACGGTGATGCTCCTGCGCGCCGATCCGCAGGGGGACACGATCTCGATGCTCTCGTTCCCCCGTGACCTGATCGTCGAGGTGCGGTGCCCGAACGGAGGCCGCTCGCTGGCGCGGATCAACGCCGCGTACTCGTTCTGCGGAGTTGAGGGGACCGTCGACACCGTGAAGGCGCTGACCGGCCTGCCGATCCACTACATCATCACGGTCAACTTCGAAGGCTTCCGCAAGGTCGTCGACCGTCTGAACGGAGTCTGGATCGATGTCGACCGCCGGTACTACAACGACAACAAGGACGGCGGCGAGAGCTACGCCGAGATCAACCTCTGGCCTGGGTACCAGCGCCTCAGAGGCTCGCAGGCGCTCGACTACGTGCGCTTCCGCCACACGGACTCCGACCTGTATCGGGTCGCGCGCCAACAGGCGTTCGTCAAAGCCGTCAAGCAGGCCGTGAACGCGTCGTACAAGCCGCGGAGCGTCCCGAAGATCGTGGGGGCCATGCGCAAGAACGTCGAGGTCGGCCAGGCCAGCGGCGAGGTCTCGGTGTCGACGCTCGCCTCATATGCGCTCTTCGTCTACGGCCTGGAGTCCGGCCACTTCCACCAGGTCAAGATCGGTGGGCTCCAGGGGACGAACGAACTCACGACCGACCCGGCCAACGTCAGGGCCGCGGTGACCGAGTTCGTGAAGCCCGACGTGGACGCGGCCGAGAAGGCCACGGCGGTGGCGTTGCGCAGACGGGCGCGGCTGAAGGGCGGCCTCAGCCCGAAGAATGTGAGCGTCGTCGCCCTGAACGGGAACGGCGTGCCGGGCGCGGCTGCCAACGCGAGCTATCAGCTGGGCCAGCGCGGGTATCGGGTGATCGCGCCGCCCGAGGGTCTTTCGGCGAACGCTCCGAAGCGCGTCTTCAGGACACAGGTCTACTTCACGTCCAAGAAGGGCGCCCGGCTGGCGGCGGTCCGGGTCGGGAATCTCTTCGGCTCCGCCGACGTGAAGGCGTTACCGGTCCGGAACCATCAGATCGTCACCCTGGCGAACGGGGCGATGGTCACCGTGGTCCTGGGGCAGACCTTCAAAGGCACTCTGGCGCCGGCCCCCGTCGACCGCACCCCTCCGCGCAGAGATCCCGAAGTCCGTTTGGCGACGTCCGAGACCATGCCCGTCGTGCGAGAGGCCTCGAAGTCGAAGCCGGGCTTCCCGCTCCAGGTGCCGACCGTGATCGAGCGCTCGTCGAGCGTCGACCGCGAAGTCCCGCAGCGCGTCTACAAGATCGGCAAGCGTCGCGCGGTCCGCCTGACCTATCGCACCGGCACGAACGAGTACTGGGGCATCCAGCAGACCAACTGGGAAGACGCCCCGATCCTCAAGGACGCGAACGACACGCAGGTCATCAAGGGGCGCCAGTACCGTCTCTACTACAACGGGCCAGACCTGCACATGGTCGTCCTGACCGACCGGGGCACCACCTACTGGGTCGTGAACACGGTGCTCGACACGCTCAACAACGAGACGATGCTGGAGATCGCCAAGGGTCTCCGGCCCTTCAAAAAGTAGAGTCACCGCATGACTGAGAAGCCCGCGATCGGGATCTTCGGCGCGGGGTGGGTCGGCCTCGTGACAGGCGCCTGCTTCGCCGACCTCGGCCACCGCGTCGTCGTGCGCGACGTCGTCGAGGACCGGATCGAGCTGCTGAACGCGGGGCGCCTGCCCTTCCACGAGGCCGATCTGCCGGAGGTGATCGAGCGCAACCGCGAGCGCCTGACGTTCACGCTGGACGCCGAGGAGCTGACGAGCGCGACCGACCTCTTCTTCGCTTGCGTCGACACGCCGCCGACTCCCTCGGGGGACGCCGATCTCTCGTCCGTCTGGTCGGTGATCGACGACATGGGCGACCCGGGCGAAGGGCTCCTCGTCATGAAGAGCACCGTGCCTGTGGGCACAGGTGAGCGGATCCGGCGCAATCTCGACGAGCGCGGGCTCCAGCACGTGGGCTACGTCTCGAACCCGGAGTTCCTCGCCGAGGGCCGCGCCGTCCGGGACTTCATGAGCCCGGACCGGGTCGTGATCGGCGCCTTCGAGGAGGCACACGGCGATCGCGTCGCGGCGCTCTACGAGGACTTCGAGGCGCCGATCGTGCGGACGAGCGTGCCCTCCGCTGAGATGGTGAAGCTCGCGGCCAACGCGTTCCTGGCCACGAGGATCTCCTTCATCAACGAGATCGCGAACGTGTGCGAGGCCGTGGGCGCCGACGTCGAGGACGTGGCGAAGGGCGTCGGGCTCGACCACCGGCTCGGCCCGCACTTCCTCCGCGCAGGAATCGGCTTCGGCGGCTCGTGCTTCCCGAAGGACGTGTCCTTCCTGAAGCTCCTCGCCGGCAACAGCGGCTACCACTTCCAGCTCGTGAACGCGGTCATCGAGGTCAACGAGCTCCAGAAGCGCCGCGTCGTCCAGAAGCTCAAGGATCACCTGGGGAGCCTGCGCGGCAAGACGGTCGCCCTGCTCGGCCTCTCGTTCAAGCCGGACACCGACGATATGCGCGAGGCGCCGTCGATCGTGCTCGCCTCGCGGCTGCAGGCCGAGGGTGCGGCCGTAACCGCGTGGGACCCGCTCGTCAAAGGCCATCCGGCGCTCGACGGCGTCGTCGTCCACGAGACCGTGCTCGACGCGGTCCGCGACGCCGACGCGGCCGTGATCGTCACCGAGTGGGGTGAGCTCGCGGCGCTGGCGTCCAAGGAGGTTCACGAGGCGATGCGGAACCCGCTCATCGTCGACGGGCGGAACCTGCTAGACCCGCAGGCGACGCGAGCAGCCGGCTTCGAGTACGAGGGCATCGGCCGCTCCTGATGGAGGCGATCCTGCTCGCGGGCGGGAAGGCCGAGCGGCTCGGCGATGCGGCCGGCGGCCGCCCGAAGGCCCTCGTAGAAATCGGTGGCCGTCCGCTTGCTGCCTACCAGGTAGCGCAGCTCGCGGCCGCCGGCGTCACCAGAGTGATCGTCAGCTGCGCCGCCGGGCAGGAAGAGGTCTTCGAGCGCGAGCTGCAGGGCCTCGGGCCCGACCTGGTGGCCGTCGGGGAGCCGGAGGCGCTCGGGCGTGGGGGAGGCGTTCGCTTCGCGGCCCAGGCTCGTGCTGAGACAGGCGCCCTGTACGTGCTGAACGGCGACGAGCTGCTCGACGTCGACCTCGCCGCGCTTGCTGACGCACACCGAAAGCACGGCGGCGCCGCGACGATCGTGGTCGCGCCGCTTCCGGTCAGCTTCGGCGTCGTGGACGTCGACGACCAGGACCGCGTGCAGGGGTTCGACGAGACGCCTGAGCTCCCGTACTGGGCGAACGCAGGCGTGTACGTGCTCGAAGGCGAGACCATCGCGCGGTTCCCCGAGAAGGGAGACCACGAGCGGACGACGTTTCCCGAGCTGGCCGCCGAAGGCAGCCTCTTCGCGTTTCGGCACGCGGGGGTCTGGCTGACGGTCAACACGCCGAAGGACCTCCGCGTCGCAGATGATCACGTTCGCGCGAACCCCGACTGGCTGCGATGAGCGACTCCCTCAACTCCCCCAACCTGGGCCTGCTCGAGGCCTTTGCCGTGGAGCCGACGAAGGTCGACAAGCCGTGGGGCTACGAGCTGATCTGGGCCGAGACCGACGACTACGTCGGCAAGATCCTGTTCGTGAAGGCCGGCGAGTCGCTGAGCCTCCAGTTCCACCGCGAGAAGGACGAGTCGTGGCTCGTGCACTCGGGCCGCGCCGAGGTGGAGCTGGCCGGCCCGGGGGAGAAGCTCCCACAGGCGGAAGTCGTCGGCCCGGGGGCAGCGTTCCGGATCAAGCCCGGGACCGTGCACCGCATCACCGGTGTGGAGGACACGACGATCATCGAGGTCTCGACGCCGCACCTCGAGGATGTCGTGCGGCTCGAGGATCGCTACGGCCGCGCGCCCGAGGGCTAGGCAACAACATTGACATAACTGTGGTAAGGTTTGTGGCCGTGGACGGAATCACGGTCGGAGCCGCAGCTACCCGAACGGGCTGGTCGGCCAGGATGCTCCGTTATCTGGAGGCGTCCGGGCTCGTCGTTCCCGCGCGGACGAAGTCCGGCTACCGCACGTACGGTCTCCGCGAGCTGAACCAGCTCCGGTCGCTACGCGACTTGCGGCGACGCTTCGCCGTCGAGATCAGCGACCTCGCGTTTGCAGCGCGACTGCGCCGTGAGCCCGACCTTCGTGCCGCAATCGACACGTGGCTCCACGGCAGCGGCGTCGAAGCGCTCGACTGGGAGCAGCGAAAGCACGAACGGCTCCTCGCCGCATGACTTATCTACACTCCCCCGTTTCCGAGAGAGAAGAGGCTTAGAGAATGGCTACGACACGCAGGCACGACGTCAAGGATCTCGCGCTCGCCGAAGAAGGCGTGAGGCGCATCGAGTGGGCCGACCAGAACATGCCGGTCCTCGCCGCCATCCGTGACCGCTTCGAGAGCGAGCAACCGCTTGCCGGTTTCCGGATCTCGGCCTGTCTCCACGTCACGACCGAGACGGCCAACCTGGCGCGCACGCTGAAGGCCGGTGGCGCCGACGTCGTGCTTTGCGCATCGAACCCACTTTCCACCCAGGACGAGACCGCAGCCGCGCTCGTCGAGGAGTACGACGTCTCTGTCTTCGCCATCAAGGGCGAGGACAACGACACGTACTACCAGCACATCGAGGCCGCGGTCGATCACAAGCCGCAGATCACGATGGACGACGGCGCTGACGTGATCGGCGTCCTGCACGCGCATCGCCGCGAGCAGCTGGGCGACGTCATCGGCGGCACCGAGGAGACGACCACCGGTGTCATCCGGCTGAAGGCGCTCGAGCGCGACGGCGCGCTCGGCTTCCCGATCATCGCCGTCAACGAGGCGAAGACGAAGCACCTCTTCGACAACCGTTATGGCACCGGCCAGTCGACGGTCGACGGGATCATCCGCGCCACCAACAAGCTGCTCGCGGGCAGCAAGTTCGTCGTCGCCGGCTACGGCTGGTGCGGCCGCGGTGTCGCCAATCGCGCGCGCGGGATGGGCGCACACGTGATCGTCACCGAGATCGATCCGATGAAGGCGATCGAGGCGGTCATGGACGGCTTCGAGGTGCTGACCATGGAGCGCGCCGCCGAGATCGGCGACATCTTCGTGACCGCCACCGGCAACAAGGGCGTCCTGCGCGCGGAGCACATGGAGCGCATGAAGGACGGCGCGATCCTCGCCAACACGGGCCACTTCAACGTCGAGATCGACATCCCGCCGCTGCGCGCGATGGCGGTGGAGACGCGCGAGGCTCGGAACCTCGTCGACGAGTTCACGCTGGCCGACGGCCGCAAGCTGTATCTGCTCGCCGACGGCCGCCTGGTCAACCTCGCGGTCGCCGAGGGGCACCCCGCGCAGGTCATGGACATGTCCTTCGCCAACCAGGCTCTTGCGGCCGAGTTCATCGTGGGCAACGCCGCCTCGCTCGAGCGCAAGGTGTACGACGTGCCGGAGGACATCGACAACGAGATCGCGCGACTGAAGCTCGAGACGATGGGCGTCGACATCGACAGGCTCAGCGAGGACCAGGTGACGTACCTGGCGTCCTGGAACGAAGGGACCTAGGACCTGCAGGCGCTTGTCCTGGCGGCGGGGTACGCAACCCGCCTCAGCCCGCTCACGGACGACTTCCCCAAGATGCTCCTGCCGCTCGCCGGCAGGCCGATGCTGGACTACCTGCTCGACCAGGTGCGCGAGGTGCAGGAGCTCGACGGGATCCACCTCGTCACGAACTCACGCTTCGCGCCGATCTTCGCGGACTGGGCACCCGAGGACGTCACGGTGCACGACGACGGGACGAGCTCGAACGAGGACCGCCTGGGCGCGATCGGCGACATGCGCTTCACGGTCGAGCGTGCGGGACTGCAGGGCGAGGAGGTGCTCGTCGTGGCCGGCGACAACCTGATCGGCTACTCGGTGCCCGACTTCGTCGGCTTCTGGCGGCAGAAGGGCGGCAGCGCGCTCTCCCTCTACCACTGTCCCGACCCGGAGCTGATCAAGCAGTACGGCGTCGTCGAGCTGGACGAGCGCCACAGGATCGTGTCCTTCGAGGAGAAGCCCGCGCAGCCGCGCAGCGATCTGGCCGCGACCGCTGCCTACCTCTACACGCCGGAGCACCTGGCCCTCCTCGACGACTACCTCGCCGAGGGGAGCTCACCGGACGCGCCCGGGAACTTCGTCGCGTGGCTCTATCGGCGCGAGCCCGTCTACGGCTACCGCTTCAGCGGCGAATGGCTCGACATCGGCGACCACGAGCAGCTTCTGGAAGCGGACGGAAGAATGCGCGAGCGCGCCGGGCTGCCCCGACGCGCTCGCTACACGCCCTAGGAGTCAGAGGATGGGCGCGGGGAGGGAAGCCGGGCCCTCGCTCAACCCTGGCTCTGGGTGGAAGAAACGTCCGTTCCGGTTCCCATCACGGAACTTGAACCGGAGCTGGCCGTTGTTCACGAACTCGGCCAGTCGCTCTCGCTGGCCCTGCTTGATCTCGTTGGCCTGAGCCTGCGTCAGCTTGCCGTCCTTGACTGCCTGGTCGATCTTCGCGTTGGCATCCTTGGCCAACGCGTCGACGAGGCCGTCGACTGACTTGTCACGGGCCTTGGCGACCTGCGCCAGCGTCTTGCCGCTGCTCAGCTGTGTGCGGAGCTGAGCCTCGGTGAGACCGAGGTACGACGCAGCCGCGTCGAGACCGTGCAGCTTGAAGTGCGGCCCGTGGCCGAACTTGCCGAACCCGCGGTGCCCGTGCCCGAACAGCGCGTCACCCGAGTTGATCCGCGCCTTCATCGCGTCGCCTTCGGCCTTCGTGATCCGTCCGGCCTTGACGGCGGCGTCGACGCGGTTCGACAGCGCCTTCTTGAGCGCTGCTGTCAGCTCGCTCGGGGTCACCCCGAGTTGCTTGGCGGCATCGTTGACCACCGCCTGACTCTCGGCCTTGGAGGAGGTGGCCTTGGTCGCGGCGATGGCGCCGCCGGTGACTGCGACCGCGAGGGCCGCGACGCCTGCGACGATCACCTTTCGTTTCGGCATTCCGTTCATCGGCAGTTCTCCTTTGTTCGCTCGTTGACGATCTCAGGAAAACAGCCACGCGTGAGAACGTCCTAAGACGGTTCTAAGAACTGCTTAAGAAGCGAAGCTGACCCGCATGAGCGTGCCGCCGCCTTCGGCGCGCTCGGCGACGACCCGGCCCCCGTGCGCCTCCGCGACCTGGCGCACGATCGCGAGCCCGAGTCCCGAGCCGGGACGACCTCGCGCCGCCGGTGCGCGGTAGAAGCGGTCGAACACCTTCGGCAGGTCCTCCTCGTCGATCCCCGGGCCGTGGTCGCGCACGACCACCTCGCCGTCTGCGACCTTGATCTCGACGCGGCTGCCCTCGGGGCTCCACTTGGCCGCGTTGTCGAGCAGGTTCCAGACCGCACGCTCGATCGTCGGGGCCGCGCCGTGCACGGTCGTTTCCTCGAGCTGGGCGTCGAACTCCACGCGCGGCGCGTTTCGACGGGCGCGCTCGAGCAGGTCGCCGACGAGCAGGTCGAGTCGGACCTCCTCCATCTCCGGTGGCTGAGCGTCCCCGCGGGCGAGCTCGACGAGCTCCGTGATCAACGAGGTCATCTCCGTCAGCTCGGCGACGACGTCGTGGAGGAGTTGCTCGCGGTCCTTCGGCTTCATCGACTGGTCGCGCGCGAGGACCTCGATGTTCGTGCGCAGGCTCGTGAGTGGAGTGCGGAGCTCATGGGATGCGTCCGAGACGAGCTGGCGTTGCCTCCTGTTCGATTCCTCGAGTGCGCCGAGCATCGAGTTGAAGCTCTCGGCCAGCCGTCCGAGCTCGTCCTGGCCGCCCGACTCGATGCGCTCGGAAAGGTCGCCCGTTTCCGTCACGTTCTCGGTCGCAGTCGTCAGGCGCCGCACCGGCGCGAGGGCGGCCCGCGAGACGAGCAGGCCCAACGCCGCAGCGACAGCGATTCCCCCGGCGGCGATGATGATCAAGAAGAGTCGGATCCGATCGAGCGTGCGGTCGACCTCGTCCAGCGGACGTGCGACCTGGATCGCGTAGCCGGGGACATACGGAGACGTGCGCACGCGGAGATGGGTGCCTCCGACGTGCGCGTCGGTCACGAACTCGTCGCGTTCGCCCCGGGCAACCTGCAGCACGTCGTCGTTGACCGGGAGCTCGGCCGTGGCGTCCGGCGGACGAAGCGTGGCTCCGTCCTCCGCGCGAACCAGCTGCGGATATCCCTCGGCCTCGCCAAGCGACGGTCCCGGCCCCCGAAAGACTGCTTCCAACGGGCGGTGCGAGATCTCGTCGATCCGCTCGGCAAGCGCGTTGTCGACCGTGTCGCGGAGCTGGTCACGGACGACGAGGTACGTCGTTACGGACGCGAGCACGACTGCAAGCGCAACCGCCGCCGCGGCGACGAGAGCGAGACGGGCGCGAAAGCTCATGCCTCGCGCAGCGCGTAACCGACGCCGCGAACCGTCTGGAGCAGCCGCGGCTTGTCGCCGGCCTCGGTCTTGCGCCGCAGGTAGCCCATGTAGACGTCGAGTGAGTTCGACGAGTACCCGAAGTCGTAGCCCCAGACGCGTTCGAAGATCACGGAGCGCGTCAGCACCTGCTTCGGATTCCGGAGGAAGAGCTCGAGCAGCGAGAACTCGGTGCGCGTGAGCTCGATCGGGTCGCCGCCGCGGGCGACCTCCCGCGTCGCCGGGTCCAGCTCGAGGTCGGCGAACCGAAGGACATCCTTCGCGTCCTCCAACGAACGGCGAAGCAGCGCGCGCAGGCGGGCGAGCAGCTCTTCCAGGGCGAACGGCTTGACGAGGTAGTCGTCGGCGCCGGCGTCCAGGCCCGCCACGCGATCGGCGACCTCGTCGCGGGCGGTCAGCATCAGAACGGGTATGCCGTTGCCGGCACTGCGGATCCGGCGGCAGACCTCGAGGCCGTCGATGCCCGGCATCAGCACGTCGAGGACGACCGCGTCGGCGGCAGCCTCGTCGCTCAGGCGGTGCAGCGCCTCGGAGCCGTCGGCCGCCAGCTCCACGGAGTACCCCTCGAGCGTGAGCGCGCGGCGCAACGCCTCACGGACGGGCGCTTCGTCGTCGACAACGAGAACCTGCATGACTCCATTGTTGCGATCCTTCGTGAGAGAAGGCTAAGACTGGGCTCTTAGGAATTTCTTATGCGATGTTCAGCGGGGCCTTAGGTGGAACTGCTCTCATGGCGATACGACAACCAGGCCAAGGAGAGATTTGATGAGCTACAAACCAATCGCGGTCGTTCTAGCGGCCGTCGCACTAGGAATCGGGCTCGGCGCGGGCGTTTACGCGGCGCTCGACCCAGGCACCACGCAGACGGTCATCCGTGAGACGGCTGCCGAGCCCGTCGCTGCGACCACGACGACCGGCTCCGTCAACTCGGTTTACCAGGCCGCGCGCGACTCCGTGGTCGAGATCACCGTCACGGGCGCCGTCCAGGCGACGCCGTTCGGCGACGGCGAGCAGCAGCGAGGCCAGGGGTCGGGATTCGTCATCGACAAAGAGGGCCACGTCGTCACGAACCAGCACGTCGTGGACGACGCCGAGTCGCTCAACGTGACGATGCGGGACGGCAGCCGCTATGACGCCACAGTCGTCGGCAGCGATCCCTCCACCGATCTCGCGGTGATCAAGGTCGACGCGCCCGCGTCGAAGCTGACGCCGCTCGAGCTCGGCGATTCGGGCGCGCTTCGCGTCGGCGACGCCGTGATCGCAATCGGCAGCCCGTTCGGGCTCGACGGAACCGTGACCACCGGGATCGTCAGCGCGCTCGGCCGGGAGGTCGAGGCGCCGAACAACTTCGCGATCGACAACACGATCCAGACCGACGCAGCCATCAACCACGGCAACTCCGGCGGGCCGCTCCTGAACCTCAGGGGTCAGGTCATCGGCGTCAACGCCCAGATTCGCAGCGAGTCGGGCGGCAACGACGGTGTCGGGTTCGCGATTCCCTCGAACACCGTCAAGGAGATCGCAGGGCGCCTGATCACCGGCGGCGTGGTCGAGCACGCGTACCTCGGCGTCGCGAGCGCGACGATCGACTCTGCGGCCGCCGACGCCCTCGATCTACCCCGCGGCGCGATGGTGACCGAGGTGAAGCCGGCGACGCCGGCCGCCAAGGCCGCTCTGAAGGCCGCGACCGCGACCCGTACCGTGCAGGGCGAGAGCTATCCGACCGGCGGTGACGTGATCACCGAGGTCGACGGCCAGGCCGTCGAAGGCGCCGACGCGCTGCGCCGCGTGATCGACTCCCACCGGCCGGGCGACACCGTGCAGCTGACCGTCGTTCGCGACGGCGACTCGCGCACCGTCGAAGTGAAGCTCGGCAAGCGCCCCTCCTCCTAGGCGGGTATCAAGGTGCGAAGGCGTCACTTTCGCGTGACGTCTTCGCACCTAGCCTTTCTGCGGGGTGTCGGTACTGCTCGATCTGCTGCTGCCAACGCGTTGCGTGATCTGTGCGGCGACGGGCGGCGACCTCTGCGATTCGTGCCGGAGCGAGTTGACGAAGCTCCGTGCGCCCAGGTGTGATCGTTGCGGAGCGCCCACTGCTTGGCCTGTAGCACGTTGCAAGGAGTGCAGCGGGCGACGGCTCGCCTTTGCGCATGCGCGCGCCGCCGTCGCGTATGACGACGGGGCCCGACTCCTCGTAGCCGCCTGGAAGGAACGCGGCCTGCGCGGCCTCGCCGTCCTCGCGGCTGAGCTCGTCTGCGAAACCGTGCCTCGACCGCCGGTCTACACGCTGACCTTCGTCCCGGCCGACCCGGATCGGTGGCTCGAGCGCGGCCACAATCCCGCCGAGAACCTCGCGAGAGAGCTGGGAGAACGCTGGGAGCTGCCCTCACCCGCCCTGCTCGAGCGTGCGGCGGGCCTCAGACCCCAGCGAGGCCTGCCGCTGGCGGAGCGCCGGCGCAACGTGAAGGGCGCGTTCAGCGCGACGGAGCGTTCACCCACGAAGCTGGCGCTCATCGACGACGTCTACACGACGGGAGCCACGGTCTCTGCGGCGGCCACGGCGCTCCGCAAGGCGGGCGCCCGGCACGTGGAGGTAGTCACCTTCGCGAGGGCCGTTCGCTAGGTCTCCTTCGAGGGATCGAGGCGGCTCGCTGGTCGGACGAGGACCTCTACGTAGGTCCAAATGTACGACGAGTTCGCCGCCCCCAAATCACGCTTCAAGTGGACCCGAGTGCTGTTCGCGCTCGCGGCCGTCTTCACGTTCACGTTGACGGCGTTTCCGCTGAACTCGTATCGGCTGGGCTCATTCGCCGGCACTCTCGCCATCGCTTTCGTGCTCCGGTTCCTCTACGTGAAGGTGAATCGCCGTCGACCAGGGCTGCCGATCGTTTCCGGATGGGTGTTCGTGATTGCCTTCGCTCTCGCCGTGCTGGGGACGCCAGGCCGTCACCGCATTGCCGACGACAAGGCATTCACAGAGGCAAGCAGTAGATCAGCGGAGTCACAGGGACTGGTTGCAAGCGCGGACGAGGCGACTCCAGTCCAGCGATGCATTGGCCTCGCACTCGACCAGTGGGAAATCACCCCGCAGATTCGAAGCGCCGTCCCGAAGCCGTTGTTTCGGCAGAACGCGGGACGGGTTTGTGAGCAGGGGGAGCGCGACGGTGTGCTTCGTAACGACGGCTTGATCATGCCTGAGGACTTGCAGTCGGTCCTGGACGCCGTCCGCGCCGATCTGCGAGCCGAGGCGAGGGCATCAAGCAACTGAGCGGCGGCGACTAAGGGAGCCTCCGTATGCCTTCCAGGTAGGCGGTCACCTGGTCGTCGACCTTCTGCGGGTAGTCGTAGCCGAGCAGCTCGCCTACCTCTCGGGCGACCCGGCGGAACAGCGCCGTCAAGCGGAAGAGAACGTCCCAATTCTCGTCGAGGTCCGGGCCGACGTACGTGCTCTCGAGCTCCGACCACGTCTCCGCCGGCAGGAGTTGCTTCAGGCCCCGACCGAACCAGCCCGGCTTCAGTGACCAGTCATGGTCGATCTCGATCCTCCAGTCGAGCATCTGCCGAAGCGTGCCGGCCCTGATGTCCTGCTCCAGGATGGCCCGGTTGAAGACGAGCTCGTCGCGCCACAGGCTCTTGGCGATGTAGGTCATGCTCCACCAGAACTCCTCGACGAGGTCGCGGTACTCCAGTTCCGACGGCTTGGCCGGGATATGGGCTCGGTGAGCAGGCGGCTTCCAGCGCGACGCACGCCCATCCTTGTCGAGCAGCACCCGGTACCCGACGTCGAGCATGTCCGGCAGCACGGGCTCCTCCGCGATCCGGTCGAGCAGCGCCTCGGGCCAGATCGTGTAGTCGATCTTGGTCCCGTCCGCATACACCAGTCCGCGGAAGTACGTCGTCAGCCCGCACACCTCAGCCTGGTCGCCCCACCGCACCATCGGCTCGGCGAAGTCGGACTCCCAGGCCCGGTCCTCCGCGAAGCGCTCCGGATCGGTGACGACCAGAATCAAGTCGTAGTCCGACAGGATGTCCACAGCGCCGTCCGGCCTCGCGCGGGAGCTCGTCAGGATGATGGCCAGCACCGTGGGCTGAGCCTCGCCCCAGGCAACGAGCCTCTCGAGGACCTCCGCTTCTCCCATCGGCCGCGAGCCTAGCGACCGTCAGTTACATTCCTTTCCCCATGCAACTCCAGGTCAAGGGCCGGAACTTCGAGATCAGCGAGCAGATCCGGAGCTATGCGGAGGGCAAGCTGGGCAAGCTCGACAAGCTCGTCAAGGACCCGACGCGCATCGAGCTCGAGCTCCTCGTCGAGAAGAACCCGTCCATCTCGGACAACCACATCGCCGAAGCGACCGTCTTCACGAAGGGCCCGGTCCTCCGCGCCCGCGAGTCCTCCGCGGACATGAAGGCCTCGATCGACCAGCTCGTCGAGAAGCTGGAGCGCCAGGTCAAGCGCTACCGGGACAAGCGCAAGCGCGGCCATCGTCCGTTCGGGCATTCGCCACCCGTGGAGGAAGCGCCCTCGACCCCGACCGAATCGGAGACTGAGCCGATGATCGTCAAGACGAAGCAGTTCGCAATCAAGCCGATGACCGCGGAGGAGGCCGTCCTCCAGATGGATCTGATCGGCCACGATTTCTTCGTGTTCAGGAACGCTGACACCGACGAGATCAACGTCGTATACCGGCGGCGCGACGGCGACTACGGACTGATCGAGCCCCAGTAGAGAATGGGCTTCCTGCGGCGCGACGAGCCGCTGCACGAGAAGCTCGCCCGGGAGGGAGGGCTCGACTTCCCGCGCAGCACACACGACCTCGCCGGTCCCCTCGACCCGGACCATCCGTTCCAGCAGATCGCCGGCATCCACGGAGTTCCGCGTCCCCGAGAGTGGGATGCCGTCGTCAGCGCTGAAGCTCCGGGAGTGCCGGGCGACGAGGTCGAGTTCGTCGTGCTGGAGAACGGGACGCTGGTTGTTGACGAGGATGTTCCCGAGGGTGTGCTGTTCCCGCTCGCCGATGCCCTCGATCCGTTGCTCGAGCCGCCGTACCACGCATACGCGCGTCGGCGGGAGCAAGACGTCTGGGCCGCAGCAGCCTTCGTCGTCGACGTCGTCGCCGTCCCGGAAGAGCTTCCGGGCGACACGGTCAGCATCGCCGTCCAGGACGGGCAGCGGACGGCGCTCGTCGGCGATCAGCACTACGGCGCTCGAATCCAGAGCCTGGAACAGCTTGCAGAGGCCGATTTCGAGGCGTATGTCCTCGAAGCGACGCGACTCGACGGCGAGCTCTGGGAGGTCACGGTCAACCCGTTATAAGCCGATACCCTAGGGCTGTGGCAACAACGGACCGACTAGAGAAGGCACTTCGCTTCGGCGAAGGACGGCGCCTGAAACGGCTTCGCGATCAGGCGAAGTACATCGCCACGCTCGAGCCCGAGTTCGAGCAGCTCTCCGACGAGGCGCTCGCCGCCAAGACGGTCGAGTTCAGAGAGCGTGTAGCCAACGGCGAGGCACTCGAGCAGATCCTCTTCGAGGCCTACGCGACGGTTCGGGAAGCCTTCAAGCGCACGATGGACATCCGCCTGTTCGACGTCCAGATGATGGGCGGGATCGTGCTCCACGAGGGCGACATCGCCGAGATGAGGACCGGCGAGGGCAAGACCTTCGTCGCCACGATGCCGCTCTACCTGAACTCTCTGACCGGCAACAACGTGCACCTCGTCACGGTCAACGACTACCTCGCCAAGCGCGATCCCGAGTGGGTGAAGCCGGTCTACGACGCGCTGGGAGTGCGCTCCGGCTACATCCAGAACATGATGCCGTTCTCGCAGCGCAAGGAGGCCTACTCCGGCGACATCACCTACGGCACCAACGCCGAGTTCGGCTTCGACTACCTGCGCGACAACATGGCCGTCGCGCTCGAAGGAACCGTTCAGCGAGGCCATCCCTACGCGATCGTGGACGAGGTCGACTCGATCCTCATCGACGAGGCGCGCACTCCGCTGATCATCTCCGGCGAGCCCGAGGCCGCGGCGAAGGTCTACTACGACTTCGCCCGCATCGTGAAGCAAATGGAGGGCTTCGAGACCAAGGGCAAGGGCACGAAGGGCCTCGACGAGACGGAGATGTCGGGAGCGGACTACACGTACGACAAGAAGTTCAAGACCGTCTCACCGAGCCAGAGCGCCATCGACACGATCGAGCGCGCGCTCAACATCGAGCAGCTCTACGACCCGCGGAACGGCCAGCTCGTCAACCACCTGATCCAGGCGCTCAAGGCGCAGTCGCTCTTCCACCGGGACGTCGACTACGTGATCCAGGACGGCGAGGTGAAGATCGTCGACGAGTTCACGGGCCGCATCATGGAAGGCCGTCGCTGGTCGGAGGGGTTGCACCAGGCGGTGGAGGCCAAGGAGGGCGTGGCCATCCAGGAGGAGAACGTGACCATGGCGACGATCACGCTCCAGAACTACTTCCGCCTCTACGAGAAGCTCGCGGGCATGACCGGTACGGCCAAGACCGAGGAGAAGGAGTTCGTCGAGATCTACAACCTCAGCGTGGCGGAGATCCCGACCAACGTCGACGTCGCCCGTGCCGACGAGAACGACTACATCTTCAAGACGAAGGAAGCCAAGTACGACGCCGTCCTCGAGGACATCAAGGGACGTCACGAGGCGGGCCAGCCCGTGCTTGTCGGATCGATCTCCGTCGAGGTCTCCGAGCATCTCTCGCAGCGCCTGTTGCGCGCCGGGATCCCGCACAACGTCCTCAACGCGAAGGAGCACGAGCGCGAGTCCGAGATCATCAAGGACGCGGGCGCGCCCGGCGCGGTCACGATCGCGACGAACATGGCCGGCCGAGGCGTCGACATCAAGCTCGGCGAGGGCGTTCGCGAGCTGGGCGGGCTCTACGTGCTCGGCACCGAACGCCATGAGGCCCGGCGCATCGACAACCAGCTCCGCGGCCGTTCAGGCCGGCAGGGCGACCCCGGCGAGTCGCGCTTCTACCTCTCCGGACAGGATGACCTCGTCCGACTCTTCGCCGGCGACCGGATCCACGGGATCATGGAGCGCTTCGGCGTGCCGGACGAGCAGCCCATGGAGTCGGGCATCCTCTCCAAGCAGGTCGAGAACGCGCAGAAGAAGGTCGAGGAGCAGAACTTCGTCTCGCGCAAGAACATCCTCAAGTACGACGACGTCCTCAACGTCCAGCGTGAGGTCATCTACGGCCAGCGCCGAAAGGTGCTCGAGGGCCAGGATCTGTCCGACGAGATCGGCATCTGGATCGACGAGGTGATCGAGGCCATCGTCCTCCAGCACGAGCCGGTCGAGGTCGGCGAGGACTGGGACCTCGACAGTCTCGTCCAGGTCATGACCGACCTCTACGGCACGGAGATCACCGTGGACGAGTTGCGCGAGGAGGGCGTCCACAACGGGGTGGAGGAGCTGGCGAACTACTTCCGCGAGGACGCGCACGAGGAGTACAAGCTCAAGGAAGACGACGTCACGGCGGACGTGATGCGCGACGTCGAGCGCTACGTCGTCCTGCAGGTCGTCGACACGCGCTGGCGCGAGCACCTCGAGAACATGGACTACCTCCGCGAGGGCGTCCACCTGCGGGCTTTCGCGCAGAAGGACCCGCTCGTCGAGTACCGCGCCGAGGGCCACAAGATGTTCGAGGAGCTCGGCAACATCATCCACGAGGAAGTCGTCATGCTCCTCTTCCACGCGCAGATCGAGGCAGGGGACCTCGACGATCTGACGCACGACGACGACATGAACGGGCAGCCACTCGCCTACGAGCACGAGTCGCTCGCCGGAGCCGACGCGATCATGGCCGCGGGCGCCGGCGCCGGCGTGACTGCCGGGGTCATCGGCGGGGGCGGAGGCGCAGTCGCCACGCAGCAGCGCGTCGTCTCCGACGAGGAGAAGGTCGGACGCAACGACCCGTGTTGGTGCGGGAGCGGCAAGAAGTTCAAGAAGTGCCACGGCGCCTAGGCGCCGCGGTCTAGCGCGCGCCGCTGTCGATCTCGATGTTGAGCTGAGCGTCGTCCTCGACCGTGACCGACATCGGCTGAATCGTCGCCGGCAGCGGGTAGTCGACGGCACGTACCTGGTACGTGCCCGGTTCGAGGCGCACCCGGTAGCGACCGTCCTCCTCGGTCGTGACGCGGACGGCCGCCTGGTCTGAACGCACGAACTCGAGCTCGACGTCGCCGGCCGGGCGGGTGCACGGCTCGTTGGCTATGCACGGGCCTCCCGTCGGGCCGATCATGACGACACCGGAGAGCTCGGCCGGGTCGGTCGACCGCTCGCTGGACTGTTCCCCGCCGCAAGCGCTGACGAGCAAGACCACGACCAAAACGAACCGTCGCATTGCTGGATAGTTACCATCGATCCATGGCCGATGCCGCGCCGTTGAGGGAGCGACTGCAGGAGATCGGGGCCCAGCTGGACTGGGTCCGTGAGTACCTTTGACCCGGATTCGCTGACCCAGCGCGCCGCCGAGCTCGAGGCCCAGATGGGCGAGCCCGGCTTCTGGGACGACCAGCAGCGCGCGGCCGAGATTTCCACCGAGCACTCGCGCGTCGCCAAGCGGCTCGAGCGCTTCGAACGGCTCACGCGTGAGTACGAGGACGCGAAGGAGCTTCTCGCCATGGACGGGGAGATGGCCGCCGAGATCCAGTCTTCGCTGGAGCCGCTGCAGCACGAGCTCGAGCGGCTCCAGGAGGACGCCCTCTTCTCGGGCGAGTACGACGCGGGCGACGCCGTGGTCACGATCCAGGCCGGCACGGGCGGCACGGACGCGCAGGACTGGGCCGAGATCCTCCTCCGCATGTACCTGCGCTGGGCGGAGCGGCGTGGCTTCAAGACCGAGGTGCTCGAGGCGAGCCCCGGCGAGGAGGCGGGCCTCAAGTCCGCGACGTTCACCGCTTCCGGTGAGAACGCCTACGGCGCCTTCAAGGCCGAACGCGGCGTCCACCGGCTCGTCCGCCTCTCGCCGTTCGACAGCGCGCACCGGCGGCACACGTCATTCGCACAGGTGATCGCGGCGCCGCTCCTCTCCGACGACGTCGACATCGAGATCAACGACGACGACCTCCGCATCGACACGTACCGGGCCAGCGGCGCCGGCGGCCAGCACGTGAACAAGACCGATTCCGCCGTCCGGATCACCCATCTCCCGACCGGAATGGTCGTCCAGTGCCAGAACGAGCGCTCGCAGTCCTCGAACAAGCAGACCGCGCTCCGCCTGCTCAAGTCGATGCTGGCCGAGCGTGCGATCGAGGAGCGCGAGGCGGAGCTCGCCAAGGAGCGTGGGGAGGTGCAGGACACCGACTTCGGCAGCCAGATCCGCAGTTATGTCCTGCAGCCGTACCAGATGGTGAAGGACCACCGGACGGATTACGAGGCCGGGAACGCGCAAGGAGTCCTCGACGGCGACCTGGACGGGTTTGTGCATTCCTATTTATTGGCAAAAGCAGCAGGAAAGGTTCGATAGCAGCAGCTTCGGCTATATGTGATAGCCACGCCTTCAGCTAGAATCCGCCCTCGTTGGCCAGCCGGAAGCGGTTGCCCGCTACCGCACTGAAGAGACCCGTGCCAGAAGAGATCGTCCAGACACAGCCAGAGACTCCAGCCGCGCTCGCGGAGCAGAACGGACAGCCCGAAGGGGCCGCCGTCCCGAGCGCGAGCTCGATGATCGTGTTCGACGGGGTGACGAAGATCTACGAGCCGAACGTCGCCGCCCTTTCGGACGTGTCGTTCGTGATCGACAAGGGTGAGTTCGTCTTCGTCGTCGGCGCCTCCGGGTCGGGCAAGTCGACGGTCATCCGCCTGTTGCTGAAGGAGCTCGAGCCGACCTCGGGCCGCATCTTCGTCGCGGGGCGCGACCTGGGCCGCCTCAAGGGCTCGAAGGTGCCCCAGCTGCGGCGCAACCTCGGCTGCGTCTTCCAGGACTTCAAGCTCCTGCCCAACCGAACGACCTCCGAGAACGTTGCCTACGCCCTCAAGGTGCAGGGCGAGAGCGCAAGCTCGATCCGCCGCAAGGTGCCCGACGTGCTGAACATGGTCGGGCTCGCCCACAAGACGAGCTCCTACCCCGACGAGCTCTCCGGCGGCGAGCAGCAGCGCGTCTCCATCGCGCGCGCGTTCGTCAACCATCCGCCGCTGCTCGTCTGCGACGAGCCGACCGGGAACCTCGACCCCGACACGTCGGTCGGGATCATGCAGCTCCTCTACCGCATCAACCGCGCCGGGACGACCGTGCTCATGGTCACCCACGACCGCGAGATGGTGGACAAGATGCGGAAGCGCGTGATCGCCCTCGAAGACGGGCGGCTGGCCCGCGACGAGCGGCGTGGGGGGTACGCCTCCGAATGAATCGCTTCAAGGTCGTCCTCGCAGAGGCCTGGCGCTCGATCACCGCCAGCATCTCGACCACGATCGCGGCCACGATGACGGTGCTGATCGGCATGTTCCTCGTCGGCCTGCTGATCGCGCTCGGCACGTGGGCGATGTCGTGGAGCGACAACGCGAAGAAGGAGCTCCTCGTCAAGGTCTACCTCAGCGACTCCGCTTCGGCTCAGCAGGTGAACGCTGTCCGCGAGCGGCTCGAGTCGGACCAGCGCGTCGCCTCGGTCGCCTTCGTCTCGAAGGAAGACGCGCTGAAGGTCATGGAGAAGAAGTACCCGCAACTCGTCGAGAACCTCCCGGGCAATCCGCTGCCGCGCTCGTTCGAGGTGAAGCCCACGAAGGGCGAGCACGTGGCGGCGATCTCCAACTCGCTGGCCCCGACGCCGCCCGGTGTCACCGAGGTGAGATACGCCAAGAAGACGGCGGACAAGGTCTTACAGGTGGCCCGCGTCTTCACGGTGCTGTCGGTGCTCGGGATCGCGGTGCTCCTGATCGCTGCGACGATCCTGATCGGAAACACGATCCGGCTCTCCATCTTTGCGCGGCGCCGTGAGATCGAGGTCATGAAGCTCGTCGGCGCGTCGAACTGGTTCGTGCGCGGCCCCTTCATCGTCGAAGGGATGATCTGCGCACTCGGAGGTTCGCTCGTCGCCGTCCTGCTGCTCCTGCTCGGGAAGGAGCTCGTCCTGCCCGTGATCGGTGCCGGAAGCGACAGCGCCGAATCTGACGTGCAGGCACTCGCCTTCGCGTGGAACGCGGCGATCATCATCGGAGTCGGGCTCCTGCTCGGCGCCGTGGGGTCCGGGATCACACTCCGCCGCTTCCTCAACGTCTGATCGAACAGCTCGTCGTAGAGATCGAGCGACGGGGCAAGCTCGTCGTCGGCGAGCCGTACTTCACGCCGGGCACACCGCTCACCCTCGACCGTAAGACACTCGGCAGCGCCGAGCCCGGGGATCTCGTGCTCGTCGAGAAGGGGCGCGGTCGTGCGCGCGTGCAGCAGGTCATCGGTCCGGCGAAGAGGGTGGAGAACGTCCTCGAGGCCCTGCTCGTCCACGAAGGCGTGCGCGGCGCCTTCGAGCCCTTCGACATTCCAGAGGCGATGGATGACGGGCGGGTCGACCTTCGCGACCTGGTCACGTTCACGATCGACCCGGAGACCGCGAAGGACTTCGACGACGCACTGTCGGTGCGAACCGAGGGCGACGGGCTGCGCGCGTGGGTGCACATCGCCGACGTCTCGCACTTCGTGCCGGCCGGGTCGCCGCTCGACCGCGGCGCGGCCAGCCGGGCGAACTCGGTGTACGTCCCCGGTCTCGTCGCGCCGATGCTGCCGCACGAGCTCTCCGACGAGGCCTGCTCGCTGCGACCTCGCGAAGACCGTCTCACCGTCACGGTCGAAGTCCTCTTCGATGCGCAGCTGCAGCCGGGCGAGCCGAAGTTCTACCGCTCGGTGATCAACAGCAACGAGCGCTTCAGCTACGGGCAGGTGCAGCGGATCCTCACCGAAGGCGAGCGGCACGAGCTGGTCGGCGACCTCCGGCTCACCGAGCGACTCGCGACCGAGCTGCGCCGACGGCGCTTCGACCGCGGCGCGCTGCGGGTCGAGTCGAAGGAGGTGACGTTCGTCTTCGACGGCGAGGGAGGCGTGGAGCGCGCCTTCTTCGAGACCGAGGCGCACGCGCACATGCTCGTCGAGGAGCTGATGATCTTCGCCAACGAGGCCGTCGCCGCCTTCCTCGCCGATCGCCGGCGTGCGGCGCTCTACCGCGTCCACGAGCAGCCCGAGCCTCAGTCGGTGCTGCTGCTGCTCCAGAAGCTCACCGACCTGGGGGTTCCGACCCCGCCTGCGCCCGACGCCGAGTCGATGAGCCCGGCGGATGCGGCAGCCCTCGCCGCCGAGACGAGCGAACGGGTCACGGAGTACGTCCAGAAATCAGGCCGCGGGGCCGAGGCGTTCCCTTCACTCGTGCTTCGTGCTCTGAAGCAGGCGCACTACGACCCGCGGAACCTCGGCCATTCGGGACTGGCGAGCGTCGCGTACTGCCACTTCACTTCGCCGATCCGGCGCTATCCGGATCTCGTCGTGCACCGCGCCTTGCTGCGGGAGCTCGGCCAGGGTGACGATCCGCCGCCCGAGGACCTTCAGGGCCTGGCCGACCACACCTCGACCAAGGAGCGCGAGGCGACCCAGATCGAGTACCTGGCGGACGAGATCTGCCTGGCCTGGCTGCTCGAGTCCGAGCTCTTCGACCGCGGCTGGGAAAAGCCGTACGACGGCGAGATCATCGGCGTCATCCCGTCCGGCCTCTTCGTCCGTTTCGGCACGGTTTTCGAGGGCTACCTGCCGGTGCGCCGCCTGGGCGGCGACTATTTCGAGGTCAACGAGCTCGGCACAGCGCTGATCGGCCGGCGAAGCGGCCGCCCGTATCGCCTCGGGGACAAGATCGACGTGCTCGTGGAGGACATCCGCCGCTCGGAGGGCAAGGTCGAGCTCAAGCCCGTCGGCGCCGAGCGGCGCTCGTCAGGGCGGGGGAGAGGGCGGCGCGGACGCCCAAAACTACAATCGGGCCGTGGCAAAAGGTGAAAAGCTCATCGCGGAGAACCGCAAGGCGCGGCACGACTACAACCTCGTCGAGCGGTTCGAAGCCGGCCTCGTCCTCACCGGGAGCGAGGTCAAGTCTCTCCGCGAGGGGCGCGTAAGCCTGCAGCAGGCCTACGCCGACGTGCGCGACGGGGAGGCGTGGCTCATCGGGGCGCACATCGATACGTACGACCAGGCGGGCCTGGAGAACCACGATCCCGTGCGCGACCGCAAGCTGCTGTTGAAGCGGCGCGAGATCGAGTCCCTCTACGGCAAGGTGCGCGAGCGGGGCCTGACGCTCGTTCCGACGAAGCTCTACTTCAAGGATGGGCGCGCGAAGGTCGAGGTCGCGCTGGGGCGGGGCAAGGACGTGCGCGACAAGCGGCGTGACATCGCGAAGCGCGACGCAGATCGCCAGATCGAGCGCGCGATGAAGGACAGACGCTAGATCGCGGCTACAATTTGCGGGACAAACATACGGGGGCGACCAGGTTTCGACGTGGTCGGTTCTCCGGTAGAGCTGCAAGCCGAGGTCCCCGGTCGGCCTCGTAAAACAACCGGGACACAACGTAAGTGCGGAAGACAACCTCGCACTCGCTGCCTAACCTAGTTAGGTAACGCGTCGCTCCGAGCTCGGCCCGTGGCACGGGTAGCGGCGTCATAAACGGGCTCGGCACCGAGGGAGAGCCAATCGCCCGAGGTGCGACACCACAGGATGGCTAGCCCGGCGGTAGGTCGGCTGTCAACCGGCCGGCGGGCGAAATTCAAGGGCAGCCTAAGCTTGTAGACGCTCTGTCCGGTGCGTCCGCGGACGCGGGTTCGATTCCCGCCGCCTCCATCGCTCAGCGGTTCTGTTACCTGGGTGACGAGCCCGTGCTGTGTGTTGTACTTGCCAGCCGTTCCTCGGCGACTGCGTGGCCGATTGCGTGGGCCGCCGAAACTCCGGTGACTGCCGCTAGGAAGTCGTTCCGGTCCAGCACATACAGCTTGGCGTCGACGATGGCCTCGACCGTTGCCGTGCGCGGTACGTCTCGGAGCAAGGCGATCTCGCCGAAGTAGTCCGCCTGATGTGCCGTTGTGTGCAACCCCTCCGCTGAAATGTCGAGTTCGCCGTCGTCGACGATGTAGAAACAGTCTCCGAAATCGCCGGCTCGGATCACGAGCTCGCCGGCACGAACCGAGAGCGGGACGAGCTTGGCTGCTATGCGCTCCTTCGCCGCGATCGACAGTGGCGCAAACATCGGCACCTGTTCGATGAGCTCCAATTCCGGAGCAGGAAGGACCGCTCGATCGATCTCTACGAGTCGTCGGTAGGTCACGAGGATCAGCACCGGCAGAATCGAACCGATGACGACGAAAGCCGCGCGCGGTCCGATGCTTTGGACGAGAGCCGGGGCTGCAATCGAGCCCAGTGCCACACCACCCATCGCGAGAGCCCAAACGATCCCGAGGACGCGCGTGAGGATCTCATCCGGGACGATTCGCTGGAGCAGGGTGAAGACGGCGACATCCTCGACGCTGTTGGCAGCACCGACAATCGCAAGCAGGAAGATCGCCGGCGCGAGATTGGACCAGGGGGAGATGAGTGCGATCGGCACTCCCCAAGACACGAGCGCGAGGCCGAAGGCGACAGCAAGACGTCGCCCTCCAAGCGTCATCGCTCCGACCGCTCCGATGAGGCCACCAACTCCGATGGCGGCTGTCATGTAGCCGACCGCTTCTGCACCCGCATCGAAGACCTGGAATGCGGCGACGACGATCAGGACATTGAGGCAGCCGCGGACGAAGGTCTGCGTGACGATCAGGGCCACGACCAAGCGGGGTCTCGGGCTGCGCGCAATCGCTCGAAACCCGGCCGCAAGGACCTGTCGTGCGCCACCCTCGTCGTCGGTGGCCGCAGCCAAGTCAATGCCGCCTTCGATTCTGACCCTCGAGAGGAGCGCTGCGGCCAGAAGGAGCCCTCCGGCGCCGACGGCGAAGACGAGTCCGACGTCCACAACAGAGACGAGCACGCCGGCGAGCAAGGGTCCAAGGAGAGTCCCCAAGCTTTCGATCGTCGAGGTTGCACCGTTCGAAGCGATGAGCTCGGCGGGAGTTCGCGCGAGCGATGGCAGCAGAGCCTGCAGCGTGGGCCTGATGAGAGTGGATGCGAGCCCGACCAGGGCCGCGAAGGCGAATACGAGGAGCTCTGCGTCCGCGAAAGCAGCGGCGGCCGAGCCAGCGAGTGCGAGTGATCCCACGAGAGTCAGCGCAAGCAGAAAGCGCTCGCGCCGGAATCGATCGCCGAGCGACGCTGCGAATGGGGCGACGACCGCCGCCGGCAGCAAGCGCACAAGCCCGGCGATCCCGACGGCTGACGCGCCGCCCTGCTCGTAGGCGAAGACGCCGAGTGCGACGAAGTGCGCCCACTCTGCGGTGATGGCCGCGCCCCACGCCAACTCCACACGGCGGATGTCGGGGTTGCGGACAGCAGCGCTGAGAGCCGCAACCACTTGGCCGGGGCGAACCACCCACAGATTGAACCCACTCGCTCCCTGCGAAACAAGCTCTGGCGCCGCCTCCACTTCACTGAACGACACTGCTCGGGGCGAGCGGGTGGTGGCGCGGCCCCGAAGGGGAGAGAATCACGAGATGCGACCCGCTCTCCCGACCGGGACCGTGACGTTCCTCTTCACCGACATCGAGGGATCGACCCGGCTGCTCCGGGAGCTGGGCGACGGGTATGCGGCGGTGCTTGCCGAGCACCGCCGTGCGTTGCGAGACGCCTGGCGGCGGCACGAGGGGGCCGAGGTCGACACACAGGGCGACGCCTTCTTTGTCGCATTTGCGCGTGCGTCCGATGCAGTGGCGGCGGCTGCCGACGCGCAGCGCGCGCTCGCGGGCGGCCCAGTGCGTGTGCGGATGGGCCTGCATACGGGCGAGCCGCTCCGGTCCGACGAGGGATACGTGGGGTTCGACGTGCACCGGGCGGCGCGGATCGCCGCCGCCGGGCACGGCGGGCAGGTGCTTCTGTCGCAGGCGACGGCAGACCTTGCCGGCGCCGATGTGCGCAACCTCGGCCTGCACCGGCTGAAGGACCTGAGCGCGCCGGAGCGTCTCTTCCAGCTCGGGACGGACGTCTTCCCGCCGCTGAAGACGCTGCACGAGACGAACCTGCCAGTCCCGGCGACACCGTTCCTCGGTCGCGAGCGGGAGATCGACCAGCTCGCGTTGCTGCTGCGGCGGCCCGACGTCCGGCTGGTGACGCTGACCGGCCCTGGCGGGAGCGGCAAGACACGACTCGCACTGCAGGCGGCCGCGGCAGCCGCGGACGACTACGACCGTGGGGTTTGGTGGGTGCCGCTCGCCTCGCTCGCCGATCCGGCGCTCGTCGAGTCCGCCGCCTGCCAGGCGCTGGGCTCCAAGGACACGTTGTCGGCCACGGTGGGCGACAAGCGACTATTGCTTGTGCTCGACAATTTCGAACATCTGCTCGACGCGGCTGCGGGCGTCGCCGAAACGATCGGCTCCTGTCCGCAGCTGACCGTGCTCGTCACGAGCCGCGAGCCGCTGCACGTCGACGGTGAGTGGGAGGTCGGCGTTGACCCGTTAGAGGAGCAGGAGGCGGTCGAGCTGTTCGTGCAGCGTGCAGCGGCGGTTCGCTCTGACTTTGCGGCGAACGGCGAAGTCGTGGAGATCTGCCGGCGCCTCGACTGCCTGCCGCTCGCGGTCGAGCTAGCGGCCGCAGGTGTGAAGGCGCTCTCGCTGCCGGCACTACTGGAACGGCTCGAGCAGCGCCTGCCTCTGCTCGCCGGAGGCTCGCGGTCGGCGCCGGGGCGGCAGCGGACGCTGCGCGCGACGATCGCCTGGAGCCACGATCTGCTGACCCCGGCCGAGCAAGACCTCTTCGCCTGCCTCGCTGTGTTCGCCGGCGGCTGCACGCTGGAGGCCGCCGAGCAGATCTGCGCCGCCGACCTCGATGGGATCGCCTCGCTGGTCGACAAGAGCCTCCTCCGACGCAGCGGCGAGCGCTACTGGATGCTCGAGACGATCCGCGAGTTTGCGGAAGAGCGGCTGGAGGGGCTCCCGGACGTGAGCGAGCTCCGCGACCGCCACGCGGCCTGGCACGTCGCGCTCGGCGAGCGCGCGCGTCCCGAGCTGTATGCACGACGGGGGCCTGAGTGGCTGGACCGGCTCGACGCTGAGCACGCGAACCTGCGGGCGTCGCTCGAGCGCCTGCTCGCGGGCGAGGACAAAGACGGCGCGCTGCGGCTGTCGGGTGCGATTTGGACGTACTGGGCCATACGGGGGCACTGGACCGAGGGTCGGCGCTTCTTGGCCTCCGCGCTCGCGCTCGGCGGCGACGTCCAAGCCGAGCACCTCGTCGATGCGTTCTGGGGCGCTGCGGTCCTGGCGCTGTGGCAGGGCGACGTCGACGAGGGCGAACAGAGGGCGACGCGCTTGTTGGAGATCTCGCGGAAGGCGGGACTGCCGCGCGGAGAGGCCCTGGGGGTGCATACGCTCGCGATGGCCGCGGGGGAGCGCGGAGATCGCGAACAGGCGCGCGCGTTGTACGAGGAGTCGTTGGTGCTCGCCAGCGGCGTGGACGACCGTTGGCTGCTCTCGGCGGCCACGAACAACCTCGGCAACTTGTACTTCAGCGAGGGAGACTACGAACGTGCGATCGCGCTGTTCGAGGAGAGCCTGGCGATCGGCGAGGCGCGCGGCGACCTCGAAAGACGTGCACGGGAGCTCACCAGCCTCGGCTACGCGACGCGCGCGCTCGGCGACATCGTCCGCGCGTATGAGCTCTTCCGCGGCGGATTGGCTGCCGCAGAGGAGATCGGCCTCGTCGGGCCCGACCTCGGCGCAATGTCGGGTATCGCCTCCTTTGAAGCCGAGGCCGGCGACGCCATTGCAGCCGCGCGACTGTGGGGCTGGATAGATGCCCAGGCATCGCGCCTCGGTGCGACGGGAGACGATCAACTCAAATTTGAGCTCGAGAGCCTGCGCGATGCGCTCGGGCCCGAGCGACTCACGTCGGAACTCGCCACCGGAGCAGCCATGTCCCGCGAAGAGGCGATCGACCTGGCGCTCGGACGGGGTGACCCAGCGGGGCCGCCCACGGCAGACAAGGCGCCCGTTTGAAATCTTGCTGAACTAGACGTGCGCCAAGACGCGGTCGAGCGGCCGCGGGACGCGCTCGAGGTCGAGTGCCTCCACCAAGAGCACGGCGTACTTCTGCTTGCGGTTCCACATGAAGCCGTGCAGCTGCTCCTCGAGCGGCCGGGCGCGGTGCGCGGGCTGCTTCTGGTACGTCCGGAACGCGCGCAGCTCGCCGTGCTCCGCGAGCACGCGCTCCATTCCCTCCGGCCCCACAGCCCGCGTCAGCTCGTCCTCGAGGTCGCGCGTACAGGCGTAGAACCCGACGCGCTCGAGCTCGCCACGGTCGGCGCACCCCAACGCGCGCAAGAAATGCCGCTCCTCGCCGACGTCGTAGAGCCCCGCGAGTTGGACGTCGCGGTACTCCGCGAGGAGGCGTGGCAGGTTCCCGAAGCCGCCCATCGGCACGACGGCGACGCCCTCGGCCTGGAGGTCGCGGCCACGGCGACGCGCAAGCGTCTCGACGGCGCGTCGGTCGCTCGTGCCCTCGACGAGCACTACTCCGCGCAGCTGCATGACTGAACATGAGATCAGGTCGACGACGAGCGGCGGCGCTGCCTGCGCGAGTTCGATGCCCGCGGCCTCCACCTTTGCGACTGTGCCTGGCACGTGCCTGGCACGTGCCAGGGACCGGAGTTCACTGAATCAGGCTTGGTTGTCTAGGGTCGGGGCGGTTCTAGCCTGCAATAACGACTCCGGGAGGCACCATCAGGATTCTTCTCACTTCCGCTGGCGTCAAGAACGCGAGCATCCACGACGCGCTGGTAGACCTACTGGGGAAACCGATTGCCGAGTCCAGCGCCCTCTGCATTCCCACCGCGGCGTACGCCAACCCCGGCGGTGCTGGCCATGCATGGCGGCTGATCAGCGGACGAGAAGCCAGAACCCCCATGTGCGAACTGGGCTGGAAGTCATTGGGAGTGCTGGAGCTCACCGCGCTGCCCAGCATCGACAAGGACCGTTGGATCCCCATGGTCCAGGAGACCGACGCCCTGCTGGTGGGAGGCGGCGATCCGCTGTATCTGTGCTACTGGATGCGCCAGTCCGGACTGGCAGACCTCTTGCAGTCGCTGGGCGAGGCCGTCTACGTGGGATTGAGCGCCGGGAGCATGGTGATGGCCCCCAACATCGGGGAGGACTTCGTCGGCTGGAAGCCGCCCAACGGTGGCGATGAAACGCTGGGACTGGTTGATTTTTCGATGTTTCCGCACCTGGATCATGAGAATCTGCCGGACAATTCCATGGCCAACGCAGAAAAATGGGCTGCCAGCGTGCCCGTGCCGGGGTACGCGATTGACGATCAGACCGCCATCAAAGTGACCGATGGTGCCGTCGAAGTCGTCTCCGAGGGGCACTGGAAACTGTTCACCCCCTAGGACCGTTTTCGGTGCGCTTACCTTTGACTGCCCCACTGCCCTGGAACGAACCCAAAGCGGTCCGTAGGGCTCAGACGAGACGCGACCTCCGCTCGCTGCTGCGAGTACGTCCAGACCGTCTCGCTAGGTCGTACGGGTGAGGCGCCGAAGCGACGCGCGAACCGCGCCCGGGGCTTCGACCCACACGAAATGGCCCGCACCGTCCACCACGTCGACCCACGCGCTGGGAATCCGGTCCGCCGCGTCCGTCGAGGTGGCGACTGGCATCGGGCTCCGTGAGCCGTGGACGAAACCGACAGGCACCCGGATCCGCGGCAACCCTGCCTCGAGCTTCGGCAGCTCCGCGAGAATCGACGGCACCATCTGCGCCGAGCGCTCGCTCGCCATTCGCAGCTCCGGCATCGGTGGCGCTTGCTCCGGATCCGCGAAGTACGCAGGCCAGACAAGACGCATCTGTTCGAGCGCCAGCTCGTCGTCGGCAGTGCCCTCCGTCGTCATTGCGTCGAGCTCGCGTGCCCGCTCGCGCACCTCCGCGGGCACGCGACGGAAAATCTCCTCATCGAACTCCGGCCAGCGGCCGTCGCCCACCGACCCGAGCGGGTCGACTGCGAGCGCTCCGAACAGGCGCTCCGGCAACGCCTGCGCGACGTGCAGGGCGAGATGCCCGCCCCACGAATGGCCCACGACCCACGCCTTGTCCCAATCGAGCGCGTCGAGCACCCGACGGGCATCGTCCACGTCGGTCGCCACCGTGTACGGCCCTTCCGCCGCAGACGGCGCGAGCCCTCGCTGCTGGTACCAAACGACGTCGTTCTCCTGTCCGAGCTCATCGGCGAGATCGCGGAGGTAGTCGAAGCCCAGCCCCGGCCCGCCGTGCAGCAAGAGAACCGGCGGCCCGCTGCCGGCGCGGCGGCCCGCGATGCGCGGTCCATCGTCGTGTGTCGTGAACTCCGTCCAGGTCACGGGCGCCGCCCGATCGTCTCATGCGGCCGCGGATGGGAGACTTGGGGGCGGCGATGGCCGACCTGATCGTCTATGTCGACAGTTCGCATGTTCGTGAGGGAGCGCTTGACGAGCTGAAGGCCGGCATCGAAGAACTGGTCGACTTCATCGAGGCGAATGAGCCACGGCTAATCGCCTACAACGTCTACTTCAGCGACGACGGCACCAGGATGACCGTGGTGCACGTGCACACCGACGCCGCATCGCTGGAGTACCACCTGGAGGTCGCGGGTCCGGTCTTTCGCCGGTTCGTGGACCTGGTCACCCTGTCGTCGATCCACATCTATGGCGAGCCGAGCGAGAAAGTGCTGACCCAGGCTCGAGAGAAGGCACAACTGTTGGGGCGAGGCGACGTGGTCGTGGACTCCTTGTACGCAGGCTTCACTCGTTTCATCGCTTCTCACTAGGTCCACTAAAGTGCTGGCCCCGGCGAGAGGAGCGGCCCAATGTCCACATTCATCAGGTTGTTGCTGCTGGCAGCACTCATGCCGGCCGGCCTGCTGGCCGCGGGGTCGTCTCTGGCCGCCAATCCGCCTGACCCGGATCTGGAGCCCGGCTTTCCCGTGAGGACGTTCGAGAGGCCTGGCTCGTACCACGCCGGGCCGGCCATCCACGCCCTCGTCGGCAACATCGACAGCGATCCGACCATGGAGATCCTGGTGACTGCGCTGGCCGGCGGCCCGCTCTACGCGTGGAACTCGGACGGCTCTCCGCAGCCGGGCTGGCCCCCGCCGAGCATCCTGGGCGCCGCCTACCCGGCATTGGGCCAGCTCTCCACGTCCTTTCCCGGCTTCGAGGTTTTTTCCGGGTACTGGGGTGACGACCTGGTCGCCTACAACGGTGCTGGTGTCACGCTCCCGGGCTGGCCGCGGAGCGCCTCCAACTACATCGCCACCCCGCCGGCCCTGGCTGACGTGGACGGCGACGGCCTCGACGAGATCTTCATCGAGGAAGAGGACTGGGCGCTGCACGCATACAGGGCGAATGGTTCCGCTCTCCCCGGCTGGCCCGTCAGTGGCGACGGGGGGCAGGAGCGACACACGCCCGCCATCGGTGATCTCGACGGCGACGGCGACCTGGAAATCGTGACGGCTTCCGGCTGGACCAGCCCGGGCGTCTACCTTCACGCCTACCACCACAACGGCACACCGGTCGCCGGCTTCCCCGTCCTGTCGAGCGGCTCCGTCGACACATTCCCGGTGATCGGAGACGTAGACGGGGACGGCTCCAAGGAGATCGTGATGGTCGCAGGACAAACGGTCAAAGTGCTGTCCGCCAACGGCACCTTGGAGCGCACGATGACCGCGGCGAGCAGTCCCGGCTACGGCACCGCTCCCGCCCTCGGCGACCTGGATGGAGACGGCGTGCCCGAGATCGTCGTGCAGACCGAGAACGCCCTCGACGTCTGGAAGGGCGACGGCACGACCTTCACCGGGTGGCCAAAGACGTGGTCCGGCAGCTGGCTCGGCAACTCCGCCCCCGTGATCGGCGACGTGGACGGCGACACCCTGCCGGACATCGCCCTCACGAAGCAGGTGGCAGGCTCATGCTGCGACGGCGAAGTTCGGCTCTACAACCGCAACGGCGTCCTGCACCCGCGCTTCCCAAAGCCACTCGTGATCGGCTCGGGTGGCGCTCCCGCCATCGCGGACATCGACCTGGACGGCCGTAACGAGCTCGTGGTGATGGGAAGCGCCTGGTCCGGTTTTTCCGGGGAGTACGACAAGGTGTGGGTGTACGACCTGCACGGTGCGACGTACGGGCCCGTGGAGTGGGGGCAGTTCGGCGGCGACGCGCGGCACCGCAACAGCTATGGAGCGCCGCCTGCTCCACCTCCACCTCCTCCGCCACCTCCACCACCGCCGCCTCCACCACCGCCGCCGCCTCCTCCTCCGCCTGCTCCACCGCCTGCGCCTCCACCGACTCCGCCACCTCCTGGGCCACCACCGCCACCAGCGCCTCCACCACCGGCAGCACGCTGCCGCGTGCCGCGTGTGGTCGGGCTGCGGCCGGCGGCTGCCAGGCGGAAGATCCGGCAGGCACGCTGTTCAGTCGGCAGGCTGCGCAGGAAACGGTCGCGACGAGTTGGCCGCGTGATCCTGCAGAGCCCGCGGGCCGGCGCCGTCCGGCGCGTCGGCTTCCCGGTCAGCCTGGTCGTCGCCCGAAGGTAAATGTCGATCTCGGTCCGGCGCGTTCGTCGTCCTAGGAAAGGCTGGACCCAACGACGAGAGGAGCGACGATGAAGTACCTGATGCTGGTCTGCTGGGACGCCGGGCGCATGGACGCCCAGACCGAGCCCGATCCAACTGACACTCCGGACGAGGAGAGCTTTCCCTGGCTCGACGACCTCCAGGCGCAGGGCAGGTGGATCACTGGCGACCAACTGGCTCCGCCGCGCCGGGCGCGCTCTGTCCGCGTCCGCGACGGGAAGGCGCTCGTCACCGACGGTCCGTTCGCCGAGACCAAGGAGGCGGTCGGCGGGTTCGACATCATCGAGTGCGACAGCCTCGAGGAGGCCGTCGAGATCGCGGCCGGGCATCCCATCGCCCAGATCGGGGACGATCGAGGTCCGGCCGCTCTGGGGGAACTGACGTTGCTGTTCGAGCCGGAAGCGCACGAGGCGCCCGTCGGAAGAACCGTGGAGCGCTGAAAAGGCACGGACGGCGATTGCCTCGATCGCTGCCGACGCGGAGAGCGCATTCGACGACGGCTGGCCGACGCACCCGCAAGACATCGAAGACGACGACGACGCGTCGACACGCTTCCGGACGGTGTACCTCGGAGGTGCGGGGGTCGTGGATGCGCTCCGCCGCCTTGCGGGGCGGGGCTTCGTCGAGCCAGGACGGGACTACGTTCCGTATCTGGAGCGGTCGCTCGAAGCCCCGCCGGATTTTCCTGACGAGGACGCCGAGCGCAGCCTTTGTTTGGGCGAGACCGGAATCCGGCTCGTGTTACAGAGGCTCGCACCTTCTCAGGAGAATCTCGACCGGTTAGCCGAGCTGATCGCGGCGAACGAGCAAGACGAACGTTGCGAGTTGATGTGGGGCAGTCCCGGCACGATTCTCGCCGGTCGCGAGCTCGGCCTCGACGTGACGGCGAGCGTCGAGTGGCTGCACAGCCGGCGGGACGCGGAAGGGCTGTGGACGCAGCATCTGGCCGGGCGCAGCGACCGCATTCTCGGCGCGGCACACGGATTCGCAGGGTGTGCGCTTGCGCTCGGCGATCTGGCCGACGTCTCGGAGACGCTCCAGCGCTTCGCCGTCGAGGAGGATGGGCTCGTCAACTGGCCGCCGGTCGCGGGGGGCGGCTCGACGACAACGGCGACGGCCAGATCCGCACGCAGTGGTGCCATGGCGCGCCGGGGATCGTCGCGACGCTTGCCCCGATCCTCGACGAGGAGCTTGCAGTCGCAGGCGGCGAGTTGACATGGCGTGCGGGCCCGCTGCGAAAGGGCGCAAGCCTCTGTCACGGCACCGCAGGGAACGGATACGCGTTCCTGGCGCTGCTCGAACGCACGGGGGACGAACGTTGGCTCGACCGGGCACGCACGTTCGCGATGCACGCTGCCGGTCAGGTGGAGCGCAACCGGTCGGAGCTCGGGCGCGGCTGCTACACGCTCTGGACGGGCGACCTCGGGACAGCCCTCTATCTCGCCGACTGCATCGACGGACGAGGAGGGCTACCCCTCCCGTAGGTCCCCGTCCGGCACCACCCCGTTGGTGAAGCTCTTCACCTGCTCCGGCGTGAAGGGCGGGCGGGCGAGCTCCGCGCTCAGGTGGAACGCGCGGAACAGATGCACGATGTAGTGCATCCGCTGCTGGAGATCCGACCAGTCGCGCGCGCCGCAGTCGTCAGGCGTCGGAGCAACCGGCTCGAACCGCGCGAGCAGCTCGATCAGCTCCCCGTCGGTGGGCTCTTTGAGCACCTCCGGGTAGGCGTCGTCCAGATGCGTTCCGAGCGCCAGTACCCGCTCCGGCAGCGTCATGACCATGAACGAGTCGGTGATCGCCTCGCGTGCGAGTCTGCTCGAGGTTCGCTGGAAGCCGGCCGCGACGACGCCGATGGCGGCGCCTGCCGGGCCTAGGACGAACGACCACCAGCGCGCTGCTGACGGGAACACGGCCTCGAGCGCGCGCCGCCCCAGATCCTTCTTCGTTGCCTGCGCGGCATCGAGCGCCTCTCGGATCTCCGGCTGCAGGCGCGTCTGCTCGTGGAAGCCGATCTCGAGGTTCGCGAGCACGGTGAGCTCCGCACGCGCCTTCGGGTCCTGCTCGAACCGCAGGCGCTCGTAACGCGTGAACGCCTGCCGGAGGTAACGCTGACCCTCGGGTGGATCGCCGGGACGCAAATGGTCGAGGTCGGGTGGGGACTCGTTGAGGTAGCGCGCGAACTCGAGCCCGATCTCCTCGAACACCCTCAGGTTCCCGCGCGCGACGGCGGCGCTGGCACGCTCGAACGCGTCGAACGGCGTGTGCAACTCGGCCGTCAGACGACCGATTCGCGTCTCGGGCTGAAAGAGGCCGCGGCGTAGGATCCGACGCCACAGAGTCGCAATCGGATGCAGCAGCCAACGATGGCGCGCGAACCGGTTCCCGAGGTGCTCGAGCAGATCCTCGCCGCGGATGGTCCGGCCTGCTTGTCGTGACGCCCACGTCGCGTAGCTGCACCAGTTAGCGCCCTCACCGCTTCGTGCCGCGAACTCCGCTGCGAGACGGGAGTAGCAGTGGGTGATCCGGAGGTTCCGGATGACCGGGTTCGCGATCGCGACGACCTCTCGGATTTCGTCAACGCTCGGCACGGCGGTTGCTGGGGTCGCGTCGGAGTCCACGACAAACAGCGTCTCACGGAGCGCCGGCTAGACCTGGCACTATCGCGACGTGGTGCGCAAGCTAGCCGGCGCTGCCCTGGTCCTGACGCTCGGCGTTGGCTGCGGCGGACTCGGACGTGACGACGGCTCCGCCGAGACGAAACGCGACACGGAGGTTGCGATGGACGTTCGCAAGCAGGTCTACGAACTCACCCCTGAGGATCTCGAGCAGTTCGCGGTGTGGGAGTTCGCGTTGGACGAGGAAGGTGCGCCCGGACAGGACGAAGCGACTGTGAAACCTCGGCCTGACTTGGACGCCGGTGTCGAGCCTGATGAAGGGCTATTCGTGGTGCGGGCGGAGTTCAAGGCCGCCGGCGGCGCCACCTTCGCTGGATTCGTGACACCTGATCCGGATGGGGATCTCGGCGCCATACAGCCAAGCGTCGTGACGGGCGCGGGGCATGTGCCGTTCTGGTTCGGGATGGTCGAGCCCCAGCCAGAAGCCATCGAGAAAAGCTACGCGGCGCTCGAGGTGGGACAGAGCGAGCTCTTCCCAATGACGTTTCGAACTGCGGTACCCGTCAGTGGCGCTTCGATGGAGGGAGAAGTGCCGGGCTTCTTGTATCTCGACGAGAGCGGGGAGCCCCGGGAGTTTTCGGACTAACGGGGCGTCACGACAGGCCGAAAGCGTAGATTCCGCTGATGAGCTTTACCGTTGCCGCCGACGCGTACGACCGGTTCATGGGCCGGTATTCGGTGCCGCTCGCGCCGCAGCTCGCCGATTTCGCGGGGATCGCCGCCGGCCAGCGAGTGCTCGATGTCGGCTGCGGCCCGGGCGCGCTGACGACGGAGCTGGTCCGGCGGCTGGGACCGGATTCCGTATCGGCCGTCGATCCGTCGGAGCCTTTCGTTGAGGCAGCTCGAGAGCGCCACCCCGGGGTGAGCGTGCAACTCGCTGCGGCGGAGGAGCTGCCGTTCGGTGACGACGAGTTCGACGCGGCCCTGGCACAACTCGTCGTTCACTTCATGTCAGATCCCGTCGCGGGGCTGCGCGAGATGGCGCGCGTGACGCGCGAGGAGGGTGTCGTGGCAGCGTGCGTCTGGGATCTCGCCGGCGGCGGGGCGCCGCTCAGCTTGTTCTGGGAGGCCGCGCACGACCTTGATCCCGGCGTGGATGACGAGTCGCAGATGGCCGGTGCCCGCGAAGGCCACCTTCCGCAGCTATTCGAGGAAGCCGGGCTGCACGACATCGAGGCAACCGTTCTTTCGAACACGGTCGAGCACCCGAGCTTCGAGGATTGGTGGGAGCCCTACACGCTCGGCGTCGGCCCGGCCGGCGGCTACGCGGCCGGGCTCGACCCCGTGCAGCAAGCTCAGTTGCGCGAGCTCTGCCGCGAGAAGCTGCCGGAGGCGCCGTTCAAGCTCACCTTTCGAGCCTGGGCAGCGCGCGGTCTCGTCTAACCCGCTACTTCGGTTGCATCATCCGAAAATGGTTGCCGGACACGTCGCGGAACCCGACGTCGATGCCATAGGGCTGCTCCGTCGGCTCCTGCGTGAACTCGACGCCGCGACTCTTGAGCTCCTCGTAGCTGGCCTGGCAGTCGTCGGTCGAGAAGAAGAGGCCGGTCGCTGCGCCCTTGGCGACTAGCGCAAGGATCTGGTCGCGCGTTTCCTCGTCGAACACGGGGGGGCCTGGCACCGCCATCAGCGTGATGGCGACGTCCTGGCCGGGGACGCCGACGCTGAGCCAGCGGAAGTTGCCCATCTCGGGCACCGTGACGTCCTCGCGAAGCTCCAGCCCGAGCTTCTCGGTGTAGAAGGCCAGAGCCTCGTCTTGATCGTGCACCCAGACCTGGGCGTTTGTGAGCTGCTTCAGCATGGTCAAACCTCCGATAGTCGTGAACAGGTCGTGCGGCGACGTTATCCGTGCCGGGTCCGGCTGTCTTCTCCAAAACTGCTGGAGTGCGGGCGCGCATACGCCTGCAGCACGCACGTCGGAATCCGCGCGCGCTCTACCGGAGGATGGGCGGCGCGGTAGGCGTTCGGAGAGAGCCCGTACGCCCGGCCGAAGCTCGTGGTGAACGATCCGACGCTCCGTAGCCCGACGGTGAGGCAGATCTCCGCCACGCTGTGATCCGTGTTGCGGAGCAGTTCTGCCGCGCGCTCGAGGCGACGGGTCAGCAGGTACTGGTGCGGCGTCTCGCCGAAGGCCCGGCGGAACTCGCGGCTGAAGTGCGCAGGGGAGAGGTGCGCGGCGCGAGCGAGCCCCGGGACGTCGAGCGGCGCACGGTAACTGGCGTCCACGAGGTCCTTTGCGCGGAGGAGGTGCCGGGCCGGATGAGGTGGCGTCATCGCCTTGAGTATTGACAGCGGAGGCGACTTCTTGTAGATTACCGATCGGTTATGGAACTTACTAGTTATAAAGCGAAGGACCAGGACCGGCTCGACGCCACGTTCGCGGCGCTCGCGGATCCGACCCGGCGGGCGATCCTCGCCCGGCTCGCTTCGTCGGGTCAGGCCTCAGTTGACGGAACTGGCCGAGCCCTTCGCGATGAGCCAGCCTGCGATCTCCAAGCATCTGAAGGTGCTGGAGCGCGCCGGCCTGATCTCACGCGGGCGCGACGCGCAGCGACGGCCGAGCCGGCTCGAGGCCGAGCCGCTCGCGGAAGCCAACGAATGGCTGGAGCGCTACCGCCAGCTCTGGGAAGGAAACTTCGAGCGCCTGGACGCCCTGCTCGACGAGATGAAGGACAAAAAGACCAAGAAAGGAGATCACCGATGACGAACACTCGAACACTGGAGGTAACGACGCCGTCGGAGCGGGAGATCGCCATGACGCGCGTCTTCGATGCGCCGGCGACCATGATCTTCGACGCCTGGACGAAGCCCGAGCTGCTCAAGCGCTGGCTGGGAGTCCGGAACGGGTGGGAGATGGCGGTCTGCGAGGTCGACCTGAAGGTCGGCGGCGCCTATCGCTGGGTGTGGCGTGGCCCTGACGGGAACGAGATGGGGATGGGCGGCGTCTATCGGGAGATCGTGCGGCCCGAGCGCCTGGTCGCCACCGAGAAGTTCGACGAAGCCTGGTACCCCGGCGAGGCGATCGACACGATCACCATGGTCGAGGAGGACGGGAAGACGACGCTCACGACCACGGTGCTCTTCGAATCGCAGGAGGCTCGCGACGTTGCCCTCCAGTCCGACATGGAGCGCGGAGTTGCCGAGAGCTACGACGTGCTCGACGAGTTGCTGGCGTCGGACTGACCGGAAGAAGCGATGTGGGCGAGGATCGACGAGTAGTCGTCCTCGCCCGCGCCTTTCTCGACGGCCTCCGCGAACCAGTCTCTGACGGCAGCCGCCACCTTCAGCTCCAGTCCGTCGGCGGCAGCGGAGATCAGCTCCGCGTCCTTCAAGCCGAGTGCGAGCGCAAAGCGACGCGGGTACTCGCCGCTCTCGAACGCCTCCCGCCGCCGCTCGGCCTGAGCGGCCAGAGGCGTTGCCGAGAGCACCTCGAAGGTCGCCTCCGGGGAAAGACCCAGCTTCTGACCGAGCGCCAGCGCTTCGCCGAGGACGGCGAGCGCGCCGAGCAGCGTCGAGTTGGCGACGAGCTTGGCGGCCGTGCCCGCTCCCACCGGGCCGACATGCAGCACCGGCCCGAGCGACGAGAGCACCGGCGTCCACTTCTCGACGAGGTCGGGTGAGCCGCCTGCGAAGACTTTGAGCGTTCCGCCCTCGGCCTCTGTGAGGCTGCCCAGGACGGGTGAGTCCAGGAGCTCGACTCCGTCCGGCAGCGACGACGCGAGCCGGGCGACGTCCGCCGGTCCGACCGTGGACATCTGGATGACGGTCGTGCCCGGCCTCGCTCCGGCCAGGATGCCGTCGGCACCTTCGGTGACCTCGCGGAGGGCCTGTGGATCGGAGACCATGACGAAGACGGCATCGGCCTTCTCCGCCGCCTGCGCCGGCGTGTCGACCGCAACGAACGGCGCGGCCTTCTCCGCGTTGCGATTCCAGACGACGAGGTCGTGGCCAGCGTTCAGTAGCCGCTGTGCGATACGGCTCCCCATCGCCCCGAGGCCGACGACTGCAACGCTCGCCACCGGAAAAGACTAGGCAGCAGCTACGCGCGATGCTGCTCGATGAGCAGCTTGGCCATCGCCTGGGCACGCTTGGCGGCGCCGAGGTCGCCCTCCGCGGCGGAGATGATCGAGCCTTTCATCAGGATGTGCCAGGAGCGTGCGAACGAGTCGGTGTCGCGCAAGCCCGCCTCTTCGGCCAGCCCGCGGACGACTGAACGGATGTTCTCGAGGTAGCCGATGCTCGAGCGGCCGATCTCATGCTCGGGGCCCATCTCGAGCAGCACGTTGATGAAGGAGCACGTGTCGAACTCCGGGCTCGCGAACCAGTCGTGGAAGACGTCGAAGATGGCGAGCAGGCGCTCCTCCGGGGTCTTGCCCCGCGCCCGCGCTCCGGCCTCGACGAAGCCCTTCGTCCACTGCTCCTCGCGTCGGGCGAGGAACGCGAGCACGAGCGCGTCCTTCGAAGGGAAGTGCCGGTAGAGGGTGGCCTTGGCCACGTCGGCTTTCTGGATCACCTCGTCGATGCCCACGTCGCGGACGCCGCGGCGTGAAAAGAGGTCGTACGCCGTGGAGAGGATCCGCTCCCGGGGCTGTGACCGTGCAGAGCTTGTCAGGGCCGGGCTCATCCGGACAGCATACTAGACAGAACGGTCTGTCTCGTGTACGTTGGACAGGCCGATGAGCAAACGCCGCCTCTTCAGGGAAGTCAACGAGCAAATCCGCTCGCTGAACACCACCCTGGGAACCGCCCAGGACAGCTATGTCGTGCTCTGCGAGTGCGACGAGCCTGACTGCGCCAAGGGTTTTGAGGTCACGGCGCCCTTTCACACCGAGATCGCGACCAGCGCCCGGCGGTATCTCGTCAGTCCTGGCCACGAGCATCCCGCCGACGCGGTGGTCGACCGGTCGGAGCGGTATGTGATCGTGGACGAGAGCAACCTCGCCGCATAACTAGCGCAAGATCGACTCGACCTCATCGGTGTACGACGCGTCCTCGTACACGTGCAGCGGGTGGGCCGGAAGCGGGTGTTCCTGGATCGCCCCGGACCGCCGGAGATAGACGATCGGAAAGATCGTTCCCGATTCGTCCACCTCGATCGCGGCCCCGAGCGCATCCGGCCCCGGCTCGTCCAGGAAGTGGCTGACGGGAAGGATGCCCTGGTCGTTGACCCCGTCCGCAAAGGTCAGCACGCGTGTCAGGTAGCCCTTCTGGATCCAGAGCTCCGGGGCGTGCGAGAGCTCGCTGAGGATGAAAGGCACGAGCTCGCTGACCGGTAGTCGCGGCCGGAAGACACGCAGGCCGAGGCGCTGGGCGAGGTGGTTCGCCAGGACGCGCGCGTTGTACCGGAAGCCGTTGACTGAGCTGGAGCTCGCGCCGAGACCACGCTTGCCGATGCCGCGGGCGCCCTGGGTCGTGTTGCCTGCGAAGTAGATCCCCGGCACAGCAACGCTCTCCCAGAACGGCGTCAAGGCCGGGATGCGTCCATCCTTCACGGTCGCGACCCCGAACTCCGGCAGGTCGCGCAACGGCGTGCGAAAGCCCGTTGCGGCGATCACCTCGTCCACTTCGAACTGGCGGGTGAAGGGCCGCGTGGTTCCTTCGACCGAGACTCGGAAGCCGTCCGAGCCGCGTTCGACGCGCTCGATCGCCGCATCGAGAACGTAGGTTCCGGGGCCGCCACGCGCGTACTCGTCGTACGGATGGAGGTAGCGAACTCGCAGCGGCGAGAGCGCAAGCGCCTTCGTGTCCACGGGTCGGGGAGAGGCAAGGATCACCTGGCTGGCCCACGGGAGGAGAGACTGCGCGACCTCGAAGCCCGAGTTGCGCTTGCCGACGATGAAGACCCGCTTGTTCTCGTACGCCTCCGCCCGCTTCGTGTCGACGTAGTGAGACGCGTGCTCGAGCCCGGGGACAGGCGCGACCCACGGCTCGGTGACGCCGATCGCGAAGACGGCGGCTCGACAGCGGTACTCGCCGTCAGAGGTCTCGAGGACGGTCTCGTCTCCCTCGCGCCGAGTCCGTTCCCAGGCGCACCCGTAGCGGGCCTTGACCTGGGCGCGGTTCGCAAACTCCGTCAGCCCCGCCAGCATCTCCGGGCGTGAAGGCAGGTCGAAGTCGCGGTTCATGAAGCCTGGGACGAGCGCGCGCAGGTCTGGCTCCTCGGCGACGAGGCTGTTGTGGTCGTACCACTCGTACTCGCGGCTCTCTCGCTCGACGGGTGCGTCGGGCTTCGTCCAGCTGATGAGCCGCTGGAAGATCGGAAAGCGCTGGAACATGCCCCCGGGCTTCTCGTCGCGTGAGAGGACGGCATGGTCGACGCCGAGTCGCGTCAGCCAGTAGCTCGTCTGCAGGCCGCCGGGACCGCTGCCGATGACGACGACGTCGTACGTGCCCGGCGGGAAGGGCCGGTCGTCTATTGCTGCCCCTGGCCGGCCGTCTGGAGGCGCCGCGCCTCGGACTGAAGCATCCGCAGCATCACGCGCGGGCGGGCGACGAGGAACTCCTCGAGCTCCGAGGCCGGGATGACCAGGCACCGCAGCAGGGAGGTGGCGACCACGTCCGCGCTCGGCGCGTCACCCGTGAGCGCCGAGATCTCACCGAAGAAATCACCGCGCCCGAGCCGCGATCGCTCGTCGCCGTCGATGCGCACCGCGGCCTCGCCTTCCAGGATCACGTACACGCTCGACCCCGAGAGGCCCAGGCGCAGCACGCGCTCGCCCTCCGCGAACACCTGCTCGTCGAACGAGTGCGAGACCGCTTCGACCTCCGGCCTGCTCAGGTCGGCGAAGAGCGTGAGCCGGGCAAGGGTGTCGACGGTGGACTCGTTCATCGGATGTGCCTCGCCGGGAGAAGTACACGAAACGATGCGCCTCCGCTAGGAGTCTCTTCGACCCAGACGCGCCCTCCGTGCAGCATCGTGAACTGCGAGACGAGCGAGAGGCCGATGCCGGTTCCCGGCACGGTCTCATTGCCCGCTCCGCGGGTGAAGAGGTCGAAGATCGAGTCGCGGTCGGACTCGGCGACGCCCGGGCCGTTGTCGTCGACCGTGATCAGCACGCCGCCGTCGCTGGCCTCGACCCGCACTGAGATCGTGGTGCCCGGCGGCGTGTGGTTGACGGCATTGGCGATCAGGTTGTCCACGATCCGCTCCACCTTCGGAGCATCGACCTCCGCCGGGACATGATCGGCGTGCACCTCGATCACATGCGATCCGGGCGAGAAGGCGGTCACCACGTGCTCGACGAGCTGGCCGACGTCGGTCTCGTGGAAGTTCGGCGGCACGAAGCCGCGTCTCAGGCGGTCGATGTCGAGCAGGTCGGAGAGCAGCCGGTCGAGCTTCCGGGACTGCTGCGAGAGGTTCGTCACCATCTCGGCGCGAGTCTTCTCGTCGAGCCGGTCGCCCTTCTCCTCGAGCGTTATCGAGAAACCGAGGATGGCCGTCAGCGGCGTTCGCAACTCGTGCGAGACCGTGGAGAGGATCGAGTCACGGAGCTCGTCTATGCGCTTGCGATCGGTGATGTCCTGCGCCGTGCCGAGCATGCGCAACGGCGTGCCCGAATCGTCTCTGATGACTCGTCCCCGGCTGTGGATCCAGCGCGGGCGCTCTTCGGGCTGGGAAACGCGATGCTCGTACGAGAACGGCGTCCCCTCGGTGAATGCACGTTCGACCATGTTCTTGACGAGCTCGCGGTCCTCCGGATGAACTGATTCGAGGTACCACTCGTACGTCATCTCTTCTCCGGGCTCGATTCCCCAGAGGCGGTAGAGCTCCTCGGACCAGGTGACCTTGTTCGCGGGAACGTCCCATTCCCAGCTGCCGATGTGGGCGAGCTGCTGCGCCTCGGCGAGGCCGGCGTGGGTACGGGCAAGCTCCTTCCCTGCGGTGCTCCGCTCGGCGAGGATCGCGCCGAAGATGAGCAGGCTGATCGCGAATCCGCCGGTGAGCCCCTCCAGGATCTGTGCGACTTCCGTTGCGCTTCCCTCTCCGATCGGCGTGGTGCCGCGGACCGCCCCCGTCACCGCGAGGACGGTGACGATGAAGCTGCTGACGACGGCGCCGAGCTGATGGAAACGGAGGGTCGCCCAGACGAGGAGTGGGAAGACCAGGTGCGGATAGCGCCAGAGACCGCCGAGAAAGACGATCGCGCTGACCGTCGCCAGAAGAGCGAGCAGGAAGACGGCTTCGGCCAATCTGTTGCGGTCGAGCTCGCGCCATGGGCGCTGTGCGAGAACCATCAGCAACGGCGCCACGACGAGGTTCCCCATCGCGTCGCCGAGCCACCAGAGGAGCCACGCCGACCAGTAGTCGGACGAGTCGACGTCGCCTGAGATGAGGAGCGTCGTGACGCCGTTCGTCGCTGCGATCGTCGTGCTCGCAATCGCAGCGAGCCCGATCAGCGCGAAGACATCGCGCACGCGGTCGAGAGCCGGACGGAAGTCGATCAGCATGAGCAGCGTCGCTCCGACCACGGCCTCGAGCGTGTTGCCGACGGAGATGAACGCGGCTTCGGGGATCGACGCTCCGCTGGCTACGTTGGCGACGAAGGCGGCAAGCGCGACGGCCGGCCAGAGGCGGCGACCGTAGAGGAGGAGCGTGGCCAGCGCGATGCCGGTCGGCGCCCAGACCGGCGTGATCAGCCCCTCGGCGACCTCGAGCTCGATCCCGATCTTGGCCGCAACCACGTAGGCGACGAAGAGAGCCGCCGAAAGAGTCGAGTAGCGCTTACGGTCCAACTGGCCGGTCAGGAGGTCGTTGCCGCCCTTTGGTCGGCGGCCCACATGGCCACGTTCGAGCGGGAGCGCTCAATGAGCGCATCGTGGTTCTCGGGCTCGAGGACCTCGGTGGTGATCGTCCGGACGGCGAGCTCGTCGAACTCCGCCGACTCGACGTACTCGACGACGACCTCGTCCAGGCGCGGCAAGGCCTCGGCACAGAACGCCTCGAACTCCTCCTTCTGGAAGTAGCGGTCGGCGAGCTCCCGGTAGCGCTCGAGCTTGTCTTCGTACGAGAGCTCTGCGTCCCCGATCTCGAAGTAGTCTGCGGTCGACTGGTTGATGCGCATCGGCCGCTCGCTGACCGCGCAGAACGCACACCAGGCGACGAGGGCCTTGATCGCCCAGGGGAAGTGGTAGTGGAGGCTCACGAGCGCGATGTCGGGGGACGCGTTTGCATAGTCGATCGGTGCCGCCTCGTCCCCTTTGACGATCACCTCGCAGGAGTTGAACTCCCAGCGAAAGAACGCGTTGACGAGCCTGCTGATCGTCTCCACCTCGCGGTGGAGCTCGGGCGAGAGGAAGTCCGTCTCGGTGCTGTAGCGGTAGTGCCCGTGGGCGGAGGGGTCGTACTGGGCGACGAGGGTCTGTGGCCCGATCGAGAGGCTCCGCGTGAACACGTCGAAGTCCTCGACGGCGGCCTGCACGTGCATCAGCCGCTCACCCGAGTGCTCGTACGCGAAGCGGAGCTCCTCCGGGCTCGTGATGCGCGTGACGCCGACCCACATCCCGCCGTCGAACGGCTTCATGAAGAGCGGATAGCCGACCGCTTCGCCGACCTCCTCCAGATCGAACTCGGGGTTGTAGCGCTCGGCCATGTGCACGAAGCGGGGGTTGTCGATCGGCAGGCGATGCGGGATCAGCCACGTGTCCGGGACCTTGATCCCGAGCCGCAGCATCGCGCAGTAGGCCGCGTGCTTCTCCATCGCCTGGAAAGTGAACGGGTTGTTCAGGAGGTAGACGTCGTCCATGAGGGCGACCTTCTTCAGCCACTCGCGAGGGAGGTCGTACCACCACGCGAGCCGGTCGATGACGAGCTGGAACTTCGGCGTGTAGCGGAGGTCGAACGGCTCGTTCATGATCCGCTCGGTCGTCAGCTCGTGGGTCTCACCGCGGTAGCGGACCGGCCCCAAGCGGCCGAGCACGGCTTCGAAAGCGCTCGGCCAATCCTCCTCGGTCGCGAGGAGCAGGCCAATCAGGTGCCGTTTCCCCATGCGTCAACGTGCGAGTCTAAGGCTCCGGAGTGGGGTTCCCGCGGAAGGTCTTAGAACTTCTGGCAGAGACGGACGGGCTTGCTCGGAGCGTTGTTCGTCGTCGAACCGCCGCCGACGGGCCCGGCGAACACGCCGGCCACGAGCAGCGCCCCGCTGAGCGCTATTGCGAGCCTCCGCATGTCACGGGGGATCGTACTCCTATTGCAAGAGCCTTTTAGAACGACCCACTGTCCGAGGTAGCGCGAGCAGCGGCCTCGGCTGAGCCGATCAACGGGATGATCTCGAACGAGACGAGATCGCTCCACTCTGCCGTCCACTGGCTGAACAGGCTCGGATCGTCGGTCTCCATCAGTTGGAAACAGCGGTCGAGGCGCGCGTCGACCCAGCTATCCAGATAGAGCAGGCCAGACGGAAGCATCCGACCCTTCGCAGCGGCTCGCTCGTACACAGGGCGGGCACCGTGGACGAAGTCTTCGATGACCATGTATCGCATCTCAGCCTGTGCGGCCGTTTCGCGAATCCGGCGCGGCTAGGTGCCGACGACCTGGACGATCCAGCGGCGCTCGCGCTCGCGGTCGAGCTCGAGGAAGAGCACGCGCTGCCAGGTGCCGAGGCAGAACTCGCCGTTGCGCACGGGGATCGACTCGCCGGCGGAGCCGAGGAGCATCGACATGCAGTGCGCGTGGCCGTTTCCGGCCTCCATGTCCTCTTCGCAGAGATTCTCGGTCCGGCGGTCCCAGTCGTCGTGCGCGTAGTACCCGTCGCTCGGGACGAGCTTGCGGAGGAGCCCGGCGAAATCGTCGAGGAACCCGGCTTCGAACTCGTTGACCCGCACGCAGCACGTCGTGTGCGGCGAATAGACGCAGACGATGCCGTCGCGGATGCCGCTCTCGCGCACCGCCTCGGAAACTTCATCGGTGATGTCCCGCACGGAGAGACCTCCGGCCGTCCTCAGACGCCGTTCGTGCTGGAAGACCTTCACGCGTCCAGAATCCTAGCGAGGGACGCTGAAGGCGTCACGGAGGGGAGCTACCCTCCTCCCGACGGGCCCGTAGCTCAGTTGGTCAGAGCAGCCGACTCATAATCGGTTGGTCCCTGGTTCGAGTCCAGGCGGGCCCACTCTCTTGCTGCGCTGCTGTCGGGCTTCGGTCGCCGAACCGGAGCGGCGTGCGGTGCGAATCACGGGGGAAGCAAACACCCCGACAGAGGAGTCTCCATGCGCTTCATCCCGACGAAGTTCCATGCGCCGCTCGACTACATCGTCGGCGCAGCGCTGATCGCCGCACCGTGGATCTTCCAGTTCTCGGAGAACACGGCCGCGACGATCGTGCCAATCGTGCTGGGCATTGGGCTGATCGCCTACAGCCTGTTCACGAATTACGAGCTCGGCGTCTGGAAAGTGGCGCCGATGGCCGTGCACAACCTGATCGACATCGCCGCCGGCACCGTCCTCGTCGCTTCGCCGTGGATCTTCGGCTTCGCCGACGAGTCGGCCAACGTGTGGGTACCGCACGTGGTCGTGGGCATCGCGGCGATCTTCCTCGGCCTCACCACTGTGCAGCAGGGTGGCTACGCGTACCGCAAGAGCGGCAGTACCCAGACAACAGCCGCCGGCTAACTCGAACGGTTCCAGTGCCAGGCACGTGCCAGGCACGTGCCTGGCACAGTCCACAGTCTCGGCTACAACGCGGAGTCGAGGATCTCGGCGTGCTCGTCCTCGGGCGGGGTGCCGTAGGCATAAACGACGAGATCCTCGTCGCCGTGGTTCACGTTCTGGAGGACCGTGCCCGGCTCGACGTGGATGAGCCCGCCGGTGGGCACGTCCTGACGCTCCGGCGGGTCGCCGACGTACATCGACAGCGTTCCCTGCAGGACGACGAACGTCTCTTCCTGGATCGGGTGCTTGTGGCGGCGCCCTTTGGCGCCGGGCTCATAGCGCCAGATGTTCGCGCGAGTGTGGGCGAATCCGGCCAGCTCGCTCAGCTCGGCGACGTGGCGTGGCGGCTCGTCGGGTTCGTGAGGGCGGGTCTTCCATTCGAGCACAGCAGGACGGATCACGCGAAAGGCCATGCCGCAGCCTAACTTTAGAAATCATCCTTGCGGACTAGGCAAAGGCGGCACGTGGCCCCCATAATGTGTTTACCCTGGCGTCGGGTCTCAGCCTTGCGGCAAGCATGGGGCCGGGGAGGCTTTGCCGCAGGAGCCGACCCGGCCCCTCCTACTAGACGGGAACGGCGGCCCCTCTCTTCCAGGCGCGACCTGCGGCGATGCGCTCGGCAGGCGTGGGGTGGCTATGGAACGCGAGGTGGAAGGCGCGCGGCGGGTCGAGATCCGCCAGGTTCTCGCGCGCGAGTTGAGCGTGGAGTCGCTCGTAGGCCTCGGGGTCGTCGGTGAGATCGAGCGAGAAGCGGTCTGCAGTGCGCTCGAAGCGCCGTGACAGCGCGGAGACGAACGGCAGCGACGCGAGCTCGAGCGCCGTGAAGAGGAAGACCGCAAACGGGACGATGCCGGGGTCGCCTGGATCGTCGGTCACGGCCCACAGCAGCAGCACAGCGCCGGCCGCGCCTGCCATCGCGAGCAGAGTTCCGATGGCGACATGCTGGAACCGGCGATGCCCGAGCTCGTGCGCGATCACGGTTCTCAGCTCGGGCTCGCCGCCTCGCTCGAGCAACGTGTCCCAGAGCACGACCCTCCGAGTGCGGCCGAGCCCCGACACGTAGGCGTTGCTCTTCGTCGTCCGGCGGCTCGCGTCGGCGACCAGCACGTCTCGGATGGGAACGCCGGCTCGATCCGCCAGCGCGCGCAGCTCGCCCGCGAGCCGCTTGTCGTCCAGCGGACGGAAGCGGTTGAAGACCGGCTCCAGCACCACCGGAGCCACGAAGGTGAGCAGGGCGACGAGGGCGGCCGCTCCGACGGCAGCGATCAAGGGCCACGAGCGTGGGAACGCGCGGGCCGCGCCGACGAGGCCGATGAACGCGACCCCGGTGAAGACGGCCCCGATCGCAAGAGCCTTGAGGCGATCAGCGATCCAGCCGCGAACCGACTGTGTCGAGAATCCCCAAGCGCGCTCGTGCCTGAAGCGCCACACCGCGAGTGGCAGGCGCGCAAGGGTCGTCGCCGCGACGACCAGCGCCGTCAAAACGAGCACTTCGAGCCACCAGGCCGGCGAGAGCTCGTCGTCCACCTGCGCGAAGACGAGCGCCAGCGGGACGAGCAGCCCGAGCGCCAATTCGGCCAGCCGGATCCGGTAGAGCGGCCGGTGATAGCGCTTGGAACGGGCAACTTCTTCCTCCGTGAAGATCGCGTTAAGCACCGTTAAGCGTGCGAGTTTTTCAACAAAGACGGCTGATACCCCGTCTAATCTCAGTGAATGGCAAGCGGCGACCACGCCGAGCCCAGCATCTTCAGCGACAACGCGTCGCTCGAGCTCGGCGAGCAGTGGAGGCGATTCACCCGCAGCGCAACCCTGATCGCGGTCCTGACGAGCCCCGCGATCTTCGTCTGGCTGTACTACCAGTCCGACCTGCACCTCGGCTGGGCGTTGGCCTGGACGTTCATCGCGGTGATCCTCTTCCGCGGCGTCGTCGACGTCATCGTTCGACGCTTCATCCCCTGGCCGAGCCTCTTCGGAACCGTCGACAAGCGGCTCAAGGAGGAGGACGTCGTCAACCGACGCCGTGCCTGGTTCTGGCGCAAGTGGATCCGCCGGATCGTCTTCGTCGTTGCGCTCTTCACGGTGATCTGGCTGATCCGCCTACTCATTCCCGGCGGCGAATGGCTGACCTGGACGGAGAACATCACGGGAATCTGGGATCGGCTCAAGTTCTATCTGAGCCAGCCGCAGCTCCTGATGTACGCGATCATCTTCCCGGTCTTCTTCCTCTTCAACTTCCTGATCCTGCTGGGTCCGCTGATGCTCGTCGGGATCACGCAGATGAGGGGGTTCGAGCCCGGCGACGCAGACTGGGGCGTGCGACTCGGCGACGTGCGGGGGCAGAACGAGGCCAAAGAGGAGGTCAACCGCGTCGTCTCGCTGTGGCAGTCGGGCGAGGCGTTCGAAGCGGCCGGCGGCAAGCGCGAGCGCGGCCTGCTCTTCTTGGGCCCGCCGGGCACGGGCAAGACGATGCTCGCCAAGGCGATCGCCACCGGCTTCAACTGCCCATTCGTCAGCATGCCCGGCTCAGGGTTCCAGCAGACCTTCATGGGCATGGACGCCGTCATCGTCCGCTACCTCGCCTGGAAGGCGAAGCGGCTGGCCGCGAAGTGGGGCGGCCAGTGCATCGTCTTCATCGACGAGATCGATGCGGTCGGCATGCGCCGCTCGGCGCTCGGCGGCGGCGGTGCGGTCGGCGGGATGAGCGGTACGTCGGCGGGCCGCTTCGAGGACCACGCGTTTTACGGATCGCACGGCGCCCTCAACCCGAGTCAGGACTTGATCCTGGAGACGCGAGCCTGGCGCGACCGGCTGTTCGAGGCCCGTGCGCCCGAGAGCAGGCCCCAGAAAGTCGGTTTCCTGGGCGGGATCGTGAAGCAGTTCATGCCCGGGATGATGGGCGGCGGCATGGGTCAGCTCGCGCTGAACCAGTTGCTCGTCGTAATGGACGGCATCGACAACCCGCCGTTCTTCAAGAGTCGGACGACGAATTGGGTGAACACATTCCTGGACGCGTCCTACGTCGTCCCGCGCAGGATCGGCAAGGCACAGCTGCGCCTCAGGCCGCCTAAGCCGCGGAAGCTGCAGATCTATTTCATCGGCGCGACGAACGTGCCGATCAACGTCCTCGATCCCGCACTCATCAGGCCGGGACGCATGGGCCGGCACGTGTGGCTGCGGACGCCGACGAAGCGCGACCGGCTCGACATCTTCGACCTCTACATCAACAAGGTCGACCACGTGGCGGAGCTCGACTCCGAGAAGCGGCGGGACGAGATCGCGCGCATCACCAACGGCTACTCCCCCGCAATGATCGAGCAGGTCTGCTCGATGGCGCTCACGTACGCGCACTCCGACCGGCGCGAGCGCTTCTCGTGGGACGACATCGTCGAGGCGATGACCACGATCGAGTCGGGCATGGCGATCAAGATCGAGTACGTCCCCGAGGAGACGCGCGCTGTCGCGATCCACGAGGCGGGGCACGCGGTTGCCGGCCATGTCTACATGAAGGGCGCCGAGTCGACCCGTCTGTCGATCCGCCGCCGCGGAGACGCGCTCGGCCACCACCAGGCGCTCGAGAAGGAAGAGCGCTTCAGTTCCTGGCGGAGCGAGGAGGTGGCCCGCTTGATCTGGACGCTCGGCGCGATGGCCGCCGAGCGAGTGTTCTACGGGGAGAACTCGACCGGAGTCGGCGGCGACGTGCAGAGCGCCACGGCCCGCGCAGCGTGGATGGTCGGCGCCTGCGCCATGGCCCCCGAGCGGATCGAGATCAACGGTCGCTTCAAGAAGGAAGAGGATGCCGACCGGGAGCGCAAGAAGATCGCCCGGCGCTTCGAGGGGATCGGGACGCAGATCATGAACCGCTCCGGGGGCGGCGGCCCCATGGAGCACGACCCGCTCTCCGGGGTGATGATGGACCGCGACAAGCGCTCGATGGCGTGTCAGCTGATCGGCCAGGCGTACGTCGCAGCGCACCTGTTGATCGAGCACAACCGTGAAGCCGTCGAGCAGATCGCCGACGTTCTCGTCGAACGCAAGGAATTGCACGGAGACGAGATCGTGGGGCTCCTCGACGGCTCCAAGCTCGCGCTGCCTGAAGTCGATCTCACGGATGAGGCGATATGGCCGAAACTATGAACAGCGTGTCCGAAGCCGACGAACGCCCCGAGCTCGAGACCATCGTGCCGCCGCTCACGAGGCCGCGAACCACCGTCGTTCACGGAGGGCGCTTCACGCTGGCCTATCTGCTGCTGGTGCTGATCTTCGGTGGGGTGGCCTCGCTCTTCACGTACCTGATCGTCCAGGAGACCTCGCAGCCGTGGTCCACGTTCAAGCCGGAGGGCGAGGGGCTCGCTCGGGCGCGCAGATTGCGAACCACGTAGCTCCGAACTATCGCGCCGACGGAGAGCAGATCGCGCTCGTCGAGGCCCAGCCTCCGATCGTCCAGAACAGGGTCGTGGACGCGATCGCAATCGCACGAGACCGCATCCGTCCAGTGGGCGGGGGCTACCGCTCGTTCGAGCCCGCCACGAGGACGCTCTTCTATGTCTTCTGCTCTCCTGTGCAGCAGGACTGCGCGCTTCCAAACGCGACCCCGGAGCACATAACGCTTCTCCAGCGAGAATCGCTCGAGCTCGCCCTCTACACCTTCAAGTACATGGATGACATCGACGCAGTAGTCGCCCTACTCCCGGCGACCGGCGGAGAGAATCCCGCCGTCTACCTCCGCCGCCGCGCATTCACGAAGCAGCTCGAGCAGCCGTTGCAAATGACGTTGCCCGGCCGCGCTCCCTTTACCGTCACCAGCTTGACCGACAAGAGCGTTGTCGAGCAGACACACGGCACAGAACGTTTCCCGCGTACTTCCAGCCGGCAGCCAACGGGGGCGTAATGCTCCGGCTCGGGGGGCCGCCTCCCGAGGAGCAGCCTCAGGAGGGCGGGGCCAGCAGGCCCCCTAAGAGGGTGTGACCGAACACCTCCAATCGGGGGACGCGCTCCAGGCCGGTCGCGCGCAAGATGCGATCCGACAGCGGCAGTAAGAAGAAAGGCGGCCCAATGACTGCGGATCTGCTCAGGCAGGCATTCCGGAACTTCGGTTGCGGACTGCGTCGACGGATCGTTTAACTGAGTCTTTGCTTTGCGAGGAGAGGCGGCGTGCTACACGTTAAGCGGTGCGCCGTCTCTCCTTTGCGCTGCTCGCCGCGGCCGTAGCGTTCGCCCTTGCACAGTCCGGGCGCAGCGCCGAGCCGCAGCCCTCTGTGGGACTGCTCGCGATCGGCGATTTCGGCGTCGCGGGTAGCCGCGAACGCAGCCTGGGGGCTGCGATGCGTCGCTTCGAGGCGCAAAACGACACCGATGCGCTCGTCACTCTCGGCGACAACGACTACACGGAGAGCCCCGCGAGCTTTCGGGCGGCCTGGGGCGAGAGCTTCGGCTGGTTGCGGCCTGCGGGCGTCGCCGTCGCCGGATCGCTGGGGAACCATGACGTCCGCGTGCAGCGGGGCCGGTATCAGTTCGCCGCCCTGTCGATGCCGGGGCCGTACTACCGCCGGAAGTTCGGCGACGTGGAGCTCTTCGTGCTGGACTCCAACAACGTCAACGCCGCGCAGACCTCGTGGCTCGAACGAGCGCTCGCGTCCTCGAACGCTCTCTGGAAGGTGGCGGTCTTCCACCACCCAGCTTTCACCTGTGGCAGCTACCACTCTCACCGCGACGTCGTCAGGCGCTGGGTGCCGCTCTTCGAGCGCTACGGTGTCCGGCTTGCCCTTTCGGGACACGATCACAACTACCAGCGGTTCGTCCCGCGGCGGGGCGTGACGTATGTGGTTCACGGCGGTGGAGCAGGAGCGTTCTACGCGATCACCACTTGCCGGTCGTATCCGCGCCGAGTTCGCGCCCGCCGCGAGCACGGGTGGCTCTATCTCGTCTTCACCGACGACCGGATGACCGGCTGGACGGTGAACATGTCCGGCCGGCGGACCGACCGCTTCACGGTCCTGCCGGAGTAACGCTGAGCTAGCGCCAGCCACGCCGGTCGATCCAGGCGGACAGCTCACGTCCTGGACACAGGGTCGGCGTAAAGGCCGAGTGCGGGCGAACGTGCAGGGCGCGGGGATAGCGCCGCTGGTAGTCGCGGATCAGCTCGCCGAGTGCGTCCCGGGCCTGGCGGGTGACGTCCGCACGTCGGGTGTGTCGTCGCCGAGGAAGCAGACGGCGAAGTAGTGATCGTTCGCAGCCGTCGTTCCGTTCGCTGCGGTTCGAATCCCGTACCCGCGGCCGACGAAGACGTACCCGTGCTTGCACACGAGATGTGAGTAGGCGATGTCGAGCCAGCCCTGCTCCTCCATGTGGTAGCGCTGGATGCCCTTGACCCGCCCGCGCAATTTGGCGTGGTTCACCTGCTCGTCCGAGTCCATGCCCGAGTAGTGCACGGCGACACCTCGCGCTGCGGGGGGCAGGAGGGCGTCGCGGCCCCGCGGAGGCACTGCGCCCCAGCCCTGCGTCCCACGACCTTCACAAGGGCAGTATCGCGGCCACTACAATCGTGTCGATGCTCGAAATCGGCTCCATGCGGGTCAAGACCGGTCTCGCCGAGATGCTCAAGGGCGGCGTGATCATGGACGTCACGAACGCCGAGCAGGCGCTCATCGCCGAGGACGCCGGCGCCGTGGCCGTCATGGCCCTCGAGCGCGTGCCCGCGGACATCCGAGCGCAGGGCGGCGTCGCCCGCATGGCCGATCCGGACAAGGTGACCGAGATCCAGGAGGCCGTGTCGATCCCGGTCATGGCCAAGGCTCGGATCGGTCACTTCGTCGAGGCCCAGATCCTGGAGGCGCTCGAGGTCGACTACATCGACGAGAGCGAAGTGCTGACGCCGGCCGACGAGGAGCACCACATCGACAAGTGGGGCTTCACGGTGCCGTTCGTCTGCGGCTGCCGCGAGCTGGGGGAGGCGCTGCGGCGCATCTCCGAGGGCGCGGCGATGATCCGCACGAAAGGCGAGGCGGGCACCGGCGACATCGTCAACGCCGTCCGGCACATGCGCGCGGTCATGGGCGGGATCCGCCGGCTGGGTGCGCTGCGCGAGGACGAGCTGTACGTCGAGGCGAAGAACCTGCGCGCGCCGTACGAGCTGGTGAAGTGGGTCGCCGAGAACGAGAAGCTGCCCGTCGTCATGTTCACCGCGGGCGGGATCGCGACGCCGGCCGACGCGGCGATCTGCATGCAGCTGGGCGCCGACGGCGTCTTCGTCGGCTCGGGGATCTACAAGTCGGACAACCCGTCGGTGCGGGCGAAGGCGATCGTCGAGGCGACGACGCATTTCCGCGACGCCGAGGTGCTTGCGCGGGTCTCGCGCGGCCTCGGTGAGGCGATGAGCGGCCTCGCGGCGGCCGGCATTCCCGAAGCAGAGCTGCTCGAAGCCAGAGGCTGGTAATCCCGTGCGGGTCGGGGTGTTGGCCGTCCAGGGCAACTTCCGTGAGCACGCGGCGATGCTGCGACGGCTCGGCGCGGAAGTGGTCGAGGTTCGCATGCCCGAGGAGCTCGAAGGGCTCGACGGCCTGGTCGTTCCGGGCGGCGAGTCCACGGCCATCGCCCGCCTGATCGAGGTCTACGGGCTCGAAGGGCCGATTCTCGAGTTCGAGCGGCCCATCCTCGGCACCTGCGCGGGGCTGATCATGCTCGACCGAGAGCACCTCGGCCTGCTCGACCTCTCGGTGCGGCGCAATGCCTACGGCCGGCAGGTTGCGAGCTTCGAGACCGATCTCGACCTCGCCGGCGACGACGAGCCTTTGCGCGGGGTCTTCATCCGCGCCCCGCGCGTCGAGCGCGGGCCCGGGGTCGAGATCCTGGCCACCCTCGACGGTGAGCCCGTCCTTGTGCGACAGGGCCGCTTCCTGGCCGCTACCTTCCACCCGGAGCTGACCGACGACACTCGCGTGCACGAGCTCTTTCTCGAGGCCGTGAGGGAGGAGGCCAATGTCCGGGCATAGCAAGTGGTCATCGATCAAGCACAAGAAGGGTGTCGCCGACGCCAGGCGCGGCCAGCTCTTCTCGAAGCTCTCGCGGGCGATCATCGTCGCCGCGCGTGAGGGCGGCCCCGACCCGAGCGCGAACCTGGCTCTCCAGAACGCCATCGACAAGGCGCGCTCGTACTCGGTGCCGAAGGACAACATCGAGCGTGCGATCGCGAGAGGCTCGGGCGCCGACGCGGACGAGCAGGCGTTCGAGACCGTGGTCTACGAGGGCTACGGCCCCGGCGGCGTCGCCGTGCTCGTCGAGGCGCTGACCGACAACCGCAACCGCACCGCCGCCGACGTGCGCCAGGCGTTCACGAAGAACGACGGCAATCTCGGCGAGTCCGGCTCGGTCGCGTGGCTCTTCGAGCGGAAGGGCGTCCTGCTCGTCGGCGGCTCGGCTGACGAGGACGAGCTCATGCTCGCGGCCGCCGATGCCGGCGCCGAGGACGTCGAGCGCGAGGAGTCGAGTTTCCGAGTGACCTCGGCGCCCGAAGACCTGCACGCAGTGCGCGCCGCGCTCGAGCAGGCCGGGATCACGATCGAGTCGAGCGAGGCGACGATGCTCCCGAAGACGAACGTCTCAGTCGAGGACGAGGCGGTCGCCAAGAAAGTGGTGCGCCTGATGGACGTGCTCGAGGAGAACGAAGACGTGCAGTCGGTCTACGCGAACTTCGATATCCCGGAGCGCGTGCTCGAAGCCGTCGCCGGCTAGCGCCGCCCGCGCCCGGCCAGCAGGGCCCGGCTCTCGGCCTTGAAGCCGGCCATGTTGACCGTTACGCGGTACGCGCCTCGACGCCCGGGTCTCAGCGAGTAGAAGCCACGATCGCTCGTCTTGGCGCGGGCGACGCGAACCCAGCTGCCGCCCTGCTTCCGTTCGAGAGCGATCGGCGCTCCGACGACTGGAGCCAGGAAACGGTCGACGACCTTGCCGCGCACTGATCGGCCACGGTCGACCGTGCGAGCGGCCACGATCTTCGGCGCCAGGTTTCCGCGGAGCCGGATGCGCGAGAGCGCGAGCAGCGCCTGGCCGCGGTGCCAGGTCGACGCGGAGATCGACCCCTTCACCACGAAGTCGTCGCTCCCGGGCTCGACCAGATCCATATGAACCACGGCGTGCAGGTTCTGCGCGAGCGGGAACGCAAGCACGGCCTCGAAGCGGGCGTCGTTCCCGCCGGGATTCAGCAGGGTGTACTCGGCGAGGATCGTGCCGATCACCCGCTTCCCGACGACGCGCGTGATGGAGATCCCACCTCGCTGGTCGCGCCGCCAGCTCGGCTGGCGCACATGCCGGGCCACGATCTGCTCCGGCTGGCTCGTGGCGAAGTCGTCGAACGAGAGCCGCCAGTCGATCTTCGTCGGCCCGCCGACGGCCGGGTCGCTCCTGGCCTGGTAGGCGGGCCCGATCCACGAGCCCTCAGAGCCCGTGAACGTCGCCCGGTTGTACTCGTCCGGCGATGCGAGCTCGATCACCAGGCCGGGCGGGAGATCTCGGCCCGCGCGTACGGAATCCGTGATCGGGAACCGTTCGACGACCCCCGCCCCGGCGAGCTGGACAGCTCCCACCACGGTGGCGAGCCCGACAAAAATGCCCACGAGGAGCGCGCGCCGCATCGGCTACAAGGTAGCGGAGAGGCCGCGCCGACTCCGGTCGACGCGGCCTCTCGACCAGGAGGAGAGCTAGAGGCGAACGGGGCGGATAAGCGTCTGCCGCTTGCCCGCGTCCATGACGATGACCTGTACGCGGTAGAGGCCGCGCTTGGCGCGCGCCGGCAGCCGCAGCCGCTTGACGTTCGAGCCCGTCTTGAGGGCGGTCTTCATCGCGACCACGGCGCGGGCCTTGCGGAGGAGCCGGATCTGTCCGGTGGCTTTCTTGTTGAGGGCCAGCTTGACGACGATCTGTCGGCCGGCCTTGGACACGCGGAGCGACGAGACCTTGAGCTTCACCTGCTTGGGTGGACCTGCCGTGACCGTGAAGGAGCCCTTCATGAGCGGCGCATGCGGGTCACAGACGAACCGGTACGTGCCCGGCTTCAGGTCGACGCTCCACTTCGTCGTGCCGACCCAGGGGACTGTTGTGGTCTTCGTCAGGCCGGGGCCTGTCAGGTGGAAGTTGTGGTCCTTCGTCTGGTCGCGCACCTCGATCGTGTACTTGCCGGCCTGGAGCTGCTCGGCCTTCTGGCCGTTCGCGAGCTTGAGGTCGATCGAGTAGTTCGAGCGGACGGTGGCGATCAGGATCCCGGGCGGAGCGGGTGCGGGCGGCGGGGGCGGTGGTGGGGGAGGTGGCGGAGGAGGAGCCGGGCCGCTGGAGACGGTGAAGGAGCCGGTCATCCCGTCACGGTGCGGGTCGCAGACGTAGGTGTAGGTGCCCGTCGAGAGGGTGACCGTCCAGGTGACGACGCCCGTTCCGGCGACGCTGGTCGCAAGGTCGACGCCCGGGCCCGTCAGGTGGAAGTTGTGCTCGGACGCCTGGTCGTCGACCTGGATCGTGTACGTGCCGGGGGCGACCTGGGTCACTGCCTGGCCGTCGGGGTGCTTGACGTCGATCGTGTAGTTCGGGCGGACGGTGGCGATCAGCGTGCCACCGGCGGAGGGAGGTGGAGGTGGGGGAGGCGGAGGCGGCGGTGGTGGTGGCGGCGGCGGAGGCGGAGGCGGAGGGGTGGTGGCGGCGGGCCGGCGGTGACCGTGAACGATCCGAACATGCCGTCCGAATGAGGGTCGCAGACGTAGTTGTAGGTTCCTGGGACGAACGACACCGTCCAGGTCTGGGTGCCGACGAACGCGACCGTGGTCGAGTTGTTGACCCCGCCAGGCCCGGTCAGGTGGAAGTTGTGCTGGCCGTCTGGTCGTTGACCTGGATCGTGTACTGGCCGGCCTGCAGAGTCGTGACCGCACTGCCGTCGGGGTGGCGCAGGTTGATCTGGTACGTGGAGGTGACGGTTGCATTCAGCGTGCCGCCCGGCGGGGGTGGAGGCGGAGGCGGCGGCGGTGGCGGTGGCGGTGGCGGTGGCGGTGGCGGCGGCGGGGGAGGAGGGGCGGCGGAGGCGGCGGTCCGCCGCTCGTGACCGTGAACGATCCGAACATGCCGCCCGAGTGCGGATCGCAGACGTAGTTGTAGGTTCCCGGGACGAACGACACCGTCCAGGTCTGGGTGCCGACGAACGCGACCGCGGTCGAGTTGTTCACCCCGCCCGGCCCGGTGAGGTGGAAGTTGTGCTGGTCCGTCTGGTCGTTGACCTGGATCGTGTACTGGCCCGCCTGGAGCGACGTGACCGCTGACCGTCGGGATGGCGGAGGCTGATCTGGTACGCGGCGGTGACGGTCGCATTCAGCGTGCCGCCCGGAGGAGGCGGGGGCGGCGGTGGGGGCGGCGGAGGCGGCGGAGGCCCAGAGCCGGCGCGGAACTCGCCGTACATGAAGTCGTGGTGCGGATCGCACTCGAACTCGTACTCGTCCCCGGGCCGGAAGGTGACCGTCCATGTGACCTGGCCGACGAATTCCTCGTCGGTCTCCTCGTCGACTCCCGTCGCCCTTGAGTTCGAAGTTGTGGATGGACGAGTAGTCGTGGATGGTGACCTGGTACGTCCCGGCCGGAATCGTGCGACCTCTCAAATCGCCTTCGGAGTCCCGGATCGAGATGTCGTAGCCCGGGCCGACGAAGCCGACGAGCGTGGGCAGAGAAGGCTGGGAGGCACTTGCCTCCGCGCGCACGGCAGCCGGGATGACGGCGACCAGCGAGACGAGCAAGAGCAGGGGCAGTGCGCGGGCGATAAGAGTCATGTGGGCGAGGCTCCTATTTCGGATGCACGAGACCGGGGCAAGGTAGCCCCGCCCTGGTTAGGCCTCGGTAAAGCCTCTTTAAGGCTTGTTCAGCGGCGGCCGCGGCTGACGACGAGCGTGACCCGCGTGCCTCTGCGCACTCGGATTCCGGCCCTCGGGCTCTGGCGCAGGACACGCCCGCGCTGTCTTGCCGAGCGAGCGGAGCGGACGCGTCCGACCCGACAGCCGGCCCTGCGGATCAGCCTGCGCGCAGTGGCCAGTGTCCGCGTGACGACGCGCGGCACGCGGCACCGGGCCTGAGGCGGCGGCGGTGTGGCCGAGACCCTGAACGTCCCCCGCATCGTCGCTGCGTGGGGATCGCAGACGAAGAGGTACGTGCCGGCAGCGAGCGTCACCGTCCAGGTCGCAGTGCCGGTGAACGCGACTGTCGTCGTCTGGTTCACGCCGGGGCCGGTGAGATGGAAGTTGTGGATCTGCGACCGGTCGCGCACGGTGATCACGTACCTGCCCGGGGTCAGGTGGGTGACGCGGACGCCGTTCCGCGTGAGCGTGATGTCTGACCCGTTGTTCGTGCCGACTGTTGCCACCAAGGCCCCGGGCGGAGTCGGCGGAGGCGGAGGCGGCGGGGGTGGTGGGGTGGCGGCGGTGGCGGCGGTGGCTGGGCCCGACCCAACCGTGAACGATCCGAGCATGTGGGTCGAGGTGCGGGTCGCACACGTAGTTGTAGCTGCCTTCGAGCGAATGTCACCGTCCAGTCGACCGCGCCGACGAACGCGACGTCGTCGTCTGGTTGACTCCGCCGGGCCCGGTCAGGTGGAAGTTGTGGATCGCGCGACTGGTCGTCGACATGAACGGTGTACGCGCCGGGCTGCGAGGTGGGTGACCAGGGTTCCGTCCGGATGCTTGAGGTCGATCGTGTAGTTCTCCGGACGGTCGCGACGAGGGCGCCCGGCGGTGGTGGAGGCGGTGGCGGAGGTGGCGGTGGCGGTGGCGGGGGCGGTGGAGGTGGTGGCGGTGGAGGAGGAGGCGGAGGACCGATCGGCGTAACCGTGAACTCGCCCCACATGAAGTCCTCATGCGGGTCACAGAGATAGCGATACACACCCGGGGAGAGATTGACCTGCCAGGTCACGGTCTCGACAAGCGGTTCGCTGGTGAACAAATCGACCCCACCGGGGCCTCTCAGGCGGTAATTGTGAAAGGTCGATAGGTCTCGAACCTCGATGGTGTACGGGCCAGCGGGGAGTGTCGTGACCTCGGTGTTATCCGGAAACCGCAGATCGATCGTGAAGTCGTCGAGGGCGCGCCCAATCAGGTCGGGCGTGCCACGTGTCCTTAAGACTGGTCGCCCCTTGCTGAGAACGAGGTTCACCTTCGTACCGCGGCGCAGCGTGAGTCCAGCGCGCCGGCTCTGGCTCACGACCCGGCCCTTCGGTCGCGCCGAGCGCACGTAGCGCAAGCGTCCGACGGCGCAATTCGAGCGCCGAATCGTCCGCCGGGCGACGGCAAGCGTCCTTCCGACGACTTTCGGCACGCGGCACCGTATGGGTGCCGCCACGGTCCCGACCGTGAAGGAGCCCTTGAGCGTCAACGCATGGGGGTCGCAGGCGAACCTGTACGTCCCCCTCGTGAGGTTCAGCGTCCAGATTGGGTGAACGATCTCTTCGACCCCGGTCCAGAGGTTCACTCCCGGCCCGGTGAGGTGGAAGTTGTGAACGGTCGAGAAGTCGTGCACCTGGATGTCGTATGACCCGGGCTGAAGGTTGAAGACGGGCCGCCCATCGGCATGGAAGAGCTCGATTCGCTGGCTGGGGCCGACGGTCGCGATGAGATCAGGCGGTCCAGGCGGGGCAGGAGGCGGCGGTGGAACAGGCGGCGGCGGGCCGGGGGGCGGGGGGCCTGGCGGAGGCGGCGGCGGCGGCGGGCCTCCGCCCGGATCGTGGACCGTGATCGTGCCGTACATGAGGTCCGGGTGCGCGTCGCACTGGAACCGGTAGACACCCTCGACCGGTAGCGAGAACGGCCGTATCTCGTCAAGGTCTTGTTCTTCCACGCCCGTCGAGTAATCGGTCCCGCCGGGCCCGGTCAGGTGGAAGTTGTGCTGGGGGCTCTCGTCGATGAAGCGGACTTGGTACTGCCCGATGTTGAGATGTCCGATGTCGTGACTGCCGCCGGGGTACGTAAACGCGACTACCCAGACGCCGTCACGAAGCGAGACGTGGGCCTCGAAGTCGTATTCGAGACCGTTTGTGCGCGCGTCGCCGGCTGCGGGCAGCAGCCCGATGACCGTGACGAGCGCGGCCGCCAGCAACAGGGTCTTTACATGACGCTTCAGGCCCTTCCTCCTCCCCCTGGAGCCTACTTCACCATCGGTTTTACGCCCAAAGGAGGTTTTCGGTTTGGTACGAGGGAGGAACGTCCGACCCCGCGCCTAAGGTCGAGACGTGAAAGTCCTGGGAATCGATCCGGGGACGGCTGCGTGCGGGTACGGAATCGTCCAAGAAAACGGAAATCGCCTCCGGGCGCTCGACTTCGGGTGGTGGAAGACACCCGCTTCGGCGCGGCCCGAGCTCAGGCTGAAGACGATCTACGAGGGCGTGGTGGCGCTCATCGAACGGGAGGCGCCCGATGCCGTCGCGCTCGAGGAGTCCTTCGTCGGCGCCGACGCCCGCACCGCGCTCTCTGTCGGGCAGGCGCGGGGGGCCGTCCTCGTCGCGGCCGCGCTCGCCGGCGTCGAGTGCGCTGAGTACGCCCCTTCGCGGGTGAAGCAGACCGTGTGCGGCTACGGCCGCGCCGAAAAGATGCAGGTGCAGAAGATGGTGCAGGCGATCCTCAGGCTCGACGCGCCGCCGACGCCGGACCATGCGGCCGACGCGCTTGCGGTGGCGATCTGCCACGCGATGGCGCCGCCGCTGCTGAAGGTCGCGTCGGCGTGATCGCGAGCCTGCGCGGCACGCCCGTCGCGCGGACGCTCGACGGCGCCGTGCTCGATGTCGGTGGAGTCGGTTACGCCCTGCGCCTGACGCTTCGTGCCCTCCGGAAGATCGAGGGCGAGGAGGAGGTCACTCTGGACACGTATCTGCACGTCCGCGAGGACACGCTGCAGCTGTACGGGTTCGCGGAGGCGGCCGAGCGTGAGATCTTCGAGCATCTGCTGTCGGTCTCCGGCGTGGGGCCGAAGGTGGCGCTGGCAATCATTTCCGGCTCGACGCCCAGGGATCTGCGGCGCGCGATCGCGCTCGAGGACATCACCAGGTTCGTCGCGATTCCCGGCGTCGGCAAGAAGACGGCGGAGCGGGTCGTCCTCGAGTTGAAGGAGAAGCTCGGCGTGCTGGAGGAGGTCGGCCCGGGCGCCGCGCCTGAGCTGATGGCGCGCGACGCGCTCGTCGAGCTCGGCTACTCGCTGAACGAGGCCGAACGTGCGCTGGCCACCACCGATCCGGAGTTGTCGCCCGAGGAACGGGTCCGGCAGGCGCTGAAAGCCGCATGACCGAGCAATTCCTCGCGCCCGCCGTGCTCCCCGACGAGGACGAGCTCGAGCTTTCGCTGCGGCCGCGGAGCCTCGACGAGTTCGTCGGCCAGGAGCGCGTCAAGGAGCAGCTGGGGATCTCCCTCGAGGCGACGCGCGCCCGCGGCGAGGCGCTCGATCACGTCCTGCTCGTCGGCCCTCCGGGCCTCGGGAAGACGAGCCTCGCGTACATCGTGCGCGAGGAGCTGGGCGTCGGCATCCGCTGCGTGGCCGGCCCGGCCCTGGAGCGGAAAGGCGACATGGCCGCGATCCTCACCGCGATGGAGCCGCGAGACGTGCTCTTCATCGACGAGATCCACCGGTTGAGCCGTGCAGTCGAGGAGATCCTCTACCCGGCTCTGGAGGACTTTCGCCTCGACATCATCGTCGGGCAGGGGCCCGCTGCGCGAACGCTGACCCTGGACGTGCCGCCGTTCACGCTCATCGGAGCCACCACGCGCACGGGGCTGCTGACGACACCATTGCGCGACCGTTTCGGCATGACCTTCCGGCTCGACTACTACGCACCCGAGGAGCTCGGGATCATCGTCCGCCGCTCGGCGCGGATTCTCGGCGTGGAGATCTCCGACGACGCTGCAGATCGCATCTCGGAGCGCTCGCGAGGCACGCCGCGCGTCGCCAACCGCATCCTGCGGCGCGTGCGCGATGTGGCGCAGGTGCGCCATCAAGGTGTGGTGACAACGGAAGTGGCCGCGGAGGCCCTGGAGCTGCTCGAGGTCGACGGAATGGGCCTGGAGAAGACGGATCGCGACCTGTTGCGCGCGATCGTCGAGCGCTTCGACGGAGGGCCTGTGGGGCTGTCGACTTTGGCCGTGGCCCTCGGCGAGGAGCCGGACACGATCGAAGACGTCTACGAGCCGTACCTCCTGCAGCTCGGCTTCATCCAGCGCACGCCGCGTGGGCGCATCGTGACGAAGCTGGGCATCGCCCACGTGGGCGCAGCGCAGACGGAACGCGCTCTCTTCTAGCGTGAGCTGGCACGACAAGCTCGTTCCGGAGGACTTTGCGGTTCTCGAGACGTTCGAGCATCCGCGCTTCCGGCTGCGCAAGCTGACGATCCACGACGTCGACAAGGATCTGGACGCGATTCGTGAGCGTGTGTTGCCCGACGGGACCCCGGATCCCTGGCTCGACACGACTCGGGACGAGAACTTCGTCGACCTCGGCTGGCACCAGAAGGAGTTCGAGCTACGGCGCTCGTTCACGTACACGGTCGTCGCGCCCGACGAGAGCAGAGTGCTCGGCTGCGTCTACCTCTATCCGCACGAGGAGGCGGATGTCGAGGTGGTCATGTGGGTGCGCGGTGACGCCTGGAGCACAGGGCTCGATCCTTTGCTCGAGCAGGCCATGCGCGGATGGCTCGACGAGGCCTGGCCCTTCGAGCGAGTGCTGTATCGCGACCGCTAGGAGGAGCTGCCGTTCAGGGCGAGCAATGCGCCGTCCATGGCGGCGACGACGTCTTTCTTGGTCCGCTTGGCGGCGTCATTCCAGCGGTCGAGGGCGGCGGTCCCGACCACTTCTCCGAGTACCTCCGTAGCCTCGCCGAGGGCGTGTGCGTCGACGAGATGGGCGGAGATGTCCGCGTCATCCAGTGAGTCCTGGTGGTGCCAGCTCGAGAGCAAGGCCCCCAGGAGCGACCACGAACGGGCCTCCTCGCTCCACGAGGGAACCTCGAGCCCCGCGCCGTCGCGAGCGTGCGCGCCCTGACACCAGCCTCGCTTCACGAGGCGACGCGCCTCGCTCACCATTGCCGCAGCCGTTACGTCGGCCGCTTCTTGCAACTGCCCCCCTCTCGAACGGGGAAAAAGTAGCAGACGACAGGCGTCAATCGACAGGCTTCCAGGCGACTGCTTCGACCTCGATCAGCACGTCCGGGTGGAAGAGGCCGGCGACCTGGACGAGCGAGCTCGTCGGCGGCCGTGCGGTGTCGACGAACTCGTCGCGGACCGCTCGGATTGTGGGCAATTCCGACACGTCCACGACGTACAACGTGAGCTTCACGACATCCTTCCAGCCGGCTCCGGCCGCCAGCAGAGCCTTCCCGACGTTCTCGAAAGCCAGCCGCGTCTGCCGTTCCCAGCCCTGGCCGGAAGCGATGTTCCGATCAGCGTCCATCGGCACCTGCCCTGATGTCCAGACCAGCCGTCCGGCCGGAATGCTGACCACGTGGCTGTAACCGGCAGGCGCCGCCAGGTCGTCGGGAGACGCGAACTCCGGCGCGCGATCGGGCACTAGCGCCGGAACTGCAGCTCGTGCCAGCTCGGCACGGGCGCCAGCTCGAGCAACGGCCGGTCGCCGCGCGGGTCGCGGTAGCCGAACTCGGCGGCCCGGTCGTCGAAGTCCACGTCCAGCAGGCCCTCCTTGACGTGCTGGTCGAGCCAGGCCCCGCGGAAGACGAGCTTCCGCAGCCAGTAGACGAGCGACTCGCCGTTGACGAGGGCCAGCACCTCCCAGTGCCGGACCAGGTAGCGCCCCAGAGTGCTCCGCGGCTCGTCGATCACCCCGTCGGCCGTCAGCTCGACGAGGTCCCCCGTCTCGTCCTCGTCCAGGTCGTTGTCCTCCACGAGGCCGAGCTTGACCGCCGCGGCCGTCACGCGCTCCTCGAAGTCAGACGAATTGAAGGCAAACCTGTAACGAAGGAACTCGATCACGTAGTCCTCGCCGGAGCTGTAGTTCGGAGCGACCGTCATTACTCCAAGGATACGCACGGCTCCGTCCGATCCCCTCCGTACCTTCATCCATCCGATGTACGAAGGCACTTGGACGATAAGTCCGTGCCTGCACCGGGACTCGAGCGAGTTGTCTCGAGCGCTCGGGGTCAGCGAGACGACTGCTCGCGTCCTCGTCCGGCGCGGGTACGGGAATCCGGAGGAGGCGCGAGCCTTCCTCGAAGGTGCCCTGCCCGGTCACGACCCGCACCTGCTCGGGAGCATGGGCGAGGCCTGCGAGACGATCCGGCGAGCCGTCGCCGACGGCAAGCGCATCTGTGTGCACGGCGACTACGACGCCGACGGCATCTGCGCCACGGCGCTGGCCATCCTCGTCCTGCGCGAGCTGGGGGCAGACGTCACGTGGCACCTGCCGAGCCGCTTCGAGGAGGGCTACGGCCTCCGCCGGGAGACGCTGACGAAGCTCGCCGAGGACGGGTGCGGGCTCGTGGTCACCGTCGACTGTGGGATCACCGCAGTGGACGAGGTCGCGCACGCAAAGTCGCTGGGAATCGACGTCGTCGTCACAGACCATCACCGGCAGGGCGAGGAGCTGCCCGACTGCCCGATCGTCGCCACGCGCCCCTCGGACTATCCGTTCCCGGAGCTTTGCGGCACAGGAGTCGTCTACAAGCTGGGCCAGGCGCTGCTCGGGCCGGACAGCGAAGTGCTGGCCCGCCATCTCGACCTCGTCGCTCTGGCGACGATCTCCGACGTCGTGCCGCTGGTCGACGAGAACCGCGCGCTGGCGCAGGCCGGGCTGCGCGCCCTGGCGCGAACACAGAAGCCCGGCCTGCGAGCTCTGATGAAGGCTGCCCGCGTCGATCCGGCTCGCGTCGACGAGGGCGCCGTCGGCTTCCGGCTGGCTCCTCGGATCAACGCGTCGGGCCGCCTCTGTCGCCCCGAGGCGGCACTCGAGCTGCTGCTCACGGAAGACTCCGACGTCGCCGGTCGGCTCGCCCACGAGCTCGAGGAGCTGAACCGCGAGCGGCAGCAGGTCGAGGACCGAATTCTTCGCTCGGCCGTCGCCAAGGTGGAGGAGTGGCCCGAGGCGAAGCGCCGGCGGCACGGCTACGTCCTCGCCGACGAGGACTGGCACGAGGGCGTGATCGGCATCGTCGCGTCACGGCTCGTCGAGCGCTTCCACCGGCCCGTCGTGCTCATCGCGGGCACCGACGGGGAGTGGAAAGGCTCGGGCCGCTCGACGTCTGCCTTCGACCTACACGGGGGCCTGGCCGCGTGCGCAGGTCACCTCGAGCGCTTCGGTGGGCACCGAGCCGCCGCCGGGCTCTCGATCAAGCCCGAGAACGTCGAGGCGTTCGCCGACGCGTTCGCCGCGCACGCCGACAAGCATCTGGCCGATGAGGATCTGCAGCCCGTCACACGGGTGGACGCAGTCGTCGCCGGCGCCGAGTTGACGCTCGACCTGTGTGAGGAGCTGCGCCGGCTGGCGCCGTTCGGTCTCGGAAACCCCGGCGTCACCTTGCTCCTGCCCGCCTGTGAGCTGCGAGAGCTCGGCGCCGTGGGAGAGGGGAAGCACCTGCGCTTCCGCGTCAACGAGCGCGGGCGCGACGCGGGCAGCGCGATCGCCTTCGGAATCGGAAAGCAAATGGATCGCTACCGCCGCGAGGGCCGGTACGACGTCGTCTTCCGGCTCGAGGCGAACCACTGGAACGGGACGGTCGCGCCACAGCTCGTCGTCAGGCGCATTTTCGACTCCGCAGACCGGTACGAAGAGCTCCGCGGCTGGCTCGCGGCGCAGTGGAAGCTTCCGGAAGCGCAGCGCGAGCCTGGGGCGTGCGAGATCTTCTCCGAGCTCGAGCTCGACGGCGCCGGGCCGGCGCGACGCCAGCTCTACGAGTCGGAGCGGTTCAGGGACCTGCTGGAAGAGCCGCTAGTACGCGCGGCCTAGCGAGGCACGCGCGCGCCGAGTCGCCGGGGGGCGGCCGGAACGCGACGTGTGCTCCAGCGCGGTCAGCATGCGAGCGAGGTCCGTAACGGTTTTCTTGCGGCGGAATCGTCTGAACATGGACGGCATAGGTTCTCTATCGGAACGCTTACTCCTTTCCTGAAGTTACGGCCCCCTAAACGGGGACGGTGGCTTCAGGGCCCCGAAGTACAATTTGGGTATGGCGGTTCTCGAGGCTCCAGAGCGACACCAGGATCTCGTCGAGGAACTGCTCGCCGAGGTTTCTGCCTACAACCCGGACGTTGACCGAGAGCTCCTCGCACGGGCGTTCGCGTTCGCGGCCAAGGCGCACGAAGGCCAGCAGCGCCGCTCCGGCGAAGAATTCATCCACCATCCGTTCGGCGCCGCCAAGATCTGCGCTGAGCTGAGGCTCGACGACGAGACGATCGCCGCCGCGCTCATGCACGACGTCGTCGAGGACACCGGCGTCACGATCGAGCATGTGCGCGACGAGTTCGGCGACGAGATCGCACAGCTCGTCGAGGGCGTCACGAAGCTGACCGGCATCCGCTTCCAGAGCCGCGAGCACGCCGAGGCGGAGAACTACCGCAAGATGATCCTCGCGATGGCCCGCGACGTTCGGGTCATCCTCATCAAGCTGGCCGACCGGCTCCACAACATGCGCACGCTGGAGTACTGGGGCCGCCAGACACAGGTGCAGAAGGCACGCGAGACGCTCGATGTCTACGGGCCGCTCGCCCATCGCCTCGGAATCCACAAGCTGAAGTGGGAGCTCGAGGACATCGCGTTCGAAGCGCTCCACCCGCGGAAGTACGCGGAGATCAAGGCGATGGTTGCCGAGCGTCGGGCCGATCGCGAGGAGCACGTCAACGAGGCCTCCGCGGAGCTGCTGAGCGAGCTCGACAAGGTCGACATCCCGGCTGAGATCTCGGGCCGCGCGAAGCACTTCTATTCCATCTACGACAAGATGGCCAAGAAGGGCCGCGAGTTCAACGAGATCTACGACTTGACGGCCATGCGCGTCATCTGTGAGCGCGGCGGCGACGAGGGAACGCGCGACTGCTACGGCGCGCTCGGCCTCATCCACTCGCTGTGGAAGCCGATGCCCGGCCGCTTCAAGGACTACATCGCGATGGCGAAATTCAACGGCTACCGCGCCCTGCACACGACCGTGATCGGGCCGCAGGGCCGCCCGCTCGAGATCCAGATCCGCACGCGCGAGATGCACCGCGAGGCCGAGCTCGGCATCGCAGCGCACTGGCTCTATAAGCGCGGCGACGGCAAGCGCCCCGCCGACCAGGAGTGGCTCGCCTGGGTCGAGCGCCTGCTGGAGTGGGGCGAGGACGAAGCCGACCCGCGCGAGTTCCTGAAGAGCTTCCGCACCGACCTCTTCGACGACGAGGTCTACGTCTTCACGCCGAAGGGCGAGGTCAAGACCCTTCCGGCCGGCTCGACGCCGATCGACTTCGCGTACGCGGTCCACACCGACGTCGGCCACCGCACGGTCGGCTCGAAGGTGAACGGCCGGATCGTCCCGCTGCACTACACGCTGCGGAGCGGCGACTTCGTCGAGATCCTCACCTCGAAGGGCGGCCGCGGGCCCTCACGCGACTGGATGAACCTGGCGCGTTCCTCGCGCGCGAGGAACAAGATCCGCGCCTGGTTCTCCCGCGAGACGCGTGAAGACACCGAGCACAAGGGTCGTGAGGCGCTGGAGCAGGCGCTGAAGGCGCAGAAGCTTCCGTACCGCAAGCTCGCCGGCTCGGCGGTGCTGGCTCAGGTGATCCGCGAGGCCGGCTTCAAGAAGGCGGAGGATTTCTACATCGCGCTCGGCTCGGGGAAGCTGCCCGTGTCGCAGATCGTCAAGAAGCTGCTCACGCGCCTGAAGACGGCCGAGGTGGCCGAGGAAGAGACCGTTCCGCTCAAGCCGAAGACGAAGCCGGCGTCCAGCGATCAGCTCGGCATCACCGTCCACGGGGTCGACGACGTCCTGGTCCGGCTCGCCAAATGCTGCACACCGGTGCCGAGCGACCAGATCGTCGGCTACATCTCGCTGGGCAAGGGCATCACGATCCACCGCCACGACTGCCCCAACGTGAAGACGCTCATGTCGAGCCCCGAGCGGTTCACCCAGGTCGACTGGGACGGGGAGATGAAGCGCAGCTTCCGGGTCGAGATCGCGGTGGACGCCTGGGACCGGCCGCGCTTGCTCGAGGACGTGGCCCGGACCTTCGCCGAGCACGGAGCGAACATCGTCTCGTACGGCGGCACCGTCGAGGACCAGCTCGCCAAGAACTGGTACACGGCCGAGCTCGGCGACGTGAAGGCGTTGCGGGCTCTGCTCTCGGCGCTACGGAACGTCGAGGCCGTCTTCGACGCGTACCGCGTCACGCCGTCCTAGGTCGTTGCCCCTCGATTGAGGGGTGCCGAGGTCATGTCCTCTCCGACGGCCGCCGCGACCGTCGCGCCCGTCCCGACTAAAAACCCCCGCTAATCCCGCAAAACGAGAATCCCTCGATCGAGGGATCGTCCTCCGAACACTCGGGGTAACTCGAAAGAGGGATAGACGCGCGGGCCGTCCTGACTAAAACGAGAGGACGGGGGAGAGGGCAAGAGGCCTGCGGCGCCCGGTCGTTGATCGAGGACTCGACGATCGGGCAGCCCAGGCCTATTTTTTGGCCGTCAGAGCTCGCAGTCGTCGCCCTCGAAGCCGCGGATCTTCTCGCGGAACGCGTCCGTGATCGGCGCAGACTGTCGGGCCTCGAGGTCGACGAGCACGAGAGTCTGGTGCGCGGTCACCATCAGCACGTCGTCCTCGACTTGGTAGGCCGCCATCTCGTACGTCGCGCTCGTGCGGCCGAGGCGGGAAACGCGGATGAAGACCTCGAGGAGATCGTCGAAGCGGGCGGGCGCGAGGTACTCGATGTCCGAGGCGCGCATCACGAACTCGTGGTCGGTCTCGAGCTTCAGCAGCCCGAGGTGCCGGTGGTACTCGACCCGGGCGAGGTCGAAGTAGGGGAGATACCTGCCGTAGTAGACGATGCCCTGCGCGTCCGTGTCCGAGAAGCCGACACGCGTGAAGGCCGAGTACTTGAAGGGCGGCCGCCGCCCCGTGGCGTGGCCCCAGTTCACTCCTGGATCACAGCCAGCACCTCGTCGCGCTTGCGCTCCATGAGATCGCGCGAGCGCGCCTCGAGGTTCAGCCGTAGGAGCGGCTCGGTGTTCGAGGGCCGCACGTTCATGTGCCAGTCGTCGGCGTCGACCGAGATGCCGTCGAGGTGCGAGATCCGCCCCTCGTCCGCGAACCGCTGCTGGAGCTCTTCGAGCTTCTGCGCCACGTCGGGGACCGGCGTGTTCAGCTCGCCGGTCAGGAAGTAGCGCTCGCGCAACGGCCGCAGGATCTCGGAGAGCTTCCGGCCCCGCTTCGAGATCAGCTCGAGCATGAGCAGGAACGGGACGACGCCCGAGTCCGCCTGCGAGTACTCCTTGAAGTAGTAGTGACCCGAGACCTCGCCGCCGAAGACGGCGTCTTCCTCCCGCATGCGTTGCTTGATGAACGCGTGGCCGACGCGGTTGATCAGCGGCACGCCGCCGGCGCGCTCGATCGCCTCGGGAACCGCCCAGCTGGCGCGCACGTCGTAGATGATCTTTGCGCCCGGATGTTTCTCGAGGGTGCTCTCGGCGAGCAGGGTCGTCACGAAGTCGCCGGGGACGAACTCGCCGGTGTCGTCGACGAAGAAGCAGCGATCGGCGTCGCCGTCGAAGGCCACGCCGAGGTCGGCTCCGTGCTCGCGCACCTTCTCGATGATGAACTCTCGGTTCTCCGGGAGCAGCGGATTGGGCTCGTGGTTCGGGAAGGTCCCGTCGGGCTCGAAGAAGTAGGGGATCGCTTCGATCGGAAGGCGCTCGAGGATCGGCGGGAGCATGACGCCGGCCATGCCGTTCGCCGCGTCGATCACGACCTTCAGCGGCTTGATCTCGTCGAGATCGATGAACGACAGGACGCGCAGGACGTACTCCGGCCAGACATCTACCTCGCGGACCTGTCCCAGGGACTGTCCCTCGGACCTGTCGTAACCGGCCATGGCGCGGTCCCGGATCTCCATCAAGCCCGAGTCTCCGCCGACCGGCAGGGCACCGGCGCGGACGATCTTCATCCCGGTGTACTCCTTGGGATTGTGCGACGCGGTGACCATGACGCCGCCGTCGAGCTCCAGCTCGCCGACCGCGAAATACACCATCTCGGTGCCGACGAGCCCGATGTCGAGCACCTCTGCGCCTCCGCCGGCGGCACCTTCCATGACCGCCTTCGCCATGGACGGTGAGGAGAGCCGCATGTCCCGTCCGACGGCGATCTGCTTCGGCTCGAACTGCTCGACGTAGGCGCGACCTATCGCGTATGCGCCCTCCTCGTCCAGCTCCGTCGGGTAGAGGCCGCGGACGTCGTACGCCTTGAAGATCTTCGGGTCGATCACTGGCCGGAACCTTACGGCCGCAGCCGGTGTAGAAGCGCAAACGACGTCAGAAGGAGCTTCCATGAAGAGACTCGTGTTCGCGTTCGCGCTGCTCGCTCTCCTGGCCGTGCCGGCTTCGGCCATGGCGAAGGAGCTGACGAACGTCTCGGTGTGCGGCCCGGACGCCTGTGCGGCGATCACGGGCGAGACCAACCTCCATGACTTCGGAGCGACCGGAGAGCCCGACGGCACCGTGCCCGCGCCGGCGCCGTTCTATGAGATCCGGTTCACGGTCGACGAGGAGGGCGAAAGCCACCAGTGGTCGTCCTGGTATGTGCCCTCGGCAAAGAGGCTTGCGTCGGTCGACGAAAGGACGGGAGTTGCCTGGGCGCCGATCGACGAGCCGAGGCTCGCCGTCCTCGCGAGGAGCCTGAAGCCGTTCGCGCGGCCCGAGATCAGCTCGGTGACCATCGGTTCGCGGAAGGTCACCGACAACCCGGCTTCGTACCTCCGCCTCTTCACCGTCGAGTCGGCCGGCGAGGCGGTGCCACAGGGGCTCGCCGACTGGGAGCCCGTCGTCTTCCACGCGAAGGGCAAGACGCCGTGGACACTGGATCAGACCAGCCTGTTCTATTCGCCGTCAAACGGCATGCTCCAGCGCGGCATCGAGATCGTGAAGCTGCCTGACGAGATGGCCGCGGACGTTCGTTCTGGCGGATCGCTTGCCGGCGGCGGCGGCGGCTCGAGCTTCCCCTGGCGAACAGTGCTCTTCGCGTTGCTCGCGGCAGCGGCGCTTATCGTCGCGGCGAGCATGATCCCGCCACTGCGGCGCCGGGTCTTCGTCCGGCGTGCCCCGACCACGGCTTAAGAACGGGGGCTCCGCAAAGAGAAGGAGGGCGGTCGAGAGACCGCCCTCCTCTCGAAGACGTATTCCTTTACGTCACTACGGACCGGCTCGCTTGCAAAGGCCAGGCTGGCTCTCTGTCCGACCGAGGTTCTTCACCCAGCGATTCGTCGTAGGAACGTTGTCGTCGCGACAGTCGAAGCTCGTGTTCTCGAACGCCTTGTTGTGCGTGATCAGGTTGGTGCTCGAGGGCGCGTAGGCGACGACGCCGAATTCGTTGTTTCGTGCGTTGTTGTACGAGATCTCGGCGTTGGTCGTCGTCATCCAGACCGTGGCGCCGGAGTCGTTCAAGAAGATCTCATTGTGGTGTGCACGGACCGGCTGGGTGTTAGAGAAGAGCAAGATTCCGGTCGCTTCGACCCCTCCTGGGAGGTACTGGTTCAGAGACACCTTGTTGTGATGGGCCTCGCCGCGGGCGGCCCGGCTCATCTGAATCCCGTTCTGGGCAATGATCGGGCTCGGCGTCCCGGTGACCTCGTTGTAGGCAACCTCGCCGGTCAGCGCGCCGGTGTTGTCCACGACCACGCCACCCTTCTGATAGTGATCGATCAGGTTGTGGACGACCTGGCCCGACCCGGGGCTGTTGTCATTGAGCTCGGGTCGGTTGCGGCCGAGGAGGACGCCGATGCCGTTCTGGCAGCCGCTCATCCCGAGGTCACGGATCTCGGTGATGTGGTTGTCGGTGATGAGCGCGGACCCGAGCGAGTCGACACGGACGCCCCAGCGAATGCTGTCGCACCCACCGGCGCCTGGACCGGTGATCGTGAAGTGGCGGATGGTCACGTCCTGCGCTCCGCGGACGAGAACGATCGCCTTCGGGTCCAGCATGACCGGCGGCGCCTTGATCACCGCCTGGAGGGCGGGCACGGAGAAAAGCGTGATCCCGTCCTTACCAGCCGGGATCGTCACCTGTTCGATGTAGGTGCCCCGACACACCTTGATCATGTCTCCGGGCGTCGCCGCATCGACGGCGGACTGAATGGTCAGGTACTCAGCGTTCGGGCAGTCAAGCCCATCGTCGACGATCAGCACGTTGTCCTCGGCCGCCGTCGGAGCCAGCGAAGGACCCACGGTCGCCAGTTCCAGAGGATTCACGCCGAGCGTCGCCAGATCGACCTCGCCGAGTCCGAACAGCTGGGTCAGCAATGGAGTGCCGAGTGGCTGCGCCGCGCTGGAGTTGCCATCGAACGGTTCGGGTTCCGCGAGCGCCGGGCCGGCACTCAGCGAAAACGCTGCAACTAGCACCACGAGAAACCGCAGATGCCGCATTCGTCTCCCTCCTTGGTTGTTCTGACTGGACGCTTCTATAACGAGCGATTATCAAAAGAGATACGTACTATTCGAAAAGCTGATTGATCAGTCAGTCAGCCGCGTGCGCCGGAAGGATGAAACGCCCGCCTTCGTTTCTACTATTAGGCCTATGGAACGGAAACTCGCCACGGTCCTGTTCGTCGACCTCGTCGACTCCAGCGGCCTGGTCGCGGCCAGCGATCCCGAGGTCGTGCGGCGCCGCGTGTCGCTGTTCTTCGACCAGGTCTCGAAGTGCATCGAGGGCCACGGCGGCACCGTTGAGAAGTTCGCCGGCGACGCGGTCATGGCCGCTTTTGGCGTGCCGCAGGCGCACGAGGACGACGCGGAGCGCGCCGTCAAGGCGGCGCTGGGGATCCTCGAGTCCGTCGACCTGCCGGCGAGGATCGGCGTCGAGTCCGGCGAGGTCGTCACCGAGTCCACCGACTCCACCTTTGCCACCGGCGAGGCTGTGAACATCGCGGCGCGCCTGCAGCAAGCCGCCGAGCCGGGCCAGATCCTGATCGGCCCCGGAGCGCACCGGCTGACGCTCGGCCGCTTCGAAGTCGAGGACATGGGGCCCGTCGAGCTCCGCGGCCAGGCCGAGCCCGTCTGGGCGTGGGCGGCGATCAGCGCCGACGGGCGCGCCCCCGCCCGCGTGGCCATCACCCCGCTCATCGGCCGCGAATCGGAGATCGAGCTGCTCGAGAACACGTACGCCCGCGTGATCAGAGACCGCCGCGCGCACCTCTTCACCGTCTACGGCGAGCCCGGAGTCGGGAAGAGCCGCCTCACCCAGGAGTTCCTGCACAGCCTCGAGGGCGCCACGATCCTGACCGGGCGCTCGCTGCCGTACGGCGAGAGCATCACCTACTGGCCCTTGGCCGAGATGGTCAAGGGCGCCGCGGACATCGCGGACGACGACCCGCTCGAGGTCGCGATCGAGAAGCTTCGAGACTCGTGTCCCGCCGAGGCCGTTGCCGACCTGCTCGGGCTCGCGATCGGCGTCCTCGAGGCCGTCCACGGTGAGCGCAGCCAGCAGGAGATCGCCTGGGCGGCACGTGAGTGGGCGCAGTTGATGTCACAGACGCAGCCCCTCGTCCTGGTCTTCGAGGACATCCACTGGGCTGAGGAGCCACTGCTCGCGCTGATCGAGCACATGACCCCGGTGGTCCGAGGTCCACTGCTGATCCTCTGTCTCGCGCGGCCCGATCTCCTGGACGTGCGGGCAGACTGGGGAGGCGGGCGCGTGCGCGCGACCTCGATCGAGCTCCAGCCTCTTGACGAAGCTCAGAGCGAGCAGCTGATCGACGCGCTGAGCGAGAACGGAACGGTCTCGGAGGAGACACGCCAGGAGCTGCTGGAGAAGACCGAAGGGAACCCGCTCTTTCTCGAAGAAGTCATGATGTCGATGGCCGAGCGGGGTGAGGGGGAGGCCACCGAACGGATTCCGGACACGCTTCAGGCGCTGATCGGCGCGCGCATCGACCGTCTCTCGCCCGAATCCAAGGCCGTCCTCCAGCGCGCATCCGTTATCGGCCGCGGGTTCTGGGGCGGCGCGATAGAACATCTCTCGCAGGGGATGGAGGGCGTCGCCGAGGCGATCGAGGATCTGCTGTTGCGCGACCTGGTCGTCGGCCAATCCCGTTCGTCGCTCTCTGACGAAACCGCATACCGCTTCAAGCACGTGCTCATCCGCGAGGTTGCATACAGCGGGCTCTCGAAGTCGGCGCGGGCTGAGTATCACGGGCGCTTCGCCGAGTGGCTGGCCGAGCGCGCGGGCGACGAGCTCCTCGAGATCCGGGCGTACCACCTCGACCATGCGGCGTCGCTCCTGGCCGAGCTCGACGGTGCTCCACCGGAGGCACTACGGATCGAGGCCGCGGCGACCCTGCACGAAGCAGGTCGGCGCGCGCTCGCCAGGGAGGCAAACGAAGTCGCCCGCGAGATGTTCCTGCGCGCAGTCGAGTTGGAGCCGACTCTCGACCGGCGCTACCTCGCGGCCAGGGCGGCGCACCGACTCGACGATTTCCCGACTGTCGCCCGGGAGATGCAGGCAGTGCGCGAGGAGGCGCACCGGGCCGGCGATCGGCGGCTGGAGGGGCGTGCCGTGACTGCACTCGCCGACGTGACGTTGATGCGCGACGCCGACTGCCCGAGCGCAATGGAGCTCGCGAACCAGGCGCTCGAGCTCATCGACGCGAGCGATCCCAGAGGGCGCTTCGAAGCGCTGCAACTACGCGCCACGGCTGGTTGGTGGGCGGGCCGGTTGACCGAATCCGAGAGCTACATGCGAGAAGCGCTCGCGATCGCGCAGGAGACCGGCCGGAAGGAGCTCGAGAGCATCGCACTCGAGGAGCTCGCGAACATCCACCGGGCCAAGTTCGAGCTCGACCAGGCCAACGTCATTCTCGAGCGAGCCCGCGAACTGGCCGACGAAAGCGGCTCGATCGTGAGCCGGGGCTGGGTCCTCCAGAGCTGGGCCCGAGTGAACATGCATTCGAATCGGCTGGACGAGGCGGAAGAGGCAATCGTGGAAGCGGGGCGCCTCTTCCGTGAGGCCGGCGCAGTGTGGGCCGTCGCACGGGCGCTCGACACGGCCGGGTGGATCGCGAGGGAGCGCGGACACCTGGACGAGGCGGAAAAGCGCTTCCGGGAGTCGATCCGCTTGCTCAAGCCGCTCGGTGACCGCGCGACGCTCTGTGAGAGCCAGCGCAGCCTCGCCCAGCTGCTGCTCGAGAAGGGCAAGATCGAAGAGGCGGAGCGGTACGCGCTCGACGCGCGCGAGACCGTCGGCGCGCAGGACATCACCTCGCTCTCGACGACGGCGTTCGCGCTCGGCCTCGTCCGCGCGGCCCAGGGACGCGACGAGGAGGCCGAGGAACTACTGCGTTCGGCGCTCGACACTGCCAAGGAGACGGACTTCCGCGAGGTTCAGCTCTCCGCGCTCGAGCACCTTGCACACTTCCTCAGCGAACGCGGTCGCGACGAGGAGGCCGCTCCCTTGGAGGCGCGGCGTGAAGAGCTACGCGCCGCCTCCCGCAGCGCCGCACCGATCGCCTAGTCGGGGAGCCAGCCCTCGCGGTACCGGCTCGACTCGCGCGCGGGGAACCGGGCGTATGCCTCTTCGGATTTGGTTGTCTCATCGGTGACCCCGGCGCCGTGGCGGATCGCCGCCTCGTCCACCGTGTAGGCGCCCCACTCAGGGCCCGTCGAACGGCCTCGCGCGCCGACTGCCAGTAGGAGGCAGGACGCGTCTCCGGCGCCGACGATGACGTGGTTCGTCCCGGCGGGACAGTGCACAAAGTCCCACTGGCGGAGCGGACGCTCTTCGCCCTCGATGATGAGCAGCGCCTCCCCGGCGAGCACGAGGAAGTCCTCCTGATCGGCCTCCCAGTGGTACATCGCCATGGGCGCACCCGGCTCGAGGACGCTGAGGTTGATCCCGAGCTGCGAGAACTCAGGCTCGCCCTCGAACCCGCAGTAGGCATCTGGGCCCTCCGCCGGACGCCAGGGCGCCTCGCGCGCATTGAGGACGAACCAGCCGTCGCCCTCGGGGACGAGCCCGTGCTCGGTTGGCTTGAGCGGCGACTCCGGAACCATCGCCGGATTCTACGAACGGACCGCCGTGAGCAGCACGGCACGGATCGCCGGATGTGACTCCTCGTTCGGCGACTCATGCATGGCGACGCGCGATCGCAATACCAGCTTCCCAGCCTGGAGCGCGCCCTCCTTTCGGCAGCGGGATCGCCTCCGCAGCGATCCCGCTCCGCGCGATCAGCCAGGAGATGGTCGAATTTGAGTTCCACATTTCGCCTACGCCGAACTCGTCGCGACCCCACACCGGAGTCGGCACGGACGGCACGAGATCTAGAAGTCGTTTCGCCTGACCCGCATCGTTAGTTAGTCGCTGCGGGCTTCCGACCGCCTCGGCGACGTCCGGAATGAAACCGTCACGCCAAAGGCGAACCTCGTAACGAAAGATCCGAAAGCGTCTCGCCCAGCGTGCTCCGACTGCTCCTTCGGCGACGACACCTCGCTCCGCACCATGTGCGTCACGAACCGGCGCCTGCTCGATCACGAATCGTCCTTCCGGTACGTGGACGGTGAGCGCGGAGTGGTAGAGGTCGAAAGCCGGCCGGTGCCCCAGTCGTGCCGCTACCGCCTCGTAGACGCGGCCGTTGAGCCGCACCGAGTGACCGCCCGCGCCCAGGGGCAACCAGAAGAGATCGACCGTCGATTGAAGATCAGTACCAGCTCTGGACAACGTCTGCGTCGCGGGACAGCCGCTCGGCGCGCTCCTTGATTCCGCGCAGCATCCGCCGCTCCATGAGGAGTGAGCCCGGCTCCATCGGCAGCATGCCGATGTGTTCAGCGAGCGTCGGCAGGCGGAAGCGGTTGCGGCTGATCAGCCGGGTGGTGCCGTCGCTTTCGGCCAGCACGAAGGTCCAGACCCAGTTGCCGTCCTCGGAGCGCCAGGCCAGCACGCGCCCGGGCTCAACCCGCTCGATCCGCATCCGGTTGGAGCCGAGGCCGATCGTGTCTCCAACCTCGGGGTGCTGGAACTCCGGCAGTACGCGGTCGACGCTATGCATGTCGAGCCCGAGCAGGTTCTCGATCCAGTCGTAGGTGTAGGCGCCGCCGCGCGGGGACGGGCCCATCTGTGCAAGCCAGGGCCAAACCGCTGCGGCCGGAGCGTCGATCGTGATCGCGCGCGTCGAGACTCCGTTCGCTTCCTCCAGCAGCTCATCGCCGGGCAGGCGTGATCCAGCTTCCTCGGTGGTAGCGCCCCAGGTGAGGATCGGTCGGCGCATGAGAGGGTAGAGCGCGACCAGCGCGGCGAGGAATGCGACCGTCGTTCGACCGCGACTCCAGGGCATCGTCAGCGGCATCTTGGCATCTACCTGCGCATCAGCACGTTCCGAATCGCTTGATGGCTTTCCTCGTTGGGCGATTCGCTGATGACGGTCGCAGGACGAGCAAACCGAGCAAGCGCTTTCGCCATCGGATCGGCGCGCAGCGATCCTTCGCCGTAGGGGAGGTGCTTCGTCTCGTTGCGGTTCGCGTAAGCGATGTCGGAGAAGTGGATGTGAAACGGCTTGCCGCGGGCCAGGATCTTGTTCGCCTCCTTCAGCACGTCGTGAAAGGCCTTCACCGTGGTGAAGGCGCCGTCGGTGACCGCGTGCAGGTGCGCGAAGTCGATCACCGGACGGACCCACGGCAGTGCCCTGGAGATGGCGAAGACGTCTTCCGCGCTGCCGAGGTCGCGCACTCGCCCCATGATCTCGACGCCGAAGTCGACGTCACGACCCTTGACTTCGAGCCGCTCGCGCAACTCGGCCAGCTGCTCGACGACCGAGACGATGGCGGCCCTGCGCTCGCGGCCGAGCAGGAACCCGGGGTGGAACACGATCACCTCCGCGCCGGCCGCCTTGGCGATCCCGGCCGAGTGGTCGAGCATGCCCACGGCCATGCGTTGCTTCTTGTCGCGCTCGACGTGACCCATGAAGCCCGCGATCGGCGCATGCACGGAGAGCGCGATCCTCGCCTTGCGGGCGAGCTTTCCGAACTCCTCGGCCCATGGGTAGTCCATCCAGAAGCCGCTCTCGAAGTCGATCTCGCAGGCGGTGTACTTCCGCTCCTTGAGGATCCTGATCGCCTCCGCCGGCGACTTGCGCGACGGCACGCGGGCCGGACCAAAGCGGAGTTTCGCCGCCGCCATGCCTACCGCGCAGCGGGCTCGGCAAAGGACCAGAGGTGACCTTCGGGATCGCGTGCGTCGTAGCGCCGGTCGCCGTTCGGCTGCTCCGCGAGCTCGGTGACGATCTCGGCGCCGGCCCCGCGTGCGCGCTCCCGGTGCCCTTCGAGTGGGCCGTCGAGGTAGACGTGCACCATCGCCGTCGCGTGATCGGCCTTCCGCGGGCTCTCGTAGTCCCAGGTCGGCTGCCCGAGCATCACCGAGGCGCCGTTCAGACGGAGCTCCACGTGCAGGCCGCCACCTCCGCCGATGGAGCGCAGGTGCTCCTGGAACCCAAAGGCCTGCGTCAGGAAGGCGACGGCCGTCTCGGCATCCTCGTAGAAGAGATAAGGCGAAATTCGCGTCATTCCGCCACCCTAATCGCGGCTCCGTCCGACCGGGGTCCTACGCTTTCATCCATGCCCAAGCGACCTTCCCGGATCGACCTCCTCGAGCTCGACATCGACCTCCGTCTCGCCGATCTCTGGCGGGAGGCAGCCGACGTCCAGGATTGGAACCTCGACGTCGTCGCCGCGTTCATGCGGGCCGCGTACGGCAAGGGGTACTGCGACGCGCTCACCGAGGACGCTCCGGGCAGCCTCTGCGAAGATCACGGGTACCGAATTCCCGCGCGCCGCCGGCCGGCGCCTCTTCGCAAAGCTGCCTGACCCCGTCATTCCCACTCGTAACTAGACTGGCTGCATGGCGCGGCAGTCACCCGTGCGGCTCGTCTTCGCGGTCTCGATCGCGGCCGTGCTGGCCATCTTCTTGCTGTACGTCTCGGTCGCCGGGGGCACACCGTCCCTGCAGCCGAGCCAGCTGAAGAATCGAACGGGGAAGGTTGCGCTGGTGGGCAAGGTCGTGACGCCCTACCAACGGACCGCAGGCAAGCAGGAGCACCGTTTCCGCCTGCGCGACGTGAAGGGCTCGGCGGCGGTGCCGGTCGTCTATCGCGACTCCGTGCCGGACCAGTTCAAGGTCGGGCGCGAGGTGCGCCTCGAGGGGCGACTTCAGAACGGCGTCTTCGTCGGGAAGCCCGGTACCCTCGTGACGAAGTGCCCGTCGAAGTACCAAGCCGAGAAGCGCGCCTAGGACGTCCCCGTGCCTGAGCTCGGGCGCGCGGCGCTGGTCGTCTGCCTGGGCCTGGCGCTGTATGCGCTCTTCGCCGGCGGGTTCGCGGCATTCACGCGCCGGCGCAGGCTCGCGGTCTCCGCGCAGAACGCGCTGATCGCAGCCTTCGGCGCCGCAATCGTGGCCAGCGCGGTGCTCCTGTCCGCGCTCCTCCGCAACGACTTCTCGTTCCAGTATGTCGCTGACCATACGAGCATCGAGCTGCCGACGGCGTACACGATCTCCGCGTTCTGGGGCGGGCAGGAAGGGTCGCTGCTCCTCTGGCTCCTGGTCCTGACCGGCTTCTCGGCAGCGGCTGTCGCCTTCAACAGGCGTTCCGGCCGCGACCTGCTCGCCTGGGCGGTCCCGGTACTCGGGCTCGTCGCCGTCTTCTTCAGCTTCATGCTCGTCGCCGTCTCGAGCCCGTTCGCGACGCAGGCCGCTCCTCCGGACGGCGCCGGGCTCAACCCGAGCCTCCAGAACCCATACATGATGATTCATCCGCCGATGCTCTACCTCGGATTCGTAGGGCTCACGGTGCCGTTCGCCTTCGCGATGGGCGCCCTGCTCGCCCGTCGGAGCCGACGAGGCGTGGATCGTCTCGACCCGCCGCTGGACGCTCGCCGCTTGGACGTTCCTCGGCATCGGCCAGCTCCTCGGCGCGCACTGGGCGTACGTCGAGGTCGGCTGGGGCGGCTACTACGCGTGGGATCCGGTCGAGAACGCGGCGCTGATGCCGTGGCTCGCCGCGACCGCCTTCCTGCACTCGGTGATGATCCAGGAGAAGCGCGGGATGCTGAAGGTCTGGAACGTGGTCCTCGTCGTGGGCGCGTTCGCGCTGGCCCTCTTCGGCACGTTCCTCACCCGGTCGGGCATCGTCAGCTCGATCCACTCGTTCACGGAGAGCTCGATCGGGGCCTGGTTCCTGGGCTTCATCGTCCTCGTCCTCGCGGGCTCGGTGTACCTCGTGCTCTCCAGGCTCCCGCTGCTGCGCGCGAAGACACGGCTCGAATCGCTCGTGTCCCGCGAGGCCACGTTCCTCTACAACAACCTGCTCCTCGTCGCGCTCTGCCTCACGATCCTCTGGGGGGTCGTCTTCCCGATCCTCTCGGAGGCCGTCCGCGGGGAGCAGATCACGGTCGGCGCGCCCTATTACAACTTCTTCCTGGTGGTCTTCGGCCTCCCGCTGCTGCTGCTGATGGGGATCGGGCCGCTCATCGCCTGGCGGCGCGCCTCGCTGCGCTCACTGGGCAAGAGCTTCATCTGGCCCGCGGCGGCCGCGCTCGGCGCCGGTGTGATCCTCCTCGCGCTCGGTGCAGGCTCCTCGCCGGCCGGTCTCATCGCCTACACCTTCGCGGCCTTCGTGCTCGGCTCGATCGTCTACGAGTTCGTGCGGGGGACACGGGCGCGGCGGGCGCTCGGCGGCGGTTCCTGGCTGTCTGCGTTCAGCGGCCTGGTCGCTCGCAACCGGCGGCGCTACGGCGGGTACGTCGTGCACGCCTCGATCGTGCTCCTGGCGATCGGCGTCGCGGGCTCGAGCGCCTACGACACAGTCCGCCAGCAAAAGCTGAGCCCGGGGCAGACGATGGCCGTCGGCGACTACCGGCTCACGTATCGCGAGCTCGAGGTGCGGCAGGGGGCTAACGCCGAGGAGCTCCGCGCGCATCTCGACGTCGAGCGTGACGGAAAGTCACTCGGGTCGATCCAGGCCGGCAAGAACGACTACCGCGCGGAGGACCAGGTCTCGAACGAGGTCGGCATCCGTAGCGACAAGCTGACGCTCGAGGATCTCTTCGTCATCGCCGAGCAGGTCGAGGGCCAAGGCCAGGCGATTCACTTCCGCGTGCTCGTGAAGCCGCTCGTCAATCTGATCTGGATCGCCGGCTTCGTCTTCCTGGTCGGCGCGCTAGTCGCCATGTGGCCGAGCCTCGCCGAGCAGCGCCGGCTCGCAGAGCGCTATCGCGAGCTGCGCGCGCCTGCGCGGGCATGACCGCGCTCGCGGTGGGGCTCGCCGCGCTGCTGGCGGTGGCTTGCGTCGTCGCCGTGGCGCTGCCGTTCCTCCGCGAGCCGGAGGCCGTCGACGATCGGCTGGGCGCGCCGGACGAGCTGGAGCGCCGCCGGTTGGAGTTGGCCGAGGAGCGCGATCGCGTCCTGGCCGACCTCAAGGAGCTCGAGTTCGATCACCGCACGGGGAAAGTCTCCGACGACGACTACCGCGCCCTCGTCGGGCCGCTCCGGAGCCGGGCCGCCTCGGCACTGCGCGCGCTCGAGCCGCGCGCCGAGGGCGGGAACGTGCCAAGATCGGACGCGATGTCCGAGCCCTTGCCAGCGCCGGCGCCCACGCCTGAGCCGTCTCCGTCGCCGGATATGCCCCAGCCGCCGACGCTTCCGGACCCGGAACCGCCTCCTGAGCCGTTTCCGGCGCCAGACGAGGGCGAGCCAGGGGTCAGCCGGACGATTCGCTAGAATCCGGCAACTTTTCAGGCGGGCAGGGAGCCCAGGTCCGCCCCCGAAATCGACCCCTATGGCCCGACGACTCGGTCTCAGCCTGGTTCTTTTTCTCGTACTCGCGGCCCCGGCAGCGGGGACGCAGCGGGCGCATGCCGTCTCGAATGACGAGCGCATCCGGATCCTGCAGGAGAAGATTGCCCAGGCGCAGGCCCAGGAAGCGGCCCTGGCCTCCGAGATCGCTTCCGTCGAGACCAAGATCCGCGACCTCGAGTCCCAGGTCGGCGGCGTCACCACACGCCTGGTGGATCTCGAGCACGACCTCGCCCTCCACCGGGAGAAGCTGGAGCGGATCACGAGGCTCTTCAACCTGCAGACGGAGCGGCTCAACTTCCTCAGGAGCCAGTACGAGCTCGCGGTGGCGCGGCTCTCGAAGCGGCTCGTCGAGATCTACCAGAACGACGACGTAACGACGCTCGACGTGCTCATCTCGTCCGGAAGCGTGGCGGACATGATCGAGCAGCTCGACTACCTCAACGACGTCGGCTCACAGGATCTCTACATCTCGCGCGAGGTGAACAAGGCGAAGGTGCAAGTCCGGACCGAGCGTGCGAAGACCGCGGTCACGAAGGCCAAGGTGGCGACGGTCACGCGCACGATCGCCGTCCGCACGGCGCAGGTGCGGAGCGAGCGGGACCGCCTGCTGGCCAGCCAGCAGCGGCTCGGCTCGGCCAAGAGCCGCAAGCGCGAGAAGCTCGCGTCCGTCGAGGCGAGCAAGGAAGAGTTCCTGCGCGAGGTGGCGGGTCTGCAGGCCGCGAGCGCCCAGCTCGGCGCGCAGCTCTCGGCCTCGGCATCGACGACCTACGACGGCACGCCTTCGGCGAGCGGTCTGATCTGGCCCGTCTCGGGCCCCGTGACGAGTGGCTTCGGGTGGCGCTGGGGCCGGATGCACGAGGGCATCGACATCGGCGCCGGCTACGGCGTGCCGGTGGTGGCCTCGGCCAGCGGCACCGTCATCCACGCGGGGTGGATGGGCGGTTACGGGAACCTGGTTGTCGTCGACCACGGCGGCGGCCTCTCGACGGCCTACGCGCATCTCTCGAGCATCGCGGCGGGCGGCTCGGTCGCCCAGGGGCAGGTCGTCGGCTACATCGGCTGCACGGGCCACTGCTTCGGTGCGCATCTCCACTTCGAGGTGCGCATCAACGGCGGTGCGGTCGACCCGCTCGGCTACCTGTAGCTACGAGGCCTTGGCGATGCGTAAGTCCGGCAGGTGCCGGTAGCGGTCGTCCCCTAGATCAAAGCCGTAGCCGACGAAAAACTCGTCCGGCACGGTGAAGCCCACGTAGCGAACCGGGAGGTCCTCGACCAGCCGCCGGTAGGGCCGGTCCAGGAGCGCGACCGCCGCGATCGAAGACGGGCTGCGCAGCGCGAGCGTCTTGGAGACGAAATTCAGCGTGAGGCCCGTGTCGACGACGTCTTCGACCAGGAGCACGTCGCGCCCCTGGATGGGCAGGTCGAGGTCCTTGAGCAGCCGCACACCGGTGCCGGCGCCCGGCTCCTCGCCGCCGTATCCGGCGAGGGCGATGAAGTCGAGCTCCTGGGCGATCGGCATCGCACGGCACAGGTCGGCGACGAAGACGATGCTGGTCTTCAGGGCGGCGACGAGAACGGGCTCACGATCTGCGTAGTCGGCCGCGATCTCGGCGCCCAGCTGCTCCACGCGCGTCCCGATCTCCTCCGCCGAGAGGTACACGTCCCCGATGCGGCCGTTGAGATTCAGCTGGCGACGTCGAGTCTGTATCGCTCCGCCAGCCGCGCGATGTCGCGCTTGTAGAACAGCTTGACGCGGACGTTGGGATAGAGCTCGCGCATGCGGCGGAGCTTCCGGTTCTTCCGAGTGACGAGTGACTGCTTCATGACCGTCACCTCAAGATAGAGATTCTGCTCCGGGAGGTAGAAGTCGGGGCTGAAGGCCTCGGTGACGGTGCCGTCCTCGTCGCGGGCGAGCACGAACGTGGTCGGCTCGTACTGCCAGGGAACGCGGTAGAAGTCGAGCAGCTTGGCGCACTCGACCTCGGCATCATTTGCAAAGCGCGGCTCCCCCCGCCCGCAATATGCCTGGAAACGCGGCATTTTTTGGGCCATCTGCAGCCAGCTTAGCAACGGCCTCGGATAGGACCCTCGAGGCCGGGACGCCTCTACACTTCGCCTATGTCGGCGCCCGAGCCCGTCTTCAAGATCGCGCACATCTCGGATCTCCATTGCGGCGGGCCCTACTTCATGCCGTCCCTGATGGAGCGCGCGATCGGCGAGGTGAACGACCTGGAGCCCGACCTCGTCATCTGCACGGGCGATCTGACGACCTTCGGCTTCAAGCAGGAGTTCATCCAGGCGAAGGCTTACCTGGATCGCATCGAGTGCGAGTCCTTTGTCGTCGTGCCCGGAAACCACGACTCGCGCAACGTCGGCTACGTGCATTTCGAAGAGCTTTTCGGCGAGCGGAACTCGGTGCTCAGCAAGAACGGCGTCACCGTCGTCGCGGTCGATTCCACCGAGCCCGACCTCGATCACGGCCAGGTGGGGCGCAGCCAGTACCGCTGGATCGAGGAGCAGTTCGTCGCGGCCGCGAACCTCCGGATCTTCGTCTTGCACCACCACCTGTTGCCCGTTCCGGGCACCGGGCGCGAGCGGAACGTCGTCTACGACGCGGGCGACCTCATCGAGTGCCTGCAGGGTGCCGGTGTCGACCTCGTCCTCTCGGGGCACAAGCACGTGCCGTACGCCTGGAAGCTCGAGGATCTGTTCGTCGTCAACACGGGGACGGTCTCTTCACTCCGCCTGCGTGGCAAGACGAGGCCCTGTTACAACGTGATCGAGGTCTCCGGGACGCACGTGGACGTCTGGCGCAAGTACCCGTTCCACGGCCAGGAGAAGATCATCCAGTTCTCGACGGAGACGCGCGCGTTCGAGAAGTACACGGCGCGCATCGAGGGCGAGGTGACGACGCGGTCGTGACCCGCGCGCTGGCGATCATCGACGGCGAGCACTACGCGCCCGTGGTGCAGGACGCGCTGGCGACCCTGCCGTACGACTTCAGCGGGGCGTGGCTCGTCGGGGGCACCGAGAAGCTGCGCGGCGACGACGAGTACGGCGCCCCGCTGTTCGACGACCTGGAGCGGGCGCTGGCCGAGCTCGAGCCGGAGGTCGTCGTCGATCTCTCCGACGAGCCGGTGCTCGGGCCACGCGAGCGCTTTCGCGTCGCCAGCCGGGTGCTGGCTCACGGCGTCCCCTACGTCGGCCCGGACTTTCGCTTCGACCCGCCTGAGCTGCAGCCGTTCGACCTGCCCTCGATCGGCATCGTCGGCACCGGCAAGCGGGTCGGCAAGACGGCCGTGGCCGGCCACGCCTTGCGCCTCTTCGCGCAGGACCGCGATGTGGTCGTCGTCGCGATGGGGCGGGGCGGGCCTCCTGAGCCCGAGGTCGAAGGAGCAGGGCCAAGCATGGAGCGCCTGCTGGAGCTGTCTCGAGACGGGCGGCACGCGGCTTCGGATTACCTCGAGGATGCGGTCTTCGGCGGCGTGGACGCGATCGGTTGCCGGCGCTGCGGCGGCGGGCTGGCCGGCGGAGTCGGCGTCTCCAACGTCGCGGACGGAGCGCGCCTTGCTGTCGAGCGCGAGCCCGACCTCGTCATCTTCGAGGGCAGCGGCGCCGCCTTCCCGCCGATTGCGACCGCTCGGCGCATCCTCGTCGCCAACTCGAGCATCGCGCCCGAGCTCCTGACCGGCTACCTGAACACGTACCGCGTGCTCGTCTCCGATCTGGTCGTGCTGACGGCCGCGGAGCAGGGCTCTCGCCATGACGAGCTCCGCGAGGCGATCGACGAGGTGAAGCCGGAGACCACCGTCATCGCCACGGAGATGCGCCCGCGACCCGTCGAGCCGATCGAGGGGAAGCGCGTAGCCGTCTTCACGACGGCGGGCAAGGAGACCCACGAGCGACTTGCGGAGCTCCTGACCGAGGAGCACGGCGCGGAGATCGTCCACGTCTCGGGCAGCCTCGCCGACCGGGAGCAGCTGCGGGCCGACCTGGAGTCGCTCGACGCCGAGACCTATCTCACCGAGATCAAGGCAGCCGGAATCGACGTCGTGGCCGAGGCCGCTGACGAGCGGGGCGTCGACTGCGTGTTCCTCGACAACGACGTGGTGCCGCTCGACGGCGAGCCCGACCTCGACGAGGAGCTCAACGCGCTGGCCGAGGCGGCGCAAAAGGAGCCCGTCGCATGACGGAGCGCAGGCGCAGCGACCCGTTGCCGCTCGGAGGCGACCAGCCTTACTCGAAGGGGCTGATGGCACGAGCCCTGATCCGCGCCGGCGCCGCGCCGTCCCGCGCGTACGACGTGGCGAGGCTGATCGAGCAGGACCTCGGCGACCGCAAGACCGAGAGCGTCGAGCTCGATCGCGTCGAGGAGCTCGCCGGGAGTGTCCTCGGTGACGAGGCAGGCAAGGTCGTGAGCCGCCTGCGCCGCTACCAGGAGCTCGAGGAGCTGGACCTCCCGATCATCGTCCTCGTCGGTGGGGCCACGGGCACGGGGAAGTCGACGATCGCCACCGAAGTCGCCTACCGCCTCGGCATCACGCGGGTGACGTCGACGGACTTCGTGCGGCAGACGATGCGCGCCCTGTTCAGCCCCGAGCTGATGCCGACCATCCACCACTCGAGCTTCGAGGCCGGCATGCCGCTGCACAGCGCCGAGGAAGAGGAGGTTGATCCGCTGATCCATGGGTTCCTCGACCAGACGCGGCACGTGCTCGTCGGAGTCAAGGCCGCCATCGATCGCGCGCTCGAGGAAGGCTGGTCGATGGTGCTCGAAGGCGTTCACCTCGTGCCCGGGATGTTGCCGCCGATCGAGAACGCTCTCGTCGTGCAGTGCGTGATCGCCATCGAGAATGAGGAGACACACGCGGGCCACTTCTGGATCCGCGATCTCACCTCGGACGGCATGCGCCCGCTCGACAAGTACCTGGAGAAGCTGTCGGACATCCGCTACCTCCAGGACTACGTCCTCGAGCGAGCCCGCAGTCACGACGTGCCCGTGATCGACAATCGCCAGCGCGAGACGTCGATCGCGGCCGTCATGGAGCTGGTGCTGACCGCGGCTGACAGACTGCAGAAGGTCTCGTGACGCAAACCGCTTCCGAAGCCGACGCGATTCAGACGGGCACGGCTCGCACCTGCCTCTGCGAGAGTTTCGCGCGCGTCACCGAGCGCGCGGCGCTGGCGAGTGCGCGCTGGCTCGGTCGTGCAGATCAGGACGGGGCTCAGGAAGCGGCGTGTACCGGCATGGGGGAGTCGCTCGAGCAGCTGCCGATCGAGGGGAACATCGTCATCGGCGCCTCGGAGGAGGCGACCAATCTTGCGGCCGGGGAAAGGATCGGAGCCGGCGGCGAGGCGTTCGACCTCGCGCTGGACCCGCTGGAGGGCGCGGGGATCGTCGCGCGCGGCGGGAGCGGAGCGATGTCGATGATCGCGGCGGGAGACTCGGGGACGCTGCAGATGCTTCCCGACATGTACATGCGGAAGATGGCCGTCGGGCCTACCCCCCGCGGGAAGATCGACCTCAAGAAGCCCGTCGCCGAGAACATAGAGGCGATCGCCGAGGCTTTCGGCCGGCGGGTGGGCGACATCACGACCATCGTCCTTGACCGCCCGCGTCACCACGACCTGATCGAGGAGATTCGCCAGGCCGGCGCGCGCATCAAGCTCATCCAGGACGGGGACGTCACGGCGTCGATCTCGGCCGCGATCCGGGGGACGAACGACCACCTCGCGATCGGCATCGGCGGCACGCGCCAGGCAGTCCTGACAGCCGCAGCTCTCCGCTGTTTGGGCGGCGAGATGCAGGCGCAGCTGTGGCCGACGACTCGCGCCGAGATCGAGCGCGCCACCGAGCACGGGATCGAGGACATCGAGCGCATCTGGTCGATCGACGACCTCGCGCCGACCGAGGTCATCGTCGCGGCTACCGGTGTCTCGGGTGGCGATCTCTTGCGCGGTGTGCGCTACCTGGCCGACAGCGCGCGAACGCACTCGCTCGTCATGTGCACGCGCTGTAACTGGGTGCGATTCGTAGACGGGATTCATTTCTTCGCCCGCGAGCGCCGCGAGGAGGTTCGGCTTCTATAGCCTGATCTTCGTGCCGACCAAGGAAGAAGTCACAGAGGCGATGAAGCAGGTCGAGGATCCCGAGCTCGGGATGGACATCGTCGACCTCGGGCTCCTCTACGACGTCGAGGTCGACGGACCTAAGGTGAAGGTCATTCACTCGCTGACGTCGATGGGCTGCCCTGCGGGCCCGATGATCCAGGAGAACATCCACGACGTCGCGGCCGCGCTGCCCGGTGTCGAGGAGGTCGAGGTCGAGCTGACCTGGGAGCCGCCCTGGACGCCGGACCTCATGTCCGAAGACGCCAAGTTCATTCTCGGCATCGGCTAGAACGTCCACGGCCGGTGCCAGGCACCGGACAGGGCTTCTTGGCCGCGCGGCCGAGACGTGACTCGTGGAGCCTTCGGCAAGCACCGGTCATTGAGCCGTCGATACGAGACACGGCCGGTGCCAGGCACCGGCCGTGTCTATTTTGCGAAGTGTTAGCCGCCGGCGGTGGGCGCTGTTGCGCTTGGGACGCCTTCGCCGTACCCGGCCTCGATCCGTTCGAGCTCCGCCTCGTCGCCCTGGCGCACCGGGCCCTTGAACCACTTGTGGGCAGAGATCACATACCAGCCTCCGAAGAGGAGCAGCGCTCCGCCCACGAGGATCGGCGTGTAGTTGACGAAGTCCCAGGTGAAGCCCTCGTTGCCCGGGATGCCGACCTTTGCGAACGGGAGCATGAACGCGATGCAGATGAACGCGATCCAGATGATCGCGATCCAGTCGATCCACTTGTAGTGCTTTCCGAGGTGCCAGGCCCCTCGCTCGAAAGACTCACCCGCTCGCAGGCGCAAGATGATTGGGAGCACGAACGCGATGTAGAGGCCGATCACCGACACCTGTGTGCCGACCGCGTAGCCGACGAAAGCGTTCGACAGCGTGGGGATCATCAGCGCGAACGCCAGTGCGCAGATCGCAACAACGCAGTAGAGCGGGACCCGCTCGGTTTTCGTCACGCGGCGCCAGAGCTGGTGGCCGGGCACTGCACGGTCACGAGAGAACGCGAACATCATCCGCGAGGCGGACGTGACGGACGCGATCGTGCAGAACGTCTGCGCGACGACGGCGATGATCAGGATGAACTCGGTCCAGGCCTCACCCATGGCCGCGTTCCACGAGAACGTGAGGATTCCCTGCCCGGCGCCCACGAACTCGTCGTTCGTCGCATTCGGCAACGCGAACGTCACCGCAGTGAGCAGGATGAAGCCGAAGATGACTGACACGACCACCGACATGACCATGCCCCAGGCAGCGCCCCGTGAGGCCTGCCGTGTCTCCTCGCTCATGTGTGCCGAGGCGTCGAAGCCCGTGATCGTGTACTGGGCCATCAGCAGCCCGGTGATGAACACGTAGACGAACATGATGCTGTAGAGGTTGTTGCCCGAGAACCCCGTGTTGTTCAGCGTCTCGCCGAACACGTACCCGAAGGACTTGTGACTGTCGGGGATGGCGATCAACACGCCGACCACGACGAGGACGCCGATCATGTGCCACCACGCCGAGAACGTGTTCAGCGCGCCCGTGATCCGCACCCGGAACATGTTGACGATCGCCGCGAGGGCCAGGATCAGGAAGTAAGTGAAGAAGACCCATCGGACAGTGTTCGGGTAGCCGCCGTTGGTGAGCAGGTTGAGCAGAGACGTTGTGAAAACCGCGCATCCGTAGCCGATTGCCGCGGTGACGGAGATCTGGCCGATGAGGTTGAACCAGCCGGTGAACCAGCCCCAGGCCGGGCTTCCGAGTTTCGACGACCAGTAGTAGAGGCCCCCGGCCGTGGGATAGGTGGAGGCGATCTCGCCCATCGCGAGCGAGACGATGATGCAGAAACCTCCGACGAGCAGCCAGCCCCAGGTGATGGCGATCGGGCCACCCTGGTTGAATGCGATGTAGTACGAGGTCAGGCACCCCGCGAGGATCGAGATGATCGTGAAGGAGATCGCGAAGTTCTGGAAGCCGCCCATCGAGCGGTAGAGCTCCTGGGCGTAGCCGAGCTTGTGCAGTTGCGCTGTGTCGTCCAGGTAGTCGGGGCGTGCGCCGCCTTCTGCTGTGCTCATCTGCCGCCTTCCTTTCGCCGGGAACGCGCTATTTACCCGCTTTCGGCTAGGCGGTGTCAAGCACGGATGGCTGCCCCCTCGGGGTCGTAGAGCGGTTCTGCCACCACTTCCCCGGGCACCGAGCGTCCGAAGATCTCGACTTCGACTCGTCTGCCGGGCTCGACCTCGTTCCCGGGCAGGTACGCATAGGCGATCGAGCGCCCGATCGTGTAGCCGTACCCGCCGCTCGTCACCCGGCCGACCACCTTGCCGTTCACGCTCACGGGCTCCGATCCGAGGGCGATCGAGCGCGGATCCTCGAGCACGAGGCAGGCGAGCTTCCGCTCGAGCGGCTCGTCCTGCGCGGCGGCTAGCGCGTCCCGCCCGATGAACTCGCCCTTGTCGAGCTTGACCGCGAACCCGAGGCCGGCCTCGTAGGGCGTGTCCTCGGGCGTGATGTCCGCGCCCCACACGCGGTAGCCCTTCTCGAGCCGGCACGAGTCGATCGCCTTGTAGCCGCCCGCGACGAGCCCGTGCTCGCGGCCCGCCTCCCAGATCGTGTCCCAGAGCCGCAGGCCGAACTCCATCGGGCAGTACAGCTCCCAGCCGAGCTCGCCCACGTAGGTGACGCGCAGTGCCAGGCACGGGACCGGGCCGATTGCGACCTCGCGGGCGCGCATGTACTTGAAGTCCTCGTTCGCCAGGCTCTCGGTGGTCAGCGGCTGAAGAATCTTCCGGCTCTTCGGGCCCCAGATCCCGAGACAGGCGAACCGCGACGTGACGTCCTCGACGGTCACCGATCCGTCGTTCGGCGCGTGCGAGCGGATCCACGCCAGGTCGTGCTGCCCGAACGCGGTCCCGGTCACGATCCGGAAGCGATCCTCTGCAAGCCGCGTCACGGTGAAGTCGCACTCGATTCCGCCGCGCTCGTTCAGCATCTGCGTGTACGTGATCGCGCCCACGTCGCGGGCGACCTCGTTGTCGCAGAGGTGCTCGAGAAAGTCGGCGGCGCCCGAGCCGGCGATCTCGATCTTGGCGAAGGACGTCTCGTCGAACAGCGCGGCCGCCTCGCGAGTCGCCCGGTGCTCGGCGCCGATCGCGGGCGACCAGAGCCGGCCCGCCCAGCCGCCCGGCCGCAACGACTCGTCGCCGGCGGCCTCGTTCGGCTCGAACCAGTTCGGGCGCTCCCAGCCCGACTTCTCGCCGAAGGCCGCGCCGAGCTCGCTGAGACGAGGGTAGGCGGGGGAGAGGCGTAGCGGCCGGCCGGCCAGCCGCTCGTGGCCCGGGTACTTGACGTCATAGTAGGTCGAGTAGACCTCGACCGTGCGCTCGAGCGTGTACTGCCGGCTGCGGTAGTGGCGGCCGAAGCGCCGCGAGTCCATCTCCCACGTGTCGAGGCTCGGCAGGCCCTCGACGATCCACTCCGCGACGAGCTTGCCCATGCCGCCCGCGCCCGCCAGCCCGTGCGCGCAGAACCCGGCGGCAACCCAGAAGCCGCGCACGTCGGACGGGCCGAGAATGAACTCGCCGTCCGGGGTGAAGGCCTCAGGCCCGTTGACGAGCCGGATGACCTCGGCGTCCTCCAGGTCGGGGACCCGCACGAGCGCGTTCTCCATCAGCTCCTCGAAGCGGTCCCAGTCCTCTTCGAGCAGCTTGCCGTTGAAGTCCGGGGGGATGCCGTCGAGGCTCCAGGGAGCCGGATTGCGCTCGTACCCGCCCATGATCAGCCCGCCCGACTCGCCGCGGAAGTAGACGAGGAGCGAGGGGTCGCGCATGGTCGGCAGGTCGAGCGGCAGGCCGGAAGGACGCGTGATCAGGTACTCGTGCGCCATCGGGACGATTGGGACGGTGACGCCTGCCATCGCGCCGATCTCCGCGGCGAACATGCCGCCCGCATTGACGACGACGTCGGTGGCGATCGAGCCCTGGTCGGTCTCGACACCGGTCACACGGCCGCGCTCGACGCCGATTCCGGTCACGCGCGTGTTGGTATGGAGCTCGGCCCCGTGGCGCCGAGCGCCCTCGGCGAGCGCGAACGTCAGCTGGCTGGGGTCGATGTAGCCGTCGGTCGGGATGTGCGCGGCGCCGAGCACGCCATCCCTGGACATCGGTGGGAACAGCCGCTGAGCGTCCTCGGCGGAGATCAGCTCGATCGGGAGCCCGAATGTGCGCGCCCAGCCGGCCTGGCGCTCGAGCTCTTCCATCCGCTCCTCTGACGACGCCAGCCGCAGTGACCCGACCTCGTGCCAGCCGGTCTCCAGACCGACCTCTTCCTCCAGGGAGCGATAGAGATCGACCGAGGCGATCATCATCTTGGTGAGGCTGAGCGAGCCGCGGAGCTGCCCGACGAGGCCCGCGGAGTGGAAGGTGGAGCCGCTGGTCAGATCGGCCCGCTCGACGAGGAGGACGTCGTCCCAGCCAAGCCGGGCGAGCCAGTAGAGGACGGCCGCGCCGCCGACACCGCCGCCGATGACGACCGCGCGGGCCCGGTCCTTCATGGCAGCAACTCGCGAAACGCAGGATCGACTGCCGTGCGCTCGAGGCGCGCGAAGTGCTCTTCCGCGTAGCCGGCAAAGTCGAAGTCGAGCTCCGACAGGCCCTGCTGGACGACGCCCCACATGGCCTCGCGGAAATCGGACATGAACCGCATCAGGCGGAGCGCGTGGAGGTCCGCCTCTGCGAGCTCGCCGAAGTACGCCGTCAACAGGTCCTCGTTCTGCCCGTCGCTCAGCTCGTGGTTGACCGAGAAGTTGGCGAGATCGAAGAAACGGTCGCCCATGCCGGCGTACTCCCAGTCGACGATCCTCACGTTTCCGTCGTGGGCGATGAAGTTCGCGTTCAGCAGGTCGTTGTGGCAGGGGCACTCGCGCTGCGGCCCACGTGCGCGCTCGATCTGGTCCGCCGTCTGCTTGGCGCGCTCGTATTCCCGTGGGGTGGCGACTCCCCGGCTCGCGGCGGTCGCCAGGTAGGCCTCGACGACCCGGAACGGGTCGAAGCGGACCGGAAAGGCGGGGCCGTCGTGCAGGCGCCGAAGTGTCTCGCCGACGCGGCGTAGGGTCTCGGGCCGGCGCACTTCCTCCACCGGGAGCGGGCTCCCTTCGACGAAACGCGTGACGAGATAACCCTCCGGCTCGAGGAAGGCGACGACCTCGGGGCCGATCTCGAGCCCGGCTGCGATGGAGGTCGCCGCGTGCTCGGCTTCGCGGTCGATGCCGAGCAGGGCCGTGTCCTTGCCGCCGATCCTGAGGACGAAGACCTCGCCCCCGACGGCGACCTTGAAGTTCCGGTTCGTGATCCCGCCGCCGAGAGGCTCGAGCTCGACCTCCCTGTCCGGCCACACTCGCGCGGCGATTGCCTCCGGTTCCACGCCGCGATCCTAGGAGGGTTTGATGGGACTTTGCTCGTCGCTGGGGTGCGATGGTCGTTTCGAGGCAAGGACGCAGGGAAGGCCGATAGTTGTCCACTATCGGCCTGACTGAGGACGCGGCCTCGGGGCGAGCAGCGCGGCCCAGCGGCTCAGCCAAAGTTTCATCATGCCCTCCTAAACTGGCGCTCTTGGCGATCCGCGCCCTCCTCCTCGACTTCAACGGCACGATCTCGGACGACGAGGCGCTCCTGTGCTCGATCCTGCAGGAGCAGTTCGCCGAGCAGGGGAAGCCGCTCTCGACCGAGGAGTACTACGAGCGGCTGGCCGGGCTCTCGGACCCGGAGATCGTCGAGCTGTGGCTGGGGCCGGGGCACGACGACGTGGTCGCGCGCAAGATCGAGCTCTACCGCGAGCGTGCTGGGGACGGGGCGACCGTCGGCCCCGAGGCGCGCGAGGCCGTCCTCGAAGCAGCCAGGCACGTGCGGGTGTTCGTCGTGTCGGGCTCGGCTCGGGTGGAAGTCGAGACGGTGCTCGCAGCCGCGGGGCTGAGCGGCGCCGTCTCGGGGCTCGTCGCTGCGGACGATGTCGAGCACGGGAAACCGGCGCCCGAGGGATATCAGCGTGCGCTCGAGCTGCTCGGAATCCCCGCCGAGGAGGCCGTGGCCGTGGAGGATTCCGACGTCGGGGTCGCCGCCGCGAAGGCAGCCGGGCTGCGCTGTGTCGCGGTCACGGGCACGATGAACCCGGAGCGCCTGGCCGCTGCGGACGAGGTCGTTCCTCGCCTGGACCTGGAGTTGGTGCGTAGGCTTATTCCGTGCTGACAACCAAGGAGCTCGAGCAGGGCGCGGCCGACGGCTCGATCGACACCGTTGTCGTCGCCTTCACCGACATGCAGGGCCGCCTCATGGGAAAGCGCCTGCACGCGAACTACTTTCTCGACGGAGACATCTCCGAGCACGGAGTCGAGGGCTGCAACTACCTGCTCGCCCTCGAGATGGAGGGAGACCCCGTCCCCGGCTACGAGATGGCGAGCTGGGACCGGGGATACGGCGATCTTCGGCTCGTGCCGGACATGGCCACCCTGCGGCGCATCCCGTGGCTCGAAGGGACGGCGCTCGTCCTCGCGGACGTCGCCTGGCTCGACGGCTCTCCGGTCGCACCGTCTCCACGGCAGGTCTTGAAGCGCCAGGTCGACCGTGCAACCGAGCTCGGGTACACCGCGATGTTCGGCTCCGAGCTCGAGTTTTTCCTGCTCAAGGAGACGTACGAGGAGGCGCACGCGAAGCACTACCAAGATCTCACTCCGTCGGTCCCGTACATCCTCGACTACCACATCCTCGCCGCCACGTACGACGAGCCCTTCATCCGCCTGGTCCGGAACTGCATGGAGGGAGCCGGCATCCGCGTCGAGTCGTCCAAGGGCGAGGCCTGGCCCGGCCAGCACGAGATCAACTTCCGTTACGCCGACGCGCTGACGATGGCCGACAACCACGTCATCTACAAGAACGGCGCGAAGGAGCTCGCCCACCTCAACGGCTGCTCGGTCACGTTCATGGCGAAGCCCGATCACACGTGGATCGGCTCCTCGTGTCACATCCATTCGAGCCTCTGGCGCGGGGACGAGAACGAGTTCGCCGGGGAAAGCGACACCTTCAAGCGGTACCTTGCCGGGCAGATCGCCCATCTCAAGGAGCTCGCGATCTTCGTCGCGCCGACGATCAACTCGTACAAGCGGTTCGCGGCCGGGAGCTGGGCGCCGACGACGCTCGCCTGGGGCCACGACAACCGAACGTGCGGCTTCCGGATCGTCGGCCACGGGAGCGCGCTGCGCACCGAGACGCGCATCCCGGGAGGAGACGTCAATCCCTATCTCGCGTTCGCCGCTCTGCTCGCGGCCGGCCTCGCCGGAATCGAGGCAAGCCTCGAGCTGCCGCCGCCTCTCGAGGGCAACGCGTATGAGTCCGATGCCGAGCGCTTCCCGCACTCGCTGCGCGAGGGCATCGCCGCGCTCGAAGGCGGGACGATGGCCCGGAAGGCCCTCGGCGACGACGTCGTCGACCACTACCTGAACTACGCGCGCACCGAGCAGGAGCTCTTCGACAAAGCGGTGACCTGCTACGAGCGGGAGCGGATGTTCGAGCGCGGATGAAGCCCGTGGTCGGCATCACCTCGTACGCCGAGGAGGTGACGTGGGGCGCCTGGGTGGAGGAGGCTGCTCTCGTCCCGCTCTCGTACGTCCGCGCGATCGAGCGCGCCGGCGGCCGTCCGCTCGTCATCCCGCCGAGCGAGGGTGCGATCGAGGAGACCCTCGCGGTGCTCGACGGGATCCTCTTCTCCGGGGGCTCCGATCTCGATCCGGCGCTCTACGACGCGGAGGCTCACCCGGAGACCCAGGGCGTGCACGAGGCTCGGGACCGCGCCGAGATGGAATTGCTGACGGCTGCGCTCGAGCGGGACATGCCGGTGCTCGCGGTGTGCCGCGGCTCACAGGTGCTGAACGTCGCGCGTGGCGGCGATCTCGTCCAGCACCTGCCGGACGAGCTCGGCCACGAGGAGCACAAGCACACGCCGGGCGAGTACTCCGATCACGACGTCACTCTCGAGCCCGGCACTCGGGTCGGCGGCCTCCTGGGAGATCGCGCGCCGGTCAAGTCGCACCACCATCAGGGCTTCGGGCGGATCGGCGAGGGCCTGCGGACGGCCGGGTATGCGGAGGACGGAACCGTCGAGGCGCTCGAGGATCCCTCGAAGCGCTTCGCGGTGGGGGTTCTCTGGCACCCGGAGGAAGGTGAGGACATGGCGCTCTTCGAGGCACTCGTCGAGCAGGCCACGCAGTACCGGGACGAGCGACCGTGATCACCGTCGTGAACCCGGCGACCGAGGAGACGATCGCCGAGCTGCCGGATGTGGGCGTGGGGGAGACGGACGCTGCTGTCGCGGCTGCGCAGGCGGCCTTCCCCGTCTGGCGCGCGGTGGCGCCGGCGGATCGCGCACGGCTGCTGAGGCGGCTCGCGGCTTCGGTCGAGGAGCACGCAGAGGAGCTCGCGTTGCTGGAGACGCGCAACGTTGGGAAGCCGATCGCCGATTCGCGCGGCGAGGTCGGGATGGTCGCCGAGGTCTTCTACTTCTACGCGGGCGCCGTCGACAAGCACTTCGGCGAGACGATTCCCGTGGCGGGGGGCGTGGACATGACTTTCCGGGAGCCGCTCGGAGTCGTGGGGCTGATCGTGCCGTGGAACTTTCCGATCGCGATCTCCAGCTGGAAGCTGGGGCCGGCGCTCGCCACCGGCAACACCGTCGTGCTGAAGCCCGCGGAGCTGACGCCGCTGACGGCGCTTCGGCTCGCGGAGCTCGCGCTCGAGGCCGGCATTCCGGAGGGGGTGTTGAACGTCGTGGCCGGGGCGGGGTCGGTCGTGGGGCGACGGCTCGTCGAGCATCCGGACGTGGCGAAGATCGGGTTCACCGGCTCGACCGAGGTCGGCCGCGAGGTGATGAAGGGCGCGGCTGAGACGATCAAGCGCGTCACGCTCGAGCTGGGCGGCAAGTCGGCGAACGTGGTCTTCGCCGACGCCGACCTCGAGGCTGCCGCGGCCGGCGCGCCGTACGCCGTGTTCGGGAACGCGGGGCAGGACTGCTGCGCCCGCTCGCGCATCCTCGTCGAGCGCTCCGCGTACGACCGGTTCGTCGAGCTGCTCGGTGTCGGCGGCCGAGGGTGTGAAGCTCGGCGATCCAGAGAGCGCAGACACCGAGATGGGGCCGCTGGTCTCGGCCGCGCAGCGCGAGACCGTGTCGTCCTACGTCGACGGTAACGTTGCCTACCAAGGCAACACACCAGGAGGTCCAGGGTTTTGGTTTCCGCCGACGGTGCTCGCACCAGTCTCGAACGACGACCGTGCCGCGCGCGAAGAGATCTTCGGGCCGGTCGCCGTCGTCATCCCGTTCGACGACGAGGCGGACGCGATCCGCCTGGCCAACGACACGCCCTACGGCCTCTCGGGGTCGATCTGGACGCGTGACGCTGCACGCGCGTTCCGGGTCGCCCGCGGGATCGATGCGGGCGTGCTCTCCGTCAACTCCAATACATCCGTGCGGGTCTCCACGCCCTTCGGCGGGTTCAAGCAGTCCGGCTTCGGGCGCGAGCTCGGGATGCACGCCATGGACGGCTACTCCGAGGTCAAGAACGTGTACCTCGCGACGGACGCCTGATGGGCCGTCTCGACGGCAAGGTCGCCGTGATCACGGGCGCCGGCGGCGGCATGGGCCGCGAGGCGGCGATCGTCTTCGCCGGGGAGGGGGCTCAGGTCTGCGCCGCCGACATCGACGGCGACGCGGCCGAGCAGGTCGCCTCCGAGGCGGGTGACGCCCTGGCGGTGCAGGTCGACGTCGCCGACGGGGCGAGCGTCCAGGCGATGTACGCGGCCGCCGCGGAGCGGTTCGGCGGGATCGACGTCCTCTACAACAACGCCGGCATCTCGCCGGCGGACGACGACTCGATCCTCGAGACCGAGGAAGACGCCTGGGATCGCGTCCAGAACGTGAACACGAAGGGTGTCTATCTGTGCTGCAAGCACGGGATCCCGTACCTGCTGGAGCGGGGTGGAGGGTCGGTGATCAACGTGGCCTCGTTCGTGGCGCTGCTGGGTGCGGCGACGTCGCAGATCTCGTACTCGGCGTCGAAGGGCGCGGTGCTGTCGATGTCGCGCGAGCTCGGCGTGCAGTTCGCACGGCAGGGGATTCGGGTGAACGCGCTGTGCCCGGGGCCGGTCGAGACCCCACTGCTCCTGCGGATCTTCGGCGACGATCCCGCCGCCTACGAGCGGCGGCGCATCCACCTGCCGATGGGCCGGCTGGCGAAACCTCGCGAGATCGTCAACGCGGCGCTCTTCCTGGCGAGCGACGAGTCGTCGTACGTGAACGCGGCGACGTTCCTCGTCGACGGCGGCCTGACGGCCGCGTACGTGACGCCGGAGTAGCTAGGAGGCCGCCGGCGGAGGCGCAGCGGCGGCCGGCGCCGGCGTCGGTGCGGGCGCGGTCAGCTTGAAGTACGCCGTGGTGATCGCAGCCGCAGCGAACGGAACAGTGAGGCTATGGGCGACGAGCGAGCCGATCCAGGCGTCGAAGAAGTCCGGCAGCGGAGCGAAGAGCAGGGTGATCACCCCGGAAGCGACCGCGACGAGAATGAACGTAACGATGATCAGCCCGAACACAGGCCAGCCGTGTCCGCGCACGATCTCTCGTGAACGCCCGAAGGCTTCGCCCGCCGACTTACCCTCGATCACGATCACGGGCACGAGCATCGACCAGATCGTGAGCAGGAATAGACCGGGAACGATCAAGAGGATCAGACCGAAGGCAATCCCGATGCCGGCGAGGATCCCGGCGACGATCAGCGAAGGCAGGCGGGGAGAAACAGCCTGGTAGATCTCGCCGATCGTGCGGTCGGCGCGGCCGTCGCGCACGTCTTGCACGACCTCGACCAGAGCACCCTGCACCCAGAAGTAGCCGACGATGCCCACGGCGGCAGCGATCAGGCCCCAGAAGAGGCCCGCCAGCACGCTGTCGCCTGCAGCCGCGTTGGCGAGAGCCGAGAGCAGGTCGAGGACGGCGTACACGACGAACGCGGTGAGGAAGAACTGCCAAAAGAATCTCTTGTAGAGGCCCCAGGCCTCGCCGAGCACGTCGCCGATCTGCATTCGCCGACCCTACAGCTATTCCGGGATCCGCAGGATGATCTTGCCGAGCTGCTCGCCGCTCTCCAGGCGCTCGTGGGCCGCCGCGGCCTCCGAGAGCGGAAAGATCTTGTCCACGATCGGCTTGACCCGACCGGACTCGACCAGTTCGTAGACGGCCTCGAAGTCCGCTCTCGTCCCCATCGTCGAGCCCAGGATCGACAGCTGCTTCCACCAGATCCGATGCAGGGCCGCGGGCGGGTTGGGGCCGGACGTGGCTCCGCAGACAACGACGCGGCCTCCTTGACGAGCGGCTTGCAGGCTCTGCTGCCAGGTCGCCTCGCCGACATGCTCGACCACGATGTCCGCGCCGTAGCCGCCGGTGGCCTCCTTCACGGCCGCCACCACGTCCTGCGCGGCGTGGTTGACCTTGGCGTCGGCCTCGACGTCGGCGAGCTTCTCGTCGCTGCTCGAGGTGACGATCGTCCGCGCGCCGAGAGCTCGGGCGATCGAGTTCGCCGCCGTGGCAACGCCGCCGCCGATGCCCCAGACGAGGACCCATTCGCCCTCGCGCAACCCGGCGCGGGTGATGAGCATGCGGTAGGCGGTCTCGTAGACGAGCGGGAAGGCGGCGGCCTCCTCGAAGCTCAGGCCGTCAGGGATCGGATAGACGTTCGACGACGGCACAGCGATCAATTCGGCGTGCGTGCCGTCCGTGTGCTCGCCGATGACCGTGATCTTCTCGCCGTGCTCGACGCCGGGGTTGATGAGCACGCGCCGGCCGTCGGAGAGGCCCGCGCCGTCGGCGCCGAGGATGCGCGGCTTGGGGACGGAGGGCCGTCCTTGCCTGATCCAGAGGTCGAGGTGGTTCAGCGAGGCCGCTCGCAGCTCGACGAGAACGTCGCCGGGCCCCGGCTCGGGATCGGGCGCGTCCTCGTACCGGAGCACCTCGGGCCCGCCGTCCTCGTGGATGCGAATGGCCTTCATCGCTCGCGATGGTAGGCACAATGCGATGCGTGACAGTCCAGGAACTCGAGCGCCTCGCGGCGGGGCTCGGGATCGACGTCGTCGGCGCCGCGCCCGCTGAGCCCTACGAGGACACCGAGAGACACATTCGCGAGCGCGGCGAGCGCGGCCTGTTCGCGGACATGCGCTTCACGATGGCGCAGCCGCACGTCTCCTGCCATCCGGAGACGCTCCTGGCGGATGCCCGCACCGTCGTCTCGGCCGCGCTCGGCTACTGGAGCGAGGAGCCGCCGCTCGAGTCGGGCCAGGGAAGGCTGCCTCGTTACACGTGGTTCCACGCCTACGCGGAGCTGCGCGAGAAGCTCGATGCGCTCGGGCGGCGTCTCGGCGGCGAGTACCGCGTCCTCGTCGACGAGAACCAGCACGTCGACCGCGAGGCCGCTGCGCGCTCCGGCGTGGGGTTCTACGGTAAGAACACGCTGCTAATCACGCGGCGACACGGCTCCTGGGTCGTCCTCGGCACCATCATCACCGACGTCGAGATCGAGGCCGGCGAGCCGATGCCCTTCGCCTGCGGATCGTGCACGCTCTGCATCGACGCGTGCCCGACGGGTGCGCTGGACGAGCCGGGCGTCCTCGACTCCACCAGGTGCCTCTCGTACTGGACGCAGGCTGCGGCGCCGATCCCGGAGGAGTACCGCGAGCCGCTCGAGGCGCAGGTCTACGGCTGCGACATCTGCCAGGACGTCTGTCCCTGGAACAGGGGCATCGAGAAGCGCCGTGCGGGTCAGGCGCCGCCCGCAGAGGCGGAGCCGCACGTCTCGCTCGTCGAGTGGCTCCAGACAGCCGACGACGAGCTGCGGGCGCGCTACGACCGCCTGTTCGTGCCGAGGCAGGACGTGCGCTACCTCCGCCGAAACGCACTCGTGGCCCTCGGCAACACCGGCGGGCCAGAGCATCGTGCCGACATCGAGCCGTTCCTCGAGGGCGACGACCCGCTGCTGCGGGAGCACGCCGAGTGGGCTCTCGGACGCATCGCGGAAAGGACGGCGACCTAGGTGACCGAGTTGCGCCGCCGCTGGGAGCTCGAGCGGTGGATCTCCGTGATCCGCCTCGCCACGCTCCCCTGGGCGGTTTTCGAGGTCGCGGTCTTCGGCCAGGGCTACCCCGCCGGTCACGAGCTCGCCGCCTGGTTGACGACAGCGGCCCTGGCGGTCGGTGCGGTCACGTTCTTCTTCATCGACCGTCAGCCCTTCGGCGAGCGGGCCCAACGGATCATCTGCTTCGCCTCGCTGTCGTTCAACGCGGTGGTTATCTCCGCGTACTGCTTCGTCTTCTCGTTCGAGGCGGGGACTCCGATCCGGCAGCTCCTCTACCTCGTCGTGGTCGAGGCCGCGCTTCGCTACGGCCTTGTCGGCGGAGTCGTGATGCCGCTCGCCCTGCTCCCCGTCCTCGTCGGAACCGAGCTCTTTCGCGCCGACCGCTTCGCCCCCCCGGAGTTCAGCAGCAACCACATCACGTTCCCGGTCGGGCTCGCCATCCTGATGGGCCTGGTCGTCGGCTGGCTGGTCAACCGGTTGGCTCGTGAGACCGAGCTCGCCGAGGAGCGCGCCCGCGAAGCCGAGGGCTTCCGCGACGAGCTGGGCCGACGCGTGGACGTTCTGGACGCCGCGAACCGGTGCGCGAGAGCTCTCGGGTCGTCGCTCGACCTCGACCAGGCTTTCGTAGCGTTCATCCGGGAGCTGCGCGGACTGCTCGGCTTCGACCGTGTTGCGATCGTTCTCGCCGACGACGGCACTGCGCGAGTGATGGCAGCGGCGGGCGCCGGGGCCGACACCGTCTTCCCGATCGGAACGCGCCGAGACGTTGCGGGCTCGGTGCTGGAGGAAGTGCTGACAGGCGCGCAACCCGTCTACAGGCGCGACATGCAGGACGCCGCCTACCCGGAAGAGCATGAGTTCGGCGAGCTCGGCCTGCGCTGCCGGCTCGCCGCGCCGCTCCTCGTCGGCGCCCACGCGATCGGGATGATCTCGATCGTTCGCGTCGAGCCCGACTCCTTCAGCGAGGAGGAGATCGAGCTCGTGTCCCTACTGGGGCGCTTCCTCGGAGCCACCGTTCAGAACATTCGCGCCTACGAGACGGAGAAGACGACGGTCGAGGAATTGCGCCGGCTCTCGGCCTTGCGCGCCGACTTCGTCTCGCTCGTCTCGCACGAGCTCCGGAGCCCGATGGCGTCCGTGATCGGCTCGGCGAAGACGCTGCGCGTGCGCTGGCGCGACCTGACGCCGGAGCAACGTGACTCCTTCCTGGCGCTGATCGACCATGAGACGAATCGCCTTGCCGAGCTCGTCGGTGACGTGCTCGACACCTCGCGCATCGAATCCGGGACCTTCAGCTACTCCTTCAGCGACCTGGACATCGGCGAGATCGTGCGCGAGTCTGCCGCGGCCGCCGAGAGCAGCCAGGACGAGGTCGCCGTGCGCGCCGACGTGACCGCGCCGCTCCCAACTCTGCGCGGCGACCGCGAGCGACTCCGGCAGGTGGTCACGAACCTGATCGACAACGCCGTGAAGTACTCACCCGCCGGCGCGGAGGTCAACGTCGAGGCGTTCACGAACAACGGTCGGATCACGGTTGCGGTGCACGACCAGGGCCCAGGCATCTCGAGCGAGCACAAGACGTTGATCTTCGAGAAGTTCGGCCGCGTGAGCGGCGAGCACGCCAAGCCCGGGACAGGGCTCGGCCTCTTCATCGCCCGCTCGATCGCGGAGGCTCACGGCGGCACGCTCGAGGTGGCCTCGGGCGAAGGGCAGGGCGCCACGTTCACGCTCGCGCTGCCGGTGGACTAGACGTACTCGGGCTCGATGCTACGGAGCCAATCCGCGGGTCCTCGACCGAGGCGGTTCAGACACCTGCACGGGTGAACGTCACATGCGTGACTCCGCTGGGCGAGGAGGTGGCCTCGATCTCGTAGTCCTGCTCGAGGCCCTCCAGTCCGTCCCAGAGGCGTGTGCCTCGGCCGAGCAGGATCGGGACCACCACCGCGTGCATGTGGTCGACGAGACCGGCTGCAAGGAAGTCGCGGATCATGGTGGGACCTCCGCCGAGGCGTACGTCCTGGCCGCCCGCAGCCTCGCGGGCCGTCTCGAGCGCTTCCGCAGGCGAGGCGTCGATGAAGTGGAACGTCGTGCCGCCCTCCATCTCGATCGACGGGCGTGGGTGATGGGTGAGGATGAAGGTCGGTGTGTGGAACGGCGGGTTGGCACCCCACGCGCCCTTCCACTCCGGGTCCTCGTGCCATCCGGGCGGGCCGAACTTCCCGGCACCCATGATCTCGGCGCCGATCCCAGGAGTGAACTGCTGCGCGAAGGCGTCGTCGATGCCGCCGGTGCCGCCGGGCCGGCCGACCATCTCGTGCCAAAATCGGGTGGCGAACATCCATTCGTGCAGCCTTTCGCCGGCGTGACCGAAATATGCGTCGTGGCTCTGGCCCTCACCGGTGCCGAAGCCGTCGAGCGAGATGGCGAAGTTGTGGACGCGGGTGAGTGACATCGTTCGACTCCTAGGCCTTCGCCGAAGCCGGCACTCGGCCGGCTTTCATCTCCTTGGCCAACTCGCGCGCACGCCGCGCCACTCGCTCGCGCAGGTCTTCCGGCTCCAGGAGAACGGCTTCGCCGCGGTCGGACAGGATCTCGCCGATCAGCCACTCCTCGCTGCCGACGGCCCGCTCGCTCAGCGCGGCGCCGTCCTTCAGCGGCTTCGCGCCCTCCTCGACCTTCCAGCGCGCGATCTTCGGCGAGTACCAGATCCGTGCGATCGGGCCTGAGAGCTCCTTGATCTCGAACTCGGGGCGGGCATCGAACTTCTCGCGCTGCAGCCGAGCGCTACGCATGCGGTCGAGGCGGAACGAACGCTGCGCGTCCGGTCCGCGATCCCACGTATGGACGTACCAGTGCGGCACGCGCCGCTCGAGGACGTGGGGCTCCACGATCCGCGTCGAGAGCGTTTCCTCCTCTTCCTTCTGGTACTCGATCTCGACGAGCCGGCGCTGGCGAATGCCCTCGGAGAGCGTGCCGACCAGGCGCTCCTCGGCGCGGTCGAGCTGCGGCTCTGCCGTCTGGGAGAGATCGACCTGGCCGAAGGTCTCCTCGAGCTTGCGGCGGACGCGGTCGAGCGGTGTATGGGCGTCGGCGGCGATCATCGGGCCCACGAACTCGAGCGCAAGCCGGATGGCACGGGCTTCGAGCGGCGTCAGCCGTGGGGGTGACCGGAACGTGTCGCCGAAGAGCTCCTTGTCGACATGGATCTGGTCGCCGTGGAGCTCGGTGTAGACCGCGTAGCAGCCGCCCCCGAAATTGACGAGGTTCAGGAGCTGCAGGTGCTCGTCGAGCGACTCTTCCGGGAGGTTGAAGCGCTCCAGGAGGTCGGCCGCCGGAATGACGGCTGAGCCTTCCTCGCCGCAGGCGTCGAGCAGGTACGCGAGCAGGGCTTGCAGGAGGCCGAATCGTTCCGCCGGCACCGGGCTGGCGGGACGCTCATCCGCCCCTTCCGCGCTCGGCACCACCGCGTCGGCGGCCACCTTTGGGGGATCGCCCTCGTGCCGCTCCTGGACGAGCTTCAGCCCGTCCTGGACCTCGCGGCGGAGAGCGGGCGGCGAGACCGGGACGGCGCGGCCTTCCTGCCTCAGGATCCACGAGGCCAGGAGCGCGAGGCTCGAGTACGGCGTGATGAACGCGCCGCCCTCGAGCGTCCCGTGACGGCCGTAGATGCGCTCCACCCACCAGGCGGTGTCGCCGGCGACCTCGATGCGAGCCTCACCCTGGCTCTCACCGACCTGCCAGTTCGGCGGCAGCCGGTACTCGTCGGCGTCGAAGTCTTCCGGAAGCCGGAAATCGCGCTCCCGACGGCTCGCGAGGCGGATGTCGCCGCGGATCCGGGAGACGCGGAAGGTCAGCACCTTGTCGCGGTCGAGATCGTGCCCGATCACGTACCACTGCCCGCTGTGGAAGAGCAGCGAGTACGGGTTGACCGTCCGCTCCTTTTCCTTGTCGCGCTGGATCGACCAGTACGTGAACTTGACGGTGCGGTTCTTGGAGATCGCACCTTCGAGCTTCGCCAATCGGCCCGGGAGCTCGGGTGAGTACCCCGGATCGTGGAGCTCGACGGCGCGCGCGACCTGTGTCGGCGCCTGCGCGAACCCCGGCCGCCCGAGCGCGAGGTTCTGCAGCGCAAGCCGGAGCGGCTCGGCGTATGCGAACTGGCCCTCGAGGAGATACAGGCAGGTCTGGAGTGCGGCGAGCTCGTCGTCGGTCAGCTCGAGCGGCGGCAGGAAGTACCGCTCGGAGCGAAGGTTGTAGAGCTCTTCGCCCGTGAACTCGTCGCGCTGGGAGTCGAGTGGCACCCCGAGGCCCAGGAGCTCCGCGCGGTCGGAGTAGAACCGCCGGGCGAAGGCCTCGTCGGACATCTCGGAGTAGCCCTCCACGTTTTGCTTGACGTCGCGCGCGGTCAGCGCCCGGCGCTCGGCCATCAGGTACGCGACGAGTGAGAGCTGGCGGATGAGCTTGTCGGTGTCGTGTGACACGGCGTGGCCATTGTCGCGTATCGACCCCAGGCTGGGGGATGGGCCGCCGCGTGTTGCCAGGGGAGTCAACCGCGGCGGGGAGTTTGTAACAACGCCTCCGAGGCGTTATATTCGGCCGGGAGTTGGGTATGAGAGAGGGACTTAATCCGCAGTTAACAGAGCTTTGCGGGGGATTAACACCATGACCGGCACACTTGAGATGGATGAACGAACCCTCCTGATCCAGAACAGCATGTATCAGTACTCGCGAGCCATTTATCGCTCAATCAAAGATCTCGTCGACCCGTACGTGACGCCGAGCACGCAGGTCGTGTACCGCCGTGCAGTTCTCGAGGCGTGCGAGCAGACGATGGAGCGGCTCGCCCGCGACCCGCACTACTTCGCCAAGCCCGAGCGGTCGCTCTTCCAGGACATCAGGCGCTACTTCCCGATCACGGCGCAGGCGCAGGTCGCCTGGGCGGTCGATCAGGGCGTCACCGCAGCGGTCTCCTTCATCGAGGAGCAGATCGAGGCCGGCGCATTCGACGGCGGCGTCCCGCGCTGTCACGCGACGACTCGCAAGGGCAAGCCGTGCCAGCGCACGCCGTTGCCCGAGCGCGATTACTGCCCGTCGCACCAGCATCTAGAGCGCTCGCGCGTCGCTGCTTAGTTACTGCGCGATCTGGCGCGTGTACGCCTGCGGGTAGGTCCCCCGCGCGGTGTCGAGGGCGCTTCTCGCCTCGTCGAGCGTGTCGTAGATCCCGCTGAAGACGACCCAGTAACCGGGGTGCAGGCTCGAGTAATCCGACGAGTTGAGGACGCCGGCCTCGCTCAGGCCCGCCTCCGAGGCCTTCTGGCCGGCGCTGACGGCCGCGGCGCGCCCCGCGCTCTCCGGGAGTGAGGCCAGCACGATCGTGTACCCGGTCTGACCGGGTGGCCACTCCACGAGCCCGCCGGGCCCCGGCGGCGGCGGCTCCGGCTCGACCGGCTCGGTGTCGGTGCCGGCCGGAGGCGGCTCTTCGCCCGTCCCGATCGGAGTCGTCTCGTTGGGCACCGTGCCAGTGTCCACGGGCTCGGTTGGCGGCCCGGTGGCCACCTGCGTGCGGGTCGGAGAGTCGTCGTCGCGCGTAGCGAGGATCGCCCCGGTTGCGGCGAGCGCCGCGATGACGAGCCCGAGGAGCACCGGCCAGATCCAGTCGCCCGGGTACCAGGGCAGCCGACGCTGCCAGTGGTGAGCCAGCACGGCCACGACGCCCGTGTTGGATGGAAGCCGTAGGCCGCATTCGAGGCAGTACTCCTGGTACGGCTCGTATGGCGTGCCGCAGCGGGGGCAGTTTCCGCCCTCGGCGACGGTCGGCGGAGGTGGTGGTACGGGCGTCTCGTCCGGGGGCTCAGGCGGCGTTGCCGACAAGAGCTAGCGCTCCCAGGTGTCGCGCGCGCCTGGGGGCTGGGCCTCGCCGTCACCCTCGCCCTCGCTCTGACTCTCGTCCGCGGGCGCGCCGTTAGCGGCCTGCGCCTGAGGCTCTTCGGGCGCAGCCGCACCGCAGTGGGGGCAGAAGCGCGCGTCAGCCGCCAACGCGTTGCCGCAATTCGGGCACGAGACGATCGGCTCCTCGCCGACCGGGCGTCCGCAGTTCGCGCAGAAGTGAGAGCCCCAGAGGATCGGCGCCCCGCACTCGCAGCGGATGCCGAGGCCCTGGCGGCGGGCCGTCACCGCCGCCTCCAACAGCGAGTCGATGTCACGAAGACGTTCCTCGATCGTCACGACCTCGAGACACTGCTCGACGAGCAGGTCCTGGCGGAACCGATCGCGGCGATACATCTCGAGCATCAGGCCGCCCAGGTCGCGGATCCGCTCCTCCCGCGTCCGGACGAGCGCCCTGCGCTCACGGCGAAGCGCTCCGGGCGCCGGGACTCGGCCCTGGGGCATCGCAGGCGCTTGGGGTGCGGCCTGGGGGGCTGCATCCGCGGGCCGCCTGCGGAAACGGTCGAGCAGCGATGGTCCTGCCATTGAAAGCGGCGGGAGTCTATACGAGCGGTCGGCTACGGCGGGTCAGCTAGGCCGCGCTCAGAGGTCGATGACTACGACCCGTTCCTCGCTCAATTCGCGCACGGTGTACGCGGGCCCCTCACGCGTGTTCCCCGAGTCCTTCACCCCTCCGTAGGGCATCTGGTCGGCGCGGAAGGTCGGCGCCTCGTTGACCGTCACGCCGCCGAACCGGAGTCGCTGGGCCGCCCGTAGCGCCGAGGGGAGGCTGTCCGTGAAGATCCCAGCCTGCAGGCCGTAGCGCGTGCCGTTGGCCAGGAGGATCGCATCGTCGAGGGTGTCGTAGCTGTCGATCGTCACCACCGGCCCGAAGACTTCCTCGCGACAGACCTTCATGCCGAGGTTGACGTTCCCGAGCACGGTGGGCTTGATGAGACGGCCCTCGAGCACCGAGCCTCCGGTAAGGATGGTCGCGCCCTCCTTCGTCGCCTCGTCGATCCACTCGATGATTCGATCCCTGGACCCGTCGTCGACGACGGGTCCGACGTCCGTCTCTTCGTCCGTGGGATCGCCCACCATGAGCGCCTCGACCCTGGGGATGAACCGCTCCATGAAGTCGTCGGTGATCCACTTCTGCAGGTAGATCCGCTGCGTGGAGATGCAGCTCTGGCCCGCGAACGAGAACGAGTTCGCGGCGAGCTTCTCGGCGGCGACATCGAGGTCGGCGTCGCCCTGCACGATCGCCGGCGTCGAGTTGCCGAGCTCCAGGAGGACCTTCTTCCGCGGCGCGCGCTCTCGCAGCCGCCAGCCGACGTCGCTCGACCCCGTGAAGCTGATCGCCTTCACGCGATCGTCTGCGACGAGCACGTCGCCGATCTCAGAAGCGGGGCCGACGATGACGTTCAGCCAGCCCGGCGGCAGCCCGGCCTCGGTCTCGAGCTCGGCCAGGAGGAGGGCGGACAGCGGGGTCTGGCTCGCAGGCTTGAGAACGACCGCGCAACCGGCGGCGAGCGAGGGCGCGAGCTTGTGCGCGACGAGGTTGAGCGGGAAGTTGAAGGGGCTGATCGCGCCGACGATCCCCACCGGCTGCAGAAGCGTGAACGCGAGCTTGCCCTCACCGGCCTGAGAAGCGTCCATCGGGACCATCTCCCCGGCCAGCTTGCGGGCCTCGACGGCCGCGAATGTGAACGTCGACATCGCGCGGCTGACCTCGACCTTCGCCTGCTTGAGCGGCTTGCCGGCCTCCTCGGAGATGACGCGGGCAATCTCGTCGTGACGGCGGCCCAGGAGACCGGCGACCTTGACGAGGATCTCGGCGCGCTTGTGCGCCGGTAGCGGTTCTCGCATCGCCCGCTCGGCAGCGGCGACGGCGAGCGTGGCTTCCTCCGCGCCGCCCGTGGCGACGCGGCCCACGACGTCGTTCGAGTAGGGCGAGCGGACCTCCATCCAGTCGCCGGTCTCGACCCACTCGCCGCCGATCAGCAGCTTCCGTTCAGTCGCCGTCGCGGCCATGAGGCAAGTCTAGGCGCCGGAGCTAGACTCGCATTCGATGGCTTCGTGGACTTCTGACGCGCTGATCGTCGACGCGGTCCGCTCGCCTATCGGCAGACGGAACGGAGCGCTCTCCTCCATTCGTGGTGATGAGCTCGCGGGCCAGGTCCTGAACGGTCTCGTTTCGCGGCATGACGTCGATCCGGGGGAGGTCGAGGACGTTCAACTCGGCTGCGTGACTCAGATCGGCGAGCAGGGCTGGAACATCGGGCGGATGGTGCCGATGGTGGCCGGCTGGCCCGAGTCCGTGTGCGGCACGACGGTCGATCGCCAGTGCGGCTCCTCGATGCAGACCAATTTCAACGCGGCGACGGCGATCTGGTCCGGGCAGCTCGAGCTCGTCGTCTCGGCCGGCGTCGAGATGATGTCCCGCGTTCCGATGGGGTCGAACGGCGGCGACCTCTCCGAAAAGCTTCTGGAGCGGTGGCAGATCGTGCCGCAGGGCCTCTCGGCGGAGGCGATCACCGAGGAGTGGGGGCTGTCGCGCGAGGAGCTCGATGCGGTCTCGCTCGAGTCTCACCGCCGCGCAGCTGCCGCCATCGACGAGGGCCGCTTCGAGAACGAGATCGTTCCCGTCGAGGTGCAGAACCCGCACGTGGGCACGCTCTTCGCGCTCGACGAGACACCGCGCCGGGACACGTCCGCTGAGGCACTGGCCGGCCTGAAGCCCGCGTTCCTGCCCGAGGGCAAGGTCACCGCCGGGAACTCGAGCCAGATCTGCGACGGCGCGGCCGCGGTGTTGATCGCGAGCGAGCGCAAGGCGTCCGACCTGGGGCTGGAGCCACGGGCGCGGTTCGTTTCCTTCGGGCTCGCGGGCGTCGACCCGTACCGGATGCTGCACGGCAACCCGCAGGCCTGCCAGCGTGCCCTCGAGCGCGCGGGGATCGGCTGGGACGACGTCTCGGTGATCGAGGTCAACGAGGCCTTCGCATGTGTCGTGCTCCAGTTCGCAGTCGATGCGGGATTGACCGAGCGTATGGAGGACATCAACCCCAACGGCGGCGGCATCTCGCTGGGCCATCCGCTGGGCGCGACAGGTGCGCGGATCACGGCGACGCTCGTCAACGAGCTCGAGCGCCGGGAGGCGCGCTACGGCGTGGCGACGATGTGCATCGGCTTCGGCCAGGCGCTCGCCGGGGTCATCGAGCGGCTCTGACTGAGAGATGAGACCCCGTTGGTCGCCGTCCCGCTGCCGCGGCGCGACGGCGACCCAGGGTTAACCGAACGCGGGGGTCCGGCGCGACAGGAGCGCCGGAGACCTCCCTTTCGCGATCTGGACTAGGGCTCCGCCGCAAGCGAGCACGACCAGGCCAGTGAGGACGAGTGCGATGAGGAGTTGCCGCGTCATGTAACTCACAAGACGGGGCAGCGGCCTGTTTTCTTTCCGTAGCATCGCGATTGATGGAAATTCGCCGGATCGGCGTTGTCGGTTTGGGGACGATGGGCGCCGGAATCGCGCAGGTCGCCCTCCAGGCCGGCCATGAGGTGATCGGTCGCGAGGTCAGCGACGAACTCGGCGAGCGCGCGCGGCAGCAGATCGGGCACTACCTGGGCCGCGCAGTCGAGAAAAACCGCATGTCGCCCGCGGATCGCGATGCAATGCTCGGCAGATTCGAGACGACGACCGAGGTCGCCGACCTGGCGGACTGTGACCTCGTGATCGAGGCGATCGTCGAGGAGCTCGAGGCGAAGCGGGAGCTCTTCGCCGAGCTAGACCGCATCACGCAGCCCGAGGCGATTCTGGCCTCGAACACATCCGCGCTCTCCGTGACGGACATCGCGGAGGCGACCGAGCGTCCGGAACGCGTGATCGGCATGCACTTCTTCAACCCGGCGCCGCTGCTGCCGCTCGTCGAGATCGTGCGGACCGAGAAGTCGTCGGACGAGGCGGTCGATGCGGCCTACTCGTGGGCAGAGAGCGCGGGCAAGGAGCCCGTGCGCTGCAACGACACGCCCGGCTTCATCGTCAACCGGATCCTGATCCCGCTCCTCAACGACTGCGTGCGCGTTCTGGACGAGGCGGGGGTGAGCGCCGAGGACCTCGACAAGGCGCTGACAAATGGGGCGGGCTGGCCGATGGGGCCGTGTGCGCTCGTCGACCTGGTCGGCATCGACATCCACATCCACGCCTCGGAGGCGCTGCACGAAGCGCTGGGCGAGGAGCGCATGGCGCCGCCGGAGCGGCTGCGGGACATGGCCAAAGCAGGCCACCTCGGCCGCAAGAGCGGCCAGGGCTTCTTCAGCTACGACTAGCGGCGAGCAAACAAAGGAAGCACCACATGGTCGCGCGTTAGCGCGGCCATGTCCGGTGCCTGGCACCGGACATGTACCTAGGGGCGGGAGAGGCGCGCCCAGAGGTTTTCGACCAACTGGGCGACGACCGGCTCGCCGATCGACGCGGCGAAGTTGAGCGAGCCGGCCGCGAACACCTTGGCGCCGGCCGGCGTCTCGTAGTAGGTCATCTCGGCCGAGCGGCCGGGGCCCATCACGTCCGGGATCGTCGCCAGCACGCGCGTCTGGGGCGGCGTGGCGGCACTCCGGGCGTCGATCTCGATCCCGTAGCGCCCGAAAACGTCGCCCTCGCGGAGCCCCGTGCCCGCGAACGCCCACGGCTCGGCGCCGCTCACACGGTACCCAGCCTGGTGCGCGCCGTAGTCGCTCGCCGCGTACTGCACGCCGACGAGCCCCGCCTCGGGCCGCCCGAGCGCCCGCCAGAGCCGCACACGCGAGAGCCGCTGCCCGTCGCGCCGCACCTTCCAGAAGAAGTTGTTCGCCGCCAGGAACATGAGATTCCCCCCGAGGTCGCGGTAGCGCCCTACGAGGTCGTACGCACGCTCGGTGACGTATTCGGCATGGCCGGGAAAGACGACGAGGTCGTACGCCGCGGCGAGCTCGCGCGCCGAGCCGAAGCGCTCCAGATCGTCGTCCGAGAGAAAATCGACACGCTTGCCGGTCCGGTTCAGCCACGCGATGAAGTCCAGGTCCCAGTCGCGGAAGCGGAACGGCACGCCGAAGTCGAGGTACGGCCGAGTGAGATCGACGGAGCGGTTCTTGCCGCTCACGTACCAGCTGTCGCCCCAGCCGTCGCCGTTCGCGTCCCAGAAGTTGTAGGCCTGCCAGGTGTTGGTCGAGAGGACGAGCGCGACGCGTGCGCGCGGCATGCGCGTACGGACGACGAACGGCGCATAGCCGAGCCGACCGTCCCGAGCGCTCAACCGCAGGAAGTAGAGCCCACTCGGCCAGTCACCGGCGCGAATGAACCGCAGCGGCGCCGGACGGTGGCGGTGCGCGCTCCAGTCCACCCGCACCGGAGCCGTCATCGCCGTGCCGGCGACCTTGAAGTCGCCCCCGCGAGGGCCGACCTGGCTCGTGTACTGGATGACCTGTAGGCGCAGGTCGCGCGCGTCGGTGGCGATCCGGAGGTCGGCCCGCTCTCCCGGCGCATAGCTCCGCTCCGGGAACTCCGCCTCCACCCCCAGCACGCGCACGACCGGTGCGACGGCCCGCCTCCCCGGGAGGTTCGTATACACACGCCCGTCCACCGTGAGCCTCAGGAGGTAGGTGCGCGGCTCGATGCTACGACCCGGCCGCCAGACGAGCTGCCGGGCCCCGGCGCGTATGCGACGGCGAACGGAGAACACGATCTTCTGCGGTCGCCCCGGCCGGAGCGTGTCGGTGCGAACGACGTCCAGGCGGACGGTCGCCGCTCGGCTCAACCGGAAGCGGACGACCGCGCGGTCGCGCATGCCGTCACCGTTGGGGCTGATCGTGGCCAGGAGCCGACGGTCGCCGGCGAACGGCGGCCTGCTTTCGACCCGAACGTCCTGCAAGGCCGGCCCGCGGGCTCCGAGGAGCAACATCAGCGCGAGCCGGATCACGCCTGTCTCATGCGAACGCCCAGGCGGCGCGCTGCCCACGGAATGCTCGAGCCCTGCACGACCACGGAGAACGCCACGACGACGAAGACGATCTCGTACAGGCGCCGCGAATCCTCCACGCCGGCGAGGATCACAAACGACGCGAGCAGAATGGGCACGGCGCCCCTCAACCCACCCCAGGCGACGAAGAGCCGTTCACCCATGCGTAGTCGTAACGGCAGCAGAAGCGGTGCCAGCGCGAGTGGCCGGGCGACGAAGGCGAGGATGATCGCGAGCAGGAGGCCGTCGAGCCAGACCCTGTCCTCGATCAGCTCGCTCATGTCGACCGTCAGACCCAGGGCGACGAAGACGACGATCTCGGCCAGGCTGGCCAGAGACACCTGGAACCGCCGGATCTGCGACTTGTACGGAGTGTCGAGGTCACCCAGCGCCAGGCCGGCGATGAAGACCGCCAGGAAGCCCGAGCCGTGTGAGACGGAAGCGAGGCCATAGATGACGCCGGCGGCGGCGAGCGTTCGGAGGGGATAGAGGCCCTCGCTCGGCAGCTGGACGCGGCGCATGAAGATCAGCAGCGCAGCTGCGCCGGCAATGCCGATCGCAAGCCCGACGGTCATCTCGACCACGAAGTTCGTGAGGATCGTCCAGACCGAGCCGCCGTCTTCGGTCGCGAACTCGAGGATGCCGATCATCAAGGCGATGCTCACAGGATCGTTCATCCCGGATTCGCCTTCGAGGATCGTGCCCGTGCGCCCGCGGATCGACTTGTTCCCGAGGATAGAGAACATGACCGCCGGATCGGTGGGCGACAGGGCGGCGCCGATGATCCAGGCCGTCGTCCAGTCGAAGCCGAAGAGGTAGTGGGCGCAGACCGCCATCACGGCAGCCGTCGCGAACGTGCCCAGGATGCCGAGCGAGGCGATCGGCAGCGCGGCGCGGCGGAACCGTCGCCAGCCGATGTGCATTCCGCCGTCGAAGAGAATGACGATCAGCGCGACGACACCGATTCGCTCGACGGTGCGGACTTCGGGGACCACGACCGGAATCGCAGCTGCCGCGAGCAGGAAGAGCGCAGGCGCTGGTATCGGAAACCAGTCGCTGAGCTTGCTGGCGACCAGCGCGAGCAAGACGGCTCCGGAAACGACGAGCACAACCGCCCCGAACTCGGCTAGCTCGTCCACAGGGCCAAATCTACTGGGCGCCTTAAAGCTTTCCTTACAACTCCCTCATTCGAGCCACAAGGTGACGGGGCATACTGAGCTTGTGCGAACCCGCCGAATCCTTATCCTGCTCTGCTTTCTCGTCGCTCTCGGTGCTGCGCCTGCCGAGGCCGGCGCGCCCGGTGACGGAACGCTTTCCGTCCGCGACGCCAAGGGCCTGGTCCAGCTCAGCTCCCGCGGGACGATGATCGGCCGCATCGCGGCCGGCAAGCTCATCGTCACCGATCCGAATCCGAACGACGCTCGCCGCCCGATCGTGCTCGGCGCGGAGCGCCGGACCGTCTCTCGTAACCAGAAGACGACGATTTACACCGGTAAGGACATCCGGGTTCGCATCACGGGCGGGCTCGCCCATGTGCGATTCGAAGGCCGTGGGATCCACCTGAGCGCCGTCGGTCGAGGACGAGGGCTCCTGGACGGCATCGGCGATCCCACGTCGAACGTCTTCTTCGACGGCGTCTGGTCGTTGAACGACGAGGACTATCACTCGCTCCCGGACGAGCTCACGGCTTTCGACCTCGTCGGGCCGCCCGCAGAACGGGACTGACGGACGCGTCTGGCATCCTCTAAGGGCGATGCCGATCCATAAACCGCAGCCTGTGCTCGTCGTGGAAGACGAGGCGTCGATTGCATCGTTCGTCTCGCTCTACCTGAAAAACGCGGGCTACGACGTGCACGTGGCGTCGAACGGCGAAGAGGCGCTGTCGACCGCCGAGGCCACGCAGCCGGTTCTGATCGTGCTCGACCTCATGCTCCCCGACATCGACGGGATCGAGGTCTGCCGACGCCTGCGTCGCACCTCGGACGTCCCGATCCTGATGCTGACCGCCCGCGACGAGGACGTCGACAAGATCATCGGCCTCGAGGTCGGCGCCGACGACTACCTCACGAAGCCGTTCAACCCGCGCGAGCTGGTCGCGCGCGTGAAGTCGATCCTGCGCCGCGCCACGCCGGACCGCCGCGAGGTGGCCAGCGCGACGCTGAAGCACGGCCATCTGAGCATCGACGCGGGCCGGCGCGAGGTCAAGGTCGGCGACGAGGACATCAAGCTGGCTCCCAAGGAGTTCGACCTGCTGTGGGAGCTGCTCGACCACCGCGGTCTCGTCCTGACACGCGATCAGCTGCTCGAGCGGGTGTGGGGTTACACGTTCGCCGGCGACACACGCACCGTCGACGTGCACGTGCGGCAACTGAGGCGAAAGCTGGGCGAAGCTTCACCGATCGTCACGGTCTGGGGCGTCGGCTACAAGGTCTCGCCAGCCAAGGAGCCGGTCTCGGTCTAGAGGCGCCGGATGTTCCGGTCCCTCCGCTTCCGACTGCCGGCCCTCTTCCTCGCCGGCATCGCTCTCACCGGCCTCGTCGCGACGGCGATCGCCTTCGGGCTCTTCCAGGACTACACGCGCGATCGCGCGGTCAAGGACCTGCGGCGTGAGGCTGCCGGCATCGCGGCGCTGTACTCGAAGCAGGCACAGAAGGCTCTGGACGAGGATCGGCCTCCGCCGACCTTCCAGGCCCGCGAGCTCGAGCGCGCCAGCGGCAACCGTCTGTTCTTCGTCGGCGTGCCCGCCTTCCTCGGCGGCGACACGGGTCTCCGACGACTTTCGATCCGAGACATCGGCGACGCGCGCTGGCGAGCGCTGGCGCGCGGGAACACGGTGCAGTTCGAGTTCACGCCCCCGAACACCGACGCCGAGATGCTGGCGATCGCCCAGCCGCTCTACGCCGAGCGAGGACAAGAAGAAGGACGGTCCTCCTCTGGGCGCAATCGTCGTCGCGACCTCGAAGACCGAGCTTCGAAGCCAGCTCGTGCCCCTGCTGGAGCGCCTGGCGGTCGCGTTCGGGCTCGGTGTTCTGATCGCTGCGGGCCTCGGCTGGTACCTCTCGGGCCGGATCACGCGCCCCGTGCGCCGGCTGGCGAAGGCCGCCGACGAGGTCGCGGAGGGCCGTTATGACGTCGCGCTTCCGGACGTGTCAGGTGGCGACGAGATCGCCGACCTCGCCGAGTCGTTCCGCGAGATGGCTTCACGGCTCGCCGAGTCGGAGGAGCTCGAGCGCAACTTCCTGATGACCGTCTCGCACGAGCTCCGCACGCCGCTGACCGCCATCCGCGGGCATGTGGAGGCTCTCCGCGAGGGGCTCGTCGACGATCCCGAAACGCGGGCGGCCTCGCTCGACGTGATCGCATCCGAGGGCGCGCGACTCGAGCGACTCGTCGGCGAAGTGCTCGACCTCGCCAAGCTCGACGCGCGGCGCTTCACCGTCCTGCGCGAGGAGGTCGACATGGCGCGCCTGGTCGACCAGGCGTACGCAGTCTTCGGCGAGCACGCCAAGGAGCGCGGCATCGACTACCGCCAGGAGGTCGACGCCGAGCCGGTGATCCTCTCCGACGGTGACCGCGTACTGCAGATCATCACGAACCTGCTGGCGAACGCCTTTCGCTGGACACCCGACGGCGGCCGCGTCGACGTGGCCCTCAGTGCCTCGAACGGGCGGATCTCGGTCGCGGTCGAGGACACGGGCCCGGGAATCGGCGCCGAGGAGCGGGAGCGGATCTTCCGTCCGTTCTGGACGCACGACGGCAAAGGCACGGGGCTGGGGCTGGCAATCGCCCGAGAGCTCGCGGTTGCGCTCGGCGGCGAGATCGAGCTCGACAGCCAGGTCGGCCGCGGCAGCCGCTTCGAGCTGATCCTTCCCTCGGGATAACGCCCGTACGATCCCGCGGTGAGCCTGCCCGCGCGAGCCGAAGTCGTCCCCCTGCCGGAGCGGCGCTCGCCCGTGCGAGCCGCCCTCGTCGCGCTCCGGCCGCGCCAGTGGTCGAAGAACCTGCTCCTCTTCGCGGGGCTCATCTTCGCGGCGAAGGTCGGCGACGCGCTGCGCTGGGGAGAGGCCGCTGCGGCGTTCGCCGCCTACTGCGCCGCCTCCAGTGCCGCCTACCTCGTCAACGACCTGCGCGACGCGCCCCACGACCGGCTTCACCCGCTCAAACGGTCGCGGCCGATCGCGCGGGGCGAGCTGTCTCCCCGGGCGGCGCTCCTGCTCGCCGTGGCCCTGACGGTGCTTGCCGTCGGGCTTCTGGCGCCTCTCGGCCTGACGTCGCTCGCCTTCCTCGGCGCCTTCCTGGCCCTCCAGGCCGCCTACAGCTTCCAGCTGAAGCACGTCGTGCTCGTGGACGTGCTCGCGATCGCGACCCTCTTCGTCATCCGCTCCGCGGCCGGGGCCGAGGCTGTCGACGTCCGCATCTCACCCTGGCTCCTGGTCTGCACGGCTCTGCTCGCCCTCTTCCTGGCGCTGGCCAAGCGTCGAGGAGAGCTCGTCCAGCCCGGGGAAGGGCGGCCCGTGCTCGAGGGCTATTCGCTGCCGCTCGTCGACCAGCTGATCACCGTCACCGTCGCCTGCACGATCGCGGCGTACACGGTCTACGCGATCACGGCCCATTCGGCGGCGATGATCGCCACGCTGCCGTTCGTCGTGTTCGGGCTCTTCCGCTACCTGCTCCTGGTGCACCGAGACGACCTCGGCGAGGAGCCCGAGAACGTGTTGCTCAGCGACCGCCCGCTGCTCGCGGCGATCGGTCTGTGGGCGGTGACTGCGGCGACGATCCTGGTCGTTACTTAGTGCGCTCTTCCATGCGATAGACCATCGCGCCACCACCACCGTTTGCAGGCACCCGGCCGGTCTGCTCGAGCTTTCGCTCCAGCCGGGCAAGCCGCTGGTCGACGCCTTTCCAGCCCGACGTGATCAGGTCGACGAGCAGAGCCAGGTCGTCGACGCGTGAGTGTCGCTCCGCGAGCAGATCGCCTTCGAGCCGCTCCAGCCGCCGGATCGTCTGGTTCGACAGTCCGCGCACCTCGGCGAGGTGCCGCGCGAGCGGCTTCGCCTCGGTCTGAACTCCGTCACGAACGGCGTCCTCGACCCGGCCGGGAAGGGTCGACTCCAGATTCGCGGCGAGCTCGGCAAGCTCCTCGACCTGTCTGCGTGCCCGCTCGAGCGCAGCGTCGACATCGCTCGGCTCGACGCGGCCGTCCGCAGCCTCTTCGAGGCGAGCCCGTACGCGGCCGATAGCGCTTTCGTCCATGGGCGGAACGCTAGCGTTCGAGGCGGATGAAGCGCTCCGAGCTGGAGTACACGCTGCCGCGGGAGCTGGTCGCGCAGCGACCCGCTGAGCGCCGCGACGAGTCGCGCCTGCTGGTGTACGACCGGGCGAGCGGCGAGACGAGGCACCGCCGCTTCCACGAGCTCCCGGAGGAGCTGGGAGGCGAGCTCGTGGTCGTCAACGACACGCGCGTCGTGCCCGCGCGCCTGCGTCTGAGGCGCGAGACCGGGGGAGAGGCGGAGGTGCTGCTCCTCGAGCGCCTGAACGGGCACAACGAATGGGAAGGCCTGGCCCGACCCTCACGGAAGCTGCGCGCAGGACAGCGGCTCGGGCCCGTCGAGCTCCTGGAGCCGCTCGGGGAGGGTCGCTGGCGCCTGCGGCTCGAAGGCGAGCCCGCCGGAGAGGCGCCCCTGCCTCCGTACATCACCGAGCCGCTCGCCGATCCTGAGCGCTACCAGACGGTGTACGCAGACCACGAGGGCTCGGCCGCCGCGCCAACGGCCGGCCTCCACTTCACGCCCGAGCTGCTTGCCGGCCTGGACGTCGAGCGGGTGACCCTCCACGTCGGACTGGACACGTTCCGCCCGGTGTCCGTGGACGACCTCGCCGATCACGAAATGCATTCCGAGCGCTACGAGGTGGCGCCGGAGTCCTGGGAGCGAATCCGGGACGCCGATCGCGTGCTTGCGGTGGGGACGACGACCGTGCGCGTCCTCGAGTCCCTGGCACGCGGCGCTCCGCTCGCGGGCCGCACCGAGCTCTTCGTCACGCCGGGCTTCGAGTTCCGGCGCACCGACGCGCTCCTGACGAACTTCCACCTCCCCGGATCGACCCTGCTCGCCCTCGTGATGGCCTTCGCGGGGATCGACGAGACGCGGCGGCTGTACGAGCTGGCAATCGAGGAGCGTTACCGCTTCTACTCCTTCGGCGACGCCATGCTGATCCTGTGAGCTTCTCGGTCACGGCCACAGACGGCGAGGCGCGCGCGGGCGTGCTGCACACGGCGCACGGCGAGATCCAGACGCCGGCCTTCATGCCCGTCGGCACCAAGGCGACCGTCAAGACCGTCGACCCCGACGAGCTGCGCGCGGTCGGCACTTCGATCCTCCTCGGCAACACGTACCACCTGCACTTCCGCCCGGGCGAGGACGTGATCGCCGAGCTCGGCGGCCTGCACCGCTTCATGGGCTGGGACGGGCCGATCCTCACCGACTCGGGCGGCTACCAGGTCTTCTCGCTGAAGCACACGATCCTCGCGACTGACGATGAGGGCGTCACGTTCCGCTCGGTGTACGACGGGTCGCCGGAGCGGTTCACGCCGGAGCTCGCCGCCGAGATCCAGGCCAAGCTGGGCTCGGACATCGCGATGTGCCTCGACGTCTGCCCGCCCGCGGACTCGCCGCGCGAGGAGCTCGAAGAGGCTGTGCGCCTGACGACCGTCTGGGCAGCTCGTCAGCGCCAGGCGCCGCGCGCCGACGGGCAGCTTCTCTTCGGCATCGCGCAGGGCGCGACCGACGCCGACCTGCGCCGGCGCTCGATCGAGGAAATCGTCGCTCTCGACTTCGACGGCCACGCGCTCGGGCGGCCTGAGCGTGGGCGAGGAGCGCGGCCCGATGTTCGAGGCCCTCGCGTCCTCCGCGCCCCAGCTACCGGCCGACAGGCCCCGCTACTTCATGGGGATCGGCGACCCGGAGGGGGTCCTCGAGGCGATCGAGAGCGGAATCGACATGTTCGACTGCGTCCTGCCGACCCGAATGGGCAGGACGGGCGCGGCCATGACCTCGACGGGGCGCCTGAACCTGAAGAACGCCCGTTTCGCGCGCGACCCTGCGCCCCTCGACGAGAGCTGCGACTGCGCGGCGTGCATGCGGTTCTCGCGCGCGTACATCCGGCACCTCGTCAACCAGCAGGAAGTCCTGGGCCTGCGGTTGCTGACCGTCCACAACCTCCGCTATCTAATTGACCTGACTGGGTCTGCACGAGCCGCGATCACGGATGGCAAGCTGGCATCCTTCAAGCAAGAGACTCTCGACCGACTGAAGGAAGTTTGAAGCCGCGTGTACATCTCGATCCTGTTCATCGGAGCACTGCTCGTCCTGATGTGGGCGCTGCTCATCCAGCCTCAGCGCCGCCGGCAGCAGCAGCAGGCCCGATTGCTCACCGAGCTCGCCGTCGGCGATGACGTTGTGACGATCGGCGGGCTGTACGGCCGGGTTCAGTCGGTGGACGAGGACGCCGTGATGCTCGAAGTCGCCCCCCAGACCAGCGTGCGGGTAGCCAAGAGCGCAGTTGCGGCACGCGCCGCGACCAAGGCGGAAAAGACGCCTTCACCGCTAACCTAAGCAAAGGCCCGTGAAGGAACGCCGCTCGCATTTGATCCTGCTCGCGCTCCTGGTCGGGGCGCTGATCGGCATTGCGCTCCTGGCGATCCCCGGGTCGCCCATTCAGAAGAAGCCGACGCTAGGGCTCGACCTCCAGGGCGGTCTCGAGGTCGTGCTCGAGGCGCAGCCGACGAGCAGCAAGCCGCTCAACGAAGAGGAGATTGCGGCCTCGGTCGACATCATCCGCAACCGCATCGACAAGCTCGGCGTCTCCGAGCCCGAGGTTCGCAAGCAGGGCGAGAACCAGATCGTCGTCCAGCTGGCCGGTGTTTTCGACATCAACCGCGCTGTCGAGATCATCGGCAAGACGGCTCAGCTACAGCTCTACGACCTGCAGGCGAGCCTGGTCCCGGGGGTCTCGCTCACTCTCGACGGGTTCCCGCGCCCGTCGCCGACGCTCTACTCGATCCTCAACGACGGAACGGTCAAGAGAATGGCGCAGAGGGGCGAGCCGGCGGCGTGGTACCTCTTCGACAAGAACAACCAGCGCGTCGCCGGGCCAAAGCCGACGCGTCAGGAGCTTCTCGACGGCCGAGCCCTGATCGGGAAGCAAAAAGTCCGCGTCCAGAGTCTCCTCAAGGACGGAAAGCTCACGAAGGGCTACAAGCTTCGGGCCCTACCGGAGAAGACGGTCATCTTGCGTTGCGGGATCGACCAGCGCTACTGCCCCGGAGTGAACGAGGCGGAGCCGAGCCGCACCTACTACTACCTCTTCAAGTTCGACCCCGACAACAAGGAACACCCCATTCCGGAGATGACGGGCAAGGACATCAACCCGGACGGGACGCGCCAGGACTTCGACACGGCCTCGAACCAGCCGATCGTGACGATGCAGTTCACCGACAGCGGCGGGGACAAGTTCCACGACGTGACTCGCCTGCTCGCCCAGCGCGGTCGGCAGGTCCAGACGAGGAACAACGTCGACGACGAGGTGGCGTTCCAGCAGTTCGCAATCGTCCTCGACAACGTCATCCAGTCCGCGCCGACGATCGACTTCAACGAGAACCCGGACGGCATCCCGCCGGGCAACGGCGCGCAGATCACCGGCATCGGGTCACTCAGCGAGGCCAAGGACCTCGCGCTCGTGCTCCAGACCGGAGCCCTACCGGTCCGGTTCGTGATCGCGGAGCGAACCGATGTCTCCGCCACGCTCGGGAAGGACTCCCTGAAGCAGGCCTACACGGCGGCCATCGCCGGCCTCCTGCTGGTCGCGATCTTCCTGCTCCTCCTGTATCGCTTCCTCGGCCTGGTCGCGGTGCTCGGCCTCGCCATCTACGCGGCTTTCATGTTTGCGGCGATCCTGCTCTTCAACGTCACGCTGACCCTGCCCGGCTTCGCGGGGATGATCCTCACGATCGGGGTCGCGGCCGACGCGAACATCGTCATCTTCGAACGCATCAAGGAGGAATCTCGAGGGGGGAGGTCCGTCCGCGCAGCGATCGCGGCCGGCTATGCGAAGGGATTCAGCTCGATCATCGACGCCAACATGGTGACCGCGATCACCGCGCTCGTGCTCTTCCTGGTCGCCTCGGCGAGCGTCAAGGGCTTCGCCCTGATGCTGCTCATCGGGACCGCGGTCTCACTGGTCACCGCCGTCGGCGCCACGCGCGCGATGCTCGGGATCCTGTCCGGCTTCAAGTGGTTCGACAGCCCGCAGTTCATGGGCGCGCAGGGACAGCAGATGGCGAAGTGGATCCAGATCGACTTCATCGGGAAGCGGAAGTACTGGTTTGCACTCTCGGGCGTCGTGCTCGCGGTCGCCATCGGTGCGATCGGCGTCAAGGGCCTCAACTTCGGGATCGACTTCGAGGGCGGGACGCAGGTCACGTTCACCTCTCCGCGGGCGGTGGACATCGGCGAGATTCGCAACATCGCTCGTGAGATCGGGCAGGAGAACGCCGTCATCCAGGGCCGTGGCGAGTCGTCCGGCGACGATCAGTACCGGAGCTTCACGATCAAGACGGAGTCCCTCGCCCGTGCCGACCAGTCGAGGCTCGAGACCGAGATCAAGAACAACTACGGCGACAACATCCCGTTCGGGGTGAAGAACGTCTCCGAGAGCTTCGGCGGCCAGCTCGCCAGGAACGCGATCCTCGCGATCGTCGTCTCTTTCATCCTCATCTGCATCTACATCTGGATCCGCTTCGAATGGAAGTTCGCGGCCCCGGTCATCGCGTCGATCGCGCACGACGTGACGATTGCCGTCGGCATCTATGCGCTCACCGGGAGGGAGGTGACGACCGCAACGGTGGCGGCCATCCTCACCGTCCTTGGTTACTCGATGTACGACACGATCATCATCTTCGACCGTATTCGCGAGAACATCCCGTTGATGCGGCGGTCGTCGATCCAGACGATCTGCAACGTGTCGCTGTGGGAGACGATCAGGCGCTCGCTGGCGACGACGTTCATCACGCTGCTGCCGATCTCCGCGCTGTTCTTCTTCGGAGGGGACACGCTCAAGGACTTCGCGTTCGCGCTGCTCGTCGGCATCGGGGCCGGCGCCTACTCGTCGATCTTCATCGCCGCGCCGCTGCTCGCGATGTGGAAGGAGCGCGAGCCCGAGTACGCACGCCGAATGGGACAGCCGGACGTGGACAAGGAAGGCGCGGTGATCCTCGCCGACGCCGAGGCGGCCCAGATCGCCGAGCCTCCGCCGGTGCCGGAGCTGGCGCCTGTGGCGGCCGATCTGCCGGTCTCCGAGGGCGACGGCGACGGGGCTTCGGCACAGCTCGAAGCGCCAGCAACGCGAGCAGCGCCGCCAGCGGCGAAAGACGCGCCCGCATGGCCGGCGATAGCGGTCTTCGCGACTCGGTAGAGAAGCTCGGCCTCGCCGCGCTCGGCGCTGTTGCGCTGACGGCCGATCGGGCCGACGCTCTGGCCGACGAGCTGGCCGCGCGAGGCGGCATGCGCAAGGACGAGGCTCGTCAGACGATCGAAGAGCTGACGCTGCGCTGGAAGGGCGAAGCCGGCCGAGTGGGGGAGCGGAGCGGCGCCGCGCTCGAAGGCCTCCTCGTGCAGCTGGGCGTGGTCACCCGCGGCGACTACGAGGAGCTGGAGCTTCGAGTAGCGCAGCTGGAGCATCGGATCCGCCTGCTCGAAGGCGGCCCCAGGGCAGTGCCTGACCCGCCTGAAAAGCATTGAGGCTCCCTGCGTCCTTGCCTCGGAACGACCATCGCACCCCGGCGACGAGTCAATTCCGCCAAACCCTCCTAGGGGTCGCCCCTTCCGCGTGGAACACTGAAGATCATGGCCGAGCCGGCCCACCGCACTCGCAACCTCGGACGCCTGACTGAGATCGCACAGGTCGCCGTCCGGCACGGCTTCGGCTACTTCTTCGAACGGCACCGCCTGACCGACCTTCTGCCCGGCCGCGGGCGCCCGGCGCTCGTCGAGGGCACGCCGTCGGAGCGCGGCCAGCACCTGCGAGAAATGCTCGACGAGCTCGGGCCGACGTTCGTCAAGTTCGGGCAGCTCCTGTCGATGCGCCCCGACGTGCTCCCGCCCGACATCATCTCCGAGCTGCGCGGCCTCCAGGACGACGTACGCCCGTTCGCCTACGAGGACGTCGAGCGCGTCATCCAGGAAGACCTCGGTGACCCCCTCGAGCGACTGTTCGTCGAGTTCGACCGCGAGCCCATCGCCGCCGCCTCGATCGGCCAGGTTCATCGTGCCGTGCTGCCGAACGGCAAGGTCGTCGCCGTGAAGGTGCAGCGGCCCGGGGCTCCTCGCCAGATCGAAGCCGACCTGGCCCTGCTCTACCAGGCGGCGCGAATCGCGAAGGAGCGGGTACGCGCACTCGACTTCCTGGACGTTCGCGAGCTGGTCGACGAGTTCGCCCGCTCGATCCGGCTGGAGCTGGACTATCGCCAGGAGGCACGAAACGCGGACACACTGCGCAAGAACTTCGCCGGCGACCCCCACGTGGTGGTGCCGAAGGTCTACTGGAGCTATACGCGTTCTCGGGTGCTCACGCTGGAGTTCCTCGAGGGCTTCCAGCTCGCGGACATCGACACGATGCCGTACGGGATGGAGGAGCGCCGACGCCTTGCGGAGGTCATCACCGAGGCGTGGATGACGATGATCTTCCGACACGGCGTCTTCCACGGCGACCCGCACCCGGCGAACATTCTCGTCATGCGGCCCGACCAGATCGGCCTGGTCGACTTCGGCCTGGCGGGAAAGCTCACGGACGAGGACCTCTCGAAGGCGACGCGCCTCTTCATCGACGTCGCCAACGAGAACGTCGAGGCGCTACCGAGGCGGCTGGCCGACCTCGGCGTCCGCTACCCGAAGGAGAACGAGGACGAGTTCGTCGCCGCGCTCCAGGAGCTGTTCTATCGCTACTACGGCGCGAGCCTGGCGGAGATCGATCCGCTACAGGTCATCCGCGAGGTGTTCTCGCTGATCTACCAGCTGAACCTGCACCTGCCGACGCGCTTCATGCTGCTCGACAAGTCGATCGCAACGCTGGGGTCGGTCGGCGTCGAGCTCTATCCGGACTTCAACGTCTTCGAGGTGGCCCGGCCGTACGCGCACAGCCTGATGGTGAGTCGTTACACGCCGCAGCGCATGTTCGCGCGCGCGCAGCGGGACAGCTGGAAGCTCGCGCAGGCCGTCAGCGATTACCCGTTCCAGATCCACGACATTCTGGAACAGGCGCGCGATGGGCAGATCGAGGTCGGCTTCGTGCACAAGGGGCTCGACGACTTCATGCACACGGTCGACGTGGCGTTCAACCGCCTGATCATTGCGCTGGTGGTCGCGGCCGGGCTCATCGGGTCGAGCCTGATCGGCGTCTTCGCGACCTCGGGGCCGGAGTTTCTCGGGCTGCATGTCGTGTCGGTGTTCGGGTTCCTGTTCGCGGGGATCATGGGGGTCTGGCTCCTGAGTGGGGTCATCAGGTCCGGGCGGCTGTGAGAGCGCTTCTCGCGGCTGTAGGGCTGGTCGTGATCGTCGGCGGGGCAGTAGGCATCTGGGCATACCGGGAGGAGCGCGACACGAGGCGCGCCGACGTGCAGCGCCTCGAGTTGCAGCTGAGAACCATGCGCACGAACGTGGCCAATGCGCGCCGCGACCTGCGGGGGGCCCGCCGCGAGAGCGCGTTGCTGGCGGCTCGCCTGCGAACCGTGTCGACTCGTGTGCAGCGCGCCCGTGTGAGCCTGCAGCCGCTTGCGGCCCGAATTCGCCAGAGCGTCTTCACCGTCAAGGCCGCGGATGACGAGGGCAGCGGATTCGTGGGCTGGATCGAGGGCGGGACGACCTACGTGATCACCGCGAACCACGTCGTCGGCCTCAGCGTCGACGCCGGCAAGCCGAACGTGCGGCTCCTGAAGCGTGGGCGGGTCTGGCGCGGCGTGGTCGTGAAGCTGGACGACGTCCACGACCTGGCTCTCATCCGCGTGCAGGGCCGGATTGCGCCGGCGTTGTGGCAGCGCCCGGTCTACCACCGGCCGCAGCCCGGCGCGGAGATTCTGCTCGTCGGCAGCGCGCTCGGTTACGAGGGCACGGTCAGCGCGGGCCTCGTCAGCCGGGTGCTGCGCAACGAGATCCAGACCGACGCGGCCGGGCACCCCGGGGGCTCGGGCGGGCCGGCGGTCGATCGCAACGGGAACGTGATCGGCGTGCTGGTCTCGGGCGAGGCGGAGAACCTGAACTTCCTCGCGCCGATCAGCCTCATGTGCAAGCGCATTCGGCGCTGTTAGCTGCGGCCCTGACGGCTGTCGATCGTTCGGCACACACTCGCGCGAAAGGACATCTGGCGTGGGGGAGAGCGTCGCGCTAGCTTCGAGCGCATGCAGAACGTGCTTCTCGCCGAGCCCGAACCGGGGACGCGGGGTTTCCTCGAGCGCCACCTACGGCAGGACGGCTTCGAGGTCGTCGAGGCGGAGAACGGCGAGGCGCTCGAGCTCCTCGAACAGAGTCAGCCCGACGTGGTGCTCGTCTCGGACGAGCTGGCGCTCGACCTCTGCGCGCGCCTCCGCGAGGGCGAGCCGGGGCGCTCGTGGGATCGCGACCTGCCCGTGATCGTCCTCGGCGGGCAGCAGGCCGACGCGGTCGACCGTGTGCGCGCCTTCGCGCGCGGGTGCGACGACTTCGTCGTGCGCCCTTTCCACTACGACGAGCTCGTGGCGCGCATCCGCGCCGTCCTGCGCCGAGCTCAGCCCGCGCCGGGCCGGGTGCTCCGGGCCGCTGCGATCGAGATCGACACGGCGACGCGACGGGTGACGGTAGGCGACGAGCGCGTGGCGCTGCCGGGCAAGGAGTACGAGCTCCTCGTCAAGCTCGCCGGCGACCCGCACCGGGTCTTCACGAAGGAGGAGCTGCTCCGTGAGGTCTGGGGCTTCCGCTCCCTGGGCCGAACGCGCACCCTGGACTCGCACGCCTCCCGGCTGCGACGGCGGCTGGCCCGGCCGGACCGGCCGCCGTTCGTCCAGAACGTGTGGGGCGTCGGCTACTGCCTGCTCGGCGATTAGGTTTTGGCGGACGAGTTGGCGGAGCGTTCCGTCGCATAGGCGGCAAAGGCAATCGTCTTCTCCACGCTTCCATTCCGCGGAGGGTCGCCAGGATCCCACCCGAGCGTCCGATCGTCGATGGCCTGCTGGATCAGGTCGTGCCACGCGGGGCTCAGCGCGTGCTTCGCCCACTCGAGCGAGGCCGGCTTCGAGGTCACCTCGCCGGTCTCGAGGGTGTACAGCATCCGGCATAAGGTCGTTACCGCGTAGCGCTGCGCCCATCCGATCTCGAAGTTCGTCCAGGTGAAGAGATCCGGCAGGAAGCTCTCGATCTGTGCCGGCATCTTTTTGCGAAAAACGTTCGCGGGAACTTCGGCGACAAGCTGACGTGGGTCCGGCCCGGCGAGCGTGATTCCGCGCTCGCGGAGTGTCCATCTCACGTCTTCGGTGTTGCAGTGGGTCGACCATTGCATCGTCCGCCATCCGTGGTCGATGTACAGCCACTCCTCGTCGAGCGCCGCGAGCGTCGCCAGGTCAGCCCTCGGCGCATATGACCCCTCCAACTCGTGCGGCCAGTGCCCAGGACGCGCCGGGATCTCGTCGTGGAGTTCGCGAAGCGCTCGTTCTTGCTCTGCGGTGACCCGATGCTCAGTGACAATCAGGAAGTCGCAGTCACTCCGAAGATCGCCGGCTCCGAGCGCGAACGAGCCAACTACATAGGCGCCCACAAAGTTGTTCCCGAGGATCGACGCGACGCGCGCGACGAGCTCTACCAGCAGTTCGTTCAGCTCGGGATAGTCCGTCGGCGGCGGCGTCGCTCGGCGTACTGAAGACACCATTCCATTCAACATCACCCCTTCGTACGTCCAGAACGTAGGGAGTCTGCTCGGGCCCGCTGGGTGACTAGCCTTGCCCCTCAGTGGAGTCCGCCCTCGCGATCGCAGCGGCGACCTGGGCCATCGCGATGGCTCTCGGCCCCTTGCTCCAGATGAGGAAGATCATCCAGCACAAGAGCTCGCTGACGATCTCGGTCGGCTACTTCCTGGTGCTCTTCGTCGGCTTCCTGCTCTGGCTCGCCTACGGGATCGCCGCCGACAATCTCGCGCTGATCATCCCGAACACCGTGGCAGCGATCGTGATCGCGATCACGATCGTCGTCGCGCTGCGGTACCGGCGAGCGGGGTAGAGAGGGCCCGGTCGCCCGGGCCCGCCCTTCCTAGCCTAGAACGCCTGCTCGTAACGCCCGAGAACGTGTACCCAGCCGTTGGCGTAATTGCTTGCGGACTCCTCGGCTTCGGCGCCGAGCACGTCCCAGCCGCGGTGCTCGAAGTCGAAGCGCGTGCCGTCGCCTTCCGGCGTGAAACGCATCTCGATCTCCGTCGGGCCGGGGGTGTCGGGGTTTACCTGCCAGGCGAGGACGACGCGAGTCGGCGGCTCCCAGGCCGTGACGTGCGCCCAGTGCGCCTCCTTGCCGTTCGTCATCCGCTCGTAGATGCGGCCGTTCGGGCCCGTCTCGAAGACAACCGTCTCGGGGCTCCGATCGTCACCCATCATGCCCTCGACCGAATGCGTTTCGTAGGGAAACCAGTCGGCGATCCCTTCGGTGAAGATCTGGAAGGCCTTCTCGGGAGTCGCTGCGACGACGCCCGTCTTGCGGATCGTCAGATCCGTTTGCTGCACGTTCATTCCCTCTCCTCTCCGTTGCGGGCGACCGCGGACTCGAACGAGGCGAGCGCGGTCTCCCAGAACCTGTCGAAGTAGTCGCGGACCTCGCCGAGGCCGTTTGGATCGACCCGGTAGATGCGGCGCGTGCCGTCCCGGCGCTCGGTGACGAGGCCTGCGTCCTTCAGCACACGCAGGTGCTGCGAGACGGCCGGCCGGCTGACGGGGAGCTCACCTGCGAGCTCGCCGACGGCGCGGGGGCCACCCTGCAGGAGCTCGAAGATCCGCCTTCTCGTCGGATCTCCGAGCGCGTCCATCGCACTTGCGTAAGCCATCACTAACGGTAAGCATAGGCTTACTGAGACCCGTCGTCAAGCATCGCGCCCTCGAGCGTCAGAAGCTGCCGCTTGCGATCGAGCCCGCCGCCGTAGCCGACCAGGTCGCCGTTGGCGCCGACGACCCTGTGACAGGGCAGCACGATCGGGATCGGGTTGCGGTTCATGACCGTCCCGACCGCGCGGGCGGCCCGGGGACGGCCGGCGGCCTTCGCCAGTGCGCCGTAAGTCGTGAGCTGGCCGTGCGGCACCTTGGCCAGCCGGGTCAGCACCTGGCGCGTGAAGTCGGCGACGGGGGTGAGGTCGACCGCGAGCTCGAAGTCCGTGCGCTGCTCGTCGAAGTACTCGTCGAGCTGTCGCCGCACGTCGTCGAGCGGGCGCGACGCGCGCAGCACACGAGCGCCGAATGCGCGGGCCAGCCGCTCGACCTCGCGCTCCGGCTCGGGGTCGAACGAGATCCGGCAGAGGCCTTGCCCGCTGGCGGCGACGAGCAGGGTCCCGACCGGGGTGTCGGCCAGGTCGTAGGCGACGTCCAGCAGTCCCTCGGCCGCCGCCGCGTTGCGGAACTGCTCGTCGAGGCTCGAGGAAACGGTCATCGGTGCTCCTTTCGCAGCCGGCGGACTCCCGAGGAGGCGGCCTGGCGCGCTGCCACTTCGTTTGACTCGAGGACTTCGCCGATCTGGTCGTAGTCGAGGTCGTAGCCGTACCGAAGCACGACCGCGACACGCTCCTTGGGCGGGAGGTCACGCGTCAGGTCGGCGAGCTCCGCATAGGCCGGGCGGGAATCTTCTGCTGCCCATTCGGGGAGAGGGGCCTGCGGGCGACGCTTGCGCACGTCGTCGATCGCTACCCGGTGGGCGATCGTGAACACCCATGCGCGCAGGTACCTACCGTGTTGCAGGGTCGAGTAGGCGCGGAGGGCGCGGAGGAAGGTCTCCTGCCACGCGTCCTCAGCTGCCTCGCGCGGAAGCAATCCGCGGAGGTACCGGAGGATCTCCTCACGGTGCTCCTCGTAGAAGCGTTCGAATGGCGGCAGCACGACTTCCATCATCTTCTGTAACGGGACAGACGGCTGAGGTGTGAGACTGCCCGGCCATGCGCGCCGCAGTCGTCGGGCACGTCGAGTGGGTTCGGTTCGCACAGGTCGAGCGTGTGCCGAGCCCGGGGGAGATCATCCGTGCGCGCGAAAGCTGGCTCGAGCCGGCGGGAGGCGGAGCCGTCGCAGCCGTCCGCCTACGCGAGCTGGCCGGGCGCTGCGACTTCCTGACCGCGATCGGGAACGACGAGCCCGGCCCCCTGGCCGTCGACCGCCTGCGGGCACTCGGCCTGACCGTCCATGCCGGCACGCGGGACGAGCCACACCGGCAGGCTTTCACGTTTCTCTCGGACGACGGGGAGCGGACGATCACACTGCTCGGCCCGAAGCTCGTCCCGTACCGCAGTGACCCGCTTCCGTGGGATGACCTGTCGGAGATCGATGCCGTCTACTTCACGGGCGGCGATCCGGACGCGCTCCGCGCGGCGCGGCAGGCCCGGGTGCTCGTCGCGACGGCCCGTGAGCTCCCCACGCTGCAGGAGGCCGGAGTGGAACTGGACGCGCTCGTGCACAGCGGCACCGACCTCGCCGAGCGCTACGAACCGGGTCAGCTCGAGCCGGCACCGAAGCTCGTGGTCACGACGATGGGGCGCGAGGGAGGGCGAGTTCGTCGCCGGCGAGCGCGAGGGAACCTATGCGGCGGCAGAGCTGCCAGGCGCCGTCGCCGACGCCTACGGCGCGGGCGATTCCTTCGCAGCCGGGCTCGCCTTTGCCCTCGCCCGCGGCGACAGCGTCGAGGAGGCACTGGCCTTTGCATCCGGGTGTGGCGCTAAAGCCATGACGATCAGGGGCGCCTACGGCTGACGACGAAAAGCCGTGCCTAAGCACCCGTGCCTGGCACGTGCCAGGCACGGGAAATGGGGCGCAAGAGTTGCGCTGTGGGGAATCGTGGTTTAAAGTGGGGCGAAGTGGTATACACGTCAGGCCCTTAAATGCTTCTCGGCGAGTACGAGCACACACTCGATGACAAAAACCGCATCACCCTCCCGGCGAAATTCAGAGCGGCGTTCGCGGCAGGGGTCGTCGTCACGCGCGGTATGGACGGCTGCCTGTACGCCTACCGCCAGGAGGACTGGGACAAGCTCGTCGACAGCCGTCTGGCCGGGCTCGACCCACTCAGCCAGGAAGGCCGCAGGATGTCGCGGTTCTTCTTCTCCGGCGCGGCCGAGGCCGAGCTCGACAAGCAGGGGCGCGTGATGATTCCCGCCGCCCTCATCGAGCACGCAGGGCTGGGGCGGAACGTGGTCGTTGCCGGGGTCAGGGACCACCTGGAGCTCTGGGACGGCGCCGCCTGGCGCAAAGAGATGAAAGAGGTAGAAGGGAGCGCAGAAGATGTTGCCGAACGTCTTGCAACCAAACGAGACTGATCACGTTCCCGTCCTGGCCCACGAGGTGCGCGAGCTCCTCGCGGTCCGGCCCGGTGAGACCGTCGTCGACGCGACCTTCGGGGCGGGCGGTCACGCCGCGCTCCTGGCCGCCGACCTTCAGGGCTCCGGCCGGTTCATCGCCGTCGACCGTGACCCCACGGTCAAGCCGTACTACGAACAGTTCCGCCGGCGGACGGGCGTCCAGTCGCGCCTCCTGCGCGGCGAGGCTTCGGTCATCCTCGACCAGCTCGCCGAGAACGGCCTGCAGGCGGACGCGATCCTGCTCGACCTCGGCGTCTCGAGCATGCAGATCGACCGCCCCGAGCGTGGCTTCTCCTACGCGGTCGACGCGCCGCTCGACATGCGCATGGACCCGACCGCGGAGACCTCTGCCGCCGATCTAGTCAACGACTGGCCCGAGCGCGACCTGATCTCGATCTTCCGCCGCTACGGGGAAGAGCGCTACTCGAAGCAGATCGCCCGTGCGATCTCGCGTCGCCGCAAGCAGCAGCCGATCGAGCGCACCGGCGAGCTGGTCGAGCTGATCCGCTCCGCCATCCCCGCTCCGGCGCGCTTCGGAGACGGTCATCCTGCGAAGCGCGTCTTCCAGGCGCTCCGCATCGCGGTCAACGACGAGCTCGGCGAGCTCGAGGACGCCCTGCCGGCCGCCTTCGACATGCTGCGCCCCGACGGGCGGCTCGCCGTCATCGCCTTCCACTCGCTCGAGGACCGGATCGTCAAGCGCTTCTTCCAGAAGCTCGAAAAGGGCTGCATCTGCCCGCCCGACTTCCCGATCTGCGCCTGCGGGCGGGAGCCCGAGCTGCGCCGGCTCAACCGCCGGGCGATTCGTCCGAGCGCCGACGAGGTCGCCCTCAACCCGCGCGCCGCGTCCGCCAGGCTGCGCGCCGTGGTGAGGACATAACGTGGGCCAGGCCGCTGCGGCAGACCGTCCTCGCCGTGGTCCGGCGAAGCCGCGGCCCCAGCCGAAGCCCAAAGCACGGGCCAAGAAGGCGCCCCGCGTACGAGTCGCAGGCGGCGCGGTCTGGATCGGGATCGTCGCCGTTCTGCTGTCCGGCGTCGTCGCGCTGAACGTCGCAGTCCTGCAACTGAACGTCCAGCTCGAAGATCTGGGGACGGAGCGGACCCGGCTGCGTGCCGAGAACGCGGATCTCGCCTCCGAGATCGCCAGCAAGGCTCAGGCCGGACGGATCCACACTCTCGCCCGCGGCCAGCTCGGGCTCGAGGTTGCGGACGCGGGCCGGACGACCTACTTGAACGTGGGGTCGGGCGGCGAGTGACGGCGAAGGTGCCCAACCGCCGCATCCGCCTGCTGCTCGTCGTCTTCGCCTTCGCGTTCCTGGCCATGTTCGTCCGGGCCGCCTGGCTCCAAGGCGTGCGCGCGCAGGACCTGGGCCGTATGGCGGAGAGCCAGCAGCGCGTGACGACCGTCGATCCGGGCTCGCGCGGGACGATCTATGACCGCGAGGGCATCCAGCTCGCGATCGGCCGCCAGGCGACGACTGTCTACGCGAACCCGCAGCAGATCGACGACCCGGAGCTGGTCGCCGCAGTGGTCGCCCAGACGTTGCGCCTCGACCCCAAGGAGGTCGAGCGCCTGCTCTCGGACAAGTCGAAGGGCTTCGTCTACATCGCGCGCAAGGCCGACGCGAAGCGCGCGAAGCTGCTCGAAGAGCAGAACATCGTGGGGCTCGGGTACCTCCCCGAGGAGCAGCGCGTCTACCCGCAGCGGCACGTGGCGTCACAGGTAATTGGTTACGCCGGGACGGACAACCGAGGCCTGGCCGGTTTGGAGCTCGCCCTCGATCCGGTCCTCCGAGGCCGGCCGGGCCGGGAAACCGTCGTCCGCGACCCGGCGGGCCGGGCGATCAGCATCCTCTCCTCGACGGCCGCCGAGCAGGGCCAGGACGTCTACCTGACTCTCGACCACACGCTGCAGGCAAACGCCGAGGCCGTGCTCCGCCAGACGATCCAGCGCTGGGGCGCGGAGGCGGCGAGCGCCGTCGTCCTCGATCCGCGCAACGGCGACATCCTCGCGATGGCCGTCGAGCGCGGCTACGACGCGAACCGCTTCCCGATCGTGCCGAAAGACCTGCAGCGGAATCGCGCCGTCACGGACACGTACGAGCCGGGCTCGACGTTCAAGGTCGTGACGGTGAGCGCAGCGCTCTCGGAGGGGCTCGTCTCGCCGAGCACCGCGTTCACGCTGCCCTACGAGCTCCAGGTCGCCGACCGCACCATCCACGACGCGCACGAGCGCGGCACCGAGCGAATGACGGTTGACGAGATCATCTCCAAGTCGTCCAACATCGGCACGATCACGCTCGCTCAGCAGGTCGGCGAGGCGCACCTCTCGAAGTGGATCAAGCGCTTCGGCTTCGGCGCGCCGACCGGCATCGACTTCCCGGGCGAGACGCAAGGGATCGTTCCTCCGCTCGAGCGCTGGTCGGGGTCGACGATCGGCACGCTGCCGATCGGGCACGGCATCGCCGTCACGCCCGTGCAGATGGCGGCCGCCTACGCCACCGTCGCCAACGAGGGCGTCTGGTTGCGCCCGCACGTCGTCGCGAAGGTCGGCTCGATCGAGCGCCCTGCGTTCGCCGCCCGACGCGTCCTCTCGCCGAACGTCGCCCGCCAGGTGATGGCGATGATGCGCGACGTGGTCGTCGAGGGCACCGGCCAGGAGGCTGCCCTGCCCGGGTACCAGGTGGCGGGCAAGACCGGGACAGCGGCGAAGCCGGACGCGAGCGGCGGCTATTCGAAGTCTGATTACGTCGCCTCCTTCGTCGGCGTCGTTCCCGCGACGAATCCGCGTCTCGTCGTTCTCGTCACGATCGACGAGCCGCGCGGCGCGATCTGGGGCGGCACCGTCGCGGCCCCGGCCTTTGCCGACATCGCCCGGTTCGCGCTCCAGTACCTCGAGATTCCGCCCGACGCACCAGAGACGCTCCCCGCTCGGGAATAGGTCCCCGGCCACGGGCCGGGGACTCGCCGTGAGTGCTTTGCACTCCCGGCGACGAAGAGCCCACTTCCTGTAATGCCTGCTTCATCGACCGGCGTGTGGCAGGAGCCACAAGACTGTGCCTGGCACGTGCCTGGCACTGGAACGAGTACCTCGAGATTCCGTCCGACGCGCCAGAGACGCTCGCCGCTCGGGAGTAGATCCTCTCGTTGGTACGCTCGCCGCCGTGATGCGCCGGTGGACCTCACCAGCCTCCTAGATCCCCTCGCACCCGTCCAGGTCGTGGGCGAGCCGGCTGCCGAGATCGCCGACCTCGCCTACGACAGCCGCGCGGTGCGACCGGGGACGCTGTTCTTCTGCGTGCCAGGTGAGCGCGCGGACGGGCACGAATATGCGGCGGGAGCGGTAGAGGACGGCGCGGCGGCGCTCGTCGTGACGCACCCCGTCTCGGTTCGAGTGCCGCAGATCGTGGTCACGGACGTGCGCGAGGCCATGGCCCACGCGGCCGCCGAGTTCTTCGGTCGGCCGACGGCGCAGCTCGAGATCGCCGCCGTCACCGGGACGAACGGCAAGACGACGACTTCGTTCCTGCTCTACTCGATCTTGGAGGCCGCGGGCCGCGAGCCGGGGCTCCTGGGGACGATCGAGAGCCGCGTGGGCGGCGAGCGCAGGGCGGCAATTCGCACGACGCCCGAGGCGATCGACCTGCAGCGCACCTTCCGCGAGATGCTCGACGCCGGCAATCTCAGCGCCGCCCTCGAGGCGACCTCGCACGGCTCCGAGCAGAAGCGACTCCTCGACGTCCGCTTCGCGCGTGCTCGTCTTCACGAACCTGAGCCAGGATCACCTGGACTTCCACGGGACCATGGACGCCTACTTCGAGGCGAAGCGCCGGCTGTTCGTCGACGGCCTCCCGCCCGCTGCCGTCAACGTCGGCGATCCGTTTGGCAAGCAGCTCGCGGACGAGCTGCGAGGGCTCGGGGGCGAGCTCGTCACCTTCGGCTTCTCCGACGACGCCGATCTGGGCCCGGAGGACGTCGACGTGAGCACGTCGCGGCTGCGAGGCCGGTTCAACGTCGAGAACATCCTCGGCGCCGCTGCCGCCGGTCGGCTGCTCGGCATCGACCAGAGTGCGATTGCCGCGGGGATCGAGAACCTCGACGGCGTCCCCGGGCGGTTCGAGCTGGTCGACGAGGGGCAACCCTTCACAGTGCTCGTCGACTACGCGCACACGCCGGAGGCCCTCGAGAACGTGCTGGTCGCTGCCCGCGGGTTGGACACCGGGCGCGTGCTCTGCGTGTTCGGCTGCGGCGGCGATCGCGACCGCGGCAAGCGCCCGATCATGGGAGGGATCGCCGGGCGTCTCTCCGACATCGCGATCGTCACCTCTGACAATCCGCGCAGCGAGGACCCGCGCGCCATCATCGAGGAGATCGTGGCGGGGGCCGGCGCGGGCCTCGAGATCGAGCCGGACCGCCGCGAGGCGATCGTGCGCGCCGTCGAGGAGGCTCGCCCGGGCGATGTCGTCCTGATCGCGGGCAAGGGCCACGAGCAGGGTCAGCAGTTCCGGGACCGAACAGTTCCCTTTGATGACCGCGAAGTGGCACGAGAAGCCCTGAGGCGCCTCGGGGCAGCAGCTTGATCCCGCTCTCGCTGGACGAGATCGAGGCCCTCTGCCCGGGCCGGCTCGACCGTGCTCCCTGGGCCGACGAGGCGACCGGAATCCAGGTGGACTCCCGACGTATCGACGAGGGTGACCTCTTCGTGGCCGTCGGCGACGGCGTCGACTTCCTGCCCCACGCGTTCGCGCGCGGGGCCGCCGCCGTACTGGTCCCGGAGGACGCCTTCTCCGCCTTGGCCGCCCTGGGCAGCGCAGCGCGCGCTCGCAGCTCGGCGAAGGTCGTGGCCATCACCGGATCGACGGGCAAGACGTCGACGAAGGACATCCTGGCGGCGCTCTGCAGCCCCCATGCGCGTACCGTTGCGGCGGAGGGCGGGCACAACAACGAGATCGGCCTCCCATTGACGCTTGCGCGCATCGAGGCGGACACGGAGATCGTCGTCTGCGAGATGGGCATGCGCGGCCTCGGTCAGATCGCAGAGCTGTGCGCCCAGGCCCGTCCCGAGATCGGCGTGATCACGAGCATCGGGCCGGTTCACCTGGAGCTACTCGGAACCGTCGAGCGAGTCGCGGAGGCCAAGGCAGAGGTGGTCGCCTCGCTCCCTGCAGGTGGCACCGCAGTCGCTCCCGACGAGCCCTTGCTGGAGCCGTACCTCGCGCGCGACGACCTCGACGTTCGCCGTTTCCGGCCCGAGGACGTGCTCGAGTTCGAGCCGTCGGGTGAGACCGCGCACCTACGACGTGAACGTGGGGGAGCGCGAGGTGGAGCTCGACGTGCCCTTCACGGCGCGCTACCAGGCGTTGAACGCCCTCGCCGCCCTCCATGCCTACGACGCGCTCGGGCTTCCGCTCGACGAAGCCCAGACCGGCGCGAGCGGTATCGCGCTCTCGCGCTGGCGTGGTGAGGAGATCGAGCTTCCGGCCGGCGGCCTCCTGATCAACGACGCCTACAACGCGAACCCCGTCTCGATGAAAGCGGCGCTCGAGCACCTCGCTGAGCGCGCGGGCGACCGGCGCAAGGTGGCGATCCTCGGCGAGATGGCCGAGCTCGGGCCGGACGCTCCGGCCCTGCACGCAGAGGTCGGGCGTGCCGCCGCCGAGCACGGTGTGGCGATCGTCCTGGCGGTGGGCCCGCTCGCGCGCGAGTACGGAGAAGCGCGCTGGGTCGAGACCGCCGAGGAGGCCGTCGCCGTGCTGGACGAAGTGCTCCGGCCGGGCGACGCCGTCCTCGTCAAGGCGTCACGGGCTCTCGGGCTCGAACGCGTGGCAGAAGCCATCGAGGCGGTGCGCGTCTAGATGGAACGAGTCCTCGCCGCAGCGATCCTCTCGATGGCGATCTCGATCCTCGTCGGCCCCAAGCTGATCGCCTTTTTCCGCGCGAGGGAGTACGGCCAGCACATCCGCGAGGACGGCCCCGCCGGACACATGATCAAGCAGGGGACCCCGACCATGGGCGGCGTCCTGTTCGTCCTCTCGGCCGCGATCCCGTTCCTGATCCTGAGCCGCTACACCGCCGAGGGGCTGACCGTCTTCTTCATCACGCTCGCGTGCGGCGCGATCGGTTTCATCGACGACTACATCAAGGTCACGCATCGTCGCTCCCTCGGCCTCTCCGGGAGATGGAAGCTCCTGCTGATGGCCGCGATCACCGTCGGTGCCGGCTGGGTCGTGATCGAAGAGAACATCGACAAGTCCGTCTACGTGCCGGTGCTCGACTGGACGATCGCGCTCTCGTTCGGCTTCTTCGTGTTGCTGTTCCTGATCATCGCCGGCGCTGCGAACGGAGCGAACTTGACCGACGGCATCGACGGCCTTGCGGTCGGGGTCGGGATCATCGCGCTCTTCACGTTCACCGCGATCAACATGCTGGCCTACATCCGCGAGGGCCAGCTCGACGTCCCCGTTGGGCGCGACGCGGCGCAGGACCTCGCGATCTGGGGAGCGGCGCTGATCGGCGGGATGATCGGCTTCCTCTGGTTCAATGCGTTCCCCGCGGAGCTCCAGATGGGCGACACCGGATCGATGGCGATCGGCGGCGCGCTCGCCGGCTTCGCGATCATGACCAAGGCGGAGCTCCTGCTCCTGCTGATCGGCGGGATCTTCGTCGTCGAGGCGCTCTCGGTGATCATTCAGGTCTTCTCGTTCAAGTACTCCGGCCGGCGCCTCTTCCTGATGGCGCCGATCCACCACCACTTCGAGATGAAGGCCTGGTCCGAGACCAAGATCATGGTGCGGTTCTGGATCGTCGGCGGGCTTCTCTGCGCCGTGGCGTTCGCGCTTTACTACCAGTACTACTTCTCCGGCTTCCGCGAGCTGCGATGAAGCTGCCGCGCCGTGCCCTCGTCGTCGGCCTCGCGCGTTCGGGGCAGGCGGCGGCACTCGCCCTCGCGAAGCGCGACGTGAGCGTGATCGGGTTCGACCAGGCCGAGATCGACCCCGGGAGGCTTGCCGCAGCGGGTGTCGAAGTTCGACGTGGATCCGAGGAGGACTCGCTACTCGATGATGTCGAACTCGTCGTCAAGAGCCCGGGCGTGCCGGGAGATGCCGCTCTCGTGGCGGCTGCTCGCGCGCGCGAGATCCCGGTCTGGAGCGAGGTCGAGCTCGGTTACCGGCTCCTGCCGGCCCGGCTCGTCGGCGTCACCGGCACGAACGGCAAGACGACGACCAGCGAGCTGCTCGGGGCGATGCTCGAGGCGCCGGTCGCCGGCAACGTCGGCCGCGCGCTCACGGAGCTGGACGGGCAGGTCGGCGAGGGCGACTGGGTCGTCTGCGAGCTGTCGAGCTTCCAGCTCGAGGACATCCACGAGCTGCGACCCCGCGTGGCGGTACTCCTCAACCTCGAGCCCGACCACCTCGATCGGCACGGCTCGCTCGAGGCCTATCGCGATGCGAAGCTGCGGATCTTCGAGAACCAGGAAGCCGGCGACACCGCGGTCCTCCCGCGCGGGTTCGGCGAGGTCGCGGGCCACGCGTCCCGGGTCGAGTTCGGCGCCGACGACGAGCTGCCGGCGGAGCCGTTGATGCCGGGCGCTCACAACCGCGAGAACGCAGCAGCCGCGACCGCGGTCGCGCGTGCGATCGGCGTGGCAGAGGAGCAGATCGCCAAGGCCCTTGGTTCGTTCACAGGCGTCGAGCACCGGCTCGAGCTGGTCGCCGAGAAGGAAGGCATTCGCTACGTCAACGACTCCAAGGCGACCAACACGACGGCGGCCCGACAAGCGGTCGCGGCCTACGACGCGCCGTTGTACGTGATCCTCGGGGGCCAGGGCAAGGGCGAGAGCTACACCGAGCTGGCCCTCGACCTGAGGGGTCGGGCGAAGCGCGTCTATCTGATCGGAGAGGCGGCGAACGAGATCGGGGTCGCGCTCGAGCTGGCGGGCGTCGACCACGTCCAGAGCGGCGATCTGGCCACAGCGGTTCAAACGGCTGCCCGCGAGGCGCGTGAGGGCGCAGTCGTCCTCCTCGCGCCCGCGTGTGCGAGCTATGACCAGTTCCGCGACTTCGAGGAGCGCGGTGACGAGTTCAAGCGACTCGTGCAGGAGCTCGGATGAAGAAGGGCCAGTTCGAGTCGCACATCCTGATCCTGGTCACGCTGGGCCTGACCGCGTTCGGGCTCGTCATGGTCTACAGCGCGACCTCGGCGCCGGCTGCCCTCGGCGGCGGCGACCCCGGCTTCTACCTCAAGCGGCAGGCCATCTACGCCGTCATCGGCATCGCCCTGCTCGTGATCGCGTCGAGAACCGATTTCCGCACCCTGCGGTACCTGGCGCCGATTCTCGTCCTGACGAGCGCGTTCCTGTGCCTCGCCGTGCTCGGCGTGGGCCAGGAGGTCAACGGCGCGCGCCGCTGGCTGACCTTCGGGCCGCTCACCTTCCAGCCCTCGGAGCTCGCGAAGATCTCGCTCGCGATCTGGGCGGCGGCCTACCTCGCTCGTCACCGGGCTCCCCGTTCACTCGGTGAGCTCGCGCGGCCGATCGGGCTGACCGTCGGCGTCTTCTGCGCCCTGATCCTCATCGAGCCCGACCTCGGGACGGTGATCGCGCTCGTCGTCGTCGTCGGCACGATCCTGATCGTGTCGGGTGTGCCGATCCGCGTGCTCGCGGGCGGCGGGTCGATCATGCTCGCGGTCGGCATCGCGGCCATCTGGGCCACGCCCTACAGGCGGGAACGGTTCTTCGCCTTTCTCGACCCGTGGCAGGACCCGCAGGGCACCGGCTACCAGACCGTGCAGGCGATGATGGGTCTCGCCTCCGGTGGGATCTTCGGCACCGGCGTCGGCCAGGGAGTCTCCAAGAACAGCTACCTGCCCGAGGCACACACCGACATGATCTTCGCCGATCATCGGCGAGGAGCTCGGGCTGATCGGCACGTCGCTCGTCATCGGTGCCTACGTGGCGCTCGCCTACGCGGGCCTGCGCGTCGCGCTCCGGTGCAAGGATCCGTTCGGGAAGAGGCTCGCGGCGGGGATGATCGCGCTCATTAGCGGTCAGGCGCTGATCAATCTGGCAGCCGTTCTGGGGCTCGCGCCGCTGACCGGAATCACGCTCCCGTTCGTGTCGTACGGAGGGTCGAGCCTGGTCGTTTCGCTCGCCGCGGTCGGTGTGCTCCTTAACATCGCAGGCGATGCCGGACAAGCAAGAGCTTCGGTGCCTGATCGCAGCCGGGGGAACCGTCGGCCACGTCGCGCCGTCGCTGGCGGTCGCGGAGGCGCTCGTAGCGCGCGAGGTAGGCGTGACGTTCGCCGGGTCGCCGGGTCGCGTCGAAGCGCGGCTCGTTCCTGACGCCGGGTACGAGCTCGACACGTTTCGCGTCTCGGGGCTGCCGCGCCGGCCCGGCATCGCGCAGGCCCGCGCGCTCGGGCGCGCACTCGCTGCTCCCGGCGCCTGCAAGGAGATCCTCCGCCGCCGCCGGCCCGACGTGGTGCTCGGAGGAGGTGGCTACGTGGCCGGCCCGATGGTCTACGCGGCGTCGCGGCTCGGCATCCCGGCGGCGCTGATGGAGGCCGACGCACATGTCGGGCTCGCGAACCGGTTGGCGGCCCCCTTCGCCGAGCGCGTCTTTCTCTCGTTCCCGGTCGAGGGCAAGGGCCGGCCGAAGTACAAGGTCACAGGACGGCCGATCCCGGCCCGCTCCCAGGCCGTGCCCCGGGATGCGGCTCGCAAGCTGTTCGGCCTTCCGCCCGCCGCGCGGGTGCTCGTCGTCTTCGGCGGAAGCCTGGGCGCGCGCAGCCTGAACGAGCTGGCCGTCGAGAGCTTCGGGCAGTCGGGCCCCGCGGTGCTCCATCTGTCCGGCGAGCGCGATTTCGAGCAGCTTCGTGGACGTGTGCGGAGAGACGACTACGTGCTGCTTCCGTTCACGGACGACTTCGGCGCGGCGATCGGCGCCGGCGACCTGGTCCTCGCGCGCGCGGGCGGCTCCGTTTGGGAGCTCGCCGCGGCCGGACGCCCCGCGATTCTCGTTCCCTATCCGTTCGCGACCGCTGACCACCAGGCCAAGAACGCAGCCTTCTTCGAGCTCGCGGGGGGCACGATCACGGTTCCGGAGACGGAGCTCGGCCGCGTGCCCGACCTGGCGCGGTCGCTGCTGGACGACCCCGACCGGCTGACGGAGATGAGCGAGGCGATGCTGCGGGTCGCGAGACCGAACGCAGCAGACGAGATCGCGGAGGAGCTGATCGCGCTTGCGTCTTGAAGGTCGCCGCCTCTGGTTCGTCGGCATCGGCGGCGCAGGGCTCTCGGGGTACGCGCTGCTCGCGCAGGCCTGGGGGGCGGAGGTGGCCGGGTGGGACCGGTACGAGACCCCGTACCTCGAGCACGTGCGCGCAGCCGGGATCCCGGTCGCGATCTCCCACTCCCCGGAGGGCGCGCCGAAAGGCTGGGAGGCGGTCGTCTCGACAGCCTTCGCGGGCCAGGTTCCGGGACGCTCACGCGCGGAACTGCTGGCCGAGCTCGTCACGCTCCAGGACTCGATCGTGGTCGCCGGTGCGCACGGGAAGACGACCACCGCCGCGATGATCGCCTTCGTGCTCGACCAGCTCGGTACCGACCCCGCGTTCCTGATCGGAGGCGAGGTGCCTCAGCTCGGCGGCAACGCCCGCGCGGGGTCGGGCTGGCTCGTGGTCGAAGGAGACGAGTCCGACCGGACGATCTCGCATTTGCGGCCGAAGATCGCGGTCGTCACCAACGTCGACCTGGATCACCATGCCGAGTTCGGATCTCGGGCCGAGGTTGCAGAGCTCTTCGAGACGTGGCTGGCCGAGGTCCCAGAGGTCGTCCGGGGGGAGGAGCTGGGCCCGCTCGAATCCGACGTGGGCGTGGCCGGCGAGCACAATCGCCGGAATGCGGCGGTAGCGGTGGCTGCGCTCGAGCTGGCGGGCATCCCACGTTCGGATGCGCTGGCCAAGCTTGCAGAGTTCAAAGGAGTCGGCCGCAGGCTCGAGGATCGCGGTGCAGCCAACGGCGTGGCCGTGGTCGACGATTACGCGCACCACCCGGCGGAGATCGCAGCGACACTCGCCGCAGCTGGAGGTGAGCGGCTGCTCGTCCTCTTCCAGCCACACCTCTTCTCTCGGACTCGCTACTGCGCGACCGAGCTCGGCCATGCGCTCGCCGCAGCCGACGTCGTCGCCGTGACGGACGTCTACCCCGCGCGCGAGGAGCCCATCGAGGGGGTGACGGGGAAGCTCGTCGTGGACGCACTCGCCGAAGCGCGACCCGGGATGCCGGTCGGGTGGACGCCCAGCGTCGAGGAGGGTGCGCGCTTTCTCGCGCGGAGGGCGCGGGCGGGAGACGTGGTCCTGACCATCGGCGCCGGCGACGTCGATCGTGCCGTGCCCCTGCTGCTCGCAGAGTTGGGCGCGTGATCGAGGAGCAGGTCCCGCTCTCGCGGTTCACCACGGTTGGGATCGGCGGGCCGGCAAGGTGGTTCGCGCGGCCGTCGACGGATGCCGAGCTGCACGATGCGCTCTCGCTTGCTCGCTCGCAGGGGGTCGAGGCGATCTCGGTCGGTCTCGGATCGAACTTGCTGGTTGCGGACGAAGGGGTGGACGCGGTCGTGGTCAGGCTCGACGGAGAGCTCGCAAGCGTCGGCATAGAGGGCAACCTCCTTGTCGCCGGAGGCGGAGCCGCGAACGCCGTCGGCCTGCATCGCGCGCGGGCCGCGGGCCTCGGCGGGTTCGAGTTCGCCTGCGCCATCCCCGGCACGGTCGGCGGGGGAGTCGCGATGAACGCGGGCGCCTACGGCGGAGACTGGAAGCAGATCCTCGTGCGCGCGCAGGTCGTCTCGGCGGACGGGGCCGACTGGAGGACGGCAGAGGAGCTGGGTCTGGAGTACCGCCGTTCCGCTCTTCAGGCCGGCGAGGTAGTCGCACGGACCGAGTTCCGCCTGATGTCGAAGCCCGTCGAGGAGATCAAGGCAACTGTCGCCGACATGCAGGCACGTCGCAAGGCGGCACAGCCGACAAACAAGCGCACGTTCGGCAGCGTGTTCAAGAACCCCGACCACGAGCTCTCTGCGGGCCGGATGATCGAGGCCACGGGGCTCAAGGGTCACCGCATCGGCGGGGCCCAGATCTCCCCTCGCCACGGGAACTTCATCGAGAACGCAGGCGAGGCCAAGGCGCGAGACGCCCTGAAGCTGATGGCCGAGGCTCGCCGCCGCGCGCGCGAGCAGTTCGGCGTCGTCCTGGAGCACGAGGTCAGGCTCCTCGGCGCCATCGAGCTCGAGCCCCTGTAGGAGCGCGGTCCGCCACGGCGAAGTGAGCCGCGTGGCCGAGCGCAAGCCGACCGCCCGCGTTGCGACGCTCAAAGCCCCGACGGGGCTCCATTCAGTCGCGCGCATGCTTCCGTCGGGCCGCTCGCTGCTGGTCGGCTTCGGGTTGATCCTCGGGGCAATCGCCTTGTACGCCGGAGCGCGTCAGACCTCCCTGTTCGCCGTCAACCAGGTCGAGGTACAGGGAGCTCCGCCTCGCGTGAGCGGCCGCGTCGAGGCAGCACTGGCCCCACTTACCGGCAAGAGCCTCCCGTCGGTGAGCGCGGCCGATATCGATCGGGCCCTGGCCGGCTTGCCAGACGTGCAGGCGATCGGCTTCGATCGCGCCTACCCGAGGACCCTGCGGGTCACCGTCGTCGCGGAGCGGCCCGTCGCGGTGTTGCGACGCGGCGCCGATGCCTGGCTCGTCTCCGAGCGGGGCAGAGTCCTGCGCGAATTGCCGGCGGCGCGCCCGGCTCTGTTGCCGCGGATCTGGGTCGCCCGCCTGGCGGCTCCGCGTGACGGAACCATCCTTACGGAGCTCGAGGCCCGTGCGCCCGCACAGGCCCTCGGCACCGTGGTCGCAGCCGACTCCAAATTCGCGGCCCGGATCCGCGAGGCGCGGGCGCGGGACGGTGAGGTCGATCTCGTACTACGCAGCGGGACCGAGATCCGGCTGGGCTCCCCATACGACCTGCCGTTGAAAGTGGCGGTCGCGCGGGAGATCCTGGCGACGCTCGTGGCACCGGGAGAGGGCTACGTGGACGTCAGCGTCCCAGAGCGACCCGTCTCGCACGTCGAGCCTCAAGTCTAAGGTTGAGCTTGAGTCTTAACGGCGCCAAGCGCCGTTGACATGCGGGTTTTTGGCACGTAGTCTCTGGCGGTCTCTGTCCGGCCCGGAGCGTAGGCTCCACTACAGGTTGAGGTATCAGTCCCAGTGAACATGCGCGATCCGTCCAGCAAATTCCTGGCAGTCCTGAAGGTCGCCGGTGTCGGTGGCGGCGGCACGAACGCCGTCAACCGCATGGTCGACGCAGGTCTCAGCGGCGTCGAGTTCATCGCGGTCAACACCGATGCGCAGGCGCTCCTGATGACGGACGCCGATGTGAAGATTCAGATCGGAGCCGAGGGTACGCGCGGTCTCGGCGCAGGCGCCAACCCGGAAGTCGGGAAGGCCGCCGCGCAGGAGAGCAAGGACGAGCTGAAGGAGGCGCTGAAGGGCGCCGACATGGTGTTCGTGACTGCGGGCGAAGGGGGCGGCACGGGAACAGGCGCGGCGCCGACTGTGGCCGGGCTGGCTCAGGAGATCGGAGCGATCACCGTCGGAGTCGTCACGCGCCCGTTCGGGTTCGAGGGGAGCAAGCGCGCACAGCAAGCCGAGCTCGGGATTCGCGATCTGCGCGAGTCGGTCGACACGCTGATCGTGATCGAGAACGACAGGCTGCTCCAGGTCGTCGACAAGGACACGTCGATCGTCGATGCCTTCCGCCTCGCCGACGACGTGTTGCGCCAGGGCGTGCAGGGGATCACCGACCTGATCACGATCCCCGGCCTCGTCAACCTCGACTTCGCCGACGTGCGGACGATCATGCGCGACGCCGGCTCGGCGCTCATGGGTATCGGCTCCGCCTCCGGTGAGAACCGTGCGACCGAGGCAGCTCGCTCGGCGGTCTCCTCGCCGCTGCTCGAGGCGTCGATCGAAGGCGCGACCGGAGTGCTCTTGAACATCACGGGCGGCCCCGACATGGGGTTGTTCGAGGTGAACGAGGCAGCCGAGGTCGTCACCGGCGCAGCCGATCAGAACGCGAACGTCATCTTCGGCGCCGTCATCGACCAGGGCGTGCGCGACGAGGTGCGTGTCACCGTGATCGCCACCGGCTTCGGCCCCGAGCGCTACCGGCGTCGCCGCCGCGAGCGTGAGGCGCTGCCGGCCCAGGAGAACGGCGAGGCACGGCCCGCCACGGAGAATGAAGGCGCTTTCGAGCTTCCGGACGACATTCTCGAGGTGCCGTCCTTCCTGCGCGATCCGTAGAAGAACGGATATCGGCTCAACGGTTTAGGTATCGAGGGCCGGGGCATCTGCTGCTCTGCCCTCCCGAGCGGGCCTGCCTGGCCCGCCTGGCGACATGGCCGGCCTCCACGGGCCGGCCGTCGTCGTTCCAGGGCGAGTAGGCGACGTCCCGTTCATTAGCATCAGCCGCGCATGCAGACGCTGCTCCGAACGCCGCTCTTCGAGCGCCATGTCGCACTCGGCGGGCGCATGGTGCCCTTCGCCGGGTGGGAGATGCCGGTTCAGTACGAGGGGGTCATCCCCGAGCACCGTGCCGTCCGCGAGGATTGCGGCGTCTTCGACGTCTCGCACATGGGCGAGATCGAGGTCGAGGGCCCGAAGGCTCGTGAGCACCTGCAGTCGGTCCTCTCCAACGATCTGGACAAGGTGGACGTGGGCGGCGCTCAGTACACGCTCCTCACGAACGAGACCGGCGGCATCGTCGACGACCTGATCGTCTATCGGCTCGAAGAGGGCCGCTATCTGCTCGTGGTCAACGCCTCGAACCGGGGGGCCGCCTTCGAGTGGATCCGGGACCGGGAGATTCGCGGCTCGGACACGCGCGACGTTTCCGATCGCTACGCGCTGCTGGCCGTCCAGGGGCCGCGCTCGCTCGAGCGGCTCGGGCTCGACGACGCGCCCGCCTTCACCTGGGCGATGGGCGAGCTGGACGGCATCGAGTGCATGATCAACCGCACCGGCTACACCGGCGAGCAGGGCGTCGAGCTGATGGTCATGGAGGAGGACGCTCCGGCCCTCTGGGATGCGGTCACCGCGCGAGGCGCGACTCCGGCCGGTCTGGGCGCTCGCGACACCTTGCGACTCGAGGTCTGCTACCCGCTCCACGGCAACGACATCGGCCCGGATACCGACGCGATCTCCGCGGGCCTGGGGTGGACGTGCGCGCTCGACAAGGACTTCACCGGGGTCGAGGAGCTGCGCAGGGTGAAGGCCGAGGGGCCGGCCCGGAAGCTGGTGGCATTCGTGATGACGGAGTCCGGGATCCCGCGCCAGGGGATGCCGATCGCCGAGGGCGGCGAGGTCACGTCGGGCTCGCACTCCCCGATGCTCGACAAAGGCATCGGCATGGGCTACGTCGACTCTGCCCACACGGAGCCGGGCACGAATGTGACGATCGACGTGCGCGGCAAACCGCGGCGCGCGGAGATCGTGAAGAAACCCATCTACAAACGCGAGGAGGACTAGTGCTCCTCCCGGCGACACTCGTCGGCTTCTGGCCCGCGATCGCACAGCGCCAGAACCCACCCTCGCCCTTGCCAAGGCATTTAGCCTTGGCCGCGGACGAGTGCGGTCTCTGGCTTGGCGCTCGCGACCCAGAATCTCGACAGCATCACCGGAAGGAGCACTAATGGCTGCGGCCGAGAGCTACCCCGACGACCTGCGTTACCACTCTGAGCACGACTGGGCCCGCATCGAGGGCGACGAGGCAACGCTCGGCGTCACCTGGTTCGCGCAGGACGCACTCGGCGATCTCGTGCACTACGAGCCGCCCGAGGACGGAGCCGACGTGGCGCAAGGGACTGGATACGCCGAGGTCGAGTCCGTGAAAGCCGTGTCCGACGTGATCGCGCCGCTCTCGGGAACGATCGTCGCCGTCAACCAGAAGATCGTCGAAGAGCCCGAGACCGTCAACGCCGATCCGTACGGCGAGGGCTGGCTCGTCCGCATCAAGTTGGGTAAGCCCTCCGAGGTCGACGACCTGATGGACGCCGAGGCCTACAAGGCCTTCGTCGCAGAGCAGTGAGCCAGCTCTCACTGACGGACCGCGACCGCGAGGAGATGCTCGCGGCGATCGGGGTCTCCTCGATCGAGGAGCTCTTCCGAGACATCCCGGAGGGCGTGCGCTTCCGCGGCGACCTCGAGCTCGAGCCCGCTCTGTCGGAGCAGGAGCTCGTCAAGCACCTCGAGGAGCTGGCGGCGAAAAACGTGCACACGGGAGCGGAGCTCTCGTTCCTCGGCGCGGGGATCTACGACCACTATGTCCCGGCGGTCGTCGACGCAGTCCTCCAGCGCGGCGAGTTCTTGACCGCCTACACGCCGTACCAGCCCGAGATGAGCCAGGGCGTCCTGCAGGCGATCTTCGAGTACCAGACGGCCATCTGCGAGCTCACCGGCATGGAGGTCTCGAACGCGTCCGGCTACGACGGGACGACGGTGGCGGCCGACGCCTGCTACGTCGCCAAGCACGTCACCGGGCGCTCTAAGGTCGTTCTCGCCGAGGCTCTGAACCCGCAGGCGAGGCAGGTCGTGAAGACCTATGCGCCCGGCTTCGGTCTCGAGGTCGTCGAGGTGCCGCACCGCAACGGTGCCACCGATCCCGACGAGCTCGGCGAGGCCGCCCGCGACGCCGCCTGCGTGATCTTCCAGCAGCCGAATTTCTTCGGCGTCCTGGAGCCGGCCCCGGACCTCGTAGCCGCCGCCAACGAGGCCGGCGCCTTACCTGTCGCGCACGTCGACCCGCTCTCGCTCGGCGTCCTCGAGGCGCCGGGCGTGTACGGCGCCGCGCTTGCAATCGGCGAGGGCCAGCCCGCCGGCAACTACCAGGCGTACGGAGGGCCGCATTACGGGTTCATCGCCGCCCGCGCGGAGTATGTGCGGCGCATGCCCGGCCGCATCGTCGGCGAGACCACCGACGTCGACGGCAAGCGCGCCTATGTCCTGACCCTGCAGACCCGCGAACAGCACATCCGCCGCGAGAAGGCCACCTCGAACATCACGACGAATCAGACGCTGCTCGCACTCGCCGGGCTCGTCTACCTCTCGTGGCTCGGGCCTCAGGGGCTGCGCGAGGTGGGGGAGACCTGCATGGGCCTCGCCGCCTACGCGAAGGAGCGCCTCGGGCTCCCGCTCTTGTTTCCAGATCAGACAACATTCAAGGAGTTTGCCGTTCGGGTCGGACGGCCTGCCGAGGACGTCATCCGCGAGGCTCGCGCCAAGGGCGTCCATCCGGGCTACGCGTTGAAGCGCGACTACGCCGGCATGGAAGACGCGCTGCTCGTGAGCGTGACCGAGAAGCGCACGCCGGCCGACATCGACCGCCTTGCCGAGGTGCTCGCCGCATGAAGCTGATCTACGAGAAGTCGAGCGCGGGCCGACGCGCATCGACGCTGCCGTCGTACGACGTGCCCGGCGTGGAGGTCCCGCCCGAGCTGGCGCGCGAGGAGCCGCCGCGCCTGCCCGAGATCTCGGAGCCCGAGCTCGTCAGGCACTTCACGGAGCTCTCGACGCGCACGTTCGGCATCGACACGGGCTTCTACCCGCTCGGCTCCTGCACGATGAAGCACAACCCGCGCGTGAACGAGCGCGTGGTCAACTTGCCGGGCTTCCGCGATCTCCACCCGCTCCAGGAAGTGGAGGGCGCGCAGGGTGCGCTCGAGCTCATGTGGCGGCTGCAGAACGAGCTCGCCGAGGTCGCGGGGCTGCCTGCGGTCTCGCTGCAACCAGCAGCCGGCTCGCAGGGCGAGCTCACCGGGCTGATGCTGATGCGCGCCTACTTCGCCGATCGCGGCGAGCAGCGGCACAAGGTCGTCGTCGCCGACACGGCGCACGGGACGAACCCCGCCAGCGTGACGATGGCCGGCTTCGAGCTGCAGAAGGTCGAGACGGACGAGCGCGGCAACATCGACGTCGCGCACCTGCGCGGGATGGTCGACGAGGACACCGCCGGTCTGATGCTGACGAATCCCTCGACGCTGGGTCTCTTCGACGAGCACATCGAGGAGATCGCGGCCATCTTCCACGAGGCCGGCGCGCTCCTCTACTACGACGGCGCCAACCTGAACGCGGTCTGCGGCATCTCCCGTCCGGGCGATATGGGCTTCGACATCGTCCACTTCAACCTGCACAAGACGTTCTCGCAGCCGCACGGCGGCGGCGGCCCCGGCGGCGGTCCGATCGCCGTGCGCGATCGCCTCGAGCCCTTCCTGCCCGTACCTGCGATCGTGCGCGAGCGGGACGATTTCCGGCTCGACTACGACCGGCCCAAGTCGATCGGAAAGGTGCGCGGCTTCTACGGGCCGTTCGGGGTCTTCGTCCGCTCGTACGCGTACATCCGCTCCTACGGGCCGGGCCTACGCGAGATGTCCGAGGTGGCGGTGCTGAATGCGAACTACCTGCTGGCCCGGCTCAAGGACGCCTACGACCTGCCCTTCGACCGGCTCTGCATGCACGAGTTCGTGCTCTCCGCGCGCACGCTGAAGAAAGAGCACGGCATCACGGCGCTCGACGTCGCCAAGCGCCTCATGGACTACGGCTTCCACCCGCCGACGATCTACTTCCCGCTGATCGTCCCGGAGGCATTGATGATCGAGCCCACGGAGACCGAGGCGAAGGAGACTCTCGACGCTTTCGCAGAGGCGATGCTCGGGATCGCGCGCGAGGCGGCGGAGAGCCCTGACGTGATCAAGGAGGCGCCGCACGAGCGCCCGGTCCGGCGCGTGGACGAGGTGAAGGCGGCGAAGCGTGCGGTCGTCAAGTACGGGTTCGAGGACCACCCCGACCTCTCCGCCGAGCCGAGCGAGGCGCGCGAGCTCGAAGCCCAGAAGGGTGCCTAGCTAGAACAGGTCGTCTTCGTCCTCGACCTGCTCGCCGCGCACGCGCCGGGCGGCCCAGATGCCCAGGGCGAGTAGGGGCAATCCGAGCAGGATTCTCGAATCCGCCCAGGCGAGGGCGAACCACACGAGCCCGGCGGACGCGTAAGCGCCCCAGCGGACCAACCTGTCCTGTTCGACGAGATGCCACAGAGAGACTGCAAAGTTCATGCGGCCCTCTTTTCAATTGCTTGCAGGCCCCCTGAATCGGCACGACGCGAAAGAAAGCCGATCCCTCATGGGGAGGTTAGGATCGTCCGATGAGCGAGCTTCCCCCTGAGCCACCGCCCGCGGAGCCGGAAGTCACGACGGCTGCCGCGCTGGAGCCGGGCGCCGACCATCCCATCCGGCTAATCCTTACGGACGATCTCAAGCGCTCCCGCCTCACCGTGTTCTTCCGTTTACTGCTGGCGATTCCACACTTCATCTGGATCACTCTGTGGGCGATCGCCGCATTCTTCGTAATCATTGTCGGCTGGTTCGCGGCGCTGTTTACCGGACGGTTGCCCGACGGCATGCACAGCTTCCTGACCAAGTACCAGCGCTATAGCACGCACTTGAACGCGTACATCTCGCTGCTCGCGAACCCGTACCCGCCTTTCAACGGGCAGCTGGGCAACTACACGGTCGACCTCCACGTCGACCCGCCCGAGCCGCAACCGAGATGGACGATCCTTCTACGGATCATCCTGGCGATCCCGGCCCTCATTCTCGCGTGGGTCTTCAGCCAGGTTCGGCAGATCATCGCCTTCCTCGGCTGGTTCGTCTGCCTCGCGATCGGGCGGATGCCGAAAGGCATGCAGGACTTGGGGATCTACTGTCTTCGTTACGAAACGCAGACCTATAGCTACCTGTTGCTGCTCACGAATCGGTACCCGAGCCTTTCCGGCCCCACCCCCTGAGACCGGCACAATAAGTTCGTGATCGATCTCCGTTCGGACACGGCCACCCGGCCGACCTCGGGCATGCGCGCGGCGATCGCCGCTGCCGAGGTCGGTGACGAGCAGATTCGAGAGGACCCGACGGTCAACGACCTCGAGGCGCGGATGGCGGAGATCCTGGCGCAGGAGGAAGCCGTCTTCGTCCCGACCGCGACCATGGCCAACGAGATCGCCTTGCGCGTCCTGGCCGATCCGGGCGACGAGCTGATCGCCGAGGAGGAGTCGCACATCCTCCTCTCCGAGTTGGGCGGGCCGGCCGTGTTTGCCGGGCTGATGGCGCGGCCGATCTCGTCGCCGAACGGGCGCTTCACGCCCGAGCAGGTGCGAGCGAAGGCTCGCTCCGGCGACCTCGGGCACACGCCGACGACGAGCATCGTCGCGATCGAGAACACCCACAACAGCTCAGGCGGGAGGGTGTGGCCCGTCGCGGAGATCGAGGCGCTGGCGGCTGCGTGCCGTGAGCTCGAGATCGCGCTGCACATCGACGGGGCGCGGCTCTTCAACGCCGCGGTTGCAAGCGGGCAAGAGCCGGCCTCGATCGCGCGCCATGGCGACACGGTCACGATCTGCTTCTCGAAAGGCCTGGGCTGCCCGTTCGGAGCCGTCGTCGCGGGCTCCGGCGAGCGCATGCTGCGGGCCAGGCGATTCAAGCACCAGTTCGGTGGCGCGATGAGACAGGCGGGGATGGCGGCAGCGGCGTGCGTCTACGCGCTCGACCAGCACGTCGACCGCCTGGCTGACGACCACGCGCGAGCGCGCCGGCTGGCCGAGGCTCTGGTCGAGGCAGGCCTGCCCGTCGATCTCGACCAGGTCGAGACGAACTTCGTTCAGATCGACGTGGGCGCGCTCGGGCTCAGCCAGATGGAGGCTATGAAGCGACTCCTGGACGAAGGCGTGCGACTCTCGACGACGATGGGCAGCAGGCTCCGTGCGGTGACGCACCTCGATATCTCCGACGAGGACATCGAGCGGGCCGTCGAGCTGATCCCGCGCGCGCTCGGCGTGCCCGCGCGCGTTTAGTCGCTAGCGGTCGCCGGCGATGAAGAACGCCGCCGCCGCCACGACGTACATCGCGATCAGCGCCACCCCGCGGGCGCGGCTCGACTGACCCTGCGCGAGCAGCGCCGCGGTCGCGAGCACCGAGGCGCCGACCACGACGACCTCGACCAGCCGGAACGAAAGCGCGAGCGGATCGATCAGCCACGCGAGCAGCGCCACCGCCGGAATCAGGAAGACCGCAACCTGTGCGCTCGACGCCAGCGCGATCTCCGCGGCGAGCTTGATCTTGCCCCGGTACGCGACGACCACCGCGCCTCCATGCTCGGCAGCGTTGCCGACGATCGCCACGATCACTGCCGCCACGAAGAACTCCGTGAGGCCGGCCTTCTCCGCGAACGTTTCCAACGACCCCACGAGGGCCTCCGCGACGAGGGCCGTGGCGACCGTCGCCACGGCCAGCACGCCGAGCGCTAGTCGCAGCGACCACGCTTGCATGTCGGAGGGCTCCTCCATCAAATGCAGCTCGCGATGCCGTCGAAGCGAGATCCAGGTCACCACGAGGTACAGGAGCAGGAGGACGATCGAGACCGGGATCGTGAGCAGGGCCAAGTCGTGGCGCTCGGGATCCCCGTCCCAGCTCGGCACCGACGGGATGAGGAAGACCAGCACGGCGACTGCGATCAGGGCCAGCGACGTGAAGCTGGACTCGCGGTCGATCGCCCCCTTTCCGCCGAAGAGCAGCGAGAAGCCGAGGACGAGCAGCAGGTTGCCGACGACGCTTCCGGTCAGCGAGCCGCGCACGACTTCGAACTTCATCTCCGCGACCGCGAACAGCGCGATGATCAGCTCCGGCGCGTTCCCGAACGTCGCATTGAGGAAGCCGCCGACGCCGGCGCCTGTGTGGTGGGCGGCATGCTCGGTCGCCTCGCCGATCAGCCAGGCGAGCGGGATCAGCGCCACGGCCGAGAGCACGAAGAGCGCGACGTCCCCGACGTGGAGAACGAACTCTGCGAAGAGCACGACCGGGACGAGCGCGAGAGACGCCCAGAGGATCTTTCGCGCCACGCGACTACCCTAGACAACCGTGCTGCGGGCCGTCCTCTTCGACTGGGGTGACACGCTCATGGACTTCGCGTACGACCCTGAGCTGGTCGAGGCGGGGCACAGAGCGGGTCTGGCTGCGCTGGGACGTGACGGGCTCCCGGACGGGGATGCGGTCGCGGCGCACGTTCGGGAGCACTACGAGCCGCTCTTCTGGGCGCCGGGCACGATCGAGGAGATCGAGTATCCGGGTCTCGTCCGCGAGCTGCTCGGGCACTTCGGGGTCGAGGTCTCGGACGAGGAGCTGATGCGCTACCTGAAGGCCGAGCACACCGCGTGGGCACCGGCGTTCGTGCTGGGCTCGACCACGCACGCACTCCTCGACGCGCTGCGCAACCGCGGTCTCAAGCTCGGCCTGGTCTCGAACGCTTTCGACCCTCGCGAGATCCTGCAGCCGGACCTGGAGCGGATGGGCCTCGCGGAGCGACTCGACTTCGCCGTGTTTTCGTCGGAGGTCGGGAGGCGCAAGCCCGACCCCGCGATCTTCCGCGCGGCGCTCGAGGCGCTCCAGGTCGAGCCCGAGGAGACCGTCTTCGTCGGCGACCGTCTCTACGAGGACATCCGCGGCGCCGGTGAGCTCGGAATGACGACCGTCCAGGCGCTCTGGTTTCGCGCCGACGAGCATCCGGAGGGCGGCGAGCCGGACTACCTCGCGTTCACCCAGATGGACGTCCTCAACTTCGTCGACACGCACTCCGCGACTAGCTCCGGCCAAGCATTTTCTGGCGCTCATGTCAAGACTTGCGGGGCAGGTTCTGCGCACCCACAATTGGCCTACATGGGACGGCTGATCGCCGAGGTCCAGCAACTCCCTCTCCACCCACAGGATGAGGTCGAGTGCAGGCGCTGCGACGTCCATTGCGACAAGGTCGTGTACCCATCGGCGTGCGTCGCTCGGTCGTGCCCGTTCCTCTACTCGTTCGAAGAGCAGGGTCGGCAGTACATGGGGTGCATGCAGAAGATCTTCGGCGTCGAGATCGACCTGTTGCTCCTGCTCGAGGCCGAGGAGCGGGACGGGTTCGGTGCCGTGCGCGCCAACCGGCGGCCGCTGCCCATGTGCCAGGTCGAGGTCGAGTCGTGCTACGAGGCGCGCGGTGACGAGCTCGGCTGTGTGAACCCGGAGTTCTCGGAGCTCCCGGTCGGCGAGCCGACCTTCAGGGTCTTCGCGCAGGTCAAGCCGAACGCCTAGAGCGTTCGTTTTCTTTTCGGCACACCTGTGTCACCCATGCGTGCGACGTTCGCGAATAGGCTCATCGTGGAGGGAGGCACGCGGCCGGCCCCGAGCGAACGTGGATCTTTCAGGTGTGTCCCGCGCATGCCGTAAGCGCGGCGGTTACCGGGAGACCTTCGCGGTCGCGCGGGCGTGGAGCTTCTTCACCTTCTTGATCTCGTTCGCGTCCGGGCCGTGGCCGTCCTTGCCGGCTACCTCGAGCACTGCGGGCAGCCCTTGCAGGCGCGGGTTCCCCAGGAAGACTCCGAGCTTCTTGCCGAGCAGGCCCTCCTCGATGTTCGCGTGCCGATCGCGGTTCGAGCCCAGCGGCGCCGCTGAGTCGTTGACGTGGAGCGCCCGCAGGCGGTCGAGGCCGATCGCGCCGTCGAGCTCGTCGAGCACGGCGTCGAGCGCATCAGGGTCGGTGACGTCATAGCCCGACGCGAAGAGGTGGCATGAATCGAGGCAGACGCCGAGCCGGGGGTGGCCCTCGAGACGGTCGTAGAGCAGCGCCAGCTCGCTGATCGACCTGCCGATCGTCGCCCCTGTGCCCGCCGAGTTCTCCATCAGCAGCCACGTCGTGCCCGAGCACCGCTCGAGCACCTTCGCGAGGGCCGCGCAGACACGGTCGATGCCCTCGTCCATGCCTGCGCCCAGGTGCGAGCCGATGTGGAAGACGACTCCGTCGGCGTCGATCTCGCAAGCCACGTCGACCGTGTTGCACATCGCAGCGACCGACTTCTCGTAGATGTCCTCCTTCGGGCTCGCCAGGTTCACGAGGTACAGCGCATGGCACAGGACGCCGTCGATCCCGGCCTCCTCGCGCCGCTCCTTGAAGCGAACGAAGTTCGCCGGGTCGTGGTTCGTCGGCCGCCACGCGCGCGGGCTCTGCGTGAACACCTGGACGGAGTCGCCGCCGATCGCCTCGATGCGATCGATGGCCGTGTGGATGCCACCGGACGACGAGACGTGAGCCCCGAGCTGCACGACGCCTACGATAGCCCCGTGCAACCGGTCGTCCGCTTCGCGCCCAGCCCCACCGGCTTCCTGCACATCGGCGGGGTGCACACCGCACTCTTCAACTGGCTCTTCGCCCGTCACGAGGGCGGCCAGTCTCGCCTGCGCATCGAGAACACCGACACCAGCCGCGAGGTTGTCGAGGCGGTCCAGCAGATCCAGGATTCGCTCAGCTGGCTAGGGCTGGACTGGGACGAAGAGGTCACATTCCAGCTCGACCGCATGGAGCACTGCCGCCAGGAGGCCGAGCGCCTCGTCGCCGAGGGCAAGGCCTACGAGGACGAGGGCGCCATCCGCATGCGCATGCCCGACGAGGGTGTCACCGCCTGGGACGACCTGATCAGGGGGCGCATCGAGTACCCGAGCGAGAAGCTCGAGGACGTCGTCATCGTTCGCGCCGACGGCCGGCCGACCTACAACTTCGCATCACCCGTCGAAGACTGGCTGGACGGCATCACGCATGTCCTGCGCGGCGACGACCACATCTCGAACACGCCGAAGCAGATCCGCATCCTCGAGGCGCTCGGAGCTCCTCTGCCCGCGTACGGCCACCTCGCCAGCATCCTCGGCGAGGACGGCAAGAAGCTCTCCAAGCGCCACGGCGCGATCTCGGTCGAGGAGTTTCGGCGCGAGGGCTACCTGCCGGAGGCCCTCGTCAACTACCTGGCCCTCCTCGGCTGGAGCTACGACGACAAGACGACGATCATGAGCCGCGACGAGCTGATCGAGCGCTTCACGCTCGAGCGGGTCGGCTCGAGCCCGGCCACGTTCGACTACGCGAAGCTCGACTGGCTGAACGGTGTCTACCTGCGGGCGCTCTCGCCCGAGGAGTACGCGGACACGCTGCTCGGCTACCTCCGCGAGCAGGGCCTGGAGTGGGACGAGGGGCTCATCCGCGCTGCCGCGCCGCACGTCCAGGAGAAGATCGCGAAGCTGGGCGAGTTTCCGGCCTTCGCAGGCTTCCTGTTCGGAGACGTCGAGCCCGATCCCACGGTGCTCGACGGCTCGGAGCCGGTTCTCGCCGCGGCGGAGGAGGAGCTTGGGAGTCTCGAGCCCTACACGGCCGAGGCGATCGAGGCCGGTCTCCGCGGCCTGGCGGAGAGGCTGGAGCTGAAACCGCGGGCGGCGTTCGAGCCCATCCGCGTCGCGGTCACGGGCTCGAAGGTGTCACCGGGGCTCTTCGAGAGCCTGGAGCTGCTCGGCCGCGCCAAGTCGGTCGAGCGGATCAGAAGCGCGCGCGCGGCAGCGGCCTAGGGCGCGCCAGCGGATCGAGCGCGCGCTGGAACTCCCGCCAGGCGCGCCGGCGGATGTCGGGGGTGGGGCCGAGGCGCTCAACGGCTGTGCGCAGCGCGAGAGCCAGAGACCCCCGGTCGTCCTCGTTTCTCATTTCTAAAAGGTAAACGGCCCATCACTCGAACGAGGTACGGATTTCGATCAGGAAATACCCGCAAAGAGCGCGTTTCCGAAAACGCAGAGAGCAAGATCGAGTCGGGCTTCTTCGTCTAGTCGTCGAACCACTTTTCGAATGCACCCAGGATCCGAAGCCGCAACGGGAGGAACACGGGCGACAGTACTCGTGGTCGAAGACGACCCTTCATTGCGGCTGCTGTGCCGCGTGAACCTCGAACTTGAGGGTTACAAGGTCCTCGAGGCGCCGAGGATCGAGCGCGCGGAGGAGCTGCTGCGCGCGGAGCACGTGGACGTCGTGCTGCTCGACTTGCACGTCGGGGACCGGCACGGCCTGGAGCTCCTTCCCATCTTGCGCGAGCAGTACCCGAAGACCGGGGTGTGCCTGCTAAGCGGCACATCCGAGGTCGATCCGCCCCGGGAGGAAGGGGTCATGTTCATCCGCAAGCCGTTCGAGCTCGAGGTCCTCTCGGAGGCGGTTCGCACGCTCGCCGCGGGCGAGCCCGCCACGCCCTGATCGTTCCCGGGGCCGATGTAGGTATGTAGATTCCCGACGATGAGCGTCGCAGCCGTCCGTAGCCCAACCGAGTACGAGGACCGCCTCCGCAGCTATCTCTTCGAGCGCGCGGAGGAGGGCCGCGCCGTGCGTGTCGGCGAGAAGGAAGTCTCCGAGCAGGCAGCGATCATCGCCCGCTATCCGGATCTCTTCACCAGGGATCAGCTCGAGGCTCTCCGCTCGGCTGAAGAGAGCGCGGGAGACGAGGATCGCGAACGTGTCTACCGCCTGCGCAAGGCGTGCGAGGCCGGTCTGGCGGCCTCCGAGCTCTCGGAGCGCCGCGATCAGCTCGAGAACGCCATGCTCGCCGCTCGCGTCTCCTTCCGAGGGGAGAGCATGCCGCTTCGCACAGCTCAGGCAATGCTCGCCGTGCTGCCGGAGTACGAGGCCCGCGAGGAGCTCGGCGCCCTGCACGGCGACGCCTCGGCCGGGTTCAACGACGATCGGCTCGCGCTGCTCACCGCCGACGAGGAGCTCGCGGCCGAGCTGTCGGGCATCTCGGATGCGGTTGAGCGCAACGAGGAGGAAAAGGGGATCTCGCTGGACGAGCTGAACGCCGTGCTCGAGCGAGCGAGCGACGCTTCCGCGGAGGCATTCTCGGCTCTGCGTGACCGCTGGTTCGAGCGCCTGCTCGGTTCCGAGCGCGAGGACGTGCCGTCGTCGTACCACGTCAGCTACCTGCGCCGGCTCTCTCCGCTCGAGAGCACGTACACGAAGGATCGAGCGACGGAGGTCTGCCTGGCGACGTTGATCCCGCTCGGCTTCGATCTCGCCAACGATCCCAAGATCAACCTCGACATCGAGGATCGCCCGCAGAAGTCGCCGCGGGCGTGTGTGATCTCGTCCGACGCGCCGAACGTCGTCCACCTGATCACGAGAGCCGCCGGCGGGCTGCACGACTACCAGGCGTTCCTCCACGAAGCCGGCCACGCGCTCCATTTCGCAGGCTGCGACCCCGAGCTGCCCTACACGTTCCGCAACCTTGCGCGCGACCACGCGCACACGGAGATCTTCTCGTACATCGTCGAGGCCATCTCGCGCGAGCCCGCCTGGCACGCTGAATACTTCGATCTCTCGGACGAAGAGGCTCAGACAAACGCCGAGGCGACGACCTTCCTGGAGGCGCTGCTCTTCCGCCGCTATGCGGCGAAGTTCGGGTTCGAGCTCGACTTCTGGCGTCGCTTCGGCGACGACGGCGGCTCGCCCGACGGCTACTCGGAGCGGCTGACCGCCGCGACCGGGATCAGGTACCGGCCTGACGCCTATCTCGCGGACATGGATGCGGGCTTCTACTCGGCCGACTACCTGCGTGCGTGGATCAGATCCGCCCAGCTGCGCGAGCACTTCGTGCGCGAGGTGGGCGAGGACTGGTGGCGCTCGCCCGACACCGGTGACCGCCTGCGGCAGCTCTTCAGCGAGGGGACGCGTCCCTCCAGCGAGGACATCGCCTCGCGCCTCGGCTACGACCCGCTCGACACCGGGCCGCTGCTGAACGAGCTCGGTGCGTAGTGCCTGACGTCCGTTTCGACTCGTTCTACAAGTACGACGAGCTCACGGAGCTACTGCAGGCGTGGGCGTCGGAGCGCCCGGAGCTCATTCGCGTGGAGTCGATCGGCAAGTCGTACGAGGGCCGCGACATCTGGCTGGCGACGATCACGAACTTCGAGACGGGCGCCGACCTCGACAAGCCGGCCTTCCTGGTCGAAGCCAACATCCACGCGCTCGAGGTGACCGGATGCACAGCCGCGCTCAATCTCGTCCAGCGGCTCCTCCAGGGCTACGGGAGCGACGAGAAAGTCACGCGCGTCCTCGACACGCGCACGTTCTACGTCATTCCGCGGCTCAACCCTGATGGCGCTGAGCTCGCGTTGGCCGACCGGCCGCGCTTCGTGCGCTCGAGCGTGCGTCCGTATCCGCTGCTCGACGAGCAGGACGGCCTGCACGAGGAGGATCTGGACGGCGACGGGCGCGTCTTGATGATGCGCATGCGCGATGCGAATGGCGCCTGGAAGCCGCATGCGGAGGAGCCGCGCCTGATGGTGCGGCGCGACCCCGACGAGGAAGGCGGCGAGTACTACCGCCTGCTCTGGGAGGGCACGATCCGCAATTACGACGGGATCACGATCAAGGTCGCGCCGCCGCTCGAAGGGCTCGATCTCAACCGCAACTTCCCGATGGAGTGGGCACCCGAGGGAGAGCAGGCCGGCGCCGGGCCGTTCCCCGCCTCCGAGCCCGAGACGCGCGCGATGGTCGAGGCTGTCGTCGCGCGCCCGAACATCACGGGCCACATCGCGTACCACACTTTCTCCGGAGTCCATCTGCGCCCGTACGCGGGCTACGCAGACGAGCATTACCCCACGGGGGACCTACGCGCGTACAAGCTGATCGGCGAGCAGGCGACGAAGCTCACCGGGTATCCGGCGGTCTCGGTGTTCCACGATTTCAAGTACGACCCCAAGCAGACGATCAAGGGTGGGGGTCACGACTGGTTCTACGACCACAACGGCGTCTACTCGTGGACGACGGAGTTCTGGAGCCCTCAGCGCGAGGCGGGCATCACCGACTACGGCTTCATCGAGTGGATTCGCGATCACGAGCCCGAGGACGACCTGAAGCTGCTCAAGTGGAACGACGAGCAGCTGGACGGGAAGGGCTACGTCGACTGGTACCCGTTCGAGCATCCGCAGCTCGGCGAAGTCGAGCTCGGCGGCTGGGACATGATGTTCGCGTGGGGCAACGTGCCTCCGAAGTTCCTGGAGCGAGAGGTGGCTCCCCATGCGGACTTCGCGATCTGGCACCTGCTCATCTCCCCGCGGCTCGAGGTGCACTCGCTGAACGTGGAGTCGGTTGGCGAGGGCGCCTACCGCGTGCGGCTCGTCCTGCACAACACTGGGTGGCTACCGACCAACGTGAGCGACAAGGCGGTCGAGCGCAAGGCCGTGCGTCCGCTGGAGGTCGAGCTGACGCTGCCGGAGGGCTCGAAGCTCCTGGCCGGTGACAAGAAGGTCGCCCTGGGCCAGCTGGAGGGGCGGGTGCACAAGCGGAGCGCTCTGTGGTGGTGGGGCGACGACGCCACGGGTGACCGCGCCAAGGCGGAGTGGGTGATCGAGGCTCCTGAAGGCGCAGAGCTGGGCATCGAGGCGCGCCACCAGCGGGCCGGCACGATCCGCCAGGTCGTCAAGCTTTCGGGGTGAGAGTGCGGGACGGGAGCGAGTCACCCCGCCCCGCACTGCAAAGGTCGAGCTCTAAGAGGGCGTTGTGGTGTTCCTGTCCTCCAGCGTCTCGATCTCGGCGTTGGTCGTGGAGCCGTCGACAAGCGTCTCGCCGTCGACGACCACGGTCCCGGTAGCCACTGCGTCCCGGCGCTTTCCCTGGAAGTGGCCGACGAAGCCGGGGAACGTCGTGGTGTTGTTCGTCGTCTCGATCGGGCCGGTGCCGTCCCAGGTCATGGCTACGGCGACCTCCCTGTCGTCGCGCGTGGTGATCGTCCCCGTGACTGCTGCGGTTTGCAACGAGGGCGAGAACGTGAAATCGGCCGCGCCGGAGCCGCGGTCGTTGATGAGGTTGAAGTCGCAGTCGAAACCGCGGATCAGCACGGTCACGAAATCGCTGTCGAGCGTGGTGACACCCGATTCGGATTCTTCCTCGTGCCCGCCGATCACCGTGACGAGTGTCTGGCTGGTCGACCCGTCCGGGCACTGCTCGTTGATGGTGTAGTTCGCCGTCGCGTCCACCTCGAACCGGTGAAACGTCTCGACGGTCGCGGCAGCCGAGGCCGGCACGATGAGCGCCCCGAGGAGCGCGAGGAGCGCGATCGCATACCGAGGCGACCGTCGCCAGGACGTGCTTGACATGCTCAGGACCCCTTTCCTGCGGAGAAATGATCAGTTGCTCGATCGGCTCTACGCACTGGACGCGCGTTCGGTTTTGGGCCGCCTGAGCTGTTTCGGCTATTCGATGTCGTCGAGGAAGCTGAGCACGCGTTTTTCGAGCAGCGCCGTGGCTTCTTCGTCGTAGTCGGCGAGGCTGTCGTCGGCGAACAGGTGCCGATCGCCGGGATACAGGAAGAGCTCCGCGCTTTCTACGTTCTCCACGATCTGGCGGGCGGCGGGGAGGTCCTCGTCGACCCACTCGTCGTCCTCCATCATGTGGATCTGGAGCGGGACGCCCTCCGGCCAGGGGCCGCCGAACTCCTCCGGCGGGAGAGCCGCGCTGAACAGCAAGGCTCCCTTCGTACCGGGCCGCGTCTGGGCCAGCATCTGCGCGGGCATCACGCCGAGCGAGAACCCGGCATAGACCAGGCCGTCGGGCAGGGCCTCACCGGCAACGCGACCGCGCTCGAGGATCGTGTCGAAGCCGGATTCCTTGGCGTAGCCAATGCCCTCGTCGAGGTCGGTGAAGGTCTTGCCCTCGTACAGATCTGGAACGTGCGCGACGTGCCCGGCGGCCCGGAGCCGATCAGCGAACGAGAGGACCCCAGGCGTCAGGCCCTGCGCGTGATGAAAGACAACAACCTCAGCCACGAGGGCGCAGCTTAATCAAGCTCAGCGAAGAGCCTGCTCGAACCGCGGGTCGTCGCGTACGGCGGCGAAGTCGTCGTCTCTGCGCGCGTCCTCGCGGAACTGCGGGCGCAGCTCGACGGACCGTCGGAGGTGGGTGAACGTGTCGTCGCCGGTGTCGCCCGCAAGCGTTGCGAAGCACGCGTAGTTGAAATGCAAGCCCGCGTGGTCCGGCATGTGCTCGAGGCCAGCGCGAACCGCTTCGAGCGCGTCCGCGTAGCGTTGTTCGCCGTAGGCCGTCATGGAGTCTCTGTGGAACGGCCACGCCTCACCCCAGTCGATCCCCTGGTACGCCTCGCCGGGTGCGGCGCCGACGGCGAGGACCGTTCCGTCGCCGGTCGCCTTGCGACGCGACTCCGGCCCGACGTACACGAGTGTTCCTGGGGGCGCGTCGACCGTCTTGCCGTCGACCTCGAAGGTCGCCTGCCCGTCGAGCACGATGTACAGCTCCTGCTGGCCCGACCCGGCCTCGTCGTGCTCGCTGATCAGCGTGCCGTCCTCGTCGGGCGTGTAGGCGTTGACTCCGAATGCCTGGATCCCGAGTCGCTCGCGCACAGGAATATCTCTGCCGCGCCGCTCGATGTCGTCGAGGTGCGCGACTTGCCAGTTCGGCTTATCGTTCATTCCGATCACCTCCGTCTAGCGCGCGTCGGTGCGAGACGTCGATCGTAACCGCTGTCAAGCACAGCTCCAACGCGGAGGAGACCCGCTTCCGCGGGTCTCCTCCACACTCGACCGCCCCATGGCGGCATCGGCTTACTCGACTGATTGCAGCGCGTGCCTGTCGACCCAGCGGGCGACGTCGCGGCCCAGCTTCGCGCCGACTTCGTCTGCGGTGCGGAAGTGGATCCCCTGGTAGACACGGGCGTCGATCGTGTCGTTCAAGACGTCACGGAAGTGCCGGTATTCGCGGGTCGTTCCGTTCGGGTGGAGCACCGTGAAGGTCGTGCGGCCCTGTCCGAAGTAGAGCTCGCCGATCTCCATCTGCGCCGCGGTCGTGCAGTTGTAACCCGACGCCACGTCGGGATACGGCGGTGTCGCGATAGCGGACGTCCAGCCCGAGTCTCCGTCCGTCTTCGGATTGCCGTCGTCCTCGCCGAGCCGGATCGCGGTCTGCGGACGCCAGTTGCTCCAGTGCGCCTTGCTCTCCCAGCAGTTGATGAACGTGTCCCCGTTCGCGAGCGCCAACTTCGCGAATAGGCGCGCCTGCTGGGCGACGTCCAGACCTTCGGCCAGCGCGTGTGCCCGGAGGGAGCGGCTGAACATCTCGACCGGGTTCGCCTGGAAGAAGTTGACGAGCGCCTGCTGTTCAGGCGTGCGCGTGCTTCCCGTGGCCCCGAGCGCCTTCACCTCGTTGTACTCCTTCGCATACAGCCCAGTGTTGAGCGCGGGCGGGCCCTTGCTGAGGAACTGCTGGTTGCTCTCCACGACGAACGGCGTCACCTTCGCCACCCAGGCGAAGCCGTCGCTCGCCCCCGAGGGCGGCGTCGTGCAGACGGTCAAGCCGACCGGTCGCCACTCGCCCGGGTCGTCCCCGCACGTGAACCGGAACGAGCCGTAGCGTCCGTCCGACGAGCGGGCGGCAAGCATCGCGCTGGCCGCAGCTTGGCCCGCCGCGACGCCCTGGCCCACGTTCCCGTCGTTCGCGGCTGCAAGCGTGGCCGCATGCAGCGCCTGAAGGCGCGTGACGATCGTGTCACGGACACCGCCTGGGAGCGCCCCTGCGGCAACTGCCTGGTTGAGGATCCCGATCAGCGTGTCGCGTGCTGCCGTGGCGACCGCCGCGGACTCCGACGCGCCCGGCGGCGCCGCCGGCACTTCGTCCAGGTAAGGCTCGTAGCCGCCGACGATGGAGTTCACGGCGTCGTAGACCGCGCCCTGCACCATCGCGAGATGGACGCCCGTCACGTAGGGGGTCATTCCCGCCCCGACGACGAACCCCGGCGGCGGCGGCGGCGGGGGCGGTACCTGCGGATTGGCAAGCGCGTCGAGCGCGTGCTTGTTCCAGTCGAGCACTGCAGTCGCCGGTGAATCCGCTGCAGCGGGCTGTGCCGCACCGCCAAGAACGGTCGTTGCCAAGGCGGCCGCGAGCACGAAGCAGGCAATCAGCCAGTTGCGCCTGCTCCGACGCGGTTGCGTCGTCGTGAGCATCTTCACTTCCCTCCTGAGTCGCGTGTCAACCGTCGAGCAGCCAATGTCGCGCTCCAGTTGTTGAAGCGAGATCTTTGGAACTGAAACGGTTCCCAGGATCTAACCATGGCCGCAGATGCAGCATCCTCTGCCTGTCTTGAAAAAAAATCAACGCAGGTCCCCTTGCCTGCCCCCGCGTAGCGGTGGTCGAGTTTCGATTACTCGCCGGGCTTCGATCGTCTGGCCGCGCCGTCCGCGTCGACGCCAACAGCCCCACCGAATCGGGCCTGCGCCGCCTGACGGGTGACACCCAGGGCCTCTGCTATTTGAGCCCACGTGTGGTTGGCCTTCCTCGCCTCCTCGACCATCTCGGCCAACACCTTCTTGGCCTCGAGTTCGATGGTCGACAGGGCTCGGATGGCAACCAGGGGTTCGCTCGTGACTCTCAGGAGGTACGAGGCCTCGGCCGCCGCCTGGCTGAAGTGCAACGAGTAGACCGGGTCTCGATTACGCGAGCCTTCAGCCATAGGGGCAGGCTACTGGACTCCGGACGGTCAGACCGATCAGCACTTGGGTTCGAGCCGGAAGCAGTAAAGGCGCATACGGGATTCGAACCCGTGCCGCCGCCGTGAGAGGGCGGTGTCCTAGGCCACTAGACGAATGCGCCGTGGGGTTTGGATTGTAGCGGCGGTGCCAGGAGGGTTTGACGAAACGGATCTATGCCGCCGGGCTGCGCTGCTCGCCCCGAGGCCGCGTCCTCAGTCGCCCCAATGCTGAAAAGCATTGAGGCTCCCTGCGTCCTTGCCTCGGAACGACCATCGCACCCCGGCGACGAGTCAGTTCCGCCAAACCCTCCTAGAGCGGCCGGTCGTCCGGCGGCGGGGCCTCGACGCCCATCCGCACTTCCGTGGCCGCCATTCCGGCGCCGGGCTCTTCGACGCCCGTCTCGGGCGGGCCCACAGGTACGGGCTTGGCCGAGCGGAGGTACAGCTCGTCGTAGAGCAGCGCCGCAATTGCGCCGCCTGCAAACGGGCCGACGTACCAGATCCAGAAGTCGTCCCAGACGCTCGCGACGAGCTCGGGGCCGAAGGCGCGCGCCGGGTTCATCGCCGCACCGGTGAGCGGGCCGCCAACCAGGATGTCGAAGGTGATCGTGAAGCCGACGGCCAGCCCGGCGACTGCGGTGTAGGCGCCCCGCGGATCGGCGAGTGTTGCGAACACGACCCAGACGAGGAAAAAGGTGAGGACGGCTTCGACCACGAGGCCGGTGCCGAGCTCGATGTTGGAGGCGAGCGCCGGCGCTCCGAGAGTTGCCTCCTGCGTGTCGGGGTAAATCCATCGCAGGAGGAGCGCCGCGAGCGCCGCGCCGGCGAACTGCACGAGCCAGTAGGCCACGGCCAGCACCAACGATAGGCGCCGCGTGATCAGGAACGCGAGCGTGATGGCCGGGTTGAAATGCGCTCCGGAGATGTGGCTGAGCGCCGAAACCATGACCGCGACGACGAGCCCGAAAGCCAGTGCGACCTCGAGGTTCCCGGCGCCCGCGTCGGGCGCGGCAGTCAAGATCGCTCCGCAGCCGACGAAGACGAGCGCAAACGTGCCGATGAGCTCGGCGACAGAGCGCCGGAAAACGTCAGCGAACGGCGGCAGAGGTGGGAACAGGGCCATCGGTCGCGGGAGCTTAAGGCTTCTGGCAGACGGCGTGCAACGGTCTTGCGCTTTGCATCGCGCCCGAAAGCCTGTACAACCTGACTGTCAGTCCATCGACGGAAGCGGGGTTTGCGGCCGAATGATTCGTTGGAAGACCCTCATCGTGGGGGCGGTGGTTATCGCCACCGCCTTGGTCACGGCTGCCGCTTTTGCCCGTGGTACCGCGGTCGCGACCATGGAGGTCACGCAGACGTGCGCGGAGCGCGTGCCGCCTCGCAGCCAGGCCGCGATCACCGCCAACGTCCGGAACACCGGCGACGAGGCGCTTCATGACGTCAAGGTCGATTCCGATGCGGGGACACCCGGCAACGAGGCGGACGACTTCTTCCTGACGCGAACGGTAGGCGACGACTTGCTCAACCCGGGGGAGACCTGGACGTTCGTGGGCTCGTATCAGCTCGGGAACGAGGACAACGTGAGCGTGGTCATCGCCGAGGCGCTCTCGCCCGCCAACGAACCGGTGGACGACCTCGACGCCTGCGCGACGGACATCATCCAGCCGCCCGTGCCTGGAGTACGGGCAGGAGTCACCGAGGTCAGCGGCACGGTCATGATCAAGCTCCCGGGCACGAACACCTTCATCGCGCTGGACGGCACGACCGAGATCCCGATGGGCGCCCAGGTCGACACGCGCAAGGGAGCCGTGCGCTTGATCTCGGGCAGCAGCGGGGGCTCCCAGGCTGCCGCGGCCACCACGCAGAGCGCGGTGTTCTCGGAAGGTCTCTTCACGATCCGGCAGCAGCGAAGCGCCAAGGCCGTGATGAACCTGATCCTCGCCGGAGGCAACTTCGGCGTCTGTCGCGGCGGCTCGGCGCAGTCGGTCGGCGCGACGCCCCGCAGGCCCGTACGCCGTCTCTGGGGCAGCGGCAAAGGGCGCTTCTCGACCCGGGCCCGCTACAGCGCGGCGACCGTGCGCGGGACGCGCTGGCTGACGCAGGACCGCTGCGACGGCACGCTTACGCGCGTGACGCAGGGCGTCGTCAGCGTCCAGGACTTCCGCCTGCGCAAGACCAAGCTCGTCAAGGCCGGCCAGTCGTATCTGGCTCGGGCTCGGCGCTAGTCGGCGCTTCGAACCCCTCGGCGGCGGCGTCGGCGATCGACCAGATCTTCACCGGCTCCTGCCGCCCGCGAACCTCGAACTCGTCGACGAAGACGATGTCGTCCACCTCCTTGGTGAGCGCCTCCTTCGTCGTGTCGGACATGAAGAGGACGTAGGGCTGCCCTTTCGTCATGCCCTCCAAGCGTGATGCCGTGTTCGTCGTGTCGCCGATGGCCGTGTACTCGAGTCGCCGCTCGTGGCCGACGTTCCCTGACATGAACGGGCCGGAGTTCAGTCCCACACCCATCTTGAACCGCGCCGGGAGGCCCCGCTCCTCCATCAGGGCGTTGAAGTGCGGCAAGCGCGTGGTGAGCATCTCGCGTCCGGCCGCGAGCGCACGGTCGGCGTGGTCCGGCTGCTCGATCGGAGCGCCGAAGACGGCGAAGATGCCGTCTCCCATGTACGCGACGAGCGTGCCCCCGTTGTTGAGGATCGCCTCGCTCATCTCGCTGAGGTAGACGTTGAGGATCTCGATCACCTCTGCGGCGGTCAGGGTCTCGGAGAACGTCGTGAAGCCGCGCACGTCGGTGAACATGCACGTGCCTTCCAGGGCGACGCCGCCGAGCCGTAGATCGCCGTCGGTCTGGGCCAGGACCTGCTCGACGACCGCATCGGGGACGAACCGGGAGAAGACGTCGCGCACCCGCTCGCGCTCGAACGCGGCCAGGAGGTAGTGCGCGGCGATGGACCCGACCGACGAGACCAGCAGGGTCCCGAAGGGGTAGACGAAGGACAGCACGATCCCGGTCTCGAAGGCGATCTGCGTGCCCACGAGGAAGATCAGGGCCGCGGCTATGGCGATGGCGAGCGTCCACAACAGCGACAGGCGGAGGCTCACGAGCGGCGCGAGCATGCCCAGCAGGACGATCAGTGCCAGGGTGATCGACGAGGGCACGCTCTGGAGCGGGAAGCCACGGAGCGCCGTGGAGATCGCGTTGGCTTGCACCTCGGCTCCCGACATCGCCTCGGAGGTGGACGTCGGGTGGATGTCCTGCAGAGACGTGGCCGACGGGCCGACGACGACGATGTCGTCGCGAAACTTGCCTTTCTTGAACCTATTGCGCCAGACGGTTGCGAAGGACGTCGTCTCGATCGTCTCTGCCGGCCCGAGGTAGTCGATCCATGTCGAGTCGCGATCGCCGAAGTCCTCCTTGGCGATCGGCTTGCCCCGCGCCCGCTCGGCCGCGACGAGGGCGAAGCTCTTGAGATCGTCCACCTCGTATCCGACCCGCCGGATGACACCGCCGGGGTCGAGCGGGAAGTTTCCGTTGCCGACCCGTGCACCGACGTCGCGCACTACCTCGTCGCTGCCGAAGACGTTCGTGCTCCCGCCCGGTCCGACCTCGGTCGTCGCGAGAACGAGGTTGCCGGCCTGCGCCACGGCCTCGACGAGGGCCGTGTCCTCGGCGACCTCGGTCTCCTCCGTGAACTGGACGTCGTAGGCGATGACCTTCGCGCCGTCCTTCTCCAGCTGTTTGATGACCGTCGCGAAGTAGCTCCGCGGAAACGGCCAGCGGATGCGCTCGCCACGGGTGTTGAAGAAGCTGAACGTTTCGTCGTCGATCGCGACGACGGAGATGTTCTGGGGCGTCGGCTCCGTCCCACGAATGGAGAAGCGAACGTCGACGCTGTTCAACTCGAGGCTGCGAAAGAGGTTAGTCCCGAAGCAGACGAGGCCAAGGCCGGTGGCCGCGAGACCGACGCCGAGAAACAGCGCCACCTGCAGGCGGCTTCTTCGCGCGCGGTTCATGACCACGAACTATGAAGGTGCGAACCGGACGCTGGCTAGTCGTCGCGTGTCGGCAGGCTCGGGAAGCCCCAGACAAGGACGATGATGCTCAGCGCCAGGAGAACGACCCCAAGAGCCACAGACGTCATCGCAACAACGGTTTCCGGCGTTTCGATTCCCAAACCACGCTCAATATCGGCGTTTCGGCCGAAGAGTTGAGCGTTTTACGCGAGTAGCGCCATACCGCGCGCAACTGCGCGGGAAACGTCCTGGAAAACGACCGGCCGAGCGTTCTGGGCGACCAGCGCGAACTCGCCGAAGCCCGCGACGCCCAGCCGCGCCCGTTCGGCGATGTAGGCGCTGCGCCAGCTGTTGACACCAGCACGCGAGAGGCCTGCGGTATTGCCGCCGAGCCCGACTCCGAGCCGGTACCCGGGGCTCATCCCGGCGATGTAGCGGCCGGCTAACGCTTGCCGCGAGGGCCCCCCTGAGGCTAGTGCGCGTTGACCGTCCGACCAGGTGCGGGCGGCCCGCCGCGGGTCGCCGACGAAGTTCGGATACTCCTCGCCGACGATCCGGAAGGCGGCGCGCTCGAACTGGCGCCAGAGCGCGGTGAGCTCGGCATCCACCGGACGTGAAGCGACGCGGAGGGCTTCCCGCGTGCACCAGATCCAGCCCTTGGTCTCCCGGTCGCCAAGCGGTCGGCGGCCGAACGTGATTCCTTGCAGCATCCCGCGCACGAGCTCGCGCTCCGCCCGCCGGGTCGCGAACTCGCGGCGAGCCTCGTCGAACTGCCACATGTCGACCGTGATGCCCGCGCGACGGGCGTTGCGGATCGTGTCGCGGTAGCGCCGCCCGATCTCGACCCCCCACCGGACTCGCTGTAGGGGCGAGAGGGCGAAGAGTCGCGACTCGGGAGGCACGGGCCCCCGCAGGCTCGGGTCGATGAGCTGCTCGTCCGCGGGCGACAGGTTCCGACCCTCCCAGGCCGCGGTGCGCGTCGACTTGAACATCGGCGCGTACCGCCCGCCTGAAAGTGTTCTGATCAAATCGGAGGCTTCGCCGTTCACGCCGTACGTACCGAGATGGATGCGTGTGTCGGCGGGAAATCCGGCCTGCGAGATCGCCCGGAGGAGCTCGGGCAGGTCGTCGAGGTCGAAGTAGGAGAAGACGGCTGCTCGGACTGGCATGTCGGAACGAAAAACCCCGCGAAATGCGGGGCTTTTACGGAGGCTGCGGGACTAGGATTCGAACCTAGACTACCTGGTCCAGAGCCAGGCGTCCTACCATTAGACGATCCCGCAAGGGCGCCGAATTCTAGCGGCTGAGCGCATATTTCACCTGCGCGGCCCCATAGACCTGCATCACGCCGACGAAGGCCAAGCCGCACTTCTCCATGACTCGCCGTGAAGCCGCGTTCGTCGGCATCGTGACGGCGACGATTTGGTCGAGATCGAGCTCGTCGAAGCCAAAGCGGATCGCAGCCGTCGCCGCTTCGGTTGCGTAGCCGTGGCCCCAGTGGTCGCGGAGGAAGCGGTACCCGACCTCGATCTCCGGCCCCTCGGCGAGGTGCTGCAGGCCGGTCAGCCCGATCACGTCGCCACTCGTCCTGAGCTCGACCGGCCACAGGCTGAATCCGTCGCGCTCCTGGTTGGTGATGCTCTTCTGGAGATTCGCCCGCGCGTCGTCGACGGTCGAGCGCGGCTCGCCCCACCAGGCCCGCTCCGCATCGCGCGAGATCGCGAGCCACGTGTCGAGGTCGTCGAGGGACGCGGGCCGCAGTCGCAGCCGCTCAGTCGCTAGCGGCAGGGGCATCCACCACCGCCCGCGCCTGCCGGTAGATGGCGTACGAGAGCGCTGCCGTCGGCAGATTGACGACAGCGCCGAACAAGGCGCTGGCCAGCCCGTCCAACCAGATCGGATCGGTCAGCTCGCCCAGCAGGAGGCCGGGCAGACCCGCGACGAACGCCAGCAAGAACACGATGACGATTGCGCCGAGGACGGGCCACGTACGCCCGCGGACCAGGCCGTTCGATGTTTCGAGCGCGTCGAATGGTCTCTGGCCTTCGATCACGATCAACGGGCTGGCCGCGCTCCAGCGCGCGTAGATCAGGAGGCCGGGCACGATGAGCAGGAGCAATCCGAGAACGGTCGCCAGTGCGGTGACGAAGCTGGCCAGCACGAGGCCGGGCACGCGGTCGACCGTCCTGCCGTAGGGCTCGAGCGGGGAACGCGTGCGTCGTGCGATCGTGGCGATCAGGGCGCCGTACACCCACGCGTAGCCGATGAAGGTCAGCCCGGTGGCGGCGGCGATCCCGAGGCCCTCGCTGTCCTCCGCGACATAGACGACTGCCAGCTCCGCGGGCACGAGGAGGACCAGCGCGACGAGCAGCATCGCCGGCCCGTGCGCCCGCAGCAGCCGCCACGTCTCCCCGATGAGCCCGCTGACCGACAGGGCGCGGAGTCTACGACTAGGCCACGTCGGCCCAGTCGCCGTAGAGCGACGTGTACAGGCCCTGCCTGGTCATCAACTCGTCGTGCGTCCCCTGCTCGACGACCCGGCCGTGCTCGAGGACGACGATCAGGTCGGCATTCCGGATCGTCGAGAGCCGGTGTGCGATCACGAAGGCCGTCCGGTCGGAGAGCAGCTTTCCGAGCGCGTCCTCGATCTTCTTCTCGGTGCCGATGTCGACCGACGACGTGGCCTCGTCGAGGATCAAGACCCGGGGGTCGGCGAGCAGTGCGCGCGCGAACGCGACGAGTTGTCGCTGACCGAGCGAGAGGCGCGTGCCCCGTTCCTGGAGGTTGGTCTCGTAACCGCCTTCCAGGCCCATGATGAACTCGTGCGCGCCGACCGCTCGCGCCGCGCTGGCGACTTCCTCGGGGGTCGCGTCGGGCCGCCCGAAGGCGATGTTGTCGCGAACCGTGCCCGCGAAGAGGAAGCCCTCCTGCGGCACGACGCCGAGTTGGCGCCGAAGCGACTCTTGTTTCACGTCGCGCAAGTCCGTGCCGTCGATGGTGATTCGTCCCTCGCGCGGGTCGTAGAACCGGGCGAGGAGCTTCGCGATCGTCGACTTGCCGGCGCCGGTGTGACCGACGAGCGCGACCGTGGTGCCGGCCGGCACGTCGAGGTCGATGCCGTGCAGCACCTCAGGCAGGTTGCCGTAGCCGAAGCGGACGTCGTCGAAGCGAACGTCGCCGTGGATCCGGTCGAGGTCCAGCGCGTTCGGCGCGTCGCGCACCTCCGGCTCCTCGTCGATGACCTCCATGATCTTGTCCAGGGCGGCGACTGCGGCGAGGAACGTGTTGTACAGCTGCGACAGCTGCTGGACCGGGTCGAAGAAGTTCGACAGGTAGAGGACGAACGCAAAGAGCGTTCCGGCGCTGATCTGGTCGTGCGACGCGAGCCAGCCGCCGTAGCCGACGACGATCGCCGTCGCCAGCGCGGCCAGGAAGTCGACGAACGGGAAGTAGAGGCCGTTGAGGACGACGGTCTGCTGGTTTGCCTCCCGGTAGTGCGCGTTGACCTCTTCGAAGTGCGCCTGGTTTCGCGGCTCGCGACGGAAGGCCTGGACGACGCGGATGCCGCCGATGTCCTCGGCCAGCGTTGCGGTGACCAGGCCGAGCCGCTCGCGCACCGCGCGGTAGGCCCGCGACGACCGGACCCGGAAGATGGCGGTCGCGATCGCCATCAGCGGCATCACCGCCAGGGTCGCGAGCGCGAGGCGCCAGTCGAGGAAGAAGAGGATGATCGCTGTCCCGATGAGCGTGAGCGTGCTCTGGACGAGCGTCGTGACGCCGTCGGTGACGAGCTGGTCGAGCGCGTCGACGTCGTTCGTCAGCCGGCTGATGATCACGCCCGCGCGGTTGCGCTCGTAGTACCCGAGCGAGAGCCGCTGCAGATGTCGGAAGAGCTTGTTGCGCAGGTCGGCGAGGATGCGCTCGCCGGTCCAGCCCGTGAAGTAGGTCTGGGCCGCCGAGGTGAGCAGGTTCGCGACGCCGGCCCCGATGAACGCGATCACGATCCACGTCAACGCGTTCAGGTCTTGCTCGAAGATCCCGTCGTCGACCGCGTACTTCGCGAGCAGGGGCGGGATCAGCGCGGTGGCGGTCGCGGCGAGCAGGGAGACGATCGCGAGCGTCGTTCGCAGGCGGTACGGCTTCGTCAGCGACGCCAGGGTCGAGACCCGGCGCACGGTGCGCGCCCACGACCAGTCGTCGATCTCCGGCGCGTCGCGGCGTTGCGTGAGGTGCCCGCCCGGCTGCCAGACTTTCATGCGCGGGCCTCGACTCGGTCTGCGAACTCGCGCTCGAGGAGCCCGTGCTCGTAGATCTCGCGGAAGACGGCATTCGTGCGGAGGAGCTCCTCGTCCGTGCCGCGACCGACGATGCGCCCTCCGTCCAGCACGACCAGCTCGTCCGCGAGCGAGATGGTGGACAGGCGATGGGCGATGATGATCGTCGTCCGGCCCTTCATCGCTTGGCGGAGCCCCAGCCGGATCTTCGCCTCGGTCGTCGCGTCGACGGAAGCGGTCGCGTCGTCGAGGATGAGGATGCGCGGGTCCATGATCAGCGCTCTGGCGATCGCGAGGCGCTGGCGCTGGCCGCCGCTGAGCGTGATGCCGCGCTCGCCGATGACGGTCTCGTAGCCGTCAGGGAGCTCGGCGACGAACTCGTGCGCCTGCGCCAAGCCGCGCCGCGTGCTCGACCTCTTCCTGCGTGGCACCGGGCTTGCCGAAGGCGATGTTCTCGAAGACGGTGGCCGAGAAGAGGAACGGGTCCTGCGCGACGATCGCGATCTCGTGCCGGAGCGAGGGGATCTTCACGTCCCGCACGTCCACACCGTCGACGGTCACCCGGCCCGCGGTCACGTCGTAGAAGCGAGGGATCAGGGAGACGAGCGTCGTCTTGCCCGACCCGGTGTGCCCGATGAGCGCGACGGTGCGGCCAGGCTCGAGCTCGAGGTCGATGTCGTCCAGGACCCGGCGGCCGGGCGCGTACTCGAAGGACACCCGTTCGAAGCGGACCCGTCCGTCTCCCGGCGGGGGCTCGATCGCATCGGGCTTCTCGGTAACCACCTCCGGCTCGTCGATGACCTCGAAGATCCGTTCGCCGGAGGCCGTCGCGCGCTGCATCTGGCCGATCCACATGCCGAGCATGCGCAACGGCATGACCAGCATCACGACGAAGATGTTGAACGAGACGAACTGGCCGAACGAGAGCGAGCCGTTCGCCACCATGCGACCGCCGAGGAGCAGCACGGCCGCCTGCGCGATGAGCGGGAGGAAGGACAGCAGGGGCACATACAGAGCGCGCTGGCGGTTCGCCTCCACCGACCGGCCGAACACATCCTCGGACCGCCGCGCGAACTTGTCCTGCTCCGAGCCTTCCTGAGCGAAGGCCTTGACGACGTGGACGCCGACGATGTTCTCCTCGGCGACAGTGGCGACGTCGGCCATCTTCTGCTGGACATCGCGCAGGACCGGGTGCGAGACGCTCGAGTACCTGTAGGCGACGATGACGATGAGTGGTGTAATCGCGGTCGCGGCGAGGGCGAGGCGCCAGTTGATGACGAACATGACTGCGGTGACGCCGACGATCGTCACCACGTGCTGGAAGAAGAAGATGAGGCCGTAGCCCAGGAAGAAGCGGACCGCCTGAAGGTCGACCGTCGCTCGGGACATGAGCTGGCCGGTCTGGTGCCGGTCGTAGAAGCCGAAGGAGAGGCGGAGCAGCTTCGCGTACAGCGCGTTCCGCATGTCGTACTCGATGCCGAGGGCCTGTCGGCCGGCGATCAGGCGACGCCCCATCATGAAGAGCGCGCGGGCGAGGCCGGTGACGAGGATCGCGCCGGCGATCAGCCAGAGCGTGCGCCGGGTCTCCGAGAGGACGACATCCTGCAGCGCACTGCCCGTGAGCAAGCCCATGACGACCGCAGCCGCCTGCGAGCCGACCGCGAGCACGACGGAGACCGCGAGCCCCCACTTGTAGGGGCGCAGGAACCCGAGGAGGCGGAAGAAGGTGCGTCGATATGCGGGAACCGCAGCCATGTGACTCAAATCTAGCCGCCGGGCTCGAGCCTGAAATTCGGCGCACTCCCGGCACGAACGCGTGCGGTTTCCCTCGCTAGGCTCGCGGTGGGGAGGAGGTTGGCGGTACCTGAACTAAGGCGAGGCGGCGAGCTTGGCCAGTTCTTCGTGTACGAGGGCCACCGCTTTCCGGAGCGTCGCCTGGTTGGCGGGCGCGTTCAGCCAGCGACTCACGCCGGACGGATGTGGCAGCGGCACGGCCACCGCGTCGGCGACCTCGAACCGCCGACCGATGGTCTCGTCGAGACTCTTCGGGCCGAGCAGGCGCCGGGCGGCCAGCCCGCCGACGACGACGATCAGGCGCGGTCTGAGCAGCTCGAGCTCCCACTCGCGCCAGAACGAGCACAGCTCCTGCTCCCGGGCCGTCGGCGTCCGATCACCGCCGCCGGACTTGGCCCGGCCCGGGTAGCACCGCGTGACCGAGGCGCAGTAGAAAGTGCCGTAGAACTCGTCCTCCTCCATGCCCAGCCAGCGGCGAAGCGTCTGGCCTGCGCGGCCCCGCCACGGCCTGCGCTCGACCCCCTCGACCACCCCGGGCGCCTGGCCGAACATGTACGCCCGCTGGCCGGCGTACCCGGCGGCTACGGGAAACGACTCGATCGGGTATCCGGCCTCGGCGCACGCCCGGCAGCCGCGGTTGTCGCGCTGCAGGGACGCGATCGAGCGATACGACGAGCGGCGCCGCGTCAAGGCGAGCGGACGGCCACGAACCAGCGGTTTTCGCAGAGCACGCGTCCGCCGCCGAGCTCAGCGGCGAGCCCGTCGCCGGTGAAGTAGCGCTTGTAGACCTCCCACTGAGAGCCATCCTTGAGCACGCGTGGCTGGAACTCCTCGTCCACGGGTGAATGGGCTCGAGACGAGTCCGCAACGACCAGCTCGGCGGCGACCCGGCGCGCCTCGGCGAGAAAGCGTTGCCGATCCTGATCCTCGAGGTGCCCATAGAAATGTCCCGTGAACATCCGCTCGAACGACCAATCGTCGAACGGCAGCTCGAGGGCGTCGCCGACGAGAAATGTTGCGCCCGGAACCCGCTGCTGAGCGATCTCGATCATCGCCTCGCTCGCATCGAGGCCGACGATCTCACCCTGGAGGTGCTGTGTGAGGAAGCCCGTGCCACAGGCGACGTCGAGGGTGCGGGCAGGCGGGAGGCCGGCGATCGTCCGTCTCAGCTCGTCCAGCTCGGCGTCCCAGTCGGGCCGGTCGCGGTCTTCGTACAGGCCGATTCCGAGGTACCAGTCGTCGTACTCCGGGGCACGGCGATGGTAGTAGGCCTTCACGCTCCCTAGGCTAATCCTTGCGGAAGGCGCTTGGCCGGGCCTCACACCACGGTCCGAAGGGTCGACATTCGACCAGATTCGGTCTAGCCTGCCAGCCACCGTGAGTGTCGGTCCAATTCAGATGCCGGAGGATCCAATATCAGATGCCGGAGGAGTCTGATTTTCCGGTTTTGGCGATACATCCAACAGAGGGAAGATTCATGTTTAAAGTCACACGAAAGCGCGTGGCAGGTATTTCGTCGGTTTTTACGATGGCGCTGGTCCTAGCGCTGGGTCCCACGGCATTCGCTACAGGTCCCGTAATTAACCAGGTGAGCGCGGGAGGTCCGGATGCGTGCATGTTCTTCGGCTTCGAGCACCCCGGATGCGACGGGAATTTCTCTCTCGTGGCGCATGAATACGCTGACGGTAGCGTGAGCGGCCAATACACCGATCGATTCGCACGGGGAGATGGCTTTCACGCTGTCATCGACTGCCTCACTGTCGTCGGCGACGACGCATGGGTGAGTGGTGTGATTACCCACGGGTCCATTACTGATCCGGACACCGGGGAGGAGATTGATTTGGCCGGTCTGCCCGTCGCTACGAGGCTTCGGGATAATGGCACCTCCGCGAACGAGCCACCGGATCAGATCACATTCTCGTGGCTTGGTGACCCGACGCCTTGCACAGAACAGACTCCATATCCACTGTTCGATGCACCCCAGGGACAAGTCCGAATAGGCTAGCGACCATCGGTTCTCCGCAGGTTGGATGTCAGCGCCCGAGTCCTTAATGGCCGGGCGCTGACTGTATTTGGCTGTACAAGCATCACGGTTGTGCGCCGTCGACGTGTAGCGCTGCGCGAACTGCTCGCGCTCGCCGAGAATGGAGTACTGCATGTGCAGCGGGTCTTAGAGTACGCGCGTGGAATTGCCGCTCGAAACCGTCCCGAACTTCTCCGAGGGGCGTGACCGGGCGACCATTGACGCCCTCGCCGAGGCACTGGGCGAGCACGCCGACCTGCTCGACGTGCACGCGGACGTGGACCACCACAGGTCCGTCTTCACGCTCGTCGGGACGGAGGAGGAGCTAGCGGAGTCTCTGCTCGCAGGCATTTCCTGCGCGAAGGAGCGCATCGACCTGCGCCGGCATGAGGGAGCTCACCCGCGGATCGGCGCGGCCGACGTCGTCCCGCTCGTTCCGCTCCGCCCGGAAGACATGCCGCGAGCGCAGAGCGTGGCGAGGACGATCGCGGTGCGGATCGCAAACGAGCTCGAGTTGCCCGTCTTCTTCTACGGCGCCCTCGGCGGCGGGGTGGGGCCGGCCCATTTCCGTCGCGGAGGGTCCGAGGAGCTGCAGCGGCGCATCACGTCCGGTGAGGTTCGCCCCGACTTCGGGCCCGAGGGGCTTGATCCCGGCGCGGGCGGGGTCCTCGTCGGTGCGCGGGAGCCCCTGATCGCCTTCAACGTGAACCTGCGGTCCGCCGACGTCGAAGTTGCCCGGGCCGTTGCGAGGACGGTTCGCGAAGCCGACGGCGGCTTCCCGGGGGTGCGGGCCCTCGGGCTCGACCTGCCCGCTGCCGGACTCGTCCAGGTGAGCATGAACGTGGAGAACTGGGAGGCTGCCGCCCTGCACGAGATCGTCGCCCGCATCGTCGAGGAGGCGGATCGTCGTGGGGCGGAAGTCGCCGGCTCCGAGCTAGTCGGGCTCATGCCCGCCGGTGCTGCGGCCGCGGCGGCCGGGTCGGCGTTGCGCATCGAAGGGTTCGACGAGTCCCATGTGCTCGAGCTTCGCTTGCTTAGCCGCGAGTTCGGCCGGGGCTAGACTCGACTGATGGCCCGCACGACCGCGGTTCAACTGACCGGGGAGGACCTGACCCCGGCAGACGTGTGGGAGATCGCCGTCGGCGGCGCGGCCGCAGAGCTCGACGATTCGGCGCGCGAGAAGATGCGCGCCTCGCGGGCCGTCGTGGAGCGAGCCGCCGAAGCGCCGGAGAAGACGTACGGCGTGAACACCGGCTTCGGCCAGTTCGTGAACCGCGCGATCTCCAAGGAGCTCGTCGAAGAGCTCCAGCTTCGGTTGCTGCGCAGCCATGCCTGCGGAGTGGGAGACCCCTACCCGGACGAGATCGTGCGAGCGGCGATCGTCATGCGCGCGAACACGCTGGCCAAGGGCTACTCGGGTGTGCGTGTCGAGGTTGCCGAGCTCCTGCTCGCCCTGCTCGAGTGCCGGAGTGCTGCCGCACGTTCCGAGCCGTGGCTCGGTGGGGGCCAGCGGCGATCTCGCCCCGCTCGCGCACCTCGCGCTGCCACTCGTGGGCGAGGGCAAGGCACGGATCGACGGCGAGCTGGTCTCAGGCGCTGAGGCGCTCGCACGCGTTGGCCTCGAGCCAATCGTCCTGAGAGCCAAGGAAGGGCTCTCGCTGGTCAACGGCACCCAGTTCATGGGCGCCTTCGCCGCGCTCGGAACGGTGCGCGCCCGGCGGATCGCGCTGGCCGCCGATATCGCGTGCGCGCTGTCGGTCGAGGCACTGCAGGCGTCGCGCGGCGCGTTCGTGCCCAAGGTGCACGCACTTCGGCCTCTCGCCGGCCAGGCCGAGTCGGCAGCGAACATCTTTCGCTTGGTCGAGGGCTCGGCGATCATGGAATCCCACCGCTGGTGCGATCGCGTGCAGGACGCGTACTCGCTCCGTTGCGCCCCGCAGGTGCACGGCGCCGCGCGCGACCTTCTCGACTACGTCGGACGCACGACGGCCGTCGAGCTGAACGCCGCGACCGACAACCCGCTCGTCTTCGCGGACGAAGAGGAGCTCCTGTCGAACGGCAACTTCCACGGCCAGCCGCTCGGTTTTGCACTGGACGCGCTCGCGATGGCGGTCAGCGAGCTGGCGAGCATCTCGGAGCGACGCACCGAGCGTCTGGTCAATCCGTCGCTATCGGATGGGCTGCCGGCGTTCCTGGCCACCGACGGCGGGCTCAACTCCGGCTTCATGATCCCGCAGTACGTGGCGGCCTCCCTCGTCAGCGAGAACAAAGCGCTCTCGCACCCAGCGAGTGTCGACTCGATTCCGACGAGCGCCGGCCAGGAGGATCACGTCGCGATGGGCAACGCCTCCGGCTTGAAGGCGTGGCAGGTCCTGGCCAACACCGAGGCCGTCCTGGCGATCGAGTTGCTGGCCGGGGCGCAGGCGGTCGAATATCTGGCGCCCCTCGCGCCGGGGCCGGCTACCCGTGCGGCGCGCGAAGCCGTGCGCTCGATCTCGCCTCGGCTGGCCGAAGACCGGCCGCTCGACGAGGACATTGCGGCGGTGGCGTCAGCGATCCGCGACGGTTCGCTCGTGGCCGCCGTCGAGCACGAGGCGGGTGACTTGCTCTGAGCGACCCGGTGCCACGGCGTCCGTTTCGCGACAGCGCGATTTTTTACGCGGTGCTCGCCTGTGTGGTCGTCGCCTTCGGGGTCCTCACGGACAACGATCTCACCCAGACGATCATCATCGCGGTGGTCTTCTTCGTGATTGCAACGGGCTACAGCTGGTGGCGCTTCCGCCAGCGCCTGACCCGCGAGGGAAACTCGCGTTGAGCACCGTGGACTCGATCGAGCGCGCCGTCGAAGCGCTCTGCGGCGACCTCTCGACCATCAAGGCTCCGCGTGGCACCGAGCTGAACGCACGGTCATGGGCGACGGAGGCGCCGCTACGGATGCTGCTCAACAATCTCGACGCCGAAGTCGCGGAGCGGCCCGAGGAGCTCGTCGTCTACGGCGGCTCCGGCAAGGCGGCGAGGAACCCTGAGGCGCTGCGCGCGATCGTGCGCTCCCTACTCATGCTCGCCGAGGACGAGACCCTGCTCGTCCAGAGCGGGAAGCCGGTGGGCGTCTTTCGCACGCATCCCGGTGCACCACGGGTGCTGATCGCAAACTCCCTGCTCGTCCCGAAGTGGGCGACCTGGGACGAGTTCCGCCGGCTCGAGGCCGAGGGCTTGACGATGTTCGGCCAGATGACCGCGGGCAGCTGGATCTACATCGGCACCCAGGGCATCCTGCAGGGGACGTTTCAGACGTTCGCCGCCGCGGGCCAGGTGCATTTCGGCTCGCCGGACCTGGCGGGCCGCACGATCCTCACGGCGGGGCTCGGGGGGATGGGCGGCGCGCAGCCCCTCGCTGCGACGCTGGCCGGCGCGGCGATCCTCTGCATCGAGGTAGATCCGACGCGGATCCGCCGCCGGCTCGAGACCGGGTACCTCGACCGCGAGACGACCTCGGTGGAGGAAGCGCTCGGTCTCATTCGCGACGCCGCAGCCGCGAGGCGGGCTCTGTCGGTCGGGCTGTTGGGGAACGCAGCCGAGATCGTCCCGGAGCTCGCGCGCCGGGGAGAGCACTTCGATCTCGTCACCGACCAGACGGCTGCGCACGATCCGCTGACGGGTTACATCCCGGCGGGGCTGTCGATGGAGGAGGCGGCGGGGCTGCGAACGAGCGACCCCGACGAGTACCTCCGACGGGCCGCCGATTCGATCGCCGTTCACGTCCAGGGCCTCCTCGATTACGTCCGGGCGGGAAGCTATGTTTTCGATTATGGCAACAACCTACGAGGGGAGGCTCGCGAGGCCGGCGTAGAGGACGCCTTCACATACCCGGGCTTCGTCCCGGCCTATATCCGGCCGCTCTTCTGCAGAGGCATTGGCCCATTCCGCTGGGCTGCGCTCTCGGGGGAGGCCGACGACATCGCCGCGATCGACGACACGCTCAAGGGGCTCTTCCCGGACGACGAGCTCCTGCAGCGCTGGCTGGAACTGGCTCCTGAGCGGGTCCAGTTCCAGGGCCTGCCGGCGCGGATCTGCTGGCTCGGTCTCGGCGATCGAGCGGAAGCGGGGCTTGCGATCAACGAGCTCGTGCGCTCGGGACGGGTCAAGGCTCCGATTGCCATCGGTCGCGACCACCTGGACTCGGGCTCGGTCGCGTCTCCTTACCGCGAGACCGAGGCGATGCGTGACGGCTCCGACGCAATCGCGGACTGGCCGATCCTGAACGCGCTGCTCAACGTCGCAGCGGGGGCGACGTGGGTCAGCGTCCATCACGGCGGCGGAGTCGGCATCGGCAACTCGATCCACGCGGGCATGGTGGTCGTCGCCGACGGCACCGACGACGCCGCCGAGCGGCTCGAGCGGGTGTTGACGACCGATCCGGGGATCGGCGTGCTCCGTCACCTCGACGCCGGCTACGAGGAGGCAGTCGAGGCTGCGCGGCGCTACGGGCTCGAAGCGCCCATGGCGCGCTCCGACGAGGCATGACGGGAGCCAACGTGCCGTCGCGGCTGCTCGTCCGCGACATCGCGCAGCTCGCGACGCCCTCCGGCACGCACGCGCCGCTTCGTGGGCGCTCCCTGGGCGAGGTCGACGTCCTGGAGGACGCGTACGTGCTCTGCGAGGACGGCCTGGTCTCGTCCGTCGGACAGATGCGAGAGCTACCGGAGCTCGGCGGCGAGGTCGACGTGCTGGACGCGCGCGGTCTGTCCGCGGTCCCCGGGCTGGTCGACTGTCACACGCATGCGTGCTTTGGCGGCGACCGGGTCGAGGAGTTCTCGCTGCGTGCCGCCGGGGCCAGCTACGAGGAGCTCCACGCTGCCGGGGGCGGCATCCTCTCGACCGTACGCGCCACTCGGGAGGCCGGGCGCGACGGGCTACGCGAGGTGGTGCGCCGGCATCGAGGCTGGATGCTCGCCGCGGGCACCACGACCTTCGAGGCCAAGTCGGGCTACGGGCTGGACCGTGAGACCGAGATCGCCTCGCTCGAGGTGATCCGAGAGGAAGGAGGGATCCCGACCTTCCTGGGCGCGCACACGGTGCCGCCGGAGTTCGACGACGCCGACGCGTACCTCGATTTTCTGCTCGCCGAGGTCCTGCCGGCGGCGGCAGAGGTGGCCGTAGCCGCAGACGTCTTCGTCGAGCGAGGAGCATTCGACGTCGCGCAGGCGCGCCGCTACCTCGAGGCGTGCCGGGAGGCGGGGCTCGCACTGCGCCTGCACGGCGACCAGTTCACGGAGCTCGGTGCGGTACCGCTCGCGGTCGAGCTGGGTGCGCTGTCGGTCGACCACCTCGAAGCCACGGGCGAGGCGGGCATCGGCACTCTCTCCGCGAGCGACGTAGTCGGAGTCTTGCTGCCTGCGAGCGCGCTCTTTCTCGATCGCCCGATGCCGCAGGCGCGGCCCATGGTCGACGCCGGCGCGGCGATCGCCCTCGCGACGGACTTCAATCCCGGAAGTGCGTTCTGCGAGAGCCTTCCGGTCGTCTGCTCGCTCGCGTGCACGCAGCTTCACCTCTCGCCGGCGGAGGCTCTGTCGGCGTGCACGGTGAACGCCGCACATGTCCTCGGCCGCGCCGACCGGGCTGGGCGGCTTGCAGCCGGCTTCGCGGCGGATCTCGTCCTGCTCGATGCCCCCGATTGGCGTTACCTCGCGTACCACATGGCGGGCCCGATCGTGGCAGCCGTCGTCCTGGGCGGTCAGGTGGCTTGGCGGCGCTAGGCTAGGCCCGAATGGCAACGCGAAAACAGCGGAAGCGCCGGCAGAAAGGCCGGCGGCACGAGTACGAGTACGTCTACGTGGACGACGAGGGCAACGAGGTCGAGGAGGCCCCGGAAGAGATCCGTGCCGACAAGCGTACGAACGGAACGGCCCCGCAAACGGTGACGCGCGGCGGCCGCAAGATCGAGCCTCCGTCGTGGCAGAAAGTCGGGAAGCGCGCGCTCTGGATCGGCCCGCTGATGTTTCTCACGCTGACCGTGATCGCCAAGGAGCTGACACTCGCGCAGCGCCTCTCGCAGACGTTCTTGATGCTCGGGCTCTTCCTGCCGGTGAGCTACCTGATGGACCGCACGCTCTACCGCTCGACGACGCGCCGCAAGTCGCCGCCCCGGTAGTGCCCCTCGCCCGGCCAGGGCGCGAGGATGAGCAGCAGCTTCGCCCCGCCGTCGCTCGAGATCGAGTGCCGCTCGTCGGGCTCGAACGCGACGAGCGTGCCGGCTTCGGCGTCCACCGTCTCGTCACCCGCCTCCACTCGCGCGCTTCCGTCGACGACCACCAGTAAGGCGTTCTCCTTGACCTGGTGATCGCCGAGCTTCTGGCCCGGCTGAAGGCCGATGAGGACGACGCGGGCCTCGTCGTCCGAGGCGAGCACGACGGGCGAACGGCTGCCGTCGGGCGTCTCGATCTCGAGCAGCTTCCAGCTCCGCACGCGCGGATCCTATCGGCCTCGGGAGCGGCCGAAACCCCTCGTTAGACTCGCCCCATGCCGCTTGCCGTCAACCGTTACGCCCTCGGGCCTGCGCAGACGAACTGCTACATCGTGCGCCGCGACGCGCAGGTTCCCGAGGCTGCCGTCATCGATCCCGGGGCCGACGCGCCGGGCCTCCAGGGGGAGCTCGACGGGATGAACGCGACCTGTGCCGCGATCCTGATCACGCACACGCACTGGGATCACCTGGGAGCGGTCGCCGACCTCGCAGAGGCCACGGGTGCTCCGGTCTACATGCCGAGGCTCGAGGCGCCCGTGCTCGCCAAGCCGGACGAGTTTTACCCCGGCATGGCGATCCGGCCTTACGAGGCGGACGTGCTCCTCGACGGCGGGGAGACGGTCGAGACCGCGGACATCGCGTTCGCGACGGTCGGCGTGCCCGGCCACTCGCCCGGCCACATCGGCTACTACGCCGACGGCGCGCTCTTCTCGGGCGACGTCCTCTTCGCCGGCTCGGTCGGCCGCACTGATCTGCCGTTCTCGGACTGGGACACGCTCGTCGCGTCGATCCGGTCGCTCATGGCGCAGTTCCCGCCCGACACGGTCGTCTACTCGGGCCACGGGCCCGAGACGACGCTCGGCACCGAGCTCGCCCGCAACCCGTTTCTCGCGGAGCTCCGCGCCTCGTGAAGTTCGAGGCGCCGCGGGGCACCCACGACATCCTCCCGTCCGAGCAGCCTCGCTGGCGGCGGGCGATCGGGGAGGCCGAGCGCCTGTGCGCGCTGTACGGCTACCGCCGGATCGACACGCCCGCGTTCGAGGACACGGAGCTCTTCGCGCGCACCTCGGGCCAGGGCTCCGACGTCGTGCAGAAGGAGATGTACACGTTCGAAGATCGGGGCGGCCGCTCCCTGACGCTGCGACCGGAGGCGACGGCGCCGATTGCCCGCGCCTACCTCCAGCACGGGCTCCACAGGGAGCCGCAGCCGCAGAAGCTGTACACGGTCGGGCCGATGTGGCGCTACTCGGCGCCCCAGCGCGGCCGCTATCGCGAGCACTGGCAGGTGTCGGTCGAGGCGATCGGCTCCGAGGACCCGGCGGTGGACGCCGAGATCGTGCAGCTCTACGACACCTGGCTCCGCAACCTCGGCGTCGAGGAGTACACGCTCCAGTTGAACTCGATCGGCGACCGCCAGTGCCGCCCGGCCTATCTCGAACAACTCGAGGCCTGGCTCGACGAGCACGACGACGTCCTCGACGACGAGGGTCGCGAAAAGAGGCGGACGTCTCCGCTTCGCGTCTTCGACGTCAAGAGCCCAGCCGTGCTCGAGGCGCTTGCGGCGGCGCCGAAGATCGGCGAATCCCTGTGTGCGGACTGTGAGCAGCACTTCGCGACCGTCCGCGCGCTGCTCGACGCGTACGGCGTGCGCTACGAGCTGATCCCGACCCTCGTTCGCGGCCTGGACTACTACACGCGCACGACCTGGGAGTTCGTCGGCCCCGACGAGGGCGCGCAGTCCTCGATCTCCGGCGGTGGCCGGTACGACTACCTCGTGGAGGAGATCGGCGGCCCACCGACGCCAGGCGTCGGGTTCGGCGCCGGGATCGAGCGGCTGCTGCTCGCCATGCCCGAGGGCGGGGACGAGGCATCTCAGGTCGACGTCTTCTTCGCGTTCGAGGACGGCGCGCCGCGTGAGCCGGTGCTCGCGCTGATGGCCGACCTCCGGCACGAGGGACAGAGCGCGGACACCGACTATGCGGGGCGCTCGCTCAAGGGCCAGCTGACCCAGGCCGGCCGAGTCGGCGCGCGGCTGACGGTGATCGTCGGCCCGAGCGGAGCGACGCTGCGCCGTCCCGGCTCCGAGGACGAGTCGGTGCCGCTCGGCGAGCTACGCGAGAGGATTACCGCATGAGCTGGCGCGACCTTGGTTCCGGCGAGGTGCGTCCCGAGCACGTCGGACAGCGCCTGACGCTTGCCGGTTGGGTCGCGCGACGACGCGACCACGGCGGCCTGCTCTTCATCGACCTCCGCGACCAGACGGGTCTGTGCCAGCTGGTCGTCAACCCCGAGCGCTCGCCGGAAGCTGCCGCAGCTGCGCACGGGATCCGTAACGAGTTCGTGCTGCAGGCCGAGGGCGAGGTCGCCGCGCGCGACCCGGAGAACGTCAATCCGAGCCTGCCGACCGGCGCCGTGGAGGTGCAGGTCGACCGCCTCGAGATCATCTCGACCTGCCCGCCGCTGCCCTTCCAGCTCGACGAGGAGAACGTCGACGAGACGCTCCGCCTTCGTTACCGCTGGATCGACCTGCGTCGCGAGAAGCTGCAGCGCAACATCCGGCTGCGCGCGCAGATGGTCTCGATCATCCGGCGTGTGATGGAGGGGGACGGTTTCCTGGAGATCGAGACGCCGATTCTCTTCAAGCCCACGCCGGAGGGCGCGCGCGACTTCCTCGTTCCCTCCAGGCTGCAGAAGGGTCGTTTCTTCGCCTTGCCGCAGTCACCGCAGATCCTCAAGCAGCTCCTCGTCATCTCCGGCTTCGAGCGCTACTTCCAGATCGCACGCTGCTTCCGCGACGAGGATCTGCGCGCGGATCGCTCGAACGAGCTAACCCAGCTCGACGTGGAGATGGCGTTCCCCGACGTCGACTACGTCATCGAGCTGATGGAGCGGATGATGGTCGAGATCTGGCGGGAGGCGCTCGGCGTCCACCTCGAGATCCCGTTCGAGCGCCTGACCTATGCCGAGTCGATGGCCCGCTTCGGGACGGACAAGCCGGACCTCCGGTTCGGTCTCGAGATCGAGGACGCGACTGCGCTCACGCGCAGCTCTGAGTTCAAGGTCTTCTCCGGCGCGCCGGCCGTGCGCTTCCTGCGCGTGCCCCAGGAGCTCTCGCGCGCCGAGCTCGACCAGCTCGAGGCGTTTGCGAAGGAGTGGGGAGCCAAGGGGCTCGCATACATCGTCTACGGCGAGGACGGAGAGCCGCGCTCGCCGATTGCGAAGTTCCTGTCCGAGGGGGAGCTAGCCCACTTCCGCTCCGACCCCGGGACCACGGTTCTCTTCGGCGCCGACGAGCCGGCGAGGGTCGCCCGCGTGCTCGGTGCGCTGCGCTCGCGCCTGGGCCACGAGCTGGGGCTGATCGACCACGAAGCTTTCCGCTGGGTCTGGATCACGGACTTCCCGATGTTCGAGTGGTCGGAGGAGGACGGACGCTGGTCGGCCGTCCACCACCCGTTCACGCGACCGACTCCCGAGTCGGAGTCGCTGCTCGACTCCGATCCCGGAGCGGCGCTCGCGGTCGCCTACGACTTGATCGCCAACGGGGAGGAGCTCGGCGGCGGCTCGGTCCGGATCCATGAGTCGAAGCTGCAGGCCAAGGTGTTCGAGATCCTCCAGCTGACTCCCGGGCAACAGCAGGAGCGGTTCGGGTTCCTGCTCGAGGCACTGAGCATGGGCGCACCGCCGCACGGCGGGATCGCGTTCGGCATCGATCGGATGGTGATGGTGCTCGCGCGCGAGTCCAACCTTCGCGACACGGTTGCCTTCCCGAAGAACCAGGCCGGCTTCGATCCGATGAGCGGGGCGCCGAGCGACGTCCCAGCGGAACAGCTCGCTGAGCTAGGGATTCGTGTGGTGACGCCGAACGACAAGAAGGAATAGAGCGCGCGGCAGGAAGCCGCCGATGCAGTAGTCATACTTGTGGCTTAGGTCATTCGGAAGGAGCGAGGACACCTGTGAGCGAAGGCCCCAGCGCAGCACGCGAGACCCCGTCGGCAATGACGTCATTGCCGAGCATCGACGATCTCGTCATCGTCGAGCACGGCTACGAGGAAGTGCGTGTTCGCGAGGCGTTCGACTCCTTCCGTCGCCACGCCGTTCAGCTGCAGGCGCAGCTTCGAGTCCTGCAAGCCGCCGGTCGCACCGCGCAGGTCGACCCGACCGGCCACGCAGTGCGCATGGACGCGCTCCACCTCATCCGCGAGGCCGCCGAGTTCGCCGACGTGCTCGAGCGCGACGCGCAGCGCGCCTCGGCGGCGCAGCTTCAGCGCACCGAGCAGGAAGTCCGCCAGCGCCAGCAGGACATCCAGGAGCGCGAGAGCGACATCCAGCGGTTTCGCGAGGAGAGCGAGCGCCAGCGGAACGAGATCCTGACTGCGGCCCGCAACGAGGCCCGGCAACTCGTCGCCGACGCGAACCGTGAAGCGAGCAAGGAGCTCCGCGAGGCAGAAGCGCGTGGCGCCCGGTTGCTCGAGCAGGCTCGCCATCAGGCCACTGAGTTGACGAACGCGACGCGTGCCGAAGTCGAGCAGACCCTCGAGTGGGCGCGCGCACAGGCTTCCGCGATCATCGCCCGCGCTCAGCAGGGCACCGAGCAGCTGCTGGCAGCGGCCGGGCTCGGCGAGGCCCGCGCGAACGAGGTCGCCGCCGAGATCGTCAAGTCGGCTGAAACCGCTGCGAACGCGACTCGCGCCGGTGAGCCGGAGCCCTCCGAGCCGGAAGCCGCGCCAGGCCCGCAGGCGGTTCCGCCCGAGCCTGAGCCATCGGAAGCCCCGCCGACTTCCTCGGCCGAGTCCGAAAAAGACTCCTCGCCGTCGGGCGAGAACGAAGACGCGAGCTAGCGCCAAGAAGCTCGCGTAATCTTCGCGAGCATGCCTGGTGCACTGGGGCCGAGATTTGCGCTCGAAGCAGGGTTTCTGATCCTGCTGGCCGTCGTGCTCGGGTTTGCAGACCTGAGCCCGCTCCTGATCATCTTGATCATGGCCCTCGCGTGGGTGCTCGTGTCGATGATCGAGTACTTCGCGTGGCGCCAGGGGCCACGGTTCCCCACGCGGTATGCGGCCGCCGTCGGCCCGCCGCTCGAACAGGGCGAGCTCCTGGTCGAGGAGCCGGCAGCGCCTCCGCCGCCGCCACCCGTGCCGCCTCCACCGGCGGCGCCCCCGATGGAGGAGGAGACCATGGTCAGGTCGTCGTCAGATGAACCCCGGAAGCCGGAAGCCGGCTCCGCGGAAGAGTCGGTGGAGCAGGCGGGCGAGCGAGTGGATGCCGCGCGCCTGGCCTTCGATGAAGTGGAGCGTTCGAGCCGGCACAGCCTCGAGCCGCTCAAGCCGCGCCCGCGGCGGCGCTTCGGCCTGTTCGGGAAACGAGAGCGCCCGGGCGAGAGTTCGCGTGCAGAGGAGAAATAGAGAAGGACCCCTCGCGGATATCCCGTCCGCACGCGTGCGATTCGCAGCCGAGGCGGGATTTCTCATTCTCGTCGCCGTCGGAGCGGCGCTGGCCGAGCTGCGGCCGCTCGCGATCATCATCCTCATGGCCTGCGCGTGGCTGCTCGTCGCTCTGATCGAGCGAGCGAGCTCGCGCGAGACCGCTCGCGTGGACGAGGTCGAGCCGATTCCCGACTTCGCTCCGGAGCCCGCGCCGGAGCCGCTCCCGGCGACAGAGAGCCGCGAGGCGTACAGATGGCTCTTCTGGCGGCGGGCGAAGGCCCGCATGGAGGAGCTTCCGTCGCCGACCGCGTCGCTGGAGGAACGTCCTGCGCGATCTCACGTGCGCCGGCTCGAGCCGGAGCCCGTTGAGGCGCCTGCCGCAGTGGCTGAGCCGCCAGAAGAGCCTGCTGAACGCGGCCCGGCCGTCACAACGCGCCCGCTCGACCTCCCCGGCCTCGAGGAGCCGGCTCCGGCTCCTGAGCCCGCAGCCGCATCGTCTCGGCCACGGTTTCTCCAGCGGCCGGCCCGCGCGGCCGCACCGCCGGTCCCGCCGGCTCCTCCTCCGCCGCCGCCGGCCAGGGAGTGGAACATCTGGGATCTCCAGCGGCGGGCGCGCGAGGAGGCCGGCGACGCTGCCCGTGACGAAGAGTGGTCGGCGCTCTTCACCCACCTCCGGGCTTACGCGAACCCCGACGGCATGCTGCCGAAGGAGTTCGACGACCTCGTGCGGGAGTCGTTCGGGCAGTTGATCGAGGCCGCGTGAGCCCGGACCTGGCGCAGCGGCAGGCGGCGATCGCGGCAGTTGCGCTGCTGGCGATCGTGGTCGGCCTGGCCCTCGGGTCCCAGCGGGGGGACGAGCTCCTCGCGCCAGAGCCTGCCCGAGTCGATCCCGGCGCCTGACGGGGGCTGGTACCACGCAAGCGCCGCGGCCACGGGGCGCGATCTGACTCCGGGCGGCACGACGGCCTGCGGGCAGCGCGTGATGGGCTCGACGATCGGTATCGCGCACCCCGTTTTTCCTTGTGGCGTGAAGCTGTACGTGGGCAACGACGACACGGAGGTGCTCACACAGGTGATCGGCCGAGGCCCGGAAGCGCCGAACGTCCAGTTCGGCCTCACCGATGCTCTGGCGCGCGCCCTCGGGGTGGACGGTCGCCAGACGGTTCGCTGGCGCTACGCACGCTAGAGTGAGTTGGTGCTCGACCCTGTGCGTGGCCCGGCGCACATTGTTGAACCAATGTGAAGGTAAAGGGAGCTTGCGTCCGGCAGGCCCGCAAGGGCTGGGTCGGCAGGGCACCCACCTGGTTAATCCAGGTTCGCACAGCGTCGGGACTATCGGCAGGGTGGGGCACTTTTTCCCGGCGGCTACGCTGACCTCGTGATCGAGGTCCGAGGAGACGCAACGCGCGGCGACGAGTGGGCGTACGCGCGCGTCGTCATCGACGGCGAGCGCGTCGTCGAAGCCGACGTCGAGGGCCTGGACAGGCCGCTCGTCGGCCTGACGCTGCTCGAAGCGGCAGCCGTCGGCGGCGACGCACTGGCGCTCGACGCACTCGCCAATGCGATCGGCCCCGTGTTTCGCGCCTCGCCCGACTCGGGCCGCGTGGCGGTGGCGATGAGCGGAGGCGTCGACAGCGCCGTCGCCCTGCTGCGCGCGGGGCCGAATGCGGTCGGGGTCACCCTCCGCCTCTGGATCGACCCGGCGGCGCCGGACGCGGAGCGCGCCTGCTGCTCCCCCGAGGCGGTCGTCGCAGCACGTGAGACCTGCCACGGGCTCGGAATCCCGCACGTCACGATCGACGCTCGCGAGGCCTTTCGCCGCTCGATCGTCCAGCCGTTCATCCAGGACTATGCGCGCGGGGAGACCCCGAACCCCTGCACGCGCTGCAACGGGAGCTTTCGTTTCGGCCGGCTGCTCTCGTTTGCGAAGCGCGCCGGTGCGCCGCGCCTCGTGACCGGCCACTACGCGCGGATCGTCGAGCATCGCGGGCGGCTCCTGCTCGCACGCGCCGTGGACGAGGCGAAGGACCAGTCGTACATGCTCGCCCGCGTCGATCCCGGTGTGCTCGATCGCCTCTGGTTCCCTCTCGGTGATCAGACCAAGGAAGAGACGCGCGCCGAGGCGGCGCGTGCGGGGCTGCGCGCTGCGCGACGCCCCGAGAGTCAGGAGGCCTGTTTCCTGGGCGGCGACGACTATCGCTCCTTCCTCGAGCGGCACGGGCTCGAAGCGAAGGAAGGGCCGGTCGTCGATGCCGACGGCGAGCAGCTTGGAACGCACGCCGGGTTCTGGCGCTTCACGCCGGGGCAGCGGCGAGGCCTCGGAGTCGCGACGGGATCGCCGGTTTTCGCCGTGGGCACGGTTCCGGAGTCGAACACCGTGGTCGTCGGCCCGCGGGAGGCACTTGCTCGCCGCCGCGTGCGCGCAACGGGTGAGTTGTTCGCTTCCGTGACGCGAGGGGACGTCAAGCTGCGCTACCGCTCGCCCGCCGTGCCGGCGAAGGTCGAAGCGTCGGCTGACGGGTTCGAACTGGCGTTGGACAGCCCGGTCTATGGCGTCGCACGGGGCCAAACAGCGGTCATTTACGAAGGCGACGCCGTGGTCGGATCCGGGGTCGTCCGTGCCAGCTCCGCATAGCCGACGCACCTCGCGGGTGCCCTCGAGCGTTTATCCACACAAGAAGGGGTTTCTGGATGAGTGACGAGATCACGCTGACCATTCCGCGCGAGCGGGAGTTTCTGAGCGTCGCCCACCTCGTGCTGGGCGGCGTCGGCGTGCGCCTCAACCTGACTTTCGAGATCCTCGAGGATCTCCAGCTCGCTCTGGATGCGATTCTCGAGCGGGACCGGGAGCCCGGCGACGTGACCATCGCGTTGCGCGTGAGCATGAACACGATCGAGGCCGAGGTCGGGCCCTTGCGCGACGGCGTTCGCAGCGAACTGGCGCGGGAGAGCGGCGAGGAGGTCGGCCTGCGCCGGATCCTCGACACGCTCGTCGACAGCGTCGAGGTCGAGAGCCGGGATGGCGCCTCCTGGGTGAAGCTGCTGAAGACCGTCGAGGAAGGTCACGCGTGACGTCGGCCGACGACCGAGCTCTCCTGCGGCGATACCACGAGGAGGGCGACCTCTCGGCTCGCCAGCAGCTCATCGAGCAGTACATGTCACTCGTCCGCTCGCTGGCACGCCGCTACTCGTATCGCGGCGAACAGCTCGACGACCTCGTCCAGATCGGAGCGATCGGGTTGATCAAGGCGATCGACCGGTTCGACATCGACCGTGGCGTCGAGCTGACGACGTACGCAACGCCGAACATCATCGGCGAGATCAAGCGTCATTTCCGAGACAAGGGCTGGTCGGTCCGCGTCCCCCGTGGCTTGCAGGAACTGAACGTGCAGCTCTCCAAGCTGATCGAGACCAAGACCGTGGAGCTCGGCCGCTCGCCGACGATTCCGGAGCTGGCCAAGGCGGCCGGGGCGGAGGAGGAAGAGGTGCTCGAGGCGCTCGAGTCCGGCCGTGCGTACAGCGCGGTGTCGCTCTCGACGAGTGGGTCGAGCGACGAGGACGGGGAGGTCGATCCGCTCGAGTCGCTGGGAGCCGAGGAGCCTGAGTACGAGATCTCGGAGAACCGGGCCGTGCTCGCGCCCGGGTTCCGCGTTCTGGACGAGCGCGAGCGGATGATCCTGCACCTGCGGTTCTTCAAGGGGCTCACCCAGTCGCAGATCGCGCAGCAGGTCGGCATCTCGCAGATGCACGTGTCGCGACTCATCCGGCGGGCGCTGGAGAAGATCCGGGATGAGATTGCGAGCGACGAGGTCGTGCCGCCGTCGCGAGTTGCCGACCGCTCCGGTTAATACCGGTACCCCCAACCTCCTCCCCGAGCCGATCGTAACGAGGAATTCCGCAGCGCTCTGCGCCGGATCTGTGGCGAAAGACGCGCCTCGTAGAATCAGTCCCGGGCCATGAACACGACTGCCGAGCTACGCGAAGGCTTCCTGTCCTTCTTCGAGTCGAAGGGGCACAAGCGGCACCCTTCGGGGTCGCTCGTCCCACCCGAGTGGGACCGCTCGACTCTGCTCAACAGCGCCGGCATGCAGCCGCTGATGCCGTATTTCCTCGGGCGCGAGCAGCCCCCGGCGCCGCTCCTCGTGACCGTCCAGAAGTGCTTCCGCACGCCGGACATCGACGAAGTCGGGCTCGACGGCCACCACCTCACGTTCTTCGAGATGCTCGGCAACTTCTCGTTCGGGCAGTACTTCAAGGAAGGCGCGATCGACCTCGCCTGGGAGTTCGTCTTCGACCACATGAAGATCGACTTCGATCGCTTCTGGGTGAGCGTGTTCGCCGGGGACCCCGAGCTGGGCCTGGGCGAGGACGAGGAAGCGATCCGGCTGTGGGAGGCGAAGGGGGTGCCGCCGGAGCGCATCGTCCGGCTCGGCCGCGCTGACAATTTCTGGTCGGTCGGCGGCCCCGGCCCCTGCGGCCCGGACACGGAGCTCTTCTACGACCGGGGCGAGGGTGTCGGCTGCGGCCGCCCCGAGTGCGCGCCCGGCTGCGAGTGCGAGCGTTACCTCGAGTTCTGGAACCTCGTGTTCATGGAGTACGAGCTCCATCCCGACGGCCGCGTCACGCCGCTGCCCAAGCAGAACGTCGACACCGGCATGGGGCTCGAGCGTTCCGCGTCGATTCTGCAGGACGTCCTCTCGGTCTACGAGACCGATGGCTACCAGACGATCATGGAGTGGATCGCCTCCGAGAGCGGGGTCGCGTACGGCGAGTCGGAGACGGCCACGAAGGCACACCGCGTCCTCGCCGACCACGGGCGGGGGATGACGTTCATGATCGCCGACGGTGTGCGGCCGAGCAACGAGGGCCGCGGCTACGTCCTGCGCCGGATCATTCGGCGCGCGATCGTCCATGGCCACGACATCGGCCTGCGTGATTTCCTGCCCGGACTTGCCAACGTGGTCGTCGAGCAGATGGGCGATGCGTACCCGGATCTGGTCGAGAACCGCCAGATGATCCACGAGCTGCTGGCGGCCGAGGAGGGGCGTTTCGGCAAGACGCTCGAGTTCGGCGAAGGGCTCTTCGAGGAGGAGGCCGAGTCGGGCGCCATCTCGGGTGAGGCGGCCTTCAAGCTCCACGACACGTACGGCTACCCGATCGAGGTGACGATCGACCGCGCGCGCTCCCGCGGCCTGCCGGTCGACGAGGAGGGCTTCGAGCGGCTCATGGGCGAGCAGCGCGAGCGTTCGCGGGCCGGCGCGAAGGGCGAGGATGCGCGCGCGGCCGAGTTCGCCGCCGGCGCCGGCTTCACCTCGGATTTCGTCGGGTTCGAGAAGACGGACGTGCTCACGCAGATAGGTGCGCTCGAGGAGCTCGAGGACGGTCTCTTCCTCGCCAAGCTCCGTGAGTCGCCGTTCTACGCTGCCGGTGGCGGCCAGGTCACCGACCAGGGCTACCTCGAGCACGAGGGAACGGGCGCCCGGGCCGACCTCGTCGAGGCGCACAGGATCGGCGAGGATCAGGCGCTCGTCTTCAAAGGCGAAGGGTTCGCCGCCGGTGATCGCGTGCGGGCCATCGTCCCCTGGCTCGTCCGCTTCCCGACGATGGCGAATCACACGGCGACGCACCTTCTGCACAAAGCGCTCCGCGAGGTCCTCGGCGAGCACGTACGCCAGGCGGGCTCGGCCGTTCGCCCCGACAAGCTGCGTTTCGACTTCACGCACGAGCAGGCGCTCACGCCCGAGCAGCGCGCGGAAGTCGAGCGGATCGTGAACGCGAAGATCTTCGAGAACCTGCCCGTACGCACGTTCATCACGCCGATCGACGAGGCGCGCAACCTCGGGGCGATGATGCTGTTCGGCGAGAAGTACGGCGACGAGGTGCGCGTCGTCGAGATCCCCGACTTCTCGCGGGAGCTCTGCGGGGGCACGCACGTACGGAGGACGGCCGAGATCGGCCCGTTCGTGATCACCTCCGAGAGCTCGGTCGGCTCGGGGGCGCGGCGCATCGAGGCGCTCACCTCGGGCGAGGCGTTCAGCCAGCTCACAGGCCGTGCGCACGAGGCACAGGAGCTGCGCGAGGAGCTCGAGCGCGTGCGGAAGGAATCGAAGAAGAAGCCGGGGAGCTCGGGAAGCGCGGAAGTCACCTTCCGCGACGAGTCCGACGGCATCGTCGTCGCGGAGGTGGCGTCGATGAAGGGCTCAGAGCTCCGTGATCTCTCGGATCAGATCCGACAGTCGAAGCAGGCGGATGCCGTGCTGCTCGGGTCGGTCGACGATGGGCGCGCGTACCTCGTCGTCAACCTCGACAGCTCGCTCGTCGAGCGCGGGGCCGACGCGGTTGCGGTCGTTCGCGAGGCGGCCAAGAAGATCGGCGGCGGAGGCGGAGGACGTCCGACACTTGCGGAGGCCGGGGGGAAGAACCCCGAGGGGCTCGCAGAGGCGTACGAGGTCGGGAAGCGGGAGATAGCCTCCGCCATCGCGTGAAGGTGCTCGCTCTCGACTTCGGCTCGGCACGTACCGGCGTCGCCGTCTCGGACCCCACCGGCACCATCGCGACGCCTGTCGGCGTCGTGGAGCGCGCGGCCACGGAGGCAGGCCTCGCCCAGCTGGCGGCGCTGGTGCAGGCAGAGCAAATCGAACGGGTCGTGGTCGGGCTCCCGCTCACGTTGCGCGGCGTACGCGGGGACCAGGCGGCCGAGACCGAGCGCTTCGTGACCGCCCTGCGCGCTACCTTGGAGGTTCCCGTCGATACCTTTGACGAGCGTTTCACGACCGATCTCGCCGAGCAGACCTCGAACGGCGCCGGCTCGATCGACGCCGTCGCCGCCGCGCACCTACTGTCGAGCTACCTGGAATGGTCCAGCAACCAGAGCCCGTAACCACCCCGGCCCCGCCAAGGCGGCCACGTCGTCACCGACCCTCGCGAACCCAGCTGCTGGTGAGGCGGGGGATCGCGCTCGGTCTGCTTCTGGCCGGGCTGGCGATCGCACTCTGGCTCGTCACGCTTGCGGTCGGCGGCCTGCGCGACGATCCGGCCCCGAAACCGACCCCGGTCGCCGCCCCGCCGACCCTGAAGATCATCTTCCCGGAGGGCTTCACCCGTGAGCAGATGGCCGAGCGCATCACCGAGGTCAACGGCATCGCCCGCGAGAAGCGCGACATTAGCCCGCGGCTGTCGTCGGCGACCTACCTGAAAGCCACGGCGAGCTCGAAGATCCCTGGGAAGTTCGCCGAAGACGGGAAGCGGCGGCCGCTCGAGGGCTTCCTGTTCCCGGCCGCGTACCAGTTCGAGCCCAAGACGACCTCGCGGCAACTCGTCAATCGCCAACTGGAGGCGTTCGAGCGCGCGTGGAGCCAGGTCGACCTCTCCTACGCGAAGTCGCGAAACCTCACGCCGTACGACGTCTTGATCATCGCCTCGTTGATCGAGAAGGAGGTCATCGCTCCCGAGGAGCGAGGGCTCGTCGCCGCAGTGATCTACAACCGGCTTCGCCGTGGGATGACCTTGGGGATCGACGCCACGATTCGCTACGGCCTCAAGATCCCCGCCACGGAGTCGCTCCGTGAGTCGCATCTTGCGGACCTCAACCCGTACAACACTCGCAAGCACCCGGGGCTGACGCCGACGCCGATCGCGAGCCCGGGCCTCGCCTCGATGCAGGCCGCGGCGCACCCGAAAGACGTCGACTACCTCTTCTTCATCCGCAAGCCGGACAAGATCCACCACTTCTTCACGGACAGCCAGGCCGAGTTCGACGCGTACGCAGCAGCCAACGGATACGGGTAAATGAACGACCGCGTCGAGCGCCTGCGGGCGAAGCTCGAGGAGCCGCTCCTCGTCTCCGACCCGGTGAACGTCCGTTATCTCTCCGGGCTCGACAGCTCGAACGCGGCGCTTCTCGTCGAGCCCGAGCGTGTCCGGCTGTTCACGGACTTCCGGTACGCGGCCGGCGCGCGAGCGCTCGAGGGCGTCGAGTTCGTCGAGACCAAGCGGGACCTCTTCCAGAGCCTCGCGGAGGATCTGACGGGCCGGATCGGATTCGAAGCGACCTCGGTCACGTACGAGCGTCATGCGCGCCTGCACGCCGGTGGGCTGGACCTCGTTCCGACGTACGGAGCAGTCGAGGAGCTTCGAGCCGTGAAAGACGACAACGAGCTCGATGCCCTCCGCCGTGCGTCCGAGATCACGAGCCAGGCGATCGAGCGGTTCGCCGACGAGCGCTTCATCGGCCGAACGGAGCGCGAGCTCGCCTGGCGCATGGAGCAGCTGCAGCGTGAGATCGGCGGCGAGGCGATGTCTTTCTCGGCCGTCGTCGCGTCCGGGCCGAATAGCGCGAAGCCCCACACCACGCCCGGTGACCGCGAGGTTCAGGCCGGCGAGATCGTGCTCGTGGACACGGGCTGCATCGTCGACGGGTACTGCTCGGACTGCACACGGACCTTCGCCACCGGGTCGCTCCCGGATGAGCTGCACCGCGCGTACGAGGTCTGTCTCGAGGCACAGCTCGAGGGGCTCGAGGCCGTGCGACCCGGCGCTTCCGGTCCCGGCGTCGACGCAGCTGCCCGCGACCGCATCGAGGCGGCCGGCTTCGGCGACGCATTCGGGCATGGCCTGGGCCACGGGGTCGGCCTGCTCGTCCACGAGTCGCCGCGACTCGCCCGCGAGTCGCGGGACACGCTCGAGGAGCGGATGGTCGTCACCGTCGAGCCTGGCATCTACCTCTCCGGCCAGGGCGGAATCAGGATCGAGGATCTGGTCGTCGTGCGTGACGGCGAGCCCGAGGTGCTCACGTCGTTCACCAAGGACCTGATCAGCGTCGACTAGATTGCGGTCGGTGGCAGAAGCAGTCAACACAAACCAGTTCAAGAACGGCATGCACGTCAAGGTCGACGGCGACGTCTGGCGGATCGTGGGGTTCCAGCACGTCAAGCCCGGCAAGGGCGGCGCATTCGTGCGCACGAAGCTGAAGAACCTGGCCAGCGGATCGGTCGTCGACCGCACTTTCCGAGCCGGTGAGAAGTTCGAGCGCATGCACACCGAGACGAAGAACGTCCAGTACCTCTACGACTCGGGTGACGAGGTCGTGTTCATGGAGGAGGACACGTACGAGCAGTTCTCGCTGTCGCGAGAGAGCGTCGCTGAGGACCTCGAGTTTCTCCCGCCGTCGACGTCTGTGCAGATCCTCACCGTGGACGGCAAGCCCGCCGGGCTGCAGCTGCCCTCGTCGATCGAGCTCGCCGTGACCGAGACCGAGCCCGGAGTGAAGGGCGACACGGTCTCGAACGTGACGAAGCCCGCGACGCTCGAGACCGGTGCGATCATCCAGGTCCCGCTCTTCGTGGTGAAGGGTGAGCGGATCAAGGTGGATCCGAAGGAACGCCGCTACATCTCGCGGGCCTAAGCCTCCCAAGGGAGTCGCGAGTTACCCTCTGCGCGTGCCCGCGCTCATCGACACGACCATTCGCCTGCTCAGCCAGGCGCCCCTCGCCGGCCGGATCCCGACCGGCCAGCTGCTGGAGCTGGTCGAGATCCTCGACCGCGCGGGGTTCGCGGCGCTGGAGGTCTCGGGCGGCGGGGTCTTCGACAGCGCCGTGCGTCGTGGGGTGGAGAGCCCCTGGGAGCAGATCCGGGCCATCAACTCGAGGACGAAGACGCCGCTCGGACTGGCTCTCCGCGGGCGCTTCCTCGTCGGCTCGCAGCCGGTCGCCAGTGACTTCGTCCCCCGCTTCGTGGCCAGCGCCGCCGAGAACGGCATCGAGATCTTCCGTTTGCACGATCCGCTGAACGACGTCTCGAACCTGCGCGAGGCCGGTCAGGCGATCACGGCCGCCGGTCGGGAGTTCGACGCCGGCCTCATCTACAGCCCGGGGGTCACGGGAGGCACCGAGCAGCTGGTCGAGCAGGCCAAGAAACTGCCGGATCTCGGGGCCTCGCGCGTGCTGCTCCACGATGCATCGGGCGCTCTGACTGCCCCGCGTGCGCACGAGCTCGTTTCGGCCCTTGCCGAAGCCAGCGGGCTACCCGTCGGCATGTACGGCCAGGGCGCGGCCGGGAACGCGCTCGCAGCCAACCTCGAGGCGGCGCGAGCCGGAGCCGACCGGCTTGCCTGTGCCGTCTATCCGATCGCGCTCTTGCTCCACCGTGTCTCGGGTGAGGCTCTTGCCACCTCGCTGGCCGGGCTCAACCTCGACTCCGGCGTAGACGTGGACACGCTCTGGGAAGCCGCAGAGCTGATCGACGAGCACATCGGAGACGAGCCCGTGACACCCTTGCCGACGCGGGTCTCGGTTCGAGCGGCCCAGTACAAGCTGCCGGCCGGTCTCGTCGCGGCCATGGACGCGAGGCTCCGCTCGCACAGCGCCGCCGACCGGCTAGACGAAGTCCTCGACGAGTTGATCCTCATCCGCACTGAAGCCGGATCGCCGCCTCTTGCAGCCCCGATCGGACAGATCCTCGCGTCCCAGGCGCTGATCCACGTCCTGTCGGCGAGCCGCTACCAGACAGTCGTCGACGAGCTGCGGGACCTCCTCGAAGGTCGCTTCGGAACGCCGCCCGGCCCGATCGACCCCACTGTCCGTCGCGCGAGCGCGCTCCTGGCCGAGGCCGAAGCGCCCGAGGAGCCGGCTGCGAATCTCGAAGAGCTTCGCGAGGACGCGGCGGGCCTCGCCTCGAGTGAGGAGGAGCTGTTACTGCTCGCGCTCTTTGGAGACGAGGCCGAGCCGTTGCTCCGTGGGATCCGCGAGCGCGGGACCGGAGAGGAGACGCTGCTCGGCGGCGGCGTCGACCAGTCGCGGGCCGAGCAGATCCGCGAGATCGTCCGCATCGTCCAGGAGAGCGGCGTCGCCGAAATCGCGCTCGAGGAGGCCGGCACCCGCGTCTCGGTGCGCCGGACCGAGGAGGGGTTGCCCGCACCAGGGGGTGCGGCGGCACCCGGGCCGCTCGCAGAGACCGAGCCCGCCCTGGCCGAGCCCGAGCCGGAGGCCGACGGTCTCCTTCGAATCGAGGCGCCAATGGTCGGCACCTTCTACCGCGCGTCGCAGCCGGGAGCCCCTCCCTTCGTCGAGGAGGGCGACACGGTCACGGCGGGTCAGACCCTGTGCATCCTCGAGGCGATGAAATTGATGAACGAGGTCAAGACCGAGGTCGAGGGTGTCGTCCGCGCGATCCACGCCCAGAACGGGCAGCCGGTCGAGTTCGGGCAGGCGCTGTTCGACCTCGAGCCCGCGATGAGCCGGCCGCTAGACGCCTTCTGATGTTCAATCGCGTCCTGATCGCGAACCGCGGCGAGGTGGCCGTCCGCGTCATCCGAACGCTGCACGAGCTCGGCATCGAGGCGGTCGCGGTCTACTCGACCGCGGACGAGGGCGCCCTGCACACCAGGCTTGCCGACCGTGCGGTCTGCGTCGGCCCGCCGGCCGCCACGGAGAGCTATCTCAAGATTCCGTCGATCATCGCGGCCGCGACGACGACCCGCTGTGACGCCGTCCACCCGGGCTGGGGCTTCCTCGCCGAGAACCCCGCGTTTGCCGCGGCGTGTGACGACAACGAGCTGGTCTTCATCGGGCCGAGCGCCGAGACCATGGCGCGCATGGGCGACAAGGTCGACGCGAAGCACGAGATGACCGCCGCAGGGGTTCCGGTCGTGCCGGGAACGGAGGAGCCGACGGCGATCGGCGACGCACGGTCCGCAGCGGAGGAAACCGGCTACCCGGTGCTCCTGAAGGCCGTGGCCGGCGGTGGGGGCAAAGGCATGCGCTTCGTCGAGCATCCCGAGGACCTCGAGAGCGCGTACCAGATGGCTGCCGCAGAGGCCGAGGCTGCATTCGGCGACCCCGGGATCTACCTCGAGAAGGCCGTCGTTCCCGCGCGCCACGTCGAGATCCAGGTCCTGGCCGACGGACAAGGCGGTGTGCTCACGCTGGGCGAGCGTGACTGCTCGATCCAGCGACGGCACCAGAAGCTGATCGAGGAGTCGCCGTCTCCGGCTCTGACGCCGGAGATCCGCGAGGCGATGGAGGCAGCAGCGGAACGGGCTTGCCACGCGATCGACTACCGGAACGCGGGGACCTTCGAGTTTCTCCTCGGCCCGGACGGCTCGTTCTTCTTCATCGAGTTGAACGCGCGACTCCAGGTCGAGCACCCGGTGACGGAGATGATCACCGGAGTCGATCTCGTCCGTGAGCAGCTTCGGGTCGCCGCGGGCGAGCCGCTCTCACGTACGGGCAGGGCAGAACGGCGGGGTCATGCGATCGAGGTGCGCATCAACGCCGAGGACCCGTCGCGAGGCTTTCTCCCCATGCCCGGGAGAATCGAGCGCTTCAGGCCGCCGCTCGGCCCCGGCGTGCGCGTCGACACCCACATCGAGGACGGCGCCGAGGTGCCGCCGTACTACGACTCGCTGCTCGGCAAGTTGATCGCATGGGACGAGAATCGCGACTCCGCGATCGCCCGCGCGCTGAGGGCGCTTGCCGAAACAGAGGTCCGCGGCGTTCCGACGACCATTCCCGTTGCGATCGACATCCTGCGCAGCGAGCAGTTCGCCACCGGCCGCTACTCGACCAACTTCCTGGCCGAGGTGGGCTCGCAGCTGCCGGCGCTGGCGGAGAGCTGATGTCGGGACGTCGTGCAGCTCGACGCACGGCCCTCTTCCTGCTCTACCAGTGGGATCTCACGCGCCAGCCGCTCGCGTCGCTCTACGAGGGTGAGGTCGATCCGTTCGCGCGCGAGCTGGCCGAGGCCGTCATCGAGCGGGTTGAGGAGCTCGACCGTGAGATCACGGAGTCTGCGGACGACTGGAGCGCCGATCGGCTGGGCGCCCTCGAGCGCAACATCCTGCGGATCGGCGTGTACGAGCTCGCCGGCGACGATGTTCCGGTCGAGGTCGCCATCAACGAGGCCGTCGAGCTGACCAAGCGTTATGCGTCCGACGACGCCGCGCGCCTCGTGAACGGGATCCTCGGACGGATCGCGCGGGAGAAAGCGCTGTGAGCACGCCGGCCGAAGACGCGCTCAAGCGCGCCGAGGAGCTACTGGAGCGGCTGGAGGAGACGCGCGCGCGGCTCGAAGCGACTTCCGACCCCGATCAGGCGATCGACGTGCTGACCGAGCTGGCCGAGATCGCCAAGCAGGTCGAGGTCGAGATCGAGCAGGCACGGCGCGAGGCCGACGCGTAGTGCGGACGCTGGACGAGCAGCGGAGCCTCGTCGAGGAGCACATCGAGCGCCTTGCTCTCGCCGGTGAGCTCGCCGGGCTGACCGCTGCGATGCGCTACGCGCTGCAGGGTGGCGGGAAACGGATCCGTCCCGTCCTGTGCCTGGCGACGGGAGAGGCGGCAGGCGCCGAGGCGGAGGAGCTGCTGCCGGCTGCAGTTGCGGTCGAGCTCGTCCACACGTTCTCCCTCGTCCACGACGATCTGCCCGCGCTGGACGACGACGCTCTCCGCCGCGGTCGCGCGAGCGCGCACATCGAGTATGGCGAGGCTGTCGCGATCCTGGCAGGCGACGCTCTGCTTGCGCAGGCGCTCGATCTCGCGCTCTCCTATGGACGACCCGAGGTGGCCCGCGAGCTGACTCGGGCGACGCTCGGCATGATCGGCGGCCAGTACCTCGACGTGACGGACGGCCGCGCAGAGCTGGCGCAGCTGCACGCGCTCAAGACCGGCCGCCTGTTCTCCGCGGCCGTCGGCACTGCGCTCTGGGTGGCGGGCGTCCCGGAGCAGGACCAGGCGTCCTGGCGGGACTTCGCGGCCGACTTCGGGCTGCTCTTCCAGATCGTGGACGATCTACTCGACGGGGACGGGCTCGTGCAGGAGCGGGGTATCGACGCGGCGCGGGCCCTCGCTGACGAGACCGAGGAGCGCGCCCGGGCCGTCCTGGCCGAGATTCCTGCCGACACGGCCCGCCTGGACGAGCTCGTTTCGGGCCTAAGCATGCGCGCTCGCGCGAGCTAGGCTCGACGCCGTGAGGAAACGGCTGGACGTGCTGCTCGTCGAACGTGGGCTCGCAGAGAGCCGCGCCCAGGCGCAGGCTCTGGTGATGGCGGGCCGGGTGCCCGGCCACGCCAAAGCGGGCGAGCAGGTCGACGAGTCGATCGAGCTGGCCGTCGACCAGCCGCCGCCATATGTCTCTCGGGGCGGTGAGAAGCTCGCACACGGTCTGGATGCGTTCGGCGTGGAGGTTGCGGGTCGCGACGCGCTCGACGTAGGAGCCTCGACGGGCGGCTTCACAGACGTGCTCCTGCAGCGTGGCGCGGCCAGGGTGATCGCGCTCGACGTCGGCCACGGCCAGCTCCACCCGCGCATTCGGGATGACGACCGCGTGACCGTGCTCGAACGGGTGAATGCGCGCGAGGTTTCGCAGCTGCCGTTCGCGCCGGATCTGGTGACGTGCGACGTGTCGTTCATCAGCGTGCGCGCCGCGCTGCCGCCTGCTCTGCGTCTCGCGGCAAGCGGCTGGGAGGCGCTCGTGCTCGTCAAGCCCCAATTCGAGGCGGGGCGTGAGGAAGCGAGCAAGGGCGGCGGCGTCATCCGCGACCGGGACGTGCATGCTCGTGTGCTGCACGAAGTAGCGGCAGCGGCCCTGGCCTGGGATGCCGAGACGGTCGGCGTCGTAGACTCGGGGCTTCCCGGCCCGAAGGGAAACCGGGAGTTCTTCCTGCACTTGCGCCACCGCGAGCACCCGACCCTTGCCGATGAGCTCGAACGCTGGATCGATGACGCAACACGCTGAGCCCGTCCGCCGCGCGAGAGTGGTCACGCGCGGCAAGGCCGAGATGATCGGCGAGGGCCTGGCGCGACTGCAACGAGTCGCAGACGAAGCCGGCGTCGAGCTCGTTCTCGACCAGGACGAGGCGGTCAAGCACCAGCTAGATGCGCGCGTGGACGACGAGCCCGCGGACGTCACGATCGTCCTCGGCGGCGACGGGACGATGTTGCGCGCGCTGCAGCGATCTCTTGGCCAGAGCTGCCCGGTCGTGGGCGTCAACTTCGGCTCGGTGGGCTTCTTGACGACGATTCCGAGCGACGACCTCGAAGCCGGTCTCAAGCGTGTGTTCTCGGGCGAGTACGAGGTCGTCGAGCTGCCGACGCTGGAGGCCGAGCTCTGGGGCGAGCGCTTCGTCGCCGTGAACGACGTCGTCGTTGCCAGCTCGGTGATCGGCCGCATGGCGCACCTCGCCTGGGAGATCGGGGGCGAGGAGTTGGGCGTGGTCTCGTGCGACGGCGTCATCTGCTCGACGCCTTCCGGCTCGACGGGCTACAACCTCTCCAACGGCGGGCCCGTGCTCGTGTGGGGCATGGACGCGATGACGGTGACGTTCATTGCGCCGCACGCGCTCGACCTTCGACCGCTCGTCGTGCCGCGCAGCCGCGAGCTTGCTATCGAAAACCGCACGGAAGGGCTGCCGATGGTCGTGCTGGCGGACGGGCGGCAGATCGGCGTGCTGGGGTACGACGAGCGGCTGACCGTCCGTCTCGGCGAGCAGCACACGCTGCTGGGCGTCCTGCCGGAGGCGACGTTCTTCCGGAGGTACAGGGAGACCTTTGCTTCGTAGGCTGCGCATCGAGAACCTCGTGCTGATCCGCGAGGCCGATCTCACGCCCGCCGCGGGGCTGAACGCGATCACCGGCGAGACCGGCGCGGGGAAAACGATCCTCGCCCAGGCGATCGGTCTCCTGCTCGGCGCGAAGGGGGACGCGGCCTACCTCGGGCCCGGGGCCGAAGAGGCCTACGTCGAGGCGGAGTTCGACGTGCCCGCCGGCTTGCTCGAGGAAGAGGGGCTCGAGGCGCTGGCCGACCTGCGACCCGAGGGCGAAGATGGCCTCGTGCTGGCCCGGCGCGTGTTCGCCGACGGACGCACACGCGCCTACGCCTGGGGGCGAAGCGCCGCTCGCGAGGATCTGGCCGCTGCAGGTGAGCGTCTGCTGGCCATGTCGGGGCAGTTCGAGCAACGCCGGCTGGCGAGGCCGTCCTACCAGTTGGACGCGCTCGACGCCTTCGTCGGCGATGAGCAGCGGAAGTTGCGCGGCGATGCCCGCGTGGCCTGGCGGGAGCAGGCCGCCGCGCGCCGCGCCTATGACGAGGTAGCGAGCGGCGCGGCCTCGACCGAGGCGCGCCTGGCGGAGCTGCAAGCCCTCGTCGAGGACACCGACGGGCTCGAGGCGGGAGCCGAGGATCGCCTGCGTGAAGAACGTGAGCGGCTGCGCCACGTCACCGAGCTGGCGGAAGCGGCCGGGACAGCGGCCGCGGCGCTCGCGCCCGATGAAGGCGAGGGGGCCGCCGGCCTCACGGCGCTGGCCGATCGAGCACTTGCACCGGTCGAGCAGATCGCGCCTGAGCTGGAGCGCGCACGCGGCGAGTTGCGCGATGTCGAGGTTCGGCTCCGCGAGACGGCGTTGGAGCTGCGGGCGTTTCTCGAGTCGCTCGAGGCCGAGCCGGACCGGCTGGAACAGATCGAGGCCGACCTCGATCGGATCGCCGAGGCCAAGCGGCGGTTCCGCTGTACGTCGTTCGAGGAGCTGCTGGCCCGGGCGGACGACGCCCGCGCGGAGCTGGCGGCGCTCGAAGCGGGCGCCGACCCGCTCCAGGCGGCCGCGGACGCGTTGGCCGCCGCCGAGAAGCGGTCCGCAGAGGTGGCCGGCCGGCTACGGAAGGCCCGTCAGAAGGCGGCAGGCCCGTTCGCCGAAGCGGTCGCCGAGAACCTGCAGGGCATTGGCATGGGAGAGGGCGAGTTCGAAGTCGAGCTGCGCGAGCGTGACCCCGGCGCGTCCGGAGCCGACGAGGCGGTCTTCCGCATTCGCCCGAACAGCGGGCTTCCGTTTGCGCCGGTCGCGGAGACGGCTTCCGGCGGGGAGCTCTCGCGCATCGCACTCGCGATCGCAGCCGTCGGCGGCGGCGAGACGATGGTCTTCGACGAGATCGATGCAGGGATCGGCGGCGAGACCGCGCACGCGGTCGGCGAGCTCCTCCGGCGTCTTGGCGAGCGGGCCCAGGTGATCACCATCACCCACCTTCCGCAGATCGCGAGCGTCGCCGAGGGCCACTTCCGCGTCGAGAAAGTGCCGGGCGACCCGACTCACACCCGAATCGAGCGGCTCGAGGATGCCGAGCGCCGCGAAGAGCTCCAGCGCATGCTCGGCGGCCGCGAGTTTCTGTCGACGGTTCGATGAGCGCGCATCGCAACACCTTCGTCGAGCACACCGGTCCGGCGCGCCTCGACCGGCGGACCAAGCGTCTCGTGCGCCGCCTGAAGCCGGAGGACGTGGCGATCATCGACCACACGGATCTCGATCGTGTGTCGGCAGAAGAGCTCCTGGAGTCGGGCGTGCGGGTCGTGGTCAACGTGTCGTCGTCGCAGACGGGCCGGTTCCCGAACCCAGGGCCGTTGCTCCTCGTGCGCGGAGGCGTTCGCCTGATCGATGCGCCGGGTGCGGAGCTCTTCGACGCGGTCTCCGACGGCGAGCTCCTGACTATCCGCGGCGCAAGCATCTTCCGGAATGGCGATTGCGTCGCCTCCGGGCAGATCCTGAAGCCGGAGGATCTCGCCACCGCGCTGGCCGAGCAGCGCGGGCGGGTGACGGAAGCGCTCGAGTCCTTTGCGGAGAACACCATGCGCTACCTCCGCGAAGAAGGGCGGATCCTCGCCGAGGGGATCGACTTCCCGGCGATCGAGACGCGGTTTCGTGACCGCCACGCGCTCGTCGTCGCGCGCGGCCCCGGTCACAAACGCGATCTGCGGATCGTCAAGCCGTACATCCGCGACTTCAAGCCTGTGCTCGTCGGCATCGACGGGGGCGCCGACGCGCTCCTCGAGGCGGGCTACAAGCCCGACGTGATCGTCGGCGACATGGACTCGGTCTCCGACCGGGCTCTGCAGTCGGGGGCGGAGCTCCTGATCCACGCGTACCCGGGCGGCGAGGCTCCCGGGGCGGAGCGGATCGAGCGCCTCGGGCTCGCGTATCAGGCGGTGCCCACGATGGGCATCAGCGAGGACCTGGCGCTCCTGCTCGCGCACGAGAAGGGCGCCGAGCTGATCGTGGCCGTGGGGACGCACTTCAACGTGATCGAGTTCCTCGAGCGCAACCGGTCGGGAATGTCGTCGACGTTCCTGACCCGTCTGAAGGTGGGAGAGATCCTCATCGACGCAAAAGGGGTCTCACGGCTGGTCAGCCGGCAGGTCGGCCTGGGGCCGCTCCTGGCGTTCACCGCCGCGGGGGTGGGAGCGCTCGTCGTCGCGGTCTTGGTCTCCCCGGAGCTGCGCGAGACGATCGACCTCCTCGGCACGCGGGTGCTCGAGATCCTGGGCCTGGCCTGAGCGCGCCGTCCGCGCCATCCCGCGCCGGCTCGCCCTCTTGTTTTCCGGTACCCCCAACCTCCTCCCCGAGGCGAGCGTAACGAGGAATTCCGCACGCGTGGGTGACGCCTTCGTGCCGGAGTCGTGACAATCAACGGCGTGAGAGTGAAGGCCGCAACGGAACTGCTGGCGCCGCCTGGCGACGTCTGGGCGTTGCTCGCAGAGCCGCGCCACCTCTCCGACTGGTGGCCGGGTTACAGAGCCATTCGCCCAGATCGCCGTGGGCTCGCTGTCGGAGCCCGCTGGGAGGTCGTTCGTAGCCAGGCGGGATTGCTTCGCCGGCCCGGCGAGGAGGGGCTGGTCGCGATCACGGCCGTCGAACCGAATCGCCGCCTCGCCTGGCAAGACGTCCAGCAGCGGTTTACCGCCACGGTCGACCTCGAAGGCGACGACGGCCAGACCCGAGCACGTGTGATTGTCGAAGCGTCCTGGTCGCGGCTCCTGTTCGAGGGGCTCAGGCTCGCCCCACAGGAAGCGCTCACTCGGCTGCATGCCCTCTGCCAGACTGCTGCGGGGCTCCACTGATGTTCGACCTCCGCTATCACGTCGCCTCGCTGGCGGCCGTCTTCGTCGCGCTCCTGATCGGGATCCTGGTCGGAGTCGGCCTCACCGGCAAGGTCGACGACGCCGAAAAGAACGAGCTGCGACGACGCGCCGGAGCGGCCGAAAGCCAGCTGCAGTCGATCAACGAGCAGCAGGCGAACGCCCGTCGCGAAAGCAATGCGTTGCGCAGGCTCGGCGTGCTCGGATATCCGCTCTTGATGGAGGACCGGCTCCGCGATCGGCGCGTCGCCCTGCTCTTCGTCGGTCCGGTCGACGAGTCCGTGCAAACGTCGGTCACGACCGCGCTCGAAGATGCTGGTGCACGCGGCCTCACCCGCATGCGGGCACTGAAGCTGCCGGTTGACCAGGGGCGGATCGACGGCGCGCTGGCCGGCCAGGCGAGCCTCACTCGCTACCAGGGGCCAGAGCGCCTGCGCGAGCTGGGGCAACTGCTCGGGCACGAGTTCGTTGTCGGAGGTGACGCCGAGGCCTGGGACGAGCTTTCGTCCGATCTCGTCATCGGACAGAGCGGGCGCGCGCGGCCCCCGGTGGAAGGTGTTGTCGTGGTTCGGACCGTTGACCCTCAGGAGGGCGACACGGCGCGCTTTCTTCGCGGTCTCTATGAAGGCCTGGCCGACACGGGCGTGCCCGCAGTCGGCGTCGAGAAGACCTCTGACAACCCTTCTGCGACCGAGGTGTTCGATCGCGCCGGCCTGTCGAGCGTCGACAACATCGAGACAGCTCCGGGTCGAGTCGCTCTGGCGCTCTTGCTCGCGGGCGGCGAGCCCGGGCACTACGGCGTGAAGGAGACCGCGGAGAGACCGCTTCCCGAGGAGCCCGCCGACGGTGGATGAGCCCGCTGCCGTGCTCGTCGCCGCGCGCGACGAGGGGCGGACGATCGGTCGTACTGTCAGAGCGCTGAAGGACGCCTTCCCGGGAGCGGAGGTGATCGTCGCCGACGACGGCTCGCGTGACGGAACTGCCCTGGAGGCCGAGCTGGCCGGCGCCCGCGTCGTGCGACTCCCTCGCTTCGGCAAGGGTCAGGCGCTGACTCTGGGCGAGGCGGAAGCGCCGGCGGGGCGGTTGCTCCTCTGCGATGCAGACCTGAGCGGCGACCTGCGCCCGCTGGTCGACTCGGGAGCGGATCTGGCCATCGCCGTCTTCGCCGAGAAGCAGGGCGGTGGCTTCGGCATCGCCAAGCAGGCCGGCCGCGCCCTGATCCGTGGGCTGACGGGGTTCGAGGCCCGCGAGCCGCTCTCGGGCCAGCGGGCGCTCACGGCAGCAGCGCGCAGAAGCTGCTTTCCGCTCGCCGCCGGGTTTGGCTGCGAAGTGCGGATGACCGTCGATGCTGCGCGGGCCGGCCTCGAGATCGAAGAACGCGAGCTTGCGCTCTCACACCGCACGACGGGACGCGATCCGGCGGGCTTTCTGCACCGTGGCCGTCAACTGCTCGACGCGCTCCTGGCCTGCGGGCCGCTCGGCGTCAACTTTCGTGGGCTCCGCCTGCCGCTCGTCGGCTGGACCCTCGGGGTGAGGGGCGACGGCGCGGTCACGGCGATCGCGGCGCTCGGCCTGGCCGACGACCTGTGGTCAGGCCCGGAGCGTGGTTTTCGCGCTCACCTAGAGGCGGGCCGAACCACGGGCATGCTCAAGCTGGTCGGCATCCCGCTCGTCGGCTTGATCGCGACCCGCAAGCTGAGCGGCGCGCTCCTCGTGGGGCTGGCCGCGAACTTCCTGAACCAGCTCGACACGCGGCCCGGGCGGGCGCTCAAGGCTTACCTGATCGGCGCTCTCGTCGTCCGCGCTCCGCTCGGTACCGCCGTCCTCCTGCTTCCCTACGATCTTCGCGAGCAGACGATGTTGGGAGACAGTGGGTCAAACGCGCTGGGCGCGATGCTAGGGTTGAGTTCCGTGAGTCGACTCACGGGATCAGGCCGCTGGCTGGCGATCGGGGCGCTGGCCGCGCTGACGGCTCTCGGGGAACGACGCTCGCTCGGCGAGCTGATCGAGCGCACGCCGCTCCTGTCCGATCTCGACCGCCTCGGGCGGAGGTCACTCTGAGCCAGACGAAGTACGTGTTCGTGACGGGCGGCGTTGTCTCGTCGCTCGGCAAGGGCATCACCGCGGCTTCGCTCGGCCGCCTGCTCAAGGCGCGGGGCCTGAGCGTGCAGGTGCAGAAGTTCGACCCGTACATCAATGTCGACCCCGGCACGATGAGCCCGTTCCAGCACGGCGAGGTCTTCGTCACCGAGGACGGCGCCGAGACCGACCTCGACATCGGCCACTACGAGCGCTTCATCGACGAGAACCTCTCCCGCAATGCGAACCACACGTCGGGCTCGGTCTGGTACTCGGTGCTGCGCAAGGAGCGCAGAGGGGAGTACCTCGGCTCGACCGTTCAGGTCATCCCGCACATCACGAACGAGATCAAGGAGCGGATTCGGCGGGCAGCCGAGTCAGAGCCGGCCGACGTCGTCATCAGCGAGATCGGCGGCACCGTCGGCGACATCGAGTCGCTGCCGTTCCTCGAGGCGATCCGCCAGTTCCGCCGCGAGGCCGGTGCCGAGAACGTCCTCTACCTCCACGTCACGTATGTCCCCTTCGTCGATTCGGCCGGCGAGCTGAAGACGAAGCCGACACAGCACTCGGTCAACGAGCTGCGGCGCATCGGTATCCACCCGGACATCGTCGTCTGCAGGACGAAGGACGAGCTCTCGCACGAGCTACGGGACAAGATCGCGCTCTTCGCCGACATCGAGCCGGGAGCCGTCGTGGTGAACCGCGACGTGCCCGATGTCTATCTCGTTCCGGAGGAGCTGCAGGCGGAAGGCCTCGACGAGCTCGTCGTCCAGAAGCTCGGGTTGCCTCCCGGCCGCGCCGAGCTCGGTGAGTGGGCGGAGCTGACCGACAGGATCGGACGCCTCGAGGGTGAGGTGCAGATCGCGCTCGTCGGCAAGTACGTGAAGCTCCAGGACGCCTACCTCTCGGTGCACGAGGCGCTCAAGCACGCCGGCATCCATCACGGCTCGGGCGTGCGCGTGCGGTGGGTCGACGCTGAGGGCATGTCGCTCGAGGAGGCGCGCGCCGAGCTCGAGCAGGTCGACGGGGTGCTCGTGCCGGGCGGGTTCGGGTCGCGTGGCTGGGAGGGGAAGATCCTGGCCTGCCGCGTTGCGCGCGAGCAGGGAATCCCGTACCTCGGGATCTGCCTCGGCATGCACGTCGCGGTGTCCGAGTTCGCGCGCCACGTGGTCGGCCTCGAGGGTGCGAACTCGACGGAGATGGATCCCGAGACGCCGTACCCGGTGATCGACCTGCTGCCCGAGCAGAAGGAGATCGAGGATCTGGGCGGGACGATGCGTCTCGGGGCGCAGGCCGTGGAGCTGACGGACGGGACCCGCGTGCGGGAGACCTACGACGAGCCGATCGTCCACGAGCGACACCGGCACCGGTACGAGGTGAACAACCACTACCGGCCGCGCCTCGTCGAGGCGGGGCTAGTCGTGTCGGGCACGTTCCAGGGCGGGCGCCTCGTCGAGATCGTCGAGCTGCCCGACCATCCGTGGTTCGTGGCCAGCCAGTTCCACCCGGAGTTCAAGTCGCGACCCACGCGACCGGCGCCGCTCTTCCGCGACTTCGTCGGCGCCGCTCTGGAACGCTCGCGCGAGCGCGCGGGCAAGCACGTCTCGGCCGCGATCGAGGCGTAGAGACACCACTAAGATCGGCGACGTGCCGCCGACCGTCGTCGAGCTGTTCACCGAGCTTGCTGCCATGCCGAGCCCGCCCGGCGACGAGCGCGACGTTGCCGACCGAGTCACCGCTTACATGCGCGACGTCGGGCTCTCGGTGGACGAGGACGATGCCGGGCGGCAGATCGGATCGAACGCTGGCAACCTCTTCAGCCGCATCGAGCCGACCGGGGAAGGGGAGCCGATCTTCCTCTGTGCGCACCTCGACACCGTCCCGCCGGAAGGCTCGATCGAGCCGGTGATCGACGAGGAGGGAATCGTGCGCAACGCGGCCGGCACGATCCTCGGAGCGGACAACAAGGCCGCGGTCGCGGCCATGCTCGAGGCCACGCGCCGTGTCGTGGCCGACGGCAGGCCACATGCGGGCATCGAGCTCCTGTTCACGCCCAAGGAGGAGGTCGGCCTGCTGGGCGCGGCCGCTTTCGACGACTCCGCGCTGCGTGCGAAGGTCGGGTACGTCTACGACCAGGCCGCGCCGATCGGCGACGTCATCCTCGGTGCGCCGTATGCGCATTCGATGCAGGTGCGCTTCCATGGTCGCGCCGCGCACTCGGGCATGTACCCGGAGGAAGGGCGCTCGGCCATCGCGGGCGCGGCCAAGGCGATCGCTGACCTACGGCTCGGTCGCCTGGACGAAGAGACGACGGCGAACGTCGGCCTCATCGAGGGCGGGACGGCGGGAAACATCGTTCCGGAGTGGTGCACGTTCCTGGCCGAGGCGCGATCGCACGACGAACGGAAGCTGGCAGATGTGATCCAGGAGATGCTCGACGCGATCACGTTCGCAGCGGGCCTCAGCGAATGCGAGGTCGAGACCGAGGTGAAGAAGAGCTACCAGGGCTATCGCTTCCGGCGGGACGATCTCGCGGTCCGGATCGCCTCCGACGCGCTCCAGGCCTCCGGCTATGAGCCGCGGTTCGGGCTGAGCGGCGGCGCGGCCGATGCCAACGTCTTCAACGAGCGCGGTCGGGCGTGCGTCAACCTCGCGAACGGCATGACCGACATCCACACGGCCGACGAGCGGATCTCGGTCGCCGACCTCGAGGGCATGGTCGAGGTCACCCTCGCGCTGGTCGACGCCGCCCGCGATGCCGCTTAGCCTGCGGCGCGGGACCGTCTCCGCGGTCGTGGAGGAGCTGGACGGGCTGATCCGCGCTCGAGGTCGACGGCGTCTCCTGCGTCGCCTATCCCGGCCTGACCGGGCGCGTGCAGGTCGGTGATGAGGTGCTGGTCAACGTCCAGGCGCGCGAGCTAGGGCTCGGCTCCGGCGGGTTCGACATCCTTCACGCGAACCTCACTCGCGGACTCGGGCTCGAAAGCGAGCCCGGCGCGCACGTAATGGTGCTCCCGTACACGCCGGTGCAGCACGCAGTGCGCCACGTCGAGGAGGGCGGAGCGCTCGCGGCCGATCTCGCCGGGATGCCTGTCGTCTGCTGCACGCTGCATTCGCAGCTGGCACCCGTCTGCGCCGGGCTCGGTGCGGCGCGGGTGGCGTACGTGCAGCTGGCGGGAGGCGCTCTTCCGGTCTCGCTTTCGGACACCGTGCGCGCACTCAAAGCGCGGCAGCTCGTGGAGACGGCGATCGGCGTGGGCTCGTGCTTCGGCGGTGATGCGCAGGCGGTCGGGGTGCCCTCCGCGCTCGCCTGGGCCGCCGCCGCCGGCTTCGATGCGGTCGTCTGTGCGGTCGGCCCGGGGATCGTCGGCACGGGATCAGCCCTCGGACATGGAGGTGTTGCCACGGCCGAGGCGGCCAACGTTGCCCGAGCGTTGGGAGGAAGCCCGATCCTCGCCGTGCGTGTCTCGTTCGGCGACCCGCGCGAGCGACATCACGGCGTCTCGCATCACACGCGGGCGGTGCTCGGTCTCTGTCTCGGCGCGCCTGCAGTGGCGTGGCCGGCGGGTCTGGACGGCCCCGGAAGGGATCGCGCCTCGTAGAGGAAGTGGACGTCTCGGATTGGCGGGAGGCGTGTGAGGGGTTGCCGCTCGAGCACATGGGCCGCGGGCCGGGCGACGATCCGTGGTTCTTTGCGGCCGCGTTCGCCGCCGGCCGGCTGGCAGCTCGGCACCTCGGCTGATGGAAGAGCGACGTCTGGGCCCGGTCGTCGGTCTCGGAACGTGGAACACGTTCGGCCGAGACGAGTCGCTGGCCCGCGAAGTCGTCAGCGCCGCGCTCGAGGCCGGGTGCCGCGGTCTGCGACTCGTCGCCGATGTACGGCTCGGAGGAGACGCTTGGCCTTGCGCTCGAGGAGCGGCGCGACGAGGCGACGGTGGCGACGAAGATCTGGGCGAAGAGCTGGGAGGAGGGGAGGGCGCAGTTCGCCGACCAGCTGAGCTGGTTCGGCGGGCGGGTCGACATCGAGCAGATCCACAACCTCGTCCTGTGGCGAGAGCATCTGCGCTGGCTGGAGGACGAGCAATCGGCGGGCCGGGTCGGCAAGCTCGGCGTGACGCACTACGACGCCGCTGCGTTCGGCGAGCTGGCGCGTGCGATGCAGACCGGCTGCTTCGACACCGTCCAGCTTCCGTACAGCCCGGTCGAGCGCGAGTGTGAGCGCGAGCTGCTCCCGCTGGCGGCGGAGCTCGGGATCGCCGTCATCGTGATGCGTCCGCTCGGGGACAAAGTCGCGCCTTCGGAATCCGCCTTCGCGAGAGGAGCTGGAGCCTCTGCGCGAGCTTCGGCGTCGAAACCTGGGCCCAGGCGCTACTGAAGTGGGCGCTGTCGGACGAACGAGTCGACGTGGTCATTCCGGCGACGTCGAAGCCGGAGCGAACTGCAGAGAACGCGAGAGCCGGATCACCGCCATGGCTGGGCCCCGAGGAGCGTGATCTGGTCGCGCGACTCGCCCGGACGTGACCCCGTGCTTGGTGGGGCCGGCCGCGTGACTCACCGTCGACAACGTCGATCCGCACGGGGCAGCGAGTCGAGCGACTCTTCAGCAGAAGGTTCTGCTCGGCGATCGCGATCGCCATCGCGAGTCGTCCGCGGATTCTGGGTTATCCCTCGCACCTGGGCCTGAGTGGCCGGCTGGCCGTTCGCGCTGCGGGACGATCCGGGCTGAACTGGTCGCGCCGGTGGGCGGCCGCGCCACGTTCGACGAGTCGGCCGACTGCCTGGCTGGCTACGAGCGGTGGATTGCTGACACCCCACAGCCGAAGAGACTCGACAACGACAAGGTGGCTGACTGTTTCCCGACGCAGACAGCGGCGAAGAAGAAGGCTCTGATTGCCTGCTTCAACAACTACGAGCGAAACCACCTCGATCACGAAGGTTGGCCCGCGAGCAACATGCGCGGTTCGCACGTGGCGACGGCCTGACCACGGTTCCCGTCCGGAATGTTGCGAGTCTGGTCTACGGCAAAGTTGTAGCTATGCCCGCTGCGCCGCACGCAGGGAGGCCCTTCCTGCTCCAATGGTGCCATGTAACGCGCAGCGACTCCGCTGCGAACATCGAACGGTGCTACACGGTGCACTTCGGCGGACGCCACCGATTGGACGTCGCCGTGACGTTCAACGGCGAGAACGTCGCACTCGAATCGATGGAAGGGTGCTCGCAGTGCCTGCCGCCGGGTCGACCAGGAGTCCGTGTACTACGTACTCCGATCCGCAAGCATCGAGGTGAAGTGAAGGGTGCCCACGACTGCCGAGGGCAAGCGGCATCTGACATCAGGATGGCGGCTGCCGTTGGGCCGGATCCTCGCACGGGCGAGACACCCACCTCCACGGGGTCGTGACTTTCACCTGGCGCGGTAAGGTAGCGCGCCACGCGATTCTGCCGTAGCTGCCGCCAGGTAAGGTTGCGCCGCTTGCGATGAGGATCGGCGTTGCCAAGGAAATCAAGTCAGACGAGTACCGGGTGGCGCTCACGCCCGCCGGGGCCCGCGAGCTGGTCCAGCACGGTCACGACGTGCTCGTCGAGCACGGCGCCGGCGAGGGCAGCGCCTTCCCCGACTCGGCCTACGAGGCCGTAGGCGCCTCCACCGTCTCGGTCGACGAGGTCTGGGGCGACGTCGAGCTGCTCCTCAAGGTCAAGGAGCCCGTTCGGTCGGAGTACGGCCGCCTGCGCGAGGGTCTCGTCCTCTTCACGTATCTCCACCTCGCCGCCGACGAGGCGTTGACGCGCGCGCTCGTCGAGAGCGGTACGACCGCCGTCGCGTACGAGACCGTGGAGACGGAGAACCGCGCGCTGCCCTGCTGGCCCCGATGAGCGAGATCGCGGGCCGTCTGGCGGCCCAGGCCGGCGCCTACTTCCTCGAGAAGCCGCTCGGGGGCCGCGGCCTCCTCCTGGGCGGCATTCCCGGCGTGGCGGCCGGCCAGGTCGTGGTCATCGGCGGCGGCATGGTCGGCTACAACTCCGCGCTGATCGCGCTCGGGCTCGGAGCGAACGTGACGATCCTCGAGCGCTCGATCGACCGCATGCGCCACCTCGAGGAGGTCCTCGGGACGCGGGTGGGCCTGCTCATGTCGTCGAGCCTGCAGATCGAGGAGTCGGTCGCCGAGGCGGACGTGGTCATCGGCGCGGTTCTCATCCCCGGCGCGCTCGCGCCGAAGCTCGTCACGCGGGAGATGGTCGCGGGGATGAAGGAGGGCTCGGTCGTCTGCGATGTCGCCATCGACCAGGGTGGCTGCTTCGAGACCTCGCACGCAACGACCCATTCCGAGCCCGTCTACGTGGTCGACGGCGTGACCCACTACTGCGTCGCGAACATGCCCGGAGCGGTTCCGATCACCTCCACCAAGGCGCTCACGAACGCAACGCTTCCCTACGTCGAGGCGATCGCCGACCATGGGCCTCCGAGAGGCGGTCGCGCGGGATCCGGCCCTCGCCCGCGGCGTCAACGTGCTCGAGGGGAAGGTCACCTACGAGGCGGTCGCCGAAGCTCACGGTCTCGACTACGGACCGCTCGAGGACGTCCTGCCGCTCTCGCCCGTCTAGGTGCTAGGACTCGGGTGCCGGCTCGGGCTTTTGTCGCATGCGGCGCAAGACGGCGTCGGCCTTGACGACCAGCCACGTGATCCCTGCGGCGAGCCCGACGACGCAGACAACGAAGATGACGAGCCCGATGAGACCGATGGCGGTGTCCACGACCGACCTAGAATAGCCCCATGCCCCGCGCCTGCGTCATCGTGCTTGACGCGGTCGGAGCGGGAGCGTTGCCCGACGCGGCGGAGTTCGGAGACGAAGGCTCCGACACGCTCGGCAACGTCGCCCGCGCCGTCGGCGGTCTCGACCTGCCCAATCTCGAGGCGCTGGGGCTCGGGAATGTCGAGCCGCTGGAGGGTTGCCCGCCGCAGCCGGGCGCGCCCGCCGTCGCCGGGCGCCTCGTCGAGCGGTCGAAGGGCAAGGACACGAGCACCGGGCCACTGGGAGCTGATGGGCGATCGTCACGCCGACGGCGATGCCCACCTATCCGCACGGGTTCCCGTTCGAGGTCATCGACCCGTTCTCGCACCGCACGGGCCGGGGCGTGATCGGCAACAAGGCCGCCTCGGGCACGGAGATCATCGAGGAGCTCGGCGAGGAGCACCAGCGCACCGGCAAGTGGATCGTCTACACGTCGGCCGACTCGGTCTTCCAGATCGCCGCCCACGTGGACACGATCCCGCTCGAGGAGCTCTACCGCGGCCTGCGAGATCGCGCGCGAGATCCTCACCGGCAAGCACGCCGTCGGCCGCGTGATCGCGCGGCCGTTCGAGGGCGAGCCGGGGAATTACACGCGCACGCCGGACCGTCACGACTGGTCGCTCAAGCCGAAGCAGCCCAACTACCTCTCCTACGTCCGCGAGGCAGGCAAGGAGGTGCACGGCGTCGGGAAGATCCGCGACATCTTCGCGGGCTACGACATCGACCACTCGCACACGACGAAGTCGAACGTCGAAGGGATCACGAAGACCGAGCGAGCTCCTGCGCGAGCTCGACGACGGCTTCGTCTTCACCAACCTCGTCGAGACGGACATGCTCTGGGGCCACCGCAACGACCCGGTGAACTTCCACCGCTGCCTGCAGGACTTCGACCGGCGGCTGCCCGATCTGCTCGACGCGCTGCGGCCGGGCGACATGCTGATGCTCACGTCGGATCACGGCTGTGATCCGACGACGCCGTCGACCGACCACTCGCGCGAGCACGCGCTGCTGCTCGCGTACGTCGAGGGCCGGAACGCGGCCGGCCGGATCCACGAAGGCGAGTTCGCGGACGTCGGCGCGACGGTCAACGCCTGGCTCGGGGGCAAGGCTCCGCGGGCGCGCAGCCTGCCGGGCACACCGATCGCTGTGATCCGCCCGGCCGAGCTGATCGAGCGGAAGCGCGACGGCGGCGAGCTCGAGCCCGACGAGATCACGGAGCTCATCCTCGGCTACGCGCGCGGGAGATCCCCGACTACCAGCTGGCCGCGTTCTGCATGGCCGTGTGCTTCCGCGGCCTGACGCCGCCGAGACGCTCGCGATGACCGAGGCGATGGTCCGGAGCGGCGAGACGATCGACCTGCCGGCGCGCTCGGGCGCAGGGTCGTCGACAAGCACTCGACCGGCGGAGTGGGCGACAAGACGTCGATCGCGTCGGCGCCGATCGTCGCCGCCTGCGGCGTCCCGTTCGGGAAGATGAGCGGCCGCGGCCTCGGTCACACGGGCGGGACGCTCGACAAGCTCGAGTCGATCCCCGGCTTCCGCGTCGAGCTCTCGACAGGACGAGTTCGTCGCCCAGGTTCGGGACGTCGGGGTGGCGATCATCGGGCAGACACGCCGACCTCGTGCCGGCCGACAAGCAGCTGTACGCGCTTCGCGACGTCACGGCGACGGTCGACAGCATCCCGCTGATCGCCGCGAGCATCATGTCCAAGAAGATCGCCGCGGGCGCCGAGGCGATCGTGCTCGACGTGAAGGTCGGCGACGGCGCCTTCATGAAGACGATCGACGAGGCGCGCGAGCTCGCCGAGGCGATGCGCGAGCTCGGCGCAGCGCGCGGGCCGGCAGGTCGTCTGCCTGCTGACCGACATGGACCAGCCGCTCGGCTGCGCGGTCGGCAACGCGCTCGAGGTGCGGGAGGCGCGGCAGACGCTCGCGGGCGCGGAGGCGCCCCCCGACCTGTTCGCGCTCACCGTTCGGCCGCCGGCCGCCTGATCGCGCTCTCCGATCTCGGCGTCGACGGAGAGGGCTGCGGCGCGCGGAGCAGGCGATCGACGACGGCTCCGCGCTCGAGGCCTACGAGCGCTGGATCCACGCGCAAGGCGGCGACCCCGCCGAGGTGCTGCCGCGCGCGCCCGTCGTCCGGGCGGTCCAGCCGAACGGCGAGGGCTACGTCACCGAGGTCTCCGCGCGGGCTGGTCGGCGCGCCGCGCTCGAGCTCGGCGCCGGGCGGCGCACGAAGGACGACGAGATCGACCACGCCGTCGGCATCCGCTGCTCGCCAAGCGGGGCGACGCCGTGTCTCGCGCGGCGAGCCGCTCGCGGAGGTGCACGCCCGCGACGAGGCGTCCGCCGACCGCGGCCGCCGGCGCAGCTGCAGCGGCCGCGATCGAGCTCGGCGACGAGCACCCGAGGCTGCGGCGTCGTCCTCGAGACGTCATCGGGTAGCTGGCGTGCCCGAGCTACCCGAGGTCGAGACCGTCCGCGCGGCGCTCGAGCCGACGCTCGTCGGGCCGGCGCTTCGAGCGGGTCGAGATCCTCGACGGCCGCCTGACCCGTCCGCACGAGCCGCTCGAGGTCGCGGCCGAGCTCGAGGGCGAGCTCGTCGCAGCGCGTCGAGCGACGCGGCAAGTATCTGATTGTTCGGTTCGAGAGCGGTCGAGTTCTGCTGGTTCACCTCCGGATGACGGGGAGCTTTCGGCACGCGCCGCGAGGAGTCGCTGCGCGACGATCCGCTACCGGCGCGCTGTTGTCACTCTAGACAACGGGTCGGACGTCGCGTACCGGGACGTCCGCCGCTTCGGAACCTGGCTGCTGCTGGAGCCGGGAGAGCTCGAGCCGTACCTCGCGGCACGGCTGGGCGAGAGCCGCTCGCCGCAGGCTTTCCGCCACGAGCGCTCGCCGCCGCTCCTCGCCGGGCGCCGGGCGCCGGTGAAGGCCGTCGCTGCTCGACCAGCGCGTCTTCGCGGGCATGGGGAACATCTACGCGGACGAGGCGCTGTGGTGGGCGCGGATCCACCCGCTGCGCCCGGCGGCGAGCCTCGACCTCGCGAGGTCAAGCGCCTTCTGCGGGCATCCGCAAGGCGCTCGCGCTCGGGATCGCCCGTCAGGGCGCGACGTTGAGCGACTACCGCGACGCCGAAGGGCGCTCCGGCGCCATGCAGGGCGAGTTCCGCGTGTACGGGCGCGGCGGGCGAGCCCTGCACCCGCTGCGGGACGCCGATCGAGAAGACCCGCGCCGGCGGGCGCGGCACCTGGTTCTGCCCGAGCTGCCAGCAGTAACGGGGATCGCCGTGTCGAAAGGCGAAGCTACGCTCTGCAGGGAGGTACGCCCTTGGCGGCTCACGCATCCGTAACCGCGGTCCACCGCATTCGATCGCTTCGCAGCCTCGCCGTAGGCGCCGGGGCGGCGTCGTCGATCGCAATCTTCGGTCGGGCGACCGCCGAGGCGGCGCGCTTCGACCGGTTCTACCGCAGCGATATGGAGGAGGAAACGCCCAGTGCTTCGGGTTGATCCCCTCCGGAATCCGGAGCCGCTGATCCGCCGGGTGTACGGGTACGTGGCCTACCGCATCGGCGGCGGGCCCGACGCGGAGGACATCACGAGCGAGACGTTCGAGCGCGCCCTGCGCTACCAGAAGAGCTTCGATCCCCAGAAAGGGGAGGCGCTCGCGTGGCTGATCGGAATCGCGCGCAGGCTGATCGAAGGGCGGCCGCCGATGCCCGAGCTCGCAATCGAGGTGCCCGACCGCGCAGACGGAGGCGACCTGGAGGAGGACACCTTGCGCCGGCTCGCGCTCTCGGGCGCGGTTGCCCGTCTCAAGCCGCGCGATCGCGATCTGATCGCGCTCCGCTACGGAGCCGATCTCACCGCGCGTCAGATCGCCGAGGAGCTCGATCTGCGCACGAATGCCGTCGAGGTGGCTTTGCACCGTGCTCTCGGCAGGCTCCGAGAAACAATCGGGGAGCATGGAGATCCGCCTGTAAGGAAACAAGGCACTGGGCGGTAATAAGAGTGCAAGCAAGAATCGAATTCTGGGAGGATCACGATCAATGCGCCATGAGCGCACCAATCTCGAGTCCGAGCTTCGGGCCAACCGGCCCGTGCCGAGTCACGAGCTCGTAAATCGGCTCGAGGGGCGCGTCCGCGAGGCCGCGGCTCCCGCGCCGGTTCGTTCGCAGCAGGCGTCCTGGCCGCGCTCGCCTCGGTCGGCGGGCTCGGATGCGTGGCTACGGCGACGGGCGACGCGGTAGACAGGCTAAGCCGGACCGTCAAGTCGCCCGGGACGCCGGTAACGATTCACTAGCGATTTGCCGATAGACGGTTACAATGCGGCACACGCGTCGCCCCGCGCGCTGGGTATCTGAATGATTTCTCTCCGACACACGTCGATGTAGCGCTCGTCGTGTTTGCGCTGCTCCTGCCGGCCACAGCCCAGGCAGGGCCTGAGCGGACGCAGCAGGCCGCAGTCGTCGAATGGTCGGCGCCGACGCCCTCAGCCAACTCGGTGCTGGCTGTACCGGTCGACTCGCAGGTGACGATCCTCCTGGGAGCGCAGACGGCTGGAGGTAGCGCCGTTCGCGTCCAGATTCGGGCCAGCCAGATGCCCGGAGGCACGTTCACTGCCCAGGATGGGAACCCGGCCGGCGCGAAGTACACGTGGACTCCGGCGACCTCGAGGGTCGGCGACCACAAGGTGACGTTCACGGCTGTCGCTTCGGGCCTGCCCGTCGGGGCGGCCGAGCCGCGAACGATGACCATCCGCGTCACCAAGGCCGGCATCGCGCCGCCGCCTCCGCCTCCGGGGCAGCCGCCGCAGAAGAGGATCTGGCCGAAGACGACCGTTCTCAGCGACTACAAGGCGGAGAGCTACAAGTGGGCGTTCGTCACGCGCCGGACATCGGTTCGCCGCGGCCCCTCTCGGGGTGCGCGCGCGTTCAGCACGCTGAAGACGACGACCCCGGAGTACTTCCCGAACCTCGTCCAGACCCTGCACCAGAGGAAGTTCCGCAACGGGCAGATCTGGGTCCAGGTTCGCCTCGCCGTCCTGCCGAACAGCTCGACCGGCTGGGTCCCGCGGAAGACACTCGGCCGGTACCGGACAGTGCGCACGCGGCTCTTCGTCTCGCGCAGCGGGACCCGGGCAACTCTCTACCGTCGCGGGCAGAAGATCTTCACGACCCGTGTCGGAGTCGGTCAGTCTCAATGGCCGACACCGCGCGGTGACTTCTATACCCGTGAGGTGCTGACCGGGTACAGCATGCCGGTCTACGGGCCGATCGCGATCGGGATCAGCGCCCGCTCGCCGGTGCTCACCGACTGGCCCGGAGGGGGCTTCATCGGGATCCACGGGACGAATCAGCCGGGGATCCTGCCCGGGCGCGTCTCGCACGGCTGCGTCCGCATGCGGAACGCGGCGATCATGCGCCTGAACCGGCTGATGCCCCTCGGCACGCCCGTTCAGGTCCGCTAGCTAGGCGGCGAGCTTTCCCTCTTTGTCGAGCTGCCAGAGCTCGACGTAACCGCCGATCGGCCGGTCGTCGATCAGGATCTGCGGAACCGTCCAGCCGCCGGTGAGCTCGAACAGGCGCTGCCGGAAGTGCGGATCGTCGTCGAGGTTGATCTCCTCGTAGGCGAGGCCGCGCTGGTCGAGCAGCACCTTCGCGCGGACGCAGTAGCCGCACCAGCGGGTCGTGTACATGGTGATCTTGGGCATTCGGAGCGTCCGTTCCCGACGGGGCTGCTCTCTACACTAGAGACGTGGGGCGGACCTACCGGACCGAGGCTGTCGTGCTGCGCTCGATCCGGCTCGGCGAAGCCGATCGCGTGCTGCACGTCTACACGCTGGATCGTGGGCGCGTGGGCGCTGTCGCGAAGGGCGTCCGCCGGACGAAGTCGCGCTTCGGTGCCCGGCTGGAGCCGCTCAGCCACGTCGAGTTGATGCTCTATCAGGGCAGCGGGGAGCTGCAGACGGTGACGGGCGTCGAGCTGATTCGGCCGCACAGCGCGGTGCGTGAGGACTCGTACCGCCTCGGGGTCGGGCTGGTCGGGTCGGAGGCGATGCTCCGGCTCTTCGTCGAGCAGGAGGCGAACCCGCGCGCGTTCGAGGCGCTGACGCGGTTCCTGGACGCTCTGGACGAGTGGCCGGGGAACGGTGCGGAGCGGCCCGCGCTCGACGCGCTGGCGCTCTCCTTTCAGTTGAAGCTGCTCTGGCTCTCCGGCTACCTGCCGCACCTGACGAGCTGCGCGGAGTGCGGCGCGACGGATGCGCTGGCCGGCTACTCGCCGCGTGCGGGCGGGGCCGTGTGCGTGCGGTGCGCGGCGGGGGCGTTGCCGCTCTCCGGGGACGGGATCCGGGGCATCGAAGGGCTCCTCGGTGCGCCGCTGGCGGATGCGCAGATCGACAAGGGGCCGGCACGCGAGGCGCTCGGAGTCGTCACCGCGTCGTACGAGTACCACGGCGGTTTCCGCCTGAAGACGCTGGCCAGCTAGCACGTGCGGCCGACCAGAGGGTGACTCGATTGCGAAGGTCGTCGGACTCGGCCCGCGGGCTCTGCGCGAGGACGCGGCCGACTCGCCGAGACTTGGCCGACGCACGCGGCCTACTGCGCAGCGCGTGCGCCGGATCCGCGTTCGGGCGTCGCCAACCGAAGGCCAACGACCTCGGCACGACGCACCGCGTCGGCGGCGATGGCGGAGGAAGCGGGGGGCGCCGGTGGGGTGGGGAGGGGCGGCACAGGTGGAGGAGGTGGTGGCGGGGGGGCGGAGGAGGGGGTGGAGGCGGCGGCGCGTTAGCGCTGCCAGTCGGCCGGTTCGTTGGTGTTTGGCGTGTTCGTCAGGTTAGCTGGTTGCTGTCGGGGCCATGACGAAGAGGTCAGTCTTGCCGAACAACCTCGAGAAGAGGATCTTTGTGCCGTCGGGTGCCCACACCGGATCCTCTTCCCAGGAAACGCTGTTCGTCAGCCTCGTCTGATCGGAGCCGTCGGCGTCCATCGCGTAGAGGTCAGGATCACCGTCCCGGTCGCTGACGAACACGATGCTCGCACCGTCGGGCGACCACGCAGGCATCGCGTCGAAATCGCCGTTGTCCGTCAGCCGTCTGACATTGGTGCCGCCGGGGCTCATGAGGTAGAGCTAGTGCGGTGATGGCGGCGGCGGCGGCGGCGGAGCGGGCGGCGGAGGTGGCGGTGGAGGAGCGTCCATGGTGCTCATGAAGGCGATCGTCGAGCCGTCGGGCGACCAGGCGCGAAAGCCTCCAGCGCAGAGCCCTGACTGACCCGGTGCAGATCTGTGCCGTCGGCGTTCATGACCCACAGGTGCGACTGGCCCTCTAGGGACGATGTGAAGACGATCTTTTGTCCGTCCGGCGACCAGTCTGGGTCGCCGTCGATCACGGTGTTGTGCGTCAGCTGGACCAGGTTGCTGCCGTCCGCGTTCATCACGTAGATCTCGGTGTTGTAGGGGTTGAGGTCGCGGTGTGTGGCGAATGCGATCCTCGTGTCCGGTGCTGGCACCGGCCAGGATGCCAGTTGCGACAGTAGGGAGCCGGTCGACTGGTCCGCAGGAGGTTCCATACGAAGAGCACCCACGGGGGAGGGTTCGGTGGCGGCGGTGGAGGTGGCGGCGGCGGCGGTGGAGGTGGCGCCGGCGGCGGTGGAGGCGGCGGAGGCGGCGGGCGGAGGTCCTCGGAGGAGCTCAGCGAGCCCGGGAATGTCCGCTCGATCGCTCGAGAAAACGAGCTGTCCGGTGCCTGGCAGCCGGTCGTGTGCTCGTCGAGCCGGCGGCGTCCCAACGGCAATGAGCGCGAACGACGCCAAGGCGAGAATGGAGACTTTCCCAAACACCCTCCGGCTCGTTCCGGCCATCACTCAGCGCCTCCCCTCTGGGGTGATCTCACAGAGCATTCCACATGCGACACTCGGAGGGTGAAGCGCGAGTTGCCAGGGGGCCTCGAGCTCGACGACGATCCGGGGCGCGTCGATGTCGACGCCGTCTACGCGTTCCTGTCGACCGAGGCGTACTGGGCCAAGGGGCGGCCACGGGAGACCGTCGAGCGCCTGATCCGGGAGGCCTCACGCGTGGTGGGGCTGTACGAAGGGCGAGCGGCTGATCGGCTTCGCGCGAACGGTCTCGGACGACGCGTCGTTCGCGTATCTGGCGGACGTCTACGTGCTGCCGGAGTACCGCGGTCGCGGGCTCGGCGTCGAGCTCGTCACCGAGGCAGTCGAGAACGGGCCGTAGCGAAGCGGCGCTGGCTGCTGCACACGCAGGACGCGCACTCGCTGTACGAAAAATTCGGCTTCGCCAAGGCGAACGAGAAGCTCATGGAGCGCAATCCGTAGTGGCTGCCGCGGACGCCCTGGTACGATCGACGACGATCCAGGGCGCGTCGATGTCGACGCCGTCTACGCGTTCCTGTCGACCGAGGCGTACTGGGCCAAAGGACGTCCGCGCGAGACCGTCGAGCGCCTGATCCGCGAGGCCTCTCGCGTCGTCGGGCTCTACGAGAGCGAGCGGCTGATCGGCTTCGCGCGAACAGTCTCGGACGACGCGTCCTTCGCGTATCTGGCGGACGTTTACGTGCTCCCGGAGTACCGCGGCCGCGGGCTCGGCGTCGAGCTCGTCACCGAGGCAGTCGAGAACAGCCCGTATGCGAAGCGGCGCTGGCTGCTGCACACGCAGGACGCCCACTCGCTGTACGAACGCTTCGGCTTCGAGAGAGCGAACGAGAAGCTCATGGAGCGAAACCCGTAGCAGGCCGAGTCACCTCGTAGGATCACGGCCGTGAACTTTCAGGACATGATCGCCGCCCTGCAGAGCTACTGGGCCGAGCGCGGCTGCGTGATCATGCAGCCGTACCACACCGAGCTCGGCGCGGGCACGTCGAATCCGGCCACCTTCATCCGCGTGCTCGACCCGAGCCAGAAGGAGTGGCGCGCGGCCTACGTCGAGCCGGTCATTCGCCCGACGGACGGCCGCTACGGCGAGAACCCGTTCCGCTTCCAGCACTACTTCCAGTACCAGGTGATCCTCAAGCCGGCCCCCGAGGACGTGCTCGACCAGTACTTCGGCTCGCTCGAGGCGCTCGGGATCGACCTCCGCAAGCACGACATCAGGCTCGTGGAGGACGACTGGGAGCAGCCGACGCTCGGAGCCTGGGGCCTCGGCTGGGAGGTCTGGTCGGACGGGATGGAGGTCACGCAGTTCACGTACTTCCAGCAGCTCGGCGGGATCGACCTGGAGATCATCCCGGCCGAGATGACGTACGGGCTCGAGCGGCTTGCGCTGTTCCTCCAGGGCAAGGAGTCCGTGTTCGACCTGGAGTGGGCGCCAGGCGTCACGTGGGGCGACGTCTATCGCGAGAACGAGCGGCAGTGGTCGCAGTACAACTACGAGGAGGCACCGGTGGACGTGCTGCAGCGGCGCTTCGACGAGCACGAGGCAGAGGCCGATCAGCTCCTCGACAAGGGCCTGCCGCTGCCGGCGTACGACCAGGTGCTGAAGTCGTCGCACGCCTTCAACCTGCTCGACGCGCGCGGCGCGGTGTCCGTCACGGAGCGCGCCGCGTACATCGGCCGCGTCCGCAAGCTTGCGCGCCGCTTCGCCCAGCTCTACGTGGGAGCCGATGGCGACGCTCCTGGTTGAGATCGGCTGCGAGGAGCTGCCGGCGGGAGCGTGCCGCGAGGCGCTGGCGCAGTTACCGGCGGCTGCAGAGCAGGCTCTGGGCGTCACGCCGACGCAGGTCCTCGTCACGCCGCGACGGCTGGCGGTGCTCGTGGAGGACGTGGCCGCCCAGACTCCGGATCGCTGGGTCAAGGGGCCTCCCGTGAACATGGCGGAGAAGGCTGCGGCCGGCTTTGCGAAGCGACACGGGGTCGCGGTCGAGGAGCTCCAGGAACGCGACGGCTTCCTCGGCGTCGAGGTGTCGGGGCAGGCGATCGAGGAGGTGTTGCCGGAGCAGGTGGACGCGCTCGTGCACGGCCTCTCCTTCTCGAAGACGATGCGCTGGGACGACAGCGGCCTGCGCTTTCCGCGTCCGGTGCGCTGGCGGCTCGCCATGGTCGACGCTCAGGCGATCGTCGGCGACACGACGTTCGGGCACAGGTTCACAGCGGGCGCCCTGGAGGTGCCGGAGGCCTCGGCGTACCTCGAGACGTTGCGCGCCGCAGACGTCGAGCCCGATCAGGACGCGCGCCGGGCGCAGATCGTCCAGTCACTGGACGAGCTCGGCGGCTGGAGCGATCCGAACGGCGTCCTCGACGAGGTCGTCTTCCTGGCCGAGCGCGCGGTCGTCATCGACGGGCGGTTCGACGAGCGCTATTTACAGCTTCCGCGCCGGGTCATCGAAACCACGATTCAGCACCACATCCGAGCCTTCCCGCTCGGGGAGAACCGCTTCGCGTTCGTTGCGAACGGCGGCGACCCGGAAACCGTGCGCGGCGGTCTCGAAAACGTCGTCGGCGGCCGGCTGGAGGACGCGTCGTTCACGTTCGAGCGTGACCTCAAGGTCGGGCTCGACGGTCTCGCCGAGCGGCTCGGCGCGATCACATTCTTCGCCGGCGGGGGAAGCTACGCCGACAAGACGGCGCGGCTGGCGAAGCTCGTCGAGGCGCTCGGTGGAGGTGAGGCAGCGCTCGAGGCGGCACGACTGGCCAAGGCGGATCAGGCGTCTGAGCTCGTCCGTGAGTTCCCGGAGCTCGAGGGCCACGTCGGCGCCGAGTACGCACGGCTCGCCGGTTACCCGGAGGCGGTCTCGGCTGCGATCGACGAGCAGTACCTGCCCGATGCGGCGGATGCACCGCTTCCGCAGACGGAGGCGGGGCGTGTTCTGTCGGCGGCGGACAAGATCGACACGCTCAACGTTTCGTTCGGGCTCGGGCACAAGCCCACCGGCTCGCGGGACCCCTATGGGCTGCGGCGCGCCGCAATCGGCCTCTGCCGGCTCGCGGCCGAGGGCCAGTTGACGATTCCTCGCGCGCAGCTCGATCCGGAGGTTCGGGAGTTCGTGGAGGAGCGCTTCGAAGGGCTCGTCGACGTGCCTGTCGAGTACGTTCGCGCCGCCCGGCGCTCGGAGGTGCGCGACCTCGGATCGGTCGCTCGGCTCGCACGGGCGCTGGTGGCCCTTCCGGACGAGCGGTTCGGGCCAATCCACACCGCCTACACCCGGTCGGAGCGGCTCGCGGAGAAGGAGCAGGGCGCTGCAGCCGAGCTCGACTCGGCACTCCTCGTCGAACCGGCCGAGCTCGAGGTCGCACAGGCAATCCAGCGGCTGGACACGCAGCTCGAGGGATCGCTCGAGGCGGGCGACTTCGATGCGGCCGTCGAGTCAGCCGCCGAGATCGGCCCGGCCCTCGACCGCTTCTTCGAGGACGTGCTCGTCATGGCCGAAGACAGTGCCGTTCGGGCCAATCGCCTGCGCCTCCTGCTCAACGTCCGAGACACGCTGGGCAAGCTGGGCGAGCTCTCGCAAATCCCCCGCAAATAGCCACGAGGGGTCCCAGCCGTGCCTGGCACGTGCCTGGCACCGGGTTTTTGCGCTTGGCCGGCGCTACGCTCCGTCCATGGCCAAGCAGGCGGTGGAGCTTCATGTTGTCTCCGACTCGACGGGAGAGACCGCCACGCGGCTCGTGCACGCTCTCGAGGCGCAGTTTCCCGACCAGCCGTTCGAAGAAGTGCGCCACCCGCGCGTGGAAACGCCCGCCGATCTCGATCAGGCCGTGCAGCGAGCCCGAGGGCGGCCCGCAGTGGTCGTCTACACGCTCGTCGCGCCCGAGCTCCGCGACGAGATGCGCAGGCTGTGCCGGCGCGCACGCCTGCACTACTGCGACCTGCTCGGCCATCCGATCGAGGCCGTCGCCAAGGTCTCGGGCATGGCCGCGAAGATGGAGCCCGGCTCACGCCACGCGCTCGACGAGTCGTACTTCAAGCGCATGGAGGCGATCGAGTTCGCGGTCAAGTACGACGACGGCATGGGCAGCGGCCTCCACGACGCGGACGTCGTTCTCGTCGGTGTCTCCCGGACGTCGAAGACCCCACTCTCGATGTATCTCGGCTACCTCGGCTGGAAGGCGGCGAACATCCCGATCGTGAAAGGCATCGACCCACCGGGCGACCTCTTCGAGATCGAGCAGACCAAGGTCGTCGGGCTGACCATCGACGCGACGCGTCTCGAGGAGATCCGGACCGATCGAGCCCGCAGGATGGGCGGCAACAACAAGCAGTACGCGAAGCTGCTCGAGATCTACGAGGAGCTCGAGCAGGCGGAGGCGATCCACCGGAAGCTCGGGTGCCCGGTCATCGACACGACGGAGCTGTCGATCGAGGAGACGGCCGCGCGCGTTATCCGGCTCGTCGAGCAGCGGCGGGCCGAGATGGCCCCGGCGCCCTGACTACCAGCTCTCGAAGGTCTTCCAGCCGGGGTTGAACGCGGCACCGGGCAACTGCGGCGCGCACCACGTGTAGGCGCCTTCCGGGCTGCACGCCTTCGCCGCGGTGCCCGCATCGCCGTAGGCGCCCTGGACGGCCTGCGCAAGTCGCGTCGCCAGCTGCTGCGTCTCCGCGGGCTGAGCTCCGAGCGGTGACTGGTTCCACGCGAAGCCGATGCGCCCGTCCGGATACGGCCTCGGCCCGGCCCACGCGCGAGCCGCATACACCTCGAGCGAGACGAATTTCATCATCGTGTCCAGCGGAATCCGGTTGTTCCCGTAGCCCTTGGCGTCGCGCCAGTAAGCGGTCATCACCGGCGTCCAAGCCTTGTCGAAGAACGCGCGCGCCGCGGCCGTCGCCGGTGGGCCGGCATAGGCGAGCTTCGCCATGTGCTGGGTGAAGTCGTTCGTGGCCGTCGAGCGCTCGGCGATCCTCACCCGCGTTCCGGGCGCGCAGACACGCGAGCAGCTGACGTAGGTCTCCTGGCCCCACCAGGCGACATGGGGCGTGATCGCAGTCCAGAACCCCGCGTCCTGCAGCCAGCCGCGGAGCGACGCCTTGTACGGCCCGTAGTTCCGCATCTCCTGGCCGACGCCGACGATGAACGCCGCGCCGGCCGACGGCGTCGATCGGGGCGGGCCCGTATAGAGGCCTCTGATCAGATCGCGGGCACGCTGCCGGGTGTTGGCGCGTGAGCGCATCGTGGACGGCAACTCGTTGATCGCCCACGTCTCGCCACGACGCGGGTCGTAACCGGCAGCGGCCATCTTCCGCCGGAACGAGACCCCCTTCGAGTACCAGCTGCCCGGCTTGTCGTGCCAGCCCTTCCAGCTGAACTCCGCGACAGGGTGGAAGTTCGGGCCCTTACGACGAACGGCCTCGACCAGCCGCCGGCCGCGCGGCGTGACCTTGTCCTCGAGCGGGGGCAGGACGACGTAGTACTGGGCGCACGGCGTCTGGTTGGCGGCCAGCGAGTCGAGCAGAGGCTGCCAGCCGCGGGGGTTGTACGTGATCACCTGCGCCTGGTACGGGCAGGCCGTCCGCGCGCTCTCGGCCGAGGGGAGGGCGAGAGCAGCGGCGAAGACGGAGATCACCGCTGCGGGCACAGCGAGCGCTCTCACGATGGAAGTTGTCCCCGCCGGCGGGATACTGCAAACCATGGCCGCTCCCAAGGAACCGGTTCCCCTCTGGCGCTGGGCGCTGTGGTGGTCGATCCTCGGCGCCGCGATGCTCACGTTCTACGTGCTGCTCACGCCGATCTGGCTCGGGCTCCGCGGGCTCGCGCGCCTCGCCGACCTGCGGGCTCGACACCGCTCTTCCTGACCTTGCGGAGCGCAGGCCCGAGCGCCTGCGTCCCGTGCAGGACCGGCTCGAAGAGGTCGCCGTGCTTCTTCACACGCTTGAGCACGACGTCCATCGTGAAGTCGCGGAAGTCGAGGTCGGGCTTCAGCTCTTTCCAGCGCAGCGGTGTCGAGACGGGCGCTCCGGACCGCGGACGCACCGAATACGCCGACGCGATCGTCTTGCCCCAGCCGTTCTGCCGGTGATCGACGAGCACGCCACGCCGCTTCTTCTTCAGCCACTCGACGGTGATCAGCCCGTCGTGCTCCTCGGCCAGGCCGCGCGAGACGAGCTCGGCGAAGTCGTACGTGTCCTCGAAGGTCGAACGCCGCGCAATCGGAACGAGGACGTGGATCCCCGTCGAGCCACTCGTCTTCACGTGCGACTCCAGGCCCAGCTCGTCGAGCCGACCGCGAATCAGGTGGGCGACCTCGATCGCCTCCCGCCAGAGGCCCTCGGGCGGGTCGAGGTCGAAGAGCACGAAGTCGGGCCGGTGCGGCTTGTCGACGCGGGAGTACCAGGCATTCATGTCGACGCAGTTCAGCTGCACCATCGAGAGCAGCGTGCGCTTGTCGTTCACGAGCACGAAGTCCACGAGCCGCGAGCCACCCTCGCGCGGATGAGTGCGGAACTGCTTCGTCTTCACCCAGTCTGGAAGCCCTTTCGGCGCCTGCTTCTGGAAGTACGACTCCGCGCGAATGCCCCTGGGCCACCGCTTCATGGTGAACGGCCGGCTCTTCAGGTGCGGCACGAGCACCGGGGCGACTTTGCCGTAGTACTCGAAGAGATCGCCCTTGGTGACCCCGTCCTCCGGGAAGAGCACGCGGTCGGCACTCGTCAGGCGAACTTCTGTCATGGCGGGAGTATTGCGGTCAGGCTGTGGGAAGATTTCGCATGGCCGTGACCGCGACCCGATTCGTCTATGACTTCGACGAGCCCTCCGAGGGTGGCCGCAACCTGCTCGGCGGCAAGGGCATCGGGCTCGCCGAGATGACACAGCTCGGGATTCCCGTCCCGGCCGGCTTCACGATCACGACCGACGCGTGCCGCGGGTACACGGCCGCGGGCGGCGAGTTCCCGGACGGCCTCGAAGAGGAGATCGACGTGCACATGCGCGCCCTGGAGGAGAAGACGGGCAAGCGCTTCGGAGACTCCGAGGATCCGCTCCTCGTCTCGGTGCGCTCGGGCGCGGCCGTCTCGATGCCCGGGATGATGGACACGATCCTCAACCTCGGCCTGAACGACGAGGCCGCCGCGGGCCTCGCGGCCGCGACGGGCAATCCGCGTTTCGCCAACGACTCGTACCGCCGCCTGATCCAGATGTACGGCGGCGTCGTGGACGGCATCGACGGCCACCGCTTCGAGGACGCCCTCGCGAAGCTCAAGAAGGACCGCGGAGCCGCGCAGGATGTCGACTTGTCCGCGGAGGACCTGGCCGCCCTCATCGAGACGTACAAGGCGACCTACCTCGAGGAGACGGGCGACGCGTTCCCACAGGACGCGCGCGACCAGCTGACCCGTGCCGTTCGCGCCGTCTTCGAGTCGTGGGACAACCCCCGCGCGCAGGTCTACCGGCGCGCCCACCACATCGCCGACGATCTCGGCACCGCCGTCAACGTCGTCCAGATGGTCTTCGGCAACAAGGGCGACGGCTCCGGCACCGGTGTCTGCTTCACGCGCGACCCTTCGACGGGCGAGCCCGGCCTCTACGGCGAGTTCCTGGCCGACGCGCAGGGCGAGGACGTGGTCGCCGGGATCCGTACGCCCGAGCCGCTCGCACACATGAAGGAATCGGTGCCCGAGGCCTTCGACGAGCTGCTGGAGACCATGCGCAGGCTCGAGCAGCACTACCACGACATGCAGGACATCGAGTTCACCGTCGAGGACGGCCGGCTCTACCTGCTGCAGACCCGCGGCGCCAAGCGAACTGCTGCCGCCGCGCTGAAGGCCGCCGTGGACATGGTCGAGGAGGGCTTGATCTCGCGCGAGGACGCCGTCATTCGCATCGACCCGGATCAGCTCGACCAGCTGCTCCACCCGATGATCGACCCGAAGGCCGAGTTCGAGGTCGCAGCGACCGGCCTCAACGCATCGCCCGGAGCCGCGTCCGGCAAGGCCGTGTTCGACGCGGACACCGCGGTCGAGCGGACCGAGGCCGGCGACGACGTCATCCTCGTCCGCTGGGAGACGACGCCCGACGACATCCACGGGATGATCGCGGCGCAGGGCATCCTCACCGCGCACGGCGGGATGACCTCACACGCCGCGGTCGTGGCCCGAGGCATGGGCACACCATGCGTTGCGGGCTGTGAGGCGCTCTCGGTCGACGCGAAGGGCCGAACGGCGTCCCTGCACGGCAAGCAGATCGCCGAGGGCGACGTGATCACCCTCGACGGCGGCACGGGCCGCGTGATCCTGGGCCCGGTCGACCTCGTCCCGCCGCAGATCAACGAGGACTTCGAGACCATCCTGGGCTGGGCCGACTCGATGCGGCGTCTGAAGGTCCGGGCCAACGCGGATACCCCGGAGGACGCCGCCAAGGCCCGCGAGTTCGGCGCGCAGGGCATTGGTCTCTGCCGCACCGAGCACATGTTCATGGCCGACGACCGGCTTCCGGTCGTGCGCGAGATGATCATGGCCAGCAGCGAGGAGGAGCGGCGGTCCGCGCTCGAGAAGCTCCTTCCGCACCAGCAGGCCGACTTCGAAGGCATCTTCGAGGCCATGGCGGGGCTCCCGGTCACGATCCGCCTCCTCGACCCGCCGCTCCACGAGTTCCTGCCGCCGCTGGACGAGGCGGAGGACGACCGGATGCGCGACCGGATCCGCGCGCTCCAGGAGTCGAACCCCATGCTCGGCACACGCGGGTGCCGGCTCGGCCTCATGTGGCCGGAGATCTACGAGATGCAGGTGCGCGCGATCGTGCGCGCCGCCGTGGCCGTGGAGAAGCGGACGGGCGCAGCGCCGCTCGTCGAGATCATGCACCCGCTCGTCGGCTTCGCCGAGGAGCTCCACCGGCTGCGCGCGATCACGATCGCTACTGCCGCCGAGGAGGAGGAGATCGAATACCTCGTCGGGACGATGATCGAGCTCCCGCGCGCGTGCATGCGCGCCGACGAGATCGCCGAGCACGCCGACTTCTTCTCCTTCGGGACGAACGACCTCACGCAAACTGCGCTCGGCTTCTCACGCGACGACGCGGAGGGCAAGTTCCTCACGCGCTACCTCGAGGACGGCGTGCTCGAGCGGAACCCGTTCGAGATCCTCGACCAGGCCGGGGTGGGCGACCTGATGAAGATCGCAGTCGAGCGAGGCCGCTCCACGAGGCCGGACATCAAGCTCGGTATCTGCGGGGAGCACGGGGGCGAGCCGTCGTCGGTCGCGTTCTGCCACGGGCTCGGGCTCGACTACGTGTCGTGCTCGCCGTACCGGGTTCCGCTCGCGCGTCTCGCCGCCGCTCAGGCGGCGCTGGCCGAAGCCGGCATCGAAGCGGTCTCGGTCGGCGGGTAGGCCTTGATCGCGGTCGAAGGTCTCACGAAGCGCTACGGCAAGACCCTGGCCGTCGACGACCTGACCTTCAAGATCGAGCCCGGCCAGGTGACCGGCTTCCTGGGCCCGAACGGAGCGGGGAAGACGACGACGCTACGCATCCTCCTCGACCTCGTCAGGGCGACGAGCGGAACGGCCACGATCGACGGCAAGCGCTACCGCGACCTGGCCGATCCGGCCAAGCGGGTCGGCTCGGTGCTGGAGGCGACCAACTTCCACCCCGGCCGCAAGGGCCGAAACCACCTGCGAGTCCTCGCCCAGCCACAGGGCATCCCGGAGTCGCGCGTGACCGAGCTGCTCGAGCTGGTCGACCTGGCCGGGGCGGCCAAGAAGCGCGTCAAGACGTACTCGCTCGGCATGCGGCAGCGACTAACGATTGCAGGCGCGCTCCTGGGCGACCCGGAGGTGCTGATCCTCGACGAGCCGGCCAACGGCCTCGACCCCGAGGGCATCCGCTGGCTGCGCGGCTTCCTGCGCGGCCTCGCCGAGCAGGGGAGGACAGTGCTCGTCTCCAGCCACGTGCTCTCGGAGATGGCGCAGCTCGCGGACCGCGTCGTGATCATCCATCGCGGCCGGCTGATCTCGCACACGTCCCTCGACGAGATCCTGGCCCAGGCCGAGGGCGGCGTGCGCGTGCGTAGCCCGCAGGCGGAGCAGCTCCGTGCCGTCCTCTCCTCAGCAGGCTTCGAGTCGGCCGAGACCTCGCCGGGCACGCTCGCGGTCAAGGACGCGCCGATCGAGCGGGTCGGCGAGCTGGCCGCGCACAACCAGATCGTGCTCCATGAGCTCTCGCCGGAGTCGGCCTCGCTCGAGGAGATCTTCCTCGAGCTGACCGGAGACTCGACGTGATCGATCTGATCAGGGGCGAGCTCCTCAAGCTGAGGACGACGCGCATGATCTACGGGTTCCTCGGTGGGCTGCTCGTGATCATCGCGATCATCGTCGTCGTCACGATCATCGACACGCCGGCGGAGGATCTCGCACGCGAGGAGGATCAGGCCGGCGTCTACGGCGGGGCCGCCACCGGAATCATCTTCATGATCCTGCTGGGCGTGATGATCATGTCGGGCGAGTTTCGGCACGGGACGATCACGCAGACGCTGCTGATCACGCCCAACCGCTGGACGGTGCTCGCCGCCAAGGTCGTCGGCGCGGCGATCGCCGGCTTCGTCATCGGTGTGATCGCAGAGCTCTTCACGTTCGTCCTGTACGTGCCCCTGCTGGCGATCAAGGGCGTCGACATCGTCTTCGAAGACGAGGCGAGAAGCTTCGTCATCGGCTCGATCCTGGCGACGACGCTGTTCGGCCCGCTGGGTGTCGCCGTGGGGTCGCTGATGCGAAATCAGGTCGCGGCGATCATCGTCGTGTTCGCGACCCTCTTGATCATCGAGCCGATCGTGAGCGGCGTGATGGAAGACCGCGGGGGCACCTGGGAGGAAGTGCCGAAGTACTTCCCCGGCCGTCTGATCGGCGGCGTGATCGGAGACAGCCCCGAAGCGCTCTCGCGAGGAGCTAGCGCTGCGGTGCTGGTGGCATACGTGCTCGTGCTGTCCGCACTCGGCGGGCGCTTCGTCCTGCAGCGCGACGTGAACTCGATCCAGGCCTGAGCTCTTCTCTTTCGCCGCGCGACTGAAACGAAATCGCGTCTCGGCGCATAGAAGGGGTAAGCCCGTGAAGAGCGATGCCCAGCTGATCAAGGAAGCCCGGACGAACGCCGACGCGTTCGCCGAGCTCTACGAACGCCATGTCCGGTCGGTGCACGCTTGGTTTCGCGCACACGTCGAGCCGGCGACGGCGATGGATCTCACTGCCGAGACCTTCGCGCAGGCGGCCTGTGGGCTACGGCGTTTCAGGGACGAGGCCGAAGGCTCCGCTGGGCCCTGGCTCTTCGGGATCGCCAAGAACCTGCATCGCCGCTTTCTGGAACGGCGTCGCGTCGAGACAGTCGGCCGTCGCCGGTTGGGAATGCCGCTCGTCACCTACGCGGGCGAGTTCGACGAGGCGGACGAGCGGGTCTCGGCGGAAACGCTGACGCCGGAGCTGCATGCAGCCGTCAACGGGCTTCCGAAAGGCCAGCGCAAGGCACTCGAGTTGCGGGTCGTGGACGAGCTCTCCTACCGGGACGTCGCCGCCACTCTCGGCACGAGCGAGCTGGCCGCTCGCCTACGCGTGATGCGGGCACTCGGCTCGCTCGCGGAGAAACTGAAAGGAGCAACGCAATGAATGCATTCGACGCACTGGGGCGCGATCTCCACGCCGCTGTCGAGCGACAGGTGGCAACGCGCCGGCGACTGCGGAGGGCTGCGCGCGCCGGCGCTGTCGCGCTCGCGCTTGCGACGTTCTCGACGACGGTCGCCGTTGCGAGCACGGGTGTGTCCTTCGACGACCTCGATCCGACAAAGTGGACGATCCTCGGACGGGGAGAGGTCGACGGGCGGGCGAGCTACGTCAAGGCGCGCAACAACGAGACCGGCGACGAGGCCACGTTCCTCGAGGCGCGGGATGCCGGGCTCGACCGCTACGAGGCCTTCACCCTTCACCAGCGGGCGCTGACCGCAGCCGGGAGCCTTCCGAACGAGGCCGGGACAACCTGCACCGCCGACGAGCTCACGCGCGCCGAGATCGTGGCGCTCGAGACGCTCGCCGGAATCGGGCCGCCTGGTCTACCGAAGGACGCCGCGACTGCTCGAGTGGACGCAGCGACGCGAGCGGCCTTCGGCGATCACCCCTGCCAGGGTCTCCACTACGCCGGAGAGCGAGCGCGCTGGGTGTACGCGGGCGAAGAGCCCGAGTCGATGCTCATGCCAGGTGCCCGCTAGCCCCGGGTCAGATCAGGCTCTCCACGCGCCAGTACGCTAGGGCGACGCTGGCGACGGCGACCGCGACGAGGCCGGCGGCGCCGAGCAGACCGGGTCGTCCATAGATCGCGTGCGTCCGGCCGAAGCGCGAGAGGGCCAGAGTCCCGAGCGCGCCTCCGGCGAGACCGCCGAGATGCCCTCCGATCGAGATGTTCGGGATCGCGAACGTGATGATCAGGTTGATGACGAGAAAAGACAGAGCGCTACCGCCGAGCACGTAGTTCCGCTGCTGCTCGAGGACCAAGGCAGCGCCGAGGATCCCGAAGATCGCTCCGGAAGCGCCGACCGTGATCGCATTCGGGTCGAACAGGAGGGCGCCGGCAGATCCGGCGAGCCCCGAGATCAGATAGATAGCGAGGAACCGTCCGCGGCCTAGCGCCTCCTCGACGGGCGCGCCGATCATCCAGAGCACGACCATGTTGAAGCCGATGTGGATGATGCTGCCATGGAGGAAGGCGGCGGTGATGAGGCGCCACCACTCACCGTCGCCGACGCCGCCCCACGGTGACAGGATGACGAGGGCGCCTTCTTCGAAGAGCCACCCCGAGGTGCGGGTGAGGGTCGAGCCCTGCGCGAGATTGAGCGCGTAGACGGCCAGGTTGATCCCGATCAGGACCTTGGTCACGAGCGCGCCGCTGCCCTCGTAGGCCGCGCGCCGCACGCCCCTCGTCACCCGCTGAGCGCCCTGGGCCACGCCGGCGTGGTCGGGGCAACGGATCCCGACGGGCGCGAAGACCATGCAATCCGGGCAGATTCCGCGGCCGCACTCGGAGCACGAGACCCTCGTCTCGCGGTCGGGGTGCCGGTAGCAGTGCATCACCTCGTCCATGTCGAAGTAGCGTAGTGCGCCAATGCGAGTCGACGTCGCGTTCACGCCTGCGGAGACGATCTCCGCGCCCGTCGGCATCGTCGTCGACGTCCTGCGGGCCACGTCGACGATCGTGCAGGCGCTCGGGGCGGGGTACGAGCGCGTCTATTGCTGCCGGGAGGTCGAGGACGCGGTGGCGCTCCGCAAGCAGCTCGGCACGGGGCTGCTGGGCGGCGAGCGGAGCGCGGTCAAGATCGAGGGCTTCGACGTCGGGGCCTCGCCGCGCGAGTTCCTCGAGGCGCGCGACGAGCCGGTCATCTTCTCGACGACGAACGGGACACGCGCCATCCTGGCTGCGGCCGGGCGCTGCGACGAGGTCTATCTCGGGAGCCTCTTGAACCTGACCGCCGTCGCGCGGGCCGCTCGTGAGCGTGGGGAGGACGTGGCCGTGCTGTGCGCCGGGTTCCAGGGTGCGTTCGCGCTGGACGACGCCTATTGCGCCGGCCGGATCGTGCAGTTGCTCGACGCCGAGCAAGGAGATGCGGCGAAGGCGTCCGTCGCGATTGCGGACGCCTGGCCCGATCCTCACGAGGCTTTGCTGGCTCGCACGTACGGGCCGCCGGGGCTCGAGCAGGACATCGCGTTCTGCGCTCAGGTAGACGTGCTGGACGTCGTGCCGCGCTTCGAGCGCATGCACGGACGCGCGGCCGAAATCAGCTCCTAAGTCCGCGGGAAACCCGCAGTCGCTCTGCGGGCGCGCACCGAGATCCGACGGGCGGTTTTTCTCGATCCTTGATCTCAGACATCCGTTCTGAGGAGGCATTTCATGACAGTCCATTCCGTTTCGTCGTCCCAGCCCGTAATCGAGAGCGACTCGAGCGTGTTCTTCAAGGTCGCCACGATCCTGCTCGGGCTCACCGTGCCGATCGTGGCCTTCTTCGCGCTCCTGCTCTGGGCCGACGCGCGTGGCGAGCACCAGGCAGCCGCCGCCCAGCCAGCCGCCGAGACCCATGCGGCCGGGCACAACACCGCGTTGCCGCTGAACAGCTTCGCGGGCATCGTGCCACCGAACGCACAGGCGCTCGCCGAGGCGCACAAGGCATACAACGCGGCACTGCCGCCCGTGCTCGCCGGCGACGTTGTGAAGGTCAAGATGACCCTGAAGGACATGGTCGTCCAGGTCGCCCCGGGCGTGAAGTACAACACCTGGGCGTTCGACGGCCATGGCGCCCCGGGGCCGATCGTCCACGTGCGCGAGGGACAGACCGTAGAGATGACGCTCGTGAACGGCGGCGCCATCCCGCACTCGATCGACTTCCACGCTGCGCGCATCGCCCCGGACATCGCGTTCCGCGACGTCGCTCCCGGAGAGTCGTTCACCTTCCGCTTCAAGGCGACAGACCCCGGCGTCTACATGTACCACTGCGGCACGAAGCCGGTGCTGGCGCACATCGCGAACGGGATGTACGGCGCCATCGTCGTCGATCCGGCCAAGCCGCTCCCTCCGGTCGATCGCGAGTACGTGCTCGTTGCCAGCGAGTGGTATATGGACGCGGACGGCATCGAGGAGCCGGCGAACCTGAGCATGGAGAAGGCTCGTACGGTTCAGCCGGACTGGACGACGTTCAACGGCTACGCCAACCAGTACGTGACGCATCCGCTGACGGCAAAGCCGGGGGAAACGACTCGCTTCTACGTGGTCGCAGCCGGCCCGACCCTAGATACGAATTTCCACGTCGTCGGCACCATCTTCGACCGTGCGTGGGTCAACGCCGATATGAAGAGCCCGCCCCAGCAGGGGGTGCAAACGGTGCTCGTTCCAGCCGGCGGCGCCGGGATCTTCGACGTGAAGGTCGACCAACCTGGCCTCTATCCCTTCGTCAGCCACGCCTTCGCGCACGTGGACCTCGGACAGGTCGGCCTCCTCAAGGTCGGCAATCCGAAGGGAACGATGTCTCACTGACGGATGTCTCACGCCGGCCCGCCCCGTCGGCGGCCGGCGTGTCCGTCTCATCGAAGGAGAACCTGGAATGACGACAAGAACACGGTGGCGCCTCGCAATCGTGCTGCTGCCGGCCTCGCTCGCAGTCGCCCTGGTGTCGGCCAGCCTGCTCGGCGCTCGTGGGGCCGGGAAGGCCAGGGCCGCTCCCGTCCAGACTCCAGCTCCCAGCCTCTTCAAGAACATTTCGCAACGCGGCGCCGTCCTCGGTAATCCGGCCGCGCCAGTGACGCTCGTCGAATATGCCGACCTGCAGTGCCCGTACTGCGCGGACTGGGCACTCGGGGCTCTGCCTGTCCTGGTCGACGAGTACGTCCGCAGTGGCAAGTTGCGCATCGTGTTTCGCGGCCTGGCCTTCCTCGGGGCCGAGTCGGACACGGCGCTGCGCACAGCCGTGGCGGCCGGACGCCAGAACAAGCTCTGGGATGTCGTGCACGCGCTCTACGAGCGGCAGGGCGCCGAGAACAGCGGCTGGGTGACCGAGTCTCTGCTCACCGAGGTTGCGCCCGGAGTCGCCGTCAACGAGCGCTACGAGGACTGGGTCAGCAAAGAGGTCGAACGCTCGACGGCTGCGGCGCGCGCCGCGGGTATGTCCGGGACGCCGGCCTTCCAGGTCGGCCGTACCGGCGGACGTCTGCGGCTCGTCGAGGTGCGGTCGTTGGAGGCTGCGGCGCTTCGGCCGGCGATCGACGCGGCTCTCGCCGGGTGAGCGAGCGACTCCTTCGTGCGGGCGCCGTGGTTGTCGCTGCTGCAGGGGCGGCGCTCGCCGGGTATCTGCTCTACGTCCGGGTAACCGATTCGGCATTGGCCTGCTCGACGGGAGGTTGCGAGACCGTCCAGCGCTCGGCCTACGCCGAGCTCCTGGGCTTCCCCGTCGCCGGTCTCGGGCTGGCCGCTTTCCTCTTCCTGCTCGCTGCAGCCGTTGTCCCCGGCGAGCTCGCCCGCCTCGTCCAGGCGGCCGTCGCTCTGACCGGGGTCGCGTTCAGCGCCTACCTGCTCTACGTCCAACTCGCGGTGATCGACGCGGTCTGCCAGTGGTGCCTCGCGAGCGACGCGCTCATGGTCGCTCTGGCAGCGCTCGCGCTCCTGCGGTTGCGCGCGGCCGACGCGTAGGGCGGCGGAGAGCTCTAGGTCAACTCGTAGAGCAGCTCGTCGGGCTCCTCCTCGGCGAGGACGAATCCGCACTTCTCCAGGACTCTGATCGAGCCTGCATTGGTCGCGGCCACGTACGCGTGCAGCGGGCGCTGCGGCAGCTCTGCGAGCAGTTCCAGCAGCGCGCGCGTAGCAAGCCCCTGGCCCCAGAACTCCCGACCGATCCAGTAGCCGACGAGGCGCTTGCCGTCCTGCTCCCAGCTGCCGACGTTCCCCGCCACCCGGTCTTCGAAGAGGACGGTCTTCGCCGTCAGCTGGTCGTCCGCGAGGATTTTCTGCCAGTGCGCGTCGAAGGCTTCTCTGTCCCGCGCCGGGAAAGCGGCCATGCTCGTCGCCTCCGGATCGCGCTGGTGCTCGAAGAAAATCGGGACGTCCGAGTCGATCACATCGCGGAGGACGGCGGCCATGTTCGTCATTTCAGCAAAGACTTGACAGGGGAACAAGTGTTCGTGTAGAACATACGTTCCCATGGTCGCCTGCATCCTCGTCCCGGGCTTCGAACTGCGGGCCGCACTGCGCGCTCGGCCGAGCCTTGTGCTCCGGCCGGCTGCCCTCGCTCCTGAAGAGGGCGAGGAGCCGCTGATCGGCTCGGTGACCGCCGCGGCCGAGGCGAAGGGCGTCAAGCCGGGCATCCGCATGGGGGAGGCCCTGGCGACCTGCCCCGAGCTCGTGCTCGTCGAGCCCGACCCGGCGGCGGCCGAGCAGGCCTGGGAGGAAATCGTCCGGCGGCTCGAGGACTGCGGGTTCTCGGTCGAGTCCCCCGACCTCGGCTCCGCGTTCTTCGAGACGCGCGGCGTCGAACGACTCTACGGCGGCGTTGAGGCAGCCATGAAGCGCGCCCTCGCCGCCGTCGGCTCTGCCTGGGATCCACGCGCTGGCGCGGCCGGGCGCCGGTTTGCCGCACTTGCTGCGGCGAACGTTGCGCGGCCCGGGCAGGTTTTGATCGTTGCCGACGAGCGCACGCGCGAGTTTCTCGCGCCGCTTCCACTCGCGCTGCTCCCCCTCGCTGGGCAGCGGCGACGCGAGCTCGGGGAGCTCGGCGTGCGCAGTGTCGGTGAGCTTGCTGGGCTGCCAGGCGGCGCCGTAGCCGAACGACTGGGGCCGGACGGGCGGCGCGCCTGGAGCCTGGCGAGAGGGAAGGGGAGAGGAAAAGTTCGCGGTCGCCGGCAGGTCGAGGAGCTGGCGGAGACGCTCGAGTTCCCCGAGGCGATCGGGAACGAGCTGACGCTCCGCCGGGCGCTCGCCGTCCTCGTCGACGGCTTGCTCGCGAACCCGGAGCGGGCCGACCGCTTCCTGCGCAAGGTCGCGCTGTCGGCGACGCTCGCTGCGGGCGGGTCCTGGCGCCGAACGCTGACGCTGCGCGACCCGTGCGCTGAGGGACCGCGCCTGCGCGTCGCCCTCGGCCCGAAGCTCGCAGAGCTTCCGGCGCCGGTGACCAGGCTGAAGCTCGAAGCGGTCGAGCTCACCGAGTCCACCGGGCGGCAGCTGGCGCTCGTCCAACCCGAGGGCGACGAGCTGCGCGACCGGCTGCGAGACGGTCTCCGCCAGGTGAGAGCGAGCGCCGGAGCTGGAGGGGTCTGCACGGTCGTCGAGGTCGCACCCTGGTCGCGCATACCGGAGCAACGAGCACTGCTCGTCGCGCGGGACGACTAAACGCGCCTCGAGCCGCGCTCGTGGAGACACGAGTGGACGGCTCGCCGCGGAAGGTCAACCGCCAGCCCGTCGCGCTCGTCCGCGAGGAGTGGCGCGTCGTCGATCGCTGGTGGACCGAGGATCCGATCAGCCGGCGCTACTTCGAAGTCGTGCTCGACACCGGGCAGAACGTCGTCGTCTTCAGGGACGAGGAGGTGGGCTGCTGGTTCACCCAGCGCGGAGCCTGATGGCTTCGTCGGCGTACTTCGGCCAGTCGCTCATGTGAGCGGCCGGCAGCTGGACCCACTCCTTGAATGCTCGACCTCGCTCGCCGGGAGCGAAGAGGTGTGCGCCGTCGAGGGCGAGCGCCTGCTCGCGCACGGACTCGTCAGGAAGCTTGAAGACCATCTCCTCTTCCCAGATGCCCATGATCATCTTGCCGCCGACCTTGATGCAGGGCATGCCCATCATCTGGCCGAGCTGGACGTCGGGGTTCTCAGCGACGAGCTCGTCGGCGATGGCGTCGTAGCGGGCTTTCGGGTCGTCCATCTAACCGCTCCTGACTCGCCCGATGAAGCCGGCCCCAGGCGCGTGGACGTTGAGGAAATGCGTGCGGTCCGGGCCGGGGATCGAGAAGCCGTGGCGCGCGCCGGGAGGCGCGGCGACAAACGTCCCGGGGCCTGCGCGCACGAGCTCGTCACCGAGGGTGAACTCCATCTCTCCTTCGAGGACGTAGAACGAGTCGACGTGGTCGTCGTGGACGTGCGGGTCGACGGGACCGAACCCGGGCTCGCAGTGGAACTCGAGCGCCTCGAGCTCGGCGCCCTCGTACCTGACGTAGAGCTCGCGGCGCGGCCCGGAGAGCAGCTCGCCCTCGCCGGGGCCGAGCAGCACAGCGCCGGCCGGCCCTCCTTGCTCGGTGTTCCACATGTCGAAACGCTCGGCATCGACGTCCTCGCCGCTGTTGACCGCGCGGATGTAGTCCGTAAAGCCGCACGAGGGCGCGTGGACGTTGAGGAAGCGCACCGACCCCGGACCGGGATTCGTGAAGGCGTGGATGATGCCCGGAGGCACGGCGACGAAAGTTCCCGGCCCGGCGCGATGGGTCTCCTCGCCGACCCAGAACTGGAGCTCGCCCTCGAGGACGTAGAACGAGTCGACGTGCAGCTTGTGGAAGTGCGGCCCGGCGCCTTCGTAGTTGGGCCCGCCCTCGTACTCGAGGAAGGCCATGGGCTCCCAGGAGCCCTTGACGAAGATCCTGCGTTGCTCGTTCTCGATGAGCTCGCCTTCGCCGGGGCTGGACAGGACCGGCTCCATGCCGGCGAACTATGAGCTACGTCGAGCTCCACTGCCATTCGGCGTACTCGTTCCTCGACGGCGCTTCGCATCCGGAGGAGCTGGCTGCGCGCGCCGCCGAGCTGGGGTACGAGGCGCTCGCGCTGACCGACCACGACGGGGTCTACGGCTCGCTCGAGTTCGCGCACGCGGCGAAGGCGTTCGGCGTGCGGCCGATCACGGGCGCGGAGGTGACCCTGGCGGACGGGTCGCACGTGACGCTCCTCGTCGAGACGCCGCAGGGCTACTCGAACCTCTGCCGGCTGCTGACCGCGGCCCACGCCGGCACCCGACCCAAGGAAGGCGAGTTGCTCCCGCCGAGCCTCGACCGGCACCTGTTCGCGAAGCACAACGAAGGCCTGATCTGCCTGTCGGGCTGTGCGCGGCATGGGCTCGGTACCCGCAACCCGAACGGCGCCGCCGAGCTGGCCGCGGTGTTCGGGCGAGACCGGTTCTTCGTCGAGCTGCAGAGGCCGTACGAGCGCGGCGACGCGCAGCGGAACGCAAGGCTGCGCAACCTGGCGGAGACGATCGGCGTGCAGACGATCGCCACAGGCGACGTCCATGCGCATATGCCGAAGCGAGCACTGCTCCAGGACGCGATGGTGGCGATCAAGCACCGCACCTCGCTCGAAGGCGCCGAGCGCGAGCGGCGTGGCAACCACGAGTCCGTCCTGCTTGCGCCGGAGGCAGCCGTCGAGCGCTTCCCGGATGACCTCGACGCCGTCGCGCGCACCGCCGAGCTCGCGGAGCGGCTCGAGTTCGATCTCACCGAGGAGCTCGGCTATCGCTACCCGGACTTCTCCGATCGCGACGAGCCTGCCATCGCGCAGCTGACCGGAGTCTGCAACCACGCGTTCGAAGCGCGTTACAGCGGCACCAACGGCCATAAGCGCAAGGCGCGGGCACGGCTTGACGAAGAGCTGGCGCTGATCGGCGACCTCGGTCTCGCCGGCTTCTTCCTCCTGCACTGGGAGGTGCTCGAGCTGGCCAAGGAGGTTGCACGCGAGGTACGTGGGCGCGACTCGCCGCGTCATGCCCTGCCGCCCGGTCGCGGGCGGGGCAGCTCGGTCGGCTCGATCGTCTGTTATCTGACCGGCCTCTCGCACGTGGATCCCGTCACTGCCGACCTGTCGCTCGGCAGGTTCATCAATCGCGAGCTGGAGTCGGTGCCCGACATCGACCTCGACTTCCCGCGCGATATTCGGGAGAAGCTGATCGTCGCCGTCACCGAGCGCTACGGGCACGAGCACGCCTCGCTCGTCGCCAGCTTCTCGACGTATCGCTCGCGCGGCGCGATTCGCGACCTCGGCAAGGCGCTCGGCCTCCCGTTCGCCGAGCTCGAGCGCCTGGCTCGCGTGACCGAGGGCAGCCCGAAGCGAGTCGCTCAGGAGATCGGCCTCCTGCCCGACGGCGAAGCGCGCCTCCGCTCGCCGCGCTGGCGCGCACTGGCCGAGCTCTCGGCCGAGATCGCCGGCCTTCCGCGCCACATCTCGCAGCACCCGGGCGGGATGGTCATCTCGACTCGCCCGCTCATCGAGCTCGTCCCCGTCCAGCCCGCAGCCATGGCCGGGCGCCAGATCTGCCAGTGGGACAAGGACTCGTGCGCCGACGCGGGCTTCCTCAAGATCGATCTCCTCGGCCTCGGCATGCTCTCGGCGGTCGAGGACTGCGTCGTTCAGATCGCCGACCTGCGCGGCGAGACGATCGACCTCTCGCGGATCCCGCTCGACGACCCGGCCGTCTACGAGGAGATCCAGCGCGCCGACACGATCGGCACCTTTCAGATCGAGAGCCGCGCGCAGATGCAGAGCCTGCTCCGAACGCGGCCGGAGTCGATCGACGACCTGACCGTGCAGGTCGCGCTCGTCCGCCCGGGGCCGATCCAGGGCAAGGCGGTGCACCCGTACATCGAGCACCGGCAGAAGCTGCGGGAGGACCCGAGCTTCGTGCCGCCGGTCGACCATCCCAGCCTGGCGGAGCCGCTGCGCGAGACGCTCGGGGTCGTCGTCTTCCAGGACCAGGTGCTCGAGGTGGCGATGGCGCTGGCCGGTTTCAGCGTGGGGGAGGCGGAAGGCCTGCGCCGGGCGATGAGCCGCAAGCGGAGCGAGGCCGCCATCGAGGCGTTTCGCGAGCGATTCATCGAGGGCGCTGCGGCCAAGGGCGTCGGTGCCGAGCTGGCGAACCACGTCTACGACAAGCTCGTCGGCTTCTCGGGCTTCGGCTTCCCGAAGTCGCATGCGGCCGCGTTCGGCCTGCTCGCCTACCAGTCGGCCTGGCTGCGCCACTACTACCCCGCCGAGTTCCTGTGCGCGCTCCTCAACGAGCAGCCGATGGGCTTCTACCCGCCGGCGAGCCTGGTGCGCGATGCGCAGCGCCGCGACGTGGAGGTCCGGCCGCCGCATCTGAACCACAGCGAGGGGAAGTGCACGGTCGAAGACGGTGCGGTGCGGGTCGGCCTCGAGTACGTGGAGAGCATCGGCGACGAGGAGGCCAAGGAGCTGGCTGCGGAACGCGCTCGAGGCGGGCCCTTCCGCACGGTCGTCGAGCTCGCCCAGCGCGCAGCGCTCTCGCGCGACGGGCTCGAGAGCCTGATCGCCTCCGGGGCGTGCGACTCACTCGGAGAGCGGCGCATGCTGCTGTGGGAGCTCGGCCTCGTCCCGCGCTCGCAGAGCGTGCCCGGCTCGGGCGGCGAGGAGCGCCAGCTCGCGCTGCCGCTCGACCCGACCGCCGACACGCCTGTCCTGCGCGCGCAGACCGAGTGGGAGCGGATGCTCGCCGACTACCGACGAACAAGTCTCTCCGTCGGCACACATCCGATGCAATTGCTCCGCATACATCTGCCCAAGGGCGTCCTCTCCAGCCATGACCTGTGCCAGGCACCGGACAGGGCTCAAGTGGTCGTGGCGGGGATGGCCGTCGCGCGACAGCGGCCCGCGACCGCGAAGGGCGTCGTCTTCATGCTCCTCGAAGACGAGCTCGGCCAGATCAACCTGATCGTCCCGCCGGCGGTCTACGAGCGTCACCGGGCACTCGTTCGCGGTGAGCCGCTCATTCTCGCGCGGGGTCGCTTCGAGCGCGTCCAGCGCAACCAGAACGTGCTCGTCAGCGACCTGGAGACGCTGGCGCCGCTCGCGCGGCAGATCTCGGGCGCGCCGGACCTCGTGGACGCGCTGCCGGAGGCGCATCACTTCGGTCATAGGTAGCTACGCTTTGTGCCATGAGCATCTTCGATCGGTGGTGGAATCGCCTCCGCGGCAAGGATCCGGATCCCACGATCGGCACGCAGATCGCGCCTCCTCGGAGGCGGCGTGGCAATCGGTGAAGCCGCCCGCGACGACCAGCCTGATCAGGACGGTGGGCAGGCGGACTACGGCTGGAGCGGCGACCACATGAGTGGCGGCGGCTCCGATTACGGGGGCGGTGGGGACTTCGGCGGCGGCGGCTTCGACGGCGGCGGTGGCGGAGACGGCGGTAGCGGCGGCTTCTAGCCCCGGCTAGGTGTCCTCGATCTCCAGCGCGAACCGCGGTAGGCGCTGGACCACGGCGCGGTTGAACTCAGCCTCGTACTCCTCGGCCGACTCCTCGTCCATGGCGGAGGCGAAGTTGTCGCGCATCGCCGCAAGCTCCTCGGTCCCGGTCTCGACGAGATCGAGGTAGTCGGCGTACTTCTCCTCGGCGTCGTCCCGACCGGCCTGGTCGTACTTGAGCTCGGCCGTCTCGCAGTCTTCGATCAGCGCGGCCTGCTCGCTCTCGAAGAGCTCGAGTTGGCGGCCGATGACGTCGGAGAACCGGGTCACAGCAGCTCCTTGTACAGGTCGAGGTGCGCCCGCGCGGCCGCTTCCCACGTGAGCTCGTGCCGCGCGCGCTCGGCGCCGGCGCGTGCGAGCTCCAGCGCGTGGGGGTCAGCGAGCAGCTCGCGCACGGCCTCGGTCAGCGCGTCGACGTCGCCGGCCGGCACGACACGCCCGGCGCCGAAGCGCCGAACGGGCTCACCGATCCCGCCGACGTCGTAGGCGACGACGGGCACTCCTGCCCCGAGGGCACGGAGCAGCGCCGCGCTCTGATCGATCTCGGGCCGGTACGGAAAGAGAGCCACGGTCGCGTCGCCGAGCGCGCGGTCGACCTCGCTCTCGGAGAGGTACCCGAGGCGCCACTCGGCGCGGTCGCCGGCCTGCTCTCGGTAGGCGTCGACCGGCTCGAGCGGGTCCCCGGCGACGAGGAGCCGAGCTCCGTCTACACGTTTCGTCGCCTCGATCGCGTCCGCGATGCCCTTGTAGGGCCGGATGATCCCGACGCACAGCAACGTGTGGCCGTCGTCGGTTCTCGTCGGGTTGCTCGGAAAGACAGGCATCGGAATCACACGGAGGCGATCGGGCTCCACGCCCAGGTCGGTGAGCGTGTCGCGGCCGCGGTCGCTGTGCACGACGATGCGCTCGAAGCGCGACATCAGCCGGCGCCACAGCGCCTCGCGCTTGGCCGTGCGTCGTGGCAGAAGGTCGTGCGCCGTGAACACCGCGGGCGCGCGCAGGCGGAGGAGCCGCTCGTCGAGCTCCGGCGCTGCGAGCCATTGCACGTGCACGACGTCTGCGTTTCGCCGCGCCAGACGGGCGAGCCCGATCGGATGCTCGACGAGCTTCAAGGGCAGGCGCAGCCTCGAGCGGCGGAAAAGGCGCGAGCTGAGTGGATAGAAGAGCTGGCTTCGCTTGTAGCCGTCGGGCTCGGGCGCGTCTCCGAAGCGGAAACGCGACGTGACGAGCTCGACGTCGTTGCCGGCGTGCGCGAGGGCGGACGCGAGCTCGTGGTCGTACTGCGGAGTGAAGGCCGGCGGGTCGGCCAGGAGGATGCGCATCCCGCTCCTACACTAGTGCGCCTTGCTCATCAGAACGTGGAACCTCTTTCACGGCAACTCGGTGCCGCCAGAGCCGGTGTCGCACCTCGAGGCGGCCGTCCGGCTAGCGACCTCGGACGGCCCGGACGTGCTCTGCGTCCAGGAGGTCCCGGCGTGGGGGCTGGAGCGACTCGGCGAGTGGAGCGGCATGGCCGTCTACGGTGAGATCGCGGCGCCGCCGCGCCTGGGGCCGTTCCCCTCGACCGTCGAGCTGGGCTACCGGCTGACCCGCCTCAATCATGGCTTCCTGCGATCCGCGTTCAGCGGACAGGCGAACGCGATCCTCCTCGGGCCCTCGCTGACCGGGCTCGAGACTCAGTCCCTGCACCTGAACAGCCGCCGCTTCCGGAAGGCACAGGAACGGATGCTCGAGCTCGACACGGTGACCCGGCTCGCGTGGGCCAAGGAACGGAGGATCTGCCAGGTCGTCCGCGCCCGGGCCGCCGACGGGCGCGGGTTCGTGATCGCCAACCTGCATGCGACCGGCCTGCCCGACGACAGGCTCGCCGACGCGGAGACCATGCGCGCGGCGAGTCTCGCGGACGGGCTCGCGCGGCCGAGCGAGGTCTGCGTTCTGGCCGGCGACTTCAACGTTCGGCCCGAGCGATCCCGCACGCTGGCCGACCTGAGCGGGCCGGAGTGGGGCTTCTCGACGCCGAGCCCCAAGATCGACCACGTTCTCGTCAGAGGAGCGCGAGCCGGATCGCCGGTGGTCTGGCCCGTCGAGCGCAGGCGTGTCGACGGTCGCCTGCTCTCGGACCATGCACCCGTCGAGCTGGAGATCAAATGACGTTCGAGGAAGCCCGTGCGCTGTTCCCGGCGCTCGAGCGAATCGCGTACCTGAACGCAGGCTCGATGGGCCCGCTGGCGACCCCGATGTTCGAGACGATGCAGGGCGAGCTGCGCCGCCAGCTCGAGGAGGGGCGGGGCGGCCTGCCGTTCTTCGAGCGGATGGTCGAGCTTCGCGCCGAGGTGCGGGAGCAACTCGCGGGGCTGCTGGGAGTGGCCTCGGAGAACCTGGCGCTGACGACGTCGACGACGGAGGCCTGCAACATCGTCCTCTCGGGGCTCGACCTCGGCCCGGAAGACGAGATCGTCACCAGCGGGACCGAGCACTTCGGGCTGCTCGGCGCGCTGCACGCGTCCGGCGCCTCGATTCGCGTGGCGCCCGACGACGGGATCGTCGACGCCGTCACCGATCGCACGCGGCTGATCGCCATCTCGCACGTGAGCTGGGTGACGGGCAATTCACTGGAGCCGGCCCAGGTCAAGGAGGAGACGGGGCTGCCGATCCTCGTCGACGGAGCGCAGTCCGTCGGCGCCGTTCCGGTCGACGCGGGCCTGTTCGACTTCTACACAGTCTCCGGCCAGAAATGGTTGTGCGGGCCGGACGCAACCGGCGGGTTGTACGTGCGCGACCCGGAGGCGCTGCGCATCGCGTGGCCGAGCTATTTCTCACAGGAGACGTACGAGCGCGACGGCGCCTTCCAGCCGTGGCCCACGGCGGCGCGCTTCGACCCGGCCTGGATCCCACCGGCTTCCCTGGCCGGCCTCCTCGCTGCTCTCGGACTGGCGCCGGACTGGCGCTACGAACGCATTGCCGAACTGGCGGCAGCGTGCAGGACGCGGCTGGCGGAGCGCTTCGAGGTCGTGACCGCTCCCGGGCAGGCCGGTCTCGTCTCGTTTCGACCCGGCGAGGATCCGGAAGCGGTTTCCGCGCGCCTCTACGAGGAAGGGGTCGTCGATCCGCTTCCTGCCCGGCACCGATCTCGTGCGCGTGTCCTGCGGCTGGTGGAACAGCGAGGACGATCTGGAGCGGCTACTCGCCGCTCTTTAGGCCGAGCTCGGGAGCGATCGGGCGCAGCGCGCCGATCACGAACGCGATGTGGTCGTCGAGCTCGACGCCGAGCGCCTCGGCGCTCGAGTAGACGTCGTCCCGGTTGACGCCGGATGCGAACGACGGCTGCTTGAGCTTCTTCTTGACCGACCTCGGCTCCAGCGTCTCGATGCCGTCGGGCCGCACGAGGCCGCAGGCGTGGATGAAGCCCGACAGCTCGTCGCAGGCGAACAGGGTCTTCTTGAGCTGCGTGTCGCGGGGCATCGAGAGGTGCTCGGCGTGGGAGAGGATCGCCTCGATCATCTCCTCGGGATAGCCCTCCTCGCGCAGGATCGGAGCTCCGTCCTGGGGATGCTGCTCGAGCGTGGGGTGGATCTCCCAGTCGAAATCGTGGAGCAGAGCCGTCACGCCCCAGGACTCCTCGTCCTCGCCGAACTTCCTTGCATAGGCGCGTACCGACGCCTCCACAGCGAGCGCGTGGCGACGTAGCGCCTCGCTTTGCGTGTAGCGGGTCAGGGTCTCCCAGGCGCGCTCGCGGGTCGGCTCCAAGCGAGGGGTACCATAGCCGCCGCTGTGTCGCACACTGTCCTCTCGGAAACCGTGACCGAGTCCTTCCTGATCGAGGGCGGCCGCCCCCTGAACGGCCGCGTGAAAGCCGCCGGGAACAAGAACGGTGCGTTGCCGATCCTGGCCGCATGCCTGCTCACGACCGAGCCGGTGCTCCTGCAGAACGTGCCGCGGATCCTCGACGTCGAGACGATGATCGCCCTCATCCGCGACCTCGGCGTCGACGTCGATTGGACCGGGCTGAACGAGGTTCGCGTGCACGCAGCAGAGCTGGACAAGGTCGAGCTCGACGCCGAGCTCGCGAGCCGGATCCGAGCGTCGTTTCTCCTGGCCGGGCCGTTGCTGGCGCGGGCCGGGCGCGCAGTGGTGCCTCCGCCCGGAGGCGACGTGATCGGGCGCCGGCGGCTCGACCCGCACATCCATGCGTTCGTCGAGCTCGGGGCCAAGGTCTCGATCGAGGACAAGTACGAGCTGAGCGCCGATGGGCTCACCGGCCGGCACATCCATCTCGACGAGGCCTCGGTCATGGCGACGGAGAACGCGGTCATGGCAGCGTCGCTGACACCCGGGCGGACGACGATCTCGAACGCCGCCTGCGAGCCGCACGTCCAGGACCTCTGCCGCTTCGTCGGCTCGCTTGGCGCCCAGATCGAAGGCCTCGGCTCGAACGTGCTGCACGTCAACGGCGTCGAGCGCCTGGGCGGCGGCACGTACCGGATAGCAGCGGATCACATCGAGGTCGGCAGCTTCATCGGCATGGCCGCTCTGACCGGCGGGGACTTGACGATCGAGGAGGCAGTCCCCGAAGACCTGCTGCCGATCCTGCCGGCCTTCGAGCGCCTCGGCGTCTACGTCGAGGTTCAGGAGACGTCGGTGCGAGTCCCGCCCGGCCAGGACCTCGTCGTTCGCGATGACCTGGGCGGGGCGATCCCCAAGATCGAGGATGGGCCCTGGCCCTCGTTTCCCGCCGACCTGACTTCGATCGCCGTCATGCTCGCGACCCAGGCGCGCGGCACGATCCTCATCTTCGAGAAGATGTTCGAGAGCCGCCTCTTCTTCGTCGACAAGCTCGTCTCGATGGGGGCGAGGATCATCCTCTGCGACCCGCATCGAGTCGTGATCACGGGCCCGGCCAAGCTCTACGGCCAGCGGATGTCGAGCCCGGACATCCGCGCCGGCATGGCGATGCTGCTGGCGGCGCTGTGCGCGGAGGGCACGTCGACGATCGGCGACGCGTACCAGATCGACAAGGGCTACGAGCGGATCGACGAGCGACTGCGCTCGGTCGGCGCCGCCATCGAACGCGTTCCTTCCTAGCGAACTTGCAGCCGCAAGATGCGGCTCTGCGCGCCGGTGAGATCCCAGCGGCCGCCGTAGAAGACCCGAAGGCGGTGCTTGCCGGGTCGGAGGCCGACCGTCCAGCGAACGAGACCCGCGGTCGTGGTCGTCGTGCGACCGAGCCGGTGCCAGCTGTTGTGCCGGCGGATCTCCAGAGTGACGACGCGGTGCGCAGGCGTGATCGCGGGCGTCGACGAGCGGAGCGACGCGCTGACGCGCACGGGGCGGAGGCGGCCCTTGGCCACCTTCCGTGAGCGAACGCTCTTGGCCCGCCAGACGCCGAGCTTGAGGGTCGCATTGCCTTGCACGCGCTCCCTGATGACCTGCCCGGTCGCAGCGCCGACGGCGGAGGCGACGTCGATGACGCCGTAGCCGAGCGAGCGATTCCAGCGCCCGCGGCCCGAGGCTGTGCTCTTCAACACGCCGGCGACCTGCTGTGCCGTCAGATTTGGGTTTGCCGCCCAGACGAGTGCAGCGGCGCCGGCGACCTGGGGCGTCGAGAACGAGGTTCCGCTCGACCACCCGTAGAGGCCCGACTTGGAGCCGGGAAGCGCGTACCGCGGCCAGTCACGGGCGGCCGAGGTCGTGGCGACCGCGCCGAAGACGCTGTCTCCCGGAGCAGCCAGCGAGATGTGAGTGCCGGTGTTCGAGAAGTACGCGCGCTTGCCCGCCATCGTGGTTGCGGCGACGACGAGGCCGACTCCACCCCGGCCTTTGGAGCCCGGTGGCTGCAGGAGCGCGGCGGGATACTCGATCGGATTGCCGGCCTCGTACTCGTTACCACCGGCGGCGACGAGCAAGACGTTTCGGTTGGCCGCATAGTCGACGGCGCGCTTCTCGATGATCGAGCTGCCCTCGCCGCCGATGCTGAGATTGATGACCTTGGCGCCGTGGTCGACCGCGTAGACGATCGCGGCCGCCTCGTCGACCTCCGTGAACATGCCGTCCGCGCCACTCGCCTTGATGATGAGGAGCTTCGCGTCTCCGCCGAACCCTGCGATCCCTTCATCGTTGGAGACAGAGCCGGCGGCGAGTGTGGAGACGAAGGTCCCGTGTCCGTCGAGATCACGGACGTCGGTCCGCTTGCGCACGATGTCCCAGGTCTCCGGGCTCTTGGCGGCAAGATCCGGATGGCGCAGGTCGGCGCCGGTGTCGATGACCGCGATCTTGACGCCGGCGGCTGCGCGGAGAACGGAGTCGGGAACTTCGTTCGTTCGTGTCGCGACGTACTGCCACTCGTAGGGAAGGCCCGGCCTGAAGAGGACGACGAGTGCCGGCTCGGAGTGGAAGCGGCGAGCCTGCAGGCCGTTCACGAAGGTGATCCCCGGGAGGGCGGAGACGCCTGCTGCGAAGTGGTCGCGGTGCATCTCCGGGTCGACGGACACCGCGCGCAACTGGGGCAGGCGCTGCACGATCCGGGCCGGGAACTTCGCCAGCGCCTGGTTCAGGGCCAGCTGGGAGCTGTAGCCGACCACGACCTGGCGCCGGACGGGCTCGGGCTTGAGGACGTGGCTCTCGGGACGGGGCGCCGCAGCCGCGGAGGAGGCTGCAGCGACCGCAATCGCGGCTCCGGAAAGGAGCGCGACGACGAGCCGGAATCGGTGGCGTTGATCTGTGAGCAATGGGGCCGCACGGGAAAGGGAGGAGACCCGCGTACAAGCTGTTTCGGCCTGGATCCACGGGTGAGGCACCCTGAACCGAGGGATGGAGGGGGCCGCGCTGGGGTACCCTCATCCGAGGGATGGCCGGGAAAGTCGGGGAGATCGGGCGGGCGCGCGTCGCGGTGACGCTCGACGGATCAGGAGAGAGCAACGTGACGACCGGCCTGCCGGTGCTCGATCACTTGCTCGGGCTGTTCGCTGCCTACGGGGCGCTCGACGTCACGTTGCGGGTCGCGCCGACCGGCGCGGACGAGGAAGTCGCGTCTGCGGGGAAAGCCCTGGGCGAGGAGCTCCGAAGCGCCCTCCATGCCGACGGCGTCCGTGGGCACGGCTCGGCTGCAATTCCCGCTGACGAGGCTCTGGCTCACGTTGCCCTCGACGCCTCCGGCCGGCCGCTCGTCGTCATGAACGTCGACCTCTCGGAGGCGCGGGTCGGCGGGCTTCGCACCGATCTCGTCTCCAGCTTCCTCCGCGAGCTCGCGGAAGGGGCGGGCATCACGCTGCATGTGCGGTTGATCGGAGGCGACGACCCACAGCACGTGCTGGAGGCGATCTTCAAGGCACTCGGCGTCGCCGTCGCTCAGGCGTGCAGGCCGCGGCCGGGGAAAGGAGCGACATGAACGAGAAGACGGCGGTTCGGACCGAGAAGGCACCCGCGCCTTTCCAGGGCGCGCCCTACTCGCAGGCGATCAAGACGGGCGGGCTGGTGTTCGTCTCTGGCCAGGTCTCGCTCGAGCCAGACCACACGGAGATCGTCGGCTCGACGATTCAGGAGCAGACGGAGCAGATCATGAAGAACCTCGCGGCCATCCTCGCCGAGGCCGGAAGCGATCTCGGCCGGCTGGTCAAGACGACCGTCTTCCTGACGAACCTCGACGACTTCCAGGGCATGAACGAGGTCTACGCGCGGCACGTGGGGGAGACGCCACCTGCCCGCGCCACGATCGAGGTTGGCCGGCTCCCGGCCGGCGCGCTGGTCGAGATCGACGCGATCGCTGCCGTCTGAGCTTCTGTCCCGGGTCAATCGTCGCCGGCGACGAGCCAGTCGACCGCCTCACGGGCGATCTTCGCGGGCACCTCGTGGCCGCCGGCGAACTCCCGATAGCGCACGCGATAGCCCGCAGCACGGAGTCGCGGCACACCGCCCCTGCTGGTCCGGCCGATGGGCAGTACCAAATCCTGCGTGCCGTGTGAGATGAAGAGGCGCGGCGAGCCGTGTTCCTTCGCCACCGAGATGAAGCCGGGCGAGAAGCCGACGACCGAGTGGAAGAGGTCACCGTTCGTGAGCCCCAACGACAGTGCATAACCCGCGCCGTCGGAGAAGCCTGCGACCGCGACACGGTCCGGATCGACGTCGTAGCGCGCGAACACGTGCTCCAGCAGCCGGTCGATCGCAGCGACATCCGGCCCCCAGCGGCCGCTGACGATGTCCCACGTTGCTCCCTTCGAGCGCGGAGCGAGCAGGATCAGGCCGGCCCGGTCCGCGAGCTCGAGGAATGGCGCGACGCCTTCGCCCGGCGAGCCGCCGGCGCCGTGGAGCATGACGACCAGTCCGTTGCCGTCGGCCTCGCGGGCACCCGGCGGTACGTAGAGGAGCTCGTCGCCGGATCCGATCCGGATCAGTCCGTCTTGCTCGTCCGGAGACTCGGTCGGAGTGCTCGGCCGCGCAGACAGGCGACCCGGAGCCGCGTCTATGACTGTCGTCGGCGGAGTCGCTCGTTCGTCGTCCGCGCCGCCGCCGCACGAGGATGCGAGGAGCGCGCAGGCCACGACTGCGAAAAAACGCGCCATCCCGATATACGACGACGAGAAGGGCTCGTTCGGCTAAAACGAGGTGTGCGCGGCGCCTGCACCCTAGGTACCCCCAACCTCCTCCCCAAGGCGAGCGTAGCGGGGAAAAGCGCGCGCGTGTGGAACCGGACTGTGCCGGAATTGCACCACTTGCAGCCAAAACGAGAGGCAGAATGAGGCGAGAGAGATGCGCGCAACCGAAGTCATCGCCACGCACGGCAACACCGATTTCGACGCTTTCGCGGCGATGCTCGCTGCGCGCCGACTCTATCCGGACGCGGTCGTCTGCGTTCCCGGCACGCTGAACAAGAACGTCAAGGAGTTCTATCGCCTGCACGCAGACGAGCTCGACGCAGTCGAGGCCTCCCGTCTGGAGCTCGATTCGGTTCGCCGGCTGATCGTCGTCGAGACGCAGCACGCTTCGAGGCTGGGCGAGCTGGAGCAGGTCGCGCTCGACCCCGGCGTCGAGAAGGCCGTCTTCGACCACCACACCGGGGAGCCGCTCCCGGAGTGGGTGACGACCGAGAACGCAGTCCTCTCGGAGGACGGGGCGCTCACGACCACCCTGGTCGGCATCCTCGCCGAGCGCGAGATCGCCGTGACGCCCCTCGAGGCGACCGCCTTCGCGCTCGGCATCCACGAGGACACCGGTTCGCTCACCTACGCCAGCGCGACCCAGCGCGACGCCGACGCGCTCGCCTGGTGCCTCCGCCACGGCGCGCGCCAGGCCGAGATCGCCACCTATCTGCACGTCCCGCTCGCGGAGGGAGAGCGTGACCTCCTGAGCGCGCTGCTCGCCGCCCTCGAAAGCCACCGGATCGCCGGCATCGAGCTGCTGGTCGCCGCCGTGCGCTGGCCCGAGCACGTGGACGGCATCTCCAACCTGGCCCACAAGATCGTCGACCTCACCGACTGCAAAGGGCTCGTGTTGCTCGTCGAGATGGACGAGCGCGTGTTCTGCGTGACGCGCAGCCGCACGCCCGAGCTCGACGCGGCGGAGCTGGCACGAGTCCTGGGCGGGGGAGGCCACGCGCAGGCGGCTTCAGCGATCTTCCGGGGGACCCTCGACCAGGCACGCGAGACGCTCTTCACCGGGCTCGACTCCGCGGTGCGCGAGCCGCTTCACGCCAAGGACGTCATGTCGAGCCCGGCCAGGTCCGTTCATCCCAACGATCCGGTCTCGGCGGCGATGGTCGCCTGCCAGCGGTATGGCCAGAGCGGGATCCTCGTCGTCGACGACGGGCGCCTAGCGGGCACCGTGTCTCGCGAGGATCTCGACAAGGCGATCTCGCACGGCCTCGCGCACGCGCCCGTGAAGGGCATCATGAGCTCGAAGGTCGACACGGCGGACGAGGAGACGCCGCTCGGCGAGCTTCAGCGCCTGCTCTCGGCGTCCGACGACGGGCGCGTCGCCGTGCTCGGCGAAGACCAGGTCGTCGGCGTCGTCACGCGGAGCGACCTCCTGCGAGCTGCCGGTGCGCGGGAGGATGCGCACGCCGAGCCTGCCCCGATCCTCGCCGACGAGCTGGATCGGCTCGAGCATCTGACGGAGGTCTTCGATGCCGTCTCCGCGATCAGCGAGGGCTACGACGGCGTCTACCTGGTCGGCGGGACCGTGCGCGACATCCTCCTCGGCGAGCCCAACTTCGACGTCGACATCGCCGTCGAGGGGGACGCGATCGCCCTGGCCGGCTCACTGGCCGACGCGCTCGACGGCCGCGCTCGAGTGCACGAGAAGTTCGGCACTGCGGTCGTCCTCTACGGAGACGACGAGCGCGTGGACGTGGTGACGGCCCGCACCGAGTTCTACGACGCGCCCGCGGCCCTGCCGACGGTCGAGCACGCCTCGATCCGCGAGGATCTCTTTCGCCGCGACTTCACGATCAACGCGATGGCCGTCTCGCTCAAGGGTGAGGACCGGGGCCGGCTCGTCGACCCCTTCGGCGGCCGGCGCGATCTGCAGACCGGGACGATTCGCGTCCTCCACAACCTGTCGTTCATCGACGACCCGACGCGCATCTTCCGAGCCGTCCGCTACGAGAATCGCTACGGGTTCCGAATGGACGACCACACCGTCCGGCTCGCTCGCGGGTGCATCGAGATGGGCCTCGTCGGCGACCTTTCGTCCACCCGCCTGCGCGAGGAGCTCGTCGCGCTGCTCGAGGAAGGGGACGTTCACCACTCCATTCCGCGGCTCGCCGAGCTGGGCGCCGGGACGGCGATTCATCCTCATCTTGCCGCCGACGAGGAGGCGGTCAGCCTCATCGACCGTATGCGTGAGCTCAACGATCGTTACGGGCTCGGAGTGCCCACCTGGCGACTGGGCTTCATCGCGCTTGCACGCGAGCTCCCGGCCGACGAGGCCTTCCAGTGGCTCGAGGGGCTCAAGGTGCGCCGCCGCGACACGGAGCAGATTGCCGCCGCCGTCACGGTCGGCCCCAGGATCGTCGAGCGCCTGCGCGGGACGGCGTCACCGGCCGAAGTCGTCGCGGTCGCCGAGCCGTACGCACCGGACGCTCCTCTCTACGCCCTGGCTCTGGCCGACCTACCGGCCGTTCACGACTACTTCGAGCGGCTCGGCGACGTCCGTCTCGAGATCACCGGATCTGACGTGGCGAAGCTCGGCCTGGCCGAGTCGCCGCGCGTGGGCGAGGTGCTCTCCGAGCTGAGGCGCCGCAAGCTGAACGGTGAGCTCGACGGCCGCGAATCGGAGCTGGCCGCCGCCCGCGAACTGATCGAGAGCCCATGATCCCGGTCTTCCGCTGGGAGTCGCCCGGCCCCTACGAGGTTGCCTTCTCGACCCGCATCGGCGGGGTCAGCGACGGGGCGTTCGAGTCGCTGAACCTCGGGATTCTCACAGGAGACGAGCCGGAGCACGTGATCGAGAATCGCCGCCTCCTGTGCGAGAAGGCGGGCGTCGAGCCGGAACGAGCGACGATGCTGTGGCAGCAGCACGGCGCCGAGGTCGTCAAGGCGACCGCCGACCGGGGCGTGATGACAGCCGGTTTCGACCACCCACCCGGGGACGCTCTCTGGACCGACGAGCCCGGCCTCGCCATGATGCTGATCACCGCTGACTGCCTGCCCGTTGCAGTTGCGAAGCCGAACGGCGCGGGCACTGCGCTCGCGGTGCTGCACGTCGGCTGGCGCGGCCTCCTCGCCGGCATCGCGGACGCTGCGCTCATGGAACTCGGCGACGGGCCGCTGAACGCTGTGATCGGACCCGGGATCGGCCCGTGCTGTTTCGAGGTGGGGGAGGAGGTCGCGGCTCCCTTCAGGGACCGCTTCGGGCCGGAGGTGCTCGCCGGCCGGAATCTCGACCTGTACACGGCCACCGAGAAGGCGCTGTACGGCGCAGGCTGCACGAGCGTCGAGCGTGTCGAGATGTGCACCTCGTGCCATCCCGACCTCTTCTTTTCGCACCGCCGCGACGGAGCCCGGACCGGGCGGCAGGGGATCGTTGCTCGCATCCGGTGACGAGGTCCGCGCCCGGTACGAACGGGTGCGCGAGGAGGTCGGCCCGAGCGTGACCGTCGTCGCGGCGACGAAGTACGTCTCGCTCGAGGACATGGCCGTGCTCGCCGAGGCCGGGATCGAGGTGGTGGGCGAGAACAGGGCCCAGGACCTCGAGGCGAAGCACGCGGAGTACGGCGATGTGTTCCGCTGGCATTTCATCGGGCACCTGCAGAGCCGCAAGGCGAAGGTCGTGAACCGCCTCTGCGAGCTCGTGCACTCCCTCGATTCCGAGTCGGCGGCGAAGCGGCTCGAGATTCCCGCGCTCGTGCAGGTCAACCTCGGCGGGGAGGAGACCAAGTCGGGCGTGTCGCCGGCTGAGCTGAGCAGCTTCCTGGAGCTGTACGCGGGAGTGCGCGGCCTGGCGACGATGCCGCCTGCTGCCGGCGACCCCGAGGATTCTCGGCCTCTGTTCCGAAAACTGCGTGTGCTGGCCGCAGAACACGGCCTGCACGAGCTTTCAATGGGCACCAGCCAGGACTACAAAGTGGCAGCGGAGGAGGGAGCGACCTATGTCCGAGTAGGCGCTCGCCTCTTCAGCGGTTAGCATTTTCCCTGCAATGGGCTTCGCAGACGTCTGGAACCGCACGCTCGTCTACTTCGGAATCGCCGAGGAGGACGAAGACTGGGACGAGGACGGCTACGTCACCAACGAGGAGCTGGAGCGCTCCTACAGCGAGCGACCGAACGTTCGGCGCCTGTCGACGCGGCGTCGCCGAGGCAGCGAGCTCGACGACTGGACGGAGCCCGAGGAGTCCCAGGGCGCGCGCACCGCAGTCCTGCGGCCGGCCGGCGGTCGGCGCGGCTCCGTGGCGGCGGTGCCGACCACATCACCGTCGCGCGTGCACCTCGTCGTTCCCAGGAGCTTCAACGACGCCCAGCAGATCGCGGACAAGTTCAAAGAAGGAACCCCCGTGATCCTGAACCTTCAGGGCTCCGACCAGGATCTCTCCAAGCGCCTGATCGACTTCGCCAGCGGGCTCACCTACGCGATGGACGGAAACATGCAGCGCGTCGCGGACAAGGTGTTCCTCCTGACGCCACGCAACGTCGAAGTCTCCGCTGAAGAGCGCGCCCGCATGCTCGAGGGCGGGGGCTTCTTCAACCAGGCCTGATCCAGCCCTAGAGGAAGCGGGGTTCGAGGGCCGAACACGGCTCCGTGGGCGTGTACGCCATTCTCGCGCTACCGCTGGCCGACGCCATCGACTCGGTCCAGAGCTTCGTGAACATCTTCATCTCCGTCTACATCCTCTTGATCTTCGCGTACATCCTCACGTCCTGGATCCGCCTGCCGTACTCGATCTGGATGAGCCGGATCCAGCGCTTCCTCTACGACGTGTGCGAGCCGTACTTGCGGATCTTCCGCCGGTTGCTCCCGGCCTTCGGGCCGCTCGACCTGTCGCCGATCGTCGCCGTCATCTCCCTGTTTCTCATCAACTCGATCATCCAGACCGTTCTCGAACAACTGCACTGAGAGGAGGTACGACCACATGGCACTGTCCCCTGTCGAAATCCGCCACGTGAACCTGGGGCAAGGCTTCTTCGGCTACCGGAAGGGAGCCGTGGACACCCTGCTGGACGAGGTCGTCCAGAGCTTCGAGGAGACCTGGCGCGAACGCGGTGAGTTGCAGGACAAGCTCGAGCAGATGGAGAGCGACATCGCGCGTTACCGGGACCTCGAGACACTCCTGCGGAAGACACTCGTCTCGGCGGAGCGGAGCGCGCTGGAGCTCAAAGACCAGGCGCGCCGCGAGGCCGAGATCGTGATGACCGAGGCGCACTCGGAAGCGCGGCTGATCAAGCAGGCCGCCCTCACCGAGCGCGAGCACCTGCGAGGCGAAGCGAGCCGGATCCGGAGCTTGTTGCGCTCCGCACTGGCGATCGTCGACGACGGCGAAAGCGACGCTAGGGTCGAAGCGGCTTAGGTATGTAATCCACTGTCTCTAAGATGGGCGCATGGCGGTCGACACCTTGCGCTTCCGTGACCTGCTCCAGGAGGAGCGCCAGAAAGTCCTCGAGGCGATCGAGTATCTACACGCGGAGAATCCCGGGTCGCTCAAAGACGAGACCGAGGAGTCGACTGTCGACAACCACCTCGCCGACACGGCGACGGTCACGCTCGACCGTGAGATCGGCTACACGCTCGAGGAGAACTCCGAGCACGTTCTGAAGGCCATCGACGCGGCCCTCACGAAGATCGAGGCCGGCACCTTCGGGATCTGCGAGACCTGCGGCCAGCCAATCGCGGAGGAGCGCCTCGCGGCGATTCCTTATGCGACGCAATGCATCGACTGCAAGCGCCGCGAGGAGCGAGGTTGACCGAGCCCGCCCCGCGGGCGCTAGACGTGCGAGTGGGGTCGGCGACCGATGGGCTGGCGCCTATCTCGGGGGCCGAGCGCTCACTCGCTGCTACCGCCGTCCAGTGGATCTCCCTGGGTGCGATCGCGCTGTCGGCCCTCGGCGCCGACCAGGTGACGAAGTATTTCGCGTCGAGCCGCCTCGCTCTCGGCGAGCAGGTGCACGTCGCCGGGCCGCTCTCGATTCACCACGTGCACAACTCGGGAATCGCCTTCGGGCTCTTCTCGAACGCGACCGCGATCGTGACCGCGCTGACGGCGATCGCCGTCGGTTGGATGCTCCTTTTCTTCGCCCGCTCCGGCGCGCGGCACCCGATCCTTCCGATCGCGCTCGGCCTCCTCATCGGGGGTAGTGCATCCAATCTCATCGATCGCGTACGGCTGGGACATGTGACGGACTTCATCGACCTCGAGTTCTGGCCCGCCTTCAACCTCGCGGACACCTTCATCGTCCTCGGCGTCCTCATCCTGCTCGCGGCGCTGCTCCTGCCTCAGCGCCAGCGGCCGCGACCGCGGCCGGTGACCGACGCTTCGCTTCGACGTCCCTGACGCCGCCTCCGGGACGCGGCTCGACCGTTTCCTCGCCGAGCTGCCCGAGATCGGGTCGCGTGGTGCCGCCGAGCGCCTGATCAGCACGGGAGCCGTGCGGCTCGACGGCCGAGCGGCCCTCAAGAGCCGGAAGCTGGAGGGCGGCGAGACGATCGAGGTCGAGCTGCCCGAGCCGAAGCCGGCCGAGCTCGTTCCGGAGGACGTCGACCTGCGAGTCGCCTACGAGGACGAGCACCTGCTCGTCGTGGACAAGCCGGCCGGCGTCGTCGTGCATCCGGCTCCGGGGCACGATCAAGGCACGCTCGTTCACGGGTTGCTCGAGCACGGGGCTGCGGGCGGGGAGGAAAGCGACCGGCCGGGAATCGTCCACCGGCTCGACCGCGGCACGTCGGGCCTTCTCGTCGTCGCGCGCTCCGAGGAGGCGCACAAGCGGCTGCAAGACCTGGTCCGCGAGCGCGCCCTCGAGCGGATCTACCTGGCCCTCGTGCGCGGCCGGCCGCGGTCCTGGCAAGGGCGGATCGACGCGCCGATCGGGCGTGACCGCGAGGACCCGACTCGCCGGTCGCTCGACTCGGATGCGCCACGCGAAGCGATCACCCACTTCGAGGTCGAAGAGCTCCTCGGTGCGCATGCCCTGTTGCGCGTGCGGCTCCAGACGGGGCGGACACACCAGATCCGTGTGCACCTGGCCGCGATCGACCTGCCGGTCGTCGGCGACCCGGTCTACGGCATTCCCGACCCGGGGCTGAAGCGCCAGTTCCTCCACGCGTCGCGCCTCGCCTTTACGCACCCGTTCACGGGAGCATCCGTCGAGGTGGAGTCGCCGCTTCCGCCGGATCTGCAGGCGTTTCTCGCCCAGATCAAGGGGTAGCGGCTACAATCGACGTGCTTCTGTCACCGTCCCGGCGGTGATGACGGGTGGGGGTGCCGGCGTTTGCACGCCGGTCCACTCGCAGGCCGCCGGCTGTATTGCAACCGAACCACGAAGGGGGACCATTGTCCGTCGTTTCCATGCGAGAACTCCTGGAGGCCGGAGTCCATTTCGGCCACCAGACCCGCCGCTGGGACCCGAAGATGAAGCGATTCATCTTCAACGAGCGCGGTGGGATCTACATCATCGATCTCCAACAGACGCTCGCCCTGCTCGAGGAGGCTGCCGCGTTCGCGCGCAACCTCGCGGAGCGGGGTGGCACGATCCTGTTCGTCGGCACGAAGAAGCAGGCGCAGGACGCCATCGAAGAGCAGGCGACGCGCGTCGGCATGCCGTACGTGAATCACCGCTGGCTCGGGGGCCTGCTCACGAACTGGCGGACGATCTCCGCCCGCATCGAGCGGCTGCACGAGCTGCGCAGGCTGAAAGAGGACGGGCAGCTGGAGCTGCTGCCAGCGAAGGAGCGCATCTCGATGATCGCCGAGCTCGAGCGCCTCGACAACCATCTCGGCGGCGTCGCCGACATGAAGCGGCAGCCTGACGCCGTCGTCATCCTCGATCTGCGCAAGGAGCAGATCGCGGTGCGGGAGGCGAAGCGGCTCGGCCTGCCCGTGATCGCGCTCGTCGACACGAACTGCGATCCCGACGACGCTGATTTCGTCGTGCCGGGCAACGACGACGCAATCCGTGCGTGCAGCCTGATCGTCAGGGTGATCGCCGATGCGGTCGACCAGGGCAGGCAGAAGGTCCGAGAGGAAGACTTCCGGAAGGCCGCCGAGAAGGCCGCAGCGGCTGAAGTGGCAGCTGCCGAGTCCGCTGCGGCGGAGGCAGCCGCGGCTGCTGCGGAGCCGACCCCGGAGGAGCCGGCGGCAGTCACCGAAGAGCCGGTGTCAGACACCGAAGCCAAGCCTGCCGCAGAGGTGACTGCCGAATGACCGAGATCCCGGCGGCCCTCGTCAAGGAGCTCCGCGAGCGCACCGGAGCGGGGATGATGGACTGCAAGCGCGCGCTTCAGGAAGCCGAGGGCGACATCGACGCGGCGAACAAGCTCCTGCGCGAGTGGGGCGCGGCTCAGGCCGGCAAGCGTGCCGGCCGTGAGACGACCGAAGGCGTCGTCCTCTCGCGGATCAACAACGGCGTCGGGACTCTCGTTGCGGTCGGCTCCGAGACGGAGCCGGTCTCGAAGAACGACGAGTTTCAGGCGTTCGCCAAGCGCGTGCTCGACAGCGTCGAAAGCGACGGGCCCGAGGCGGTCTCCGGGCTGGAAGACGAGCGCACGGAGCTGATCGCCAAGATCGGCGAGAACGTGGTCGTGCGGGGCGCCGCGCGCCTCGAGGCCACGAACGGCGAGCGGCTCGCCGAGTACGTCCACCGGCCCGCCAGCAAGATCGGCGTCCTGCTCAAGACCGAGGGCGGCAGCGACGAAGCCGCTCGACGCGTCGCCATGCACATCGCATCGGCCGCTCCGACCTGGGTCGAGCGTTCTGAGGTTCCGGCCGAGGTGGTCGAGGCCGAGCGCCAGATCTACGCGGGCTCGGACGAGGTGCAGTCGAAGCCCGAGCAGGCTCGTGAGAAGATCGTCGAAGGCATGGTCAACAAGCGTTTCTTCGCCGCGTATCCGGGCGGCGTCCTGCTCGAGCAGCCGTGGATCCACGACACGGGCAAGACCGTGGCCGAGGCGCTGGAGGAGGAAGGGATGCGAGTCCTCGCCTTCGAGCGCTTCGACGTCGCCGAATGACGGTGCGGCCAGAGGCAGTCCCGGCCAAGCCCGGCGCGGCGCGCCCCGTCTTCGACCGCGTTCTGCTGAAGGTCTCCGGCGAGGCACTCATGGGCGACCAGGAGTACGGCATCGAGCTTGCCCGAGCGGAGCTGATCGCCAAGGAGATCGTCGAGGTCCAGCAGAGCGGGGTGGAGGTCGCGATCGTCGTCGGCGGCGGGAACATCTACCGCGGCATGGCGGCCGCGGCCGAGGGTATGGACCGTGCGACCGCCGACTACGCGGGAATGCTCGCCACGCTCCTGAACGCGCTCGCGCTCCAGGACGCGCTGGAACGCCTCGGCGCGCACACGCGCGTCCTGTCGGCAATCGGCGTGGCCGAGGTTGCCGAGCCCTATATCCGGCGACGGGCGATCCGCCATCTCGAGAAGAAGCGCGTCGTCATCTTCGCGGCCGGTACCGGGAACCCGTTCTTCACGACCGACACCGCCGCGGCGCTGCGTGCGCTCGAGATCGGCGCCCAGGCGATCCTGATGGCCAAGAACCGCGTCGAGGGCGTGCTCGACGGCGATCCGCGTGTCGAGCCCGACGCCGAGCTCGTGCCGGCACTCACCCATCTGCAGGCCATCGAGCGCGGTCTCAAGGTGATGGACACGACGGCTTTGTCCCTGTGCATGGACAACCGGGTCCCGATCCACGTCTTCGGACTCGCCGACGGGAACATCAAGCGCGTGATTTTCGGCGAGCGGGTCGGCACAATCATCGCGACCCCAAGTGAGGAGGGCTCTTGATCGACGATCTGATCTCCGACGCGAGCCGGCGCATGGACAAGTCGGTGGAGTCGACCCAGACCGAGTTCAACACGGTCCGCACCGGACGGGCTTCAGCGGCGCTGCTCGACCGCATCACGGTTGACTACTACGGCCAGCCGACGCCGCTCCAGCAGCTCGCGACGATCAACGTCCCCGAGCCGCGCCTGCTGACGATCCAGCCCTTCGACCCCAACTCCGTGAAGGAGATCGAGCGCGCCATCCTGGAGTCCGAGCTCGGGCTGACACCCTCGAACGACGGCAAGGTCATCCGGCTGCCAATCCCGCAGCTGACCGAGGAGCGGCGGAAAGAGCTGGTCAAGATCGTCCGGCAGATCGCGGAGGACGGGAAGATCGCGATCCGCAACGTGCGCCGCGACGCGGACAAGCACCTGAAGGACCTCAAGACGAAGGGTGAGGTCGGGGAGGACGACGAGCGTCGCGCGGAGGATCGCGTTCAGAAGCTGACGGACGAGCACACTGCGAAGATCGACGACCACCTGAAGCGCAAGGAAGCCGAGATCACCGAAGTCTGAGCGGCGTGCTGGACGCAGCTCACCGGCTCGCGCTTCGCATCGACACCCGCCGACTGGCGCTGATCGTGGGCGCGCTGATCGCCGTCCTCGCTGTCATGGGCATCCTCCGCTACGGCAACAAGGAGCAGCTCGGCGCGTTCAACCTCGACGGAGAGCGAAACGTGCCGGCAGTCTTCTCGGCTGCTCTCTGGACTGCCGTCTCCGGGCTGGCAGTGCTGGTCGGGCGCGCGGACCGTTGGCGTGCCTGGCACGCCTTCGCGGTGGTCACGTTGGTCGTCGCCGCCGACGAGTTCGGCGAGATCCACGAGCGCCTCGAGCACAAGACGGGGATCGACTGGCAGCTCCTGTATCTACCGGTCGGAATCCTGGCGGCGATCCTCTTCGCGGTGATCGGCCGGCGGTTGTGGCAGCTGGGGGTCGGCTTCGCGCTCTTCGCGCTCGCCGCCGGAGCAGGAGTCGTGTCGCAACTGCTCGAGCAGGTTCAGTACGGGGAGAACGACGAGCCGGTCCGCGGGTACAGGGTCATGGTCGTCAGCGAGGAAGTTCTTGAGATGACCGCTGCGCTCCTGATCAGCCTTTCCTTCCTCGCTGTGCTACGAGCCCTGGCTGAGGGTCGCAACAACACGAGGGTCGATCTGTCGGCTTCAACCCGGGCGTGATGTAAGTCGCTGAAAGTGCGAAGCATTTTCAGTGAGTCCCCGCCCCGTGGGCGGGGATTACCTGCGTAGGATCGACGACTCCTCTTGAACTTCCTCAGCAGACTTTTGCGCCGCGGGCCCCCGACCCTCGAGCCTGGGGAGGTCCCGCGGTCGGTCGCGATCATCATGGACGGCAACGGTCGCTGGGCGGACGCCCGCGGTCTGCCCGTCGAGGCCGGCCATCGCGAGGGCACGCGCGCTCTGCGGCGCACGGTCGAGGCCGCGCTCGAGCTCGGAATCGAGTCGCTGACCGTGTACGCCTTCTCGACCGAGAACTGGCTCCGGCCGCCCGCCGAAGTGGACTCGCTGATGGAGATCTTCACCGAGACCATCGACCGGGAGCTGCCCGACCTCGCGAAGCAGGGCGTGCGGACGAGATTCATCGGGCGGCGGGACCGCGCGCCTTTGGAGTTGCAAGAGCGGATGGCCGATCTCGAGCTGGGCACGGCGAGCCGCGAGCGGCTTCAGCTCTGGATCGCCTTCGACTACGGGGGCCGCGCCGAGCTCGCGGACGCGGCGAAGGCTCTAATCGCGTCGGGCGTCTCGCCGGAAGAGGTGGACGAGGACGTCTTCGCCGTCTATCTGTACGCACCTGAGATGCCCGACCCAGATCTCCTGATTCGCGCCTCGGGCGAGCTGCGGATCTCCAACTTCCTGCTCTGGCAGCTCGCCTACGCGGAGCTCGTGTTCGTCGACCGGCTCTGGCCTGACTTCGGCGAGGAAGACCTGCGGCGGGCGGTGACCGAGTACGCGCAGCGGCACCGTCGCTTCGGCGGGCGATGAGCGGATTGCTGTCGCGAATCGTGGTGGCAGCCGTCGGGCTGCCCGTCGTGGTCGCGGCCGTTTATCTGGGTGGTTGGTGGTTGTTCGCGTTGACGGTGGTGGTGGCCCTGATCGGCTTGCACGAGCTCTTCTGGATGACGCGCACGCTGCGGCCCGTCGTCCTGGCCGGATACCTCGGCTCGTTTGCCGCGCTACTCGGCGCCACGCTCGGCGGCCTCGACTGGACGTTCGCGGGCTTTACGGGCACGTTGGCGCTCGCGTTCGTCTTCAAGGGTCTGGCCGGCACGAGACAGTCGACGACGGTCTCGGTCGGGGTGACCGTGCTCGGGTCCGCCTGGGTCGGCCTCGGCCTCGCGCACCTGATCCTGCTGCGCGACATTCCGGTCCACGGCCAGGACGCGGTGATCGCCGTGCTGCTCGCGGTCTTCGCCGGCGACACGATGGCGTACGCCGCGGGGCGGCTGTTTGGACGCCACAAGCTCGCGCCGGCGATCTCCCCAGGCAAGACGTGGGAGGGGTTCGTTGCCGGCTCGGCGGCGGCTGTCCTCGCGACCTGGATCTGGCTCTACGAACCGGCGCTCTTTGACGATTGGTGGCAGTCGCTCGTCCTCGGCGGCGTGATCGCTCTGGCCGGCGCACTTGGTGACCTGTTCGAATCGGCGATAAAACGCGATATGGACGTAAAGGACTCGGGGCGCCTCCTTCTGGGTCACGGCGGGATGCTCGACCGCATCGACGCGCTCCTCTTCGCAATCGTCGCCGCGTACTACGTGATTGCCGCCTTCGGCGCCACGTAGCGCCCATACTTCAAGTTGTGACAAAGCGCATCGCCGTTCTGGGCGCAACGGGCTCGATCGGCCGTCAGGCGCTGGAGATCATCGACGGACAGCCGGACCTCGAGGTTTGTGCGCTCGCGGCGGGCTCCAGCGAGCTCGGTCCGCTCGCCGCCGAGCGCGGTGTCGAGCACTTCCAGACGGGAGGCGACCTGACCGCCCTGCTCGACGAGTCTGCGCCCGACGTCGTCCTGAACGCGGTCGTCGGCTTTGCAGGCCTGCCTGCGACTCTCTGGGCGCTCGAGCGCGGCGTCACGCTCGCGCTGGCGAACAAGGAGAGCCTCGTTGCGGCCGGAGAGCTCGCGCTCGCTGCACGAGAGCGGGGTCGAGGGCTGCTCCTGCCGGTCGACAGCGAGCACTCCGCCGCCTTTCAGTGCCTCGAGGGGCGGGAGCCGGAAACGATCCAGTCACTCGTGCTGACTGCATCAGGCGGCCCGTTTCGCGGCCGGTCGGTGGACGAGCTCTCCGCAGTGACCCGTGCCGATGCGCTCGCCCATCCGACCTGGCGCATGGGGCCGAAGATCACGATCGATTCGGCGACGCTCGCCAACAAAGGGCTGGAGCTCATCGAGGCCCACTTTCTCTTCGGCCTGCCGTACGAGCAGATCGAGGTCGTCGTCCACCCGACTTCTGTCGTGCACGCGCTCGTCCGCCTGCGCGACGGTGCAGCACTCGCGCACCTCGGCTATCCCGACATGCGGGTTCCGATCTCGTTCGCCCTCACGTATCCCGACCGTGCGGAGACGCCGGTCGAGCCGCTCGACTTCACGTCCGGCCTGACGCTCGAGTTCGAGCCTCCCGACCTGGAGACGTTCCCGATGCTCGGCCTCGCACGCGACGCGGGAGAGCGGGGAGGCACGTACCCCTGCGCGTACAACGCGGCCAACGAGGTCGCGGTCGCTGCGTTTCTCGCCGGGCGGCTGCCTTTCCTCGGCATGGCCGAGGTCGTCGAGGAGACGCTCGGCGCGGTGGAAGGAGCGCCCGCACGTACCCTGGAGGAGCTCGTCGCCGCCGACGCCGAAGCACGGCAGCTCGCCGAGCGGCGGGCGGAACGGACAGCGGCATGAACATCTTCGTCTCCATACTCGGGCTCGGCTTCCTGGTCCTCGTGCACGAGGCCGGTCACTTCTTCACGGCCCGCGCTGTCGGCATGAGCCCGCGGAAGTTCTACATCGGGTTCCCGCCGGCGCTGGTCAAGACGACTCGCCGTGGCATCGAGTACGGAATCGGGACGATCCCGCTCGGGGGCTACGTCAAGATTCCGGGGATGCACCGACCCGCGCCGTCGGACGTGGACATGTACTTCGCTCCCGCGCTGGCCGAGGCGCCGCATTTGCTGACCCCAGCGGAGCGCATCAAGCAGGCCCTCGTCGAGGGAGACATGGCCGGCGCCCGTGCGCTGCTGCCGGAGCTCGAGGGCTCGATCGACGCGACGAAGCTCTCCTCTAGGGCGGAAAAGTCTGCTCGGCGAGGGCTCCGCGAGCTCGGGGACGGTCTAGGGGAAGACGCCTATTGGCGCCAGCGAACGTGGAAGCGGATTGCCGTCATCTTCGCCGGGCCCGGGGCGAACCTCCTCCTGGCTGTTGTTCTCTTCGCCGCCCTGCTCATGGTTGGGCAAGGCGTCTACCGTCTGGGCTTCTCGCTCGAAGGCACCGGCGACCAGGCGACTCCCGTCGTCGAACAGGTGGCGGCCGATGCGCCTGCCGGGCAGATGGGTTTGAAGCCCGGAGACCGGATCGTCGCGGTGGCCGGTGCTCCAGTCGAGCCGAATTCGATCTCGCAGCGGATTCGAGCGTCGAAAGGCCAGCCGATCACGGTCACAGTCGTGCGCGACGGCCGCCGTCTGACGCTGGGCCCCGAGCGGCCGGAGAAGGACGAGAGCCTCTCGCTCCCCGAGGCAACGTGGGAGTCGCTGAAGCTGACCGGAATCGTCACCAGAGAGATCGGCAAGTCGCTCTCCCGGCTCGTGAGAGGTGAAGGTCGAGAGGACATCTCCAGTCCCGTCGGCATTGTCGACCAGTCCTCCCAAGCCGTCGAGCGGGGTGGTGAGACGTACCTCTGGGTGCTCGGCCTGCTCAGCCTGTCGCTCGCGCTCCTCAATCTCCTCCCGCTGCTGCCTCTCGACGGCGGCCACATCGCGTTCTCCATCGTCGAGGGCATCCGGGGCCGCTCGGTCAGCCGTGGGGTCTACGAACGTGTCTCTGCGATCGGCATCGCGCTCGTGTTACTCCTGTTCTTCGTCGGGCTCTCGAACGACGTCGGACGCCTGGGGGATTGATGGCGAGCGAGCGCGGAATACGAGTAGGCAACGTGCCGATCGGCGGCGGAGCACCCGTCGTTGTCCAGTCGATGACGCTGACCCCCACGAGGGACGTCCCGGCGACGACCGCCCAGATCGCTGCGCTCGCGTCCGCCGGCTGCGAGGTCGTGCGGTGCGCCGTGCCGAAGATCGAGGACGCCGAGGCGCTGCGCAAGATCGTGCGCCTGTCTCCGATCCCGGTCATCGCCGACATCCACTTCAACGCGAGCCTTGCGCTGCGAGCGATCGACGCCGGCGTCGCGGCCGTGCGCATCAACCCCGGCAACATCGGCGGCCCGGAGAAGGTCGCCCAGGTGGTCGAAGCCGCGAAGCGCGCCGGCATTCCGATGCGCATCGGCGCGAACTCCGGCTCGCTGCCGAAGCATCTCCAAGAGCTCGCTCAGCAAGACCAGGCCGAGGCGCTCGTCGCCGCAGCCCTCGAGGAAGTCGAGCTCCTCGAGAGCCTCGACTACCGCGATTTCAAGATCTCGGTCAAGTCGACGCACGTGCCGACGATGATCCGCGCCTACCGGCTCCTCTCCGAGAAGGTGCCGTACCCGCTGCATCTGGGCGTGACCGAGGCCGGCACCGAGCTGACTGGCTCGATCAAGAGCTCGATCGGCATCGGGTCGCTCCTCGCGGACGGAATCGGCGACACGATCCGCGTCTCGCTCACCGCCGACCCGGTGAAGGAAGTGGGCGTGGCCTGGGAGATCCTGAAGGCGCTCGGGCTGCGCGAGCGCGGCCCGGTGATGATCGCGTGCCCGTCGTGCGGCCGTGACAACGTGGGGGTGGAGAACCTCGCGGTCAAGGTCGAGGAGCGCCTCCGCGACTACCCGCAGGCGTTCGAGGTCGCGGTCATGGGCTGCGCCGTCAACGGACCGGGGGAGGCGGGGGACGCCGACTTCGGGATCGCGGGCGGCCGCGACGTCGGGTTCATCTACGCGCACGGTCGCGTGCTGAAGAAGGTCGAGTCCGAGGAGCTCATCGACCAGCTCTTCCGTGAGATCGACGAATGGATCGCGGAAGGCATGCGCCGGCCGAAGCGGTTGAAGATGGCGAAGCCCGCTGCGCTCGCCATGGCCGAGGCTTCAGAGATTCCGCTCGACTAATCTCTCGCGGGTGGTCCGGCGAGCCTCCCAGCTCTTCCTGCCGACGCTGCGCGACGACCCTGCGGACGCCGAGTCGGCGAGTCACAAGCTCCTCGTCCGGGGAGCGTTCATCCGTCAGGTCAGCGCCGGCGTCTGGACGTTCCTGCCCCTGGGCTGGCGGGTGCACGAGAAGGTCGTGCAGATCATCCGCGAGGAGATGGATGCGATCGGCTCCCAGGAGATGCTGATGCCGGTGCTGACGCCGGCGGAGCTCTGGCAGGCGACGGGGCGGTACGACATCCCGGAGGTCTTCAAGCTGAAAGACCGTAACGGGCGCGAATTCGTGCTCCCCATGACGCACGAGGAGACCGTCGGGTTCCACGCTCGTGAGATCCAGTCGTACCGCGAGCTCCCGCAGATGCTCTACCACTTCCAGACCAAGGAGCGGGACGAGCCCCGGCCGCGGGCCGGCCTGATCCGCGTCCGCGAGTTCATCATGAAGGACTCCTACTCGTTCGACCGCGACGAGGAGGGGCTCGAGAAGAGCTTCCGGCTACACGCTGGTGCTTACGACCGGATCTTCGAGCGCTGCGGCCTCGAGGTGTACCCCGTGCAAGCCGAGTCGGGGATGATGGGTGGCAGCGAGAGCCGCGACTACCTGGCCCCGTCCGAGGCGGGCGAGAACACGCTCGTCACCTGCGAGAACTGCGACTACGCGGCCGACCAGGAGATCGCCCACGGCGTGCCACGTGCTCCCGACTTTCCGGAGCCGTTGTCGTCTCCAGAAGAAGTGGAGACGCCGAACGTGGGCACGATCGAGGGCGTCGCCTCCCTGCTCGGCGTGGACGAGGCGGCGACCGCGAAGGCGATGCCTGTCATGGTCGACGAACGCGCCGTTCTCGCGCTCGTTCGAGGCGACGACCGGCTCGACGAGGCCAAGCTCGTCGCGGTGGTCGGCGCAGCCGTGCGCCCGGCTCAGCCCGACGAGATCCGCGAGACGTTCGGCGCCGACGGCGGCTCGATCGGGCCCGTGGGCACGAAGGTGGAGATCGTCGCCGACGAGACTCTGCGCGAAGGGCAGTTCGTGGCGGGCGCGAACCGCACCGGCTGGCACCTGCGCGGCGTCGAGGCGGGGAGGGACTACCAGGCACGGTTCGCCGACATCCGTGAGACTCGCGAGGGCGACACGTGCCCGAAGTGCGGCGGTGCGTTGCGCCTACAGTCGGCGATCGAGGTCGGACACATCTTCAAGCTGGAAACCCGCTATTCCGTACCGCTCGACGCGACCTTCCTCGACGAGGACGGCCAGGAGAAGCCGCTCATCATGGGGAGCTACGGAATCGGCCCGGCCAGGACGATGGCGGCCGTCATCGAGCAGCACCACGATGAGCACGGGATCAAGTGGCCGGCCGCCCTCTCGCCGTACGACGTCCACGTCGTGGTCTTGCCCGGCCTCGAGGAGCAGGCGGAGCAGGTGGCAGCCAAGCTCGAGCAGGCAGGAGACGACGTCCTGCTGGACGACCGCGACCAGCGGGCCGGAGAGAAGTTCGCAGACGCCGACCTGATCGGCATTCCCGTCCGCGTGACCGTGGGCAAGAAGACGCTCGACGACAACGCGGTCGACGTGCGCGACAGAGGAACCGGCGAGGAGCGCCGTGTGGTCATCGACGAGCTCGGGAGCCTGCGCTGATGCCGCGCAGGCGTCGCTTCAGCGAGGATCCCTTCGGCCCGACGCTCGAGCGGCTGATGACGGAGACGGGGGTCACGTATCGAGCCCTCGCCTCGCAGACGAAGCTCTCGGCCGGGTACCTGAACCACCTCGTGCACGGCAACCGGCCCGTGCCCTCGAACGACATCGTGCGCAAGCTCGCCGATGCGCTCGGGGTGGAGCCGGAGCATTTCCGCGAGTACAGGCTGAGGGTGATCACCGAGCGGCTCGAAGAGATGCCGGACCTGATCGACCGCCTCTACAAGCGGCTCGGCGGGCGCGGCTAAACTCCGCGGCCACGGGGCGTGGCGCAGCCTGGTTAGCGCGCTTGTCTGGGGGACAGGAGGTCCCCGGTTCAAATCCGGGCGCCCCGACTGGAATTCGCTCGGCAGCGTGGCGCCATTGACATCGTGAGTGGATCCACATCGGGCGCAGGCTGGATGCACATGCGCATGCCGTTACTCCGCTTCCCGGCTGGGCAGATAAGTCGGACACCACAAAAGAAGGGGAGTCCCATGGCAACACGTGAAATCACGACCAATGACCGCCATGTCGAGGCATTGCGGCCGACGGTCACTCGACGCGAGGAGACCAAGGTCTCGTTCTTGACCACCGAGTTCTGGGCGATGGTCGGAGTAATCGCCGCCGTGCTCGTGGCTGCGCAACAGGCGGACAACTTCGACGCACCGCGTGCCTGGACGCTGGTGGCGGCTGTCGCGATCGGCTACATGGTCAGCCGCGGTCTTGCGAAGAGCGGGACCGCTCACCGCGACAGAGACGACGACCGCAGGTAGAGCAGAGCGAGGCGAGAGCCCATGCGGCGGGGCTCTCGCCTCGCCACTCACTCTTTCTCAAGCCACTAATGACGCCGGAGCCCGGGCTGCCAGAACGCGCTCGTTCAAGATCGCGAGGAACGCTACGACGACCGTGGGGTCGAACTGCGTTCCCGAGCAGGCGATGAGCTCGTAGCGGGCGCTTTCTGGTGATCGTGCCTGCGCGTATGGCCTGTCTTCGGTCATCGCGCAGTAGGAATCGACGACGAAGACGATCCGGGCGCCGATCGGTATGTCGTTGCCCGCGAGCCCGTCGGGATAGCCTGCACCGTCCCAGCGCTCGTGCGATGAGCGGACCATGGAAGCGACACCTTCGAGCGAAGGGGCGCCGGCGAGGATGCGTTCGCCGATCGCGCTGTGGCTCTGCACGAAATCCATCTCCTCATCGGTGAGGAGTCCAGGCTTGGTCAGGATCTCGGATGGGATGCCCACTTTGCCCAGGTCGTGCAGCTCCGCAGCCTTTTCCACCAGTTGGACGTCATCAGTCGAGAGACCAAGCGCCTTGGCACATGACCCTGCCAAATTCGCCACCTCTTCGGCATGGCCGCCCAAACCGGGGTGACGTTCGTCGAGCATGCGGGTCAGCACACCGGAGATCCACTCGTCGGAGCCGGGGTACGCGCTCAACTTGGCCGCGTACATACGGGTGTCAGCGAGCCGTAGCGCTTCAGAGCTCGTGACAGCCTCCTCCGGCACTCCGACCGAGCCTGTGGACGAGGTGATGCAGAAGCCCTCGCCCTCGTCGCCCAGTGCGTCCTGGAGTAGCGCGTGTGCTTCATCCGGAGGCACGTTCCCGTCGAGCAGGACGCAGAACTCGTCCCCGCCGAGGCGAGCCGCGGTTCCGTGCCCTTCGCAGGCTGTGGCGAGCTTGTGCCCGAGCCGTTTCAGCAGCGCGTCGCCCGCCGGATGGCCGAACGTGTCGTTGTAGCGCTTGAAGCCGTTCAAGTCGGCGATCGTCAAAGTGAAGCTTTCGTTTCTGTCGGTGCGCGCCTCGAGCTCCTCGAGCAGCGCGCGTCGGTTCGAAAGGCCGGTCAGGTCGTCGGTGCGCGCCTCCGCTGCGGTGGCAACGAGCGTGGCGAGCATCGTGGCCTCAGCGCGTCGCCTGTACGCGCCCAACAGCCATGCACAGACCGCCACACCGATCAGGCCCACCGGAATGAGGACGAAGGCTGTGGCTCGCACGGTTCGTTCGGTGGCGGTCACGGACGCGAGCTCCTGGCTCAAGAGCTGGGAAGGATCCGAGTGGAGGTCGTTCAAGACCACCTCGAGCTCGACCATGATCCTCTCCATCTTCTCCTCCGGACCGGCGGTGCCGTCGCTGTCGTAGCCGGGGGGCGTTGCGAGGAACTGCTCGATCGAAGGCTTGAGCCGCCGGACGATGGGCTTGCTCTCGTTGGCGATGTGTCTGGCCTCGGGAACATCGCCCCTTTGCATGCGGTTGAGCGCTTCGTCGAGCACTCGCTGTGCGTTGCGCAGTTTGTTGAGGTCCTTCTTGTTGGTTCCGGCCTCCAGCGCGTCGGTGCTCGTATCGATCAGGCTCAGCGCCTGCATGGCACGCAGGTGACCCGATGTCTGAACGCCCGCTCCGGAGAGCCCGGCGGCACCGTTCTGGGTGACGATCGAAGACCACACAGCGAGCGTTCCGAGCGCCAAGACGGCCAGAAACATGCCGGCGACGGCGATTCGGGCGATCAGTTTCTTGGACGTCGGAACGTGCAGCGATGGAATCATGTCTCTGTGCCTATCGGCATAAAGCCTCAGATGGTGAGCGATGCCGGGAAATCGTGACCTAGACCGGCTCTACGGCCTTCCGCGCGAGGAGTTCACGGCAGCGCGGAACGAACTCGTTCGTGATCTGCGGAAAGCCGGACGCAAGGACGAGGCAGAGGAGGTGCACGCGCTCAAGAAGCCGTCCGTCTCGGCCTGGGCGGTGAATCAGCTCGCCCGGCAGCACCCAAAGGAGGTTGCCGACCTGGTCAAGGCCGGCGATGCGCTGCGAAAGGCTCAGCGCGACGTGCTCGCCGGCAAGAAGGGTGCCGATGTTCGCGAGGCGAGTCGCGCCCAGCACGAGCTCGCCGACGAGCTCGTCGACGCCGCGCGGCAGATGCTCGATGGAGTCACGCAGACCACGGCCCAGAGGATCTCGGGAACCCTGCGGGCGGCCTCCACAGACCCGGCGGCCGCGAAGCTGCTGCGTAAGGGGCGCTTGAGCGAGGACGTCGAGTCGGTCGGCTTCGGGCCGCTCCTGCACGTCGCCCCGCAGCGAAAGGGTCGGTCGCGACCGACGCGCGATCGCGCACGCGAGCGGGCCACGGCTCAGAAGCAGCGCAAGCGGGAGGCTGTCGCCCAGGCAAGGAAGGAGGCCACCGCCGCGCGGAAGGCGGCCGACAACGCGGAGCGCGAAGCGAAGCGAGCACGAGAGCGCGCGGAAGCGGCCGAGAGGCGAGTCGCCTCGCTCGAGCGCTGAGCTAGGCTGCGACCGTGCGGAGCTGGGATCGGGCCTCGTTCGAGCTCAACACGCGGTCGCCGAGAGGGCGGCGGCGGGTGAAGCAGCGGGACCTGCTGCTCCCGGCGGACCACAATCCCCTCAGGCTTTTCGGCGCCTGCGTGGTCTGTGGGATCTGCGCGGCGATCCTCTACGTCTGGATGCCCCTGATGCTCGTGACGATCGGCCTGAGCAGGCCGCTGGGGCCGCGCATCTGGCTGATCGTTTTCGCGGCCGCAGTCCTCATCAGCGTGGTGCTCTTCGCATTCGCTCTCAAGCAGATGGAGCGTTATCGGGAATGGGCGGCCGAGATCTAGCGGCGTGCCGCAGCGCGTCGCCATCCTCGGAGCAGCTCTCGACCTCGGCGCAGGGCGCCGCGGTGTCGACATGGGGCCGTCGGCGATCCGTTATGCGGGGCTCCGTGAGCGGCTAGTCAGGTCGGGGCTGGACGTCGAGGACTGGGGGAACGTCCAGGCCGAGCTTGCCGAGACGCGGCCCCGTGGCTCAGAGCGCGCGCGCTTTCTCGAAGAGATCCTGGAGACGTGCTCACGCGTGTCCGAGCAGGTCGAATGGGCACGGGCGGCGGGATTCTTGCCGCTCGTCCTCGGCGGTGACCACTCGATCGCGCTCGGCACGATGAGCGGGCTCGCGGCCTCCGGGCTCGGCGGAGCGCTCTGGCTCGACGCTCACGGTGACATGAACACGCCTCTCACGACTCCGAGCGGAAACGTGCACGGAATGCCACTCGCTGCGGCAATGGGGCTCTGCGGCGAGGAGTTCGCCCGGGACGGCGTTCGCCTCCCGTCGCTCGCTCCCGAGCATGTCGCGCTCGTGGGGGTTCGCTCGCTCGACCCCGGTGAGCAGGAGCTCGTGCGGGAGCTCGGCATCGCCGTCTACACGATCAGCGACGTCGACCGGCGCGGCGTGGAGCCGATCCTGCGCGAGGCGATCGCACGTGTCAGCGGAGGAGCCTTCTTCCACGTCTCGGTCGACCTCGACGTCGTCGATCCGGAGTTCGCTCCCGGGGTGGGCAACCCCGTGCGCGGCGGCCTCTCGTACCGAGAAGCGCATCTGGCGCTGGAGCTCGTCGCCGAGAATGCGAGCCTGGACTCGCTCGAGATCGTCGAGGTGAACCCCATCCGCGATCACGAGAACACGACCGCCGGTCTCGCGGTCGAGCTGGCCGCGAGCGCACTCGGCGCGCGGATCATCTAGCGACCTAGGACAGCACGTCGGCCGAGCAGCTCATGACGAGCGCAGCGAAGACGTCGCCCGAGATGCCGGCGAGAGTTGGATGCGAGACGTCGACGACGACGTCGTCCCATTTGTCGATACCGAGTGACGCGGCGCCCTCGTCGGACCCGAAGCACAGCAGGGTGCTCGCGGAGATGACGCCGCGTACCAGCTTCCTACGGCGCGCGATCCCCTCGAGCTCGCGCAGCTCCTCGAGCGGATCGACCCGGACGTTCGAGTCCGAGCCGATGCACAGCCCGATGCCGCGCTCGCACACCGCCTCGACGCGGAGGAAGCCGTCGCCGAGGTTCGCCTCCGTGGTCGGGCAGACGCAGATCCGAGCGCCGCTGTCGGCCACCAGGTCGAGCTCGGCGTCGTCGGCGTGGGTGGCATGCACGATCGTGGTCCGTGCGCCAAGGCACCCGGTCCGGGCCAGGAGCTCGATGGGGCGGATGCCGTGCTCGGCAAGGCACTCCTCGATCTCGCGCGGCTGCTCGTCGGCGTGGACGTGTAGGACGAGCTCTTCCTGCTCGGCGTAGCGAGCGATCGCCTCGAGCCAGTCCGACGGGCACGTGCGGACCGAGTGGGGGGCAACACCGACTGTCAGGCCACGCGCGCGCAGGTCGTCGACCTGGCGGAGGTACTCCTCGACCGAGGCCTGACGGAAGCGATCGGTGCCGCCTCGCCCGTACGCGGCGTAGAGCAGCACGAACCCGATGCCCGCGGCCTCGGCCGCCGCCGACGCAGCGAGCGCCTCGTCGAAGCCGAGATAGTGGAACTCGCCCACTGCGGTGTAGCCCGCGGCGCGCATCTCTCGGTAGGCGACTTCGTACTCGCGGCGGACGGTTTCCGAGGTCTGCCGCTCGGCGTGGGCGATCATGCGGTCCCGCCAGCCCCAGAAGTCCGGGCCTTCCTCGTGCCCCCGGAGCACGCGCTGGAACGCGTGGCTGTGCGCGTTGACGAACCCGGGAATCGTCAGGGTCTCCGGCACAGCGCCCATTAAATAGGTTGCCCCGGCCTCCTCCCGTTGACGATCGTAGCGAGGAAAAGCGCACCCGTCTGTCACGAAATACGAGCAAATCGCGGACACTGGCCTGCGGTAGGCGCTCTATCCTTGCGCTATGTCCGCATCCGCGGTGCCGGCGCCGCTCGCAGCTCTTCCGAACGCGCTCACGCTGCTGCGGCTGCTGCTCATCCCGCTCTTCGTCGTGCTCCTCGTGCCCGCCGACGACGGGCACAGCGTGGCGGCAGCGCTCGTCTTCGGCGTCGCCGGGGTCAGCGACTACCTCGACGGCTGGCTCGCGCGGCGTCTGAACGTCCAGTCCGACTTCGGACGCGTAGCCGATCCGCTTGCCGACCGGCTGATGATCGATGCGGCGGTCATCCTGCTGGTCCTCGTGCACGACCGGCTCCCGTGGGCCGCCCTCGCGATCATCATCGCCCGGGACGTTCTGCTGATTGCCGGGTACAAGCTGCTCATGCCGCGTGGCTACGAGCTGAACGTCAACTTCCTCGGGAAGGCAGCGACGTGGGTGCTCTACTGCGCGCTCTTCTTCGTTCTCCTCACCGAGCCGAGCGCGGACTGGCCGCTGTGGGTCTTCTGGTTCGGCGTCGCACTCGCCGTCGCCGCCGCAGGCCAGTACCTCGTGACCGCAGTCCGGGGGAGTGACACATGAAGGCCGTCGTCATGGCCGGCGGCGAAGGCACGCGGCTCCGGCCGCTGACCTCGAACCAGCCGAAGCCGATGGTCCCGATCGTCGGCAAGCCCTGCATGGAGCACATCGTGGAGCTCCTCCGCGAGCATGGCTTCGAGGACGTGATCGTCACCGTCGCGTTCCTGCCGCAGGCGATTCGCTCCTACTTCGGCGACGGGGAAGCCCTCGGGCTGAAGATGGAGTACTCCGTCGAGGAGACGCCGCTCGGCACCGCCGGCTCGGTCCGCCTGGCCGCGGACCGGCTCGACGACACGTTCCTCGTCATCTCGGGCGACGCGCTCTGTGACTTCGACCTGACGAAGCTCGTCGAATTCCACAAGGAGAAGGAGGCGGCGGTGACGATCGGCCTCAAGTCGGTCGAGAACCCCCTCGAGTTCGGGATCGTCGTCACGGACGAAGACGGACGGGTCGAGCGCTTCCTGGAGAAGCCGTCGTGGAGCCAGGTCTTCTCGGACACGATCAACACCGGCGTGTACGTCCTGGAGCCGGAGGTGCTGCGCCACATCCCGACCGACCAGCCGTACGACTTCTCCAAGGAGCTCTTTCCGCTGCTGCTCGAGATGGGACGCCCGCTCTACGGCCAGCCGATGGAGGGTTACTGGCAGGACATCGGGAACCTCGACCAGTACCGGCAGGCGAATTTCGACGCGCTCGACGAGAGCGTCCGCCTGAACGTCCCCGGCGTCCGCCTGCGGGGCAACATCTGGGTGGGAGAGAGTGTCGACCTGGACGACATCGACCGGCTCGAGGGCCCGGCCTTCCTAGGGAACTACTGCCGCGTCGCGCGTGAGGCGACCGTCGGCCCGTACTCCGTCCTCGGCACGAACGTCACGCTCAGGGAGCGCGCACGGACGGCGCGATCCGTGATCGACGCCTCCACGCACATCGGCCGCGGCGCGCTCGTCGAAGGCGCCATCGTGGGGCGCTCCTGTGACATCCGCGCTCACGCGCGCCTGCATGAAGGCGTCGCGCTCGGAGACGAGGTGACGATCGGCGAGGAGAGCGTCCTCATGCCCGGGGTGAAGGTCTACCCGCACAAGGAGGTCGAGACCGGCACTCAGATCTACGAGAGCCTGATCTGGGAGTCCCGCGCCTCGTCGAGCCTCTTCGGCAAGGACGGCGTGTCGGGGCTCGTGAACGTCGATCTCACTCCGGAGGTCGTCACCCGTCTCGCCGTCGCGCTCGGCACTGCGCTGCCGCGCGGCGCGCAGGTGGTTGCCAGCCGCGAGGCCGACGCTGCTTGCCGGCTCGTGGAGCGGGCCATGATCGCCGGCCTCAACTCGACGGGCGTGAACGTCGCCGACCTGCGCGTGCTCCCGAGCGCAGTGGGGCGCCACCTGTTGAAGAAGCACGACTACGACGCCGGCTTCCACGTCGGTCTCAGCTCGGCCGACCAGGAGGTCGTCATCATCCGCTTCTTCGAACAGCCGGGGATCCAGCTCACGCCGGCGATGCAGAAGGAGATCGAGAAGCACTACTCCCGGCAGGAGCTGCGACGCGCGGCGGCCGCCGACGTCGGGACGGTCGACTACCCGGTGCAGGCCCGCGAGAGCTATGCGGCGGACCTGCTGGCAACGCTCGACGCCGAGGCGATTCGCAGCCGCGGGTTCCGCATCGTCGTCGACTACGGCTACTCGGCAGCCTCACTCGTGCTCCCACTCGTGCTCGGGCCGCTGGGAGTAGAGGCCGTCTCCGCGCATGCGTTCTCCCCCGCCCAAGCCGGCGGCGGTGACACGTCCCTCCGAAGCCTGATCGGCCAGACGAAGAAGCTGGTGGCCGCAGTCGGCGCGGACTTCGGCGCCGTCTTCGACCGCTCGGCTGAGCGGCTCTATTTGATCGACGAGCAGGGCCACGAGATCCCTGTCGAGCAGACGCTGCTGCTCTTTCTACGCCTCCTCGGCTCGAACGGCCGGCGCGGCAAGCTGGCCTTCCCGGTGACTGTCACGAGCCAGGTGGATCGCATCGTGAAGAAGAGCGACCTCGAGATCATCCGCACGCCGGCCTCACTGAGCGACCTGACCAAGGCCGCGGCTACCGACGGCGTCATCTTCGCCGGCGCGGTCGGCGGCGGGTACGTCTTTCCCAGCTTCCTGCCGGCCTACGACGCGACGGCCAGCCTCTGCAACCTGCTCGAGCTCCTGGCCCCGGTCGAGGAGCCGCTCTCGTCGCTTGTCGCAGACCTTCCGGTGTCGACCCTCGTCCACCGGCAACTCCCGTGTCCGTGGTCGCAGAAGGGGCTCGTGATGCGTGTGCTCACCGAGCGCCTCAAGGATCGAAACGTCGATCTCCTCGACGGAATCAAGGTGACCGACCGGCGCGGCTGGGCACAGGTCCTGCCTGACGCCGACGAGCCACTGATCCACATCTACGCAGAAGGCTCCAGCGACGAGCTGTCGAACGAATTGGAGGAGGAGCTGCGTTCGCTCGTCGAGGACGTCCTCCACCGTGAAGTGGGGGAGGCCGAGGCTCAAATCTCAAGCTGAGGTTGAACCTTGCAGCCGCTGCTGCTTTACTGCCAGCGGCCCAACCAACGACAGAAAGGCGCCGCTTCCGTGGAACCGTTTCCCGATCTCGCTGCAATGGACGACTCCGACCTCAAGGAGCTCATCGACAAGCTGACCCACGAGGAGCAGGAGATCTCGTACCGGCGGCGCCTTCTGCACGGCCGGATCGACATGCTGCGCACCGAGCTCGTCGCCAGGCTCCAGAAGTCCGAGGGCAGGAGCGTGCTCGAAGAGGTCGACGTCGACCGCCTCGCAAACATCCTCGCCGGCAAGGCCGCGCCGCCGACCGAGGCCTGACTTGAGCCACGTGTACTGCCCCGAGTGCGGTTTTCAGAACCCGGAGACCGCCAACTACTGCACGAAGTGCGGAGCTTTGCTCGTTCGTGACGAGTCCGGCGCCGACACGACGATGAGCTTTACGCCGGAAGAGGGCGACGAGGAATCGGCGGAGATCATGGACGAGATCAAGACAGAAGGGCCGGCGCTCGTCGTGCGCTCCGGCGGCGGTCGCGCCGGGGAGCACTTCCTCCTCGAGCAGGAGAGCACGACGGTGGGCCGCTCGCCCGACTGCGACATCTTCCTCGACGACGTGACCGTGTCCCGCCGACACGCCCTCGTCAAGCGCACGAACGACCAGTTCTTCATCGAGGACCAGGGCAGTCTGAACGGCACGTTCCTGAATCGCCGTCGAATCGAGTCCGGGGGGCTGGAGGACGGCGACGAAGTGCAGATCGGCAAGTACAAGCTCACCTTCCTGACAGCATGAGCGCGCTGCCGAAAGCCGAGCCCGCCGAGGGCCTCCTGCACATCGGCGCCGTCTGCCGCGCGCTGCAGGACGAGTTTCCGGACGTCGCGATCTCGAAGATCCGCTACCTGGAGGACCAGGGGCTGCTCAAGCCGAAGCGGACGAAGGGCCGGTACCGGCTCTTCGACCAGGACGACGTCGAACGCCTGCGAACGATCCTGCGGTTGCAGCGGGACGAGTTCCTCCCGCTCCGCGTGATCCGGCAGGAGCTCGCCGATCCGGGCGCCGCGAAGGGGAAGCGCAAGCGGCGCGCCGCCGGCCTCGTGGGCCTCGAAGAAGAGATCGACGCTCGCGAGCTGGCCGAGCGCTCGGGAGCGACTCCTGCCCTGGTGCGGGAGCTCGAGGAGTATGGCCTGCTCTCGCCGCGCACCGACGGCCGGGAGAAGCGCTACGGAGCCGCCGACGCCGACGTGGCGGCAGCCTGCGTCAAGCTCTCGGCCTACGGGATCGATCCCCGGCATCTGCGCGCGTTCCGCACGGCAGCCGAGCGGGAGGCGAGCCTCCTCGAGCAGCTACTCGCGCCTGCGCTGCGCTCGCGCAATCCCGAGCGGCGCCAGGCTGCGCTCGACGACCTGCAGACCCTCTCGGAGGTCGCCCAGGAGCTGGGGCAGGTGCTGTTCGCCCGCGCGCTGCGTAGAGTTGCCGCGCACTGATGAGCGTCGACGAGCTGAAGGCCAAGATCAGGGACGTTCCGGACTGGCCCGTAGAGGGCGTCATCTTCCGGGACATCATGCCCCTGCTGGCCGACCGCGAGGCACTGCAAGAGACGATCGACCTGATGGCCGACTGGGCGAGGCCGAAGAAGCCCGACATCGTCGTCGGCGGCGAGGCCCGGGGGTTCTTCATCGGCTCCGCGGTTGCGTACAGCCTGGGGTGCGGGTTCGTCCCGGCACGTCGGCCGGGAAAGCTGCCCCTGGCCACGATCGGCGCCGAATATGCGCTCGAGTACGGGACGAACGCCCTGGAGCTGCAGGCCGATGCCTTCGAAGGCGGCTCGCGCGTGCTCATCCACGACGACGTACTGGCCACCGGAGGCACGTCCAAGGCGATGGCAGGCCTCGTGGAGCAGCTCGGGGGCGAGGTCATCGGGATGGCCTTCATCATCGAGCTCGACTTTCTGAAGGGCCGAGAGCAGATCTCGGACTACGACGTCTTCTCGCTCATTCACTATTGAGGAGGTCTAGGCCGCGACTCGGGACGACCGCTGAATCCAGTCGCCCCGAGCCTGGCATTACGACGCTTAACTGCGAATCGTGTTGCTGAGCCCCGGCGCGTAACAGCTTCCAACCGCTGTCTGCGAGAGGGTCGTTCGGACGCGGAGCCCTCCGCGCACGGACGACCTGAAGGAGGCAGACGTGACCACTGTCGGAGCGACCCCGGTCGAATTCGCCTTCAGGCGCACGCTCTTGACGGCGACCCATCGACGCAGCGTGCCGTTGTACCGCTGGAAGCTCGCATACTTCCCAGCGAAGCTCTTCGAGGCGAGCACACGAATCGAGTACCGGTGCGCTGCAACCCTCACGAGCCGAAGCCGCGGTCGAACGCGAACGGCGACCACGCTGCTCGTCAGAGCCTTGGATTTCGTCGTGTACGTCGTCTTCTGCAACGGCTTGGCGGTCGCGGTGTAGGCGCCGCCGGTCGTCGTCTTCACCGTCGCAGTCCTCATGGCCGACGGCGCTCCGCAGGGTTGTGCGAGGACGTCGATGCTTTCGCCCACTGCCTGGGTCGACAGCGTCCCTGTGAGCACGGCCGAAGCTCCGTAGGTTACGAGCAGCGGCCTGGCGGACACGCTGAGCGAAGCCGGAGCCGCCGCGACCCTGACGGTGCCGCGGAACGTGTTCCCACGAGTATTCGGGTCCTCGTAGGCGAAGTTGCCTGTGCTCCGGAACGTGCAGCTGCCGGTGATGCCAGGCTGCAATACGAGCGATGCCGGGGTGCACGTCACGCCCGTCGTGGGCCTGAACGTGATCTGGTGGGCAACTGTGTCGTTGTTCTTGAACTGGATGGTGTCGCCCTGAACGAGTGCGGCCGAGCTCGGGACGAAGCCGTCCTTTGTGATCGACACAGCCACCGTCTTGGCCGCGGCAGTGCCAACCGCGACCACCAGGGCCGTCACGGCAGCGAGCAGAAGTATTTTGCGCATTCGATCGTCTCCCTTGCAAATTGTAAAGACATTGTAATTAGAGTCACAATGATTCAACGGATCCAATCGGCTTTTCGGTCCGGGCGACCTGTAAAGGTTCGGTGACGATCGTCGCGACAGCCGCGTCGCAGTTCACTATTGAGGAGGTCTAGGGCCTCGCAAACGAGGCCGATGAACGTCGTAGAGCCCCAGGTGTACGACGCGCTCACCACTCACTACACCTTCCCGTGCCCTTCCCGGGGGGAGACCAAGGTGCGCCTGTCCTCGTTCCGCACGCTCGAACGGCTCCCCGGTGCGAGTCATCCCGCCGTGTACCGCGTGCTCTTCGAGTGCGGATGCGGAGACGAGCACCTGGGCCTGGTGTCGGACGACGAGCTCGACTGGGCGCCGCTCGGCCTGGGGGAGGGGCAGTTCGTCAACCTGATGACCGCTCGACTCGAGCCCGCTGCAAGCGAGCTGGGCGACCTCGCGGCCCGGCAGATCCTTGCCGGAGGGTGGCCGTGGAGCTTCTTCTGCTACCCGGAGGGCCGGCCGCGGCCGGTGTTTCCGTCCTCGTTCTTCGTGCTCGCGCCGGGCGACGGGTCGCTGGGCCTGGCGGTGCACTGTCCCGCCTGCAGCAAGACCTCGGTCAACCTCGTCTCGCCGGAGCACGTCGACTTGCCGTTCCACAACGACGCAGAGGTAGGTGTGGTGCCGTTCGTCTTTCCCGAGGATGCCGAGACGATCGTCTCGGAGTTTCGCTCGGAGCTCGACTCGGCGAGGTTCGACGCACGTCGCCTGTTCCTGGACTAGGAAGCGGCTAAGCGGGGCAGGACCCCGCACGGAGGTGGTGCGTATGTATGGCTTGACTCGTGGAGCGATAACTCTCGTCGGCGTGATCGTCGCGGGCTTCCTCATCTGGCTGGGTGTCGATCCGCTTTCCGGCGGGGACATCGGGCGCGGGGAGTTCTGGTGGGCGGTCCTGATGTGCGCCCTGGCAGGGCTCGTGATCGCCCTGTCCCAGGTGCTCGGCGGCTGGACGAAGTGGGGCTGGCCCACGCTCTCGCTCAACGTGTTCCTCTTCGCCTTTGTCCCGGCGCTGATCGCCGGCGGGTGGGTTCTCCTGTACGCCCAGCCGGGAGACGGGCTCCTGGGCGGAGACGTGCGCGACTGGTCGAACGATCTCGGAATCGACGGCGTGGTCGGAGATCTCACAATCGCCACGCTCGCGATCGCATTCGGATTGGGGCTCGTGTTCGGCCTTACATTCGACACCACGGGCCCTCGGGCCCGCCGGGCCGAGCAGGTCGCCGAGGAGCCGCCGCCAGAGGCTCCGCCGCCGGATGAAGACGACCGTCGCGTCCGGATCCACGAGGGCGGCCCACCGCCGCGCTCGGGCGATCCCGACGGCTAGCCCGTGGGAGCAGGCACGCGCTCACTCCCGTCAGGGATCGAGCGGGTGCCTGCTCCACGCCGATAAGAAGGCCAGAACAATGGACGCCGCCACGTCGAATCCCAGCCGCGGGCTCGGCTTGATCCTCGAGCACTGCACCCGCCTTGCGCCACGCTACGACGGCCGGCCTCCGGTCGCCTCCCGCCTCGAGCAGCGCCTCGGCCAAGAGCTCTCACGCCGCCTGCTCAGTGCGCTGGCCGGCGACCATCGCTCTCGCGCCCGCTTCGTTTAGGTCTGGCGCCTGCGCTCGACTTCGCCGTTGATGCGGACGAAGAGGAAGATCGCTGCGCCGCCGAGCGCTGCGAGGACGAACGCGATCCCGCGCGAGACGTCGACGGACAGCATCCCGAAGAAGAGAAAGAGCCCGAAGCCGATGCCCCAGGCGCCGGCGGTGACCCCTTTGTCGATGCTAGGCGGGCGCAGCTTCATTTCTGGCGTGATGCTACTGCCACACGAAAGTCGAGTCAGCCGGCATCCAAAGATCCAGTGCTCTTAGTCGAGGAAAGTGCGAAGCACTTTCCTCGAGTCCCCGCAGGGGACCCCTGTACGGGACCATAAAAATTCGCCGAGCCGGTTGCGCTTTCGTCTGCGGCTCCCACCAACTTTCGGCTTCCGCCTACAGTCGCCAGGTGTCGCTTCGACCTACTTGCGCTCCGTGCTCGGCGCAATGGGGACAATAGGGGCGTGTCCAGTCCGTTGCAAGAGCCCGAAAAACACTTCTCCCGCAATTTGCAGAAAGTTCAGTTTTCCACATTTTCCACAGCACTTCTTCCAATCTGTTCACATGCTGTGGAGAGTACGAGACAATCCCTGCGTGGTGGCACAAACGCTCGTGGTTCGGCCTGTTGAAGACTCCGACCGGGATTGGCTGCGCGAGACCCTAACGCACGCCGGGCACCTGCGCATTTTGAGCCGCGGGCGCTTGACCGAGGAGGCGTCGACGCTCGGTGGCTTCCTCGCCGAACGCGCGGGAACGAAGCTCGGTTACGTCCTCGTGCGCATCGAAAACGGCGAGCTCGAGGTCGTCGCCCTGGAGGCTTTGACACGCCGGCAGGGGATAGGCACCGCTCTGCTCGCGGCGGCAGCGGACGAGGCCCGAAAGGCCGGCTGTGCCCGTGCGTGGCTCATAACGACGAACGACAACCTCGACGCTGTGCGCTTCTACCAGCGTCGCGGCTGGGATCTGGTTGCGCTACACCGCGACAGCGTCACGGCCGGCAGGCACCTGAAGCCTGAGATCCCCGAGGTAGGGGACTACGGGCTTCCGATCAGGCACGAGCTCGAGTTCGAGCTTCTTCTGCCAACTTGACATAACGCGCGTTATCGTGCGTCGGCTTTTGGGCTGCGAACTGGATTGGCGCGAGAACTGCGGGTATGGTGTTTGGTCTGCCGGGAGCCCAGGAATAACAGGACGGCGACCATGACTGTCGAGATCGACCACGTTCTCGCAACGGAGGACGTCAGACAGCTGATCGAAACTGCGGAGCAACATGGCTCGGTGCGCGTCAGCGAGCTCACGGACCTGGTCGAGACGCATGAATTGGCGCCGCTCGAAGCCGAAGCGCTCCAGCGGGAGCTCGAGCAGCGCGGAGTCGACCTCATCGACGACGAGAAGGCTCCCCAGCCTCCACCGCAGCCGCAGGTCTACGAGACGACGACCGATGCGCTGCAGCTCTTCCTGCGCGAGGCCGGGCGGCACGCTCTCCTGACGGCGGCTCAGGAAGTCGAGCTCGCCAAAAAGATCGAGCGCGGCGACATGCAGGCCAAGCAGCGGATGATCCAGTCGAACCTCCGCCTGGTCGTGTCGATCGCCAAGAACTACCGTAACCAGGGCCTGCCCTTCCTCGACCTGATCCAGGAAGGCACGCTCGGGCTCATCCGCGCCGTCGAGAAGTTCGACTGGCGCCGCGGGTTCAAGTTCTCGACCTACGCGACCTGGTGGATCCGCCAGGCCGTCGCGCGTGCGCTGGCCGACAAGGCGCGCACGATCCGGATGCCGGTGCACATCGTCGAGCGCCTGCAGAAGATGAACAAGGCCGAGCGAATCCTCTGGACCCAGCTCGGTCGCGAGCCGACGCTCGCCGAGATCGCCGAGGAGGCCAGCCTTCCGGAAGACCAGGCGCGCGAGGTGCGGGCAGCCGCCCGTGCGTCGACCAGCCTCGACCAGCCGGTCGGCGAACAGGAGGACGCGGTCTTCGGCGACTTCGTGGCCGGCGACGGGCCGTCTCCCGAGGACGAGGTCGAAATCTCGCTACGCAGCCAGGCGCTGCTCCGCGGGCTGGCCGCTCTCTCCGACCGCGAGCGCAAGGTGCTAGCCCTCCGCTACGGGCTGGGCGAAGCCGAGCCGAAGACGCTGGAGGAGATCGGCCGCCGGCTCGGGCTGACGCGCGAGCGCGTCCGCCAGATCGAAGTACACGCCCTCAGGCGCCTGTCGAAGCTGCGCGAGATGGAGTCGGTCGCCGGCTGAGCCGCGGCTCGCTTCATCGATTCAGACCAGCCACACGAGGGTCACACTCGTCGGTACCCGTGGGGTGAGCTTTTCGTCGCGGAAAGTGCGCAGCACTTTTCGCGAGTCCCGGGCCCGTGGCCCGGGACCCATCAGGCGCTTGTCGAAGCTGCGCGAGATGGAGTCTGTTGCCGGCTGAGGCCGAGCGCGGACCCGTCGAAGAAACGCGCCGCTCCCTCCCCTAGTCTCTCGCTGACCTTGTCGTAGGCCTCGTCGAGGTGCGGCGGCCGAGTCGCGCGATGACCGTCAGATGCGACGAGCGCTGCCTGGCCGTTCTCCAGGAAGCGCCAGGCGAGCTCCTCGGGGCCTGGTCCATGCAATCCGAGCAGGCTCGTTCCGTTCACCTGCAGGGCCCAGCCGCGGCCGGCCAGCTCCTCCGCGACGCCCGGATCGTCTAGCACGGTCTCGGTGCGCTCGGGGTGTCCGATCACAGGTCGGAAGCCACTCGACTCGATGTGCTCCGCCACTCGAAAGAGGACGTCTGGCCCACCGGTGAACGGGACCTCGACGAGCACGAAACCAGTGCCTTCGAGCTCGTAGCGGGCCATGTCCTCGCGCAGCAGCCGGGGATGCGGCGTCAACTCGAAGCCGAGGCGCAACTCCAGGACTGCGTGCGGACGCAGGTCCTCGTAGGCCTTGCGGATAGCTACCTCTCGCTCTGGAGTGAGCGTCAGGTGCGGCCAGACGTGCGGCGTTCCAAAGAGGATCGCGGTGCCGTGCGCAGCCGCCTCGCGACAGAGCTCGATGCCCTGGCGCACGGACGAAGCGCCGTCGTCACCGGAAGGAACGACGTGCGAATGACAGTCGACGAAGAAGGCCGTGTCTTCCAACTCCGTCCAGGGTACCCATCGGTACTCCTGTCAAAGCGGCGGGGCTTCTACGTCTCGTCGAGGTACAGCTGCAGCCCCGGCGCGACGTTGCGGAGCTCCCGCAACGCACGAGACTCGAGCTGGCGGACCCGCTCACGGGTGATGCCGAGACCGACACCGACCTGCTCGAGCGTCTGGGGATGGTGCCCGTCGAGACCGAAGCGCAGGGCCAGCACCCGGCGCATGCGCGGGTTGAGCCGCTCGAGCGCGCCGGCGAGCTCCTTCGAACGCAGAGCCTTGGCGGTCGCAGCGTCCGGGCGATCGGTCTTCGTGTCCTCGATCAGGTCACCGTAGAGGCTCTCGCCGTCGCCGACAGGAGTCTCGAGGCTGACCGGGTCCTCGACGAGGTCGAGGAGCTCCTGGACGCGCTCGGGCGTGAACCCGCTCTCCTTCGCGATCTCAGGAACGAGTGGATCTCGGTTCAATTTCTGGGTGAGGACGCGCCGTGCGCGCAGGACCTTGCGAGTCTGCTCGGCGACGTGGACGGGTAGCCGGATCGTGCGGCCCTGGTCGGCCAGGGCGCGCGTCACGGCCTGGCGAATCCACCAGGTGGCGTACGTGGAGAGCTTGAACCCGAGCTTGTAGTCGAACTTTTCGACGGCTCGGATCAGACCCAGGTTTCCCTCCTGGATCAGGTCGAGGAGCGGAACGCCGGCTTTCGTGTAGTTCCTGGTGATCGACATCACGAGCCGGAGGTTCGACTCGATCAGCTTGGCCTTGGCAGCCTCGTCGCCTTCGTCCTTGCGCCTGGCGAGCTCACGCTCTTCCACCGGGGTGAGCAGTCGGCCGTCACCGATCTGGCGCACGTACAGCTTGAGTGGATCCTGGGTCGCACCGGCGACGTGCTTCTTCTCCGGCGCATCCTCTTTCTCCTCGGCCTCCTCGGCCTCTTCGACCTCCTCGTTGGGGTCGTCGAGAGCCCCTGGAACGACCGCGAGCTTGGGCTCGAAGTGTTCGGGGTCGGGAGGTTGCTGAGGGAGTGGCCGCGCCATTCGAGCCTGTTTATCGGCGCACCCTCCCCCGATCGGGAACCCTCGAATGAGGGACGCCAAGCCCCACGGTTACGGCCGACCGAACGTAAGGATGCTGTAAGCGGACCTAACTAGACGTTACGTCCCGCGTCGATAGTGGTAGGAGCCTTCCATGCCGTCTGGAAGGAGACCTAGCATCGACTGATATGTGTGGAATCGCCGGATACAGCTTGCATCGCTCGAGTCCCGTCTCGCGGACTCTTGCTGCGCAGGCGCTCCTGGCTGCAATTGCCGAGCGTGGCGCCGACGCCGTCGGGTATGCGCTGAGAGGCGCCGACGGGACGGTCATCACCGTCGACAAGCAGCAGACGGGCGCCAGCGCGCTGATGGACCGCATCTCGGTGCCTCCCAAGACGACACAGGCGCTCATCCACGTGCGCGACTACACCAAGGGCCACCCGACGATCGAGGCCAACAACCATCCCGTCCGCCACGGCCGCGTTGTCGGCATCCACAACGGCATCATCTTGAACGACGAGGAGATCTTCGCGCGCCACGGGTTCGAGCGCGCCGCCCCGCGCATGACCGTGGACAGCGAGGCGATCTTCGCGGTCGCCGAGGAGTCGGATTCGAAGGCCAAGGCGCTGGAAGAGCTCTGTGGGTCTATGGCAACGGCCTGGCTCGACCAACGACGCCCGGACACGCTCTTCGCAGCGCGCGGCGTCGGCCGGCCACTCTGGCTCGGTGTCGGTTCGCATGAGACGTTCTTCGCGTCCACGGAGCTCGGGCTCGAGCTGCTCGAGAGGTATACGGGCGTCCGTCTCGAGAAGCGCGAGGTCGCAGAGGGCACGATGCTGGCCCTCGAGAACGGCAAGGTTGCCCGCACCGAGCGGTTCCATCCGAACCGCGAGTTCGAGGAGACCAGCCTCCCCGCCGTGCGCGCGCCTCAAGAGGGCGTCCTTTGCCTGCGCCGCCTAGCCGCGATTGCGGCTGCGCTTGGCTAGTCGCCCTTCCGGCGACACCTTCACTCCCTGTTCGCCCAGGCGCTCCGACACCAGGAACTGGAACGTCGACCAGGCCCCCGCGCCGGGTTCGAGCATCCGGTAGACCTGCCATTCGGTGAGCATCTCGCCGTCTCCCCCACGCCGGGCCTCGGCCCAGTCGGCGAATTTCGGCAGCCGGCCGAGACTCTTCGCCAGCGTGGCCCCCTGATCGATCGCCCGCTCTAGCCGCTCCTCGCCGATCGGTACGTCGAAGCCGGCCTCCCGCAGGGCCGCGGTCAGCGAGCCGAACGTGTGCCAGTAGAGCGACTTGGAGGGCATCGACGCGCGGTGCTCGTCGAGGTCGCGGGCCGTCGGCGTTCGACCGAGCTCCTCGCCGAGCTCTCGCAGAAGCCGCACGAGGTCCTCTCGCGTGGCGAAGCGGCGCGGAACGAGCCCGGCCTTGCGCTTCGCCTTGTTCCAGCTCCCGAAGTGCTGGATGACGGTCTGTGGATGCACGGTGGTCTCCGCGTCCTCCTCGAACTCGCGCATCGTCGGCGAGCGGCCGAGCCGCTCGGCGCACTCTGCGAGCTGCTCGAGGATCTGCTCGTCCGAGTAGCGGCGCCGAATCCCTGACTGGAACTCGGCCAACCGCTCACGGTCGATCTTTGCGAGGGCGCGGTAGGCCCTCTTCCGGGGCATGGCAATAAGAATAGAGCAGACTACGCGTTTTGCAAGGGGACCCTAGAACGTTGGCTCAGGAAGCCGCGACGGCCAGCAGCTCGAGCCGTGCGGTCTCGTCCGCCAGGATCTCCGGCGGCAGCACGCTTTCGAGAGCTCCCACGCAACGCGGGCAGAACTGGGTCCCTGCGGCTCTCTTGAGCTCCTCCATCGCCTCCATCGCCGGCCGGGCGGCCCGGTAGATGCGCGTCGTCAGCATGGAGTCGAGCGCATCGGCGACGTGGATGATCCGCGCGCCGAGGGGGATCTCCTCCCCTTTGAGCCCATCCGGATAGCCGGTGCCGTCAAAGCGCTCGTGGTGGTGGCGGATCGCAGGCACGGCGTCGTTCAGGAAACCGAGGCGGTCGATGATGCGCGCGCCCTCGTCCGAGTGCCGTTGCATGAGCGTCCACTCCTCTTCGGTGAGGACGGCGGGCTTCAGCAGGATCGCGTCCGGAACGGCGAGCTTGCCGATGTCGTGGAAGAGCGCTGCGTGGCCGAGCAGGTCGAGCTCCGCCTGCGACAGCTTTAGCTCGCGTCCGATGGCGAGAGCGAGCTGCTGCACGCGGCGCGAATGACCCGCGGTGTAGGCGTCACGCGCGTCGACGGTGGCCGAGAGGCTCTCCATGGCGGCCGTCGAGCGTTCCTTCAGAAGCTTGTTGGCGCGCTCCAGCGACACGTTCTGCGTCTGGATCGTCTCTGCAGCCTCGCGGAGCTTGTGAGCGCTCTTCTGCGTGTGCCGGAGGTACGCCTCCTGCGTCTTGCGCATGAGGAGGAGCGGCACCGCGAACACGGCGAGGGCGTAGAGACCCGCTGCGTGGTAGGCGATCGCCATCACGCCGCCCACGAAGCCGTACACGACCCAGTGCGGCGCCAGCCAGGCAAAGCGCTCGTGCCAGGCAGACCACCAGCGCTGGTGGCCCTCCATGGCCATCGCCAGGCTCGTCAGGCCCGTGTTGACGGCGAAGTACGTGAGGCCGGCGGCAAGACCCGCCGCGACGGTCACGAACTCGCCGAGCGTTCCCTCGAAGCCGATGGCGAACACGCCTGCGGCAGCGAGCGAGGCGAGACAGAGCGAGCCGATGTTGAAGAGCACGTAGTGGCCCGGGTAGCGTCGTGCGCTCCAGTGCACCGCGGCCGTGGTCACGGCCAGCGGAAGCGCAGCTCGAGGCCCGAAGAGGGCAGCTCCGGCCAAGGCTCCCACGGCGCTGACCGAGATCGAGCCGTCGTCCACCTCGAGGGCCAGGGCTTCACCCAGGCCGACGAGCACGACGAGTGCGAGCAGGGCGAAGAAATGTTGGCTGCTGCCGAAGGCGAGCCCGAAGGCGCCCACGCCGATTCCGATCGCCGTGACGAGCGAGACGACGGCCGCCAGTGGACGTGAAAGCTGAAGGAAGCTCGGGCCGTGCACGACGTGCGGGCGCGGATGACGCCGCTCCTCGGGCGGGATCGCCTCGACGGCCGGCGGCAGCGGCGTGGTGTGGTCGCCCGCCTCCGGCACCACGACGAGCTGCGGCTTGCGGTCGACCGGGACTGCCAACGGCTCCGAGCTCGCGTCGAGCACGCGGTTTCGGCCCTGGAGCTTCGCCCGGTAAACGGCAAGGTCTGCCTGGTGGATGAGCTCGTTCGAGTCCGTGCCGTCACGTGGGAAGGTGGCGACGCCCAGCGAGATGGTGGCGCGAATCGGCTGGCTCGACGTTTCGACGTCGAAGGCCTGAGCCGCAACGGCCGCACGGATGCGTTCCGCGATCTCGAGCGCCTCCTCCGTGTCCGTTTCGGGAAGCAGGATGCTGAACTCCTCGCCGCCGAAGCGCGCCGGAACGTCGTAGTGGCGCAGCTGCATGCGGAAGACCTCGGCGATGCCTTTGAGCACGGCGTCGCCGGCCAGGTGGCCGTAGGAGTTGTTGATGTCGCGGAGCAAGTCGAGGTCGGCCATGATCAGAGCGAAAGGCCGGTCGAAGCGGTGCGCGCGCGCGATCTCCTCCGCCAGCGCGACGCCGAAGTGGCGCGCGTTGAAGAGGCCTGTCTTGGGGTCGACCCGGGCCTCCGCCTCGAGCTGAGGCACGCTGAGCGACCGGTGGATGAGGAGCACCGGGGCGATCGCAAAGGGGATCAGCCACGGATTGAGGTTCCAGAAGGTCGCGAGGACGACACCGAGGGCCGACAGCACGAGCTCCGTCGAGAGCCCGTGGAACGAGAAAAGGCCAGAGTCTTTGATCGAGTGCCCGCGCGCGAGCATGAGCATCGGGGCGAGCAGCGCGTGGTTCAGTCCGACGAGGACGAGTGAGGCCGCACACCCTGCGAGCGCGAAGCGCAGGTCAGCGTTGGCGACGAGCCCTTCTCCGCGCAGGACGAGTACCGCACTCCCCCACGCGGCCAGCGAGGCGAGGATGTGGTTGCAGATGTTGAACGACTCGATGTACCAGGCCGTTCGGTTCTTCAGCCAGGCCGGGATGTGCTGAGCGATAGCGACCAGCACGATCAACTCCGGCGGTAGTAGGAGTACAGCCGGCAGCAGGAAGACCATCGTCGCGTGGTACGACTGGTTCCGCGGTGTCTTGACGAGCAACACCTGCGCGAGGGCCGTAGCAGTGGCCAGCAGGATGAACGTCAACCACAGGCGAATGTCGTGTTCCTCGTGCTGGAGCCGACCCATCACCGGGATGGCTGCGGCTCCGGCCGCCAGCGCGATTACGACCAGGTAAACGAGAGCCGGGGTCGAGAGTCGGGTGCGTCCGCCTTCGGGCGAGCTGGGGCCGCGGCCGAACGCGAGCTCGCTCGGAATCGCGCTCACCGGAGCCTCACTGGTACTCGCTCACACCGCATGGAAGTCCTATGTCTCCTTGTCCCAGCTGAAAAGGGGCCGCAGAAGTGAGACCCGCTCTCAAGGTAGGTAGACGGCATGTGGCTGGCATCCCCCATCCGAGTGACAGCCGGGGCCGGCCGCAAGGGCCGGCCCCGGGTCACGTGGTCCGGATTAAGGGAGTGGAAGGGCCGGGATGTCGAGATCCGGATCGGCAGCGGCTGCCGCCTCTTGCTCCGGAGTCAAGATGTAGTCACCGATCGGAGAGACGACTTCGTTCTCGGCGTTGTCCTCGTGGGCGAGATCTTCCGCCGCGAGCACGTCGCTCCAGGTCACGTCGCTCCAGGTCACGTCACTCCAGGTGACGTCGCTCCAGGTCACGGACGACCAGGACGCGTCGCTCCAGGTGACGTCTGCCCAGGACGCGGAGTCCCAGGAAGCGTTGCTCCTGGCAACATCACTCCAGCTCGCCGCGTCGAACACCGGCGCCTTGATGCCGGCGAGATCGGGGACGACGAACCGGTTGAGCGCCAGGTTCGGGTTGCCGGGCCTGGTGAGAACAGCAGCCCGTGAGGCGTTGACCTCGCCCACGCCGGCTGCACCCGTCAGACCTTCCTCGGGCACGTAGCGGGCCCGCTGCATGAGAGCACCTTTCACCTGGTCAGGAGTCCAGCTCGGCTTCCTGGCGAGGATCTGAGCCGCTGCGCCCGCGACGATCGGCGCCGCGAACGACGTTCCCGAGAGCCGCATGTAAGTCGGGGCAACGACGTTCTCGGGCTTCGCCAGCTTGAGGGTCGCGTTCCCCGGAACCGGGCCGATCATGTAGCGCCCAGCCGCCGAGATCTCAGGCTTGCGGAAGCCGTCCAGCGTCGTGCCGTAAGCAGACCAGGACGGAACCTCGTGCTGCCTCGGGTTCGTGGAGCCCTCGAGGTCGATGGCGCCGACCGTGATCACGAACGGATCGTTGCCCGGGGCGAACGGAACGCCGCTCGGCCCGTCGGGCTTGCCGTAGTTCCCGGCAGCCACCACGACGACCACGTTGCTGAACCACAGCTTCTCGACGGCCTTGTCGAGCGGGTCCTTCGTGAAGTTGCTCGGGGTCGTCGAGTGCAGCGAGAAGTTGGCGACGCGGATGTTGTACTGCAAGCGGTTGTTGTAGATCCACTCGGCAGCCGCGATCACGTCGCTTGTCCTCGCCATGCCGTTGTCGTCCATGACGTCGAGCGAGACGATCTTCGCCTGGGGAGCGGAGCCGGCAAAGTTCGGCGCGCTACCCGCGGCGATGCCTGCCACGAAGGTTCCGTGGCCACGGCCGTCGCCGGGCGAGTTGTTCGCAAGGGTCGACAGGTTGACCTCTTTGATCACCCTGACGCCCATGTCGAAATCGGCTCGGTTCTTGTCGATGCCGGAGTCGACGATCGCGATCGCCGGCGTGTTCGCCGTCGTGATCTCGTCGTCCGACCAGAACGGGCGGACGCCCGATGCAGTCGGCCACAGCTGGCTCGAGCTCGCGAAGAGCGGAGAGCTCGACCGTCGAGTCGTGCGTGATCGTCAGGCCCGGCTTCTTCGCGAGGACCGGAATCTTCTTTGCCTTCACGGTCACAGCGACCGAGCTGACGAACTTGTACGAATCCTTGACGCCTTCACGATCGAGCATGCTGTCCATCCGGTCGGCGTGCTTGAAAGCATCCTGGGCGTCGCTCACGCCTTCATCGCTCTGGATGATCGCCTTGACGAGCGTGTTCGGATGGTTCTCTGCCATGCCGGTCAAGTACGCGTCGACATAGCTCGGCGTCGACGAGGGCTTGTTGCTGCCCTTGCCGGCACCTGCGAGCGGCACAGCCGTCGCAACGAGAACGAGCATGAACGCAGCGAAGCCACGCCCGCCCTTGCCCCAGAGGGCGTTGGCACGGGAGTCACCTCCGCGGTTCCCCGTTCCCCAAAGGGCACTGGAGCGCACTTGGCCGCCAGTGCCGCTGTTATCTCTAGACATTGCACTCCCTTTCCGCGCCACAGCGCGCAAATCCGCAGTTACCCATTTGAAATCCGGGCTGACCGTAGATTCGTGCTGGGGGTCACTCATCACCCTTTAAGGGGAGAACCCGGTGCAGAGCAGGCAAAGATCACTCGATCCAGGGATGCGGCGCCCTCCCTGATTCTCGGGATAGGCTCATGACGTGCGTCCGCGCGTCCCTTTGGTTGCGGGAATCCTCGCTGCGCGCGCCGCTGCGGGACTCTCCAGGCTCGTCGGTGCGGGTGGTGGCACGACGGTGCCCGGGAAGCTGCTGGCGATGCTCGACCCGAGCGCGGTCGACCGGCTCGCAGCCCGGCTGCCGCTCGGGACGGCGCTGATCTCGGCCACGAACGGCAAGACGACGACCGCGGCGATGACCGCTGAGATCCTCGCTCCCCGCACCCGCCTTGCACACAACCGCTCGGGCGCGAACCTCGTCTCAGGAGTTGCCTCCACGCTGCTCGCCGAGAGTGGCGCGGAGCTCGGGCTCTTCGAGGTGGACGAGGGTGCTTTCCCCGAGGTCGCCCGGCGTGTCCGGCCGCGAGCGGTTTGCCTCGGGAACCTGTTTCGGGACCAGCTCGACCGCTACGGCGAGCTGGAGCTGATCGCAGAGCGCTGGCGGTCTGCAGTGCGCGAGCTGCCGGACTCCGCGGTTCTCGTGGTGAACGGCGACGACCCCCAGATCGGCGACCTCGCGCGCGAGCGCCCTGGGGCGGTCGTCTTCGGCCTCGACGATCCCCGGCACGGCGCCTCACGCCTGAGCCACGCCGCGGACTCAAAGTGGTGTGTCGTCTGCGGTCGGCCGTATCGGTACGCAGCTGCGTATGTCGGCCACCTCGGCGATTACCGGTGCGACAACTGCGGGCATGCGAGGCCGCACCTCGACGTCGCCGCCCGCAACATCGAGCTGGACGGCCTGGACGGAGTGGCGTTCGATCTGGTCACGCGCGAGGCCACTCGCAGCATCCGCCTGCGGCTGCCCGGCCTCTACAACGTCTACAACGCGGTCGCTGCCGCGACGCTCGCGACCACCCTTGGCGCGACACCGGACGAGGTCGAGGCAGGCCTCGAGCGTTTCAGCGCCGCGTTCGGCCGCTTCGAGCGCATCGAGGTCGGCGACAAGCGGCTCCTCGTGCTCCTGATCAAGAACCCGGCCGGAGCCAATGAGGCGGTCCGAACGCTGGTCGCCGGCGGTCCGCCGCGCCTGGCCGTCATCGCTCTGAACGATGCGATCGCCGACGGCCGCGACGTCTCGTGGATCTGGGACGTGGACTTCGAGCCGCTCTTCGACGGCCTGGAGCGGCTCGTGGCGACCGGGGATCGGGCCGCCGAGCTCGCTCTGCGCGCCAAGTACGGCGGGTTCCCGGCCGACGCCGTGGAGCTGGAGACGGACCTCGCGCGCGCCCTCGACCGGGGGCTCGCATTGACCGAGCCGGGAGGAGAGCTCGTCGTCCTGCCCACGTACACGGCGATGCTTGCTCTGCGCAAGATCGTCGCCGAGCGCGGCTTCGTGCGCCCGTACTGGGAGCGCGCCGCATGAAGGTCGTCATCGGGCACCTCTATCCGGACTACCTCAACATCTACGCCGATCGGGGCAACATCGCCGTCTTCGAGCGCCGTGCCGCCTGGCGCGGGATCGAGCTCGAGGTCGAGGAGATCGGCCCTGAAGACGAGGTGCGCGCGGGTGCGTACGACCTGCTCTACATCGGCGGCGGGCAGGACCGGGAGCAGGCGCTGATCGCACCGGACCTCACCGCCAAGGGCGAGAGCATCAAGGCGGCCGTAGAGGCGGGAGCCGCCCTGCTCGCGGTCTGCGGCGGGTACCAGCTGCTCGGGCAGTTCTACCGTGACCGCTCCGGCGCCGAGCTGCCCGGAGTCGGCCTCTTCCCGTTGCACACGGTGGCCGGCGCGCAGCGCATGATCGGGGACGTCCTGCTCGAGTGCGAGCTGGAGCCGGGAGTGAGACGGACGCTCGCCGGCTTCGAGAACCACGCCGGCCGCACGTACCTCGACGACGGGGCAATACCGCTGGGACGGGTGGTCGCGGGCTTCGGCAACGACGGCGAGAGCGGCTTCGAGGGCTGTCGCGTCGGTCGGGCGCTCGGGACATACCTGCACGGCCCGCTGCTCCCTCGCAACCCGTGGCTCGCGGACTGGCTGCTGGCCCAGGCTCTCGCCCGTCGTCTGGGCGAGGCGCCGGCCCTCGAGGATCTATCCGATGAGCTGGAAGCAGAAGCGCACGCCGTCTCGTCCGGCCGCGCACACGAGCGCGGCGGCAAGTTCTAGGGCGCCCACAGCGGCCCGAGGTACACGACCGGGTCGCCAGGCCGCCAGCGCTTCAGGAACCGCTGGATCGGCGGGTGGAGAACGACGTCGTCGAGCTCCCCGACCGCGAAGAGCCGGTGCCCGCGAACTGCTGCGTCCTGCGAGGTCACCTGCTCCAGCGAGCGACCTTCGAGGTCGCCCGAGAAGATGATGTGCACGACGTGCTTCTGCGCGAAGCTGCGCTGCGGCGCGATCGAGTCGACGATGGCGACGGGGCCTTCGACGGGCAGCTGATCAGCGATCCCGATCTCCTCGGCCAGCTCGCGGTGCAGCGCGCGGGTCAGGCTCTCGCCGGAGTTGACCCCTCCGCCGGGAAGCAGCCAGTACTGACGGTCGCCCTTCTCGTGCCGGCACAGCAGGATGCGACCGCCCCAGCGGAGGATGGCCGAGACGCGAATGCGCGGTTCGGTCGACATCTCTACACGCGCGACGAGCCAAAACCGCGAGCGCCCCGTTCGCTCTCCGCGAGCTCGCCGACCTCGTCTGGCTCGACGGGCTCCACCGCCTGGACGACCAGCTGCGCGATTCGCATCCCGGGCTCGACGACGAACGTCTCGGCCCGATCGGTGTTCAGCAGGATGACGCGCACCTCGCCGCGATAGCCGGAGTCGACGAGGCCGGGGCTGTTGAGGATCGTGATCCCGTGCTTGGCGGCGAGCCCGGACCGCGGTTGGACGAAGCCTGCGTAGCCGGCGGGAATCTCGACGGCCAACCCTGTTCCGACGACCGCCCTCTCCCCCGGGCCGAGCTCGTGCCGCTCGCAGGCGGCGAGATCCAGCCCGGCGTCTCCCTCGTAGGCGCGATCGGGCACCACGGCGTCCTCGTGCAGCCGCCGGATCCCGAGGCGCGTCACGGCGTCGCCCCGTTCGGCGTGTGCTCCGACTCGGCCACCAGGTAAGGCGCGAAGCGGAGGAGCGCACGCCGCGGGAGGCGCGCGCGCACCAGGACCCCGTCAGGGCCGTCCTCACGCTCGTCGATCGGCGCGCCGAGCTCGTACAGCTCCGCGAGCTTGCCGCCGTCCTCGTAGGGCAGGAGCAGCCGCACCATTTCGAACCGCTCGGCGAACTGGTCGGCGATCTGAGCCTTCAGCTCGTCGATTCCCTCCCCGGTCTCCGCGGAGACCTGCATCGCCCCTGAGAAGCGATTGGAGAGCCTGCGGCGACCCAGCGAGTCGACGCGGTCGATCTTGTTGAGCACGTGCAGGATGGGCAGCTCGTCGGCGCCGATCTCAGCCAGCACGGAGGCCACGGCTTCTGCCATCGCCTCGAGCTGCTCGTCGGGCGCGGAGGCGTCGACGACGTGCAGGATGAGATCGGCGGTCAGCGTCTCCTCCAGCGTGGCGGCGAAGCCCTCGACCAGCTGGTGAGGAAGGCGCCGGATAAAGCCGACCGTGTCGGTCACCAGGTACTTCCGGCCGTCGTGCTCGAACCCACGCGTCGTCGGATCGAGCGTCTCGAAGAGCCTGTTGTTCACGGACGCGTCCGCGTCGGTGAGGCGATTGAGGAGCGTCGACTTGCCCACGTTCGTGTAGCCCGCCAGGGCGACCGTCGGCGTCTCCGAGCGCTCACGCTCCTTCCGCCTCGTTGCGCGCTGCTTGCTGAGCTCCTTCAGCCGGCGGCGCAGGAGGGTGATGCGGCGGCCGGCCAGGCGCCGGTCGGTCTCGAGCTGCGACTCACCAGGGCCACGTGTGCCCACGCCGCCGCCGACGTTTCCCAGGCCGCCACCGAGCCGTTCGAGGTGCTGCCACATCCCTCGCATCCGCGGCAGGTTGTATTCGAGCTGAGCGAGCTCCACCTGGAGCTTGCCCTCGGCGCTGCGCGCATGCTGGGCGAAGATGTCGAGGATCAGCTGGGTGCGATCGACGACGCGTGTGGTGAGCGCGTCCTCGAGCCGGCGCTGCTGGGCGGGGCTGAGCTCGTCGTCGACGAGCAGGGACTCGGCCCGAGCTTCCTTGAACTGCGCCTGCAGCTCGTCGAGCTTCCCCTTCCCCACGTAGCTGCGCTGATCGGGTTTCGGGCGCCGCTGCACGAGCTCGCCGACCGGCTCCACGCCTGCGGCGCGCGAGAGCTCGCGCAACTCGCCGAGCTCGTCGGCTTCGTCGACCCCAGGAGCCAGCACGGCGACGATGAATCCCCGCTCGGGCTCCGCGCCCGGGGCGGGATCGGGCTGGCGTGTCACGACTGAATTATGGCCAGCGAGGATGCGATACGGTCGACCGCCTCTTCGAGGCGGTCGTCGGCGACGGTGAGCGAGATGCGGACGAAGCCCTCGCCGCTCGGGCCGTAGGCGCCGCCCGGGGAGATGACGACGTTGGCGCGGTCGAGGACGAGCTCGGCAAACGAGGCCGACGTGTGGCCCTCGGGCACGCGGGCCCAGAAATACGGAGTCGCCCGCGGCGGCTCGACGTTCAGCCCGATCGCCCGCAGCCCTGCGGCGACGAGGTCGCGGCGCCGCTGGTAGACCTGCGACATCTCACGCGGGAAGCCGCGCGCCTCGGTGAGCGCCGCGATCGCTGCGCGCTGGACGGCGTCGAACATGCCGGAGTCGAGGTTCGTCTTCAGGTGGCGGTAGCGCTCGACGACCTCGGCGTTCCCGGCGATCCAGCCGGCGCGCCAGCCGGTCATGTTCCAGCCCTTCGACAGCGAGAAGATCTCGACGCCGACCTCTTTCGCTCCTTCGGCCTCGAGGAAGCTCGGCGCCTGGTACCCGTCGAACGTGATCTCCGAATAGGCGTTGTCGTGCACGACGATCACGCCGCGCTCGCGCCCGAACGCGACCGCGCGATCGAAGAAGTCGACCTCGACCGTCGCTCCGGTCGGGTTGTTCGGATAGTTGAGGAACAGGAGCCTGGCGTCGGGCGCGCTCTCGAGGTCGGGGAGGAACCCGTTCTCCTCCGCCAGCGGCAGGTAGTGGACGTCGGCCCCGGAAAAGACCGGGCCGGACGTGTACGGCGGATATCCCGGGTCCGGCGCGAGCGCCGTGTCACCGGGGTCGAGGGTCGCCAGGGCGACGTGCGCGACGCCCTCCTTGCCCCCGAGCACGGGGATGACCTCGGTCTCGGGGTCGATGCTCACACCGAACCGCTCGGCGTAGAAGCCGGCCACGGCCTCCCGGAAGGCCGCCGTCCCGCGGTTCGAGGGGTACTGATGGGTCGCCGAGTCGCGGACCGCCTCCACCATCGCCTCGATCACCGCCGGCGGTGTCGGAAGGTCGGGGTCGCCGATGCCCAGGCTGATGACGTCGATTCCGGCCTGTTCTCGCTCCTCGATCTTGCGCTCGAGCTCGGCGAAGAGGTACGGCGGGACCGCGTCCAGGCGGCTCGCGAACTTCACAGCTCGAGCTCCTCCGAGAGCTGGATGCGGCAGATCTCCTCCGCGGGGCCGATCAGGCGGGCATTCATCCCCTCGTCGAGCGCGACCTCGAGGTCGCCGCCCGCCAGGTGCACGGTGACGGGGCTCGTGCACCAGCCGTGGTGCACGGCAGCGCCGGCGACTGCGACTGCGCTCGTTCCCGAGGAGAGCGTCTCCCCCGCTCCGCGCTCCCAGACGCCGACCCGCACGTCGTGCGGCCCGGCGACGCGAACCAGCTGAACGTTCGTGCGAAAAGGGAAGCGCTCGTGGTTCTCGACCAGCGGGCCGAGGCGCAGGAGCTCGTGACGCTCCGGCTCGCGGCGGATCACCGCATGCGGGTTGCCGACCGACACCGGGACGAATTCAACGGGCTCGTCGCCGACTTCGATCGTCTCCGGCTCCCCCACCTCGACCGAACCGACGTCCATCTCGACCTGCTTGCCGTCGCGCATCGTGGCAACGACCTCGCGCGGCCCGACGGCAATCCGGACTTCGCCGGAGCCGCTACGGCGGGCGAGCCACCGCGCCGCGATCCGCGTCCCGTTGCCGGAGAGCTCGGCGGTCGAGCCGTCGGGGTTCCAGATCACGACCTCTGCGCGATCGCCGTTCGCAGCCGTCACCTCGACGATGCCGTCCGAGCCGACGCCGAAGTGGTAATCGCACAGCCTCTGGACACGCTCGGGTGTCAGCGGGAAGGCAAGCTCAGCCCGCTCGACCAGCAGGTAATCGTTGCCGAGCCCGTGCCACTTGGAGAAGTTCATCGGCGATCTCGCCAGAGGGGCGATCTGCGTTCAGGCTAACAAGGCCCGGAATGCGCCGCATCCATTTGCGCTGGTACGACGCGTAGCGCTTCGTCCGGCGGGTGAGGGCCTCGAGCGCGACCTCGTCGTCGGCGTGCTCTGCCAGCTCCGCCAGGCCCAGGGCGTAACGCGCCGTATCCGAGACGGAGGCCTGTAGAGCACGCTCCGCCTCGGCACGCGCGCCCGCGGCGAACATGTTCCTCGCCCGCTCCTCGATGCGGCGATCGAGCTTCTCCTTGGGGAGGTCGAGCCCGAAGACGACGGTCGGGTGCCGCGTCTCGTCTGTCCAGAGGCGGTTGTGCCCTGAGCGCAAGCGAGGCTCCGCTCTCAGCCAGCTCGAGCGCTCGCACGACTCGGCGCCGGTCATTCGGGTGGACGGCTGCCGCCGCTTCGGGGTCGCTCTCGGAGAGCAGCTCGTGCGCACGCTCGCCGCCCTCTGCGTCGTAGACCGACTCCCAGCGCTCCCGGGCCCCCGGCTGCGGCGCCGGAGGCAGATCGAGGTCGGCCAGCGCCGCTCGAAAGTACAGCCCGGTGCCCCCGACCACGATCGGCGTCTGGCCGGCGGCGAGCAGCTCGTCGATCGCCTCGTGGGCGAGGCGCTGGTACTCACCCAGCGACGCAAGGTGCTCGAGCTCCCAGATCGCCACGAGCCGGGTCGGCCTCTGCGGCTGGGCGGTCAGAATCGGCAGGCCGCGGTAGACCTGCATCGAGTCGGCGGAGACGACCTCGACGGGGATCCGCTCGGCCAGCGCTTCCGCCACCGCCGTCTTACCCGAGGCGGTCGGCCCGAAGAGGGCCAGAACGGCGTTAGTCACGCAGGCGCGCGCGTGCGCGCGCGAGGTCCTCGTCGCCGAGGCCGCCGGAGCGCAGGTAGCCCTCGACGCTGCCGTAGCGGCTCTCCAGTTCCGAGAACACGCCGACGATCGACTCGGCCGGTGTCTGCGCGATGCGGCGCAGCCGCTCGAGCTCGGCCTCGGTCTCAGCCGTGGCGAACCACTCTTCGTGGCGGGGCTTGAGCCGCTCCTCGCTGAGCGCGTAGTCGGCTGCGATCTGCTCGGTGTCGACGCCGGCGAGGTGGAGGAGGAACGCGGTGATCAGCCCCGTGCGGTCCTTGCCGCCCATGCAGTGCACGACGACCCCGCCCTCTGGGGCCTGAGCGACTGCTCGGAGGGCTGCCGCCACGTTGTGCTTGAAGCTCTCCAGGAAGATCAGGTAGACCTCGCGGGTCGCAACCGCGGCGTTCGGAGCCTCCGTGGCGACGGACTCCACCTTCATGAAGACGAGCGGATCCTCGTCGAACATCGAGATGTGCTGGATCTCGAGCGGCATCTCGGCGGGCGGATCGGCTTCCAGCTCCTGATCCGTCCGGAGGTCGATGATCGTCTTGATCCCATAGTCGATCAGCGCCTGCCAGCCTGCGTCGGTCAGTCTGCGGATGCTGTCGGCTCGGACGATGCGGCCGTATCGCGTGTCGGAGCCGTCCTCTGTGCTGTGGCCGCCGAGGTCGCGAACGTTGAGGAGACCCTCCCAGGCCAGGTCCCGCTGGTGCAGGGTCACGCCGCGACGGCGGCTTGCTCGGTGCCGCGAAGGGTCGTGGATGTCGCTCCCTCGATTCGCACGTCGACCAGCTCGCCGGGCGTTGCCGACCCGGTGAAGTTCACGCTCGTGTTGCGCCGGGTGCGGCCGCGCAGCCGAGAGGAGTCAGTGCGGCTCCGGCCCTCCACGAGGACCTGCTCGACGCGTCCCACCCGGGCCTGGTTGCGGTCGTGTGCGACGCGCTGCACGAAGTCGACGAGTTGCTCGATGCGCTGTTGCTTGACGGCCTCAGGCACCTGGTCGGGCATGGTCGCCGCCTCGGTCCCGCTGCGGGGCGAGAAGACGAACGTGAACGCGCTGTCATACCCGACCTCCTCGACGACCTCGAGCGTCTCCTCGAAGTCTCGATCGGTCTCGCCCGGGAAGCCGACGATGAGGTCCGTGGTCAGGGCGAGGTCCGGGATTCCTGTCCGCATTTCGTCGACGAGCCTGAGGTAGCGCTCCCGGCTGTACGTTCGCTTCATCGCCTTCAGCACGCGCGTCGAGCCCGATTGCAGCGGCAGATGGGCGTGCTCGCAGACCGCCTCGCACTCGGCCATGGCGGCGATCACGCTCGGGCCGGAAGTCCTTGGGGTGCGGGCTCGTGAAGCGGATGCGCTCGATCCCCGGGACGGCGTCACAGGCCCTCAGAAGCTCGGCGAAGCCCGTCTCGATGTCTGGTCGCAGGTCGCGACCCCAGGAGTTGACGTTCTGACCGAGGAGGGTCAGCTCGCGGACGCCCTGGTCGGCGAGGCGCGTGATCTCGGCCAGGATCTCACCGGGCCGGCGGCTGACCTCCTTCCCGCGGACCTTCGGGACGATGCAGTACGAGCACACGGAGTTGCAGCCCATCGAGACCTGCACCCACGCCTGGAAGCGCCGTTCGCGGTGAGCGGCTAGGCCCGCGGCGAACGACCGCTCCTCGCCGATGCCGAAGCTGGACCGCGGCGCCTCTCCCCCGGCCCCGAGCCACTCGCCGAGGTGCGCGATCGATCCCGGCCCGAAGGCGACGTCGACGAACGGATAGAGGTCGAACAGGCGCTCACGCTGAGCCTCCGCATAGCAGCCGCCGACGGCGATCACCTTCTCCTCGTCGCTCTCCTTGAGGGCGCGTGCCTGGGCGATGCGGGCGGCGAAGCGCAGATCGGGCTTCTCGCGGATGGTGCACGTGTTGAAGACGATCACGTCGGCCTCGTCCTGAGAAGGCGCCTCCCCCAGCCCGAGCTCCTCGAGCATGCCCTTGATGCGCTCCGAGTCGTGGGCGTTCATCTGGCAGCCGAACGTCGTGACGTGGTACCGCTTCACGGCCGAAACTGTACCGCTGCTATTTGGCGAACTCGACCGAGCGAGACTCGCGGATGACCGTGACCTTGATCTGGCCCGGGTACTCGAGCTCCGCCTCGATGTCGCGGGCGATCTCGTGCGAGAGAAGTGCCGCCTGGTCGTCGTCGATCTCCGTCGGCTTGACGATGACGCGGATCTCGCGGCCCGCCTGCAACGCATAGGCCTTCTCGACGCCTTCCCGCTTCGTCGCGAGGTCCTCGAGGGCCGTGAGACGCTTGATGTAGTTCTCGAGGCTGTCCCCCCGCGCACCGGGCCGCGCGCCCGAGACCGCGTCGGCCGCGATCAGCAACACGGCCTCGACCGTCTGTGGCTGCACCTCGTAGTGGTGAGCCTCCACGGCGTGGATGACGCCGGGCGACTCGCCGTAGCGCCGCGCGTACTGGGTCGAGATCGCCGCGTGTGAGCCCTCGACCTCGTGCGTCAACGCCTTGCCGACGTCGTGCAGCACGGCAGCACGCTTTGCCGTCTTCACGTTCGCCTGCAGCTCCGTGGCCATCAGGCCGGCGAGGTGAACCACCTCGAGCGTGTGCTTGAGCACGTTCTGGCCGTAGCTCGTCCGGAAGTTGAGGCGGCCGAGAAGCCTGACGACCTCGTCGTTGAACTCACCACAGTTCGCCTCGAACACGGCCTGCTCTCCGGCGTGGCGGATGTGATCGTCGATCTCCGCCTTGGAGAGGTAGTACATCTCCTCGATCCGGGCCGGGTGGATGCGACCGTCCTCGACGAGCTTCAACAGGGTCATCTTGGCGATCTCGCGGCGGATCGGGTCGAACGAAGAGAGCACGACGGCCTGGGGTGTGTCGTCGACGATCACGTCGACGCCGGTCAGGTGCTCCAGAGCCCTGATGTTCCGTCCTTCGCGGCCGATGATCCGGCCCTTCATGTCGTCCGAGGGCAGCTCGATGAGCGACGACGTCGTCTCTGCCGCGTGGCTAGCCGCCACGCGCTGGAGCGCATCGGCGACGAGGTTGCGGGCTCGGCGCTTCGCTTCCGTCTGGGCCTCTTCCTCGAGCTGGCGCACCCGGCGGGCGAGGTCGTGCTTGACCAGCTCCTCGGAGCGCTCGAGCAGCGTCGCCTTCGCATCGTTGACGCTCATGCCGGCGACTCGCTCGAGCTCGGCGAGCTGCGCGTCCTTTGACGTCTTCAGCTCCTCCTGGAGCTCCCGGATGTGCGTCTCGCGGTCGCTCAGCCCCTGCTCGCGACGGTCCAGCTCCTTCAGCCGCGTGCCGACCTCGTCCTCTCGCAGCAGTGCGCGCTCTTCGATCTTCGTGATGCGGGCCCGCTGCTCCTGGACCTCGCGCTGAACCTCGGAGCGCAGCGCAGTGACCTCCTCGCGCGCTGCGATTCCGGCCTCCCGCTTGATCGTGTCGGCTTCTCGGTTGGCTTCGGTTAGGAGCTGCTCTCGTTCCCTGTGGGCTGCACCCAGGCGTGACGCGCCTACGAGGCGCAGAGCGAGCACGGCGGCCGCGGCGGCGACGAGGAGTCCGATGAGAAGTGCCGCGACGATGAGCATGCGCGCTCCCGGGTTGGGGTCGGTTGGCCCGCTCGAACCCGAGCGGGGCTTATCCGCCACCCTTGCCTACGGGGCGTTTTTTCCGAATCAGCAGACGGCCCCAGGGACCGCCGCGAGCACGGCTACTTGCTCGCCGTCAGCGTGCCTGTGGAGCTCCTCTTTCGTCTGCCATGAGTGGTTGTTGGTTGGTTCGTTCGCTCAATTGGATTCGGAAAATGCGCTTGTAGCAGGCAAAAAGTTTCGAATGAAGCCCTCGCATAGTAACTCGCGTCACCCGGTCTCTGCAACGTAACCGCCGAGCGCCGACTCGACGGCGTCCTCACCGAACCCCTTCCGGGCGAGATAGCGGGCTGTCGAAGGCCCCTCCCCCCGGGCGACGACGATCCTGCGGGCCCGCTCGCCTTCGTGGTCGAGCCCTTCGAGTGCACGATCGACGAGGCGCGGGTCCAGGCCGCGGGACTCGAGGTCGGCGCGGATCAGCGCGTCGCCCCCTCCCCGGGCAGCCAGGAGCTCAGCACGGTGCGTCGCCAGGCGCTCGTCGTCGACCGCTCCCGCTGCGAGCAGCCTGGAGATCGTCTCGCGCCGGGCCGCGGGCGCAACTCGCCGCCGCTCGAGTTCAGCGCCCAGGCCCTGCTCCGAGAGGTCGCGCCTGGCGAGGAGCCTCGCGGCCTTGGTGAGTGCCTCCCGCGAGCGTAGCTCTCGCCGCACGATCCGCAACCGCTCGCGATCTAACGTCAGCCCGACGTGAAGGCCCGCGGCCAGGACGACGTCGACGGGAACGGTCCGCCAGGGGGCACCGTCTAGCTCGATCTTCACCCGTCCCCGAGGTGCGCCCCGCAGCGCGGTCACCTCGGGCCCGGCGCCGTTAGCCGGTGGCAGCGACCTCAGCGACGACAGCTTCCTTCTCCTTCGCTTTTTCCTTCTTTTCCGCCGCGGTGGGCTCGGCCACCGGCAGCAGCCGCGCCGAGGCGATGTTGTCCGGCCCGAGCTGCGCCTGGATGGCGTGCACGATGTTGTCGGACACGTCGGGGTGCTCACGCAAGAACGCTGCTGCGTTCTGTCGCCCCTGGCCGAGCCGCTCGTCGCCGAAGCTGAAGTACGAGCCCGACTTCTGAACGATCTTCCGCTCGAGCGCGGCCTCGAGGACCGTGCCCTCCCAGGAGATTCCGGAGCCGTAGATGATGTCGAACTCGGCCTGCTTGAAGGGCGGCGCCACCTTGTTCTTCACGACCTTCACGCGGACGCGGTTGCCGTACGCCTCGACGCCGTCCTTCAGCGTCTCGATGCGGCGCATGTCGAGCCGGACCGAGGAGTAGAACTTGAGCGCCCGGCCGCCGGGAGTGGTCTCGGGCGAGCCGAACATGACCCCGATCTTCTCGCGCAGCTGGTTCGTGAAGAGGCAGATCGTGTCGGTGCGGTTGAGGGTTCCGGCCAGCTTGCGCAGGGCCTGGCTCATCAGCCGCGCCTGGAGGCCGACGTGGCTGTCGCCCATCTCGCCCTCGATCTCGGCCTTCGGCGTCAGCGCGGCCACGGAGTCGATCGCGACGACGTCGAGCGCCCCGGAGCGAATGAGGAGCTCCGTGATCTCGAGCGCCTGCTCGCCGTGGTCGGGCTGGGAGACCAGCAGCTCGTCGATGTTGACGCCGATGCGGCGGGCGTACTGCGGGTCCATTGCGTGTTCTGCGTCGATGAACGCGCAGATTCCGCCTCGGCGCTGTGCCTCGGCGATCACGTGGTAGGTGAGCGTGGTCTTTCCGGACGACTCCGGGCCGAAGACCTCGACGACACGTCCACGAGGCAGGCCGCCGACCCCGAGCGCGAGGTCGAGCGAGAGTGAGCCGGTCGAGACCGACCCTGTTGTGACATGCGCCTGGTCGTTCATGCGCATGACCGATCCCTTGCCGTACTGGCGCTCGATCTGGCCGAGTGCCATGTCCAGGGCTTGCTCGCGCTCCACTCCCATCAACCTCCTAGGGCAACCGATTCGAGGACGTCGTACTGAGCCCCTGACGGGCGCAGCTCCGATATATAAACAGCAGCCTCGGACAGCCTGATCGGGCCGAGGTCGGGAAGCGGGGGGTCGAGCCGCGGCCGCTCGCGAAACCGCAGGACGGTGACGTGCGGGAGCCAGCGCCGCCGCTCGCGCTCGTAGACGCCGAGCTGCTCCAGCCGGTCGAACACGTCATCCGCGGTCCTCGTCGCGCGGCCCTGCTCGTCGCTGCAGGCCACCATGCCGACCGACCTCGTCTCGCGGTAGCGCTCCGGCGTGAGCACCGGCTGCTCATCCGCTCCGGCAACCGCGTCGCGCAGCGCACTAGCGATCGCGTCGAGCTCCTCGGCCGGCCGTGCACCCAGGAAGGCGAGCGTGACGTGCAGGTTCTCGGGCGGAACGATCCGGCCACCCGTGAGCTCACGTCGTTGCCACTCTGCGAGCCGCTCGACGACGTCGCGAGGCAGCTGGAAGGCAAGGAACAGCCGAGGGCGTTCACGACCGCCCACGCTAGCCGGAGAGCTCACGCGTCTTCGTGACTGCTCTGTGCCAAGAGACGCCTGACCAGGTGGAGTGCGGCCACCGTCGCGCGGCGGCGGACTGCTTCCCGGTCTCCGGGGAACCGGATCTCGAGGCTCTTGTCCCCGTCAGGCCCCTGGGCGTGCAGGAAGACGAGCCCGACGGGCTTCTCCGGCGTGCCGCCGCCCGGGCCGGCGATCCCCGTGACCGAAACGGCCACGTCCGCTTTGAACGTCGTCCGAGCACCCGCAGCCATGGCCTCGGCGGTCTCCGCCGAGACGGCCCCGTGTGCGGCCAGGATCTCCTCCGGGACGCCGAGCTGCTCCACCTTGACCCGGTCGTCGTAGGCGACGACGCCGCCTCGGAAGACCTCGCTGGAGCCGGGCACCGAGGTCAGGCCCGCGGCCACGAGCCCGCCGGTGCACGACTCGGCCGCCGCCAGCGAGAGACCACGCGCGTGGCAGGCATCCAGCACGATCTGGGACACCGTGCGCTCGTCCTCGGCGAACAGGTGGCGCGCCAGCGCCTCACGGAGTGGCTGGGCGAGCCGCTCGCCGTCGCCGAGCAGCAACATCTCGATCTCGCCGTCGTGCGCGCAGATCGTGGCCTCGACGCCCTCCCCCTCGCCGCCGGCCTCGGCGAGCGCGCGTGCGACCGCGGACTCGCTGACGCCGTAGAAGCGCAGGACGAGCCGTGAGGGCGCCTCCGCACGCTCGAAGACAGCCTTGACCGGAGGCGCCACTACCGCCTTCTCCCAGAGCCGGCGCAGCTCACCAGGAGGCCCGGGAAGCACGACCGCCACGGAGCCGCCCACTTCGAGGACCAGGCCCGGAGCCGTGCCCGCGAGCCCGAGCACGAGCGCCCCCTCGGGCAGCGAGGCCTGCTTGCGGACGCCTTCCTCGAACTCCGCATACGGGCGGCGAAACCGCTCGGCCAGCGAGCGTGAGAACTGCTCGATGCGAGCCTCGAGCTCCTCGTCCACGACGACTGCGCGACCCGCTACACGGGCGAGCGTCTCGACCGTCCGGTCGTCATGCGTCGGCCCCAGGCCACCCGAGGTGACCAGCAGATCGGCCTGGAGACCCTCCGCGAGGGCTGCCTCCAGCTCCTCGGGCCGGTCCCCGACCACGATGATCCGCGCCGGCTCGAGCCCGCGCGCCGCCAGCTCGCGCGCAAGAAACGGCCCGTTGGCGTCCTGACGCCCGCCCCGCGTCAGCTCGCTGCCGGTGACGACGACCGCTGCTCGGGGGCTCAACTGGGGTTCGGCGCAACCGTGACGCCCCGCGGCGTCACGAGCAACCAGCGCTGTCCACCGGTGCCCCGTCCCGGGACGACGACGGAGCGGCCGTTCAGCTTCAGCCGCAGGTTGGCCGGCGCAAAGACGTAGACCCAGAGCTTGCCGCCCGTGAACAGGCGCGACTGCCCGCCTTCGAGCGTGCCCTCGTAGATCGGCTTGCCGACGCGCGAGCCGCGATACACGGCCAGGAGCGCGTTCTTGCCGGGCGCCGCGGAGGCGACCAGGCGTGCAACCGGTGCGGTCTGCTTCTTCGCCGGGGGCGGCGTCACCGCGTTCCCCGGGAGCGGCACGTTCGGCGCCGGCTCGGCGCCGAAGCGCCAGGCGACGATCACCAGCGCCGCGGCGACTCCGACGATGCCGAGCACGACGAGCACCGCACTCGTGGCCATCGGGCTCTGGCGGCCACCCCAGCTGGCGCCTCCGCCGCGTGGCGCAAGCGGCGCCTCCTCCTCGACTTCTCCGCGCACGTAGCGGGAGTTGAACTCGTCCACGTAGAGCTGCCCGTCGAGGCCGAGATACTCGGCGTAGGAGCGCAGGAAGCCCTTGACGTAGGTCTGGGCCGGGAGCACCTCGAACTGCTCCTCCTCGAGCGCGCGCAGGTACTTGCTGCGGATCTTCGTGGCCTGCTCGATCTGCGGGAAGTCGAGGGCCTGGCGCAGTCGCGCCTCACGGAGGCTGTTACCAATCTCGAACAAGGGTTTCGATTGTAGGCGGTATCAGTTTGCGGCTACGTACTCGAGATAGGCATACACGCCCATCGACACCGCAGCAGTCAGGGAAATATAGACGCCCAGCCACCCGAGGACTCGGCCGGCACGGGCGGTCCCCTGCCCGCCGATCCGGCCGAGTGTGCGGTCCAGCGAGCGCCGGGCCCGCCTGGCCAGGCGGACGGCGAGGGCCGAGAGGAGAAATGCCGCCGGAATCGCGTATGCGGCGTCGACGAGCTCGAGATCGGGATGCCACTCCGTGATCGCCACGGCCACCGGGATCACCGCAGCGCCGAGGAAGCCGACGAGCAGCGAGGCGCGCGCGGCGCGGTTGCGCCGGGGGCGGGTCCCGTTAGTGCTTTCGGTAAGGGCGACCAATGGCTGCTGGTGGGATCGAGCGGCCGATGAACCCGGCGACCGCGATGATGGTGAGCACGTACGGGAGGGCCTGGAAGAGAGTCGCGCCCGACTCGGAGTACTCCGGCAGCCGCTGGGCGAGCGCGCTCGAGAAGCCGAACAGGAGCGCGGCGGCCAGGGCCCCGAACGGTCGCCAGTTGCCGAAGATGAGCGCTGCGAGCGCGATGAAGCCGCGGCCCTTCGTCATGTTCTCGGCGAACGCGCCCGAGAAGCCGAACGAGAGGTACGCGCCGCCGAGCGCGGCGAGCATCCCCGAGACGATGACGCAGGCATAGCGGACACCGTATACAGAGATCCCGACCGTATCGGCAGCCCTCGGTTGCTCCCCCACCGCCCGGATCCGCAGGCCGATCGGCGTCTTGAAGAGCACGACGTGGGCAACGACCACGAGCAGGAGGCCCAGCCAGATCATGAGGTTGAGGTCTCCGAGCACGGGGCCCACGAAGTACAGGTCTTCGATCACGGGCAGCGACACGTCCGGGATGCGCGAGACGTCTGTGGGCACTCCTTGCGTCCCGTAGATGTCGATGTACAGGTAGCCGGTGATACCGAGAGCGAGGAAGTTCAGAGCCGTCCCGGTGACGATCTGGTCGGCGCGCAGGTGAATCGAGAAGAACGCGTGCACGAGGGCGAGGAGCCCACCGGCGAGCATCGCGAACAGGAGGCCGAGCACCCACGAGCCGGCCTTGTCCGCTGCCAGGATCCCGAAGAAGGCCCCGGTCAGCATCATCCCCTCGAGGCCGATGTTGACGACGCCCGAGCGCTCGGAGAAGAGACCTCCGATGGCCGCGAAGACGAGCGGCGTCGCAAAGCGGAGCATGGCGGCGAGGAGCGCCGACCAGACGAAGACGGTGTCCAGGTTTCCGACGCTCGACTGCGTCGCCAGGGCGCCGATCCCGGTTCCCGCAACGCCCGCGGCAACTGCCCCCCACCCCAGTCGCCGTTGCCCTCGCGACGTTGCCCAGATGCCCGCTGCGAGCGCGAGCAGCCCCACGGCGACAGGGATCAGCGGGCTCCGCGCATTGACCGGAGGCAAAGCGATCCAGAGGGCGAGGAGGCCGAGCACGACTCCGACCGCGCCCACCGCACGAGGCGACCCCGACACGCCCGGCTCGCGCCAGTCGAAGGTGCTCATGCCGCGCTCCGCCCGAGCTTACGGCGCGCTCGCCAGACATAGAGGACGAGCACGTCGACTCCGACGAGCAGGACGACGAGGCCCTGGATGATGAGCGTCAGGTTCCCGGCGAGCTCCGGTGGGAACGAGGCTTCGTCCAGGTTGCGCGACGACGTGCCTGTGAAGAGCGCACCGAAGAGGAGCGCCGAGAGGAAGACGCCGACGGCGGTGTTCCGCCCGAGGAGCGCCACGGCGATGCCGATGAACCCGATCTGGGAGGCCTGGATCCCGTCCACGTCCAGGCGGTACTGCCAGCCGAGCACGTCGACGGCTCCCGCGAGGCCGGCGAACACTCCGGCAATCGCCATGGCGAGGAAGTAACTCCGGGCCACGCTGATCCCCCCGTAGCGCGCCGCCTCGGGATTGAAGCCGACGGCCCGCACCTCGTAGCCGAGCGTCGTGCGGTTGAGGACGAGCCAGAACACGACGAGAGCGGCGAGGGCGATGAAGAACCCCAGGTGCAGCCCCTGGAAGTCGGGGTCGCCCCAGATCACCGGCAGCTTCGCGTCGTCGAGGACGTCGTTCGAGACGGGCTGCCCCGGGTCGCGGTCGTTGACGAGCGGGCCGCCGCGCCCGACGAGGAAGCTCCCGACCCAGAGCGCGATCCAGTTGAGCATGATCGTCGTGATCACCTCGTGGGCGCCGAGCGTCGCCTTGAGCAGGCCCGCGATGCCCGCCAGCGCGGCACCCGCCAGCGCGGCAATGACCACCGCCAGGATCACGTGCAGCGGCCCGGGCAGCCCGCTGAGCGACGAACCGATCCACACCGCTGCGACGGCGCCCGCGATGTACTGGCCCTGTCCGCCGATGTTGAACAGGCCGCACCGGAAGGCGAACGCCACGGCGAGGCCGGTGAGGATGAGCGCGGTCGTCGCGATCCCGGTCTGCTGCAGGTTCGCGGACGCGACCTCGAGATCCTGGCCCGTGAGCCAGAGATACGGCCAGTTCAGTCCCGTGCCTGCCCAGATGGCCCTGTAGGTCGAAAGCGGGTTGTTCCCCGTCGCCAGGACGATCAGGCCGGCCAGCACGAAGGCCACGACGGCGGTCACCACGGGCACGAGGGCTCCCCCTGCGCGTTGGTAGAAGGCCAGCCGCGCCGCAGTGCTCGGCACGCCCTCGTCGCCTACGGGCGCGCCGCTATTGCTTGACGTAGGGGCGGCCAATGGCGGCCGGCGGAATCGACCGGCCGATGACGCCGGCGACCGCGACCAGGGTGAGGACGTACGGCAGGGTCGAGATCAGGTTCTCGGAGACGTCGGCCTCACGCTGCAACGGAATCGCGAGCGCGAAGCCGAAGCCGAATAGCAGCGTCGCCACGAATGCCCAGCCCGGCCGCCACTTGCCGAAGATGACCGCCGCGAGCGCGATGTACCCGCGCCCGCTGGTCATGTTCTCGGAGAACGTGCCCACGAAGCCGATCGACAGGAAGGCTCCGCCGAGGGCGGCCAGCACGCCGGACGTGATCACTGCGGCATAACGCACGACGTAGACGGAGATGCCCACCGTGTCGGCGGCCCGCGGATGCTCGCCCACCGAGCGGATTCGGAGCCCGATCGGCGTCTTGAAGAGCACGACGTAGGAGAGGATCACGGCGACGAACATGATCCAGACGAGCAGGCTCAGGTCGCCGAAGACGGTCTCGAGGAAATCTCCAACCGCAGGAATCGAGTCGAGGAAATCGATCGTCACCTTCGGCACGGGGTCGACGTCGCCGGTCGGGATCCCACCCGGATAGAGCGAGCTGAACAGGTAGCCGGTCACGCCGAGCGCGAGGAGGTTGACGGCGAACCCGCTCACGATCTGATCGGCCCGCAGGTGGATCGAGAAGATGCCGTGGATGAGCGCCGTGAGCCCGCCGAAGAGCATGGCCATCACCAGGCCCACAACCCAGCTGCCGCTCCAGATCGCGCCCCAGACGGCGAAGAACGCGCCGATCAGCATCATCCCCTCGAGGCCGATGTTCACGACGCCGGAGCGCTCGCAGAAGATGCCGCCCATCGCGGCGAAGGCGAGCGGCGTCGCGAAGCGGAGTGTCGAGGCGATGAGCCCGCCGGTGAGGACCGCTTCCAGCGTTTCCTTCTCGACGCCCTGGGCCCAGAGACCTGCGATGGCTCCGAGGACTCCCGCCACGATCGCCCACCCGCCGTAGCGACGCTCGCCTTGCACGAACGCCGCGAGGCCCCACGTCACGGCCAGCAGCCCGATCCCAATCGGATACGCGATGCCCCGAACCGTCCAGGGCGGGAGCGCGACCCAGAACGCGAGGAGCCCGATGAGAATGCCGAAAATTGCGATCGGCCGGGGCCGGGCGACCGCGCGAACGTTGTCGATCACGGGGCCGCCTTCTCCGGCACGGCCGGTCCGAGGCCGACATAGCGCCTCGCGCGCCAGATGTAGTGGATCAAGAGCTCGGCGCCCACGAAGAAGATGACGAGCGCCTGGATCATCGTCGAGAGGTCGCTGGCGAGAGCGGGCTCGAACACCTCCGGGTCGAGCTGGCGCGAGGACGTCCCGGTGTTCAACGCTGCGAACAGGATGCCCGCAAAGAAGATGCCGATCGGCTTGTTGCGGCCGAGGAGCGCGACCGCGATCGCCGTGTAGCCGACCGTGTTGGTCCCGAAGTCGCTCGTATCCACCGAGTACTTGAAGCCGATGATGTCGATCGCCCCTGCGAGCCCCGCAAACGCGCCGGAGATGGCGAGGGCGAGGAAGTAGCTCCTGCGCACCGCGATGCCGCTGTAGCGAGCAGCCTCGGGGTTGAAGCCGACGGCACGCACCTCGTACCCCAAGGTCGTCCGGTTGAGGATCACGTAGTAGACGAGCAGGCCGCCGACCGCAAAGAGGAGCCCGGCGTGCAGGTACGGCGACCAGAGGATCCACAGCTTCGAGGAGTCGAAGACCACGTCGGAGCGAGGGAGCCCGGGCAGCGCCCCCTGTAACGGCCCGTTCAGCTCGAATAAGTACTGGCCGCCGAAGATGGCGATCCAGTTGAGCATGATCGTCGTGATCACTTCGTGGGCGCCGACTGTGGCGCGAAGCAGCCCTGCGATGCCGCCCCAGATCGCACCGCCGACGATGCCCGCGCCGATAGCGAGCACGACGTGGGTCGGCCGGTTCAGGTCAGGAAGATGCGTCCCGACGTAGAGCGCTGCGATGAACCCGACCCAGTACTGGCCCTGTCCGCCGATGTTGAAGAGGCCGCAGCGGAAGGCGAACGCGACCGCGAGCGCGGCGAGGATGAGCGGTGTGGCCTGACGGAGGGTCTGCTGGAGGTCACGGGCAGCCGCGTCGCGCTCGTCCCCCGTCACCCACGGCAGAAACCAGTTGAAGCCCGCTCCCTCGAAGATCGCCTTGTAGGCCGTCAACGGGTTGTGCCCGGTGATCAGCACGACCAGGCCGCCGATCAGGAAGGCGAGGACCGTGGCCGCGACGGGAACGAGGATGCCTCCGGCGCGCTCGTAGAGCCCCGCCCGCAGCGAGTAGACCTCGTCTTTCTCCGGCGGGGGCGCCGGGGGCGTGACGGTCACGCAGCCGCCTCGCGCGTTCCGCCCGTCATCGCGATGCCCAACTCCTCCTCCGTGACGTCGGGGCCGTATTCACCCACGATCTGGCCGCCGAAAATGACCAGAATCCGATCGGAGAGCGACATGATCTCCTCGAGCTCCAGCGAGACGAGCAGGACCGCGCGGCCCTCGTCCCGCTCCTCGACGAGCCGGCGGTGCACGAACTCGATGGCACCGACGTCGAGCCCCCTCGTCGGCTGCCCCGCCACGAGCACCCGCGGGTCGCGCTCCACCTCCCGGGCGATGACGACCTTCTGCTGGTTGCCGCCCGACAGGGCCGAGGCGAGCGTCGTCGGCGTGCCGCCGCGCACGTCGAACTCCTTGAGCAGCCTGCGCGCGAGGGCGATCAGCCGGCTCGGTCGGAGCCAGCCGAACCGGGAGTTCGGCTCCTTCCGATAGTCGTGCAGGCCGATGTTCTCGGCCAGTGTGAAGTCGAGGACGAGGCCGCGTCGCTGGCGGTCCTCGGGGATGTGCCCGATCCCCTCGTCCATGCGCTCGCGTGCGGAGTCACGTGTCACGTCGTGCCCGCCGACGCGAATCAGCCCGCTCTCGATCTTGGTCAAGCCCGTGAGGGCGTCGATCAACTCGGTCTGACCATTGCCGTCGACGCCCGCCAGGCCGACGATCTCCCCGGCCTTGACCTCGAACGAAACGCCTCGCACGGCGGGTAGCCCACGCTCGTCGATGACGTGCAGGTCCTCCACCTGCAGCAGCGGCTCGCCCGGCTCGGACGGCTTCTTGTCGACGCGAAGCAGCACCTCGCGCCCGACCATCGACTTGGCCAGCTGCGCCTGGGTCGCGCCCTCGCGCGGCAGCGTCTCGATCTGCTTGCCGCGCCGCAGGACGGTCACGCGGTCTGCGATGTCGAGCACCTCGTGGAGCTTGTGGCTGATGAAGATGACCGACATACCCTCCCCGGTCAGTGAGCGCAGGATCCCGAAGAGCTCCTTGGCCTCCTGCGGTGTCAGGACCGCCGTCGGCTCGTCGAGGATCAGGATCTCGGCCCCGCGATAAAGAGCCTTCAGGATCTCCACCCGCTGTTGCTGGCCGACGCTGATGTTCTCGACGCGCGCACGCGGATTGATGGCGAAGCTGAACGTGCGGGCGATCTGCTCCACGCGCTCGACGGCCGCGTCGTAGTCGAGCAGAAGCTTCGCGTGGGTGGGCTCGATCGCGAGCACGATGTTCTCGGCGACCGTCATCACCGGGATGAGCATGAAGTGCTGGTGCACCATCCCGATGCCGAGGTCGATCGCGTCCTTCGGGCTCCGGATCGAGACCGCCTTGCCCTTCACCCGGATCTCCCCCTCGTCCGGGCCGTACAACCCGTAGAGGACGTTCATGAGCGTCGACTTGCCGGCGCCGTTCTCTCCGAGCAGCGCATGCACCTCTCCACGCCGCAAGTCGAAGTCGACGCCGTCGTTCGCAACCACCCCGGGGAATCGCTTGGTGATTCCCTGCATCTCGAGGATGGGGGTCTCAGTCGCGCTCATGCCGCGGAGATCGTACGGGGGCGAGCCCTATGCCCGCCCCCGTACCTGTTCATCTGTCCTACTTGACGTCTTCTGGCTTGGCCGGTGGATCGATCGTGCCGTCCTTCAGCTTTGCCTCCGCTGCATCGACAGCGTCCTTCACGTTCTGTGGGACGACCGACGTGAACTCGGTCAGGAGCTCAGCGTCAGGCAGATCCGCGACGCCGTAGAACGCGTTCGTCCCGCCCTTGAACTGGCCGTCCTTGAACGTCGAGATGACGTCGAAGACGGAGGACTCCAGTGGCTTCAGCGCGCTCACGATCACGCAGTCGCCCTGGCTGGACTGGTCGACGTCGACGCCGATCGCGTAGACGTTCTTCTCGCACGCCCCGCCGATCGCGCCGAGGCCGCACTTGCCTGCGACCTGGAACACGACGTCGGAGCCCTGCCCGATCTGGTCGAGGGCGATCTCCTTGCACTTGGCCAGGTCGTCGAAGTTATCCGAGTACGCGTTCAGGAGCTTCACGTTCGGCTTCGTGTCCTTGACCGCCTGCTGGAAGCCGCCGATCCAGTTGTCGACCGGCGGGATCTTGATGCCGCCGACCGTGGACACGGTGTTGGTCTTCGTCATGAGGGCGGCCACGACTCCCGCGAGGTAGCCCGACTCCTCCGACGGGTACTGCATGCCGAGGGCGTTCGGGACCGCACACGTGCCCGCCTTCTCGCATCCGTCGCCTTCCTTGCCGTAGAAGTGGTCGACCCCGGCGAACGAGACGTCCGGGTTGTCGGTGGCCACCTTGATCGTCGCCGGAGCGAGCAGGAACCCGACTGCGATCACCAGCTCGTTCCCGTCGTCCGCGGCGGCCGTCAAATTCGGCTCGTAGTCGTCGGCCGATTCCGAGACGTAGATGCGCTTCTCGATGTCGAGGTCCGTCTCGGCCTTTTCGAGGCCGTTGATGGAAAACTCGTTGAAGCCGCGGTCATCGACACCGCCCGTGTCGGTGACGAGGGCGACCTTGATCGAGTCGCCGCCTTCCCCACCGCCGTCGTCGTCGCCGCCGCACGCGGCCGCTCCGACGGCCAGCAAGAGCGTCGTCAGCACCATCAGGAGCCACGACACCCATCGTTTCTTTGTCACTAACGCCTCCTCTGACCCGCTGTGTCTTTCCAGGAGGCGATGCTAAACGAGCGAGCGGCCGCGAGGAGGGCTTGGCGAAACAGCGACTGTGCCGCCGGAACGCGCTGCTCGCCCCGAAGCCGCGTCCTCAGTCGGGCCAATAGTGAAAACTATTGGCCCCTGCGTCCTTGCCTCGGAACGACCATCGCGCCCCGGCGACGAGCGAGTTCCGCCAAGCCTCCTAGCTGAGTACGCGGTCGAGCTGGGCCTCTTCTATGAGTACCCGCCTGGGCTTCGACCCTTCGTACCCGCTGATGATCCCGCGGCGCTCGAGCATGTCGATCAGGCGTCCGGCCCGGGTGTAGCCCACGCGCAATCGGCGCTGGAGCAGTGACGTCGATGCCGTCTGGGCCTGGACGACGACCTCGATCGCGCGATCGAGCAACGGATCCTGATCCGGATCGAACTCGCCGTCGTCACCGCCGGCCTCGCCGGACGAGGCCTCCGGCGCCTCGAGCAGCGACTCGTCGAGCTGCTGCTCGCGCTGGCCCTTGCACTGCTCGACGATGAGCGCGATCTCCTCTTCGCTGACGTACGCGCCCTGCAGGCGCTGCAGGCGTGAGGTGCCGAGCGGCTTGAAGAGCATGTCGCCCTGCCCGAGGAGGCTCTCGGCGCCGGCCTGGTCGAGGATGACTCGCGAATCTGTCTGGCTGGAGACGGCGAACGCGATTCGGGAGGGGACGTTCGCCTTGATCATCCCGGTGATCACGTCCACGGACGGCCGCTGCGTGGCGAGCACGAGGTGGATGCCGACGGCACGGGACTTTTGCGCGAGCCGGATGATCGCGTCCTCGACCTGCTGCGGGGAGATCATCATCAGGTCGGCGAGCTCGTCGATGACGACGAGCAGGTACGGCAGGGTCTCCTCGCCGCGCTTGCGGAAGGCGCGATTCGCCTCGGGCAGGTTGCGTGCGCGCACCCCGCTGAGCCGCTCGTAGCGCTTCTCCATCTCGGCGATCAGGTTGGCCAGCACGATTGCCGCCTCCTTGGGGCTGGAGACGACGGGCGTCAGCAGGTGTGGGATCGACTCGTAGTACGAGAGCTCGATGCGCTTGGGGTCGATCAGGATCATGCGAACGTCGTCCGGCCCCGCCCGCAGGAGCGTCGACGTGAGGATGGTGTTGATGCAGCCGGACTTGCCCGAGCCGGTGGTGCCGGCGATCAGGATGTGCGGCATCCGCGCCAGGTCGGTCCAGACCGCGTTGCCGGAGATGTCCTTGCCGAGCCACACGGAGAGCGGGCTCGCCGTCTGCGGCAGGTCGTCGTAGACGTCTCCGAGGGTGACCAGGTTCGGGCTCAGGTTCGGCACCTCGACGCCGACCGCCTGCTTGCCCGGGATCGGCGCGAGGATGCGGATCTCGGTCGTCGCGAGCGCGTACGAGAGATCGTCCTTGAGGGCCGAGACCTTCGACATCTTCGTTCCCGGCGCGAGCTGGAGCTCGTAACGCGTCACGCGCGGGCCGACGATCTGGCCGACGATGCTGGACTGGACGCCGAACTCGCCGAGCGCCTGCGTCAAGGACTGGGCGACCTGCGAGCTGGCCTCGGCAGGCGCGCCGTTCGACGTTCCGGTGCGGAGGAGCGTGCGGTCCGGCAGGCGGTAGTCCTTGGCGATCGGCGTCGCGTCGAAGAGGCTCGGCTCGTCGGGCTCCTCGTCCGGCTCAGGTAGGACCGATTCCTCGGTGGGGAACGGGATGAGCGCTGCAGGCTCGGCCCGGCCGACGACGTCGGGGAAGGCGGATGCGCCGTCGACAGGTGGATGGGCGAGCGGCGCCGTGGAAATGATCTCGGGTGGCTCGCCCGCGTCGAAGGCCGCGCGAGCGGCGTGCGCTGTGGCGCGGACGGCCGTGCCGGAGCGGCGCAGCATGGCTCCCACAGAGGCCCCTGTGAGCAGCAGGATCCCTGCGACCAGAGCGGTGGCGCCGGCGATCGCGGCCCCCGTTTCCCCGAGCAGCGTCGCGAGGGTGCCGGCAAGCGCAGCCCCGATCCAGCCTCCGTGCTTGCCCAGCGTGAGCATCAGCCCGAGGGCGGACACGGCGATGCCAGTGCGGAAGGGGCGCAACTCGACGAGCGCGCTCCGTGTCAGCATCAGCCCACCAACGACCATGAGCGCGAGCGGCAGTGCGTAGACCGCCTCGCCGATGACCGTGCGCACCGCATCGACGACCCACCCGCCGACCGTGCCTCCGTTCCATCCGAAATAGACGACCGTCGACAGGAAGAAGCCGAAGGCCGCGAGGCCGAGCCCCACCAGCTCAGGGTGCTGGTGGTGGCTCTTGGCGCGCTTCCGCTTCGTCTTCTTCACGCGGGAGGGCGTGCGGGGCTTCGGCCTCGGGGTCGCGCGTTTTCGGCGCTTGGTCGCCATGGCGGCGAGTTCGCTGCGCCCGGGCGCCTTCCTGCTGCCTGTACCAGAACGACGTGTCTCGGTGCCAGGCACGTGCCTGGCACGCTGGACTAGGCGGCGAGCGCTTTGAGCTCTTCGGCCGCGCGGCCGAGCAGGTTCTCGCGCAGGTCGAACAGGCCGGCCCACAGGGACGAGCGATCAGGCGCGGACCGGATCCTCGCGGCGCTCTCCAGCCCTTCCAGCGCCCTGACGAGCACTGCGAGCTCGAGATACGCCTGGGTGACCCGCACCGGTGAGGCGTGCACGCCGGCCTTTTGCAGGACGGGCGCCCACTCCACGAGCTCGGCCTGTCCGGGCTCGCCGTACCAGGAGCGGCCTTCAGCACGGTCTGCCTCCAGCTCGAGCAGGTAGCGACCGAGCGGGTGCTCGAGGCCGACCAGAGCAGTCTCGCAGCGCTCCGCGGCCCTTCTCAGCGCGGCTTCGCGACCACCCGGCGTGGAGGGATCGGCTTCTCCACGCGACCAGCGCTCGAGGAGGCGACAGAAGGCGAGCGCGGAGACCTGACAGGCGCGCAGCTGCGCGACGAGGCGCTGACCGGTTGCCGGGTCAGCCGCTTCGTCCATCAGGACATCTGCCCAACCGGGCTCTGCTCGAGTTGCGCTCATACTTCCACTATGACTGGAAGGATCATCGGCCGCCGCTGCGTTCTGTCGTAGATCACTTGACCGAGTGAGTCGTGCAGGTGCTCCTGAATGAGCTTGATCTCGCTGATGTCTTTCTGGAGGCAGTCGTCGAGGACGCGAGCCGCCTCGCTGCGAAGCTCGTCCAGTAGCGGCCCCGTATCGCCGAAGCCGCGTGCGATCAGCTCCGGCTGACCGGAGCTCGCTGCACCGTTCTCGCTGACCGTCGCCACGACGATCAAGACGCCGTCCTCCGAGAGATGACGCCGGTCGCGGATCGCCACGTCTTTCACGTCCCCCACTCCAAGCCCGTCGACGAACGTCATGCCCGTCTCGACCTCGCCGACGATGCGCGGCGGGCGGCCCTTGGCGAGCTCGACGACCGAGCCGTTCTCCGCGAGGACGATCGAGTCCGCGGGCACGCCGCCGTCGCGAGCGAGCTGCGCATGCGCGGCCAGCATCCGGAACTCGCCGTGGACCGGCATCAACGCCTTCGGCCTGACGAGACCGATGATCGTCCGGATCTCCTCCGAGTTGCCGTGGCCCGACACGTGGACGTTGGCGATCTCCTGATGCAGCACCTCGGCGCCGGCCTTGGCCAGCCGGTTGATCGTGTCGTGAACTCGTAGCTCGTTGCCCGGCACCGGCTTCGCCGAGAGGATCACGGTGTCCCCACGCTCGACGAAGACAGCCGGGTGGTCGTTGTACGCGACGCGCGTGAGAGCCGACATCGGCTCGCCCTGGCTGCCGGTGCAGAGAATGAGCACCTCGTGCGGCGCGAGGTGCTCGAGCTCCGCGGGGCGGATGATGGCGTCGTCCGGCGCGTCGAGGTAGCCGAGGTTGCGAGAGATGTTCATGTTCTTGCGCATCGAGCGACCGACGACGGCGACCTTTCGGCCCGCTTCGGCGGCGACGTTCACCGCCTGCTGCATGCGGTGCACGTTCGATGCGAAGCAGGCGATCAGGACGCGACCCTCGCGGACCGGGATGATGTGGCGGAAGGCCTCCCCGACGAGCCGCTCCGAGCCGGTGACACCCGGTCGCTCCGCATTCGTCGAGTCCCCGAGCAGGAGGTCGATGCCCCGGTTTCCCAGCTCGGCCAGCTTCCCGACGTCGGTGCGCAGGCCGTCGACCGGCGTGTGGTCGAGCTTGTAGTCGCCCGTGTGGAGAATCCGGCCGGCCGCGGTCTCGAGCATGATCGCCACGCAGTCGGGTACCGAGTGCGCCATGCGCACGAAGTCGGCGCGGAAAGGCCCGATCTGCACGGGGGGCTGATCCGGATCGATCTCCTTCAGCTCCGCGACGTTCAGGAGGCCGTGCTCGTCGAGCTTCGACTGGATGAGCCCGAGCGTCAGCTTCGTCCCCCAGATCTCGGGGATGCGGACGGCCCGCATCAGATACGGCAGCGCGCCCACGTGATCCTCGTGCGCGTGCGTGAGGAGGAGTGCGCGGATCTGACCGTCGTGCTCCTTCAGGTACCCGAAGTCCGGGAGGATCAGGTCGACCCCGAGGTGCTCGTCCCGCGGGAAGGCCAGCCCTGCGTCGACGATCACGATCTCGCCGCCGATCTCGTAGACCATCATGTTCTTGCCCACCTCGCCGAGGCCGCCGAGGGGGATGATTCGCAGTGCCTGGTCGGTCACGGTCCCAGTATCCCTAAAGGGGTACCCCGTAAGGGCCGATCAGCTAGAGGCCATGCCTTCCCCGGGCACTTTCGCCCTGCTCACCGCTGCTTTCCTCCTCGCCGAGCTCTTTCAGCGCTCGGACGATGAGCTCCTGCCTGAGCTCGATGGCGAGCGCTTCTCCCTGTCGGCGCCGGTCCATGTGGCGTCGATCATCGTGCTCGGCGCCTGGCCTGCGGCTCTGATCGGCTTCGTTGGCACGCTCGCCGTCCGCCCGTTCAAGGGTGAGCCCTGGCGCAAGAGCCTCGTGCGCGCTACGGGCCTGGGGATCGCAGCGCTGGCCGGCGGCTTGGCGTTCCAGCTCGCGGGCTCGACCCCGGGCGAGATCTACGTCTCCGAGGATCTTCTGGCCATCGCCGTCCTGGGCATGGTCTACGGCGCGATCAGAAGCCTGGCGGCGGCGCTCATGGGCGGACGGCTGCTGCCGCAGGCCGATGTCCTCACGACCGCCGCCGAAGTCGGCCTCGGCCTCCTGCTCGCGTTCGCCGCCCTGGAGAACCTCTGGCTCGCCGCGGCCCTCACCCCCGTCTTGCTCCTGCTCGATTCGATCTACGGCCGCCTCGGGCGGCTGAGGCGCGAGATGGCAACGGCGCTCGAGACCTTCGCCAACATCGTCGACGAGCGTGACCCGTCGACCCACGGGCATTCCGTGCGCGTCGCCCAGTACGTGCGCGAGCTGGCCGACGGGCTGGGCCTCCCCCGCGCCGAGGCTTCCCGCCTCTGGTGGGCCGGGCGGCTCCACGACCTCGGCAAGGTCGCGGTCGACGCGTCCGTCCTCCGCAAGCCCGGCCAGCTGGACGACGCCGAGTGGGCCTCCGTCCGGCGGGCTCCGCGACTCTCGGCGCGCCTCCTGCAGCGTTTCCGCTTCGCGGCCGCGCAGGCCCAGGCGGTCGAGTACCACCGCGAGCGCTACGACGGCGCGGGCTACTACGGCGCGCAGCTCACCGACCTCCCGCTCGCCGCGCACTTCCTGATCGTGGCCGACAGCTTCGACGCGATGACCACGGATCGCCCGTTCAAGCGGCGCCGCCTGACGCACTTCGAAGCGCTCGAGGAGATCGAGCGCGGTAGCGGCACTCAGTTTCATCCGGCGATCGCGAAGGCCTTCGTGGCCGTTCGGCGCGGCATCGACCCGGCCGAGGTCCTCACCGCAGATGAGCTGGGCTTGCTGCGCGACGCCGGCGCGCACGAGCAGTTTCACCTCCCCCGCCGCAGCGAGCTGCGCCGGCGGCCGGAGCTGCTGGCTCTCGGCGGCGTGACCGTCGTTCTCGGCGGGCTCGGCATGGGGCTCGTACCGGTCACCCTCGTCGGAGGAGTCGCTGCTCTGCTCGGGCTGCAAATGTGGATGACCATGCGTCTTCGGACCCGCCGGCTGTCCGCGGCGATCGACGAGGCGCTCGCGGGCGGAGAAAACCGCACGAAGATCTTCGGGCGAGTCGTCGACGCTGTCGGAGAGGCGTGGCGTGTCGACTACGCAGCGCTGGTCGAATGGCGCGAGGACGGCGCGGGCGGGACACTCGTTCTGGAGCGCGGAAACGAACCCGGACCTCCGGAAACGGTCCTGGTCAGCTGGCTCCTCCGCGAGGCGGAATCCGGCCACGACATCTCCATCGACCTCGGCGCCGAGCTGAGCGGCGGCCACGTGTCCCTCGCCTTGCCGCTCAGGCGCGAGAACAGCGCGCTGGTCGGGTTCCTCGTCCTCCGAGGGCTCGATCGTCCCGCGCCACACGTTTGGCCGGCCCTCCGCGCTTCAGTCGACCGGATCGGGCTCACCTTCGCGGAAGCGCCCGAAACCGTTGTCGTGCTCTCGAAAAAGGTGCTAGACGCGGACGGACGCGAGCACGCCGGCGCGCTCGAGGCCTGACCGGATCTCGATCAGCTCCTCGTCGGTCGCCTCGACGAGCGGCAGCCGCAGCCCGCCCACATCGTGGCCGAGCATGTTCAGCGCGGCCTTCACCGGGATCGGGTTGATCGTCACCCCCAGTGCCTCGACGACGGGCTTCAGCTCCTCGTCGATCGCGTGGGCGGCCTCCGTGTCCCCGGCCTTGTAGAGGCGGATCATCTCCTTCACCTGCGTGCCGGCGATGTGACTGTGCACGCATACCCCGCCGACACCGCCCACCTCGAGGAACGGGTAGACCAGGTGATCGCTCCCGGCGTAGAGGTCGAGGTCGGTCTCGTCGACGATCCGCTTGGCCTGTTCGATCTGCTCGGTCGCCTGCTTGACGGCCTTCACGGTCGGGATCTCGGCCAGCTCGGCGATCGTCTCCGGCTCGATGTTGACCGCGACCCGCTGCGGGATGTTGTAGGCGATGATCGGACGGTCGCTCACCGCTGCGATCGCCTTGAAGTGCTCGACGATTCCGCGCGGCGGCGGCCTGTTGTAGTACGGAGTCACAACGAGGAACCCGTCGACGCCGAGCTCGTGCGCCCGCTCGGTCAGGTGGACAGAGTGGGCGGTCGAGTAGGTGCCCGTGCTGCCGATGACGGTGGCGCCGTCGCCGACCGCGTCTACGGCTGTTGAGAACAGCTCGAAGCGTTCGTCGTCGGTGAGGGTCGGCGACTCGCCCGTAGTTGCGGCGACCACGAGACCGTCGGAGCCGTTCTCGACACAGTGGCGCGCCAGGTCGCGAAACCGCTCGTAGTCGACCGCGCCGTCTCTGTCGAACGGCGTCACGATCGCCGTCAGGAGCTCGCCTAGCACGGCGTGCATTCTAGAGCAGGCTCTCGAGGCCGACCGTGAGCCCCGGCGGCAAGCTCGGTAACCGCTCCAGGGTCAGCAGCACGCCCGGGACGTACGCCTCGCGCGAGTACGCGTCGTGGCGGATCGTCAACAGGGCTCCCGGCTCGCCGAAGAGCACTTCCTGGTGGGCCACGAGCCCCGGCAGGCGCACCGAGTGGATCGGAGTGTCGCCGACCAGCAGATCCGCCGTGGCCTTCGCCGTGCCCGAGGGGGCATCGTGCTTCGACTCGTTGTGCAGTTCGATGATCTCGGAGCGCGGCAGGACCCGTCCCGCCTCGGCCGCGAAGCGCATCATCAACACCGCGCCGACGGCGAAGTTCGGCGCCACGAACAGCTGCACGCCCTGCTCCCCGGCGAGCTCGCCGAGAGCCGTCAGCTCTTCCGGGCCGAGCCCCGTTGTCCCGACGATGTTCGGGACGCCCTGCTCCAGGCTCCGCTTGACCGTGACGAAGACGACGTCGGGCCGCGTGAAGTTGACAGCCGCATCGTGGCCCTCGATCTGGATCGGGTCATCGCGGCCGATGGGGGTGACTTGATGGCCGGCCTCCTCGAGCGCCGGGTGCAAGACAGAGCCGACCTTCCCCCGATAACCGACGAGCGCGACCTTCACGCCGCTGCGGCCCGGGAGGCCGGCGTCAGGTCGATGCGCCTCAGCGCCTGACGGAACCGCTCCTCGCTCGGGCCGATGCCGGAGGCCGAGAGCTTCTCGGGCGCGAGCAGCATCCCGGCGAGCTCCGAGACGGCCTCGGCCGGCACCGCGTCGATCTCGGCGGCGATGCGGTCGATCGAGAGCAGCTCGGTGTCGGTGATCAAAGACTTCCCGAGCCGGCTCATGCGGTTCGAGGTCGCCTCCATCGAGAGCAGGATCCGCCCCTTGAGGTTCTCCTTCGCCCGCTCGAGCTCGGTCTCGCTCACGTTGCCCGCGGCCACGTCGGCGATCTCGCCAAGCGCGATCTCCAGACACTCGCCCAGGTTCTCCTCGCGCGTCCCGACGTAGAAGCCGATCAGGCCCGTGTCGGTGTACTGCGCGCCGAAGGTGTAGACCGCATACGCCATGCCCCGCTTCTCGCGGATCTCCTGGAAGAGGCGTGACGAGGCGGAGCCTCCGAGCAGGCCGTCGAGCAGCGAGGCGGCGAAGCGCCTGCGGTCAGAGCGCGCGATTCCCGGCGCGCCCACGCAGACGTGGTACTGCTCGGTTTTCTTGCGGAGGAAGCGGACGCTCGGCGACGGAGGCTTCACGAGGGGCGAGCGCACGCGCCGTTGGCGGGCCGGAGTCTCCGTGACCTTCTTCTCGGTGCGCTCGAGCAGCGCCAGCAGGTCCTCGTGGTGGAGGTTGCCCGCCGCCGCGAACACGATGTTGCCCGGGACGTACATCGTCCGGTGGTACGTGGCCAGCGTTCGGCGGCCCACAGTCGAGATCACATCGGCGGTGCCGATCACTGGCCGGCCCAGCGGATGGTCGCCGAACACGGCCTGTGAGAAGAGGTCGTGGACGAGCTCGTGCGGCGCGTCCTCGTACATGGCGATCTCCTCCAGGACGACCTCGCGCTCGGAGTCGATGTCGGCCAGCAATGGCGCATAGACCATGTCGCTCATCACATCGAGTGCGGCCTCCAGGTGGCGGTCGGTGACGCGCACGTACACGACCGTGTGCTCGCGCGAGGTGGCCGCGTTCAGCTCGCCGCCGAATGCGTCGAAGATCTCCGCGATCTCCTGCGCCGTGTACTGCTCGGTGCCCTTGAAGAGCAGGTGCTCGAGGAAGTGCGAGACCCCGGCCCGCGCGGGCGTCTCGTCACGCGACCCGGCTCCGATCCAGAAGCCGAGCGCGACCGAGCGCACGCTCGTCAGCCGCTCCGTGATGACGCGCTGGCCCGAGTCGAGCTCCGAGATGACGTACTTCTGCACGACGGGATCGTAGTGCCCCGCCCTAGGACGGGGCACTACTCCAGGATTCGTCAGCTATCGACGGCCGCCGCGATCGCGGCCGCCGCCGTCACGGCGTGGCGGACGCTCGGTCCGCTCGCGCGGCGGGGCGTCCTTCGCCCGCTCGATCAGCTCCTCGGGCTGGACGAGCGATCCGTTCTCGTGCTTGGCGACGAGCTTGAGGCCGATCCGGCCGCGCGCCTTGTCGACCTCCTGCACGATCACGTCGAGCACGTCTCCGCGCTCGACCACGTCCTCGATGTGGCCGACCCGGCCCGGGCCCACGTTCGAGACGTGGAGCAGCCCGTCGGTGCCCTTCTTCAGCTCGACGAAGGCGCCGAAGTCGGTCGTCTTGACGACCTTGCCGGTGTAGGTGTCCCCCACCTCGGGCTCCTTGGTCAGCCCCTCGATGGCCTCGATGGCCGCGTTGGCCTTCGTGCCCTCGGTGGCGTAGATGAGGATCGTGCCATCCTCCTCGATGTCGATCTGCACCTCGTAGTCGCCCTCGAGCGCGCGGATCGTCTCGCCGCCCTTGCCGATGATCATCCCGATCTTCTCGGGATCGATCTTGACGGTCGAGATGCGCGGTGCGTGCTCGGCCAGCTGCGTGCGCGTCTCCGGCAGCGCCTCCGCCATCTTGTCGAGGATGAACTCGCGCGCCCGCTTCGCCTGCTCGAGCGCGTTTCTCATGATCTCCTGCGTGACGCCGGTGATCTTGATGTCCATCTGCAGGGCGGTGATGCCGTCCCGCGAGCCGGCGACCTTGAAGTCCATGTCGCCCAGGTGGTCTTCCGCGCCCTGGATGTCCGTCAGGATCACGTGCTCGTCGCCTTCCTTGACGAGGCCCATGGCGATGCCGCTGACGGGCGCCTTGATCGGCACGCCGGCGTCCATGAGCGCGAGCGTCGAGCCGCAGACCGACCCCATCGACGAGGAGCCGTTGGACTCGAGCGTCTCCGAGACGATGCGGATCGTGTACGGGAAGTCCTCGAGCGACGGGATCATCGGCTCGAGCGCGCGCTGTGCGAGCGCACCGTGGCCGATGTCACGGCGCTTCGGCCCCCGCATGAACCCGGTCTCGCCGACCGAGTAGGGCGGGAAGTTGTAGTGGTGCATGAAGCGCCGGTCGGACTCGAGTGAGAGGTCGTCTATGCGTTGCCCCTCCTTCGCAGTCCCCAGCGTGAGCAGGCTCATGATCTGCGTCTGTCCGCGCTGGAAGAGCGCCGAGCCGTGCGTGCGCGCAGCGACGGACACCTCGCACGTCACGTCGCGGATGTCCTCCGCAGCGCGGCCGTCCGGGCGCCGCTTGTCCACGGCGATCTTCTGTCGCACGAGCTGCTTGTAGATCGCCTCGGCGGCCTTCTTGACGAACTGCTTCGTCAGCGAGTCCTTGACCACCGGCCCGTCGCCGTCCACCGTGGCCGGCCCAACCGGGAAGGGCAGCTCGACGGACTCGATGATGCGATCGAAGAGAAGCTGGCGTTTCGCCGACTTCAGAGCCTTCGAATCCTGCTCGGCTTCGGTCAACGCACGCAGGTCGTCCTCGAACTGCTCGCGGACGTACTGCTCGACGACCTGGAGGCGAACGCTCTCGAGAATCGTGTCCAGCGACGCTCGAACCTGGATCTGGCGAAGGATGTCCTCTTCCCCGGAGTCCATGTTCAGCTCTGGTGCGAGCTCGGTCGTGAGCTCCTCGACGGCGCCTGCTGCCTCCCGAAGGCCCAGCGGCGGCGATCTGCTCGCGGATCCGGTCCGCGTGCTGGGACTCCAGCTCGGCGGTCAGCTCCGGGTCGAGGTACTTGGGCTTGCCGGCCTGACGCCTGAGATCTTCCTGCGCGTCGCAGATCTTCACGATCTCGGCGTGCGCGAGCTCGAAAGCCTCGAGGATCTCGTCCTCGGGGATCTCCTCGGCGCCGGCCTCGATCATCGTCAGCGCGTCTCTCGTGCCGACGACGATCAGGTCGAGGGTGCTCTCCTCCTCGACGACCTGCAAAGACGGGTTGAAGACGAACTCGCCGTTGACGCGGCCGACGCGGACGGCGCCCACCGGGCCCAGGAAGGGCAGCGGCGACATCATCAGCGCGGCCGAGGCCCCGTTGATGCAGAGGATGTCGTGCGCGGTGACGAGGTCGGCCGACAGGGTCGTGCAGACGACGTGCACCTCGTTCTTGTAGCCCGACGGCCAGAGCGGCCTGATCGGGCGGTCGATCATGCGCGCGGTCAGAATGGCGCGCTCGGTCGGCCGTCCTTCGCGCTTGAAGAAACCGCCGGGGATCTTCCCGGCGGCATACATGCGCTCTTCGACGTCGACGGTGAGCGGGAAGAAGTCGGCGCCTTCACGGCCCTCCATCTTCCCCTGGGCGGTCGCCAGGACCATCGTGTCCCCGGCGCGGACGAGCACGGAGCCGTCCGCCTGTTTGGCGAGCTTCCCCGTCTCGAAGGTCATTTCTTGCTCGCCGATGGTGACGGACACCGTCGCGAGCTGTTCAGTCGTGGTAGTCATCGTTCCTCCACTCGATCGTGGAAGGTGGAGGTTGAGTCAGCGTCCTGCCGGGCGCTCGCTCAACTCCCACCCTCCGATTACGAGGAGCTAGCGCCTGAGGCCCAGCTCCTTGATGAGGGCGCGGTATCCCTCGAGGTTGCGCTTCTGGAAGTAGTCCAGCAGCCGCCGACGCTGGCCGACGAGCTTGAGCAGGCCGCGCCGCGAATGGTGGTCCTTCGAGTGCGCGCGCAGATGCTCGGTCAGCTCGTTGATACGCGTTGTGAGCAACGCGATCTGAACCTCCGGCGAGCCCGTGTCCGCCTCTGAGCGGCCATGCTTGCCGATGATTTCCAGCTTCGCTTCCTTCGTAAGGGTCATCCAGCACCTCCTAAAACAACAAGACTCCGCAGTCCAAGCCGCCGTAGGAAGCGCCACGCGCGGCTGAGGCTGCGGTCGGCGCCTAGGGTAGCAGTTGGATGTTTACGACCTCGGCGACGTGGCTGAGGATGTGCACGTACCGCAGCGCCATGGCCGCTGCGAGGATCAAGGGCACGGTCAACAGGTAGACGACGCCTGAAGTCCCCAGTGCGATGACGAGCGTCCGCACCGGCGCCGGCGCCGGGCTCTGCGGCCGGCTGGGGCCGGATCGTGCGCATCAGCAGCATCGTTCCCGCTGACGAGCAGCACGACGAAGAGCGCCAGCTTGAAGAGCAGGATCGCTTCATACGTGCGCCCGTACGGGATATTCGAGAGGTCGTCGATCGCGCTCGGGGTCACGGCCAGCTCGAACGGCGTGACGTACACCATGTTGTAGATCCCGGTGGCGACGATGAGCGGCACGGCCGACCAGTGCACCCAGGCCCCCCACGACCGGTACCAACGCGCGATCCCGGCGCGTGCACCTTCCGTGAGCAGCGGCGGAACGGACAGCGCGATCGCCATCACGAGCACGCCGACGATCCAGCCGAGCGAGGCCAGGCCATGCAGCCAGAGGACACCCATCGACACCCAGTCGCGCTCGCTGATCGAGGTCTCGAGCCTCGTCGGCAGTGGAGCAGGTGCGTTCGGCGTCGTGGCCGTCGGAGGTGGCGCGGTGACCGCGATGGGGACGTCGAGGTCGGCCTTGGCGGTGACGACCTTGGGCCCCGTGACCTCGAACTCGGCGTTCCAGTCGCCGGGCATCACGAACGTGTACGGCAGGCTGTAGATACCCGGGCGCTTCGTCTCGGGGACCGTCCGCGGGATCAGTGTCATGACATGCGGACGGGTCATCTGCGCTCGCAACTTCACGTTGGCGCCCGAGATCGGATCGCCGCTGTCGAGGTCGTTCAGGCGGACGACGATCGTGCGGTTGAAGCCGTTGCCGCGCGCCTGCGCGGAGATGCGCGGCTGGGCCTTCCCGCCTTCGTGCGCAGCGGCCGGCTCCGGCAAGAGTCCGGCGAGCGCCAGGGCGCAGACAAGGATTGAAAGACCGCGAATCAGGCTCAAAACGATAGCCCTAAGGTTCTTCGTCAGAGCGGTCACGCCGGTTTCCGACCCAGACCGCCAGGCCGAGCGCGACGATCGCGAGCACGCTTGCGATCTCGACGGCCAGGCCTCCCACGCCACCGTGCGCCAGCAGCCCGCTCACGGGCGGGACAGGATCCACATCCCGCCGACCGTGTACAGCACCATCAGCCCCAGCATGGCGTACTGGGCGCGAAGCGCGGAGCGAACCGACGAGAACAGCGACAGCGCCCGGTCGTGCGCGATCACCAGCCCGAGCACGTGCCCGATCGACGAGGGCGCCGACCTGCACGTACCAGATCGTGGCCGGCTCGAGGATCGTCAGGTCCGGGACGTAGTCCTTCGTCCCGAAGAGATCCCATCCGTCGCCGAACGGGTCGGAGGCGAGCGGGAACACGTACTGGCCCTGCAGCACGAAGAGGGAGAAGTAGTGCGCCACGAGATACGCGAAGCCGATCGGGACCAGGCTGCCGAGAAAGGCTGTTCGCAGGTCGGTCTCAACGCCGGCCAGGCGCCGTGCGAGGGCAACTGCCACCAGGTACGTGCTCGCGGCAAAGAAGATGCAGCCCAGCAGCCCGAGGAGGTTGATCGAGACCACGGACGCCTTGGCGGCCGTGTGCGTCCGGTCCTCCCACCAGTTCGTCCTGCTCAGGCCGTCGAAGGCGACCGAGCCGAGGATGACGGCGACGAGCGCGACCGTCCCGGCCTTCTCGCCTCCCTTGGCGAGCGCGCTGAAGGGCGCACGCAGGACGACCTCTCCCTTCCGGACGCCGAACGCCGCCATGCGGGCGAAGAGCCCGAAGTAGGCGCTGAACCCGTCGCCGTTCTCGAACCATGTCCTGCGGCCGAACGCAGCGGCGCCGGACCACGTGATCCAGCTGTAGACGAGCGCCGCGACCGCGACCGCACGGGGATCGTCAGGGGGCCTGTAGGCGAGCTCGAGCGCGACGAAGGCGACCAGCAGCGCCGCTGCCGGCCAGACACCGAGCCGCTCGGGATAGGTGAACGGAGGGCGCCAGGCTCCTCCTGCCCGAGCGCTCAGATACGCGACGGCATCCGCCGCGGCCCGCCAGGGGTTCAGCACCCGCCACACGTCGCCCAGCACGACGGAGAGGAGCGGCATCCCGAGCCAGAAGACGACGTAGACGAAGGTCGGAGCCAGGTTCAGGGTCGGCGAGTCGGTTCCGACGAGGCCGGCGGCGACCACCAGCACGAGCAACGCGACGCTGAGCGCACCGAGGACGAACCGCAGCACCGGCGAGAGCAGCACTCGCTGCAGTCCGGGAGCCAAGGGACGCTCTCTCGCCCGCTCGAGACGCGGCTCCTTCCAGAGCACGCCGAGCGCGACGAACGAAGCAACGAGGACGAGCGCCGCCCCGTAGTAGAAGAGCCACGCCGGAACGGGCAGGTCTTGAATCGCCCCGATCCCGTGGGCGAGCACAGCCGGTGCGTCGAAGCTCACGGAAGCACCGTGAGATCGGCGATCTGCCGGCCCTCGGCTTCGAGCTCGACCTCGAAGCGGCCGGGAATCGTCGCGCGAAACGGAATTCTGGCCGGCGCCGTTGGCGGGGATCTGTCTCAGGACGTCATAGCCGTGGAGGTGGATCTCCGCGCCCGGCTCGCCGGTGACGACGAGCACCACCTGGCGGCCGCGGGGGACGCTGATGCGCGTCAGGCCAGGCGCCCTCGAATTGAGGCGCACGGTGAGTGGAGCCGGCGGTCGCGGCTGTGTCTCCACCGTCGTGGTGGCCTGCGGTTGCGTCGCGGTCGGTGGGGGCGGCTGCGGCTCCTCGTCCTGCTCCTCGCCGCGGAGCACGAGAAAGAGAACGACGGCGGCAGCGACACCCGCCGAGAGCAGTGCTATCCGCCAGCCACCTCGCACTAGGCGAAACGGTAACGAGGAAGCGAAACTCTCGGGATGCAAGCTGTTGCCGCAGGCCATCCCGCCACCGCCGCGGCGGGCGCCGAGATCCTCGCCGAGGGCGGAAACGCCGCCGACGCGGCGGTCGCAGCGTCGCTCGCTTCCTGCGTTGCCGAAAGCGTCATGACGGGGTTCCTGGGCGGCGGACACGGCATTTACCACGACGCCGGCACCGGAACGACGGCGAATCTCGACTGCTTCGTCGCCGTCCCCGGGCTCGGCGGCGAACGGCGGGACGCCCAGCTGCTCGAGCTGCAGGTGCCGTTCGGCCAGGAGCTGGTGCACTACGCCGTCGGCATCGCCTCGTGCGGAGTTCCCGGCGTCCCTGCGGGTCTCGGCGCGCTCTGGGCCGCGCACGGCCGCCTCCCCTGGGCGCGGCTCGTCGAGCCTGCCATGCGACTCGCGGCCGAAGGCGTGGCAATGCCGGCCGCGCAAGCGTCATGCCTGCGGATGCTCGCCACGGTGATGACGATGAACGAAGGGGCCCGCATCTACTCGCCCGCCGGCTCGCTCCTCGAGGAGGGCGACCTCCTGCACCAGCCGGGGCTCGTCGCCGCGCTCGAGGCGCTGGCCGAAGAGGGCGCGGCAACCGCCTATTCGGGAACGATCGCCGACGCGTTGCTCGAGCTGATGGAGGAGCGAGGCGGGCTCGTCACCCGCGACGACCTCGCAGCCTACGAGCCTCGCTGGAGCGATCCGGTCGAGCTCGAGTTCCGTGGCCACGCCGTCCGCACGCAGAGCCGGGCTCGGCGACTTCCCCGGAGCGCTCGCCGCCCTGCCTGCTCTACGCGGCCTGGACGAGCCGGCGCGTGTTCTCGCCCTCGTGGCAACGCTCGGCAGCAAGACGGCGGACGCGGGGACGACGAACCTGGCCGTCCTCGATGCGGAGGGCAACGCGTGCGTCCTGACGACGAGCCTCGGGCTCGGCTCGGGCGACTTCCTGCCCGGCTTCGACCTGCACCTGAACAGCATGCTCGGCGAGGCCGACCTCGTCCAGGCGCCGCTCCAGCCCGGCGAGCGGATGGCCAGCATGATGTCGCCGGTGGTCGCTCTCGGAAGGCGGCGAGGTGCGGCTGGCCGCCGGCGCCGCAGGAGGGACGCGCCTGCGTAGCGCTCTCCTGCAGGTCGTGGCGGGCGTGCTCGACGAAGGGCTGGAGCCACAGGCGGCCGTCGACCGGCCCCGCCTCCACCCGGTCGGCTCCGCGGTCCAGCTCGAGCCGGGCTTCGCGGCGGAAACACTGACAGCACTCGAGGCCGCCGGATTCGAGGCGCGCACCTGGCCGGCGCAGCACCATTACTTCGGAGGGGTAAGCGTCGTTACGCCGACCGGCGCCGCGGGGGATCCGAGGCGAAGCGGTGATGTGCGAGTTCTCCCGTGAGGCTCTCGGCCAGAACCCACCCGACGTAGCCGCAGTCCGGGCAACCCGGATTCGCCTGCACCGTCCCGCCTCCGGTGGGCTTGGTGTAGGCCTCACCGCAGGACAGGCAGCGCACGGTTTTGATTCCCCTGGGCTCTTTCGGCTCCACGGTCATAGAGATCCCGCAAGTACCGAAATCTTGCGGTCGTTCCGCGGAGTCTTTGCAGGGTTTCTCTATATAGGCCGCGCCGCTGTTCGCGTCTTTTTCGACGTCCCGAGCGATCTCGGCGATCAATGCCTCCTCCGATTCGAACGCACGTTCGTCCCGCAGGCGCTGCCAGAGCTCGACGAGCAGGCGCTGTCCATAGAGATCGCCGTCGAAGTCCAGGAGATGCGGCTCGACGCGCCGCTCCCGGCCTCCGTAGTGCGGATTCGTCCCGATCGAGATCGCTGCCCGGTGCCCGAGCGCGCTGCCCGCGTAGATGCCGAAGGCGGGCACGAGCAGGTTCGGCGGCACAGCGAGGTTCGCCGTCGGGAACCCCAGCGTTCCTCCGCGCGCGTCGCCTGCGACCACCGTCCCTTCCACCTCGAACGGGCGGCCCAGGAGCTGCGCGGCTTCGTCGACACGCCCTTCGTGGAGCACCTCGCGAATGCGCGTCGACGACACGCCCTCGAGGAGCTCGACCGGTCGCACCTCGAAGCCGTGGGCGAGCAGCGTGTCGAGGTCGCCTCGCCGCCCGCGCCCGAAGCGAAAGTCCTCCCCCGCGACAACGATCTCCGCGTCGATCGGCCTCAGCACCTCGTCCGCGAACTCGACCGGGTCGAGCTTGGCCAGGTCGAGCGTGAAGTCGACGACGAGCGTCTCGTCCACTCCGAGCTCTGCGAGCAGCTCCAGCCGGCGCTCGAGCGTCGAGAGCAGGTCGACCTGGTTTCCGAGGGCAGCTCGCGGATGAGGGTCGAAGGTGACGACCGTCGACCGGAGGCCGGTGTCGCGTGCGGTCTCGATGACGCGTCGGTGGCCAAGGTGCACCCCGTCGAAGGTGCCCAGGGCCACGGCGCGCGGCGCCGGCTCGAGCTCGGACGGGTCGCGGGCGACCTTCACAACTCGGCCAGGGCCTCCTCGGGCGGGATCACGCGCTCCGCGTCGGCATCCTCGATCCTGAACGGGCCGACGGCCGTGCGCCGAAGCGAGACGCAGTGGCCGCCGAGCGCCTCGGCCAGCGAGCGGACGTAGCCGCCCGAGCTCACGTGCGTCCGGAGTCGTGCGATTCGGCCGTCGTAGCCGAGCACCTCGAGCTCGTGGACGGTCGTTCGTCGCATGGGCATGTCCACCTCCACCCCACGCCGCATGAGCTTGTACGCACGCTCGCCGCCGATCTTGATCGCCGAGGCAGCCGGGATCTGCAGGTCGACCTCGCCGCGGAGCGCGGCGATGCGCTCCTGCAGCTGATCCTCAGACGGTGGTTCGTGCTGCTCGACGATCTCGCCCTCCGGATCCCCGGTGGTGGTCGTCGCCGAGACGTTCACAGCCGTCTCGTACTCCTTGGTCAGGCCCACGAACTGCTGCGCCTGCTTCGTGAAAGCGCCGAGCAGGACGAGCAGCAGGCCCGTGGCGAAGGGATCGAGGGTGCCGGCGTGCCCGGCCCGCGCGCCGGTTCGGTCGCGCAGGTCGCGGACGATCGCGAACGACGAGGGGCCGGCCGGCTTGTCGACGAGCACCAGGCCGCTCGGAGTCAGGCCTCGCTTAGGAGGCATTCGTCGCGGTGGCGAACTCGCGCCGGATCGTCTCCGTGATCTCGTCGATCGAGGCCTCGCTCGAGAACCCGGCCGCCTGGCGGTGACCCCCGCCGTCGCCCGAGCGGCGCGCGATCTCGGAGACGTCGAGCTCGTCCGTCGAGGCCCGCAGGCTGACGCGCCGGGGCACGTTCCCTCTGGGTGGCTCGCGGATCAACGCGGCCATGTCCGCTCCTTCGACCGCCCGCAGGTAGTCGATGATCCCCTCGGAGTAGGGCTCCGCCGCACCGACCTCCTTGAAGTCGTCCCGCAGCAGGTACGAGACGACGAGCCGACCTCCCTCGTAGACCTGCGCCCGTTCGAGCGCGCGTGCGAGGAGCTTCAGCTTCGCGAACTGGACGCTCTCGTACACGCCCTGGAAGATCTTGTGCACGTCGGCCCCGGCCTCGACGAGCTCGGCCGCGAGCCGCAGGGCCTTCGGCGTCGTGTTCGCGTACTGGAAGCGACCCGTGTCCGTGACGAGCGCGATGTAGAGCGCCTCCGCGAGCTCCGGCGTCAGCTCCACCCCGAGCCGCTCGATGACGTCACGGAGGATCTCCCCGGTCGACGAGGCGTCGGCGACGACGAGGTTGATCCCGCCGAAGCGCGAGTTGTCGTGGTGGTGATCGACGTTCAGGACGAGCGGCGCCGTGACGAGAACTTCCGGGTCGGGGCCGAGTCGGCTCTCGTTCGCGCAGTCGAGCGCCAGCAGGACCCGCTCGGAGGCATCGTCCGGAGGCTGCCGCCGGAGGTCGCCGAACGGCATCCACGCGTACTCGCGCGGGAGCGGAGCTTCGCCGGCGAGGAACATGACGGAGTCCTTCCCGAGGCTGTCGAGCGTCAGCTTCATCGCCAGGAGCGACCCGAGCGCGTCGCCGTCCGGGTTCTCGTGCGTGGTGACGAGGAAGCGGTCGTTGGTACGGATCGCCTCGGCGACCGCCTCCAGGTCAGCTGGGGTCGTCTGGGGCGAGCTCATCGATGAGTTGAGACATCTGGACCCCGCGTTCGACGGAAGGATCGTATTCGAAGGCCAGCTGCGGGGTTCGTTTCATTCGGAGCTGATCGGCGAGCTTCGCCTGGAGAACGCCGTGGGCGGAGGCCAGGCCCTCCAGGCTGCGCTCTCGCTTGCGCTCGTTACCGAGGACGCTGACGAAGACGCGCGCGTGCCGCAGGTCGGGCGATGTCTCGACCCCCGTCACGGTGACGAAGCCGATTCGTGGGTCGAGCAGCCCGCCGATCGCTTCCGAGAGGACCTCGCGGACAGCCTCGTTCACTTTTCGCATGCGTTCAGTCATCCGGCGCCACCACCTGTCTTTCCGCCTGCACGAGCTCGAACTCCTGCCCGTGCAGGTAGCGAACGGCGTCGTCGAGCAGGCCTTCCAGCTCGCGGTGATCCCGCGCCACGCAGGCGACGGTCAGCCGCGCGCGCTGCCAGAGGTCGTGGTGGTCGACCTCGGCGACCGACGCGCCGAAGCGGTTCTGGAGCTGAGCCTTGGCGGACTTGACGTGCTTGCGCTTGCCCTTCAGCGACCCGGCTTCGGGGAAGTGCAGCTCGACGGACAGGATTCCCACGTAGCCGGCGCTCATGGCCTCCATTCTTGACGAAGCGCGCCGCACACACGAGGATCGCCCCGTCATGTTCCTGCGCGCAACACGCTGGATGCCGGCGAGCGGCATCGTGTTCGTCGTCCTCGTCGTCGTCGCGGCTCTCCTGACACGTGACTCACCCGGCGGGGACACGTCAGAGGCCGAGATCGCCTCGTACTACGCCGACCCGGACAATCTCGACTCGGAACGGATCTCGTTCTTCCTCATCGGGCTCGCGGCCTTCTGCTTCCTGTTGTTCCTCGGCAGCCTCCGGGGCGCGCTGGCCCGCGCCGAGGGCGATCCTGCTCGTCTGACGACGGCCACGATCGCGGCGGCGAGCGTCTTCATCGCGCTCGCCGTGGCGGCACATGTCCTCGAGACCGGCCTCAGCCTCGGCGAGGGGATCTACGGCGAGACGTTCGCGGTCGACCCGAACGTGGCGCGGCTGATGCTCGCGCTCAGCTTCGGGTTCTTCGTCATGGCGATGTTCGCGGCCGGTGCCATGGTGCTGGCGGCCTCGATCCTGGCGCTGCACTCGCGGGTGTTCCCGAACTGGTTGGCCGTCTTCGGGTTCCCGGCCGCGCTCGCCGGGTTGATCAGCGCACTCGTGTGGCCGTCGGCGCTCGTGCTCGCGTGGATCCTGGCGGTCAGCTTCGTGCTGCTGTTGCAGCAGCGCCCGCCCCCGGCTCCGCCACCACCTGCTAGTACTGAGCCGTGCCGGCACGTGCCTGGCAACGGTGTCTAGGTTCACCCGTGAAGACGAGCTACGCGACGTCGACGGTGCTGAGGTCGGTCCGCTCGACCTGGCGAACCTCGTAGGCCTCGAGGATGTCGCCTTCCTTCACGTCGTTGAAGCCCTCGAGCAGGATCCCGCACTCGAACCCTTCCTCGACCTCGCGGACGTCGTCCTTGAAGCGCTTGAGCTGCGCGATCGACGTGTCGTAGATGACCGTGCCGTCGCGGACGACGCGCACCTGCGCGCTCCGGCGGATGACACCGCTGGTCACGTAGCAGCCGGCAATCGTGCCGAGCCGCGACACGCGGAAGAGCTGGCGCACCTCCGCCTCGCCGAGGGTCTCCTCGGTCGTGACCGGCTTCAGCATGCCGACGAGCGCCTGCTCGATGTCCTCGGTCAGCCGGTAGATGACGCTGTAGGAGCGAATCTCGACGCCTTCGCGCTCGGCCGAGGCCCTCGCCTCCGCGTTCGGGCGGACGTTGAAGCCGACGACCATGCCGCCCGAGGCGGCCGCGAGCATGACGTCGTTCTCGGAGATCCCGCCGACGCCGGTGTGGATGACGTTGACGCGCACCTCGGGGTGCTGAATCTTCTGCAGCTCGCTGACCGCAGCCTCGACCGACCCGTCCACGTCGGCCTTGAGGACGAGGTTGAGATCCTGGATGTCGCCCTCCTGCATCTGCGAGAAGAGGCTTTCCAGGGAGACGCCTGCCGGTCGCCGCTGCGCCAGCTGCTCGCGGCGCACGCGCTCGCCGCGCAAATTCGCGTGATGGCGGGCCTGGCGCTCGTTCTCGACCACTCGGGACATCTCTCCGGCCTGCGGTGGCTTGTCGAAGCCGATGATCTCGATCGGATCGCCCGGCCGCGCCTCGCGCACCTTCTCGCCCCGGTAGTTGTAGAGCGCGCGCACCTTGCCCCAGGCATCGCCCGCGACGATCGCGTCGCCAACGTTGAGGGTGCCGCGCTGGATGAGCATCGTCGCCACCGCGCCGCGGCCCACGTCGAGCCGGGACTCGATGATCGGCCCCGACGCCTCGGCCTTCGGGTTCGCGGTCAGCTCGAGCTCCGCGTCGGCGACGAGCAGCACTCGCTCGAGGAGGTCGTCGAGATTTCGCTTCTCCTTGGCGGACACGTCGGAGAACTGCGTCGTCCCGCCCCACTCCTCCGGCTGCAGGTCTTCGTTCGCCAGCTCGGTGCGCACCCGCTCCGGGTTCGCGTTCGGGGCATCGATCTTGTTGACGGCGACCACGATCGGCACCTTGGCCGCGCGGGCGTGCGCGATCGACTCTTTCGTCTGCGGCATGACGCCGTCGTCCGCGGCCACGACGAGGACGGCGATGTCGGTCACCTTCGCGCCGCGGGCGCGCATCGCGGTGAACGCTTCGTGGCCCGGCGTGTCGAGGAACGTGATCCAGCGGCCGTTGTGCTCGACCTGGTACGCCCCGATGTGCTGCGTGATGCCGCCGGCCTCGGTCTCGACGACCGCGGACTCGCGGATCGCGTCGAGGAGCGTCGTCTTGCCGTGGTCGACGTGGCCCATGATCGTGACCACGGGCGGACGCGCGACGAGATCCTCCTCGGCGTCCTCGTAGACCTCCGGGAGCTCGTCCTCGTCGGAGACGTGCTTGATCGTGACCTCGCGCTTGACCTCGGTCGCGATCAGCTGCACGGCCTCATCCGAGAGCGTCTGGGTGATCGTGACCATCTCCCCCAGGCCCATCAGGATCTTGATGATCTGGGCCGCTGGCACGCCGAGCGCCTGCGACAGGTCCTTGACCGACACCCCGGAGGGGACGGTGACGGGACCGGTCGGCTGCGGGCCGGGCCCGGCCTTCGGGCGCGGCTCGACGCGATCGCGCGACTGCCGGCCGTCGAGGCGCGGCCGCGCGGCGGCGTTGTCGATGACGACGCGCCGCTTGCGACCCCTGCTCGGGGCCTGACGTGGCCGGACGGGCCTGTTCGGACGATTTCCCTTGGAATCAGCCATGGTTGCCTGCTTCAGTGTAAAGACGCTCGAGGCCCGGTTCGACCCGAATCGGCCGACGTAGCGTCCGGGCGAAAGCTCTCCTCGAGAGCGCCCGCTCGTAGCACGAGAGGCGCCGGCACGTGTACACGCCGCGCCCCGGCGCGCTTTGAGCAGGAGTCAGTACTCCCTCCGGGGCCACGAACCGCACGAGCTCGGCCTTCTCGGCCTTCCGCCCGCAACCGGCGCAGGTCCTGATGGGAGCCGACGTCACGCCGCGCTCGGCTCGTCCCCTTCGTCGAGCAGCGGCGCCGTCTCGTGGATCGGCTCGCTGGGCGCGTCCTGGATGACGTCGCTTCCGATGAGGACTTCCTCGGTTGCCGAGTCGTCTTCGGGGCCGGCGTCCGGCATGCCGCTCTCACCGACGGTGTCAGGCACCGGCTCCTCCTGCGCGGCCGCCACGACTTCGGGCTCCCGAATCGCATCGCCGCTCTCGTCGACCTCGCCCTCGACTTCGGGCCGCAACACCGCAGCCGCCGCTCTCAGTCTGACCTCGGCGGCCACCTCGGTCTCGACGTCGGTGTCCGTCTCCTCGGGCTCCTCGCTGCGAACGGTTTCGATCGTCCGCACTTCCTCGCCCGCGGCCTCCCGCTGCGCCATCTCCTGGTGAGCGGGGATGCCGCAGAAGCGGGATCCCGGCAACGTCGTGTTCGGGCAGCGTTTGCCGTTGGCGAGCACCGCGACACAGCGGCCGGAGAAGTCGGCGCCTGCGCCCTCGTCGCCGACGAAGGCAGCCTCCGCCTCGGCCTGCGCGAACTCCTGGTCGGACTGGATGTCGACCTTCCAGCCGGTGAGACGGGCCGCCAGTCGGGCGTTGAGGCCTTCCTTGCCGATCGCCAGCGCGAGCTGGTCTTCCGGGACGACGACGGTCGCCTCCTTGGTGTCGTCGTCGACGAAGACCTCGCGTACGCGCGCGGGCGACAGCGCCTTGGCGATGAACCGTGCCGGCTCCGTGTTCCACGGGATGATGTCGATCTTCTCGCCGCGGAGCTCGGAGACGACCATGCGCACACGCGAGCCTCTCGGCCCGACGCACGCGCCGACCGGATCGACGCCCTGAGCGTGCGACTCGACGGCGATCTTGGAGCGATAGCCCGGCTCGCGGGCGACCCCGCGAATCTCGACGAGGCCGTCTGCGATCTCCGGCACCTCGAGCTCGAACAGCGTGCGGATCAGCTCCGGGTCGCGGCGCGAGAGGATGACCTGCGGGCCTTTCGTGCCCGAGCGCACCTCGGTGATGACCGCCTTGATGCGGCTTCCCTGCTCGTAGCGCTCACCGTCGACCTGCTCGGAGCGCGGTAGAAGGGCCTCCACCTTGCCGAGGTCGACGAGGACGTTGTTGCGGTCACCGGCCTGCTGGACGATGCCGGTCACGACCTCGGTGACGCGGTCGACGTACTCCTCGTACATCATCTCGCGCTCGGCTTCGCGGATCCGCTGCAGGATGACCTGCTTCGCGGTCTGCGCTGCGATGCGGCCGAAGTCGTGCGGGGTGACGTCTGCGCGCTTGATCTGGTCTTCGGGCACGTCCGACCAGTCCACGTTCAGGTCGTCGTCGTTGATCAGCGTGTGGGAGCGCTCGCCGTTCTCGACCTCGAGCGCCTCGAGCTCCGTGATCGCGCGCTCGCGCGCCTCTTCGATCAGGCGCTCCTCGATGTCCGCGGGCAGCTCGACCGAGTAGACGCGGAAGTCACCCTCGTCGTCGAGCTCGACCGTTGCGTGGCGCGTCGCGCCAGGCGTCTTCTTGTATGCCGCTAGGAGAGCGTCCTCGAGCGCGGCGATCAGCGTGTCGCCCTCGATGCCCTTCTCCTTCTCGATGACTCGAACGGCCTCGATGATCTCCCGGCTCATTGTCTACCTCTCCTCGATCAGATTGCTCCGCACGATGGACTCGTACGGAATGTCAACTTTTTCTTCGCCCGCGGCGACGCTCAGGCTCCGCTCGCCGGCCGCTACGACCTCACCGCGGAAGCGCTTCTTGCCCCGGATCTCGGCTGAGGTACGCACCGCGACCTGCCGCCCGACGGCCCGCTCGAAGTGCCGCGGCTCGCGCAACGGCGGCTCGGTTCCCGGAGACGAGACGTCGACCGAGAAACGGTCGAGGTAATCGCGCAGGACGTGCGTCACACGCTCGCAGAGCGAGTGGTCGACGCCCTTGCGGATGGTCGATGAAGACCGTGAAACGCTCCGGGCCCGGTGAGCTCGACGGCGAGCACCTCGACGCCGGGCACGCTGCGCTCCACCCGAGGCGCAACCTCGCGGTACAGGGTCTTTTCCTTGTCATAAAGCGCTGTCATCTCAAAAAAAAGGGGCGCGGCGCGCCCATTTCGATACTGCTGAAATGTGGTGGAACCAGGATAGCAACGGAACGTCTCCCCGGCACAACCGCGGCCGTTGACAATGCATCGATGGCACGGCCCGACCTTGCGGTCCAACTCGCCGAGTCGCGTTACGACGCTCCGGGCTTCGCCGCGACGTACGACCGTTACCGGCCCCGACCTCCCGAGGTGCTGCTCGACATGCTGCCTCGGCTGGCCGGCGCTGCGCGGCCGCGCCTGGTCGTCGACCTCGGAAGCGGGACCGGGCTCTCCACGCGGGTGTGGGCCGAGCGCGCTGAGGAAGCTGTCGGAATAGAGCCGAACGACGCGATGCGCGTGGAGGCGGAATCTGCCACGCAGGCCGCGAACGTGCGCTATCTCGGAGGGTCGTCGTACGAGACAGGCCTCCCCGACATGTGCGCCGATGTCGTCACCTGCTCGCAGTCCCTGCAGTGGATGGAGCCCGAGCCGACATTCACGGAGATCGCAAGGCTCCTGCGGCCCGGCGGGGTCTTCTGCGCGTACGAGTACCGCGGCCTCACCACCGGCAGTTGGGCGCCCGAAGAAGCGCTCGAAGCGACCATGGCCGCCGCGACCCGGATCGGGGGCGTGCGAGGACTCGCCAAGCACAGCCGGCGCTTCCCCCCTTCGGCCGAGCGCCTCGAGTCGAGCGGTGTCTTCCGCAGCGTGCGCGAGCTTTCGCTCCATAGCGTCGAGCAAGGAGACGGTGAGCGGCTCGTCGGTCTCACACTTGCGCTGGGAACGGTGCGGCGGACTCTCGACGACGGGGCGACCGAGGAGGAGCTGGGGCTCGACCGTCTGCGCCAGATCGCCTCGAAGCTGCCGGAAGGCCCGTGGGTGTGGGAATACCGAGCCTGGCTCGGGCTTCGCTAGGCGGTGCTCAACTTTCGAGAATGATCGTGACGGGCCCGTCGTTTGCGATCTCGACGAGCATCCGCGCGCCGAACACGCCCGTCTCGACCGGCACGCCGAGAGCTTGCAGCGCGGTGCCGAACGCTTCGTAGAGATTTTTGGCCTCATCAGGTGGCGCCGCTCCCGCGAAGCTCGGCCGGTTCCCCTTGTCGGTGTCGGCGATCAGCGTGAACTGGCTGACGACGAGGACGGCGCCGTCGACGTCCTGGACGCTGCGGTCGAACTTGCCCTCTTCGTTCTCGAAGATCCGTAGGCGCGCCACCTTTCCGGCCAGCCGTTCGGCATCCGCCGGCTGGTCATCCCGGGCCACGCCGAGCAGGACGCAGAGCCCGGGACCGATCTCCCCCACCACCCGGTCGTCGACTCGTACTCGCGCTTCCGACACGCGCTGCACGACCGCGCGCACGGCTACGAGAGGTCGCGAATCCGGGACGTGTAGCGCTCTTTGCCGGGCACGAGCGCGGCCGCGAGCTTGTAGTGGCCGTTGGCCTCGGCGTCCTTGCCCTGCTTCTCGAGGGCGCGGCCGAGCCCGTAGTGGGCGTAGTCGTCGGTCGGCGCGAGGTCGAGCATCGCGCGGAACTCCGACTCGGCTTCCCCGTAGCGCTGGAGGCGGAAGTACGCGATCCCGAGCTTCTCCCGGATCGACGCCTTGTCGGGCTCGAGGCGCTTGGCCTTCTCCAGCGACACAGTCGCCTGAGCGGCCATGCCCTCTTTCAGTTGCTCGCTGCCCTTCTGGAACAGATCATAGGCCTCAGTCATCGCTTCCAAGATAGAGAAAGTTGTGCCGTACGAGATCGGCCGGAACGGTGAGATCCCGCGTCGGTCCGATCTCTATTCCAAGGACGGTCGTGCCCGCGTCGATCGCCCTCTGGAACGCGGTCGCAAGCTCGAACGGAGGGCCTGGAAGACCCTCGAGATGGTTCGCGACCTCGGACGTGAGCACCCAGAGAGGGGCGGCGAAATGCTCGCCGGCACCTGGGACTCGGCGGACACGCCCGTCCTCGAGCTCCATCGCCGCTCCCGGAGGGCTCCTGCGCCAGGCGATCGCGGGCTCAACGCTCCCAGCCAGCGTCGCCACGTCCCCGGCCGCATAGACCGTGTCGGCCGCGGAGACGAGACAGGGCGGCTCAGCGCCTGCCTCGAGCGCCCGCGAGACGGCATCGGCGGACCCGAGGGGCTCTGGCTGCCGGACGAACTGGATCCCGAGCCCCGGCTCGCAACCGCTGACGAGCTCCTCGACCTGTTCGGCCAGGTGCCCTGTCACGACCCAGGCCCGCTCGCACCCGGCCGCGGCGAGCTCACGCAGAAGCGTGACGATGACAGGCCGGCCGTCGATCGGCAGCACGGGCTTCGGCCACCGCTCGGTGATCGGCCGGAGGCGACGGCCTTCTCCAGCCGCCATCACGATCGAGTCCACTACCGGGCGAGCAGCGACCGAACGGAGAACGCGCCACGCAGCCGCTCGCCGGCCGAGAGCGACCGGCGCAGCTTTCGCCGGACGAGACGCAGCTCGCCCCGAGCCCGCTGCGCTGCAGCGGTCGCCACCGAGGCCGGGCCGAACCGGGCAACGCCCAGCGACTCGACGAGGCGCCGCGCATCGACACCGGTCCTGGCGGCGACGAGCTCCCGCAGCTCGGCGAGAGTCGCCGAGGCAGGCACGACGACGCGCTGGTCGACCAGGAAATCCACGAGCTCTTGCCGGTACGCGCCGGCCAGGCGGCGCGGGTCACGTGTGAGATACCGGCTGCGCCGCAACACCAGCTTCCCCAGGACGAGCGCGAACGCGAGGCCGAGCAGAACGAGCGCGAGGATCGCCCCGCGGCTGATGCCGCCTCCCTCCTCTCCCTGCCCGCCGCTCGGACGGAGGTCGCGCGGGGTCGCGCCGGAGCTCGTGTCCTGGCCGCGGGCGAGCTGGAAGCGAAGAATCGAGTTGGCGGCCAGGGCGCTGGCGGTCAGGACGGCCTGCGCGCCCGGCGCATCGAACGAGAACGAGGACGCGCTGTAGGGGCCGCTGAGATTGCCGCGGCCGGGAGTCGGATCGAAAGGCAGCCACCCGTAGCCCTGGAACCAGACCTCGACCCACGTGTGGGCGTTCCGGTCACTGACGTTCCAGACGCGGCGCTCGCGGTCGTACGTCCCACTCGTGAACCCGGCCGCGACCCGCGACGGGATCCCCAGGTACCGGAGCATGAGTGCCATCGCGCCCGCGTAGTGCTGGCAGTAGCCGGCCTTGGAGTCCTCCAGGAAGTAGACGAGCGGCGCTTGGCCCGGAGGCGTCCGGGGAGGGCTTTCGTCGTACGTGAACCCACCGCCGGTCCGAAACCAGGCTTCGAGGGCGACCGTCGCGGCGTACGGGTTGCGCGCGCTGCCGGCGATGCGGAGAGCGCGGTCGTAAAGTGGCTCATAGGCCCTGAGGCTCTGATCGAAGGCGAAGGTCTCCGCCGCCCACTGTTCCCGGCCGGGATCGCCGAAGAGTGGAGGAAGAACCCCTCGCTCGACCGCGCGGTAGTAGTCATCGTCGGTGATGAGAGACGGATATTCGGCCGGAGACTTGGCGAGCGCGCTCGGCTTCGGGCGAGGCGCGAAGCCCCAGGCCGTGTACTCGTCGCCTCTGGCCAGCATTCGCGTCACGTAGGCCACGGCGCCGGAGGCGTACTGGACGTTCCGGAGGCCACCCGTGGCGTACGCGATGGGCACACTCGGTCCGACGAGGTGCCGGTCGCGGAGCGCCTCCACGCTCACATCCGCGCGCGTCCACTTCTCGCTGTCTGCCGCTCCGGGTGGCATGAGCGCGAGCTCCTCGGTCGTGAACTCGGCGAGTCTCCCGTCCTCGGGAGGGAAGGAGGCGGTCAGGTCCTCGTCCCAGTGGTCCTCGGCGAAGGAATCGAGCGTCGTGGCCCGCCAGTAGCTCGCCCTCGACGAGCCGCGAACCTGGAGCACGCGCGTGCGCTTGTTCGGGAACTTGACCCCGTCGTAGTCGGCGCGCCAGACGTACGAGACGCCGACCGGCGCATCGGGCTTGTTGTAGAAGTCCCAGCTCTGCCAGTCGACGAACTGGCCCTTCGCGACTGCGCCGGAGGCCGAGAGCGTGAGCGCCAGGACGACCACGGCGCCTCCGGCGAGGACCTGTGAGCGCAGCCGCAGCGGCCCCGGGCGCACCGCGGCGAGCAGCACCAGGCCGAGTCCAAGGATCAGCAGTCCACGCATGAGCTCGTTGCCGCCGGGAAGCATCGTCGCCGGCCACCCCACGCCGAGCAGGAGGGCGGCCAGCGCCAGGGCCGGCTCTCGAGCCGCGACGGCCAAGGCACCCGCCAGCGAGAACGCGAAGACGGCCATCAGGAGCGCGCCGTGCATGAACGGCTGCCCGATGCCTTCGAACGGCACGGTCACGTCGTAGAAGCTGAGGAAGCCCTCCCAGGTGCGGGACATGAGAGAGGCCACGATGTCTCGATCGTCGAACGGCGACGCCCAGCGCAGCGGCACGTCGAGGGCGACGGAGCCGGCGACCAGAGTCGCGATCGCCGCCGCCACGATTCGAAGGCGACCGCGCACGAGGGCGGGCGCAACAGCCAGGGACGCAACGAGCAGCAGCTCGCCCAGCCCCGGCCGCGGCTGCTCGAGCCTGGCCCAGCTCGACGCGACGAGCGCAGCCAGCGCTCCCGCGAGCAAGGCCGTCCTAACCATGCGCAGCCGCCCTTTCGGACAGAGCCGAGAGCTTCGCCCGCAGGTCGTCTCCGGGTTGCAGCACGGTGAGCGGGACACCGGTCACGCTGAGACGAAGTAGAAGCGGGTCGCGCAGCGGCTCGTGGCCGGCGTGCACCAGCACGAGCGAGGCGGGCCGGTACGCAAGCGTTCGCTCCACGAGCGCGTCGGCAAGCCGAGCCGACAGCGCCGCCGTCACGACGACGAGCTCGACCGCCTGTGCCGCCGGCGACGAGTCGCGCGCGAGGAAGGCCTCCACGCGTTCCGTCCCCGTCGGCTCGACCGACGCCAGGAGCTCGCGTGCGAGCTGCCACTCGCCGTCGAACGACGTGACCCGCCTGTACTCCGGAGGGCTCGTCGTCACTGCCAGGAGCGCGCGCCTGCCTCGCAGCGCGTGCACGCGCAAGATCGAGCCCGCAGCGCGCACCTGGACGTCGAAGTTGTCCGCCACCGCGGTCTGCGCGTCGGCGTCGAGCAGCACGGCCACCTCGTCGTGCGGCGTGTCCTCGAGCTCCTTGACCATCAGGCGGCCCCGCCGCGCTGTCGTCTTCCAGTGCACCTTCCGCAGCGACTCGCCCTCCTGGTAGTCACGCACGCTGTGCAGGTCGAAACCACTCGTTCGGCGCATGAGGAGCCGGCCGCCCTCCTGGGCAGCGCCACCTGCCTCCGAGAAGAGCCGGTCGACCTCCACGAGGCGCGGGTAGACGAGTAGCGTCGCCTCGCCGCTGGCCTCGGACTCTGCGCGGAAGAGCCCGAATGGATCCTCGAAGAGGGTGCGCGCGCCCTCGAAGCGGTAGCGGCCCCGCGCGACCTGCGGGAGGACGTACTGCCCGAGCAACGCTCCTCCGTGACGGCCGAGCCGAACACGCCGCTCGCCGAGCCGGTCGACCACGTCGACCGCGTCGAGCGATCTGGGGGCCGGCGGCCGAACGGTCGCCTCCAGCAGCACCGCCACGTCGTCTCCCTCCACGTGCTCGGCGGCGCCGAGGCCGCGATGCAGCGTGATCGGACGCCGCATTAGCCGCACCCAGGCCCAGCCCAGACCGACCGCGAGCGCGAGCCCGAGGGCCGCCGGGTAGAGGGTGCGTGTGCCAAAGGCCCAGGCCGCCAGGTACGTGGCCACGGCGAGCACGGCGACTGCCTGGCCCCGGTCGGTCACGTCGGGACGGGGGTGCGCTCTACGGCTTCTCGGACGAGCGCCTCGGACGGCGTGCCGCCCGCCCGCGCTTCCGGGCCGAGGATCAACCGGTGCGAGAGAACGGGCACTGCCAGGGCTTTGACGTCGTCCGGCAGCACGTAGTCGCGTCCCTCCGCGAGCGCTGTGGCCTTGGCGACCCGGAGCAGCGCGATTCCGGCGCGCGGGCTCGCGCCGAGATAAAGACGTGCGTCCGCGCGGGTCTGGCCGACGAGGTCGACGACGTAGCGATGAATGCTGTCCTCGACGTAGACGGCCATGGCCTGTTCGATCACGCGGGTGATCCCCGTCGCGTCGGTGACCGGCTCGAGATCCTCGAGCGGCGGCCGGCTCGTCTGCTCGGCCAGCATGCGGGCCTCCTCCGCCGGCGCGGGGTAGCCGATGGAGACGCGCATCGTGAAGCGGTCGAGTTGCGCCTCCGGCAGCGGGTACGTGCCCTCGTACTCGATCGGGTTCTGCGTGGCGATCACCATGAAGGGCCGTCCGAGCGCGTAGCTGACGCCGTCGACGGTCACCTGGTTCTCCTGCATGCACTCGAGGAGCGCGGCCTGCGTCTTCGGCGGCGCGCGGTTGATCTCGTCGCCCAGCACGAGGTTGGCGAAGACCGGGCCCGGGCGGAACTCGAACTCGTTGGAGCGCTGGTTGAAGACGTTGACGCCGGTCACGTCGGACGGGAGCAGATCCGGCGTGAACTGCACGCGCGAGAAGGAGCAGTCGACGGAGCGGGCGATCGCCTTGGCGAGCATCGTCTTCCCCACTCCCGGGAAGTCCTCGATGATCAGGTGTCCCTCGCTGACGAGGCAGAGCACGCAGAGGCGAAGGGTCTCGGCGGGAGCGTGGACGACACGGCCGAGGTTCTCGGCCACGCGGCGGATCACCTCGCCGGAGGCCTGACTGTCCTGACTGAGCTCGGTACGCGGCCGGTCAGCCACGGACGAGCGCCTCCACCTCGTCGAGGATCTCGGCGGCGACGCGCGCCTTGGGCGCCTTGGCGACCCGGCGCTCGCCGCTTCGCCCCACGATCACGACTTCGTTGTCAGGCGCGTCGAAACCGATGTCGGCTCTGGACACATCGTTGTAGACGACGAGGTCGACCCCTTTGTCGGTGAGCATCCGTCGCTTGCTCTCGAGCCCGGCCTCGCCTTCACCGGCCCCGAAGGCGACGAGGATCTGACCGTTCGCCCGCAGGCCGGCGAGCCCCGCGATGACGTCGATCGTCGGCTCGAGATCGATCGGCCACGGCCGCTCGTCCTTCGGGCGCTTGTTCTCGAGCATCTCGGCGGGCCGGTAGTCGGCGACCGCGGCCGCCATCAGGACGACGTCGGCGGCCTCGGCGCGGGTTCCGACCTCCCGCTCGACGTCGGCCGCCGTGGGTGCCTGGACGACGTCTACGCCTCGAGGAGCTGCCACTGCGAGATTCGACGCGACGAGCGTAACCTCGGCACCGCGGCGCCGCGCCTCCGCGGCGAGCGCAACGCCCATCCGGCCCGACGAGCGGTTGCCGATGAAGCGGACGCTGTCTAGCGGCTCTCGCGTCCCGCCGGCCGTGACGAGAACGCGACGGCCCTCGAGCGATCCGGTCCGTGCACCCTCGAGGAGCTCCTCGCAGCGATCGAAGATCTCTTCCGGCTCCGACATCCGCCCCATGCCACTCTCGCCCTCGGCCAGCCCGCCTTCGACCGGTCCGACGATCTCCACGCCTCGGTCGCGAAGGGTTTCGACGTTCGCCTGCGTAGCCGGGTGCTCCCACATGCGGGTGTTCATGGCCGGCGCGATCAGCACAGGGCCTGCATGGGCGAGCGCCGCCTCGGTGAGCACGTCGTCGGCCAGCCCGTAGGCGAGCTTGGCCAGCGTGTTCGCGGTCAGCGGGGCGATCACGAGCAGATCCGCCTGCGTGAGGTGCGGGTACGGGTCGGCGTCGACCGTGTTGTGCGTCAAGGCCGCGAAGGTCTCCTTGGTGACGAAGCGCTCGGCGCCATGGGTGACCAGCGGAAAGACGTCGTGCCCGGCCAGCACGAGGCGTCGTGCGAGCTCGCAGGCCTTGTAGGCGGCAATCCCGCCCGTCACGCCGAGGAGGACGCGAGCCATCGAGCGCCCGCGGTTACTTGTACTTGTACTTGATCTTGCCCTCGGCGATTTCCTCGAGGGCCATCGTCAAATAGTTCTTCGACCGCGATTCGACGAGCGGCGGTGGATTCTCGTCGAAAGTGCCTTCACCCAGCTGGTGGTGGTAGTTGTTGATCTGCCGGGCACGCTTCGCAGCGACGATCACGAGCGCGTAGCGCTCGTTGACGTTTTCCAGCAGCTGATCGATGCGTGGGGAAATCACGGCTGGGGAATGGTACCTGCGCCGGCGAGCTTCCCGCGGACGATCGCCTCGAGCTCAGCGACCGCGCGCTGCAAATCGTCGTTGACGACGAGGAAATCGAAGTCGTCGGCTTCGTCCAGCTGGGCCCGCGCAACGTCCAGGCGTTCTTCGATTTCGACCTCGCCCTCGGTCGCACGCTCGCGAAGGCGCCGTTCGTTCTCCTCGAAGGTCGGAGCACGCACGAAAACCGTGATCGCTCCCGGAACGCGCTTGCGGACCCGCCTGGCCCCTTCCGTCTCGAGGTCGAGCAGCGGAATGCGGCCGGCCTCCTGAATCCTGTCGATCTCAGAGTGCAGCGTTCCCGAGCGTGGGCCCCACTTCAGGTCGACCCACTCCAGGAACTCGCCGCGATCGATCTTCTCGGCGAACTCGTCCTCGGAGATGAACCAGTACTCGCGGCCGTCCACCTCGCCCGGCCGCATCTCACGAGTCGTCGCCGAGACGGCGAGCTCGAGGTCCGGTATGCGCGCGAGCAGTGCACGTTCCAGGGTTCCCTTGCCCGCACCCGACGTGCCGGTGATGACGAAGACGGGAAGCTGTGGGCCGTTAGCGGTTGAAGAGCCCAATGAGCTCAGAGCGCTGGCGGTCCGAGAGCCCTCCGACCGTCTTCGACTGGCTGATCCTGGCCTGGTTCAGGAACCTCGCCGCCTTGACCCGCCCGAACTTGGGAACCGCCATCAGCATGTCGAAGACCTTCGCGGTCGCGACGTACTCGGGGGGATTGGTCAGGATCTTTTCGATCTTGGCGCGACCCGTTTTCAGGTCCTTCTTCAGCTGCGCCCGCTTGACGCGGATGTCGTTCGCCCTCTTCAGAGCCTCCATCCGTTGGTCTCGGGATCGTGCGGGCGCCTGCGCCTGAGTCTTCGTTGCCGCCACGGCGCGAGATACTAGTCACCCTGAGAGAGCCTTGCAATGCTTCTGTTTTGGGCGCTAATCCCGGTATTTTCTGATCAGGCAACAGAGCGCCCGTCGTGCGGTGCGCAATGCCGCGCGCATCCTCCGGTTGCTCCACTCCCTGAGCCGATAGCTCGGCTGCAAGCTCCGCTCGAATCCGAGCGGGAGCGTCGGGGTCGGCGAAGAGAACCGTCCCCAACGCAACCGCGCTCGCTCCTGCGGCGATGAACTCGAAGGCATCACGGCCGGTGAAGATCCCTCCCATGCCGACGATGGGCAGGCCGGTCGCGCGGTAGCAGCGGAAGACCGCCGCGAGCGCAATCGGCTTCAGAGCCGGGCCCGAGTAGCCGCCCGTCTCGGTGCCGAGTATCGGCTCGACGGTGCGCGCGTCGAGCGCGAGCCCCCGGATCGTGTTCACCAGCGACAGCCCGTCGGCGCCTGCGGATTGCACGGCGAGCGCGACCTCGCCGACGTCCGCTGTCGCCGGGGACAGCTTCGCGTAGAGCGGTTTCTGCGTCGCGACACGGGCGGCGGCGACGATCTCAGCCGCGCTCTCGGGGGCTTCGTCGACGTTCGGGCACGAGAGGTTGAGCTCGATCGTCGCGACCTCGTCGTGCTGGTCGAGAGCGGCGCACTGCTCGGCGTAGTCGCTGGCAGCGAACCCACCGACCGAGACCCAGATCGGCACGCCCAGCTCGGCCAGTCGCGGGAGCTTCTCGGCCAGGAGCGCCTCGATCCCCGGGTTCTCGAGCCCGATCGAGTTGAGCATCCCGTGCTCGGTCTCGGCGAAGCGCACCGGCCGGTTCCCCTGGCGCGGCTGCGGCGTCACCGTCTTGGTCACGAACGCGTCGAGCGAGCGCGCGACCTCGGGCGCCTCGAGAGCGTCCAGGCAGCCTGAGGCGTTCAGGATCACGCGGCCTCCAGGACGGGGCCGTCGATGCAGAGACGCTTCAGGACGCCGTCGATCTCCACCGAGCATCCGTAGCAGGCGCCGTAGCCACACGCCATCGGCGCCTCCCAGGCCAGCTGCGCAGCCGGCGCCAGGGCTCGAACGGCCTCGAGCATCGGCTCCGGGCCGCACGCGAGGACGTCGTGGCCCTCGACGAGCTCGGCCAGCGGCTCGGTCACGTACGTCGGCTCGACGACGACGCCTGCGTTCGGCAGCAGGACGGCGGCTTCGGCGTGCTCTTCGCTACGGAAGCCCAGGAGCACGGGCGGATCGCCGAGCGTCTCGGCCAGGTACGGGAGCGGCGCGATCCCGATTCCGCCGCCGACGAGCAGCGGCCGGTCGACGTCGAGCCGGAAGCCGTTCCCCAGCGGCCCGAAGACGTGGAGATGCTCGCCCGGCTCCACTTCGCAGAGGGCGCGCGTGCCCGTCCCGATCCCTTCGAGGAGAAAGCCCAGCTCTCCGGCCGGCGCCAGGCAGAGGCTCATCGGCCGGGGCAGAAGCCGTCCAGGCGCCTCGAGCATGAAGAACTGCCCTGGGATCCCCGGCTCCAGGCCTCCGCGCTCGACGCGGAGCAGCGTGTACGGCCCGACCCCGTCGCGGCCGACGACCCTAAGCGCTTCGCGGCTGCGCACTGATGCGCTCCTGCAGCGATACGGCCAGGTCGCCCTGGGCCTCGGCGATGGCCCGTACCGCAGCCCTGGCCCCGGCGATGGTCGTGATGCACGGGACACGCGCTGTGAGCGCCGCCTCGCGGATCAGATAGCCGTCGGAGCGGGCGCCGGAGCCGCCGAAGGGCGTGTTCACGACGAGAGCGCAATGGCCGCGGCGGACGAGGTCGACCACGGTCGCCCCCTCCCCCTCCTCGGTCACCTTGCGGACGTGCTCGACGCCGATGCCGGCGGCCGCGAGCGTGTGCGCGGTCCCGGCCGTGGCGACGAGGCGGAAGCCGAGGCGCGACAGGGAACGGGCGATCTCGATCGCCGCCGGCTTGTCGGCGTCGCGAACGGAGAGGAACGCGGTCCCTTCGCTGGGCAGCGGCCGCCCCGCGGCACGCTCGGCCTTGGCCAGAGCTGTCGGCAGGTCGGCCGCGCTCGCCATGACCTCGCCCGTCGAGCGCATCTCGGGCCCGAGCACGGGGTCGGCTCCAGGGAAGCGCGCGAAGGGCAAGACCGCAGCCTTGACACAGAATTGTTCCAGGGACTGTCCCTGGGGCAGGTCCAGTTCGGCCAGCGGCGTGCCCGCCGCGAGCCGGCAAGCCGCCTCGACGAGGTTGACGCCGATCGCCTTGCTGGCGAACGGCACCGTGCGCGAGGCGCGCGGGTTCGCTTCCAGGACGTAGAGCTCGCCGTCGGCCAGCGCGAGCTGGACGTTGACGAGGCCGACGACCCCGAGCGCGGGTGCCAGCCGGGCCACCGTCTCCTCGATCGCCTCCGCCGCAGCCTTGTCGAGCGACGGCGCAGGCAGCACACAGGACGAGTCGCCCGAGTGCACGCCGGCCTCCTCGATGTGCTGCATGACCGCCGCGACGTAGGTCTCCCGACCGTCGCACAGGGCATCGACGTCGATCTCGACCGCACCCTCGAGGAAGCGGTCGACGAGCACGCGCTCTCCGCTCGCGGCCGCCCTCGCGACGGCCTCCGGCTCGTAACAGACCTGCATGTTGCGGCCGCCCAGCACGTAGGAGGGCCGGATCAGGACCGGGTAGCCGATCGCCTCCGCGACGTAGGTCGCCTGCTCGGCCCCCTGGGCCATCGCCCAGGGAGGGACGGCCACGTCGAGCTCGTCGCAGAGAGCGCCGAAGCGCTCCCGGTCCTCCGCCAGGTCGACCGCCTCGAACGGCGTCCCGAGAATGCGGAAGCCCGCATCTTCGAGTGCACGTGCGAGCTTGAGCGGGGTCTGACCCCCGAACTGGATGACGACGCCGTCGGGCAGCTCCCGCTCGCAGATCGCGAGCACCTCCTCGACGCCGAGCGGCTCGAAATAGAGCCGGTCAGACGTGTCGTAGTCGGTCGAGACCGTCTCCGGGTTGCAATTGACCATCACAGCCTCGTACCCGAGGGCGCGGAACGACTGCGCCGCGTGGACGCAGCAGTAGTCGAACTCGATCCCCTGGCCGATGCGGTTCGGGCCGGAGCCGAGGATCACGACACGCGGCTTGTCGCTCCTGGGAGACGCCTCTTCCGCCTCGCCCCAGGTCGAGTAGAAGTAGTTCGAAGCCGCTTCGACCTCGCCCGCGCAGGAATCGACCCGGCGGTAGACCGGCTGAACGCCCCAAGCCCGCCGCTGTGCGCGGACGACTTCCTGGGTCACGTCGCAGCGCTCGGCCAGATCCGCGTCCGAGATTCCCAGGCGCTTGAGGCCGATCCAGTCGTCGGCGACGAGGTCGTGGACGCTCTCGATCCGGGCCAGCGCGCCGGTGACGCGCGTCGAGCTCGGCCTTGAACCACGGGTGCACCCCGTCCGGCACCGAGTTCCAGCGTGGCCCAGGGCGTCGCAGTTCCCGGGTCGAGCTCACGCGAGCGCATGGCCTTCATGAAGGCCTCGGCGAATGTCCGGCCGATGCCCATCGCCTCGCCCACCGACTTCATCTGGGTGCCCAACGTGGGATCGGCGCCGGCGAACTTCTCGAAGGCGAAGCGCGGGAACTTGACGACCACGTAGTCGAGAGTCGGCTCGAAGCTCGCCGGGGTCGTGCCCGGTGAGGTCGTTCGGGATCTCGTCCAGCGTGTAGCCGACCGCGAGCTTCGCGGCGACCTTGGCGATCGGATAGCCGGTCGCCTTCGAAGCGAGGGCCGAGGAGCGCGACACGCGCGGGTTCATCTCGATCACGCGCAGCTCGCCGGTCCCGCGCTCGCGGGCGAACTGGATGTTGGCGCCGCCCGTCTCGACGCCGACCGCGCGCACGACGGCGAGCGTCGCGTCGCGCAGCTCCTGGTAGGCCTCGTCCGAGAGCGTCATCTGCGGCGCGACCGTGACCGAGTCGCCCGTGTGCACGCCCATCGGGTCGAGGTTCTCGATCGAGCAGACGATGACCGCGTTGTCGTTGCGGTCCCGCATGACTTCGAGCTCGAACTCGTCCCAGCCGAGCAGCGACTCCTCGACGAGCACCTGGCCGACCGGGCTCTCGCGAAGCGCGCGGTCGAGCAGCTTCTCGAGCTCTTCGGGCGAGCGAGCGGTGCCGCCCCCGTGGCCGCCGAGCGTGAAGGCCGGGCGGAGGATGACCGGGAAAGTCAGCGATTCCGGAAGCTCGGTGGGAGAAGTGACGATGGTCGACTCGGGCACCCGCAGCCCGGCGAGCTGCACGGTCTCGCGGAAGCGCTCCCGGTCCTCGGCGCGGCGGATGACGTCGATCGGCGCGCCGATCAGCTCGACGCCGAGGTCGGCCAGCGTGCCCGATTCGGCCAGCTCGACGGCCAGGTTCAGCGCCGTCTGGCCGCCCATCGTCGGCAGCAGCGCGTCGGGGCGCTCGCGGCGCAGGACGTCGGCGACGCCTTCGAAGTCCAGCGGCTCGATGTACGTCCGGTCGGCGAACCCGGGGTCGGTCATGATCGTCGCCGGGTTCGAGTTGACGACGATCGTCCGGAACCCGTCCTCGCGCAGCACCTTCAGGGCCTGGCAGCCCGAGTAGTCGAACTCGCAGGCCTGGCCGATGACGATCGGGCCGGAGCCGATCAGGCAGATGGACTCGAGGTCACGCCGCCTTGGCAAGACCCACCTCCTGGACGAAATCGTCGAGGATCCGCCAGGCGTCGTGCGGTCCGGGGCCTGCCTCGGGATGGAACTGCACGGAGCGTGCGCCGAGGCTCGGGTAGTCGAGGCCCTCGACGGTCCCGTCGTACAGCGAGACGTAGGTCGCCTCGCGCTCCTCGCTCGGCGCCACCGCGAAGCCGTGGTTCTGGCTCGTGACGAGGACGCGGCCGGATGCGCGCTCGACGACGGGGTGGTTCGCGCCACGGTGCCCGAACGGGAGCTTGAACGTCTTGTGTCCGGTGGCGAGAGCCAGTAGCTGGTGCCCGAGGCAGATCCCGAGCACGGACGTTCGGCCGAGCAGAGCCTCGATCGTCTTCACCTGAGCCTGCAGCGGCTCGGGATCGCCGGGACCGTTCGAGAGGAGCACCCCGTCATAGCGGGCGAGCTCGTCGGCGTCGGCGTCGTGCGGGTAGACGGTGACCGCCGCTCCTTTCCAGGCGAGCCGGTTCAGGATCGAGACCTTGCAGCCGTAGTCGACGACGGCGATGTGGGCCGCGCCGGTATCGGAGAAGACATATGGCTCGGCTGTGGAGACCTCGGCGGCGAGCGAGCGGCCGGCCATCGGAGGTTGAGCCCGCACCTGTTCGAGCACGGCGTCGACCGCAGCCTCGCCCGAGACTGCAGCGGCCCGCATCGCGCCTGCCTGGCGCAGGTGCAAGACCAGCGACCGCGTGTCGATTCCGGACAGGGCCACAAGCCCGTGGTCGCCCAGCCAGTCCGTCCACTCAGGGCCGCGCGCTTCGCGCATGACGACTGCTCGTGCGTGCGTGCGGACGGATTCGGAGCGCCAGCGTGCGACGCCGTAGTTGCCGACCATCGGCGCTGTAAAGCAGACGACCTGCTCCGCGTAGCTCGGATCCGTGACGACCTCCTGGTAGCCGGTCATCGCGGTCGTGAAGACGGCCTCGCCGAAGGCCACTCCTTCGGCCCCCACGGACTCGCCGCGGAAGACTGTCCCGTCTTCGAGCGCCAGGAAGCCGCTCATGCTTCGTGCACCAGCCGGCCCGCGGCGATCGTGGCTCGAACGCGGCCCTTGAGCGTCTGGCCGAGCAGCCAGGAGTTCGTCGAGCGCGAGCGGAAGCCGTCCTCGGTCACGCGCCAGCTCGCATCCGGGTCGAGGAGCACGAGATTCGCCTGGGCGCCGACTGCGACGCGAGGAGCCTCGAGCCCGTAGGCGCGGGCGGGCCCCGTCGACATGCGCTCGAGGAGCGTCCCGAACTCCAGCAAGCCGGGCTCGACCAGGTGTGTGTAGAGCGCCGAGAACGCGGTCTCGAGCCCGGTGACGCCGAACGGAGCGGCCTCGAACGGAACGTCCTTCTCATGCCGCGCGTGCGGGGCGTGGTCGGTCGCGACGCAGGAGATCGTTCCGTCGCGAAGCGCCTCGATCAGCGTCTGGCGATCGTGGTCGCCCCCGAGCGGCGGGTTCATCTTCACGTTCGGGTCGAGCGAGCGCACGGCCTCGTCGGTGAGGACGAGGTGGTGTGGCGTCACCTCGGCGGTTGCCTTGATCCCGTCTCCCTGCGCACGGCGCAGTGCCTCGACCGACTCGTGCGCCGACAGGTGCATGAGGTGCAGCGAGCGGCCCTCGTATTCGGCGAGCGCGAGGTCGCGCTCCACCATCACGCTCTCGGCGATCGACGGCCAGCCGCCGATCCCGAGCTCGGCCGAGACCGTTCCCTCGTGCATGTGCCCGCCGTAGGAGAGCGTCGGGTCCTCGCAGTGGACGGCCAGCGGCCTGTCGGTGATCGAGGAGTACTGCAGCGCGCGCCACATCAGCGCCGTCGCCACCACGGGGCGGCCGTCGTCGGTGAAGCCCACGGCGCCTTCGTCCGCGAGCTCGGCCATCTCGGTGAGCTCGGCGCCGGCCTGCCCTTTGGAGATGGCGGCGAGAAAGCCGACCGAGACCTCCGCGTCGATCCTGGCCTGCTCGGCCAGCGTGCCGAGGACCGCAGCCGAGTCGACGACAGGCTCCGTATTCGGCATCGCCAGGATCGTGCAGTAGCCGCCTGCCGCGGCCGCCTGCGTGCCGCTGGCGATCGTCTCCTCGTCCTCGCGCCCCGGAGTCCGGAGGTGGACGTGCGGGTCGACGAAGGCCGGCGCCAGCACGAGCCCCGCTCCGTCGAGCACGCGGTGCCCGTTGGCCGGCAGGTTCGAGCCCAGCTCGGCGATCGTTCCGCCGTCGATCTTCACGTCGACCTGGCTGTCGAGGCCTGCGGCCGGGTCGAGGACGCGTGCACCGCGGATGACGAGGCTTTCCTTCGGTGCGGCCTTGACGAAGAGCTTCGGCATCACGCCACCTCCACCGGGAGCTCGGCTTTGACCGCCGCCGGGCCGGTCGTCAGCAGGTCGTAGAGAACCGCCATTCGCACGACGAGCCCCGCGCGCACCTGCGTCTCGATGAGGGCGTCGCCTGCGTCGGCGACACGAGGATCGATCTCGACTCCGCGGTTCATCGGGCCCGGATGCATGACCTTCTGTCCTGGGCGCAGCCGTTCGGGCGTCACTCCCCAGCGGGCCGTGTACTCGCGGAGGCTGGGGACGTAGTTGGCGCCTTCCTGCATGCGCTCCTGCTGCATGCGGAGGACGTAGACCACGTCGGCGGCAGCGATCGCCTCGATGTCCGTCGTCGTCTCGCAGCCCATGGCCTCGATCCCGCGCGGGAGCAGCGTCGGCGGCCCGACGAGGATGACGTGCGCGCCGAGCAGTGCCAGTGCCTGGATGTTCGAGCGCGCGACCCGCGAGTGCAGGACGTCGCCGACGATGGCGACGTGCAGCCCCTCGATGCGGCCGAAGGATTCCTGGATCGTGTAGAGGTCGAGCAGGGCCTGCGTCGGATGCTGGTGCTTGCCGTCGCCCGCGTTGACGATGCGCGCCTCGGTGACCCGGGAGACGAGCTGCGGCGCGCCGATGTGCGGGTGGCGCAAGACGATCACGTCCGGGTCGTAGGCGCCGAGCGTGATCGCGGTGTCCTTCAGCGACTCGCCCTTGTCGACCGCCGAGCCACTCGCCTTGATCGACATCGTGTCGGCGGAGAGCCGCTTGGCGGCGAGCTCGAAGCTCGACGACGTGCGCGTCGAGGACTCGTAGAACACGTTGACGACGAGCCGGCCGCGCAGCGTCGGGAGCTTCTTCATCTCCCGCTCGAGCGCGCGCTCGAAGCTGCGCGCGGTGCCGAGCAGGCGCTCGACGTCGTCGCGGGTCAGGTCGGCGATCGAGATCAAATGCCGCCGGGCAGGGGGGTCGGGCGGGCGCAGGTCGTCCCGCATCACGTGCAGGTCACCCATGGGTCTCCTCTTCGGCCGGGATGAGCAGTACCTGGTCGACCTCGTCGACCTCGACGAGCTGCACCTGGATGCGCTCGTCGCGTGCGGTCGGCAGGTTCTTGCCGACGTAGTCGGGACGGATCGGAAGCTCGCGGTGGCCGCGGTCGGCGAGGACGGCGAGCTGGACACGCGCCGGACGGCCATAGTCGAAGAGCGCCTCGGTCGCGGCGCGGATCGTCCGGCCCGTGTAGAGCACGTCGTCGACGAGCACGCAGGTCAGACCCTCGAGCGGAAAGTTCAGCTTCGTATCGCGGACGACCGGCTGTGCGTGCAGCGGGGCCTCTCCCCCACGCACCTGCACGTCGTCGCGGTAGAACGTGATGTCGACCGTGCCGAGGTTGACCTCCTGGCCGCTGAACTCCGCGATCAACCGGCGCAGGCGCTGAGCGAGCGGGACCCCGCGCGTCTGGATGCCGACGAGCGCGACGCGGTCGAGCTCCGGGTTGCCCTCGATGATCTCGTGCGCGATGCGCGCGAGGGAGCGCTGAATCGCTTCGCCGTCGAGAAGGACCTTTTCGGCGGACACGCCGGCCGGGCTCACGTACGCGGCTTCGGGCTCGCCAGGACAGGCAGGTGCAACGGACTCCTTTCCGGCCTCTCTGGACCGGGTTAAAGGGGTTCGGGTCGGGCGGGACTCTAGCGGCTCGTCCGGACGACAGCCAGAATGTCGCCGTGCGCCGACTGGTTGTCCTCGGAATCGCCGCGCTCGCCGTTGCCGCCCTGACCGCGGGGATCGCCCAGGCAGCGCTCTGGCTCAACTTCTCGAGGGCGAGCGCCGCGCCGGGTGAGGTCGTGTTCGTGCGAACGGCCGGCACCGGCGCTCTTGCCGGAGCCAGGACGCGGCCGGTCCGCGTCTACCTCGCACCGTCCGCCGTAGCGGCGCACATCCGCTCCACGCGTGACCCTCGGCTCGTGCTGCTGGGCCGCCTACGCATCGATCGCAAGGGCACCGGTCACTTGCGGTTCGTAACTCCCAGCGTGAAGCCCGGCTACTACAAAACCCTCATGCATTGCCCGGACTGCGGCCGCTACTCGAACGGACGGACGTTGTTTCAGAGCGGCCCGTCGCAACCGTTCAGGGTCAAGCGAGTCGGCCCCGCCCGCTGAGTGTTCGTCTACATCGTTCGCCGGGTCCTGTGGGCCGTCTTCCTCTGCTTCGTCCTGACGGTCGTGACCTACCTGATCTTCTTCCAGATCCCGGCCGACCCGGCTCGCTACCTGGTCCAAGTGCAGGCCTCGCCGAACTCGGACCTCTCGACCCAGCTCGAAGCGGCGCGAAAGGAGCTCGGTGTCGACAAGCCCATCTATGTCCAGTACGGCCGGTTTCTCAAACGGGTCGTCCGTCTTGATCTCGGTACCTCCTACTCCCGCCGGATCACCTCGGGGCGGCGCGACGAGCGGCGTGTCAACAACATGCTCAAGGAAGCGGCCCCGGTCACGATCTCGCTCTTTTTCGGCGCCACAATCGTCTACCTGCTGATTGCGCTTCCCCTGGGAACGCTCGGCGCCCTCTACCCAGGGAGTCTCCTCGACCGCGCAATCCTGATCTTCGTTCTCCTCGGGATCTCCGCACACCCATTGATAGTCGGTTTCTTCCTGCGGCAGACCTTCGCCTATGAGTGGAGGATCCTGCCGTACGGCGGCTATTGCCCGCTCCTGAGCGAGACCTCGTGCGGCGGCCCTGTCGACTGGGCACAGCATCTGGTCCTCCCCTGGATCACGTTCGCGCTCCTCTTCGCCGCCCTCTACACGCGCATGACCCGGGCCGGGGTGCTAGAGGTGCTGGCCGAGCACTGGGTCCGGACGGCCCGCGCGAAGGGCGCCGCCGAGGACCGCGTCATGCGTTCGCACGTGCTCCGCAACGCCATGCTGCCGATCGTGACAATGATCGGCATGGATCTCGGCTTCGGCTTCGCGAGCGCGATCTTCGTCGAGCAGGTCTTCGGCCTTCCCGGGCTCGGAACTATGGCGATCACCGCACTGCGCGGCTCGGTCGGCTTCGACCTACCGGCGATCACGGGCGTCGTGCTGGCGGTCAGCTTCGCAATCGTCGTGATCAACCTGTTCGTCGACTTGCTGTACGTGTGGCTCGACCCGCGGATCCGGCTGTCCTGACCAAACGCTGATGCTGCCGTACATCGCCAAGCGGCTGGCCTGGTCGTGCGTCTCGATCGTCGCCCTGACGCTCGCGACCTACGTGATCTTCTTCCAGATCCCCGCGGAGCCCGCGCGCTTCCTCGTGCGGAACCAGTTTCCGACGCAACAACAACTGGACGAGGCGAACCAGAAGCTGGGCACCGACAAGCCGCTCTACGAGCAGTACGGACTCTTTCTCTGGCGCCTTGCGCACTTCGACCTCGGGGTGTCCTACTCCGGCTTCGACACGAGAAACGAGAGGAGGGTCAGCGACGAGATCCGCGCGGCGGCTCCGATCACGGTCTCGGTCCTCTTCGGCGGCGCCATCCTGGTGTTGCTCGTCGCCCTTCCGCTGGGGACGCTCTCCGCCTTACGGCCGGGGAGCCTCTTCGATCGAGGAGTCCTCGCCTTCGTTCTGGTCGGCGTGTCGTTGCATCCCGTCGTGATCGGCGGCTTCTTGCGCGAGTTCTTCGGCTATCAATGGCAGCTGTCGCCGCCTAGTGGCTACTGCACGCTCCTCGCAAACCCCGACGGGTGCTCCGGGCCCCGGGACTGGGCGAGCCACCTGATCCTCCCCTGGATCACGTTCTCGGCGATGTTCATCGCGCTGTACACGCGGATGATGCGCGTGACGGTGCTGGAGACTCTCCACGAGCGCTGGGTGCAGGTGGCCCGCGCCAAAGGCGCCTCCGAGCCCCGTGTGCTCCGTACGCACGTCGTCCGGAACTCGTTGCTGCCGATCGTGACGATGCTGGGCATGGATCTCGGCCTCATGTTCGGCAACGTGGTCTTCGTCGAGAGCGTGTTCTCCCTGCCGGGGCTGGGGACGCTCGCTGTCGACGCGGCCAGCGGGGAGGTCGGGTTCGACCTGCCCGTCATCACGGGCGTCGTGCTCATCGTGGGCACCACGATCATCCTGCTGAACCTGGTGGTCGACCTGGTCTACGCCCTACTCGACCCGCGCATCCGGAATCGCCTAGAGAGCTGGTCCGGCGCCACGGGCGCCGGACTCGCGCAAAATGCTGCGCACTTTCCGCGACGACGATCACAGCGAAGACCTTAAGGCGTTTCGCCAAGCTCTTAGCTAGAGCTAGAGCGCTGCTTCGGGCTCCTCGGGCTCGCTGAGCGCCTCGATCGCGTCCAGCGCGACCTCGAGCTTGTCCTCGGGGACGAGCACCTTCTGCGGCACGTCGTCGACCTCGCGCGGATGGTGATCGACTGCGGTCTCGAGCTTCGACTCGATCCCGGCCTCCTCGAGGATCGCCTGCAGCTCCTCCGCCTCGGCCGTGTCTTCGGCGAGAGCCACCTGCACCATCGGGGTCATCGCGGTGCCTCCTCAGGGGTCTCGAGCCGGTGGAGCGCGCCGCCCTTCACGAGCTGCGGCTCTCCTCGCTCGGCGAATGGGACGACGATCGTATCGAAGTCCTTGGGCACGACTGCCGCCGGGAAGACCGTCTTCGCCTCGCGCGCCACCTCCCCGCCGAAGTAGCGGTTCGAGAGATGTGTGAGTGCGAGCAGACCCACGTCGGCGGCACGAGCCACGCCCGCCGCCTCGAGCGCCGTCGAGTGCCCCGTTTCGCGCGCGCGATCGCGCTCGTCCTCGCAGAACGTGGCTTCGTGAACCAGCACTTCGGCTCCGCGGGAGGCCTCGATCACCGACTCTGCAGGCCCACCGTCGCCGGCGACCACGATCTTCCGCCCCGCCCGCGCCGGGCCGAGCACCTTGTCGGGCGTGATCGTCCGGCCGTCCGGGAGCGTCACGGCCTCACCCCGCTGCAGCGCGCCTCGCTCGGGGCCGGGAGGCACGCCCAGTGCGTCGGCAGCCTGCACGTCGAAACGTCCGGGCCGCGCATCCTCGACCAGCGCGTAACCGACGGCCGACACGCCGTGCGCCACCGGGAACGTGACGAGCCGGTAGTCGTCGCGAACCAGCTCGTCCCCGGGCCGCAGCTCCTTCAGCTCGAGCTGGTACGTCAGCTTCCCGAAGATCCGGCGGAGCGCCTGGAACAGGTCGGTCAGCCCAGGCGGGCCGTAGATCGTGATCGGCACCTCACGGCCGCGCAGGGAGAACGTCTTGAGCATCCCCGGCAGGCCGAGGTAGTGGTCAGCGTGGTAATGCGTCAGGAAGACCTCGCGCAGCTCGACGAGCCCGACGTTGGACTTCAGCAGCTGCCGCTGCGTGCCCTCCGCACAGTCGAACAGCAGTCGCTCGCCGCCCCGGCGCAGCAGGAGCGCGGTCGGCGCCCGCTGAGCCGTAGGCATCGAGCCGGACGTGCCGAGGAAGACCAGGTCCAGATCCATGACGGCTAGTTAACCATCCTCCGGCCGCACCCTCTCATGCCCCTTTCGGGTGAGGGCCAGAGGCCCAAAAGGCCCGATATTGCGACGAGGAGCTCTGTGCGGCCGCTTACCTTCAACAAGAGTCAAACAATCGCGCGTTCGCTCACTCTCTTGAGAGCGTTCGTACTCCTGAGTGCGCTCGTGCTCGCGGCGGGAGCTTTCGTTCTCGGGACGGTGATGACTCATGCTCTCCGCGACCAGGCGGTCGACGACGCGAAGGTCAGCCTCACGCAGTACACGAACGCCGTCGTGAGCGAGGAGCTTGCGCACGGGAGAAAAGTCGTCGTTACCCCGTATGCCGAGAACGTCTTGCGCCGCAGCATCGCTGCTCGACCCGACGTTCTGAGCCTCAAGGTCTGGAGCCCGGACGGTGTCCTCGTCTGGACGAACCTCGAGCCCGAGCGTATCGGGCAACGATATGAAGGCGGCGGCGGCCACGTGGCCGAGGTCATGGAGTCCGGTATGGCCGAGGCCGAGCTCGAGGGATTGAACGCCGCGGAGGACAAGGCCGAAGCCGCGCTCGGCTTCGATCACGTCCTCGAGGTGTACGCGCCGATCCGCAACCGGTACGGACGCGTGGTCGGCGCCTTCGAGATCTACGCCGACTCGTCGGCGCTCGAAGCGTCGATCGCGGACCGCAAGCGAACACTGTGGTTCAGCACCGCCGTCGTCTTCGCGCTCGTTGCCCTGCTGCTGTGCTTGCTCGTGCGCGGAGCTTCGACGGCCCTCCGCCGACAGACCGAGACCGTGCGCCAGCGCTCGAAAGCGCTGATGGAGTCGTATGCCCTGCTCGAAAAGAGCTCGCTCGAGGCCATCGAGAGCCTGAACGCCACCGTCGAGGCCAAGGACCCCTACACGGCCGGCCATTCACTGCGCGTGAAGCGAATTGCCGTCGCGCTGGGCCAAGAGCTGGATCTGGACAAGCCGCGGATCGATGCGCTGCGCTTCGGCGCGCTCTTTCACGACATCGGCAAGCTCGCGGTGCCCGATGCCGTGTTGACAAAGCCGGACCGCCTGACCGCCGAGGAGTACGAGGTCGTCAAGGGCCACTCGAGCGACGGCGCGCACATCGTCGGCAAGTTCAGCCGTCTACGTGAGAGCGTGCCGATCATCGAGCACCATCACGAGCGCTGGGACGGCTCCGGGTATCCCGCCGGACTGGCGAACGAAGAGATCCCCCTCGAGGCGGCGATCGTCGGCCTGGCGGACGCCTGGGACGCAATGACCACGGAGCGCCCGTACCACCGAGCGCTCACGCTCGACGAGGCCTGCGCGGAGATCCGGAACGGCAAAGGCACGCAGTTCTCGCCCAGAGTCGTCGACGCGTTCTTCGTCACGCTCAAGCGCCGGCCGGACGAGCTCTACGACGAGGACGAGCCCCGCTTGGCGCTGCAGATCGCGGAAGCCTCCTAGACGCGACCGCGCAAGAGGAAGAGGACGAGCAGCAGAAGCAGCAGCAAGAACAGCCAGTTGCTGATGAAGATGCCGCCGCCTAGCGCGATGATCAGGATGATGATGAGCAGCAGGACGAGCATGTAAGCCCCCAGGGTCGCTGACGCGCGCAACCCTATACGCCAAACCCGACCGCTACGGCAAGAAGAGCCGTTGACCCGGGCGGATCGTCACCCCGGCGAGACCATTCTGCTTCTGCAGCTTCCACACACCCTCGCGCGGGTCGCCGGCGTACTGCTCGGCTGCGATCGACCACAGCGAGTCTCCCGGCTCGACCACGTAGGCGCGCGGCGGCCCCGCCCCGTCAGACGTGCGGACGAGAACTGCCCAGGCCAGAGCTGTGATCACGAACGTCGTGAGTACGATGCGAACGAACATATGTTCGCCATGATAGAGCGAACAGGTGTTCGTGTCAAGTCAAAGCGAAGAGCTGTGGCGAGATCGACTTCCCCGCCACCTCGAGGAGCAGCATCGTGTGGATCGGAGCACGCCGCCGCTCGGTGGGACTGCCCGGATTCAGAATCCAGGTGTCACCGTGCCGTGTGACCTCCGGCTGGTGCGTGTGGCCGTAGACGATTGCGTCGCAGCCCGGGAACCAGCCGGCCAGCCGTTCTGAGCGCCCGTGCGATTGGCCCGGGTCGTGCGTCATGCCGATGCGCGCCTCCCCCACCTCGACGACGTGACGGCGCGGGAGACGCCGCTGCAGCTCGTCGTCGTCCATGTTCCCGTGGACGGCCTCGAGCGGCCCGAATTTGCCCAGCTCCGCAAAAACGCCCGCCTCGACGAAGTCGCCCGCGTGGAGGATCAACTCCGCGCGCTCGAGATTGGCGAAGCACTCGGCCGGGATCCGGCGCGTTCCGCGCGGAAGATGCGTGTCGGAGATGACCGCGACGAGCGTCAGGCGCCCGGCGCGGTCTTCTTCTTCGGAGCCGGCTTCGCCCGGGGCTCGCCGACCTTGAACGCGCCGCCGACCAGGGTCATCGTGCGCGCGGCGTTCATCTCTGCTGCGAGACGGACGGCGAACGCGTAGTAGCCGGGCTTCAGGCGCTGCTTCCGGAAGCGCACGACTCGGCCCCACCCGCCGACGATCTTCCCTCGCGAGCTCAGGACGGCTCCCCGGACCTTACGTCCGCGCAGAGCACGCGTGATCTGCGCCCGCTTCGACGCCGGGAGCGCTCCCGGCTTGGTCGCCGAGAAGAGAGCGGCCGTGTACGTGGCGCTCTCCTCCGCGGCCGCGTTGAACGTCCACGCCGTCTCCCGCTCGCGCCGGGGCCGCTTCAGATCGGGAAACTTCACCTTGGCGCCGACGACGGTCCGCGCATGCCGCCAGACGACCGGCCTGCGGTTGCACCGCGTCGACCGCGAGTCGATCGCGCTCTTCACGATGCTGTACGAGGGGCGCCGCGTCCAGTCCGCGCGGAGTAGGCCCGACTGCCAGCCGTCGAGATTCGGCGCGTCGACCATGTTGAAAAAGAGGAGCGACCGCACGGCCGCATCGCAGGCGAGGTATGGGATCAGGTTGCCGTAGATCGCTGCCTGGTTTCCGTCGTCCGTCAGGGGGACGTTCTCATTCCCGTAGTAGGCGGCCTGGGACCCCGGCGGGATCGCGACCTGCCAGCCGACCTCGTTCAGGCGAACCTTCATCGTGCGCAGTGGAGCTCCGGGCTCCGGGAAAACCGGCTGGGCGGTGCCGTTGAAGGCGTCCCACACGGCCTGCTTGATGCGGGCCATGTTCGGAACTCCGGCGTTCGGCCAGCGATAGCCGGTCTCCAGCGAGTCTGCAGCGTTGTTCGGATACGGATGGAGGCTGATCTCGTCCATCAACGGTCGTCTGCGCTTGCTCGCGCGGTAGGCGCGACCCACATCACGAATGCACCGCACCGGCGAGATCGACTCGTTCCTGCCCGCCGCCGGGTTGTCGTTCCCGCGCGCGCCCAGCGCGAGGCCGATGACTGTGATCCGCTGGTCGACCGCCTTGAGAGCGTCGTAGGAGGCGGCCAGCAGGCCCGCATAGGAGCTGCAGGAGACAGCTCTGTTGCGCGAATCGAACTGCGGTAGCCAGCCGAGGGGCTTGTTCGGCTCGTTGCCCACGATGAAGTCCCTGACCGTCGGGTATGTGCGTGCGAGCTGTGCGAGGAACGCCACGAACCGCGCGCCGTTGACCGGATTTGCCGAGAGTGCGTTCGCAGGCCTCGCGAAGACCGAGAACGTGAGCCGGATCCCGCGGGCGGCCGCGAGCTCGACGGCCTGGTCGAGCGCCTCCTGCCGGTCGATCTGCGTCGGCTGCTGCGGGTTCCAGATGATGGCGAGACGGTTCTCCGTCAGGCCGACCCCGGCCATCGTGTCGTAGAACCGCTCGGCCTGCTCGGGCGAGCTCTCCGGCCGGTTGTCGGCCGCGCCCACGACCAGCTCCCCCCGTGCGACGGCAGGGGCGGTGAGCACGGCGAGCGCGCACGCGAGCGTGAGTGTGAACCGCAACTTCAACACGAGGACCCTCCCCTTCAGGATTGCACGACGCGTAGGACGGCGTCGAGCAAAGGGTCGCCGCCGAAGCGAACCGGATCGTCTGCAGGCAGGCCCGTCTCGGCTCTGGCAGCGGCTGCGGCGGCTCGCGCGTCGTCGTCGCTCAGGCCGTGTGTGTTGAGCGCGATTCCGGCCACCCTCGCCGGTCGCAGAGGCAGCGAGGCCCGTTCGTGGAGCTCGACGAGCTCGGCCAGGGGCGGGAGCGGATGGTCGGGGTAGCCCTCGACGACCTCGGCGCCGGCTCGATGGCAGAGGACGAGCGCGTGGGGGGCGCTGCCGTGGAGGAGGCCCATCGTCACTCCCGAGTAGGCGGGGTGCACGAGCGCGCCCTGGCCTTCGACGAAGAGCACCTCTCCCCCACGCCGCGCGCCCTCGACGACGAGCCACTCCGCCGCTCCGGCCAGGAAGTCGGCCACGACCGCGTCGACGGCGATGCCCCAGCCGGCGATCGCGATCCCGGTTTGGCCGGTCGGGACGAACTGCGACTTCAGCCCTCGGGCGCGGGCCGCCCGGTCGAGCTCGATCGCGACCGTCTTCTTGCCGATCGCGCAGTCGGAGCCGACCGTCAGCACGATCCTGGCCTGCACGCGGAGGTTCTCCCCGGTCGGGACGCTGAGACCGGGCGGCGGCTTGCGGAGGTCGCGAAGCTCGACTCCGTGCTTGCGCGCCAGCTCGGCCATCTCGGGATCGTCGCCGAGGAACTCGTGGAGCCCGTTCTCGACGTCGAGCCCGGCGGCGATCGACTCCTTCAGGAGCTCGCGCCAGGCGGGCGGGAAACGCCCACCTTGCGTGGCGACACCGACCAGTGCGGTGTCCGGCTCGTAAGCGAGCCCTTCTTCGACCGAGGCCACGATCGGGATCTGCTCATAGGCCTCCCCGGCGCGGCCGGAGTCGACGATGGCGACGGTTGGATGCGGGCTGTAGGCGACGACGCCCCGCATCGTCTTGCCGTAGTGGGCGTCCCCCGACTTGCCCTCAGCGAGTATCAGGTAGCGCTTGTCGGACACCGAGTCCCGGCGATTCGGAGGGCAGTTGGACGCCGTCGACGAACAGGACGCCTGGCCATGGATCTTCCTTGAGCAGGAGATTGCCGTCGAGGTCGACGTGGTCGCAGAGGCTGGCCATCTGGGCTCCGGCTGCGATGCCGAGGCCGGACTCCAGCATGCAGCCGAGCATCACGTGCAGGCCCAAAGCGCGTCCCGCATGAGCCATGCGGATCCCTTCACGGATGCCGCCGGACTTGGCCAGCTTGATGTTGATGCCGTGCGCCCGCTCGGCGCAGGCCGCGACGTCGTCGAGCACATGGCAATCCTCGTCGACGTAGATCGGGAGCGGTGAGCGCTCCTTCAGCGTCGGCCCGTCCGGGTCGCCGGCCGGCAAGGGTTGCTCGCAGTACTCGACGCCGAGCTCGGCGAGCTGCGGCAGCGACTCGAGCGCCTCGTCGAGCGTCCAGTACTCGTTCACGTCGACCTGCAGCGGCACGGACGTGACACCGCGGACCGCGCGCACGCGCTCGACGTCGAGGCCGTCGCCGGCTCCGAGCTTCAGCTTGAGCCGCTTGAAGCGACGTTTCACCGCCTCGGCCCGCCGAGCCATGTCGTCGGGGTCGCCGAGCCAGATCGTCCAGGACGTTGGCGGGCCGGCCCGCCTGAGCCCGAGGTAGCGCCAGGTCGGCAGACCGGTGAGCTTCCCGCCGAGATCGTGCAGCGCCGCGTCGATCGCAGCCTTCGCCGACATCTGGCCCGGATGCTCGGCGAGGCGTGCCTCGATCTCGTCATGCGCGAACGGGTCGTCACCGAGGTCGTCCAGCCCCTCGAGGAACGCGAGTGACGATTCGGCGTTCTCCTCGTAGCGGGTAGTCGGAGCTGCTTCCCCGTAGCCGGTCTCGCCCGCATGCTCGAGCTCGACATGAACGACGTCCGCCGTCTCCTGCGCGCCTCGCGAGATGACGAAGCGCTCGGTGAGCTCCAGGGTGGCGACGCGGACCGAAAGCTTCACGGCGAGACCCTATCGCCCATATTGGAATGTCTTCTGGAGTGGGCTAAGGTCATCCGGATGCGCGGGAGAATCGCCGGCGCCTCGTTCCTCGCGGCCGCCGCCCTCGTCACGAGCTTCTTCGTCGCCCCGGCCGCGGCGCGGCCGAGCCCGGGGCACGCCGCCGAGGCGGAGTGCCTCGAGCACGGGCCGTTCAACACGCTGCAGCGATTGACGAAGCCGGACTCGTGGAGGGTTCGCGACCCGCACCACCTGCTGGAGAAGCAACCGTCCGCGCCGAAGCGCGCACGCCCGCCCGGCGGCACCGAATTCCGAGTCGTCGTCCCCACGTACATCCACGTGATCACGAACGGCTCCCTCGGCGCCGTCTCGGACGAGACGATCAAGAGGCAGATGATCGCCCTCGACCTGTCCTTCCGCGGGTTCTACGGAGGCGTCGACACCGGGTTCCGCTTCGAGCTGCGCGGCGTCACGAGGACGAACAACGCGGCCTGGTTCAACATGGGCGCCGGCTCGAGCGCCGAGAGCGCCGCCAAGCGCGCGCTCCACGCGGGTGGGCCGAACGCGCTGAACATCTACACGACCTCCGGCGGCGGCTTCCTCGGCTGGGCCTACTACCCGGACATCGTGTTGAGCGCCGCCGACTACCACCTGGACGGGGTCGTCGTCGACTTCCAATCCCTCCCCGGCGGCGCGTACGGGACGCAGTACAGCCTCGGGTTCACGGCCAGCCACGAGGCCGGGCACTGGCTGAACCTCGCCCACACGTTCGAGGGCGGCTGCTTCGGGCCAGGCGACAACGTGGCCGACACCCCGGCACAGGCATCGCCGACCTCAGGCTGCCCAATCGGCCGCGACAGTTGCCCGAGCGACCCGGGGCCGGATCCGATCCACAACTTCATGGACTACTCGTACGACTCCTGTTACACGGAGTTCAGCGCCGGCCAGGCGGCACGCATGCAGGACGCCTGGGCGCACTGGCGCGGCATGAGTCGTTTCCGTTAGAGCCTCCGAGCCCCGCGAGTCGGTAAACGGCCCAAATCGCGGTTACAATATGCCCGTACTCGGGGAATCAACAGAGGGGAAACTATGAATCGCACGACCTTGCGGCCTGGCCGCAGCAAGCTCTTGGTCGCGTTCGCAGCGGCTGCAGCATTCGCGGTGAGCCTCGCGGTCTCACCGGCCATGGCGGGCACTTCGGGGAACGCCTCCTGGACTGACAGCTGCGATGCGGGAGTGTTCAGCAGCCTCGACTCGCTGGCCACGGGCGCTTCGCTGGCGCGTGGCGGTCCCGGCCTGCGCGAGCCTTCGCTCGACGAGACCCAGACCGATGTCCCGCCGCAGCCCGGCCGCGGCAACAACTTCCGGGCGACCGTGCCGACCTACGTTCACGTGGTTCATCACGCCGACGGCACGGGCAACGTCTCGACTCAGGCGATCAACGACCAGATCCAGGTCCTGAACATGACGTTCGGCGGCTTCGAGGGCGGCGTCCGGACCGGATTCCGCTTCCAGCTCGCCGGCATCACTCGGACGGCGAACACGACGTGGTACCTCGCCGGCCCGTCGACGAGCGGCGAGCGCGCGATGAAGCGGGCTCTGAAGGCCGGCGGCGACAACGCGCTGAACATCTACCTGACGACTGCCGGCGTGTATCTCGGCTGGGCCTACTATCCGAACCAGACCGAGAAGAATGGCAGCGCCTATCTCGACGGGATCGTCGTCGACTGGGAGTCGATGCTCGGCACGTCGACCACCTACGCGGGTCGCTACGACCAGGGTGAGACCGCCACGCACGAGGCCGGCCACTGGCTCAACCTCGCGCACACGTTCGACCACGGCTGCAGCCACTGGGGCGACCATGTCGACGACACGCCCCCGATGCTGGTGCCCACCAACGGGTGCCCGGCGGGCAAGGACACGTGCAGCGAGCCGGGTCTCGACCCGATCCACAACTACATGGACTACTCGTACGACACGTGCTACACGGAGTTCACGCGGGGCCAGACCTTGCGCGCACAGGACGCATGGCTGCGCTATCGCGCTAGCTAATCGACTACGACCTGCACCGTTTCGAGGGCCCGGGCGACCGGGCCCTCATCGTTTCCGGGCTAGACTGGCGAGATCCCGCGCCTGTAGCTCAGGGGATAGAGCGCGCGCCTCCGGAGCGCGAGGTCGGAGGTTCGAATCCTCCCAGGCGCGTAACGCGTCGCGCGCTACGCGGCGCTTGCGTTCACGGGGGAAACGGGTTTCCCCCGTGTCCCCCCTTCCTTACACCCTGGAGTGACCGGCGTTGTTGTGGCCTCCCGCCGGGCGAAGCCCGGCTCCGGCCAGGGACTCTTCGATAAGCCGACGCCGTACATGGTTTTACGTGCACGCGCGTGCTGTAGCTGTCATCGGTGCCTCGGTGCTATTGGGTCTCGTCGGTTGCGGACAGGTGGACGCCCACCGCGCCGTTTCGGAAAACTGCGTCGATGCCGAGCGGCCCGGGCCTTGGTCTACGTGGCCCGAGGCGAAATGGGTTCGCCGGATTGTCGAAGAGGGCGGATATCGCGTGATCGGCGCGACCGGAAGCGCCATAGTCGCCCACGGAAACGGGCACGAGTTCTACCTCTGGGCAGCTGAACTGCCCATCGAGACGCAGACCGACCGTGGGGACTGGCGGAAGCTGACGACCATCGGCGATGTCGTCGTGTACGGCGACGAAGACCTCTGGCGGACTTGGGCGGCCCAAGGCTTCACGTTCTGGATTCAGGCCGGCCCGATGGCCTCGTCCGTCCCCCCTCCGCCCAGACAGCTCGCCTCTCTCATCAAGGCGAGCTTGCACGTGCAGCTACCCGAGCTCTGCGCTCCTCCGCCGCCCGAACCAGAGGAGGCTTCGCGGGTAGAATCTCGAACGCCATGAGGACGGACGACCCGCTCAGTACCGATGCCCAGCTTGCCCCGGATACGGCGCCAGCGCGCCTCCACGGCCGAGGTCGTCCGCCCACGCCGCGAGCCGGCTGAGCTCACCGCCGGCGGGCTCACCTGGATCCACCTCGACGCCCCTGACTCGGAGGCTGCGACTGCGCTCGCCGAGCGCTTCGGCTGGCACCCGCTCGACGTCGAAGACGTCCTCTCGAAGCGCCAGCGGCCGAAGGTCGACGAGTACCCGGACTACCTCTTCTCGGTCCTCCACTTTCCGTTCTACGACAAGAACGTCCAGCGGCTGAACGCGGCCGAACTGGACGTCTTCGTCGGCCCCGGATACCTGGTCACGTTGCCGAACGTCGAGCTGTTGCCGGTGACACGGCTCTTCCAGCGCTGCGTCGACGACGAGGAGCTGCGCGAGAGCCTCTTCCGCCAGGGCTCCGGCTACCTGCTCTATCACGTCCTCGACGACCTCTTCGACTACTGCTTCCCGATCCTCGACAAGATCGCGCACAAGCTGGACGCGATCGAGGACGACATCGACGAAGGCGCCTTCGAGGAGGTCGTCCGCGACATCTCGCGGGCGAAGCAGGAGATCATCTCGTTCCGGAAGATCGTCAAGCCCCAGCGGCCGGCGCTCCGCGTGCTCGAGGGTCATGTGCGCCGGTTCCTGCGCGAGGACCTCGAGCTCTATTTCGACGACCTCGTCGACGCCTCCGAGCGCATCTGGGACCTGCTCGACAACTACAAGGAGGTCGTGGAGGCGCTCGAGGCGACGAACGAGTCGGCCATCTCGCACCGCCAGAACGACGTCCTGCGGCTGCTCACGATCATCAGCGTGACCATGTTGCCGCTGACCGTGATGACCGGCTTGTTCGGGATGAACGTCGACTTTCCGGGAGAAGGCGGATCGGCCGCCTTCTGGGTCATCCTCGGCGGAATGGTCGCGGTCGTCGCGAGCATGGTCGCCTTCTTCCGTTACAAGCACTGGATTTAGAGACAGGTCCTGGTGCCTGGCACCGGGACGCGGCCTCTAGGGACAGCGGAGCTTGCGTTCGGCCGTGCAGCGGTCGCGCGCCGGGCCGCCGTCGGCTCGATCCTTGCCCTTGCCGCCGAGCAACCCGTCGCGGCCGGCACCACCGAAGAGTGAGTCGTTGCCGGCCTCTCCGGCGAGCAGGTCGTTACCGGCGCTACCCGCCAGCCGGTCGTTGCCGGCGCCGCCGTTGAGCTCGTTCGAGCGCGAATCGCCGGTCAGAGAGTCGCCGTGCGGGCTTCCCTCCAGGTCCTCGATGCCGCGCAGCGTGTCCGTGCCCCAGCCGCGGGCCTTGCGGGAGCCGAGATTGGCCGTGATCCCGCGCGGCGCGAACAGGTAGTAGACGAAGTCGATGCCCGGGCCGCCGTTCAGCACGTCGTTGCCCGCGTCGCCGTCGAGCGCGTCGATGCCACCTTGACCCAGAAGGACGTCGTCGCCGCCCACGCCGTCGAGGATGTTGTCGGCGTCGTCGCCGGAGAGCACGTCGTTGAACCGCGAGCCGGAGAGGCCTTCCAGCGCAACGAACGTGTCGGTGCCGTCACCGGTCGCAGAGTTCGCCGTCAGGTTCGCCGTCACCGGCCCCACTGCCCAGCGGAAGAACGCGAGGTCGAGCCCGGGGCCGCCGTCGAGCCGGTCGTCTCCCAGGCCGCCGTCGAGGCTGTCGCCGTCGTCGCCGCCGAGGAGCACGTCATTGCCCTCCTCGCCGCAGAGGATGTCGCGGCCGCCGAGGCCGTCGATCGTGTCGTCGCCGGCGAGCCCCTTGATCACGTCGTTGCCCGGTGTCCCCATGAGCACCTCGCTAGCGGGCGTGCCCCGAATCGTCTGGGTCGCGCCCAGGCACTCGGTGGAAGGATCGTGATCGGCACGCACGGAAGACGCGCCCGCGCTCGCAAGCAGCGCGGCGATCCCCAGGGCAACGGCGAGTCTGTTCATGACTCAAACGGTAGCGGCGAATTCGACACCCTGGTAGAAGCACCCGTGTGACCAAGCAACTCTGGGCGCCGTGGCGGCTCGAGTACGTCGGCTCTGCGGACGAGCAGGAGGGCTGCATCTTCTGTCTCGCCAACGAGGGCGACGACGAGGAGCGGCTCGTCGTCCAGCGCGGCCGGCGTGCGTTCGCGCTCCTCAACCGCTTCCCCTATGCGTCCGGCCACCTCATGATCGCGCCGGTTCGCCACGTCGGTGAGATCACCGACCTCGAGGACGACGAGATCCTCGAGTTGCACCGGCTTGCCGGGCAAGGCCTTGGCGCGCTGTCCCAGACCTACGGCCCGCAGGGCTTCAACCTCGGCTGGAACCTGGGCCGAATCGCCGGAGCCGGCGTGACGGATCATGTCCACCTGCACGTCGTCCCACGCTGGGCCGGCGACACGAACTTCATGCCCGTGCTCGCCGACGTCAAGGTGCTCCCCGAGCACCTGGCCGACTCGCGCCGCAAGCTCGCGGAGGCCTGGCCGACCTGAGTCACAAGGCGCAGCGCCGGGACCACATTGGCCCCGGCGCTGCGATTCGGATGAACTACCGCGTTAACGGTTGACCGTCTTTGTGACGCTGAACCCCGGGATGTAGCCGGGAGCGGTGTTGACCCACGCGCGGGCCTGCGTCCGGCCGCGCGGGAAGCTGCCGACGAAACGGGCTTCGCCGAGCCTGTTCAGCTTGACGCGCTTCGTGGTGAACCAGGAGCCGGAGTTCGTGCGCCGCTGAAGGCTGACGAACCTGCCGGCGTACGACCTCTGCGCGGCGACCTTGACGTAGAACCGGTTCGCCTGGTGGCTGAGGACGCGGAAGATGACGAGTGGCCTGACGTTGACGAACGGTGCCTGCGTGCTCTCGCCGTTCCGCCAGGACGCCTTGTACTCGGAGCGGATCGCGGGCCGATCCGTGAACGTCCAGATACCGTCGGCGCCGGTCGTCAGCGCCTTGGTCTCCTGCTTGCCCCCGTAGCGCGTAATGGTCACAGTGACACTCTCGCCCGAGCGGCCGTTCGCGACGCTGCCAGAGACCTGAACCGGGTTCCGATAGACGAGGAACACGCGGCTGACGCCGATGGTCACCGAATTACCGGTGCCGCGAACGTGCACGGTGCCCACACTCGACGCCTTGCGGCCGTCGTGGTACGAGTACGCGGACGCTGTGCCGAAGCGGTAGGAGAACGACTCGCCCGGGTCGAGCACGGGCGACGAGGGAAACGCACTCGTATCCGAGACGACCTGGTGCGGCTGCGTGTCGGTGTTCTTCCACGTCACCGTGTCGTCAGCCCGGATCACGACCGTAGCCGGCGAGAAGCCGGTCGCCGTGATGTTCACCGTCACTGTCGCGGACGGAGCCGACTGCGAGACTGCAGGAGCGGCGCCCGCGATCGCGAGCGTTCCTGCCAGCAGAACGAGCAACTTTCTCATTTTCGATTGACCCCCTGATTTTTGATCCGGACACGTGTTCTGTCCGGTTTGACGGAGGTCTAGACACGAAGTTCCTCCCTGTTTACAGGACTTTTACGGGTGGTGGGAGGTTTTGGTCAGGTTCGCCCAGATTCGAAGGGCTCAGTCAGACGAGCTCACCGGCGCGCGCCAGCAGCGCCGCCTCGGCAGACGTCTCGCGTTCCCGAGCAGCCTCGCTCCACGACTCGTTCGCCGCCAGGGTCGTGTCGAGCCTCTCGAGCATCGCGCTCATCGCCGCTTCCGACGAGGAGCCGATCTGCAGGCGGGCTGCAGCGCACGCAGCAGGGTCGAGCGCGGCACTCAACGTCGCCTCCTCGAGCTCGACCGGCGCCCCGATCGCGGCCTCGGCAGCCGCAGACAGGCGCGCCGGCGTCAGCGCCGACGGAGGCTCTCCCGCCTCGACGAGGTCGCGAACGGCCAGTCCGACGACCTTGTGCGCGCTGCGGTAGTCGAGGCCGGCCTCGAGAGCAAGGACATCGGCAACGTCGGCCGCCGTGACGAAGCTCTCGCGCGCGACCTGCTCGAAGCGCGTCGGCCGCAATTCGATCCCGTTGAGCACGGACGCCGTGAGCCGCGCAATCGCGACCGCGTCGTCGAGCGCCCGTGGGACCATGCCGTTCAGGAGGTGGAAGTGATCCGTACGAGCCGACCCGGTGTGCAGCGTGGCGAGTGCAGCGGCCAGGTCGCCGGCAGCCTGGCCGGCCTGTGTTCGGATCGCAGCCAAGGCGTATGGGTTCTTCTTCTGCGGCATCAGCGCGCTCGCACGGCTATGGGCATCGCCGAGCTCCACGAGCCCGAACTCCTGGCTCGCGTAGATCTCGAAGTCCTGGCCGAGCTGGCTCTGGTGCGTGGCCGCGATCGCAAGGGTCGCGAGGAGCTCGACGTAGACATCCGCCTGCCACGCCGCGTCCTTGGCATGCTCGATCACCCCGTCGCAGCCGAGCAGCTCGGCGAGACGCGTTCGATCGAGTGCCCAGCGCGAGCCTGCACTGCCACCGGCGCCGGCGACGCTCGCCCCGAGGGCCGTGTACGACGTGCGCACGCGATCGGCATCGCGCAGCGCCGGATACGCGTAGGTCAGGAGGAGGTGCCCGACGGTGGTGGGCTGGGCCGGCTGCAGATAGGTGTAGTCGGTCGCGAGCGCGTCTCGGGTCGCGCGGGCCTGTCGCGCGAGCGCGGCGGCCTGGTCGGTGACCGCGTCGTGCAGCTCCCGCGCAGCCGTTCGCGCAGTCAGACGAAGCCCGACGCGAAAGGCCTCGCGGCGTGGACGCCCCGCGCTCAGCCAGCCCGCAGCAGCATTGCCCACTCGTCGCTCAAGCTCGGCCTCGCGTGCGTTGAAGGCGTCGCCGAGCGACGGGTCCCACGGGAACTCGTCGCCGGGAATCGCGTGCAGCTCGAGCAGCCCTCGCACGAGTGCCCGCGCGTCGTCGCCCGCCAGGTCGCCGCCCTCGATCAGGGCGACTGCATGCGCAAGGTCCGCGAGCGACAGGCCGCGCGCGAGCCGCGGGCCATGTGCGCTCTCGGCGGCGTAGGCGGCTGCCACGAGCTCGCCTGCAGCACCGCCCCGCAACCGCCCGCCTCGGCCGAGCTCCTCCGTGTCCGTCATGAAAAGCGGACGACGGGGTTCGAACCCGCGACCCTCAGCTTGGGAAGCTGATGCTCTACCAACTGAGCTACGTCCGCGTCAGCCCCAGGATAGTCGAGAAGCGGCGATAATCCTCCGGCGTGAAAGCGAAGGAGGACTGAATGGCTGCAACCGCTACCGACCTGCAAACGATCGCGAAACAGCTCGTCGCCGAGGGCAAGGGGATCCTCGCGGCGGACGAGAGCTCCGGCACGATCAAGAAGCGCCTCGACTCGATCAGCGTCGAGTCGACGGAGGACAACCGCCGTGCCTACCGCGAGCTGCTCTTCACCACCGAGGGGATGGAGGAGTTCATCAGCGGCGTGATCCTCTACGACGAGACGATCCGGCAGGCGGCCGAGGACGGGACGCCGTTCCCCGACCTGCTCCAGAGCCGCGGGATCATCCCCGGGATCAAGGTCGACCTCGGTGCGAAGGACCTCGCGGGGGCGCCGGGCGAGACGGTCACCGAGGGCCTCGACGGGCTGCGCGAGCGCCTCGCCGAGTACTACGAGTTGGGAGCCCGCTTCACCAAGTGGCGGGCCGTGATCTCGATCGGCGCTGGCCTCCCGAGCGACTACTGCATCTGGGTGAACGCGCACGCGCTCGCACGGTACGCAGGCCTTTCGCAGGAGGCCGGCCTCGTCCCCATCGTCGAGCCCGAGGTCTTGATGGACGGCGACCACACGATCGAGCAGTCGTACCACGTCACGGTGCGCGTACTGCAGGCTCTCTACACGGAGCTGTTCGACCAGCGAGTCCAGCGCGAGGGCTCGCTGTTGAAGACGAACATGGTCGTCTCCGGCTACGACTGTCCCGAGCAGGCCGACGTGGATACCGTCGCCGAGGAGACGATCCGCTGCCTGAAGAACGAAGTGCCGGCCGCCGTGCCTGGAGTCGTGTTCTTGTCAGGCGGCATGTCCGACGAGGACGCGACTGCGCGCCTGAACGCGATGAACCAGCGCGGCCCGCATCCGTGGGAGCTCTCGTTCTCGTACGGGCGTGCTCTCCAGGCGCCTGCACTGAAGGCCTGGGGCGGCCAGGAGGCGAACGTCGAGGACGCCCAGAAGGCGTTCTACCGCCGCGCCAAGTTCAACGGCGCCGCCCGGTCCGGCTCCTACGCACCCGAATGGGAGACGCAGGAAGCCACGGCCTGAACCTCGTCCGGGCGCACGTCGAGCGGTTCAATGCCGGCGTGCGCTCGGGTGACTTCGGGCCGATGGTCGAGGAGGGCTTCGCCGACAACGCCGAGCTGGCGTTCGAGGGCGTGCCGGTCGGGCCGTTCCGCGGCAAGGAGGCAATCGCCCGCGCCTACGCTGAGCAGCCGCCGGATGACGAGGTCGCCATCTTGCGAACGAACAAGCAGGGCGACGAGATGGTGGTCGTCGACTACGCGTGGACGGCGGCGCCGAACGAGCGGGCCGGCACGATGATCTTCCGCCTCCGCGACGACAAGATCGACCGCCTACTGGTTACGTTCGGTTAGCTACCGCAGCCGAACGACGAACCAGCCGTCGACGTCGTCGCACAGCACCTGCTCGGGCGCTTCGTGCGCATACGAGTAGACGGGGAGGCCGCGGTGTGTGACCTGCCAGCGGCCGTCGGGTCGACGAATCGTGCCGAAACGGCCCGGGATGCCTCGGACGTAGCGCGGAACGGATGCGCGGTTACGAACGATCAGCGGCGGCCAGAGGCGAGCACATTCTCCCCTGCATCTGATCTTGCCCCCGGCTCGCTTCTCGACGGTCCAGTAGTAGAGCGCCTTCTTCCCCCGGGTCGCCAGGATCGGCCCGAACACGTTGTCGCGGTACTTGATGGCCGGCGGCCTGGTCGTCACGCCCGAGCCGACGGACGGCAACGCGACCGCTGCGAGAACGGCGAGCGTGGCGAGTGTGACGATCTTCACAGGGTGAGTTGTAGCGCGCTCTAGCGGTATCTGCCACCCGAGAGGTGCTCGAGCTTCTCGAACGCGTGGCGGGCCTCGACGCGACGAACCGTGCCCGAGCGCGAGCGCATGACGATCGAGTCCGTAACTGCGCCCCGTGGCTCGTAGCGCACGCCTCGGAGCAGCGCGCCCGTAGTGACGCCGGTCGCCGCGAAGAAGACATTGTCGCCGCCGACGAGGTCGTCGACCGCCAGCACCCGGTCGAGGTCGTAGCCTGCGTCGACGAGCGCCTGGCGCTCCTCGTCGTTTCGCGGCCAGAGCTTCCCCTGCAGCGTCCCTCCGACGCACTTGAGCGCAGCTGCCGAGAGGACACCTTCCGGAGTGCCGCCGATTCCCATCAAGAGGTCGACGCCGGTGCCCGGCTGGGCGGCGGCGATCGCGGGGGCAACGTCGCCGTCCCTGATCAGCATCACCTTCGCCTCGATCTGGCGGAGCTGGGCGATCAGGTCGGCGTGCCGATCGCGGTCGAGCACGACGACCGTCACGTCGCTCGGGTTGACGCCTTTCGCCTTGGCCACGCGCTTCACGTTCTCGTCCGGTGGCGCCTCGATGTCGATCGCGTCAGCAGCCTCTGGGCCACAGGCGATCTTGTCCATGTAGACCGCCGCCCCCGGAAAGAACATCGTCCCGCGATCGGAGCACGCGATCGTCGCGATCGCATTCGGCTGCCCCTCCGCCGTCAACCTGGTGCCCTCGAGTGGGTCGACGGCGACGTCGACCTCGGAGCCCACCCCCGATCCGATCTCCTCGCCGTTGTAGAGCATCGGTGCCTCGTCCTTCTCCCCTTCGCCGATGACGACGACGCCGGCCATGGAGACCGTGTCGAGCATCAGGCGCATCCCGTCCACCGCAGCCTGGTCGGCCGCAATCTTGTCGCCGCGCCCGATCCAGCGCCCGGCGGCCATCGCAGCCGACTCGGTGACGCGGACGAGCTCGAGCGCCAGGTTGCGATCCGGAGCCGTACCGCGCGGCGCCTCAGTCACCGGGCAATCCTACTAGGAGAGTTTGGCGGAATCGACTCGTCGCCAGGGTGCGATGGTCGTTCCGAGGCAAGGACGCAGGGAGGGCCAATAGTTTTCACTATTGGCCCGACTGAGGACGCGGCCTCGGGGCGAGCAGCGCGGCCTGGAGGCTCCGATCGATTTCGTCAGACTCTCCTGAGGAAGGCTCGGACGGCTCGAACAGCACGACCGCGAGCCCGCCGAGGATGATCAGAGCCCCGCCGACGAGCACCTCCCAGGTCAGCGCCTCATCGAGGACCGCCCAGGCGAGCAGCGCGCCCGACACGACCTCGAGATAGGCGACGACGCCCATCGTCTGGGCGGTCACCTTGCGGATGAGCGCGATGTAGAGGTATCCGGAGACCGCGGTGAAGATGACGCCGAGCAGGACGACGTACACGAGCTCGCCGGGCTCCGGAACGACTCGGTCCGCACTGAAGAGGAACGGCACCATGACGAGGCCCGCGAGCGTGTAGTTCCAAAAGGTGAGGCCGGCGGCCGAGACCCGCGCGGAGATCGCCTTCGTGCCGATGACGAGCGCGGCATAGGTCAGCGCAGTGCCGAGCCCGGTGAGGAGCGCGAGCGGCCGAAACTGGACGTCGTCTCCCCCGGCGAGGGCCACGATCGCGAGCCCGCCGGCAGCCGGTACCAACGCGGCGAGGGCGATCCGGCTACGGCGTTCGGGAAGCACGACCGGAGCCAGCAGCGCGACCACGATCGGCGCCATGTAGGCGGCCAGCAGGGCGAAGGCGACCGACGAGAGCTTGATCGTCTCGAAGAACAGGAACCAGTGGACGCCGAGCGTCGTGCCGAGGAGGAGCGCGGCCTTCAGCGTCCGCCCGCGGCGCAGGACGAAGAGCCGCCGGGTCAAGAGCAGCACCAGAGCGATCGCCGGGACCGCAAACAGGCACCGATAGAAGACGAGCACCGGCGCGTCGAGGTCGATGCCCGCGACGATGATCGAGACGAACCCGAAGGACGCGGACAGAGCCGCAACCGCGAGATTCCAGCGCACGCTACATCCGGTCGGGCGCTTCGACCCCCACCAGGTCGAGCGAGCGGGCGATCACCGCCTGGGTGGCCGTGGCGAGGCCGAGCCGGAAAGCCTGAGCGTCGCTCTCGAGGACGCGGTGCTCGTGGTAGAAGCGGTGGAAATCATCCGCCAGCCGGATCGCGTAGGTCGGTAGCGCGTGCGGGCTCCGGCGCTCGGTCGCCTCTGCGACGACGGCCGGGAACTCGGCCAGGCGCTTGATCAGGTCGCGCTCCTCTACAGCCAGCTCGGCGGGCGGCTCGGCGCTCACCTCGGCGTCCTCCGCGTTGCGCCGGATGCCGGCGATGCGCGCGTGCGCGTACTGGACGTAGTAGACGGGGTTCTTCTGCGACTTCTCGGCCGCGAGGTCGACGTCGATGTCGATCGTCTGGTCCGGGCCCGCGCGAGACCAGGTACCACCTGGCCGCGTCCACACCGACCGCGTCGATGAAATCGTCGAGGAAGACGACATCCCCACGCCGTTTCGACACCTTCTTCTGCACCCCGCGCTCGATCAGGTGGACGAGCTGGTAGATGAGAACTTCCACGCGCTCGGGGTCGTAGTCGAGCATCCTGGCGACCGCCCCGTACCAGTTGCGCGTTCCGTGATGGTCGGCGCCGAGCACGTAGATCGCTCGGTCGAACCCCCGGTCGAGCTTGTCCTGGAGGTACGCGATGTCGGCCGCGCGGTACGTGGGCAGACCGCCCTTCTCCGCCGAGCGGATGATCACCTGGTCCTTGTCGTCGCCGAACTCGCTCGAGCGCACCCAGACAGCCCCTTCATGCTCGTAGGTCGGAAGGCGAGGGAGCAGTTCCGTGATGCGCTGCTCCAGCTCGCTCTGCAGAGGCCAGGAGTCGAAATGGATCCGGAACCGCTCGAGGGTGGCCTCGATGCGTTCGAGCATCGGTGCCACGGGATCGCCGCCTGCCTTGGCCAGCTCGGTGACGTAGTCCCCGAAGTAGCCGCCCTCCGGAGGCTCTTCACCGCGGCGCCGCGCCTCGACGGACTCGCGGAACTTGTCCATCTGGGCGCCCGCGTCGTTGTAGTAGTACTCGCGCGCCACGTCGTGCCCGGCGTACTCGAGGAGCCGGGCCACCGAGTCGCCGTACGCCCCATTCCGTGCCGAGGCAACAGTGATCGGCCCCGTCGGGTTCGCCGAGACCATCTCGACCTGCACCCGCTCGGCCTTGTCCGCGAAACCCGCTCCGTAGCGATCGCCCGCGTCGAGGATCTCGCTCAGCGCTTCCCGGTACCAGGTCGGCGAGAGCCAGAGGTTGACGAAGCCCGGGCCCGCGATCTCGGCGCGCTCGACGCCCTCCAGCGCCTCCGCCTGGGCGACCAGCTCCTCCGCGATCTCGCGGGGCGGCTTGCTTGCGCTCCGGCGCGAGCTGGAGTGCCGCGTTCGTCGCGTAGTCCCCGTGGTCGCTGCTCGCCGGCCGCTCGAGCTCGACCCCGAGCTCGCGCTCCAGGCGCGCCAGGGCCTCAGCCGGCAATGGCTTTGCCGTAGAGGCCTGGCCGAACGGCGATGAAGCCGGCGTTCACCCCCGTAGTATCGTTGGGCTCGTGGACGAGGACGACGCCCAGCAGCGCCAGCTGAACATTCATCTCGACCCCGAGCATCTGGCCGGCGTCTACTCGAACTTCGCCAACATCAGCTTCTCGGACTACGAGTTCACGCTCACCTTCGCGCGGATCGACCACGAGGTGGAGGACGGCGACATCCCGGGCGTCGTCGTGTCGCGGGTGAACATGTCCACGAAGTTCATGCACGAGCTGCTCGAGGCGATGAACGACGCGTACTCGAAGTGGCAGAGCCGCGAGGGGATCCGCAACCTGCCGGAGACTTCGAGCGGCAACGACTCCTAGTACTAGATCTGGATCTCTGCCGGTAGCTCCCGCGGCTCGTCGGCTGCTTCGAGCTCACGCCGCGTCCGCGCGTCGAAATACACGTAGCAGGTCGTCAGCGCGACGAACGGCAACGCGAGCGCATGGACGATCCCGGAGACGAGATTGAGCCACGCCGGCGGCGCACTCGTGAGGAGTATGAGGAGGGCGCCGAGGAAGGGGCCGGCCAGAATCCCGAGGGCGGCCCCGGCTCCGACGAGCGAGGCCACGCGGAACCAGCGGCCCCGCACGAGCTCCGCACTGCGGCGGAGGGCGTTCACGGCCGGGCGCTCCTCGAGCTCCACGATCTGCGAGAACAGCGCCCAGCGCACGACGAGCCAGATGGCGACTGGGAACAGGACGACGGTCGTCGTCAACACGGCCCACACGGCAACGGCGACCGCCAGGGCGCGGAGGAGCGGGCGAGTCCTCGTCAGGGCGATCCGGTAGGCCCGAATCGGGCCGATCGACCGGCCCGCATCGATTTCGGCGAGCGCGCAGGTTGTTGCTGCCTGGACAAGAGCCAATCCGAGCAGCGTCAGGATCGTGCCGATCCCGACGACGACGAGCACGAGCGCGCCGGCCGACTCCCCTCCGGGATCGATCCCGAGCAGCCCGAATCCGCCGAAGACGAGGGTCTGGAGTGCGGCGGTGACCATGGCCGTGGGAATCAAGAGGAGCCCGATGCCGAGAAAGAGCGGGGCGCGGCTGACGTACATGCGCCCGGCGGCTGAGAGAATCTGACCCCAGCTCCGACGGCGCGCGACGCGTAGAGGGGCGACGGGTTGCCAGGTCGCGCGCCAGGCCACGAGGAGAATCAGGGCGAGCAACGCCGCGAGGGCCAGCAGCACGAGCACGGGCTCCTGCAGCCAGCGGATCAAGGCCACCGAGCCCGTGCCGACGGCGGCGCAGAAGAAATCCGTCGCGCCGGTCCCCAGAACGCCGCCGGTCGGCACGGCGTAGGCCTCCTCTCGCCATCCTTCGGAGACCTGGACCGGCTCGACCCAGGACCGTTTCAGGTTCGGACCGGTCGGACCGTTGAAGAACGCCTCCTGGAGCTCTCCCCAGCGACCCTCGAACGAGATCCAGGGGAACGCCGCCTGCGCTGCGGACGCATCGCTCGGGATCGTGCGCACAGCCGGGTCGAGCTCCACGTGGGGGCCGCGCGTATCGTCGCACCCCACTCCCTGCTCCGCCGAGCTGCCGATGTACAGCGCGTCTTCGAAGAAGTTCGCGTGGGAGCCGGCCGCGGGATAAACGACCGGCCGGCGTCCGTCGACGAGCTCGAGCTTGTCGTCATCCCAGTCAGCGCCCTCGGCTCCCTCGTGCTGGCTGTAGCCGATCGAGACGGGCTCGCGTCCGAGTGCCTCGCGGGCGTCGCTGGCGTCGAAGACGAGCTGGACGTTCTCCCAGTCGCCTTCGTGCAGGTTGTTCCAGTCGTTGTAGACGTAGAAGAACCAGTACTGAAGCACCAGCTTTCCGGGTCGATCGGGATCGGTCGCCACGTGGGCGTAGGTCGTCGAGGGACTGTCCTGGGTCACCCGTCGTCCCCAGCGCTCGTAGTCGCACCCCGGGCTGAGGGCGTGCCCCGGGAAGTCGAGGTGGTAGTTGTAGAGCCCGACGACGCGGTCGGCCTTGGGCGCGATCTCGACGAGGTCGGTGGGATTCCACGGCCCGCGCAGCGCGACGGTCGGCTCGTCGAAGAGGTCGTCGACGTCGATCGGCTCGTACGGCTCCCCCGGCCCGCATTCCTCGGGCTGCTCGACCAGGCGCACGACCGGGGCGTGTCGTTCCGCCAGCGCGACCTCGTCGGCGAGGTCGGCCGCCGCCGCCGGCGCCACGACGAGCGCGACGACCGCGAGCACGGGAAGGAGGGCGACTCGCAAGGGCCGGACCGTTACGGCTTCCCTGGACGCAGCCGTGGCGGCTGATCACTCGCCTCGGCACCGATCACTCCGGCGGCAATGATCACGAGCGCCGAGACGAAGAGCCAGGTCACGAAGGCGAACGTTACGCCGATCAGGCCGTAGCTCTCGGCCGACCGCTCGATCGTCGAGGGCATGTAGAAGACCGACGCCGCCGTCAGAACGGTCAGTCCGACGGCTACGAGGAGCGCGCTGGGGACGAGACGCTGCCAGGGAACACGACCGCCCAGGAGCACGTATGGCGTCCAGGCCCAGAGCACTGTCGAGGTGCCGACCGTGACGACGACGTAGAGCGCCGAACCGCCGAGCTCCTGCAGCCAATTCCGGATCGGGACGACGAACGCGAGGAAGGCGGCGAGGCCGGCGATCCAGATGAGTCCCCGAACGGCCCCACGAAGTCCAACCGGCTCGAGCCGCCAGATTCGCTCGTACGTCCGCTGCAGCAGGCGCGCGAAGCTGTGGCAGGTGATGAGGAGGGCGACGAGGCCGACGGCAGTCGCCGCGCCCCGGACCTCGGACGGCGTCGTGAACAACTGCCGAATCACCGTGGCGGCGTCGCCCTCGAGCTGGAACCGCTTCACGAGGCGGTCGGCCAGGCTCGCGTCCGCCGGCGTGAACGCCGACGCGACGACGGCGAGCGGGATCAGCGCGATGAACGCACGGGACGAGAGCGCGATGGCGCGGTCGAAGCCCTCGAGCTCGATGAACCGATAGGTGCACCGCCCCGCGAAGCTCCGCTCCAGAAACCGAACAGCGCGTTGACGCAGCACGTGCCCGAGGATGGCCCGTCGCGCCCGCGGCTGCAAGTCGAGCTAGCGCTCGCCGCGCTCCCAGGCCTCGGCCATCTCGATGCGCTGCAGAAGCGTGGGATGGGTTCCGAAGTAGATGTGCCACCACCCAGGTGGATCCGGCTGGCTGAGGCCCTCCTTCGCAAAGCCCTCGAACAGGCTCTCGGCCGCTGACGGGTCGTTGGTCGCCTTGAGAGCGACCCAGTCCGCCTCCGCCTCGTAGCGGCGTGAGATCTCGTTCGCGATCGGCATGACCGCCAGGTTGATGACGACGAGCAGGAGCGCGCCGTAGGGCAATACGGCGGGATCCCCGAGACCCCCGCGCCGCCGGGTCGCCTCCGCGATGAGGAACGCGATCGGGAACGCGAAGAGCACCGACCACCCCAGCCCCTTCAGGATGTGCTTGCGCGCGATGTGGCCGAACTCGTGCGCAACGACCACCTCCACCGAATCGTCGGAGAAGCGGCCGTCGAGCAGCGTGTCGAAGAGGACGATGCGCTCAGTCGGGCCGAGGCCGGCCGCGAAGGCATTGGGCTGGTTGGTGACGTCGCTCACCTTCTCGACGTCGACGGGCGTCCCCTCGGTGCCGACCTTCTTCGCGAGCACCTCGGACTCGCGGCGAAGCTGGGGGTCCTGCGGCCGATCGATGCCGAAGGCGAGCAGGTAGGGAGACACGAAAATGAAGAAGACGGTGATCGCCAGGAAGACCGGCGGGACCGGGATCCACCAGAAGCGCGGATAGCGCCTGGCAAAGCCCATCACGACGACGACCTGCAGCATGATGAAGGCGATCGAGCCGCCGAGAACGGCCCATGGCTCGATGAGCCACTCGAGCCAGCCGCCCTCCGCCAGGTCGTAGCGCGTGTCCCACCAGCGCAGGGCAATCGAGAACGGCAGGTCGACGGCCCAGACGACGACCAGCATCACCATCGAGACGATCAGCCCGGAGCCGATCGGGCCGAGACCGGTGGCCCTGGCGAGCCTCGGGATGCGAAACACGAGGACGACCAGCGTGATGAGCGTGGCGACGATCGAGAGCGCGGTCACGATGCGCACGAACCGCGCGTACTCGGCGGTCTCCTCGAGGAGCTCGGCGTCGAAGAACTCGCGCGCCGAGAGGTTCGGCAGCTGCAGGTCCCCGGGCACCTGGGTGCGCCACAGGTACCACGCTGCGGCGAGCCAGCCGAGCACGACGAGGGCTATCGTTGCCACGGCCCACCTCGGTAGCCCTTTGCGAGCCGCAGTCATCTCCGACATCCACGGCAACCTATACGCCCTCGAGGCGGTGCTCGACGCGCTCGAGAAGGATCCGCCCGACCAGATCTGGTCGCTCGGGGACACCGTCGGTTACGGGCCGCGGCCGAATCGATGCGTCGCGCTGGTCAAGGAGCGCGCGGCGGTCTCGCTCGCCGGCAACCACGATCTCGGAGTCCTTGGTGTGAACGAGGTTGCCAATCTGCTCGATTTCAGTCACGACGCCGCCACCGCAGGCCGCTGGACACAGGGAGTGCTGGAGGACGAGTCGCGCACCTACCTCGCCGGGCTCGAGCCGCTGGCGAAGGTCGACGGCGCCGAGCTCTTCCATGCGAGCCCCCGCGATCCCGTGTGGGACTACGTGCTGACCGCCGAGGGCGCGCTCGACGCGCTCGAGTTGACCGAGGCACCCCTCGTGCTCGTCGGGCACAGCCATGTCGCGCTGGCGATCGGCATCACCGGCGAGACACTCGACGGTGGGCTCGCCCCGGAGGGCAGCGAAGTGGATCTCGCCAGCGGCCGCTGGCTCCTCAATCCAGGCTCGGTGGGCCAGCCGCGCGACGGCGACCCGCGGGCGGCCTATCTGATGATCGACTTCGACGCGAAGCGCGCCCAATTTCGGCGGGTCCCATACCCTGTCGAGCGCACACAGGCTGAGATACGTGAACGGAACCTTCCCGAAGCTCTGGCCGAACGCCTGGCTCACGGTCTGTAGCGCGCTCGCGCTGGCCGTGGGGGGCTGCGGCGGCGACGGCGGGCAGCGCGACCCTGGCCCACAGATCGATGGTGCCGCCGCTGCCGAGCTCGCCGAGCGCAGCGACGAGATCGCGCGGCTCATCGACGAAGGAGACGTGTGCAGCGCCGCGCACGAAGCCGACCTGCTGCGGGCTCAGGTTCAGGCCGAGGTCGACGACGGAAGCGTCCCGCGCGCGCTCGCGGACGAGCTGGTGGCGAAGTCCGAAGACCTCGTGAACGAGGTCAATTGCGACGAGCTCGAGCCTCCGCCTCCACCTCCGCCGTCGGAAGACGACGACGACGAGGGCAAGGGCAAGAAGGACAAGAAGAAGAAGGGGGACGACTGAGCGTCGAGACGCTTGCCGGCGGCCGGTACGCGATCCTGGAGGAGCTGGGCAGCGGCGGGATGGCCGTCGTCCACCGGGCCCGGGACAGCGAGCTCGACCGGGACGTGGCGATCAAGGTGCTGGCTGAGCACCTCGCCTCCGACGTCGAGTTCCGGCGACGGTTTCTGCGCGAGTCCCGGCTCGCGGCGAAGCTCTCGCACCCGAACGTCGTCAGCATCTACGACGGCGGCGAGACGGACGGACGACCGTACATCGTCATGGAGTACGTGGACGGCGTCACCCTCGCCGGCGAGCTCGCGCGGCGCGGTCGCCTCTCCACCGACGAGGCGATCGGCCTCGCGATCCAGGTGTGCGCAGGGCTCGAGCACGCGCACGCCACGGGGCTCGTGCACCGAGACGTCAAGCCTCAGAATCTGCTCCTGAGGGCCGACGGCGTGCTCAAGATCGCCGACTTCGGGATCGCGCGCGCCGTCGAGGGAACACAACTCACCGAGGCCGGCACCGTGCTCGGCACCGCCGTCTACCTCTCGCCCGAGCAGGCTTCCGGCGAGCAGGTGTCGCCCGCGGCCGACATCTACTCGCTCGGCGCCGTCATGTACGAGCTGCTCGCGGGGCAGCCCCCGTTCTCCCTCGAGAAGAACCTGCCGGCGCTCGTCCTCAAGAAACGGACCGGCCGCGTGCCGAGCCTGCGGGATTCCCTACCCGAGCTTCCAAGCCGGCTGGACGAGATCGTCCTGCGCTGTCTGTCGCCCGAGCCTGCAGCGCGGCCCGCATCGGCTGCCCTGCTGGCGCAGGAGCTCGCGGCATTCGCTCCCGATGCGGCGACGGTCCAGTTCCCGGCGACCACCACCCCGGTGACGAGAGCCCGCTCTCGACGACGGGCCTGGCCGTTCGCGGCCGCTGCGATCGCACTGGTCGCCGTCGCCGGCGGCATCGTGCTCGCCACCCGCGACGGTGGCGGATCGAATCCTCCGAACGAGAATCCGCCGGCCGTGCAGCCGGTGCCGCCGGGCTCGACCCCGGCGGAGCGCGCACGAAATCTGGCGGACTGGATCCGCGACAACTCGGGCTGAGAGGCTCTGCTAGCTGGCGGCTTCGGCTTCGGCTTCGACCGCAGGCTTCTCGGTCTGGCCGAACGTGATGCCGTCACGGGCCAGCGCGAGCTGAACTTCCTCGCGGGCCTTGTAGATCCGCCACTTGACCGTGGCGAGCGTGATCTCGAGCGAGTCGGCGATCTCCGTGTAGGAGAGACCGACGACGTCACGCAGAAGGAGCGCCATCTTCAGGTCGACGTTCATCGCCTCGATCGAACGCCACACGGCGTCCATCGCCTCGACCTGCTCGACCGGCGCGTCGACGACCTCGAGGAGGTCGGGTGCGTCGTCGAGGACGACCGACAGGCGGGGCCGGCGCTCGACCGCTCGCAACTCGTCGAGGACCCGGTTCTTCGTGACCTGGAAGAGCCACGTCGTAAAGCGGCACCGCAGCGAGAACTTCGGCAGGCCCTGGTACACGCGGAGGAAAACCTCCTGGGTCAGATCCTCCGCGAGGGAGCGGTCGCCGACGAGGCGCATCACGTAGTTGAAGACCGGCTGCTCGTAGGTGCGGACGATCAGCGTGAAAGCGCGCTCGTCTCCGCGCTGGGCTTTCCGCAGTACTCCGAGGTCCGGTTGTTGGAGTGCCAAGGGTCGGAGTGTAGCCCCTAAAGGGACTCTCCGAATAGGGATTTTCCCGTCATTTGTACGGGTTTTGTAATACCAAGCAGGGCCAGCACGGTCGGCACGAGGTCACTGAGTTCCCCATCCTCGCGGAGTGAAACGTCCGGATCCGTGACCACCAACGGCACGGGGTTCGACGTATGTGCGGTATGTGGCGTGCCATCCTCGGCGAGCATCTGCTCCGCGTTTCCGTGGTCGGCCGTGATCAGAGCGACGCCGCCCTTCTGGGACACGGCGTCGACCACCCGGCCGAGACACTCGTCGACGGTCTCGACGGCTCGGACGGTCGCCGAAATCGATCCGGTGTGCCCGACCATGTCGGGATTGGCGAAGTTGAGAACCGCGAACCCGTACTCGCCTGAGCTGAGGGCATCCACGAAGCGGTCGGTCACCTCACGGGCCGACATCTCGGGCTTGTGGTCATAGCTGGGGACGTCCCGCGGCGACGGCACGAGGATTCGCGTCTCACCGGGCCACTCCTCTTCTCGGCCGCCGTTGAAGAAGTACGTGACGTGCGCGTACTTCTCCGTCTCCGCGACATGCAGTTGAGGCACGCCGTGCTCGGACAGGACCTCAGCCACGGTGTCGGTCACCTCCTGCTCTGCGAAGGCAACGGGAACCTCGAAGTCGTCTCGGTAGCTCGTCATCGTCGTCACGTCGAATCCTGAAGCCAGGAGCTTCTGCGTCAACTGCCGACCGCGGTCGGGCCGGAAGTTGAAGAAAACGACCGCGTCCTCGGGCTCGAGCCGGGGTCGGCCCTCGATTGCAATCGGCTCGATGAACTCGTCGGTCACGTTCTCGTCATAACTTCGGCGAATTCCGGCGATCGGATCTCTGGTGGTGAGCCCGTTGGGCCCGACGAGTGCGCCGAGCGCCTTCTCCGTACGCTCCCAGCGCTGATCGCGGTCCATTGCGTAGTAACGGCCGACCACCGTTGCGATCCGCTCGACCGGCAGCTCCGCGAGATCGTCGGCGGCCGAGGTCGGTGAGACGTCGCGCCCGTCCGTGAAGGCGTGGATGAACGTCTGATCCTCCATTCCCTGCCGGCGGGCGAGCTCGAGCAAGGCACGGACGTGGTCGATGTGCGAGTGGACTCCGCCGTACGAGACGAGGCCGAGCAGGTGCACGCGGCCGCCGCGGGCCTTCGCCCGCTCGAAGGCGCCGACGAGCGCGGGGTTCTCGAGGAGCGAGCCGTCGGCGATCGCCTGGTTCACCCGCATCAGGTCCTGGAAGAGGACTCGGCCGGAGCCGATCGTCAGGTGCCCGACCTCGGAGTTCCCCATCTGGCCCGGCGGCAATCCAACCGCTTCGCCGGACGCCTTGATAGTGGTGCTTGGGCACTCGTTCCAGAGACGATCGAAGACCGGCGTGTCCGCCAGCTCGACCGCGTTTCCGGGGCCGGGCGGTGCGAGCCCCCAGCCGTCCAGGATGACGAGCGCTACGAGCGGCTTGCGCTCAGGCAAATGGAGGCAAACGATTCGACGTCGAGCGAGGCCCCGCCGACGAGCGCGCCGTCGACGGCCGAGAGGCTCAGGAGCTCCTCGGCGTTCTCCGACTTCACCGAGCCACCGTAGAGCACAGGAACGCCGAGCAGTCCCTTGATGAACTCGTGCGCCTCCTGGGCGATCTCGGGCGTCGCGGTCTTCCCCGTGCCGATCGCCCAGACCGGCTCGTAGGCGATGACGAGGTTGTCCTCGGCCTCGAGGACGGAGAGCTGGCGCCGGAGCACGTCCTCGGTCTCTCCGCGCTCCCGCTCCTCCTCGGTCTCGCCCACGCAGGCGATGACCGATAGGCCCGCATCGAGAGCGGCGCGCGTGCGCCTGCCGACTCCCTCGTCGGTCTCGCCGAAGAGCTGGCGGCGCTCCGAGTGGCCGACGATGGCGCCGTAGACGCCGAGCTCGCGCAGCATCGGCGCCGAGACCTCGCCGGTGAACGCGCCTTCCGCTTCCCAGTGCACGTTCTGCGCTGCGACGGCGATGTCGGTTCCCGCCAGGATCTGCACTGCGACGGCGAGTGACGGGAACGGCGGACAGACTGCGACCTCGACCGCCTCGAGATCCGCGAGCGCACGCTTCAGCTCGATGCAGAACTCGGCCGTCTCCGCCTGGCCCTTGTACATCTTCCAGTTGCCTGCGATCAGCACCTAGTCCTCCTCGGGGATTGCCGCCACGCCGGGTAATTCTTTCCCTTCCAGGAGCTCGAGGGAAGCGCCACCGCCGGTCGACGCCCAGTCCACCTCGTCGACCAGGCCCAGCTCGGTCAGCGCGCGCACTGAGTCGGCGCCCCCGACGACGCTATGCGCGTCGGCCCTGGCGACGGCCTCGGCGACAGCTTTCGTGCCTGCGGCGAAGGGAGGCCACTCGAAGACGCCCATCGGCCCATTCCAGAAGATCGTGCGCGCGCGCGAGACGCTCTCGGCGAAGCGCTCGCGCGTGTCCGGCCCGATGTCGAGCCCCAGCCAGCCTTCCGGTAATCCATCGAAGGGCACGATCTTCGTCTCGGCGTCCTCGGCGAACTCCGACGCGGCGACGACGTCGACCGGGAGCTGAACCTCGAAGTCGAGCGGGTTCGACTCGCGGATCTGCTCGGCCATCTTGCCGCCGATCAGAACCTCGTCCGCGCGGCCGCCGAGATTCTGCAGCACGCCCAGCTTGTCGTCGACCTTGGCCCCGCCCGAGATGAGGACGAACGGCCGCTCCACGTCGCCGAGCAGCTTCCCGAGCTCCTCGAGCTCCCGCTCGAGGAGCAGGCCGGCGTACGCGGGCAGAAGCTTCGCGACGCCCACGGTCGAGGCGTGCGCGCGGTGCGCCGAGCCGAAGGCGTCGTTCACGAAGAGGTCGCAGTCGTCGGCGAGCTCGCGTGCGAAGGCCTCGTCGTTCTTCGTCTCCCCCGGGTTGAAGCGGGTGTTCTCGAGCACGCGCAGGCGCTCGTCGGGCAGGAGCTCGCCCAGCCGCGCTTCGACGGGGCGCATCGAGTAGGCCGGGTCCTCCCCCTCCGGGCGACCCAGGTGCGAGCAGACGACGACCTCCGCCGCGCCGCGCTCGAGCAGCAGCTGCAGGGTCGGGAGCGAGGCGCGAATCCGCGTGTCGTCGGCGACTCGGCCTCCCTCGAGGGGAACGTTGAGGTCGGAGCGCACGAGCACGCGCTTGCCGGATACCTCAGCGGCTCGGACCGAGCGGGGGCGCCTCACAGCGCCGGAGCTTACGCAGCCGCAGGCAGCAGGTCGGCCGATCCGACGACCACGTGCACGATCGGCAGCGCGTAGCGTGATCGCGCGCGCTCGACGAGATCCCGCTCGAGCCAGTTGGAGCGCTCCTTGGGATGCGTCGCGATGACGATCTCGTCGGCCGGGAAGAAGTGGAGAGCGTCCGCGATCGCCTGCAGCGGGTCGGAGTCGCCCACGGAGCCCCGTGCGTCGAGCCCGGCTGCGCGCAGGCGCCCGAGACACTTCACAAGCCTGTCTTCGGCCGCATGACGCGCCTGGTCGACGTCCGAGATCCAGTGGCGTAGCCGCGAGTTCAGCGCCGGCGAGACCACGTGCACCTCGGCCGAGCCGTTGCCGCGGACGCGGACCGTCTCGTGCAGCTGTGCTCCCTCGACCGTCTCGTTCGCCACGACGAGGATCCTGAGTGGATGTCCGTTCATGGCTCCCAGGGTGCACGAGGCTCGGTAAAGCGCGGGCTACGGCTTTGCTAAGAGTTGGCGCCGGATCACACGCCGTCGATGACGGCCTTCCCCGCGTCGCCGAAGCTGCTCTGCGCCCGCCCGTCGTCGCCGAGGGCGTGGACGACGGCGCGGCCGCCACTGGAACACGCGACGAACAGCCCTCCGCCGCTCCGCGGGGCGAGCGCTACGGGCGGCCCGCACGAAACGGCGTGCGCGGCGGCCCGGTCGAACGCCGGGTGCGGCTCGCCCTCAGCGGAGAACCGACGGAGGAGAATCCGGCCCGGTTCCTCCTCGCCGGCCGCTCCTGCGACGACGAAGTCACGGTCTGCGAGGCGAATCGCGCGCTTCGTCCGGTGGAACCAGCGCGCGTCGACGAGCACGCGCCCGCCGTCGCCGAACGACGCGTCCGGGAGGCCGTCAAGCCCGTGCCGGAAGAGGACGACCTCGTTCTCACCAGACAGCGTCGAGTACCACGCAAAGCCGTAGATCCCGCGTGAGTCGACGAAGAGCTCCCATCCTCTGCCTTCCCAGACAAGCTCGTGGGTGTCGACGTCGAGAGAGATCGCCCGCACCGGCCGTGACCAGACGGGCTGCCCGCCTTCGCTCCTGCGAATCAGCGAAATCGTCCCGGTGAAGCCCTCCTCGGTCCTCCGTTCGCGCGCCGGATCCTCTTCAATCGTGACGATGTCCCCGCCGGGGATCGAAACCGCGGCGTACGCAACCTTGGCGTATCCGGAGCGCTCCTCACTGTTCTCGAACTCGTCAGCCGCTGGGTCGAAGCGCGTCGCGTAGTCATCTTCCCGGCTCTCTGGTCCTCCGTCGCCGGGGATCAGGCCTGGCGACTCTCGAACGACGGCCTCGACGAGCAGCTGACCTTCGTCCATGCTCGTCCGGCGGATCTCGACGGCGCATCCGTCGAGCTCGTCCTCGTCAAGCGCGTGGGTGCGCTGGAGCCGGCCGTCGGAGGTCAACTCGAGGATCGCGAGGTCGCGCGTCGCGGAGCCGTCTCCGTCGCAATAGTCGTCGTCTTCGCTGTCCCAGTCGCCCCGAGTCGCCGTGCCGACGAGCAACAGGCCCCCCTTGTCGGCGACGTGAATGTCTGCCACCGCGAAGACGCGATCCGCGCTCGCCGAGGATCCGCCGTCACCTCCGCAGCCAATCAGCAGGATGGCGACCAGCGTTGCCGCCGCTGCGGGCCGCAACGGTTCGGCGAGCTCTAGAGCAGCCGGTCGATGACGTCGACGCACCGGCACGAGTAGCCCCACTCGTTGTCGTACCAGCCGATGACCTTGACCATGCGTCCGTTCGCCATCGTCGAGAGGCCGTCGATGATGCAGGAGGCCGGGTTGCCGACGATGTCCGACGAGACGATCGCGTCCTCCGTGTACTGGAGGATCCCGTCCCAGGTGTCGGTGCCGGCGGCGGTCGAGAAGGCCTCGTTCACTTCGTCCGCGGTCACCTCCCGGCCGAGGATCGCGACGAGGTCCGTCACGCTCCCGTCGGGGACCGGCACCCGCATCGCCATCCCGTCGACCTTCCCCTTCAACTCGGGGATCACCTCGCCGATCGCGCGAGCCGCACCGGTCGAGGCAGGAACGATGTTGAGTGCCGCCGCGCGCATGCGCCGCAGGTCGGGCTTGCCCTTGCGCGTGAGCGCGACCTGGTCCTGGAGCTGCTGCTCTGTCGTGTACGCGTGGATCGTCGTCATGAAGCCCTGCTCGATCCCAAAGCTGTCGAGCAGGATCTTCGCCATCGGGCCGACCGAGTTCGTCGTGCACGACGCGTTCGAGATCAGGTGGTGCTGCTCCGAGTCGTACTTGTCGTCGTTGACGCCGAGCACGAGGGTCAGGTCGGGGTCGGTCGCGGGCGCGGAGATGACGACCTTCTTCGCGCCGGCGGTGAGGTGCTGCGAGGCGCCCTCGCGGTCGGTGAAGAGGCCCGTCGACTCGACCACAACGTCGACACCCATGTCTTTCCACGGCAGCGCGGTCGGGTCTCGTTCCGAGAGGACCTGGAAGGGCTTGCCGTCGACGCTGATCTCGCCCTCGGCGTGCTCGACGACCGCGTCGAGGACGCCGTGCGTCGAGTCGTATTTGAGGACGTGGGCGAGCACATCAGGCGCTGCGAGGTCGTTGACCGCAACGATCTCGAAGCCCGGGCTCTTCTGCAGGTACGCCCGGTACAGGTTCCGGCCGATGCGGCCGAAGCCGTTGATCCCAACTTTGGTCGCCACCTTTTCGAGTCTAACTTGACCCGGACGGGGGATGAGCCTTCCTCCACGCGCCGCCGAGACAAGGGCGAGTGCCGCGTCTCAAGCCTGCCGTCCTGCTCGGCGCCGTCCTGGCCAGCCTCGTGCTGGCCGTGCCCGCGCAGGCGGACATCGACGCAGGCGTCGTCGACGACACCCCGGTCGTGACCCCAGACGGCGGCGCCGCGTTTTTCGCGCTGATGAGCGACGTGGGCCTGAAGGAAGTGCGCATCACGGTGCAGTGGGATCCGGCCCATCCCACCACGATCGACAACCAGGCCTATCTGGCCACCATGGTCCCGGTCGCCACGTTGCGCGGGGTCCGGGTCGTCTTCTCGGTGCAGCAGGTCAAAGCGAGGTCGGTGACAGGCACGCCGAATGGCGCACAGCAGTTCGCGGCCTTCGCGGGACTGCTTGCGACCACGTTCCCGACCGTCCACGACTTCATCATCGGCAACGAGCCGAACCTCTCACGATTCTGGCAGCCGCAGTTCAACGGCAACCGCAGCGCCGCCCCGGCCGCGTACCAGGCGCTGCTCGCCCGCAGCTACGACGCGCTCAAGGCCGTCAACCCGACGAACAACGTCATCGGGCTGGGCCTCTCGCCCCGCGGTAACGACGCGCCACACGCTCCCGGCAACGTGTCCCACTCCCCCGTCAAGTTCCTGAGCGCGCTCGGCAAGGCCCACCGGGCGAGCGGCCGCCGCAAGCCGCTGATGGACATGTTTGCGTTCCATCCGTACCCGAAGACCGATCGCGACCCGCTGGCCAAGGGCTATCCGTGGCCGAACGCCGGGATTCCGAACCTCGGCCGCATCAAGCAGGCGTTCTTCGACGCCTTCAACGGCACCTCGCAGAAGACGTTCGAGCAGGGCCTGAAGATGAAGCTCGACGAGGTCGGCTGGCAGGTCGGTGTCGTCCCGGCTGCGCAGGATGCCTACTTCGGCCAGGAGAGCATCAAGCCGACCGACGAGCAGACGCAGGCTTCGATCTACGCCGCCCTGCTCCGCCAGGTCGCCTGCGATCCGGCCGTGGACGCGGTCCTCTTCTTCGGGTTCCGGGACGAGCCCAATCTCGATCGCTGGCAGTCGGGCCTGATGCGGGCCGACGGCAGCAAGCGCGCGTCTTACGACTCCGTCAAGGCGACGCTCGCCCAGACGGGCGGGCGCTGCGCCGGGAACATGCAGAACTGGCGCCACTCGATGGAGCTCGAAGGCGTCAGCGCCAAGTTCTTCAAGCTCGGCCGGCTGCCCAGTCGCGCCAAGTCGTGGAGCCTCATCGCCCGCGCCGAGGAGGACGCGCTGTTCGATGCAGGCATCCACCGCTGGAACGGTCGCCTCAAAGCACGCGTGCTCACCAAGACCGGCCGCCTCGAGGGCCACATGGGCCGCCTCGTCAGGCTCCCTTCGCGCCGCCTCCGCCCTGGCCGCTACGTCTTCTCGATCCGCTTCCGCGCCGAGGCGAACCCGGCCCGCACGATGCGCGTCACCGGTCGCCCGTTCACGATCTACCGCGCCCGCTAGCGCGCTTTGCTGGCGCTCGCGCTTCCGAAGAAAGTCTGACGAGTTTCTTCGGCGAGGCTCCGCCCGTGCGGCCGGCGTCTTCCGCCCGATCGGCCCGCCGCACGCCACAGTTCGGCGAAACGCCGTAGCTCCGTAGTTTTCAGGAAAGAAAAAGTGCGGCGGGCCGGAGGGGAAGCTCCGAGGACGACCTCCCCCTCCCGTTGAACCGCGCTCCGGACCTTGGCGACGGACGGGGTCTAAATCCGTCGCCGGACGAGCACAGACCCGCCGCACGGCAAGTATCTCTCATTTCTACCGAAAGCTACAACCCCGCCAGGCGTACTAATTTGGCCAATCTGCGTTGTGCAGCCGACTTCGTGGCCGGTGGACGGCACCGGTTGCCCAGTTCTCGTAGCGAAAGTGACGGATGGCGTACGCGCAATCGGGCGATCTCGCGCAGCGGGGGGTCGAGGTCGGCCACGACTCCACGGCGCTCGAGACGGCGAACGGCCTTGATCTGCGCCTGAGCCGCGCGGCTCGCGCGGACGAGATTCGCGTGATCCGCGTTGGCGAGACGGTTTGCGCGCGCCTTGGTGGCCCCCACGACCGCGCGCTCCTGGAAGGCGAGCGCCGAGTCACTGGCTCCTGCCGTGGCAAGTGCGTCTGCAATGACTTCCGCACCCTTGGCGTACGCGACGACATGCCGGCCCCGCTCCTGAACGGTGAGCCCTGCAATCTCAGCGAGCAGCTCTGCTCCATCCCGCGAGGCCGCCCGGATCTCCAGGTGCGGCGATCGCGGCCCCGAGAGCGTCCCGGACCCGAGCAGGGCTCCCCGGAGATAGGCCCCGCGGCAGCAGCCCTTCGCGACGACCCGCTTCGGCGGCCGGTCGATCGGCGCCAGCCCCGCCGAAACGACGCCCGCCTCGTGCAGCACCTGCAACGCACGATCCTCGCCCTCGACGTGCAGCTGGTACCGGGTCTCCTGGCCGAACGCGCGCCGCTGATACGTGCGGATCTCGGTCTGCACCCCTAGCTGACGCAGCAGCGTGAAAGCGCGCCGCGCAGCGGCGGAGCTCGAGAGGTCGAGGTGGACGGCGACCTCACCCCGCCCACGCAAGTGGAGGCTGCCCGCCGAGTGGAAGAGACCCGAGAGCTCGGCAAGCCGGTCACAAGCCTTTCGCGGCTCGATCGCGGCCAGCTCGGTTCTCAGATCTTCAGAGAGAGGCACCTTCGAGCGCCAGCAGGCGGCGCTTGTAGTCGGTTCCCAGAGAGCCGTACGGGCCGATCCCGTCCGCGGCGACGACGCGATGACACGGCACGACGACGGCAAAGCGGTTGTGCGCACAGAACGAGCCCACCGCCCGATGAGCACCAGGGTGCCCGGCGACAGCGGCGAGCTCGCCGTAGGTGACGACCTCCCCGTAGGGGATCCGCCGCAGCGTCTCGGCAACCGCGCGCTGGAAGGGAGTCGCCTCGTCGAGATCGATCTCGACATCCAGGAAGTCGTCACGCTTGCCGGCGAAGAAGCGGACGAACCGTTCCGTGAGCGGATGAGCCTCGTCTCCCGCGAGCACCCCGGGTCGCGGCAGCTCGTGCCAGAGGAGAAGCTTGCCCTCGAGCACGACCTCGCCCACGCCCCAGCCTTCCGATGTGTAGGCCAACCGTCTGGGCACGCCTGAATACAATCACCACCGTGAGCCGCCCAGGCATCTCCCGTCCACCCGCGCCGGTGAACGAGCCCGTGAAGGACTACGCGCCGGGGTCGCCCGAGCGCGCGGAGCTGCAGCGCCGTCTCGCCGAGCTGGAGCGCGAGCGCATGGAGCTCCCGCTCGTCATCGGCGGCGAGGACGTGACGACGGGCGACACCGCAGAAGCGGTCATGCCGCATCGGACGAGCCACGTCCTCGCGGAGGTCCATCAGGGCGGCGCCAAGGAAGTCGAGCGCGCCATCGAGGCCGCCGGCGAGGCGTGGCAAGACTGGTCCCGGTTGCCCTGGGAGGAGCGCGCAGCGGTCTTCCTCCGCGCCGCCGAGCTGCTGGCCGGCCCGTGGCGCGCCACGCTCAACGCCGCGACGATGCTGGGCCAGTCCAAGACCGCACACCAGGCCGAGATCGACGCAGCCTGCGAAGCCATCGACTTCTACCGCTTCAACGTCGAGTTCATGCTGCGGATCTACGACGAGCAGCCGAGCTCATCGCCCGGAATCTGGAACCGCATGGAGTACCGGCCCCTCGAGGGGTTCGTCTTCGCGGTCACACCCTTCAACTTCACGGCGATCGCCGCCAACCTCCCGGCAAGCGCGGCGCTGATGGGCAACACGGTTGTCTGGAAGCCCGCCGGGACGGCCGCCTACTCGGCCCACTTCCTCATGCGCCTGCTCCAGGAGGCCGGCCTCCCGCCCGGGGTGATCAACCTCGTCTACGGGCCGGGCGCGACGGTCGGCGACGCGGCGCTCGCGAGCCCCGATCTCGCGGGCGTCCACTTCACGGGATCGACCGGCGTCTTCAACTCGATGTGGAAGACGATCGGCGGCAACGCCGGCAACTACCGCAACTATCCGCGCATCGTCGGCGAGACCGGCGGCAAGGACTTCATCGTCGCGCATCCCTCAGCCGACGTGGACGAGGTCGCGACCGCGATCGTCCGCGGCTCGTTCGAGTACCAGGGCCAGAAGTGCTCGGCCGCATCGCGCGTGTACGCCCCCTCCAACCTCTGGCCGGAGCTGCGCGAGCGGCTCGCCGAGCAGGTCGCCCAGCTGAAGGTCGGCGACGTGGCCGACTTCGAGAACTTCATGGGCGCGGTGATCGACAAGAGCTCCTTCAAGACGCAGAAGGACGCGATTGCGGAGGCCCGCGCGGACGCGAAGAGCGACGTGCTAGTCGGCGGCGGCACGAGCGACGACGAGGGCTACTTCGTCGAGCCGACCGTGATCGAGACGAAGAACCCGGACTTCCGCCTGCTGCGCGACGAGCTCTTCGGACCCGTCGTCACCACCTACGTCTACCCCGAGGGCAAGTGGCAGGACACGCTCGAGCTCGTCGACCGTACGGCTCCCTACGGGCTGACCGGCGCGGTCTTCGCCGACGACCGCGACGCCGTGGTCGAGGCGCAGGACGCCCTCCGCTACGCGGCCGGCAACTTCTACGTCAACGACAAACCGACCGGAGCCGTCGTCGGCCAGCAGCCCTTCGGGGGCGGGCGCGCGTCGGGCACGAACGACAAGGCGGGCTCGATGTGGAACCTGATCCGCTGGGTCAGCCCGCGCACGATCAAGGAGACGTTCGTGCCGCCGAAGGACTACCGCTACCCGTTCATGGCGCCGGACAGCGACGGCTCCAAGCCGTCCTAGCTAACCGACGGTGAACGTCCAGGCGACGGCGGTCGCCTGACCATCCCCACGCGCCAATGCGACCGCGAGATGGCTGCCGATGCCGAGGCCTTCGGGCACTGCCCAGTACCGCGTGAACTGCGGCCCACCCGCGCCCTGCAGCGTCTCCTTCTGGCCGTCGATCCACAGCGTGCTCTCGAGATCCGGCGCCCGCGAGTAGACGGCGAAGCCGACCCGCTGGTCGTCCCCGACGGGCGAGCCGGGCTCCGGCGGGCCCTCGGCGATCCGAAGCTGCTCGGTGGGCGCCTTCACCTGCCAGTCGCCGCCCTCCTCCCGGAGAGCGGCCGCATAGGCGCCGAAAGGCGAATCGAGCTCGACCGCGGCGACACTCCACTCGCCATCCTCTAGAACAAGGAACTTGTCGGCCTCGGGAATCGTCACGCCCTGCGGCACGCGGTCGTCGAGATCCTCGTCCCCGGCCGGCGCAGCAAGCAGATAGTCACGCAAGGCTTCGGCCGCGGGCTCGCCGCTCTTCTCGTCGCTCATGCAGCCCGCCAGGAGTAGCGCGGAGAGGACGAGAACGAAGGCGCGAATCACCCTCGACAGCCTAGTCTCCCCCCATGAAGCGCCTCGCGCTGGTCGCGGTCCTGCTTCTCGGCGGTGTTCACCCGCCGGCGGCTGGAGCGCAGGGGGTGATCTCGGAGACAGCCGCTGCCCTGAAGAAGGACTTCGTGTTCGTGCACCCGGACGCAGAGCCCTCGATCACAGCGGCCGAGGCCGACCTGATACGGCGCGAGGTCGCGAACGGCGAAGGGCTCGTCATCGTCGCCGTGCTGCCGGGCGTGGCCCGGCAAGAGGTCGGCGGCGATGCAGACGACGTGTTGAGAGCCGTTGCGAGAGCCGTGGGCGAGAACGAAACGTACGCAGTCGTCGTCGGCGGCCAGTTTCGGGCCGGTACGAGCGATCCGGCCTTTCAGCCCGGCGAGGTGCCACGGATGGCGACCCAGGCCTTCCGCGCGCACAGCTCTGAGGGGCTGGCGGCGACCCTCATCGATTTCGTTCGGCGTGTCAACGCGGGCGACGCGGGCGACGCAGGCGGCGACGGCGGGGGCCTGGACAGGACCCAGACCATCCTGCTGGTCGGAGGCGGCGGTGTCCTGTTGACGGGCGTCGGGCTCGCGTATCGCCGGCGACGGCGGAGAGAGACAGTTGCCCTCAAGCGCGCGGTCAACGACGATCTCGTGGCCCTCGGCGACGAGATTCGGGAGCTCGACCTGGACATGGAGCTGCCCCGTGCGAAAGAGGAGGCACGAACCGACTACACAACCGCGTTGGATGCCTACGAACGGGCTGGAAAGGCGGTGGACAACGCGGCTCGACCCGAGGACCTGGCGGCCGCGACCGCCGCACTCGAGGAAGGACGGTTCGCGATGGCCTCCACGCGGGCGCGACTCGAGGGCCGAGTGCCTCCCGATCGTCGACCACCGTGCTTCTTCGATCCCCGCCACGGTCCCTCGGTCCGCGACATGGAGTGGGCACCCGAGGGCGGAGCCCCGCGAATGGTGCCCGTGTGCCAGGCCGACGCCTTCGCGCTCGCGGAGGAACGGGAGCCAGAGATCCGGAAGATCCAGCTAGGACGACGGCGCGTGCCGTACTGGGAGGCCGGAGGCTTCGGCCCGTATGCCGACGGGTACTTCGGCGGCGCCCAGAGCCTGCTGCTTCCGGCACTTCTCATCGGCACGCCGCTGGGGTTCGCCATCGGCGCGGACGACGCAGCGGCACACGACTCCTCTCCGGACAGCTTTGACGATTCCGGCGGGGGCGATTTCGGCGGAGGAGATTTCGGCGGCAACGGCGGAGACTTCGGCGGAGGGGATTTCGGCGGAGGCGGCGGCGACTTCGGCGGAGGCGGAAACGGTGGCGATTAGCCACGTCCCGCCTTGTGCAGCTGGGCGTAGATCGCGCGCGCCACCTTGGCCGGGATGCCCGGCACTCCTTCGAGCTCCTCCTGGCTGGCCGCCAGGAACCCTTCCGCGGACCCGAAGTGCTTGAGAAGGGCTCGGCGCCGCGCGGGCCCCACGCCCACGAGCGTGTCGAAGATCGACTCCCGGGCCTTTGCGTCACGCCGCTGGCGGTGGAAGCCAAGCGCAAAGCGGTGCGCCTCGTCGCGGACGCGCTGCAGGAGCTGCAGCCCGGCGGAATGGCGATCGAGCCGGATCGCGTCCGGGCGGTCCGGCACGAAGACCTCCTCGTCCCGCTTGGCGAGCGAGACGACAGCCGTGCGCGGCAAGTCGAAGGACTGCATCGCCGAGATCACCGCCGACAGCTGGCCCTTGCCGCCGTCGACCAAGACGAGGTTCGGCGTGGCCGAGAAGGATTCGTCGTACTCCGCGTCCGTCGGGTCGCGCATCCGGGCGAACCGGCGTGCGATCACCTCTGCCAAAGCCGCGTAGTCGTCCTGCCCCTCGAGCCCCTTGATCCCGAACTTGCGGTAGTGCGCCTTCTTCGCCACGCCGTCCTGGAAGACGACCATCGAGCCCACCGGCGACTCCGACTGGATGTTCGAGATGTCGTAGCACTCGATGCGGATCGGCAGACTCTCGAGGTTGAGCGCCTCCCTCAGCTCTTCGAGCGCCTCGACGCGCCGGAGCCGGGTGCGCTCGGCGACCTCGGCCGCAGAGCTGAGCGCCAACACTGCGTTCTCGGCGGCGAGCTCCTGCAGGCGCCGCTTCTCCCCCCGCTCGGGAGCGCGCACCTCGACGCGTGCCCCCCGCCGCTCGGTCAGGAACTGCTCGAGCGCCTCGGTGTCACCCGCGTCGTTCGGGACGATGATCTGCGGCGGGATGCTCGGCGCCGAGCCGTAGTACTCGAGGAAGAACGCCTCGAGGATCGTGGGAATGTCCTGGCCGGCCACGTTCTCGAGGTGGAAGCTGTAGCGGTCGATGAGCTTGCCTTCGCGCAAGGGAAAGATCTGGACGGCGGCGCGCTCTCCCTCCACGGCGAGCCCGATGACGTCGATCGTCCCGACGGCGCGCTTGTCGGCAGCCTGCCGCTCTGCGAGCCGCTCGATCGCACGCAGGCGGTTGCGGTAGCGCGCCGCTTCCTCGAACCGCTCCTCGGCGGCGGCGTCCTTCATCCGCTGCTCGAGCTCACGCATGATCGGCTTCGTGTTGCCGGAGAGGAACTCGACGACGCCGTCGATCACTTCCCGATAGTCCTCCTTCGAGACGTAGGCCACGCACGGCGCCAGGCAGCGCTCGATGTGGTAGTCGAGGCACGGAATGCCCGAGTGGCGGCCCGGCTGCGGCCCCTCACAGGGCCGGTAGCGAAAGACGCGATTCAGCGTGTCGAGCGTCTCGCGCACCTTCTTCGCATTCGCATACGGGCCGAAGTAGACGACGCCTCGTTTGTGGCGCTCGCGCGTGAACATGACACGCGGATAGTCGTCCTCCATGGTGACGGCGATGTACGGGAACGACTTGTCGTCACGCAGGCGCACGTTGAACGGCGGCCGGTGCCGCTTGACGAGGTTCTGCTCGAGATGCAGCGCCTCGACCTCGTTGCCGGTGACGATGACCTCGATGTCGGCGACGTTCGGAACGAGCTGCGTCTGGGTCGAGCGCGGTTGCGCGGACGCCTGGAAGTAGCTGCGCACACGGGGCCGCAGCGACTTCGCTTTCCCGATGTAGAGCACCCGGCCGCGGTTGTCGCGGAACAGGTAGACGCCCGGCCCTGGAGGAAGGGCCTTGAGCGTTTTCTCGACGTCTGCCCCCCGTTCAGTCATTTCGTCAAGCGTAGCCGGGTACTGTCTCGCCCCAATGCGTGCCGCCCTGCTCATCGCGCTGGCCCTGCTGGCGCTGGTCGCGTGCGGGCCCATCGGCGAGGGCGGGGACGGAGGCCACGAGATGTTCGTGGGCGCCCTCGAGGACCTCGTGAAGCAGCCGACACCTGCGGAGACTCGCAAGCGGGTCGAGGACGCGACCTCGGCCGGCTTCGACGCGCTCAACGTCACGACGCCGTGGGCTCCCGGCCAGGTCGACCCGGACCCCGGCCAGCTGCTGATCCTCAAGAACCTCGCGGACGCCGCCAAAGCCGCGAACGTCCGTGTCCTCGTCTCGATCTTCCAGTACCGCAACCGGGACACGCCCATCACCGACGAGGAACAGCAGCAGTACGCCGACTACGCGGCGCGACTGGCCCGGGAACTGCCGTCGGTCCGTGACTTCATCATCGGCAACGAGCCGAACCTGAACGGCTTCTGGTTCCCGCAGTTCGACGAGTCGGGCCGGTCGGCAGCGGCTCCCGCGTACACCTCGCTCCTCGCCCGTAGCTACGACGCGCTGAAAGCCGTCTCGCCGGAGATCAACGTCATTGGCGGGTCGCTCGCGCCGCGAGGCGCGGACAATCCGAATTCATCACGCCACACGCAGTCGCCGACGGCGTTCATCCGCGACATGGGCGCCGCCTATCGTGCCAGCGGCCGCGAGCAGCCGCTGATGGACATCTTCGCCATCCATCCGTACCTGGAGCGCTCGGAGATCCCGCCCTCGACCGAGCACCCGACCGGGACGAGCATCGGGATCGCCGATTACGACAAGCTCGTCGGCCTGCTCGAGGAAGCTTTCGACGGCACCGCCCAGGAGGGCGGTGATCTACCAATCGCCTACACGGAATTCGGTGTCCAGTCGGAGATCCCGGAGAACAAGGAGGACGAGTACGAGAACGTCGGCTCGCCGCTCGGGGTCGACGCCGTCGACGAGGAGACGCAGGCCCGTTACTACCGGGAGGCGCTCGAGCTCGCGTCCTGCCAGGAGACCGTGATCGGCGTCCTCCTCTTCCACCTCTACGACGAGCCTGACCTCAACCGCTGGCAGTCAGGCGTCTACTACGTTGACCGCACGCCGAAGTCGAGCCTGCCCGCGGTCCGGGAAGCCGCCATCGCCGCGCGCGAGGGCAAGCTGGAGTGCCCCGACGACTAATCTGAAGGCATGAGCGGCCAGTACGTCGCCTACCGGTTTTTCCGCGTCGATCCCGCCTGGCGGCGCCTGCCCGTGGACGAGCGCGCGGCGGGCAAAGACGCGTTCGCCGACGTCACGGACGAGTGGGCCGGTCGCATGTCCGTCCTCCGGGCCTACACCGTGACCGGAGTGCGCCCCGACTCGGACTTCTTCCTGTGGGCGATCACGGAGCGCTTCGAAGACCTGAACGAGCTGGGCGCAGAACTGAACGGGACTCCGCTCGCCGCCTGGCTCGAGACGCCGTACTCGTACCTGGCGACGACGAAGGCTTCGCAGTACACCGCGGCGCGGAAGCCGCGGAAGGTGGTGCCGCGCAACTCGCCGTACCTCGTCGTGTACCCGTTCGTGAAGACGCGCCCCTGGTACGCGCTTCCGCACGAGGACCGGCAGCGGGCCATGGACGAGCACATGCGGGTCGGCGCCGAGTTCAAGACGATCACGAACCACACGACGTACTCGTTCGGCATCGACGATCAGGAGTTCATGACCGCCTTCGAGTGCGAGGAGCCGGCCGACTTCATGCACCTCATGCTCACTCTGCGCGAGAGCGAGGCGAGCCGTTACACCGAGCGCGACACGCCGATCTTCGTGGGGCGGCACATGGAGATCCGCGAGGCGCTCGACGCCCTCGACGGGGCGTATACCCGCGTCGAGGCCTAACTACCAGGCAAAGGCACCGAGCTCGAGGGGGTGTTTCTGCTACATGAGGGTCGCCGCGTCGGTATCCCGCGCGGTGAGTCTCAGTCGCCGAAAGTGCGCAGCACTTTTGGCGAGTCCCCGCCCCGTGGGCGGGGACCATTAGTAGCCGTACGAGTGCTGAGCCTTCCAGGCCCGCCACATCGCGAGCCCTGAAAGCACGATCGTGAGCACGAGTGCGAGTGCCGCGAGCCCGGACGGCCTCACGAAGATGTAGCCGAGGATCGCGATCACGATCAGGACCGCGCCTCCGTAGAACGCGAACTGCACACGCGCCGGCCAGACGGAGATCTCGCCGCGCCGCTCGCGCCAGATGAGATAGATGAAGAACGCAATCGCGAGCGGGAAGGCGATCGACGCGATCAGGAAGAGCGAGTTGACCGTGTTCTGCAGGTTGAGAAGCACGATCACGAGCGCGATCGCCCCGATGATCAGGAAGCCGCGCACGAGAGGGTTCATGTCGGCGAAGAAGCGCCGCATCAGGCTGTCGTGTAGGCGCGGACTGCCAATGCGCCGGCCAGAAGGGACGCGCCCGCGAACCAGGCCAGGCGCCGGCGCGGGTCGGTCGGCGCATAGAGCCACGGGGCGAGGACGGCCCCGAGGGCCAGCGAGCCATAGACGTAGTGGAGATCGTCCGGGGCGCGCCGATCGTCGGAGAGGAGCAGCAGGCCGAGACCGACCTGCGCGACGAGCAGGGTCTGCACCAGCGCCAACACGTGGACGAGAGTCTGCCCCGCTCCCCCATGCCGCAAGTAGACGAATCCGCCCCACACCGCGCCGAGCACGGTCGCGCCCAGCACTGCGAACGCGACTACGCGGTGCGCCGCTAGCATCGGCGAGACCCTACCTTGGAGGAGAGACGTGGTCGAAGAGGGAAAGCCGGCGCCGGATTTCGAGTTGACGAGTGACACCGGCGAGCAGGTCAAGCTGTCCGATTTCCGGGGCCAACCGGTCGTTCTCTACTTCTATCCCAAGGACGACACGCCGGGGTGCACGAAGCAAGCGTGTGGCCTCCGCGACATGTACTCCCAGTTCAAGGAGCGCGGAGCCGTGATCCTCGGCGTCAGCCCCGACGATGAGGGCTCCCACGTCAAGTTCAAGAACAAGTACGAGCTCCCCTTCACCCTGCTCGCCGACACCGAGCACGAGGCCTCCGAGGCCTACGGCGTCTGGGGCGAGCGCAAATACATGGGCCGAACGTACATGGGCATCACCCGCTCGACGTTCGTCATCGACTCTGCCGGCAATGTGTCGAAGGCGATGCGCGGCGTGAAGCCGGACACGCACACGGAAAAGGTCCTGGCAGCTCTCCCGGACTAGGTATTTGGCGCTTTCGCGCCGCTCTGCCATTCTTCGGGCCGACCTCGTCGCGCGAGGTGGGTCAATTGCAGAACAGCCCTCGAGAACCGGAAGCGGTCGCCGGCGTTGACCCCAACGTCTCGCGCCGTCGCTTCCTGACAGGAGCAGGCGTGGCGCTGGGGGCGCTCGCCGCCGCGGATCCCGCCATGGCGCGGACACTCACTGCTGAGGGCGGGCCTCCTCCCACTGTCTACGACGTGACGACCTTCGGCGCCCTGGGCGACGGCGTCGCGGACGACAGGGCCCCGATTCAGGCCGCAATGGACGCAGCGAACGGGGCCGGCGGCGGCACGATCGTCTTCCCGGCCGGGACCTTCCGCGTCACCGGCCCGCTCACGATCTACTCGCAGATCGTCCTGCGCGGGGCCGGCCTCGAGGCGACCACGATCAAGAAGTCGTCCGGGGCGGGCTCGTACCCGATCCTGCGCAGCCCCGGTTTCGTGCCCGGGAACCCGCCGCCGCCGCCGATCCGCTCCTTCTCGCTCCAGAACATCTCGCTCGACGGCAATCGCCAGGGCGGAGCGACCGGCAACGGGCTGGAGATCTACGCGTACGGCTACACGCTCTTCAACATGTCCGTGGCCAACTGCGCGGGGCGCGGGATCTGGACCGAGTACCACGGCCTGCTGCCGCCGGACGGAAAGCCGGTCGAGGCCATGTGGCTCAACGTGACCGTGCACAACTGCGTCGGCGGGGGCGTGTACTTCAACGGGCCGCACGACTCCCAGTGGACGAACGTGATCGTCTTCATGTGCGGCCCGCCGGGAATCCAGCAAGGCTCGACGTCGAGAGGCGTCGAGGTCGCGCTCCGCGGAACCGGCCTGCGGGCGACGAACTGCCATTCCTGGGGCCTGAACCAGGCCTACGCCTGGTGGCTCGACACGGACGGGCCGGGCCTCGTGAACTGCACCGGCGAGGGCGCCGAGCTCGCACAGGTGGTCGTGCTCGGCAACGACACGCAGATCGTCGGCGGCAAGTACTACGGGTCGCGGGACGATCTCCAGGCGGTCGCGATCCAGATCGGCGAGGTGGGCCACGTCGGGCCGGCCGGAACGTTCGTCAACACGAAGGTCGTCAACTGCAACCTCGGCGCACTGAAGTTCGTTCGTGACCGTGGGGTCGGGCGGTACATCCTCAGCGTCTGGCAGACAACCGGCAGCGCGGTCGTTCGCGTGCCCACCGCGACCGCTCAGCTCGGGAACAGGTTCGACATCGACGTCAACGGGGGCGCCGCCGCCGGTACCGATCCGCTCGCGCCTGTGACCTTCCAGGAAAACGTCCTCGCGCGGCGCGACGTCCAGTTGGGCGGGACCGGGACCCGGCTGGCCCTGTTCGGCGCCAAACCAGCCGAGCAGAGCTTCGGCTGGCAGGCAAACCTCCCCGATCGGCGCAGCCTCGACGGCGCCTCGGACCTCGAGGCGGTGCGCAACACCCTCGGCACGCTGATTGCCGAGCTCAAGCGATACGGTCTGCTCAGGTAGTCGAGCCCGGCTCGAACAAGGAGGCAAAGCCCGATGGCCAACCGAACTGACTCCTCGACGGAGCTGGCGTCGATGGTCGCGCAAGACCAGAAGCTCCAGGAACAGATCAAGCAAGACCCGGTCGGAACACTCGAGCGGCTGGCGGAGCCACTCGAGTCAGACCCTTGGATCTATCGCATCGTCGTGCTTTCTCTCGGCCTCGCCGCGATCGGCGTCGTCGCCGGAGTCATAGCGCTCATTGCTGTAGACAAGAGCACCCCCATCCCTGACGTTCTCGTCGCGATCGGCAGCGCAGCCGTGGCGGCCTTGGCAGCACTGCTGATCCCGGGCGGCCGGAACTAGCGGGGCCTTCCGGGGGACTCCCCGGCACTGGCTTCCTTTACGGCCCGTTCACACACCGCAGGCAGGCTTAGATGCGGATGAGAGGACTTGAACCTCCACGGGGTTGCCCCCACACGGCCCTGAACCGTGCGCGTCTACCAATTCCGCCACATCCGCTCGCGGTTGATTCAGTGTGCCACAGGCCGGTGCGTACGATGTTCGGCTTGAGGCGGGTCTTCCTCTTCGTCTTGGTTGCGCTGTTCGCGGGGTCGCTCCCGGCCCTCGCGGGCAGCAGCGCGCCCGTACGCGCGGCGGGCAGTGACGTCGAGGTCGTCGTGCTGCTCGAGGGATCCCCGGCCGGCCAGGACGCGTTCGTCGACAGCCTGCTCGGCGACGTCCCTCAGGCCAAAGTGCGCTGGCGGTACCGGACGGTGCTCAACGGCCTGACCGTCGTGTTGCCGCGAACGAAGCTCGCGGAACTACGCTCGCGTCCGGGCGTGGACGAGGTCTACCCGAGCGTCCGCTACTCCCCCACGCTCTACACCAGCCCCGGTTTCATCGGCGCGCCGGCGCTCTGGGGGCCAGGGCTCGCATCTGCCGGAAACGGGATCAAGATCGGGATCATCGACGACGGCATCGACCGCACGCATCCGTTCTTCCGGACCACGGGCTACCGGATGCCGCCCGGCTACCCGAAGGGCCAGCGCGCGTACACGACCCCCAAGGTGATCGTCGCCCGTGCGTTCGCTCCCGCCAAGCCGCGCTGGCGCTACGCCCGGCGTCCGTTCGATCCGACCCTCTCCTCACATGCGACGCACGTGGCGGGGATCGCGGGCGGAAACTTCGGCACGAGCACTGGGAGCCGAACGCTCTCGGGTGTCGCACCGAAGGCCTACATCGGCAACTACAAGGTGTTGACCATCCCCACCGTGTCGGGCTTCGGCCTGAACGGAAACTCGCCCGAGATCATCGCGGCGATCGAGGCGGCCGTGCGCGACGGGATGGACGTGATCAACCTTTCGCTCGGCGAGGCGGAGATCGAGCCAGGCCGTGACCTCGTCGCACGCGCGCTCGACGGGGCGGCTGCGGCCGGCGTGATCCCGGTCGTCGCAGCCGGAAACGACTTCGGAGAGTTCGGCAACGGCTCGATCACGTCGCCGGGTAGCTCCGAGCGGGCGATCACCGTTGCGGCCGAGTCGGTCTCGGGCCCGGTCATTGCCTCGTTCTCCGGAGCCGGGCCGACTCCGCTCTCGCTGCGCATGAAGCCGGACGTGACGGCGCCGGGCGTCGGCATCGTCTCATCGGTTCCGCGCCGCGACGGTCTCTGGACCGCGTTCAGCGGCACGAGCATGGCTGCGCCGCACGTGGCGGGAGCAGCTGCGCTTCTGCAGCAGCGCCACCCGACCTGGACGGTGGCCCAGATCAAGTCTGCGCTCGTGTCGACGGGCAACCCGGTGCTCGCTCGGTCCTCGCAGCGAGTCGAGGCGTTGAGCACGCGCGAGGGCGGCGGCTCGGTCAACCTTCCGAAAGCCGACGCGCCACTACTTTTCACAGAGCCCAGCGGGCTCGCGTTCGGCCTTCTTCAGGCAGGGGCGAGCGCTGTCGGCCGCGTCGCACTGGCGGACGCGGGCGGCGGCGCAGGAGCCTGGAGCGTCGTCGTCGAGCAGCAGACTGCGCCTGCAGGCGCGACGGTTGTGGTCCCCGCCGTCGCAAGCGTGCCCGGCGAGCTCGTCGTCACCGCGAGCGCAGCTCCGCAGTCGCCACAGGGCGAGGCCGCAGGCCACATCGTCCTGCTACGCGGGGCGGAACGGCGTCGAGTTCCGTACTGGTTCCGGGTCACCGCCCCCGCGCTGGCACGTCATCGGCCGACCCGCCTCTCGCGGACCGGCACCTACCGAGGCTCTACACGGGGCAAGCCCGCCCTCGTGGACAGCTACCGCTACCCCGAAGATCCGACCGAGCTCGGAATCCCCAGGTTCCTCCGTGGCCCCGAGCAGGTCTTTCGCCTCCGGCTCCCGCGACCCGTCGCAAACTTCGGCGTGGCGATCACCGGAGGAAAGCGGAGCATTCAGCCCCGCATCGTGCGGGCCGGGGACGAGAACCGGCTCATGGGTACCCCCGCTCTCCCCTTCAACGCGAACCCCTACCTCCGCATCTACGGTCTCCTCGAGCCCGTCTCGGGCACGACCACGCCGGCCGCGGGCGAGTACGACATCGTCTTCGACAGCGCGACCCCGGGGGGTGCGGGCGCGTTCACTTTCCGCCTCTGGATCGGCGACACGACACGACCCCGCTTGCGACTCGTGACACGCACGGCACGGCGCGGAGGCCGGCTCCTGATCTCGGCAGTCGACCGCGGGTCCGGCGTCAACCCGCGCTCCATTCGGGTCCTCGTCGGCAACCAGGTGCGACTAGCGCGTTACGACGCGCGGCGCCGCCTGATCGTCGTCAGCCTGGGCGGCCTCAGCCGGGGCCGAAAGCTGGTGGAGGCCGAAGTCTCGGATTACCAGGAGTCGAAGAACCAGGAGAACGTGGCGCGGATCCTGCCGAACACGTCGCGCCTGCGCGCGACGATCGTCGTCCGCTAGCCGTCTCTGTCGCGAGTGGTCGGGAGCTGCGCCAGGTCGCGCTCGACGCTGGCGGCGAACTCGTCGATCTCGTCATCCGGCCGGACGATCCGCAACTGCTCCTTCCGGCGCGACCGAGAGCGCAGGCGCCAGTGCTCAGGGCCGACGCGAGCCGACAGCCGCGGCCACTCGGCAGCGACCAGCACCGCCACGGCGCAGGCGAGCAGTATCAGCCAGAGCCAGGCCACACCTCGATTGTAGCCAGGGTTCGGAGCAGTTCTTCAGACGGGAACGACCGGCAAGTCCCAGAGGATGGCGGCTGCGACGACCCCGACCGTCGCCAGTGCCAGCAGGGCGAGCCCGAGCGCCCGCTGCAGGGGGCTGGAGCGCTTCACCGCATCGGCGGCTTCGTCCATCTTGTCCACAGTCCGCTCGAGGAGCCGCTCGGCCCAGACGAACTCCAGCGCCAGGATGCCCAGACCGATGGCGATCACGAGCAGCCCCGGTCCCGGCAGAACGAGCATCGCGAGCCCCGCCAGCACGACGAGGAAGCCGAAGAGGGCGACGACGACGCGGACGATCCGGTTCCGCTCGAGATGCTTCTCGCGCCGCTCGCGGACACCCTCGATAAAGCGCCGTTTGCGGGGGGCTTCCTCCATCGCGGAAGCCTACCCAGGCAGGACCGGCGCGCTACTGCACGGTCAAAAGGAGGATGCCCGGGATACAAAAGAGGCATCTTCCGGAGCCCGTTTGTGGCCGAAACCTCGTTAGTGAACCGGTTTTCGGCAGCCATTTTTCGCTCACGACCAAGGCAGAGACGTCTAGCCCCTTCGATCGTCGTCGTGGCCATTTCGAGCGTCGTGCTCGTTGCGACTGCATTCGGACTCACCATTTGGCGCTACGAGCACGCACAGCAGGGTGGAAAGACAGCCCTGGACGAACGCGGTGATCGGAAGCGCACCGAAGAAGCGGCGAAGATCTTCTGGCACGGACGGAAGGCGATCAACGAATACTTCATCACTGGAGATGCGGACGTTCTGGCCGAGGTCCGCTCCCTGCAAGCTGAGTTCCGTCGGGTCACCGAGAGTGTCGCCGAGGAAGACGAGACCCAGATCGTCGCACTCGGGCAGGTGCGCGTCGCCAACGGTCGCCTCTTGCGGGAGTTCGAATTCCAGCGAGAGGAGCGGGCAGCCGATGTCGGCGCGCGTGACGTACGTGCTCATCAAGACGTGATCGAAGCGCTGCGCCCGTTCGAGGAGGCGGTCCTGCGCCCGCTTCGAGATCTCAGCACCATCAACTTGTACAGAGAGCAGGCAGCGTCGAGAGACGCCGCATCGGCATCCGGCCAAGCACGTCGCGTTGCACTCCTGGGCGCGATCCTTGCGCTCGGAGCGGGGCTCGGTTTCGCGATCTTTGCGGCTCGGCTCCTCCGCAAGGTGACGAGGCAGGCTCATGCGCTCGAGCAAACACTGGCCGAGCGTGAGCAGGCACACCAGGCGCTCGAGGAGCGCGAGCGGGAGCTGCGGCAAGCGCAGAAGATGGAAGCGGTCGGGCGTCTCGCCGGCGGTGTCGCGCACGACTTCAACAACATCTTGCAGTCGATCACCGGCTACAGCGACCTCGCGAGAAGCGAGGTCGGGCCTGACCAGCCCGACTTGCGGGACTACATCGATCAGGTCAAGGCGGCGGCGACCCTCGCCACAGCCCTGACGGGGAAGCTGCTGGCCTTCAGTCACCAGCAGGTCGTGCAGCCACGTGTCCTGGACCTGAGCGAAGTTGTCGAGGACCTGGCGGCCATGCTCCGCCCACTGCTCGGGGAGCGGGTCGAGCTGGTCCTCGAGCTAGAACGGTCGGGCGCAGCGGTCGAGGCCGACCCGGGCCAGCTCGAGCAAATCGTCATGAACCTCGTCATCAACGCGCGCGACGCGATGCCCGACGGCGGTCGAGTAACGATCATTGTGGGCACCGTCGATCTCACCGGCTCGCCCGGCGTGGCGCCTGGGCGCTACATCCGGCTCTCCGTCGCGGACACCGGGACAGGAATGGACGAAGAGACGATGTCACGCGCATTCGACCCGTTCTTCACCACGAAGCAGCTGGGCGAGGGGACCGGCCTCGGGCTCGCGACCGTCCACGGAATCGTCATCCAGGGTGGTGGTGACATGCAGATCACGAGCGCGGTGGGCGAAGGAACGACGTTCGATATCTACTTGCCCGCCGCCGAGGCCGCGTCCGAACCGGCGACCAAGCGCAATACGCAAGCAACGCCGGGGCGCGAGGTTGTACTGGTCGTCGAGGACATGGAAGTCGTCCGCTCGCTGGTGCGCAAGATCCTCGAGCGCAACGGCTACGAGGTCATCACCGCCGGCGGCGGCGCAGAGGCTCTCGAATCGGCGAGAAGGCTGGCCCGGCCCGTCGACCTGCTCCTCACCGACATGGTCATGCCTGGAATGAGCGGTCGAGAACTCTGCAAGGAGCTCCACGTCCTCTACCCCGAGTTGAGCGTGATCTATATGTCCGGACACACCCAAGACCCGGAGCTCCACCAGGAGGCAGAAACCGGACAGGTGGATTTCCTGCAGAAGCCGTTCTCCGTGAACAGGCTGATCGAGACCGTCCGCGAGGTCCTCGACCGCCCCACGGACGGCGTCTTCGAAATACCGTCGGCAGCCTGAAGCACGGCGGGGGACCTGAGGCCCCTAAGCGCCCGTATTTGGGTAGGTGGATCGACGTGCGTTCATCGCCGGAGCGGCTGCGCTCGTCCTTGCGCCACGAGCGCTGGCCGAGCTCGACCGTGGCGTTGAAGTCGCCCTGGTGACGGCCGACCTCGAGGCTCGGCTGGTCGCCGGCGATCTGGCGACGGGCCGGATCAGGCGTTACGTGAGCACGGAGCCTGAGCCGCGAAGCATCGAAGCGGTCGGCGGCATGGCGGTCGTGTCCCACTCCGAGCACGGCGCGATCACGCTCGTCCGCAGCGCGACGCTCAGCGTCATCGGCGTTCTTCGCGGCTTCGGGGAGCCGCGGTACACGGCAGGTCACCCGACAGGGCGCCTCGCGTACGTGACCGACTCCGAGCGCGGCGAGGTCGTCGTTCTCGACGTCATCCGAGGGCGGGTCGTCGGGCGAGTGCGAGTCGGAGCTGGGGCACGTCACATCACGCTCGACCCGGCGGGTCGCAGGCTCTGGGTCGCGCTTGGCACCAAGGCGCGGCGAATTGCAGTCGTCGACGTCGCGCGCCCAGCGCGGCCACGGCTCCGAGGGCTCCTGCGGCCGCCGTTCCTCGCACACGACGTGGCCTGGACCCCGGACGGCGCGCGGGTGTGGGTCAGTTCAGGCGACCGGCAGGAGCTCGCCGTCTACAACGCTCGCACCGGCAAGGTCCTGAAGACGCTCTCGGGCGACGCGCCGCCGCAGCACGTCAGCTTTCGCGGCGGGCGGGCCTATGTCACGAGCGGAGACAGCGGGACCTTGCGAGTCCACCGCGCGACCGGGCAAGCGCTCAAGACGACCGGCGTGCCGCACGGCTCCTACAACGTGTCGCAGGGGCACGGCTGGGTCGTAACGCCGGGCCTCGGCGGCGGCAGCCTCTGCATCCTCGACGCCACGGGTCGACTCCTGCGGAGCAAGCGGGTCGCCCGCTCGTCGCACGACGCCTGCGTCGTCGTTACGCGATCGCCAGGCTGAGCTTGCCCTGGGTGTGGGTCGTAGGCAACGACTGGAGCGCAGAACTCTGATCAGCCGGCGGCGTCGGTCGGGAGCGAGGCCGGGCGATACCGCTTCCAGGTCACCCCGGCGAGAAGTCCGATCACGAGCGTGGGTACGACAGTCATCACGCGATAGACGAGCACCGCTGCGACGACGTCCACTTGGTCGCCCCCGAAGCCCACGAGAGCGGTCGTGAGGGCCAGCTCGACGACGCCAAGCCCGCCTGGTGTGATCGGGATCGAACCCAGGAGTCGTACGAGCGACCAGGCGGCGAAGGCTTCGACGGCGCCCACCTCGCTCTCGGAGACACCGAGAACGCGGAGTGAGACGAGCAGGACGAGAAAGACGGTGAGCTGCCCCGCGAGCGTCGCGAGCGTGAGCACGTGCCAGCGGCCTCTGAGGAGCTCGTTCGTCCGATTGCGAAAGCGGACGAATGCGTCTCCATCCCAGCCCACCGGCTCCCGTCGGATCAGGCGCAGCCCCCGGGAGACGATCCGGGCCGCGAAGTCGCCGACCCGGCGAGCGAGCCTGGGACTCCTCAGCCCGGCCGCGAAGCCCGCCACGATGACGACCAAGATCGCAAGGCCGACGGCGGCGATCGTGTCGAAGGCGGTACGGGCGTCGCCGTTCAGAGCCAGGAGCGCGAGGGCGACCGTCGGGAAGGCCAGCATCGCGAGCTGGTTCCAGACACCGGTCACCGCCACCGCCAGGCCGACCGCTGAGCTCGCGAAGCCCCAGGCGCGGAGCATCCCGAACGACAGCGCCATGCCGACGGCGACTCCTGCGGGAGCGACGTAGGTCGATGCCGTGGAGGCCTGGGTGACAACGAACGCCTGGCGGAAACGGAGGCCTGGCAGCGCCGCCATCCAGGGCGGCGCGAACGTGACGAGGTTCAGCAGCGTTGCTCCGAGCAGGAGAGCGACTTCCGTCCACGACAGCGTTTTGACGACGCCCCAGACGTCCCGGTAGTCGGCTATGCGCGGGAGGACGAAGACGAAGGTCGCTACGACGACGGCGACAGCGACGCCGGCCCCGAGTACGTGCCGTTTCGAAACCCCCCTTCGGCGATCGGCCGCCATCCACGGGATTGTGAGCCACCGACGATCGTCCGAGGGCGGTAGCTCCCCGGGTTGGACTCGAACCAACAACCCTCCGGTTAACAGCCGGATGCTCTGCCAATTGAGCTACCGGGGAACGGTGTGCTCGGCCGCGGAATTGTAGCCGGGGCCTAAACGAGCTCGCTGACCGCCGAGCGGATGCGCAGAAGCTGGTCTTGCAGCTCCTTGGCCCGCTCCGGATCCGCGTGGGAGAGCTCCCGCCGGAGGTGGCGCTCACGCAACCGCAAGAGGAGCTCCTTGCCCGTCTGCTCGTCGATCGCCTCGGCGGCGGCCCGGGCATCGAGCTCGGCCATCAGCGACACGAGCTCGCGGTCGTCGTCGCGCCCTTCCTCGATCAGATGCTCGCGCATCCGGCGATTGAGCTCGTCGTCGAAGTGGTCCGGCGTCAACTCGGCGAGAAGCCGGACGAGCTCGGGGTGCGCAACGCACCCTGCGAGCGCATCACGCTCGAGGCGGTCGCCCGCTTCGATGAGGCGGCCGGGCGCGGCAGACCCGGCGCTCGTCGAGCCCCCAGCCGCCCGCAATTCGACCGTGAGGCCGAGGCGGTCGTTGGCAAGCCGCCAGGCATCGTGGCGCTCCGGAGACTCGGGGATCGTGTTGAGAACCTCCTGGACGCCGACGTACGCGTGACCTCGATCCCGCGCGCGGTCGAGGATCAATCGAACCCGATGGACCGCGTAGGGCTCGGCCGACGCGAGACGCTCCTCGAACCCGTCCGGGTCGTCGGCTGGATCCTTCCCCTGGGGCAACGCGACGACGCGCACGTCGAAGCCCTGCTTCAAGGCCAGCTCCATTCCCCGCAGCGTCGCGTCCTCGCCGGCGGCATCGGAGTCGAAACAGAGGAAGACGCGCCTCGTGAGGCGCCCGAGCTCCTTCAGCTGAGCCTCGGTGAGCGCGGTGCCCATCGAGGCGATGACGGGCAGGACACCGGCCTGCCGAAGTGCGATCACGTCCGTGTTCCCCTCGACCACGAGCGCACGGTCTTCCTTCGAGATCGCAGGGCGCGCGAGATTGAGCCCGTAGAGCACGTTCGACTTCCGAAAGAGCTCGCTCTCGGGCGAGTTGACGTACTTGCCGCGCAAGGGATCGTCCTCGTGCAGCTTGCGCGCCTGGAAGCCGACGATGCGACCCCGGGCGTCGGTCAGCGGGAACATGAGCCGGCGCTCGAAGTAGTCGCCGCCGCGGCGGCTCAGCAGGCCGGCCGCGGCCAGCTCTTCGCGCGTGAAGCCCTTCTCCCCCGCGCCCTTGCCCAGCTTCGCGCCGGACGGTGAAAGCCCGAGGCGGAACTCGCGGCAGACCTCTTCGCCCAGGCCCCTCGACGTCAAGTACTCGCGGACCGGCTCACCCGCGGGCGTCTCCCAGAGCACGCGCTCGTAGAACCCTGCGGCCTGGTCGAGCAGCGCGTAGAGCCGCTGGCGGCGGTGGCGCTTCGCGTCCGCCTCCGGGGACGCGTCCTCATACTCGAGCGGGACGCGAAAGCGCTCGGCGAGCCACTCGATGGCGCCGACGAAGTCGAGGCTCTCGGTCTCGCGCACGAACGAGATCGAGTCGCCGCCGACACCGCACCCGAAGCAGTGATACGTGCCGCGGTCGGGTGACACCGAAAACGACGGCGTCTTCTCCTGGTGGAAGGGGCACAGGCCGCTGTACCTGCCCCCCACCTTGCGCAGCCGGACTCGCGCCTCGACGAGCTCGACGATGTTCGCGGCCGCCTTGACGGCCTCGACCGACTCGTCCTTGATGCGGGCCACTAGAGACCCGCCGCGTAGTCGAGCGCGAAGCGATCGGTCATCCCTGCAACGTAGTCGACGATCTCGGTCGGCCCGTCGCCGCGCTCGGCGAGGTGCTCGAAGATCGCGCGCACCGCCGTGCTCGCGCGCTCGTGCTCCGCAGCCGTGTGCGGGCCCAGGTAGACGCGCTCGAACATGAAGGAGCGCAACGCGAGCATCGCCGCCCCGATCTCCTCGCTCTGGCGGATGTCGCCCTCGCGCTCGGAGGTCTCGACGAGGTCGTGGACGAGCGTGTCGATGCGCTTCGAGCCCTTCGGTCCGAGGAGCTCGACCTCTTCCTGCGGGAGGTCCGCGGGGTCGAGGATCCCGTGGCGGACGGCGTCGTCGATGTCGTGGTTGATGTAGGCGACGCGGTCGACGATGCGGACGATCCGGCCCTCGAGCGTCCCGGGCTCGTCCGGCCCGGTGTGCTTGAGAATCCCGTCGCGCACTTCGGCGGTCAGGTTGAGCGACTCGGCGATGCGGAGCGACTGCTCGTTGTGGCGGAAGCCGGTCTGGAAGCGCTCCTGCAGGGCCTCGTCGAGCGCCTGCTCGCCGGCGTGGCCGAACGGCGGGTGCCCCATGTCGTGGCCCAGACCGATCGACTCGGTCAGGTCCTCGTTCAGGCGCAAAGCTCGTGCGACTCCGCGGGCGATGGCCGTCGTCTCGAGGGTGTGGGTCATCCGCGTCCGGAAGTGGTCGCCGTCGGGATCGATGAAGACCTGCGTCTTGCCTTTCAGGCGGCGGAACGCCTTCGAATGGAGGATCCGGTCGCGGTCGCGCTGGAACGGCGTGCGCAGGCGACACTCCCCTTCCTCGCGCGCGCGCCCGCGTGTGCCATAAGAGCGGACGGCGAGCGGCGACAGCCACGACTCCTCGTGCTCGCGTACGCGCGCCTCGAAGGCATCGGCCACTCTGCCTGCCAGTTCCGGCATGGTCTTCGCCACGTTAGATGATGATCGGGACGGTTCCGCCGTCGACGCTCCAGGCAGAACCCGTCACATAACTGGCGCGGTCGGAGCACAGAAAGCAGATGACGGCCGCGATCTCCTCCGGCTCGGCGAGCCGGCCGAGCGGGCGGCCTGCACCGACCGCTGCGAGCACCTCGTCGCGGCTCTTCCCGGACGTGGACGCCTGCTGGTCGGCAAGCCCGCCGTCGGCCAACCAGGCCGCCGTCGCCGTCGGTCCCGGCGTGACCGCGTTGCAGCGAATCCCCTCCTTGGCGTAGATGTCCGCAACCAGCCGGGACAGGGACAGCACCGCGGCCTTCGTCACCGAGTAGTGCGGCATGCCGGTCGATGGTCGCTTGCCGGCCGTGGACGACACGTTGACGATCGAGCCCCCGCCCCCCTCGCGCATCGACGGGAGCGCGGCCCGGACCGCGCGCACATAACTCATGACGTTGAGTTGCCACAATTCGTCCCACTCGCCGTCGGAAAGCTCCTCGAAGGACGCCTGGTACGCGTACCCGACGTTGTTGACGAGACACGCGACCGGCCCGAGGGCGCTTGCCTCCCGGATCAGCCTTTCCGGCGCCCCCGGCTCGGCGAGATCGGACACCACGCCCAGCGCCGCACCGACCTCGCTCCGCGCGCTGTCGACACGGTCGGAGTCTCGCCCGGACACGACGACTTGCGCACCCTCCTCGACCAGGAGCCGCGCCGTCTCCAGCCCGATGCCGCCGGTCGAGCCGGTGACGACGCACACCCGATCGGAGAGGCCCAGTTCCAAGGCGCGTTAGCGTACTGGGCGTGACGACGATCCTCATCGCCCGCCATGGGCAGAGCGACTGGAACCAGAAGAAGCGCTGGCAGGGGCACGCGGACCGGCCGCTCACCGACAAAGGCCGCGAACAGGCGCAGGCGCTGGCCGACCGCCTGGCGCACATCGAGCTCGACGCTGTCTACTCGAGCGACTTGCAGCGCGCTCGAGACACCGCAGCCGTCGTCGCGGAGAGCCAGGGCCTCGAGCTGCGGCAGCTTCCCGACCTGCGGGAGGTCGACGTCGGCTCCTGGTCCGGTCTGACGAGGGTCGAAGCCGAAGAGCGTTTTCCCGAAGGGTTCGCCCGGTGGCGCGACGGCTACCCGGGCTGGAAGGACGGCGAGACGTACGAGGCGATGACCGACCGCGTGCTACGAGCCGTCGACGAGATCGCCGCGGAGCACGAGGGCGGCCGCGTGCTCGTGGTCTCGCATGGAGGGCCGATCCGCGCCCTGCACGCTGCGGCGCTCGGCCTCGACGTCCACGCCTACCGCCGCCTGCGCCCGGTCGAGCCCAATGCACGGCTGTCGGCCGTATGCGTCGTCGACGGCAAGCTGACCGAGCTCTGTCCGGCCGGGGAGATCGACGCCCTGATTGCGCGCGACCAGGAAGCGCGCCGCGAGGCCGCCGCGCAGCCCCCCACGCCCGCGGGCTGACCAGGTGTGAAATCCGCCGCCGTGGGTAGGAGCCGGATACTGCGGCGCGTCAGAGAGAAGCCATGAAGATACGAGCGCTGCTACTTGGTCTTGTCATCGCCGTCATGGTGCAAGGGCCGGCCGCCGCCGCGTCGCCGCCGCTCCCGAACAGCATGGCTGCGATCGGCGACTCGATTACGCGCGCAACCGACGTCTGTTGCTGGTACGGCGACCACCCGCCCCAGTCGTGGAGCACCGGCGGCGGGCTCTTCGACGGCATCAGCAGCCATTACGAGCGGCTCCTCGGACTGAACCCGGGAATCTACGGACGCAACTTCAACGATGCTCGCGCCGGAGCGAAGATGCGAGACGCCCAGGGGCAGGCGCAGATCGCCGTAACACAGGGGGCGAGCTACGTCACGATCCTGATGGGCGCGAACGACGCCTGCACCAGCTCGATCTCGACGATGACGAGCGTCAGCGATTTCCGCGCTCAATTCACGGCCGCCATGAACGTGCTCGCGACGGGGTTGCCGTCTGGCTCTCACGTCTTCGTGGGCAGCGTCCCGAACATCTACCAGCTCTGGGCGCTCTTCAGAAACAACTCGACGGCGCGGTTCGTCTGGTCGGTGGCCCAGATCTGCCAGTCGATGCTCTCGCCGGCGAACACGGAGCAGAACCGGCAGACGGTGCTCGCTCGCGTACGGGCCTTCAATCAGGTGCTCGCCGAGGTCTGTGCCCAGCACTTCATGTGCCGCTTCGACGACAACGCGATCTTCAACTACCCGTTTGCATCCGGCCACGTGAGCAGGCTCGACTACTTCCATCCGAGCCTGTCCGGCCAAGCCGTGCTCGCGTCCGTCACCTGGGCGCGGTCGTGGTGGGCCGCGTAGCACTGGGAGCCGCCGCGAAGCCGATACGCTCCGACTCGTGGAGGACTACACGAGCAAGTACAAGGGCGAGCAGGTCGAGGTCGCACTGTTCGGCGGCGACTACCAGGACGGCGTGCTCACGGCGTATTGCGCCATCGACGAGGTGGCGCACATCGAGCTGAACGGCCACATCCTGATCCCGCTCCAGAACATCGCGTCGCTCCACTGCACGAGCCGCTGCGACGCTCCGGAGCCGGACTGGCCGCCGCGCGGGCTCGCCGACGACGAGCGGGAGTAGCTCCATGCGCACGGCGCTGGCGGCCGCGCGGAACCTGCTCAAGGCCTGGTTGCTCCTCGTGGGGGTTTGCGGCGGCCTGGGGCTCATCGGCTGGGGCCTCGGCGGCATCCGCTTCGCATCCCTCTTCATCTGTTTTGGGCTACTCGTCGCCGCCGCGGTCTACTGGCACCTCGATCGGGCGGCGCTCGGCATGGTCGGCGCGCGCGAGCTCGCAGCCGCAGAGGCGCCACTGCTGCAGTCGACCGTGGAGCGACTGGCGGCGCGTGCCCGGGTCGCCAAGCCGCGTCTGTACCTCTTTCCCGATGCGCATCCGCGAGTCGCCTCCGCCGGTCGTGGACCGCGCGGCTCGGCCCTGGCGGTAAGCGCCGGTTTTCTCTCCATTACCTCGCCGGCCGAGCTCGAGGGCGTCCTCGCGCACGAGCTGGCACATGCCCGCAACCGCGATGTGCTCACGCAGACGATCGCAGCCGTTCTCGCCGGCGCGCTGATCGAGTCGAGCCGCATCGGCGGCTGGCTCGCACGAGGGTTTCTCTTCGTGCTCGGCCCGATTGCGGCAGCGTTCGTCCACCTGCTCCTGTCGCCGAGCCGCGAGTACGCAGCCGACCGGGCAGCCGCCGCGATCTGCGAGTCACCGCACGGGCTGGCCGACGCGCTCCTGCGCATGGAACAGGCCGGCGAGCTCGTCGAGTTCAGCGGCAGTCCCGCGACCGAGCCTCTCTACACAGTCAATCCGTTTGCCGAGAAAGGCCTGGCCGGCATGTTCGTCACGCATCCGCCCGTCGAGGAGCGGGTGCGGCGCCTGCGGGAGCTCGACCCGGACTGGCGCGAGAAGCTGCGAGCGGCATGAAAAAGGCCCGGAGTCGTGAGACTCCGGGCCAGAATAATTCGGCGGCGACCTACTCTCCCGGGAGGTTGCCCTCCGAGTACCATCGGCGCTAGCGGGCTTAACTTCTCTGTTCGGAATGGGAAGAGGTGTACCCCCGCTGCTATGACCGCCGAAACTTGTCAGGGACGCGCACGTATCGCGCACCCTCAAAACTCCATAGCGGCTAACACGTGTTCTAAATCAAGACCTCGAGCAATTAGTACGGGTCCGCTGAACGAATTGCTTCGCTTGCACGTCCCGCCTATCAACGTGGTGGTCTCCCACGGCTCTTACTCCCTCAAGGGGATGGGAAGCCTCATCTCGAGGTGGGCTTCCCGCTTAGATGCTTTCAGCGGTTATCCCATCCAGACGTAGCTAATCAGCAGCGCCGTTGGCACGACGACTGATACACCAGCGGTCTGTTCGCTCCGGTCCTCTCGTACTAGGAGCGACTCCTCTCAAGCTTCCAGCGCCCATGGTGGATAGGGACCGAACTGTCTCACGACGTTCTGAACCCAGCTCGCGTACCGCTTTAATGGGCGAACAGCCCAACCCTTGGGACCTACTCCAGCCCCAGGATGCGACGAGCCGACATCGAGGTGCCAAACCCTTCCGTCGATGTGGACTCTTGGGAAGGATAAGCCTGTTATCCCCGGCGTACCTTTTATCCGTTGAGCGACGGCAATTCCACTCTCAACCGTCGGATCACTAAGGCCTGCTTTCGCACCTGCTCGACTTGTCAGTCTCGCAGTCAAGCTCCCTTGTGCCTTTACACTCTGCGCACGATTTCCAACCGTGCTGAGGGAACCTTTGCGCGCCTCCGTTACATTTTAGGAGGCGACCGCCCCAGTCAAACTACCCACCTGACGCTGTTCCCGGCCCTGATCAAAGGCACCGGGTTAGAAGCCCAGAACACGAGGGGTGGTATCCCAAGGGTGACTCCACGACGACTGGCGTCGCCGCTTCTAAGTCTCCCACCTATCCTGGACAACGCATCCCAGACTCCAACGTCAAGCTGTAGTAAAGGTGCACGGGGTCTTTCCGTCCAACCACGGGTACTCGGCATCTTCACCGAGACTGCAATTTCACCGGATCCCTCGTTGAGACAGCGCCCAAGTCGTTACGCCATTCGTGCAGGTCGGAGAGAGGAGGGGAGGAGTGGAGGAAGGAGGGGAGGGAGTGAGGAGAGAAGAGAAGAAGGCGAGCGAGAGTTCACAGAGTCTGTGCGCGATAGGGAATGCCAGCATAGAAGAGAGACTGAATCGCGTGAAGCACTAGAGCGCGACCGTTTGATGACAAAAAGAAAAGAAACAAGGCCTCACTCCACGAGAGATTCACACAAGGAGAAGATAGAAAAGGTGAAGCAACCATCTCAGTAAAAATAAAAGGAGATGTAAGAAGAGAGGAACTAGCGACGCAAGGGCAGGCGTCTGATCCATAATAGATCCAGCAGAGAAGACGAAGTGATCTCAAGTCCAAAGGACGATCAGGACGGAGAAAACACAAGAAGTGAACACACAAAGGAAAAAAAAAAAAAAAAGAAGAAAAGAAGAGAAGAAAAAGAAGAAAGAAAAAAGAAAAAGGGAACTTACCCGACAAGGAATTTCGCTACCTTAGGACGGTTATAGTTACCGCCGCCGTTTACCGGGGCTTGATTTCAAGGCTTTGCCCCTAAGGGCTAACCTCTCCACTTGACCTTCCGGCACCGGGCAGGCGTCAGCCCCTATACGTCGTCTTACGACTTCGCAGAGACCTGTGTTTTTGGTAAACAGTCGCTTGGGCCGTTTCACTGCGGCCCCCTCGAGCTAGACCCGCGAAGGGCTTCACTCTACCGGGGCGCCCCTTCTCCCGAAGTTACGGGGCCATTTTGCCGAGTTCCTTAACGAGGGTTCTTCCGATCGCCTTAGTATTCTCTACCTGCCTACCTGTGTCGGTTTTGGTACGGGCACGCCCAACCTCCCTAGAGGCTTTTCTCGGAGGCATGGCTTCAGGCACTTCGCCCCGTTAAGGGCTCGGACTCCCGTCTCAGGCTTGATGGCCGGCGGATTTTCCTACCGGCCGCCCTACGCGGTTACCCCAGGACTACCATCGCCTGGGTTGCCTTAACCTACCTCGTCCCCCCATCGGTGATAACGGTTGGTACGTGGTACCGGAATATCAACCGGTTCTCCATCGCCTACGCCTTTCGGCCTCGGCTTAGGTCCCGACTAACCCTGAGCAGATTAGCTTTACTCAGGAACCCTTAGGCATTCGGCGGAGAAGTTTCTCACTTCTCTTTCGTTACTCATGCCAGCATTCTCACTTCCCAGCTCTCCACAACACCTTCCGGTACTGCTTCACAGACCTGGGAACGCTCCCCTACCACTCCACATAAGTGAAGTCCGTGGCTTCGGTTTCTAGCTTGAGCCCCGTTACATTATCCGCGCCCGACCACTTGACCAGTGAGCTGTTACGCACTCTTTTAATGGTGGCTGCTTCTAAGCCAACATCCTGGTTGTCTCAGCAATCGGACATCGTTTACCACTTAGCTAGAAATTAGGGACCTTAGCCGACGGTCTGGGCTGTTTCCCTTTCGAGCACGAAGCTTATCCCCCGCACTCTGACTGCCATGCTCTGGAATACCGGTATTCGGAGTTTGCCTGAGGTCGGTAAGCTGGTAGGCCCCCTAGCCCAAACAGTGCTCTACAGCCGGTATTGAACGCATGACGCTATACCTAAATATATTTCGGGGAGAACCAGATATCTCTGAGTTTGTTTAGCCTTTCACTCCGATCCACAGGTCATCCGCTCGGTTTTCAACCCAAGTCGGTTCGGTCCTCCACGGGGTCTTACCCCCGCTTCAACCTGCCCATGGATAGATCACTCAGTTTCGGGTCTACCTCCGACGACTAAATCGCCCTATTCGGACTCGCTTTCGCTACGGCTCCGTTTCCTTAACCTTGCCGTCGAAGAGTAACTCGCTGGCTCATTATGCAAAAGGCACGCCGTCACATTCCGAAGAATGCTCCGACCGCTTGTAAGCACACGGTTTCAGGTACTATTTCACTCCGCTCTCGCGGTGCTTTTCACCTTTCCCTCACGGTACTTGTTCACTATCGGTCGCTAGGTAGTACTTAGCCTTACGGGGTGGTCCCCGCAGATTCGGACCGGGTTTCCCGTGCCCGGCCGTACTCAGGTGCTTGCTAAGGAAGGCTATGCGTTTTCGTCTACGGGACTGTTACCCGCTGTGGTGCGACTTTCCATTCGCTTCGACTAACGCACAACTTTGTAACTTCCCGACCCGCCGGCAGACGGATCAAAGCAAGTCCTACAACCCCCGATAGACAACGACTGCCGTCTATCACATCTATCGGGTTTGGGCTGTTCCCCTTTCGCTCGCCACTACTCAGGGAATCGAGATTTCTTTCCTTTCCTCGGGCTACTAAGATGTTTCAGTTCGCCCGCTTACCGAACTCCGCCCTATGTATTCAGGCAGAGCCACGCGCGCATTACCGCGCGTAGGTTTCCCCATTCGGACATCCCGGCATCACAGATTGGTCAGCATCTCCACCGGGCTTATCGCAGCCGCCCACGTCCTTCATCGGCTCCTAGCGCCTAGGCATCCACCGTGTGCCCTTAGTTTCTTGATCAGAAAGAACACGTGTGTTGCCACTATGGAGTTTTCAAGGTGCACGCGGGTCGGCGCCCACAGAGAAAGAACCGCCGCCTAGAAGGGACGGTCTCTCAAAACTCAACAGCGTGAATTACATACATCGAGGTCAACGTATTTCTAGGCGACCTGGTTAACCGGACGGAAATTAAGACGGTTGCACCGGCAAAGCCGGCACAACCTCCTTTGGTCGGCATCGCAAGCGACGCCTTAGTCTCCATCAAACGGGCCAGGAGCCTCCGGAGTAAGAGCTCCGGATTCCCTAGAAAGGAGGTGATCCAGCCGCAGCTTCCGCTACGGCTACCTTGTTACGACTTCACCCCAGTCACCAATCCCACCTTCGACGGCTCCCTCCCTTGCGGGTTAGGCCACCGGCTTCGGGTGTTACCGGCTTCCGTGGTGTGACGGGCGGTGTGTACAAGGCCCGGGAACGTATTCACCGCGGCGTTGCTGATCCGCGATTACTAGCAACTCCGGCTTCATGGAGGCGAGTTTCAGCCTCCAATCCGAACCGAGACCGGCTTTTTGGGATTCGCTCCCCCTCGCGGGTTTGCAGCCCTTTGTACCGGCCAATGTAGCACGTGTGTAGCCCAAGGCATAAGGGGCATGAGGACTTGACATCATCCCCACCTTCCTCCGATTTGTCACCGGCAGTCTCCTATGAGTCCCCGTCTTTCACGCTGGC
>CAVZFQ010000019.1:0-14608 GCA_963774625.1 uncultured Actinomycetes bacterium
TTCCTTAGACCGGCCGAGGCTCGATTCGTGCCTCGCGGTCAGGCTCGACGAAGTAGGCCGCCGCGCCATCGCGGGCTGAGACAGCCTCCCGAAGCTCCGTGCCGACGTAATGCAGACCCGCCGCGTCGTCGGCTGCGACTCCTGGCGGAAAACCGTCGGCCACGAGTTGCGTGTACACGGGCCGGCGCCGCTCCTCGCCGTCGTAGTGCGGGCACGCGCTGCCGGGTAGGAAGCCGAGACCGTCACGGATCCCCTCGAGCTCGGGGCCGAACGAGTCAGTCACTCCGGCCTCGAACCAGCAGATCATTCCGGCGCTCGACCCGCACATGACCACGCCACGTTCCCACGCTTCTCGGAGGATCGCGTCGAAGCCGTGCACCCGCCAGATCGCGAGCATGTTCGCCGTGTTCCCTCCTCCGACGAAGATCACGTCCTGCGAAACGACACGCTCGCGGAGATCGTCCGGCGGCCACGGGAAGAACGAGACGTGCGAGCAATCGGCGCTTCCTGCGAAGCGCGCGTAAAGGCTGACCAGGAAGTCAGCGTCCTCGGCGCTCGCCGTCGGCACGAAACACACCTGCGGCCGCTCCTTCCCCGTGAGCCCGAGTATGAACGCGCCGAGTCGCAGCCAGGCGTCGTCGTCGCTGCCGAACCCGCCGATAGCGACGATCTGCGGTTCGCTCATCAGGCCGCGCGGCGGAGCTGATCGTCCAGCGGCATGAGCGGCAGCTCGAAGGTTCGCACCGCCTCGTCGTTCGTGACCACGTTGTCGCCGGCCTCGAGCATCTTCAGCAGGTCGCGCGTGAGCGGGATGTTGCCCGGCAGGCGCTCTGTGAGCAGCGCGTTCGCCCGCATGAACGCCATCGGCATGTGCACGCTCGGACGGCGAACCCTCAGAGTTTTCTTCAGCCGCTCCCAGAACTCGTTCCAGGACACGACGTCGGGCCCGCCGAGCTCGAAGACCCGGTTCGTGGCCGGCTCGTGGTCGATCGCCTTGGCGAAATAAGCCCCGACATCGTCGCTCCAGATCGGCTGGATCCGCTGCTTGCCCGAGCCGATGATCGGCGTCACCGGAGCGATCTTCGCGAGCCGGCGGAAGGTCGGCAGGATGCCCCCGTCGCGACCGAAGACGAAGCTCGGACGGAAGATGACGTACGGAAAGCCGGACCTCTGGACGTCCTGCTCCATCTGCAACTTCGCCCCGTAGTACGGGACGACGTCCTTCGTCTCCTCGCTCGTGCCGAGCGCGCTCATGAGCACGAATCGCTTGGCGCCGCCCTCCTTCGCCAGCTTCAGCAAGTCGCGCGTGCCCCCGACCATGATCCGCTGGAACTGCTCGCGCTTGCCCTGGCGAATCGCGACGAGATGCACGACCACGTCGACGCCGTCGACGGCGCGGCGCAGGCTGACCGGATCGGTGACGTCACCCTCGACCAGCTCGCAGCCCCAGTTCCGAAGTTTCTCCGCCTTGCGGGCGTCGCGGACGAGGCACCGCACCGGCCGGTCCTGTTTCCGCAGCGCGTGTACGACATGCCCGCCGACGAACCCTGATCCGCCGGTGACCAGGATCATTGCTCGAAGTTCTTCCAGTAGCGGCTCGGCGTCGGCCCGGCCTGGCCCTGGTACTTCGAGCCGAGAGCGCCGGCGCCGTAGGGCGTCTCCGCGGGCTCCGTCATCTGCACGAACGAGAGCTGCCCGATCTTCATCGCGTAGTAGATCGTGATCGGGAGGTTCGCCACGTTCGAGAGCTCGAGCGTGACGTGTCCGTCCCAGCCCGGGTCGATGAAGCCGGCAGTGGAATGGATGAGCAGGCCGAGGCGACCGAGGGACGACTTCCCCTCGAGCCGCGCCACGAGGTCGTCGGGAAGGCGAATTCGCTCCAGCGTGGAGCCGAGCACGAACTCGCCGGGATGCAGGATGAACGGCTGCTCGTCCCCGATCTCGACGAGCTCGGTCAGCTCCTCCTGCGGCTCACGCACGTCGATGTACGGATAACGAGCGTTGTGGAAGACCCGGAAGAACCGATCCACGCGCACGTCGACGCTCGAAGGCTGGATCAGTTCCTCGTCGAAGGGGTCGATCTCGATGCGACCCTGGCCGAGGAGGCGGCGAATCGTTCGGTCGGCGAGAACCATCCGCGCGATTCTATGGTTGCGCCGTGGCCCTCTACGACTCGCTGGCCGGACTCGAGCTCGAGGTGGGCTCGTATGAGCTCGATCGCATGGCGATCGAGGTCTCGAGCGGCTTCACTCGCGTCACGTCACTGGTCCGCTTGCGCGGCGCTGGGGAGGAGGGAGTCGGCGAGGACGTGACCTACACGGCTGAGGACCATCCTCCGCCGGCGGACCTGCCGCTGACCGGCACGCACACGGTCGACTCGTTCTCGCGGTTGCTGGATGGCCTCGAGCTCTTCACGCGCGAGCCGGAGATGGCCGCCTCGCGTGACTATCGGCGCTGGGCCTTCGAGGCCGCGGCTGTCGACCTTGCTCTCCAGCAGGCGGCAAGACCTTTTGCATCGGCGGTCGGCAAGGACACTGCTCCGGTGACCTTCGTGGTCTCCATGCGGCTCGACGATCCACCGACGACCGAGAAGGTGCATGGCTGGCTGGAGCACTACCCCGGCCTGCGCTTCAAGCTCGATCCGACGGACGACTGGACCGAAGAGCTCGTCGCCGAGCTGGCCAAGCTGGGGTGTGTCGACTCGGTCGACCTCAAGGGACAGTACAAGGGGACAGTGGTCGACCAGCCGCCAAATCCGACTCTCTACCGGCTCGTCGCCGAAGGTTTCCCCGAGGCCTGGATCGAGGATCCCGCGATCACCGAGGAGACGCGGCCGATCCTCGAGCCGCACGCCAAAAGGATCACCTGGGACGCGATCATCCACTCCGTAGCCGACATCAAAGGACTCCCCTGGCCGCCACGGTCGATCAACATCAAGCCATCGCGATTCGGTAGCTGGCGCCGCCTGTGCGACGCGTACGACTACTGCGAGGAGAACGGTATCGCGCCCTACGGCGGGGGTCAGTTCGAGCTTGGCCTGGGGCGCGGCCATATCCAGTACCTCGCGTCGCTCTTCCATTCCGATGCGCCGAACGACGTGGCGCCGGGCGGCTTCAACGAGAGCGAGCCGAAGCCCGGGCTTCCGAGTAGCCCTCTCGACCCAACGCCCGAGCCGACAGGGTTCCGGTGGGGCGGGGCTACGATCGAAGGAGATGTCTAGGGCCCGTCTCGCAAGCCTCGCCTCGGTGCTTCTGGCCGTCGTCCTGCTTGCCGGCCTGGGTTGGATGGGCTGGATGTTGTACGACAGCCGGCTCCCCGGGAGCTACAACGCGATGGACCTCGCCGTCCCCGACTACGGCGGCGGCGTCCACGCGTCGCATGGGGGGATGAGCGGCCGCACGATTGAGCAGTTGCAGGGCCCGGAGAGGCTCGTGCCCGACTTCCGGAGGACCCTGACGGCGAAGAGGGCCACGGTCGAGCTTCGGTCGGGCCGTCGGATCCAGGCTTTGACCTACGAGGGGCGTGTGCCGGGTCCCGAGCTCGTCGTCCGCCAGGGTGACCTGGTCGAGGTGACGCTTGAGAACAAAGACATCACCGAGGGCGTCGCGATCCACTGGCACGGCGTCGATCTACCGAATCGTGAGGACGGAGTCCCCGGAGTCACGCAAGACGCGGTGCGCCCAGGCGAGCGCTACACGTATCGCTTTCGCGCAGAGCAGGTCGGAACCTTCTGGTACCACTCGCACCAGACCGCTGCCAAGCAGGTGCGGCGCGGACTGTACGGCGCGCTCGTGATCCTGCCGGCGAAACCCGATGCCAAGACGATCGACGTCACGGCGATCGCGCACACATTCCCAGGCTCAGTGGTGCTCAATTCGAGCGACCGGGCTGACCGGCGAGTCGTCCGCGCAGGCACGCCTGTGCGAGTGCGCCTCGTCAACAGCGACAGCTCGGCACGCCGCTTCCGGCTCGCCGGCATTCCATTCCGCGTGGTCGCGATCGACGGCACGGATCTCAACGGCCCGACGCCGGTGCAGAACCGCGAGCTGGAGCTCGGCGCCGGAGCCCGCTACGACGTCGCATTCACCATGCCGCGGCTACCGGTGAAGCTCGAGGCGGCCGGCTCCCAAGCGTCCATCGTGTTCGTTACGCCGCAGGGTGGCAAAGAGCCCGTGCCGAGGCCGTCGCCTGTGTTTGATCCGGTTGGCTACGGCGCCGCCGCCTCGACGCCGTTCTTCGCAGAGAGCCGTTTCGACCGCTCGTTCACGGTGGCCGTGGGGCGCAAGCTCGGGTTCCTCGACGGAAAGCCCGGGAGCCACTGGTCGATCAACGGCAGGCTCTATCCCAAGGTCCCGATGTACGTCGTCCGGGCTGGCGAGCTGATCCGCATGACGGTCACGAACGACTCGGGGTCCACGCACCCGATGCACCTGCACGGCCACCACGTCCTCGTCCTGTCCCGGAACGGCCGGCGAGCGACGGGAAGCCCGCTGTGGCTCGACACGCTCAACGTGCGGGACGGAGAACGCTACGAGATCGGGTTTCGTGCCAACAACCCGGGCCTCTGGATGGAGCACTGCCACAACCTTCCCCATGCAGCGGAGGGTCTTACGACGCACGTCGTGTACGAGGGCGTCTCCACGCCCTACCGCGCCGGCGACGCCGCACGGAACCACCCGGAGTAGTCTCGACTACGCGGAAGGAGCCGGAGGCGGCTCGGGCCGTGCGACCATTCCACCGCCCATCTTGTGCATTCGCCATTCCTGCGCGGCGAGCGATCCGAGCAGTCCTGCGATCAGCAGCGCATTGAGCGCGTGCAGAGCCCCGACCGCCGGAACTGTGCCGCCGGTCCAGGCGAGCAGAATCTGCAAGATCACGAGGCCGAAGGCACCCACCGTGAGCAACACCGTCCGCTTCCCGGGCCGGGCCAGCAGCGCGATGATCACGGCCAACAGCACGCCGAGGAGAATCAGGTACCCGAACCCAATATGGAAGCCGAACCCCTCCTCGAAGATGTCCTCGTCGATGGAGGCGTCGTGGACTTTCTCCGTGGCGTAGAAGGCCCCGTAACCTGCGAATGCGATCTGAACAAGGACCGCTACAGCCAGGATCGAGATCCAAAAGCGATAGACCGTTCTGAACGCACTCATATCTCCGCAGCTCCTTCGGTTCGACGATGGGCGACGTACGTTAATCCGCGGCTCAGACCAGCGCTAGCTGCTGGTGCGACTCGAGCCCGGAGAGCCCGACCCCGACGAGCCGTAGCGCACCGGGCCGATCGTCCAGGGCACGGTCTAGGCAACCGCAGGCGAGCTCGGCGATCCGCTCGGCGTCGTCGGTGCCCACCGGGATCGAGGTCGAGCGGCTGCGGATCGAGAAGTCGGAGTAGCGCACTTTCGTCGTCACGGTTCTGGCGATCTCGCCGTTTCGCTGCAGATAGCCGGCCAGGCTCGTGGACATCCGCCGCAGCTCGTCCTTGAGCTCACCGCGGTCGGCGATGTCCTTCGGGAATGTCTCCTCGTGACTGATCGAGACCCGCTCGGAGGAAGTCTCCAAGGGCCGTCGATCGACCCCCCGCGCCCGCTGGTGCAGGATGCCGCCGACCTTGCCCGGCAGGAGCCGGCGCAGCTCGTCGTCCGTGAGCGCGGCGAGGGTGCCGATCGTGTCGACGCCGGCCGCCCTGAACCGCGCCTCTGAGCGCGGTCCGATGCCGGGCAGCTTGCGGATGTCGAACGGCGCCAGAAACGAAGCCTCGCGTCCCGGCGGCACGACGACCAGGCCGCCCGGCTTGCGGAGGTCGCTCGCGATCTTGGAGACGACCTTGCACGTCGAGACGCCGATCGAGCTCGTCAGGCTCGTCGCCCCGCGAACCGATGTCTGCACCGCCTCGGCCAGCGCACGGGCCTTGCCGAAGTCCGCCGCAATCTCACCGAGGTCGAGGTACCCCTCGTCCTTCCCTGTGCGCTCGACGGTCGGAACCACCTCCCGGATGGCCTTCCAGACCGCCTGCGAGTACTCGGAGTAGAGGCTGTGGCGCGGCCGGACGAAGACCGCGTGCGGACAGCGGCGCAGCGCCTCTGCGCAGCTCATCGCGGAGTGGATCCCGAACTTGCGGGCCTCGTAGTTCGCCGTCGCCACGACGCCCCGGCCGTGCGGGTCGCCGCCGACTACGAGCGGCTTCGCGCGCAGGTCGGGATCCTCCAGCTCCTCGACGGCGGCGAAGAAGGCATCCAGATCGAGGTGGCCTAGGATCACTGCAGCTCCCGGTCTAGCATTCTGGGGCCGGAAGGAGAGAGGGAAGCTACATGCGACGGTCGATGGCACGGCTCTTCGGAGGAATCGCGCTCTTGCTGTTGCTCGTCGGTGCGGGCACCGCCGCGAGTGACTCGCACCCGACCGGCCCGCAGCCGGTCGTCAGCGCGGCGCATGCCGTGTCCGCAGTCAGCGCGGGCACGAATCTCACCGCGCCCGCCGTCGCCTTCGACGGCACGAACTACCTCGTCGTCTGGAGCGACTACCGCTCAACCGGTTGGGACATTCTCGGCGCGTTCGTCTCGAGCGAGGGCAGCGTCCTCCCACCCGGCGAGTTCACGATTGCCGGCGGACCCGGCAGCCAGGAGTACTCGGCCGTTGCCTGGGACGGGCACAACTACCTCGTCGTCTGGGCCGACGGCCGGCCGTTCGTGACCCCGTTGATTCATGGCGCCCGGGTCACGCCCGCCGGTGCCGTGCTCGATCGGTTTCCCATCTCCGGGATGAGCGTTTCGAGCATCGCCTACCCCGCGCTCGCCTTCAACGGGACGCACTTCCTAGTCGCCTGGGACAAGGATCTCAACGGCTTCGACAACATCCTCGCCAACCGGGTCAGTTCCGCCGGGACCGTCCTCGACGGGACGGGCTTCATCGTTGCCGACGAGGATGCTCCGGAGCGAGGCCCGGACGTGGGGACCGACGGGACGAACTTCCTCGTCACCTGGCAGCAGCGATACAGCGGAGCGAACTACATGCCGTTCGCATCGAGGGTCAGCGCTGATGGCGCAGTCCTCGATGGGAACGGACTGCCGCTCGACCTCAGCCCGGGTGACGCGTGGGGAACAAGCGTTGCGTTCGACGGAACGGCGTACATGGTGGCGTGGGCGGAGATGATCGCGGCAGACCTTGCGGGCTCGCGGGTGACGCCTGCCGGTGCCGTTCTCGATCCGCACGGGTTCTCGATCGCCGCCGGGGGGAGGCACGAGCGGAGCCCGACTATCTCGTGGGATGGTGGCGTCTTCGAGACCGTGTGGGTTGACAGCGCGGACAGCAGCGGCCCTTCCGATCTCCGCGGTACCCGGATCACAGGAGACCCGACCGTTCTCGATCCCGGTGGATTCGGTGTGGCGGTTTCCGCCGACTTGGAGTTCTCGGCCAACGCGAGTTCGGGGTCGCTCGGGAGAACGGCGGTCAGCTACATCCAGAGCCCCAGCGTCAACGGGCCGCGCCAGGTCATGCTTCGGTTCCTCGATCGCGGCCCGGTGCCGTCCACCGGCGCGGCCCAGACCTCGGACTGGTTCGCATTCCTCCACGGGACTGTGAATCCCAACACGCAGCAGACGAACGTCTGGTTCGAGTGGGGGTTGACGCCCGCTCTCGGAAACTCGACGCCTGTCCAGGTCGTGCCCGGGACCGGAGTTGTGGCGGTGCGTGCCGACATCTACGACCTCGAGCCCGGCACCAGCTACTACGTCCGTCTCGTCGCCGACAATCCGTCGGGGCGCGGGTATGGAGAGACCAAGCGGTTCGGCACGCTGCCGCCCACGCCGCAGCCTCCGGCGCCACCCCCTCCTCCGCCCACCCCGCCCCCGAATCCTCCGCCGCCCGTTGCACCTCCGGTCCCGCGGTGTCGCGTCCCGGCAGTTGTCGGCCGCACTCTCGCTGCGGCGCGAGTCAGCATCCGCCGAGCGGGCTGCCGGGTCGGTCGCATTAGGCGAGCACGCTCGACTCGTCGGCGGGTCGGGCGGGTGGTGTCGCAGCAGCCGCGAGCCCGCGCTCGCGTTCGTCCGGGAACGAGGGTCAACCTGGTCGTCAGCCGCGGCAGACGCTAGGGCGACAGGCGGTCGATCGCCCAGCCGTCGCCTGCACGCCGGTAGCGGAGCCGGTCGTGGAAGCGGTTCTCACGGTGCTCCCAGAACTCGAAGAACTCGGGCGTAAGGCGATACCCGCCCCAGTGCGGCGGGAGGGGGACTTCACCCGGATGCTGGCGGTCGATTTCGGCGAAGCGGGCGTCGAGTACCTCCCGTGACTCGACCGGCTCGCTCTGCCGTGAGGCCCACGCAGCCACCTGGGCGCCGCGTGGCCGCGTCCGGAAGTACTCCTTCGACTCCTGTCGGCTGACCCGCTCGACCGGGCCCTCCACGCGCACCTGGCGACCCAGCTGCGGCCAGTGGAAGAGCAGCGCCCCGCGCGGATTGTCCGCGAGCTCGCGACCCTTGCGGCTCTCGTAGTTCGTGAAGAACGTGAATCCGTCGGCAGCGGCGCCCTTCAGCAGGACCATGCGCGCCGACGGTGCTCCGTCCGGGGTCGCCGTGGCGAGCGCGACCACGTCCGTGCCCGCCTCCGCGTACCACGAGTTGAACTGCTCGAGAGGGTCGGATGTATGAACGTTATTCATGTATGCATCAAGCCGATCGCTGTTGTATCTTCAGGGTATGGCTATGACACGCGCGATCGAGATGCGGACCGCAGTCCCGGGCCCCCGCTCGCAGGAGATCATCGAGCGTAAGGAGCGTGTGATCGCGGGGCCGCTGTCCCTCGTCCACCCGATCGTCGTCGCCGAAGGCCGCGGCGCCACGCTCACGGACGTCGACGGCAACACGTACATCGACTTCACCGGCGGCGTCGGCTGTCTGAACGTCGGGCACTCGCACCCCCGCCTGGTCGAGGCGGCGCAGGAGCAGCTCACACGCTTCGCCCACACCGACTTCACGATCGTGCCCTACGAGGTGTACGTCGAGCTGGCGGAGCGCATCATCGACCTCGCCCCGATCAGCGGCCCGGCCAAAGCCGCGTTCTTCAACGCCGGCACGGAGGCGGTCGAGAACTCGATCAAGTTCGCGCGTTCCTACACGAAGCGGCCGGCGGTGATCGTCTTCGAAGGCGCCTTCCACGGGCGGACGATGCTCGCGATGACGATGACCTCGAAGACGCACCCGTACAAGGCCGGCCTGGGGCCGTTTGCCCCCGAGGTCTACCGGGTGCCCTATCCGCACTCCTACCGCGGGCCCGACACGGCCACTGCGCTCGCGGCCCTGGAGCGCGCGTTCCTCACGCAGGTCGCGCCCGAAAGCGTGGCCGCGATCGTGCTGGAGCCGGTGCTCGGAGAGGGTGGCTTCGTCGTCGCGCCCCCGGAGTTCATCCAGGGCATCCGCAGGATCTGCGATGAGCACGGCATCGTGTTCGTCGTCGACGAGGTGCAGACGGGCTACGGCCGCACAGGGCGCATGTGGGCGATCCAGCACTACGACGTGGAGCCTGACCTGATGATCGTGGCCAAGTCGATCGCAGGCGGCCTGCCGCTCTCCGGCGTGATCGGAAAGGCGGAGATCATGGACGCGCCGGACGATTCGGCAATCGGCGGCACCTACGTCGGGAACCCAGTCGCCCAGGCGGCGGCGCTCGCGGTCCTCGATGTCTTCAACGACGAGAACCTCGTCGAACGCGCCGGAGCGATCGGCGACACGATTCGCTCGCGCATGGAAGCCTGGCAGGAACGCTGGGCTGCCATCGGCGACGTGCGCGGCCTCGGCGCGATGCTGGCGATCGAGCTGGTGCTCGACCGCGAGACGAAGGAGCCAGATGCGGACCGCGCGTCAGCCGTCGTCGACGGGGCCGCTCAGAACGGGCTGCTCCTCATCAAGTCCGGCGTCTACGGCAACTGCATCCGAGTTCTGACCCCGCTCGTCGTCACCGACGCGGAGCTCGAAGAGGCCCTCGGCGTCTGGGAGCAGGCGCTCGACAAGGTACTTACCGCCTAATCGCTCCGTCAGCCAAACTTGGAGCCGTGATCGGTGAGCTGATCGCGGGCCGTTACGAGCTGCACGAGCTCGTGGGCTCGGGGGGCATGTCCAACGTCTTCCGGGCGCACGACCGGCTGCTCGAGCGCTCCGTCGCCATCAAGGTGCTGCACGAGCACTACAGCTCCGACGAGGACTACGTCGAGCGCTTCCGGCGCGAGGCGCGTTCCGTTGCGCAGCTGGCCCATCCCAACATCGTCACCGTCATCGACCGGGGTGAGGAAGACGGCCGCCAGTACATCGTCTTCGAGTACGTCGAGGGCGAAAACCTCAAAGGCCTCCTCTCACACGGCGCGCTGCCGGTCGACGAGGCGCTCCGTTACGGGCTGCAGATCGCCGGCGCGCTGGACTTCGCGCACAAGCGCGGGCTCGTCCATCGCGACGTCAAGCCGCAGAACGTGCTCCTCACGGAGGAGGGCGAGCCCAAGGTCACGGACTTCGGCATCGCTCGGTCGGTCGACGTGCAGAGCGTGACGGAGTCGGGCACCGTCGTCGGGACGAGCGACTACATCGCTCCCGAGCAGGCGCGCGGCGAGCAGGTCGACCAGAGGACCGACATCTACTCCCTCGGCGTCATGCTCTACGAGCTGCTCACCGGCGAGGTGCCGTACACGGGCGACAACTTCGTCGCCGTCGCGATGCAGCACTTGCACGAGCCCGTGCCGAGCGTGCTCGACCAGCGGCGTGATGTTCCGGTCCGGCTCGACCTCGCCGTGCAGCGCGCGATGGCGAAGGACCCGGCCGACCGTTTCGATTCGATGGAGGGGCTGATAGACGAGCTCGACCGCTGCTACGGCGAACTCGGCTCCGACGACGAGGCGACGAGGATCGTCCGGCCCTCACGCCAGGCTCGCGTCAAGAGGCCTCGGCGCCGCCCGCCACTGGTTCCGTTCTTGCTGATTCTGCTCGCCGCCGCTGCGGTGGCCGGTGGCGCCTACCTGTTCTTCGGCGACTCACCGGACGTGCCCATCGTGGCGGAGGACAACCCTTCGGCCCCCGTGAGGCTGCAAGCAGTGGGTGCCTTTGACCCGTTTGGCGACGACGCCGAGCACAACAGCGAGATTGCGGAAGCTACGGACGGCCAGCGAACGACCGACTGGCGAACCGAGGAGTACCAAAACTTCACCAAGGATGGCGTCGGCCTCGTGCTGCGTGCACCGCAGGAGGTGGCTCTCTCGAAGCTGACCATTCGAGCCGAGCCGGGCTTCAACGCCAGGATCCGGGCGGGGAACGACCCGAACGGACCGTTCGAGAACGTCTCGGGCGAGAAGGACGTCGTCGGAGAGGTCACGACGTTCGACGTCGATACGAACGACCAGCCGTTTGGCTACTACGTCGTCTGGCTCACCCTGCCAAGAGAAGGCGGCCAGGCGCACATCTACGAGGTGACGGCTAGAACTTGAGCCGTGAGCGGCGCTCGTGCCGCTCCAACGCCAGAGCGATCAGCTTCTCGAGCAGCTCCTCGTACGGCACACCCGAAGCCTCGAAGAGCTTTGCGTACACGCTCGTCGCGGTGAAGCCGGGGATCGTGTTCAGCTCGTTGACGAGCACCTCGCCGTCGGCTCGCACGAAGCAGTCTGCTCGCGCCATGCCCTCGCACTCCGTCGCCCGGAAGGCCGCGACCGAGAGCTCCTGGACTCGCTCGCTCGCCTCCGGCGAGATGCGCGGCGGCACGATCAGCTCCATGCCGCCGTCGTCGTACTTGGCCGAGTAGTCGTACCAGTCCGCATTGGCCACGATCTCGCCGGGGATCGAGGCCACCGGCTCCAGGTTCCCGAGCACGCTGCACTCGACCTCGACGCCGTCGACGAACTCCTCGACCAGCACCTTCTCGTCGTGCCGAAAGGCGAGGTCGAGGCCCGCGCGCAGCTCGTCCGGGCTGCGGGCCTTCGTGATGCCGACGGACGACCCCAGCCGCGCGGGCTTGATGAACACCGGAAACCCGAACGGGCTCTCGAAGCCATTCATCTCGCGCACGGTCACGCTGTCCGTCACCGGGATGCCCTTGTCGCGCAACACCGACTTGAAGAGGTCCTTGTCCATGCAGAGCGCGGAGGCCATGACCCCGGCACCCACGTACGGAACGTCGGCGAGATCGAGGAAGCCTTGCACCGTTCCGTCCTCTCCGAAGGGGCCGTGCAGCACGGGAAAGACGACGTCGACCTCCGCCAGCGTCGCCGGGACCTTCGACGCGGGCACGGGGAGCGACTCCATGTCGCTCTCGCCGCCCCGTTCGAGAGCAGCTCTGGTCGCAGGACCGATCTCCCAGCGGCCGTCGCGGCCGATCTCCACGGCGACTGTCTCGTAGCGCGCCGGGTCGAGAGCCTCGACCACCGAGCGGGCCGACGCCAGGGAGACGTCGTGCTCGGACGAGCGCCCGCCCATCAGCACTGCGACGCGGACGCGGCTCACGGCGTCGGTAGGAGCCGGCCGACGAAGATCGTGACGGTCGTGCCCGCCGCGGCTCTGGTGCCGCCGGGCGGATCCTGGTTGATGACGATTCCGTCCTGGCTCGGGTCGATCGTCTCCTCGTCCTGGACGACGACGTCGAAGCCGGCACTCTCGAGCGCCGACCGCGCGGCCTCCTCGTCCTGGCTCGTCACGTCGGGGACGGCGGATTCCTTCGGGCCCTTGGACACGCTCAGCGTCACGGTCGCGCCGCGCGAGGCCTGCGCGCCGCCGGCAGGGTTCTGGCGGACGACGATGCCCTTCGGCTGCTCGGAATCCACGTCCTGGCGCGCCACCGCGAAACCCGCGGCCTGCAGCTGCGACGACGCAGACTCGAAGGTCTGGCCGACCACCGTCGGGATCCCGACCGGCTGCAGGCCCCGCGAGACGTTGATCCGTACGCTCGAGCCCTTGTTCACCCGCCTGCCGGTCAGCGGGAACTGGGCGACGACCGTGCCCGCTTCCTCCCTCGAGTAGACATCCGCGACCGTGAACTTCAGTCCGCGCTCCGACAGCGCGGCGATCGCGTCGTCGCGCGATTCCCCAATGAGCTGGGGAACCGTCACCTTCGGCGGGCCGAGCGACACGTAGATCGTCACTGCGCTTGCTCTGTCCACACGGATGCCCGCATTGGGGTCCTGGTCGTAGACGGTCCCGAGCCGGAAGTTCGGGTTCGTGGTGGGAAGGCGCTTCACGTCGGGCTCGAGGCCCCTCTCGAGGAGGTTCTGGACGGCCAGGTGCTCCCGGATGCCCTCGACGTTCGGCACCGAGACCGAGCCAGAGCTGCTGAGGGAGTCCTGGATCCGGCCGTAGGCGAACCAGCCCGCCAGCAGCGCAGCGACGAGGCCGAGGATCGCGAGGAGCCACGGCCAGATCGTCCGCCGCCGCGGCGGCGGATCCTGATACCGGTAGGTGCCCGGGCGCCGTTCTCGGCGGGGCGCGGCGATTGCGGTGGGCGCATTGGCGATTGACGTCCCGGAAAGGACGGCCGTCGCCGCGTCTGCCGTGATCGCGGTGACCGACCCGCCGTCGGCGATGTGCGCGAGCTCGGCGTCCATCTCCTCGGCGGTCTGGAAGCGGTCGTCAGGGTTCTTGGCGAGCGCGCGCAGCACGACCATGTCGAGATCGGGCGGGATCTCGGGCCGGATCGACGACGGCGGGCGCGGCGTGTCCGAAAGGTGCTTCATGGCGATCTCCACCGGCGACTCGCCCGTGAAGGGCACGTTGCCGGTGAGCATCTCGTAGAGGACGACGCCGATCGAGTAGAGATCCGAGCGCTGGTCGACGGCAGCGCCGCGGGCCTGCTCGGGCGAGAGGTACTGCGCCGTGCCGACAATCGCGCCGGCCTCGGTCATCTGACTCGCACCCGCCCGCGCGATGCCGAAGTCCGTCACCTTCAGGCGCCCGTCGCCGTCGACCATCACGTTGTGCGGCTTGATGTCCCGGTGGACGACGCCCTTCTTGTGCGCGAAGCGCAGCGCGTTGAGGATCTGCCGCGTGTGGTGGATCGCGTCGCCGATCGGCATCGGCCCGCGCGCGATCAGGAGCTCCTTCAACGTGCGCCCGTCCAGGTACTCCATGGCGATGTAGTAGGTGCCCTCGGCCTCGCCCCGGTCGTAGATCGAGACGATGTTGGGGTGGGAGAGCCCGGCGGCGTTCTTGGCCTCGCGGCGGAACCGCTCCACGAAGCTCTCGTCGTTCGCGTGGCGGTCGTTCAGGATCTTGATCGCGACGCGGCGCCCGAGCTCTTCGTCCTCGGCCAGGTAGACGTCGGCCATGCCGCCAGCGCCGAGCTTGCGCATGACGCGGTACCTACCGTCGAAAAGCGTGTTGATGATGTTCGTGATCACGTTTTACACAGGGTAGGGAGTTCGACGCTCAACCAATCAGTGCCTGCATGATCTGGCGAGCGATGGGTGCTGCCGTGGTGCCGCCGGTGCCGCTCTGGCGCTCGAGCACGACCGCCACGGCCACCCGGGGGTTCTCGACCGGGGCGAAGGCGATGAACCACGTCGTGTTGCGGCCCTGGATCCCGGTTTCGGCGGTTCCGGTCTTGCCTGCCGTCGCTACGGAGAGCTTTCCGGCGGTACCGGTCCCGCAACAGACGA
>CAVZFQ010000020.1:0-15754 GCA_963774625.1 uncultured Actinomycetes bacterium
CCGCCATCCAGTTTTTTACCTCGTCGAGGATGACCGCAGCTTTCGCCCCCAGCGCAAAGTAGATGGCGACCGGCGTGAGGATGCTGAGCGAACCGATCAAGATGAAGACCGCCAGGGCGCCGACGGCTTCACCGCCCGTGATGCCCGTTTCGGCGATCGCAGTAACGGCGGCGATCGTTAGCGCCAGGTTCTTGGGGTTGATCCCTGAGAGCACGACCGCAAAGCCCAGCGACTTGACGGTGGTGAACGTGTCGATCGCCTGCATCCACTTGGGCATCGCGGCCTCCTGGCCTGCCCTGGGCCGACCGCGCCACGTTCGCACCGCCAGGAGCAGGAACAGCACGCCGAGGACGAGCTTGACGATGCTGACCCAGGTCTCCGGACCGCCGTTGTCCTCCTGTGAGTTCCCGCTCGCGAGCGCCAGCAGCGCGCCGCCGACGATCGTCAGTCCGGCAAGCCAGCCGAGCGCGAATGCGACGCCGTTCGACCGCGCGCGCCGAGTTCCCAGCATGAGCACGATCGCGATGATCGGGACTGGGCTGATCGCCACGCCGATAGCCAGCGGCAGGATCTCTCCGATCGCTTGGCCCACGAGAGATTTGTTTCAGAGACATGGGTAAGGCTGCATCGTGCAGACAGGATGAATTCGTGCCGATATAGCTGGGATGCCTGCACTTAGCCTCACAGAAGCCGGAGGACGCGTTCGCCTCGACCTGGGCGGATTCGCACATGGCGAGGGCTCGTCGCTTCAGGAGGCTGCAGACGAGTTGATTGGGCGCATCCTCGAGCTCGCGATGGCGCTCCGGTCGAGCGGATGCCGGGCCTCGCGCGAGCTGAGCCCGGATCTCGAGTCGATGAAGTTCTTGCACGAGCTAGGAGAGATCGCCGCAGCCGGCGGCGACATCCGCATGCGCGTTTTCGACTAGCTACTGGCCGTTACTGCCTCGCCAGTGCAACGCGGAGGAGCTCCTCCGGGTCGATCTGGTGATCGGCGTCCTCGGCGGCCGTGCCCACGTCGATCTCGACCCAGTTCACCTCGCCCGTGAACGTGTTCGGGACCGGGTAGTCGTCGGCGACCAAGGCTCCGTTCTCCTCCCCGACGTCGCACGTGTCATCGGCGGAAAAGATCATCGGAGCAGTAGCGCCGACCTTGCCCTCCCCGGCCTTGACGCCGTCGACGTAGAGGGTGACGTCGCCGCCCTTGCCCAGCCCCGGACCGTCGTAGGCGAACTCCATGCGGACCTGGTGCGTGCCCTCCGGCACTTCGCTGTCACCGTCGACGTAGAAGCGCTGGATGCCGAGGAGGTTGTAGCAGTACCTTGGCTTGCCGTCCTTGAGGTAGAGGCTCCAGCCGCCGATGCTGCCGCCCTGGGCGATGATCACGCCCTGCGCGCCGGCTTCCGGCACCACGATCTCGGCCGTGACGGCGTGTGACTTGTTCTTGATGCTGACCACGGAGCTCTCGGTTAGCCGGCCCATGCCGCCGTACAGCAGTTGGCGATCGCCCTGCACGAGCGTGGGGCGTCCGGCGATCTCCGGCAGGGCCCGCTCGATGCCGCGGTCGTCGAGGGGCAGGACGTTGTACTTGGTCGCCTCCATCAGGAACAGACGCTGGAGCTCGGCGAGCTTCTCCGGCTGCTCTGCTGCGAGGTCCTTCGCCTGCGTCCAGTCGACGTTGGTGTCGTAGAGCTCCCAGACGTCGTCGTCCAGCGCCGGCTTCTCCTGGCCGAGCATCAGCCAGGGCGTCGAGTGCTTCGTCACGGCGGTCCAGCCCTGGTGGTAGACGCCGCGGTTGCAGAACATCTCGAAGTACTGCGTCGTGTGCCGCTCCTCGGCGCCGGCGTCGTCGAACGAGTACGCCATGCTCACGCCCTCCAGCGGCTTCTGCTGGACGCCGTGGACGAACGTCGGCTCTGGCAGCCCGGCCGCCTCGAGAACGTCGCGGCGACGTCGATCACGTGCGCGAACTGCGAGCGGACCTCCCCGCGAGCATTGATCTTGCTCGGCCAATGGACGATCGTCCCGTTGCGCGTCCCGCCCCAGTGGGACGCCACCTGCTTCGTCCACTGGTACGGCGTGCACATCGCATGTGCCCAGCCGACCGCGTAGTGGTTGTAGGAATCGGGGCCGCCGAAGTCGTCGATCCGCTCGATCATGAACTCGGGCGTCTCGATGGCGGCAGCGCCGTTGAAGTTGATCATCTCGTTGTACGTGCCGTTGAGCGTGCCCTCAGCGGAGGCGCCGTTGTCGCCGATGATGTAGTAGACGATCGTGTTCTCGAGGACACCCAGGTCGTCGAGCGCGTCGAGCAGCCGGCCCACGTGGTGGTCTGTGAACTCCAGGAAGCCCGCGTAGATCTCCATCTGGCGGCGCAGGACCGGCTTCAGGTCCTCCGGCATCTCGTCCCAGGCCGGGATCTCCTCGTGGCGAGGCGTCAACTCGGCGTCCTCCGGGATCACGCCGAGCTCCTTCTGCTTGGCGAACGTCCGCTCCCGTAGCGCGTCCCAGCCGTCGTCGAACTGGCCCTTGTACTTGTCGGCCCACTCCGGGGTGACGTGGTGCGGGGCGTGTGTCGCGCCGGGCGCGAAGTAGGCGAAGAACGGCTTGTCCGGCATCAGCGATTTTTGCTGTTTGACCCACTTGATCGCCTTGTCCGTCATGTCGGACATGAAGTGGTAGCCCTCTTCCGGTGTCGATCCGGCTCGACCGGGATCGTGCCTTCGTAGATCGCCGGGTAGTACTGGTGCGCCTCGCCGCCGATGAAGCCGTAGAAGTACTCGAACCCGCTGCCGGTCGGCCAGGCCTGGAACGGGCCCATCGGGCTCGTCTCCCAGACCGGTACCTCATGGCACTTGCCGAATTGCGCAGTCGAGTAGCCGTTCAGCTTGAGCGTTTCGGCCAGGGGGGCACAGGTGTTCGGCCGGATCGAGTTGTAGCCGGGCGCAGAGGTCGCGATCTCGGTGATGCCGCCCATGCCGACCGTGTGGTGATTGCGCCCCGTAAGCATCGCTTGCCGGGTCGGCGAGCAGAGGGCGGTCGTATGGAAGCGGTTGTACTTGAGGCCGTTCGCGGCGAGGCGCTCCGCGTTCGGCGTGTTGATCGGGCCGCCGAAGGCGCTCGAGGCACCGAAGCCGACGTCGTCGATCAGGACGATCAGGACGTTGGGCGATCCCTCCGGAGGGCGCAGCGGCTCGATCGGCGGAAAGGACGTCTCGGGATCCTTCGCGTCGAACGTCGTCTGTCCGGCAGGAGTGATGTCGGGGACGGGCAGGACGTCACGCTTCGGCTGCGGCCTCTCGGGCATGGGTGCCTCCTGGTTGCGGCTTGCCCCTTAACCCTCACAATCGGCCGTCGGGCTCTCATCGCCCAAAAGGGATGATTGCCGTGCTGGCCTCAATCATCCGCACGGGGTGATGCGTGCGCCGCGCTCTGGAGGGGAAACATCGGACGAGCGTCCGATGTTCCTCTTACTCGCTCTGCTGCTCCTCATTTTCGTCCCCTCGCCGTGGAACGTCATCGGGGCGGTCGTAACGGGCGCGGTCGGTCTCTTCGAAGTCGTGTACTGGCAACGCCGAATGCGGCGCGAGAAGGTCCAGACGGGCGTCGAGAATCTCGTCGGTAGGACCGGCGTGGCGGCTGAGCGGCTCGCCCCCTCGGGCCATGTCCGAGTACTCGGTGAGATTTGGGAGGCCAACTCGAGCTCAGAGGTTCCTCGCGGCGCACCCGTGCGGGTAGTCGCAGTGAACGATCTCATCCTGGAGGTCGAGACCGTGGAGGATCCGCCGGACTCCAGTGCTTGAGGCATTCGGCCTGGGACTGCTCGGGGCGTCGTCCCTGCTTCTCGCCGGCCTGCTCGCCTGCTGGGTCAATGTTCCGGCCCGCCTCGTCGGCATCATGGCCGGCTTCGGCGCCGGAGCGCTGATTGCAGCGATCTCCTTCGATCTCGTCGTGGAGGCGGAAGACGTGCTCGAACGCTGGCAGTTCGCTGTCTGGATGCTGATCGGCGTGGCCATCTTCCTGGTCGCCGACCGGTTGGTGGAGAGCCGCTTCGGCCAGGCGGGAGTGGGGGGTGCGATGGGCATCGTCGTCGGCTCGGTCGTCGACGGGGTGCCGGAGTCGGTCATCTTCGGGATCCAGGTCGGAACCGGCTTCCCGATCAGCTTGAGCTTCCTGGCCGCTGTCTTCATCTCGAACATCCCGCAGAGCATTGCGCCGTCCGCGGATCTCTCGGCCGCCGGCTGGAGCGCGAGACGCGTCGGCACGCTCTGGTTCTGGATCGTCCTCGCCTGCGGCATCGCCGCCGCACTCGGCTACCTGGCGACAGACCTGTCGTCCGAGGCGACGGGTGGCCGCATGGCTGCTCTGGCCGCGGGCGGCCTCCTCGCCATGCTGACCAACTCGCTGATGCCCTTCGCCTACGAGCGTGGCGGGGCGCTCGCAGGAGCTGCGACGGCCGTCGGGTTCTGCGTCTCGCTCCTGGGGAGCAGTTGACCCCCGGTTTCGGTTAGCGGCTCACGATCGACATAGAAAACGACCGTGCCGGCGAGAAAGTCGTGGAGCCCGCGCCTGCGATCGTCGAAGAGCACCGGCAGGAAACCGGCAAACAGGGGCACGATCGCCAGCACGAGACCGACGAAGCGCACGACGGAGCGCCCGAGGCTCGGTGGTTGGCCGCGCTGATCGGCGACACGGAGACGCATGAGGCGCATCCCCGGGGTCTGCCCCGCAGCCGTCCAGAAGAGCACGAAATAGGTGCCCGAGACGAGTGCCCACCCGGCACCGGCGAGAACCGCTACGAGCCAGGCCGGTCGCAAGTCGCCGACCAATGACGCCACGAGCCCGACGAGCGCGGCGCCGGTGAGGAAAATGATCTGGGCCAACAGGACGTCGACGGCAAGCCCAAACGCCCGGGTGGCGACACCGGCGTACGGGGCGTCCGCAACCTGACGCCTGCGCTTGCGCTGAGCGGCGTCGTCGGCTCGCTCGGCGCGGCGTCGAACGCCGCCCACGAGCTCCTCCGCCAGTGACGTGGTCTGCCGCCGCATCGCTGAGCGCACCGCGGGGCTCGAAGCCACGTGCTCGACGACGCGTTGCATCTCGGGGCTGTCGAGCGCGCGATCGGTGACCTCCGCGGTGAGCCGGCTCTCGAGCGCTTCGACCACCAGTCGCTCGAGGCCGGGGCTCGCCAGGGCTCGGTCGACGAGCCGCCGAGTCGCCTCGTGGTCGAGTGCATCGACGACCGCCTGTTCGAACTCGGGCGTAGCGGCGATCTCAGCGGCCACTCGCTCTGCTACCCGATGCTTGGCGAGCGAGCGCGCAAACGTGTCGGTCAAGGGGCCGGCCAGCGCGCGGTCGACCGCTCGCTCGACCTCGGGCGCTGCAAGCAGCTCGTCTGCGGCTGTCTCGAGTTGCTCGCGGCTCTTGGCTCGCGCCTCGACGCCGTCGGAGGCCAGCGCCTCGCCGGCGCGCTGCAGCGGCGGCCCCACGACGGGTGCGCGAGCGGCGAGGCGCACGGGCAGGAGCGCGAGCCGAGCCGCTGCGGCGCCGGCACGCACGCCGGTGGCGAGCAGGCCGGCCGCGACGTCCTGGGCGTTCGTCGCACGTGTCATGTCACGAGGATCGCAAAGCGCGGTTTCGCAAGCAAGATCGCGTGGACGGCGCCAGACGCCCGTCCTCTCCCTAGCTTCGACGCGATCGTCGCGGGCGCGGTGTCTCGAGTTCGACACGCCCCCGCCCGAAGGCATCGACTCGGCCCCAGCGTCCTGGAACATCGAGCAGCTCGAGATGTCCGATGTTCGCCGGAAGAGCCGGATCGACGATCAAGTTGTCACCGAGCGGCTCGAGCCCGAGCATCGTTCGCAGCAAGAGCAGCGGCGTCCCGGTCGACCAGGCCTGGGGGCTGCACGCCGTGGGGTACTGGACTGGATACTTGGTCACCCCGCGCTCGTAACCTCCAAAGGCCTCAGGCAAGCGTCCCTCGAAGAACTCCGCAGCATCGAGAATGCCCGCGGCGATTACGGCCGCCTCTTCCTTGAAGCCGTAGTTTCGGAGGCCCCAGGCGATGAAGGAGCAGTCGAACGGCCAAACCGTTCCGACGTGGTAGCCGATCGGGTTGTAGCGACCCTCGCCCTCGGCGAGTGTGCGCACGCCCCAGCCGGAAAAGAGCCTCGGTCCCATCAGGTGCTGAGCAACCGCCTTCGCCTTGCGCTTCTCGACGATGCCACTCCAGAGCAAATGTCCATTGTTCGAGGCCAGTGATTCGACCTGGCCGCCCTCCGAGTCGAGCGCGAGGGCGAAGTACTCGCCGTCCTCGACCCAGAAGTCGCGGTTGAAGCGGCGCTTCAGGTCGGCTGCCTGCTTCTCCAGCTCGTCTGCGAGCACTGGATCCTTCCAGACGAGCCGCGCCAGACGTGCCCCGCGCATCTTCGCGTCGTAGGCGTAGCCCTGGAGCTCGCAGGTCGCGCGTGGGAAGCCAGGGAGCCGGCCGTCGCGATAGGAGATGGAGTCCCAGGAATCCTTCCAGCATTGGTTCTCGAGCCCGGTCTCCTCATTGCGGCGCTGGTACGAGACGTACCCGTTTCCCATCAGGTCGGCGTAGTCGTCGATCCACTTCAGGGCGGCTCGCGCTTCCCGCTCCAACTCGCGCACGAGGCGCCGGTCGCCGGTCCATCGCTCGTACTCGTCGAGCAGCACTACGTACAGCGCCGTCGCGTCCGCGCAGCCGTAGTAGGGCGAATGCGGCCGCTCCTCGAAGGCCGTCATCTCGCCGTAGCGCATCTCATGGAGGATGCGTCCTGGATCCTCGTCGCGAAAGTCGTCGACCCGGCTCCCCTGCCAGTCTCCGAGCGCACGGAGCGTCGTTGCCGCCAGCTCCGACGTGAACGGCAGTGCCTGCAGGCTCGTGAAGATGCTGTCGCGCCCGAACATGGTCATGAACCAGGGCAAGCCGGCGGCAGGAAGGCTTCGCCCTCCAGCGATACGGGGCGAGAAGCGAAGCGCGGCAAGGTCGACCAGGCTCCGCCGGTAGGTCGTCTTCAGCGGATCCCAGTCGCAGTCGAGGCGCGGCGCCTTTTCGAGCCAGCTTTCCAGGCTCCGTTTCATGTTCGACTGAGCGCGGCTTTCCCCGCGCTTGTGTTTTGTCGGGACGGGCGTTCCGCCCGCGTTGGCGGTGGCCACGACTTCGAGGTCGGTCGTCCACTCACCCTGCGGCTTTATGCGGGCCTTGAAGCTCAGGCCTTTCTTGTCGAGCTTCGCGGGCGTCGACGCAGAAATCGCGGTCTCGCGCCGGAAGGATTCACGCTCGTACCCGATCACAAGTCGTCCGTTCTTGACCCGGCTGTAGTACTTCCCCTTCTTCTTGAGCGCATCCTTGACCTCGAACAGGTCGGCGAAATCGCTCTCGGCTTCGATGCGAATCGTGAGCTCGGCCGGTTTCTCGTCGTGGTTGAGGATGGTCAGCTCCTCGTGGAAGCCGTCGCCGACCGCCCGCCGGCGGATCACCGACAGCTTCGCGTCGACGTACACCGTTCCGGTGCCGGGCACCAGGAAGAACCGCGACTCGAAGTACTGCAAGTCGTCGACCGAGAGTGGATTGAGACGCTCGCCGTTCACCGTCAGCACCCACTTGGAGAGGAAGCGGGTGTCGTACGAGAAGAGCCCGGTCGGGTCGGTGAGCGACGCCTCGATGTCGCCTCGCGAGTCGGTGACCACGAAGGTGTTGCCGTCGAGAATCTTTACGAGGCCGTCGTTCATCGCTTCCGTCTCGTAGAGTCCGGCGGCTTGCCGGTGGCGCTCGGCGGTCCAGGAAAGAGGCGCTGGAACAGGACGAGCAGCGCGGGGTCGCCGTCGATGTCCATCACACCGCGGAGGAGCGCCGCCATTGCGTTCACCTCACCCTTGACGACTTGATCGAAGACACCTCGGTCGGCGCGGACGACGCAGTCGCCCCGGGCATTCCTTTGCGACACGGTGACGTCGCCCTTCTTGATCGTTACCAGCCAGCGGGCCGTGCGCTTGCCGCTCGAGAGGTCGAACCGGACGGTTCCTGTCGCTCTCTCCAGCAACGGCTCGTGCCCGCGGTCGGCAAGTCCCCTGAAAAACTCGGTCGTCGCGTCCGTCATCGGCCCCCCTCGAGTCGGCTTGAGCAAACCGTGTCGCCTTTGGTTGCACATCACCCGGATCGCATGAACTCCGCCCGAAATTCACGCTGATCGGATGATGCTCGCCGGTTGAGGCGTCGGAAGTATTCGGTGGGCGCGAGACTCCCCATGTATCGATGACCGAAATTACTGCTCAGCCCGACCCGGGGACGGTGCTTCCGTTCCACGACCCCTCGCGCCGTCGCCGGTTGGTCAAGGTCGGGGCCTGGCTCCTCGGCACCGCGTTGGTGCTCGTCGTGCTCGATCTGCTCGGCATCGACGTCCGGGGGTGGCTGTCGGAGCTCTGGGATCAGATCAAGGCGGTTCCGGTCGGCTACATCGTTGCCGGTCTCCTCTTCCAGACCGGCCAGACGGTCCTGGCAGGGCTCTCCTACTACGGCATTCTCAGCGCCGCATACCCCGGCGAGGTCGCATTCGCCCCCATCGTCACTGCGTATGCGGTCGGCGTGGCCATGAACAATTTTCTGCCGGCGAACATAGGCACCTTCGTCACGCTGCTCATGTTCGTCGCGATCATCCCGAGCGCGACGGTCGCCGGCTCGTTCGCCGCCTATCTCGTGCAGAAGATCTTCTTCACGATCGCGGGCACGTTCGTCTACCTGTACCTCTTCCTCTCCGTGCCCGGGTCGTTCGACGAGAGCTTCGGCAACATCTCCGACCATCCGGCGAGGACCATCCTGGTCGTGGGCGGCGGCGGTGTCCTGATCGTGCTCGTCGGGCGTATCTTCTGGCGGCAGGTCAAGAAGCTGTGGGCCCAGGCGAAGCAGGGCGGGGTGATCCTCGCGACACCCAAGCGGTATCTGACCAGAGCGTTCCTGCCGTCGCTGGCCTCGTGGCTGTGCAAGCTGGCCGTCACAGGCATCTTCCTGGCCGCCTTCGCCATTCCGGTCACGTTCGAGTCCATCATGTGGATTACGGGCTCGGGGTCGCTCGCGAATGTCGTCTCCTTCACGCCCGGCGCCGTCGGCATCACCCAGGCGACGAACGCGTTGGCGCTGAACACGTGCTGTGACGTCGCAAACGAGACGGCTGTCGCCTACTCGAGCGCGCAGCAGTTGATCGTCACGGCCTGGAACGTCGCCTTCGCGTTCGTGCTCGTGCTGCTCGTTTTCGGCTGGACCGGTGGCAAGGTGCTCGTCGGTGGTGCGTACGGCGACGCGAAGGTCAAGGTCGAAGAGCAGAAGGCGTCGCGGGCGGCAAAGAAGGAGGCGAAGAGGGCAGGGAAGGACGCGGAATGAGCGCGGCCCCCTCGCCGGCCGCCTATGGGGAAGCCGTCGCCTGGCAACCCGAGCGCCCGCGGTTCAAGCCGCTTCGCCTGCTGCTGTCCTGGGTCCTGACGGCCCTGTCGCTGGGGGTGGCTGCCGCGATCCTCCCCGGCGTCGACATCGCGGGGGCAGCCGGCGCGCTGGCGGTCGCCGCGGTCGTCGCTGCGCTGAACGCGCTGATCCCGCCCGTGCTCGCGGCGCTGCGGCTGCCGTTCATGCTCGCGCTCGGCTTCGTGCTCGTCATGGTGGCCAACGCATTCGTGCTGAAGCTCGCGTCGGATGCGTTGGAGAACACCTTCGTGGTGGACAACTTCGGCTGGGCGCTGCTCGCTGCGCTCCTGGTCGCGGCCGTCAGCGTCTTCCTCGAGGTGATCTTCGGGACGAACGACGACGACACCTACACGCTCCGAGTCGTCCAGCGCATCGCCAAGCGCCAGGGCGGCGCGACCCGAACGGACGTGGCCGGGATCATCTACCTCGAGATCGACGGGCTCGCTCTCACCGTGCTCCGGAGGGCGATGCGGGACGGGAACGCGCCGAACATGGCCCGCTGGGTCGCCGAGGGCACGCACGGGCTGACCGAGTGGGAGACGGACCTCTCCTCGCAGACGGGGGCGAGCCAGGCGGGGATCCTGCTCGGCTCGAACGACGACATCCCCGCGTTCCGCTGGGTGGACAAGGAGAGCGGCATGCTCACGGCGTGCTCGGCTCCCGACGACTGCGCGCGCATCGAGCGCGATCGGGCCACGGGCATCGGCCTGCTCGTCAACGGCGGCTCGAGTCGCGGCAACCTGCTCTCGGGCGAGGCCGAGGAGGTCATCCTGACCGTCAGCAGGATGGAGGCGGAGAAGCGCGCGAACCCGGGCTATCGCGCGTTCTTCGCCAACGGGTTCAACGTCACTCGCTCGCTTGTCCTGTTCGCGTTCGAAGTGTTGCTCGAGTGGGCCGCGGCGCTGCGCGCGAAACGCCGTGACGTGCAGCCGCGGGGACATCGGGGCGGCGTCTACCCGTTCTTGCGCGGCGCCATGTGCGTGGTCGTCCGCGACCTGATCGTCTACGGCGTCCTCACGGACATGATGCGCGGCCGCCCCGCCGTCTACGCGACCTTCTCCAGCTACGACGAGGTCGCGCACCACTCGGGGCTCGAGCGTGCAGACACCCTGGAAGCGCTGCGCAAGCTCGACCAGCAGTTCGGCCGCATCGACCGTGCGCGCCGCTACGCACCGCGCCCCTACGAGCTCGTCGTCCTCTCGGACCACGGGCAAACGCAGGGGGCAACGTTCAAGCAGAGGAACGGCTACGGGCTCGACGAGCTCGTCGAGCGCTCGCTCGAGCACGGCGCCGTCCAGGAGATCACCGGAGGCGACGAGCAGCAGTCGATGGTGGGGCTCGCAGTCGGTGAGGCAACCGGGCGGCCGGACGAGAAGAAGGGCAAGCGGTCGAAGCAGGACGTCTCGGATCGAGAGGTCGTCGTGCTCGGCTCGGGAAACCTCGGGCTGATCTCGTTGATGGAGGAGCCGCGCCGGCTGACGCTGGAGGAGATCGACGAGCGCCACCCCCGGCTGATCCCGGCACTCCGCTCACACCCACACGTCGGCTGGCTCCTCGTTCGCTCGTCGGAGCGCGGCCCGGTTGCGCTCGGCGCCGCCGGGGCCCACTACCTCGCGGACGGAACCGTCGAGGGCGACGACCCCCTGGCGCCGTTCTCCCCGACCGCGCCCCGCCACCTCCTGCGCACGGACGGGTTCGCACACGTGGCCGACATCATGGTCGGCAGCTTCTACGAGCCGGATCTCGAGGAGGGCTGCGCGTTCGAGGAGCTGATCTCGTTTCACGGCGGTTTGGGAGGGCCACAGACGCGCGCCTTCATCCTCCATCCCGTCGAGCTCCCGCTGCCCGACGACGCGATCATCGGAGCGGAGCAGGTTCACGGCGTGCTCTCCGGCTGGCGGCAGCGGCTCCAGGGTGACTCTCACTGAACCTCATCTGGCCGGCCATCGTCATCGTCCTGACCACCGCTCTCGCGGTGACGGCGATGTTGCTGGTGCGGCGAGGCGCGCCCGAAGGCAGCCGTTTCACAGACGGCGACCGTGCCTCAGGTGTCTTCGGTGTGCTGGCGACCGGGTTTTCGGTGCTGCTCGGGCTCGTCGTCTTTCTCGCCTTCGAGAGCTACGACCAGTCGAGAACAGGCGCCGAACAGGAGGCGCTCGTCCTCGTGCAGCAGGTGCAGACCGCGCAGTTCCTAGGAACTCCCGTCAACGCCGAGCTCACCGGCGAACTGGTGTGCTACGGCCGGTCTGTGATCCACACCGAATGGCCGCGCACGGAGGCAGGCACCCAGGGGGATGCGATCAACCCCTGGGGAGTCGAGCTTTTCCGCACCCTTCAGACTGTTCGTCCGCAGACGCCGAGCCAGGAGGCAGCCTACGATCAATGGCTGGATCAGACCTCCGATCGCGAAGCGGCCCGGACCGACCGGATCCACGGGGCTGTCGGCGTCATCCCCACTCCGCTGTGGGTGGCGATGATCCTCATCTCCGGTGTCGTCTTCGTGTTCATGTTGTTCTTCGCCGACAAAGCCGAGGGCGCGACCACACAGGCGGTGCTGATGGGGTCGGTCGCCACGGTCGTCACCGTCGATGCTGCTTCTGATCCAGTTCCTCGACAGTCCGTTTCAGGAGGGGGTCGGCGGCGTCCGGCCCGTCGCGATGGAACGGACGCTTCGGATCATCGACGAGGCGCTGCAGGCCATCGACGAGCGCGTGCAGCTGCCCTGTGACGCTCGGGGGAACCCGACCTCGTGAACGAGAGCCACGGGCGGGACTGGGTCGAGATCGCCGCCACAGTTCTGCTCGCAATCGCGGCCGTCGCGACCGCATGGAGCAGCTATCAGGCAACGCGCTGGAACGGGGAGCAGGCGAAGACGTCGGGCAGCGTCAACAAGGTCCGGATCCAGGCGGCTCGCGCAGCGGACCTGTCCAACGCGCAGAAGCAGATCGACGTCGCAACATTCATGCAGTGGGTCGACGCGTATGCCAGCGGCGAGACCGAGCTGGTCAACTTCTACCGGGCACGCTTCCGGGAAGAGTTCAAGCCCGCGTTCAACGCGTGGATCGCGACGAAACCGCTCCAGACGGCAGGCGCCCCGCCGACACCATTTGCGTTGCCTGAATACCGGCTGGCTGCGGAGGCCGAAGCCGCTCGGCTGGATAAGAACGCGGATGCGCTAAGTGCCCAGGTGCACAGGAACATCCAGCGGGCGTCCAACTACGTTCTCGGCGTCGTTCTCTTCGCAGTCGCGCTGTTCTTCGCGGGGATGAGCACGAAGCTCCATGCCCCTGCCTTACGCAAGACGATGCTCGTGGTCGGCTACCTCATTTTCCTTGCCGCCACGGTCTGGATCGCGACGTCCCCGGTGAGCGTCGCGGTCTAGGCGATCACGATCCGCCCGATTCGAGCTCGTTGCACGAGTCGGCGTCGCTGAAGGCCCGTTCCAGCTCGCCCCCGGGATCCAGCTGTTCGAGCTCGGTGAACGTTGCGGAGAGCTGTTTGGCCATGGTGGACAGGCTCGCGCTCACCGTGCTGATCGCCTCGAGGACCCCATTCGCGCCAGACGCGTCGTCTACGGCGCCTTTCATCGTCGAGACGTTCTGCTCGACGTTGACGGAAAGCTCGTCGAGGGATTCCTTGGCTTGCTCGCCGCTTTCGGTGTCGGGGGCTCCGAGCCCCGATAGGTCGTCGGCGAAGTCGCTCGTCGCGCTCTCGAAATCGTCGACGGCGTTCCTCAACTCGTCCTCGGTCAGGTTCCCACCCCGGAGCGAGTCGGCCGTGGCCGTGATCGATTCGCTCCAGGTCGTGATCGCGGAGCAGACCCCGTCGGCCCACTCGGTGGTCGAGGAGCCGCCTCCGTCGTCACCGCCACAGCCGGCTGCGAAGGAGACGGCCAGCAACCCGAGAACGAGCCACCGGCCGGGCGTCATGGAGACGACGCGCGTTCGTCGGCCGGCGTCGGCGCGAAGGGGTGGAGCTCGTCCTGGCCCGGCTGGACGACGCCGTAGCTCGCCTCGGGCACCTCGTTCCAGGCTCCGGCTAGGTCCCCGAGCGGTTCCGAGACGATCAACCGCGACTCGTCGTCGAGGTCCTGAAATCGGGCGTCCTCCGGGTAGAGCTTCTTGATCTCGCGAAGGTCAGTGCTGAAGAAGAGCGAGCGCGAGTCGCCCTCGCTCGAGTAGCGGAACGCCCAGACGTTCTCCCCACCCGTGGTCGCGACCGTCATCTGGATCGGATGCTCGACGCCGTGACGGCGGCCGGTCTCTTCGATGAAGCCGACGGCATCCTGGACGGCCTTCGGCGGATCCTCTTCGAGGCCCATCGTCAGCGCAAGGTAGAAGAACGTCTCGGAATCGGTCGACCCTTCGATCTCCGCATACAGGTCGGGGTCGATGGCGAGGCGCAGATCGCGCTTCACGCGCTGGAAATCCCGGATGGCCCCGTTGTGCATCCAGAGCCAGCGGCCGTGGCGGAAAGGATGGCAGTTCGTCTGCTGCACCGCTGTCCCGGTAGACGCGCGGATATGGGCGAAGACGACCGGCGAGCTGATGTGCCTTGCCAGCTCGTGCAAGTTACGGTCGTTCCAGGCGGGCTCCATGCTGTGGAAGACGGCCGGTGTGTCCTCGGCGCCGTACCAGCCGACGCCGAATCCATCGCCGTTCGTAGTCGTCGCTCCCATCCGCGAGTGCAGGCTCTGGTCGATCAGTGAGTACTTGGGCTTGAGGAGCAGCTCCTCGAGGAGCACCGGCGAGCCTGAGTATGCGAGCCAGCGGCACACGGCTACGAAGGGACGGTTTCTCTTTCCCTACGCAGCCCGAACAGCCCGTGGAGGATGTAGTTGACCAGCCAGACGACGATCGTCGCACCGATGTAGGTCCAGAAGCCGTCGATCGAGAAGTCGGGGGCGATCCACTCGGCGAGGGCGAGCATGGCCACGTTGATGGCGAAGAGCGACAGGCCGAGCGTCAGGATCACCAGCGGGAGTGTGAGTAGCGTCAGGATCGGCTTGACGATCGAGTTCGCGATCCCGAGCACGGCCCCGCCGATGACGAACGGCCAGAAGCCGTCGATGTCGACGCCGTCGAAGATCCAGTCGGCTGCTGCCAGCGAGAGCGCGTTGCAGAGCCACGCAATGAGGAAGAACGCGATCAGGATGGGCACGGGGCGACAGTACACGTCTCGCTCAGAGGCGCAAGCGACATGGCTAACGTAGAGCCGTGGGCAAGGCATCCGACTGGTTGCGCGAGGAACGCCGCAAGACACTCGGTGACTGGGTCTCGGCGTGGGGGAACCCAGGGTTCCCCCACGAGCCCCCTCCTTCACGCCTCACTGCGAACCTGCGCCAACTTGGGCTCCCGCCGGGCCAAGCCCGGCTCCGCCCACCGCGCGCACTCGCGTGCCAACAGAGAGGGCAGCTTGGGTAAGGCGTCCGACTGGCTGCGCGAGGAGCGGCGTAAGACGCTCGGTGACTGGGTCGCCTTCTGTCTCGAGTGCGGGTTCGCCCAGCGGTACTTCGACGAGTCGGAGGGCGAGCTTCCAGGGGCCTGCCCGCAGTGTCAGGGGGAGATCCGTTCCCGCTGCCCTGCGTGCAATGCGCGGTTCTCGTCGGCGTTCGCCGTCGAGTGCGAGTCCTGCGGTGGTGAGCTCCGTCCGCCCACGGCGTTCGGCGGGCCCATCCGCAAGCCCGGTCGGTAGCTCCTAGGCCGCGGCTTTCACCCGGCTCGCCCAGAAGCCGGCGGTGCGTGTCGTGATGAGCTGCGGCGCGGCGCCCCAAGGTACGCGGTGGCCGAGGGAGCGGATCGGATGTGCCGTCAGCTGCGCGACCCGCGTCTCGTGAACGAAGACCCCGTCGGGCACGAGGACGCGGGCGATCTCGCTCAGCGCTCGTTCTGCGCGGTCGACGTGGTAGATCGTCCCGAAGTCGACGACGACGTCGAACGACGTGTCCGGGAACGGCAGGGCTCGCACGTCCGCGTGAACCAGCTCGGCTTCGACCCCGGATCGGGACAGCCGTTCGGCCGCAAGCTCCAAGAGCGCCACGTCCACGTCGATTCCGACCAGGCGCTCCGGACGGCAGCGCTCGGCGAGCGGAACGAGAGCCACCCCGCGTCCGCAGCCCACCTCCAGCATTCGACCACCACAGGGCACACCGAGCGCCGCCAGGAGACGCGGGACCTCGAAGCGCTCCTGGACGAAGTTCTTGGCCTCGACGTTACGGAACGGCGTGTAGGTGTCCATAGCAGGGTTGCAATATAGCAAACCTGCGATAGGTAGTAGTGC
>CAVZFQ010000021.1:0-30770 GCA_963774625.1 uncultured Actinomycetes bacterium
TCGTACCAAACCGAAAACCTCCTTTGGGCGTAAAACCGATGGTGAAGTAGGCTCCAGGGGGAGGAGGAAGGGCCTGAAGCGTCATGTAAAGACCCTGTTGCTGGCGGCCGCGCTCGTCACGGTCATCGGGCTGCTGCCCGCAGCCGGCGACGCGCGCACAAACGGTCTACGAATACGACTTCGAGGCCCACGTCTCGCTTCGTGACGGCGTCTGGGTAGTCGCGTTTACGTACCCCGGCGGCAGTCGCGACATGGACATCTCAACATCGGGCAGTACCAAGTCCGCTTCATCGACGAGAGCCCCCAGCACAACTTCCACCTGACCGGGCCCGGCGGGACCGATTACTTCGACGGGCGTGGAAGAACAAGACCTTGACGAGATACGGCCGTTCTCGCTACCGGTCAAGGGTGTCTACCGGTTCCAGTGCGACGCGCACCCGGACCTCATGTACGGCACGATCACGGTCCACGATCCGGGCGGAGGCCCGCCGCCGCCGCCGCCGCCTCCGCCAGGCCCCCGCCCCCCGGCCCGCCGCCGCCTGTTCCACCGCCGCCTCCTGCCCCGCCTGGACCGCCTGATCTCATCGCAACCGTCGGCCCCAGCCAGCGAATCGAGCTCTTCCATGCCGATGGGCGGCCCGTCTTCAACCTTCAGCCCGGGTCATACGACATCCAGGTGCACGACTTCTCGACCGTTCACAACTTCCACCTCACCGGGCCGGGAGTGAACCTCTGTACCCGGGTCGAAGAGATCGTTCACCCAATCTGGACGCTGAACCTCACGAGGGGGACGTACAGGTTCGCCTGCGACCCCCATGCGTTGACGCTCAAGGGCTCCTTCACGGTCGGGACCGTGGCGGCACCCATACGGTGCCGCGTGCCGAAGGTCGTCGGAAGGACGCTTGCCGTCGCCCGGCGGACGATTCGTCGCTCGAATTGCGCCGTCGGACGCTTGCGCTACGTGCGCTCGGCGCGACCGAAGGGCCGGGCCGTGAGCCAGAGCCGGCGCGCTGGACTCACGCTGCGCCGCGGTACGAAGGTGAACCTCGTTCTCAGCAAGGGGCGACCAGTCTTAAGGACACGTGGCACGCCCGACCTGATTGGGCGCGCCCTCGACGACTTCACGATCGATCTGCGGTTTCCGGATAACACCGAGGTCACGACACTCCCCGCTGGCCCGTACACCATCGAGGTTCGAGACCTATCGACCTTTCACAATTACCGCCTGAGAGGCCCCGGTGGGGTCGATTTGTTCACCAGCGAACCGCTTGTCGAGACCGTGACCTGGCAGGTCAATCTCTCCCCGGGTGTGTATCGCTATCTCTGTGACCCGCATTTCAAGATCATGTGGGGCGAGTTCACGGTTACGCCGATCGGTCCTCCGCCTCCTCCCCCACCACCACCTCCGCCGCCCCCACCACCGCCACCGCCACCTCCTCCACCGCCTCCACCTCCTCCGGGCGCTCTCGTCGCGACCGTCCGTGAGAACTACACGATCGACCTCAAGCATCCGGACGGAACCCTGGTCACCCACCTGCAACCCGGCGCGTACACCGTTCATGTCGACGACCAGTCCGCGATCCACAACTTCCACCTGACCGGCCCCGGCGGGGTCAACCAGGCGACGGACGTCTCGTTCGTCGGAGCTGTCGACTGGACGGTGACAGTCGTCGAAGGCACCTACAACTACGTGTGCGACCCCCACTCGCCCAGCATGCTCGGATCGTTCACGGTTGGGTCAGGCCCGCCACCGCCGCCACCGCCTCCACCACCCCCGCCGCCTCCGCCTCCGCCGACTCCGCCCGGGGCCTTGGTGGCAACAGTCGGCACGAACAACGGGTCAGACATCACGCTCACGCGGAACGGCGTCCGCGTCACCCACCTGACCCCGGGCAGGTACGTGATCACCGTGCGCGACTTGTCGCGGATCCACAACTTCCATCTCACCGGCCCCGGCGTGAACCAGACGACGACAGTCGCGTTCACCGGCACTGCGACCTGGACGGTGACGCTCGCTGCCGGCACGTACCTCTTCGTCTGCGATCCCCACGCAGCGACGATGCGGGGGACGTTCAGGGTCTCGGCCACACCGCCGCCGCCTCAGGCCCGGTGCCGCGTGCCGCGCGTCGTCACGCGGACACTGGCCACTGCGCGCAGGCTGATCCGCAGGGCCGGCTGTCGGGTCGGACGCGTCCGCTCCGCTCGCTCGGCAAGACAGCGCGGGCGTGTCCTGCGCCAGAGCCCGAGGGCCGGAATCCGAGTGCGCAGAGGCACGCGGGTCACGCTCGTCGTCAGCCGCGGCCGCCGCTGAACAAGCCTTAAAGAGGCTTTACCGAGGCCTAAACAGGGCGGGGCTACCTTGCCCCGGTCTCGTGCATCCGAAATAGGAGCCTCGCCCACATGACTCTTATCGCCCGCGCACTGCCCCTGCTCTTGCTCGTCTCGCTGGTCGCCGTCATCCCGGCTGCCGTGCGCGCGGAGGCAAGTGCCTCCCAGCCTTCTCTGCCCACGCTCGTCGGCTTCGTCGGGCCGGGCTACGACATCTCGATCCGGGACTCCGAAGGCGATTTGAGAGGTCGCACGATTCCGGCCGGGACGTACCAGGTCACCATCCACGACTACTCGTCCATCCACAACTTCGAACTCAAGGGCGACGGAGTCGACGAGGAGACCGACGAGGAGTTCGTCGGCCAGGTCACATGGACGGTCACCTTCCGGGCCGGGGACGAGTACGAGTTCGAGTGCGATCCGCACCACGACTTCATGTACGGCGAGTTCCGCGCCGGCTCTGGGCCTCCGCCGCCTCCGCCGCCCCCACCGCCGCCCCCGCCTCCTCCGGGCGGCACGCTGAATGCGACCGTCACGGCCGCGTACCAGATCAGCCTCCGCCATCCCGACGGGTCAGCGGTCACGTCGCTCCAGGCGGGCCAGTACACGATCCAGGTCAACGACCAGACGGACCAGCACAACTTCCACCTGACCGGGCCTGGCGGGATCAACAGCTCGACCACGGTCGCGTTCGTCGGCACCCAGACCTGGACCGTGTCGCTCGTCGCAGGAACCTACAACTACGTCTGCGATCCGCACTCGGGCGGCATGTTCGGATCGTTCACGGTCACGAGCGGCGGACCGCCGCCTCCTCCGCCCCCGCCACCGCCGCCGCCACCGCCTCCACCGCCACCGCCACCGCCACCGCCACCGCCGCCGCCTCCGCCTCCACCCCCGCCGGGCGGCACGCTGAATGCAACCGTCACGTCCACGTACCAGATCAACCTGCGGCACCCCGACGGGAGTGCGGTCACGACTCTGCAGGCCGGCCAGTACACGATTCAGGTCGACGACCAGACGAGCCAGCACAACTTCCACCTGACCGGGCCTGGCGGGATCAACAGCTCGACCACGGTCGCGTTCGTCGGCACCCAGACCTGGACGGTGTCGCTCGTCGCAGGAACCTACAACTACGTCTGCGACCCTCATTCGGACGGCATGTTCGGATCGTTCACGGTCACCGCCGGCCCGCCGCCACCACCCCCGCCTCCGCCTCCGCCTCCGCCGCCGCCACCACCACCGCCGCCTCCCCCGCCTCCCCCGCCTCCACCTCCCTCCGCCGGTGGCACGCTGATCGCCACCGTCCGGCCGAACTACACGATCGACGTCAAGCACCCCGACGGCCAGGCAGTGACCCAGGTCGCCCCCGGCACGTACACGATCCAGGTCGACGACCAGGCGTCCGAGCACAACTTCCACCTGACGGGCCCGGGCGTCGATCTTGCGACCAGCGTCGCCGGAACGGGCGTCGTCACCTGGACGGTCACCCTCTCGACGGGCACCTACACCTACGTCTGCGACCCGCACCGTGACGGGATGACCGGCTCCTTCACCGTCTCGAGCGGCCCGGCTCCTCCTCCGGCGCCTCCCCCACCACCGCCCCCGCCGCCCGCACCCGCTCCGCCAGGGATCCTGATCGCCACCGTCCGCTCGAACTACTCGATCGACCTGAAGCTCGCGAACGGTCAGAAGGCCGAGCAGCTCCAGGCCGGCAAGTACACGGTCGAGGTGCGCGACCAGACAAAGGACCACAACTTCCACCTGACAGGCCCCGGCCTGGCGAAGACCACCACGGTCCCCTGGGTCGGCACGACGAAGTGGAGCGTCGACCTGAAGCCGGGCACGTACCGGTTCGTCTGTGACCCGCACGCGCCGCTCATGAAGGGCTCCTTCACGGTCACAGCAGGTCCACCCACAAAGGTGAAGCTCAAGGTCTCGTCGCTCCGCGTGTCCAAGGCCGGCCGACAGATCGTCGTCAAGCTGGCTCTCAACAAGAAGGCGACCGGACAGATCCGGCTCCTCCGCAAGGCCCGCGCCGTGGTCGCGATGAAGACCGCCCTCAAGACGGGCTCGAACGTCAAGCGGCTGCGGCTGCCGGCGCGCGCCAGGCGTGGCCTCTACCGCGTACAGGTCATCGTCACGGACGCGGGCAAGCGGCAGACGCTTATCCGCCCCGTTCGCCTCTAGCTCTCCTCCTGGTCGAGAGGCCGCGTCGACCGGAGTCGCCGCGGCCTCTCAGCTACCTTGTAGCCCGATGCGGCGCGCGCTCATCGTGGGCATTTTTGCCGGGCTCGCCGCTGTGGTGGGAGCTATTCAGCTCGCCTCGGCGGGGGTTGTCGAACGGATCCCGGTCACGGATTCCATCCGCGCCGGCCGGGATCTCCCGCCCGGCCTGGTGATCGAGCTCGCATCGCCGGAGGAGTACAACCGGGCGACGTTCACAGGCTCGGAGGGCTCGTGGATCGGGCCCCGCTATCAGGCCAGGAACGACCCGGCCGCCGGCGGGCCGACGAGGATCGACTGGCGCTTCTCGTTCGACGACTTCGCCACGAGCCAGCCGGAGGTCGTCGTGGCCCGGCACGTGCGCCAGCCGGGCTGGCGGCGCGACCAGCGAGGTGGCATCTCCATCACACGCGTTGTCGGAAAGCGGGTGATCGGCACGATCCTCGCCGAATACACCCTGCTGAATCCCGGCGGCAACGACGCCCGCTTCGAGGCCGTGCTCGCGTTCCCGTTGGCGCAGAACCTGCACGCGGTGGTTCATATGGATCTGGCCGAGCCCGCGAGCGACGACTTCGTGGTCAAGGGGTCGATCTCAGCGTCGACCTGGCACCGCGGCCAGGCGCTGCTCGCGCTCTCGCGCATCCGGCTCCGGGGAAACCTCGCGCCGAAGATCGTGGCCGCGCGCTCGGTCGATCGGGGCCGATCCGTGCGCGGCAAGGTCGTCGACCGTTTCCTGGCTCCAGTCGTCGGAGCGCCGATCGCCCTCGAGCGGAAGCAGGGCGGCAGGTGGGTTCGCGTCACCCGTGCCAAGACGAGCGACCGTGGCTTCTACACGCTGAGCCCCGGGCGCCGAGGCGCGTACCGGGTGACGGTCAACATGGCCGGCTTCAAGGCCGAGAGCCGGGCCCTGCTGGCGGGCCGCGGGCGGCGCTAGCCGGCGACGGCTTCGAGCACGCGCTCCGGGATGTCGAAGTTCGCGTAGACCGACTGCACGTCTTCGTTCTCCTCGAGCGCGTCCATGAGGCGCACCACCTTCTTGGCGACCGCCTCGTCTTCCACGGAGACGTTCGTCTTCGGGAGCATCGTCGCCTCGCTCGACTCGATCGTAATCCCGGCCTGCTCGAGCGCTGCACGAACTGCGTGCAGGTCTTCGGGCGCCGAGGTCACTCGGAAGCTCGACTCCTCGCGCTCGACGTCTTCGGCGCCGGCGTCGGCGGCCGCGAGCATGAGCTCGTCCTCGTCGGCCGAGCCGCCGACGAGGAGGACGCCCTTCCGTTCGAAGAGCCACGCGACCGAGCCCAGCCTCGCCGAGATTGCCGTCGTTCTTCGTGAACGCCTGCCGTACGTCAGCGGCCGTGCGGTTGCGGTTGTCGGTCAGCGCCTCGACGAGCACGGCGACGCCGCCCGGCCCGTAACCCTCGTAGACGATGGACTCGAACGCCTGCTCGTCGGCGTCGGCACCCGAGCCGCGGGCGATCGCGCGCTCGATGTTGTCCTTCGGCACCGAGTATGAGCGCGCCTTGTCGATGGCGTTCTGCAGAGCGAGGTTGGCGCTCGGGTCGGGTCCACCTTCGCGCGCGGCGACGATGATCGCCCGCGAGAGCTTCGAGAAGAGCTGGCCGCGCCTGGCGTCGGCGACACCCTTCTTGTGCTTGATCGATGACCACTTACTATGCCCGGACATTGGCCTCCTCCCGCACGGCTTCGAGAAAGAGCTCGTGGACGCGAGTGTCGTCGGTCAGCTCCGGGTGGAAGGTAGCGGCCAGGAAGCGGCCCTGTCGCACCAGGACGGGCTCGCCGTCGTGCTCGGCCAGGACTTCTACCCCGGGGCCCACCGCTTGGACTCGCGGCGCGCGAATGAAGACCCCGCGCAAAGGTTCGTCGTCACCGGCGAGGTCGAGATCGGTCTCGAAGCTCGCAACCTGCCGTCCGTAGGCGTTGCGCTGCACCGAGAGGTCGAGCAGGCCGAGGTGCTCCCGGTCGAGCATGATCAGCCCCGCGCAGGTGCCGAGAATTGGCCGCTCGAACTCGAGAATCGGCCCTTCGAGGCCGTAGACCTCGATCAGGCGCGCAATCGCAGTGGACTCGCCGCCCGGAACGACCAGCCCGTCGAGCCCGTCCAGTTCCTCGGGCATGCGAACCTCGACGACTTCCGCCCCGAGCCGTCGCAGCATCGCCGCGTGCTCGCGGAAGTTGCCCTGAACGGCCAACACCCCGACCCGCATGGGATTACCAGCCTCGGGCTTCGAGCAGCTCTGCTTCGGGGATGCCGGCCGCGGCGAGGCCGCTCATCGCCTCACCGAGGCCGCGCGAGACCCGCGCGAGCACCTCGGCGTCACGGAAATGAGTCGTTGCCTCGACGATCGCCTTCGCCCGTACGGACGGGTTGTCCGACTTGTAGATCCCCGACCCGACAAAGACGCCGTCGGCGCCCAGCTGCATGCAGATCGCCGCGTCGGCCGGGGTCGCGATCCCGCCCGCGGTGAACATGACGACGGGCAGCTTCTCGTTCTCGGCGACCCATTTCACGAGCTCGTACGGCGCGCGCAGGTTCTTCGCCTCGACGTACAGCTCGTCCTCGCGCAGCGCGCCGAGGCGGCGGATCCCGCCCATGACGGAGCGCATGTGCCGGACGGCGTTGACGATGTCGCCGGTGCCGGCCTCGCCCTTGGTGCGGATCATCGCCGCGCCCTCGGAGATGCGCCGCAGCGCCTCCCCCAGTTCACGGCAACCGCACACGAACGGCACCGTGAAGCCCCACTTGTCGATGTGGTGCTCCTCGTCGGCGGGTGTGAGCACCTCGCTCTCGTCGATGTAGTCGACCTCGAGCGCCTCCAGGATCTGGGCCTCGACGAAGTGGCCGATCCGAGCCTTGGCCATGACCGGGATCGACACGGCCTCCTGGATCTCGGTCACCTTGTCCGGGTCCGCCATGCGGGCGACGCCGCCGTCGGCTCGGATGTCTGCGGGCACGCGCTCGAGGGCCATGACGGCCACGGCGCCGGCGTCCTCGGCGATGAGCGCCTGCTCGGCGTTCGTGACGTCCATGATCACGCCGCCCTTGAGCATCTCGGCGAGACCGGTCTTGACCCGCATGGAGCCGATTTCGAGCATCGACACGATTGTAGTGGCCGCGATACTGCGCTTGTGAAGATCGTGGGACGCAGGGCGTGGGGCGCGGCGCCTCCGCGGGGTCGCGACGCCCTGTTGCCGCCGGCCGCGCGAGGAGTCGCCGTCCACTACTCGGGCATGGACTCGGACGAGCAGGCGAACCATGGGCGGTGCGCCGGCCGCGTCCTCGGAATCCAGCGGTACCACATGGAGGAGCAGGGCTGGCTAGATATCGCCTATTCCCAACTCGTCTGTAAGCACGGGTACGTCTTCGTCGGCCGCGGCTACGGAATCCGAACCGCAGCGAACGGCACGACGGCGGCGAACGACCACTACTTCGCCGTCTGTTTCCTCGGCGACGACACGCCGCGCCGTGCGGACGTCACCCGCCAGGCCCGGCACGCACTAGGTGAGCTGATCCTCGACTACCAGCGGCGCTATCCGCGTGCCCTGCACGTTCGCCCGCACTCGGCCTTCACGTCCACCGAGTGCCCCGGGCGTGAGCTGCGCGCCTGGATCGACCGGCGGGGCTGGCGCTAGCTAGCGGTACTCGGGCAAGACGACGAACCGGTCGGTCCGCCGGCCGGACATGTTGACCGTCCAGCCGACCATCTGCTTGTCCGTGAAGACGAGGTAGAGCCACCCGTGCTCGCGGCGCGCGCGGACTCGGCGCGGATACCCGGACCGGCAGGCCGTGATCGGGTAGAACGCTCCCGCTCCGCCGCCGTGTACCACGTACGTCACGCCGCGCCTGGGAACGAACCGCTGGTAATTGTGATCGTGCCCGGAGAGGGCGAGCCGGACGCCATAGCGCTCGAAGAGCGGCACCCAGCGCCGCACGACGGCGCTGTGCGAGTGGTAGGAGCCGCAAGAAAACGCCGGATGGTGGAAGACCGCCACCTTCCAGAGGGCATTCGACGACGACAGCGCTCGCACGAGCCACGAGGTCTGAACGGCGTTGACGTTGTTGGAGTCGAGCGCAAAGAGCTCCACGTCGCCGAACCGCCTGCGGTAGTACCGCCCGGGCATCGACAGCGCGGCAAATTGGTACCGGCCGCGCTCCACGCGGACATCGTGGTTCCCCAGCGTCCCGACGACGGCGACACCGGCGGGCCTCAACCAGCCGAAGCTTTCGCCCCAGGACGCGCGAAAGGCCTCCGGGCTCTCCGTGTAGTCGTTGTCGCCGAGAGTGACGAGCGCGTTCGCGTCGTTTTGCGCCTCGAAGCGGCGCATCGCAGTGCCCAGGCTGAGCTCGCGGCTACCCCCGACGCCGAAGTCGCCGACGGCGAGCAGAGCCACAGAGGGCTGCGGCTCGGCGCTGCGTCCGGACTGTGCAAGGCCGAACGCTAGGGCCGCGGCGAGCAGAACAAAGGAGAGTCGGCGCACCTCTTACGGTGTAGCACGCCGCCTCTCCTCGCAAAGCAAAGAGTCCGTTAAACGATCCGTCGACGCAGTCCGCAACCGAAGTTCCGGAATGCCTGCCTGAGCAGATCCGCAGTCATGGGGCCGCCTTTCTTCTTACTGCCGCTGTCGAACCGCATCATGCGCGCGACCGGCGTCGAGTGCGTCCCCCGATTGGAGGGGTCCCGTCACACCCGTCTTAGGGGGCTTGCTGTGACCCGCCCTCCTGAGGCTGCTCCTCGGGAGGCGGCCCACCGAGTCGGAGCATTACGCCCCCGTTGGCTGCCGGCTGGAAGTACGCGGGAAACGTTCTGTGCAGTGTGTGCTGCTCGACCACGCTCTTGTCGGTCAAGGTGGTCGTGGTGAAGGGAGCGCGGCCGGGCAACGTCGTGCGCAAAGGCTGCTCCAGCTGCTTCTCCAGTGCGCGGCGGCGGAGGTAGACGGCGGGGTTCTGTCCACCGGTCGCCGGAAGCAGAGTGACGACCGCGTCGATGTCGTCCATGTACTTGAAGGTGTAGAGGGCGAGCTCGAGCGATTCTCGCTGGAGCAGAGTGATGTGCTCCGGGGTCGCGTTTGGAAGTGCGCAGTCCTGCTGCACAGGAGAGCAGAAGACATAGAAGAGCGTTCGCGTGGCGGGCTCGAACGACTGGTAGCCCCCGCCTACCGGACGAATGCGGTCACGTGCGATCGCGATCGCGTCGATGACCCTGTTCTGGACGATTGGAGGCTGGGCCTCGACCAGCGCGATCTGCTGTCCCTCGGCGCGATAGTTCGGCGCTACGTGGTTCGCGATCTTGGCAGCCCGAGCGAGCCCCTCGCCCTCCGGCTCGAACGAGGACCACGGCTGCGAGGTCTCCTGCACGATGAGGTACGTGAAGAGCGAGGCCACTCCACCGAAGACGAGCACCAACAGCAGATAGGCCAGCGTGAAGCGCCCTCCGTGAACGACGGTGTTTCGCTGCCGCGTGAGCGGCGGCACGATGGTCTCGAGCTCGCGGCGTTCGTCGGCTTCGGACACGCTGTTCATAGTTTCGGCCAAATCGCCTCATCCGTGAGATCGACTTCAGGCAGCACGAGCTTGGAGCCGTCGAGGAGCCCCACGATCTCGTCTCCGTGCAATTCCTTGCGTTCGACGAGCACGTCGGCGATCTGCTCGACGGCTTCACGGTTGTGCTCGATCAACAGGTGCGCTGCGACGTACGCCTGGCCGATCAGCTGACACGCCATTGAGCGCTTGTCGCGGTCCATCATCACCCCGGAGAGCGGGTCGTGCTCCATGGGGCCGCCGCCCCCGGAGCGGTTCATGATCTGCGTCCCGATCCCTTCGAAGCGCCGGGCGATCTTCTTGCGCTCCCGGTCGGCATCTTCTTCCTTCTTGAAGCGACCGTTGATCTCGATTCGCTCGGGGGCCATGGCGCAGGCGCCGACCATCCACGCTGCGCGGGCCGTGGCGCTCTGCACGTCGCCGCCGACTCCCGTCGAGTTCTCCCCGTAGAACACTCGCTCGGCGGCCATCGCGCCAAGCGTCCAGATCAAGCGGGCCACCTCCTCGCTCCGCCAGGAACTGAAGCGCTCTTCCTTCTCGAGCGCCTGGTGGTGGCCGAGGGCGTCTCCGCGGCGGCGGATCGACAGACGGGTCGACTCGGCGCCCTTCATGTAGACATGGCCGGCAACCGCGTGCCCCGCCTCGTGGATCGCGACAGCGCGCGTCTCCTCGGGGACGTACTCGATCTTGATCGCCATGCCCGACTCGATCGTGGTCATCGCCTCGACGATGTCGTCCCACGAGAAGCGCTCGCGCCGGTCGGAGTGCGCGTAGGTGAGCGCCATCGAGCAGACCTGCTCGATCATTGCGGGGGAGTAGCCGTTGGTGATGCGCGCGATCTCGTCCCGCCGCTTCTCGGAGTCGAGCTCCGCCACGTGGTCGACCTTGTTGATGTAGAGGTCGAAGATGTCGAGCCGGTCGCGCTTCGTCGGCGTCCGCAGCCACACGTGCCGGCCCATGCGTCCCGGCCTGATGAGTGCGGGATCGAGGACGTTGATCGGCACGTTCGTCGCGCCGATGAAATAGATCTGCAGCTTCCGCGGCTTAGGCGGCCTGAGGCGCAGCTGTGCCTTGCCGATCCTGCGCGGGACGACGTAGGACGCGTCCAGGAATGTGTTCACCCAATTCGTCGTCCGACTCTTGAAGAACGGCGGGTTGTCGATGCCGTCCATTACGACGAGCAACTGGTTCAGCGCGAGCTGACCCATGCCGCCGCCCATCATCCCGGGCATGAACTGCTTCACGATCCCGCCCAGGAAACCGACTTTCTGGGGCCTGCTCTCGGGCGCACGGGCCTCGAACAGCCGGTCGCGCCAGGCTCGCGTCTCCAGGATCAAGTCCTGACTCGGGTTGAGGGCGCCGTGCGATCCGTAAAACGCGTGGTCCTCGAAGCGGCCCGCCGACGTACCGCTCATCCCGCCGACCGCACCGCCGCCGCCGAGCGCCGAGCGGCGCATGCCGACCGCATCGATCTCGTCGATGAAGACGATGCACTGGCCGCCCCACTTCGCGGCCAGCCGCTTCGCCTTCCAGGCGAGGTAGCGGACGATGACGGCGTCCATGCCCATGAAGGTCTGCTGGAACCCTGAGCCGGGCATGCTGACGAATGGGCAGTTGAAGCCGGTGGCGATCGCCTTGGCGAGCATCGTCTTGCCCGTGCCCGGCGGGCCCAAGAAGAGCAGGCCGCGCTCGCGCTTGCCGCCGGCCGCTTCGAACGCCTCGCCCGACTGCCACAGCGAGACGACGCGGTTGACCTCCTCTTTGGCCTCGTTCTGCCCCCGCACGTCGCCGAGTCGCACGCCCCAGTCTGCGTCGCCGGGCTCGAACCCCCTCATCTGCGTGATCCCGACGAGCATCAGCGGACCCAGCAGGATCAGGAAGTTGAAGAGGAAGAAGACCGGGAAGATGATCGCGTACATCAGGAGCTGCGGCTGGCTCAGATAGAACTTGAGCCGCTCCCAGATTCCCGTGATGTTCTCCGTCCAGGTCAGCCATTCGCCGCCGGGAATGAGTAGGCGGATCAGCCAGATCACCGTGAAGAGCGCAACGACGAAGACGATCCGGCGGATCCACTTGCGCCAGAACCAGGCACGGCGTCGGTTGACGACGTCCTCCTCCTTGAGCCGCTTGTCGACGGTTCCGAAGAGGCTCGGCCAGGGGATGAAGCGTCGAACGATGACGTCGACGACGCCGCGGAAGAGGATCACCGCGATGAACGTCCAGGCCAACGCCCAGCCGAGGTGCAGGTCGGACTGGTAGTACAGCCAGACGAAGATCGCGGGGCTCGTCAGGACCGCGATCAGGGTTGCGCTGCGGGTGAATCGCCTCCACTGCTCGCCGAGCTCGAGCGACGCGTTGTCGCTGAAGATGCTGGGCTCGGCGTGGTCGCCGCTTGCCATTCACTGAGATTAGACGGGGTATCAGCCGTCTTTGTTGAAAAACTCGCACGCTTAACGGTGCTTAACGCGATCTTCACGGAGGAAGAAGTTGCCCGTTCCAAGCGCTATCACCGGCCGCTCTACCGGATCCGGCTGGCCGAATTGGCGCTCGGGCTGCTCGTCCCGCTGGCACTCGTCTTCGCGCAGGTGGACGACGAGCTCTCGCCGGCCTGGTGGCTCGAAGTGCTCGTTTTGACGGCGCTGGTCGTCGCGGCGACGACCCTTGCGCGCCTGCCACTCGCGGTGTGGCGCTTCACGGCACGAGCGCGCTTGGGGATTCTCGACACAGTCGGTTCGCGGCTGGATCGCTGATCGCCTCAAGGCTCTTGCGATCGGGGCCGTCTTCACCGGGGTCGCGTTCATCGGCCTCGTCGGCGCGGCCCGCGCGTTCCCACGCTCGTGGCCCTTGATCGCTGCCGTCGGAGCGGCCGCCCTCGTCGCCCTGCTCACCTTCGTGGCTCCGGTGGTGCTGGAGCCGGTCTTCAACCGCTTCCGTCCGCTGGACGACAAGCGGCTCGCGGGCGAGCTGCGCGCGCTGGCGGATCGAGCCGGCGTTCCCATCCGAGACGTGCTGGTCGCCGACGCGAGCCGCCGGACGACGAAGAGCAACGCCTACGTGTCGGGGCTCGGCCGCACTCGGAGGGTCGTGCTCTGGGACACGTTGCTCGAGCGAGGCGGCGAGCCCGAGCTGAGAACCGTGATCGCGCACGAGCTCGGGCATCGCCGGTTCCAGCATGTCGCCATCGGAACTCTGCTCGCGATGGCAGGCGCGGCCGGCGCTGTGCTGCTGCTGTGGGCCGTGACCGACGATCCAGGCGACCCCGGCATCGTCCCGTTTGCGGTCTTCCTCTTCACGGCGCTCGAGCTCGCGTCGCTGCCGTTCGTCTCCGCGCTGTCACGGCGCTTCGAGCGCACTGCAGACCGCTTCTCGCTCGATCTCACCGACGACCCCGAGGCCTACGAGCGACTCCACGCTCAACTCGCGCGCGAGAACCTGGCGGATCTCGACCCGCCGCGCGCCTTCCACCTCGCGTTCCATAGCCACCCCACGCCTGCCGAGCGCATCGCCGCAGGTCGCGCCTGGAAGAGAGGGGCCGCCGTTCCCGTCTAGTAGGAGGGGCCGGGTCGGCTCCTGCGGCAAAGCCTCCCCGGCCCCATGCTTGCCGCAAGGCTGAGACCCGACGCCAGGGTAAACACATTATGGGGGCCACGTGCCGCCTTTGCCTAGTCCGCAAGGATGATTTCTAAAGTTAGGCTGCGGCATGGCCTTTCGCGTGATCCGTCCTGCTGTGCTCGAATGGAAGACCCGCCCTCACGAACCCGACGAGCCGCCACGCCACGTCGCCGAGCTGAGCGAGCTGGCCGGATTCGCCCACACTCGCGCGAACATCTGGCGCTATGAGCCCGGCGCCAAAGGGCGCCGCCACAAGCACCCGATCCAGGAAGAGACGTTCGTCGTCCTGCAGGGAACGCTGTCGATGTACGTCGGCGACCCGCCGGAGCGTCAGGACGTGCCCACCGGCGGGCTCATCCACGTCGAGCCGGGCACGGTCCTCCAGAACGTGAACCACGGCGACGAGGATCTCGTCGTTTATGCCTACGGCACCCCGCCCGAGGACGAGCACGCCGAGATCCTCGACTCCGCGTTGTAGCCGAGACTGTGGACTGTGCCAGGCACGTGCCTGGCACGTGCCTGGCACTGGAACCGTTCGAGTTAGCCGGCGGCTGTTGTCTGGGTGCTGCCGCTCTTGCGGTACGCGTAGCCACCCTGCTGCACAGTGGTGAGGCCGAGGAAGATCGCCGCGATGCCCACGACCACGTGCGGTACCCACACGTTGGCCGACTCGTCGGCGAAGCCGAAGATCCACGGCGAAGCGACGAGGACGGTGCCGGCGGCGATGTCGATCAGGTTGTGCACGGCCATCGGCGCCACTTTCCAGACGCCGAGCTCGTAGTTCGTGAACAGGCTGTAGGCGATCAGCCCAATGCCCAGCACGATTGGCACGATCGTCGCGGCCGTGTTCTCCGAGAACTGGAAGATCCACGGTGCGGCGATCAGCGCTGCGCCGACGATGTAGTCGAGCGGCGCATGGAACTTCGTCGGGATGAAGCGCATGGAGACTCCTCTGTCGGGGTATTTGCTTCCCCCGTGATTCGCACCGCACGCCGCTCCGGTTCGGCGTCCGAGGCCCGACAGCAGCGCAGCAAGAGAGTGGGCCCGCCTGGACTCGAACCAGGGACCAACCGATTATGAGTCGGCTGCTCTGACCAACTGAGCTACGGGCCCGTCGGGAGGAGGGTAGCTCCCCTCCGTGACGCCTTCAGCTCTCCGAGCTAGGATTCTGGACGCGTGAAAGTCTTCCAGCACGAACGGCGTCTGAGGACGGCCGGAGGTCTCTCCGTGCGGGACATCACCGATGAAGTTTCCGAGGCGGTGCGCGAGAGCGGCATCCGCGACGGCATCGTCTGCGTCTATTCGCCGCACACGACGTGCTGCGTGCGGGTCAACGAGTTCGAAGCCGGGTTCCTCGACGACTTCGCCGGGCTCCTCCGCAAGCTCGTCCCGAGCGACGGGTACTACGCGCACGACGACTGGGACCGCCGGACCGAGAATCTCTGCGAAGAGGACATGGAGGCCGGGAACGGCCACGCGCACTGCATGTCGATGCTCCTGGGCTCCGCCGGCGAGTCGATCCCCGTGCGCAACGGCGAGTTGTGCCTGGGTACGTGGCAACGCGTGCTCTTCCTGGAGCTCGACCGCGAGCGCGAGCGCCGCTGGATCGTCCAGGTCGTCGGCACCTAGCCGCGCCGGGTTCGCGAAACGGCCACACAGGCTGAGATGCGATACATGGTCATCGAAGACTTCGTCCACGGTGCCCGGCCTGTGTACGAGCGAGCCGCTGCGACGGGTCGGATGCTTCCGTGTGGCCTGCTCTATCTGGATAGCTGGGTCGACGCGCGCCTCGACCGCTGTTTCCAACTGATGGAGACCGACGATCCGAGCCTGTTCAGCCAATGGACGGCAGAGTGGAGCGATCTCGTCTCGTTCGAGATCATCCCGTTGATCGGCTCATCTGAGGCCGCCGCTCGCGCTACCTCGGACAGTGGGTCGTTCTAAAGGGCTCTTGCGGTAGGAGTACGATCCCCCGTGACATGCGGAGGCTCGTAATAGCGCTCAGCGGGGCGCTGCTCGTGGCCGGCGTGTTCGCCGGGCCCGTCGGCGGCGGTTCAACGACGAACAACGCTCCGAGCAAGCCCGTCCGTCTCTGCCAGAAGTTCTAAGACCTTCCGCGGGAACCCCACTCCGGAGCCTTAGACTCGCACGTTGACGCATGGGGAAACGGCACCTGATTGGCCTGCTCCTCGCGACCGAGGAGGATTGGCCGAGCGCATTCGAAGCCGTGCTCGGCCGCTTGGGGCCGGTCCGCTTCCGTGGTGAGACCCATGAGCTGACGACCGAGCGGATCATGAACGAGCCGTTCGACCTCCGCTACACGCCGAAGTTCCAGCTCGTCATCGACCGCCTCGCGTGGTGGTACGACCTCCCTCGCGAGTGGCTGAAGAAGGTCGCCCTCATGGACGACGTGTACCTCCTGAACAACCCGTTCACTTTCCAGGCGATGGAGAAGCACGCGGCGTACTGCGCGATGCTGCGGCTCGGGATCAAGGTCCCGGACACGTGGCTGATCCCGCATCGCCTGCCGATCGACAACCCCCGCTTCGTGCACATGGCCGAGCGCTACAACCCCGAGTTCGACCTGGAGGAGGTCGGCGAAGCGGTCGGCTATCCGCTCTTCATGAAGCCGTTCGACGGCGGGATGTGGGTCGGCGTCACGCGCATCACGAGCCCGGAGGAGCTCCGGTTCGCGTACGAGCACTCGGGTGAGCGGCTGATGCACGTGCAGGCTGCGGTCGAGGACTTCGACGTCTTCACGAGGAGCCTCTCGATCGGGCCACAGACCCTCGTCGCCCAGTACGACCCCTCCGCCCACGGGCACTACCGCTACAGCACCGAGACGGACTTTCTCTCGCCCGAGCTCCACCGCGAGGTGGAGACGATCAGCAGGCTCGTCAACGCGTTCTTTCGCTGGGAGTTCAACTCCTGCGAGGTGATCGTCAAAGGGGACGAGGCGGCACCGATCGACTATGCAAACGCGTCCCCCGACATCGCGCTCGTGAGCCTCCACTACCACTTCCCCTGGGCGATCAAGGCCCTCGTCGCCTGGTGTGCGTTCTGCGCGGTCACCGAGCGGCCGATGCGCATCAACCAGTCGACCGCAGACTACTTCGAGATCGGGGACGCAGAGCTCTCGTACGAAGACAAGCTCGAGCGCTACCGAGAGCTCGCCGACCGTTACTTCCAGAAGGAGGAGTTCGAGGCGTTCTGTGCCGAGGCCTTGCCGCGCCTGGACGAGGTCGTCGTCGAGTACGTCGAGTCGGCGGAGTTCGACGAGCTCGCCGTCCGGACGATCACCACCGAGGTCCTCGAGCCCGAGAACCACGATGCGCTCATTCAGCGCTCCCGCTCGAACGTGGCCATGTGGGTCGCCGACCAAAGGGCGGCAACGACCTCCTGACCGGCCAGTTGGACCGTAAGCGCTACGCGACTCTTTCGGCGGCTCTCTTCGTCGCCTACGTGGTCGCGGCCAAGATCGGGATCGAGCTCGAGGTCGCGGAGGGGCTGATCACGCCGGTCTGGGCGCCGACCGGCATCGCGCTGGCCACGCTCCTCCTCTACGGTCGCCGCCTGTGGCCGGCCGTGGCGCTTGCCGCCTTCGTCGCCAACGCAACCAGCGGAGCGTCGATCCCCGAGGCCGCGTTCATCTCTGTCGGCAACACCCTGGAGGCCGTGGTCGGCGCAACCCTGCTCCTACGCATCGACTTCCGGCCGGCCCTCGACCGAGTCCGCGATGTCTTCGCGTTGATCGGGCTCGCTGCGATTGCGAGCACGACGATCGCAGCGACGAACGGCGTCACGATTCTCCTCATCTCAGGGGACGTCGACTCGTCCGACTACTGGTCGGCGTGGCTCCTCTGGTGGCTCGGCGACGCGATGGGGAACCTCGTCGTGGCGCCGTTGCTGATGGTTCTCGCACAGCGCCCATGGCGGGAGCTCGACAGGAACAGATTGGTCGAAGCCGTGTTCCTGCTCGCGCTCCTGGTGGCGGTCACCTCGGTCGTCTTCCTCGGCGGCCTCTGGCGCTATCCGCACCTGGTCTTCCCACTCCTCGTCTGGGCGGCCCTCCGTTTCCATCAACTCGGTGCCGTCGTCAGCAGCTTCGTGGTCACCGTCCTCGCCGTTGCGGGGGCGGTCCGCGGCACCACCCCGATCGGAGAGGGAAGCGCAACGGAAGTCGCACAGATCGTGGAGGGGCTGACCGGCGGATTCGCGATCAGCCTGCTCATCCTCGGCGCGATCCTCGCCGAGCGGAGCACCGCAGGGAAGGAGCTGGCCCGTACCCACGCGGGCCTCGCCGAGGCGCAGCAGCTCGCCCACATCGGCAGCTGGGAATGGGACGTTCCCGCGAACAAGGTCACCTGGTCCGAGGAGCTCTACCGCCTCTGGGGAATCGAGCCCGGAGAAGAGATGACGTACGAGTGGTACCTCGAATCAGTTCATCCGGAGGACCGCGAGCTCGTCAAGAACATGGTCGAACGTGCATTCACCGAGGGGACGCCGTTCTCGTACGAGCATCGCGTTTCCCAGCCCGGAGAGCGCCCGCGCTGGATCCACAGCCGGGGACGAGTCATCAGGGACGATTCGGGCACGCCGTTGCGCATGCTCGGCACGGCGCAGGACATCACCGATCGCAAGCGCATAGACGAGCTTCGTGACTCGATCCTCTCCACGGTCTCGCACGAGTTGCGAACGCCGCTGACGGCCATCCTCGGTTTCTCGATAACGCTCGAGGAGAAGGGCGACCGGCTCGACGAGAAGACCCGCGCCGAGATGGTGACGAACCTCTCGCAGCAGTCCCGGAAGCTCGACCGGCTGCTCTCCGACCTCCTCGACATCGACCGCCTGAGGCGCGGCTTCGTGCCGCCGAACTTCCACGAGACTGACGTCGGCCAGCTCGTCGAGCACGTGGTGACCGCCTTCTCGCCCGGGTCGCATGTGATCGAGGTGCACGCCGATCATGTCCCGGCGCAGGTCGATGCTCCGAAGGTGGAGCGGATCGTGGACAACCTGATCGCCAATGCCGTCAACCACACGCCGCCGGGCACCACGATCTCAGTGCGGGTCGAGGCCAGCGACGGCGGTGTGCTGATCACGGTCGACGACAGCGGCCCGGGCGTTGCCGAGTCCGACCGCGAGTCGATCTTCGACCTCTTCACCCGCGGGGCGGGCAATGAGACCGTGCCGGGAACCGGCATCGGCCTCTCGCTCGTCTCGCAGTTCACGACGCTGCACGGAGGGCGCGTGTGGGTCGAGGAGACTCCTAGCGGAGGCGCATCGTTTCGTGTACTTCTCCCGGTGAGGCACATCCGATGAACGAGTCCACCGTCGACACCCTGGCCCGGCTCACGCTCTTCGCCGACCTGAGCAGGCCGGAGGTCGAGGCGGTCTCGCACTCGTTCGACGAGCAGGTGTTCGCGGAGGGCGAGCGCGTGCTGCGCCTGGGCCTCTCGGGGTCGAGCGTGTACGTGATCCTGGAAGGCGAGGCCGCGGTGCGCATCGACGGCGACGAGCGATCGCGGCTCGGGCGCGGTGATTTCTTCGGTGAGATCTCGGCGCTCACGGGTGACGCGCCGAGCGCGGACGTGGTCGCCACCTCCCTGCTGCGGTGCCTGGTCATCCCGGCCTCGGAGCTCGAGGAGTTCCTCGTCGCCCGTCCGCGCGTGATGCTGCGGATGCTTCAGTCCGAGGCGCGGCGCCTCCAGACGGCCGGCCAGGGGCAGCAATAGACGACCGGCCCTTCCCGCCGGGCACGTACGACGTCGTCGTCGTCGGCAGCGGTCCCGGCGGCCTGCAGACGAGCTACTGGCTGACGCGCCTCGGCGTCGACCATGCCGTCCTCTCACGCGACGAGAAGCCCGGGGGCATGTTCCAGCGCTTTCCGATCTTCCAGCGGCTCATCAGCTGGACGAAGCCCGACGCACCCGTCGAGCGAGAGAGCCGCGAGTACGAGTGGTACGACCACAACAGCCTCGTCGCGGAGGAGCCAGACCTGCGCGCGCTCGTCCCAGGCTTCATGAACCGCGACTTCGACCTGCCTTCACGCCCGGAGATGCTGGCGGGGCTGACGGAGTTTGCGAACCGCGCCCAGGTCAAGGCCCGCTACGGGTGCGCCTGGGAACGGACTCGGCGCGAGGGAGACGAGACCGTCCTCGAGACCTCTGACGGCGAGTACCGCTGTCGAGCCGCCGTCTTCGCGATCGGCGTCACCGAGCCGTGGGTCGCGCCTGTCCCCGGGCTCGAGCACGCGTCTCACTACGTCGACACGAAGCGGGCGGAGGCGTACGAGAACAAGCGGGTCTTCATCGTCGGCAAGCGCAACTCGGGCTTCGAGGTCGCGCAGTCTCTCCTCCCGTGGGCCAGCCAGGTGATCCTTGCCTCTCCCCGACCCGTGGACACGAAGGCGCTTGCGCTCTCGCCGCTGCGAGTTCGCTACCTCCATCCGTACGACGAGTACGCGCGTGGCGGCCCCGGAACCTACGTTCTCGATGCGGCGATCGAGCGCGTCGAACGCGGCTCGGACGGCTTCCGAGTCTCGGTCGAAGGAACCACGCGGCCCTTCACCCGCCAGTTCGAAGTGGACGAGGTGATCGCCGCAACGGGCTTTCGCACGCCGTTGCGCGACCTGCCGGAGCTCGGGGTCGCGACCGTGAAGGATGGACGCATCCCGGCCTTGACGCCGTTCTGGGAGAGCGTTGCTGTGCCGGGGATCTACTTCGCAGGCAACACGACCCAGGGCGCCCGCGGCATCGGCAAGCGTGGTCTCGGCGCGAGCTCCAGCTCAGTCAACGGCTTCCGGTACAACGCGCGCGTCCTGGCGAACCACCTCGCCCAGCGCCTCGGCCTGCGTGTCTTCCGGCCGCGACTACCGGTCAGCGAGCTCGTGCCTTTCATCCTCAGCGAGCTCTCGCACGCCCCGGAGCTCTGGATCCAGAAGGGCTACCTGACACGCGTGCTGACCTTTGCGGACGGGGTCAACGACCAGGGCATCCTTCCCGTCAGCCACTTCCTGGACGAGCCGGGGCCGGATGCGCTCGGGGCCGCGATCGAGGTGGACGAATCGGGAACGATCTTTCCGATCGTCTATCTCCGGCGGTCCGGGGCGATCCAGGAACACCCGCTTCCGGCCCACCCGCTGCACGTGTACGAGGACGCGTCGTACACCGATGAGGTCGAGTCGATCTTGCGCTAGTTATGCGGCGAGGTTGCTCTCGTCCACGATCACATACCGCTCCGACCGGTCGACCACCGCGTCGGCGGGATGCTCGTGGCCAGGACTGACGAGATACCGCCGGGCGCTGGTCGCGATCTCGGTGTGAAAGGGCGCCGTGACCTCAAAACCCTTGGCGCAGTCAGGCTCGTCGCACTCGCAGAGCACGACATAGCTGTCCTGGGCGGTTCCCAGGGTGGTGTTCAGCGAGCGGATTTGCTCGTTGACTTCCCTGAAGAGGCGGCGTTTGCTCATCGGCCTGTCCAACGTACACGAGACAGACCGTTCTGTCTAGTATGCTGTCCGGATGAGCCCGGCCCTGACAAGCTCTGCACGGTCACAGCCCCGGGAGCGGATCCTCTCCACGGCGTACGACCTCTTTTCACGCCGCGGCGTCCGCGACGTGGGCATCGACGAGGTGATCCAGAAAGCCGACGTGGCCAAGGCCACCCTCTACCGGCACTTCCCTTCGAAGGACGCGCTCGTGCTCGCGTTCCTCGCCCGACGCGAGGAACAGTGGACGAAGGGCTTCGTCGAGGCCGGAGCGCGGGCGCGGGGCAAGACCCCGGAGGAGCGCCTGCTCGCCATCTTCGACGTCTTCCACGACTGGTTCGCGAGCCCGGAGTTCGACACGTGCTCCTTCATCAACGTGCTGCTCGAGATGGGCCCCGAGCATGAGATCGGCCGCTCGAGCATCGGCTACCTCGAGAACATCCGTTCAGTCGTCCGCGGGCTGGCCGAAGAGGCGGGCTTGCGCGACACCGACTCGTTCGCACGCTCCTGGCACATCCTGATGAAAGGCTCGATCATCTCCGCCGCGGAGGGCGACCTCGGCGCCGCCAAGCGTGCCCAGGCGATGGCCAAGCTGCTCATCGAGCAGCATCGCGCGTAGCTGCTGCCTAGTCTTTTCCGGTGGCGAGCGTTGCAGTCGTCGGCCTCGGGGCGATGGGGAGCCGTATCGCACAGCGGCTACTGAACGCTGGCCACGACCTCGTCGTCTGGAATCGCAACGCGGAGAAGGCCGCGCCGTTCGTTGCGGTCGATACGCCGGCGCAGGCGGCGGAAAAGGCCGATGCCGTGGTCGTCATGGTCGCCGATCCGCAGGCCCTCCGCGAGGTCACCGAAGGGGCCGAGGGCATCCTGGCCGGGGCGACGCCGGGCACGACCGTCATCCAGATGTCCACGGTCGGACCGGCGGACGTCGCCCGGCTCGCGTCGTCGCTGCCCGACGGAGTCGAGCTCCTGGACTCACCCGTCCTGGGCAGCCTCACAGAGGTCGAGGGCGGAACGCTCAAAGTCTTCGCAGGCGGCTCACCCGACCTCGTCGAGAAGTGGACATCGGTGCTCTCGTCGCTCGGGCCGGTGCTCCATGTCGGCCCGGTGGGAGCGGGGACGGCCGCCAAGCTCGTCGCCAACTCGACGCTCCTCGGCGCGCTCGGCGTTCTCGGCGAAGCGCTGGCACTGGGCCAGAAGCTGGGTCTGACCACGGACGCGACCTTCGAGGTGCTCTCGGCCACGCCTCTGGCCGCTCAGGCCGAGCGGCGGCGGGAGGCGTTCGAGAGCGGCGAGTACCCGCGTCGCTTTGCGCTCGCCCTCGGCTTGAAGGACGCGGAGCTGATCACCGCTGCCGCCGACGGACTGGAGCTGAAGGTCGCGGCTGCCGTCAGAGAGTGGTTCGCGGAGGCCGTCGAGAAAGGAGCGGGCGAGGACGACTACTCGTCGATCCTCGCCCACATCGCTTCTTCCGGTCAGTCCGACGCCAGCAACTCGTCGAGCACGTCGTAGCTCTCGGCAACTCCGCGCTCCATGTCGGACTGGAGGGCAACGTCGCGAGCCTCCTGCGATTCGAAGAGCACCGTGGTCGTGAGCGTCGTCTTCCCGTCCTCCTCGACCATGGTGATCGTGTCGATCGCCTCGCCGGGGTACCAGGCTTCGTCGAACTTCTCGGTGGCGACCAGGCGCTCGGGCCGCACGATCTCCCGATAGACGCCGCCCACCCCCATCTCGTTCCCGTCAGGGCCACGCCACACCCAGCGATAGGCGCCGCCGACCTTCAGGTCGACCTCGCAGACCGCCATCTCCCACCCGTTCCGGACTCCCAGCCAGCGCTTGAGCAGTTCGGGCTTCGTCCAGGCGTCGAAGATCATGGTCGCCGGCGCATCGAAGACGCGCGTCATGGCGATCTCCCGCTCCGACGGCGTCGTTACCTCCAGTGTTCGAGTGTTCGTCATCGGTGATCTCCTTTCTTGGTCTTTTTGTCCTTCATCTCGTCGAGCAGGGCGTCCAGGCGCTCGAAGTTTCCTTCCCAGAGCTGGCGGTAGCGCTCCAGCCATTCGTTGGCTTCCGCGAGCGGCTCGGCCTCGAGCCGGCTCGGCCGTCGCTGCGCGTCGCGCCCGCGTGAGATCAGGCCGGCGCGCTCCAGCACCTTCAGATGCTTGGAGATCGCAGGCTGGCTCATCGCGAAGGGCTCGGCCAGTTCCGCAACTGAGGCCTGACCCGACGAAGCGAGCCGGGCGAGGATCGCCCGCCGGGTCGGATCCGCGAGCGCCGCGAACGTGGCGTCGAGCCGGTCCTGGTTCTTCGCTTTATAACTGGTAAGTTCCATAACCAATCGGTAATCTACAAGAGGTCGCCTCCGCTGTCAATACTCAAGGCGATGACGCCACCTCATCCGGCCCGGCACCTCCTCCGCGCAAAGGACCTCGTGGACGCCAGTTACCGTGCGCCGCTCGACGTCCCGGGGCTCGCTCGCGCCGCGCACCTCTCCCCTGCCCACTTCAGCCGCGAGTTCCGCCGGGCCTTCGGCGAGACGCCGCACCAGTACCTGCTGACCCGTCGACTCGAGCGCGCGGCGGAGCTGCTGCGCAACACGGATCACAGCGTGGCGGAGATCTGCGTCACCGTCGGGCTACGGAGCGTCGGATCGTTCACTTCGAGCTTCGGCCGGGCGTACGGGCTCTCTCCGAACGCGTACCGCGCCGCCCATCCTCCGGTAGAGCGCGCGCGGATTCCGACGTGCGTGCTGCAGGCGTATGCGCGCCCGCACTCCAGCAGTTTTGGAGAAGACAGCCGCGCCCAGCACGGATAACGTCGCTGCACGACCTGTTCACGACTATCGGAGGTTTGACCATGCTGAAGCAGCTCACAAACGCCCAGGTCTGGGTGCACGATCAAGACGAGGCTCTGGCCTTCTACACCGAGAAGCTCGGGCTGGAGCTTCGCGAGGACGTCACGGTGCCCGAGATGGGCAACTTCCGGTGGCTCAGCGTCGGCGTCCCCGGCCAGGACGTCGCCATCACGCTGATGGCGGTGCCAGGCCCCCCCGTGTTCGACGAGGAAACGCGCGACCAGATCCTTGCGCTAGTCGCCAAGGGCGCAGCGACCGGCCTCTTCTTCTCGACCGACGACTGCCAGGCCAGCTACGAGGAGCTCAAGAGTCGCGGCGTCGAGTTCACGCAGGAGCCGACGGAGCAGCCCTATGGCATCGACGTCGGGTTCCGCGACGTGTCCGGCAACCATTTTCGGATGATGCAACCGAAGTAGCGGGTTAGACGAGACCGCGCGCTGCCCAGGCTCGAAAGGTGAGCTTGAACGGCGCCTCCGGCAGCTTCTCGCGGCAGAGCTCGCGCAACTGAGCTTGCTGCACGGGGTCGAGCCCGGCCGCGTAGCCGCCGGCCGGGCCGACGCCGAGCGTGTAGGGCTCCCACCAATCCTCGAAGCTCGGGTGCTCGACCGTGTTCGAAAGAACGGTTGCCTCGATGTCGTGCAGCCCGGCTTCCTCGAATAGCTGCGGAAGGTGGCCTTCGCGGGCACCGGCCATCTGCGACTCGTCATCCACGCCGGGATCAAGGTCGTGCGCGGCCTCCCAGAACAAGCTGAGCGGTGCCCCGCCGCCGGCGAGATCCCAGACGCACGCTGCCACGACACCATCCTCGCGCGTCACGCGCGCCATCTCGCGCAGCCCCGCGACGGGATCTGACATGAAGTGAACGACCAGTTGTGCCAGGGACGCGTCGAACTCGTCGTCACCGAACGGCAGCTCCTCCGCCGCAGCGAGTTGCACGCTCACCCCGGGGTGGCGCTCTCGAGCTGCCTCAACGAAAGGCTCCGACGGATCGACGGCCGATACGGAATCCGGTCCCAGCCGCCGGACCAGCTCCGTCGTCAGCGCGCCCGGGCCGCAGCCGACATCGAGCACTCGCTGGCCGGCGGCGATCCCCGCGAAATCGGCGAGCTGCGGCGCGAGCGGCACCGAATACCGGCCCATGAACCGGTCGTACGCGTCGGCGGCAACGGTAAAGCTCATCAGCGGAATCTACGCTTTCGGCCTGTCGTGACGCCCCGTTAGTCCGAAAACTCCCGGGGCTCCCCGCTCTCGTCGAGATACAAGAAGCCCGGCACTTCTCCCTCCATCGAAGCGCCACTGACGGGTACCGCAGTTCGAAACGTCATTGGGAAGAGCTCGCTCTGTCCCACCTCGAGCGCCGCGTAGCTTTTCTCGATGGCTTCTGGCTGGGGCTCGACCATCCCGAACCAGAACGGCACATGCCCCGCGCCCGTCACGACGCTTGGCTGTATGGCGCCGAGATCCCCATCCGGATCAGGTGTCACGAATCCAGCGAAGGTGGCGCCGCCGGCGGCCTTGAACTCCGCCCGCACCACGAATAGCCCTTCATCAGGCTCGACACCGGCGTCCAAGTCAGGCCGAGGTTTCACAGTCGCTTCGTCCTGTCCGGGCGCACCTTCCTCGTCCAACGCGAACTCCCACACCGCGAACTGCTCGAGATCCTCAGGGGTGAGTTCGTAGACCTGCTTGCGAACGTCCATCGCAACCTCCGTGTCGCGTTTCGTCTCGGCGGAGCCGTCGTCACGTCCGAGTCCGCCGCAGCCAACGCCGAGCGTCAGGACCAGGGCAGCGCCGGCTAGCTTGCGCACCACGTCGCGATAGTGCCAGGTCTAGCCGGCGCTCCGTGAGACGCTGTTTGTCGTGGACTCCGACGCGACCCCAGCAACCGCCGTGCCGAGCGTTGACGAAATCCGAGAGGTCGTCGCGATCGCGAACCCGGTCATCCGGAACCTCCGGATCACCCACTGCTACTCCCGTCTCGCAGCGGAGTTCGCGGCACGTAGCGGTGAGGGCGCTAACTGGTGCAGCTACGCGACGTGGGCGTCACGACAAGCAGGCCGGACCATCCGCGGCGAGGATCTGCTCGAGCACCTCGGGAACCGGTTCGCGCGCCATCGTTGGCTGCTGCATCCGATTGCGACTCTGTGGCGTCGGATCCTACGCCGCGGCCTCTTTCAGCCCGAGACGCGAATCGGTCGTCTGACGGCCGAGTTGCACACGCCGTTCGACGCGTTCGAGCGTGCCAGCGCCGCCGTCGCGCGCGGGAACCTGAGGGTGTTCGAGGAGATCGGGCTCGAGTTCGCGCGCTACCTCAACGAGTCCCCACCCGACCTCGACCATTTGCGTCCCGGCGATCCACCCGAGGGTCAGCGTTACCTCCGGCAGGCGTTCACGCGTTACGAGCGCCTGCAGTTCGAGCAGGACCCGAAGGCGCGTGCGGAGCTCACCGTGCTCGCGAACCTCGAGATCGGCTTCCACGAGCAGACGCGCCTGCAGCCGGAGATCCGAGAGGCGCTCGATGCCGCGCAGGCAACGAAGAAGGATCTGGGGCGGCGCGCGCTCGAGGCCGTGTTCCCGTCAGCAGCGCGCTGGTGGTCGTTCGTCCTAGGCCCGGCAGGCGCCGCCATCGGCGTCGTCGCGGCCGGCTTCCAGCGAACCTCGAGCAGGGTCGCACGCGAGGCGATCACCGACTCGCTCATGGTCATGACCCTGCCGGAGCGGGTACTGGCGCTCGGAACGCATCTGGACGACGCCTACCCGGAGGTGCTCAAAGAGCCCACCGACGGGGAGCTGATCGAGCTGCTCGCGCGGTTCGAGCCGGTTGCTCCGACGCCTGACGACTGCGGCGCGCGCGACTGGTCGGATCTCCAGCAGCGGATGCACTACATCGTGCATCTGTTCCGCGCGTTCCACCTGAGCGCGGAGCTCGCCCGCCCGCCCTTCACGCCGGAGCAGGTGGAGAGCTTCACCAACGGGGTGGTGCCGGACGGGGACCTACGGGAGGGGTAGCCCTCCTCGTCCGTCGATGCAGTCGGCGAGATAGAGGGCTGTCCCGAGGTCGCCCGTCCAGAGCGTGTAGCAGCCGCGCCCGAGCTCCGACCGGTTGCGCTCCACCTGACCGGCAGCGTGCATCGCGAACGTGCGTGCCCGGTCGAGCCAACGTTCGTCCCCCGTGCGTTCGAGCAGCGCCAGGAACGCGTATCCGTTCCCTGCGGTGCCGTGACAGAGGCTTGCGCCCTTTCGCAGCGGGCCCGCACGCCATGTCAACTCGCCGCCTGCGACTGCAAGCTCCTCGTCGAGGATCGGGGCAAGCGTCGCGACGATCCCCGGCGCGCCATGGCACCACTGCGTACGGATCCGGCCGTCGCCCTTGTCGTCGAGGAGCCCCCCTGCGACCGGCGGCCAGTTGACGAGCCCATCCTCCTCGACGGCGAAGCGCTGGAGCGTCTCCGAGACGTCGGCCAGATCGGCGAGCGCAAGCGCACACCCTGCGAAGCCGTGTGCCGCGCCGAGAATGCGGTCGCTGCGCCCGGGCAGGTGCTGCGTCCACAGCCCGTCCGCGTCCCGCCGGCTGTGCAGCCACTCGACGCTCGCCGTCACGTCGAGGCCGAGCTCGCGACCGGCGAGAATCGTGCCGGGACTTCCCCACATCAACTCGCAACGTTCGTCCTGCTCGTTCGCCGCGATCAGCTCGGCTAGCCGGTCGAGATTCTCCTGAGATGGTGCGAGCCTCTGTAACACGAGCCGGATTCCGGTCTCGCCCAAACAAAGGCTGCGCTCAGGGTTCTCGTCAGGAAAATCCGGCGGGGCTTCGAGCGACCGCTCCAGATACGGAACGTAGTCCCGTCCTGGCTGGACGAAGCCCCGCCCCGCAAGGCGGCGGAGCGCATCCACGACCCCCGCACCTCCGAGGTACACCGTCCGGAAGCGTGTCGACGCGTCGTCGTCGTCTTCGATGTCTTGCGGGTGCGTCGGCCAGCCGTCGTCGAACGCGCTCTCCGCGTCGGCAGCGATCGAAGCAATCGCCGTCCGTGCCTTTTCAGCGCTCCACGGTTCCTTGACGGGCGCCTCGTGCGCTTCCGGCTCGAACAGCAACGTCAGTTCCCCCAGAGTGGCCGAACCTCGATCGTCCCCGACTGGGCGATGGGATGCCCGGCCGCGATCTCGACCGCCTCCTCGAGGCTGTCGCACTCGATGATGTCGAACCCGCCGACCGCCTCCTTGGTCTCGGCGAACGGACCGTCGGTGACGAGCGCCTTCCCGTCGCGGACGCGGACAGAGCGCGCCCGGCGCGGCGGAGCCAGTTGGTCGCCGGTGATCCACCTGCCCTGCGCCTGGAGGTCGTCGAGCCAGGGAAAGCTCTCCTCGTCCGGAGTGTCAGTTGGATCGGGCTCGGTCTGGGCGTCCATGCGCCCGGCGTCCCAGCAGACCAGCATCAGGTACTTCATCGTCGCTCCTCTCGTCGTTGGGTCCAGCCTTTCCTAGGACGACGAACGCGCCGGACCGAGATCGACATTTACTTTCGTGCGACGACCAGGCTGACCGGGAAGCCGACACGCCGGACGGCGCCGGCCCGCGGGCTCTGCAGGATCACGCGGCCAGCTCGTCGCGACCGTTTCCTGCGCAGCCTGCCGACTGAACAGCGTGCCTGCCGGATCTTCCGCTTGGCAGCCGCCGGCCGCAGCCCGACCACACGCGGCACGCGGCAGCGTGCTGCCGGTGGTGGAGGCGCTGGTGGCGGTGGTGGCCCGGAGGTGGCGGAGTCGGTGGAGGCGCAGGCGGTGGAGCAGGCGGAGGAGGAGGCGGCGGCGGTGGTGGAGGCGGCGGTGGTGGAGGCGGCGGAGGAGGTGGAGGTGGAGCAGGCGGCGCTCCATAGCTGTTGCGGTGCCGCGCGTCGCCGCCGAACTGCCCCCACTCCACGGGCCCGTACGTCGCACCGTGCAGGTCGTACACCCACACCTTGTCGTACTCCCCGGAAAAACCGGACCAGGCGCTTCCCATCACCACGAGCTCGTTACGGCCGTCCAGGTCGATGTCCGCGATGGCGGGAGCGCCACCCGAGCCGATCACGAGTGGCTTTGGGAAGCGCGGATGCAGGACGCCGTTGCGGTTGTAGAGCCGAACTTCGCCGTCGCAGCATGAGCCTGCCACCTGCTTCGTGAGGGCGATGTCCGGCAGGGTGTCGCCGTCCACGTCGCCGATCACGGGGGCGGAGTTGCCGAGCCAGCTGCCGGACCACGTCTTTGGCCACCCGGTGAAGGTCGTGCCGTCGCCCTTCCAGACGTCGAGGGCGTTCTCGGTCTGCACGACGATCTCGGGCACGCCGTCTCCATCCAGGTCGCCGAGGGCGGGAGCGGTGCCGTAGCCGGGACTGCTCGCCGCGGTCATCGTGCGCTCCAAGGTGCCGTTGGCGGACAGCACTTTGACCGTTTGTCCTGCGACCATCACGATCTCCTGGGAGCCGTCGCCGTCTACGTCTCCGATCACCGGGAACGTGTCGACGGAGCCGTTCGACAGGACGGGGAAGCCGGCGACCGGTGTGCCATTGTGGTGGTAGGCGTGAAGGTAGACGCCCGGGCTGGTCCAGCCCGAAGCCGTCACGATCTCCAGGTCGCCGTTGCCATCGAGGTCACCAATGGCGGGCGTGTGCCGCTCCTGCCCCCCATCGCCACTGACAGGCCAGCCGGGGAGAGCGGAGCCATTCGCCCTGTATGCGTGCAGCGCCCAGTCCTCCTCCTCGATGAAGATCTCGTCGAGGCCGTCGCCGTCCACGTCAGCCAGGGCCGGCGGGGTGGCGATGTAGTTGGAGCCGCTCCGCGGCCAGCCCGGGAGCGTGACACCAGCGCCGTTGTAGGCGACCAGGTCGTCACCCCAGTACGCAGAAAAAACCTCGAAGCCGGGAAAGGACGTCGAGAGCTCGCCCAATGCCGGGTAGCCGGCGCCCAGGATGCTCGCCGGGGGCCAGCCCGGCTGCGGCGAGCCGTCCGAGTTCCACGCGTATAGCGGGCCGCCGGCCAGCGCAGTCACCAGGATCTCCATAGTCGGATCGCTGTCGATGTTGCCGACGAGGGCATGGATGGCCGGCCCGGCGTGGTACGAGCCAGGCCTCTCGAACGTCCTCACGGGAAAGCCCGGCTCCAGGTCGGGGTCAGGCGGATTGGCGGCCAAGACGACCCCGCGGCCAGCAGGCCGGCCGGCATGAGTGCTGCCAGCAGCAACAACCTGATGAATGTGGACATTGGGCCGCTCCTCTCGCCGGGGCCAGCACTTTAGTGGACATAGTGAGAAGCGATGAAACGAGTGAAGCCTGCGTACAGGAGTCCACGACCACGTCGCCTCGCCCCAACAGTTGTGCCTTCTCTCGAGCCTGGGTCAGCACTTTCTCGCTCGGCTCGCCATAGATGTGGATCGACGACAGGGTGACCAGGTCCACGAACCGGCGAAAGACCGGACCCGCGACCTCCAGGTGGTACTCCAGCGATGCGGCGTCGGTGTGCACGTGCACCACGGTCATCCTGGTGCCGTCGTCGCTGAAGTAGACGTTGTAGGCGATTAGCCGTGGCTCATTCGCCTCGATGAAGTCGACCAGTTCTTCGATGCCGGCCTTCAGCTCGTCAAGCGCTCCCTCACGAACATGCGAACTGTCGACATAGACGATCAGGTCGGCCATCGCCGCCCCCAAGTCTCCCATCCGCGGCCGCATGAGACGA